>NZ_VFPB01000002.1 GCF_006716465.1 Pseudoxanthomonas sp. 3HH-4 | reverse complement strand
TGCCGGCGTGGTGGCCAAGATCATCAAGTAAGCCCCTGCGGTCCCGGCGAGGACTCGTCGGACAGCGACAAGGGCGGACCGGAACCTCGGTCCGCTTCTTGTTTGCAAAAATTCCATGGTTTCTTGCGATGGAATGCTGCAAAACAGCAAGACCTGCGTTATGATGCGCGCCCCCTGATAGCCGCTTGGTTTGACGGGAATCGCATGATCCGCCAGCGCCCCCTGGGAGGCCGCTGGTTCTACCGCGAAAAGAGGTGCAGGAAGCGCCTCGTGTTCGCCAGACACGGAGTGTCGCGTGCCTTCCTGCGGGCCCTCGGGTCGGGCAGGGTGCCCCGGTGGTTGACGGGGTTTGTTACGCGTCCTATACTTTCATGTCTGGGCGGGCCGGTTTACCGGCCTGCCTAGTTTTTCAGGAAGAATCCCCAGCCGATTCCGGCGCTGTCCGTCCGTGGAGTCCACGCGGCCGGTGGGGAGCTGGAACAGCTTGGACTAATCGGGGCAAGGCATCCCAGAGGCCGCGCCCGTCGCTCTTTAACGAAGGAAATTTCCGTCATGGCGGACCAAAAGATCCGAATCCGGCTCAAGGCGTACGATCATCGTCTGATCGACCGCTCGGCCAGCGAGATCGTCGAGACGGCCAAGCGGACCGGCGCGCAAGTGCGCGGCCCGATCCCGCTGCCGACCAAGATCGAGCGCTACACCATCCTGGTTTCCCCGCACGTCGACAAGGACGCGCGTGACCAGTACGAGACCCGCACGCACAAGCGCGTGCTCGACATCGTCGACCCCAACGACAAGACCGTGGACGCGCTGATGAAGCTCGAACTGGCTGCCGGCGTCGACGTCCAGATCAAGCTGACCTGAGGCACCGACCATGACCGCGAAGAAATATTCGTTGGGTCTCGTTGGCCGCAAGGCCGGCATGACCCGGGTGTTCACCGAAGATGGCAAATCCATTCCGGTGACGCTGATCGAAGCTACCCCGAACCGCATCACTCAGATCAAGACCCCGGAAGCCGACGGCTACAGCGCCGTGCAGGTTGCCGTGGGTACCCGTCGCGCCTCGCTGATCACCAAACCTGTCGCCGGTCACCTGGCCAAGGCCAAGGTCGAAGCCGGTCGTGGCCTGTGGGAGCTGCGCGTTGAAGCCGACAAGTTGGGCGACTTCGCCGTCGGCGGCGAGATCAAGGCTGACATCTTTGAAGTCGGCCAGATCGTCGACGTCCAGGGCGTCACCAAGGGCAAAGGCTTCCAGGGCACCATCAAGCGCTGGAACTTCCGCATGGGCGACGCTACCCACGGTAACTCGCTGTCGCATCGCGCGCCGGGTTCGCTGGGTCAGCGCCAGACGCCGGGCCGCGTGTTCCCGGGCAAGAAGATGTCCGGTCACATGGGCGCCGTGCAGCAGAGCACGCAGAACCTGGAAGTCGTCCGCGTGGACGCCGAGCGCGGCCTGATCGCCGTTCGCGGCGCCGTACCGGGTGCGCCGGGTGGTGACGTGATCGTGCGTCCGGCAAGCAAGGGTTGAGGAGAACGACCATGGAACTAGCCATTACAGGTAGCGCCAACAAGCTGTCGGTCTCCGACGACGTGTTCGGCCGTGAATTCAGCGAGGATCTGGTCCACCAGGTCGTCGTTGCCTACCGCAACGCCGGTCGTGCAGGCACCAAGGCGCAGAAGACGCGCGCCGAAGTCAACGGCACCACCAAGAAGTCCAAGAAGCAGAAGGGTGGCGGTGCTCGTCACGGTGCCCTGACCGCGCCGATCTTCGTCGGCGGCGGCGTGACCTTCGCAGCCAAGCCGCGCAGCTTCGCGCAGAAGGTCAACCGCAAGATGTATCGCGCGGCCATCAGCTCCATCCTGTCCGAGCTGAATCGCCAGAACCGCCTGAAGGTCGTGGAATCGTTCGATGTGGACGCCACCAAGACCAGTGCCCTGATCGAGAAGCTGAAGGGCCTGGACCTTGGTCGTCGCCCGCTGATCGTCACCGAAGAGGCTTCCGAGCATCTGTACCTGTCCGCCCGCAACCTTCCCTACGTGGAAGTGCGCGACGTGCAGGGCCTGGATCCGGCGGCGCTGGTTGGTGCCGACTCCGTGCTGATCACGGCCGACGCCGTCAAGAAGATCGAGGAGTGGCTGGCATGATCAGCAACGAAAAGATTTTTGCCGTGCTGCGTGCTCCGCGCGTCTCCGAAAAGACCGTGCGCCTGCAGGAACTCTCCAACCAATACGTCTTCGAAGTCTCGAACGATGCCACCAAGGCCGATGTCAAGGCCGCGGTCGAGCAGCTGTTCGACGTCAAGGTCGAGACGGTCAACGTGGTCAACGTGAAGGGCAAGAACAAGTCCTTCCGTAACCGCGCCGGCCGCCGCGGCGACTGGCGCAAGGCGTACGTGCGTCTGGCCGATGGCCAAGCCATCGACGTGTCGGCCAAGGCCTGAGGTAGACCCACATGCCATTGATGAAATTCAAACCCACCTCTCCCGGTCGCCGCTCGGCGGTCCGCGTGGTGACGCCTGACCTGCACAAGGGTGCCCCGCATGCTGCGCTGCTCGAGAAGCAGAGCAAGTCCGGCGGTCGCAACCACCACGGTCGCATCACCACCCGTCACATCGGCGGTGGCCACAAGCAGCATTACCGTCTCATCGACTTCAAGCGCGACAAGGAAGGCATCCCGGCGCGCGTGGAGCGGATCGAATACGATCCCAACCGCACCGCGCACATCGCGCTGCTGTGCTACGTCGATGGCGAGCGTCGCTACATCATCGCCCCCAAGGGCCTAAAGGCCGGTGACCAGGTCATCGCCGGTAGCGATGCGCCGATCAAGGCCGGCAACACGCTGCCGCTGCGCAACATCCCGGTCGGTACGACGATCCACGGCATTGAGCTGAAGCCGGGCAAGGGCGCGCAGATCGCCCGCGCCGCGGGTGCCGCCGTGCAGCTGGTCGCCCGCGAACAGGGTTTCGCCACGCTGCGCCTCCGCTCCGGCGAGATGCGCAAGGTGCAGGTCGAGTGCCGCGCTACGGTAGGCGAAGTCGGCAACGACGAGCACAGCTTGGAGAAGCTCGGCAAGGCCGGCGCCAAGCGCTGGCGCGGTATCAAGCCGACCGTCCGCGGTGCGGCCATGAACCCGGTCGACCACCCGCACGGTGGTGGTGAAGCCAAGGCCGGCCAGGGCAACCCGCATCCGGTCACCCCGTGGGGTGTGCCGACCAAGGGTTACAAGACGCGCAAGAACAAGCGCACGCAGCAATTCATCGTCCGCGATCGTAGGGGCTAATCGACCATGGCACGTTCACTCAAGAAGGGCCCGTTCGTCGATCACCACCTCGTCAAGAAGGTGGAGGCCGCGGGCGGCAGCAAGAAGCCGATCAAGACCTGGTCGCGCCGTTCGATGATCCTGCCGGAAATGGTGGGTTTCACGATCGCTATCCACAACGGCAAGAACCACGTTCCGGTGCTGGTCAACGAGAACATGGTCGGCCACAAGCTCGGCGAGTTTGCCGTCACCCGGACCTTCAAGGGTCACGGTGGCGACAAGAAAGCCGGCGGCAAGAAGTAAGGAGAGATGATCATGGAAGCGAAAGCCATCCTGCGCACCGCGCGCATCTCTCCCCAGAAGGCCCGTCTGGTCGCCGACCAGGTGCGTGGCCTGCCGGCCGAACGCGCCGTCAACCTGCTGAAGTTCTCGGACAAGAAAGCGGCCCACCTGATCAAGAAGGTCGTGGAGTCCGCCATCGCCAACGCCGAGAACAACCAGGGCGCCGACGTCGACGAGCTGAAGGTCAAGACCATCATGGTCGACGAAGGTCCGATGCTGAAGCGTTTCATGGCCCGTGCCAAAGGCCGTGGTACCCGCATTCTGAAGCGCACCAGCCACATCACCGTGGTCGTGGGCGAGGGTAAATAAACATGGGTCACAAAGTTCATCCGACCGGTATCCGCCTGGGCATCGCCAAGGACTGGAATTCCAAGTGGTTCGCCAACAAGCGTGACTACGCCGAGTACCTCGCCGCGGACCTGAAAGTGCGCGAGATGCTTCGCAAGAAGCTGGCGCAGGCAGGCATTTCCAAGATCCTGATCGAGCGTCCGGCCAAGACCGCCCGCGTGACCATCCACACTGCCCGCCCGGGCGTGGTGATCGGCAAGCGCGGTGAGGACATCGAAAAGCTGCGCAAGGAAGTGAGCGACCTGATGGGCGTCCCGGCGCACATCAACGTCACCGAGGTGCGCAAGCCCGAGCTGGACGCGCAGTTGGTGTCCGAGTCGATCGCGCAGCAGCTGGAACGCCGCATCATGTTCCGTCGCGCCATGAAGCGCGCTGTCGGCAACGCAATGCGCCTGGGTGCCCTGGGCATCAAGGTCAACGTGGCCGGCCGCTTGAACGGTGCGGAAATCGCCCGTTCCGAGTGGTACCGCGAAGGCCGCGTGCCGCTGCACACGCTGCGTGCCGACATCGATTACGGTTTTGCCGAGGCGAAGACCACCTACGGCATCATCGGCATCAAGGTGTGGGTCTACAAGGGCGAAATCTTCGATTTCAGCCAGGTGGGTCAGGAGAAGCAGGACGACGCGCGCCCCGAGCGCAGCGAACGTCCGTCGCGCCCGGCCCGTGACCGCGACGCGAGGTAATCAGTCATGTTGCAACCCAAGCGAACCAAATACCGCAAGATGCATAAGGGCCGTAACGAAGGCCTGAGCTGGAGCGGCAACCTCGTCAGTTTCGGCGAGTACGGCCTGAAGGCCACTGCGCACGGTCAGTTGACCGCGCGCCAGATCGAGGCAGCACGTCGCTCCATCAGCCGTTACGTGAAGCGTGGCGGCAAGATGTGGATCCGTGTGTTCCCCGACAAGCCCATCACCAAGAAGCCCATCGAAGTCCGCATGGGTTCCGGCAAGGGCAACGTCGAATACTGGGTCGCACAGATCCAGCCGGGTCGCATGATCTATGAAATCGAAGGCGTCAGCGAGGACATCGCGCGCGAGGCGTTCCGCCTGGCCGCGGCCAAGCTGTCCGTCACCACCACTTTCGTGACCCGGACGGTGCGCTAATGGAACTCAAGCAACTCCGCGAGAAGTCGGCTGACGAACTGAAGGCCCACCTGACCGATCTGCGCAAGGAGCAGTTCTCCCTGCGCATGCAGAAGGTCACCGGCCAGCTGCCGAAGACCCACGAAACCCGCCGTGTCCGCCGCGAGATCGCTCGCGTCAAGACGCTGCTCGGCAGCCAGAAGTAAGGAGCGCCCAAGATGAGCGATAACAAAGACAAAGCGCAACGCACCATCGAAGGCCGCGTCGTCAGCAACAAGATGGACAAGACGGTCACCATCCTGGTGGAGCGTCAGGTCAAGCACGCCCTGTACGGCAAGTACATCAAGCGTTCCACCAAGCTGCACGCGCATGACGCGGAGAACAGCTGCAAGGAAGGCGACGTGGTGCGCGTGACCGAGATCGCCCCGATGTCCAAGACCAAGAACTGGCGCGTGGTGGAAATCATCACCCGCGCGGCTGAATAAGAGGAGATCTGAATCATGATCCAGATGCAGAGCTACCTTGACGCGGCCGACAATTCCGGCGCCAAGGAACTGATGTGCATCAAGGTGCTGGGCGGCTCGAAGCGCCGTTACGCCGGCATCGGTGACATCATCAAGGTGACCGTCAAGGACGCCATTCCGCGTGGCAAGGTCAAGAAGGGCGAAGTCTACGACGCCGTGGTCGTGCGCACCCGCAAGGGCGTTCGCCGCCCCGACGGTTCGCTGATCCGCTTCGATGGCAACGCCGCCGTGCTGCTCAACAACAAGCAGGAACCGATCGGTACGCGCATCTTCGGGCCTGTGACCCGCGAGCTGCGTTCCGAGAAGTTCATGAAGATCGTTTCGCTCGCGCCTGAAGTGCTCTGAGCGGAGGACATAGAAATGGCAAACCGAATCAAGAAGGGCGACCAGGTAGTCGTCACCGCCGGCAAGGACAAGGGCAAGAAGGGCGACGTGGTGCGCGTGGATGGTGACCGTGTGGTCGTCTCCAACGTCAACGTCGTCAAGCGCCATACCAAGCCGAACCCCCAGGCCGGTGTGGCTGGTGGCGTGGTCGAGCGCGAAGCCTCGATCCACATTTCCAATGTCGCGCTGTTCAACCCGGCAACGGGCAAGGGCGAGCGTATCGGTTTCAAGGTGCTGGAGGATGGACGCAAACTGCGTGTGTTCCGCTCCAGCGGTGAGGCGCTCGACGCCTGAGGAATGACATGACCACCCGTCTCGAAAAAATCTACAAGGAAGAAGTGGCGCCGGCTCTGATGAAGAAGTTCGGCTACACCAATCCGATGGAAGTGCCGAAGATCACCAAGATCACCATCAACATGGGTGTGGGTGAAGCGGCGACCAACAAGAAGATCCTGGAAAACGCCGTGGCCGACCTGGCCAAGATCACCGGCCAGAAGCCGATCACGACCAAGTCCCGCGTGTCGGTGGCTTCGTTCAAGATCCGCGATGGCTGGCCGATCGGCTGCAAGGTCACGCTGCGTCGCGCCAAGATGTACGAGTTCCTGGATCGCCTGATCAGCATCTCGCTGCCGCGCGTCCGCGACTTCCGTGGCGTGTCCGGCCGTTCGTTCGACGGTCGCGGCAACTACAACATGGGCGTGAAGGAACAGATCATTTTCCCGGAAATCGACTTCGACGCCGTCGACGCGATCCGCGGCATGGATATCGCCATCACGACGACCGCCAAGAACGACGCCGAAGCAAAGGCGCTGCTCGAAGCGTTCAAGTTCCCGTTCCGCAACTGATTCGCTAGGAAACCGACATCATGGCAAAGACCTCGATGGTCAACCGCGACATCAAGCGGGAAAAGCTGGCCAAGCAGTACGCCGCCAAGCGCGATGCGCTGAAGAAGATCATCTCCAGCCAGAACGCTTCGTACGAAGAGAAGGCCGACGCGGTCGTCAAGCTGCAGAAGCTGCCGCGCGACTCCTCGCCGAGCCGCCAGCGCAACCGCTGCGAGCTGTCCGGTCGTTCGCGTGGCGTGTACCGCAAGTTCGGCCTGGGCCGCAACATGCTGCGCAAGGCCACCATGAACGGCGACGTGCCCGGCCTGCGCAAGGCCAGCTGGTAAGGACGCCGCGGGCGCCCGATCAGGGCGCCTTCGTGGTTTCAAGGACAAGTCCGGCACACGCCGGACTTGTTGTTGTACAATGTTCGGCTCCCGCGACCTGGTCGGGGGAGGGCTGGGGAACCGGCCGCCCGCCTGGGGGATTCCAGGGACAACACAAGATTTTCGCGAAAGCGGATATCGGTGCTACTCATAAGGCAGACTCTAATGAGCATGACTGATCCCATCGCCGACATGCTGGTGCGCATTCGCAATGCCGCCGCTGTGGGCAAGCCGACGGTGAAGATGCCGTCCTCCAAGATCAAGACCTCGATCGCCAACGTCCTCAAGGCGGAAGGCTATATCGGTGACGTCCGCGTGACGCCGACCGAGAACAACAAGGCCGAACTTGAGATCGTTCTGAAGTACTTCGAAGGCAAGCCGGTCATCGAGAAGCTGAGCCGCGTGTCCCGTTCGGGCCTGCGCCAGTACCGTGGCAAGGCTGAACTGCCCAAGGTCCTCGGTGGCCTCGGCGTCGCCATCATCTCCACTTCCAAGGGCATCATGACCGATGCGCAGGCCCGTGCGGCCGGCGTGGGTGGTGAAGTCCTGTGCTTCGTGGCCTAAGCGAAGGAGCCCAGACATGTCCCGCGTAGCCAAGAAGCCGATCAATCTCCCCAAGGGCGTCGAACTGAATGCCCAGGGTGAAACCCTCAACGTCAAGGGCCCGAAGGGCGCCCTGTCCATCGCCAAGCCGGCCGGCGTCGAACTCAATGTCGACAACGGTACGGTGAACCTGTCGCCGGCCACTCCGGCCGACGACGCCATCACCGGCACCATCCGCGCGATCCTGGCCAACATGGTCAAGGGCGTGTCGGACGGTTTCGAGCGCAAGCTCGAGCTGGTCGGCGTGGGTTACCGCGCCGCGATGCAGGGCAAGGACCTGAACCTGTCGCTGGGTTTCTCCCACCCGATCCTGTTCAAGACGCCGGAAGGCATCACCATCGCCACCCCGACACAGACCGAAATCCTGGTGCAGGGCGCAGACAAGCAGCGCGTTGGTGAAGTCGCCGCCAAGATCCGCGGTTTCCGTCCGCCGGAGCCCTACAAGGGCAAGGGCGTGAAGTACTCCGACGAAACCATCATCCGCAAGGAAGCGAAGAAGGCCTAATCCGGCTTTCGGCTTCGAGGAACCAGATCATGAGCATCAAGAACACCGCCCGCCTGCGTCGCGCCAAGTCGACCCGCGCGCACATCCGCGAGCTCGGCGTGCCGCGCCTGTCGGTGCTGCGTACCGGCCAGCACATCTACGCCCAGCTGTTCACCGCCGATGGCTCCAAGGTCATCGCGTCGGCCAACACGCTGCAGGCCGACGTGAAGGATGGCCTGAAGAACGGCAAGAACAGCGACGCCGCTGCCCGCGTGGGCAAGTTCATCGCCGAGCGCGCCAAGGCCGAGGGCATCGAGAAGGTTGCATTCGATCGTTCGGGCTACCGCTACCACGGCCGCATCAAGGCCCTGGCCGATGCGGCCCGCGAAGGCGGTCTGCAGTTCTAATCCTGAAGGGCATGGGGGCAGCCCCATGCCTTGACCTGCCGGCGCGGGTTGCGCCGGGCGCGGTCGTTCTTCTGCAGCGACCGTTGCGTCACCGCTCCACACCACAACCATAAGCGGCCAAGCCGTACATACCCTATCAACCAAGGAATTCAAGCAATGGCAGAAGAACGTCAGCCGCGGGGTCGTGATCGCGACCGCAACCGCGAAGAAAAAGTCGATGACGGCATGATCGAGAAGCTGGTCGCGGTCAACCGCGTCAGCAAGACCGTCAAGGGCGGTCGCCAGTTCACCTTCACCGCACTGACGGTGGTGGGTGACGGCAACGGCAAGATCGGTTTCGGTTACGGCAAGGCACGCGAAGTGCCGGTCGCCATCCAGAAGTCGATGGAATATGCCCGCAAGGGCATGCTGAACGTCGACCTGAACAACGGCACATTGTGGCACCCGGTCAAGGCCGGCCATGGTGCGGCGCGCGTGTTCATGCAGCCGGCCTCGGAAGGTACGGGCGTGATCGCCGGTGGCGCCATGCGCGCCGTGCTGGAAGCGGTGGGCGTGAAGAACGTGCTGGCCAAGGCCGTCGGTTCGCGCAACCCGATCAACCTGGTCCGTGCCACGCTGAAGGGCCTGAGTGACATGCAGTCGCCGACCCGCATCGCGGCCAAGCGCGGCAAGAAGGTGGAGGAACTCCTCAATGGCTAACGAGTCCAACAAGACCGTCAAGGTGCGCCTGGTGCGTGGCCTGCGTGGTTCCCGGGCCGTGCACCGCTTGTCGGTGAAGGCACTGGGCCTGAACAAGTTGAACGATGTGCGTGAACTGAAGGACAGCCCGCAGGTACGCGGCCTGATCAACAAGGTTCACTACCTCGTCAAGGTCGAGGAGTAATTCAGATGCGTCTCAATACATTGAAGCCCGCCGACGGCGCCCGCACCGAGCGCACCCGCGTGGGTCGCGGCATCGGTTCCGGCCTGGGCAAGACGGCCGGTCGCGGCCACAAGGGTTCTTTCGCTCGTTCGGGCAAGGGCAAGATCAAGGCCAAGTTCGAAGGCGGCCAGATGCCGCTGATCAAGCGTCTGCCGAAGGTCGGCTTCCGCTCCAAGCTGAAGCTGGATTGCGCCGAAGTGCTGTCGTACCAGTTGGAGAAGCTGGAAGCCGGTGAGATCGACTTCGCCGCGCTGCGTGCCGCCAAGCTGGTGCCCAGCACCGCCAAGCGCGCCAAGATCGTCAAGAAGGGCGAACTGACCAAGAAGTTCGTGCTGAAGGGCGTGGCCGCCACGGCCGGAGCCAAGGCCGCCATCGAGGCTGCCGGCGGCAGCGTGCAGGAGTAACGGACGCATGGCGCAGGGTAATGCCGCCGGTGCGCTGGCAGGCGCAGGCAAGTTCACCGAACTCCGCCAGCGCCTGCTGTTCGTGCTGGGTGCGCTGATCGTCTACCGGATCGGCTGTTTCATCCCGGTCCCGGGCGTCAATCCCGATGCCATGCTTGCGATGATGCAGGCGCAGGGTGGCGGCATCGTGGACATGTTCAACATGTTCTCGGGCGGCGCCCTGCACCGTTTCAGCATCTTCGCGCTGAACGTCATGCCCTACATCTCGGCGTCGATCGTGATGCAGCTGGGCGTGCACATCTTCCCCAGCCTCAAGGCGCTGCAGAAGGAAGGCGAATCCGGTCGCCGCAAGATCACCCAGTACTCGCGCATCGGCGCCGTGCTGCTGGCGGTCGTGCAGGGCGGCAGCATTGCCACTGCGCTGCAGAATCAGGTCGCCCCGGGTGGCATGCCGGTGGTGTACGCGCCGGGCATGGGCTTCGTGCTGACCGCCGTGGTCGCGTTGACGGCAGGCACCATCTTCCTGATGTGGCTGGGCGAGCAAGTGACCGAGCGCGGCATCGGCAACGGCGTTTCGCTGATCATCTTCGCGGGCATCGTGGCAGGCCTGCCGGGTGCGGTCATCCAGACCGTGGGCGCCTTCCGCGACGGCACGCTGAGCTTCATCTCGCTGCTGGTCATCGCGGTGGTGGTGCTGGGCTTCACGTTCCTGGTGGTGTTCGTGGAGCGTGGCCAGCGACGGATCACGGTGAATTACGCGCGCCGCCAAGGCGGTCGCAACGCGTACATGAACCAAACCTCGTTCCTGCCGCTGAAGCTCAACATGGCCGGTGTGATTCCGCCGATCTTCGCCTCCAGCATCCTGGCTTTCCCGGCCACGCTGGCGATGTGGTCCGGTCAGAACAGTGGGGCTACCACGTGGCTGCAGCGCATTTCCAACGCGCTGGCTCCGGGCGAGCCGCTGCACATGATCGTGTTCGCAGCGATGATCATCGGCTTCGCGTTCTTCTACACGGCGCTGGTGTTCAATTCGCAGGAGACGGCGGAGAATCTGAAGAAGTCGGGCGCGCTGATCCCGGGCATCCGTCCGGGCAAGGCGACGGCGGATTACGTCGACGGCGTGCTGACACGACTGACGGCGATCGGTTCGATGTACCTGGTGGCAGTCTGCCTGCTGCCGGAAGTGATGCGTACGCAGCTGGGCACCTCGTTCTACTTTGGCGGCACCTCGCTGCTGATCGTGGTGGTGGTGGTGATGGACTTCATCGCGCAGATCCAGGCGCACCTGATGTCGCACCAGTACGAGAGCCTGTTGAAGAAGGCCAATCTGAAAGGCGGCTCGCGGGGCGGTCTTGCCCCTCGCGGCTGAGGTATAATCGCGGGCTTCCCGCACCAGTCCGGTCCTCATGGCCGGCTGACTTAGATGGGCGGCCCCCGCAGCGATCCGGTGCGGGGGTGCGAACCAGCCAGTCCCTGCGCCAGAGTAGCGCGGGCGGGGCAGGGCAGGGGGAAACCCCCGTCCCGCACCAGGCAGGTTCCGGCGCCGGAGCATGGGCACACTCCCCATGCCGGTCCGTAGTCGGCTCAGCCGACACGGGCTTCCCGTAAACACCGGATCTTGTTACAATTTCCAGTTCACTCCGCCTGTCTGCGCAAATCCCGCAAGGGGTAGCCGTACACGGGCCAATACTCACAGTTGGAGAACCGCGTCATGGCGCGTATTGCAGGTGTCAACCTGCCTGCCCAGAAGCATGTCTGGGTCGGTTTGCAAAGCATTTTCGGCATTGGCCGTACCCGTTCCAAGAAGGTCTGCGAAGCCGCCGGCGTCGCCTCGACCACCAAGATCCGCGACCTGTCCGAGCCGGAAGTCGAGCGCCTGCGCGCCGAAGTCGGCAAGTACGTGGTCGAGGGCGACCTGCGCCGTGAAGTCGGCATCGCGATCAAGCGCCTGATGGACCTGGGTTGCTATCGCGGTCTGCGCCACCGTCGCGGCCTGCCGCTGCGTGGCCAGCGCACCCGCACCAATGCCCGCACCCGCAAGGGTCCGCGCAAAGCCATCAAGAAGTAAGGGGCGACCATCATGGCCAAGCCAGCTGCTGCCAAAGTCAAGAAGAAGATCAAGCGCGTCATCACCGACGGCGTCGCCCACGTCCACGCTTCTTTCAACAACACCATCGTCACCATCACCGACCGCCAGGGCAATGCGCTCTCGTGGGCGACCTCCGGTGGTGCCGGTTTCCGCGGTTCCCGCAAGTCCACGCCGTTCGCGGCGCAGGTCGCTGCCGAAAAGGCCGGCCGTGCAGCTCTGGACTACGGCGTGAAGTCGCTGGAAGTCCGCATCAAGGGCCCGGGTCCGGGTCGTGAGTCGGCCGTGCGTTCGTTGAACAACGTGGGCTACAAGATCACCAACATCATCGACGTGACGCCGATCCCGCACAACGGGTGCCGTCCGCCGAAAAAGCGTCGCGTCTAAGGGGGCGATAAGAAATGGCTCGTTATATCGGTCCTACCTGTAAGCTCGCGCGCCGTGAAGGCGCCGACCTGTCGCTCAAGAGCCCGGCCCGTGCGCTGGACTCCAAGTGCAAGCTGGAGCAGAAGCCCGGCCAGCACGGCGCGACCGCCCGCAAGGGCAAGCTGTCCGACTACGCCACCCAGCTGCGCGAGAAGCAGAAGGTCAAGCGTATCTACGGTCTGCTGGAGCGTCAGTTCCGCAACTACTACAAGAAGGCCTCGACCAAGAAGGGCAACACTGGCGAGAACCTGCTGCAGTTGCTCGAGACCCGTCTCGACAACGTCATCTACCGCATGGGCTTCGCGGTGACCCGTCCGGCCGCCCGCCAACTGGTCTCGCACCGTGGCGTGCTGGTCAACGGCAAGCCGGTCAACCTGCCTTCGTACCAGGTCAAGGCCGGTGACGCGATCGCGCTGTCGGAGAAGGCACAGAAGCAGCTCCGCGTGCAGGAGTCGCTGACGGTCGCCGAGCAGCTCGACCTGAACCCCTCGTGGGTCGAAGTCGATGCGAAGAAGTTCAGCGGCGTGTTCAAGGCAGTCCCGGCGCGTTCGGACCTGCCCGCCGACATCAACGAAGCGCTGATCGTCGAGTTGTACTCGAAGTAATTCATTCACGCACCCCCGGGCGACCGGGGGACCGCAGGAGACAAAGCAACATGACGGGTATTACTCAGCAAGTGCTGCGCCCCCGCGGCCCGCAGATCGAGCGCCTGAGCGGCAATCGTGCAAAAGTGGTCATCGAACCGCTGGAGCGTGGTTACGGTCATACGCTCGGCAATGCGTTGCGCCGCGTGCTGCTGTCGTCGATTCCCGGCTTCGCGATCACCGAAGTCGAGATTGATGGCGTGCTGCACGAATACAGCACCATCGAAGGCATGCAGGAAGACGTGCTGGAAGTGCTGTTGAACCTGAAGGATGTGGCCATCCGCATCCATAGCGGCGACTCCTCCACGCTGAGCCTGGCCAAGCAGGGCCCGGGCGTGGTGACCGCCGGCGATATCAAGACCGACCACAACGTCGAGATCCTCAATCCGGAACTGGTCATCTGCAACCTGACCAAGGACACGGCGCTGAACATGCGCCTGAAGATCGAGCGCGGTTTCGGCTACCAGCCGGCCGCCGCCCGTCGTCGTCCGGACGAGGAAACCCGTGCGATCGGTCGCCTGGTGCTGGACGCCTCGTTCTCGCCGGTCCGTCGCGTCGCGTACGCGGTGGAAGCCGCGCGCGTCGAGCAGCGCACCGACCTGGACAAGCTGGTCCTGGACATCGAGACCAACGGCACGATCGATGCCGAGGAAGCCGTGCGCACCGCCGCCGACATCCTCAGCGATCAGCTGTCGGTGTTCGGTGACTTCACGCACCGCGACCGCGGCGCGCCGAAGCAGGCTGCCAGCGGCGTGGATCCGGTGCTGCTGCGCCCGATCGACGACCTGGAGTTGACCGTGCGTTCGGCCAACTGCCTGAAGGCCGAGAGCATCTACTACATCGGCGACCTGATCCAGAAGACGGAAGTCGAACTGCTCAAGACCCCCAACCTCGGCAAGAAGTCCCTGACCGAGATCAAGGAAGTCCTGGCGCAGCGCGGCCTGTCCCTGGGCATGAAGCTGGAGAACTGGCCGCCGGCCGGCGTCGCCCAGCACGGCATGCTCGGCTGATGATGTGATACGGAACTCCCGCGTCCGCGCGGGAGTTCCCCCGCTTCAAATGCACCACCTTTGCCGACGGACCTGAAGGTCTGCGGCGCTCCGGTCAAGGATGTCCGGTTCGGACCACCCGCAGTCCACTGTTCCAACGCCTGGATGGCGACAGCGAAATCCAACGTCCCACCATTCATCAGGAATCCAACCCATGCGCCACCAGAAAGCCGGTCGCAAGTTCAACCGCACCAGCGCCCATCGCGAAGCGATGTTCCGCAACATGGCCGCCTCGCTCATCAAGCACGGCCTGATCAAGACCACCCTGCCGAAGGCCAAGGAACTGCGCCGCGTCGCGGAGCCGCTGATCACCCTCGGCAAGATCGATGGCGTCGCCAACCGCCGCCTCGCCTTCTCGCGCCTGCGCGACAAGGAAGCCGTCGGCACCCTGTTTACCACCCTCGGCCCGCGCTACCAGTCGCGTCCGGGCGGCTACCTGCGCATCCTGAAGTGCGGCTTCCGCGCCGGCGACAACGCGCCGATGGCGTATGTCGAGCTGGTCGACCGTCCGGAAGCGGCGGCTGAATAAGCATCGCGTTCTGCAGGACACCAGAAACCCCGGCCCGTGCCGGGGTTTTTGTTTAGAGGCGCTGTTTCGTGCCTGGCTCGGATGCGGCAGGACGTCGCAGGGTGACGTGCAGGGCGGCAGGCATGGATAATGCGGGCACGACCTCACGTCATGGGTGCCGATGAATCCTTTCCGCTGGAGTTTCCGCGCGCAGTGCTTCCTGGGTTTCGCGATCTGTGCGGGCCTGCTCGGCTATGCCTTGTACGTGCAGTTCGTCCATCAATTGGAACCCTGCCCGTTCTGTATCTTCCAGCGGCTCGCCTTTGCGGCGACCGGCGTACTGTTTCTGCTGGGCGCGCTGCATGGTCCTCGCCGTCCGACGGGACGTCGTGTCTACGGGCTCCTGGCTTTCCTTGGCGCTGCCACCGGCATCGGGATTGCGGGCAAGCACGTATGGGTGCAGCTCTATCCGCCGCTGATGCCGAGTTGCGGCCCCGGATGGGACTACATGATCGAGAACAACACTTGGCTGGGTGTCGTACAGAAAGTGCTCTCCGCCAAGGGCGACTGCAGCACCATCGACTGGAGCTTCCTCGGGCTGACCATGCCCATGTGGAGCTTGGTGTGGTTCGTTCTGCTTGCGATCTGGGCACTGTGGATCGGCTTCCGCGTTCGGAAAACCTCGACCTTCCGTTGAATTGACGCGGCGCACCATTCTGTCAACATGGTGGGCCGCAAGGAGCCCGCCATGAATCCCACCGACCGCAATCTTCGTGCCGTTCAGCTGCCTGCCCAGTGGGCGCCGGACAGCTGGCGCGCGCGGCCGGCCGTGCAGCTGCCGACCTATCCCGATACCGGGGCACTTGAGGCCGCGGTCGGCGAGTTGAAGCAGCTGCCGCCGCTGGTGACGTCATGGGAGATCTTCGCGCTGAAGAAGCAGCTGGCCGAAGCGCAGGAAGGCAAGCGCTTCCTGCTGCAGGGCGGCGACTGCGCGGAAAGCTTCAGTGACTGCGAATCCGGCCTGATCTCCAACCGGCTGAAGGTCCTGCTGCAGATGAGTCTGGTTCTGGTGCATGGCTTGCGCCTGCCGGTGGTGCGCGTGGGTCGCTTCGCGGGCCAGTACGCCAAGCCGCGTTCGGCAGACATGGAAACGCGCGATGGCGTCACACTGCCCAGCTACCGCGGAGATCTGGTGAACGCGCCGGAGTTCACTGCGGAAGCGCGGCTGCCGGATCCGCGCAGGATGATCAAGGCGCATGCGCGCTCTGCGATGACGATGAATTTCGTGCGCGCGCTCATCGATGGTGGCTTCGCCGACCTGCATCATCCGGAGTACTGGAATCTCAACTGGGTGGGCTATTCGCCGCTGGCCAATGAATACCAGCACATGGTCACCTCGATCGGTGATGCGGTGAGGTTCATGGAGACGCTGTCCGGCGCGGAAGTGCACAACCTCAATCGTATCGATTTCTACACCTCGCATGAGGCCTTGCTGCTGCCGTACGAAGAAGCATTGACGCGTGAGGTGCCGCGCCAGTGGGGCTGGTTCAATCTGAGTACGCACTATCCCTGGATCGGAATGCGGACGGCGGCGGTGGACGGCGCGCACGTGGAATTCCTGCGAGGTGTGCGCAATCCGATCGCGATCAAGGTCGGCCCATCGGTCACGCCCGACCAGTTGCTGCGCCTGATCGACGTACTGAACCCGGAAGATGAAGCAGGTCGTCTGACCTTCATCCATCGCATGGGTGCCGCGCAGGTCGCGGACAAGCTGCCGCCGCTGCTGGATGCCGTTCGCCGCGACGGACGCCGCGTGCTGTGGGTGTGCGATCCGATGCACGGCAATACCGAAAGCACCAGCAACGGGTTCAAGACACGTCGCTTCGACAACGTGCGTGGCGAGGTGGAACAGTCGTTCGACCTGCATGCGGCAGCCGGTACGCGCCTGGGCGGCGTGCATCTGGAACTGACCGGTGAGGATGTCACCGAATGCACCGGGGGTGCGCGGGAACTCACGGACCTGGATCTGGAGCGTGCCTATCGCTCCACCGTCGATCCACGCCTGAACTATGAGCAGTCGCTGGAGATCGCAATGTGCATCGTGCGCAAGCAGAACCAGGTGGCGGCGCCGCCGGCGGTGCGATAGGCACTGCTTCTGTTGCCCGTCGTCACGACCAGTGTGCGTGGATGGCGGGCGCGACCTGCGGGATGTGCCATGTCTTGCCGCGCGCGTACAGGCGTGCGAACTCCGCCGCGGGCACCGGCCTGCTGAAGTAGTTGCCCTGCAGTTCATCGCAACCGTTGGCTGCCAGCCATGCGGCTTGTTCCGGTGTTTCAACGCCCTCCGCAATCGTGCGGCACTGCAGCTGAGCGGCAAGGCTGATGATGGCGCGCGTGATCGCGGCCTGGTTGGGTTCCGCCACGTCGCGGACGAACGACTGATCGATCTTCAATACATTGAAGCCGTAGTTTCCCAGGTAGCTCAAACTTGAGAAGCCGGTGCCGAAGTCGTCGATGGCAATGCGCACGCCCAACGCCTTCAGCGCGCGCAACGTGCGGTCCGTCCGCTGAACATCGCGCATCAGCGTGGTTTCGGTGACCTCCAGTTCGAGGAATTCTGCAGCCAGGCCGCTATCCGTCAATGCGTCGACCACGGTATCGACGAGGTCATCGGTATCGAAATTGGCGGCCGCGATGTTGACCGACACCCGGATGGGCGGAAGACCGGACTGCTGCCAGATGCGGTTCTGCCTGCACGCGGCGCGGATGGCCCATTGGTCGATGTCGACGATCAGGTTGGTCTCTTCGGCGATCGGCAGGAATTCGCCGGGCATCATGAGGCGGTCGCCGCGTTGCCAGCGCGCCAGTCCCTCCACGCCCACGATGCGCCCGCTGATGCGGTCGATCTGTGGTTGGTAGTGCAGGGAAAGATCGCCATTGCGCAAGCTGCGGCGCAGGCTGTTTTCCAGTTCGATTCGCGCATCCACGCTGGATGCCAGCTCGCGCGTATAGAAGCGCGTGGCGTTGCGGCCGTTGCGCTTGGCCAGATACATGGCCGCATCGGCGCGCATCATCAGCGTGCCGGCGTCGTAACCATCTTCCGGGAACAGGCTGATGCCGATACTGAAGGCCTGGTGCAGTTCGTGCGAAGCCACGGTGTAGGGTGTGCCGCCAAGGGCGAGCAGGCGGTCGGCGACCTGCAGTACGTTGTCCCTGGCCGCTACATTGGGCAGCAGCACCACGAACTCGTCGCCACCGGTGCGATACACCGTGCCCAAGTTGCCGATATTGCGCTGGATGCGGCGGGCCACCTGCTGCAGCAGTTCATCGCCTGTGTGATGCCCGAGTGCGTCGTTGACATGCTTGAAGAGGTCTAGGTCGAGGAACAGCACGGCAATGCCGTTGCCGTGGTTGGTCGCATGCGTGATCGCCTGGTTCAGCCGTTCGTTGAGCTGCAGTCGGTTCGGCAGGCCGGTCAGTGCATCATGGTGGGCGAGGTAGGTCATGCGCGAACTCCACGCACGAGATTCGGTGATGTCGCGCAACACCATGACGGTGCCCACCAGCCGCTCGTCGCGGTCGCGGATGGCGGACAGCGAGCGTTCGACCAGCATGCGGCTGCCGTCCTGGCGCAGTACCTGCAGGTCACCGGGCTGTCCCGGCGGGTGCGGTCCTTCGTCGGGCGCATCCTGCGCTCCCACCAGCGCCAACGGAGCGATGCGTTCCAGTGGCTGCCCCAACGCCTGCTCCAGACCCCATGCGCAGAGGGATTCTGCCGCTGGATTCATGTAGGTCACCCGGTTCTCGACATCGACCGTGATGACGGCCTCGCTGATGGCGGTCAGCGTCACCTCGGCCAGTTCGTTTGCGTTGTGCAGCGCATGCTCGAGCCGCGCCTTCTCGGTGATGTCGATGGCCATGACGAAGAAGCCGCACACCTTGCCGGTGTCGTCGATGTCGGGCGTATAGAAGCTGTGCATGCTCCGCGTGCCGTCGACGGTGGCGAAACTGCTTTCGAACTCGCCATCGCGCCCGGCCAGCGCGGCATCGATCTGGGGCATCCGTCGCAGGTACGCATCCTCACCGAAGAGGTCCCGCATGTGCACGCCGGCCTGCGGGGGCATCCGCCAGCGGACCTGTTCGGCAAATGCAACGTTGCGGAAGACCAGGCGATGCTGCGTATCAAACTGCGCGATCAGCGCCGGCAGGCGATCGGTGACGCGCTTCAGGTGATCGCGCGCCATCGCCAACTCGCGGTGCGCCTGACGCTGCTCGCTGACGTCATTACCCATCAGGTACCAGCCGGCGATCTTCGAACCGGACTCGACGTCGGGTACTAGGTACAGGTGCACCGGACGCGGTGGTTGCCCCAGGTCGGCGTCCCATGCAATCCAGTGGTCCGGCGTGCAGCTCTGCATGGCGCGCATGAGCGAGGCGAGGAACTCGGGATCGGTCGCGTGCACGTCTTCCACGTGCCGTTCGCTCCACGCTCCCTGCGTCCCCGACCAGGCGCGGCATGCGCGATTTGCGAAGCCGTAGCGGCCGTCGCCATTGATGTAGGCGATCAGTGCAGGCAGGTGATCGGCGACCGCGTCCAGCAGCGCCCGGCTGCGGCGCTCGGTGCGCGCCAGATTGTGCAGCAGCAGGAAGAGCAGCAGGCCCAGGCCAATCCCGCACAAGGTCAGCAGCAGGATGGATGCCTGTCCGGGCAGCGCCTCGCGCAACGGCGGCGAATGCAGGACCAGGCGCCATTCGTTGCCCAGCAGATGGAGGTCGCGCTCGGCGGTGAAGGCGGGGTGCCACGCCTCACCGTAGCGTTCCCTCACTGCACGGGTCTGGAAGATCGGTTTGTCGCCATGGTCCAGAGCAAGGAGTTGCAGATCGAACTCGTCCCCGTCGGTTCGACCGATGGCGTCCTCCATGACCCGCTGCCAGCCGAAGCCGGCGGTGGCGAAGCCGCGCAGCAGGGTGCGGCGCGCCTCCACGCCGCCGCGTGCGGCGACGGAATCCGCATAGACCGGGGCATACAGCAGAAAGCCGGGCAGTCCGGTGTTGCCTTTCGAGGCGTCGCCCAGTGCAACCAGTGGGGCAGCCGCCAGTTCACCTGTGTCGCGCGCGGATTCGATGGCGCCACGGCGCACGGGTTCCGCCATCACGTCCTTGCCCAACAGGGGGCGCATGCCTGGCGTATCGGGGTACAGCAGGTCGATGACGACGTATTCGCTGCGATCGCCGGCGGGGTGGATCGCAAACGCGTCCCCATAGCGCGCCCGCTGACCTGCGACGTAGGCCTCGCGTTCTTCCATCCGCACGTGGCGTGCGAAGCCGAGTCCATGCACGCCCGATTGCCGCGTGGGCACCTGCAGCTTGTCGACGAAGGCATAGAAGCTGTCCTGCTCGATGTCCTGCCGCCCCTCCAGCACGGCAGCCGCCGCGCGCACGGTGTCTTCGTAGGCGTTCATATGGGTGGATACGGCGGTGGCGACAGCGTCTGCCCGCGCATCGAACCGGGCGTGCGCGTGGTCGCGTGCCTGTTGCCACGCTGTCGTCCCGGACCACAGCGAGAGCAGGCAGGCGATGACAAGCACGCCCCATGCCAGCGAATTCAGGTTGCGCTGCCGCCTGCGGGCCGTGGATCCCGATCCACTGAACGCCCGCAGCTCCGATACCCGGTCCGCGCCTGACTCCACGCGTGCAATCCCCGCCTGCTGGTTGATGGCTATGACGCCACGAACCCGGAGCGCCTGCAAGCACTCTCGCGCCAGGAATGACTCACATTGGCAGCATGCGCCTCAGCGACGTGCCGCGCGGGGCGGCAGCGAGGGCCAGTACTCCGGTGGCTTGCGGGCCCGCGTGCGCTGCTCGTAGTCGTATCCCAGGGCTATCAGGCGCGCTTCGCTCCATGCAGGACCCATGAACACGATTCCCAGCGGCAGGCCGTCGCTGTGGCCCATGGGAATGGTGAGGCTGGGGTAGCCCGCCACCGCGGCAGCCCCGTAGCCGGCACCCGGGAAATGATCGCCGGCCTTGTGGTCGGTCAACCATGCGGGCCCGGTGGTGGGTGCCACGAGGACATCCAGTTGCTGCGCCTTGAGCGCGGCGTCGATGCCTTCCGGTCCCGCCAGCCGCCGTGCGCGACTGCGGGCGGCAATGTAGGCAGCTTCGCCCAGCCCGCCCTTGGCGTTGGCCCGTTCGAACAGGTCCTGGCCGAAATAGGGCATCTCGGACAACCGGTATTGCTCGTTGTAGCCGATCAGCTGGGTCAGCGTGGTCAACGGTGCATTGCGTTCGGCGAGGTAGCGCTCCGCGCCATGCTTGAACTCGTAGAGCATCAGTTCCAGCTCGTCCGCGTTCCACTGCCCGTCGGTGGGAATCTCAGCATCGACCACGGTAGCACCGGCTTCGCGCATCACCTCGATGGCGCTTTCCAGCGCCGCTGCGGCATCGGGATGGATCGCGGCCTTGCTGCGCAGCACGCCGATGCGCGCCCCCTTCAGGGCGCCAGGTGTAAGGCGTGCGCTGTAATCCAGGGTGGTGTTCCAGGTGGCCTGCATCGTGGCGGCGTCTTCCGGATCCCGGCCTGCGAGCGCGGCCAACAGGAGCGCGGCGTCCGCAACGCTGCGGGCGATAGGCCCGGCGGTGTCCTGGCTGTGCGAGATCGGCAGGATGCCCTGCCGGCTGACCAGGCCGACCGTGGGTTTCAGGCCCACGACACCATTGATCGCGGCCGGGCAGAGAATGCTGCCATCGGTTTCGGTGCCCACGCTGACCGCCGCCAGGTTGGCCGATACCGCCACCGCGCTGCCAGAGCTCGAGCCACATGGATTGCGGTCCAAGGCGTAAGGGTTGCGGGTCTGGCCGCCGCGCCCGCTCCAGCCGGAGGTGGAATGCATCGAGCGGAAATTGGCCCATTCGCTCAGGTTGGCCTTGCCAAGGATCACGGCACCCGCTTCGCGCAGGCGGCGGACCAGGAAAGCATCCTTGCCCGGGCGGAAATCCTTCAATGCCAGCGAACCAGCGGAGGTGGCCATCGGCACTGCATCGATGTTGTCCTTCAGCAGCACGGGGATGCCGTGCAGCGGTCCGCGCACCGCATTCGCGCGGCGCTCCACATCGCGCAGGGTGGCTTCCTTCAACGCGTCGGAGTTGAGCTCGATCACCGCGTTCAACTGCGGTCCCGCCTTGTCGATGGCGGCGATGCGGTCCAGGTAGGCTTGGGTCAGGCGGCGGCTGTCCAGTTCGCCGGACTGCATGCGCGCCTGCAGGTCGGCGACGTCCAGTTCGGCGTAGATGAAATCGGTGGGTGCGGTCGGTGCCGCTGCATCCGGCGTCGCCGCCGGCTGGCAGGCTGCCAGGGCGAGCATCAGGCCAAGCGGCAGCAGGGATCGGCGCATGCGGACACCTTCACGGAGTTGCCGCAGGCTACGCAGGCGCTGGCCCGCGCGTCAAATCCGCTTGCGGCGCCGGATATCGCGCCACAGCACCCAGACGATCACCAGGTTGACGATCAGCAGCGCCCAGGTGTGCCAGCCGGGGTGGTGGTAGAGCGCGTAGACGTCCAGCGGGAGGTAGGCGGCCGAACCGATGCAGCCCAGCCACGAGGCCCAGGCGCGGGCGCGCCACAAGCCCCAGCCTTCCAGCAGGCGCATGCCTGCGTATACCGCGATGATCAGCACGGTGACGTGGATGGCCTCGGGATTGATGCGCTGCATCCATTCGCTCACCGCGCCGGGGCCGGCATCGGGGATGAAACGGCTGACGATCGCCTGCACGCTCTCGCGCAGGCGATCGGGGCCCAGCGCCAGCAGCCCGCCGGCGAAGGCGAGGGCCAGCACGCCCTTGGCGCCCTCGAACAGGGCGATGGCATGCAGGCCGGGGTGTGCCTTGGGGTCCGGGTTGTAGGCGGTGTCGTCCAAGGCGCGGCGCGGCGATCAGGCCGCGCGGGATGCGCGCTTGCGGTCGCTTTCGGTCAGGAACTTCTTGCGCAGGCGGATTTCCTTCGGCGTGATCTCCACCAGTTCATCGTCGTCGATGAAGTCCAACGCCTGTTCCAGCGAAAACTTGATCGCCGGGGTCAGCTGGATCGCGTCGTCCTTGCCCGAGGCGCGCATGTTGGTCAGCGGCTTGGTCTTGATCGCGTTGACGGTCAGGTCGTTGTCCTTGGAGTGGATACCGATCAGCTGGCCTTCGTACACGTTGTCGCCTTCGGCGGCGAACAGCTTGCCGCGTTCCTGCAACGGGCCGAGCGAGTAGGCCGGCGTGGCGCCCGGCGCGTTGGCGATCATCACCCCGTTGAGGCGCTTTGCGATGGCGCCCTGTTCCTTCGGGCCGTAGTGGTCGAACACGTGGAACAGCAGGCCCGAACCCTGGGTCAGCGTCTTGAATTCGTTCTGGAAGCCGATCAGGCCACGCGCCGGGATCTGGTAGTCCAGGCGCACGCGGCCCTTGCCGTCCGGCTCCATGTTCTTCAGCTGGCCCTTGCGCACGCCCAGCTTCTCCATCACGCCGCCCTGGTGGGTCTCTTCCACGTCGACGACGAGCTGCTCGATCGGCTCCATCAGCTGGCCGTCGATTTCCTTGATGATCACTTCCGGGCGCGAAACGGCCAGCTCATAGCCCTCGCGGCGCATGTTCTCGATCAGCACCGACAGGTGCAGCTCGCCACGGCCGGAGACCAGGAACTTGTCCGCGTCTTCCAGTTGCTCGACCTTCAGTGCCACGTTATGCACGGTCTCGCGCTCCAGGCGCTCCTTCAGCTGGCGGCTGGTCAGGAACTTGCCTCCCGACAGGTCCTTGTGGCCGGCGAACGGCGAGTTGTTGACCTGGAACGTCATGCTGATGGTCGGCTCGTCGACGGTCAGCGCCGGCAGCGCCTCGGGGGTGTCCAGTGCGCAGATGGTGTCGGAGATCGTCAGGTCCTGGATGCCCGAGATGGCGACGATGTCGCCGGCTTCGGCGCTGTCCTGCTCGATGCGCTCCAGGCCCAGGAAGCCCAGCACCTGCAGCACCTTGCCCTGGCGCTTCTTGCCTTCGCGGTCGATGACGGCCACGGGCATGTTCTTCTTCAGCGTGCCGCGCTGGATGCGGCCGATGCCGATGACGCCGACGAAGTTGTTGTAGTCCAGCTGGCTGATGCGCATCTGGAAGGCGCCGTCCGGATCGACTTCCGGCTTCGGCGCGTGCTTCATGATGGCTTCGTACAGCGGGGTCATGTCGCCGCCGCGGACGGTGTCTTCCAGGCCGGCGTAGCCGTTCAGCGCCGACGCGTAGACGATCGGGAAATCCATCTGCTCGGGCGTGGCGCCCAGGCGGTCGAACAGGTCCCACACCTGCTCCACGACCCACTCCGGACGCGAGCCGGGGCGGTCGACCTTGTTGATCACCACGATCGGCTTGAAGCCCATCGCGAAGGCCTTCTGGGTGACGAAGCGGGTCTGCGGCATCGGGCCGTCCATCGCGTCGACCAGGATCAGCACGGTGTCCACCATCGACAGCACGCGCTCGACCTCGCCGCCGAAGTCGGCGTGGCCCGGGGTGTCGACGATGTTGATGCGGTTGCCCTGCCAGGTGATGGCGGTGTTCTTGGCCAGGATCGTGATGCCACGTTCCTTTTCCTGGTCGTTGCTGTCCATCACGCGCTCGGCCAGCACGGTGCGCTCGGAGAGGGTGCCGGACTGCTTCAGCAGCTGGTCGACGAGGGTGGTCTTGCCGTGGTCGACGTGAGCGACGATCGCGATATTGCGGAGGTTTTGGATGGACATGCCGAAGGGGCGCGAACGTGCGCGCTCAGAGTGGGGAAAGGAAGCGGCGTATTATAGCGGGCTGCGTTGCGCTAAGCACCTGATTTATCGAAAAACGCCAGAATGAACGCCGCCGCCGGGGCCTGCCCTTGAAATCCCCGGCTGGCGCCGTGATCTGGCAACAGTGCCGGACCCGCACGATGGGGGCCGGCTTCATGCCTGGCAGCCCCGGTCGTCACTGACCGGGGCGCAGGCAAGGTGCCGCTGCGTCCTGTCCCCCGCCGCCCGATACGGAGCGCGCGCGGGGAAGGAAGACGCGGACGGTACCTTGCCGTTCCCTCATTTCACCCTTGGAGAACCGTTCCATGAGTCAGCTGACCGCCACTTTCGATACCTCGCGCGGCCCGATCACGATCGAGCTGTATCCCGACAAGGCCCCGCTGACGGTGGCCAACTTCGTCAATCTGGCCAAGCGGGGCTTCTACGACGGCCTGAATTTCCACCGCGTGATCCCCGATTTCATGATCCAGGGCGGATGCCCGGAGGGCTCCGGCCGCGGTGGTCCGGGCTACCGTTTCGAGGATGAGACCACCAACGGCGTGCGCCACGAGCGCGGCGTGCTGTCCATGGCCAATGCCGGCCCGAGCACCAACGGCAGCCAGTTCTTCATCACCCACGTGCCCACTCCGTGGCTGGACGGCAAACACACCGTGTTCGGCAAGGTTACGGAAGGCCTGGACGTGGTCGACGCGGTGAAGCAGGGTGACCTGATCACCAAGGTGACCATCGCCGGTGACGCCGATGCCGTGCTGGCCGCGAAGGCCGACCGCGTGGCGGAGTGGAACCGCGTCCTGTCGGCGTGATCGAATGAAGGGGCCGGTCCGGTACTGTCCCCTATCTCTTGCGGAGCATCACCATGAAGGACCATCGCCGGCGCCTGGCGCGCGTGGCCATGCTGCTGGCCCCCGTCCTGATGCTGGCGGCCTGCCGCCAGGACGCTGGCACTGATCCCGCCACCAGTGCGCCGGAAGCGACGCAGATCTCGGCGGAGGGCTTCCAGCAGAGCCTGGATGGCCTGTGGAGCACCGAGGAGAGCGAGGGTGACGATGCGGAAACGCTCTACCTCTTCGAATGGCAGGCGGACGATGGGTTGCGCGTGGTGCGTGACGGCGCCTGGCTCAATGGCAAGGTCGAGGATGTCGACCTGGACAACGGCACCCTGGCCCTGCACGTGACCTCGGACACCGGGCCGAGCGAAACCGTCACGGTACGCAAGGTGCCGGACGACACCACGGAAGGCGCCTTCACCCTGCGCATCACCTGGGGCGGCGGACAGACCGAAACCCTGGGGTTCGTGCGCCGCCTGACCGCGCGTGACCGCGAGGGCGTCGCCGAGGCGATCCGTGCCGTGAGCCAGCAGGATCCGGCCGGTGGGACGTGCGAGACCGATGCGCCGGCAGGTAGCGTGCGTGCCGCCCTGGTCTGCGGACAGGAGGAGTTCGGCGCGCTGGACGCCGGCATGCGCGCGCAGTTCAAGGAGCTGGCGGACCGCTACCCTGATGGCGACCGCACGGTCGAGGCGGCGACCCGGCAACTGGATGCCTGTGACTCCCCCGCGTGCCTGCGCGCGGCCTATGCGCAGTGGCGGGCCTATTTCGACGAAAACTACGACCTCGGCGACGTCGTGGACTATCAATGACCGCGTGGCCGTGAACCGCTCGGTCTAGACCATGGGCTAGTCGGTCGCAGCGGGGTGGCGTGATACCATTTTGCGCCGCAAAAAAAGACGGCGGCGACCCTCCCTGACCTTTCCACGCGAGGTTGTGCAATGCCCCTGCTTGCCCGGCGCATCGGTCGCGCCAAGCCAAGTGCGATCATGGCGGTGGCCGAAAAGGCCAAGAAGCTGAAGGCCGAAGGCCGCGACATCATCAGCTTTTCGATCGGCGTTCCCAATTTCCTGCCCGGCGACCACGTCTACCAGGCCGCGCGCGACGCGTTGGCGAAGGACTCCGGCCAGTACGGCAGCAACCGCGGCACCGACGCGCTGCTGGACGCGTTCCTGCAGCACATCGAGGCACTGGGCCTGACCGGCTACACGCGCGCCAACGTATCCACCGGCATCGGCGCCAAGCACATCCTGTACAACCTGGCCGAGTCGCTGCTGGACGAAGGCGACACCATCGTCTATCCGTCGCCGTACTGGACCACCTACGCCGACATCGCCGACATCGTCAACGCGAAGGCGGTGCCGCTGCCGTGTCCGGCCAGCCAGGACTACAAGCTGACTCCGGCGCAGCTGGACCAAGCGCTGGCGACGCACACGCCCAAGGTGTTCCTGTTCAACAACCCGTCCAACCCGACGGGCATGGTCTACACGCGCGAGGAAGTCGCCGCGCTCGCCGACGTGCTGGCGAAGTATCCGGACACCTGGATCATCACCGACGACATCTACAACCGCATGCTGTTCGACGGACTGGCGTACACCAACTTCGTGCAGGCGCGGCCGGAACTGCGCGACCGCACCGTGTTCGTCGACTCGCTGTCCAAGACCTACGGCATGCCGGGCTGGCGCGTCGGCTTCATGGCCGGTCCGGAAGTGGTCGCCAGGGCGCTGACCACGATGAACTCCAACCACATCACCAACGTGCCGGAAGTCGTCACCGCCGCGGCCATCGCCGCGCTGACCGGTCCGCAGGACGTGCCTGTGGCGAAGAACGCCGAGTTCCAGGCCAAGCGCGACCAGGTGCTCGCCGCGATGAATGCGATTCCCGGCGTGGTCTGCCCGCGTCCGCAGGGCGCCTTCTACGTGTTCCCCGACATCAGCTGCGCGTTCGGCAAGTCGCACAACGGCGTGAAGATCGAGAATGACGTCGACTTCTGCAATGCGCTGCTCGACGCCAAGGGCGTGGCCTGCGTGCCGGGTTCGGCGTTCGGCGAGCCACGCGCGCTGCGCATCAGCTACACCTGCCCGACGCCGCAACTCGCACCAGGCCTGCAGCGTTTCCAGGAATTCTTCGCCGAGTTGAAGTAACCGTTGCGTGGGCCTTGGCCCACCCTTTCCCCACGCGGCGGGCCTGGGCCCGCCCTACGTAACCCCGAGGATCCGCACCATGAAAACCCCCGTCCGTGTTGCCGTCACCGGCGCTGCTGGCCAGATCGGCTACGCGCTGCTGTTCCGCATCGCCTCCGGCGAAATGCTGGGCAAGGACCAGCCGGTCATCCTGCAATTGCTGGAACTGCCGCTGGAAAAGGCTCAGGCTGCGCTGAAGGGCGTGATCATGGAGCTGGAAGACTGCGCGTTCCCGCTGCTGGCCGGCGTCGTCGGCACCGACGATCCGGAGGTCGCGTTCAAGGACGTCGACGTGGCCCTGCTGGTCGGCGCGCGTCCGCGCGGTCCTGGCATGGAGCGCAAGGACCTGCTGCTGGAGAACGCCAAGATCTTCACCGCCCAGGGCGCCGCGCTGAACAAGGTCGCCAGCCGCAACGTCAAGGTGCTGGTGGTCGGCAACCCGGCCAACACCAATGCCTACATCGCGATGAAGTCCGCGCCGGACCTGCCGTCGAAGAACTTCACCGCCATGCTGCGCCTGGACCACAACCGCGCGCTGTCGCAGCTGGCCAACAAGGCCGGCGTCGCGGTCGGCGACATCGACAAGCTGGTCGTGTGGGGCAACCACAGCCCGACCATGTACCCCGACTACCGCTTCGCGACTGTCAACGGCCAGTCGCTGAAGGACAAGATCAACGACGCCGACTGGAACGCCAATACCTTCATCCCGCAGGTAGGCAAGCGCGGCGCCGCGATCATCGAGGCGCGTGGCCTGTCCTCGGCGGCGTCGGCCGCCAACGCGGCCATCGACCACGTGCGCGACTGGGTGCTGGGCAGCAACGGCAAGTGGGTGACGATGGGCATCCCGTCCGATGGCAGCTACGGCATCCCGGAAGGCGTGATGTTCGGCTTCGCCGTCACCACCGAGAACGGCGAGTACACCATGGTGAAGGACCTGCCGGTCGACGCCTTCAGCCAGGCCGCCATCGACAAGACGCTGGGCGAACTGGAAGAAGAGCGCAGCGGCGTTGCGCACTTGCTGGGCTGATCGTCCCGGCATGGTGTACAAGAAGCGCCGGGGACACCGGCGCTTTTTTTTTGCCCTGCGTGGGGGCGGCGACCGTAGACAGGGGGTAAGCATGATCGTTCCGCAGTACTGGGCCGAAGGGCGATTGCAGCATCGCTCGAAAGGCAGGCAGGTCACCGTGCGCCGCTTCGGCTGGTCGGACCTCAGTCAGCAGGATGCGCAGGCGCTCGCCGACGCACGAACGCGTGAAGCGTTCGAGCGGGTGTTGGCCGGCGAACCGCTGCCGCGCCGTGAAGACAAGCGTCCTTACAACGGTGCGGTGGGCGTACCGATCCGCGAGGAGATCATCGCGCGCGAAGGCGACAGCGTGATCACACGAAATTCCTATGGCGCGCTCTGCCTCAACACGCAGAATGCCCTGTTCGTGGACATCGACTTTGATGATCCACGGCCGGATGCGTCGCTGAAGCGTAAGGTCCGATCGCCGCTGCTGGCCCTGGCGATCATCGCTGGCCTGCTCGCCGGCTCCTGGTGGGTGGGCATAGTCGCCGTCGTCGTGTCGATGGTAGCCGCAGGCGCGATGATCCGCCGCCTGCACGCCGCTCGCATGCGCCGCGACGGCGGTCCGGAAGCATGGGCGAACGCGCGCGTGGAGGCATTCGCCGACGCTCATCCCGACTGGTGCCTGCGGCAGTACCGCACGCCGGCCGGGTTCCGCATGCTGGCCATGCACCGCGCCTTCGATCCCGCCGATCCCGAGGTCGAGGCCTGCTTCACCGCGCTGAAGACCGATCCCCTGTATGCGCTGATGTGCGTGCGCCAGCACTGTTTCCGTGCACGCGTGAGCCCCAAGCCATGGCGCATCGGCATTGCCAGGCATCTGCGGCCGCGCCCTGGAACTTGGCCTATCAAGCCCGAGCGCATGGCCGAACGCCGGCAATGGGTGGCGGACTATGAACTGCGTTCGGAGGGTTTCGCTGCGTGCCGCTATGTCCGCACGCTGGGAGAAGCGCGCACGGATGCGCGTGTCGAGGCCGTGCGCGCGTTGCACGACCGGCTGTGTCGCGCCGACAGCGGGTTGCCACTGGCGTGATCCGATGACCTCCCACGAGCGGCTATGAGGAAAGAACCCCTGCGGCGAAGGTAAGAGCGCTGTGCAGGATCATGCTGCGGTCCGGTTGACGCATCCCAATATCAAACCGCTTCTTGCACATGCTGGCCACCTCGCCGCTCGTCCTCGGTTCCGGTGACGACCTGCGTTAGGATCGCTGTAGATGGCAGATCAACGATCGGGTGGCATGGACATGGTGGAACCAAACGGACCGCACTACCGCTGGGCTTGGCTGACATTGGCGGGAGTGCAGGCGTTGCTGCTGGCCGGCATCGGCGTCGCGCTGGCCGCATGGTGGTGGCCCGAGCCGCACAGCGACTGGGCATATTACTGGCAGTCGGCTGGGCGACCGGAGGCCTACGTGCGTGGCGGACTGGGCTTGTGGCTGCTTGCGCTGCCCAAGGCGTTCGGTCTTTCGCCGGTGGCGGCGTCGTTGGTGATCAACATCCCCTCGGCCTTGTGGCTGCTGTTCCTCGGCTATCGACTGGATGGCGGGCAATGGAAGATCCTTGCCCAACTGGTGGCGCTGTACCTGCTGTTGATCACGCCATTCGCTGGGATCGTGCAACTCGACCTGGTGGCCGCTGCCGCGCTAGGTACGGCGTTCTGGCTATTGGCGGATGCCGGACTCAGGCTGGCGTCTGGCTGGCGCTCCGGCCTAGCTGTGGCCTGCATCATGTTCGCCGTGTCGACCAAGCCGCAGTACGCGCTCGTGCTGTGGGCGCTGCTGGTGTTGACGATTCCGGTTGCATGGCTGCTGCGCCGGTCCCTATCGCCCGGCTTCCAGCGCGTGCTACTGGTGCTTCTCGCGGGCTCCGTGCTGGGTTTCGCGATGGACATGGTTATGCGCGTATCCAGTGGCAAGACGGAGCAGATCCGTACCAGTTCCGCCGTGACGTTGTACGGCGGCCTGCTGGTATCGAGCGACCAGCGTTCCCAAGGGTGCGGTTACTGGTCGGTTGAAGCGGCACGGGCAGCGAAGGAGGATCTGCACAAGTCGTTGTCGAAGGCTGTGATGGATCGTCTGCAGGCGCAGCCCATCGAACACTGGCTGTCGGTGGTGCGCTGCAAGGCGCCAGAGATCCTGAGTCCGCCCCCGTATGCACTGTACTGGCTGATCGAGTCGCCGAATATCCGTGCACGCATCGACGACCGTCCTGATCGCGAGCAGATCAACGCGCGCTACTACCGGGCGCTGGGAGCAGAGCGCAAGGTTTACGGGTGGGCGCGTGGCCTGATCATTCTTGCCTGTCTCTGGACTGCCCTCCTGCTGCTCAGGAAGAGAGATCCACTGGGCGCCTTACCCGTGCTGTGGCTGGTGGGCTTCTGGAGCGTGCACGTGGTATTTGAGGTGCAGGGGAGGTATTTCCTCGGCCTGTTCGTACTCGCTCCGCTGCTATGCGCCGCCGTCACGCGGCTCGCAGTCGTACCTGCTGCGACAAACGGTCGCGTGGGAGCCGCTTCCTGAGCTCTGTCGTGCGACCAAGGTAGAACGGTCGCCGCCAGGACGGAGGACTATGCTCCTCCCAGTCGCGGCATCTGGGAGCATCGCATGGCATACGAAGACGTCTACCGGCGCTCGATCGAGCAGCCCGAGGCCTTCTGGGGCGAGGAGGCGAAGGCGATCCATTGGCAGGTGCCGCCGCGGCAGATCCTCGACTATTCCAATCCACCTTTCCGACGCTGGTTTGTCGGCGGGCAGACCAATCTCTGCTACAACGCAGTGGACCGGCATCTTGCCGAGCGTGGCGACCAGCTGGCGCTGGTGGCGGTGTCCACCGAAACCGATGTCACGCGGGAACTGACCTATCGCGAACTGCATCGCGAAGTGAATGCGTTCGCCGCCGTGCTCAAGAGGCTCGATGTAGGCCGCGGCGACCGCGTGGTCATCTACATGCCCAACATGGCCGAGGCTGTGTTCGCGATGCTTGCCTGCGCACGCATCGGCGCGGTGCATTCGGTGGTGTTCGGGGGGTTCGCTGCGCACAACCTGGCGCTTCGTATTGATGATGCGCAGCCCAAACTGCTGATTGCCGCGGATGCCGGCAGCCGCGGCGGCAAGGTCATCCCGTACAAGCCGCTGGTGGACGAGGCCTGCGCGAAGGCGGCCACGCCGCCAGCCAAGGTTTTGATCGTCTCGCGCGGGCTGGATGCGGCCGAACCGAAAGTGGCGGGCCGCGATGAAGACTACGCTACGCTGCGCACCGAGGTCGGCGATGTCGGCGTGCCGGTGGAATGGCTGGAATCTAACGAGCCCAGCTATCTGCTCTACACCTCCGGCACAACGGGCAAGCCCAAGGGCGTGCAGCGCGATGTCGGCGGCTATGCCGTGGCCATGGCGCTGTCGATGCGCACCGTGTTCGACGTGGGGCCGGGGCAGGTGATGTTCTCGACCTCCGATGTCGGCTGGGCCGTCGGGCATTCCTACAACGTGTACGGTCCGCTGATCGTTGGTGCGACGTCGGTGCTGTACGAAGGCCTGCCGACCGCCCCGGATGCTGGCATCTGGTGGGCGTTGTGCGAACAGTACGGCGTGCGCACCATGTTCTCGTCGCCGACAGCGGTGCGTGTGCTGAAGAAGCACGACATCGACTTCATCAGGCGCCACGATCTATCCGAACTGAAGTACCTGTTCCTCGCGGGCGAACCGCTGGACGAACCCACTGCACACTGGATCACCGACGCGATCGGCAAACCGGTGATCGACAATTACTGGCAGACCGAAACCGGCTGGCCGGCGCTGACCCTGCTGCCGGGGCTGGACATGAAACCGGTGCGGTTCGGCTCACCCGGTTTCCCCAACCTCGGTTACCGGATGAAGGTGATCGACGAGGCGACCGGGGAAGAAGTGGGTCCGGGGCAGAAGGGCGTGCTGGTCATGCAGCCACCGCTGCCGCCGGGCTGCATGACGACGATCTGGAATGACGACGCGCGCTTCCTCTCCAGCTACTTCAGCCATTTCAAGGAACTGCTGTACAGCTCGCTGGACTGGGCGATCCGCGACGAGGACGGCTACACCTTCATCCTCGGGCGCACCGATGATGTCATCAACGTGGCCGGGCACCGCCTGGGTACGCGCGAGATCGAGGAGTCCGTGTCAGGATTCCCCGCGGTCGCGGAAGCGGCCGTCATCGGCGTGGCCGATGAACTGAAAGGGCAGGTGCCGGTGGTGTTCGCCACATTGCGGCAGGCGACCGATGAACCGCACGAGCGGGTGCAGGCCGCCGACGGCATGCGACGCACGGTCGAGCAGAGCTTGGGGGCGGTCGCGCGGCCGGCGCGGGTCTACATCGTCAATGCCCTGCCGAAGACGCGCTCCGGCAAGCTGCTGCGGCGCTCGTTGCAGGCGCTGGCGCAGGGTGCTGATCCCGGCGATCTTTCCACGCTGGATGATCCGAACGCGCTGGAAGAAGTGAGACGCGCACTGCTGCGCGGGCCCGACGTGGGCGGCTGATCCGTCAGTGCGTTGGTAAAGGAGTCTTCGGATCCACGCTGCCGTCCAGCGTCCACACTACGTCGCGGCCCTGCGGATCGCGGCTCAACACGAACCGTGCGCTGGCGCCGGGCGTGAGCGGAGGGGGCGACCGGGGCTCGTCGTTGTCGCCGTCGTCGTTCGCTTCGATCACCGTGCGCTCGCCCTCGCGCCCCGGCAGCGGCACGATGAACAGTCCGCGCGCATCGATGCTGCGGCGCGCCTTCTTCGCGCCCAGGTCACCCACATCGGCGACGGCGCCGTCTGTTTCGGCCAGCGGATTGCGGAAGTTCACCAGCACGTCGGCGCGCGTCGGCGGTTGGCCCGGCACGGACAGCGTGCCGCCGCGTACCAGCAGGTCAGGCCACACGTCGCCGTTCTCCGGCAGCTCGCGGTACAGCGCGTGCGGCACGCCGGCGTGGCTGCCGGTGGCGATGCTGTCCAGCGCGGCCACCAGGCCGAGGAAATAGAGCTTGCGCAGGCGCTGCTTCTGCACATCGCCCTCGATGCCGCCGGCTTCGATCAGCACCGTGCTGGCTCCCCACTGCGTGGTGAGATCGCCGAACGCGCGCGGGTCGAAGGTTTCGTCCCAGCGCGCGATGTGGCCGGCGAGGTAGGGCTCCAGCGCGGTGCGGATCACGCCCGCCACTTCGATGGCGCGCGTACGCACGTCGTTCACGTCGGCGGCGTGGTTGTACGGCGGCGACAACAATGCGATGGCGGTGCCGCGGTCGGAGTCGCCGGCGCGGTAGCCGACGCGCTGGTCGTGCAGGTTGAAGCCGTACATCGGCTTCACCTTGTCGTACAGCGCCTTCAGCGTACGCGCTTCAGGCGTCGCCAGCATACGCGCATCGCGGTTGAGGTCGATGCCCTGCACGTTGCGGCGCTGGAATCGCGCGGCACCGTCCGGGTTGACGATGGGAAAGAAGTGCAGCGTGGTGTTCGCCCGCAGCGCTTGCACGAGCGGATCGTCCGGGTGTTCGCCGAGGAAGCGGAACAGGTCCGCCAATGCCATCGATGCGGTGCTCTCGTCGCCATGCATCTGCGACCACAGCAGGACCGACGTCCGGCCCGTGCCCCAGCGCACATGGCGCAGCGGACGGTCCTCCACGCTGCGGCCGATTTCTTCGATGCGGAACCCGCGCTTGCGCTCCAGCAATGGCGTGGCGACCGACCACCAGTGCTCCGCGCTGAACGTTCGGTCGTCCAGGCCGGCCGCACGCAGGCCAGCGTCGTACCTCGCGTCGATGTCGGACAACCACGCGGGCGGCGACGGTATCGGCGTCGATGCGGGCGCGATGGCGGGCGCGTTGGCGTTGTCGGTGTTCCGGGCGATGGTGGTGGGGGTCATCATCGTCAGCAGCAGGCACAGGGCCAGGGGAAGGCGCATTGCGGCAGCGGGAAGCGAATGGGCCCGCGCAGGGTCACCATATGCGTCGGCGATGTCAAACGCATGCCGGCGGGCGAGGGGAGCGCATCATGTTGATGTCGCCGATGGGGTAATGCCGGTGTAGCGCGCGCGCGGGCGGATCAGGCGGCCCTGCGCCTGTTGTTCCAGCGCGTGCGCGAGCCAGCCTGCCAAGCGTCCTGCGGCGAACATCACCAGCGCCGGTGTTGCTGGCAGCCGGTTGAGGTGGCAGATCGCGGCGAGCATGAAATCGATGTTCGGCCGCAGGCCGCTGATCTCCTCGGTGGCAACGATCAGCGTCTCCAGTGCGGCCATCTCGCGCGTGCCGGCATGCCTGTCGCGTGCGCGCGCCAGCAGTTCCGCGCCCCGTGGATCACCTTGCGGGTACAGCGCGTGGCCGAAGCCGGGCAGGTCGTCGCCGCGCTGCCAGCGTTGCGCGATGAAGCCGCGCGGCGACTTGGCCTGCTGCGCATCGGCGATGAGGGCATAGGCGCGTGTCGTCGCGCCGCCGTGGCGCGGCCCGGACAACGCCGCCAGGCCGCTGCAGACCGTGGCATGCAGGTGCGCGCCGGTGGAGGCCACCACGCGCGCGGCGAAGGCGGACACGTTGAGTTCGTGGTCGGCGCACACCACCAGCGCGGCGCGCACCAGTTCGGCGAATCCGTCGTCGCCCGGACGCCACGCTCCCGCGAGCACGCGGTGCACCGGCGCATCGGACGGCGGCTCCGCGACCAGCAGCGCCGCACTGTGGCGCAACAGTCCGGCCGCGATCTCGTGGCGCACGCGTGGGGCGGAGCTGAAGGAGTGGCGCACGTCCAGCGCGAGCAGCGGGATGGCGGCCATCGCCCGCTCCAGCGGCGGCAGCGAGGCGTCGGTGGCGAGCGGCGCCACCACCGGCGGCCACTGCGTCAATGACGGGATGGCGAAGGGATCGTCTTCACCACCGTCCCATAGTTGCCGTGCCACGTCTTCCAGCGTGGCGCCTTCCTGGACCATCGCGATCGCCGAGCGGCCACGGTAGTAGGGCCCATCGGCCCTGATCAGCGAAATGCGCGTTTCCAGCACCGGCAGGCCCCGATCCAGGCTTTGCGCCGCGCCACGGGCCGCGCCGCGGCCCACCTGCTTGCGCTGCGCCAGCCGCTCCACGTCCTGCAGCAGGTACAAGCGGCTGCGATGGTCCTTGCCGGGGCGCGACTCCAGCAGCCCGCGGCTGACGTATGCATACAGCGTGGCCTGGCTGATGCCGAGCAGGCGGCAGGTCTCGCGAGCGGACAGCAGGTCGGTGGAGGCGGCCATGTGGAAATATTGATTCGTTCGATCAAGATTGATCAACCTTGGGGATGGTGCCAGATTTGCGTCCCGAAGAGGGGCGTACCCTTCACGCACCTCCGGTCCCGGCCTTCCGCCGGGTCCGCTCGCTGACCGAGAGGAGTCACGTCGCATGAGCATCCCGTCCGCAGGCGCGAAATTCCGCGCCGCGCTCGCCACCGAATCGCCGCTGCAGGTGATCGGTGCGATCAACGCCAATCACGCGCTGCTGGCCAAGCGCGCCGGCTACAAGGCGATCTACCTGTCCGGCGGCGGCGTCGCCGCCGGATCGCTGGGTCTGCCGGACCTGGGCATCAACACGCTGGAAGACGTGCTGATCGACGTGCGCCGCATCACCGACGTCTGCGACCTGCCGCTGATGGTCGACATCGATACCGGCTTCGGCCCCAGCGCGTTCAACATCGAGCGCACCGTGAAGTCGTTGATCAAGGCCGGCGCCGCCGCCTGCCACATCGAGGACCAGGTCGGCGCCAAGCGCTGCGGCCATCGCCCGGGCAAGGAAATCGTGTCGGCCGGCGAAATGGTCGACCGCGTGAAGGCGGCCGCCGATGCGAAGACCGATCCGGATTTCTTCCTGATCGCGCGCACCGACGCCATCCAGGTCGAAGGCGTGGATGCCGCCATCGAGCGCGCCATCGCCTGCGTCGAGGCAGGTGCCGACGGTATCTTCGCCGAGGCCGCCTACGACCTGCCCACCTATCAGCGCTTCGTCGATGCGGTGAAGGTGCCGGTATTGGCCAACATCACCGAGTTCGGCAAGACGCCCCTGTTCACCCGCGAGGAGCTGGCCTCGGTCGGCGTGGCGATCCAGCTGTATCCACTGTCGGCGTTCCGCGCGATGAACAAGGCCGCCGAGAACGTGTACGAAGCGATCCGCCGCGACGGTCACCAGAAGAACGTGGTCGACAGCATGCAGACCCGCGAGGAACTGTACGACCGCATCGGTTACCACGCCTTCGAGCAGAAGCTCGATGCCCTGTTTTCCGCAAAGAAGTGACGTAGGGAGTCCATCATGAGCGAAACCACACCCGCACCCGGCTTCAAGCCGAAGAAATCCGTCGCCCTGTCCGGCACCGCCGCGGGCAATACCGCGCTGTGCACGGTCGGCCGCAGCGGCAACGACCTGCACTACCGCGGCTACGACATCCTCGATATCGCCACGACCAGCGAGTTCGAGGAGATCGCCCACCTGCTGGTGCACGGCAAGTTGCCCAACCGCGCCGAACTGGCGGCGTACAAGGCCAAGCTGAAGGCGCTGCGCGGCATCCCGGCGGCGGTGAAGGCCGCGCTGGAGGAACTGCCGCCGTCCGCGCACCCGATGGACGTGATGCGCACCGGCGTGTCCGTGCTGGGCTGCGTGTCGCCGGAGAAGGAGGACCACAACCATCCGGGCGCGCGCGACATCGCCGACAAGCTGATGGCCTCGCTCGGCTCGATGCTGCTGTACTGGTACCACTGGAGCCACAACGGCCGCGCCATCGACGTGGAAACCGACGACGACTCCATCGGCGGTCACTTCCTGCACCTGCTGCACGGCGAGAAGCCCAGGGACAGCTGGGTGCGCGCGATGCACACCTCGCTGATCCTGTACGCCGAGCACGAATTCAACGCCTCCACCTTTACCTGCCGCGTCATCGCCGGCACGGGTAGCGACATGCATTCGGCCATCGTGGGCGGCATCGGCGCGCTGCGCGGCCCGAAGCACGGTGGTGCGAACGAGGTGGCCTTCGAAGTGCAGAAGCGCTACGAGTCGCCCGACGAAGCGGAAGCCGACATCAAGGCGCGCGTGGAGCGCAAGGAAGTCGTGATCGGCTTCGGTCATCCGGTCTACACCGTCGGCGACCCGCGCAACGAAGTCATCAAGCAGGTGGCGAAGGACCTGTCGGCCGAGCAGTCGAACATGAAGATGTACGACATCGCCGAACGGCTGGAGTCGGTGATGTGGGACATCAAGAAGATGTTTCCCAACCTGGACTGGTTCAGCGCGGTCAGCTACCACATGATGGGCGTGCCGACGGCGATGTTTACGCCGCTGTTCGTGATCGCGCGCACCAGCGGCTGGAGCGCGCACGTCATCGAGCAGCGCATCGACGGCAAGATCATCCGCCCGAGTGCCAACTACACGGGTCCTGAGGATCTGGAATTCGTTCCACTGGACCAGCGCTGATCGAGGCCGAACCCGCGTGTCACCCACTTCCCCTCTCCCGCTTGCGGGAGAGGGGAAAGGGTGAGGGCCTTTTTTGCGCCGGCCCGGAAGACCTGGCCTTCGTGCCGATCTACCAGCGCTGAGGCAATCCGGCGCGCAAGGCGGGGCCGTTTCGACGAAGGTCGGGCGGCCCCGTGTCGTTTGTGTGACCCGTGTGGCAGCCGGGAACAGGCCTGCCGGGTTACTACTTGCGGTCGCAAGGGGTGCGTCGCAGCAAGCGGGAGGGGCCCGCCGCGCGGCGCTGGGGGACGCCATGCAGACCATGTGGTGCAAGACCGAGGCAGGACGCAACGAAATCCAGCAGCGCACGCGCAAGCTGCCGGCGGGGTTGCGTTCCATCCTGTTGCTGGTGGATGGCCAGCGCAACGACGAAGAGCTGCGCGCGATGATGAGCGGGCTGCATGCGCCCGACGACGCGCTGCAGCAGTTGGCAGCCGACGGATTGATCGAGCGGCGCTCGGGTGCAGCATCACTGCTGGCCGCCGTTGCCGCGCCGAAGGCCGGCGACGGAGTGCAGGCGACGACGATGACATCCGCCGAGCGCTACAACCTGCTCTATGCGCGGATCACCGACGACATCCGTTCGCACATCGGGCTGAAGGGCTACTTCCTGCAGCTGAAGGTCGAGCGCTGCGCCGACGCCGACGAACTGGCCGCACTGCTGCCCGACGTGGCCACGGCGCTGACGAAGGCACGCGACCACACCTTCGCCACGCGCTGGCTGGAGGATGTGCGCGCATCGATGGCCTGACGCGCGCGCCGCCTGAAAGTCACGCCAGGCCTTCGGCCTTCAAGACGGCCTGCACGCCGGCATCGGCGTCCATCCGTTGTTTGAACGCCGCGATGTTGGGCAGGTCCTTCAGGTCCACGCCGGTGCGCTCGGCCCAGCGCAGCGTGATGTAGAAGTAGGGATCGGCGAAGCTGCGGAAGCCGGCCAGCCAGTCGCGTCCTTCCAGCTGTTTCTCCGCGCTTTCGAACAAGCCCCGCAAGCGCTTGCGTGCCGCGTGCTTTACCTCGTCGAATCGTGCCTCGTCGCCGATGAAGCGCGCGGGCCCGAACAGCGGATGGAAGGCCGGGTGCAGATCGGAATTGACGAACGACAGCCAGCGCGCAGCCTGCGCACGCTGCTGCGGCGAGCCATCGCCGGCGAGGTGTGCCTGCGGATAGGTGTCGGCGATGTACCCCATGATCGCGGCGTTCTGGGTCAGCACGAAGTCGCCATCGACGATCGCCGGCACCGCGCCGGTGGGATTGATCGCCAGGTAGGCCGGTTCTTTCATCTCGGCGGCCGTCATCACCTGCACCTCGAACGGCTGGCCGGTCCATTGCAGCGCGATGTGGTCGGCGGTCGAGCACGCGCCGGGCTTGGTGTAAAGCTTCATGGTGTTTCCGTGGAAAAGAAAAGGCCCGCGATTATCGCGGGCCTCGGATGCTTGCAGCGTGGTGTGGGGTGCAACGGATCGTCGCGTTCGATGTGATGTATCGCGGAGGTCAGCCCTCTCCCGGAGGGAGAGGCGAAGTAGGTGCCATTGCGGGTACGGTTTCGGCGAGCAGAGCGACGCGTTGATGAGTGACGCTTCGAAAGCGTCTGTTTTCAGGAGCGGGGCTTGAGCTTCTGCACACGCAGGAACGTGTGATCACCGATAGTGGCCACGTGGTAGGCGTTGCGCCAGCTCGGGCTGGCGATCTGGTGCGCCATGAAGTGGCTGGCGCCCGGCACGATCTCCTTGCGCTGGCCGGGCGGCAGGGCCCAGTTGCGCTCGGCGTTCAGGGCCACGCTGACCGACCTGGCCCAGGCGTCCGGATTCTTCAGGCGGGTGTTCGGGCCCACGATGGTCGGGGCGAACTGCTTGCGGGCGGTGACCACGGAGCAGACGGAATCGCCCCACAGGCCGCTGTCGCGGCGGCGCAGGGCGACCTCGGCGACGGCCTGCTGGCCGCGGAGGGTCTGGTCGCGGGCTTCCAGGTACACGGTGGTGCTGAGGCAAAGCGAATCGGCGGCCGGCTGCGGCAACATCTGCGACAGCCATAAGATCCAGGCCAGTTTCATGGGAACTCCTTGCTCCGTCTTTCCCGCGCCCCTGCCTCTCCCGTTACGCAGGGAAGGACATCTGTGGGACAGCGGCTAGGGCGTCATGGGGAGGCAGCCTTCACACGGGCTGCCCGGGGACCGGCAAGGCCGGACCAGAGGGGTCCGAGCGCCGGGCTCAACCCGCCTGAGACTGGTCGGCGGGCCGGAAAGTGGGCGCAAGGTAGGCGGGGGAGACCCAACTCGGCCTGAACGGGTCGGCTTGACGGAAAGGGGGGCGGTCTGGCTGGAAATGTGCCTGGCGTCGCACAAAGCGGCGGTCCGGTGGCCCGTAATTTTCCCCAGAGACATCGTAGAGCGGAGCTTGCTCCGCTGCTTTTGCGCCGGACGTTTTCTGCAGCTCGGACGTCGTGGAGTCGAGAAAACTCGACTCTATGGTTAACGGGGCGCGTCTACAGACCGGCGGCCAGCCGGCTGCCCTGGTCAATCGCGCGCTTGGCATCCAGTTCGGCGGCCACGTCGGCACCACCGATCAGGTGGGGCGCCTTGCCGGCCGCGACGAGGCCGGCCTGCAAGTCCCGGCGCGGCTCCTGGCCGGCGCAGACCACCACATGGTCCACCGGCAGCAGGTGCTCCGCGCCGTCCGCCTTGATGCGCAGGCCTGCGTCGTCCACGCCCAGGTACTCCACACCGCCCAGCATCTTTACCTGCTTGGCCTTCAGCGTGGCCCGATGGACCCAGCCGCTGGTCTTGCCCAGTCGCGCGCCGGGCTTGCCGGGGCTGCGCTGCAGCAGCCAGACCTCGCGGACCGGCGGTTCCGGCTGCGGCTTCACCAAGCTGCCGCGGGCCTCGAAGGTCGGGTCCACGCCCCATTCGACCATCCAGCGGGCCGGGTCCAGCGAGGGCGAGTGGCCTTCGTGGGTCAGGTACTCGGCCACGTCGAAGCCGATGCCGCCGGCGCCAATCAGCGCGGCGCGTGCGCCTACCGTCACCCGGCCGGACAGCACGTCCACATAGCTGACCACCTTGGCGTGGTCCGAGCCTGGGAACGCCACCTTGCGTGGCGTGATGCCGGTGGCCAGCACAATCTCGTCGAAGCCGGCCAGGTCGGCCGCCATGACCGGCGTCGACAGTTTCACATCCACGCGCGTTTCCTCGAGCCGGTGACGGAAGTAGCGCAAGGTCTCGTGGAATTCCTCCTTGCCCGGAATCCGCTTGGCGTAGTTGAACTGGCCACCAATCTCGCCGGCCGCATCGAACAGGGTCACCCGGTGGCCGCGCTCGGCGGCGACCGTCGCGCAGGCCAGGCCGGCAGGACCGGCGCCGACCACGGCGACGGTCTTCGGCGCGAAGGTCTTCTGATAGGTCAGGTCCGTCTCGTGGCATGCGCGCGGGTTGACCAGGCAGCTGGCCAGCTTGTTCTCGAACACGTGGTCCAGGCAGGCCTGGTTGCAGGCGATGCAGGTGTTGATGGCCTGCGGCGTTCCGACGCGCGCCTTGGCCGCCCACTGCGGATCAGCCAGCAGCGGGCGCGCCAGCGAGACCATGTCCGCCTTGCCGGCGGCGAGGATGCCTTCGGCCACGTCCGGCATGTTGATGCGATTGGTCGCCACCAGCGGCACGCGCACATGCGGCTTGAGCTTGGCGGTCACGTCCACGAAGGCCGCGCGCGGCACCGAGGTGACGATGGTGGGCACGCGCGCCTCGTGCCAGCCGATGCCGGAATTGATGATGGTCGCGCCGGCCGCTTCGACGGCCTTCGCCTGCTGGACGATCTCGTCCCACTGGTTGCCTTCCTCCACCAGGTCCAGCAGCGACAAGCGGTAGATGATGATGAAGTCGGGACCGACGGCCTCGCGCACGCGCCGCACGATCTCCACCGCGAAGCGCATGCGCTTCTCCGGCGTCCCACCCCAGGCGTCATCGCGCTTGTTGGTGCGCAGCGCGGTGAACTCGTTGATGAAATAGCCTTCCGAACCCATGATCTCCACGCCGTCGTAGCCGGCGTCGCGCGCCAGCTTCGCCGCGTTGGCATAAGCGTTGATCTGGCGCTCGATGCCGCGCGCCGACAGAGCGCGCGGGGTGAACGGATTGATCGGCGCCTTCAGTTTCGACGGTGCGACCGTCAGCGGGTGGTAGCCGTAGCGGCCGGCATGCAGCAACTGGGCGCAGATCTTGGCGCCGTGTTCGTGCACGGCCTTGGTCACGAACTTGTGCGGCCGCGCCTCCCAGGGCCACGACAGCTTGCCGCCGAACGGCTTCAACCAGCCCACCAGGTTGGGCGAAAAGCCACCGGTGACGATCAGGCCCACGCCGCCGGCCGCCCGCTCGGCGAAGTACGCAGCCAGGCGCGGGAAATCCCTCGCCCGGTCCTCCAGTCCCGTGTGCATCGAGCCCATCAGCACGCGGTTGCGGATCGTGGTGAAGCCCAGGTCCAGCGGGGTGAACAGGTGGGGGTAGGGCGATGGGGCGTTGGCGATCGGCATCATGCGGGCGATAGATACGCTTGCGTATGGAATAGGTAACGATGCCGCGACAGGGCGCCCGGCGCAAGACGGCGCGGGCCGGGCCACGACCGGCATCCGTGGCGCGAAGCAGGGCACAGACCCGGCCGGCTTGCAAGAGTTGTCCGACGCCAGCGGCTCGGGGACCATGGGCGCCCCAGGTTCCCGGCCCTTCATGGATACCGCCTCACCCCCCCTGCACGACTACCTGCGCGCCGGCTTCGCCGCCGTGGACCTGCCGGACCTCCATCCCCTGCTCGGTGCCCGCGACCTGTTGCGGGCCTTCTCCACGCTGTTCCATGGCGGCGAGGAGAGCGTCATGGTGCGCCTGCTGGTCCTGCGCACCCTTGGCGAGCGCGGTGAGGCGCCAGACTGGTCGCCGCAGGAATTGCGCGACCAGTTCGCCTATCTGGATCCGGTCAAATTCGACACCGTGCTCGGCCGCCTGCGCGAAAACGACCTGCTGCTATGGGACGGTGCCAGCCAGCGCTATCGGATCAGCCCGATCGGTCGTCAGGCATTGGCCTCGATCGGCCTACTGTTGCAGTTCAACCGCGAAGGCGACGAGCTCGCCTACGTCACCGCGCAGCTCGCCGCAGGCCAGGCCATGGGTCGGGTGGGCGCCGACGACCTGCAACATCTGTTGTCCCGGTTGAATGAACTGCGCGAGGACTTCGACCAGGCCGTACTGAGCGGATCCGAACACCGTATCCAGCGGGCCGCCGATACGCTGCAGTCGGTCTGGCAGTGGGTGGAGAAGGGCACCGAATTGATCCGCGACATCGCCGCCGACGGCGAACTGGACATTGCCACCCACCGCGTCGCCCAGCAGATCGGCCGCGCGCAGAGCGCGTTGCTGCGACAGGCGTCGGTGTTCCAGCGTGCGCTCAACCAGCTCGACCGCCATCGCGTGCACCTCGGTGCGAGCGGGCTGTCCTCGTCCGACGTCAACCGGTACCTGCGCGCGCTGGATGCCCAGGCGCTGGCGACACTGGCCGACGACGTGCTCATGCGTGTGCCCCAGCCGGTATTCGCACTGGGCCCGATCGCGCTTGACGTAGCCGAGTACGAACTGGTCGAACGCGAACGCGCCGCGCAGGATGAAACTTCGCTGCCACCATCGCAGGCGGCGCCGGTGGACATGCAGGTGCCCGTGGCGCAGAACGAGTATCGGCATGCCGAGCAATGGTTCGACCAGTTGGCCGCCCTCGAGGCCGAGGCGCCGTTGTCGGACTGGGTGCCGCAGGATGGCTTCGCCCTCAGCGCGTATCGCCTGTCCCTGCTCGGCCTGATCGGCGACGCCGGCGCGGAGAACCGTCATGGCATCACGGCTTCGCTGGCGCAGCTGCCGATGCAGTGGCACGTAGGCACCGAAATCGAATCCGTCCAGCGTGCCGGCGTGGCTTACATGAGCCGTGGCCGGCTGCTGCCGCAGACTCCCGAGGTGCCGGCAAAGCCCGGGCCTCTCCGCAACAAGAAAGCCCGCACCGCATGAACGACCCCATCGCTTCCCTGATCGCACGGCTGCTGGCAGAGCGCTGGCTGCCGCGCGAGGACCGCGCCATCCGCCAGGTGCTGGTCGACGCCGAACTGCGCGACGACCTTGATCGCCGCCTCGCCGCCGCCGGCCTGCGCCTGCTTGAGCATCCCTATGCGGCGCATGTCGCCGTCGGCGTCGCGCGCGCGCAGGAGAGCGATGTCTACGGCCATGGTGACGCCTGGGCCGCCAGCAACCTCTCGCTGGGGCGCGACACGGTCGCGCTGCTGGTCGTGCTGTGGGCGCTGCTGGTGCTGCCCAAGCGCCAGCGCCAGATCGCGCGGCAGGAAGGCGAGCGCCAGCATGAGCAGGAGCAGATGTTCGCCGAGCTCAAGCCGGTGCCGGTGGGCGCCGAGCTGGTCGAGCCGCTCAACGAACGCACGCTGCTGGCCGATTTCGCCGACAAGCTCGGCGGCAAGGGCCGGCTGCAGATGAATCTCGGTACGCTTCAGCGGCACGGTTTCATCGTGCGCCGCCGCGAGCGAATCCATGAAGGGCCGCTGCTCGACCTGGCGTTCGATTACGAGCGCGTCGCCAGCCGCGTGATGGACGGGGCGCTCGCGCAGGTGATCGAAGAGGCGCGTGCCTCGCAGGCGAATGCGCCCGCGGCGCCGCTGGACGAGAGTGTCGACGAAGTGAACGAGGAGCAGGCCGATGTTTGAGTTCCGCAGCCTGGAAGTCGTCCACTGGGACTACTGGCAGCGCTACACGCTGCCGCTGGATGCCTCCATCATCACCGTCGTCGGCCCGAACGGCTCCGGCAAGACCACGCTGCTGGACGCACTGCGCACGCTGCTGGCGATCGACGACCGCGACATGGCGCGCGACTACAAGACCTACCTGCGCCACAACGGCAAGCCGTATGCCTGGTTGCGCGCGGTGGTGAGCAATCCGGTCGACCGGCGCGGAAAGCGCGCGTTCTTCCCGCACATGGACGAGCACGTGACCATCGCCTGCCGCATCCGCAAGCGTGGCGGCGACTGGTCGCGCGACTACCAGATCGTCGCGGGCGACGTGCCAGTGGAAACGCTTGACCAGGGCGGCGACTGGCTGGGCGTGCGCGACTATCGCGTGCGGCTGGCGGGCGCCGGCCTGAGCCGGGCTATCTGCCGCGTACTGACGCTTGAGCAGGGCGCCACCGACAAGCTCTGCCAGCTGTCGCCGCGCGAGCTGCTGCAATTGGTGTTCGATGTGTTCGAGGACAAGGCGGTCCTGGACGACTACCAGCGTGCCCGCAACGAACAGTTCGACGTGGAGAAGGAGATCGGCCAGCTGCAACAGGGTCTGGCGGAGCTGCATGTCAGGCTGGAGTCGTCGCGCGCGGATGTGCGGTCGTTCGAAGATGGGCTGTCCTTGCGTTCGCAGCGCAACCGCCTGCAGACCGAGATCGCGCCCAAGGTGGAGCTGGCCGACATGCGTGCCACCATCGAAGGCGCACGACCACGCCTGACCGGCCTGCGCCGCGCGCTGCGCGAGCGCGAACGCGCTCACGCAAACCTGCTTGGCCAGGAGGTGGCCGCACAGTTGCAACGGGATCGTGCCGCTGCCGAGCTGGTCGAGACGCGCGCGGAGCTCAGGCAGGCGGAAGCAGTCTTCACCCAGGCGCGTGATCATGCGCGCGATGCCGAGTCACTGGTGCGTCGCCACGACGAACTGGCGAAGCTGCAGGCCGAGCGCGGCGGTAACGACGTGGATGCCTTGAGTCGTGAGCTGGAAGATGGACGCCGTCGCCAAGCCGAACTGAAGCTGGAAGCCGAACGCGATCGCCAGCGCAGTGGTGAGATCGCTGCCCAGGTCGGCGCGCTCAGCGGCGGCGGCCGGTTGGTCGAACCGTTCGAGCGCGAGTTCCGCGCGGCACTGGATCGCCAGGGCATCGCACATCGCGTGCTCACCGAGCTGGTCGATGTCGTGGAAGCGGACTGGGCGGTCGCGGTGGAAGCCGTGCTTGCACCCTACCGTCACCTGGTGCTGCTGGATCACCCTAAGGACGCCCGCGAGGCCTGGCGGCTTGGCGAGCAGATGCAGTATCGCCATTTCGTGGTCGCCGATCGTGCGCCGGTGGAGAAGGCGACGAAGGGCTCGTTGCTGGAGGTCGTGCGGTTCTCCGATGACCCGCCGGCATGGTTGCCCCGGCATCTCGACCGCATCCAGCGCGTTGCCGATGTGGAGGCCGGCCATCGCCTGCCGAAGGGCCAGGACTGGATCACGGCCAAGGGCTACTTGCGCGAGCAGCGGGGCGCTCGTCATGTCGGCGGTGGTGCGCATCATTTCGGTGCCGGTGCACGGCAGGCGCAGCTCGCGTCGTTGCGTTCGGAACACGCGATGCTGCAGGACCGTGCGCAGGTGCGCGAGGACGCACTGGCGGCATTGCGCAAGCAACTCGACGCCGCGCAGTCGCGCCTGCTGGGGCTGGATGCCGGGCAGGAACTGGTGACGCGTGCGGCGGAGTTCGCCGATGCCGTCGAGCGCCTGCCCGCGCTCGCGGAGGCGGCGGCCGCGGCAGGGGCTTCGCTTGCCGAGGCGCGTGCACGCCTGGACGCCCTGGAAACACAGGACAAGGTCGAGGGCATCGCGGCGGCCAGCCGTGCCGGCGAGATCAAGGCGCTGGCGACGGAGGTGCGTGAGCGTGCTCAGCAGATCGACCAAGAGCGCATGGCGCTGGCGCAGCGGATTCTCGATTACCGTCGTCGCCGTGCCCAGATGCCAGTCGCGTGGCGCAGCGTATCGGCGCTGCGTGCAGCGCGCGAGGAGTACGAAAGCGCCGGTGCGGTCCGTCGCGAACTGGAGCGGATCGAAGAGCGCATCGCGCGCGGGGGCTACGTGGAGGATGAAGGTTGCGTTGCGTTGCGCGACAAGTTCGCCGCCGACCACGCCGGGCTGGAAGCCGCCATCGGTAAGCGCGAGGCGCACCTGCATCGCGCACGCCGCCTGACCGAGGAGGCGCGCGGCGCGTACATCAACGTGCTGCGTGCCACGGTGCGCCGCTACAAGCGCAATCTGGCGGCACTCGGCGAGCTTGCCGGCATTGGCGTTGATGCCGAACTGCCCGAACTGGTGAACGAGGACACCGCGTTGGCGCAGGCCGGCCTGACCGTGCGCTTCGACTTTGACCGCAAGGGCTGGATCGGCCTGGACGACGGCGAGGCCTCGGGCGGACAGCAGGTGATGAAGTCACTGCTTCTGCTGGTGGGTTTGCTGCGTGATGAGGAGCAACCGGGCGGCTTCGTCTTCATCGACGAGCCGTTCGCGCATCTGGACGTGGCCAACATCGAGAAGGTCGGTCGCTTCCTTCGCTCGACCGATGCGCAGTACATCCTGACCACGCCGATCACGCACAACGTCAACGTGTTCGAGCCGTCCGACCTGGTGCTGGCTACCAGCAAGCGGCGCGCCGCCAGTACCTGGGCGGAGCCGGTCGCCGTGCTCAAGCGTGACCGCACTGGAGACGCAGCGGCTGCGTAGTCACGGGTGATGCTGTGGGAGCGACGTAAGTCGCGATAGGAAAGGTTGAGGTGCATGGATCTCCTCGCGCCCGTCGCGACTTACGTCGCTCCCACCGCTATCGCGCCATCACCAGCCGGCGAGCACCAGCTTGCCGATGGTGGTGCCGGATTCCAGCCGGCGATGGGCTTCGCGCAGGTTCGCCGCATTGATCGGCGACAGGGTGCCAGTCAGCGTGCCGCGCACGTCGCCGGCGTCGATCAGGTCCGCCACGCGGTCCAGCAGTGCGCCCTGTTCGCCCATGTCGGCGGTACGGAAGCGCGGGCGGGCGAACATCATTTCCCAGTGGATGCCGATGCTCTTGGCCTTGTACGGATCGCCGATGCGCAGTTCGCCGCGCGGCTCGACGATCAGGCCGACGTGGCCCAGCGGCGCCAGCAGGTCGCCCAGTTCGGTCCAGTAGCGGTCGGTGTCGGCCAGATTCAGGACAGCATCAATGCTGTCGAAGCCCAGGGCCTTCAGCTGCGGACCCAGCGCTTCGCGATGGTTGATGACGTGGTCTGCGCCGAGCGCCTTGCACCAGTCGATCGTGTCCTGTCGCGACGCAGTGGCGATCACAGTGAAGCCGGCCCGCTTTGCCAACTGGATCGCGATCGAGCCCACGCCGCCTGCACCGGCAATCACCAGCAGCGACTTGCCCTTGCCACCGCGCTCGGGCGAGTAGGGCATGCGGTGGAACAGCAGCTCCCATGCCGTGATGGTCGTCAGCGGCAAGGCAGCGGCCTGCGCGAAGTCCAGCGACGCGGGCTTGCGGCCGACGATGCGTTCATCGACCAGCTGCAACTGCGCATTGCTGCCGGGGCGGGTGATGTCGCCCGCGTAGTAGACCGCGTCGCCGGGCTTGAAGCGCGTCACCGCCTCGCCGACGGCTTCCACCACGCCGGCGGCGTCGTAGCCGAGCACCTTCGGTTGCGCCTCGATCTGCGGCTTCGGCGCGCGCACCTTCGTGTCGACCGGGTTCACCGACACGGCTTCCACACGCACGAGGATGTCGTGACCGGTGGCGGTAGGCGTTTCGAGTTCGACATCCAGCAGCGATTGCGGATCGTCGATGGGCAGGTAGCGGGTCAGGGCGACGGCTTTCATGGGGCGGCTCCGGCGGACGGGGGAAAGGCTTGGACGGGAAGCGGGCTGCGTTCGGAAAAATGGCCGCGCCAGTAGGGATAGTAGGGATACGGTGCTTCCACCGCGCTGGCGGCGTCCAGGCGCGCGATCTGGTCGGCCGACAGCTGCCAGCCGATGGCGCCCAGGTTCTGTCGCAGCTGTTCCTCGTTGCGCGCGCCGATCAGTACGGTCGAAACGGTGGGGCGCTGCAGCAACCAGTTGATGGCGATCTGCGGTATCGACTTGCCGGTTTCCTCGGCGACGATATCCAGCGCGTCGATGATGCGGAACAGGCGCTCCTGTGCGATGGGCGGCCCCACATCGGCCGTGTCGTGCAGGCGGCTGGTGGTCGGGAGGGGTTGCCCGCGTCGCAGCTTGCCGGTCAGGCGACCCCAACCCAGCGGACTCCACACTACCGCTCCTATCCCCTGGTCGATGGCCAGCGGCATCAGTTCCCACTCGTAGTCGCGGCCGGCCAGCGAATAGTAGGTCTGGTTGGCAACGTAGCGGGTGTAGCCGTAGCGTTCGGCGATGCCGAGCGATTTCATCAGCTGCCAGCCGGCATAGTTGGACACGCCCAGGTACCGCACCTTGCCTGCGCGGACCAGGCCATCGAGCGTGGACAGGGTTTCCTCGACCGGTGTCAGCGCATCGAACGCGTGCAGCTGCAGTAGGTCGAGATAGTCGGTGCCAAGCCGCGCAAGAGAGGCATCCACCGCCTTCAGCAAGCGGAAGCGCGAGGCGCCGGCATCGTTGGGGCCTTCACCCAGGCGCAGGCCGGTCTTGCTGGACAGGATGACCTGATCGCGCCGGCCTTGCAGAGCCGCGCCCAGGATCGATTCGGACGCGCCGTCCGAATAGACATCGGCGGTGTCGAAGAAGGTGAGGCCCGCCTCCAGACTGATGTCGATCATGCGGCGCGCCTGCGCGGTATCGGTGTTGCCCCAGGCGCCGAACAGCGGCCCCTTGCCGCCGAAAGTGCCGGCGCCGAAGCCGAGTGCAGAGACCTTCAGGCCGGAACGGCCGAGAAAACGGGTTTCCATGGGAAGCTCCTCAAGCGTAAGGAAAGGAGATCAGGCGCATCCGTCGGCCTGCAGTGATGGGGTGGCACCTGCTGCGTGAATCGCCTGACGTCGCTCCAGCGCCAGCGCCCACAGTGCAATGGCGAACGCGGACGCCGGCACCAGCGCGGCGACCCATGGCAGCGCCGACAGGCCCAGGCCCTGCGAGATCACCACGCCGCCCAGCCACGCGCCGAGCGCATTGCCGAGGTTGAAGGCGCCGATGTTGAGGCTGGACGCCAGGCTCTGCGCATCGCTGGCCTTCTGAAGCACCCACAGCTGCAGCGGCGAGACGGTCGCGAAAGCGGCAGCGCCCAGCAGGCCGGTGAAGAGGATCATCGCCCAGCGGCTGTGCAGCGCGAAGCTCATCGCGCCCATCACCAGCGCCAGCAGCGCCAGCGTGCCGAGCAGGGCCGTGGCCAGTCGGCGATCGGCGAAGCGTCCGCCCAGCAGGTTGCCGACGATCATGCCTACGCCGAAGACCAGCAGGATCGGCGAGACCGCCGCATCGGCGAAGCCCGTCACCTGCGTCAGCAGTGGCTGGATGTACGTGTAGACGGTGAACATGCCACCGAAGCCGAGCACGGTCATCAGCAGGCCGAGCAGCACCTGCGGGCGGCCGACCACGCGCAGTTCGTCGCGGAACGCCAGTGGAGCCAGCGCGCTGCGGTCGGCCGGGACCAGCGTGGCGATGATCACGGTGGCGAACACTCCGATGGCGGTGACGGCCCAGAACGTTGCGCGCCAGCCGTACTCCAGTCCCAGCCAGGCGCCCGCGGGCACGCCCAGCAGCGTGGCCACGGTCAGGCCGGTGAACATGATCGAAATGGCCGAGGCTTTGCGGTCTTCGCTGACCAGGCCGGTGGCGACCACCGCGCCGACGCCGAAGAACGTGCCGTGCGCGAGCGACGTGATCACGCGCGCGACCATCAGCAGTTCGTAGTTCGGCGCCAGGGCGCAGGCGAGGTTGCCGAGCGTGAACACGATCATCAGCGCCACGAGTACCGCCTTGCGCGGCATCCGGTTGGTCGCGGCGGTCAGCAGCGGAGCGCCGACGAACACGCCCAGCGCATAGCCGGAGATCAGCAGGCCCGCGGCGGCGATGGAGACGTGGAGATCGGCGGCGACCTGCATCAGCAGGCCCATGATGACGAATTCGGTGGTGCCGATGCCGAACGCGCCGGCGGTGAGCGCGTACAGGCCCAGCGGTAACCGGAAGGAGGGAGTGGGGGACATGGGGTGGGTGGGTAGGAGAACGAGGCGCGCAGCTTGCGTCTTCCCTTCATGATGGGAAACGGCGAATATGAAGAATCACTATCAATGAATTATTGATAATGGAACGTATCGGTGACCTGACCCTGTTCCTGCGCGTGCTCGATCTCGGGTCGATTACTGCAGCGGCTCACAGCCTGGATCTCTCGGTCGCCGTGGCCAGCCAGCGCCTGAAGCGGCTGGAGACGGAACTGGGTGTGCGCCTGCTGCACCGGACGACACGTCGCCTGCATCCCACGCCGGAAGGCGCCGCGCTCGCCGAGCAGGGGCGGGTGCTGGTGGAAGAGATTGAAGCCCTGGGCAGCGGCCTGCGCGGAGCAGCGCGCGAGGTCGCCGGCACGCTGCGGGTGACGACGTCCGCATCCTTCGGGCGCCAGTACGTCTCGCCGCTGCTGCCGGCCTTCCTTGCACGCCACCCGAAGCTGCGCCTCAGCATCCACCTCAGCGACAACGTCGTGGATCTGGTCAGCGAAGGTTTCGACCTGGCGATCCGCATCGGTGCGCTCGACGACTCGCGGCTGGTCGCGCGACGGATCGCCCCCAATCGCCGCGTGCTGTGCGCATCGCCCGACTACTTGCGCCGGCGTGGTCGGCCGCACACGCCCGACGAGCTCGCCGAGCATGACTGCCTGCTGCTGTTCGGTAGTGGCGGCCGGCAGGATGTGTGGCGGTTGGGCATGCCAACGGGCGGCGAAGTTGCGGTGCGGGTGCAGGGACGCTTCGAGAGCAACTTCGGCGAAGTCCTGCGAGACGCCTCGCTGGCGGGCGAGGGCATCGTCATCCATTCGCTGTGGCATGTCGCCGACGATTTGCGTGCCGGTCGGCTGGAGGTGCTGCTGCCGGACTACCCGCTGGCCACGACCGCGATCAGTGCGGTGATGCCGCAGCGCCGCCTCGTTCCGCCGCGCGTGCGTGCCTTCACCGACTTCCTGATCGAGCAGTTCGGTGACAACCCGCCGTGGGAGCGCGGGCTGCAGGCCTGATCAGGCCGGCTCGAAAGCGAAGGCATCCAGCGCCAGGCCACCCATCTCGACGTCGCGATGTAGCAACCGGCCCGTGGCGCCATCGCCGCCGGCGCCCAGGGCGACGTACAGCGGGACCAGGTGCTCGGTAGTGGGATGGTTGCGGTGGGCGTCCGGCAAGGCGGTCCAGTCCAGCGCGCCCGCGATGTCGCCGGCCAGCAGCCGCTCGCGCAGGGCATCGGTGAACGCGGCCACCCAGTCGTACGGCGCTGCCTGCACGTGTTGCCAGTCCAGGGCACGCAGGTTGTGCGAGAACCCGCCGGATCCGACCACCAGCACGCCCTGCGCGCCCAGCGGTGCCAGGGCCCGCCCCAGCCGGTAATGCCACTCGGCTGTCTGCGCCGGGTTCACCGACAGCGCGATCACCGGGATGTCGGCGTCGGGATACATCCGCCGCAGCGGCACCCAGACACCATGGTCCAGCCCGTGGCGGCCATCGACCTGGACGGGGAAACCGGCGTCCCGCAGCAACCCGGCGATCTGATCCGCCAACGCTGGGGTGCCCATGGCGGGGTACTGGATGCGATAGAGCGCCTCCGGGAAGCCGCCGAAGTCATGGATCGTGTCGGGTGCGGGGGTGGCCGTGACGGTGGGACGCGCATGGATGAAGTGGGCCGATGCCACGACGATGGCCCTGGGTCGCGGCAATCGTTCGCCAAGGTGATCCAGGAAGCGGCCGGTAGGAGAGTCCTCGACCGCCATCATGGGAGAACCATGCGACAGGAAGAGGCTCGGGAGGTGTACGACGGGGATGGGCAGGTTCATGATGCGAACATCGGCTCCTGCGGAGGACTTGCCAAGATGCCTCCGTGCACCGGTGTGTTGCCCACCCACAGGAGTATCGTCATGCATCCCAAGGACCGGGCGCCCTGCGTCGCTGCCCCCGTGAAGATCTGCGCTAGTTCCCTTCAAGAGTGTTAACCTTGCCCGACTTGTTATGGTACCGTTAACACAGTCTTCACGTACCGACGCATAATCTGTTCAGCAAGGCGATGGATCCCTGTCGTCTCGAATAACAACTAGAAACGCCGGAACCACCGCAACAGACGTATTTCGGTTTCTCTACAACTGAACTTTTACAAGGAAAGGAGCTGCAAATGAACAAGAAGATTCTCTGCGCCGCGCTGCTGGGCGGCCTGAGCCTCGCTAACCACGCGATGGCGCAGGAGTTCGACGACCGTTGGTACCTCACCGGCTCCGCCGGCTTCAACCTGCAGGACGACGATCGCCTCACCCGCAACGCCCCGTTCCTGGGCCTGGGCCTTGGCAAGTTCATCAGCCCCAACTGGTCGTTGGACGGTGAGCTGAACTACCAGAACCCGAAGTTCGAAGACAACCGTGACGCCCTGTGGAGCCAGTACGGCATCTCGCTGGACCTGCGTCGCCACTTCATCCAGGAAGGTCGCGGCTGGAACCCGTACATCGTTGCCGGCCTCGGCATGCAGCGTTCGGAAGAAGAGTCGCTGATCAACGCGTCGAACCAGACCCGCGACAACAACCTGGCGGCCAAGCTGGGCGTAGGTCTGCAGACCACGCTGGACAAGCGCGTCGGTGTTCGCGCCGAACTGGCCTACCGTGCAGACTTCAACGATCAGAGCGCTGCTGCTCCGCAGGAAGACTGGTTCGGCGACGTCCTGGCCTCGGTCGGCGTTGTGATCCCGTTGGGTCCGAAGGCCGAAGCCGCTGCGCCGCCGGCCCCGCCGGCTGCGCCGAGCTGCGCGGACCTGGATGACGACGGTGACGGCGTCAACAACTGCGACGACAAGTGCCCCGGCTCGCAGGCTGGCCAGACCATCGGTCCGGACGGCTGCCCGGTGCAGGTTTCGATCGACCTGAAGGGCGTGAACTTCGACTTCGACAAGTCGACCCTGCGTCCGGACGCGATCGCCATCCTGAGCGAAGCTGCCGAAATCCTGAAGCGTTACCCCGACCTGCGCGTCGAAGTGGCCGGTCACACCGACCTGTGCGGTGCCGATGCCTACAACCAGTCGTTGTCGCAGCGTCGTTCGCAGACCGTGTACGACTACCTGACCAGCAACGGCGTGGATGCTTCGCGTCTGGTGGGCCCGGTGGGTTACGGCGAGAGCCGTCCGCTGGAGCCGACCGCGCAGACGCTGCCGGGCTGCAAGAGCGAGCGCAACCGTCGTACGGAACTGAACGTCCAGAACTGATCGGACGCTCATCCCGCAACACCCGAAGCCCGGCCCAGTGCCGGGCTTCGTTTTTTCCAAAGACATACGCGGGATTTGCGTGACCGCGTTTCCGTCTTGCGCAATGCAGGACGATGGAGGCTTGCAATTCCTTGCCATGCCAGGAGGGGCTGCCTAAACTCGCCGCACGAACAGGAATACTCAGGAGTTCAACGATGCGCCGTCACGTCCTCGCCAGTCTGCTGTGCATCGTCGCGATTCCTGCCGCCCATGCCGCGCCCGACTGCACGGGCAGTCTCGTGCCGGTGCCGTTGAAGAGATCCAATACGGTGATCGCGCCGGTCGCACCGGAGTTCACTGCCACCGCCACGCAGCTGGGTGCTCCTAGCGGTGTGCTGGCGTCGCATGCATTCGACGAAGCGCAGTCGGTGGACCGCGTGCTGATGCGCCTGCGTATCGAGGGATGTCGCAACGTTGCCAAGGCGCTGCCCGCGCCCGCGTCTGCAGCGGCCGCCACTGCGAGCCCGGCGGCGTACCAGCCGAAAACCGCGCACGACAACTCGCCCTGGCGATTCGACATGAGCCAGAACGGCAAGCGCATGACCGCCGATGAGTTCGATGCCTGGATGAAGTCGCGTGGCGTGCGCGTGGTCAAGGCGCCTGGTGCGCCGGCCGCTGCACCCGCGCCGGCTCCCGCCGAACCGGCCAAGAAGAACTGATCGACGAACGGCCGGCACCCCCGGCCGTTTTCCTGCCGGACACCACCATGCCTGAGCGCAGAACGCCTCGCGATACGCGGACGACCGCGCGCCAGGGCGTGCCCGGCAGTCCCGCAACACGACACGGATTGGCGCGCATCCTGTCCAAACAGGGCGTCTGTTCGCGCACGGAAGCCGCGCGCTGGATCACCGAGGGCCGGGTGTCCGTCGATGGGCGCATCGTTCGCGATCCGGAATTTCCCGTGGTCGCTGGCCGTGCTGTCGTGCGCGTGGATGGCCAGGCGGCTGCGGCGGCGGATCGCCACTACCTGATGCTCAACAAGCCTCGCGGCCTGGTCACGACGACGCGCGACGAGCGCGGGCGCGACACGGTCTACCGTTGCCTGGAAGGCGCCGGCCTGCCGTGGACCGCGCCGGTCGGGCGGCTGGACAAAGCCAGCGAGGGTCTGCTGCTTTTCACCAACGACCCGGAATGGGCCGCACGCGTCACGGATCCGGCATGCGGGCCCGACAAGACCTATCACGTGCAGGTCGATCGGGTGCCCGACGAAGCATTGCTGCGCGCGCTGCAGGCTGGGGTCCACGTCGGAGGGGAACATCTGGCTGCCCGTCAGGCGCGCCTGTTGCGTGCCGGCGAACGCAATGCCTGGGTGGAGATCGTGCTCGACGAAGGCCGCAACCGGCAGATCCGACGATTGCTTGAGGCTTTCGACATCCGCGTACTGCGGCTGGTCCGGGTCGCCATCGGACCGTTGGTCCTAGGCACGTTGGCGAAGGGGGCATGGCGCATGCTCGATGCAGCGGAACGCGAAGCGCTGGCGCCGATGACCGGCTGTTGATTGCGCGACCGCGGTCAGCGTTTGCGGCGGTGTGCTTGCCTACACTCGCTCACGCCTGACCACTGGGGAATTGTCATGCTCGACCTGAAGACGCGCCTGCCTGCGCGTTTCGCTGTTCTGTTTGTCATCGGTATGGCGGCGGGCTGTGCCTCGAAACCACCACACGCCCATACCACCGACGCGAAGGAAGAGGTCGTCAGCGTGCGCCCGGGGCCGCATGGCCACCGTTTCGACATGCAGCAGAACGGCCGCAAGATGACGGCGGAAGAGTTCGACGCCTGGATGAAGGCGCGCGGCATTCGCGTCGCCAAGGGTGCGCCAGCCAAGCCGAAGCCTTCCGCTATCGCCAAGCGCGCCCGCTGACCGCGGACGCACAGGCTTTGGTTATGCCTTCAGTACGCCCAACTCGCGACCGATGCGGGTGAAAGCATCGATGGCGCGGTCCAGATGTTCACGCGTGTGCGCAGCGCTCATCTGCGTGCGGATACGGGCCTGGCCCTTCGCGACCACCGGGAAGAAGAAACCGATCGCATAGATTCCCTCCTGCAGCAGGCGCTCGGCGAAGCGCTGCGCCAGCGGTGCGTCGTACAGCATCACCGGGCTGATCGGGTGCACACCCGGCTTGATGTCGAAACCGGCGGCCGTCATTTTCTCGCGGAAGTAGGCGGTGTTGGCGGCCAGCGTCTCGCGCAGATCACCGGCGGCATCGAGCATCTCGAAGGCCTGGATGCCGGCGGCCACGACGTGCGGCGGCAGCGAGTTGGAGAACAGGTACGGTCGCGAGCGCTGGCGCAGCAGTTCGATCACTTCCTTCCTCGCCGTGGTGAAGCCCCCCAGCGCGCCGCCCATCGCCTTGCCCAGCGTGCCGGTGATGATGTCGATGCGATCCAGAACTCCCTTCACCTCGGCCGAGCCGCGGCCGGTGGCGCCGAGGAAGCCGGTGGCATGGCATTCGTCGATGTGCACCAGGGCGTTGTATTTCTTCGCCAGCGCGGTGATCTCGTCCAGCGGCGCGATGAAGCCGTCCATCGAGAACACGCCGTCGGTGGTGATCAGCTTGGTCTTACAGCCGGCCGCATCGGCCGCTTGCAATTGCGCTTCCAGGTCGGCCATGTCGCAGTTTGCGTAACGGAAGCGCTTGGCCTTGCACAGGCGCACGCCGTCGATGATCGATGCGTGGTTCAGCGCGTCGGAGATGATCGCGTCGTCTTCGCCCAGCAGCGGTTCGAACAGGCCGCCGTTGGCGTCGAAGCAGGCAGCGTAGAGGATCGTGTCCTCGGTGCCGAAGAAGTCCGCGATCGTCTTCTCCAACTGCTTGTGCAGGTCCTGCGTGCCGCAGATGAAGCGCACCGAGGCCATGCCGAAACCGTGCGTGTCCAGCGCGTCCTTCGCCGCCTGGATGATGTCCGGGTGGTCGGCCAGCCCCAGGTAGTTGTTGGCGCAGAAGTTCAGCACCGTGCGCCCGTCGGCCAGCGTGATTTCCGCCGACTGCGGGCTGGTGATGATCCGCTCGGCCTTGAACAGGCCCTGGGCGCGGATCTCGTCGAGGGTGGTGGCGTAGTGGGCGGTCAGCGGGTTGGACATGAGGGGCGGACTGGAAGGGAAGGCCGCCATTCTACCTTTCCGTCCGGAGCAGCCTGGCGTCATGCGGGAAGGGCATAAGCGCCCGTCGTTTCGTCATTTCCCCGCGGGCAGGTACGCAAGCAGCATTGCGTTCCGGCTGGCAACAGCCTGTCCATCCTGGGTCCAGGGCGGACGCATTGGTCCGCTCCCCCGTGCACAGGCCGTCTGTGGCTCCAGAACTCCAATGAACACCGATCCGTTCCGACGCCATGCCCGCAATGTCCTGCTCGCCTTAGGCCTGACGCTGGCTGCCGCAACGGGTGCCAAGGACGTCAAGCTGCTCAACGCGTCCTATGACCCGACCCGCGAGTTCTATCGCGAGTTCAATGCCGCGTTCGCCGCTGAATGGCAGAAGACCAAGGGACAGAAGGTCAGCGTCGAGACTTCGCATGGCGGCTCAGGCAAGCAGGCGCGCTCGGTCATAGATGGCCTAGAAGCCGACGTGGTGACGCTGGCGCTGGCCTACGACATCGACTCGATTTCCCAGCATGCCAAGCTGTTCCCGGCGAACTGGCAATCGCGCCTGCCCGAGAACAGCGCGCCCTACACCTCGGCCATCGTTTTCCTGGTGCGCAAGGGCAATCCGAAGAAGATCCGTGACTGGCACGACCTGGTGAAGCCGGGTATCTCGGTCATCACACCGAATCCGAAGACATCCGGAGGCGCGCGCTGGAACTATCTGGCCGCATGGGCGTACGGCCTGACCATATTCAAGGGTGACGAAGCGAAGACGCGCAGGTTCATGCGTGCGTTGTTCCGCAACGTGCCTGTCCTCGACACCGGCGCACGCGGCTCGACCACCACGTTCGTCCAGCGCGGCATCGGTGACGTGTTGCTGGCGTGGGAGAACGAGGCCTTCCTGTCGATCGAGGAACTGGGCCCCGACAAGTTCGACATCGTGGTGCCGTCCCTGTCGATGCGGGCCGAGCCGCCGGTAGCGCTGGTGGATCGCAATGTCGACAAGCACGGCACGCGCGAAGCGGCGCAGGCTTACCTGAAGTACCTCTACTCGCCCACCGGCCAGCGCCTGGCCGCCAAGCACTACTACCGCCCGCGTTATCCGCAGCATGCGGCGCAGGAAGACATCGCGCGCTTCCCGAAGCTGGAACTGGTGACGATCGACCGCATTTTCGGGTCCTGGGCGAAGGCGCAGGCCACGCACTTCGCGGACGGTGGCGTGTTCGACCAGATCCAGGCGAAGTAAGGTGGCGGCAGTTCAACCATGGCCGGGAAAGGCGCGCGCCAGGCGCGTCATCCCCGGTTTCGGCCTCAGCCTGGGCTATACGCTGGCCTGGCTGGGGCTGATCGTCCTGATTCCGCTGGTGGGGGTGTTTGCCAAGGCCGGCGGACTGGGTCCGGCGGGCGTCTGGGCGGTCTGGACGGAGCCCCGCGTGCTGGCAGCGCTGCGCATCAGCTTCGGCACCGCCCTCGCGGCGGCGGCATTCAATGCCGTAATGGGTACCCTGGTGGCCTGGGTGTTCGTGCGCTATCGCTTCCCCGCCAAGCGCGTGTTCGACGCGATGATCGACCTGCCGTTCGCGCTGCCCACCGCCGTGGCTGGCATTGCGTTGACGGCGCTGTACGGCCCGACCGGCTGGATCGGCCAATGGCTGGAAGCCATCGGCATCAAGGTGGCGTACACGCCGTTCGGGATCACCGTGGCGCTGGTGTTTATCGGACTGCCTTTCGTCGTGCGCGTGGTGCAGCCGGTGCTTGCAGAAATCGAGACGGAGCTGGAAGAAGCCGCCGCCACCCTGGGAGCGAACCGCTGGCAGGCGGTGCGGCACGTGGTGTTGCCGACGCTGTGGCCGGCCGTGCTGGCCGGCTTCGCTCTGGCGTTCGCGCGTGGCGTGGGCGAATACGGATCGGTGATCTTCATCGCCGGCAACCTGCCCGGGGTGTCCGAGATCGCGCCGCTGCTGATCACCATCAAGCTGGAAGAGTTCGACTACGAGGGCGCCACGGCAATCGCGGCGGCCATGCTGTTGCTGTCGTTCGCGCTGCTGCTGCTGATCAACACGTTGCAGGCACGTCTGCAGCGCACCGGCAAGCGGGCAGGGGGCTGATATGGGCGACGCTGCTTCTGCCGTCACCGCCATCCTCACGGAGTCGTCCGTCATGGATGCGCATGCACGTCCCGGGCGTCGCCATGCCGCCACGACCGAACCCATCTGGGTCCAGGTGCTGCTGGTGCTGGGCGCGCTCGCCTTCCTGCTGTCGTTCCTGTTGCTGCCGCTGGCGCTTGTGTTCGTCGAAGCACTGCGGGGTGGCTGGGCGGCGTTCGCGACCGCCATCACCGAGGTCGATGCATTGGCCGCGGTGAAACTGACGCTGCTGGTGACCTTCATCGTCGTGCCGTTGAACCTGCTCTTCGGCGTCGCCGCCGCATGGGTGGTCAGCAAGCATGAGTTCCGTGGGAAACGCTGGCTGGTCACGCTGATCGACCTGCCGTTCGCGGTGTCGCCGGTGGTGGCCGGCCTGATCTACGTGCTGATCTTCGGCGCGCAGGGCTGGGCGTATTCGCTGATCGATGAAGGCTGGCGTTTCTCACTGCCATTACTCGGCGACCTGCACCTGCAGTTGCCGAAGATCATCTTCGCGCTGCCAGGCATCGTGCTGGCCACCATCTTCGTGACGTTCCCGTTCATCGCGCGCGAGCTGATGCCATTGATGGAGCAGCAGGGCACCGATGAGGAACTGGCGGCACTCAGCCTGGGCGCAAATGGTTGGCAAACCTTCTGGTGGGTGACACTGCCGAACATCCGCTGGGCGTTGTTGTACGGCGTGCTGCTGTGCAGTGCGCGCGCGCTGGGAGAGTTCGGCGCGGTGTCGGTCGTGTCCGGCCACATCCGCGGGCGCACCAACACGCTGCCGCTGCATGTGGAGATCCTCTACAACGAGTACTCGTACAGCGCGGCGTTCGCGGCGGCCTCGTTGTTGGCGCTGACCGCACTGGTGACGCTGGTGCTGAAGACCTGGCTGGAGTGGCGCCATGGCGAAGCGCTGGCCGCCAACCACCGTCATTGAGAGGACGACCATGGGCATCAAGATCGAACACCTGGGCAAGCGGTTCGGCGAATTCACGGCGCTGGACGACGTATCGCTCGACATCCGCCAGGGCGAACTGCTTGCGCTGCTGGGCCCGTCGGGGTCCGGCAAGACCACGCTGCTGCGCGTGATCGCGGGACTCGAACATGCGGACGGTGGACGCGTGCTGTTCGATGGAGAGGATGCGACGCGCCTCAGCGTGCAGGCGCGGCGCGCGGGTTTCGTGTTCCAGCACTACGCACTGTTCCGCCACCTGACGGTGGAGGAGAACATCGCCTTCGGCCTGCGCGTGCGGCGCGGCCGCGAGCGGATGCTTGATGCCACCATCCGCGCGCGCGTCGCGGAACTGCTTTCGCTCGTGCAACTGGACGGATTCGGCACGCGGTATCCGGCGCAGCTGTCTGGCGGCCAGCGGCAGCGCGTGGCGTTGGCGCGTGCGCTGGCGATCGAGCCGCGCGTGCTGTTGCTTGATGAGCCTTTCGGTGCACTCGATGCACAGGTCCGCCGGGATCTGCGTCGCTGGCTTCGGGAATTGCATGACCGCACGGGTCTGACCACCGTGTTCGTGACGCATGACCAGGAAGAAGCACTTGAATTGGCCGATCGCGTGGCGATTCTCAACCGGGGGCGCATCGAACAACTCGCCAGCCCGGCCGATACCTACGATGCGCCGGCCTCGCCCTTCGTCTACTCCTTCGTCGGTGCGGTGAATCGCCTGCCCGCGCACTGGGAAGCAGGCGCGCTGCAGGTTGCAGGGTTGCCAATGCGGTCGCGTGAGCTGGCGGGGCAAGGGCGGGCCGAGATCTTCGTGCGCCCTGAGGACCTGGAGGTAGTGAAAGAGGGTCCCGGCTGGCCGGCGACGATCATCGGCGCACAGCGGAACGGCCCGCGCCTGCGCCTGCGGGCGCGGCTCCAGGACGATGCCACCGAGGTCGACGTGGACTTGCCCGCCGATCACGAGAGCCCGGCAACGGCTCCCGGACAACCGATGCGTCTGGCACCAAAACGGTTCGGATGGTTTCCCCGAACTGGTGCGTAGGCACCAAGGTGATGCGATGTAAGCTGCTGAATTAATTGAAAAAGAAACCAATTATCCGGCATGAGGACAGGCACTTGACGTCGACGATTGTTGCGGCGCACTATCGGGGCGCAGTTAAAAAACCGTGAAGCTGCGATTGCGGTCTCACGACCGCATCACCGCCACGCCAGCCGCCACCGTCCGCCATCGACCAGGAGAATCCGGATGAAGCCCGTCAAGCTCTGCACCGCCCTTGCCACTGCCCTGTTGCTGGCGCTTCCGCTGTCCGCCTTCGCCCAGGAGGCCGAGGAAGAAGCGTCCTCCCCGTTCAGCGCGACCTTCGCGGTGACGACGGACTACGTGTTCCGCGGCGTGTCCCAGACCGACAACGAACCGGCATTCCAGGCGGGTGCCAGCTATTCCGCGCCCTTCGGCCTGTATGCGGGCGTATGGGCGTCGAACGTGGATTTCGGAGAGGGTGGCCCTGACTATGAGGTCGACTACTACGTCGGCTGGAACAAGGATCTCAACGACAGCTGGAACCTGGACCTGGGTGTGAACCGCTACACCTATGAAAGCGCTTCCGATGGATACGGGGATATCGACTACAACGAATACATCGCGAAGGTGACCTGGAGTGGCCCTGTGACCGTCGGCGGCATCCTCGCGTACGCCGACGACTACAGCAACACCGGCGCGGAAGAAATCTATGCGGGCCTGTCTGCCAGCTACGACATCGGCGATTCGGGCTTCTCGGTGGGAGCCACCACGGGCTATACCTCCATCGATGCCGGCAGCGATGGCCGCGCCGATTTCTACGATGGCTCCGTTACCCTCTCCAAGGGCTTCGGTCCTGCGACGGCGACGCTGGGCTACTACGACACCTTCGGTTCGGACGCATCCGAACTGCGTCGTGGCTCGGACATCTACAAGCCGGGCGTGGTGTTCACGATTGCCGTTGCCGTTCCCTGATAGGGCATGACGCAAAAAAGGCGCCGCAAGGCGCCTTTTTTTGTGGGGCCGGGATGCGGATCAATTCCAGCTCAACACCACCTTGCCGGCCTTGCCCTGTTCCATCAGGTCGAAGCCCTTCTGGAAATCGTCGATCGGCAGCTGGTGCGTCAGCACCTTGCCCAGCGGAAAGCCGCTCAGCACCAGTTGCGTCATCTTGTACCAGGTCTCGTACATCCTGCGGCCGTAGATGCCCTGCACCGTGAGGCCCTTGAAGATGATGCGGTCCCAGTCCACGCCGGCGCCCTTGGGCAGGATGCCGAGCAGCGCGATCTTGCCGCCGTGGTACATGCAGTCGAGCATGTCGTTGAAGGCGCGCGGATTGCCGCTCATCTCCAGGCCCACGTCGAAGCCTTCCATGTGCAGGTCGGCCATCACGTCCTTCAGCGAGGTGTTGGCCACGTTGACCACGCGGGTGGCGCCCATGTCGGCAGCCAGCTTCAGGCGGAAGTCGTTGACATCGGTGACCACCACGTTGCGCGCGCCGATGTGTTTGCAGATGCCGGCGGCGATGATGCCAATGGGGCCGGCACCGGTGATCAGCACGTCCTCGCCGACCACGTCGAATTCCAGTGCGCAGTGCGCCGCGTTGCCGTAGGGGTCGAAGAAGGCGGCCAATTCGCTGGGGATCTGATCCGGGATCGGCCACAGATTGCTGGCCGGCATCACCATGTACTCGGCGAAGGCGCCGTTGCGGTTCACGCCGATGCCCACGGTGTTCGGGCACAAGTGCTGGCGGCCGCCGCGGCAGTTGCGGCAGTGGCCGCAGACGATGTGGCCTTCGGCCGACACGCGCTGGCCGACGTCGTAGCCGGTGACGGCGGAACCGAGCTGCGCGATGCGTCCCACGAACTCGTGGCCGATGGTCAGGCCGGGCTTGATGGTGCGTTGGCTCCATTCGTCCCACAGGTAGATGTGCAGGTCGGTACCGCAGATGGCGGTCTTTTCCAGCTTGATCAGCACTTCGTTCGGGCCGGGCTGCGGGATGGGGAGTTCCTCCATCCAGATGCCCTTGCCGGCCTCGCGCTTCACCAGCGCCTTCATCGTCTGTGCCATCGGACGTAGATCCAGGTAAATGAGGGCGCGGATTATACGCTCCGGTCCCCGACGGCCCTGTTGCGACGCCTCTTGACAGGGCCGGCGCGCGACGTATCCCGGCGGCGTAGGACATAAGTCATGGTCGGCGCGGATGACGGGTTCATTACAATCGGAACTTTCCTGCCAGTCCCGGGGTTTCCATGCGTCCGAACCTGCTCGCCGCCGCCATCGCGGTTCCGCTCTCCCTGCTCGCCGCCCAGGTCGCCCAGGCGGGCGAGGGCATGTGGGTGCCGCAGCAACTGCCCGAGATCGCCGGGCCGCTGAAGAAGGCCGGCCTGAAGCTGTCGCCGCAGCAGATCTCCGACCTCACCGGCGACCCGATGGGCGCCGTGGTCGCGCTGGGTGGCTGCACTGCCAGCTTCGTGTCGCCGAACGGCCTGGTGGTCACCAACCACCACTGCGCCTACGGCGCCATCCAGCTGAACTCCACCGCTGAGAACAACCTGATCAAGAACGGCTTCAACGCGCCGACGACAGGCGATGAAGTCAGCGCGGGGCCGAACGCACGCGTGTTCGTGCTGGACGAGATCACCGACGTGACGAAGGACGCGCGGGCGGCCATCGCCTCCGCCGGCGACGATGCGCTGGCGCGCACCAAGGCGCTGGAGACGTTCGAGAAGAAGCTGATCGCCGACTGCGAAGCCGACGCTGGTTTCCGCTGCCGCCTCTACAGCTTCTCCGGCGGCAACACTTACCGCCTGTTCAAGAATCTGGAGATCAAGGACGTGCGCCTGGCGTACGCGCCCCCAGGCAGCGTGGGCAAGTACGGCGGCGACATCGACAACTGGATGTGGCCGCGCCACACCGGCGACTTCGCGTTCTACCGCGCCTACGTGGGCAAGGACGGCAAGCCGGCCGCGTTCTCCAAGGACAACGTGCCCTACCAGCCGAAGCACTGGCTGAAGTTCGCCGACCAGCCGCTGGGTGCGGGCGATTTCGTCATGGTGGCGGGCTACCCGGGTTCGACCAACCGCTACGCGCTGGCGGCCGAGTTCGACAACACCGCGCAGTGGACCTATCCGACCATCGCACGCCACTACAAGAACCAGATCGCGATGGTGCAGGAAGCCGGCAAGCAGAATGCCGACATCCAGGTGAAGTACGCCGCCACCATGGCAGGCTGGAACAACACCAGCAAGAACTACGACGGACAGCTGGAGGGCTTCAGGCGCATCGACGCCGCCGGCCAGAAGCAGCGCGAGGAAGCCGCCGTACTGGGCTGGCTGAAGGGGCAGGGTGCCAAGGGCCAGCCGGCGCTGGACGCGCACGCCAAGCTGCTCGACCTGCTGGAGCAGAGCAAGGCCACGCGCGATCGCGACTTGACCCTGGCGCTGTTCCACAACACCGCGATGCTGGGTTCCGCCACGCAGCTGTACCGCCTGTCGATCGAACGCGAAAAGCCGAATGCCGAACGCGAATCCGGCTACCAGGAGCGCGACCTGCCGGCCATCGAAGGTGGCCTGAAGCAGCTCGAGCGCCGCTACGTGGCGGCGATGGATCGCCAGCTGCAGGAATACTGGTTGAACGAGTACATCAAGCTGCCCGCCGGCCAGCGCGTCGCCGCGGTAGATGCATGGCTGGGCGGCAATGATGCCGCGGCGGTGAAGCGCGCGCTCGACCGACTGGCCGCCACGAAGCTCGGCAGCACGGAAGAGCGCCTGAAGTGGTTTGCCGCCGACCGCAAGGCGTTCGAGGCCAGCAACGACCCGGCGATCCAGTACGCGGTCGCGGTAATGCCGACGCTGCTCAAGCTCGAGCAGGAGCGCAAGACGCGCGCCGGCGAGAACCTGGCCGCGCGCCCGGTCTACCTGCAGGCGCTGGCCGACTACAAGAAGAGCCAGGGCGAGTTCGTCTATCCCGATGCCAACCTGTCGCTGCGCATCACCTTCGGCAACGTGATGGGCTACGCGCCGAAGGATGGCGTGGAGTACACCCCGTTCACTACGCTGGAAGGTGTGGTGGCAAAGGAAACCGGACAGGATCCGTTCGATTCGCCCAAGGCGCTGCTCGACGCCGTGGCCGCCAAGCGCTACGGCGGACTGGAAGACAAGCGTATCGGTTCGGTCCCGGTGAACTACCTGTCCGACCTGGACATCACCGGCGGCAACTCCGGTTCGCCGGTGCTCGACGCGCACGGCAAGCTGGTGGGCTTGGCCTTCGACGGCAACTGGGAATCGGTCAGCTCCAACTGGGTGTTCGATCCGGAGATGACCCGCATGATCGCTGTCGATGGCCGCTACCTGCGCTGGATCATGCAGGAGGTCTATCCCGCGCCGCAGCTGCTGAAGGAAATGGGCGTCGGCAAGTAACACCTGCAACTTAGCCGGCAGGCACGAGGCGGGAGCGGGTATGATCCGCTCCCGTCTTCGTATCCGATCGACGAAAACGGGGCCGCCTCCCTCGAATGGACACACCGACGCATGCGCATCCTGCTTGCCCGCCATGGCGAAACGCCTTGGAACGCTGAAGGCCGCTACCAGGGCCAGATCGACATCCCGCTCTCACCGGTCGGGGAACGCCAGGCCACCGCGCTGGGCCAGCGTTTGAAGGACGTACGCATTGATCGCGCGGTGGCGTCGCCGCTGTCGCGCGCGCAGCGCACCGCGCAACTCGCCTTGGGCGACGCGCGCGCCGACATGCTCGCCACGGACGCTGATCTGCAGGAAATCGCCCACGGTGAGTGGGAAGGCCTGCTGGCCAGCGAGATCCAGGACAAGGACCCGGCGCGCCTGCTTGCGTGGCGCGAGGAGCCGGATACCGTCCTCATGCCGGGCGGCGAATCGCTGCGCCAGGTGCTCGACCGTTCCTGGCGCGGCCTCGCGCGCGCTGCCGACGGATTGGGTGACGACGACACCCTGCTGATCGTGGCGCACGATGCGGTCAACCGCGTCCTGCTGTGCCGCGTCCTGGGCCTGCCGATCGCGAAGCTCTGGACGTTCCGCCAGGCGCCGACCACGCTCAACCTGCTGGAAGGCTCCTCGGTCGACCAGCTCGAAGTCGTGCGCCTCAACGACTGCGCGCACCACACGCCGTTTTTCGGCGAAGCGAAGCATCGGGCATTGTAGCCGGTTCCGCGCCGCCCTCGCGTGGGCGGCGTGCCTCCGTCGGTGAGCAGGACCATCGGGTACGATGCGTTCCGCGAGCCGAGCCGAACGGGGGAATCCAATGAAACGAATCTGGCTGTCCGCCCTGCTGGGCGTGATGCTGCCGTTGCAGGTGCTTGCCGACACCGCAGTGCGACGTGTCGATCCCCGTGTCATCGAGTCGCCTCCACCGCGTTACCCGCCTGAAGCTGCGCGTGGTGGCTTCGCGGGCGCCAGCGTATTGCTCCTCAGTATCTCGGCAGCGGGGCAGGTCACGGAGGTGCAGGTCGAACAGTCGGCCGGCCATCCCGCCCTGGATGCGGCGGCGGTCGAAGCCGCGCGTGCCTGGAAGTTCGCACCCGCCATCGAGAACGGGCGCGCTGTCGCTTCGCGTGTCAGGATGCCGGTTGACTTCGGGCTGGGTGACGAGAATATCTACGATTCTTTCCTCGCGCAGATGACGTCCGCTGATCGGGTGTCCGTCGGGCCTGCTGACGAGCACGGCCACCTGCCTGGCTACCTTCCGGATCCCCAGCCCATCCCCGGCGCCAATGCGGACGAAGCGATCACCCTCCTGCTGGAACGTGGCAATGCGCAACAGGTGCAGGGGATGCCGCCGGGCGTGGCGCTCTACGCGGTCGTCGATGGCAAGGAATACAGCCAATGGTGGATCCATGGGCGGGGAGCCTCCCGTTCTATCGTCAGGCGGCGGCTCGCCACGGATGGTCAGCGTGGTTTCCTGATGACGCGCGTGCTCTGCGGTGTTCCCGACGGCCATGATTGCCTGTTGCTGCAGGCCGCGGAGCAAGGTGCGCGCCCGCAGCGGGGCATCAAGCTGCCGCCTTCACAGGACCCGACGCCGGTGGGTCGTTCGCCGTGACCCGACCTCGCGATCTGCCGGCATGGCTCGCTTACATCGAGCAGCAGCACCCGAAGTCCATCGAGATGGGTTTGGAGCGCGTACATGAAGTCGCTGCACGCCTTTCGCTGGGCAGGCCCGCGGGACGTGTGATCACCGTCGGTGGCACCAACGGCAAGGGGTCGACCGTCGCCTTCATCGAGGCTATCGCGCGTGCTGCCGGCTGGAAGGTCGGTGCGTACACCTCGCCGCACCTGCTGCGTTACAACGAACGCGTCCGCATCGACGGTGTCGACATCGATGACGACTCGCTGGTCGCTGCGTTCGAGGCGGTGGAAGCGGCACGCGTCGACACGACGCTGACTTACTTCGAGTTCGGCACGCTGGCTGCGCTGTGGCTTTTCGAGCGCGCGGGGCTCGACCTGGCCGTACTGGAAATAGGACTGGGCGGACGACTCGACGCCGTGAACATCGTCGATCCAGATGTCGCCGTTATCACCACGGTCGACATCGACCACACAGACTGGCTGGGCAACGAGCGCGAAACCATCGGTGCCGAGAAGGCCGGTATCGCGCGTGCCTGGAAGCCGCTGGTGCTGGGCGAAGTGGATTCGCCGTCGAGCGTGCTGCGCCATGCGTACGCCATCGGCGCCAATGCGTTGCGGCTGGGTAGCGATTTCTTCCACGAACCCATCGACAGCCAGCGCTGGCGCTGGCGCGAAGTCGGCGCCGAACTCGTACTGCCCCTGCCGGCGTTGTCCGCGCCCTCGCAACGGGCGAACGCGGCCACCGCGATCGCCGCCGTGCGTGCGTTGCCGGGTGACGCCGTGCCCGATGACGCCTTCCATCAAGGCGTCGCCAACGCAGCGTTGCCGGGCCGGTTGCAGCAGGTCCGGTGCGATGGCGTGGACGTGGTGCTGGACGTCGGCCACAACCCGCAGGCAGCACGCGAACTGGCGTCCTGGTTGCAGGGTAATCCGATTACGGGGACCACCCGTGTCGTGTTCGCAGCCCTCGCTGACAAGGACGTAGAGGGGATAGTGGCGGCGTTGGCCGATATGCCGCTGCACTGGTTCCTGGCTGGCCTGACGATGGGTCCGCGATCGCAGACTGCCGAACAGCTCGCGGCTCGGCTGCAGGGCGCCATCGGGGCGACGGTGGGTTTGCACGCCGGCGTGGCCGATGCATTGTATGCCGCCCTTGAAGCGTCAGCACCGGGCGATCGCGTGCTGGTGTTCGGTTCTTTCCATACCGTCGCCGACGCGTTGCAGGCCCTGCATTCAGGTCGATGACGGGGAGCGCGCCGATGCGCGCCGTATAATCGCCGCGGCATTCCCGCCGCAGCTGCCGTGGACCTGGATGGATACTGCCCTGAAACAGCGCCTGATCGGCGCCGTCGTGCTGGTGGCGCTGGCCGTCATCTTCTTGCCCATGCTGGTGAAGGGCCCAGCGCCCGACAGCGGCGTGTCGGACGTGCCACTGGATGTGCCGCCCGCTGCGAATGGCGAATTCGAGACGCGCGAACTGCCTCTGGTAACGCCGGGCAATGCGCCCGCAACCGGCGCCGTGGGACTGCAGGGCCAGGTTGCCGCACCTGCCGCGGAACCCGCGCCGGCTACCGGCACGGTGCAGCCGGCCGCCACGGCAGGCGGCGACTTCGCCGTAAGTTTCGGGGCCTATGCCACGCAGGCCGATGCCGATGCCGTACTGGCGCGCGTGAAGCAGGCCAAGCTGCCGGGTTTCGTCGAGCCGGCAACCATCAATGGCAAGCCGGCATTCCGGGTGCGTGTCGGTCCCTACGCCGACCGTCCGCAGGCCGAAGCCGCGCGACTGGATGCGATCAAGATCCGCGGCGACGTCAACGCGCAGGTCGTGACGCTGGACGTCGCCGACACCGCGCCGGCCACCACGTGGCCTGCGGCCACGGCGTCGGTCGCGTCGGCCGCATCCACCACAGCGGCGGTCACCACCCAGGCGCTGCCGCCCGAACCCACCAAGCCTGCGCCGAAGCCGGCCGCGCCCGAAGCGAAGCCAGCGGCAACGAAGCCGGCGCCGACCACTACCACCCCGGTAGCGTCCACGCCCAAGCCTGCCGAGGCAACGAAGCCGGCGGCCTCCGGCACCGGCTTCGCCGTGCAATTGGGGGCGTTCTCGAATGCCGCCGACGCCAATGCCTTGCGCGACCGCGCACGCGGTGCCGGCTTCAGCGCCTTCGTCGAACAGGTCCGCACCGACAAGGGCACGCTCAGCCGCGTGCGCGTCGGGCCGGTCGCCAACCGTGCCGATGCGGACCGCCTGAAGGCGCAGGTGGCGTCCAGGATCGGTGTCGACGGCATGGTCCGTCCGCACCCTTGATGGACTTGCCCTGTCGCGCGACTGACCGCCATGGGCGCGTCGTGTGAGTGCCCTCGATCTGACCCTGCTGGCCATCGTCGGCGTGTCGACCCTGTTCGGTGTGATGCGGGGTTTCATCAGCGCATTGGCGTCGATGGTCGCGTGGTTGCTGGCCGGCTGGGTGGCCTTCCACTACGGCGGTGACGCGGCGTATTGGCTGTCCAGCGACGGTCAGCCCTCGGCGAGCGAACTGTTGGGCGGTTATGCGCTCAGCTTCATCGGCGTGATGATCTTCGTGGGATTGACGGGGTGGGCCATCCGCCACCTGGTCAAGTCGGTGGGACTGTCCGGCCTGGATCGTGTGCTGGGGCTGGCGCTCGGGTTTGCGCGCGGTGCTTTCGTCGCCTGCATCGTCCTGCTGTTGGTGGCCTTCACGAATCTGCCGCGTGAACCTGAATGGCGTCGCTCGTCCATCGTGCCGATGCTGCTGCCCGGCGCGCAATGGCTGTCGCAGTGGCTGCCGGAATGGACCGTGCAGGAATTGGACTTTGGCAACGGGCGCCCGGCGGGCGATAATGCGCGCTTGCAGAACCTGCTACCCATGTCGCTGGAAGACACCGGCGCACCGCAGGACCACGCCCCCTCGTCCGCCTCACCCGCGTCGAAACCGGAGTAGATCCACCATGTGCGGCATCGTCGGAATCGTCGGCAACCAGAACGTCGCCGGCCAGCTTTATGACGGGCTGACCGTCCTGCAACATCGCGGACAGGACGCCGCCGGCATCGCCACCGCCGACGGCACACGCCTGCGCGTGCACAAGGACAACGGACTGGTGCGGGACGTCTTCAGCGCCAAGGCGATGAGCGTGCTGGAAGGCCGCGTGGGCATCGCCCACTGCCGCTATCCCACCGCCGGGTCCGAAGGCATGGACGAAGCGCAGCCGTTCTACGTGAACTCGCCGTACGGCATCGCGCTGGCGCACAACGGCAACCTGATCAACACCGAGGCCCTGCGCCAAGACGTGTTCGCGCAGGACCGCCGCAACATCAACACCGATTCGGACAGCGAAGTGCTGTTGAACGTGTTCGCGCATGAGCTGGACCTGCAGCGTACGCTCAGCCCGGAAGCCGCCATCCGTGCGGTGGCCGGCGTGCATCGCCGCGTCAAGGGTGGATATGCGGTGGTCAGCGTGGTGCTGGGCCTGGGCCTGGTGGCGTTCCGGGATCCGCATGGCATCCGTCCGCTGGTGCTCGGCAAGCGCGAGCACAGCGAAGGCGCGGAGTACATCATCGCGTCCGAATCCGCCGCGCTCGACATCCTGGGTTTCACCCGCATGCGCGACGTGCAGCCCGGCGAAGCCATCGTGATCACCGCGCGCGGAGAGCTGTTCAGCGAAATCGTCGCCGAACCGCAACACCATGCACCGTGCATCTTCGAGTACGTGTACTTCGCGCGTCCCGATTCGATGATCGACAACGTGTCGGTGCACAAGGCGCGCATGCGCATGGGTGTGAAGCTGGGCGAGAAGATCCTGCGCCTGCGCCCCGACCACGATATCGACACGATCATCCCGATCCCCGACACCTCGCGCGATGCCGCGCTGGAAATCTCCAACGTGCTGGGCGTGAAGTACCGCGAAGGGTTCATCAAGAACCGCTATGTCGGCCGTACGTTCATCATGCCGGGTCAGGGCGAGCGCGTGAAATCCGTGCGCCGCAAGCTCAACCCGATCAACCTGGAATTCCGCAACCGCGTGGTGCTGCTGGTCGACGACTCCATCGTGCGCGGCACCACGTCCAAGCAGATCGTGCAGATGGCGCGCGATGCCGGCGCCCGCAAGGTCTACCTGGCCAGCGCGGCACCGCCGGTGCGCCACCCCAACATCTACGGCATCGACATGCCGGCGGCCGATGAGCTGGTGGCGCATGACCGCAGCATCGAGGAGATCGAGACGCTGCTCGGCTGCGACTGGCTGATCTACCAGGACCTCGAGGATCTCGAGGCTGCCGTGCGCGAAGGCAATCCGCAGCTCGCCGATTTCGATTCCTCCTGCTTCGATGGCAAATACGTCACGGGCATTGAGCCGGGATATTTCGAACGCATCGAGCAGGCACGCTCGGACGAAGCCAAGCGCAAGCGCCGCGTAGGCTGAAGCGGCGCGCACGTCATGGCCACGCTGCTCGAGGCTGCGCGTGCCTGCCTGGACGCGACGGACGTGGATGATAAAGTCGCGCTGACGCAGCGATACGCTGACGAATTCGCGCGCGGTGAGCTGGCCGTTCCCGCCGACGCGCCACCGCCCGATCCCATCTGCATGCCGGGGCGACCGGCGAAGCCGACTCTCGTGCATCCGCGCGATCTGCCGCGGCGTGGACTCGGCAGCGTGCACGGCAGGGCCGCCTTCATCCACGCCATCGCGCACATCGAACTCAACGCCATCGACCTGGCCTGGGACGCGGCGTACCGCTTCCGCGGTCTACCGGCCGCATTCTATGCCGACTGGGTGCAGGTGGCCCACGACGAGTCGCGACACTTCGTGCTGCTGCGCGACCGCCTGCGCGAACTCGGCTACGACTACGGCGATTTCGACGCCCACAATGGCTTGTGGGAGATGACCGAAAAGACCGCGCATGACGGGCTGGCGCGGATGGCGCTGGTGCCGCGCGTGCTGGAGGCGCGTGGCCTGGATGTCACACCGGGGATGATCGTCAAACTGCGCGAACTAGGCGACGGAGCCACCGTGGCGATCCTCGACCTGATCCTGCGCGAGGAGGTCGCGCATGTCGCCGCCGGTTCGCGCTGGTATCGCTGGTACTGCGCGCAGCGCGGCATCGAGCCGCGCGCACGCTTCCGCGAACTGCTCAGGGAATATGCCGGCGGCTATCTGCATGGCCCTTTCAACATCGAGGCGCGGCTGTTGGCCGGCTTCGACGAAGACGAACTGGCGGCGCTGGAAGCCCCGTAAGTGACTTGGGTCACCTGCGGACGGCATACACACTAGAGCGTGGGAGCGACGTAAGTCGCGATGAACTACCTCGCAAACGTCATCGCGACTTATGTCGCTCCCACAACCCATTTCAACTTGCCGCTGATGTCAGAGCGACTCCAGCGTCATGTCGTCCGGCTCCACACGCAGCACGGAGCCCTGCTCATACCAGTCGCCCAGCACGACGCGGCGGCACGCTCGCCCATGGACGGTCAGGTCGTGGATCGCCGGCCGGTGCGTGTGGCCATGGATCAGCATGTCGATGCCGAACTGCGCCAGGTTCGCGTCCACGGCCGACGGCGTCACGTCGGTCAGTGTTTCGAACTGCGCCTTGTCGCTCTGCTTCATGCCGCCTTGGTGCGCGGCACTGGCAGCGCGCGCTTGCGCGGCGAAGGCGAGCCGGGCCGCCAGTGGCTGCGACAGGAACTGCGCCTGCCACGCGGGATTGCGCGTCTGCGCACGGAACGCCTGGTAAGCCGTGTCCCCCGTGCACAGCAGGTCGCCATGCATCAGCATCACCGGCTTACCGTGCAGCATGACGACGGCCGGGTCCGGCAGGATGCGCATGCCGGCGCGGCGGGCGAAGCCATTGCCGAGCAGGAAATCGCGGTTGCCGCGGATGAAGAACACCGGCACGCCGGCATCGGCGACCTCGCGGATGCGGGTCGCGACGTAGGCGCCAGTTTCCGATGGATCGTCGTCGCCCACCCAAGCCTCGAACAGGTCGCCCAAGATGTACAGGGCGTCGGCCGCGACGGCCTCCCGCTGCATAAACGCGCCGAACAACTCGGTGACGGCGGGGCGTTCAGCGTCCAGGTGCAGGTCGGAGATGAAGAGCGTGGTCATGCGGCGATTCTAAGCCCTCCCCAACGGGCTTCCTCTATCGGAAAGGCCTTCCGGGCGCCTCGCCAAGCGGGCGCGCTGCGGCGCGTGCGGGCCGGCGAGCGCGGCAGAACCGTCGCGGCGCGGTAAAATCGTCGGACTCCGTACCTTGAGCTTCTCCATGGCCTGCCGTACCCGCTTCGCCCCCAGTCCCACTGGCTACCTGCATATCGGTGGCGCCCGCACGGCGCTGTACTGCTGGCTGGAGGCCCGCCATCGTGGAGGCGATTTCATCCTCCGCATCGAGGACACCGACCGCGAGCGCAGCACGCAGGCCGCCATCGACGCGATCCTCGATGCGATGGACTGGCTGGGCCTGGGCTACGACGAAGGCCCGATCTACCAGACCCACCGCATCGACCGGTACCGCGAAGTAGCCGAGCAACTGGTCGCGGCCGGCAAGGCCTACTACGCCTATGAGACGCGCGAAGAGCTCGACGCCATGCGCGAGGCAGCGATGGCGAAGCAGGAGAAGCCGCGCTACAACGGCGCCGCGCGCGAGCAGGGCCTGCCGCGCCGTGACGACCCCAACCGCGTCATCCGCTTCAAGAATCCGCTCGACGGCGTGGTCGCCTTCGACGACCTGATCAAGGGCCGCATCGAGATCGCCAACAGCGAACTCGACGACATGGTGATCTTCCGCCCGGACGGCTATCCCACGTACAACTTCGCCGTGGTCGTGGACGACTGGGACATGGGCATCACCGAGGTCATTCGCGGCGACGACCACATCAACAACACCCCGCGCCAGATCAACATCTACGAAGCGCTGGGCGCGCCGGTGCCGAAATTCGCGCACATGCCGATGATCCTGGACGAGCAGGGTGCCAAGCTGTCCAAGCGCACCGGTGCGGCCGACGTGATGCAGTACAAGGACGCCGGCTACCTGCCGCACGCGCTGATCAACTACCTGGCGCGGTTGGGCTGGTCGCACGGTGACCAGGAGCTGTTCACGCGGCAGGAACTGATTGACCTGTTCGATGTAAAGGACGTGAATTCCAAGGCCGCGCGCCTGGACATGGCCAAGCTCGGCTGGGTGAACCAGCACTACCTGAAGACGGATGCGCCGTCGGACATCGCGCCGCACCTGGTTTATCAGTTGAAGAAGCTGGAGATCGATCTCTCCCGAGGTCCCTCACCGGCCGATGTCGTGGTCGCGCTGCGCGACCGTGTGCAGACCCTGAAGGAGATGGCCGAGAAGGCGATGGTCTGGTACCAGCCGCTGACGGTGTACGACGAGCCCGCGGTGGCCAAGCATCTGGGGGCCGCCGCCCATGCGCCGCTGGCCAAGGCCCATGAGTGCCTGGCGGCGCTGGCGGAGTGGAGTGCGGAAAGTGTGTCCGCCGCGCTGCACGAGGCTGCGGCCGCGCTCGAACTCGGCATGGGCAAGGTGGCGCAGCCGTTGCGCGTGGCCATCACCGGCACCCAGGTCAGCCCCGACATTTCGCAGACCGTCTACCTGGCTGGTCGTGATGAAGCCTTGAAACGCATCGACGCAGCACTTATCAAGACAAGTACGACCGCCTGATCACGGATCGCCCATGCCGCACGCCCACGCCTGTACCGACCCGCACCACCACGTCCACGACGCGCAGGCGTTCGTGGCAGCGGTCGAGCGCGCGTGCCAGGAGCGCGGCCTGCGGCTGACGCCGATCCGTGCGCGCGTGCTGCAGCTGATCGCCGAAGCCGGCAAACCGGTGAAGGCCTACGAATTGCTCGAGTGGGTGCGCGCCACCAAGGGCGTGGGCGCCGACGCGCCGCCGACAGTGTATCGCGCGCTGGATTTCCTGATGGCCAACGGTTTCGTGCACAAGCTCGAATCCGTGAATGCGTTTGTAGCCTGCCATCACCCGAATAGCGCCCAGCATTCGGTGCCGTTCCTCATCTGCGATCGGTGCCACAGCGCGGTGGAGCTGGAAGACCGCGACGTGGTGGCGGCGTTGGATGCGCGCGCCAAGGCGCTGGGTTTCCAGCCGCAGGCGCAGACCCTTGAAGTACATGGGTTGTGCGCACGCTGCGCGGCGGCTTGAAGGTTAAGCTGTTGTAGGAGCGACGTGAGTCGCGACCACAGACCTGCAGCGCACTGAATCCTTGTCGCGCGCGGGGGATGAAGCCATCGCGCGATGGTGTGCGAAGCCCGTTCGGACATCTAGCAACGGACGCCTTGCGGTCGCGACTTACGTCGCTCCTACAGTCGCATCGACATGCCTCTTAGGCCGCGGCCGGCAATGCCTTTGGCGCCGCCTCCCGGATGGGCAGGTTCGCCGCCGCCGCGATCAACGCCAGCACCATGTCCGCGTACCACATCCACGTGTAATCGCCGAAGCGTTCCAGCGCCACGCCGCCCAGCCACGCGCCGAAGAAGCCGCCGATCTGGTGCGACAGCAGGGTCAGCCCGAACAGCGTGCCCAGGTAGCGAGGGCCGAACAGCTTTCCGACCAGGCCTGCTGTCGGCGGCACGGTTGCCAGCCATGTGAAACCGAGCGCTGCGGCGAATACGTAGAACGTCAACGGCGTTGGCGGCGCCATGAGGTAGAGCACGATCATCACGGCGCGGCTGGCGTACATCGCCGCGAGTATCCACTTCATGCGCATGCGCTGGCCCAGGGCGCCCGCGACCAGGCTGCCGGCCACGTTGAACAGGCCGATCAGGGCGATCGATACCGCCGACACGCTGGGCGCCAGTCCGCACAATGCGATCTCGCCGGGCAGATGCGTCACCAGGAAGGCGATGTGCACGCCGCATGTGAAGAAGCCCAGGTGCAGCATCCAGTAGCTGCGGTCGCGCAGGGCGACGGCGATCTGCTGTTTGAGCGAAATGCCACCGACGGCAGTGGCCGGTGTCGTGCCCGTCGAAGGCGTCGCCTTCCTGCGCAACGGGAAGGCCAGGGGGATCGCGAGCAGCGATGCGACGGCAAGCGTGTACATCGCGCTGGCCCAGCCGGCGACGGCGATCACGGCCTGTACCAGGGGCGCGAAGACGAACTGGCCCAGCGAACCTCCCGCGTTGATGAAGCCTGCGGCGAACGAGCGCTTCTCGGGTGCAAGCTGCTGTGCGGTGGCGCCGATCAGGATCGAGAAGCTGCCCGCGCCTGCGCCGGCCGCCGTCAACAAGCCCAGCGTGAACATCAGGCCCCATGGCGACGTTAGGTGCGGCGTGAGTGCCAGGCCAAGCGATAGAAGGATGCTACCGACCACCAGCACGCCGGTGGAACCGCGCTTGTCGGCGATGGCGCCGAAGATCGGCTGTACGGCTCCCCATGTGAACTGACCGATCGCCAGCGCGAAGCTGATCGCGGCGATACCGATGCCGGTGTCCTGGTGGATCGGTGAAACGAACAGCCCTGTTGTCTGGCGCGCGCCCATGGTGATCATCAGCGTCGCCGCGGCGGCCAGCAGCAGGCCCCAGTGCATGCGTGGAGCGGGCGTCGGGGTAGCGGTGCTCACGCGGCTTCTCCCAGGTGCTGGCGCAGCAGGTCGTCGAGGTGGTCCAGGTCGCGGTGCAGTCGTTTGACGCCGGCCTCGCCGAGCATCGCGTCGATGACCGCCTGCGCACGTCGCCAGAGGGGCTTCGCGGCAGCGAGTCGGTCACGGCCCGGCGGGGTCAGCGCGATCAGGCGCTGGCGCGCGTCGTGGCCGCGGACGATTTCCACCAGGCCTGCATCCACCAGTGGCGACAGGTTGCGGGTCAGGGTGGTGCGATCCATGCCGAGATCCCCGGCCAGGTCGCCCAGCACGCGCGGCTCGCGTTCGCTGCGGCGCAGGATGGAGTACTGGTTTAGGGTCAGGCCGGCCTCGGCCAGTTCGTGGTCGTACACCTGGGTGACGCGGCGGCTTGCGCGGCGCAAGCGGAAGCAGGTGCATGTGCTGGGCGATGCGCTGGCGGATGGGGCGAGCATGCGGGCTTGGTCGTGATGGGCTGCTGGATGAATTATGTGTATATGCACATAATTATTGTCAAGAAGGGCGGCTGCCATCCAGGCCAGCCGCCCCGGGGGAGGACCGTCAGCAGTGGATCAGAAGTACGCGCGGATGCCGAAGGCCACGCCGCGGCCCGGCAACGGCGCGTAGTCGCGCAGCAGCGAGGTGTGCGGGCGGGCTTCTTCGTCGGTCAGGTTGCTGCCGTCCAGGAACACTTCCCAGCTTGATGCCGTCCGATCCCAGCGATAGGCCAGGTGCGCATCCACCAGCGTGTAGCCGTCACTCGGCTCCTCGTTCTGTGCAAGGTCGTCCTGCTTGCTGTAGCGCACCGCACCCAGCGATGCGCGCCAGCCACCCAGCGACCAGCCCAGGTCGGCACCGACGCGCATCGGTGCGATACGCGGCAGGTAACCACCCTGTGCGATATCCACTTCGTAACCATGCGTGTGGTCGCCATGCGGTACCTCGAAGGCTACCGTCCGCATGCCGTTGCCATCGAGCTCCGCACGCACGTAGTCGCCGTACACGCGCAGGTCCCATGCGCCGGCGGCGGTATCGGCAAGCTGGATCTTCGCCTCGGCCTCGGCGCCGGTGAAGGTGGCGTCGTCCTGCGTCCACAGTCGCACCGGATAGCCTTCCTCTTCCACGCCAGTATCGGTGAGGTAGATGAAGTCCTTGAACTTCGTCTGGTAGACCGCCAGCTTCAGGTCCACGCGATCGGTGTGCCAATGCGCGCCGATTTCCGCACGCACGCCCTTCTCGGTGTCCAGCGAAGCGTCACCGATCTCGATGGACTGCGTGGCGACGTGGGTGCCGCCGGCGAACAGTTCCTCATTCGTGGGCGCACGCTCGGAACGGTCCAGCCCGAAGCGCAGGTCGAATCCGTCGCTCAAGCGCCAGATCGCGGCGGCAGAAAGATTGACCGCATTGAAGTCGCTTGCGGCACGGTCATCCGGCTTCAGGTCGACCTTGTCGTAGCGGCCGCCCAGTTCCAGCTTCCACGGGCCGAAGTCCTTTTCCTGCACCACGAAGAACCCCAGGGTGTCGGTGACGGTCGACGGCACGAAGGCTTCATCGCCCACGGCGCTGAAGTCGGTGCTGCCGAACTGCAGGCCGAAGGCGCCGCGCCAGCCATTCCATTCCTTCTGCACGGCTTCAAGGCGCGCGTCGTAGCCTTCATTGGTGAAACGGGTGCCGACCTCGCCACCTTCCAGCTCCACATGCTCGTAATCGTTCCAGGCCGCGCGCAGGTTGAGGCTCTGCAGGAACGACACCGGGTCGTAGATGCCGGTTTTCAGGTCCAGCCGGTTCTGCACCATGTCGATGCGTACCGCGCCTTCCTCGTGTTCTTCGTGATCGTGGTCTTCCTCACCGTCATGGTCGTGGTCGTGATCTTCTTCGCCATGCACGTGCGCGCCTGCAGGAATGCCGTAGTCGGTGCGGTAGGTGCTGGCGGCCAGACCGAAGTAGCCGCGGTCGCCGAGATAGGTCGCGCCGATGGCGCCGGCGCGCGTCTTCACCGAGCTGTTAGGCAACGTGCCGCGGGGTTGTGGTTCCTCTTCGTGTTCTTCGCCTTCCGCGTGGTCGTGCAGGATGGCCACGCCCGGGATGTCGTAGTCGTCGGTGTCGCGGACCAGGCCATCGACATGCAGCACCCAGTTCCCGTTGACGCCGTCGAGACGGAACATGCCGGTGCGTTCGTCGTTGACGGTGTTGCCACGCACTTCCGCGCGGCCGCTCAGAGGCTGGTCCGGGATCGATTCGGCCAGCCGGCCATCGACCACGTTGACGGCACCACCGATGGCGCCGCTGCCGAACAGCAGGGTGGCGGGCCCCTTCAGCACTTCGATCTGGTCGGCGAGGAACGGCTCGATGCTCACCGCGTGGTCGGCGGAGACCGTGGAGGCGTCCATCGAGCCGATGCCGCCGGACAGCACCTGCACGCGCGGGCCTTCCTGGCCGCGGATGATCGGGCGACCCACGCCCGTGCCGAAATAGGTGGTCTGCACGCCCGGCAGCTTCGCCACCGTTTCGCCCAGGGTGCCGGCCTTGGCCTTGTCCAGCGCCTCGCCGTACAGCACCTCCACGGGGGTGGCGACGGATTCGGCATTGCCCTTCAACGGTGAGGCGGTCACCACTACGGCGTCCAGATCCTTGGTCTGGGGGGCTACGGCGTCGTCCGCCAGTGCGGCGGGAGAGGCGAGCGCGAGGGCGAGGGCGGCGGCGAGCAGGTGTGGGGCGGGAAGGGCGCGACGCGGGGATGGCATGGGCGTGGATTCACTCATGGTGGGGAAGTTGAAGATGTTATAATATACCAATAGTGACAATATAACCGTCCCGGAAGTCATACTTGTCCCCATGAAGTCCTCCCTCCGCTTCTTCATCGATCGCTTCGCCGCTGCCGGATCGCTGGTGTGTGCATTGCATTGCGCGATCACGCCCCTGCTGTTGGCCGCGATCCCCTCGCTGGGCCTGTCCGTGTGGCTGGGCGACGGCTTCGAGCGCGGCTTCGTGACCTTCGTGACCGTGCTGGGCCTTTTCAGCCTGGTCTGGGGCTATCGCCGCCACCGCGCGTTCCGCGCGCTGGGCATGCTGCTGTTCGGACTGGCTGCCCTGTGGGCGGGGGTGTTGTATGCGCCCCTGCATGAAGCCGTGGTGCCGCATGCCATCGTCATGACCGTGGGTGGCACGCTGGTGGGCTTGGCCCATCTGCTGAACCTGCGCCTGAACCACTGGCACATCCACGACGCCAGCTGCGCGCACTGAGCGCCTTGCCGTAACGTCGGCAGGGGCCGAGGAGGCCCCGCTGTGGTAGGCTTTGCGGCCTCGCGCGCAGCGCCCCGGTCCGGTGGTCGCACGTGCAATCGCCCCGACCCGGGCGTACTTTTCAGTGAATCAGGAGAACAAAGATGGGCAAGGGTGATCGCAAGACGGCCAAGGGCAAGCGCTATTCGTCCAGCTACGGCAATGCGCGCAAGCACACGGTCGCCAAGGCGGGTGTGGCTGCCACCGCCACCGCCAAGAAGTCGGTCGTGAAGACCCCGGCGAAGAAGGCCGTGGCCAAGAAGGCCGTCGCCAAGGCGTAAGCCACCCGCGCCGGCAAGTCCGGCAGCGCGTGCGAAACCCCGGCCTGCGCCGGGGTTTTCGTTTTTCTAGCCAGCGGTAACGAGGCGGCCGCCCACGTGCACCGCCGACACCAGGTCGCCGCCCAGCCAGTAGGCGAGTTGCGCGGGCTGGCCGATGCGCCAGCGCACGAAGTCCGCGCGTTGCCCGGCCTGCAGGCGTCCACGATCCGACAAGCCCAACGCCTGTGCCGCATGCACGGTGGAGCCACGCAAGGCTTCCTCCGGCGTCAGCCGGAAATGCGTGCACGCCAGCGACATCGCCAGCCGCAGGGATTGCAGCGGTGACGTACCGGGATTGCAATCCGTCGCCACCGCCATCGGCACGCCCTGTGCACGGAAGGCATCCAGTGGCGGCAATCTGGTTTCGCGCAGCACGTGGAATGCGCCCGGCAACAGCACGGCAACGCTGCCTGCCTGCTTCATGGCGGCGACACCGGCCTCCGAGGTGTACTCCACGTGGTCCGCCGACAGCCCGCCAAAGCCGGCCACCAGCGCCGCACCGCCACCATCGCTCAACTGGTCCGCGTGCAATTTCACGGGGAGTCCCAACGTGCGTGCGGTTTCGAACATCCGCTGCGTCTGCGCCGCGGTGAAGCCGATGCGTTCGCAGAAGGCGTCCACCGCATCCACCAGTCCTTCCGCATGCAGCAACGGCAGCCAGTCGCACACGGCGCCGATGTAGTCGTCGGCACGTCCTGCGTACTCCGGCGGCAACGCATGCGCACCCAGGAACGTGGTGCGCACCGTAATGCCGAGCGCACCGCCGATGCGCCGGGCCACGCGCAGCATCTTGCGCTCGTTTTCGAGATCAAGGCCATAGCCGGATTTGATCTCCAGCGTGGTCACGCCATCGTCGCGCAGCGCGCGCGCGCGCGGCAGCGACTGTGCGAACAGGTCGTCCTCGCTGGCGGCACGGGTGGCTCGCACCGTGGACACGATGCCGCCTCCTGCACGCGCGATGTCTTCATAGCTGGCGCCCTGCAGGCGCTGTTCGAACTCGCCGGCGCGGTCGCCGCCGAACACGACATGCGTGTGGCAATCCACGAGGCCGGCCGTCACCCAGTCTCCGCCCGCATCGATGAAGGTGTCGGCCAGCGCATCCGGTGGAGCGGGCAGGCTGTCCATCGCGCCGGCGAACACCAGCACGCCATCGCGCCAGCCCAGGGCGCCGTTTTCCATCACGCCGTAACCGGTGTCGCCTGCCAGCGTCACCAGTCGCGCATTCACCAGCAGACCATCCCAGCGGAGCGTCATGCGATCAATCGCCTCCGCCGTCGCCGCCGCCCTCTGCGTCGCCCTCAAAGCCGTGGACGCTGCCGTTGCCGCCGTCGTCACGATCGGTCCTCGCGGCCTTCAGGAACACGAAGACCGCGAAAAGGGCCGCCGCGACGAACAGCAGGGCGATTTCAAGAGCATCCATGGGCGTGCCAGAGCAGGGAGCGACGCGGTAGCCTAACGCACCCTTGTCGCCAGCCGTGAGTATTGCCATGTCCCAGCGTGATCCCAACGAAGCGCTGGCCGTCGCCACCGACGGGGGCTGGCGCGTGCCCGGCATCGCCAACCTGCATTCGCATGCATTCCAGCGCGCGATGGCCGGCTTGGCGGAGCGACAGACGCATCCGGAGGACAGTTTCTGGACCTGGCGCGAGATCATGTATCGCTTCGCGGCCCGCATGACGCCCGACAGCATGTACGCGGTGGCGACGCAGCTGTATGCGGAAATGCTGGAAGCCGGTTACACGCACGTGTGCGAATTCCACTACGTCCACCACCAGCCGGATGGCGCGCCGTATGCCGACCCGGCGGCGATGTCGAAGGCGGTGGCGGCTGCCGCGCGCGACACCGGCATCCGCATGACGCTGTTGCCCGTGCTGTACATGACCGGGGGCTTCGACGGCCGCGCGCTGTCGCCACGGCAGCAACGGTTCGGTCACGGCGTGGACGACTTCCTTCGCTTGTTCGACGGCTTGCGCTCCCTGCAGGACGATGGGTTGCGCGTGGGCTGCGCGTTCCACAGCCTGCGTGCGGTGCCGGAAGCGGCCATGCGGCGCGTGCTGGCCGCACTGCCCATCGAGGCGCCGGTGCACATCCACATCGCCGAACAAGTGGGCGAAGTGCAGGATTGCCTGGCGCTGCGGCAGGCACGGCCGGTCGAATGGCTGCTGGGCGAATGTCCGGTCGACCGTCGATGGACGCTGGTGCATGCCACGCACCTCACCGAAGCGGAGACGCGCGGCATCGCCGCCAGCGGTGCCACGGTGGCGATCTGTCCCACGACCGAAGCCAACCTGGGCGATGGCCTGTTCCCGCTGCGCGACTATCTGCAGGCGGGCGGACGGTGGGGCATCGGTTCGGATTCGCATGTCTCGGTGTCGCCCGTGGAGGAACTGCGCTGGCTGGAGTACGGCCAGCGCCTGGTCACGCGCCATCGCAACATCGCGGTGACGCCGACATCGAGCAGCGTCGGCGAGACGCTGCTGCGCGGCGTGCTGGCGAGTGCCGCGGATGCCACCGGCTTTGCGGGCACAAGCGGGGATTGCGTCGTCCTGGATGGGCTAGCTCCCGTAATGGCGGGCGCCACGCAGGACGATGTCATCGACCGCTGGCTGTTCGCTGGCAATCGGCCACTGGTCGAGGAAGTCAGGGTGGCCGGGCGCCAGGTGGTCGCCGACGGGCGACACGTGGCAGCCGAGGCGATCGCGCGCCGCTACGGTGAGACCCTTCGGCAGCTCCTGCGCGGGTGATGGCATGACGGACGGGCTGCCGCCGTTGCCGGTGCCATCCGCCGGATCGGGGGTTCCGTCGTGGGGATGGCCGTCTCCATCCGATGCCAGCACGGCGCAGGGACGGGTGCGGCAGCATGGTGGTCATCCCATCAGGAGCCACGCTATGACGTTTGCGCATTCCCTCGCCCTGACGCTGGCCGTCGCCAGCGGTTCCGTCCATGCCATGAGCGACGATGCGCTGGGCGATCTCGTCAGGCAGCGCCTGCAGGGCGATCGCACGGGCGCGTGCATGGCGGTGGCCTTGATCGAAGGAGACAGTGTGGCCCGCACGTTCCAGTGCGCGAATGGACGGGATATCGCGCGCATCGGCGCCGATACGGCATTCGAGATCGGCTCCGTCAGCAAGACCATGACAGCGGCGCTGCTGGCCGACCTGATCCTGCAGGGCAAGGGCTCGCTGGATGACCCGCTGTCCGCGTGGTTGCCGGCGGGCACCAAGCTGCCGGACTACCAGGGCAAGCCGATCCTGATCCGCCACGTGGTGACACACAGCTCGGGATTGCCCGCACTGCCGTCGCGCATGGCCGCGCCCAGCGTGGACGATCCCTACGCCAGGCTGGACGAAGCTGCGTTGCTGGCTTCGCTGGGCGACGTCACCCTGACGGCTGCGCCCGGCACGACATTCGAATACTCGAACTTCGCCTCGATGGTGCTGTCGTACGCCGTCGCCCGCCGCGCCGGCACGGATATGGAAACCTTGCTGCAGCAGCGGCTGTTCGCGCCGCTCGGCATGCGACACGCCTACATCGACCATGTGCCGCCCGGCGTGCGTGCAGCGGTGGGGCATACGCCGAATGCGCGTCCGGCTTCCGCCTGGCATTTCCAGACCAACCTCGCAGGTGTGGGCGGTGTGCGCGCCACGCTCGACGACATGGTCCGCTACGTGCAGGGCCAGCTCGACGGCCAGGCAACGTCCATCTCGCCCGCCCTGGTGCTGTCGCAGCAGAAGCTTTCCGATGCGCCGACGATGGCGATGAACTGGATGCTGATGCCGGTCGGGGAGCGTGTCGTGCACGTGCATGAAGGCGGTACCGGTGGTTTCTCGTCCTTCGTGTCGTTCGACAAGGACAGGCAACGGGGCGTGGTGATCCTGTCCGACACCACCTGGAATTCGATCGGCAGCCTGGGGTCGCTGGGCCTGCACCTGGTCGACGCCCGCTTTCCGCTCGGCTCGCCGCGCCGTGAGAGCAAGCCGGATGCCGCACTGCTCGATGCGCTTGCTGGTGAGTACCAGCTCGCGGGCGGCATGAAGATGACCGTGCGCAGGAAGCTCGACGCGCTGGAGATCCAGGCCGCCGGGCAGGGTGCCTATACGATGGGGTACGACACTGCAGGCGATTTTTACCCGCACGAGTTCGACGCCGTACTGCGGCCGCAGCGCACGGCGGAGGGACAGTCGTTCACCTGGATGCAGATGGGCGCCGCTCTGCCGGCCATGCGCATGGATGCCGCGGCGTCGAAGCCCGCGTTGGAGCTCGATGCCGCCGTGTTGCGCGAATACGAAGGCGAGTACCCGCTCATGCCCGCGTTCGCACTCACCGTGAAGGCGCAGGGCGAGACGCTGACCATCCAGGGTACCGGCCAGCCGGCGCTGACCGTGCAGGCGGTGGAGCCGGACGTGTTCGTGATGGAGGCCGTCGGCGCCGAGATACGCTTTGAACGCGATGCGGCTGGCAAAGTGGTTGCATTGACGTTGAAGCAGGCCGGCCAGCAACTGCGCGGCGAGAGGAAGTAACCATGGATCGCGATTACTCCCTGCGCCAGAAGCTGCCGCCCGAGGTGCTGGTCGGCGGCAACGCCGTGTGGAGCCGTTATCGCCAGTACCCGGTGTTCGGCCGGCAGTGGTTGCTCGGTCGCAGTCTGCTGTTCTGCGGCGTGATCGCAGTGGTCGCCGCCTTCATCGGGGCCGGCGTCGGCGTGGCGGTGCAGGATCCCCTCATCGCGCTGAAGGTGGCGATGACGCAGTTCGTCGCCTTCAGCCTGATGGCGACGCTGGGGCCCGCATTGGCTACGGCCGTGCGCCATCGGCGCTGGCCCTTGTCGTCGGAGCGCAAGGCCGTCGTGGTCGCCGTGCTGGTGGGCATGGTGCTGAGCTACTTCGTGGACCAGTTGGCCTCGTCGTATATCGAACAGATCACCAAGCCAGGACTCGCCGCAGCCGGGCTGAACGCGCGACCGCCGGATCTGTCGCCATGGATAAGGGCCATTGGCCTGGCGATCAATATCGCGGTACTCATCGTGATCTACGGGTTGTTTGGCGGTGGGCTGGCGTTGCGTGCCTACTTCAGCGAACACCGGCGCTGGGATGCGCATCGCCATGGCCGCGAAATGAGCGCGCTGGAGGACCGAGTGCACGAGGCGGACCTGCGCCTGGGCGTGCTGCAGGCGCAGGTGGAACCGCACTTCCTGTTCAACACGCTGGCCTCAGTGCGTGCACTGGTGCGGCAGGATCCGGCCCAGGCGGAGGCCACGCTGGACGCGCTGGTCGCGTTCCTGCGCGCCACGATCCCCAAGCTGCGCGATGACCGCGGCCTGCACGCCACGCTGGGACAGCAACTGGACATCGCGGCCAGCTACCTCGCGCTGATGCAGGTGCGCATGGGCGGGCGACTGACATATTCGGTGCAGGCGGACGATGCGCTTCGCGTGCTGCCGTTCCCGCCGTCATTACTGATCACGCTGGTGGAGAACGCGATCAAGCACGGCATCGAGCCGCGCCCGGGCCCGGGGCGCATCGAGGTGGCGGCGGTCGTTGAAGGCGAGCAGTTGTGCGTCCGGGTCACCGACGACGGCGCCGGCCTGCAGCCTGGCCTGAGTACCGGCGTGGGGCTGGCGAACGTGCGTGAGCAACTCGCCGCACGTTACGGTGCGCAGGCGGACTTCGCGTTGTCGCCGCGGGCGGGCGGGCGCGGCGTTTGCGCCGGGATCCGCGTGCCGCTACGGTCGCCGGCATGAGCCGCATCACCGCCGTGATCGCCGAGGATGAAGCGCCCCAGCGGCGCGCGCTGCAGCAACAGCTGCATGCGGCGTGGCCCGAACTCGATATCGTGGCGGTGTGCGAGGACGGCGTGTCCGCGCTGGAGGCCGTGACGCGGCACCGTCCCCGGATCGCCTTTCTCGACATCCGCATGCCGGGCGTCACCGGGCTGGACGTGGCCCGCAAGGTGGTGGAGCAGGGTGGCCTGGTGGTCTTCACCACCGCCTACGAGGACTACGCGATCCGCGCCTTCGAGGCGGGCGCCGCGGACTATCTGCTCAAGCCGGTGCAGGACGTGCGGCTCGCCCAGACGGTGGAGCGCGTGAGGGAGCGGCTTGCTGACCTTGCCGACCCGCGCACGCCGGATCTCCGTGCGTTGATCGACGATCTCGAGGCGCGCCTGCGTCCGAAGGGCGATCGGCTCATCCGCTGGATCACTGCCAGCGTCGGCGACAGCGTGCGCATGATCGCCATCGATGACGTGTTGTTCTTCCAGGCGCAGGACAAGTACGTGCGCGTGGCGACCGCCGATGACGACGCGATCATCCGCATGCCCCTGAAGGAATTGCTGGCGGGACTCGATCACGATGTGTTCTGGCAGGTGCACCGCGGCGTGCTGGTGCGCGTGCAGGCCATCGACCGCGTGCGCAAGGACGAACTCGGCCGCCACCAGCTCAGCGTGAAGGGCCGCCGGGACGTGCTGCCGATCAGCGCCGCGTTCCAGCAGCGTTTCCGCGGCATGTAGGCGACTTCAGCCGAACAGGTCGTCCGCCCTCGCCAGCGCGCCTTCCAGTTCCAGAAGGAACTGCTTGGTCGGCAGGCCGCCACCGAAGCCCGTCAGCGAACCGTCAGCACCGATCACGCGATGACAGGGCAGTACGATGGGCAGCGGATTGCGTCCGTTGGCGGCGCCGACGGCGCGCATCGCGGTGGGCTTTCCGACGCGCTGCGCCAGTTGCGCGTAGCTGACCGTTTCCCCGTAGGCGATTCCGGCCAGCGCCAGCCACACGGTGCGCTGGAAGTCGGTGCCGCGCGGTGCCAGCGGAAGATCGAACGCGAGGCGCGTCGCGGCAAAATACTCATCCAACTGGCGTGCGGCCAGATCGAGCACGGGATGTTGCCCCTCCGTCCATCCAGCACGGCTCGCTGGGTGGCGGTTGCGCGGGAATTCGATCGCATGCAGGCCGTCGTCGGTCGCGGCCAGGGTGAGCGTGCCGACGGGACTGTCGAGGTAGCGGAAGAGGATCATGGCGAGGGCAGGATAAGGGAGCTCGGATGTAGGAGCGACGTAAGTCGCGATCGCATGAATGAAATGTTCGCTGTCGTTGGAAGTATCCCGGTCGCGACTTACGTCGCTCCTGCAGGAGAGCGTGGCTTCTGCGCCGCCATGCTGGCCTTCCACACATGGATCACCGCATACGCACGCCACGGCCGCCAGGCTTCCGCGCGTAAGGTCAGAGCCTTCGCTGTCATCCGCGTGCCATCCGTCGGCACTGCCTTCTGCAGGACCAGGTCGTCGGCGGGAAACGCATCCGGATGACCGAGTGCGCGCAGCGCCATGTAGTGCGCGGTCCATGGCCCGATGCCGGGCAGGGCGACCCAGCGTGCAGTGAAATCGTCCAGGGTGCGTTCCGGATTGAAGTCCACGCGACCTTCGATCACTGCGCGTGCCAGCCCCCGTATCGTCGCAGCGCGCGCGCGGGTCAGGCCGATCTCGGTCAGGTCGACATCGGCGATCGCGTCAGGCGTCGGGAACATCTGCGCCAGTGCCCCGAACGGCGTCGCCAGTGCGGTTCCATACCGTTGCGCCAGGCGCGCGGTCAGCGTGCGTGCGGCGGCCACGCTGACCTGCTGGCCGATGACGGCACGCACCGCGATCTCGAAGCCATCCCAGCCGCTGGGCAACCGCAGGCCCGGCCGCTCGCGCAGCAACGGACGCAGGCGCGCGTCGCCCTCCAGCGCGTGCGCGATGGCCTGCGGGTCCGCATCCAGGTCGAACATGCGGCGCAGGCGATGCACGATCCCCAGCAGTTCGACAGGCGCCGCACCGTGCAATTCCAGCTTCAATGCATGCGGGTCCCTTCCATCCCATTCGCTGACCCGCAACCAGCCGGGTGCAGCCCCCGTACCGATCACGCGGGAATAACCGTGTTCATCCACGGCTTCCACGCCGGGCAGGGCGCGTCCGCGCAGGAAATCCAGCATCGCGGCAAAGTCGTAGGGTGGCCGGTAGCCAAGACGGAGCGTCATCACCTCGTGCGAAGGCGGCGCATCGCGCTTGCGCAGGTCGCGCGGCGCCATGCGGTATTCCTCACGGAAGGTAGTGTTGAACCGGGTCAGGCTGCCGAAGCCCGCCGCCAGTGCCACCTGCGTGATGGGCAGCGCGGTATCGGTGAGCAGCTGCTTGGCGAACAGCAGGCGCCGCGTGCCGTGCACGCCCGCCGGCGTCGCACCCAGGCGTTCGGTGAACAGGCGGCGCAGCTGCCGTTCGCCCAAACCGACTTTCCCGGCCAGCGCGGATAACGGCGCGTCCACCAGCGCGCCCTGGTCGATCAGCTTCAGTGCGCGCGCCACCACCGCATCGCCGCGCCGCCAGGTGCCGTCGCCCGGCGCGAGTTCCGGGCGGCAGCGCAGGCATGGGCGGAAACCGGCGGCCTCTGCCGCAGCGGCGTGGCGGTAGTAGACGATGTTCGCCGGCTTCGGCGCGGGCGCCGGGCACACCGGACGGCAGTAGATGCGGGTACTGGTGACGGCGGTGAAGAACAGGCCGTCGAAGCGCGCATCGCGGCTCAGGCGCGCCTGTTCGCAGACGTGCGGGTCGGGCAGGGCGGTGGCATCGGTGGGAAGCATGCGCGCAGGCTAGCACCGGCCCCGCGCGTGGACTCCCCGTTTCCGGACATCAATGCGGTGTGTCCGCCCGCGGCGCGAGGGCCGGCGCGAACGTCTGCAGGGTGCCGTCGTTCGCTGCCGCCCGGATGCGCAGCAGGTGGGCCAGCAGCGGATACACGTCGACATTGTCGAAGGCGGGCAGTTCCACGCCGGGCACGAAATCCGGTCCTGACGCGACGAAGAATGCGCGCATCTGCGGATCCTCCGGCACGAAGCCGTGTTCACCCTTCAAGGCCTGCAGCGGCAGCGGGTGGCGACGCAGCTGCAGTCGCCAGCCTGTGTCGGACTGGCAGACGATAGGCGCGATGCGCGCGTTGCGCCCGTAATGCCATGCGGCGGGCAACGTGTCCCTGTTCCAGCAGGTGTAGTGGTCGTGCCGACCGATCAGGCGGCGCGCGACCTCGGCCTCTAGTCCTGCGCGCGGGGTGATGTGCGCCACGGGGCCGAGCGACGACCACGAGAACATGGACTCCGGCAGCACGTCGTCCAGGTAGGCGGTGTCGGACGTGCGCACGTCGGCCATGCCGTGGTCGGACAGCACGACCAGGTTGGTGCTGCTGCGCAGATGACGCGTCTCCAGGCCACGCAGCAGCGTTGCCAGTGCGGTGTCGATGGTGTGCATGGCATCCACGGCCTGGGGCGAGAACGTCCCGGCCGCATGCGCGGCCACGTCGTACTGTTCCAGGTACAGCGTGATGAAGCGCGGACGCTCGGCTGCCGGCAGGTCCAGCCACGCCAGCACTTCGGCCACGCGCTGGTCCGGCGTCAGGGCACTGTTGAAGGGGCGCCAGTGGTCGGGACGCCCGCCCGCGATCTCCGCTTCGGAACCGGGCCAGAACATCGTCGCGGTCTTCAAGCCCGCGCGTTGTGCGCTGATCCAGATCGGCTCCCCTCCCCAGAAGCGGCCGTCGCGGCCGGAGGCCTTTTTCGATTCGAACCTCCCCAGCGCAGCGTCCTTGAGGTCGTTGTGGACGATGCCATGGCGGTCCGGCCGCAGGCCGGTCACCAGGGTGTAGTGGTTGGGGAAAGTGAGCGTGGGATACGAAGGATTGACCCACGCCGCGCGTGCGCCCTGCGCGAACAGGCCATCCAGCGTGGGCATGCGGCCGCTGCCCGGGATATCGGCGCGCAGGCCATCGATGGAAACCAGCAGCAGGGTGGAGGGCGGAAGGGACGCGGCATCGTCGCGCCGCGCTGGGGAGCTGCAGGCGGCCAGGCACAACAGCATGGCCAACCACGCCCCCCTGACGATTGGCAGGTGCATGGGCTACGTAATCACTCTAGAACGGTGACAGCTTGGCAGACTCCGGGACATTCCGCATGACAACGCGCCTCCGACTTTCGTTCACGCTGTTGCTGGGACTGTCCGCCGGCAATGCCCTGGCGGCCACGCCGGACGCCACGCGGCAGGCCGAATGCGCCGTCTGGCAGCGCGAACTCAGCTTCGCCCAGTCCGTCGCCGACCATGACGCGGAGGCATTCGCCGAGCACCTGCATTCCGATGCCGCTTTTGGCGTCAGCCGTGCGCCCACCCGGGGGCGCGAGGCCATCACCCGGGAATGGGCGCCGTTGATCGAGGGCAAAGCCTTGAAGCTGCGCTGGTACCCGGCGGTCGTGACGCTCGGCGGCGACGGCCGCACGGCCTATTCCAGCGGCCCGGCCCTGTACGAAGATCCGGCGACCGGCGAGTACAGGATCGGTCGCTTCGGCTCGGTGTGGCAGCGGGGCGATGACGGCGCATGGCGCGTCCTGTTCGACGATGGCGTGTCGCCGCAGAAGGTGGACGCGGCGGCCGTGCAGCGCTTCCACGAAGGGCGCAAGGTCCAGTGCCCGCCTGCCTGATTTCAGCCTGAACGATCAGGACGTCCAGACTCACATTAACGCGTGGCGAGGCGTAACGTAGGGCCCGCACGCTCTACCGGGAGTCGATCATGAAGCGCCTGACCCTCTTCGCTTTCGCTGCCTGCCTGGCAGCTACCGCCGCGCACGCCGAATCGCCTGTTGCCGCAGCGCAAGCCGCGCCTTCTCCAGAGACGGCTGCCACTGAAACCCGCGACGTCGCGACGCCGGCAACCGATGCCGAGACCGCCTCCGCAGCCACCGAAAAGCCGCCCGTGTCGGAAGCCAACTGCGTGCGCCAGACCGGCAGCCGCATCCGTCCGCGCGATCGCAAGACGGCCTGCAACGGTCTTCCGGGCCGTGCATACACCAAGGAAGATCTCGATCGCACGGGTCACATGAATCTGGCCGACGCGTTGCGCACGCTGGATTCCTCCATCCGGTAATTCCGGAACGGCATACGCCTTCCAGGTTCCGGATCGACCCGAAGGCAAGCACTCCGGCGCGCGCTCCTCACTGAAGGGGAGCACGCAAAGCCTCAACAGTCGTCCGAACGCCCCGAGGCATACCGCAGCCCGCGCACCAGCTGCGCGATGACGTTCGCATCCGCATACACCGGGGCATCGTGGCCCAGCCCCGTGTACCAGCTGCGTCCGCCATCGAAGGCATGGCACCACGCGATGGGATGGTCGTCGCCCATCAGGCCACCGTCGTACCCGCGTTCGTCCACCGTTGCGATCACCCGCACGCGCCCGCGTGGATTGGCGCGGTAGTTGTACAGCTCGTCGGTGATCGGCCAGCGCTCGCCCACGGGTTTCCCGCCATGCTCTGGCTGCACGTGCGTGGATTGCAGCCCGGGCGGGTGATCCTGGAAGTGCTCGCCCACCAGTTGCCCGTACCAGGGCCAGTCGTACTCGGTGTCGGCCGCGGCGTGCACGCCGACGAAGCCACCGCCGTTGCGCACGAAGCCCTCCAGTGCCGCCTGTTGCGCGTCGTCCAGTACATCGCCCGTGGTGCTGGCGAACACCACCACGCGGTAACGCGCCAGATGGGCGGTGGTGAAGGTGCTGGCATCCTCGGTGTGATCGGCGACCATGCCTTCAGCCGTGGCGATCCGTTGCAGCGTTGCCACGGCCACCGGGATGGATTCGTGGCGGAACTTCGCCGTCTTGGTGAACACCAGGATGCGGTCCGGCGGCGTGGCCACCACAGGCGCCGCGCATGGCAGGCCGGCCAACAGAAAAGCGGAGAGAAACAGGCGGATGGCAGTCATGGCCGGATTCTGCCACGCATGCCATCGCGCACTGCAGCATCGCCGCGGCTCGCGCAGGGCATGGCCTCCCGCCGATAATGGCCGCATACCTGCATCTGGAACCTGTCATGTCCGATCCCCGCCACGACCCTTCCCGCGTCATCCGCGCCCCGCGTGGCAACACGCTGACCTGCAAGTCCTGGCTCAGCGAGGCGCCGTACCGGATGCTGCAGAACAACCTGGATGCGGAAGTCGCCGAAGATCCCACTTCGCTGGTGGTGTACGGCGGCATCGGCCGCGCCGCGCGCGACTGGGCCTGCTATGACGCCATCCTGACGTCGCTGCGCGAACTTGGCGACAACGAGACCCTGCTGGTGCAGTCCGGCAAGCCGGTCGGCATCTTCCCCACGCATCCCGATGCGCCGCGCGTGCTGATCGCCAACTCCAACCTGGTGCCGCACTGGGCCACCTGGGAACACTTCAACGAACTCGACCGAAAGGGCCTGATGATGTACGGCCAGATGACGGCCGGCTCGTGGATCTACATCGGCAGCCAGGGCATCGTGCAGGGCACGTACGAAACCTTCGTCGAGATGGGGCGCCAGCATTACGGCGGCAACCTGGCCGGCAAGTGGATCCTCACCGCCGGCCTCGGCGGCATGGGCGGCGCGCAGCCGCTGGCGGCGGCGCTTGCCGGCGCCAGTTCGCTGAACATCGAATGCCGCCAGTCCAGCATCGACATGCGCCTGCGCACGCGCTACGTGGACGAACAGGCCGCCGACCTCGATGACGCCCTCGCGCGCATCGCGAAGTACACCGCGGCCGGCGAGGCGAAATCCATCGCGCTGCTCGGCAACGCCGCGGAGATCCTGCCGGAACTGGTGAAGCGCGGCGTACGCCCGGATGCCGTCACGGACCAGACCAGCGCGCACGATCCCGTGCACGGCTACCTGCCGATCGGCTGGACGGTGGATCAGTGGCTGGCCGAACAGAAGGCCGAACCCGAGCGCGTGCGCGATGCCGCCAAGCAGTCCATGCGCGTCCACGTGGAAGCGATGCTGGCGTTCCAGCAGATGGGCGTGCCGACCTTCGACTACGGCAACAACATCCGGCAGATGGCGTTCGACCAGGGGTTGAAGAACGCGTTCGATTTCCCGGGTTTCGTGCCGGCCTATGTGCGTCCGCTGTTCTGCCGCGGTGTGGGCCCGTTCCGCTGGGTCGCGCTGAGCGGCGACCCGGAAGACATCTACAGGACCGATGCCAAGGTGAAGGAACTGATCCCCGACGATGCGCACCTGCATCGCTGGCTTGACATGGCGCGCGAGCGCATCAGTTTCCAGGGCCTGCCGGCGCGCATCTGCTGGGTCGGCCTGGGCCTGCGCCACAAGCTCGGCCTTGCGTTCAACGAAATGGTACGCAACGGCGAGCTGAAGGCGCCGGTGGTGATCGGCCGCGACCATCTCGATTCCGGCAGCGTGGCCTCGCCGAACCGCGAGACCGAAGCGATGAAGGACGGCAGCGACGCCGTCAGCGACTGGCCGCTGCTCAACGCGATGCTCAACGTCGCCGGTGGCGCCACCTGGGTGTCGCTGCACCACGGCGGCGGCGTCGGCATGGGCTACTCGCAGCATTCGGGCGTCGTGATCGTCTGCGACGGCACGGAAGAGGCCGACAAGCGTATCGCCCGCGTGCTGTGGAACGATCCGGGCACCGGCGTCATGCGCCATGCGGACGCCGGCTACGACATCGCCGTGCAGTGCGCGAAGGAGCAGGGGTTGAAGCTGCCGATGGTCTGATGGTGGAGGCGTGATCCCGCTACGAAACGGCCCGCGGTTGCGGGCCGTTTCATGTGCGGCTGCTTCAGTGACGGTCTGCGGGCCCCCCAAGCGGAGAGACATGCCGGGACCCTTGGACGACCGTGCCAGGGTATGGTCGATTTTCGACCAGCAGCTTCGTCGTCAACAGATCCCTGCCAAAGGAACTCCAATGAAATACCTCGGCCTTGCCTACTTCACCCCAGAGAAATTCGCGGCGATGAGTCCAAGCGACATCGAGGCTCTGGTGAGCCAGTGCCCCGCATTGGACGAGAAGATGCGCGCAACCGGCAAAGTGCTGGTTTCCGCGTCACTGGGAGATCGGGATGGCTGGACTACGCTGCGTCCGCAGAGTGGCAGGACACATGTCAGTGATGGGCCCTACGCCGAGTCCAAGGAAGTGGTAGGCGGCCTGTTCATCATCGAGGCGGACGACCGTGACGAGGCCTTGCGCATCGCGTCCATGCATCCGGCAGCCACGCTGGGGGAAGAGGGAGGATGGGCCGTCGAACTCATCCCCATGGACTTCTTCCTGGCCCGGTGAGGTCACGGCACGGTGTCCCGACGCCCCATTTCCCTCCACACATGGCCGGCTTCGCGAGGCATTGCGGCGATGTCTGTTCCCGACCCATGCAGACGGCCGAGACCCGGGACCATGCCTCCAGGCTCTCAGCCGGGCCTTCCGCTGAAAAGGGGGTTATCCCGTACAGCTCGATGGTCGCAGCTGACGTCAGGCGGGCAAGTTGCCGTGCCCGCCGGTGGACGTTCTCAGAAGTCCCAGCGGCCGGTGATGGAGAGCGGAACTGAGACGCGGCTGCCGGTGTCGTTGATGGTCGCCAGGCCGAGCCCGGCGATCGCGGAATCGTCGTCGGCAAGATCGTCGATGTAGTTCACTCCTGCGGCGAGCGTCATGCTGAAGCGCTCGGTGAACGGGATCTGCACGCCGGCCTCAAGCCCGGCGCTCAGCGCCCAGTCCTTGTCGTAGAACGGCGCATTCGGGATCGTGATCGCGGCGTCGGGAATCTCGAAAGAGGCCCGGATGACATCAGTTTCGGTCGCACCCAGGCGCGCCGCGACGAACGGCCTGACCCGGCCACCATCTCGAAAGAAGTGCCGGTAGCCCACTTCCCACGTGTACGCGTCATAGCCAGAGAACCGGCCGAAGACGTCGAGCTCGGTATCGAGCGCGGGCACGTAGGCGGCACCGACGCGCACGCGACCCTCATCGGCGCTGGTCTCCCTGGCCTGAAGGAATACTTCGCTGCGGTCACTCAGTCCATAGCCCACCTCCAGGCCCCATGACTTGGCGGTGCCGTAGATCTGCTCGTGGCTGCGCGAACGGATCCTCAACTCCGCGCTGACGCCGGCCAATGCGGGATTCAACGGACCGAGATCCGGTACCGGCGCCACGGCGCCCGTGTGGACATCGCCGCTGATCGGCCTGTCGGCACCGCCGAACACGGACATCGAGAACCTTCCCTGCTCGGGCCCCGACGCGAATGCCGGTCCTGCGACCATCAGCAGCGCAGCGCCAAGAAGTTTGATCTGCATGTGCCTCTCCCATCAGAACGGTAATGCCTACCCGCTGTAGGCAAGTGCTCTACGCAAGGAGGGCGGAAGCGGATTCAGCGGGATGACGGACGTAAGAGCCCTTTCAGACCTCATCACGCCGTGTCCACGTTGCTGTACGCGCTTGCCGCCTGTCGGCATTACCGCGGCTTGATCCGGCCACCGCATCCGATCGGGAAGATCAGGGCCATGGTGGGCGTGTCGGTGGTGCCCGGTCTGTTCTGGATCACCTTTGCATCCGCATGGAACCACGCCGCCTGGCGTCCAAACGGAGCAGTGCTTGGAAGGTGAGGGATAGAGATGCGTTTGCCCAGGTAGGGCTATACCACGCACCAGCACGCTTGCTTCCGACCCGAAGTGGAGATCCCGGTGGTCGCTGCAAGGTAGTGACTTCTTGGCGACATTTGCGTTGTTAGTTTCGCGCTGCTTCATCGAGTGAACACGGCCACTTCTTGGGGGTAGCGCGATATGAAAAGGTACTTCAGGCGGGCATTGTGTTGGGCTCTTTCGGCACACTTGATCGGATCCGCCCTGTCCGCCCACGCGGCGGAGGCGCCCGGCGCCCTGACCATCGTCGTCAGGGATCAATACACCGAACGGCCGCTTTCAAGCGTGCGGGTCACGATCACGGAACGGGAGACCGACTTGGTGCGATCTCTGGAAACCGATGCACAAGGTCGCATCGTCGTCGATCAGCTCGATCCCGGCCTCTATTCGGTAAACGTCACCAAGGTCGGGTTCGCTCCACTGTACGAACCCAGCGTGCGCGTCATTACGAGAAAGAACTCCAGGATCGAACTCGAACTTGGAGCGCCGACGTTGGAAGAAGTGGTGGTTAAAGCACGGGTACTCGATGCATTCGCATCACCCTCCAGTACTTATCTCGATCGCGAAGCCCTGCGGGATGCCGTTGGCGGCGGCGCGGATCCGCTGCTCTCGCTGGACGGCCTGCCGGGCCTGGCGTCCGCCAGTGAGTTCGCAGCCTTCAGCGTGCGCGGCCGGGGCCCCCGGGACAATCTGATCTTCGTCGACGAATTCCCTTTCGACAAGGCGGTGCACTTCGACGCGACGCTGGGCGAAGACGAGGACATCGGGGGTGGCGGCCGCTTCTCGATCTTCGCACCGAACGTCATCAATGGTGCCGAGTTCTCACCGGGCGGATGGGGACCTGCGTATGGCGGGCGGGCGGGCTCGCTGCTCAAGCTCGACGTCGCCGACGGCAGTCCAAGCCCGTCGGCGAGTCTGCGCCTGGACCTTGCAGGCTATGAAGTCGGCTATGACGGGCCGCTCGGCATCACGGAAGATGCCACCGTGCTGGTATCTGCCCGCCGGCTGGATTTCGGTGACTTCTTCGAGGACATCGAAGAGCTGGACATCGGAAATCCCGTGCTGAGGGACGTCATCGTCAAGTCGGCCGTGCCGATCAACCCGTCCAACACGCTCGAGGTGCTGCTCATTGATACGCGCGAGACGTATACGCGCGACGTGACCCACGTCTTCGAGTCGCCAGATTTCGAAGATGCATCGCTGCTCGATTTCAGGCAAGACAGCGATCTGTACGGGCTGACCCTGCGGTCATTGATCGGTCAAGACGCTGTCTGGACCAACAAGGTGTACCGCCGGGCCAGCAACAAGATCAGTTCGGAGGGCGAAGCATTCCCTGATCTGGTGCCCCCCGGATCGCCCGCCTCCAGCTTCCCGGTGCGGGAAGACATCATCACCGTCACCGAAGACGAGGCCGAGATCGGCTGGCGCAGCGACTTCATGACGGCGAATCGCTGGGGGGCGTTCAATGCAGGCGTCCAGCTGACGCAGCTCGACCTGGACTACAGCACCGTGCTGGACGGCGACTGGATCCGGTACGTCTACGACGCCGATGACGTCCGGCCGGACCCCGGGCAGCGCTACATCGTGTTGACGCCGGAGAACATCAACGCGTCGTTGAGCCGGAAAGCGACCAGCTACGCGGGCTACGTGGACCAGGTCTTCAAGCGCGGCGTGTGGGACCTGAGCACGGGCGTAAGGCTGGAACGGGACGGCCTGACGGACGAAACCCTCGTGTCGCCAAGACTCAGGGCCAACTGGCGGCCGAGCAAGAGCATCAGGTACTTCGCGACGGCAGGTCTTTTCCACCAATCGCCCCGGTTCCTGGACCTCGCGGCCAACGAGGCGAACACGCTCGAGAACGAGGAGATCACGCACGGAAGCTTCGGGCTGGAGTACTTCCCGAACGATAGGTGGTCGGTGTTGGCGGAAGCCTATTACCAGGATCTCGCAAATCTCGTGGTCGACCTGGATCGGGCGAGCGGAACGTTCGCCAACATCGGCGACGGCACGTCCTACGGCTTCGACGTCGTGGTCAAGGGCACGATCCGGGAAGGCCTCTACGCGACCGCGACCTACTCCTGGAACGACGCAGAAGTGGACCGGAAGGATGGCCGGGGCGCCGTGGCCGACGAGTTCAGCCGCGAGCACGTGGCGACCCTCGGGCTGACGTGGGAAATCACCGATCGCTGGAAGGTGGCTGCGCGCTACAAGTACCTGTCCGGCAGGCCGGAGGACGCCTACGTCATCCACGAAGACGTGCTGGGTCCCGGGCAACCTCTGCGTTACTCGAGAGAAACGACCGGGCGCGGCGTCGGTCGGAAACCCGGTTACGGCGTGCTCAACGCCCGTGTCGACTACCGGCGCGCATTCGGCCCCATCGACGTCACCGCCTTTCTCGATGTCATCAACGTCACCTCGGCATCGTCGACCGACGACACCGAGTTCGACTACCGCCGGGGTGTCAACGTGAAGGACGACAGCGAGGCCGAGCCGCTGATCGGGCTTCGGCTAGACTACGCCTGGTAAACGGGAGACGGCAGATGGCACGCGCGCTTGATGCTCCGCCCATCAGGGCGTTGATCGTCGAGGACAACCGCGATATCTGCGGGAACATTGCCACGTACCTCGAAAAGCTCGGCTATGTCCTGGATTTCGCCCACGATGGCGTCACCGCGATGAGCCTGGCGCTGACGAATCCGTTCGACGTCATCGTGCTGGACCTCATGCTCCCGAGGATGGACGGCCTCGCCTTCTGCCAGAGGCTGCGGGCCGATGCCGAGATCGAAACGCCCGTGCTCATGCTGACGGCGAGGGACACGCTCGAGGACAGGCTCAAAGGGTTCGACGCCGGCGCCGATGACTACCTGGTCAAGCCATTCGCACTGCAGGAGCTGCATGCGCGCATCCGGGCTCTGTACAAACGGAGCCACCGGAATGCCGACAACCTGCTGACCGTCGGCGACCTGACATTGAACCGGTCCACGCTGCAGGTGCATCGGGCGGGGCGACGGATCGAGATCAATCCTGCCGGCATGAAGCTGCTCCGACGATTGATGGAGAAGTCCCCGTCCGTCGTGGATCGCGACGAGCTCGAAACACAGCTTTGGGCGGACGAGCGTCCCGATGTTGATCTGCTTCGCTCCCACATGCACAAGCTGCGCCAGGCAATCGACCGGCCGTTCGATAAGCCGCTGATCCATACGGTGCATCGCATCGGGTATCGAATCGCAGAGGATTTCCATTGATGTCGCAACACAGTCTGCGCAAACGTGTCGAGTATGCGTTCGCGCTGTGTGTGATCGCACTCAGCGTGGTCTGGGGGCTCGCGTTCTATGCGGCCATCAGGTTCAGCGAAGACCGGGTGTTGGTCAATCAGCTGCAACGTGCCGCCGAGAACTATCCCGATCTCACGACGAGTCTTCAGGGCTACGACGATGCCGGGAACTTGCCGGAACCCCTGAAGGAATGGGCGCAGGCAGGCCCTGACGAGGGCGTGTACGAGTTCGTCGCCGAAGAGCTGCATGTCGCCGTCGTCCCCGCCGACAATGCAACCGGGCGCGCCTTCGCGGTGTTCGATGTCGCCGGGATCGAGGCGGCATCCTCCGAGGACTGGTGGTGGCTGCTCGTCATCACCGCTGTCGTGGGCGTGCTCGGCGCGCTGGGGTTCGGGCTGGGCGTCCTGGTGATGCGGAGAGCGGTCGCCCCGGTGGTGGAGCTCGCCGACGTGGTCGCGGGCATCGACCTGGAGCATCTGTCGGCGGGAGACCACAAGCTCATCGAGTCCAGCCGGTTCGGAACGGACGAAGTCGGCGTCCTCGCCGGTGCCATCGAGAAGACGCTCGCGCGTATCAGCGCGTTCATCGTGCGCGAGCGGGACTTCACCGGTTCCGCCAGCCACGAGTTGCGGACACCCGTCACCGTGATCACGGGTGCGATCGAGCTGCTGGAGCAGAGCGATCTGTCAGCTGAAGACGTGAAGGCGGTGGATCGGATCCGACGGGCGACGCTGGAGATGAAATCCACCATCGAGATGTTCCTGTGCATCGCACGCGAAGCAGACGACGGGCTGTATGACGAACAGTTCCCGGTCGCGCCCTTGGTGAGCCGGGCGATCGACCAGCAGCGCTACCTGCTGAACGGCAAGCGCGTCGAGGTCGACGTCGAAAGTCTTGCGGCACCCGTCGTTCGAGGGCATCCACAGGCGTTCCTCATCGCCGTCACCAACCTGGTTAGGAACGCGTTCGAGCAAACACCCGGCGGGCAGGGGCCGATCACGGTTCTCCTCAAGCAGCACGAGCTGCTGGTTACCAACCGGTTGGGCGGTGACGAAGTGGGTCGGCTCACGCCGGCCGGCCTCGTTTCCAACGGGCATGGCCTAGGGCTGGGCATCGTCCAGCGGCTGTGTGAGCGCAACGGCTGGGAATTCTCGCTGCACGTGGACGAGGCACACGTAACCGCCCGTCTTTCCTGGTGAGCACGACGGCTCCTTCGCAGACATCAAGCACGTTGCAACCGACGTCCCAAACCTGTCGACGGGCACTCCATGGCGAACGACGCTGATCGTCGTGGTACGCCCCCCAATCCCGGCCGGAAGCGGACATCCACCCTTCTTTCCCTACAGGGCAGGCACTTGACTCCGGCTATGGCAGGCGTAGGATTTTAGGCAGCCAAGGGACAGACCCAAGGCACGCACAACGACATGAGGGATTCTCATGGAATACGACTATCTGGTCTTCATCGGGCGTTTCGAGCCCTTCCATAACGGCCACGCCGCCGTTGCCCGCCTCGCACTGAGTCGCGCCAAGAAACTGATCTTCCTCGTCGGCTCTGCCGATACCCCCCGCAGCCTCCGCAATCCTTGGACCGTGGCCGAACGTGCCGTGATGATCCAGGCTGCCCTTGATGGGTCAGCCGATCGCCTGCTGATCCGTCCACTGCGTGACCACCTCTACAATGAGGCCCAGTGGATCGCTGGCGTCCAACGCACCGTGGCGGAGGCGATTCGGACGGACGGCGGAGATGCCGAGGCCAAAGTGGGCTTGGTCGGCATGGACAAGGACGCCTCCAGCTATTACCTGCGCGAGTTCCCGCAATGGCCGCTGGTGGACGTGCAGCACACCGAGACCCTGTCGGCCACCGAGTTGCGCCGTTACTTGTTTGAAGCCGGCACCATCGATTTCCACGGCGCCCTGCTGATGCTGCGTGGCAATGTGCCTGCGCCGGTGTACGACATGCTGGAAGCCTTCCGCAAGAGCTCACCGTCCTACGGCCAGCTGGTGGCCGAGTACCAGTTCATCGAGCACTACAAGGCGGCCTGGAAGGACGCTCCCTACGCGCCCACGTTCGTTACCACCGATGCGGTGGTGGTGCATTCGGGCCACGTGCTGCTGGTACGCCGCCGCGCCGAACCCGGCAAGGGCCTGTGGGCGCTGCCGGGTGGCTTCGTCGGCCAGCACGAGGGTCTGCTGGACTCCTGCCTGCGCGAGCTACGGGAGGAGACGCGCCTCAAGATCCCGGTCCGGGTACTGAAGGGGTCGCTGAAGGATCAGCACGTGTTCGACCACCCCGAGCGCAGCCAACGCGGCCGCACGATCACCCACGCCTTCCACTTCGACTTCCCGGCCGGTGAGCTGCCAGAGGTACGTGGTGGCGATGACGCCGACAAAGCCCGCTGGATCCCGGTCAGTGAAGCGCTGGACATGGGTCCCAAGTTGTTCGAAGACCACCTGCACATTCTGGAGTTCTTCCTGGGCCGGGGCTGATCCCGACCTTTCCCGCTGGTGGATAGACCGCCGGCTTCACGCGACGCGAAGGAGCTTCCGTCATGCAATGCCTCAACAATCTTCTCCTCAATACCGACAGCTACAAGGCCAGCCACTGGCTGCAGTACCCGCCTGGCACCGATGCCACCTTCTTCTACGTGGAATCGCGCGGCGGCACCTACGACCGCACCGTTTTCTTCGGCCTGCAGGCCATCCTGAAGGAGTATCTGGCCAAGCCGATCACCCATGCCGACGTGGACGAGGCACGCGACCTGTTCGCCGCCCACGGCGAACCGTTCAACGAGGCCGGCTGGCGATACATCGTCGACCACCACCGTGGCCTGCTACCGATCCGCATTCGCGCCGTGCCTGAGGGCACCGTAGTGCCAACGCATAACGCGCTTATGACCATCGAGTCGACCGATCCTCAAGCCTATTGGGCGCCGTCCTATCTCGAGACCATGCTGCTGCGCATCTGGTATCCGGTGACGGTGGCGACCATCAGCTGGCACGCCAAGCAGACCATCCGTCAGTTCCTGGAGCGCACCAGCGACGATCCGGAAGGCCAGCTGCCCTTCAAACTGCATGACTTCGGCAGCCGCGGCGTTTCCAGTGTGGAGTCGGCTGCCATCGGTGGCGCAGCGCACCTGGTCAATTTCCTGGGGACCGATACGGTCTCCGGCCTGCAACTCGCCAAGGCCTACTACCACGAGCCGATGGCCGGCTACTCCATCCCGGCCGCCGAGCACAGCACGATCACCAGCTGGGGCCGCGAGAATGAGGTGCAGGCCTACCGCAACATGCTGACCCAGTTCGCCAAGCCGGGCTCTATCGTGGCGGTCGTATCGGACAGCTACGATATCTATCACGCCATCAAGGAACACTGGGGCAAGACGCTCCGACAGGAAGTCATCGACTCGGGTGCCACGGTCGTCATTCGGCCCGACTCGGGCGATCCCGTGGCGGTGGTGCACCAATGCCTTGAGCTGCTGGACGAAGCCTTCGGCCATACGGTCAACGGCAAAGGCTACAAGGTGCTCAACTACGTCCGGGTGATCCAGGGCGATGGCATCAACCCGACCAGTATCCGCGCCATCCTGGAACGCATCACCAGCGCCGGTTACGCGACCGACAACGTGGCCTTCGGTATGGGGGGAGCCCTGTTGCAGCGACTGGATCGCGATACCCAGAAGTTCGCGCTCAAATGCTCGGCCGCCCGCGTCAACGGTGAGTGGATCGATGTTTACAAGGATCCGGTGACTGACAAGGGCAAGCAGAGCAAGCGGGGGCGCATGACCCTGCTCCAACACCGCGAGTACGGCAACTTCCGTACAGTCCCGGTATCGGTCGAGGCCGAGTCATTAGCCGAGGTCGAGAAGCCGTTGGGCTTCGATGACGCGATGGTGACGATTTGGGAAGACGGCAGGATCGTCCACGACGACACCTTCGCCGACATCCGCGCCCGCGCCGACGCCGCCCGGCTCTAGCCCGTCCACTCGTTGCCAGGTATTAGCGGTCCACAGGCGGATTGAAGGGGTCATCCATTCGGGATGGCCCGGCTGATGTCCGCTTCCGAACGCGGACACCTCTGGATACTCAGCCCAAGGCATCCCGCCAGTTGAGCCACCAGGCCTTGGGGGGGCGGGGCATCTGTTCCCACCAGAGGTTCATTGCATGCACGCTCCCGCGCGACCAAGCTTCACGATGTCGGGCTTCGCCGGGTTCTCCCAGAAACGCGGCCAGTTTCGGGTAGACCGGCCCTGAGGCGAGCGCCGGATAGCGGGTCAGCAGGCTGAGCAAAGCAAAGCTGTTTGAGGGCGCTGCCTGATCGGCAACGTATTGCTCGATATCGGGCACGCGCATGTCTTGTGCCATCGCACTGTCGAGCTGATCGACAGCGGACCGGAACTCGGCCGATGCTGTGGTTGCATGAGGAATTCCCGCGCGCTCAGCCGTGAACGTCACGGTCGATCCAGCGGGGACAAGTGTTTCCTGCCCTTTTACCCGGTGCATGATCCAGCCACTGGTGACATGGATCGTGCCGTTGCCGTGCAGGTCGCGGTCCATTTCGAATTCACATCCCAGGTCGATGGTTTCGCTGGCACCGGCTGCAATGGCGAAATATCCAGGGGGCGCCCAGATGCGGGCACGCACGCGTCCGCTCACCAATTCCAGGCGATGATGGCCCGCGCGGGTATCCAGCAGTTTCACCCGCGTGCCTGGCATCACTTCCATCCGACCGATGCGAGCCACTTTCACCATCGCCGCCTCGCTGGCGTCGGTTGTCAGCGTGGCACCCACATCCAGATCGGCGGGCAGGGACACGGCGGCCGTGTCGACGCCCCACGACCGGTGATCCTGCCACTGCAGACGCCACGGCATCCAGACTGCAAGGCCTGCTACGCATGCGGCCAGCGCCGCGACGCCTGCAAGCATCATTCGACGCCTGCGTGCGCGGGGAACACGCACCGGCCGTATCGACCACGCATGGTCGCGGTGGGGGGCGTAACGGTAAGCGCCGAGCAGCGACGTCAGGCGCTGCAGCACTTCGTCGCCGGGCAGGTCGGGATCCCACAACGGATCAGGTGTCTCGGGCATCATCCTTATCCTTGTCCTCTGCGGCGATCCCCAGAGCCTGACGCAACTGGGCCATGCCGCGATGGAGATTCACGCGAACCGACGGCGGCTTCAGTCCGGTGAGGTTGGCGATCTCGGGGCCACTCAAGCCTTCAACCAGGCGAAGGATCAGGGTCTCGCGGTAGGCCTCGGGAAGCCGCCGGATCGCGCGCAGTGCTTCATCTGCCTGTGCCATCGATTCGGGACCCGTGCCGGTCCAGGCGGGCTCGTCGGCTTCCGCCAGATCCCGCTCGTCCATGTCTCCATGCGGTCGATTCCGGCGGGCGATCATGGCGATCCAGGGGCCAAAGCTCGCCGCGTCGCGCAACTGGTCCAGCCTGCCGAAGGCGATGACGAACGTTTCCTGGGTCAGCTCCTCCGCTCGCGCACGCGAGGTCATGCCCAGATGGGTGGCGTATACGAGCGGCGCGAACGTGCGATGGAGCCAGGCATAGGCGGTCTGCGACCCCCGGCGGGCGTCCTGCACATGACCGGCGATGTCAGTGGGATCGAGAGCGGCCCTCATGGCCTCATTGTCTGGAGGGTCGTGAGAGCGGGAGGGCCAAAGGAAGCGGAGTGTTAACACGCGAGTCGTCGTTAACGGAACCGTCCGAAGCGTGCTCTTCCCGAGCACATCCCGCCGGAGATCCCGATGCCACGTCTTGCGTACCCGCCCTTCATCCCCGTCTTCCGCTTCAAGCTGGCAATGGCATTGTGGCTGTTCCTCGCCAGCACGCCAGCGGGTGCGGCCACGCCCATCGTCGGTCTGCCTTGCGAGGATTGCGAGGTGCCACTCATTGGGTTGCCAGCCCATCCACCGGCCACGGCCCTGCTGGCACCCGACGGAGAACCGGGCCAGCCTTTGCGCTTGACCGGACGGGTCCTCGATGCCGCCGGACATCCGCGCGGCGGCGTGATCGTGTATGCGCACCAGACGAACCAAGGCGGGGTATATCCGGGGGAGCGCTCGAGCCGCGACGCTGGCATCCGGCGACACGGCCGCCTGCGCGCCTGGGCCACCAGTGATGCCGGGGGCTGGTACACGTTCCTCACCGTGCGTCCCGGCAGCTATCCGGGCACGACCATGCCGCAACACATCCACCTATACGTCATCGAGCCTGGCTGCGCGCTCTACTACATCGACGACGTCCTGTTCCGGGACGACCCGCACCTGACGCCAGCGACTGTCCGGAAGGCCGATCAGGGGCGAGGCGGCAGCGGGATCGTGACGCCACGGCGCGTCGCGGGCGGCTGGCAGGCACGGCGCGACATCGTGCTCGGCCGCAATATTCCCGGGTATCCGACATGCAGGCCATGAGCGAGCAGCCTTCGAAACGGCATCCGCTCGCCCTGCGTGTGCTCCATTGGGGTTTGGCCTTCCTGCTGGCGGTGCAGCTCATGCTCGGATTCGCAGCGGAGCACTGGACGACGCGAACGACCTCCGATGCCTTGCTGTCGGTCCATTTCCGTCTCGGCGTCCTGATCCTGGGCCTGATGCTGGTGCGCCTCACCCTGCGGCTCGCGCTGCCGATGTCGGAAGAGTACATGCCGCGCTGGCGTAGGTACGCCAAAAGCGCGGTGCACGGCCTTCTCTATTTGCTGATCCTCGCGCTACCTGTCAGTGGGCACGTCATCTGGGTGTGGATGGGGGCGGATCGCACGTTGTGCGCGGGGATCCAGGTGCCTGCGCTGTTCGTGCCTCCTGATGATGAGACGGGTCGTGCGGTGGCCTGGTATGTGCATGTCTATGGGGCCTGGATGCTGTTGGGGCTGGTGCTGCTGCATGTGGTCGTGGCGTGGTTCCAATCACTTCGCGAGAAACACTTCATCAGTCGCAAAATGGGGTTCGGGAAACGTGGCCGGTCCGATTGTTGAGCTCATGCCCTTACTCATCGCCACGCTGCCCGTGTCGTTCGCCCGCCATCACGTGCTGGTCCGGCGGACGATGATCGGCAGGCTGTTGGATGAAAAGCCGCGGCTGTCCACGACCCAGGGTGGGATCGGCGGCACGGATACGATGTGATCGTCGATCACGTCCTGCAACTCCATCCTTGGAATCGATGGATTCGCGTCGGAATACGCAAAATTTCCCGCAATTTCACGCTGCGTCCACGTACGCCAATCCAGGCTGAAGATACGTTGCAGCACCGGCCGGAAAGGCCGCTATATTCCCAGCTCCCAGACGAAGGAGGATTGGAATGTTTACCAACAAGCGATTCATGACGACGGCGCGTGTGCTCGGTGTGGCGATGGTGGCAGGCGCAGCTCTCAGCGGCTGCGCCACTTACGACGACGAGTTCGCAGGGATCAACTCGCGACTCGATCAGCTCGACACGAAGGTGCAGGGCGCGGCCCAGAGCGCCGACGCCGCGAATCAGTCCGCGCAGCAGGCCAACCAGCGCCTGGATCAGATCGAAGGCCGCGTGCGGCAGCTAGAAGCGGCGCCGCGCCGCGTGCCGCGCGGCTGATCGCGCTTGCACGGTTCGTGACGAATCGTGAGGCCTGGAATCCGGTGGCCGCTGCTGGCCGCCGGGCTCTGGCTTGATACTGTTTTGTTTTGAGGAACTGCGCCATTCGTACGTGCCTACACCCCGCTATCCGCGCCTGCTCTTGCGCGCTGCTGCTGACGCTGGCGTTCGCGAGCTCCGCTGCGCCCAAGACCGAGCTTGATACCCAGCAAGCGGCGGCCGTCGCCGACCAGCTTCCGGAAGGCCAGGACGTCTCCGGGACGGTGATCGAGCTTGCTGGCTGGATCGTCGCCACCAAGGACAGCCAGGGCTATCCCTTCGCGATCATCGACAAGGCATCTGCGCAGATCCTGGTGTTCGGCGGTGATGGGCGGCCTCGCGGCGCGGCCCCTGGGCTCTTCGGCTCGGCGGTCGGCGACCACACGGCCCCCGGTGTCGCAGGTCTCGCGCTTCGCGAGATTCCAGGCCGGGATCGCACGACGCCTGCTGGTCGCTTCGTAGGTGGTTTTGGTCCGTCCATCGACGCGGGACGCGTACTGTGGGTGGACTACGATTCCGCGGTCTCCATCCACCCGACCGCCACCGGCGTCCCGGCCGAGAAGCGTGAAGAACGCCTCGCATCGCCCACGCCCGATGACAATCGCATCACGCACGGCTGCATCAATGTATCGCCCGAGTTCTACGAGCGGATCATGCAGCCGACGTTCGAGAAGGGCGGGGTGTTCTACATCCTCCCGGACAAGGACTCGCTCGAGGAGACGTTCCCGGAGTTCGCGCAAAGTCGTGCGGCTGCGCAACGCAGCGACGGAAGACGCGCGCGGTCCGCCCGCCGGTAAAGGGCGCTTCGGCGTGTCGCCTCTGGTGTGCGCGGCAGCGCAGCGGATGGCGCTGTTCGTGGCCTGACCTGTTTTCTTATGAGGTGCAGCACAATGCCGTGCCTCCCATACAGCGGGGATCCGTCTCCTCGGCATTTCTGCGTCCAGTCTGTTCAGTGAACAGGTCCGGAAACTAATTCAATCAGCCGCGCGAAGGTCTGCAGCAGCGTCGCGCCGGCATCGGGTCAGGCACGCCAGACCACCCAGTCGCCGGGGGCCACCGGTTGGACGTCCACCGATCTGTCGCGCGCCGCTGATCGCAGCCGATCGAGCGCGTCGTCCGCTTCCACGTATTCCTTCATGCCGGTGACGCCGTAGTGGATGGGCACCAGCGTGCGTGCGCCCATGATGGTGGCGGCTGCGACCGCCTGCTCGGGTGTCAGCACACCCGGCTGGCCGCTGACCGGTTGTCGCCAGCCGAATCGCGCGCCGTTGATCGGGAGGAAGACCGCATCGAACGGCCCGAACTGGCGGCCGATGCGCCACCAGTGGCCGTGCCATAGCGTGTCGCCCCCATGGAAGATGCGGCGTCCGCCGGCAGCGACCACCCACGACACCTGGGTGTCGCCATACCCGTCCGACGCAGGTACCGGCGTGGCGGTGAAGTCGCCCAGCAACTGGGGTTCCCACAGCGCGCTCGGTCTCGCGCGTGCGCCGGCCGGCATCGGCAACGGCTGTGTCCCTGCCGGATAGGCGAGCATGCCGCCGCGGCCGAGCGCATCCGCCACGGCGAGCGCATCGAAGTGGTCCGAATGCGTATGGGTGATCAGCACGCTGGTCTCGCCCACGCTGTCATCCACCGGCACCAGCCCGTCACCGAGCGCCGTTCCCCAGGCGTCCGGGTTGACCAGGGGATCGATGAACAAGGTCGCCTGAGGCAACTGCAGGCGGATGCCGGCCCACGCCAGGCGCTGGACGCGGAGCGTGGGTGCTGGACCTGACGCCAGCAGGCTGCCCGAAGGCAGCAGCGCCGCGGCGGATGCGGCCACGCAACCCGCGAGGAACCGCCTGCGGCCTTCCATGTGCGGACCACCGTTCATGCGTGCATCTCCCGGGATGCGAGGAAGGCATCCAGTGCGAAGATCGCCTGCGACGTGATGACCTCGAGATTGTGCCCATGCCACTCGCGTTCGAACGCCGTCGGCACCACGCCCGGTGCGAGGCAATCCTCGATGCGGATCGTCGCGATCCGGTCATCGGCTTCCGTCTCCGATACCTGGGTGCGGTAGCGGAGCACGGCATCCTGCAGCTGGTCGAGATAGTGCAGGGCATTGTCGAGCACCATCGCATCGAACCTGCCAATGTGTCCGCCTATCACCGTCCCGCGGCCGAACTGGCGCATCCGCCCGATGGCGGCGCGGAGCAGGGCAGGATCGGCCTTCGACAGGTAGACGATGTTGCCGACGATGTTGTCACCCGCGCAGACCAGGTCCGCCGTGGGCACGTCCACGCTCAGGTGGTCCATCGTCTTGCCCGGGTTGTGGAGAAAGCGCAGGGCATGCGCGCCCCAGCGGATGGCCATGTTGTCGAACACCATGTCCGGCTCCCGGTAGAGCGCATCCACGCGGCGGTTCTGCGAGAGGTAGGCATGGCGATGATGCCGGTGGGCCATCGTCAACGCGTCGGGAAACAGCGACATGCCGGCGATGTGGTCGCTCATGAAATGGGTGGCGGCGAGCAGGCGCACGGTCTTGCCCAACTGCCCGCAAAGCACGTCGCGCAGGCGGCCAGCGTCCTGCGCACTGCCCAGCGAATCGACCAGCAGCACGTCATCGCCATCGATGAACGCGGTGGCGACGGATTGCACGTCATCGCCGACAAACATCAGCACGTCGGTATGCACTTCTTCGAACTTCACGAGGGTCGCCTTGCCGTGGGTGGCGACATGGTGGCCAACGACCGCAGTGGCGACAAACGAGTTGTTTTGTCGTTCGCTTCAGAAAAAGTAACGCGATACGATGCCGGCCGACTCCCCTTCGCCCAGGTGCTCGTGAAGCCCCGTCATCCCGCGCCACTCAATGCGCTACGCACGTTCGAAGCGGCGGCACGGAACCTGAGTTTCAACACGGCCGCGCAGCAGTTGTTCGTCACGCCAGCGGCGGTCAGCCATCAGGTCAAGCACCTCGAGACGTATCTGGGCATCACCCTGTTCCATCGCGGCAATCGCTCGGTGGAACTCACCGTCGAAGGCAAGGCGCTGGCGGCTGCATTGGGCGACATCTTCGGGCAACTGGACCTGGCGCTGGACCGCGTGACATCGCACGCATCGGCGGATCTGCGCATAAGCACGCTGGAATCATTCGCCGCCAAGTGGCTGGCGCCGCGGCTGCACCGCTTCCATCACGCGTTCCCCGATATCCGCGTGCGTATCGAAACCGGCAACGAGCCGGCCGACTTCGCGCGCGGTGTCGATGTCGCCATCCGCTACGGACCCGGCGGATATGCGGGCCTGCATGCAGAACGGCTGATGGAGGCGCCGGCATTTCCCGTCTGTGCGGCATCGTTGGCGCTGTCGCGGCTCGACGACCTGCGACAGCAGACGCTGCTGCATGACGAAAGCGCGCTGGGCCGGCCCGGTGTGCCCCAATGGGCCGACTGGCTGCAAGCCGCCGGTGTCGAGGGTGTCGATGCAGGTCGCGGCCCGGTCTTCGCCAGCATCTACCTGGCGCAGGAAGCGGCCATCGCTGGCCATGGCATCGCGCTGGGCATCGCGCCCCTGGTGAAGGAAGACGTGCTCCATGGCCGCCTGCTCCCGCCCTTCGAGCGCAGCCTGCCCAACGCATACGCTTTCTGGCTGGTGCGACGGGACGATGCGCGCCCGCGCGCCGCGATCACCGCGTTCTGCGGGTGGCTGAAACAGGAAGCGGGCGACGATGCGGCATTCTGGGAAGCGCGACGCGCGGGTCGGTAGGGGTGTCGCGGCGACGCGGTTCGTACGCCAGTCCGAAGCAGATGCATTTCCCTGTGCCTAGACGCTTCACGGCCCGTCTGCATACCGGCTGGGCGGTTCGCCCACATGCCGGCTGAAGGCCACGCTGAACGTGCTGGTCGAGCCGTAGCCGACGCGCTCGGCCACTTCGGCCACGCTGAGGCCGTCGCGCCTGAGCAATTCCTTCGCGACTTCCATGCGCCACGCCAGCACGTATTCCATCGGTGGCACGCCGACGGTGCGGGTGAAACGTTCGAAGAACGTCGAGCGTGAGAGCGCGGCGGCCTTCGCCAGCTCGCCCACGGTCCACCCATGCGCGATGCGCGCATGGATCTGCTTGAGCGCCATCGCCAGCCGCTCATCGCCCAGTCCGCGCAGCAGGCCGGGAGGCGCGTTTCCCGCGGTCGTCGAACGCATGGCTTCCACCAGCAGCATCTCGACCAGCCGGGACAGCATGTACGCATTGCCCGGCTGCTGCTGTGCGTATTCTTCGCCGACCATCTGCACCAGTTGCATGAGCCGCTGCGAACCCTGCACATGGACCACCGTGGGCAGCAGCGATACCAGCAGCGCGGCGTCCTTCGTGTCGAACAGGAAGGCGCCACCCAGCGAGCGCATGTCCGGAGGGCCGTCCGGATCGCCATGACGCAGTTCGCCGTGTCCTCCGGGCACAACGCTGGGATCGACGAAGACCTGTGGCGCCGGCACGAAGCCGGAAAGCGTGAAGGCGGGCGTGGTCGGCAGCAGCACGAAGTCGCCCGCGCTGATGGTAATGGGGGCGTGCCCATCCACGGCCAGTCGCGCGCTGCCTTCCAGCACGATGCAGAAGCCGGGCTGGCCGTAGTCGGCATACCGCACGGCCCAGTTGCCCTTGCCGCTGATGACGTTGGCAAAGACCGCCTGCGGATGCAGCAGCTGGACGACGTCGGAAAGTGGATCTCCCATTCCGGACTCTGGCTAAAACAAACAGGACGATGCGTTATCGATCATCCGGAAAGGCTGGCCTATCGTTCCCGCCGAGTCAACTCACCCTCGGAGAACGAAATGAAGACCGTCCTGATCACCGGCTGCTCGTCCGGCTACGGCCTGGAAACCGCCCGCCACTTCCTCGCGCAGGGCTGGCGCGTCATCGCCACCCAGCGGCATCCGCGCGAAGACCTGCTCCCCGCTTCACCCCATCTGCGCGTGCTCGCGCTGGATGTCACCCGGCCGGACAGCATCGCCAGCGCCGTGCAGGCCGCGGGTCCCATCGACGCGCTGGTCAACAATGCCGGCATCGGCCTGTTCGGTGCATTCGAAGCCACGCCCATGGACACCGTGCGCGAGGTATTCGAAACCAACACCTTCGGACTTATGGCCATGTGCCAGGCTTTCATCCCGCAGTTCCGCGAACGCCGGGCAGGCGTCATCGTGAACGTCACCTCCAGCGCTACGCTGGCACCGTTCCCGCTGGTGGCGGCGTATACCGCCAGCAAGACCGCAGTCGAAGGTTTCACCGCATCGCTGGAACACGAACTCAAGGCCTTCGATGTGCGGGTCAAGCTGGTGGAGCCCGGCTATGGTCCTTCCACCCGGTTCACCGCCAATGGCCAGCAGCGCATGCAGGGCCTCATCCCCGAGGCGTACGAGCCCTTCGCCCATAGCGTATTTGCCGGGCTGGGCAGCATCACCGCGGTGACCACCGAGGCCGACGTCGCTGAAGGCGTGTGGCGCGCCGTGAACGACACCACCGGGCAACTGCATTTCCCGGCGGGTGCGGATGCGGTGGCGCTGGCCGTGCGGTGAGGCGGGGCTGCACGCGAGGCGGACGCGCATCCAGTACCCTGTGAGCCGATGCTAGATTGCGCCAGTTTCCGAAGGAGTGAATGCTTGCTCACGTCAGGAACACAACGCCATCCCTTTGCTGTTCGAGTCGCAGTCGTTGTGCTGCTTCCGGTGCTGATGGTGTATGGCGGCCTCAGTCTTGTGGCCTTCTTCCGACCCGACTGGCTTCCCGTCAAGACCATCTGGCACATGGGGCTTCTCGGGCCACCGGCTCTTCTGGTTTGGGGTAGGCACATGCTCGTCGCCTACGGCGCGTGCACCGTGGTCGTCGTCCTGCTGCTCGCAGGTTGCGCGGTCGTCCGCTCCGACGAACTCAGGCTCATCGCGGCCATGGCGGCGTTCGCCGTGTGGATGGGAGCGGGCTTCTTCTCTGCGTTGCTGTCCGTCTAGCGCTTTAGCTATCGCAGCGCGGTGACCCGTTGGCCGGAGGCGGGTCCAGCGGTCAGAATCGGCACACGAAATCGAAACGGGACCGGAACCGATGCGTGTGGCACCCCAGTGGAACTTCAGCAGGATGATCCAGCGCGGTCCATTGCCAGGATTTGCCTTCACGCGTGTGCGGGCCACTGCCATGCTGTTGCTGGCAGTACTGGGCACGCAGGCGGACCTTTCCGCTGCGGCGGAAGTGGATGCACCGACTGTCGCCGCGGCAGGCGCCGTCGTGCAGACCGATGACGTGGCGCTGTTCTACCGCGTCTACGATGCGGCGGGCGGAAAGCCGACGGCTGCGCAACTGCAGCGCGATTACCTGGAGCAGGGTTCGGAAGGGCTGCGCCTGTTCGCCCGTCTGCGCAACACCACGGGGCAACGCATTGCGGATGCCGTGGCACGCGATCCCGCGCTCTATGCCGATGCGCGCCGCTGCCTGGCCGTGCTGCCGCAGGCGCGCGCGCGGCTCGAGAAGGCCCTGCGCGACCTCGGCGGACTGTATGGCGAGGCGCGCTTCCCGCCGGTGACCATCGCCATCGGTCGCGGCAAACCGATCGCCATCGGCGCCCCCGATACCGGCATCCAGGTGGGCCTGGAGGCGCTGTGCGACGCGGACTGGCTCAATGCCGACCCCGAGGACAGGATCGTCTACGTCCTCGCGCACGAATACGTCCATGTGCAGCAGGTCAACGCGCACAAACTGAGCGACAAGCCCGCGCCGACGGTACTGGAAATCTCGCTGCTCGAGGGCATCGCCGAATTCGTCGGCGAACAGGTGGCGGGCGGGATCGCCTACGGTCGCACTGCAGCGATGGTGGCAGGCCGCGAACAGGAGATCGAAACCCGTTTCGCCGCAGACATCGACAAGACCGAGCTCAAGGACTGGGTCTACAACACCACGCCGGAGCAGCCCGGGGACCTGGGCTACTGGGTCGGTTACCGGATCGCCAAGGCCTATTACCGCAACGCGTCCGACAAGCGCCAGGCGCTGCGCGAGATCCTGGAGATGGACGACGCCCGCGCCTTCCTGGCCCGTAGCGGCTGGCACCCCGGCATGGCGCTGTAGGCGGGCAGGCGGGTTCCCTCGCGAGCGCTATGCCTTGCGTCGGCTGACCCCATGCAGCCTCACCTCCCTGGCGCCCCGGATGTGTCATGCTCCCGGCGGTCGCAACGACCATGGGAGTACACGTGATGGCCAAGGGCCTCGACAAAAAGAAAGAGCAGAAGAAAAAGCCGGCGAAGACGATGAAGGAAAAGCGCGCCGAGAAGAGCGAGAAGAAGGCCACGCGTGGGTTCGCGCCGACCTGATCCGCTCCTGTAGACGCGTATCGGCCGTGTGTTGGGGGGAGCGCGCGAACCCCAACATGCACCAGACGTTGCCAGCCGGCATCGGCGCGACCACGTCGCGTGGAATGGACCTGGCGCGAGGCGTAACCGCTCGCCGTGTGTTGAGCGGGTTATTGCACTGCCATAGAATGCGTGCACCGCGCTGGTCCTGATACTTCGATGACGCCGCCCTGACCCTTCCTTGATGCATGAAGCTGCCGATCTTCCGGCGGCCGAAGGGTTCTTGTCTTTTACGCCACCATGCAACGCGCCTTCGGCGGCGCGCAGGAGTCCCCCATGTCTGTCAACTATCCGCTGCGCGAGCAGTGGTTCGGCAATGTCCGTGGCGACATTCTTTCCGGCGTCCTCGTCGCGCTGGCTCTCATTCCGGAGGCCATCGCGTTCTCCATCATTGCCGGCGTGGATCCGAAGATCGGGTTGTACGCATCCTTCTGCATCGCGGTGATCACGGCCATCGCCGGCGGGCGGCCGGGCATGATCTCGGCCGCCACCGGTGCCATGGCGCTCGTGATGGTGGACCTGGTCAGGGACCATGGGCTGCAGCACCTGTTTGCCGCGACCATCCTGGCGGGTCTGCTGCAGATCGTCGCGGCGGCGTTGCGCCTCAATTCGCTGATGCGCTTCGTATCGCGATCGGTGGTGGTGGGCTTCGTCAATGCGCTGGCCATCCTGATCTTCCTGGCGCAGTTGCCGGAATTGATCGGTATGCCGTGGACGGTGTACGCGGTGTGCGCGGCCGGGCTGGCCATCATCTACCTGCTGCCCCGCGCGACGAAAGTGGTGCCTTCGCCGCTGGTCGCGATCGTGGTGCTGACCCTCGTCTGCATCTGGCTCGGCCTGGACATCCGCACCGTCGGCGACATGGGCGAACTGCCGGACAGCCTGCCGGTGTTCCTGTTCCCGGACATCCCGTGGACGCTCGATACGCTGAAGATCCTGCTGCCGGTGTCCGCGACGCTGGCGGTCGTCGGCCTGCTGGAATCGCTGATGACGGCGCAGATCGTCGAGGACATGACGGATACGCCGACCGATAGGCGCCGCGAGTGCGCGGGCCAGGGCGCGGCCAACATCGTCACCGGCTTCTTCGGCGGCATGGCGGGGTGCGCGATGATCGGCCAGTCGGTGATCAACGTGTCTTCCGGTGGCCGCGGAAGGCTGTCGTGCTTCATTGCCGGCACCGTGCTGCTGTTGTTGGTGGTCTACGCGTCGGAGTGGGTATCGAGGATTCCGATGGCGGCGCTGGTCGCGGTGATGATCATGGTCAGCATCGGCACCTTCCACTGGAAGAGTTTCGCCGAGCTTAAGACCCATCCCCGGACCGCGAACCTGATCATGATCGGTACGGTCGTCGTTACCGTGGCCACCCACGATCTCGCCAAGGGCGTGCTGACGGGCGTGTTGCTGACCGCGCTGTCGTTCACCCGACGGGTGAGCGCGATGCTGAAGGTGGACGATGAGGATGTGGCCGACGACACCCGCGTCTACAAGGTGCGGGGCCAGGTGTTCTTCGCCTCCGCGATCCAGTTCACGAACAGCTTCGACTACCTGCATGCGACGAAGAAGGTGGTCATCGACCTGACCGAGACCCACTTCTGGGATACCAGTGCAGTCGCGGCGCTGGACCGCGTGGTGTTGAAGATGCGCAAGCATGGGGCGGAAGTGGAGGTGGTCGGCCTCAACCAGGCCAGTGAATCGCTGGTGGACCAGTTGGGCACGCACAGGGACGGGAAGGCCGGGTTCAGCGCGGGTCACTGACTCCTGCGGGCAGCCTGCGAGGCCACGTTTGCGCGACAGGAACATGCCGGACAGTCCCCACGCTGGCCGGCCACGGCTCCCTTGGCGCTGCGACGGGGGTGGCGATGGCCGACTGCGTCGGGGTCAATCAGGCGTGCGTGCCACCCAGCCGCGGAAGGTGAATCCGGCATAGAACAGCTCGATATCGACAAACCCTGCCTGTCCCAGCAGCGCTTCGTCCTGCGCGGGCGAGAGCAGTGGCAGACGCGCGTCGATGGCGGCGGTGGCGTTGACCATGTTCGCCGCCGGGATGCCGGACGCGACCGCGAAGGCGGCGTAGCGCGAGAGCCAGCTCTGGCGCTTGTCCGCCGTATCGTCAACGCTGTGGTGGGCGACGATGAACGGTGCGCCGGGGGCGAGCCGTCGGCGCACTTCGGTCAGCGTGTGCAGTCGCTGTTCCGCCGGCAGGAAATGCAGGGTCAGCAGGCAGGTCGCGCCATCGAACGGACCAAACGGTGCATCATCGATGTGACCCTCGACCAGCGCAGCGCGCGGCGCCAGCGGCCCGAGGGTGGTGGTGGCCAGCTTCAACATCTCGGCCGACGGATCGACGCCCGTGAAACGCCAGCCGGGCTGCGCGTCGGCGAACGCTTTCAGTTCCAGCCCGCCACCGGCACCCAGCACCAGTACGTGGCCATCGTCGGGCACGCGTTCGGCAAGCAGGATCCGCGCCATCTGTTGCATCCCGTGGAAACCGGGCACCTGCCGGATGGGGCCCTGGGCGTAGCGGGCGACGGCGTCTGGATCCGAGAACGACATGCGGTGTTCCGTTGCGGCGGGAGACTGCATGTTAGCGTGCGACCCGTTCGCGAGTCGTTGCAGCGGAGCCGTCGTTTGCTCAGTGCGGTACGCGGCGCAGCTTCGACACGTCGTAGCCCAGCGCTTCGATCTGGCGGACGCGCGCCTGGTAATCCGCCTCCGGAATCCGCGGCGTGCGCGCCATCAGCCACACATAGTCGCGTTTGCTGCGTCCCACGATCGTCTGCTGGTAGTCGGCGTCCACGTACGCGATGACGTACTCGGCCTGGATCGGCCAGATGAACTGCATGCCCCACACCGCGCCGCCCGTGCCGGGGGTGACCGTGCCGATCGGATGCATCGTCTTCTCCGGTCCGTCCAGCGCGCCCTTGCGGAATCGGAACGTGGTCTGGATGCGGCCGTCCGGCAGTTTTGCGTACGACTCCACGGCGGCATAGGCCTCGCGTTCGGGAAACGACGGGATATGCGCGATGACGTACCAGTCGCCCATGAAGCGGTCCACGTCGACCGGTGCGGCCGTGGGGATGGACGGCTTGACGCTGCCGGAGCGGCAGGCCGCGGTGGTGGTGGCGATCATCAGTGCGAGCAGCACGAACGGCAGGGTACGCATGTCAGTGCTCCTGCGCCGGGCGCTGGAAGCGATAGTGGGCCACCAGCCATTCCTGCCCGTCGCGATAGCCGAACAGTTCGGCGCAGGCCATCCAGAACATCCGCCAGCGCTGGTTCCATAGAGGCGCGGCGTCACCGTACGCCTCGCGCAGCACACCCATCACCTCGTCGCGGTGCGCATCGTGATGGGCCAGCCAGTGGTTGGCGGTGCGCTGGTAGTGGGTGCCGTCGAGCAGCCAGCGTTCCTGCAGGTGCAGATGGTCCTGGAAGAACAGCAGCAGGTCGGCGGACGGCATCATGCCGCCGGTGAAGAAATGCCGGCCCATCCAGTTGTCCTCGCCCTGCGTCTCGAACGGATACATCAGGTGGCGGTGCACGAAGATATGCACGAACAGCGTACCGCCGGGCCGCAGCGCGTCATGGATGCGGCGCATCAGGGCGGCGTGGTTGCTGACGTGCTCGAACATCTCCACCGACACGCAACGGTCGAAGGCCTGCGGTTCCAGCTGAAGCTGGTTCACGTCGCAGGTGATGATGCGCACGTTGCGCAGGCCGCGCTCTGCGCAGCGCGCCTCGATGAATTGGCGCTGGGAGTGGGAGTTGGACACGGCGGTGATGCGCGCGTTCGGATAGCGCGCGGCCATCCACAGCGTCAGCGAGCCCCAGCCGCAGCCCAGCTCCAGGATGTCCTGGCCGTCGGCCAGGCCCGCGCGCTCGCCGTACAGGGCCAGCATGGCGTCCTCGGCCTGGTCCAGCGTCTCGGCGCCGGTGGGGTAATAGCAACTGCTGTATTTCAGACGCTCGCCGAGGCAATGACGGAAGAAGTCGGCAGGAAGTTCGTAGTGTTGCCGATTGGCGGCGTCGGTATGCAGGGCCAGTGCGCCCTGGCGCAACGCATGCAGTCGATGCGCGAGCAGCGCCGACTGCGCGTCCTGGCCGCCCTTGCTTTCGTCACGCAGCCGCTGCGCGCACAGCCGGCGGATGCCGGCGCGGATCAGCGCATCGGGCAACAGGCCGCGCTCGGCCAGGCCCAGCAGGCCGGGAGCGGCCCGGTCGGCCGCCAGTTCTTCCACCATCGCGTTCATCGTGTCGCCTCCTTGGTGGCGGATTTGGGAAACCAGGGGAACAGCATCGGCGTGGTGCGCTGGTATTCGCGGTACTCGTCGCCGCGGGTGCGCAGCGCCTGCGCCTCGGTATAGGGAATGCCGCTGATCCAGCGCAGGAATACGTACATCACCACCGGCCCGCACCACGACAACCCCTGCCAGGGCGATCCGACGGCCAACGCGACGTAGGCGAACCAGTGCAGCCATTCGAAGAAGTAGTTGGGATGCCGCGAGTACCGCCACAGGCCCTCGCGGCAGGTCCTGCCGCGGTTGGCGAGATCGGCGCGGAAGCGCGCCAGCTGGCGGTCGGCGATGGCCTCGCCGGCCACGCTGCCCACCCAGATGGCCACCGCCAGCACGATCCACGGCCATGCGGCTTCGACCGGACTGCGCGCCGCGGCGGCGAAGGGCAGGGCGAACAGCACCACCAACAGCGCCTGCGCCATGAAGAACAGGAAGAACTTGCCCTGATGCCCGTGCCAGTGTTCGCGCAGGTAGCGGTAGCGTCCGTCCTCGGGCTCGCTGCGCACGCGGTGCCACAGGTGCAGCGCCAGGCGCGCGCCCCACAACCCGCCGAGCACCGCCAGCGTGGTGCGCGCTTGCCACGCGCCGTCGCCCAGCACAGCAAGCAGGATCGCGCTGCCGCCCACGCAGGCCGACCACAGCACGTCGACGATGCCCGCATTCTCGTGGCGCCGCTGCCACAGCCAGCCCAGTGTCATCACCGCGGCGGCCACCAGGGCCACCCAACCCAGGGAGTGCAGGAGACTCATACGGCCCCCGACGGGTGGCCGGGGCGGGCCATCAGCAGATGGGACACGCCGATGGACCGCTCCAGGAAGCCGCCTTCGCAATAGGCCAGGTAGAACTCCCACAGGCGGATGAAGCGCTCGTCGAAGCCCTGCGCGCGTACGTCGGCCAGCCGGATCATGAAGCGGCGCCGCCAGGCCCGCAGCGTGTACGCGTACGACGGGCCGAAGTCCTCCTGGTGGACGACCTGTAGGTCGCTGGCGCGGGTCTTCGCGCCGTACATGGCGTTGAGCGAAGGAATGAAGCTGCCGGGGAAGACGAAGCGCTTGATGTAGTCCACCGAGTCGCGCGCCTGCACGTAGCGGTGATCCTCGATGGTGATGGCCTGCAGAAGCGCCTGTCCGCCCGGCCGCAGCAGACTGCCCAGCTTGCCGAAGAAGGTGTCCAGGTACTGCGCGCCGATCGCCTCGATCATCTCGATGGACACCAGCTTGTCGTATTCGCCCTGCAGGTCGCGGTAGTCCTGCAGCAGCAGGGTCACCCGGTCCTGCAGGCCGGCCGCGGCGACACGCGCGCTGGCCAGCGCGTGCTGTTCGCGCGAGATCGTGGTGGTGGTCACGTGGGCGCCGTAGTGGCGCGCCGCATGCAGCGCGAAACCACCCCAGCCGGTGCCGATCTCGATCACCCGGTCGCCGGGCGCCAGCGCCAGTTTGCGGCACACGGCATCGAGCTTGCGGTACGAGGCCGTTTCCAGATCCTCGTCCGGGGAGGCGAACATCGCCGAGGAGTACATCAGGTCCGGGGACAGGAACAGCGCGAAGAAATCGTTGCCCAGGTCGTAGTGCGCCGCGATGTTGCGGCGGCTGCCCTCGCGTGTGTTGCGTCGGAGCGCGTGCCAGCTGCGCAGCGCCCAGCCCCCCAGCCGCGCCAGCCCGCCCTCCATGCCGTCGAGCAGCTCGCGATTGCGCACCAGCAGGCGCACCAGGCCGACCAGGTCGTCGCATCGCCACTGGCCGGCGATGTAGGCCTCGCCCGCGCCCACGCTGCCCTGCGCGGCGACGGCACGGTAGAACGACGGATCGTCGATCCACAGGTGCACGGTGGGCAGCGCGTCGCCACCGGTACGCCCGAAGCGGTGCTCGCCCAGCGCGTCGCGGACCACCAGCATGCCGTGGTCCAGTGCATCCAGGCGTGCCAGCAGCTGGGACCGCAGCAGGCGATCGAGCGCACCGAAGGAAGTGGCGGCGGGAATGTCGGCGATCTCGTTCATGGGGTCTCGCGGGCAAGGGAAGGATGGTCGTGGACGGGCGTGCGCTTGAGCCACAGCCGCAGCGCCTGCCAGTGGATGCCGGCCACGACCTGCGCGGTCATCAGCGGGTAGCGCCACAGCACGCGCGCGAGCGAGGCGCCATCCAAGGGTCGGCGCAGCAGTGTCAGGGTGGCGTCAAAGGCGCGCCGTCCTCCGCGGTCGACCTGCATGTGCACGCGCAGGGCGTCTTCGGGCGGCGTGAAGCGCCAGCGGTAGGCGCAGTCCATCGGCAGGAACGGCGATACGTGGAAGGCCTTGTCGAAGCCCCATTCCCAGCCGTCGCCGTACGGCACGCCGTCGCGTATCGGCAGCACGTAGCTGTGCCGTTCGCGCCAGGGCGTGTTGGTGATCTCGGCCAGTACGGCGTCCAGCGTGGTGCCATCCGGCTGGAAGCAGTAGTAGAAGCTGACCGGATTGAAGACGTAGCCGGCGTAGCGCAGGTGCGTCAGCAGGCGGACCGGACCGTGCGGCCGATGGCCAAGCGCGCGTTGGACGCGGTCGCGCACGGCCTCGGCCAGCGGCTGGTCATGCGGTGCCAAGTAGTCGTGCCGGCGGAACTCGGCAAGGTTGCGGCAATCCACCGACCACAGCCAGCGACGATCGAACACGGTATCGATTTCGTCCAGGTCCAGGTAGAGCTGCGCCATGCGATAGCGGAAGGCGTGCACGCGCGGCGAGTGCCGGCGGTGCCGCACCCAGCCCTCGTACACCGCGCTGGCCAGGGGCGCGTTCATGCGCCCACCGGTTCGACGCCGGCCGGCGTGGGCGCTTCGACGGGCAACGCCTGAATGGCATCGACCACGTCACGCGCACTGCGGATACCGTCTTCGTGGAAGCCCCAACCCCAGTAGGCGCCTGCGAACCACGTGCGCCGCTGTCCCTGTATCTCGTGCCTGCGCCGCTGCGCGGCGACCATGGCGTGGTCGTAGACCGGATGCCGGTAGTGCATGCGGCGGAGGACGCGGGCGGGGTCGATGGCATGGCTGCGGTTGAGCGTGACCACGAAGGGCTCGGGCGAGTCCACGCCCTGCAGCAGGTTCATGCAGTAACTGACCGTGCACGGCGCCGACGGGTCGCGCGGCACGTGCGCGTTCCAGGCGGCCCAGGCCTTGCGGCGCTGCGGCAGCAGGCGCGCGTCGGTGTGCAGCACGGTGTCGTTGGACTGGTAACGGATTGCGCCGAGGATGTCGCGCTCGCGGACATCGGCGTCATGCATCAGGCGCAGCGCATCGTCGCTGTGGCAGGCCATCACCACGTGGTCGAAGCGTTCGCCGCCACGCCGTGTATCGAGTTCGACACCATCCGCATCGCGCCGTATCGCCAGCACGGGCGTGGACAAACGTTCCTGCACGCGCCAGCGACGACGCAGTGCCTCCACGTACGTCGCCGAACCACCGGCCACCACGCGCCATGGCGAGCGTTCACCCAGCGTCAGCATGTGGTGGTTGGACATGAACTGCACCAGGTAGCGCGCGGGAAACGCGAGGATGCCCTGCGGCGGAGACGACCACAGTGCCGATGCCATCGGCACCAGATGTTCATCGCGGAATGCATCGCCGTAGCCGCCGGCCTGCAGGTAGTCGCCGAGCGTCGGGCCGGTATCATCGCCCGCCAGCAGCGCAGGCGCCTCGCGGTAGAAACGTGCCAGGTCGCGGAGCATGCCCCAGAAGCGTGGCGACAGCAGGTTGCGGCGCTGGCAGAAAAGCGTGTCGAGCGAGGTCGCGTTGTATTCCACGCCGCTGCGCGCGCTGTGTACCGAAAAACTCATCGTGGTCGGCTGCGAGGCCACGCCAAGCTCGTCGAAAAGTCCGCACAGCAGCGGATAGTGGTCGGGGTTGAACACGATGAAGCCGCTGTCGATGCGGTACTCGCGCCCGGCCTGCTCGACGGTATGCGTATGCGTGTGTCCGCCAAGGTAGTCGTTGGCTTCGAACAGCACCACCTCGTGCCGCTGCGACAGCCACCAGGCCGACGCCAGGCCTGCGATGCCGGAACCCACGATCGCGATGCGCATGTCTCAGTGCCTCGCCTTGGCCAGCACCCAGGCGGGCACGGGCTTGAGTTCCTGCACCAGGCCGACCAGGGCGAGCAACCGTAGTCCGTACCACGTCAGGTCTATTTCCCACCAGCGGAACCCCTGGCGCGCGGTACCCGGAAAGAAGTGGTGGTTGTTGTGCCAACCCTCGCCGAAGGTCAGCAGCGCGAGCCAGAAGTTGTTGCGGCTGTCGTCGCGCGTGTCGAAGCGGCGGCGGCCGAAGCGGTGCGCCAGCGAATTGATGGTGACCGTGGCATGGAACAGCGCCACGGTGGACACGAAGAAGCCCCACACCAGCAGCTGCGGGCCGTTCGTGCTCCACTGCGGCGCCACGTACTCCAGCAGTTCCCCGACCGCATACAGGCTGGCGGCCAGCAGTACCGGTACGACGGTGTCGTAGCGGTCCAGCCAGCGCAGCTCCGGATAGCGCGCAAGGTCGGGGATGCGCGCCCAGTCCGTGCGGAAGCCGCCACGAGTGAGGAACCAGCCTGCGTGGCTCCACCAGAAGCCGTGCACCGCGGGCGAATGCGGGTCCGCAAGGGTGTCGGCGTGGCGATGGTGGTTGCGGTGGTGCGCGGCCCACCACAACGGCCCGCGCTGCACGCTGGCGGCGCCGATCAGCGCGAACACGAACTGCAGCACCCGCGAAGTGCGGAACGTGCGGTGTGAGAAGTAGCGGTGGTAGAAGCCGGTGATCGCGAACATGCGTACGGCGTAGAGCGTCACTGCCGCGATCACCGCGACAGGCGATACGCCGACCCACAGCACGGCCGCGCACGCAAGGTGCATGCCGATGAAAGGGGCGGCACGCAGCCAGTCGATTTCACGGGCGCGGACTGCGTCTTCGTCATCCGCCATCTGGGTATCAAACCAGCGGCGTACTGCCGCCAGACCGCGTGCGACCAGCGTGGAGGGGGATGAATCGCTGGCCGGCATCGCTCTGTCTCCACTGCATTCACGGCACATACGTGCGCAGGCGGTGATTGGATGCACGCGGCACGACACTCAGGGCGTGCACCGCTGCACGAGGGGCGTGGCGAGTGCGCGCTGCAGGGCGCCTGGATCGGCGGGCTTGCCGGGTTCGGGAAACACGATGCGGACGTCCTGGTGCCGCCCGGTGCTGTCGCGGATGGTGGCGATGCCGGCGAACTCCAGCAGGCGCCGGTCCGCGTCCGCGTAGGTCAGTTCCATCGAAGGTGCAACGAAGCCATACCAGCGGTCCAGTCGCATCGTCATGCGCTGCGCTGGAATGTCCTGCCATCGTGTGGAAGGCCCGGGCTGCAGGCGTACCGGCACGAAGGACATCCGGCTGGGCAGCAGGAACGGCTGGGTCACTTCGTCGCCCGCGCGAAGGGTCGCCCAATGCCGGCGCACGCTGGCATCGAAGCCCGCATCGATCACGCCATCGGCGGGTACGGCCAGCGCGCGTTCCTTCAGTGGAGCGCGCGCATCTTCCCGGACGTAGACCACGCGCCCTTGCGGCCCGCTGCGCACGCCTTCTCGATAGCCATCCCGCGCATCCTGGAAATCGAAGTCAGGTGCCTGGGCCATGGCGCGTTCGACCACGGTCTTGCGCGCGAACGCACGGCCATCGGGACACCGGTACAGCACCAGCCGGCGGGCCGTTTCATCCTGCCGGTAACGCCAGTGCGATTCGCGGTAGAGCAGGGTGCCGCCCTTGCGGGCATGGGCCCGGGCTTCCTGGTGCTGGATGTCGGTGTCCGCAAGGGCGGGACCGGCCGCGCAAGCGCAGATGGCCCCCATCGACAGCGCCAGCAGAAGGCTGTGTACGGACATGTGTCTGGAATCCCTGTGGTGGACCGGTTCGTCCTACGCTGCGCGGGGCAGGGCGGATGCGCCCGGACACGGGATGGCGCCGCATCCAAAAGGCGGTCCCGCCCGTACATACGCCCATCACGACCAGCAACGGGGCTTGGCATACCATGCCGTCCGACTTCACAAGGATTACGCCGCCCCGCGGGGCGGCACGGCCGGTGTCCACGCCCACGCCTTCCACCCGGGATACGCATGACTGGACCCGCGAGATGATCGCGGTCGCGCGCTTGCGCGACCGTGGCAGCTTCATGCGCATCTACGATCACTTCATGCCGCGCCTGTGCCTGTACCTGCGGGGGCTGGGCAGTCCCGAGGCGGTGGCGGAAGAGCTCTCGCAGGAGGCGCTGCTGCGCCTGTGGCAGCGGGCGGCCATGTACGATCCGCAACAGGGCGCGGTGTCCACCTGGCTGTTCCGGATCGGCCGCAATCTGCACATCGACCGCGTGCGGCGCGAACCCGGCTGGGTGCAGGTGCTGGAGGATGCGTGCCAGGGCACGGACGAGGAGTTGGCCCGGCCCTTCACGTCGGCGGAGGACTACGCCGAGCACGTCCACCTGCAACGCCGCATAGAGGAACTGCCGGCAGTGCAGGCGAGGTTGATGCGGATGTCGTATTTCGAAGCCAAGAGCCACCAGGAAATCGCCGACGAGCTGGGCATGCCGCTGGGTACGGTGAAGTCGCATTTGCGGCGCGCGTTCCTGCGCCTGCAGGGCCAAGTACGAGGTCAGTCGTGAATCCGCACCATCATCTCGATCCCTCCACCCTGCTCAGCTACGCGGCGGGGGCGCTGACCGTCGAGATGGCGATCGTCGCCGCCACGCACCTGGAAACCTGCCCGCACTGCCGCGCGCGCGTGGAGGAGGCCGAGTGCATCGGAGGGCAGTTGATCGAACACCAGCAGCCCGGACCGGGCGCCCCGGACGAAGCACGTCGGGCCGTCCTGCGCGAGGCGATGCTGCGTGGCCTCGATGACGAGCCTGTCGCGGTGTCACCGCCACCGCGGGTCGCGCCGTACGAGGCGGACGATCGCCTGCCGGCGCCGCTGCATCCTTATTTCGGCACGTCCTACCGTGCCTTGAAGTGGCGCTGGATGGCGCCGGGCGTGCATTGCATACGGGCGGCGGGTACGCCGACAGGCACGTTGCTGATGCTGAAGATCGGCCCCGGCCGCAGCATGCCCGTGCACAGCCACGGCGGCACCGAACTCACCCAGATCCTGCGCGGCGCCTACCACGATGCGCTGGGCCACTTCGCCCCCGGTGACGTGGCCGACCTGGACAGCGATGTCGAGCACCAGCCGGTGACCGTGCCTGGTGTCGCCTGCATCTGCGTTTCCGCGCTGGATGCGCCGCTGCGCTTCCCGGGCTGGCTGGCGCAACGCCTGCAGCCGCTGTTCAAGCTCTGATCGAGGCCCTCGGGCCGCCCCGGCACCCGTACGTGCCGGGTGTCCGCGTGCTCGCGACACGCGCTGCGGGTCCCGTGGGCGGGCGTTCCAAGCCAAGGCGTCCGCGGGCCGGTATTGCGTGCATCTCGCGCGGTAACCGGTACACCTCGGTCTTGCAAAATAAGAACCATTCGCATTTAATGTCCGCATCGCGCGATGTCGCGGGCGGGGATGTCGTTGCCCGCCACGGCTGCGCCGCTTCCTTTCCCCTCCCCGACACCCCCCCATGCCCTCCACGTCCCCCTTCCTGCTGTCTTCCCGTGCCCGTCGCTCCCTTGCCACCCCCGCCATGGCGGCGCGACTGCGTACCGCCATCTGCATGGCCCTCGCTTGCACGGCGGGCACGGCGATCGCCGCGCCGCAGGACGCGGTGCCTGCCGTCCAGGCGGCCGCAGATGCCTCCGCGACAGCGACCGACCTCGATGCGGTGATGGTCGTTGGCCAGCGGGCCAACCGCGTCAGCAACGGCGCGACCAACCTCGATCTCGCGATCAAGGAGACGCCGCAGTCGATCAGCGTGGTAAGCAACGAGCAGATGGCGCAGTTCGGTGCCGACAGCCTCAACGAGGCGCTGCGCTTGGCCACCGGCATCCAGGTGGAAGAGTGGGAGACCAACCGCACCAACTATCTTGCGCGTGGCTTCGAGATCAAGAGCACGCAGATCGACGGCGTCGGCATGCCCAACGACTGGGGCATCGCCACCGGTGCGATGGACGCGTTCGGCTACGAAAAGCTGGAGGTCATCCGCGGAGCGAACGGTCTGTTGACCGGCGTTGGCAATTCAGCCGGTACCATCAACTATGTTCGCAAGCGTCCGACCAACGAGGCAGAAGGCTCGGTGGGGGTGAAGATCGGTTCCTGGGGCGAGCGCCGCGTCGAATTCGACTACTCCACGCCCTTCACCGACAACGGCACATGGGCCGGCCGCGTAGTCGTGGCGCGTGAGGACGCCGATTCCTACCTGCGCGACTTCGAGAGCGAGCGCACCTTCGGCTACGCGGTGATCGATGGCCAGGTGGGCGAGAACGGCACGCTGGCATTCGGATACTCGTGGCAGCAGGCCGACACCACCGGCAACATGTGGGGCGCGCTGCCGTTCGTGAATACCGACGGCACGCAGCCATCGTGGGATGTGGGCGCGTCTACGACGGTGGACTGGGCGTACTGGGACACCAACACGCAGGCCGCCTTCGTCGAATATTCGCACCAGCTGAGCGAAGCCTGGCAGCTCAAGGCCACCTACAACCACCGCAAGGGCGAGAACGACGACCAGCTGTTCTTCGCGTACTCGTTCGCAGGCCTCGATCCGGCCACCCGCCTGGGTCTGCTGGGATGGGCTTACAAGGGCCAGGACGAACTGACCTCGGACCTGGTGGATCTGAGCCTCAACGGCCGCTTCCAGCTGTTCGGCCGCGAGCACGAGGCGATGTTCGGCCTCAGCCAGGCGGAAAGCGAGCAGACGTATTCGTTCAATCCGTCGCTGTCGGTCTTCGATCCGCTGCCTGCGTTCCCGTACGCGGGTGACGCCGTGCCCGAGCCGACCTGGGGCCCGCGCGAACGGTCGAGCTTCTTCAACCAGCGCCTGCGGCGCGCATTCGGCGCCACCCGTCTGTCGCTGACGGAGGACTTCAAGGCGATCCTCGGCGTCAACTACGCCGAGTACCACCGCGACGGCGCCAACGGCATCGATCCGTTCGACGAGACCGAGAGCAACACCAGCCCCTACGCCGGCCTGACCTACGACTTCACCGACGACCTGCTGGGCTACGTCAGCTATTCGGACATCTACCAGCCGCAGGACCAGCGCGACTTTGACGGCTTCTATCTGGCGCCGTCCAAGGGCGTGAACTACGAAGTGGGCGTCAAGGCCGAATGGCTGGACAAGCGCCTGCTGACCACGCTGGCGTATTTCACCGCCAAGCAGGAAGGGCTGGCGACGTTCGCCGGTTACAACGCTGACACGCTGATGAACTACTACGTGCCCAAGGACGTCGAGTCGAAGGGCTGGGAGTTCGAGGCCACCGGCAGGCTCAACGAGTACACCGACCTCGTGTTCGGCTACACGCATCTGAAGATGGACGGCGAGGAAGGCACGCTGACCTACAACTGGGTGCCGCGCCGCACCGCGAACCTGATGCTCAGTGCGCGGCTGCCCCGCTACGAAGCGCTGTCGTTCGGCATCGGTGGCCGCTGGCAGAGCGCCATCTCCAACACCGAGAGCTACAGCGGCCAGACCGTTAGACAGGGCAGCTATGCCGTCCTCAATGCGTTCGCCGCGTGGAATTTCCTCGAGAATGCGACGCTGCGCGCCAACGTCGGCAACCTGACCGATGAGAAGCACATCAACACGCTGTACCAGATCGGCTACTACGGCGCGCCGCGCCATTGGTCGCTGAGCCTGGAATACAGGTTCTGATGCCCTCCACGCCTGTCCTGTCACGGTAGCCGCCGCCACCATGTCCACGATCTTGCATCCCGTTGCTCCCCGTTCGCCACGCCTCCACCTAGTGGCCCGCATCACCGCCGCCGTGTTCGCTGGCTATGCCTTCGCCTGGGGCATCGTCGCCACCGGCGCCAGCCTGATGTTCGCCGCCGGCATGGATTTCCACGATGCCGAGTTCCTCGCCAGCCTGCTGGGCGTGCTGGCGTTCCTGGTGGCGTTCCTCTGGGCGTTCGCGGCGCGACGGGTGTGGGTGGTGTGGTCGGTACTGGCCGGCGGCGGTGCGTTGCTGGCGGGCACGGGCTCGTTCGTGCAGTCGCTGCTGGTCTGAGGAGGCCGACATGTTCCCGAGCTTCCGTCAGGCCATGGCATGGCTGCACACCTGGTTCGGCCTGGTGCTGGGCTTCGTGCTGATGGCCGCGTTCTTCTTCGGCGCGCTGTCGGTGTTCGATCGCGAGATCGACCGCTGGGCGATCCCGTCCACGCGTTTCGAGCCGCAACCGATGCCTTCGTATGAAAAGGTGCTGCGCCCGGCTTTCGAAGGCATGCAGCCGCTGCCCGCAGCCGTGGACGCGATGCGTCCCCGCGTCAACGGCGAGATGCCGGCCCGCTTCGATACCGTGGTCAGCTGGAGCGCCTACACTACCCACCGCGACCCGGTGCTGCAGGTGTTCGCGGGGTACGAAGTGCCGAATGCGAAGGATCCGGAGGAAACCATCTGGGCCGACGGCACTCTCGATCCACGCGACGGCACGCCCTTGCCCAACGACAGGCTCAAGGTCGGCAGCGGCTTCTTCTATCCCATGCACTACGGTCTGACGCTGGACTGGAAGAACCTGGGCATCTGGATCGTCGGCTTCTCCGCGCTGGTGATGCTGGCCGCGCTGGTCAGCGGCGTGGTGATGCACCGCAAGATCTTCCGCGAGTTCTTCACCTTCCGTCCCGACAAGGCGCGCCTGCGCAGCGTGCTGGACCTGCACAACCTGACCGGTGTCGTCGCGCTGCCGTTCCACTTCTTCTTCGCGTTCACCGGCCTGCTGATCTTCGCCGCCACGTACTACTTCCCGCTCGGCCACACGCAGCTGCACGGACTGCATGACCTGCACGCGGAAGTGGAAGCGCGCGAGACCGGCCTGCCGCACGAGCGCGCGGGTGTGCCTGCGGGCCTGGCCAATGTCGACGCGATGGTGGCCGATGCGCAACGCCGCTGGGAGGCGAAGGACAAGGCGGGTGATGTCGGCTTCCTGGTGCTGCAGCACGTGGGCGACGCCAATGGCTACGTCAGCGTCTACCGTGCGGGTACCGACCGCATCGCGCTGGTGGGTGACGGCATCCACTACAAGGCATCGACCGGCGAACTGATCCGCGAGGATCCTGCCGCCACCCCGGTGGGGCGCGTCAGCGAATTCCTCACCGGCCTGCACCTGCAGCACTTCCGCCACTGGTTGCTGCGCTGGTTCTACGTGCTGGGCGGGCTGGCGGGTGCGGTGTGCATCGCGACCGGGTTCGTGTTCTTCGTCGAGAAGCGCAAGCGCCAGCATGCCCAGCGTGGCAGCCAGGGCGCGAGGGTGGTCGATGCCCTGGCCGTCACCACGGTGACGGGCATGGTGTTGGCCGCACTCGGGATACTGGTCGCCAACCGCCTGCTGCCAGAGGACCTGCCGGCACGCGGTGACTGGGAGCGCTACGCCTTCTGGGGAACCTGGGTGCTGGCGTTGCTGCATGCCGGCTGGCGCAGCGCACCGGTCGCGCGCGGGATGGCGAATCCAGCCTGGCGCGAGCAATGCGGGGCGATAGCGGTGCTGGCAGTGGCCGCCGTGTTGCTGAACTGGGTGACGACGGGTGATCACCTGCTGACCACGCTGCGTGCGGGCTATTGGCCTGTCGCGGGCGTTGACCTGTCATTGCTGGTGACCGCCGCCGTGGCGTGCATCACGGCGCGCATCCTCAAGCGGCGTGCCGTTGCGGCCGGGATGCGCGTGGCCGGTGTGGAGGCGTCGCATGCCTGACGCCATGGCGGGATGCCTGTTGCTGGCGGCGTTGCTCTCCAGCCTCGCCGGCATGGGCTGGCTGGCCCTGTCGATGCAGCCCCACGCGCAGCAGGTATGGGCTCGCGGATGTTCCCGTCATACGCCGGGTTTGTTGCGCCTGCTGGGTGCCGTCGGTCTGGTCGTCGCGCTGGCCCTGTGCCTGGTGGTCGACCACGCCTCCATGGCGGTGCTGGTGTGGGTGATGAGTCTCGTGGCGGGCGCGCTCACCACCGCGTTCGTGCTCACCTGGCGTGCGCACTGGTTGCGTCTCCTCGCGCCGTGGGTGCGCGCTGTCCATTAGCGTCGCGGGGCACCGCACATTCCACCTTCCAACGGATTGCATCCATCCCGTCCCCTGGTGACGAAACGCGGCGGTGCATGCAGTCGTCGCGCAGGACCAACAGGCGATGCGTTACCCATTCACGCGCGTGCAGGGCGCGTGAAGAAAACACCATTGCCGCCTCGCCGCATCAAGGAGTGAATCCAACCCGCGCGTATACGCGTAAGGGAGGCGTCGTGTGCATCACGCCACGGCATCCCACCCTTCATCCTGGATACCGTCATGAACACAAGGTTGGCTGGCTTGGTGTTGCTCGCTGTTTCCACTCCCGCGTTCGCGTCCGGCCCCGAGCAGGGCAAGTTCTCGATGTCGTTGTTCGGTGGCGTGGATACGCCCGTCAGTGGCGATGTGCATGATGGCGCGGTGGCGCCGGTGCCCGACCTCGGGCCGCTCAATCCGGATCTGGCCGGCATCAGTGCGGAGTTGCGCATCCAGCCGCGCACGCATGAAGACATTTACGACCAGGCGACGACGTACGGTCTCGAATTCTCGTACGGACTGAGCGATCGGGCGGAGATCTTCGGCCAGTTGCGGCGCACTGAGACCGATCCTGGCACCGTGCGCGTGGGCGGTGCCTTCGTGCCGGCACTCAATACCGAACTGCCGGTCTACGGGACCTTCAGCGACTACAAGGCGCTGACGGTCGAAGCCGGATACCGGTACTACTTCATGCAACCGGGGTACACTCGCCCGTTCATCGCCGGCCGCCTGGGCGCCACCCAGACCGACGACATCCGCGCCACGTTCGACATCCCTGATGCGGCCATCACCATCGAGAACGCGCCCTTTACCGAAAAGAAGTGGGCGGCCAGCGCCGGTGTGGATATCGGCGTGCTGATCCCGGTCAACGAGACCTTCAGCATCACCGCGCAGGCGGGCGTGCGCTACGTCGCCGATCTGGAAGGCGATGACAGCGCCATCGGCGGCCTGGGCCTGGGTTCGATCAACGATACCGGCAAGCGCGTATCGGTGCCGATCTCCATCGCCGCACGCTTCGACTTCTGACGGGCGTTCCGAGGTTTCTGGTCTCCTGTCGGGGCCGGAAACCGGAACCGTCGCTGCACATGTGCCCGCGCTCGCATGCCCGTCATGTCGAATGCCATCGCCTTCATTCAGGGCGGACAGCGCGTGGCGCTGTCCGCAGGGTGAGGGTGGGGCCGCGATTGCATGCGCCGATGCCCCGCATCGTCTCATCGCATGAGCGTGCGCCGGATACCATGACGCCATGCAACTGAAGGACAAGCTCGCGATCCTGGCCGATGCGGCGAAGTACGACGCATCGTGTGCGTCCAGCGGCGCAGGCAAGCGCCATTCACTGGGCAAGGGGGGCATCGGCAGCACCGAGGGCATGGGCATCTGCCACTCGTACACGCCTGACGGGCGCTGCGTGTCGCTGTTGAAGATCCTGCTGACCAACTTCTGCATCTACGACTGCGCCTACTGCGTCAACCGAGTCTCCAGCAACGTGCCGCGCGCACGCTTCGCCACCGCCGAGGTGGTGCGGCTGACGCTGGAGTTCTACAAACGCAACTACATCGAGGGCCTGTTCCTCTCCAGCGGCATCATCCGCAATGGCGACTACACCATGGAGCAGCTGGTGGAGGTCGCGCGCAGCCTGCGCGAAGACCACCGTTTTGCCGGTTACATCCACCTGAAAACCATTCCGGAGGCCTCGCCGGAACTGCTCGCCGCCGCCGGCCGTTACGCGGACCGGTTGAGCATCAACGTGGAACTGCCGACGGAAGAGGGCCTGAAGCAGCTGGCGCCGCAGAAGCAGGCGCAGGGCATCCGCGATGCGATGGGCGAGCTGCACACACGCATCCTGGCGGCGAAGCCCACCCGGCAGGAGGCGCAGCCCAAGCGCAAGCGTCCGCCGAAGTTCGCGCCGGCCGGGCAAAGCACGCAGATGATCGTGGGCGCCGACGCTGCGGATGACCGTGCGATCCTGGTCGCCAGCGACGCGCTGTACACCCGGTTCCGCATGCGTCGCGTGTACTACTCCGCCTTCAGCCCCATTCCCGATGCCTCCACGCAGCTGCCGCTGAGGGCACCGCCACTGCTCCGCGAGCACCGCCTGTACCAGGCGGACTGGCTGCTGCGGTTCTACGGGTTCGACGTGCAGGAGATCGTCGGCGACACCGGCGCGCAGGGCGGCATGCTGGACCTGGATGTCGACCCCAAGCTGGCGTGGGCGTTGCGGCATTCGGACCGGTTCCCTGTCGACCTCAACGCCGCGCCGCGCGAGATGTTGCTGCGTGTACCCGGCCTGGGTGCGCGCAACGTGCAGCGCATCGTCGATTCGCGCCGGCAGGGCCGGCTGCGTGTCGCGGACCTGGCACGGTTGCGTGCACCGTTGCAGAAGGTGCTGCCGTTCGTGGTGCTGCTGGACCACCACCCGCGCCAGCGCCTGGACGATCCGGCGCGCCTGCGACGCGAACTGGCGCCCGCACCGCGCCAGGCCGATCTTTTCGGCTGAGTCGCGGGAATGTTCCGTGCCACGGTGACGCCTGCGTGGGATCTGGACGCTTGGCGCGTGCAGGCACGGCATGCGTGGGAAGCGGCGCTGCCGCCGGACGCTGTGGAATGGCAGGCCGATGCGCAGGGTGAACTGCTGGGGGGTGCAGCCGTGATCGAGCAGCCTGTGCAGCGGACGGGATTGTCGGTACCGGCGGACTTCATGGCGTTCGCCGCTTCGGTGCTCTGCCATCGAGATGCCGGCCGGCATGCGCTGTTGTACCGCCTGCTGTGGCGCATCGGCAATGGCGAGCGCGCGTTGCTCGACCGTGCCACCGATGCCGACGTGCACCGCGCGACCCGCTGGGCGCAGGCGGTACGGCGCGATACGCACAAGATGAAGGCGTTCGTCCGCTTCCGCCAAGTGGAAGGCGAGGACGACACTTACCTGGCCTGGTTCGAACCGGACCACTTCATCGTCGATCGCGTGGCGCCGTTCTTCATGCGCCGCTTCGCCGGCATGCGCTGGGCTATCCTGACGCCGTATCGCAGCGTGCAATGGGATGGCGCGCAGCTGTGGGCGGGCGAGGGGGCGCAACGCGCCGATGCGCCGGCAGACGATGCGGAGGATGCACTGTGGCGCACCTACTACGCCAACATCTTCAATCCCGCACGCCTCAACACGCGGATGATGCGGCAGGAAATGCCGCAGAAATACTGGAAACACCTGCCTGAGACCCACCTGCTGCCGGACCTCGTCCGCGAGGCAGGCCGGCGTGTGCGCGAGATGGACGAACGCGAGGCGCAGGCACCGCGCCGCCGCATTCCCGGCCGGGCGACGCCATCCGAATGAAGGCGCGCGTCGCTGGCACGCGACCGCACCCGGCGCGACACGCTACCGGTGCCCCGAGCGGGGCACCGGTGCGCGCGGTCAGAACTTCCAGCCCACGCGTGCGTAGTAGAAACCGCCGTTGAAGCCGTACGGCGAGTGCACGGGATAGGCCGCGCCCGCCACGGATGCCCCCCACGGGTTGTCGTCCGGGGTTTCGTCGAACAGGTTCTGCGCACCGACGTTGACGTACAGGCCGGAGGGGAACGTCCAGCCCACTTCGGCATCCACGATCACCTTGCTGTCCTCGTAGATCGGCAGGCCGCCGTCGTCGATGCTGATGGCGCCGCTGTCCAGATGATCCTCGTACCAGGAGCCGTAGTAGCCCAGGCGCAGGTTCGCGTGGAAGACCTCGCGCTTGTGGTTGATGCTGAAATAGCCCTTGGTCTTCGGCAGCGATTCCTCAATCTTGTAGACGCGGGCTTCGTTGATGAAGTTGGGGTCGTAGCGGTCCACCTCGGTCTTGTTCCAGTTGGCGGCGAGCGAATAGGTGGTCGTGCCGCCGAAGTGGTCCGTTTCCACGCTTGTGACCAGGTCCACGCCGGTGGTGGTGGTGTCGAACGCGTTGCCGAAGTAGGTTACCGAACTCAGCGACGCCGCTTCCGGATTGCCGGAGGCCACCAGCGCATCGCGTTCCTCGGGCGTCAGCGCGAAGCTGGTGCTCAGGGCGATGCGGTCTTCCACCTCGATGCGGTAGCCGTCCAGGGTGACCAGCCAGTCGCCGCTGCTCCACACCATGCCCAGCGAGAGGTTCTTGGACTCTTCCGGCGTCAACGCCCGCGCGCCCTTCAGGATGGCGATGGGATTGGTCGGCGGCAGCGTGGCGATGTCCTCCAGCACGCTGCCGTTGAACGCGGTGCTGATCTGGCTGATGTTGGCCTGGCCGGGCGTGGGTGCACGGAAGCCGGTGTTGTACGCGCCACGCAGGGCGAAGGTGTCGGACACGTCGAAGCGCGCGGTCAGCTTGCCGTTGGTGGTGCTGCCGAAGTCGTCGAAATCCTCGTGCCGCACCGCGGCGGCCAGCAGCAACTGTTCGGTGAACTGCGCCTCCAGGTCCAGGTAGACCGCCCAGTTGCGCCGATCCCATTCGCCGGCGGTGCGGGGACTGAAGCCGTTGAAGCCATTCGAGCCCAGAGCGAAACCCTGCTCGGTCAGCGGGCCGATGCCGGTGGAGGCATCGTCGCCGGCCTTCACCTCGAAACTCTCCTCACGCCATTCCGCACCCGCGGACAGGCGTAGGGCTTCGGCGGTGAACGAGGTCTCGATGTCGCGGCCGACGTCGAAGTTCACGCCTTTCTCGGTCTGGGTATTGCCGCCGGGACTGAAGCGCAGGCCCGCGGGCTGTGCCGCGCCGAGCGACGCGTTGACCGTGTTGTAGATGACGAAGTCGATATCGTTGCGGCCGTAGGTCGCGCTGACATCCCAGTGCCATGCGCTGCCCCAGGTGCCCTTGACGCCGCCGACCACGGACATGTCTTCCAGGCTGCCGCCGAAGCGCGGCGTGAAGCCCCCGGGCAACGTGGACAGGAAGGTGAAGCAGTTGGTTGGCAACGCGGCCACTGCGGTACTGACCGTGCTGTACGGGATGAGGTTGCCGTTCGCATCGCGCAGGGCGATGGTCGGGCAGCCGCCGGCGCCGGTGGTGTCGCCGATCAGCAGGGTCTCGCCGCCGTCGTTGGAGTACACGCCGGAGCGCGCGGTGGGGTCGCGGAAGTAGAAACCGCCATCGACCTCGCGCTGCGCGTAGTTGCCGAACAGGTAGACATCGACGCTGTCGCCGGTGATGCCGAGGTTGGCGACGAACTTGAGGTCGTCGTCCACCTTCGGCGAACCCCAGATCTGTGCCGGCACCGGCACGCCCGGATAGCCGGCCGCGATCGCGGCGGCAGCATCGTCGCGCTGCACGCTGCGCGAGGTGTCGTCGGCCTGGCGCCATTCGGCGGTGAGCGTGGCGTAGCCGCGTTCGGTCAGGGGCAGGCCGATCTGCGCGGAATATTGGGTGGTGAAGCCATCGCCTTCGTAGTACTGGCCGGCGAAGGCTTCGAAAGCCCCGCCTTCGCTGATCTTCTTCAGGCCGAAGTTCACGACGCCCGCGATGGCGTCAGAACCGTACTGCGCCGCGGCGCCGTCGCGCAGCACTTCCACCTGCTCCAGCGCCAGCGACGGAAATACCGAGAGGTCGGGGCCTTGCGAGCCGTCGGACAGGCCGTGGCCCAGGAAGGTGATCACGGCGGAGCGGTGGAAGCGCTTGCCGTTGACAAGCACCAGCGTGTTGTCCGGCGGCAGGCCACGCAGGTTGGCGGGACGGACCAGGCTGGCGGCATCATCGATCGGGATCGTGCTGACATTGAATGAGGGCACCAGCACGCGCAGTTGGTCGAGTGCATCGGTAGCGCCCTGGTTGCGGAATTCCTCCGCACTGATGATGTCGATCGGCACGGCGGAGGAGGATACGGTGCGCGGCTGTCCACGGCTGCCCAGCACCGAGACCGTATCGAGCGTGGTGGCTTCCTCTGTGGGGGGCGTTGTCGCCGGCGCGGGTGCGGGTTTCGCCGTCTGCGCGACGGCGGTGCCGGCGCCGACCAGGGTGGCGGCGGCGAGGGCCCATTTCACTGCGGATGCCAATGGCGTGCTCGAAACACGTACGTGCGGCTTCTCTCTGTTGCCCATGCGGTGCGCCCCTTGAATGTGCCGTGTGGTGTCGAAGTTGTTCTTGCGCGAGTGCAGTCAGCGGCCACGCGGATACCGCCCGCACTCCGGGTAGTGGGCGTTACACATAACGGTCATCGCCGTGCTACCGCCTGCACCTTAGGCGGCAGCAAACAGCTTGAAACGAGGCATGGATCACACGATGGCGCAGTGCACAACGAAGGTAATCATCGTTCCGTTCTTCCACGTCTTCGCACGCTTTTCACGCAGTGTCGCGCACGCGGACGGTGCGTGATGCGCCAAGGTCGTGCAACGACGCCGTGTACACACGTGTACATGCGCGAAAAAGGAATCGATGCCCCCGAATATGGCGGATGCACCGAAGATGGGCGGTCGTCCTTGGGTTTTCGCACCGTGCGCGTTCACTGAGGTGCGTCGCGGAATGCTCCAGCGCGGGGGGCGGGCTACAGGCATCATCCCGCGTACCGATGCGGATCACAGGCGTCGCACGTTGAACCGGGCTCAAGGCTGGCTTGCGGATAGTTCGCTTCGCGCAGCGCATCAGGGCGGGTAGCGTCGCATCAGTCCTGCGATGAGGAATCGACATGCTGCAAGCCATGAGTGTGCTGCTGATTTCCGCTCTGGCGACCACCGGTGTGGCGGGCGAACCCGGGGATCTCCCCATCGCTGTCCCGCAACGATGGACGCCGCCTGCACTGAGCAGCAACCAGTATGAGTCGTCACCCGTGTTCTCCCCGGACGGTCGCGAGGTGTTCTTCTTCCGCGCACCGCCGTCGTTCGACCGTTATCGCCTGCTGTCTTCGCAGTGCGAAGGCGGGCGATGGCGTGCGCCACGCGAGCCGGCCTTCGCCGGCACAGCCGACGCGCTGGAAACCGATCCCGCTTACAGCCACGATGGCACCTGGCTGTATTACGCCAGTGACCGCGCGAGCAAGGACGACCTGGACATCTGGCGCGTGCCGCGCCACGCCGACGGCCGCTTCGGCGAGCCCGAGCGGCTGCCCGCGCCGGTGAATTCGCCGCAGACCGAACTGCTGCCGCGGCCGCTGCCGGATGGCCGACTGCTGTTCGGATCGCACCGGCCGGGAGGCATCGGCGGACGTGATCTGTACATCGCCACGCCGCGTGCCGACGGTCGCTGGGATGTCGCACCGCTGCCGGCGCCGGTCAACACGGCGGCCGATGAATACGAGGCCGATCTCGCGCGCGATGGCCGGGTACTGGTGGTGGTCGCCAATCGCGGCACCCGCTCGCACCTGTATGTCTACGATCGCGACGGCGACGCGTGGCGCGAACGCGGTCGCGTTCCGGCGCGTGATGATGTCTTCCAGGTGGGGCCCCTGCTGTCGCCGGACGGACGGCGGCTGCTGTTCGCCCAGGCCGACGGCGACGCATCGGGCGAGTTCTTCCTGGTCGATCTCGCGCCGGGGGCCGACTTGGCATGGCCCCCGGCGTGCGGTAATGCGCGCTCGGGTCAGCCGCGCAGTTCGACCACCGGCGAGAATCCGCCATAGACCATGCGCTGGCCGTCGAACGGCATCGGGGGATTGTCCGGATTGGACGGGTCCATGCGCGGGTCTTCCATCATCTTCTGCATGCCGGCATCGCGCGTGGCCTTGTCCGGCCACTCCACCCACGAGAACGCCACGGTTTCATCGTCTTTCGCCTGCACTGCGCGGAAGAAGTCGGTCTGCGTGCCGCGTGGCACGTCGTCGCCCCAGCCTTCGATGATCCGGGTGGCGCCAAACCCCATGAAGATGGTGTCGAAGGTGTTGGCATAGTCGGTGAAGGCGGCCTTCTTCGCCGTGGGTGCGGCGAGGATGAAGCCGTCGACATAGGATGAAGGCGCCCCCGTGCTGCCCAGTTCCAGTGCCGGAGTGAAGCCGCCATAGATCAGTCGCTTGCCGTCGAACGGCATCGGGTTGTTCTCCGGTGACATGCGCGGGTCTTCCATCATCTTCTTCATGCCGGCATCGCGGGTGGGCTTGTCGGGCCACTCGATCCACGAAAACACCACGCTTTCGTCTTCCTTCGCCTGCACCGCCTTGCGGAAGTCGGTGACGGTGCCGTCGGGCACATCGTCGCCCCAGCACTCGATGACACGGGTGGCGCCCTGTTCGATGAACACGGGGTCGCCATGGTTGGCATGGTCGATGAACTTCTGTTTGTTGGCGGTAGGCACGGCGGCCACGAAACCATCGATGTAAGGCATGGGAAACCTCCGGGAATGCGACGCCGGAATGGCGCCTTCATGGATGCGACGAATGGGGCCGGTGGAATTCGACAGACGGCTGGCCGGTACCGGCCGGGCGGGGCGTTCAACCTGCCACGATCCGGACAAAGGTGGTGTGATGGTTTCTGCAACGGGCGCGGTGCCGCGCCGGGCTGGCCCATGGGGCATTGGCAGCGCGGTATGGATCCTGGCGCTGGCGGCACTGGTGCTGGCGGGATTCTGGAAGACGTACTTCAGCCGGTTGAGCCTGGCCGATCTGGTCACGCACCTGCATGTCGGCCTCATGCTGGCATGGATGGCGATGCTGCTGGTACAACCCTGGCTGGTGCGGACGCGGCGCATGTCGCTCCACCGGCAGGTGGGGCAGTTCTCGTACGGCGTGATGCCGGGAGTGCTGGTGACGGCGCTGTGGCTGTCGCAGCTGCGCATGGCCGCGGCACCGCCGGAGATGTTCGGCTTGCAGGCGATGTTGCTGTACCTGGGCACGGCGGCGTCGGTGATGCTGGCGTTGTTCTGGGGCTTGGCCATCCGCCATCGTCGCGACTCCGCGCTGCACGCGCGCTACATGGTGGCCACGGCGCTGGTGATGATAGATCCGGCGATGGCGCGCCTGGCGCTGGCGCTGTTGCCCGACGGCGTGCGCATCAATCCGTCGTGGGTCGGCTATGCGTTGACCTTCGCCGTGCTGGGGCTGCTCATGTGGTACGAACGCGCCGCACCGCGTGGCCGCGGCGTGTTCCGCTTCGTCACGCTGGTGTTCCTGGTCAACTTCGTGCTGATGCACGTGGTGCCGGGCACGCAGCCGTGGCAGGCGTTCGCGCGCTGGTGGGGTGGGCTGGCCGGCTGACGCGCGTGCTCAGCGCTGCAGGCAATGCCGGTAGCGCTCGTCCACGCGCGTGGCGAACCAAGCGGTGGTGAGGTCGCGGGTGATCTTGGGACTTTCCAGCTTGATGCCGGGGATCACCGCGCGCGGCAGCGGTTTGCCGGCGCGTGCCTCGGCCAGGGCATACACGCGCGCGTACAGGTCGGTATCGCCGAAGTCGAGCCGGTTGCCGCGCTGGAGTGCGGCGCGGATCGCACGGTCGTCCATCCGCAACGCGTCGGCCAACCTGCGGACCGCGCGTTCGGTCTGGCCTGGCGCATCCAGCGGTGCGCCGGGATCCAGCAGGTCGCCGTCCAGCGCGAGGGACACCCCGGTCGCGACGCTGACGGCACTCTGGAATGCCGCATTCCGGCTGGCGTACCAGCCGGCGTTGTAGTCGGCGAAGCGATGCACCTTGCGCGTGTAGGGCGTCTGGTATCCCAGCAGGTGGGCGATGCCGAAATACAGGCCGCCGCGACGGGTGAACACTTCATCGCGGATGCTGCTTTCGACGCGATAGGGATAGTGGGAAGCGTTCGATTCCGCGAACGGAATGCCCACCTGCATCGGCCCGCCGGTCTGCACCGGGTTGTAGTCCGCGAACAGTCGCTTACCCAGAGGCACGCTACCGATCATGTCTTCGTATATGTCGCTCAGGTCGCGCTCGGTACGCACCGATTGCAGGCGGTCGGCATAGCTGCGCCCGTCGGGCGAGCGCAGCGCCAGCGCGGCATCCACCAGGAACCTGGGCACGTGCAGTGCCGCCGCGCGCCGGTCGATCTCGCCGCGTGCGATCTTCGGCAGGTTGGCGACCGCCGGGTTGGCGACGTAGCCGGATTCCTGTTCGGTGACGGCCAGCACCGCGCAGATGTTCTCGCTGTTGGGCTCGATGCGCTGGGCCGCGAACGCGGTCTCGATGTCGGCGGCCCAGCGTTCGCGGTCGGCGACCTTGGCCGGCATGCGCCGCACGATTTCGCTGCGCGTGTCGGCCGGCGGACGCACAGGGGCGGGCGGTGCGGTGGCGCAGGCCGCCACAAGAAGCGCAGACGCAATCGGGAAAACGCGCAGCAGGAAGCGGAGGGCAGGGTTCGTCATGCGCGCAGCATACGTAGCGCGGCGGTGGGATGCACCATGGTTCGCCGCGTCATGACCTTGCGTGCCCGGCATGGATAATCACGGTTCCGCACCTCTTGCCCGCCGATGACCGACACACTCGACAATCCATTCTGGGCCGCGCTGGATTCGATCCACCGCGACATCGCCTTGCGCGCGGGCGAGGTTGCCCGGTATCCCGCCGACCACGCGCCGTTCCTCGGGGTCGCGTCCCCTGCGGTCCGCGTCGGTGATGCTTTCGAACGATTGGTCGCGCCGGGCGAATCGGTCTATCTGCTCGGCGTCGTGCCCACGGTGCCGGCGGGCTGGGCGCTGCAGGCGTTCCGGCCGCTGGCGCAGATGGTCTGCGATGCGCCGCTGGTAGCCGTGGACGGGCCGGAGATCGTGCCGTTGGGCGAAGCCCAGCGGGCCGACGTGCTGGCGTTGACGGCCCTGGTGTATCCGCACTATTTCAGGCCGTGCACGATGGACATGGGACGTTACTTCGGCATCTACGAACAGGGCCGGCTGGCCGCGATGATCGGGGAGCGGCTGGGCAGCGACGCCACCCGCGAGATGAGCGCGATCTGCACGCACCCGGACTTCAATGGCCGCGGCTACGCGCGTCGCCTGACCGTGTGGCTGACCAACGACACGCTGGCGCGCGGCATGCAGCCGTTCCTTCATGTCAGCCATGAGAATCCGCGGGCCAAGCAGTTGTACGAGCAGCTTGGCTATCGCGTGCGACGCGACATCGGCTTCTGGTCGTTGCGGCGCGCGTGATCCGTGATGCGCGTGGCGAACCGAGCTGGCCGCGCGTTGCTAGGGGGCGCCTGCCTGTTGCAGCATGCGGCGCATGCCGCCGAAGCGCCGGCGGTACTGCGCGGGTGACAGGCCGACCTTGCGCCGGAACAGGCGGCTGAAGTAAGCCGCGTCCTCGTAGCCCACGGCCTGCGCGATGGCTTCGACGGCGTCGTCACCGGTTTCCAGCTGCTGCTTGGCTTCTTCCAACCGCAGCGTGTGCACATATTCGAGCGGTGACAGGCCCGTCGCCTGCTGGAACCGGCGTGCGAACGTGCGCTCGGCCAGGCCGCTGGCCTGCAACATGCCCGCGACGGGCGCCGGCGTGTCGTAGTGCTGCGCGATCCACACCTGCGACCGGGTGACCGCGGTGTCCGAATTGGTGCGCGTACGTGCGAGGTTGGCGAAGGGCTGCTGGCCGGTCTGGTGCCAGTCGATCAGGAATACGCGCGCCGTCTGCATGGCGCATTCGATGCCGGCCACGCGCGCGATCAGGTACAGCGACAGGTCCTGCCAGCTGGAACCCCCGCCTCCCATCACCAGGCGCTGGTCCGGTCCGGCGGTGACCACCACGCGTTGCGGATGGACCTTCACCCGGGGGTGCCGCTCGGCCATCGCGTCGCAGTACGCCCAATGCGTGGTGGCATCGCTGCCGTCGAGCAGGCCGGTTTCCGCCAGCAGCATCGCGCCGGTGCAGGCGGCGGCGATCACGCTGCCGCGGGCATGGCAGTCGCGCAGCCAGTGGGCTTCCTCTTCGTAGCCGTGCAGGGCGATGTCGCCCGGGTAGATGGCCAGGTCGGGGATGCAGATGAAGTCCGGGGCGGGCAGGTCGCGCATCGCGACTTCCGGGGTCACCACGATGCCGTTGATGACCGGCATGGGCGTGGTGTCGCGCGCCACCACGATGGGACGGAATACCGAAGCACCCGGTGGCTCCCCGATCATCGCCGGCCAGTCGCGACCAGCGGAATTGAACAGGTCGTACATGCCGTACAGCACCGACGCGGCGGCACCGTGGGTGGCGAGCAGGGCGATGGTGGGGGGATCGCGGCGCGGCATGACGGAAATGTCAGGTTGGCGGCGGAAATGGCTGCGGTGCCAGGGCGTGGCGGCCCGTATCGTGCCGCCTCCCCCGTAGTAGAACAGAGCTGCTGCCGTCATGCCATCGCCCCTCGAACTCCTGCTTCATCCCCTGTCGTTCGCCTTCTTCGGCATGTATGCCGTGCTGATGCTGTGGGAGGCGCTCGTCCCCGCGCGCGTACTCCCGCGCGTCGCGCGCTGGCGCACGCGGGGCCTGCTGGCGGCGGTGTTCTACTTCCTGCTGTCTTCGTATCTGCCGATGCTGTGGACGCAGTACCTGCTGCCGCTGCAGCTGGTCGACCTGAGCCATCTGGCGTGGCCGCTGGGCGGACTGGTCGGCCTGCTGGTGTACCAGGCACTCGCGTACGCGTGGCACCGTGCATTGCATGCCAGCGACGTGCTGTGGCGCTTCGGCCACCAGCTGCATCACAGTGCGGAGCGGCTGGATACGTTCAGCACGTTCTGGTTCAGTCCGCTCGATACGCTGGGCTGGACCGCCGTCGGCAGTCTCGCGCTGACGCTGGTCGTCGGGCTGAGTCCGGAGGCGACCACGTTTGCACTGCTGGCGGCCACGCTGCTGGCGATGCTGACCCATGCCAACGTAAACACGCCACGCTGGCTGGGCTGGTTCGTCGAGCGCCCCGAGATGCACTCGTGGCACCACGCGCGTGGCCTGCACCGGCAGAACTATTCCGAATTGCCGGTGTTCGACCTGCTGTTCGGCACCTTCCACAACCCGCGCGGCTTCGCTCCGCAGACGGGTTTCCACGAAGGCGGTTCCGCGCGGGTCATCGAGATGATGATGGGGCGCGACGTGGCTCGCGATCCAGTTTCGTGAAGTCTTCTTGACGCCTTCGTGCACGGCGGCGGCTATGGTCGCCGCTTCCGCATGAGGGAGTGACCGCATGATCGAGATCCTGGACAGTCCGCCGCATGTCGGCGCCTATCGTTTCACCGGTCAGTTGACGGGCGAGGACTACGACGCCTGCATCGCGGACCTGGAGACGCGTCTGGCGCGGTTCCCGCGCATCGCCGTGGTCAGCGACCTGAGCGAGATGCACGGCGTTTCGCTGGACGCCGTCGGCAAGGACCTGCGCTATGCGGCCTCCCGGCTGGGCCAGTTCGGCCGCTTCGCGCGCGCGGCGATCGTCACCGACAAACGCTGGCTGGTGGCGGCCACCGAGTTCGCCGGTCATCTGCTGCCGAATACCGAGGCGCGCACGTTCGCACAGGAGGAGCGCACGACGGCGCTCGCGTGGGCGGCGGAACTCGATCCGCATACCCCCGCACCTTGAACCTCTAGAGAAACAGGGCCCCACTGAGCGCCGCCAGCGCCATCCCCAGTCCCATGAAGGCCAGACGGTGCAGCAGCGAGAAGGGGGCGGGTGCGCGGTGCATGGTGCTATCCAAACCTGAGTGGCGCGAACGCGCCGTGAAGCCCTGTCTTCCTCCAACGCTGCGCTCGGAAAGGCCCGGCCAGCCGAGCCGATGGACGGCGCCTAGCGACGTCCTTATAGTGCGGCGAAAGGGAGGGGCTATGGATCTGCAGGGACGCGGCGAAACCCGTGCGCATGCTCGAGGCGCGGCACGGATGGGAAAAGGGCGGCATGGCCTCAAGGGCCTGGTGCTGCTCATAGTTTTGCCGATGCTGGTCCAAGCATCGTCGTCGATACCTCCAACCCTGGTGAGCGTGGCGGGGGGGGGAAGCCAACAGGGTGACGGTGGGCCAGCGACGCAGGCTATGTTGGGAGCGCCGGTGGATGTCGCCATCGACGGCAGCGGCAACATTTACGTCGCCGATTTTGCGCATGCTCGGGTACGAAGGATCTCGGCTGACGGAACCATCACCACCGTCGCGGGAAACGGCTCGGCGACGTACAGCGGCGATGGCGGTGCCGCGACAGCGGCAGGAATGAAGCCGGCGGCGATCGCCGTCGATGCGGATGGAACCCTCTACATCGCCGACCATGCGGGTTCATGCATCCGCAAGGTCGCGCCGAGCGGGGCCATTTCCACCGTCGCGGGCACCGGTACGCGTGGCTACAGCGGCGACGGCGGTCCAGGCACGGCGGCCATGCTGTACGATCCCGCCGATGTCGAATTGGATGCGGCGGGCAATCTTTACATCTCCGATTTCGGCAACCATCGTCTGCGCAGGCTGACACCCAACGGCACGATCACCACCATCGCCGGCACGGGATCGGACAGCTTTGGCAACATGGGCGGGCCAGCCACGCAAGCCTATCTTGGTAACCCGACGGGCCTGGCTGTTTCGCCACAAGGCGAGATCTATGTGGTGAGTGGTTTCGTGGTCAGCCGGATAGACCGCTACGGAACCATCGTGATGGTGGCGGGCAATGGCATGTTCAGCGGGGATCCGGCCGCCACCAGCGCTATGAGCGACGTTCGCGACATCGCGGTCGATGGGCGAGGCGATGTCTACGTCTCTACCAGCCACACCATCCAGATGGTGACGCCGGAAGGCGGGATGCATCACGTGGCGGGCACGCAGGACACGCGCGATGGCCAGCGGAGCACCACCTACGGTTTCGGCGGCGACGGCGGGCCGGCCACCGGGGCGTTGCTCTCAGGCCCGTCGGGCATCGCACTGGATGCCGCAGGCAACCTGCTGATCGCGGACCGGTACAACGCCCGTGTCCGTCGACTCAGTCCGGTTCCGCATCCCGAGCCGCCACCCGGTATCGGTGCCTTCCATGGCCAGGTCAACCGGTACAGCAACTTCTACAAGGACATGGTGACCGGCGACTTCAATGGAGACGGCCGCGACGATGTGGCTTTCTCCACGGCCAAGGACGCAACGACGGAGTACAGCAACAGTATCCCGAGCAGGGTGGGCATCATGCTGCAGACGGCGCAGGGCACATTGTCGCCGCCCGTCTACGTCGACTTCCCGGCCGTCGTCCGTCCTTCCTCGGTCACGGATTTCCACGGAGGCGGCTTGGCGGTCGCCGACATGGACGGCGACCGCATCGTCGACATCCTGGTGGCGCAAGGGGATGGCATTGGTCTGATCGCGGGATCGCGATCCGGACAGTTCTGGCGGACGTCGTTCAGCGGTGCCCATGGCGTGCCCGCGGACCGGCTGCTGGTCATGGACGTCAATCGCGATGGCAGCAAGGATGTCGTCGCACGCAGCCTGGAGGCCCCCGGCAGCGCGCAGGTGGGCGTGAGCATCTACGCCGGCGGTGGTGCGCAGGCTGTCCGGCGGCATTTCATCGCGCTGCCACACCTCCCGTTCGGCAGCATGGCGGCGGGTGACTTCAACGGGGACGGACTGCCCGACCTCGTGCTGGCCTACGCCTTCGCCGCCGCGGACGATGGCGGTGCCGCACTGCTCATCCACGACGGCCAGTCCGGTTTCCTGCCTCCCGCCCTCTATCCCGCGCCTGGTGCCGGAAAAGCCCATCTGGCGGTCGGGGACCTGGATGGCGATGGCATGCTCGACATCGCCGTCACGCGTAATCGCACCAGGACGAATGCGGACATCCTCGTTCTCTACCAGCGCTTCGCGGGGCAATTCCAGAGAATCCCGCTTGCGACGGCCCCCGAACCCGACAATCTGCTGATCGCGGACATTGATCGCGATGGGCTGCAGGACCTGATCGTCCTCCACGTCAACAATTCTTCAGTCGGCTACTTCCAGCAGAGTCCTTCGCGAGGCCTGACCACCGAGGCGCGGTACTCGGGTGGCGGCATGTACAACTATGCGTTCAATCCCGTCGCGGTCGGTGACGTCAACGGCGATGGTCACCTGGACCTGGTGCTGCGCGAGGGCAACAGTGGCGTGTACGTGCGCCTCGGCACCGGGCGCAAGGTCGGACTGCGCATCAATGGCGGTCAACCCCTAGTGCCATCCCGTGCGGGCGGCAGCGCGCCGCTCGTCCCGCTGGTGGCGAATATCGCGGCATCGACCGGCGAACCGCGCTTGCCCACGGCCGGTACGCCGATGGCCATCGATACCCGTGAGACGGGCGTGATGGCGCGCGGCGCGCGCTGGGTGCGGACATGGCAGCCACGGGTCGCGATCCGGCGCATCCAGCAGGTCGTCCAGTCATGGACGGCGAGGGCGGCCGTGATCGCGCACCGGTGGTTCGGCGCGCCGCAGGAAGAAGTGCGCGTGCACGCGCCCGTCCCGGCCATCGCCATGCCGACTGCCTCCATGCCTGCGCCCGTTTCAACTACGGCCGCGGCACCGGCCACGATCGCGTGCCCCCTGTTTGCGCGTCGTTCGGTGGTCTGCGAACGGCTGCGTTGATACGTCGGGTCGTGCGGCCGCAGCGCGCCGTCAGACGCGGAGCGGTTCCACGCGGCATCCGTCGGCATCACAGGTGGACGCCTGTTCCGTCGGATGCGATGGCGGCAGCGATCGTGTGGTGGCTTCCGCTTCATGCACCAGCGCTGCGATCTGCGCACCCAGCACCAGGTCGTTGACCTGGCCGAAGTGCTGGTGGCGGATCCGGCCGCGTGCGTCGATGAGGACCAGCGTCGGCGTGCCGCGCATGGCGTAGGCCTCCATCGTTTGCGGAATCGGGCCCTGCGTGCCGGGGCGGTCCACGCCGACCGGGAAACCGATGCGGTATTCGTGCAGGAAGGCCTGCAGCGATACCGGCGTCATCGCGTCATGGTGTTCGAACACGGTATGCAGTCCGATCACCGCGACCTGGTCGTCGGGGAACGTGGCATGCACGCGCGCCGCCTGCGGCAGGCCGTGCGACACGCAGCCGGGGCAGAGCATCTGGAAGGCTTCCAGCACGATGACCTTGCCGCGCAGGGATTCCAGGGTGAGGGTTTCGGGTGTGTTGAACCAGCGGTCCACCTGCCAGGGTGGCGCCGGTCGGGTTTGCATTGTCATGGGAGTGGTCTCGTGAAGCGCGGCAGCAGACGGCCCGGAAACCGGACCGTCGCAGCATCGCGCGTGCAGCGGGTTACTGGTTGGGTTTGCCGGGCAGGCTCAGGTTGCCGGAGGCGACCTTGAACACGTCCACCACGCACAGCAGCGGCACATGCACGCTGGCATTGACGCGCAGGCCGGCGGTGACGCCGTCGAAGCTGCCCGCGGCGACCACGCCGATGTCGTCGAACGGCACCTTCACTTCCACCGTCTCGGCGTTGAGCGTGGGGCTCCAGCCCGGGCTGTCGAGCAGGATCGGGAAACCCGGCCAGGTCTTCGGCAGACGCGGTTTGCTGCCTTCGGGAATATCGACCACCGCCAGCGCGCCGGGACCACAAGCCTCGTTGGGCTTCAACACGACCCAGTGGCTGTGCCAGAGGTTGCCGTCGTTATCGAGCTTGCCGTCGCCGTTCTCGTCGTACAGCGGCGTATCGTCGAAATCCGGATGCGCAGTGACCGCCATCGCCAGGATGCCGGCGCCTTTCTCGAAGCCGACCTCGTACGGGTCGATCGTGGTCGGCCACACGTAGGAGAACACATCGCTGCCGGCCAGCCTGCCGGTGGCGGCGGGCGTGCTCTTGCCGGCCTTGCCGGACACGGCCATGTGGAAGGTGGCGATGTTCTTCTCGGTGGTGATCTTGGTGTGCACGATGTCGAAATCGGCGACCACGGCCTTGTCGGCGGCGGGCTTGATGCCGCCGGTGTGCGACGTGCCGTCATGGGCCTGCAGGCCGCCGACGACCAGCGCCAGTGCGGCGGCCAGCGCAAAGCGTGTGGTGGATGTTTTTTTGCGGGAAGTGTTCTGGCGCATAATCGAATTCCTCTTGCTTGCTCTTGCAGGGTGGGTGGGCGGTACCGGGCGGCGTCCGATTGCAGTCGGGCGCCGCCCATCTTGTTTCCGCCTACGGCGGAGTCGGTTGGCGGAAGCGAGCCACGCTTCCTAGCCGTTGTGCGTCATCGGCGGGTTCCTGTTCCGCGCAGTCCATGCGCAGTTCTGCATCGCCGAACGAAGTGCCGAGGAAGGCGCAGACATGCGGCGCATCCGGTTCGCCCGAAGCGAACGGACGGAAGAACTCGCAGCCCAGGCAGGTCCGCAGCCCAGTGGCCAGGCCTTGTTCCTGCGCTTCGTTCACCAGCAGTTGGGTGACGCGCAACAGGGCGCCGAGGTCTGCTTCGCCCAGCGATTCGACCAGCGAGCCCATGCCCTGGTCCGGACGCTGCAACTGCGTGGCCAGGCGCGAGCCGGATGATGTGAGTCGCACGAAGGATGCGCGTCGATCCTCGGGATCGGGCACGCGGCGGATCCATTGCTTGGTCTCCAGGGCTTTCAGCGAATCGCTGAGGCTGGCCGGCGACACGCCCAGGCGCTCCGCGATCTGGCGGGCGCGCAGGCCGTCCTGCACACCTTGCAGCATGCGCAGCACAGCGGCCTGCGTCGGCGGCAGCGAAGGTGTGCCGTCCTGGCGCCACGATTGCGCGCGCACCAGGTGGGCGAGCTGTTCAAGGCCGCGAGTGGCTTGCCTGCGCTGGAAGGTGTAATCGATCATGGCGAATAAGTTAGGAGTCCTAACTATATAAGTCAACGGCCGTCCGTCGGCTGGGCAAGTCAGGCCCATCGCCTCACCAGCGCATCATCGGCAGGGGATCGAACGGATGCCGGCGCAGCCGTTGCAGGGTGAGCACTGCCAGGCGCAGGTGGAAGCCGGCATTCGGGAAGGCATCCATCACCTTGCGCACGTCGGCGCGGGTAAGCCCGAAGCGATGGGCGCCGCGGCTGACGTCGATCCAGTCCGCGCGACGGAACGCTTCCACGCTGGCGTGCGTACCGGCTGGCGTGTCGCGGATCCTGTGGTGCGCATCGATCATGGCCTCGACTTCTTCGCACCAGTCTGCGCGGCCGACGGCCTGCAGATGCGCGCGCGCCAGCTGGCGCGACGGCGCCAGGTAGTCGAACGTGCCGGCTGTCCAGATACCGAGATCGTGGAAGGCTACGGCGATGTTCAACTTCTCGAGCGCATCCGCATCGCCGGGCGCCAGCTGCCAGTAGAAGTTCGCCACCCGGTACGCGTGGTGGCGATACCCGGTGGCGTCTTCACCCAATGACTCTGTGTGCGCGGCGAGCAGGGCGTCCAGCGTGGGCAACGCGGTCAGCATGGCCGCATAAGCCGGCTCAGGTCGCGGGCTGGGCCAGCGTCGTGCGTCCGCGGCGCAATGCGCGCACCTGCAGCGCCATCACCACCAGGAATGCCAAGAACGCACCGCCCACTAGCTTCTGCAGCAAGGGATCCTGCGGGCCGGATACCAGCGGCGCGCCGATCGGCACCCGCGTCAGCGTCTCGGTGAAGCCCGGGATGAAATGGAAGTACACGGTCAGCGTGAACGCCAGCGATGAGAAGACGTGCCGCCATGAGCCGGCGATGGCGTTTCGGCCGAGTAGCCACGCGGCGGCCAGCACGATCAGCGTCAGCACGGTCAGTCCGTGTGCCTCACTCAACTTGCCCGTGCGCATCAGGAAGAAACTGGTGATGCAGGTCGCCACGGTGAACCAGGTGTAGGTCTTGCCAAGCGGGGTTGCATAGCGGATGTCGTGGTAGCGCAGAAGCGCGTACAGGCCGCCGAACAGCGAGACCAGGCTGATGGCGGTATGGAACCAGCCGAACGGAGTGATGTTGAGCATGGGATGTTCCTCAGTGGGCAGGCGGAGGCGGATCGGGAAGATCGAACTGCATGAGGTTCCAGCGGGTGACGTCCTCTTCCCATTCATCGCCGGTGGCGGCGCTGAGCGGCAGGGCCAGGTTGGCCACGATCATGCGACGGCCCTGCACGGCGCTCGCCGCGGGAAACAGCAGGGCGCGCGGTGCGCCCTGTGCGTCAACGCCGAGGAAATCGCCGGCGCGATGACGGACGCGGCCGTGCTCGTCGATGGCGACGAGGGTGTCGATCTGGTTGGCCGATACCCACAGCAGCCCCGCATGGAACAGCAGTCCATCGGCGCCATAGACGCCATCGGCGTGCACCCCGATCGCGCCGCCCGGCATCCGCTTGCGCAGCACGCGGCCGTCGCCGGCGTTGTTGATGTAGAGGACGGACTCGTCGGCGTTGAACGCCATGCCGTTCGCGCCGAACGGCAACGCGCCGGTGGTCCCCAGCAGCGGGTCGCGCGCGAACACCTCCACCGTGCACGGACGGCAGGCGGCTGCGTTCGCGATGCGGTAGATCGCGCCCTGGAATGAATCGGACACGTACAGCGTGCCGGCGCGGTCGAACACCATGCCGTTGATCGCCGGGAACCCCTGCGACCCGAACGTGATCGTGTCCTGGCTGCCGTCGGGATTGTCGATGCGCCGGCTGGGTGGCGCTGCGGGAGACAAGGTCGTGAAGGTGGCGACATCCTCGATGGGGCTGTCCGCATCGAATCGTGCCGGCAGCCGTTGCAGTTTCGATGCGCCGAAGTTAAGCACGTAGATGTGGTTGTCGTGGAATGCCACGCCAGTGAGCGGCGTGGGTCCGAAACGGCGCTGCGCCAGCAGCCGGCCATCGGCGGCGAAGCGCAGCACCTGGTTGTCGCGTGTGGACTCCGGCACGCGCGCGTCGAAGGTGCCCACGTAGACCTCGCCGGTCGCCGGATCGACATCCAGGCTCTCCGGGTGCCGCACATCGGGCGGCAGCGTGGCGAAGGGCGTAACCGGCAGGCGACCGGAGTCCGCCGCGACGGAAGGACTCGCGATCGACAGGACGGCGAGACCGAAGGCGAGCAGGGGGCGAGCGCGCATACATGGCTCCACGAAGGGGCAGACCGCACGCTGGCATGCCGTTCCTGCGGACGCTTGTACGGACGTGCGGGCAAGGTCCGGAAACGCGGAACGCCGGCATGTGCCGGCGTTCCAGGTCGTGCATGAGGCGATGGCGCTTCAGCGGTTGTCGATGCTCCAGCCGCCGGCGCCGCGGGCCGCCAGGGTGATGAAGCCGCCGGCCAGGGCGAAGTTCTTCAGGAACATGATCTGCTGGACCTGGTCGCCCAGGTTGCTGTGGAACAGCACGGCGCTGGCGATCGAGAACACCGCCAGCAGGCTGGCGACGATGCGGGTCTTGTAGCCGGCGACGATGGCCAGGCCGCCCAGCACTTCGAGCGCGATGACCAGCGGCAGCAGCCCGCCGGGGACGCCGACGGACTCCATGTAGCCGGCGGTGCCGGCGTAGGCGGCGAGCTTGCCGAGGCCGGAGATGATGAAGAGGGAGGCGAGCAGGCTGCGGCCGACAAGGTCGGCGGCGCCATGCAGGGCGGGAGCACGGGTGGTGGTCGGGGTGACGGTAACGGTGGACATGGTGGACTCCTGGAATGTGGTGGTGGGTGCAGCGGGTACGGAGCGCAGGTTAGGCCGTGGCGATGCATCCCGGAAGCCTATATATTTCGATGATATCTATCGTCTGGAGCGATACATGCTCGACGCTGTCACGCTCGACCAGCTCCGCACGTTCATCGCCGCCGCCGAACAGGGCAGCTTTTCCGCCGCTGGGCGCAAGCTGCGGCGTGCCCAGTCGGTGGTCAGCCAGACGCTGGCCAACCTCGAACTGCAGCTCGGCGTCACCCTGTTCGATCGCAGCGCACGCTACCCGCAGCTGACCGAAGCCGGCCGCCTGCTGCTGCTCGAGGCGCGTGCGGTCGCCGAGCACATGGACACCTTCAAGGCGCGCGCCCGCAGCGTGGCCGAAGGACTGGAACCCGAACTCTCGGTGGCAGTGGACGTGATGTTCCCGATGGAGGCGTTGACGCGCGCTGCCGCCTACAGCGGAACCACGTTCCCGCACACGCCATTGCGCCTGTACGTGGAAGTGCTGGGCGGCGTGATCCAGCCGGTGCTGGACGGCACCTGCCGGATCGGTGTGGTGGGCTCGCTGCCGGAATTGCCGGACGAGGTGGTGGCGGAGCCGCTGCTCTCGGTGCCCTTCGTGACCGTCTCCGCGCCCACGCACGCGATGGCCGCGTTGCGAGGCACCGTGCCGGTGAAGACCGCAGCGAAGCACGTACAACTGGTGCTCACCGATCGCACGCCGTTGACGGCAGGCCGCGACTTCGCGGTGCAGTCGCCGTTGACCTGGCGACTCGCCGATCTCGGCGCCAAGCATGCTTTCCTGCGTGCGGGGCTGGGCTGGGGCCACATGCCGCTGCACATCGTCGAAGAAGATCTCGCAGCCGGTCGCCTGAAACGCCTGCGCATCGCCGACGCCGATCCACGTTACGCGCAGATGCCGATGCGCGCGGTGTGGCGCAAGGACTCGCCGCCGGGGCCGGCGGGACGTGCGTTCATGGCGCAATTGCGCGAGGGGTAGGCCTGCGCGGAGGAGGAGTCACGTCATCGCCTGGCGCAGTTCGCCGCGCGCCAACGCGGTGGCCTCTTCGACTTCCATCGGCCTGCCGAAGAAATACCCCTGCATCTCGTCGCAGCGCATCTGCTGCAGCGCGTGCATCTGCTCGGCGGTCTCGACGCCTTCGGCGATGGTGCGCAGGCCCATTTCGTGGGCGAGTACGAGGATGGTGCGCGCAATGGCACGATCGGTGCTTTCCGCGGCGATGCCGTCCACGAAACTGCGGTCGATCTTGATGATGTCCAGCGGCAGGCGCTGCAGGTACGACATGCTGGAATAGCCGGTGCCGAAATCGTCCAGCGCCAGCTGCACGCCGAGCGCATGCAGGGACTGCAGCATCTGCTGCGCCGCGCCCATGTCCTCCACCAGCACGCTCTCGGTGAGTTCGAGCGTCAGCGCGTTGGCGGGCAGCGCATGGCGTTGCAGACATTCGGCGATCCACGGCGCCAGCGTGGGCTGACCGAGCTGGCTGGGCGACAGGTTCACCGCCATGCCCAGCGTGCGCAGGCCCATCGCACGCCAACGCGCCAATTGCTGGCAGGCCTGCTCGAGCACGAAATGGCCGATGTCTTCCATCAACCCCGCGCTCTCTGCCAACGGGATGAACACCGACGGCGGCACTTCGCCCCACACGGGATGCCGCCAGCGTGCGAGTGCCTCGAATCCGGTCAGCTGCAGCGTGTCGCCCGCCACCACCGGCTGGTACGCCAGACGCAACTGGCCGCGGGCGACGGCTTCGCGCAGGGCGGTCACCCGGCTCAGGCGGTCGTTGGCCTCCTGCTGCGTGCTGGCGGAAGGCAGCCGCACCTGGTTGCGGCCAGCGCGCTTGGCGAGATGGCGTGCGTCGTCGGCGCTGCGCAGCAGGGTCTGCAGGTCCGCGCCGTGTTCGGGCGAATGGGCCAGGCCGATGCTGGCCGTGACGGTGAATGAGGGATGCGTGGAGTAGAGCGCGATCGGCTGCCCCACGGCGCGGCGGATGTCTTCGGCGATGCGGGTGAGCTGGTCGATGTCGATGTTGGCGAAATGCGCCAGGAATCCTTCGCCGCCATAGCGGTATACGAAACCCTCCTCGCCGCATGCCGCAGAGATGCGCTGGCCCATGCGGCGCAGCACTTCATCGCCGCCGTCGTGGCCGAACGAATCGTTCACCATGCCGAAGCCGTCCAGGTCCATGATCGCCAGGCCATGGCCGGACGCCGATGGCGTCGCGATCCGCTCGGTGATGAGGTTGGCCTGGGCCGAGAAGCGCGGCAGGCCGGTGGCGCTGTCCATCGCGGCGGCATCATTCAGTCGCCGCTGCGCATCCAGGCGGCGTTCGGTTTCCAGCAGCAGCGAGCGCGCGGTCTCCGCCGCCTCCGACGAGCGCCGCCGCGAGAGTTCCAGCAGGAACAGGACGAACGCGATCAGCAGGCCGCTGCTCAGGCCGCCAACGACCAGTGCGCGCGGCAGCACGAATGAGCTGAGTGCCGGCGGGGACCACATTTCCAGTTGCACGTCATGGCCCGGCAGCGCGACCGTCTGCACCGACAGGGGCGACCCCACGGGCTGGCCTTGTTCCACCGTGGTCATGCCCTCGGCCGTGGCGCGGACGGGGCGGTCCGACAGCACCGCTTTGCTCAGCGTCGTGACGAAGTCGTCCAGCGCGATGAAGGCCTGCGTGCGCCGTCCCGCGACATCGACGGTCAGCCACCAACCGCCGGGGACGGATTGCAGATGGCCTTCGTCCGCCACCGGCACGGCGGGCGAGGGCGCCGCCGGGGCATCGAAGCCTGGCCGCACCCAACGCAGTTCGGTGCCGTCGTCGCTTACGCTGCGCACGACCCGGAAAGCGCCGTAAGCGCGCACCATGTCGTCGACATGCTGATTGAAGAGGGCCTCGGCCGCGTCGGGCCTTGCCGCGGCCAGCGCGGCGGACAGCTGGCGCAAAGCACCGCGCCGCAGTTCCATGCCGCGCAGGAAGGTAGGCGTGGCACTGGCGGTCTGGATTTCCATCACGCGGCGTGCCATCGCATCGCGGTCGGCCGTCGCGGCGAGCCAGTACATGCCGCCGAGGAGCAACGCCGCCGCCATCGGCATGATGCCGAGCAGGCGATGGCGCAGCGAGTTTTCGCCCGCCACGGCAAGCGCCAGCCCCACCGCCACCAGTTGGACCGAGGCGGTCAGCGACACCTGGTAGATCGACAGGCCTTCGCGGTGATAGGGCAACTGGATGAGCAATCCCAGCGCCGCCATGCCGGCGACCGACGCCATCGCGATGCCCAGGCCGCGCGTGATGCCCCAGCGCTGGCTTTCCCAGCGCTGCAATGGCTGCGGCAGCAGGGCGACCGCCAGCCATGCGGTCAGCACGCCATAGTCGGTGTATCCGCCGATCAGTGGCGTGCTGATGCGAGGCAGCCAGCCCAGCCGATGCAGGAGCCCATTCGCCGGGGTGACGATACCGCCCAGCGTCTGCAGCAGCGTGAGCAGCAACGGCACGGTGACCACGGCCAGCAGGATCCACGCCAGCCGCTCCCGTTCGCGCTGGCGCAGCAGCAGGGCCAGCGCCACGAGTGCCACGCAGAGTGTGGAGATCGGCCGCATGGGCGGATACGCCACGCCCATCTTGCCGACCAGGCTGCCGGGAACGTGCCAGCCGACCAGGGCGAGCGCCGCGAACGCCAGCACGAAGGCAACCAGTTCAGTACTTGTGTCGAGCGTGCGGCCCGAGCGCAGCGATGGCGTATAGACCAGCAGGAACATCGCGAGCGCCGACAGCGCCACCGACCAGCCGATCTCGGCTTCGCCGCCGGGCTGCAGTGCTCCCAGCACCGGCTGCACGGCGAGCAGCAGCAGCGCCGCAGCGAACACGCGCATGACGAACTCGGGCCAGAAACCGCGCCACAAGCGCGTCCACACGATGATCGCGGTCGCTGCCAGAACCAGGCAGGTGCCGAGCGCGTGGAAATGCCACAGGTGCAGCAGGAACAACAACGCAAGCAGCCCGGCGACCGCAAGCCGTACCGGCCTCTGTTCGCTGCGCCAGGTGGCGATGGCCACCATCACGCCGATCACCGGCACGCTGTCGTCGACGAAGTGCACGCCGCCGATGTTCACCAGGGTGAAGGTGGCGGCCAACAGCCACGCGAACGCCGCCGCGAAGCGTTGCGCCCAGTGCACGGGCCGCCAAAGGTCCTGCTGTATCGCCAATGCTGTCCCCTGGGGGCCGACACCCCGTCGCACTGTGATACCCAAATCGCCGCCCACCCGCAAGCACGGAGAGTGCAATGGGTGATCCGGTCCGGCAGATCGGCTGCCGGTGCGCGGCCCGCGCTGTGCGGGCCGCGCAGGTGGTGCCCGGGGTCGTCAGCTCTTGGCGAACGCCAGCATGTCGGCGTTGAGCTTGTCCTTGTGCGTATCGGTGATGCCGTGGGGGGCCCCGGCGTAGACGATCAGCTGGCTGCCCTTCACCAACTGGGCCGAGGCGCGCGCGGCGGCATCGATGGGCACGATCTGGTCATCGTCGCCATGGATGATCACGGTGGGCACGTCGAACTTCTTCAGGTCTTCGGTGAAATCGGTTTCCGAGAACGCCTTGATGCTGTCGTACGTGTTCTTGTGCCCACCCATCATGCCCTGCAGCCACCATGCGTCGATGACGCCTTGCGAAGGCTTCGCGCCGGGACGGTTGTAGCCGAAGAACGGGCCCGAGGGGATGTCCTTGAACAGCTGCGAACGGTTGGCCAGCAGGCCCGCGCGGATGCCGTCGAACACGTCGATGGGCAGGCCGCCGGGATTGGCCTCGGTCTTCACCATCAGCGGCGGCACCGCGGACACCAGACCGGCCTTCTTCACCCGCTTCGTGCCGTGGCGGCCGATGTAGCGCGCCACTTCGCCGCCGCCTGTGGAGAATCCGAACATCGTGATGTCCTTCAGGTCCAGATGTTCGATCAGCTGCGCGAGGTCGTCGGCGTAGTGGTCCATGTCGTTGCCATCCCACGGCTGGCTCGAACGGCCATGCCCGCGCCGGTCGTGCGCGATCACGCGGAAGCCGTTCGCGGCCAGGTGGTACGCCTGCGATTCCCAGCTGTCCGCGTTCAGCGGCCAGCCGTGGCTGAGGGTGACGACAGGTCCGTCTTTCGGACCCCAATCCTTGAAGTAGATCTGAACGTCGTCTTTGGTGGTGAACAGGCCCATGGCGGTTCTCTCGAGGGTGGGGGAAGGGGGAGGGAGCGGCGATGCGGTGGAGGCGGGCGGGTCGGTGCGGCTGCACGCGGCCAGCGGCAGGAAGGCGGCACCGGTGATCGCCGCACCCGCCAGCATCAGCTGTCGACGTTGCAGGTCGATGTCGTGGCGAGTGTCCGGCATGGGAAGTAATCCGGGGTGATGGTGGCGGTGCGCCCACGTTCCCATCCCGGTCCGCGCCCCGATTGCACCGGCGTGCGCAGATGCTGCTTTCACGCGTTCGCCGCCCACGACGCCGTGCCGAGCGACCGGGACAAGCCGCTGCTGGACGACTCCGCCCGCATTAGCCGCGAAAGCCATTCCGACGCGACCATCACCGTTGAAGGCTTCGCCGATCCGCCCGGTCCCAGCGCGTACAACAATCGTCTGGGCCAGCGTCGTGCCGAGGCCGGCCGCGACAACCGCCGCGTCTCGCTGGTGGTCGATTGCGCCGGGGCCGCGCGCACCATGTCATCGATGCAACCGGAAGGCACCTCCGCGCGCCTGCCTGCCCTCGACAAGGGAGAGTGCAGGCGCGCGGGGCTGCGCTAGAGTGGGCGTCACCTTGCACGAGGACGCCCACCATGCCGATCGAACTGAAGATGCTCGCCTGGTCCATCGCACTGGGATTGGCGCATGTACTGCTGGGCGCTGCATTGACCACCCGACAGCGTGGATTGAAGTGGAATGTCGGCGCACGCGATGCCGTGTTGCCGCCGCTGGAGGGCGTGGCTGCGCGGGTGGACCGGGGATTGCGCAATTTCCTGGAGACCTTTCCGTTCTTCGCCGCCGCCGCGCTGGCGGTGGTCGCGCTCGATCGGGGCGATGCCGGTACCGCGCTTGGCGCGCAGTGTTATTTCTGGGCCCGTCTCGCCTACGTGCCGCTGTATGCGGCGGGCGTCCCATATCTTCGCACCCTCGTCTGGGCCATCTCGCTGTGGGGCCTGCTGCAGCTGCTCTGGGCCTTGCTGTGACGTCTCGGCGGGAGGCGGGTTCATCCCGCGGTGGGACCACGCAGCGGGTTTGACACTAGACTAGACGGACCCTCACCCATGCCAGCGCCTTCGGAACCTGGTGTCGTGCCCTGATCGACCGGATGTTGTCCCGCAACCTGCACCTTCCCCTGCTGATGCTGCTCGCCGCCAGCCTCCTGCTGGCTGGGTGTGGTGCGGGCGAGCCGGAGGGTGGCGCGCCCGACGCGATGGCGCAGGCACCGGCCACCGACGCGGCTCCCGCCCCTGAAACAACCTCGCAGCAAGCCGAACGTGGCGATGGTGCGGTGTCCACCGGTCCAATGTCGCCTGTGCGTGGCGCACCTGCCGAGAGTGGCCCCCGCGAAGGTCTGCCTACCGACTGGCCGCTGGCGAAAGTCGAGTCGGGCAAGGCCTGGGTCAGTTGCCGTGCCGACTACAACAGCGAAGAAGGCGACGGCGAGCTGTTGGAGTCGTTGGCGTTCTTCAGCGTGGTCGATGCGTTGTCGCCGTGCCAGAAGGGCGGCGTGCTGCGCCTGCGCTACCAAGGCAAGATCGCAGCGGATTTCACCGACCTGGTTGCCCGGGTGGCCGACATTGCGGAGCGCATGGCCATCCACAAGCGCATCCTCGATCTGGATTCTGCCGGTGGCCAAGTGGAGGACGCGATAAGGGCGGGCGACGCCATCGGCGGCGGCGGCTGGACGATCTGGGTACGCGAAGGTTCTGCCTGCCATAGCGCGTGCGTGTTCGTGCTGGGCGCTGGCGACAACCGGATGATCTCCGGCAAGGTGGGCGTGCACCGCATCATCCGCATGAGTTCCACCGCCACCACGCGCAGCGAGTTGAACGAAGAACTTCGCGGCGTCTACGACCGGGTGAAGGACTACCTGTCGCGCAACGGCGTGGCCGTGACCGTGGCCGACCTGATGATGACGGTGCCGAACCGCCGGCTGCGCCTGCTCGACAAGGACGAGTTGCAGGAGTTCGGGCTGGATGGCACCAATGCCGCCCAGGACGACTTGGACCGCCTGCAGCTGATGCGACGCTGCGGCGAGGATTTCGTGCTGCGCCGCGATGCCTTCATGCGCAGCTTCGACAGCGAGTGCAAGAGCGCCGGCACCGGCCTGGACGAGATGCAGGCCTGCGGCCTGGCGCTGCGTGAGCGTTTCCAGTTTCCCGACGCGAAGTGCCCGGCCGACAGTCCGCTGTCGGAGTTCGACCGCATGGCGGATGTGGAGGCGGCTTCCGATGCGCCGGGCGACACGTCCGCCAGCCCCCGGCCGGAAGCCGGCACCGCACCCTGAGCGACTCGCGCGACGCCTTTCCCCTCATGCGCCAGCCAAAATGACTCAACGCTCAGCCTTTGTGTGAGTCGTGCGAGGTTTTACGCAGGCGGAGCGGGGTGCCGTGTTGTGCGGAGGCCTCAGCTTTCCGCGGCCTGCACCCGGATCTCGGCATCGCCGATGCGGACGACCTGACCCGCGCGGATTTTCGCCGTCTTGCGCAGTTCCGCCTCGCCATCCACCGTCACCTCGCCGCTGGCAACGATGGCCTTGCCCTGGCCGCCGCTGTCGGCGATGCCGACCAGCTTCAGCAACTGGTTGAGCTCCACGTAGTCGTGGGGCGGGTCAAGGTCGAAGTCGATGCGTGAATGACTCAACGCTCAGCCTTTGTGTGAGTCGTGCGAGGTTTTACGCAGGCGGAGCGGGGTGCCGTGTTGTGCGGAGGCCTCAGCTTTCCGCGGCCTGCACCCGGATCTCGGCATCGCCGATGCGGACGACCTGACCCGCGCGGATTTTCGCCGTCTTGCGCAGTTCCGCCTCGCCATCCACCGTCACCTCGCCGCTGGCAACGATGGCCTTGCCCTGGCCGCCGCTGTCGGCGATGCCGACCAGCTTCAGCAACTGGTTGAGCTCCACGTAGTCGTGGGGCGGGTCAAGGTCGAAGTCGATGCGTGGCATGCTCGGCAGTGTAAGCCACGGCCCGCTCACTCGGCCTCGAAGCGCGCGACCTCTTCGATCTGCGCGCGTGCGCGCCGCAGGCTGCCGCCGGTCACGCTGTCCTCCATGGCCTTGGCCAGCCGGGGACGGGCCGGGTCACGCGACCAGCGATGGAACCAGAAGGTCGCCGCCAGGCCGGCAACGCCTACGCCCAGGCCGATCCAGACCACGCCCGGCGCCCGCGCATACAAGTCGTTGCCACCCAGGCCCGCCAGCACCACCAGCACCGGCACCCACATGAACCACCACGGCAGCCCGGTCAGCATGCCGTTGACGATGTAGGTGCGGCGCAAACGGGCCAAGCGCGTCTGGATTTCGATGATCGGCTGCGCGCAATCCACTTCGCGCATGCGGCGCAGGGTCTCGCCCGCCATCGCGACCGTCGCGATGCCGTAGAGCTGCACCACCACGCCGGCCGCCAGCACCGTCCACGGCAGGCCGTGGGCCGACTGCCCGCCCCGGATCCAGAGCAGGGCGGCCAGCAGGATGAAGGGGATGCCGAACAGCATCTGCGCCACCTGGCCCCAGAACAGCGGGCGCAGGCTGGACAACGCCTTCTGCTTGCGCTGCTCCAGCAGTAGGTGGGCCTGCAGCGCATCGTGTCGTTCCAGGCGGCGCGACAGGGTCTGCCACGCCAGTTTCAGGTCATCGGGTTCCATGGTCGTTTCCGTGTGGTGTCATCGGTTCAGAGTTCGTTGCGCAGCCGCTGCTTCAGCCGGCTGATCTTGGTCGCCACGTTGGTTTCGCTCAGGCCCAGCACGTCGGCCATCTCGCGATGGCTGCGGTCTTCCAGGTAGAGCAGCAGCAGGGCGCGGTCGAGCGGAGGTTGCGCCTGGATGAAGCGGTACAGCAGGTCGACCTGCTCGTGTGCTTCGTGATCGTGCGCATGCGGGTCGGCGAGGTCGTGGTGGTCCTCGTGCCATGCCTCGGGCGACGGGGCGCGCGTGCGGCCGCGGACATGGGAAATCGCCACGTTCAGCGCTATCCGGTACATCCAGGTGGCGAACGGACGGGCGCTGTCGTACCCCGGCCACGCGCGCCACAGCTGCGTGGCGATGTCCTGCATCAGGTCGTCGCGGTCGTCCGGGTGCCAGGCATACGTACCGGCGACCTTGGCGACGATGCCGCGATGGGCCAGCAACTGGGCCTGGAAGCCTGTGCGGGCGTCCGTGTCCGTGGTCATGGCGGGGGTCGATTCCATCCGGGCGTGTGCTCGATTGTGCGGGTCTGGAAGGTGATTCGCCGGCGCGCCCGGAACATCACAGTGCCCGTCCACGTGAAGGCGCTGGCGTGCTGCAACGCGACAGGAGCCCCCCGAAGGGGCACAATATGCGGCTCGGCGTGCGGCTCCGCGACGCCCCGGAGTCTCCGCATGTCCACCGAATCCCCCTCCCCAGCCCCGCTCCTGTTCGCCGACCTCGGCTTGCCGGCGCCGGTCATGGCCGCCGTCACCGCCGTGGGGTACGAAACCCCGTCGCCGATCCAGGCGGCCACCATCCCGGCGATGCTGGCCGGCCGTGACGTGCTGGGCACCGCGCAGACCGGTACCGGCAAGACCGCCGCCTTCGCGCTGCCGGTGCTGGCCAACCTCAACCCCGGTGCGGGCAGCCCGCAGGCGCTGGTGCTGGCGCCCACGCGCGAGCTGGCCATCCAGGTGGCGGAGGCGTTCCAGAAGTACGCGGGCAAGATCCCCGGCTTCCACGTGCTGCCGATCTACGGCGGCCAGAGCTACTACCCGCAGCTGCAGGCGCTCAAGCGTGGTGTGCACGTCGTGGTCGGTACGCCGGGCCGCGTGATCGACCACCTGGAGCGCGGCTCGCTGGACCTGTCCGGCCTGACCACGCTGGTGCTGGACGAAGCCGACGAAATGCTGCGCATGGGCTTCATCGACGACGTCGAGACCGTGCTGAAGAAGACCCCGGAAACACGCCAGGTGGCGCTGTTCTCCGCGACCATGCCACCCGCCATCCGCCGCATCGCCCAGACTTACCTGAAGGATCCGGTCGAGGTGAACATCGCCTCGAAGACCACGACATCGGCGAACATCCGCCAGCGTTACTGGTGGGTCAGCGGCATGCACAAGCTGGATGCGCTGACCCGCATCCTGGAAGTGGAACCGTTCGACGGCATGATCGTGTTCGCCCGCACCAAGGCGGCCACCGAAGAGCTGGCCGACAAGCTGCAGGCGCGCGGGCTGGCCGCCGCCGCGATCAACGGCGACATGCAGCAGGCGGCGCGCGAGAAGACCATCCAGCAGCTCAAGGACGGCAAGCTGGACATCCTGGTCGCCACCGACGTGGCCGCGCGCGGCCTGGACGTGGAACGCATCAGCCACGTGCTGAACTACGATATTCCGTACGACACCGAAAGCTACGTGCATCGTATCGGCCGCACCGGCCGCGCCGGTCGTACGGGCGACGCGATCCTGTTCGTCACTCCGCGCGAGAAGGGCATGCTGCGTTCGATCGAGCGCGCCACGCGCCAGCCGATCGAAGAGATGCAGCTGCCCAGCGTGGAAGCGGTGAACGACCGCCGCGTGGAGAAGTTCCTGGCGCGCATCACCGACATGCTGGCATCCGGCAAGGCCGGCGAATTCCGCGCACTGATCGAGCGCTACGAACGAGAACAGAACGTGCCCGCGGTCGACATCGCCGCTGCGCTGGCGCAGCTGGTGCAGGGCGACACGCCGCTGCTGCTGTCGCAGGAGCGCACGCCGCGCGAGCAGCGCCCGGTGCGCAGCGAGACCTACGGCAATGCGCCGCGCCGCGAGCGCGATGAGCGTCCGCGCCGCCATGAGGACGCTGCCTCCAGCGAGCGCCCCACGCGCAGCTTCGACAAGCCCGAGCGGTCGAAGATCGAGCGCCCCGACACCGACCGCCCGCGCGCCGACAAGGCGCCGCGCAGCGCGCCGGAGGTGGGTATGGAGACCTACCGCATCGAGGTGGGCCACGCCCATGGTGTGAAGCCGGCCAACATCGTCGGCGCGATCGCCAACGAGGCGGGGCTGGAAAGCCGTTACATCGGCCGGATCGACATCCAGCACGACCACACCACGCTGGACCTGCCCGAAGGCATGCCGCGCGAGGTGCTGATGCACCTGAAGAAGGTCTGGGTGTCCGGCCAGCAACTGCGCATCCACAAGCCGGGCGAGGGTGGCGGTGCGGGTTCGGCGCCGCCACGCAAGTTCGGAGGCGCGGGGGCTGGCAAGGGCAAGCCGCGCGGCGACAAGCCGTTCGGCGCCGGCAAGCTGCACCGCAAGGGACCGCCGCGCGAGTGACGGTCCGCCGGCACGGAGGCGCGGCGCGTGGCACGGAAGTTGCATTTCGTAGACGCAAGCCAGCGCACCGGTAGTCGGGAGGGCGGCGACGTACGGAGTGTTCGTGAGGGGGAACGGGGATCAACGTGGCGGGATCGCAGGGTGGCTGTTGCTGCTCGTCGCGTTGTCGTGCCCGGTCCAGGCGGCGCCGGAACCCGGCCGCGACTACCTGGTCACCGGGGCGCCGACCTCAGAACAGGCGCCGCAGCGCCACTGCACGGCCGCAATGCAGGCGAGGCTCACGGAGCGGGTCGAGATCCCCGCTCCGCCGGAAGGGTGGTCGGGTGCCCCGCAGGCCATCAATGTGTTCAACATCTTCGCAGGCGAGGTACGGGTGCACCACGGCGACCGTGAGGTATGCGGACGCATGCACGACGCCCGCACGCGTGATTCTCGGTTCCGTGCAGGCGTGGGCATGGTGGTAGTGCCCCGGGCGGGCAACCGGGACCCCATAGAGGTGGCGTGGGCCAAACCGCTGAAGCCCGGATGGATCCCCACGGTCCGCATTGGCGCGCCCAGCCCGGTCCAGCAGGTCGACACGGCACGCCTGCTGGTGCGGACGGCGTGCGTGGCCATCGCCATCGCGCTGGCCTTCATGGCGCTGATGGGTTTCCTGAGTACGCGCGACCGCGTCTTCCTGGGCTACGCCCTCCTGTGTGCGCTCAGCGTACTGGGGCAGGCGGTACTCAGCGGCCTGAGCGGCTACCCGGAACCCTGGTTGCCCATCGGCGATGGCGAATCCCGATGGCTGGTCGCATTTGCCTGCCTGGGCTTGCCGACGCTGCTGTACGCGATGTGGCTGCTCGTCGGCGGCGCGCGCGCCTGGCCCGGCACGCGACGCTGGTTGCCGTGGCTTGCGGCAGGCATCTGCGCCACGAGCGTGGCCGCGGGGTGGTTGTCGCTGGAAGGCCTGTCGCGGTTGGCGACAGGCATCGACCAGGGCTTCGCCGCCGGCTGCGTTGCCATCCTGGTGCTGGGGCTGTATTTCCTGCGTGGGCAGCGCGCCGATGCCATCGCGGCGATCGCGGCCGTGACGCCGTTCCTGGCGATGGCGGTGATGGACGTGATCGACAGCCATCTGCTGATCGAATACCGCGTGGAAGCGATCCAGTTGTCGATCACGTGGTTCCTGACGGTCAGCGCCTACGTGTTGAACCTGCGCCTGGGCCAGTTGCGACGCCAGCGTGACGAGATGCGTGCCCTGGCCGACACCGACGAACTCACCGGCCTCCCCAACCGCCGCGCCGGCCTGAAGCGGCTGGAGCAGCACATGCGTGATGCCCGCGCGGGTGAGGAATCGCTGGCCGTGGGTTTCCTCGACATCGACCTGTTCAAGCGCATCAACGACGTGCACGGGCATGCGGTCGGTGACCGTGTGTTGGTGGCGGTGGCGGGCACCCTGACTTCGGTGGTGCGCGACCCCGCGGACGTGATCCGGATGGGCGGCGAGGAGTTCCTGGTGTTGTTGCCCGGCATAGGCGGTGCCATCGCGCGGGCGCGCCTGGAAGCGATGCGTACGCAGGTGCGCGCGACCGGCGCCGGGCTGGGCATCGAGGGCCTGCTGGTGACCGCCAGCATCGGCCTGGCCACGCTCGAGCCGGAGGACATCGACGCGGCATCGCTGCTGCGCCGGGCCGACGAGGCGATGTACCGGGCCAAGCGGGCCGGGCGCGACCAGGTGGTCGACGCCGGTGCTGCCCCGGATGGCGACAACTGACGCGGGGCGACCATTTGTCGGCCGTCCGTGTCGAATGCTGACCCAGCCCTCAAGGGTACCGGGGTGGGGCCGATGAACGACGATGGAGGCCCACGCGAACGCCTTCGATCGCGCGGGCCAACAGGAGTGACATGTGGACAACAGGGAAGCATCCGTAGCCGGCGGGACTGCCGGCGATGACCGCAACCGGGGCCTGCAGCGGCGGCTCCCGGCCCGGGTCGCAGTGCTCATCGTCCTGTCCGCGCTGGGCGCACTGCTGATCGCCGCCGTGCTTGAAACGCAGGCGGGCGCGACCGCCTACATCATCGGTGAGAGCCATTGGTCCAAGGCGCAGCAGCGTGCCGTACACAGCCTGTATCGCTATGCCAGCCATGCGCGGCCCGCGGACCTGGCCGATGCGCGCGCCGCCCTGCGCGTGCCGCTGGGTGACCGCGCGGGTCGGCTGGCGCTGGAAAGTGCGCCGGTGGACATGGCGGCCGCGCGTGCGGGGTTCCTGCAGGGCGAGAACGCGCCGGAGGACATCGGCCGCCTGATCTGGATGTACCGCATGCTGCGCAAGGCCCCGTACTTCCGCGAATCGGTGCGCCTGTGGCGCGAGGCGGAAGTCGAGATCCAGCATCTGGTAACGCTGGCCGACGAACTCGAGGCGCGTCCCTCAGGCGCCACACGCGACGGCGCAAGCGTCCGCGCTTACCAGCAGCGGCTGATGGAAATCGATGCGCGCGTGCGTCCGAAGGAGCTGGCATTCTCGCGCTCGCTGGCAGAGGGCGCGCATTTCATGCGGCGCGTCCTGCTTGGGCTCAGCGCGCTGGCGTTCCTCGCGCTCTGCGCGTATGCGCTACATGTCATGCGCAGCACGCTGCGCCGCGTGCGCGAGACCGAAAGCGAATTCCGCATGGCGTTCCACCAGTCAGCGGTGGGCATGCTCAAGCTGGATCGCGATGGGCGCTTCACCCAGGCGAACGAGGCGCTGGCGCAGATCCTCGGGATGCCGCTGCATGACATCCGCTCGCTGCATCTGTCCGACGTGCTGCATGCCGACGATCTGCAATGCGACGCCCGTGGCGCCATCGACTGGACCCGCATGCTCGAGCCGGGCGAACGCCGGCTCGTGCGTCGCGATGGCGACGTGCGCTGGGTGCGCTGGACGGCGTCGGTGGTCGCGGCGCGTGCGCGCTGTGCGGAGCGGGTGTTCGTGCTGGTGGAAGACGTGTCCGAAGCGCATGAACTCGCCTGCGAAATCGCGCACCAGGCCAGCCACGATGACCTCACCGGCCTGATCAACCGGCGCGAGATCGCCCGCAGGTTGGGCAGCGTGCTCGGACAGCCGCATGGATGCGATGGGCGGCACACGCTCTGCTACATCGATCTGGACCAGTTCAAGCTGGTCAACGACACCTGCGGGCATGAAGCGGGTGACCGCTTCCTGTGCCATTTCGCCAGCCGGGTGGCGGCGCAGCTGCGTCGTGAAGACTGGTTGGGGCGCCTGGGCGGCGATGAGTTTGCGGTGCTGCTGCACGACACCACGCTGGAGGAAGCGGAAGCCGCGATGGCGCGCATCCATGCGTCGCTGGGCGAGTCCTCGTTCCAGTGGAACGGCCGTACGTTCGGCCTGAACTGCAGCATCGGCGTGGCCGAGATCAATGACGCGGCAGTGGACGTGGACTGGCTGCTGCGCGCGGCCGACGCCGCGTGCTATGTGGCCAAGGAAGAAGGGCGCAACCGCATCCGCTGTTATCGTGATTCCGATCCCAGCCTCTCGCGTCGTCGCCACGAACTGGAATGGGTGGCGCACACGCAGCTGGCGATCGCGGAAGACCGCCTGTTGCTGTATGCGCAGCAGATCATCGCGCTGGATGGCAGCCAGCGCCTGCAGTACGAAGTGCTGGTGCGCCTGCGCGACCGCGAGGGCCGGCTGCATGCGCCGGGTGTGTTCCTGCCGGCGATGGAGCGCTACGGGCAGGGCATGGCGGTCGACTGTTTCGTCGTCGATGCGGTATGCCGGCATTTCGCGTTGTATCCCGCGCAGTTGGCGCGCGTGGATCTGTGCCACCTGAACGTGTCTGCGCAGTCGATCGCCAACCCTGCCTTCCTTGAACACGTGAACCTGCTGCTGGACCAGCAACCGGGCGTCGCGACGCGGTTGTGCTTCGAGATCACCGAAACGGCGGTGATCGCCAACCTGGACGATGCCTGCCGTTTCATCGATGCGATGCGGGCGCGCGGGTGCCGGATCGCGCTGGACGATTTCGGCAGCGGCCTGTCCTCGTTCGCCTATCTCAAGCGGTTGCCAGTGGACATCCTCAAGATCGACGGCGCCTTCATCCGCGACCTCGCGCGAGGAGAGGTCGACCTGGCGCTGGTGCGTTCGATGAGCCAGATGGGCCAGGCGCTCGGCAAGATCACCATCGCCGAGTGGGTCGAAAGCGATGCGGTGATGGCACAACTGCGCGAGGTGGGCATCGGGCACGTGCAGGGCTATGCCGTCCACGTGCCATGCCCGCTGGACGAACTGATGGCGGCATGGGACTCCGTTCAGGCCGCGGCATCCGTGGAACCTGCGTGAAGCGGGCGACGGCGGGCGCGCGATCCCGGATAATGGCGGCATGACCGTCCGCCTCAACAAGCACATCGCCGACACCGGCTTCTGTTCCCGCCGCGAGGCCGACCGCCTGATCGCGGAGCGTCGCGTCACCGTCAACGGCATCGCCGCCGGCATGGGCGCCGTGGTGGGCGAGGGCGACGAGGTTCGGGTCGATGGGCAGCCGCTGAAGGCGCGCGCGGTGAAGGCAGGCAAGCGCAAGCACGTCTACATCGTGCTGAACAAGCCGGTCGGCATCACTTGCACCACGGAATCGTCAGTGAAGGACAATATCGTCGACTTCGTCGGCCACGAGCAGCGCATCTTTCCGATCGGGCGTCTCGACAAGGATTCGGAAGGGCTGATCCTGCTGACCAGCAACGGCGACATCGTCAACCAGATCCTGCGTGCGGAGAACCGCCACGAGAAGGAGTACTTGGTGGCGGTCAACAAGCCGGTGACGGACGAGTTCCTGCGTGGCATGGCGCGTGGCGTGCGCGTGCACGGGCAGATGACGCTGCCGTGCCGGACCAACCGCATCGCGAAGTTCGGGTTCCGCATCACCCTCACCCAGGGTTTGAACCGGCAGATCCGCCTGATGGCCGCCGCGTTCGACTACCGCGTCACCCAGCTGCGCCGGGTGCGGATCGACAACGTGAAGCTGGGTGACCTGAAACTGGGCCGCTGGCGCAACCTCACCGATCAGGAACTGCGTGGCCTGCTGCCGCAGCAGGAAACCTGGTGACGCAGAGCGTGATCGCCGTCGCGGGGCGGCGGCATCCGGTGCGCACGAACATCGGCATACTGCCCCGGTATCCACATCCACTGCCGGCATGAGCCGACCTCTCAAGCCCGACAACGAAGAAGAACGCCTGGCTGCCCTGCGCAGCTTCGACATTCTCGACAGCGATCCCGAACGCGCCTTCGACGATCTGGTGCGGATCGCCGCCGCGATCTGCGATGTACCGATGGCGGCCGTCACGCTGATCGATCGCAACCGGCAGTGGTTCAAGGCCCAGGTCGGCATGGACAGCCCGGACCCCTCGCTGGAAACGTCCTTCTGCGCACACACCATCCTCAGTCCGGACACCATGACGGTGGTGCCGGATGCGACGCGTGATGCGCGCTTCGCCGACAACCCGCTGGTCACCGCCGGGAACGGCATCCGGTTCTATGCGGGCGCACCGCTGGTGACGTCGGATGGCTTCGCCCTGGGCGCGTTGTGCCTGGTGGACGCGCAGCCGCGGCAGCTGGAGCCGTTCCAGCTCACCGCGCTGGATGCGCTCTCGCGACAGGTCTCCCAGTTGCTGGAGTTGCGTCGCGTAAGCCGGCAACTGAGTCATCAACTGCGCGAGCGCGGCTGGTACGAACAGCAGATGCAGCTCTACCAGGACCAGCTGGAGCAACAGAACGCCGATCTTTCCGAGCAGACCCGCACCGACGTGCTGACGGGCCTGCCCAATCGCCGGGCGTTCGCGGCTGCGCTGCAGGCCGCGATGCACAAGGCCGAGGAGTCGGGTGAACCGCTGGCGGTGGCAGTGCTGGACGTGGACCACTTCAAGACGATCAACGACCTGCATGGCCACGATGAAGGCGACCGCGTACTGGTGGCGCTGGCGGACATGCTGAAGTCCCAGTCGGCCGGACGTGGACTGGCCGCCCGCTATGGTGGTGAGGAGTTCGTCATCCTGATGCCGGGCGCGAAGCGCGATGAGGCACAGCTGCAGTGCGAGTACATGCGGCAGAGCGTGGGCCTGCTGCCCATCGGCCTGCCGGTGTCGGTCAGCATCGGCCTCGCGGACCGTCAGCGCGGGGATACGGCCGAGACCATGTTCCGTCGCGCCGACCAGGCGCTGTACGAAGCCAAGCGCAACGGGCGCGATCGGGTGGTGGTGGCGGCGGCCTGAGTTGATCGGGATCAATGCGCGCCGCGACGGACTGACGCATGCTGTACCCATCGGCGGCGCAGCGGGCGCCCGCCCCATGCGGAGAACGACGATGAAGATCCTGTTGGCCGTGGATGGAAGCGAGATCGGCCTGGCGGCCGTCCGCCATCTGGTGGAGCTGAGCAAGTCGTTGGCCGACCTGCCTGCCGTGACCCTGCTGTATGTCGATCCACCGCTGCTGCGCTCGGTTGCGCTGGAACTCGGCAGCGATGGCGTGGAGCGTTACCACGCGGAAAACGGCGCCTACGCGATGAAGAAGGCGCGCACCGCGCTCAAGCGCGCGCAGTTGCCCTTCGTGGAGAAGATCGTGGTGGGCGAGCCGGCTGAGAGCATCGTCAAGCAGGCCAAGTCCGGCAAGGTGGATCTGATCGTGATGGGCACCCACGGCCGCGGTGCGCTGAAGCAACTGCTGGTCGGTTCGGTGGCGCTGAAGGTCATCGCCACCAGTCCGGTGCCGGTGGTGGTCGCGCGCTGAATCGCGCGTGATTCAATCGCCGCGGGTACGCCAGAGGGTGGGCCATTCACCGGGATTGCCGCCGCGGCACCACCCCAGGCGGTGGTAGCCCTGCAGGCGGAAGTCATGGCCGTCGAAGGTCCAGGCCGCGCTCTCGCCGCAGTCGGCAAGGCCTCGCCCCTTGGCGAAGTGGGACAGTTGGCCCTGGCCGAACCCGACGCTGGTGAATGCATCGATCACCCGCGGTGCGCCTTCATCCTGCACGGGCACCGTCAACCGCACGCGGGTAGGCGCACCTGCATCGTTGCGCCGCAGGCGGAACAGCAGGCTGGATGACTGATAGGCGCCGCGCCAGCACTCCAGGGCGACCAGCGCTTCGTCGTCGTTCAGGGCATGGGCTTCGTCATAGGCGGTGTCTGGTTCGACGAAGCAGTCCTCGCGCTGTACTTCGTCCGCTGCCTGCAACCTTGCCCGCGCAACCAGGCGACGTGCTTCCGCCTCGTCCAGCAGCGGTGCGACCACGGCACGGATGGGCGCGGGCACCGCCGGCGCGGCGGGCACGCGCGCGACCGGCAGCGGGCCGCGCCGGAGCAGGGCCGTCTTGGTGCCCAAGCGGCCCTGGGTTTCATCGATCAGCAGCAGAGCGGCCGACAAACCTGCGAGCGAGGCGGTGGGGGCCTCCTCGCCGGTGCCGGCCTGCAGTTGTGTGCCATTGCGGACCGCATCGAGGAACGTGCGTACCTGTGCGCCGTCGTGCCCGATATGTTGCACGCCTTCGTCGGTGGTCGCCGGCCGCAGCAGCGCTGCGACGGCGAAAGGCTCGCCGTCCAGGCGCAGGTCGCGCGCGGATACCGGTGCCTCCGATTCCAGCGACAGCACCGGTTCGCCCGCGGGGCCCGCGTCGACCATCAGCCGCAGGATGAGCTGCGGATACGCCTCCTGCATGCCGATCGCTTCGCAACGCGCGGTGTTGTCGCAGGCCACCACCCAGTCCTTCATTTCGCGGTACACCGGCGTGGTCGCGGAGGCGGTGGATGCCGTCGACAGCGCGACAAGGGCCGCGGCGAAGGGCAGGCTCCGGTTATGGACGTGCAATGTCTTCATTCGACGATGTTCTTGGCTTCCGACGTGCCCAGCATTTCCGGGTGCTCGATGCGCTTCGGGCGTTGCGCGAGCGGATGCAGGAACACCGCGGCCAGGATGATGCCCACGCCCAGGTAGAACAGTGGCGTGAGTTCGCGCTGTTCGCCCAGCAGCACGATCGCCAGCAGGATGGCGTAGACGGGTTCGAGGTTGGTCACCAGTTGCACGCCATACGCGCTGAGATGTTTCAGCGCGACCAGCGACAACGCGAACGGCAGCAGCGTGCAGGCCAGCGACAGCACCAGCAGCAGGGTGCCGTCGCGCAGGCCGGGCAGCACGAACAGGTCGCCGGCGAAGGCGGGGAACAGCATCGGCATCAGGGGCGCGAGCAGCGTCAGCAGCACCGTGCCGGACCCCAGCTCCAGTCCGGTGATGGTCAGCGGTTCGCCGTGGTCGATCAGGCGCTTGTTGAGCGGGCCGAACAGCGCCACCAGCAGCGCCGACAGCGCACCCACCAGCACGCCCAGCCGCATGCCGTCGGGAATTCCTCCGACCACCAGTGCCACGCCCGGCAGCACGGCGACGCCGAAGAGGAGTTCGCGCCAGGAAAACGGCCGGCGCGTCAGCCAGGGCTCGATCACCGAGGTGAAGGCCGGCGCCAGCGCGATGCAGGTCACCGCCACGGACGCGTTCGACAACTTAATGGCGCCATAGAACGTCAGCCAGTGCAGCGCCACGATCAGGCCGATGCCGCAATAGGCGAGGATCAACTTCGCCGGCATCGCACGCAGGCCGCGCCACACGCGTGGCAGGAAGGCGAGGGCGACCACCACGATCAGCATGCGCCACCACACCAGCGGCAGTGCGGACAGGCTGATCAGCTTGCCCAGGATGGGCGTGAAGCCCCACAGCAGCACGCACAGGTGGATCTGAAGCTGGGCCTTGGCGGTCGGGGTCATCGGCATGCGCGCATTGTCGCCGATGCCGCGGGACGCTGGCGACGGGACCACTCCCGACCGGGGCGCCGCCGTGGCAAGCTGGCAGGACCGTGGATCGAGGATGACCGATGTCGCCCGCACGCCTTCATATCGTGCCGCGTACGTTCTCCGCCCTTGTGGGGCTGCTGGCCTTGGCGGCGCTGGTGTTGCAGTACGTCCTGATCTTGCGACTGACCCGCGACAATGTCGGCGTGGTCCTGGGCACGGTGCGATTCGTCACCTACTTCACCATCCTCAGCAACATCGCGGTGGCGCTGGTCGCCTTCGCCGCGGCGAAGGGGCAGTCCGGCTTCTTCGTGCAGGCCCACGTGCGCGGTGCGGTCGCGCTCTACATCGGCGTCACCGGCAGCATCTACTTCTTCATCCTGCGTCACCTGTGGCAACCGCAGGGTGCGCAGTGGTGGGCCGACTCCGGCCTGCACTACGCGGTGCCGCTGGCGTACTGGGCGTGGTGGCTGACGTGCGTGCCGCATGGGGCGCTGCGCTGGCGCGACGTGACGGGATGGCTGCTGTTCCCGCTGGTATACGTGGCCTGGGTATTCCTGCGTGGCGCGTGGGTGGGCGAGTACCCGTACCCCTTCATCGACGTTGGCCAACTGGGCTGGACGAGGGTCGGGATCAACGCGCTGGGCGTCATGGGCGTGTTCATCGTGCTGGGGCTGGTGGTCGCGGGACTGGACCGCGCACTTGGCCGGCGCCGTGCTTCACTGTAGGAGCGACGTGAGTCGCGACCGCGCGTCGTCCGGTCATGCAAAGCTTGCGTCGCGCGCGGCCCGTCGGATGACCGGCGTGTCCTGGCGAGGCCGGTGTACGGTCGCGACTCACGTCGCTCCTACAGGAAGCGACAGCGCTGGACGTGTCTCGTGCGGCATGCGATGTTCGCGCGCCATGACGGGGCCGACATTCGGGACCAACGCATGACAACCGACGACGCATCGCGTCCGATCCACCGTCCCTTCAACCGGCGCGATGCGAAGACGCTCGGCCTGTCGGCGCTGGGCGGCGCGCTGGAGTTTTACGACTTCGTCGTGTTCGTATTCTTCGCCAAGGTGTTGGGTGCGTTGTTCTTCCCGCCCGGTACCGCGCCGTGGCTGGCACAGCTGCAGGTGTACGGCATCTTCGCGGCGGGCTACGTGGCGCGACCGCTCGGCGGCATCGTGATGGCGCACTTCGGCGACCGCCTCGGGCGCAAGCGCATGTTCACGCTCAGCGTCTTCATGATGTCCGTGCCTACCCTGCTGATCGGGCTGTTGCCTACTTACACGCAGGTAGGCGCGCTGGCGCCATTGCTGTTGCTGGCGATGCGCGTCGTGCAGGGCATCGCGGTGGGAGGCGAAGTGCCCGGGGCCTGGGTATTCGTGGCCGAGCACGTGCCGCGCAGTCGCGTCGGCATCGCCTGCGCGACGCTGACGGCTGGACTCACTGCCGGCATCCTGATCGGTTCGCTGCTGGCGGCATGGATCAACGCGAACTACAGCGCCGCCGAGGTGCAGGACGGCGTGTGGCGCCTGCCGTTCGTGCTGGGTGGCGTGTTCGGCTTCATCGCCGTGTGGTTGCGGCGCTGGCTTGAGGAGACGCCGGTGTTCGTCGAGATGCGCGTGCGCAAACAACTCGCGCGGCAGATGCCGGTGAAGCAAGTGCTCGCCGCGTACCGTCCGGCGGTGATCCTGTCGATGCTGGCCTCTTGGCAGTTGACCGCCGCCATCGTGGTGATCGTGCTGCTGACGCCAACGCTGGTGCAGACCAGCTTCGGCATTGCGCCTGCCGTGGCATTCCAGGGCAACAGCCTGGCGACGCTGGCGCTGGTATTCGGTTGTCTGGTCGCGGGCTGGGCGGTGGACCGCATCGGCGTGGGGCGTGCGCTGCTGTTCGGATCGCTGGGGTTGGGCGCGGCTGCGTACGCCCTGTACGGCGCGCTGGTGGCGGGCCATCAGGCGGAATTCGTGGCCTGGTACACGCTGGCTGGCTTCTGCTGCGGCGTGGTGGGCGTGACGCCGGCGTTGATGGTGGCCGCGTTTCCGCCCGAGGTCAGGTTCTCCGGACTGTCGTTCTCGTACAACGTGGCTTACGCGGTGTTCGGCGGACTGACGCCACCGCTGCTCGCCTGGCTGTCTGTCGACTGGGGACCGTTGGCGCCGGCGCACTATGTGGCGTTCACCTGCCTGGTCGGCATCGGCGTCGCCACGTGGGTCATCGTGAAGCATCCGCTGCGCTACTGACGGCGTTATCTCGCGAGCTTGCGGATCAGTTCCATCGCCGCGGCCGGATTGCGTTCCTTCGCGCTGCTGATGAAGTAAATGAACACGTCGCGTCGCGGCAGCTCGGGCGCGGGCTCGCCCACGTGTGGCAGCTCGGCGATGTCTTCGCCACGCGACCATGCGCGTGCGCGTTCGGCCCACTGCGCCAGCTCCGGTGGCGGATATCCGGTTTCGATCGGCTGCGAGCGCATCAGGCGCGCGTAGACGAAGTCCGCCGTGAGGTCGGCGAAAGAGGGATAGTCGGTGGAATCGGTGAAGACCGTGGCGACCTGGTGGCGACGCGCCAGGTGGATGAAGTCCCCGTCCACCGCGCCGGGATCGCGGACCTCCAGCGCATGCCGTAGCGGGCGGCCATCGACCTCGCGAGGCAGCAGCGTCAGGAAAGCGTCGAGTTCGTCCGCGTCCACGCGTCGGCCCGCTTCGAACTGCCAGACCAGCGGCCCCAGCTTCGCGCCGAGCTCGGCGATGCCGCGGACGAAATCCTCCACCTGCGCCTGCGTCGATGCCAGCGATCGCGACTGCATGATCCGCTTCGGCGCCTTGGCCGAGAACACGAAGCCGTCAGGCGTCTGATCGCGCCAGCTGGCGTAGGTCGCCGGCTTCTGCGCGCCGTAGTAGGTGCCGTTGATCTCGATGGCGGTCAGCTGGCGGCTGGCGTATTCCAGCTCGCGCCGTTGCACCAGGCCATCGGGATAGAAGTTCTTGCGCCAGAGCGCGAACGTCCAGCCGCCGATGCCGACGCGGATGCCGTCGTTGGGAACGGGAGGCGGGGAAGCGAAGAGGTCGTCCATGCGCGAAGCATAGCCCGGTGCCAGTCGCGTCCGCGTTACCATGCGGTCAACCCGCGCCCTCGGAGATGCCGCATGTCCTGGACCACACCCGACCTCTGCGACCAGTACACCGACGTGCAGGTCGCCGAGCCAGTGTTCCGCGGTTACGGCGGACGCGTCGCATTCGCCGGGCCGGCGGTGACGGTGAAGTGCTTCGAGGACAACTCGCGCGTGCGCGAACTGGCCGCCACGCCCGGCGAGGGCCGAGTGATGGTGGTCGATGGCGGTGGTTCGCTGCGTCGCGCGTTGCTGGGCGACCAGATCGCAGCGAACGCGGTGAAGAATGGTTGGTCCGGCTTCCTGATCTTTGGCTGCGTGCGCGATGTCGACGCGCTCGCTGCTTTGCCGCTTGGCGTACAGGCACGGGCGTCGCATCCGATGAAGACCGAGAAGCGCGGCTTGGGCGACGTGGACGTGCCTGTGACGTTCGCTGGCGTGTCGATCACGCCGGGCGACTGGATCTATGCCGATGCCAATGGCGTACTGGTCGCGAACACACGCCTGCACGAGGCGTGAAAAAGAAGGGCAGGCGTGAGGCCTGCCCTTCTTGGTCGATAGGCGCGTGCAAGTCGCTGGACCCCCGCCTGCGCGGGGGTGACGTCCCGGCAAAGGCGCGCTGACGCGCGCGCCGGGATGTCACTTGATCGGTTCGTCCAGCATCAGCTGCCGCACGAAGCGCACCGGCGGCGCGCCGTACGACAGTACCTGGTCGTGGTAGGCCTTCAGATTGAACTGCGCGCCCTGCTTGGCCTCGGCGGCCTTGCGCATGTCGAAATGTTCCTGCACGCCGACGAAGTAGGTGGGCAGCTGCGCCGACGTCAGCTGTGCGCGCGTCCACTTGCCGGCGGCTTCGCGTTCCTGCTGGAAGGTCTGGCGCACCATCAGGTCCATCGCCTGTTCGCGCGTCCAACCGTCCACCTGCACGCCCTGGTCCAGGATCGCGTTGGCGATCGTGCGCAGGTAGAACTTCATCTGCACCAGGTGGAACAGCGGGTCGTTGTCGAGGTAGCCGGCGTCGGCCATCATCTTCTCGGTGTACACGGCCCAGCCTTCGGCGAACATGCCCGAACGCAGCACGGCGCGCAGCATCGACGGGAACTTGGCCGAGTGCCAGCCTTCCAGGTAGTGGCCCGGCGTGCCTTCGTGGATGCTCAGCAGGTGGATCATCCGGCTGTTGTATTCGCGCAGGAACGAGTCGACCTGCTTCTGGTCCCATTCGTCCGGAATCGGCGAGACGGCGTAGAAGGTCTTCAGGTGCTTGTCGAGCGGGCCGGGCGAGTCGCAGTACGCCACCGCCACGCCGCGCTGGAACTCCGGCATCTCGATGATTTCCACCGGTGCGTCGGGCAGCGTGACCAGGTCGTGCTTGCGCACGAATTCGGTGGCCTGCGCCAGCGCCGCTTCGGCATCCGGCACCACCTTGTCGCGCGCCGGACGCTCGGCGTAGGCCAGCTCGAGCGCAGCCTCGATCGCCTTCTGCTGCTCGTCGGCGGTGGGCGTTTCCGGCAGCGCGGGCGCGCCGGGCTTGTCCTTCAGCACGGTGCGGGCGATGCCGTACATCTCCTCGCGCACGCGCTTGAGCTCGCCCTCGGCGCGCTGCTTGATGTCGGCGCGCGACAGCGACGACAGCAGCGCGAACTGCAGCTTCTGGTCGTACAGCGTCTGGCCGATGCGGAAGTCGCCCTTCGCGTTCGGGACCAGCGTCTTGTCCAGCCAGGCCTGGTGCTCGGCCACGGCCTTCTTCAGCGTGTCGATGGCGGCCTGCGCCTGCGCGCGGTCGGCTTCCGGCAGGTCCTTGAGGTTCGGCGTGATGAAGGTGTCGACGATGCTCAGGATGCCGGCGTTCTGCTTGGCGACGGTTTCGGCGTGCACCTTGGGCACGCGCGCCGGATCCAGGTTCTCGCGCGCCTGCGCCAGCAGCGCCGGGATCTTCTGCATGCGCGCGGTGGCGGACTTCAGACGGTCCGGCAACGGCGCAAATTCGCGCGCCATCAGGCCGTAGATCGCACCGCCGGCGACGTTGTTGTAGACCTGCGGATCCCAGGCCCAGCTCTGCAGCGTTTCGGCGGTCCAGATGTCGTACTGCAACTGGTTGCGCAGGATGGCGGCGTCGACCTGGTTCTCGCGCGACAGGGAGGCGATGTCGGTGGCATCCAGTTCGGCCAGGATCTTCCTGCTGAACTCCAGGCCTTTCTGCCTGCCGCCCGCGCTCAGGTCATCGAGTTCGCCGTCGTACTTGTGCTCGCCGATCTGGGTGGCGCTGACGGGCGAGAGCTGCAGCCAACCGTCGAGCGCGCGCTTGGACAGGTCAGCGAAGGCGGCATCGGCCTTGGCGGTGTCAGCGGTCGCGGCTGCGGTGTCGGCACCCGGGGCGGCGGTGGGGGCTTCGCTCTTCTGGCAGGCGGCCAGCGAGGCCAGGAGGGCGGCGGCGAGCAGGGTCTTGCGCATGGGAGTCCTGTTGCGATGCGATGTGGGTCAGGATGGACAGGATAGGCCGGAGGTCATGCCCACGCCCATGCCATTCGATATACGCTGGCGCACCGGACGACGGAGAACCGTGACATGAAGCACGAAGGGAGCTGCCATTGTGGCCGCATCGCATTCGAGGTCGAGGGCGACATCGCGGAGGTCATCGACTGCAACTGTTCGCTGTGCCGGCGGCGAGGCGGCCTGTTGTGGTTCGCGCCGCGCGAGGCGCTGGTGCTGAAGACACCTGAAGGCGATCTGTCCACCTACACCTTCAACAAGCACCACATCCAGCATCGCTTCTGCGCGACCTGTGGCATTGCGCCGTTCGGCGAGGCCGCGCATCCGGCGACGGGCGCACAGATGGCCGCCATCAACGTCCGCTGCCTGCCCGATGTGGACCTTTCCGCGTTGAAGGTCATCCCCTTCGATGGCGCCAGTGCCTGATCGTGGTACGAACGGGGTAGTTGACCTGCGCTACCGTTTTCCGCGTTGTCGCATGCATGCAGGATGGCCCGTAAAGTCGGGCGATGGCACAAGGTCGAGGAGATGACGATGCGTTCAAGGGCATGGCTGGCGTTGGCGGGAGTGCTGCTGTCGTGGTCGGCGCAGGCGGCCTGTCCGCCAGAGGGGACGGATCGGGGTTCGCTGCAGTTGCTTCGGGAACAGAAATTCGCCGTGCCTGATGACGTGCGTGCTGTCCTGGCGGCGGGACTGCCGGCGTGCCTGGCCGATCCCGATCCTGCCTTGCGCGATGGCGTGGCCTATGAGGGCCTCAGCACCTGGCTGCGCGCGGGACAGTTGGACGTGGAACAACGCCGCGCCTTGCGCGACCGCCTGTACGCGATGCTGGGCGAGGACACCGCCGCGGGATTCGGCCCGCCTTTCGCAGCGCTGGTGTTGTCGGAGGTTGCGCGCACCGACCGTATCGCGCCCTGGATGTCGTCCGATGAACGCGCCGACATGGTCGCGCGCGCCGCCGCCTACCTGGCATCGGTGCGCGACTATCGCGGGTTCGACGCTGTCGACGGTTGGCGGCACGGCGTCGCACATGGGGCGGACTGGCTGCTGCAACTGGTGCTCAACGAGCAGGTGGATCGCGCGCACGTGGATGTGCTGCTGCAGGCCGTGGCGGAACAGGCCGTGCCGGAAAGCGCGCACGCCTACGTCTTCGGCGAGCCGGGGCGACTGGCGCGGCCGGTGCTGTATGCCGCCAGGCGTGGCCTGCTGGACGAACAGGCGTGGACGCGCTGGTTCGGCGCGTTGCCTCCAAGGCTGGGGGTCCCGAAGCAGGCCTATGCCGACAGTGTCTGGCTCGCGCGACGTCACGATCTGATGGCGTTCCTGATGAGCGTCCATCTGGAAGCCGACCAGTCCGCAGACCCCAACATCCGTGCGCTGAAGCCGGCCGTGGTGCAGGCGCTCAAGGCCGTGCCCTGACGGGTCGCGTGTGGCTCAGCTGCCGCGACGTCCCAGGAAGTCGTCCGGCATCGGTGGCAGGGGCGTGCGCTCGTCGCGGGTTTCTTCCTTCAGCCAGTCGATGAATACCTGCGCCGCGGCGCTCGGTGATTTGTGCGCGGGGTGCACGGCGTAGTACGCGAAGCGCGCCTTCAGGGCAGGACCGGGCAGGCGCACCAGTTCGTAGCGTTGAAGATACGGTTGCGCGATGTGGTGACGTGCAAGCGCAGCACCCACGCCGTACACGGCGGCGCGCATTGCGTCGGTGCTGTCGTTGAAGCTATGCATGGCGGGAAGTCGCAGACCACGTACACCCGCAGCACGGAACCAGTCGCGCCAGCCCTGCAGCGCGAGGTCGGTGACCAGCGGCAACTGCGCGATCTGGCGTGGCTCCCGAACGGCCTCGATCCCGGGCAACGCGGGCGAGGCTACCGGGAATAACTCGTCATCCATCAGATGGTGTGCGGTCAGGCCCGCCCAGTGCCCGGGCCCGTGACGGATGCCCAGTTCCGGACCCTCGTCATCGAACCGCGTCAGCGCGATACCGGTATCGACATGCAGCCGGATGTGCGGATGGCGCGCGCAGAAGCGAGGCAGTCGTGGCAGCAACCAGCAGTAGGCCAGCGAGTGCAGCGTGGTGAGGCGCAGCGTGGTGGTCTTGCCGGCCAATTGCAGATGCGAAGCCACCGCATCGATATCACCCAACGCAGCGTTGGCCGCATCCGCCAGCTGCCGGCCTTCGGCGGTGAGCTTCACGCCACGGGCATGACGCTGGAACAGCACCACGCCCAGCAGCGCCTCCAGCTTGCGCACGTGGTGGCTGACGGCGCTGGCGGTGAGATGCAGCTCGTCGGCCGCATGCGCGAAGTTCTGGTGACGTGCCGCCGCGGCGAAGACGCCGAGGGCGGGCAGCAGGGCGGGGCGCAGGCTCATGGGGGCTCCAGGCACAAGCCAGATTTGTGGCTTGGCCGTATCGTACGCGCTTGCGGGGCCTGTACGTTTGGCCAGAATGGAGGCAGGCACGAACGAGGGTATGGCGATGACGCAGGGAAATGCAGCGGCGGGAACACTCCCCGAGGTGGCCCAACGCGACTGGCGCACGCCGCTGGAGCTGCTGGCCCTGGGCGCGATCTGGGGCAGCTCGTTCCTGTTCATGCGGATCGCGGCCAACCCGTTCGGACCGTTCGCGCTGGTGGAAGTGCGGCTGGCGCTGGGTGCGCTGGTGCTGCTGCCGTTCCTGTGGCGCGAGCGTGCACATTTCAGCGCCGGCATGTGGCCGAAGCTGGCCCTGATCGGCGCGATCAACTCCGCGATTCCCTTCCTGTTGTTCGCCTGGGCCGCACAACGTTCGCCGGCCGCGATCGGTGCGATCTGCAATGCAATGACCGTGTTGTTCGCGGCACTGGTGGGGTTCCTGTTCTTCGGGCAGAAGATCGGGTTGCGGCGTTCGCTTGCGCTGCTGGTAGGGTTCGTCGGCGTGGTCGTGCTGGCCACCAGCAAGGCGGGGGGCCTGAATGTGGGCGGGGCCGTCGTCGCGGGTTCCACGGCGGCGTTGCTCTACGGCGTCGGGGTCAATCTGGTGCGCAGGCATCTGGCGGGGATCCCTCCCGCCGCGGCGGCAGCGGCCACGCTGGGGTGTGCAGCCGTGCTCGTGCTTCCGTTCGCGGCTACGCACTGGCCCACGGCGTCGATCGGCATCGGCGCGTGGAGTGCCGCGATCGCCATCGGAGTGGTCTGCACGGGGTACGCGTTCCTGCTGTATTACCGGTTGATCCAGCGTATCGGCCCCGCGCGTGCGGCGACAGTGACCTATCTGGTGCCGCTGTTCGGCGCGGGCTTTGCGTGGCTGTTCCTGGGTGAGCCGGTCACGCCTGCGATGCTGGCGGCAGGTGCTTTGATCCTGGGCAGCGTGGCGGCGAGCCAGCGCGCATGAACCAGAAGCGCGTGGTGTTCGATTTCGAGATCGACTTCAGCAACGGCGGCGGCCTGCAAGGCCAGGACTTCCGCCTGGACATCGACGGCGACGCCATCACCGACGATGCGTTGGCGGATTACATCGTCCGTGACCTGCGCCTGTTGATGGTGGGCAGCGTGCGCATCCACAACAAGCGCATCATCGAGGAAGCGCACAAGCGCACGGCCTAGGCGAAGACGCCTTGTGCCAGTGCCGACGGTGCGTGCTGGCGCATCAGGTTGTCCACCGTCATCCGCAGCATCGACGGCGAGATGTAGCGATGGTGGACGCCATCGATCGCCGCCATGTAGAACCGGCCGAAAGCATTGCGGCATTGCACGCGCGTGCCCAGCGTGATGTCCACGCTGTCTTCGTTGATCTGCACGCCCACGCACGAACGGAACACCAGGTGGCGGTCGTCCGCGCCCAGCAATACCTGCGCACGCTTGCCGTCCGTGGCGACCTGCTGGCCCAGCACGGGGTAGCGGCCCGCGAACAGCTGTTCGCGCGAGGGCGAGAGCAGCGAGGACACGGGGCACCCCAGCGGTGACGTGCGCAGGCGCAGCGGCCGTACCAGCGCATTGCGCAGGCGCATCAGCTGGGTCACGCCGGTCGGGCGTTGTGTGAGGAATCCTTCCAGCACATCCGCCAGAAGCACGCTGGCCTGCGCATTCCTGCCGATGTCACCGCGCAGCCGCAGGCGGAACGTGTCCTCGTGATGATGCCGAGGCAGGTGCTCCCGCAGCAACGAACCGGCGGGCGGCGTGCACAGGGCTTCCACCGGCGGGCGATGACGCACCACGAATCCCAGACTGCCGCACCACGTCGACAGCACTGCACGGACACGGCCCGCATGGCTACGCAACGCTGCACAAAGCCGCTGCTGCCAGCTGCCCGGCGGTGCGTGCAGCGACAGGCGCGTGGTCGGTATGGACGCGGCATCCAGTGGGTGCCGGGACAGCCAGGCCTGCACGGTGTCGGGCAGGGTCTCGGTCAGGATGGCGAGCGTGGCGTTGCCGGCTAGCACCTCGTCTCGCAGAGGTTCCTTATCCAGCCCGCCGAGTTCATCTGTATGGCACGACAGCGCGAACAGCACCGGATGCCGGCTGCCTTCCTGCAGCGGCGCGAACTGATGCCACGTACCACCACCGAAGCGCACGGTGGAGAGGCAGTCCGCCGGAAGATCCACGTGGTGCAAGGCGGCGATGAAGTGCGCCGGATCCTGCGCGAGCTGCGCATCCGATGCCGTGGAGAAGCGCAGCCGTGCCCCCGCGCTGCCGGTAACGGCAGTGAAGACGCGATGGCCGGCGTGCCGATGGAACGGGTGGCCGCCATTGCCCACCGCGAAGGTATAAAGCGCCGAGCGTTCACCCTGTTCAAAGTCGGGTGACGCCACGCGGGCGGACGGTTCATCCAGTTCGTCCACGAAGCCAGGGTGCGCGCGCTGGCGCATGCTCGCTTCGGCATGCAGGTGGTCACCCGCTCCGTGGCCAAGTTGCGACAGCAGGATCACTTCGACGGGAAGATCGCCGCAATACGAAGGAATGCGGGCGGTGGGAAATCCGGGGACGGCATCGGCAGGGTGGCTCATCGTGCGTTCCTGGCAGAGAAGCGGAAGTCAGCGGGGTTTGGCGGGAGCGGGTTTGCGCGCAGTGACCGCCTGCTTGGCGCGCTGCCGCGACTCGCGTTTCAGCGGCCCCGCCGTGGGGCATACCTCGAAGGCAAAACCGGTCAACGTGTTGATCAGGTTGTCGGGCGTGAGCCGGTAGTAGATGAACTGTCCGCGGCGTTCGCTGGCTACCAGGCCTGCGGCCTCCAGCACCGAAAGATGGCGGGAAATGGCCGGCGCGCTCATCGCGAAGCGCGTGCCGATCTCGCCGGCCGTCAGTTCCTGCGCGGACAAGTACGCCAGGATTTCACGACGCGGGCGCGAGGCGAGGGCGTCGAAGATACGGTCGGTGGCCATAGGTAATTAGATAATTAACGTATTTGCTAAATATCTAATTGTGAGGCCGCGCTGTCAAGCATCGCCGCCATGCGGAGATGCCAGGGGCTCCTGCGGCTTCCGGCTCAGCGCGCGGGCGGCGTCCTGACAGGCAGCGGCACGTTGCACAAGTCGATGTGGCCGGCGGGCTGCACGTACCAGCCATCGCGGCGATTGCGGCGTGCTTCGGTGGCGGCGGCGAAGGTTTTCGAGTCAGTGCGCAGCACCTGCAGCGGCATGCGTTCGCTCTCCGGCATTTCGCTGGCCAGGCGGATGGCGGTGATCGGCGTGCGTTGTTCCGCTTTTTCGTAGAAACCCATCGGCTCCGGCCCGCGGGGGATCGCGCTGAGCAGTTCCATGCCCTTCACCACGCGGCCTACCAGCGTGATGTTGCGGTCCAACTGGCGCGGCGATTGTCCGGTAACCACATACAGTTCGCTGCCGTTGCTGCTGTCGGGCGGGCCGCCGCGGCCGGCACCCAGCGCGCCATAGCAGTGCGCCAGCCATGCCTCGCCGGCTTTCGGATCGCGCGCGGCGGGAAATCCGTCCACGAAGCCGACCTCTGGCGCCCATCCATCCACGTCCGGCAGTCGGGTGAAAGTCAGGCCGGTCGCGGCGCGCGCGAACTCGGCCGGCAGCTTCGTCTTCGCAGTGCCCAGTGACTTGGCTTTTGCTGTGTCTTCCGCATCGGCATCGCCGAACTGCACCACGAAGTTGTCGTGCGAGCGGTAGATGCCCAGGCCGTTCCAGAAGCCCTCGCGCGCCAGTGTGCGGATGTTGGTGACGTGCTCCGGCGCGAATGCCGGGGCCAGTTCGATCACCACGCGGCCGCCGGGCACGTCCATGTACAGCGTGTTGGCAGGCTCCAGCGTGCGCCAGTCCGCATAAGGCGACGCGTCGAGGATCTCCTTCGCACTGGGATGCTTCGGTGGTTCCTCGGCATGCGCGGGGGGAAGGGCGAACAGGCAGGCGAGCAGCAGTGGCGTCAGGCGCATGGCGGGTCCGGTACGGGAGATGCCTCGATTGTAGGGAGGTCGCCGGTCCCAGTGACTACTGGCACACTCGCTATATCAAACTTCGTAATAGCATCGTCTCCAACCTAGCGGGAGTGCCGCGGAGGGGGAGCCATGAGTGAGCCCGATATCCAACTGAAGAAGTTCCAGAAAGAACTGAGTGCCGGCACCGTGTCGCTGGCGTTGCTGGCGGTCCTGGCCCGGGCGGGTGAGCCGCTGTACGGGTACCTGATCGCCAAGCAGCTCGAACGCGTCGGCGACGGCGTGCTCAGCGGCAAGCAAAGCGCGCTTTACCCGGTGCTGCGCAACCTGGAGGGTGGCGGACTGCTGGACAGCTTCGTCGAGCCTTCCGTTGCCGGCCCGCCACGCCGCTACTACCGCATCACCGAGCCAGGGCGGCTGACCCTGCAGTCCTGGATCGCCGCCTGGCGCGCCACCCGTGATTCCGTCGATTCCGTGCTTGAGGGGATTCCTGCATGAACACCACCACTGCCCCGGGCAGTCTGCCCACCACCATTCCCGAATACCTGGATCAGTTGCGCGCCGCGTTGTCGGGCGCCGACAAGGCCATGGTCCAGGATGCCCTGTACGACGCGGAGGAGTACCTGCGCTCTGAAATGGCGGAGAACCCCGGCAAATCGGAAGCCGAGGTGATCGCGTCGGTCGCCGGCAGCTACGGCGCGCCGGAGGAAGTCGCCGACATCTACAGGGAGACCGAGGTCACCGTCGCCAGGGCCTTGCGTGCACCGGTACCGCCGAAGCGCAAGTCGCTGCTGGGCCGCTTCTTCGGTGTCGCCGCCGATGCCCGCACCTACGGCGCGCTGTTCTACATGCTGCTGTCGCTGGCCACCGGCACGTTCTACTTCACCTGGGTCGTGACCGGCGCCAGCCTGTCGGCCGGCCTGCTGATCCTGATCGTCGGCATCCCGCTGCTGCTGCTGTTCCTGATGTCGGTGCGGTTGCTGTCGCTGGTCGAGGGCCGGATGGTGGAAGTGCTGCTCGGCGAGCGCATGCCGCGTCGTCCGCTGTACACGCAGCGCGACAAGCCATGGATGACGCGGTTGAAGGAGCTGTTCACCGATGGCCGTACCTGGACCGCGATGCTTTACCTGTTGCTGATGCATCCGCTGGGCGTTCTGTACTTCTCGGTGGCCATCACGTTGCTGGCCTTGTCGTTGGGATTCATAGCCGCACCGGTGGCGTATTTCCTGCCCTTCGGCTACGTCATGAATTTCGGCGAATGGAACCTGATCACGGAAGCGCCATGGCTGCTGCCGCTGGTGTCCGTCCTCGGCATCGTCCTGCTGTTCGCCACGCTGCACCTGGCGCGTTTCGTCGGCGTTTTCCATGGCTGGCTGGCCAAGCACCTGCTGGTGCGTACGCCGGTGGTGTGAGGAATCGATGTGGGAGCGACGTGAGTCGCGAACGAAAAGGCCGCCTGCGAGGGCGGCCTTTTCGTTTGCCGGCATGGATGTAGCGATGCCGGGAAAGCTTCGCGACTGACGTCGCCCCCACAGTAAACGATGCGTCAGCCGGCGTACTTGGCGATGAAGTCGCGCACCTGCGGGTAGACCTTCTCGCGCCAGCGACGTCCGCTGAAGATGCCGTAATGACCGGCACCTTCGACCGTCAGGTGCTTGTGGTGCGCCTTCGCGATACCAGTGCAGAGGTCATGCGCGGCGGCGGTCTGGCCCTGGCCGGAGATGTCGTCGAGTTCGCCCTCGATGCTCATCAGCGCGGTCTTCCTGATGGCGGCCGGCTTCACCAGTTCGCCATTGACCGTCCATTCGCCGCGCGGCAGCAGGAACTCCTGGAACACGGTGCGGATGGTGTCCAGGTAGTACTCGGCCGGCATGTCGAGCACGGCGTTGTACTCGTCGTAGAACTTGCGATGCGATTCGGCATCCTGCAGGTCGCCCTTCACCAGGTCCGCATAGAAGTCCCAGTGCGACATGAAATGGCGGCTGGGGTTCATCGCAAGGAACCCGGCATGTTGCAGGAAGCCGGGATACACGCGACGGCCTTCGCCGGGGTAGGGCACCGGCACGGCGTGGATGACATTGTTCTCGAACCACGACAGCGGGTTGCGCGTGGCTAGGCTGTTCACTTCGGTCGGGCTGCGGCGCGCGTCGATCGGGCCGCCCATCATCACCAGTGAACGCGGCGTGGCTTCGCCGCGTGCCGCCATCAGCGACACCGCCGCGAGTACCGGCACGGTGGGCTGGCAGACGCTGATGACATGGAGTTTCTCGGCACCGATGTGGCGGATGAACTCCTCCACGTAGGCGACGTAGTCGTCGAGGCTGAAGGGACCTTCCGACGCGGGCACCATGCGCGCGTCCACCCAGTCGGTCACGTAGACCTTGTGGTTGCGCAGCAGGGTGTGCACGGTGTCGCGCAACAGCGTGGCGTGGTGGCCCGACAGCGGCGCCACCACCAGCACCACCGGGTCGTCCTTCAGCAGGGCGATGGTGTCGGCGTCGTCGGTGTAGCGTTTGAAGCGGAGCAGGCGGCAGAACGGCTTCTTCACCGCTTCCAGTTCAACCACGGGCACCGTGCGGCCGTGCGCCTCGACTTCGCGGATGTCCCACGCCGGCTTTTCGTAGTCCTTGCCGATGCGGTGGACGAGTTCATTGCCGGCCGCGATGCGCTCGGCCCCCGGTACGTTCGAGAGCCAACTGGTCGGCGTGGAGAACATCCGTGCGTTGGCTTCGGCCATGTAGGCCAGCGGCGCCATCCATGCGCGTCCGAGTTCGTGCAGTTGGTACAAGGTCATGGCTGTCCGGAATCCCGCTTTTGGTGCACGGTGCTGCGCCGCAGCATACCGCAAAGCCAGTACCGCCGTGCACGCCTGTTCAGGTTATCGGCCGGAAATCCGCAGCCTCCAGCACCGCGACATCGCCCGCCAGGCGCGGGCCCAGCCAGCAATGGTTGCCGATCGACTGGAAGCCCAGTCCATTGAGCGCTTCCCGATACCACGCCGCCTTGCGCGGCTGGAATCCCTCATGGTCGCCCTCGAATTCATCCTCCTTCGCGAAGGTTTCAAGGAAGGCGACACCGCCGCACAGTTCCGCCAGCCCCGGCAGCCCGCGCTTCAGTTCGCGGGTCAGCACGTAATGCAGCACATCCGAGCACACCAGCAGGTCGATCGGCTCGCAGGGGCGCAGGTACTGGAAGTCCTCGAAACGCGCGTAGTGCAGGTTGCGGGTGCGCCCGAAGCGCCGGATCGCGTATTCGCTGCTGTCGAAACCGAGGTACTGCAACTTGGGCCGCAGCTTGAGCAACGGCGCGCGCCACGCGCCTTCGCCGCACCCGATGTCCAGCACCGTGCGGATCGGCCGTTCAAGGTGATACTCGGCCACCGCCACTGCCATCGACACTTTGCGCGCCAGCCGCGGCGCGCCGCCGATGTCGCCGTCGCGATACCAGCGCTGGAAGTAGTCGGCATCGTAGTGCTTGGTCATCGGAAGGTTCGGGAAGAGGGAAGCAAGGTTGTTTCTCGTCATGCCAGCGCTAGCCGGGATCCATTGCGCCGTTGCTCTCCTTGATCTGCAGAGCGACGGGAAAATCAAGTTGGATTCCAGCTTACGCTGGAACGACCGCGCCGTGGCATTCCATTGCGTTGGACAGTCCTTGCGACAGTAGCGGAGAATCCCGCATCACCCTTTCGAGCGGCGGAGCGGCCAGCGTGGACAAAGCCAGCCTTTACCTGTGGGTCAAGACCTTCCATCTCGTCTTCGTCATCGCCTGGATGGCAACGGTGTTCTACCTGCCGCGCATCCTGGTCAACCTGGCCGAGACCACGGGGCAGACCGACGTGCATGCGCGCCTGTTGCTGATGGGGCGCCGGCTGTACGGCTTCGGCCACAGCATGTTCGGCATCGCGGTGATCCTGGGCCTGGTGCTGTGGTTCGGCTTCGGCATCAGCGGTGGCTGGCTGCACGCGAAGCTGATGCTGGTCGCGCTGATGCTGGTGCACTTCATCGTCACCGGCCGCTGGCTGAAGGGCGTGGCGAAGGGCAAGTCGCTACCTTCGCCGACGGCCCTGCGCTGGTTCAACGAGCTGCCCTTGTTCGGCTTGATCGCGGTGGTGTGGTTGGTGCTGGCGAAGCCGTTTTAAAACGATAGTGTCGGCCACCCCGGCGCGAGGATTCAGTTCTTCTCGAAATCCACGGGTTTCGGCAATTCCACCGGCACGCCATTCGCATCGCACGTACCCGCCGCGCACAGGCGCGCGCGCAGCTTCGGGGCGGCCTGCACGATGACGTGGTAGATGGCGTTCTGCTCCATCGTGCCGCGGAAGGCGTCGCTGCCGGGACCGATGGCCCAGATGCCGACATCTTCACCGCCGTGCGATTCGGACTTCAGTGGCACCAGCGCTTCCTGCAGGTAATCCGGGTGCTCGGTGTCGACGTGGCTCAGGTCCGGGCGACCCTCCGACGGTTCGACGCTGCTGGGGGCATGCAGGAACGTTTTGGGCCCCGCAGGCTGGCGATTGCTGGCACCGGTGTAGCCGGGACCATTTGCGTACGTCAGCGTGGTGAACGTCAGGCCGGTCTGGTCGCGGGCGAGGTCGCCGGGGGTGTCGTCTTCGCCGCCCTGGCCGCGCACCTTGCCCAGGATCGGATTGCCGCGCACGGGATAGCCGACGAAGTTGAGCGTGTGCGAATGGTCGGCGGTGACGACGATCAGCGTGTCGTCGCGTGACGTGGCCTCTGTCGCGGCGCGGACGGCATCCGACATCGCCACGGTTTCATCGAGCGCGCGATACGCGTTGCCATAGTGGTTGGCGTGGTCGATGCGCGCGCCTTCCACCAGCAGCACGAAGCCCTCCGGATTGCGCGAGAGCGTGCGGATCGCGCTGCGCGTCAAGTCGGCCAGCGAAGGTTCGCCCTGGTCATCCTTGCGGCGGTCGTGCTCGAACTGCATGTGGTCGTACTCGAACAGACCCAGCAGCTGCGGCGCATCGGCGGCGGCTTCCAACTGCTGCGTGTTCGTGACATACGCGCCCTGGGGATGCGCCTGCTGCCATTCGGTCACCAGGTTGCGGCCATCCAGGCGCTGGCCGACCTTGTCGTCCTCTTCCGGATCGCGCACGTCCACGGGCAGGAACTCGCCGCGTCCGCCACCCAGCACCACCGACGGGCCATGTCCGAAGCGCGCGGCGGCCAGCAATTGCTGTGCAATGTCCTTGCAGCCGGCGTCGGCCGCTTCTACGGGCAGATCGCTGTCGTTTTCCCAATCGCGATGCGAGACATGCGCGTAGGTCGCGGCGGGCGTCGCATGCGTCACGCGGGCGGTGGTGACGACGCCCGTGGCCAGGCCGGCGCTGTCGGCCAGCGTCAGCCAGCTGAGCAGGTCCTTGCTGCCGTCGGGCGTGCATTCGCCCTTGCGGCCGGCCGACACGCCGATGGCACCCATGTGCGACTTCACGCCGCTGGCGATGGCGGTCATGGTGCCGGCCGAGTCGGGCGTCTGCGAATCGGTGTTGTAGGTCTTGCTGAAGGCGGTATGCGGGAAGTGCTCCCAGCTCAGCAGGTTCTCCTCGCCCGGCATGCCTTTGCGCTGGCCTTCGAAGATGCGCGCGGCGGCCACCGTGGTCAGGCTCATGCCGTCGCCGAGGAAGACGATGACGTTCTTAGCCTTGCCCTGCATCGCGCCATGGGCGGCGGCCTTCGCCGCACCATTCCGATACCACCATTGCGGCGTTTCGCCCTGCGGGTGGGTCACCGGTGCGACATCGACATGGATGACGGAGGGCGTGGCGGGCGAGCTGCTGGCGCAACCGGCCAGCGCGGTGAGCAGGGTCATGCCGGCGAGCGGCGACACGAAAGAACGCAGGTGCATGGCGAACCGGGGAAAGGCGGACGCGCCATTATGCCGTCCGGGCAGTGTCCTGTTCATGACACCCGGCATTCCGCCGGCATGGTCGCCCCGCTCGGAGTCATGGGCTAAGGTGTCGCGTCCGTTTTTCTGAGGCGCGGTGGATGAGTCTGGTCTCGGCCTGGTTGAGGATTCCGTTCTGGCAGCGCGTCGTCGCCGGCTTCGTGCTGGGCGCGCTGGCGGGATGGCTGCTGGGACCGGCCTCCGGTATCTGGCTCAAGCCGCTAGGCGATCTCTACGTCACACTTATCAAGATGATCGCGGTGCCGCTGGTCTTCTTCGCGGTGATCAATGCCGTATCCAGCCTGCACGGGCAGAAGTCGGTGGCCGCGCTGGGCGGGCGCACGTTCCTGTGGTTCGCCACGACGGCCGCGCTCGCGGTCTGTGTCGGCCTGGCCGTGGGCTGGGTGGTGCAGCCTGGCAAGGGCCTGACGGGCCTGATGATGGCGCCGGACTATCAGGTACGCGAAGTGCCAACGCCTGTGCAGGTGCTGCTGGACATCGTGCCGGCCAATCCGTTCAAGGCGCTCACCGAGGGCAAGATCCTGCAGGTGATCTTCTTCGCCGGCCTGCTGGGCTTCGCGCTCGTCAAGCTGGGCGAACGCAGCGCGGGCCTGCGCAAGCTTGCGGGCGAGGCAAGCGACACCATGGTGCAGGTCACGCGCTTCGTGCTGGAGATGACGCCGATCGGTACGTTCGGCCTGATCGGCAGTCTGGTTGGCACCTATGGATTCGAGAAGCTGTTGCCGCTGGGCAGCTACATCGGCGCGCTCTACCTGGCTTGCGCGCTGCACATCGTCGTCGTATACGGCAGCCTGCTGCTGGCGCACGGACTGAACCCGTGGAAGTTCTTCCGCGGCGCCGCGCCGGGCATGCAGGTGGCGTTCGTCAGTTCGTCGAGCTTCGCTTCGATGCCGGTCGCGCTGCGCAGCGTCACCCACAACCTGGGCGTGGACAAGGACTATGCCGCGTTCGCGGTGCCGCTGGGCGCCAGCATCAAGATGGACGGGTGTGGTGCGATCTACCCGGCGCTCACTTCGATCTTCGTGGCCCAGTACTTCGGGCTGGACCTGTCGGCGAACCAGTACTTCGTCATCCTGCTGGCGTCGGTGCTGGGCAGCTTCGGCACGGCCGGCGTACCCGGAACGGCGACGGTGATGGTCACGCTGGTGCTGAGCGCGGCCAACCTGCCGCTGGAGGGTATCGGCCTGCTGGTGGCGATCGACCGCATCCTGGACATGATGCGCACGATGACCAACGTGACCGGCCAGATGCTGGTGCCGGTGCTGGTGGCGAAGGAGACTGGGCTGCTGGATCGCGATATCTACGAAAACGCGTCGAGCAATGTCGGTCTCGAGGATGATGCCGCCCCGACGCCATGAATGCCGATGCGATCCAACTAGTGGATTCCTTTCCCGATGCAGCCACCTATCGTCGGCTGCGGGTCGAGGCAGGACTGTCGCCCAAGACGCAGGAAGCCGCCGAGCGCGGCCTGGCCAACACGCTGTACGGTGTCAGCTTGGTGAAGGCAGGTAACGTGATTGGCATGGGGCGCGTGATTGGCGACAACGGCACGGTGTTCGTCATCGTGGACATCGCAGTGCGGCCCGACCATCAGGGCCAAGGGCAGGGCAGGCGCATCATGGCGGCATTGGATGCGTGGCTGCGCGCGAATGCACCTGTGTCCGCGTACGTCATGCTGATCGCCGATGGTGAAGCAAGGCATCTCTACTGCCGCTTCGGGTTCGTCGAAACGGCGCCCGCCTCGGTCAGCATGGCCTATGTAGCCAATGGCCCTCGGGGACCCTAGGTCGTCGCGGTCTTGTCCCGCGACACCCACCACGCGAACACGCCTGCAGTGACAAACATCAGCAGGCTGTAGACCGCCGCTGGCACCGAGATGGTCGCGTTCTGCAGTACGTTGAGTGCGATGAAGATCGCCAGCGTGCCGTTGTGGATGCCGATCTCCATGGCGATGGCGATGGCCTGCTTCTTCGGCAGGCGCAGCGCCAGCGGCGCCGCATAGCCGGCGCCCATGCTGGCCAGGTTGAACAACAGGCAGGCCAGGCCGACGATGGCGAAGTAGGTGGTCAGCGTTTTCCACTCCTGCGCCACCGCCGCGACCACCAGCAAGGCCAGCACCAGCACCGACAGCAGGCGGATGGGCTTCTCGGTGCGTGCTGCGAACCCTGCCGCCTTGGCACGGATGACCATGCCGAGGGCAACCGGCAGCAGGATGATGGCGGCAACCTCGACGACTTTCTTCGTCGGCGGCGGTACGTACTGACCGGCGCCGAGGAAGTACTCCAGGGAAAGGTTGAGGATCACCGGCAGCGTCAGCAGGCAGAGCAGGCTGTTGATCGCGGTCAGGGTGATGTTCAGCGCGACGTCGCCGCGCGCGAGGTGGCTGTAGATGTTGGCGGTGGCGCCGCCTGGCGAGGCGGCCAGCAGCATCAGGCCTACTGCGAGTTCCGCAGGCAGGCCGAAGCCGAGTGCCAGGCCGAACGCGACCCACGGCAGTACCAGTGTCTGCAAGGCGAGCCCGATCAGCACCGCGCGTGGATAGCGCGCCACGCGACGGAAATCCTCAAGCGTCAGTCCCAGACCCAGCCCGAGCATGATGATGCCCAGGGCCAACGGCAACAACAGATTGGTCAGCAGTGATGCCTGCATCGCGTACGACTCCCCTTCGGCGCGAAAAATTGGATGCGCCGTCACGGCGCAATCGCCGGAGGATGGAGGCAAGCCGGCGCGCGATGCAAGCTGCGGCGCACAGAAGAAGATAAAGAAGAAGGCCGCGCAGGGCGGCCTTCCTCATCGTTGCAGTGACATGCGTGCGGTCACATCGCGACGCGGCGCGCACTCAGGTAGCGATTGGCCCAGTAGCCTGTAAGCAGCGTGTCCACGCGTACATCCTTGCCGCGGCTGGGCGAATGCAGGAAACGACCTTCGCCGACGTAGATGCCCACGTGGTTCACCCGGCCTTTCAGCCCGAAGAACACCAGATCACCCTGACGCAGGTCCTCGCGCGCACCGACCATTTCCGCGTCGGCCTTGGCGGCCATGTCGCGGGAGACGCGCGGCAGTTCGATGCCCAGCGCGGTGCGGAAGACGTAACCGACCAGACCACTGCAATCGAAACCGCTGTCGGGCGAGGTGCCGCCCCAGCGGTACGGCGTGCCCATCAGGGCCAGTGCGCGTTGCAGTACGGCTTGGACCTTGCCGCCCTGCTGCTCCTGCGCGACAACGCCTTCCTTGCTCAGGTCGTAGGCGGCCAGCAGCTTGCTGATGTCACCGGCCACCATCGCGGAACGATCGACCAGCGGCAGCGTGTCGCTGGCGGCCAGGCGCGGGAGCAGGGCGGAGAGGGTGGCGGTCGCGGCCTCGGCGGCCTTTTCCTTGACGCTGGCGGTGACTGACTTCGCGGCCGGGGCCGGGGCCGGGGCCACCACATCGCTGGATGCCGGTGTTGATGCGGACTCGACGGCGGTCGGGGCAGTCTGGGCCTGCGCCACGGAAGCCATGGCGCACAGGCCAAGGCCCAAAAGAAGTCGGGAAACCCTCCGCGGCAGGCGGTGGGTGGCGGCAGGCTGGCCTGTTGGCAGGTCGTCGTCGGTCGTCACGCGCGGGAGGGGTTTAACAAGTCAGGGGCGATAATGCCGGCTGATCGGACCGATTTGGTTCAGAAATCGTTATTTATTCGTTAAATGTGAACGTTGCGCGTCACAGACTTGACCGATTCCTAACGAAGGACGCGTTTTGCGCCGCTGTAATGGTCCCGCCAGTAGGGGCCGTCCAGATGGTCGAGCCGGACCGTACCGCCCGTACTCGGGGCATGCACGAACCGGCCCTCGCCCACGTAGATCCCCACATGGGTCACGTTGCCGCGACTGCCGAAGAACACCAGGTCTGCGGGCGCGAGGCGGCGTGGTTCGATCCTGGGTCCCTGCACCTGCGCCAGTTCCCGCGAGGTGCGCGGCAGGCGCACATCCAGCATGTCCCGATAGACGTAGGTCACCAGGCCGCTGCAGTCGAAGCCGGATTCGGGCGTGTTGCCGCCGTAGCGGTAGGGCGTGCCCACCAGGCCGATCGCGCGCATCAGGACGGAGGTCGCGGCGGCGGGATCGTCCGCCTGCACCACCGGCCACGCGCGCTGCGCGGAGGGCGGTGGCGACGTGCGGGCCTGGGGCTTGGAGCTGCCACAGCCGGCCAGGGTGATCAGACTGGCGCAGAGCAAGAGGACGGCCCAGCACCGAAGTGGCGCGGGCAGGGGCAAGCCGGGATAATGTCGGGCCTTCATCGCGGCGCATCTTCGCCGCATTCCCTTGCGGTCCACAAGCCGCGCCCGTCCTGCCCGCCGGCAGGCCCCGTCCAGAGTCCCGCATGAAAATCGCAAAAGACAGCGTCGTCCGTTTCCATTACACCGTGTCCGAAGCCGGCCAGGAGCCGATCGAAAGCTCGAAGGACCGCGAGCCGCTGGCGATCCTGATCGGCCACGGCAACATCATCCCGGGCCTCGAGAACGCGATGCAGGACCGCGAGGCCGGCGAGAGCTTCGGGGTGGACGTGGCTGCAGCCGACGCCTACGGCGAGCGCCGTGACGGCCTGAGCCAGCGCGTGCCCAAGAAGCACTTCGGCAACCAGCGCCTGGTGCCGGGCCAGCAGGTGGTGCTGCAGACCAACTTCGGCCCGCGCGCCGTGACCATCCAGAAGGTCGGCATGAGCGTGGTGGACGTGGACCTCAACCATCCGATGGCAGGCAAGGACCTGCACTTCGACGTGGAGATCGTGGAAGTGCGCGAAGCCAGCGCCGAGGAACTCGAGCACGGCCATGTGCACGGCGACGGCGGTCATCACCACTGAGTCGCGCGGCATCGTGTAATCCAGACGGCCCGCGCGAGCGGGCCGTTTCTTTTTGCAGGCGGGATGTGGCGTCGCGCATGGTCTAATCGGAGCGAAGACATCAGGGGATGGCAATGGCGGCGACAATCACGGACAACCTGGCGCCCATCGCGGTGGCCGAGCGCATCGAAGCGATGGATGTGCTGCGCGGCTTCGCGCTGTTCGGCATCCTGCTGATGAACCTGGAAGGCTTCGTGGGGCCGGTGCTGGCGGCGGGTACGGGCCTGGACCCTAAGCTTGTGGGGATGGACCGCACCGTTGACCTGCTGGTGTACGTGCTGGTGCAAGGCAAGTTCTATACGCTCTTCTCGCTGTTGTTCGGTATGGGCTTCGCGGTCATGTCGCAGCGTGCCGAACAAGCGTCGCGGCCCTTCGCAGGGGTGTACTGGCGCCGCGGCCTGGTGCTGCTCGCCCTGGGCGCGGTTCACGCGCTCTTCGTATGGGCGGGCGACATCCTGATGATGTATGCCCTGTGTTCCTTCCTGCTGCTGGCGTTCCGGCCATTGCCGTACCGCTGGTATGTCTGGCTCGGCCTGGGGGCGTACGCCATGCCGATCGGCTTCATGTTCCTGATGGGCGGCATGGGCTCGCTGCTGGCGGGGACCGAAGGCTGGGACAAGGCCATGGGCGAGATCGGTACGCAGATGCAGGTGCTGATCGACAACGAGCGCGTCGCGTACGGCAGTGGCAGCTATGCGGACGCCACCTGGCAGCGCCTGAAGAGCACGGGCATGTTGCTCAGCAACATCACCATGTTCGGCTTCATCGCGTTCGGTCTGTTCTTGCTGGGCGCGTGGTTCGTGCGCAGTGGCGCCATCGCACGCCCCGGAGAATTTCCGCGCATGTATGCGACCCTGCGCTGGGCGGCATGGCCGCTGGGGTTGCTGACCATGCTGGGCTCGGTGGCGCTGGCACCCACGATGGATTTCGCCACGTTCAACCTGCGGGTGTCCACGGCATTCGCGCTGCAGATGCTGGCGAACCTGCTGATGTGCCTGGGCTATGTGGCGTGGGTGATGCGTGCATTGGCATCGGCGCCGTGGCAGCGGCTGCTCGCCTGGCTGGCGCCCACGGGGCGCATGGCGCTGACCAACTATCTGATGCAGTCGCTGGTGTGCACATGGATCTTCTACGGCTATGGCCTCGGCTATTTCGAGCAGTTGCCGCGCGCGTGGCAACCGGTGTTCGCGGTGGTGCTGTTCGGCCTGCAGGTGGCGTTGAGCCGGCTCTGGCTGTCGCGGTTCCGGTTCGGTCCCCTCGAATGGCTGTGGCGTTCGCTGACGTACGCGGAGCTGCAACCTTTGCGGCTTCGCGCAGGGTGATAGCGACTAGACTGACAGGGTGGATATTCCCCGCGACGACGTCCTGATCATCGGTGGCGGTGCCATTGGCCTGGCGACCGCGCTGGCACTGCTCGAAGCAGGCCGGGGCGTGCGCGTGCTGGACGCCGCCGGCGTCGGCGGCGGCGCCTCGCATGGCAACTGCGGCACCATCACGCCCAGCCACGCGCCACCCCTGGCCGCGCCGGGCGTGGTGGCACAGGCATTGAGGTGGATGTTCACGCCGGATGCGCCGCTCTACCTCAAGCCCCGCGTCGATCCCGCGCTGTGGCACTGGCTGCTGCGCTTCGCCGCACGCTGCAACCTGCGCGATTGGCGCCGCAGCACGCAGGCACGAGCCGCATTGCTCAACGATGCGCGTGGCCGGTTGGCGGACTGGGTAGACCGCTATCGACTGGACTGCGAGTTCGAGGAGGAGGGGCTCGACTACGTGTTTCGCGATCCCCGCAGATTCCAGCGCCATGTGGACGAATGCGGGGCGCTGGCGGAATTCGGCATTGCCACGCAGGTATTCGGGGGTGGGGACTACGAGCGCGAAGAACCCGCCATGCTGCCCGGCGTCGCGGGCGCCATCCGGTTTCCCGGCGATGCGCGACTGCGTCCGGACCGTTACGTGGCGGAACTTGCGCGCGTGGTGCGGGAGCGCGGGGGTGTCATCGAAGAATACTGTCGCGTGGAAAGGCTCGAAACGACCTCCACCGGCGTACGGCTGACAACGGCGCAGGGAGCGCGTGCAGGGCATGATGCCGTCATCGCACTGGGCGCCTGGACGCCTGCGTTCGCGCACACGCTGGGATTGAAGGCGCCCATCCAGCCGGGCAAGGGTTATTCGATCACCTATGCGCGGCCAGTGCGCGTACCGCGCCACCCGATGGTGCTGAAGGATCGCTCGGTCTGCGTGACCGTGTGGGAAAGCGGCTTCCGCTTGGGCAGCACGATGGAGTTCTCGGGCCTTGACGACACGCTCAACGAGACGCGGCTGGCTGCCCTCGAACGCGGGGCGCGCGAGTTCCTGCATGAGCCCTTCGGGGCACAGGTGCACGAGCGCTGGTGCGGGTGGCGCCCGATGACATGGGATGATCTTCCGTTGCTGGGGCGCGCACCTGGCCATCGTCACGTGTGGATGGCGACGGGCCACGGCATGCTCGGTATCAGCATGAGCACCGCAACTGGCCAGCTCATAGCCGACCTGATGACGGGCCGATCACCGGCGCTCGATCCCTTGCCCTACCGACCGGAGCGATTTGCATGAAGCCACAGGAATTCGACCTGATCGTGATGGGGGGCGGCTCGGGCGGTCTGGCCGGCGCTTTCCGCGCGGCGTCGCATGGCGCGAAGGTGGCCTTGCTGGAACCCAGGGAACTGGGAGGCACCTGCGTCAACGTGGGCTGCGTGCCCAAGAAGGCGATGTGGCTGGCGGCCGAACTGTCGCAGAAGATCGCCTTGGCATCATCGCTGGGCTTCGACGTTTCGCCGCCCACGCTGGACTGGAAGGAGTTCATCGTCCATCGCCAGCGCTACATCGCCGGCATCCATGCCAGCTATCGCAAGCGGCTGGATGAAAGTGGCGTGGTGCTGATGCCTTGCCATGGCCGTTTCAGCGACGCGCGCACCGTGGTCAACGCAGACGGCGTGGCGCTGCAAGGCAGGCAGGTGCTGATTGCGACAGGGGGCCGGCCATCGCGACCGGAGATTCCCGGGGCTGGACTCGGCATGGTCTCGGATGACTTCTTCAACCTGTGCGCGGCGCCTCCCCGCGTAGCGATCGTGGGCGGTGGTTACGTCGCGATCGAACTGGCCGGCGTGTTGCAGGCGCTGGGCAGCCAGGTGGAACTTTTCGTGCGCGGTCATCGTTTGTTGGATGGCTTCGACGAGCAGATCACCGCGGAGCTGGCGGATGACGTGCGCCAGCACGGGGTTCGCCTGCATTTCGGACATGCCGTGGCAGCGTTGGAAGAGGCGTCCGGGGGCGGAGTGACGGTACTGGCGGTGGACGGGACGCGCAGCGAGCGCTTCGACGCGCTGATTTTCGCGACGGGACGTACACCCAACACGTCCGGCATGGGTCTGGAGAATGCTGGCGTGGCGACCGATGCGCGTGGATTCGTCCAGGTGGATGCGTACCAGCGCACCTCGGTCGACGGGATCTGCGCCGTGGGTGACGTGACGGGGCAGGCCGCGTTGACCCCGGTGGCCATTGCAGCCGCGCGTCGCCTGATGGACCGTGTCTTCGGTGGACAGGCCGATGCGAAGCTGGACTATCGCAACATCGCCACGGTGGTGTTCTCCCATCCGCCGGTCGGAAAAGTGGGGCTGACCGAAGCGGAGGCGCGCGCCTGCTTCGGCGATCAGGTGAGCGTATATGCGACGCGCTTCAGGCCGATGCTGCATGCACTGGCCGATTCGCCGCAGCGCAGCCTGTTCAAGCTGGTCTGCACGGGCGACGACCGGCGAGTGGTCGGACTGCATCTGCTGGGCGAGGGGGCTGACGAAATGCTGCAGGGGTTCGCGGTGGCGTTGAAGAAGGGCATCACCCTGGCCGACCTGCACGACACGATGGCCATCCACCCCACCAGCGCCGAGGAAGTGGTGCTCCTGCGGTGACGCCTGCCACGGTAGGTGCGGCGATACAATGGCGGCATGGATACCTACACCCTGCATCGCGGCACGGCGCCGCTGCTCATCAGCCTGCCGCATCACGGCACCGCGCTGCCGGATGACCTCGTTGCGCGCCTGACGACGGAGGCATGCTGCGTGCCGGATACCGATTGGCATGTCGCCGACCTGTATGCCTTCGCGCGCGGACTTGGCGCGTCGATCATCGTGCCTGCGTACTCGCGCTACGTGATAGACCTCAACCGGCCCGAGGATGATGTCTCGCTCTATCCGGGCCAGAACACCACTGGCCTGTGCCCCACCGTGCGTTTCAGCGGCGAGCCGGTCTATCTGCCGGGACAGGAGCCGACGCCGGAGGAGATCGCGGCACGCGTGGACACCTACTGGCGCCCCTATCATCGAGCCCTGCAGGCCGAGATCGCGCGTCTCCACGAAGCACACGGGCGCGTCGTGTTGTGGGAAGGCCACTCCATCCGAAGCGAGGTGCCGTTCCTGTTCGAGGGTCGCTTGCCGGATTTCAACCTCGGTACTGCTGGTGGCATGAGCTGTTCGCCAGGCTTGCAGCACGCACTGGAAAGCGTGCTTGCGTCGCAGGCGGACTTCAGCTTCGTCGTGAATGGTCGATTCCGCGGCGGTTACATCACCCGCCATTACGCCGATGTCACCCGGGGCATCCAGGCGGTGCAGCTCGAACTGGCGCAGCTGAACTACATGGACGAAGACAGCTTCGCCTACTTGCCCGAGCGCGCCGCGCGCACGCGGGTGCTGATCCACCGCCTGCTGGAATGCACGCTGGCGTGAAGCGGTCGCCATGACACAGCCGCAAGCGGAAGACGAACTGGCGCAGCCACTCGACGTGGCGCCGGCCGAGGCAGTGGAAGCGCCGCAGGCGCGGCCGGGCCTGCACGCGGTCAGCCGCTCCGGCCTGCTGCTCGCCGCCTTGGGTGCCATCGCCTTTTCCGGCAAGGCGATCATCGTCAAGCTGGGCTATCGCTACGGTGCCGACGCGGTGACCTTGCTGGCGCTGCGCATGCTGGTCGCGTTCCCGTTCTTCCTGCTGATGGGGTTCTGGGCCGCGCGGCGCAGCGAGGCACTGTCGAAGGATGACGTGGGCAGAATCCTGCTGCTGGGTTTCCTCGGCTACTACCTGGCCAGTTTCCTCGACTTCGCGGGTCTGGCCTACATCACCGCCACGCTGGAGCGGTTGATCCTGTACCTCACGCCGACGCTGGTGGCGCTGATCGGCTGGTTGGCGTTCCGCAGGCGCATCTCGCGCAGACAGGCGTGCGCGCTGGTGGTCAGCTATGCCGGCGTGGCCCTGGCGTTCGGTCATGACCTGCGGGCAGGCGGTTCCAACATCGCGCTCGGCAGCGTGCTGGTATTCGGCAGCGCGCTGGCCTATGCGCTCTATCTCGTCGGCAGCGGCGAAGTGGTCGCACGCGTGGGCGCGGTACGTCTGACCGCATACGCCAGCAGCGTGGCCAGCGTGCTTTGCCTGCTGCAGTTCCTGCTGCTCCGACCGCTCGACGCACTGGTGCTGTCGTGGGAGGTGTACGCGCTGTCGCTGGTCAACGGCACGCTTTGTACGGTATTACCGGTGCTGGCGGTCATGATGGCCGTAGCCCGGATCGGTTCCGCACTGGCGGCGCAGGTCGGCATGATTGGCCCGGTGTCGACCATCGTGCTCAGCCTGTTGTTGCTGGGCGAGCCGATGGGTCCGTGGCAGATCGCGGGTACGGTGCTGGTGATGGCGGGCGTTTTCGTGGTGTCGCAGCAGAAGCCCATCGCGCGCTGAGTATGCGCGCCGGTCACGGAGCGGCGCTTGCGCGCGCGAGCCATTGGACCACGTGGTTGAGTGCCTCGGAATGCGTATCGCCGGCCAGGCGGCGTTCGCGGTGCAGTTGCAGTTGCCGATGGGCGCTGGTGCCTTTATCGAGGATGCGCCAGAAGCGATCGATCTGTGGCCTGCATGCCAGCGCGTCGATGTCGTCGGCCAGTGCATCGAGCGTGTTGTCCAGCATCTCGCGCACTGAGACCAGTCGGCGGCTGCCCAGGTCGATCAGTCCCGCATCGAAACCGTAGCGCTGCGCGCGCCATAGGTTCTCCGCAATCACGGCCTGGTCGCCGCTCCCCAGTTCCGCATGCAGGGCAGGCTTGCGATCCAGGTGCCGTACCAGGCAGCGGAACAGCTGCGCGATCGCCAGTGCGTCGTGAGGATCGGTACACGCGTCGGTCACGCGCAACTCCAGCGTGGGAAAGGCGAGCGATGGCCGCAGCGCCCACCACAGGAAGCTCGCATCCGGGATGGCGCAGCCGTCGACCATGCGCTGCACGTAGCGGTCGTATTCCGCTTGGTCTCGGAACAGCGGCGGGAGTCCGGTCCGCGGGATCTCCTGATAGGCGGTCTGGCGGTATCCCATCAGCCCGGTGGCATGTCCCATCCAGAACGGTGACGACGTGCTGAAGGCCAGCAGCAACGGTAGGAAAGGTTGCATGCGCGCCATGAGCGTGACACGCGAGGAAGGGTCGGCAGGTTGCACGTGCACATGCAGCCCGCACAACAGGTTGCGGTGACCGAGCATCTGCAGCTCATCCATCACTTGGTCGTAGTGCGGTTTGTCGGTGCTGAGCTGCCCGCGCCATTGCGCCGAGGGATGCGTGCCCGCCGCGAGGATCCACAATCCATGCCTGCGCGCGATGCCATCAACCCCGCGACGCAACGCCAGCAGATCGGATTCCGCGATGGCGGGATCATCATGTACTCGAGTCTGCACTTCGACCTGGGTCTGCAGCATCTCGCTGCCGAAACGGTCCCCCAGGGTGTCGCGGCATTCCTCGAAGAAGCGGCGAGGCATGTGGCGCAGGCGCCGGCCGTTGCTGCGCACGAGGAAGTATTCCTCCTCGAGTCCGAAGGTGTAGGGATGGGGGTTGTGCGGTGGTGTCTGCGCCATGCCCGCGTTATCTCACCGGGAGGGTGAAAGGCATGTTGAACCGTGCCCGACATGGCGCCGCCATCATTCGCGATGGGGCCGCCGCAACGACCCCTGACATCCAATTGCCGCCGGGTTTCAGACTTCGAGGGAAGCCAGGTCGCCCTTCGCTTCCAGCCACGTCTTGCGATCGCCCGCACGCTTCTTGGCCAGCAGCATGTCCATCAGGCCGTGCGTCTGCAGGCTGTCATCCACGGTCAGCTGCACCAGCCGCCGCGTATCGGGGTGGATGGTGGATTCGCGCAACTGGGCGGGGTTCATTTCGCCGAGACCCTTGAAGCGGGTCGTGTTGATCTGGCCGCGGATCTTCTCGCGCTCGATCTTCTCCAGCAGCAGGCGCTTCTCCTCCTCGTCCAGTGCATAGAACACCTGCTTGCCCACATCCACGCGGAACAGCGGCGGCATGGCGACAAACACATGGCCCGCCTGTACCAGCGCCGGGAAATGGCGCAGGAACAGGGCGGCCAGGAGCGTGGCGATGTGGAGGCCGTCGGAGTCGGCGTCGGCCAGGATCACGACCTTGCCGTAGCGCAGCCCACTGATGTCGTCCTTGCCGGGATCGCAGCCGATGGCAATGGCGAGGTTGTGCACTTCATCGGAAGCGAGCACCGACGTGCTGGCGACTTCCCACGTGTTCAGGATCTTGCCGCGCAGCGGCAGGATGGCCTGGAAATCCTTGTCGCGCGCCTGCTTGGCGCTGCCGCCTGCGGAGTCGCCTTCCACCAGGAACAGCTCGGTGCGAGACAGGTCCTGGCTGATGCAGTCGGCCAGCTTGCCGGGCAGGGCAGGACCCTGGGTGACCTTCTTGCGGATGACCTGCTTCTCGGTCTTCAGGCGCGCACTGGCGCGCTCGATGGCGATCTGCGCGATCTTCTCGCCCAGCTCCACGTGCTGGTTCAGCCACAGACTGAAGGCATCGTGCGCGGCGCCTTCGATGAAGCCGGCGGCCTGGCGCGACGACAGGCGTTCCTTGGTCTGGCCACTGAACTGCGGGTCGGTCATCTTCAGCGACAGCACGAAGGCCACGCGATCCCACACGTCCTCCGGCGCGAGCTTGACGCCGCGCGGCAGCAGGTTGCGGAAATCGCAGAACTCGCGCAACGCATCGGTCAGGCCGCTGCGCAGGCCGTTCACATGCGTGCCGTGCTGGGCGGTGGGAATCAGGTTGACGTAGCTTTCCTGCACCAGTTCACCTTCCGGCACCCAGGCCACGGCCCAGTCGACGACCTCGCTGTCCTTCTTCAACTGACCGACGAAAATGTCCGGTGGCAGCAGTTCGCGGCCCGCCATTTCACCCCGCAGGTAGTCACGCAGGCCGTCTTCGAAATGCCAACTGTCCCGCTCGCCGCTTGCCTCGTCGAACAAGGTGACGTTCAGGCCTGGGCACAGCACGGCCTTGGCGCGCAGCAGGTGCTTGAGCGCGCGCACGTTGAACTTCGGGGTGTCGAAGTATTTCGGGTCGGCCCAGAAGCGCACGCGCGTGCCTGTGTTTTTCTTGCCCACGCTTCCGACCACTTCCAACGGCGTGGCGCGGTCGCCGTTGCGGAAGGTGATGCGGTGCTCGCTGCCGTCGCGCTTGATGTGCACTTCCACCAGGGTGGACAGCGCGTTGACCACGCTGACACCCACGCCATGCAGGCCGCCGGAAAAGGTGTAGTTCTTGTTGCTGAACTTGCCACCCGCATGCAGCCGGGTGAGGATCAGTTCCACGCCCGGGATCTTCTCTTCGGGATGGATGTCGACGGGCATGCCGCGCCCGTCGTCGCTGACCTCGCAGCTGCCATCCTTGAACAGGGTGACTTCGATGCTGCCGGCGTGGCCGGCCAGGGCCTCGTCCACTGCGTTGTCGATGACTTCCTGCGCCAGGTGATTCGGGCGCGAGGTGTCCGTGTACATGCCCGGACGGCGCTTGACGGGGTCAAGACCGGAAAGGACTTCGATGTCGGCGGCGTTGTAGCGACTGCTCATGGTGCGTGCGGGTTCTCAGCGGGGCTGCGCGGCGCCCTGCAGGGCGCCGCCGGTATAGGGATTGAAGAGATAGTCGCCGGGGAAGCTCTCGCCGGTCCTGGCGTCGTGCCGGGCCGGCAGCAGGCTGCCGAGCGGCGTGCGGAAGCTGTAAGTGTCGAGCGAGGTGCGGACCTGTACACGGCCGTCCGCCATCGGATCGAACAGGAGCTTGCCTTTGGCGTCGCGTGCATCGAGCACGGCAAAATGCATGTTGTCGCCCATCGGCCCCAGCATGTTGGCCATCACGGGGCGGAGGATGGAGAGCAGATTCTTCAGCTGCGTAGGAATGCTCGTGGGCGCCATCGGTGCGTGGGCCTTGCCCGTCGCGTCGAGGAAGTGCATGTCGCTGAACATCGTGTCGGCGCCGGCGAATTCGTCGATGCCGGCGATGCCCACCTTGCCGCGCACCATGGCGATGAGCAGATAGTCATCGAGTTGCGCGATGAACTGCTTGCGGTCGGCGTCGGACAAGCCTTGTTGCTGGGCGGCGGAAACATGCCAATAGACGGGCGGTATGACCCAGACCAGTTCCATGGTGTCATCCACCATGTGGGTGCGCTGGGTGTCCTGCGCCACTTGGTCCAGCCTGATGTCCTTCAGGGGTACGGGCATGCGCTGCGCCCACGCGATCGCCGGCAGCAGGGCCAGGGCAGTGAGCGCGGCGAGCAGTCGGAAGGAGAAGCGCATGCAACGTCCTTTGTCGGGATTGACGGGTGCGGCAGTGTGCCGCCTGCCCCGGATTTTTGCCATGTTCAGTCGCACACGCTGAAACTGCGCGCGTGGACAGGGACGCCCTTGGGAACGCCAGCCGGTGTCCCCAGATTCCCGCCACCCACCAGGAGCCCCGCCATGAAGTCCCGCAACCTGTTGCTGCTGTCCGCCGCTGCCTTCGGCGCGCTGTTCGCGGTCCAGGCCTTTGCCCAGTCCCGGACCGGTACCGACGCCGACAAGCCCAAGCAGGACCAGTCCCAGACCAGTGATCCCTCCGATCCGGAGGCCAAGGCGCGTCGCCGTGCCGCCAACGAAGCCGCCGCCAAGCGCAAGGCCGCCGAAGGTCAGCAGAAGAAGGCCGGCGAGGAAGACGAAGAGCGCAAGCCCTGATCCACCTCGCGCCAGAAACCCTTGCCAGGCAAGGGTTTCGTGGCTGGTCGACCATCCAGCACGCCCCGCTTCGGCGGGGCGTCGCGCTTCCGGGCGACACGCGTTGCCTGTAGACTATGGCTTTCCGGAGCCCCGCCCATGACTCCCCTGATTTTCGTTACCGGCGGCGTTGTGTCCTCGCTAGGCAAGGGCATCGCCGCCGCTTCGCTTGCGTCCATTCTCGAAGCACGTGGCCTGAAGGTCACGATGATGAAGCTGGACCCCTACATCAACGTCGACCCGGGCACCATGAGCCCGTTCCAGCACGGCGAGGTGTACGTCACCGATGACGGCGCCGAGACCGATCTGGATCTCGGCCACTACGAGCGCTTCGTACGCACGCGCCTGAGCCGCAAGAACTCGGTCACCACCGGCCGGATCTACGAGAACGTGATCCGCAAGGAGCGTCGCGGCGACTACCTGGGCGCCACTGTCCAGGTGATTCCGCATATCACCGACGAGATCCGCCGCTGCATCGATGAGGCCACCGAAGGCTTCGACGTGGCGCTGGTGGAGATCGGCGGTACGGTGGGCGACATCGAATCGCTGCCGTTCCTGGAAGCGATCCGCCAGATCCGCACCGAGCGCGGCCCCGAGAAGGCCCTCTTCATGCACCTGACGCTGGTGCCGTACGTGGCGGCCGCGGGCGAACTGAAGACCAAGCCCACCCAGCACTCGGTGAAGGAACTGCGCTCGATCGGCATCCAGCCCGACGTGCTGCTGTGCCGCTCCGAGCAGCCGATTCCGGATTCCGAGCGTCGCAAGATATCGCTGTTCACCAACGTGCCCGAGCGCGCGGTCATCAGCGTGCCGGATGTCGACGTGCTTTACCGTATCCCGATGGGCCTGCATGGCCAGGGTCTGGACGAGATCGTCCTGCGCCAGTTCCGCATCGAGAACGCGAAAGCGGCGGACCTGTCCGAATGGGAGGCAGCGGTCGACGCGACGCTCAATCCGCTGGACGAGGTCACCATCGCCGTCGTCGGCAAGTACGTCGACCACCAGGACGCCTACAAGTCCGTCGGTGAGGCGCTCAAGCACGGTGGCCTGCGCCAGCGGACGCGCGTCAACCTCAAGTGGATCGAAGCGCAGGAACTGGAAGGCACCGACATGGCCCTGCTGCGGGGCGTGGACGGCATCCTGGTGCCGGGCGGCTTCGGCGACCGCGGCTTTGAAGGCAAGGTGCTGACATCTCGCTTCGCCCGCGAGCAGCAAGTGCCCTATTTCGGCATCTGCTATGGCATGCAGGCGGCCGTGGTGGACTATGCCCGCCACGTCGCCGGCCTGACCGACGCCAACAGCACCGAGAACGACAAGCAGTCGCCGCACCCGGTGATCGGCCTGATCACCGAATGGCGCACCGCGACCGGCGACGTCGAGAAGCGCGACGAGCGTTCCGACCTGGGCGGCACGATGCGACTTGGCCTGCAGGAACAGCGGCTGAAGCCCGGCACGCTGGCGCGCGAGCTGTACGGCAAGGACGTGGTGGCCGAGCGCCATCGCCACCGCTACGAGTTCAACAACCGCTACCGCACGCAGTTGGAAGACGCCGGCCTGGTCATCGCGGCCAAGTCGATGGACGATCTGCTGGTGGAGATGGTGGAACTACCGCGCAGCGTGCATCCATGGTTCCTGGCCTGTCAGGCGCATCCGGAATTCCTGTCCACCCCACGCGACGGCCATCCGCTGTTCGTCGGCTTCATCCGCGCCGCGCGCGAGAAGAAGGCGGGCGGCAAGCTGTTGAAGGAAGCGCGGGCGTGAAGGCTTGTTCCTTCTCCCTCCGGGAGAAGGTGCCCCGAAGGGGCGGATGAGGGTACGGCGAAGTCCGGGATGTTCCAGCCTTGCTGATTCCGCCGTACCCTCACCCCAACCCCTCTCCCGGGGGGAGAGGGGCTCTGACCAAAGGTGAATGCATGAAACTCTGCGGTTTTGAAGTCGGCCTTGACCAGCCTCTGTTCCTGATCGCCGGCCCGTGCGTGATCGAGTCGATGCAGTTGCAGATCGACGTCGCCGGCCGCCTGAAGGAAATCACCGGGAAGCTGGGGATGAACTTCATCTTCAAGTCCAGCTTCGACAAGGCCAATCGCACGTCCGGTACCAGCTTCCGCGGCCCGGGCATGGAAGAAGGGCTGAAGGTGCTGGACGCGGTGAAGAAGCAGGTGGGTGTGCCGGTACTGACCGATGTGCACGAGTACACGCCGATGGACGAAGTCGCGGCCGTCGTCGACGTGCTGCAGACCCCGGCCTTCCTCGTGCGCCAGACGGACTTCATCAGGAAGGTCTGCTCGGCCGGCAGGCCGGTCAACATCAAGAAGGGCCAGTTCCTCTCGCCGTGGGACATGAAGCCGGTCGTCGAGAAGGCCAAGTCCACCGGCAACCAGGACATCATGGTCTGTGAGCGCGGCGCGTCCTTCGGCTACAACAACCTTGTCAGCGACATGCGCTCGCTGAGCGTGATGCGCGATACCGGGTGCCCGGTGGTGTTCGATGCGACGCATTCGGTGCAGTTGCCGGGTGGGCAGGGCACCAGTTCGGGCGGTCAGCGCGAATTCGTACCGGTGCTGGCGCGTGCGGCGGTTGCCGTGGGCGTGGCGGGCCTGTTCGCCGAAACCCACCCGGACCCAGCCCAGGCCCTGTCCGATGGGCCGAATGCCTGGCCGCTGGACAAGATGGAAGCGCTGCTGGAAACGCTGCTGGCGCTGGATTCGATCACCAAGAAGAACGGTTTTCTGGAGAGTTCGGTCTGATGAGACCGGCCGGCGGTCCGTCCTGGGCAGCGCAGGCGGCATCCGTCGGCCTGCTGCTTGTCTCGGCATGGTTCCCGCTCCGCGCGGAGGCCTGCAGGACGATTCCACCCATGCTTGCTCCGCCGATTACCGAACTGGTGCAGACCTCAGACATGGTCGCCATCGTCCACGTTGATCGTATCCATCCGCTGACGGCCGAGCAGGCCGCATTCACCGAGCGCATCTTCAGTGATCCGCCATTGAACGTACCGATCCGCTTGCCGACTCAGGCTGTCGACGTCACCGTCGTGCGCAACCTGAAGGGGACGATTCCGAAAGGCGTGCCCATCGGCAGTGGCGTCACCAACTGCGATGTCGTGCTGATGGAAGGACGCGATTACCTTATCTTTGCCCAGGCGGCGGTCGAGTCAGGCGACAAGATCGAGCCTCGCTACGGCACGTTTATGATCGACCGGAGTCCGCGAAGCCTTGCGGCACTGGCCGAAGTGGAACACTCCCTTTCCTCCAATCCGACCCCACCATGACCAACATCGCCAAGATCCACGCCCGCGAAATCCTCGATTCCCGCGGCAATCCCACCCTCGAAGCCGAGGTCACGCTGGAAGACGGTTCCTTCGGTCGCGCCATGGTGCCGTCCGGCGCCTCGACCGGTACCAAGGAAGCCGTGGAACTGCGTGACGGCGACAAGACCCGCTACCTGGGCAAGGGCGTGCGAAAGGCCGTGGAGAACGTCAACGGCCCCATCGCCAACGCGCTGCATGGTTTCGATGCCACCGACCAGGAAGGCCTGGACCGTCGCCTGATCGATCTGGACGGTACCGAGAACAAGGGCCGCCTGGGTGCGAATGCGTTGCTCGGCGTGTCGATGGCCAACGCCCATGCAGTGGCCGCGTCCAAGAAGGTCCCGCTGTGGCAGCACCTGGCCAATGGCGACGTCACTCTGCCGGTGCCGATGATGAACATCATCAACGGCGGCGCGCACGCGGACAACAACGTGGACTTCCAGGAGTTCATGGTGCTGCCGGTCGGTTTCGACTCGTTCGCCGAGTCGCTGCGCGCCGGCACCGAGATCTTCCATTCACTGAAGTCGGTCCTGAAGGGCCATGGCCTGAGTACGGCGGTCGGTGACGAGGGCGGCTTCGCACCGGACTTCCGCAGCAACGTCGAGGCACTGGATACGATCCTGGAAGCCATCGGCAAGGCTGGCTACACCGCCGGCGAGGATGTGCTGCTGGGTCTGGACGTGGCTTCCAGCGAATTCTTCGACAATGGCAAGTACCATCTGGTCGGCGAGAACAAGCGCCTGACCAGCGAGCAGTTCGTCGACTTCCTGGCCGACTGGGCCGCGCAGTACCCCATCATCACCATCGAGGACGGCCTGGCCGAGGACGACTGGGCGGGCTGGAAGCTGCTGACCGACCGCATCGGCAAGAAGGTGCAGCTGGTGGGCGACGACCTGTTCGTCACCAATCCGAAGATCTTCAAGGAAGGCATCGAGTCCGGCACCGCCAACGCGATCCTGATCAAGGTCAACCAGATCGGCACGCTGACCGAAACGCTGGAAGCGATCTCGATGGCGCACCACGCCAACTACGCGGCGGTCGTGTCGCATCGCTCCGGCGAAACCGAGGACACCACCATCGCCGACATCGCGGTGGCCACCACGGCGACCCAGATCAAGACCGGTTCGCTGTGCCGCAGCGACCGCGTGGCCAAGTACAACCAGCTGCTGCGCATCGAAGAAGCGCTGGGCAGCAAGGCGCGCTACGCCGGCCGCAACGCCTTCGTGTCGCTGAAGAAGTAATCCATGCGCAAGGCGCCCTGGCTGCTGCTGGTGCTTGTACTGCTGCTGGGATGGCTGCAGTACAAGTTCTGGTTCGGGGTGGGCAGTTCCGGCCAGGTCGTCGCGCTTGAACAGCAGGTCGAATCGCAGAAACGCGAGAATGCCGGCCTGCAGGAGCGCAACGACGCGCTCGCCGCCGAAGTCGAGGACCTCAAGTCCGGTGAGTCGGCGGTGGAGGAGCGGGCACGCAGCGAGCTGGGCATGATCAAGCCGGGCGAGAAGTTCTATCGCGTGGTCGAACCGGCTGCGCCGACACCGGTCGCGACCAGCGACGAGGCGGGAAGCGACGGTGATGTCGAGGAGCCCGTTCCCTGATGGCCCGTATCTGGGCCGTCGTGCCTGCCGCCGGGCGCGGTACGCGCTTCGGCGGCGAGCTTCCCAAGCAATATCTCGTTGTCGATGGCGCCCCCCTGATTGCGCACACGCTGGCGGCCCTGTTCGCGCATGACGCGGTGGAGGGTGCGGTGGTGCCGGTCTCCGAGAACGACCAGGACTGGCCGCGCTGGACCGAGTTCGCGGGCAAGTCGGTGCGCGCCTGCGTCGGTGGTGCGAGCCGTGCGGCGTCCGTGCTGGCCGGCCTGCAGTCGCTGCCGGGCGATGTGCGCGCGGATGACTTCGTGCTGGTGCACGACGCAGCGCGTCCGAACCTGTCGCTCGCAGACCTTTCGCAGCTGCTGGAACGCGGCCGCAACGATCCGGTCGGCGCCATCCTCGCCGCCCCCGTGCGTGACACGTTGAAGCGTGCGGGCGACGATGGCGGCATCGATGCCACCGAGCCGCGCGAGCGCCTGTGGCGTGCCTTCACCCCGCAGTTGTTCCGCCGCCTGCAGCTGACCCGCGCACTGGAGGCCGCCACGGCCGACGGTGTGGAAGTCACCGACGAGGCGATGGCGATGGAGCGCCTGGGCCTGCGGCCGCTGTTGGTGGAAGGCTCGGAAAGCAACTTCAAGATCACCACGCCGGCAGACCTGGCGCGGTTCGCGTTCGAGCTGGCGCAACGTGGCCGCTGAGGAAGATGGGATCCACATGCAGAACTCCTTGAACATCCGCATCGGCCAGGGCTTCGATGTGCACGCCTTCGGTGACGGCGACCATGTCATGCTCGGGGGCGTGCGCGTGCCCCACGAACGCGGCGTGATCGCGCACAGCGATGGTGACGTGGTGCTGCATGCGCTGTGCGACGCCATGCTGGGCGCACTCGCGCTGGGCGATATCGGCAAGCACTTTCCGCCGTCGGACGACCGCTGGAAAGGCGAGGACAGCCGCGCATTCGTGCGTCATTGCAACGCCCTGATCGCTGAGCTGGGCTGGCGCGTCGGTAACGCTGACGTCACCGTAATCTGCGAGCGGCCGAAGGTCGGCCCGCATGGCGGTGCGATGCGCGCATGCGTGGCGGAAGACCTGGGCATCGATATCGATGCCGTCAGCATCAAGGCCACCACCACCGAGAAGCTGGGGTTCACCGGACGCGGCGAGGGCATCGCGGCGCAGGCGGTCGTGCTGCTGGTGAAGGCGTGAGTGAAGAGCTGCCCCGTGCATTCGGTGCATCCGTGCTGTCCGCTACCATGCGCAACGCGCCGGAAGACTTCTTCGTGGAGGAATTGCCGGGCTTCGCGCCGTCCGGCGAGGGCGAGCACCTGCTGCTGACCGTCGAGAAGCGCGGCATGAATACCCAGTTCGCGGCGAAGCGCATCGCCGCGTGGGCGGGCATCGCGGAGATGGGCGTGGGGTATGCGGGCCTGAAGGACCGGCACGCGGTAACGCGGCAACGTTTCAGCGTGCATCTGCCGCGCAAGACGGCCCCTGATCTGGCGGCCCTTGCGTCCGACGACCTGGCGGTGATCGAGTCGACCTGGCATTCACGCAAGCTCCCGCGCGGAGCCTTGGCGGGCAATCGCTTCGAGCTGGTGCTGCGTGATGTTGTTGGCGATGCCGATGCCATCGAGGCGCGATTGAGCGACATCGCCGCACACGGCATCCCGAACTGGTTCGGCGAACAGCGGTTCGGCCGCGACGGCGGCAATGTCGCGGCGGCATTGGCCATGTTCGCAGGGCGGCGGGTGCGTCGCGAACAGCGCTCGATACTGTTGTCGGCGGCCCGCTCGGCCCTGTTCAACCGGGTGCTGGCGGCCCGGATCGCCGATGGCAGCTGGAATCGGGGGCTGGAGGGCGAGGTCTGGACGCTGGCGGGCAGCCGCAGCGTGTTCGGGCCGGAACCCTGGAGCGAGGCGCTGGCGGAGCGACTCGCGGACTTCGACATCCATCCCTCCGGTCCGTTGTGGGGGCAGGGAGAGCCGCGCGTGCAGTCTGCCGCGCGCTTTTGCGAAGAGACTGCGCTGCAGGGCGATGATGCGACCGCAATGCGGGCAGGGCTGGAGCGCGAGGGGCTGAAGCAGGAACGGCGCGCGTTGCGATTGCGCCCCGACGGGCTGGCCTGGCAATGGCTGTCGACGGATGTACTGCGGCTGGGATTCGCGCTGCCGCCCGGGAGCTATGCCACCGCAGTGCTCCATGAACTGGGCGCGACACGGGATGTGTCGCTACCACAGGACCGTCCGTCGGAACGCGACTGAAGGCACTGGAAGCGCCGTCCAGCAGGCGTATAAGCGGAGACAGGCGTCCCCAGCGCCGTTTTCGCAGCTGACGGCTGGAGGGCGCTCCACAGGTTCTTTCCACACGCCGGAGGGTCGCCATGAACACCATGCTTCGCCTTGCAGTTGTGTTGTCTGTCTGCACCTTGCTGGCCGCATGCGCCAGTACGCGTGGAACCGCCAGTTCATCGCCGCCCGTCCAGCGTCAGTTGACCGCTGAGCAGCAGTACATCGCCTATGTCGAGCGGATCGCCAAGCGTCGTGGCATCCACCTGACATGGGTGAATCCACCGCGGATCGAGGACGGCACCACCGACAAGCAGTGATTTGCACTTCCTGCGTGATCACCCTCATGCCGTCAGTACATCGGCAAGGGGGGATCAACGACGGTTTCGTGCCAGCAATACAAGCACCGCTCCCGTGCCGCCCTGCGCAGGCGGCGCCGAATGGAACGCCAGCACGTCCGCGCGCTGGCGCAATATCCGGTCCACGAGATTCTTCAATACCGGTGCATCGCCATCGGAGCGCTGGCCCTTGCCATGGATCACGCGCACGCAGCCGTGATCATGCGCATGGGCCTCCGCGAAGAACCGGCGCAGCAGTCCCTCGGCCTGCAGTGCGGTGGCTCCGTGCAGGTCCAGTTCGTCCTGCACCGAGAACTGCCCACGCTTGAGTCGCTGGAAGGCGCGCGCTGAAAGCACTTCACGGCGATAGCTCAGCACATCGCCGGCGGACCTTGCATCAAGGGCTTCCATGCCGCGCTGGAACTCCCCAAGCGCTTCGTGCTCGTCGCGCTCGGCCATGCGCGCCGAAGGCCGCGGTGGCGGCTTGCGTGGCGGTGGAGGGGCTTCCTGCAGCCGTCGCACCTCGCCGATCGCGTCGCGGAACAGCGAGGCATCGTCGTCGTCGGGAGGCGTGGAGTGGGACATGCCATCAGCGTAGCGGCATCGCCGCGTGACGCAAGCGCGGGAAGCAACGGCGCGCTTCCGGTATCATGGGGCCGTCCTTGAGGAAACCCATGCGCGTACTGGTCAGCAACGACGACGGCGTCGACGCCCCCGGCATCCGAATCCTGGCAGAAGGCCTGCGCAGCGCGGGCCACGAAGTGTACGTGGTCGCTCCCGACCGCGACCGCTCGGGTGCCAGCAATTCCTTGACGCTGGACCTGCCGATCCGGCTCAAGCGCATCGATCACTACACCTGCAGCGTGGCGGGCACGCCGACCGACTGCGTGCACCTCGCATTGACCGGGATGCTGGAATTCGAGCCCGACATCGTGGTGTCGGGCATCAACAACACGGCCAACCTGGGCGACGACGTCATCTACTCCGGCACGGTGTCGGCGGCGATGGAAGGCCGCTTCCTAGGCTTGCCGGCGGTGGCGATGTCGCTGGTAACCCGGAACCACGATGCGAAGCACTATGAAACCGCCGCGCGCGCTGCGGTGGAGATCGTGGCCCGGCTCAAGTCCGATCCGTTGCCAGCTGACACCATCCTCAACGTCAACGTCCCCGACCTGGCATGGTCCGACCTGCGGGGCTTCGAGGTCACCCGTCTCGGCAACCGCCACCGATCCGAACCCTGCGTGCCGCAGCCTGACCCGCGCGGCCATACGGTGTACTGGATCGGTCCCGCGGGCCGTGAGCAGGACGCGGGAGCTGGTACCGATTTCCATGCCGTGCGCACCGGCCATATTTCCATCACGCCGATCCATGTCGATCTGACGCGCTACCAGGCGCTGGAAAAGGTCGCCGGGTGGGTGGGTGGGTTGACCGCCGCCCTCGAGGACTCCCCATGACGCCACGGTTGCGTCTGCAGCCCGAGGCCGTCGGCATGGGGATGACCTCGCAGCGCGTGCGCGATCGCCTGGTCGAACGCCTGCGTGAGTCCGGCATCGCCGATGAGCGCGTGCTCAACGCCATCCGCACCCTGCCGCGCCACTTGTTCGTCGATGAGGCGCTGGCAACGCGTGCCTATGAGGACACGGCGCTGCCGATCGGCCACAGCCAGACCATTTCCCAGCCCTGGGTGGTGGCGAGGATGACCGAAGTGCTGCTGGAGACCTCGCCGAAGAAGGTGCTGGAGATCGGCACGGGTTCGGGTTACCAGGCGGCAGTGCTCGCCATGCTCGGGCTCGAAGTGCATACCGTCGAGCGCATCGGCGATCTGTTGCGGCAAGCGCGCAAGCGCCTGCGCCAATTGGGAATGAACGTGCGCAGCAAGCACGACGATGGCCGCATCGGTTGGGCCGAGCACGGTCCGTACGATGCGATCATCGTGACCGCCGCCGCACCCGCGCTGGTGCCCGTGCTGGTGGAACAACTCGCGGTGGGCGGGCAGCTTGTCGCACCGGTCGGCGGCAGTGGTTCGCAATCCCTGGTACGCCTGCTGAAGCGCCCGGATGGCAGCGTGGAGGAAACCACGCTGGCCCCGGTGGTATTCGTACCGTTGCTGTCGGGAACCCTGGATTGAGCGGCGTGACGGATCCGCAACATGATGGGGATGCGCTCGATCAGGCTTCGCTGGGTGAGCAACTGGCGGACATCATCGAGCGCCTTCCTCCGGACACCTTGAGCCTGGGGGAACTGCTGGATGTCTTCAGCGACGAAGGCCTGCTTCTGCTGACCATCCTGCTGACGCTCGTGTTCCTGATCCCGGTGTCGATCCCCGGCGTCAGCACCGTGTTTGGCGCGGCCATCCTGCTGGTCGGGGTAAGCCGGTTGATCAACCGACCGCTATGGCTGCCGGCGCGCGTGAAGGACAAGGCATTGCCGGCCGATCGCCTGCGTCCTGGCCTGATTGGCGGACTCGTATGGGTCCGCAGGATGGAGAAGATCAGCCGGCCGCGCCGCCTGCGCTTCTTCGTCGACGGTGCGGGGCAGGGGACGCTCAACAATCTTGCTTTCATCCTGGCGGCACTGCTGTTGATGGCGCCGTTCGGATTCGTGCCATTCAGCAATACCCTGCCAGCCTTGGCGCTGTTGCTGTACGCCATCGGTTTCATCCAGCGCGACGGGGGTGCGATCCTGCTGGGCCATCTGGCCAACATCGGCACGATCGCCTACTTCAGCGTACTGATCGGCGGCGGCGGCGTCGCGGTGCGCGAACTGTTCCAGCGATTGACCGGCTGAGGCCGCCAAGCCACGCCTTGAGGAAACGACTCCACGCATGACCACGACGCTCCGCTCCGGCAATCGAATGACGCGCGCCCTCCTGATCGGCTTTGCCGTGGCGATGCTGGGCGCCTGCTCGACCACGGTGGTTCGCGAGCCGTCCTCGTCATCGACCCGCAAACCTTCTCAGGCCAAGCCCGGCGCGACGGTGCGCGTGCAGCGCGGCGATACCCTGTTCGGCATCGCGTTCCGCAATGGGGTCGACGTCAACGACCTCGCGCGTTGGAACGGCATCGCGCCGCCCTACACGATCTACCCCGGGCAATCGCTGAAGCTGTATCCGGGCAGCGTCGGCAGCCGGCCCACCGCGACGACAAAGCCCCCCAAGCCCGTCACCGGCGCGACCACGCGCCCGACACCGCCCGCACCGGTCACGCGCCCTGTTGCGACGCCAGCACCGGTGAACGCCGGATTCTCGTGGCGCTGGCCGGCGGAAGGACATCTGATCGGACGTTTCGTTGCCGGTGACGCCACCAAGCAGGGCATCGACATCGCAGGTAGCAGCGGCCAGGCGGTGCGCGCGGCGGCGGACGGTGTGGTGGTGTACTCCGGCGCCGGCCTGGTGGGCTATGGCGAACTGATCATCATCAAGCACAGCGAAGCCTGGCTGTCCGCATACGGCCACAACCGCAAGCGGCTGGTGAATGAAGGCCAGAACATCAAGGCCGGCCAGCAGATCGCGGAAATGGGCAGCAGCGGTGCCTCGCGCGAAATGCTTCACTTCGAGATCCGCCACAACGGAAAACCTGTCGATCCGCTGCAGTATCTGCCGGCACGCTGAGCATGTTTGCGATCATCCTGCCGACATGGCGGAAGCCGGCCCTGGGGGCCGTGATGGCGATCCTGGTACTGGCCCTGACCGCGTGCCAGCGTCCACGCAGCACGCAGGCTCCGTCGACCGTCGATGTGGTTACCCTCAATCTGTGGCATGACAAGCAGGACTGGCCTCATCGCCAGGACATGATCATTGCCGAGTTGAAGGCCCTGGCGCCTGATGTGATCGTGTTGCAGGAAGTGCTGCAGGATGCCGCGCTGCCCAACCAGGCGCAGGTGCTGGCCTCACGCCTCGGCTACCGGTACCGGTTCTTCTCCGCCGATGCGCCGCAACAAGCGCGACGGTATGGCAACGCCATCCTGGTCAAAGGCGCGATTGAACAGTCGCGTGAAGTGAAGCTTGCGCCACGCGACGATTACCGGAATGCGGGCTGGGTGCGGACCACGGCGCATGGGATGCCGTTGAACGTCTACGTGACCCATCTGCACTACAAGCCGGAGGGCGGGGCGATACGTGCCGAACAGATCGCGGGCGTGCTCGCGCTGATCGACGAGACGGCCGGTGACGCACCCTCGATCATCGGCGGCGACTTCAATACGCGTTCGGACACGCCGGAACTGGCGCCACTGCGTGCGCGCTTCCTTGAGGCCTACTCGGAGGCGCACGCGGGCGTGGACACCAACACGCCGGTGCACACCACGCTCAACACGCACCTGGGTCATCCACCGATCCGCATCGATCATGTCTTCGCCCAGCGCAAGGCGTTCCGCGTCGTCGACGCGGACATCATCCTTGACCAGTCCGACGCGAAGGGCGCCTGGCCGTCCGACCACTACGGTGTCCGGGTGCGGTTGGCCCGCGCGGTCGACTGACCCGCCGCGCCGGTGGCGCACAGCGAGGTTCCGCGCTGGTGGTCGTTGCCCCAGGTGCGGTGCCCGGACGTATCGATGTGGATCCTGGTCGGCGTGTAGAAGCCCAGCCCCATCGCCAGCGACGGACCCCGCGTGCGCCAGAACTCGCACAGGGCGCTAGCTTGGCTGCCGTCGGCGAGATCGAAGTCCAGCGCATTGTTGAGGAGGTGGCGGCTGCGCGTGCTCCCTCCCGAACAGCGGTTCAGTGCGGCGGAACGGTAACCGGAGCGCACGTTGCCGGCTTCGACGATACCCAAGGCCTGCAATTGCGCGACCACACGCAGGGTCGGCACGATGGCGGCGGCGCGGTCGGAAGGGGGCAGAAGGAACTCCGGCGCCTGGCAGGTCCGCCAGCGGCGGCTGGAGCGCAGCAGCGCATGCATCGGCACCACATCACCGACACCGGCGTCGGTCAGCATGCGTTCGTAAGCGATCAGACTCTGTGCGCTGGCGCCCTGCCGCCAATCGTCGTAGCGCTGCGCGGCATCCGGTGGGGTGCGGGTGCATGCGGTGGCGAACAGGATGGCGGGCAGCAGGAGCAGGTGCCGCATCGCCATGACGCGGTCAGCGTGGCGCCAGCAGGAACCCGGCCACGACCTTGCGCGACTCGCTGGCCAGCACGATGAACGTGCGGGCGGCTGCGGCGTTCGTCATGACCTCAAGACCGATCCCCTGGCGCAGGCAGGCGGCCATCACCGCGGCTGGCGGAAATACCTGCCGCTCGCCGGTGCCCAGCAGGATCACTTCCGGCTTCAGCGCCAGCAGCGGCGCCAGATCGTCCGGTGCAAGCGAAGCGCTGTCGCGTACCGGCCAGTCTTCGACGAGTTGCTGCGGTGAGAGGATGAAGCTGGCCGACAGCGTACGGTCGTTCACCCGGGCCGACTGGCCGTCGGCGGACCGGAGGGTGAAGGCGTAGTCGGGCAGTTCGTGGTTCAGTTGCATGGCGGGCGGCCTGCGCGCCGGGATCAGCCGCGCGGCAGCACGATGTGCCGGCGTTCCTTGCTGGGCCGATACAGCACGGCCGTGTGGCCGATGCGCTGCACCAGGGCGGCGTCGGCCTTGTCGGCCAGGTCGTCGATCATCGCGTCGCGGGCGTCGCGGTCCTCACCGGCGACCTTCACCTTTACCAGTTCGTGCTGCTCAAGCACGGCATCCAGCTCGGCGATGAAGGCCGGCGTGACACCCTTGTTGCCGATCTGCAGCAGCGCCTTCAGCTCGTGGGCCTGGCCGCGCAGGAAACGGGTCTGGGCAGCGGTCAGGGCGACAGGCATGCGGCACGGTACGGGTTCAAAAGGGTGATCAGGGTATCATGGCCACCCCCACGAACGGCTCCGGCGGCTCCCGTCGCAGCGTGCCCGGAGACCTCGCCGACATGGCCACCCGCAGCAAGAGCAGCCAGCGCTGGCTGAAGGAACACTTCTCCGATCCCTACGTGAAGAAGGCCCAGGCCGAGGGCCTGAGGTCGCGGGCTGCCTACAAGCTGGAAGAACTGTTGGAGCGCGACCGCCTGCTCAAGCCGGGCATGGTCGTCGTCGACCTGGGCGCCGCGCCGGGTGGCTGGTCGCAGTTCGTCCGCCAGGCACTGGGCGACAGTGGCCGCGTGGTGGCGATGGACATCCTCGACATGCCGCCGCTGGCCGGGGTGGAGTTCCTTCATGGGGATTTCAGGGAAGACAGCGTCCTATCCCAGTTGGAAGCCATGCTGGACGGCGCTCCCGTGGACCTTGTGCTGTCGGATATGGCCCCCAATAAGAGTGGTGTGGATGCGGTCGACCAGCCGCGGATGATGCATCTGGCGGAGTTGGCCATGGAGTTCGCCGACAGCCACCTGAAGCCGGGCGGGGCGTTCCTGATCAAGCTGTTCCAGGGCACCGGTTCCGACGACTACATCCGTGAGCTTCGCCGCCGCTATGACAAGGTGGCGATCCGCAAACCGGATGCTTCCCGCAAGCGCTCCCCCGAGGTCTATGCCCTGGGACAGGGCAAGCGGATCCAGATCAAGTAAGGTGACGTAAAGTGCGTATTACGAAAGAGGAACGCCGGAGCCGATGAGGATGAACGACCTGACCAAGAATCTGCTGCTGTGGGTAGTCGTCGCCGTCGTGCTGATGGTCGTCTTCCAGAGCTTCTCGCCCAAGGGTGGAGCGACCACCACTGGCGGGCCGATCACCTATTCCGAGTTTCTGCAGGAAGTCGAATCCGGCCGCGTAGCTTCGGTGGAGTTCACCAACGAGAGCAACCTCGCCACCAACGCCATTGCCTTCAAGCGCAAGGACAGTTCGAGCGGTACGGTCTACGGTCCGCAGGACGACAAGCTCGTCGATACGCTGCTTAGCAAGAACGTCACCATCGACCGCGAGCAGCCCGAGAGCGGCATCTCGCTGGTCGCGATCCTGCTGAACTTCCTGCCTGTGCTGCTGATCATCGGCTTCTGGATCTTCATCATGCGCCAGATGCAGGGCGGCGGTGGCGGCGCGAAAGGCGCGATGTCCTTCGGCAAGTCGCGCGCCAAGCTGCAGGGCGAGGACCAGGTGAAGGTGACCTTCGCGGACGTCGCCGGTTGCGACGAGGCAAAGGAGGAAGTCGGCGAACTCGTCGAGTTCCTGCGCGACCCGGGCAAGTTCCAGAAGCTGGGCGGCAAGATCCCGCGCGGCGTGCTGATGGTCGGCCAGCCCGGCACCGGCAAGACGCTGCTGGCCAAGGCCATCGCCGGCGAAGCCAAGGTGCCGTTCTTCAGCATCTCCGGTTCGGACTTCGTCGAGATGTTCGTCGGCGTCGGCGCCAGCCGCGTGCGCGACATGTTCGAGCAGGCCAAGAAGCACGCCCCCTGCATCATCTTCATCGACGAAATCGACGCCGTCGGCCGCCATCGCGGCGCCGGCCTGGGCGGTGGTCATGACGAGCGCGAGCAGACCTTGAACCAGCTGCTGGTCGAGATGGACGGTTTCGAGGGTGGCGAAGGCGTCATCGTCATCGCCGCGACCAACCGTCCCGACGTGCTGGACCCGGCGCTGCTGCGTCCGGGCCGCTTCGACCGCCAGGTCGTGGTCGGGCTGCCGGACGTGAAGGGTCGCGAGCAGATCCTGCGCGTGCACATGCGCAAGCTGCCGCTGGCCGATGATGTCGAGCCGATGGTCATCGCGCGCGGCACGCCGGGCTTCAGCGGCGCCGACCTGGCCAACCTCGCCAACGAGGCCGCCCTGTTCGCCGCGCGCGAGAACGCGAAGGAAGTCCGCATGGACCACTTCGACCGTGCGCGCGACAAGATCCTGATGGGCGCCGAACGCCGTTCGATGGCGATGAGCGAGGACGAGAAGACGCTCACCGCCTACCACGAGGCCGGCCACGCCATCGTCGGCCGCCTGGTGCCGGAACACGACCCGGTCTACAAGGTCACCATCATCCCGCGCGGTCGCGCGCTGGGCGTGACGATGTACCTGCCGGAAGGCGACAAGTATTCGCTGAACCGCGTGGCCATCGAATCGCAGCTGTGTTCGCTGTATGGCGGCCGCGTCGCCGAGGAGTTGATCTTCGGTGCCGACAAGGTCACCACGGGCGCGTCCAACGACATCGAACGCGCCACCAAGATGGCGCGCAACATGGTCACCAAGTGGGGCCTGAGCGACGAGATGGGCCCGATCGCCTATGGCGAGGAAGAGGATGAAGTCTTCCTCGGCCGCTCGGTCACCCAGCACAAGAACGTGTCCAACGAGACAGCGCGCAAGATCGATGAAGTGGTGCGCACCATCCTCGATCGCGCCTATGGGCGGACCAAGGCGATCCTGACGGAGAACATGGACAAGCTGCACGCCATGTCGCAGCTGCTGCTGGAATACGAGACCATCGACGTGCCGCAGATCGACGCCATCATGGAAGGCCGCGAGCCGCCGCCGCCGATGGGCTGGAACAAGGCCGGCAAGGACGATGACAAACCCGAGTCGCGTCCGCTGCCACCGATCGGGGGGCCGGCCGCGCAGACCTGAGGCGCGCTGGTCCACCCGTCGCGTGACGCGAAGGCCTGGCCATGCCAGGCCTTCGTCGTTTCGGTCTGACGGAAGCGACGCGAATCGCGATGCTTCCTTGTGCCGCGTCCGTCACGGTGGGTGGGGACTGGCGTCGCTCCCACAACAAGGCGCGCTCTACAATGCGCGCAGCACATCCGGAGAAGCGCATGTTCGACACCGCCCCCCAGCTCGAATGCGCCGGTCGCATCCTCCGGCTCGACCGCCCGCAGGTGATGGGCATCGTCAACGTCACCCCGGATTCGTTTTCCGATGGCGGCGCGCATGACACGACGGAAGCGGCCGTCGCGCACGCGCTGAAACTGGTGGAAGAGGGCGCGGACCTGCTGGACATCGGGGGCGAATCCACGCGCCCGGGCGCGGACGAGGTGGCGCTGGAGGAGGAACTGCGTCGCGTGATACCGGTGATCGAGCGCCTTGCCGCGCAGGTCGCCGTGCCGATCAGCATCGACACCTCCAAGCCTGAGGTAATGCGCGCAGCAGTGCAGGCCGGCGCGGGCATGATCAATGACGTCTGCGCATTGCGTCGCGACGGCGCGCTCGACGCCGCCGCGGCGCTCGGCGTCCCGGTGGTCCTCATGCACATGCAGGGCGAGCCGCGTTCGATGCAGGCCGCGCCGCAATACGACGACGTCGTCGGCGAGGTGCACCGGTTCCTCGCCGAGCGCATCTTCGCGGCCGAAATGGCCGGCATCGCGAAGAAGCACATCGTCATCGATCCCGGCTTCGGTTTCGGCAAGGACACCCCGCACAACCTGCAGTTGCTGGCGCAGCTGGAGCGGTTCGTCGAACTCGGCGTGCCGGTGCTGGCGGGCCTGTCGCGGAAGCGCAGCATCGGACAGCTCATCGGCCGTGATGCGCCGGCTGATCGCGTGGCCGGATCGGTGGCCGCGCACCTGATCGCCGCACAGCGCGGCGCGGCCATCGTGCGGGTACACGACGTGGCCGCCACGGTGGATGCGTTGAAGATATGGAATGCGGTCGCGGCCATCCCGGCGCCCCGCAAGGCGGCCGCCGCGCCGACGATCCGCTGGCCCGACGACGAGTAGGTAGCCGGTCCAGCCGCCACGCCGGGCTGCGTGGCGGACGGATGCGACAATACCCGCATGCCGCTCGATGCCCGTCCCCTCGCCATTGCCATCATGGGCCCGACCGCGTCGGGCAAGACCGCGTTCGCGCTGGAAGTGGCGCAACGTTTCGGTGGCGAGATCGTCAGCGTCGATTCGGCGCTGGTCTATCGCGGCCTCGACATCGGCGCGGCCAAACCCACGGCGGAAGAGCAGGCGCGCGTGACGCATCACCTGCTGGACGTGCGTGACCCGTGGCAGGCGTATTCCGCCGCCGAGTTCGCGCAGGACGCACGTGGCGCGCTGGACGATGTCGCGTCGCGCGGACGATTGCCGATCCTTGCGGGCGGCACGGGACTCTACTTCCAGGCCCTGCTCGAAGGATTGGCCGCCATGCCGGCGGCGGATGCCGCACTGCGCGCCGACATCACCGCAGAAGCGCAGACGCAGGGCTGGCCGGCCCTGCATGCGGCGCTGGCACAGGTCGATCCCGCCGCCGCCGCGCGCATCCACGCCACCGATCCCCAACGCATCCAGCGAGCGCTGGAGGTGTACCGCCTCACCGGCAAGCCCATCAGCCAGTGGCAGCGCGAAGCCAGCGGCATGCGCCTGCCGTTCCGCGTGCTGAAGCTGGTGCTCGCACCGGCCGACCGCACCGTATTGCATGAGCGCATCGCGCGCCGCTTCGACCTGATGCTCGAACAAGGCTTCCTCGACGAAGTCCGCCGCCTGCGCGCACTGCCCACCATGCAGGCCGTCGCCGCGCCCCTCGACCTGCCGGCAGTACGTGCCGTGGGCTATCGCCAGGCGTGGGAATACCTGGACGGCCAGGGCGACGCGACGACCTTCCGCGAGCGCGCCATCGCCGCCACCCGCCAGCTCGCCAAGCGCCAGCTGACCTGGTTGCGCGGAGAACGCGACGCGCGCTGGTTCGATCCGGCCACCGAGCGCGCCCGCCTGGACGACGCACTGGCCCTGTTCCTGCCGTGATCGTGGACCGTTTGGGTCACATTGTCCGGAATTGGGACCCGTTGCCTGACTTGGCAACGCCCCGCCGGGCCGATGTTGTGTAACATCGGGGCTCCGGGACGACAGGGGAGCAGTTCGTCGGCCCGGCACGGCACCACATACCTAACTATAAGAACGCAAGGCGGGAGTACGTCATGTCCAAGGGGCAATCCCTGCAGGATCCTTTCCTGAATGCACTGCGGCGCGAGCGCGTCCCGGTGTCGGTCTACCTGGTCAACGGCATCAAGCTGCAGGGCACCATCGAATCCTTCGACCAGTTCGTGGTCCTGCTGCGCAACACGGTCAGCCAGATGGTCTACAAGCACGCCATTTCCACCGTGGTGCCGGCGCGCAACGTGCGCGTCGGACCGGGCGGCGGCTACGTGCAGCAGGGTGACGAAGACGCCGAAGGCAGCGACGACGAAACCGCGTGATAATGCGTGCCTCGATTGAAGAGGCACGACCCCATTGTTTGAAAGATCCCGCAAGGGCGAGCATGCGCTGCTGATCCAGCCGTATGCGAGTGGCCGTCTGGATGAAGGCGTCACCGAGGAGTTCAGCGACCTGGCCCGTTCGGCCGGCGCCAGCATCGCCGCGCTGATCACCGCGCGCATCGACCGTCCCAATCCGTCCACGCTGATCGGCAGCGGCAAGCTGGACGAAGTGAAGGCGGCCGCCGATGCCACCGGTGCCGACCTCATCCTGGTCAACTTCCCGTTGTCTCCCGGCCAGGAACGCAACCTCGAAAAATTCCTCGAGCGACGCGTGCTGGACCGCACCGGGCTGATCCTGGACATCTTCGCCCAGCGCGCGCGCAGCCACGAAGGCAAGTTGCAGGTGGAACTGGCGCAGCTGCGCCACATGGCCACGCGCCTGGTGCGCGGCTGGACCCACCTCGAGCGACAGCGCGGCGGTTCCATCGGGCTGCGTGGCCCCGGCGAAACCCAGTTGGAAACCGACCGTCGCCTGCTGCAGAAGCGCGTCGAACAGCTGCAGAAGCGGCTGGAGAAAGTGGAAGTGCAGCGCACCCAGATGCGCCGCGCCCGCGTGCGCAGCGAACTGCCGCGCGTCGCGCTGGTGGGCTACACCAACGCCGGCAAATCCACCCTGTTCAACGTGCTGACCGGCGCGGAAGCCTACGCAGCCGACCAGTTGTTCGCCACGCTCGATCCCACCGTGCGTCGCATCGACCTGCCTGGCGGTGCGGTGGTGCTGGCCGATACGGTGGGCTTCGTGCGCGACCTGCCGCACGAACTGGTCGCGGCGTTCCGCTCGACGCTGAGCGAAGCGCGCGAAGCCGACCTGCTGCTGCACGTCATCGACGCCGCCGATCCGCACCGCGAGGAGCGCATCGCGCAAGTCGACGAGGTGCTGCAGGAAATCGGCGCCGGCGACCTGCCGCAGATGCTGGTGTTCAACAAGATCGACCGCATCGAAGGCGCCGAACCGCGCCACGACCAGCCCGACCCCGGCGTGGACGAAGGCGAGGCCCCCAGCGCCGGCATGGGCCGCGAGCGGGTATGGCTGTCCGCGCGCGACGGCGTCGGCATCGACCTGCTGAAGGGCGCGCTGGCGCAGCGACTGGGCTTCCAGCGCGTGCGCGGCGAACTGCACCTGCCGGCGAACTCCGCGCGCCTGCGCTCGCGCCTGCATGCGCTGGGCGCGGTGCTGGCCGAGGATTTCGAAGAGAACGGCTGGCGCGTCACCCTCGACCTGGCCCTGGCCGACGCGCAACGGCTCGCTTCGCAGGCCGGCGGGCATCCCCTGGAGGCGCTGCTGCCGAAGGTGGAGCGGGAGGAGTGGCAGTAGGGATTGCCTGCTTTCTGTAGGAGCGACGTCAGTCGCGACCGCACGGCCGGATCGGCAGGATCATTCGTCATGGCCGGGACGTGTCCCGGTCGCGACTCACGTCGCTCCTACAAAGGCCCGAATCCGGGGCGCGCATGACCTCCCGGCCTTGCCTCCGGGCCGGGCCGCCCCTATCTAGTAGAATCGAAACCTGCGCCGGCCCCGGCCGCGCGAATCTTTCAATACGGAGTGGGCATGGCCTGGAACACCCCTGGCAGTGGCGGCGGCGGATCTGGCAACAACGGCAACCGGAACAGCAGCTGGAAGCCGCGCAACCCGCAGGGAGGCGGTGGCATCGGCGACGTACTCGACCGCCTGCGCGGCCTGCTCGGTGGTTTCGGCGGTGGCGGCAACCCGTTGCGCTGGGTGCTGCTGGGCGTGGGCATCATGGTGCTGTTCTCCAGCTTCCAGCTGATCGGCGAACAGGACCGCGGCGTCGTGCTGCGCTTCGGCCAGTACGTGCGCACCATGCAGCCGGGCCCGAACTTCAAGTTCCCCTGGCCCATCGAAAGCGTCACCAAGGTCAACGCCACCGGCGTGCGCACCTTCAGCAACAGCCTGCCGGTGCTGACCCGTGACGAGAACATCATCACCGTGTCGTTCAACGTGCAGTACCGCGTGGGCGATCCCAAGCTGTTCCTGTTCGGCACCACCGACGCCACCCGCGTGCTGGAGCAGACTGCCCAGAGCGCCGTGCGTGAAGTGATCGGCCGTTCCGACCTGGACGCCGCGCTCAACAACCGCGGCCCGCTGTCGGCCACCGCCGGCACCGCGCTGCAGGCCTCGCTGGAGGCCTACCGCACCGGCCTGGTCGTCACCGAACTGAGCCTGCAGGACGCCCGCCCGCCGGAGGCCGTCAAGCCGGCGTTCGACGAGGTCAACAGCGCGCAGCAGGAGAACGAGCGCCTGGTGTCGCAAGCACGCGCTGTCGCGGCCAAGATCGTGCCCGAGGCGCGCGGCGACGCGCAGCAGATCCGTACCCAGGCCGAAGGCTACAAGACCGCCGCCATCGCCAAGGCGACCGGTGACGCGACCCGCTTCAGCCTGCTGCTGGACGAGTACCGCAACGCACCCGAAGTCACCCGCAAGCGCCTGTGGCTGGATACGGTGCAACAGGTGCTGGCCGACAACCGCAAGGTGGTCGGCGGCGACAGCCGCCAGCTGATCTACGTGCCCATGGGCAACGCCGCGGGTTCGTCCGCCGGCCAGCTGCCCGCGGGCGTGATTCCCACCGAAATGATGCCGCCCGTGGAAAGCACTCCGTCCAGTTCCCGCAATGCGGTGCGCTCCCCGCGCCCGGCCGGCCGTGAGGAGGCGCAGCCATGAGGAATTCCCTGATCGTCGGTATCGTCGTGGCCGTCCTGCTGGGCCTGATGGGCTCGGTCTACGTTGTGCGCGAAGGGCAGGTGGGCCTGGTGCTCAACCTGGGTCGCGTGGTGCGCAGCGAGATCGGCCCCGGCCTGCATTTCAAACTGCCGCTGGTGGAAACCGCGCGCGTGTTCGATCGCCGCTTCACCGCCAACGAGTTCCCGCCGGAACGCTCGCTGACCTCCGAGCGCAAGGACGTCAGCGTCGACTTCATCGCCATCGGCTTCATCGTCAACGCGGCCGACTTCTACCGCGCCACCGGCGGCCAGGCCGAACTGGCCACCGAGCGCCTGGCGCCCATCATCAAGGAATCGCTGCGCAACGAGATCAACTCGCGCACGCTCACCCAACTGGTGTCGGGCAACCGCAACGAGCTGATCGAGAAGCAGCTGCCCGGCATCAATGCCGGCGCCAAGAACCTGGGCATGCAGGTGGTGGACATCCGCTTCAAGCAGATCGACCTGCCCACCGACAGCGAAGTCATCGACCAGGTCTACAACCGCATGCGCGCCGAACGCACGCAGGTGGCGAGCGCTCTTCGCGCGCAGGGTGCCGAACAGGCGAGGATCGTGCAGGCGCAGGCCCAGCGTGACGTCGCGGTGCTGTTGGCTGAAGCCGAGCGCGATGCGCAGAAGCTGCGCGGTGAAGGCGATGCCGAAGCCGCCCGCCTGTACGGTGTGGCCGCCAACCGCGATCCGGCGTTCTACGCCTTCCAGCGCAGCCTGGAGGCCTACCGCGTCTCGTTCAAGGACGGGCAGGGCGTGATCGTGCTGGACAAGGACGACCCCTTCCTCCAGTACATGCGCAGCGACCGCTGAGCCTCCTCCACCGGCCGCCCCAGGGCGGCCGGTGCCGTTTCAGCCCTCCGTCTTTCATCGCCCTGCGCTTGGTCGCGGGGCCGGGAATCCGTCCATGTCCGACCTCTGGTCCGCCCTGTGCCTCGTCGCCATCCTCGAAGGCCTGGTGCTGTTCGCCATTCCTGCCGGGTGGAAGCGCGCCGTGGTGCAGCTGCTGCAGATGTCCGACGGCCAGGTGCGCGCGGTCGGCGGCTTCATCCTGATCTTCGGGCTGACGTTTCTGTGGGTGCTGAAGCGCTGAACGGAATTGCTGGGGCAGGGTAGCCCCCGTCCCCCTAAACCCGGATAATGCACAAAAGCCGGACGGGCTCCCTGCGTGGGAAGGCCGCCGGCTTTTTCCGTGTCTGGACCCGGCGTGGCGGGCGGCTCCCCGATGGAGCCTGCCGGCATCAACGGCGCCGTGGACCAGCACGACCCTTCCGGCGGCCCCGATGGCCGCCAACAATCGAGGAGTTACCCGTCATGGGTCAGTCAGTCGTCGTTCTCGGCGCCCAGTGGGGCGATGAAGGCAAGGGCAAGATCGTCGATCTGCTCACCGAGGAAATCGGGGCCGTCGTCCGTTTCCAGGGCGGCCACAATGCCGGCCACACGCTGGTCATCGGTGGCAAGAAGACCGTGCTCCACCTGATCCCGTCCGGCATCCTGCGCCCCGACGCGCTGTGCCTGATCGGCAACGGCGTGGTGCTGTCGCCGGCCGCGCTGATCAAGGAGATCGACGAACTGGAATCGGCCGGCGTGGAAGTGCGTTCGCGCCTGAAGATCTCCCCGGCCACGCCGCTGATCATGCCGTACCACATCGCCCTGGATCAGGCCCGCGAGAAGGCCGCCGGCGGCAAGGCCATCGGCACCACCGGCCGCGGCATCGGCCCGGCATACGAAGACAAGGTGGCGCGTCGCGGCATCCGCGTGGCCGACCTGCATTACCCCAAGCAGCTGGAAGAACTGCTGCGCACCGCGCTGGATTACCACAACTTCGTGCTGACCAAGTACCTTGGCGTGGACGCGGTCGATTTCCAGAAGACCTACGACGAAGCCCTGGCCTTCGGCGAGTACGTGCAGCCGATGAAGTCCGACGTGGCCGGCATCCTGCACGACCTGCGCAAGCAGGGTAAGCGCGTGCTGTTCGAAGGCGCGCAGGGCGCGCTGCTCGACATCGACCACGGCACCTATCCCTACGTCACCAGCTCCAACACCACCGTCGGCGGCGCGTTCGCCGGCACCGGCGTGGGCGCGGACGCCATCGACTACGTGCTGGGCATCTGCAAGGCCTACGCCACGCGCGTGGGCGGTGGTCCGTTCCCGACCGAGCTGGACGACGACGTCGGCCAGGGCATCCGCGACCGTGGCCAGGAATACGGCGCCTCCACCGGCCGTCCGCGCCGCTGCGGCTGGATGGACATCGTCGCGCTGAAGCGCGCCGTCGCCATCAACGGCATCTCGGGCCTGTGCATCACCAAGCTGGACGTGCTGGACGGCATGAAGACGCTGAAGATCTGCATCGCGTACGAGTACCGCGGCAAGCGCACCGAGTACGCGCCGCTGGACGCGGGTGGTTGGGAAGAGTGCACGCCGGTGTACCTGGAGTTCCCGGGCTGGGACGAGAATACCCATGGCGTCACCGAGTGGGAAAAGCTGCCGCCGGCCGCGCGAGCCTACCTGCGTGCGCTGGAAGAACTCTCCGGCTGCCCGCTGGCCATCGTCAGCACCGGCCCGGACCGCGACCACACCATGGTGCTGCAGGACCCGTTCGCGTAATCCGCCGTCATCCCGGCGAACGCCGGGACCCCGCGACTGAGAAAGCCCCGCACCCGCGGGGCTTTTTCATGCCTGCCCCACATTCCGGCACACGCCTTGCAGGGTCATCACCACCCTAAATAGCGGCCGCCCGTGGCCGTTAGTAGCAACAGATGTCACCCGAAATTGTTGGAGCCCCCATGCATCGCAACGCCGCCCACGCCTCTGTCATCACCGGTCCCTGGCAGGCCTCCGCCCCCAAGGCGGCGGCTCCGCGCGCGCCCGAGCGCCGCAAGTCCACCGCGGCGCAGGATGCCGCCGACCTGCGCGCCGGCCTCACGCCTGCGCAGTTGATGACGTTGGAAGCGCTGGAAATCTTCCAGTGGCGCCTGGCCTTCGTGCGCCGTCCGCTGTTCTGCGCGCCCATCCCGGTGTTGTTCGATCGTGACGCAACGCGTCATGTGGTGATCGAAGAAGACGGCACGCTCAACGAAACCCCCACGCTCGTCCTGCGCGCCTGACGGCTGCATATCCTTCTCCCCGCGGGCGGGGGTGAAGACGATCTGCTTGCGCGGCATGCCGCGCGATCGTCGGAACGCCGGGCGTGCTTCGCCCGGCCGGGGTGGGTGCCGAAGGCGGATGAGGGGCAAGCGCGATCCCTCCAAGCCCGTCGCCGCTTTCCCTGAACGCCCCTCCGCGACACAACGCGGTCCTCACGTTCCCTTGAGCCCGGCCGATAGAAGGTAAGGCTGCCGCCACAGCGGCATGCACGTCCCCGTTCCACGCCATCAGGAGCCCCCACCGGATGACGGATCCCCATCGCCCCCGCGACACACCCGACCCGGACACTTCGGGCACCTCTCCCCGTACGCCGGAGCGCCGCAAGGGCGCGCCGAAGATGGACGACGCCATGCTGCTGACCGGCCTCACCCCGCAGCAGCAGGCCACCATCCACACGATGGAAGCCTTCCACTGGCACCTGAAGTTCGTCCGCCGCCCCTTGTTCAAGACGCCCATCCCCGTGCTGTTCAACCGCGAGGGGCGCTACGTGGTGGTCAACGAGGATGGGACGATTGATGAGCAGCCGGCGTTGAAGTTGAGGGATTGAGGCAATCCCGAATCATTCGCGCGCAAGACCCGCTTTTCCTTCTCCCCGTGAAACGGGGAGAAGGTGCCGAAGGCGGATGAGGGGCGCTCTTGCTTAAGCCCATCCCTGATTTTTCCAAGCTCAAGAGAGTCACCAAGCGCTTTCCACGCCACATCCAGGCTATTTCGTTGAGCGAATGTGAACGGCAGCGTACAGTTCCCGGACCACGTAGGAGGGGAACGCTGTGGCGGACGTCACTAAGGCCAGGACTGGCCATCTGATTCGCAAGCTATTCGAAATTCTGATCGCCCAGCCCGACGGCATGAAGGCCGCGGATGCGCTTAAAGCGCTGGAGCAGGCCGTCCAACTGACCGACTACGAGGCCGGCGACTATTCGTCCGGCGGCCGCCGTTTCGAGCGCATCGTCCGCTTCGCGACGGTGTCCTGCGTCAAGGCGGGCTGGCTGATCAAGCACAAGGGTGTCTGGTCGGCCAGCGACGAGGGCAAAGCCGCGTTCGCGTCCATCAAGGATGCGGAAGCGTTCTACCGTCAGGCCGAGAAGCTCTACTGGAAATGGCGCAAGGCACAGCCGGCGGCGCTGGAAGAAGACGAGGCCGAAGAGGCGGCGGAGAAGTCCGCGGTCATCACGCTGGAACAGGCGGAGGAAATGGCCTGGAAGGAGATCGAGGATTTCCTGGCCGAGATGCCGCCTTACGAGTTTCAGGATCTGGTCGCGGAACTGCTGAAGGCTATGGATTACCACGTGGCCTGGGTGGCGCCGTCAGGCAAGGACGGCGGTGTCGATGTCATCGCCTACAACGATCCGTTGGGTACGCGCCCGCCGCGTATCAAAGTACAGGTCAAGCGCAATGCGAACTCGCCCCGTATCGATGTCGTCGGCCTGCGCAGCTTCATGGCGGTGCTGGGTGATGGCGATGTCGGCCTGTTCGTGGCGCTGTCTGGCTTCACCAAGGATGCGGAACTGGAAGCGCGCCAGTCGCACCGCCGCATCACGCTACTCGATACCACCAAGCTGGTGGAGCTGTGGACCACGCACTATGCGAAGCTGGATGATGGTGCGCGACGCCGTTTGCCGTTGAAGCCAGTATGGTTCTTGGTGGGTGAGGACTAAGCATGGCTTTGGTCAAATCAAAGCAGCGTGTTGCCGACCACGGGGAAGTGTTTACTCCGCCGTGGATGGTCGAAGCCATGCTCAACCTGGTGAAGGGCGAAACCGATCGGATCGACAGTCGGTTTCTGGAGCCTGCCTGCGGCAGTGGCAACTTCCTGATTCAAATCCTGCGGCGCAAGCTCGCGGCGGTTGAACTGAAATACGGCAAGTCCGAGTTCGAGAAGCGCCACTTCGCGCTGCACGGGCTGATGTGTATCTACGGGGTGGAACTGCTCCCGGACAACATTGCCGAGTGCCGGGACAACCTGCTCGAAATCTTCGCTGAGTATCTGCGCCTCGATGAGGCCGACGACCTGTACCGGGTGGCGAGCTACGTGCTGTCGCAGAATCTGGTTCACGGCGACGCCTTGACCATGCTCGACAGCAGCAAGCAGCCGATCACTTTTGCCGAATGGGGCTACCTGGGCAAGGGCAAGTTCCAGCGGCGCGACTTCCGTTTCGACGTACTGACGCATTCGTCGGCCTTCAGTGCGGAGGACTCGCTGTTCGCGCACCTGGGTAAGCATGAGATTTTCACACCGACCAAGATTTACCCGGCGATGACCGTCGGCGAACTTGCGGTGGGGGCAGCTACATGAACGAACAAGCCGGATTTACCTTGCGCGGGCGCAATCCCGACGTGCTGACCTGCATTGCGAACCTCTCGAATGACGAGGTATTCACTCCGCCGGAGTTGGCCAACAGAATGCTGGACACGTTGGCCTCAGCTTGGTCTGTCAGGAATAAGGGAGCCAGTATATGGGCCGACCCCAACGTGACGTTTCTGGATCCATGTACGAAGTCAGGTGTTTTCCTAAGAGAGATCACCTCGCGCTTGACGGAAGGATTGAAGGATCAGATTCCTGATCTTCAAGAGCGAGTTGATCACATCCTGAGCAAGCAAGTTTTCGGGATCGGGATCACCAGCCTGACAAGCCTTCTGGCTCGGCGGAGTCTGTATTGCAGTAAACGCGCCAACAGCGAGCACTCAATTGCCAAGTCCTTCCAAGATGAGGGCGGCAACATCTGGTTTCAACGCACTGAGCACCACTGGAAGGCCGGAAAGTGCGGCTATTGTGGTGTCAATGAGAGTGCGTACGGTCGGGGTGATCAATTTGAAACCCATGCGTATGCGTTCATTCACTGCGAGGACGCCAAGGTTCGCACGAATGAAATTTTTGGAGGCAACATGCAGTTCGATGTCATTGTGGGAAACCCCCCTTACCAGTTGGGTTCTGACGGTGGAACGCGCGACATCCCGATCTACCAGCACTTTGTCAATCAGGCCAAGCAACTGCAGCCGCGCTACCTGTCGATGGTCATTCCCGCTCGCTGGATGGCATCAGGCTTGGGTCTGAGCGAGTTCCGGCAGGAAATGCTGAATGATCGCCATATCTGCGAGCTAGTTGACTACCCAGCCGCAGGCGACGTATTCCCTGGAGTCGAAATCAAGGCAGGGGTCTGCTACTTCCTCTGGGACGAGTCCTATAACGGGGACTGCAATGTCACCACGATGCGGGGCGATGAAATCGTCGGGCCGATCAGGCGCAACCTTGGCGAGTTCGATGTCTTCGTCCGCGAGTCGCGCGCCATTTCGATCTTGCACAAGGTGCTGAAGCATAAGGGGGCCTCCATTAACACCCTTTTGGCGCGCGACAAGGAGTTCGGTTGGACCTCCAACTTCGATGGGTTTCATGAGAAGAGGAGGCCAGGGGACATTCCACTTTATTACATTCGCAAGATGAAGCGGGACGTGGGGTACATTGCTCGCAGCAAAGTTGAGAAGAGCGAGCATCTAGTCGACTCATGGAAAGTCATGGTCCCAAAGGCATATAACGGCGGAGATGGAGTCCCGCACCAGATACTTGGTCGGTCATTGATTGCGCCATCCCCTTCCGCGTGTACCCAATCATTTCTATTCTTCTATGTTGATACAGAGCGGAAGGCCAAAAGCCTTCAATCCTATTACGCCACTCGTTTCTTCCGATTTCTCGTGTCTTTGAGGAAGATAACGCAAGACGCAACACACTCCGCCTACACGTGGGTTCCCACCCAAGCGTGGAACCGAACGTGGACGGATGAGGCGCTGTATGAGAAGTATGGGATCACGAAGGAGGAACAAGATTTCATTGAGTCTCAGGTGCGCTTGATGGAGCTGGAAGGGGACGATGAGTAAGCCCGTCGACGAAATCCTCGTGCCAAAACCGGATGCCAGGCCGCGTATTTACGCCTACTCCATTGCCGATGACGCGCACGATGGCCTTCTCAAGGTCGGCCAGACCACGCGCGGCGTGAAGCAGCGTATCGCCGAGCAGACGAGAACTGCCGGCGTGAAGGTCAATATCGAGTTGGACGAGGCTGCGGAACGCGATGATGGTAGTGTCTTCCGCGATCACGAGGTGCGAGCCGCACTCGTCGCGAAAAAGCACGAAAACGTCATTGAAGTTGGCCGTGAATGGATGCGCTGCACCGTCAACGACCTGAAAACTGTCCTGACCGAGCTGCGTACAGGGGTCAAAGTCACGGGTACGCACCACGAACGCTTCCCCATGCGTAAAGAGCAGGAAGAAGCGGTGCGGTTGACGCACGACTACTACCGCTCCCGCTGGAATGAGGACAAGCATGCTGTCCCGCGCTTCCTCTGGAACGCAAAGATGCGCTTCGGTAAGACTTTCACCACCTATCAGCTAGCGAAGGCGATGAGTGCGAAGCGCGTGCTCGTGGTGACGTTCAAGCCTGCCGTCGAAGACGCATGGCAGAGCGACTTGGAGAGCCATATCGATTTTGGCGGCTGGCAGTATCTGTCCAAGTCATCCGGGCGTGACCCGACAGAAATCGACATGAAGAAGCCAGTCGTTTACTTCGGCTCGTTCCAGGACTTGCTAGGCCGCGACAAGGCGACGGGGGCGATCAAGCCCCGGAACGAGTGGCTGCATGAGGTGAACTGGGATTTGGTGGTCTTCGACGAATACCACTTCGGAGCATGGCGGGATACCGCCAAGGAACTGTTCGAGGGCGAAGAAGAATCAGTAGCCAAGGCAGAGGCCAAGCTCGAATACACAACGGGGCTGGACGTTGTGAACGAGGATCTGGAGGTGCTGTCGGAGAAGGAAGCTGATTTCCTGCCGATCACCGCAAGAGCGTACCTGTATCTATCTGGCACGCCGTTTAAGGCACTGGCTACCGGCGAGTTCATCGAAGAACAGATCTTCAATTGGACCTACACCGATGAACAGCGGGTCAAGGAAGAACACGCCATCTATCACGCGGACGAGTGGAACCCCTATGGGGCGCTGCCGCAATTGCGGCTGCTAACCTACAAAATGCCGGACGAACTGCTGGCTATCGCCAGCGCCGGGGAGTTCGACGAGTTCGACCTCAACGAGTTCTTCGCGGCAACCGGCACCGGCAAGACGGCGAAGTTCAAGCACAAGGACGACGTGCAGAAGTGGCTCGACATCATTCGTGGCGCTTACATGCCTAAGGCCGTCGAGCACCTGAAGACCGGTACCAAGCCGCCGTTCCCTTATTCGGACACGCGATTGCTGCCATATTTGCAGCACTCATTCTGGTTCCTGCCGAACGTGGCAGCTTGTCACGCGATGGCGAACCTGCTCGCCGAGAAGCACAACGTCTTCTGGCATGACTACACCGTGATCGCGGCTGCCGGCACGACTGCAGGTATCGGTCTTGAGGCATTGCCGCCCGTGCGCAAGGCTATCGGTAGCGGGTTCGATACCAAGTCGATCACGCTGTCGTGCGGGAAGCTGACGACTGGTGTCACCGTGGCGCAGTGGTCTTCGATTCTCATGTTACGCAACCTGAAGTCGCCGGAAACTTACTTCCAGGCGGCGTTCCGCGTGCAGTCGCCGTGGTCAATCAAGAACCCGAACGGCGACAACCCGAACGAGGAAGAGGTGCTCAAGCCCGCGTGTTTCGTGTTCGACTTCGCGCCCACGCGCGCCCTGCGCCAGTTGTCCGAGTACGGGATCGGGCTGTCGCCCAACGAACCGAACCCGGAGAACGCGGTCAAGGATCTGGTGTCGTTCCTTCCCGTGCTGGCGTATGACGGCGCTAACATGACGCAGATCGATGCCGCCGGCATTCTCGACATAGCGATGGCAGGCACGTCGGCCACATTGCTTGCGCGCAAGTGGGAAAGCGCGCTGTTGGTGAACGTGGACAACGAAACGCTGCGGCGTGTCCTGAGCAATGCGGACGCGCTGGCTGCAGTTGAGCGTATCGAAGGCTGGCGATCGCTGGGCGACAATGTCATCGAAACGATCATCAATAAGAGCGAGAAGATCAAGGCGCTGAAGAAGAAGGCCAAGGAAGGGGAGCTGACGAAGAAGGAAAAGAAGGAGCTCTCCGACGAAGAGAAGGAGTTCAAGAGCAAGCGCAAGCTGGTTCAAGAGAAGCTGATCAAGTTCGCCACGCGCATCCCGGCCTTCATGTATCTGACCGATTTTCGCGAGAACACCCTGAAGGACGTGATTACCAAGATCGAGCCGGAACTGTTCAGGGTGGTGACGGGCTTGACCGTGAAGGACTTCAATCTGCTGGTGAACCTGAGGGTGTTCAACACCGAGCAGATGAATCAGGCTGTCTTTGCATTCCGGCGTTATGAGGATGCTTCACTTCGCTACACAGGCATAGAGAGTCATGAGGGGCTGACTCGCTACGGCCTGTATGACACGGTGGTGGCGAAGGAATGAAACTGTCTTGGGTGCGGTGTGAGCCTTGAGGTGTACGTAACCGTCGACGCCAAAAATTCGCCGCTGCTCTGAGAAAGTTGTGACCGCTTCGCAGTTATCGGTCCATGCAGGAAGGCGTGATTACCGCGACCGTCGGTGGCAATGCATTGATCCTTGCCGGGACACTCGACAGCAGCGCTTCCCTCGAAGCCATCGTGGGTCAGGCGGGCACTACACCGCTGCCGCTGGACGCAACACTCCGCGTGATGACTATCTACGCCGGGCGGAGCCAGGTGGTCATCCGTGCAGAGCCGGGTGCTGTGTGGTTCGACAAGTTTAGGTTGCCGGTATCGCCGGCAGCCTGAGTTTTCGTACAGGCGTTCTTGGCAGGGGTCGTCCTCGTCCCTTGAATCGACCACTAGGCTTCTCAGACGGCTCTTCTCACACTAAAGCCCAACGTTGCCCCTTTTTCGGTCTCTCTTCTCTCATTAAGACCCAACGTCCCCCCCTTTTCGGTCTTTTTTCTCACACAAGTATCCAACGTTGGGCCTTTTTCGGCTTTTCGTCTCTCGCTAAGGTCCAACGCTCCCCCTTTTTCAGTGTTTCTTCTCACACAAACATCCAGCGTTCCCTCTTTTTGATCCAACGCTGGATGTTTTTCGGTATCGCGACACCCTTTTCAGGCCAATCGCACCGCGCAGTGTGAGAACTACTCCATTAGCGGGGCAGGGCGTCGCAACGCAGGCGGGCGGCAGTAGGCTGCCCATGCCGGCCGGACCCGGCCGGTACAACCTGAAAGGACGCAATTACATGACACAGAACCGCATCGCCATGACGTTCCAGCCCGACCGCCTGGAGCGCATCGACGGCTCCCTCACCGCCCTCGAAGCCGACCTCGACCTGCTGATCGCCCTCACCGTCGAAGAACGCTCCGACCTGGTGAAGATGGGCAACAAATCGCGCGCCTTCTGCACCAGCGCACTGTCCGTCGCCGAACAACATGCCGGCCTGATGCCGCGCGACTTCGACTACGACGCCTTCCGCCAGGACCACGCCGCCCTCGAAGCGCTGCGTCCGCGCGCCGCCAGACTCGCGCATCTGATGCAGCGCGTATCCGACACCGAACTCGCCCTCGGCAGCGACCTGATGGCCGCCTCGCTGGAGGTCTATGGCGTCATCAAGGTGGCCGGCAAGGACAAGGGCGTGGACGAAGCCCGCCGCGAACTCTCGGCCCGCTTCGCCCGTCGCCGCGCCACGCCCGAGCCCACCGGCGAAGCCGGCGGCAACAACTAATCCCGCCTACCGGCGTTACCCAAGGCCCCGCACCGCGGGGCCTTTTAGTTTCCAGCTTCGGTCTTCGCCATAATCGGCCATCACTAACGGGGGAGGGGAGTCATGGCGACGTCTAAGAGGCCATTCCGTAGTCCGGCCAGCTACCACGCAGAGAGAATTACGCGCGAAGCCGTAGTCCCTTTCCTAAAGGAGCGTGGACTCGACGTCACGGAAGAAGTCAGGCGTGGGGTAGGGCAAGGCCAGTCCCAGGTTGTTGCCGTGCGACTGCCAGATGGTCAGAACATTCGTGCACGGGTCCGATTGTGCTGGCGCAGAGATGGCGAGCATCCCCGCGAAGAGCTTTACGCTGCGTTCCAGCTTAGGGCCCGCACCCTGGATGGCGACTGGGACAAGACATTGCAGAGTATTGCCGAGCGCGATGCACGTGAGGGTGTCTCTCACACGCTTGCGTTGCAGAGGCAGGGACAGAGCATGGTGTTTGCCGCCCTTATTCCCAGCGATCAGCTCCCTGGAATATGGCAAGGCCAGCGCGAGGTAAGTGATGCGTTGATCGCCCAGGGGTTAATGGGCAGGACCAAGAAGAATCACGCCACGAATGGCGACAGCCCCACACTCTGGTTGCACGACGTCAGGACTGACGATTCAAGCGCAGTGCCAGACGTGCTGTGGCAGTGGCCTGGTGTGATCGACGTGAACTCGTTCGAAGTCGATGAGTCATCCCGTGCGGCGATCAGCGAGGATAGTTGGGACGACTTGCCCGGAGTGGATCACCGTTCGCTTGGAAGCGATGGAGCGCAGAAAAGGAGTGCCTGGCGTTCCTACTATCCGCGAAGCAAGGACGTACGCGTTGAAGTGATCAAGCGTTCCGGAGGCGTCTGTGAGCGCCGCTCATGCGGGGTGGGTCGCCCGTTCCAAGGCTTTCTGGACGTCCACCATATTCTGGGTGCCGAAAAGGGCGATCGTGTATGGAATTGCGTCGCGCTCTGCCCGAATTGTCATCGAGAAGCGCACTACGCCCCTGATGCCGACGCGATCAACACGGAGCTCCTGGCATTCGCGACGCAATTTGAATCGGACCATTTCTGAACAGCAACCCTCGCAAACGCCGCCCACCCTGCCAAGTTTCACGGGTAGCGCACGGGCGCGGGCGATAAGGTTCGGTGTCGCCATCGGAACCTAATGCCTCCCCATGGACAGCGCCTTGATGGCAGGCGGCGCGCACGCCTCCGCGGAACAGCGCGTTCGCCTGTACGAAACCCTCCTGCAGACCACGCCCGACCTGGTCTACATGTGGGACCTGCAACACCGCTTCACCTACGCCAACGCCGCCCTGCTGGCCATGTGGGGCATGACCTGGGACGAAGCCATCGGCAAGACCTGCCTGGAGATCGGCTACGAACCCTGGCACGCCGCCATGCACGACCGCGAAATCGAACAGGTCATCGCCACCCGCCAGCCCGTGCGCGGCGACGTGCCCTTCAACGGCACCAACGGCCGCCGCATCTACGACTACCTGCTGGTCCCGGTGATCGGCCCGGGTGGCGAGGTGGAAGCCGTCGCCGGCACCACCCGTGACGTCACCGAACGCAAGCGGCACGAAGAAGCCCGCCGCAAGAGCGAAGAACGGCTCGCCGCCATGGTCGACGCCACCTCCGACCTGGTCTACCGCACCAACCAGGACTGGAGCGAGGTCGACATCGTCGGCGGCAGCCTGCTGTTCGGACGCCACGGCTCGCTGACCCCGGACTGGCTGGACGTGCTGATCCATCCCGACGATCGCGACCAGGTCGCCGAGGCCATCACCCGCGCACGCGCCACCCAGACCCCCTTCAGCGCCGAACACCGCATCCGCAGCGAAGACGGCACCTGGGCGTGGGTGTCCTCGCGCGCCGTGCCCATCCGCCCCATCGGCGGCGACGTGACCGAATGGTTCGGCGCCGCCACCGACATCACCGCGCGCCGGCAGCACGAAGAACACCAGCACCTGCTGCTCAACGAACTGAACCACCGCGTCAAGAACACCCTGGCCATCGTGCAATCGCTCGCCCTGCAGACGCTGCGCGGCACCGACGACATGGGCCTGGCCTGCGACCGCTTCGAAGCGCGCCTGCACGCACTGGCCCAGGCACACGACGTGCTCACCCGCCAGCAATGGGAACACGCGCCGCTGGGCGACATCGTGCGGACCGCCATTGCCCCGTGCCTGCTGGCCGATCCCGAACGCTTCGACATCGACGGGCCGGAGATGCAACTGGACCCACAACGCGCACTGGCGCTGTCGATGGCACTGCACGAACTGTTCACCAACGCCATGAAGTACGGCGCGCTGTCGACCCGGCCGGGACGCGTGTGCATCCACTGGCGCGCCGACACCGTGCAGGGCCGCCGCACGCTGGTGCTGTCCTGGCAGGAGCGGGACGGGCCACCGGTCACCGCACCCGCGCACCGTGGCTTCGGCTCGCGCCTGATCGAACGCGGCCTGCGCCATGACCTCGGCGGCGACGTCGCCCTCGATTTCGATACCACCGGCGTGAAGTGCCGGATCACCGCCCCCATGCCCGACCCAGGAGTGGCCGCATGACGACGACCGACCCCGCACCGCGTGTGTTCATCGTGGAAGACGAATCCATGCTGGTGATGTTGCTGGAAGACCTGCTGCCCACGCTGGGTTACGACGTGGCCGGCAGCGCCGGATCGGTCGACCAGGCCCTGGCCGATCTTGCCGACGCGCAGATCGACCTGGCGGTGGTGGACGTGAATCTGGCGGGGACGCCATCGTTTCCCGTCGCCGATGCGCTGCGCGAGCGCGGCGTGCCGTTCCTGTTCACCACCGGCTACGGCCAGCAGGGATTGCCCGACCGTTTCGCCGATGCGCACGTGCTGGCCAAACCATTCCGCCGGCAGGACATCGAAGTCGCACTGACGCGCCTGCGTTCACCGGTGTAAGCCACCCACACGCATCCGTCGCCTTCGGCCCGCACACGCGGACCCGCGTGGTCACGCGGTGGTGCGACCGACCTCGCCGTGCACGTAGGAAGCGCCAAGGCGGCGCGACAACGCATGCAGGCGGCGCAGCACGGCCGAGCGCAGATGCATCGGCGCGTGATCGTAGACCTGGGTCCACAGGCCACGCAGGAACGCCTGTGGGTCGCCGATGTCGGCGCCGGAGCGGACCAGACTTTCAGCGTCGTTGAGACGCGCGTCGATACGTTCTTGGCAAAGCATGGATCCATGCTGCGGCGGCGTTTGTGAAGGCATCGTGTGGATGCGATCAACGCGTTCAGCGTGCAGCCGCCTTGCGGCCATAGCGTGACCACACGCTGAAAACAGAAACGCCACGCTCACGATTCATCAACGTTGCCATGCGCACGCTGGCCCCTCGCAAGCGAGGAAGCCGCCATGGATCGCGAGACCCGGGACATCACACGCGTGGCGCCCAATCCGATGGAAGAACAGCGTTGCTCAGACGGCCACGTGATCACGCGGTGACCGGCGCACAGGAGACCGACATGACGAATCGCATCGACATTGACGCACACGGCACGCCCAAGCCGACCGAGCCGGGCACGCCAACACCGCCCGGCCAGCCAACACCACCCGGCCAGCCTACGCCGCCGGGCACGCCGTCCGAACCCGGCAAACCGAGCGCGCCCGGTACGCCGAGCGATCCCTATCGTCCCGAGGATCCCGATAGGCCGCCGATGCCGCGCGATCCGGGCGACCCCGAGGACGTGCCCGTGGAGCCGGACCCGCCACCGGACGCACCCCTGCACATCGACGATCCGCGCGATCCGCGCAGCATCGCCGACTGACTCATGCGCACCACGCCCGACAGGGGGCCGATCCCATAACGACCACGACACCGCACCCATGCCAAGGAGCGCCCATGCGACTTGCCGACTTCATCGAAGCCCATCCGCAACGGATCCTCGACGACGCCGTCGAGTTCGCCATCACGCAGGCGCCGGACGGCGCGCAGTTGAGCGTGAAACGCCTGCGCAACGACATTCCCCTCATCCTGCGCGAGATCGTCGCCGACCTGCGCTCGCCGCAGAGTCCGGCGCAGCAGCGCGCAAAGGCACACGGTCGCGCACCTGCCTCCACCGGGCCGGAGTCGGCGGCCAGCAGCCATGGGCGCAGCCGTGCCGATGATGGCTTCGGCGTCAACCAGATGATTGCCGAGTACCGCGCACTGCGCGCGTCGGTACTGCGCCTGTGGGCGGCGCAGGAAGCGCTGGCTGCCGGCTCCATTGACGACATGATCCGCTTCAACGAAGCGATCGACCAGGCCGTGGCCGAATCGCTGTTGGAGTTCTCGCGCACGGTGGAGTCGTGGCGCAATGTCTTCCTCGGTGCGCTGGGGCACGACCTGCGCGGCCCGCTCACGGCGGTCGTCGGCACGGCGGAATTCCTGGTGGACCGCACGAAGGACACGCCGAATGCACGGCTGGCCGAGCGCATCCTCAGCGGCGGCCTGCAGCTGAGCCGGCTGGTGGACGGGCTGCTGGACTACAGCAAGAGCACGCTGGGCGCGGGCATGACGCTGCAGCGGTCGGCCTGCGACCTGGGCCAGGCGGTCGCCGAGGAGGTGGAGCTGCTGCGCGCCACGCTGCACGATGCGCCCATCAGGCTGCAGGTGGACGGTGACACCTGCGGCCACTTCGACGACGCGCGCCTGCGCGAAGCCGTGCACAACCTGGTGACCAATGCTGCGAAGTACGGCGAAGCGGGCGCGGAGATCGGCGTGACCGTGACGGGCGATGGCGATCATGCGTGCATCGAAGTAAGCAACGCGGGCGACCCGTTGTGCACCGAGGCACTCAATGCCCTGTTCGACCCGCTGCGCCGCGGTTCGAGGGCGGCCAACCAGGGCGAGCACACCAGCCTGGGGCTCGGCTTGTTCATCGTGCGCGAGATCGCCAGCGCGCACGGCGGTGACGTGAGGGCCAAGGTCGACGAGGGCAGGACGGTCTTCGCCATCATGCTGCCACGCGGTGCGGACGTGCCACGCACCCGTCGGCATGCGCGCACGGCTTACGCGTAAGCCATGGCGCACGACGCGCGACGCCAGCGTGACGTGGCGGTGATTCATGTCGTGTTGTGGCCGTGCGCCCGTTTCGCTCACGGCGCGATCACCAACATGACGCGCGTGCACGTGGCTGTCACCTGCGATCCGGAGTATCGGTCTCACTCCGCGTGCGGCATCCACATCGATGTCCGCGAGCGGAATGAAGCGGTGCATGTCGCATCGCTTCATCACTTCAAGAAGAAGGACACAGCAGATGACACGCGATACTTCACAGCGAGATGGAAACCGTGACCCCCTCACAGGCGCACCCGGTTCGCACCCGGTGGGCGTGGGCGTGGGTGGCGTCGCCGGCGGCATGGCGGCCGGGGCCGTGGCGGGTACCGTGTTCGGTCCCATCGGTACGTTGATAGGAGCCGCCGCCGGCACCGTCCTCGGCGCTGCGGCCGGCAAGGGCGTGGCCGAGCGCATCGACCCGACCGGTGAGGAAGCGTACTGGCGCGAGACGTACCGCAGCCGTCCGTACTACACCGAGGAGTACGACTTCCAGCGCGATTACGCAGGCGTCTACCGCGCCGGCGCCGTGGCGCGTGGCGAGTATCCGGAGCAGTCGTGGGAAGACACCGAACGTCGCCTGCAGGCCGACTGGGAGACGCAGAAGGGCGAGTCGCGCCTGGACTGGGCGCGCGCCCGTCCCGCCGCGCAGGATGCGTGGGAGCGCGCCGACCGCACGTACGGCGCCTATGCGCGGACCGACGATACGTTTTCGCAGCAGTTCGATCGGGCGTCGTATCGCCAGGAAGGCGATGCGTATGACGACTATCGGCCGGCTTATCGCTATGGCACCTACGCACGCGGCCTGTACAGCGACCGCGAATGGGACGACAGCCTGGCCGCGGATCTCGAGCGCGGTTGGGGTCGTGCCAGGGGCGGTTCCCGCCTCACGTGGGAGCGCGCCAAACACGCCGTCGCCGACGCGTTCACGCTCGACCGCCAGAAGCCGCACTGACGCGCCGCCGTGTGCGGCACGGCCCACCCTGAAACAGAAGGCCCCGCACTGCGGGGCCTTTTCATGTGCGGTCGAGCAGGCGCACAACGGCGTGATAAAACCCCGTCACCGCACCCGCCGCAGGAGTTTGCATGCCCGTCTACATGATCCTCAGCTGGATCTTCATCATCGCGGGCCTGGTGTGCACGGTGGTTGTGCTGGCGCTCCAGTGGCGCGCATGGCGCCGCTTCCGCCACGTCAGCTTCGGACTGCTGACCATTTCCAGCATCGCCGTTCTCATCAACCAAGTGCTGATGGCCATTCCCTACATGTACACCCTCGACGCCACCGCATTGGCCTCGCTCATGGCACTGGCCGCAATCCCCTTCGCCCACGCCCTGGTGCTGGGCGTGTGGGGAACGTGGTCGCTGTTCCGTGTGTATGGGCGTGTGGTGGAGGAGAACGGTCGGTTGCGTGAAACCCTGGAGGGAGGTGGGAGGGGGGAGGGTTGAGCAAGGGTAGTTGCAGAGCCGGCCACCCGCAGGCGTGATCGCCGACCGCCTTCAGTGCCGACGCCGCGAACGCGGCGCGGCGTTCAACGGCGCAGCCATGAGGTCTGCGTGAGTACGAACCACACGGCGCCGCTGAAGACGCCCAGCGCCCCCAACAGCATTAACCATGTGATCGCCACCCTGCGCGCACGCCACGTGCGACCGGCATCGCTGCTCCGGCGCACGGTGGCGCCATCCTGCGCATGCACGGCGGGTCCGCCCCGTGGAACGGGTCGCGACGGGTCGCCTTCGCGCGGGCTCGCTTGGCCCTGCACGATCGCGCCGTGGATGGCGAGCGACCCCCAGCCGGGAACCAGCGGTTGCGAGCCGTTCGCGCGGATCATGCAGTTGCGCCCTTCCAGCACGACCAGTCCGTAGTTGCGGTCGGCCATCGCCACGTCGCGGCATCCATCGCCATTGAGGTCGCCCACCGCCAGTGCAGGCATCTGTGGGTGGGAGGATTGCTCGACTTCGTACTTGATCTCGACATCCAGCCCACCCATCGGCTTCTGCTGCATGTAGCCAATGGAACTCCACCCGCCGTGGATGACCAGCAGATCATCGCGTCCGTCATCGTTCATGTCGGCGCTGATCAGTTCGTCTGGCACATCGAAGGCAGGCCAGGCGCCGATCTCGACGAAGTTGCCGTCGCGCTCCTGCCTGAAATGCGCATACCTCGCCGACGGCGTGTTGGCTGTGTACGACACGATCGCATCCTTCCGGCCATCGCCATCAAAGTCGCCGAACGCATAGCCCGGGCCCCAAGACAGGGATTCGGCGGGATGCCAGCGCCGCACCGCCCCGAAGCCGGATGCACCCTGGTGCAGTGTCACTTCAAAGCCGCCGCGGTAATAACCGGCGATGATGTCGGTCCAGGAGCTGGTGAGGTCGAGCACCCCGTCGTTGTTGATATCGGCGGCACGCAGCGCGCCCCAGCTCGCACCCGCAGGGCGCACGCGGAAGTCCTGTCGCGGGAAGGCGCCGCTGCCATTGCCGTAATAGACCAGCAGGCCGACCTGGTCGGTGTGACTGGTGCCGCCCTCGCTCCTGCCGCCGCTGAGTGTCACGACATCGAGGCGGCCATCCCGATCCACATCGAGCACCGTGAGGCCGTGGGCCGCCTGTGCGCCCGGCGTCTGGGAGGCGTAGCCGAGGCCGGACCCCAGGCCCGAGGGTGAGCCCAGGAACACCGTGATGCCGGTGAGCGTGCCGACCACCACGTCCTCGAATCCATCGCCATTGAAGTCGCCCGTGTCCAGTCCGCTGCCCGTGCGTCCACCGATTGCGTCGCCCGGGAAGGGATAACCCAGCGGTGCCGCCAGCGTGCCATCCGGCTTCTGCACGAAGAGCCAGACCCGGAAATCCTTGGCCGGCTCGGCGTACGGTCCCGACCAGCTCGAGGTCGTGAGCAGGGCGTCCTGCCGACCATCGCCGGTGATGTCGCCGATCGCCACGTGCCTGACGTAACTGCCGATGCCGTAGATCTTCTGCGGCGCGAATGCGTCCAGGCCGAGCGGTGTGCGGGCCGTCGGTATCGGCGTGACCTTGCGGATGCGTCCATTTCTTGTGTCGGCGATGTACAGGTGGTCCTGTTCATCGATGGCGAGCGCTTCCGGTTCGTACAGCAGCGCGTCGAGCGCGGGACCGCCGTCGCCCTGGAAACCGAAAGGCGCGCCTATCACCATGCCGCCCGAGTCGTTCAGCCTGACCACCGCATCGTCGATGATGCCGTCGGGGTTGATGGTGCGCACCAGGTTGTTTCGCAGTGCGACATAGGCATTGCCACGAGCATCCACGGTAATGCCCGTGGGCGCGTGGATGCGGGAGTTCCGCGCCACCGGGTCGACCCGGAAGGGGCCATTGCCGGCGATCGTCGAGATCGTCCCGTCGAGCGCGATGCGTCGGATCCTGTCGTTGTTGTCGACGACGTAGAGCCGGCCGCTGCGATCGAAGGCCAGCGCCTCAGGGTTGCCGAGGCGCGCCGCGATGGCGGGCCCGCCATCGCCCGTCGAACCGTATTCGCCGATGCCCGCCACCAGTTGAAGGCTGCCCGACGGGCTCACTTTCCAGATCCGCAACTGGTCGATCACGTGGACCTGCCCGGATGGACTTACCGCCAGGCGCGTGGGGAACGACAGGCCAGTGGAGGCGAGGGTGCTGATGACGCCGTTGGGTGCCACTTTGCGGATCCGACCGTTCCCGCCGTCGGCGATGTAAAGGTTGCCCGCTGCATCGACCGCGATGCCACGCACATCGATGGCGGCCGAGGTCGCCGGCTTGCCATCGCCGTCGTACATCTGCTGACCGTTGCCGGCCACCGTGGTGATGATGCCGTTGGTACCGATCCTGCGCACCGTGAACCCATAACGTTCGGCGACGAAGACATTGCCGGAAGGGTCCACCGCAACGGCGACGGGCTCTTGCAGCCGGGCCTGCGTGGCGGGCCCACCGTCACCGTTGCCCGATACCGGGTTGCCGCCGCCGGCGATGGTGGTGATGATGGGTTCGGCGTGCGCGGAGCTCCATAACAGGCATGCCAGGCAGGCGAGCCAACCCCGCAGTAGCGCGACGCGGCGATGCGCGACGCGCGCCGTTGAGGTTCCGTGAGTCTGTCCCATGAGCTGACGCCTCCCTGCCGACAAGGTGATGCTGCATGTGTGCCGGCGCTGCGCCAGCCATGGGCCCCGTCGAAGGCGGCGCCATTCCCCGCGCCCATCATGCCTCACATTGGGACGCGACGCGGGGGGGGCGTCCCCTGTACGCGCTGGACAGCGCGCTGCACCAGGCCTCCATCATACGGATGGAGAGTGCGCCCGGCGCACTCGATACAGGCAGATCGGGCCTGCGGCGCGAGTGGTACCGGACGTAAATACGCTTACTTGTATTCCCGACTTTCCAAGGTGCATTGCCGGGTAGTAGTTTTTCCGGCATGGGGTGTCCCACCGGGGTGGTGGACGCATGGAGTCTGGCCTTCAAGGGCTGGAATGGAGCGGAGTAGATGGAAGCTGGTCGTATGAGTTGGGCTGGGGAAGAGCAGGGATTCGTTTCAAATCCTTTCCGATGTTTCGCGGCTATACGAAACTTCGTACTGTCTAGCGCTGCGCTCGTTGGCTTGTCGGCATCGCTGGCACCTTCAGTGATGGCGCAAGTTGACGATACCCTCATCCCCAGGCTGCCCAACGGAGCGGGTACGACCAATCTTCCGACAGTGCCGGTCCATGGTTTCCGACCCAACCCGCAAACTGTCTACAGGTCGGGAATAGAGTCCCTTGGCACCGCCGGCGGCATCGTCAATGGCAACGAGTTCAGCGGGAACATGGGGCAATTGGAAAGTGGGTCCGACAAGGACTCAAGCGCGCCCCAGGATTGCAAAGAGGAGCAGCCGACAGCGGGTAATCCCGTGGTCATGTCCTCCGGCAACAAGATCGAGCATGAGGTCGATTTTGCGGGATCCGGACTCAGGTTTGAACGCACCTGGAACCAGCACTGGGACGGTATCGGCCTCTTCGGCTATCACTGGCAGACCAACTTCGATTACAAGCTAAGCTTCGGCAGTGGATACGGGTTGAGCCATTGCTATCCCATTCCGAGCAATGCCGAATGCCAGGTGGGCCACACCTACTCCACGATCTGGGCGCATCGACCAGATGGGCGGAAAGTTCGTTACATCAAGGCAACTGACGGCATCTACTACGAAGAGAAGGCGAGTCCGGTTTCCAGGATCGCGCGGCAGGCCAATGGGACCTGGATGCTGTACGGGGAAGCAGGAACCCTCGAGCGTTACAGAGCGGGTGGGCTGCCCTTGGAGGTCAAGGATGAACAAGGAATAGGGTGGACGTTCACGTATGGAGGGATGCAGGGAACGCAGCTCCAGCGGGTTACCCATACCTCCACGCGATTCATACAGTTCGTGTGGACGGGCGATGAGCTCCGGCAGATCAATGATCCGGTGGGCAACGCGTATCGATACACCTACAGCCATCAGAAGGTCTACGATGGCTTGCATCTTCTGGCCACGGTGACGCTGCCGGGTACCCCTTCGACAGTCATTACCTATCATTACGAGAAGCCTGAATTCTTCGCTCTCACGGGCAAGTCGTACAACGACGTTCGCTACTCCACCTTCGCGTATGACGCGGAACGCCGCGCCACTCTCAGTGAGCATGCAGGTGGCGTTGATCGCCACACCTTTGCGTATACAAGTGGATTCCAGAACGGCAAGCAGACGATGTCGGTCTTGCATACGAACCCGCTCGGCAAGCAATCGACGCAGGCATTCTTCGACCGGAAGCTGACAACGGTCACGGGCCACGCTTCGAACAACTGTCCATCGAGCGCCAGAAGCATCACCTACGATGCCAATGGCTACAAGGACAAGGTCTACGATAACGAGGGTGGTGTAACCGACTACGATTACAATGCCAAAGGTCAGTTACTCAAGAAAATCGTCGCCGCCGGGACCCCTGAGGCCCGGGCAACCAGCTACGTATGGGACCCTGCTGAGAACCGGCTCTTGAGGGAGACGGTGCATAACCAGGCCGGTACGCAAGAGTTGTACCAGATCACTTATGGCTACAACGCGCGCAAGCGACTGGAAACGACGACGGTCAGGAACCTGTCCAGCGCCGTGCCGGCCAGCCTGAATCAAACCAGGATCACCTACTACACCTATACCGAGCATGCCAGTGGCATGGTTGCCACCATGACCGTTGACGGGCCGCTGTATGGAAATGCCGATGCTGTTACTTATAGCTACAGCACGAAAGGTGATCTCGTTGGCGTGGGGTCGGCGCTCGGCAATGTGGTGTATGACAACTACAACGAACTCGGTCAGCCCGGGCGGATCACCGGCATCAATGGCGATGTTACCGAGTATGTCTATGATGCGCGGGGAAGGATCACGGCTCAGAAGCGCATCGTAGGCGGTGCTATCCACACAACGACGTACGCCTATGACGGGATGGGGCGTCTCGTCCTTGTCACGACGCCTGATGCACATGCACGTCACATGCGATATGACACGGCCGGGCGCTTGCTGTCGACGCATGAGGCAACACCAGGCGGCGCCTACCAACAGATGCGGTATATCTACAACAATGCGTCGCTGCCAACGCTTGTTGAAGCCGAGCGTCTGACGAACGCACCTGTCGATCCTGTTGCAGGCGTCCAGTACATCGGACAGACGATCTCTCCCCTTTATGTAGGTCAGTCCTACACCATCAATATCCAGTTGAAGAACACCGGCACTACTGCATGGTCGACGGCTGATGGTTATAAGCTTGTTTCCACAAGCCAGAATTTCAGCAGTGCCTTCGGCATCAGCGTGGTTGGTGTGCCCGGTACCGTACTCCCGGGGCAGACCGCAACCTTCAGCATCCAAGGCACAGCGCCCGGATATGGCACTTATACATCTCAGTGGCAGATGACCCATGCCGGGGTCGCCTTCGGTCCCATGACGCCAAGCACGACACTTGACGTCGTCTACGCCTCCAATCCGCCAACAGATCCTTGTCCTCCAGCGGTTCCGGACTGCATACCGCAGTTTGGTCCACTTGCGCGGAAAAGCGGGATGGCGGGCGTTACCCTTTCTTCTGCGCAGGCACTCCAGGCACTGCCTGCCGGCGTTTCGTACCGTGCGTACACCGATTACGACGAGCTTGGCCGTGTCATTGCACGCCGAGGCAATAACGGGCAGCGCCAGGATTATGGGTACGACAGGGATGATCGCCTGTTTCTCAGTATCGACTCGCTAGGGCGCGAGACACGCATGGAGTACGACAAGCTCGGTCGCCTGACCAAGCAGATTGATGCCGCCGGAGGCGTATCGGAGTTCAAGTACGACCTGGGCGATCGGCTCATATGGGTCAAGGACCCCAAGGGAAACATTACGACGTATCTGTATGATGGATTCGGTCAATTGTGGTCGCTGACCAGTCCGGATACCGGCACGACGACCTATCAGTACAACGCTTTCGGCCAGATGACGCACCAAGTGCGAAATGATGGCAGTGCCCTTACTTACAACTACGATACGTTGGGTCGACTCACCTGGTATGGAACCCCGACAGAGGGAAGGGGATTCGGGTACGACTGGTGTAGCAACGGGAAAGGTCGACTGTGCAATGCCGACCATAGCGGCGGGACACGGCACTATGGATACAGCGAAGACGGCAAGATCACCGTAACGCGCGATTGGACGCCGACAAGCGATGAGTGGACGCATTACACGTATGATGCGGTTGGCCGGCTGGCGGGCATGACCTACCCGAGCGGGGTTTCGGTGGGGTACGGATACAGTCAAGGCAGGCTGACCGTCATGCAGGCCGTCATCAATGGCGTGACCCATAACGTTGCGACGGGAATGCAGTATCAGCCTTCCGGTCCCATCGGCCAGTTTACATACGGCAACGGCGTCATCAAGGAAAGAAGCTATGACCTTGACGGCAGAATGACCATCACACATGACCACGGGTGGGTGGGTCATACGCAGACTTACAACGTCAACGACGAGATCACTTCGATCCAGAACTGGTCAAGGCCGGAGTACAACGAAGCCTTTGCCTACGATGCACTGTCTCGGCTGACGGGCGTTACCGCGCCTGCTGGAAATCAGAGCTTTTCCTATGACGCCAACGGCAATCGCTCGTTCCACAGCTGGTGGGTGCCAGGGCTGAGTGCGACCGCCAATACGACCTATCAGGTTGATGCGTCCAGCAATCGACTGGCAAGCGAGGACATTGTCTATGCGTATGACGGTAGAGGTAACCGATCCAGTCAGTCGTGGGGAGGTTCAACGACCACTTACGGTTACGACGGTTTCAATCGGCTGATTACTGCGTCACGCAGTGCTGCCGTCGGCTACTTCAGTGGAGGAAATCGGGCGTACCAGAGTTATGCCGCAGGTACCACGACGTATCAGTTCAATGCGCTGGACCAGCGCATCGGCAAAAGTGGGCCGTCGGGGAGCAGTCGATTCGTGTATGCAGCCCAGAATACGCTGCTGACCGAGTATACGGATGGCGTATGGAGCAGCTACCTGTGGCTGGGCAATGAACCCATCGCCATGGTGCGCAACAACCAGTTGTTCTTCCTTCACAACGATCATTTGGGGCGTCCAGAGGTCGTGACCGATAGCAGCAACACCATGCGTTGGGCGGCGGCCAACTACGCGTTTGACCGCGCGGTGGTGTTCAATAACTTGGGTGCCTTGAATCTCGGATTTCCAGGGCAGTACTTCGATGCGGAAACGGGTTTTTGGTACAACGGGTTCCGTGATTACGATAGCCGGGTGGGTAGATATCTGCAGTCTGATCCGATTGGGTTGGCTGGTGGGTTGAACACTTACGGCTATGTGGGTGGGAATCCGATAAGTTTCATTGATCCTCTGGGATTGCGTGCGCTGACTGACTGTGAACGTCAGTTTCTTTCCAATTATTTTGATCCGAAGATTCTTGATAAGATTGACATTCGAGAAGGTCAGGCGACTGGCCATAGCTTCGGTGACTTCATATGGAACGTCACAGACATCGTTAGTCCAAGCACGGTTGCCCAGACTCATGGGTACAATGTCTATGTGGAAAGGGATGTTCCAAATGGAATAGATCCCGCGATAAATCCAAACTATGGCGTGGGATTGATAGCGCATGAGCTCGTTCATACGCTGCAGTATTTGAACCTCAAGCCTCTGTTTTTTTATGCGGACTATGCGCTTGGTTCCTTGAATGGCTACGCAAACCACAATATGGAAATTCCTGCTGCTGAAATGGGTCGGCGAGCTAATTCTGATCTGAAAGAGAAGGGCTTGGGTTGCGGATGCCCATGAAGATTCTGATGCCTTTACTTCTTGCCTTTCTGGCTTCCGGCTGCACTGCCGAGAAGCCTCTTTCACTTCGTGATCTGGAGCGATTGGAGGATAAGGAGGCGAAGGCGGAGTTCACCCGCCTTCCTATTGATGTACAGATCGATATCGTTTCGTGGGAGCTGAAGAATCGTAGGCCTGCTTCTTCTAGGTTTGACTATCTTCTTGCCAGTAACGGACAGCGCGCCAGGTTGCCGCTTCTAGAGGAGGCTGGTAGTACAGACTCGCTAGACGTGAACGTCACAATGCTCATGGCGTACTCCAGTATCGCTGATAAAGAGCCAAGCTATGACCGCGAGGTTGCTCTGGGCTTGAAGCGTTGCAGGGATTTGGCGCGAGGGAGAACTAGCGAGTGCTTTCGACTTGAAAGAGAGCTTGGGGGGACTCAGGTGGATATCCTCTCGCGCGCCAAGAAACGTTAGCCGGGCCTTACCCACCCTCCCGGCTTCCCAACGGCTTACCGCCCCCCACCCCGACACCCCACATTGACCCGCCCCCACCCCAACCCCTAAAATTCGCGGCTCCGCCGGAATAGCTCAGTTGGTAGAGCGGCGCATTCGTAATGCGTAGGTCGTAGGTTCGATTCCTATTTCCGGCACCAGCTGCACCAGAAGGGCCGCCCGCAGGGGCGGCCCTTCTGCTTTCAGCTCACAGCACGGCCCGCTGGCTCAATCCCCGATCGGGTTGATCTCGTCCACGAAGGTCAGCAGGTCCGCCATCGTGTACCGGCCCGCCGCCGTGGGCGTGGCCCCCGGCTTGAACAGACTGGGCTCGAACAGCGGATTCTGCCGACGGAACGACAGCGCATCGCTGTCCAGCAGCCCGATGAACGTCTCCGCCACGATCCGGCTGCCCACCTGACCCAGCCGATCACCGTTCTGCTGCACCTGGGCCTCCTTCAACAGGTAATACCAGAGCGGGGTATTGCTCCCCAGCCCCTGCGCAATGAGCACCTGCCCATCCAGCCCGCCGCCCAGCTCCTGCGGGGTCAACGGCGTCAGCTGCATGGCCGCCGCCACTGCCTGGCCCGAAGGCAGGCCCATGCGTACACCGCGCATCAGATTGCGCGTGGGCAGCGAACCACCCCCATTCGGCAGGCCGTGCAACTCCGCCGCCAGCAGCGGATCGATTTTGCGCGTGGCGTCGGGCGTCACCCCGCCGCCGGGCAGGTCGTAGAAGCGCCGCCAGTCGATGATCCAGTCGCTGGGCACCGGAATGTCCGCCGTGTTGCCGCTGCCCGACACCCCGCTGAAGCGGAACAGCAGCGCCAGCGTCGCCGGCGCCACGCCCCCGAACCGGAACACGCGGTTGTAGTTGTACGCATTGCGTACCTGCGAATGACCGAAGCGGTACGCCGCCACCGAAAACTCCACCGGCATGAACGCCTCCCCGGTGAAATCGAAGAACCGGCGACCGTTCTGCACCACGTCGGCCAGCACCGCGGCATCGCACAGGCGTCCCAGGAAATCGTCGATCACCATCCGCTGGTAGTGCCAGGTGACCAGCTTCCGCGCCTCGGTGAACAGGCCAGCCTGCGGAAAGCCCTCCGCCTCCAGCTTGTCGACGCACTTGTTGTGCAATTTGATGAAGGCCAGGTGGGTCTGCGCGACCACCAGGTTCTCATCGTTGCGCGGATCGCCGATCACCGCCGTGCCATTGAGCCGCAGCAGATCGTTCGGCATCCCGGCCGGGATCGATGCGTCGCCCTGGCCCGTCTGCGTGGCGCCCACGCGCAGCTTGCGTCGGCCGGGTTCGTACAGATACGGCTGCGTGGACGGGCCGGTGCCGTACACCGAATCGAGATCCAGCTTGGGCGTCCGGAAATTGAAGACCGCCTGCGGATCCACCAGCACTTCCGGCATGGCGGTGGGGTCGAAGGTGATGTCGTGATCGATGAACTGCCCGAGATACGTGAAGCCGGAAGGGATGCCGGGATTGTCGCGGGTGGGATCCGCGCCGGCCGGGTCACGCATCGCATCGCCCAGCGCTGCGAGGACGGCATCGTCCACCACCAGCCCGGGCAGGTTCGGAAACATGCGCCCGAAGCGGCCGGGATCGAACACTGGTCCCTTGGGCGGTGGCGTCTCGTTGCGGGGATCGTAGCCGTGCTGCGGCCAACTGGCGGGCGATGCGCCGTAGCTGTAACTGCACTTGCCGTAAGCGTGCGTGTTGCCGGCGGCGGATGCGGCCTTCGGGATCACGCGGGTCGCCTTGGGGGCGCGCGTGGATGCTTTCTTTGCGGACGTCTTCTTCTTGACAGCCATGGTGAATCTCCATGTTCGGAAGTGGAGTGCCGACGACATGGCAGGGGCACGCCGCCGGCACCACGTGCGATGGACGCGATGGCGTCTTCCGGGAACGTGATCGAAAGACACCACCGCGACGTTTGCAGCGACATCGCGTGAATGCCAACGCGCCGGTGGCGATGCGCCGGCCTACCGTATGTCGAGAAGTGGAGGGTTTCGCGCGGTATTAACGCTGTCCGGCGACGCCACGGCGCGCGGGTGATTCAGTCGCTCAATGAAAGCGATAGGAGGTGCCTTCTGCGAGTGCGGTTCGCACGGGCACAGGCGGCCGCGTACCCGCGACGTGATGGGATGCGCCGACCCGCGCTTCAGCCACGTGGTCGCCTCGTCCGCTCGCGATGGATCTCGCCAGGCGAGATTGCGGGCGGCTACAGTAGCTGCTCATTCGAGCATGAGTGTTCCGGTGGCCAAGACTTCCACGAAGACCCGTACTGCCTTTGTCTGCGGTGAATGCGGTGCCGACCACAGCAAGTGGCAGGGCCAGTGCGCCGACTGCGGGGCGTGGAATTCCCTCAGCGAGATCGTGCTGGAAACCGCCGCCAGCGCACCCGCTGCCGCCCGCCGCTCAGGCTGGGCCGGCAAGGCCGAGGCGCCGAAGGTCACCGCGCTGAAGGACGTGCGCCACAGCGAGGAAGCGCGCGTGAGCACCGGCATCGGCGAGTTCGACCGCGTGCTGGGCGGTGGCCTGGTGGAGGGTGCGGTGGTGCTGGTGGGCGGCGACCCGGGCATCGGCAAGTCCACGCTGCTGCTGCAGGCCGTGGCGAAGATGTCGGCCAGCCTGCCGGCGCTGTATGTCACCGGCGAGGAGTCGCTGGCCCAAGTCGCCGGCCGCGCCGTGCGCCTGGACCTGCCGCTGGACAACCTGCAGGCCCTGGCCGAGACCGGCATCGAGAACATCCTGCAACACGCCTCGGTGGCACGGCCGAAGTTGATCGTGGCCGATTCCGTGCAGACCCTGTGGACCGAATTCCTGACCGCTGCCCCCGGTTCGGTCAGCCAGGTGCGCGAGAGTGCGGCACGGCTGGTGCGCTATGCCAAGGAGACCGGCACGGCCGTGTTCCTGGTCGGCCACGTGACCAAGGAAGGCGGCATTGCCGGCCCGCGCGTACTGGAGCACATGGTGGACGCGGTGCTGTATTTCGAAGGCGAGAGCGGCAGCCGCTTCCGCGTGCTGCGTGCCTTCAAGAACCGCTTCGGTGCGGTCAACGAACTGGGCGTGTTCGCCATGGGCGAAAAGGGGCTGAAGGAAGTGCCCAATCCGTCGGCGATCTTTCTCTCCGGCAGCGCCCAGCAGCCGGGCAGTTGTGTGATGGTCACCCGCGAGGGCACGCGTCCGCTGTTGGTGGAAGTGCAGGCGCTGGTGGACAGCTCGCCGCTGTCCAACCCGCGCCGCGTGGCGGTGGGCCTGGAGCAGAACCGCCTGGCCATGCTGCTGGCAGTGTTGCACCGGCATGGCGGCGTGGTGGTGGGCGACCAGGACGTGTTCGTGAATGTCGTCGGCGGCATTCGCGTGCAGGAAACCGCAGCCGATTTGCCGGTGCTGCTGGCGGTGCTGTCCTCGCTGCGCGACCGCCCGCTGGCCGAGAAGACCGTGGCCTTCGGCGAAGTGGGCCTGTCCGGCGAGATCCGCCCTGTGCCCAACGGCGAGGAGCGCCTGCGCGAAGCAGCCACGCACGGCTTCAAGCGCGCCATCGTGCCCAAGGGCAACGCGCCGAAGTCGGGCACCTTCAAAGGCCTGGAGGTGGTGGCGGTGGAACGGCTGTCGCAGGCGCTGGAGGCGGCGGCGGAGTAGGGGCTGGCGCGGATTCCTTGTAGGAGCGACGTAAGTCGCGACCGCACGGCTGATGCGCGCGCCAACCCTCCAAGGTGTGTCGATCTCGCGGTCGCGACTTACGTCGCTCCTACAAGAAGCAGGTCGCGACAAGCATCAGAGCCGCATTCCCAGCCAGATCACCGCTTCCGTCGAGACGCGCACGATCGGGGTCAGGATCGGCGGCCAGAAAGCGCCGGAGTGCATCGCGTCACGGCTGTGATCGTGATGCTCCTGTTCTTCCACGACGATGCGAGACACCGCATCGAAGGCATCCGCGTCGGTGGACGCGAGCTGCTGCCGTTGCTCCATCAGGTGCTGCAGCACCACGCTTTCGACGGCATACGTGGTGGCCGCGATGGCGGATGGTCCCAGCAGGCCGGTCACCAATCCCAACGTCCAGCCGCCGACACCGCACAGCACATAGCTGCGGCAGCGACGGACACCGCGTGCCTGGAGGCGATCTTGAAACAGGGTGCGATGACCGAGTTCGTGATCGAGGAAATGCCGGAGCAGTGGCACCAACTGCGGCGCGGTCCACCGCGACACCAGGATCTGCGCAAGATAGATGTTGACCGCGCCGTGTTCGCCTGCGTGATCGACCTTCAGGATCCGGTCGCCCAGCGGCGTACTCAACCGCGCCTCAGCACCATCTCGTAGACGAACTTGCTGCCGAAGAACGCCAACAGCAGTAACGCCATGGCGGTGAGGGTCCAGTGCACGGCCTTCGCGCCGCGCCAGCCGTAGCGCCAGCGGCCGACCAGCAGGGCGCCGAAGGTCAGCCACGACAGCACGCTGAGCACGGTCTTGTGGGTCAGCTTCTGGACCAGGAAGTTTTCGACGAAGAGCACGCCGGTCAGCAGCGTGGCGGTCAGCAGGATGAAGCCGACCGTGATCGTGCGGAACAGCAGGTCTTCCAGTTCCGTCAGCGGGGGCAGGGCACGCAGCCAGAGGTGGAACTCGCGCCGGCGCAGGGCGCGTTCCTGCGCCCACAGCATCAGCGCCAGCAAGGCGGCGATGGCCAGCGCCGCGTAAGCGAGCAGCGCGAGCCAGGCGTGCAGCTGCAGGCGCCAGTCCAGCCCGCTGGAGGCCCGGTGCCCGTACAGGTGGTAGACCACCAGCAGCAACGCAGCCAGGGGGAACGCCACCACGCCGAGGGCGGCCATGCGGCCTTGGATCGCGACCAGCAGCGTCATCACCGCCATGCCCAGCGACACCAGGGACAGGGCCGCGAAGAAATGCATGTCCGGGCCGCCCGGCGTCCGCCAAGCCACCAGCAGGTGATAGGCGCCCTGCAGCAGCACGCCGCCGAGCGCGGGCCACAGCCACAGGCGCATGCCTTCGCCCGGATCGCGGCCGACGGAGCGGACCAGCAGGCCGGTGGCGAACAGGTAAAGCGCGACGGCAATGAGAATGACTGTCATCGGAGCAGTGTCGCACAGCGGGCCGGCAGGAAGGCAGGGGGCGGGCGCGGCGCGACCGCATATAATTCCGGTCCGATTTTCCCCGGTCCCTTCCCCCCATGTTCGAATCCCTGACCCAGCGCCTCTCCGGCACCATCGAACGCCTCCGTGGCCGCGGCCGCCTGAGCGAGGAGAACATCCGCGAGGCTACCCGCGAAGTCCGCATCGCCCTGCTGGAAGCCGACGTGGCGCTGCCGGTGGTGCAGGCGCTGATCGAGCGGATCAAGGTGCGCGCCGTCGGCCAGGAAGTGCTGAAGTCGCTGACCCCGGGCCAGGCGCTGATCAAGGTGGTCCGCGACGAGCTCACCGCGGTGATGGGCTCGCAGGCCACCGACCTGAACCTCAACGTGCCCGCGCCCGCCGTCATCCTGATGGCCGGCCTGCAGGGCGCCGGCAAGACCACCACCGTGGGCAAGCTGGCCAAGCACCTGCGCGAGAAGCGCAAGAAGAAGGTCATGGTGGTCAGCGCGGACGTTTACCGTCCCGCCGCGATTGAGCAGCTGAAGACGCTGGCGCAGCAGGTGGATGTGCTGTTCTTCCCGTCAGATGCGGGGCAGAAGCCGGAGGCCATCGTCCGCGCCGCCATCGACGATGCGCGCAAGTCCTTCGTCGACGTGCTGATCGTCGATACCGCCGGCCGCCTGGCGATCGACGAAGCCATGATGGCCGAGATCAAGGGCCTGCACGCGGCGGTGAAGCCGGTGGAGACGCTGTTCGTCGTCGACGCGATGACTGGCCAGGACGCCGCCAATACCGCCAAGGCCTTCAGCGAAGCGCTGCCGCTGACCGGTGTGGTGCTGACCAAGACCGACGGCGATGCGCGCGGTGGCGCGGCGCTGTCGGTGCGCTACATCACCGGCAAGCCGATCAAGTTCATCGGCGTGGGCGAGAAGCCCGACGGGCTGGACGTGTTCCACCCCGAGCGCGTGGCCAACCGCATCCTCGACATGGGCGACGTACTGTCGCTGGTGGAGCAGGTCGAGCAGAACGTCGACCGCGAGAAGGCCGAGAAGCTGGCGGCCAAGGTCATCAAGGGCAAGAAGTTCGACCTCAACGACATGCGTGACCAGCTCGAGCAGATGCAGAACATGGGCGGCATCAGCGGCCTGATGGACAAGCTGCCCGGCATGGGCCAGATCCCCGAGCACGTGAAGCAGCAGGTGCAGCAGGGCAAGGAAGTGCCGCGCATGATCGCCATCATCAATTCGATGACGAAGAAGGAGCGTCGCAATCCGGCGCTGCTCAACGGTTCGCGCCGCTCGCGCATCGCCAAGGGCGCCGGCCTGACCCCGGCCGACGTCAACAAGCTGATGAAGCAGTACCAGCAGATGGAAAAAATGATGGGCAAGCTGGCCGGCGGCGGCATGAAGGGCCTGATGCGCAACATGAAGGGCATGATGGGCGCGCGCGGCGGCATGCCGTTCCGCTGAGGCTTTTTGCCTGTTGTGGGAGCGACGTGAGTCGCGACCGGATGCTGTCGGCCTCCATGGTGTTTTCGTTCTCGCGGTCGCGACTCACGTCGCTCCTACATTGAAAAAGCCATACGCCGCATGACCTCCGCTTTCCTCAATGGCCAACCCGCCACTGCCGACGACCTGCGCGCGCTGGCGCTAGCCAACTACGGCCACTTCACCTCGATGCAGGTGCGCGATGGCGCCGTGCAGGGTCGTGCATTGCACCGGCGGCGTCTCGAAGAGGCGACGCAGGGGCTGTTCGGCACGCGACTGGATGGCGACGATGCGCTGAAGCAGGCCGCACGCGCGATGCAGGAAGCCGGGCTGCGCGATGCGTCCGTGCGCATCACCGTGTTCTCCACCCGCTTCGACTACCGCGACCCGGCGCGAATCGTCACCCCGGACGTGCTGGTATCGCTGTCGCCGCCGTCATCGCCGGACAAGCCTGCGCTGCGGGTGAAGTCCTATCCGTTCGTACGTCCGCTGCCGCAGTACAAGCACGTGGGCACCTTCCCGCTGTTCCACTACCGCCGCCAGGCGCTGGCGGACGGGTACGACGACGCGCTGTTCGTCGATCCGACCGGGCAGGTGGTCGAGGGGTCGATCTGGAACCTGGGCCTGTGGGACGGGGACCGCGTGACCTGGCCGAACGGGCCCGCCCTGCGCGGCACGGCCGAACGACTGTTGCAGCAGGCGCTGGACCAGGCTGGTGTCCTGCAGCGGCATAGGCCGGTCAGGCTTGAGGAACTGGATGGCTATCAGGCGGGCTTCGCCTGCAACGCCAGTGGCTTGCAGCCGGTGATCGCACTGGATGGTGTCGCATGGGGGGCTGATACCACCCTGATGGCGCGCCTGAAAACGGCCCTGGAAAGCGTCCCGTGGGTGCCGCTGGCCTGACCGGTCCGGGGGTGGGTTTTCCTGACCGATTCAATGGCTTAGAATAGTCGGCTTACCTCGCCATTCTGGCGACTGGGCAACACTGGAAAATACCATGGTCAAGATCCGTCTCACCCGCGGCGGCGCGAAGAAGCGCCCCTTCTACCACATCATCGTCACCGACTCGCGCAGCGCGCGTGACGGCCGCAACATCGAGCGCGTGGGTTACTACAACCCGGTCGCCGCCGGCAACGAAAAGCGCGTCGAACTCGACGTGGCCCGTGTCGACCATTGGGTCGGCAACGGTGCGCAGCTGACCGAGAAGGTCCGCAACCTGTACAAGGAAATCAAGACCGCTCCGGCGGCCTGATGGCCTTGGCCGCGCAGACCGCGCGGCCGTCCGTACGCATGAACACCGAGCGCCCACCGACCCCGCAGAAAATGATTCTGCTGGGAAGGCTCCTGGGCGCTTTTGGTGTGCGCGGCCAGATCAAGATCGAATCCTGGACCGAGCCGCGCGAGGCCATCTTCCGCTACCAGCCGTGGACGCTGCGCGACGCCAGCGGCGTCGAACGCGAATTCACTGGTGCCCGTGGCAAGGCCTCGGGCAAGCACCTGGTGGCCACGCTGCCGGGCGTGGAAGACCGTGATGAGGTGGAGGCCATGCGCGGGCTGGAGATCTTCGTCCCGCGCTCCGCGCTGCCACCTCCGAGCGCGGGCGAGTTCTACTGGGTCGATCTGGAAGGCCTGCGCGTCATTAATGCCGACGGCACCGATTTCGGCACCGTATCGCACCTGTTCTCGACCGGCGCGAACGATGTGCTGGTGGCGCGCGGCGACCGCGAGCGCCTGATTCCGTTCGTGGATCCTGACTATGTCCGATCGGTGGATTTCGAGGCGGGCGTGGTCACCGTGGACTGGGATCCCGAGTTCTAGCCGCCTCGCCGGCGACCGCCGTGGCGGTTACCCTGCGTTCCCATCGAGTTGCAGCCGATCGCCATGCGTATCGACGTCATGACCCTGTTCCCCGAGTTCATTGCCCAGGCGGCCGCCGTTGGCGTGGTCGGGCGCGCGCAGGAGCGTGGGCTGCTGTCGCTGCATGGCTGGAATCCGCGCGACTACGCCACCGGCGGTTACCGCCGTGTGGACGACCGTCCGTTCGGTGGCGGTCCCGGCATGGTGATGATGATCGAGCCGCTGCAGGCCTGCCTGGAGGCGGTCCGTGCCGCGGATGCTGCGCCGGCGCCCCTGATCTACCTGAGCCCCCAGGGCGCGCCGCTGACCCAGAAGAAGGCGCGCGAACTGGCTGTGCTGCCGCGCATGATCCTGCTGTGCGGCCGCTACGAGGGCGTGGACGAGCGTTTCCTCGATGCCGAGGTGGACGAGGAACTGTCCATCGGCGACTACGTACTGTCCGGCGGTGAACTGGCGGCGGCCGTGGTCATCGACGCGGTCGGCCGCCTGCAGGACGGCGCGCTGAACGATGCGGATTCGGCCATCCAGGACAGTTTCGAAGGCGATGGCCTGCTCGATTGCCCTCATTTCACCCACCCGTCCAGCCACCCGTTGGGTGACGTCCCGGCGGTCCTGCGGTCCGGCGACCATGCCGCCATCGCCCGCTGGCGTCGCCAGCAGGCGCTGGGGCGTACTTGGCTGCGCAGGCCCGACCTGCTGAACGAAGCGGGCCTGACCAAGGCCGACAAGGCCCTGCTGGCCGCCTTCCGGGCAGCTCAGGCCCGTGGTGACGGGGCAGGGTAGCCAGTCCGGCCGGGAATCCGGTAGAATGCGCGACCCTTGGGCGGTTCACGCCCCCGGATCCCATAACAATATCGTGCGGCGCAATTCGGCGACTGCATCAGTTTTCGTTGTCGCAAGACACAATCACGCATACAAGCATTGGTGCCAACATGAGCAAGCTCCTCCAGGAATTCGAAGCCTCCCAGATCACGCGCGAGCTGCCCGCGTTCGGCCCCGGTGACACCGTGGTCGTCAACGTGAAAGTGAAGGAAGGCAACCGTGAGCGCGTGCAGGCGTACGAAGGCGTTGTCATCGCCAAGAAGAACGCCGGCCTGAACTCCGCGTTCACCGTCCGCAAGATCTCGCACGGCTACGGCGTCGAGCGCGTGTTCCAGACCCACAGCGCCACCATCGACTCGGTCGAAGTGAAGCGCCGCGGCAAGGTCCGCGCCGGCAAGCTGTATTACCTGCGCGAACTGGAAGGCAAGGCCGCCCGCATCAAGGAAGACCTGGCTGCCAACGCCGCCGCCAAGGTCGCCCGCCAGGCCGCCGCTGCAGCCGCTGCTTCCGCCGAGTAAGTCCGGCGCAAGCGTGTCGCAGGAACGGCCACCTTCGGGTGGCCGTTTGCGTTCCGGCGAGCGGATTCCGGTGCAGACTAAGGCGTGCCGGGGTGCGTACGGGCACAAGGCTGAGCTGCGGTTTCCCATCTTTCCTGCACGCCTGCCCTGAGGCGGCACTCTCCATATTCCGATGACCGATTCTTCCGATGCTTCCGTTCGCTTGGATCTATGGCTCTGGGCGGCCCGTTTCTTCAGGACGCGCAGCCTGGCCAAACAGGCCATCGAGACCGGCAAGGTCGACGCGGCGGGACAGCGCGCGAAATCCTCGCGCGCAGTGCGGGTGGGCGACGTGCTGGCGGTGACGCGGGGCGAGGACGTGTTCGAGATAGAAGTCCGTGCGCTCAGCGACAAGCGCGGCCCGGCGGCCGGAGCGCAGGCGCTGTACGTGGAGTCCGACGACTCGCGGGCGCGGCGTGTCGCCGCGCTGGCGGCACGGCAGGCAGAGCGTGCCGGCTACCAGGCGCCGCAGTCGCGACCGGACAAGCGCGCGCGCCGCCTGATCCGCGCGTTGGGCGACATCGATGCGCTGTAGCCGTACCCGCGCCTGAAACGGAAGAAGGGCGCCGATGGCGCCCTTCCTTGTTGCAACTGTGCGCTACGTGGAAGCGGATCAGCGTCCGCCGCCCAGCATGCCGCTGCCGATTTTGAGGATGTCGCCCAGGCCCAGTTGCCCATCGCCGTCCTGGTCAAGCACGGCGCCGAGCAGGCCCCCACCCAGTCCGCCTTGCTGCTGCGCGACCTGCCGCTCCTGGCCCAGTACCTGGCCCAGTGCGCTCGGGTTGGCGTTGCCTTGGCCCAGGAAACGCTGGGCCAGGAAGGACAGCACGATGGGTGCCAGTATCTTCATCAGCATCGCCGACTTGTCGCCGCCCAGTCCCGTCGCCTGGCCGAGGCTGGCTTCCGCTCGCGGCTGGGATCCGCCGAAGATGTGACCGAGGATGGCGGCCCCATCCGTCTGGCGACTGGAGGCCGAGCCACCTCCCAGCACCGCACCCAGCACGCTGCCAAGATCCAGGCCGGCATGGTCTTTCTGCAGCGCGCCGAACAGCGCCTCGGCGCCCTGGGGCTGCGCGGCATTCTTGCCCAGCGCACCCAGCAGCAAGGGCAGGGCCGCCGCCACGGCGCCGGAGGTCTGCATCTGTCCCACGCCGAGTTGCTGCGAGACCTGCTGCAGCGGTGCGCCCTGCAGTTGGGCGAAAAGTTCTTCTGCGAGTGACTGGTTGCTCATCGTGTGGCCGTCCTCCTGGACGAGTGATAGTGGCGACGATCATCCTAGCGCCAAACGATGTGACCACCGCCTCACAATAGCGGGCGCCGACCGGCGGGCCGGGATCGGCCCGCCCCCACCTCAGGCGTGCAGGCCGTCCGGCGCGCCCATCGGACTACGCCAGGTCGAAGCGATCCAGCTCCATCACCTTGGTCCAGGCGGCGACGAAATCCTTCGCGAGCTTCTCCTTGCCGTCGGCGCTGGCGTAAACCTCGGCGAGCGCGCGCAAGACGGAGTTGGAGCCGAACACCAGGTCCACGCGCGTACCGGTCCATTTCGCGGCACCGGTCTTGCGATCGCGACCTTCATAGCGGTTCGCGCCAGTCGCTTTCCATTCCGTGCCCATGTCGAGCAGGTTGACGAAGAAGTCATTGCTCAGCACGCCCGGCGTGTCGGTGAACACGCCCTCGTTGCCGCTGCCGGCATTCGCACCCAGCGCACGCAGGCCGCCGACCAGGACCGTCATCTCCGGTGCTGTCAGGGTCAGCAACTGGGCACGATCCACCAGCAGATGTTCGGCGGGCACCACCGAACGCCCCTTGAGGTAGTTGCGGAAGCCGTCGGCGAAGGGTTCAAGCACGGCGAACGACTCGACATCCGTCTGGTCCTGGCGCGCATCGGTGCGGCCCGGCCGGAACGGCACGCTGACATCGAGGTCGCCGGCCTTCGCCGCCTGCTCCACGCCAACGCCGCCGGCCAGCACGATCAGGTCGGCAAGCGAAACCTTCTTGCCACCGGATGCGTCCAGATTGAACTCTATCTGGATGCGCTCCAGCGCCTTCAACACCTTCGCCAACTGCTCAGGCTGGTTCACTGCCCAGTCCTTCTGCGGGGCGAGGCGGATCCGCGCGCCATTGGCGCCACCGCGCTTGTCGCCGCCACGGAAGGTCGAGGCCGAGGCCCATGCGGTCGAGACCAGTTCGGGCACCGACAGTCCCGACGCCGCGATCTTCTTCTTCAGTGCGTCGATGTCGGCCGCATCCACGCTGGCGTAGTCCGCCTTGGGAAGCGGGTCCTGCCATACCAGTTCTTCCTTCGGTACTTCCGGGCCGAGATAGCGCGCGCGCGGCCCCATGTCGCGATGGGTCAGCTTGAACCATGCGCGTGCGAAGGCTTCCGCGAAGGCCTGCGGATTCTCGAGGAACCGCTTCGAGATCGGGCCGTAGATCGGGTCGAAACGCAGCGACAGATCGGTGGTGAGCATCTTCGGGCGTTGCTTCTTCGACGCGTCGTGCGCGTGCGGCACGTCCTCCGGTGCGTCCTTGGCGACCCACTGGTGCGCGCCCGCAGGGGACTTCTCCAGTTCCCATTCGAAGCCGAACAGATTCTCGAAAAACTTGTTGCTCCACAGCGTCGGTGTCTGCGTCCAGGTCACTTCGATGCCGGACGTGATCGTATCGCCGCCCTTGCCGCTGCCGAACCTGTTGTGCCAACCGAAGCCCTGTTGCTCCAGATCACCTGCTTCCGGTTCGGCGCCCACATTGTCGGCCGGGCCGGCACCATGGGTCTTGCCGAAGGTATGGCCACCCGCGATCAGGGCGACGGTTTCTTCATCGTCCATCGCCATGCGGCCGAACGTGTCGCGGATATCCTTCGCGGCCAGCAACGGGTCGGGATTGCCGTCCGGGCCTTCGGGGTTCACGTAGATCAGGCCCATCTGGACGGCGGCAAGCGGATTCTCCAGCCGGCGCGAGTGCACGTCGCCGTCGGCATCGTCGTCGGAGACCAGCACGCCTTCATCGGTCGGTTTCTCCACGCCTTCGGAGCCATGCGCATAGCGCACGTCACCGCCAAGCCAGGTGGTTTCGCGACCCCAGTACACGTCCTGGTCGGGTTCCCAGGTGTCTTCGCGGCCACCACCGAAACCGAAGGTGCGGAAGCCCATCGTTTCCAGCGCCACGTTGCCGGCCAGGATCATCAGGTCGGCCCAGGAGATGCTCTGCCCGTACTTCTGCTTGAGCGGCCACAGCAGGCGGCGCGCCTTGTCCAGGCTGACGTTGTCCGGCCAGCTGTTGAGGGGCGCGAAGCGCTGCTGCCCGCGACCGCCACCACCACGCCCGTCGCCGATGCGGTAGGTGCCTGCGCTGTGCCAAGCCATGCGAATGAACAGACCGCCGTAGTGGCCGAAGTCGGCCGGCCACCAATCCTGCGAATCGGTCATCAGGTCGCGCAGGTCTTTCTTCAGCGCGTGGTAGTCGAGCTTCTTGAAGGCGTCGGCATAGTTGAAGCCGCTGTCCAGCGGATTCGAGCGCGCGGAATGCTGGTTGAGCAGGTCCACGCGCAGCTGGTTGGGCCACCAGTCGCGGTTGCCGGTGCCGCTGCCAGCGGTCTGGTGAAACGGGCACTTCGATTCGGTGGTCATGGGTGTGCTTCCTTTTGCCGTCGGGTGTGAGTGGGAAGGAGTCGGATCAAGCGTGAGACTGCGGTTGCCATGGGGCCGGCGCATCAATGGCGCAGGTCAGCCGCGCATGCTGCAGGGAGGAGGCGGGAGGGGCCAGCGGTTCTTCGAGACGGCGGGCGCGTGCGGGGCGTATCGGATGGCGGGCATGCGCATGGCTGACGTCCTGCGGGCGTTGGCGGATGGCGACCAGACTAGGTAATGCGAACGATCAATGAAAATCGTTTGTGACGAAGAGTTCGATAGCGCAGTTCAATGGTGCACTGCGCAACCGGCACCCGTTGGCGCACGACGATACGCCGCGCGCGTTACGCGGATGTTGTACGGACGTGCGCGACGCAACTATCGCAAGGTGCCGGTCGGCACCGGATCAGTCGTGCGGCGGTCGGGGAGTGGGGTCAGAGCAGGGCTTTCAGCCGGTACATGGCTTCGAGTGCCTGCTTGGGCGTCAGTTCGTCCGGATCGATCGCGGCAAGCGCTTCCTGCGCGGCCGATGGCCTGGCGGCGAACAAGCCGAACTGCTGCGGGGCATCGAGCGCTTGTGGCGCCATGTCAGAGGCGTGCGTATCGCGGCCACGCTGCTCCAGTTCGGCCAGGCGACGACGCGCCTGCTGCAGCGTGGTCCTCGGCAGGCCGGCAAGCGCGGCCACCTGCAGGCCGAAGCTGCGGTCCGCCGCGCCTTCCTTCACCGCGTGCATGAAGACCAGCGTATCGCCGTGTTCGACGGCATCGAGGTGCACGTTGGCGATGCCGCTGTCTGTTTCGTTGGCCAACGCGGTCAATTCGAAATAGTGGGTGGCGAACAAGGTGTGGCAGCGGTTGGTTGCCGCGAGATGGCGCGCGACGGCGTCGGCCAGCGCCAAACCGTCGTAGGTCGATGTGCCGCGGCCGATCTCGTCCATCAGCACCAGTGACTGCGCGGTGGCGTGGTGCAGGATGTAACTGGTCTCCGCCATCTCGACCATGAAGGTGGACTGCCCGCGGGCGAGATCGTCACCGGCGCCGATCCGGGTGAGGATGCGGTCGACCGGGCCGATGACGGCGCGCGAGGCGGGCACGAAGCTGCCGATATGGGCGAGCAGCACGATCAGCGCGTTCTGCCGCATGTAGGTGCTCTTGCCGCCCATGTTCGGGCCGGTGATGACCAGCATGCGCCGCTCTTCGTGCAGGTGCAGGTCGTTGGGCTCGAAGGGCTCCTTGCGCACTGCCTCCACCACGGGGTGGCGGCCGCGCTCGATCCGCAGGCCCGGCACATCGTTGAGTTCCGGCTGGGTCCAGTCCAGTGCCTGCGCCCGCTCGGCGAATGCGGCGAGTACATCGAGTTCGCTGAGCGCGGCAGCGCAGCGCTTCAGTGGTTCGAGTCGTTCGTTGAGCGTGTCCAGCAGCGCGTCGTAGAGCAGCTTCTCGCGCGATAGCGCGCGTTCGCGTGCCGAAAGCACTTTGTCCTCGAACTGTTTCAGCTCTTCGGTGATGTAGCGCTCGGCGCCGGTCAATGTCTGCCGGCGCGTGTAGTGCACCGGGGCCTTCTCCGCCTGGCCCTTGCTGATCTCGATGTAATAGCCGTGCACGCGGTTGTAGCCCACCTTCAGCGTGGGAATGCCGCTGCTCTCGCGTTCCCGGGCTTCCAGGTCGACCAGGAACTGGTCCGCGTGGGTGCTGAGTTGGCGCAGTTCGTCCAGCTCGGCATCGTAGCCGTCGGCCAGCACGCCACCATCAGTGAGTTTGAGCGGCGGCTGCGGTGCGATGGCGGCCAGCAGCAGCGACGCGGTATCAGCGTGCTCACCCAGCTCCATCGCCAGCGCCTGCAGGCGCGGCGCATCCAGTGGCACCAGGTACGCACGCACGTCCGGCAACAGGGCGAGGCCATCGCGCAGCGTGGACAGGTCGCGCGGCCGTGCAGAGCGCAACGCCACACGGGTGAGGATGCGTTCCACATCGCCCAGCGCACGGAAGCCCGTCCGCAGCTCGCCATCGGTGCCATGTTCGATCAGGGTGGCCAAGGCCTGGTGGCGTTCGCGCAGCACGCGCTGGTCGCGCAGCGGCCGGTGCAGCCAGCGACGCAGCAGGCGCCCCCCCATTGGCGTGATGGTGGAATCGAGCACGCCGAGCAGCGTGTGCCGCGTGTCGCCGTCGACGCGCGTATCGAGTTCCAGGTGGCGGCGCGTGGCCGCGTTCATGGCGATGGCGTCGCCGGCCGATTCCACTGCGATCGCGGTCAGGTGGGGCAGGCGCTGCTTCTGGGTTTCTTCCACATAACCGAGCAGGGCACCCGCAGCGCCCGTGGCGAGCGGCTTGTCATCGATGCCGAAGCCGCTGAGATCGTGCAGGCCGAAAAAATTCAGCAACTGCCGACGACCGCTGTCAGGATCGAACAGCCAGGGCGCCCGGCGGCGCACGCCGGTGCGCTGCTGCAGGAACGCTGGCCAGCCTTCTTCGTCGGGGACCAGCAGTTCGGCCGGCTCCAGGCGCGAGAGTTCGGCCTCGAGGGCGTCGTCGCTCTCCAGCTCGTTGACCATGAAGCGACCGCCGGCCAGGTCCGCCCATGCAAGGCCATAGCCCGAGCGGCCGCGCGCGACGGTCATGAGCAGCGTATCGCGGCGCTCGTTGAGCAGCGCTTCGTCGGTGACGGTGCCTGGGGTGACCACGCGCACCACTTTCCGTTCGACCAGCCCTTTCGCCAGTGCCGGATCGCCAATCTGCTCGCAGATCGCCACCGATTCGCCCAACGCCACCAGTCGTGCCAGGTAGCCTTCGCAGGCATGGACCGGCACGCCCGCCATCGGGATGGGCGCGCCACCCGAACTGCCGCGCTGGGTCAGCGTGATGTCGAGCAGCCGGGCCGCCTTGCGGGCATCGTCGTAGAACAGCTCGTAGAAGTCGCCCATCCGGAACAACAGCAGAAGGTCCGGGTACTCCGCCTTGGCGGCGAAGAACTGCTTCATCAGGGGCGTGTGTTCCGACTTGTCTTTGCTCACGAGGCCTGTGGGGAGGGGAAGTGCGAAAGGGTGCTGATTGTAGCGGCTGGGCGAGCGTGGCCGCGGAGTGGAACGAGGTGCAACCACCTCGGTTGGCAGCGCGCGTAATGAAAGTTCCGCACGATCGTTCGGAAAATCAGTGACTTATCCATGCCAAAGTGATGGCCTGCGTATCGACGCAGTGCAGAATGCCGTGCTGTGAAGTGGGTGTTAATTTCGCGTTGACGCAAGGGGAGTTGCGTTCGCCACAGCGGCATCGCTGCACGTTACACCGGAAACACACAAGCACCCGTCGCCAGCACATGACCCTTGGAGGGGAGAACATGGTCACCGCATCGCCCAGGCACAAAGCGCTTTCACTTGCCGTCTTCGCCGCGCTCTGCGCCAGCTCGCACGCGTATGCGCAGCAGGCCGCACCCGCGGCAGAGGAAGAACCCACCACGTTGGCGACCATGACGGTCACCGCGCAGAAGCGCGAGGAAGCCATGCAGGACGTGCCGATCTCGGTGACGGCGGTGTCCGAGCAGCTGCTGCAGGACACCGGCGTGCGCGACATCAAGGACCTGCAGGTCCTGGTGCCCGGCCTGACCGTCACCAGCACCCAGAGTGAAGCCATCACCACCGCCCGTATCCGCGGCGTTGGCACGGTGGGTGACAACGTCGGCCTGGAGTCATCGGTCGGCGTGGTGATCGATGGCGTGTACCGTCCGCGCAACAGCGTCGGCTTCGGCGATCTCGGGCAACTTGAACGCATCGAGGTGCTGAAGGGGCCGCAGGGCACGGTGTTCGGAAAGAACACCTCGGCCGGCGTCATCAATGTGGTCACCCGCCGCCCGAGCTACACCCAGAGCGCGGAGGGCGAAGTCACGGTCGGCAATTATGGTGCGCTGGGCGTGTCCGGCAGCTACAACGATGCACTGGGCGAGGCGGGTGCATTCAACATCTACGCAGCCAAGCGCAAGCGCGACGGCTGGATGGATGTCCGCACGGGCAACGGCCCGCGCCAGGAAACCGACGACAACGACCAGAACTTCCACACGGTGCGCGGCAAGCTGTTGCTGGAGCCCTCGGAGAACCTGGAAATCCTGGTGTCCGGGGATTTCACCAGCCGTGAGGAGAACTGCTGCGCGGCGGTGCAGACCACGGTGGGTGCCACGGCGGCGATCCTCAATGCTCTGGTCGGGGGCAAGGCGGTTGCAGCGCCGGGCGACGATCCGTTCGACCGGGTGGCCTACAGTAACCGTCCCACCACGCAGGACATCAAGGAAAATGGCGTGGCCGTCGAGGTGAACTGGGATTCGTCCTGGTTCGGCGGCGCCACCCTGACGTCGATCACCGCACAACGCGAGTGGGAGGCGATCAACGGCCTGGACTATGACTTCAGCACGGCCGATATCCTGTACCGCGTGGCAGACGAGGACGAGTCCTTCACCGGCTTCAAGACCTTCAGCCAGGAGTTCCGCCTGACGGGCGGCAACGACCACATCGACTGGATGGTCGGTGCGTTCTATACCGACGAAGACCTGGACCGTACCGAGACCTATCGCATCGGCTCGCACTACGAGCCCTATCTGTCGGTTGCGCTGCTGTCGATCATCAATCCGGCTCTGGGCCAGTCGCCGACCGCGCCGCTGTTCCTGTCGCAGGCGACGGGCCGCCCGTTCGGCACCGTGTTCGCCGGCCTGGGTGCGCTGGATACCTACGAGCAGAGCGCCAAGAGCACGGCGCTGTTCACCAACAACACCTGGCACGCCACCGATGCGCTCGACCTTACCCTGGGCCTGCGCTACACCCGCGAGAAGAAGACACTGATCTCGAACTACAGCAACCCGAACGGCGGTGCAGGCTGCGGTTCGATGCTGGCCAACCCGGCGCAGGTGGTCGCCGCGCTGGTGGCGCGCGGTCTGACGGTCGCGCAGGCCAGCGCCGCGGCGCCGACGGTGGTCGGCTACGGCTGCCTGCCGTGGGCCAACCCCCTGCACAACGCGCCCACGCGCGACACGGTGCAGGAGCGCGAAGAGAAGGAATGGTCCGGCACGCTGAAGGCGGCGTACCGTTGGAACGAGCACGTCATGACCTACGGTTCGTTCGCCCGCGGCTACAAGGGCGGCGGCTTCAACCTCGATCGCGTGCAGTCGTCCAACGGTCTGTCCAGCGGCGGCACGGGCATCCTGCCGGTGCTCGACACCTCGTTCGCGGGCGAGTTCGTCGACAGCTACGAACTGGGCGCCAAGACCACGTGGCTGGACGGCAACCTGTTGTTGAACGCCACCCTGTTCCACCAGAAATACGAGGACTTCCAGCTCAACAGCTTCCTCGGCACCAGCTTCGTGGTGCGCTCGATCCCGGAAGTCACCTCGCAAGGCCTGGATGCGGAACTGCTGTGGCAGCCTCGCTCGATCCGTGGCCTGATGCTGCAGGGCGGCCTGATGTATGCCGACACGCAGTACGGCGACAACATCCCAGGCGGTGACTTCGTGGCGCCCACGGGCGCGCTGTACAAGCTGCCTGGCTCGCAGATGAGCTTCGCGCCGAAGTGGTCCGGGTCGGCGTCGCTGACCTATGAGTGGGATGTCGGCAGCCTGATGGCGCGCTTCAACATCGGGGCCAAGTACGTGTCCAAGTACAACACCGGTTCCGACCTGGACCCGGAAAAGATGCAGGACGCCTACGCCGTGGCCAACGCACGGTTCGGCATCGGCGCGCAGGACCAGCGCTGGATGCTGGAATTCTGGGGCACCAACATCACCGACGAGGACTACGTGCAGGTCGGCTTCGATGGGCCGCTGCAGAACGTGTCGCCGGCGCCGAACAACCCGTTCAACACCTTCAATGCGTTCCTTGGCGCCCCCCGCATGTATGGCGTGACCCTGCGCGTGCGTTACTGATCCCCTTCGCAGAACACCGCGAACGGCCCGCCTCCCAGGCGGGCCGTTTTCTTTTTGGGGCCGCACGGCGGGGCGACAGCGCCGCACAAATCGGCTACAACACGCACGCCCCCCAGTCGGAACCGATAATGTCCGTCCCCACCGATGAAGAACTACGCGTCCTGGCCCACCGTCTGGGCGAACGCCTCAGGCAAGGCCGCGATCATCTGGTCACGGCGGAAAGCTGCACGGGCGGCTGGATCGCCAAGTGCGTGACCGACATCGCCGGTTCGTCGGACTGGTTCGATTGCGGTTTGGCGGCGTACAGCTACGAAGCCAAGCAGGCCCTGCTGGGCGTACGGCCGCAGACGCTGGAGACGCATGGTGCGGTCAGCCGTGAGACGGTGATCGAAATGGTGTCCGGGGCGCTGGTCAGTTCGGGTGCCAGCGTCGCGGTGGCCGTGACCGGCATTGCCGGCCCGGGTGGCGGGAGCGCGGACAAGCCGGTGGGTACGGTCTGGATCGGCTGGAAGCGGCGGGGCGGCTATGCGCGCGCCGAGGTTTTCCAGTTCTCCGGCGACCGCGATGCCGTGCGCCGGCAGACGGTGGCGACCGCGCTCGACGGGTTGGAACGGTTGTGATCGCGGCGACCCTGCGCGGAGGAATACGGTGATGTGGGAAACGCTGGGCACGGTGCGCGATCTGGGCCGATTGCAGGAGATCGCATCGGTGTTGATCCGCTGGGGCTTTGGCGATGTCGTCAAGCGCATCGGCATGGCAGGCGTGCTGGAAAAGGCAGGGCGTCTGTTGCACTGGCAGGCGGTAGAGGAAGGAAGGTTGCGCATGGACGTGCCCGCGCGGCTGCGCTGCACGCTGCAGGACTTGGGACCCACGTTCGTGAAGCTTGGCCAGGTGCTGGCCACCCGCGTGGACCTGCTGCCGCCCGCGTGGATTGATGAACTCGGCCAGTTGCAGAATGCCGTGCCAGCGTTGCAATGGGAGGACGTGCTGCCACAACTGCGCGAAGACCTGGGTGCGGATCCCGAAGCGGTCTTCGACCGGATCGAGCAGGAACCCCTGGCTGCTGCCTCATTGGCACAGGCGCACCGCGCGTGGTTGGCCGACGGCAGCGCCGTGGTGCTGAAAATACGCCGCCCCGGCATCCGCGACACGGTGGAGGCCGATCTCCGGCTGCTGAAACATCTGGCCGTGATCATCGAGAAGAACCTTCCCGAGCTGCGCCGCTACCACCCGCAGCGCATCGTGCAGCAGTTCAGCGCCTCGTTGCGTCGCGAGCTGGATTTCGCCGCAGAATGCCGCAATGCCGAGCGCATCGCGCAGAATTTCGCGGGGCGCGAGGATATCGTGATCCCACGCGTGTACTGGGAGTGGACCTGCGAGCGACTCAATGTGCAGGCCTGCCTGGACGGTATTCCCGGGCGCGACCTTGCCACCGTGGACGCGATGGGGCTGGACCGCAGGCAGCTCGCGCGCACCGGGGCGGGGATCGTGCTGAAGATGGTGCTGGAGGACGGCTTCTTCCATGCCGACCCGCATCCCGGCAACATCTTCTACATGCCGGACGGCGCCATCGGCGTGATCGATTTCGGCATGGTGGGACGTGTCACCGAGCAACGGCGGTTCCAGATCGTGCGATTGCTGCATGGCCTGGTCGCCCACGACCCGGAAGCCGTGGCGGAAGTCCTGTCCGACTGGACCGAGGAGAACCGCGATATCGACGAGCTGCGGCTGCAGGAGTCCGCCGATGCCTTCGTCGACCAGTACCGCGGTGTGCCGCTGAAGGACCTGCGCATGGGCGCCATGCTCGGCGACGTGACCGCAATGCTGCGCGAGCACGGCCTCAGCCTGCCTGCGGACCTGGCGCTGATGATCAAGGCCTTCCTCACCCTGGAAGGCATGGGGCGCCAGCTCGATCCCGACTTCGACATGGCCAGCGAAGCGCGCCCCTTCCTGGAGCGCGCCATGCTGGAGCGTTATGCGCCCGATGTGCTGGTAAGGCGCGGACGGCGGACCTTGTCCGGGCTGGTGGACCTGTTGCGCGACATGCCGCGCGACGTGCATCGGCTGCTGCAGTCGGCCAGGCGTGGCAAGCTGCAGATGCACATCGAGGTCGATACGCTCAAGGTGTTCGGCGAGCAGGTGGACCGGGCCGCCAACCGCCTGACGATGGGCATCATCACGGCTGCGCTGATTATCGGTTCGTCGATCGTGATGAACAGCGTGGGCGGAGGTGTTTCCAACCGGTGGCTGATGGCGCTGGGCGTGCTGGGTTTCCTCGGCGCCGCCCTGTGCGGGGTATGGATCCTGTTCTCGATCCTGCGCAGCGGGAAACGCTGACGCTGCCCGGGTTGCCAATTGATGAAGTTAGTAGTATTACTACTAACCATGGACCTGACCGATACCCAGCATGCCATCCTCGCCCTGATCGCCGAACGGCTTGAGGCCGAGGGCATGCCGCCATCACAGGCGGAAATCGCCAAGGCCTTCGGCTTCAAAGGTGTACGTGCCGCCCAATACCACCTGGAAGCGCTGGAACAGGCAGGGGCCATCGAACGGGTGCCCGGCCGCGCGCGCGGTATCCGCCTGCTCAAGCCGCCGCTGCCACCCCAGTCGGACCTTGCATTTCCGGCTGCCAATGAAGACGGCCTTCGCGTTCCGGTACTGGGGCAGGTCGCGGCGGGTTCGCCGATCGGCGCGGACGCGGGGCACCACGACTACGTGCTGCTGGACCGGGCTTTCTTCGCGCCCGCGCCGGATTACCTGTTGAAGGTCAAGGGCGACTCGATGCGGGACGAAGGCATCTTCGACGGCGACCTGATCGGGGTGCATCGCACGCACGATGCACGGTCGGGCCAGATCGTGGTGGCGCGGATCGACGACGCCATCACCGTCAAGCTCTTGAAGATCGGCAAGGACCGCATCCGTCTGCTGCCGCGCAATCCCGACTATGCCCCCATCGAGGTACTGCCTGATCAGGACTTTGCCATCGAAGGCCTGTACTGCGGCCTGGTGAGGCCCAACCGGTGACGTCTGGCGCGAGATCGGCCGAGACGCCTTCCCGCATCGAAACGCGGTGTTTCCCGACCTCTCTCTGCGGTGAGCGCCGATCCACGCAGCTACCGCGAGCAACTAATTTCTCCCATGCCCGTCCCGTCGCAACCTGTGCGATGGCCGCTCCCCACACTGATCGCACCTGACCACCTTGACTAGGACCACGACAATGGATGAGAACAAGAAGCGCGCCCTTTCCGCCGCACTGACCCAGATCGAGCGCCAGTTCGGCAAGGGCTCGGTGATGCGCATGGGTGACCGGGTCATCGAGCCCGTGGAAATCATCCCCACCGGCTCGCTGATGCTGGACATCGCCCTGGGCATCGGCGGACTGCCGCGTGGTCGTGTGGTGGAGATCTACGGTCCGGAATCCTCCGGCAAGACCACCCTGACCCTGCAGGCCATCGCCCAGTGCCAGAAGCAGGGTGGCACCGCCGCATTCATCGACGCCGAGCATGCGCTGGACCCGATCTACGCCGCCAAGCTGGGTGTGAATGTGGATGACCTGCTGCTGTCGCAGCCGGATACCGGCGAACAGGCGCTGGAAATCGCCGACATGCTGGTGCGTTCCGGCTCCGTCGACATCGTGGTCATCGACTCCGTGGCAGCACTGACGCCGAAGGCCGAGATCGAAGGCGAGATGGGCGATCAGCTGCCGGGCCTGCAGGCGCGCCTGATGAGCCAGGCCCTGCGCAAGCTCACCGGCAATATCAAGCGCTCGAACACCACCGTCATCTTCATCAACCAGTTGCGTATGAAGATCGGCGTGATGATGCCCGGGCAGAGCCCCGAGACCACCACCGGCGGCAATGCGCTGAAGTTCTACGCTTCGGTTCGCTTGGACATTCGCCGCGTTGGCTCCATCAAGAAAGGTGATGAGATCATCGGCAATCAGACCAAGATCAAGGTGGTCAAAAACAAGCTGGCGCCTCCGTTCAAGCAGGTCTTTACCGAGATCCTCTATGGCGAAGGCATCAGTCGCGAAGGTGAACTGATCGACATGGGCGTGGAAGCCAAGCTGGTCGACAAAGCGGGCGCCTGGTACAGCTATGGCAGCGAGCGCATCGGCCAGGGCAAGGACAATTCCCGGACCTTCCTGCGCGAGAATCCTGCCATCGCCGCCAAGCTGGAATCCGAACTGCGCGAGAAGTTCCAGCCCGCCGAAGCGCAGCGCGAAGAAAGTGCCGACAACGACGGCGAATAAGCACCGCGATGGGTGAACCGGACGCGCGTCATGGTCGATGAAGCAGGAGATGCGCCGGGGGCAGGACGCCGCCGGCGCAAGCCGGTCGAGCAGACACCCCTGCAGCGCGCGCTCGGGCTCTTGACCCGTCGGGAGCACTCCCGGCGGGAGTTGTCCCGCAAGTTGACATCCCGTGGAGTGGAAGCGGCCGATGTGCGATCGGCCGTGGACCGGCTGGCGGATGAGGGTTGGCAGAGCGACACGCGCTTTGCGGAGGCCCTTGTCCGAAGCCGGGCCTCGGGTGGTTATGGTCCGCTACGTATAAAGGCCGAGCTGTCCACGCATGGGCTGGACCGCGAGGCGGTGGCGGCGGCCATGGCCACCTTCGATGGCGACTGGACCGAAGCGGCGTGCGACCTCGTCCGCCGTCGTTTCGGTCCAGCCCGCCAGATCGACCTGGCTCAACGGCGCAAGATCGCGGATTTCCTGATCCGGCGCGGCTTCGATGGCGCCGCCGTCCGTGCCGCGAGTCGGCTGGAGGCTGAGGACTGGGACGGGGCGGCCTGATAATCTAGAGCATTGGGTTGCCTCCACCTCGCCGCACCCGCATGTAGCGGAGAGAGCGGCGCGGAGATGCGCCTTCCAGCCAATGCCTGCCAGATGACCACTCCCAATACCTTCAGCACCCGCCAGATCCGCCAGGACTTCCTCGACTTTTTTGCCGGGAAGGGCCATACCATTGTGCCGTCAGCCTCGCTCGTGCCCGGCAACGACCCTACGTTGCTGTTCACCAATTCCGGCATGGTGCAGTTCAAGGACGTGTTCCTGGGCGCCGAGAAGCGCAGTTATGTGCGGGCGGCTGACGTGCAGCGCTGCCTACGCGCGGGCGGCAAGCACAATGACCTGGATTCGGTTGGCTACACGGCCCGCCACCACACCTTCTTTGAGATGCTGGGCAACTGGTCCTTTGGCGATTACTTCAAGAAGGAGGCCATCGGCTGGGCATGGGAACTGCTGACCGAGGTCTGGAAGCTGCCCAAGGAACGGCTGCTGGTCACGGTGTACCACACCGATGACGAGGCCTACGACCTGTGGCACGACATGATCGGCCTGCCGGCCGAGCGCATTGTGCGCATCGGCGACAACAAAGGCGCGCCTTACGCATCCGACAATTTCTGGCAGATGGCCGACACCGGGCCCTGCGGCCCTTGCACCGAGATTTTCTACGATCACGGCGACCATATCGCGGGTGGTCCGCCGGGCTCGCCGGATGAAGACGGTGATCGCTACATCGAGATCTGGAACAACGTCTTCATGCAGTTCGACCGTCAACCCGACGGCACGCTGATACCGCTGCCGGCACCCTGCGTCGATACAGGCATGGGCCTGGAGCGCCTGGCGGCTGTGCTTCAGCACGTCCACACGAACTATGAGATCGACCTGTTCCAGGGCCTGATCCGCGCGGCCGCCGAACTGACCGGCACGGCCGATCTCGAGAACAAGTCGCTGCGCGTCATCGCGGACCATATCCGCGCGTGCAGCTTCCTCATCGTCGATGGCGTGCTGCCTTCCAATGAGGGCAGGGGTTATGTGCTGCGACGGATCATCCGTCGCGCGCTGCGCCATGGTTGGATGCTGGGCGTGCGGCAGCCGTTCTTCCACAGGATGGTCGGCACGCTGTCGGACCTGATGGGCGATGCCTATCCTGAACTGCCCGCCGCTCGCGAACTGGTCGAGCGCGCGCTCAAGGCAGAGGAAGAGCGGTTCGCGGAGACGCTGGATTCCGGCATGCGCATCTTCGACGACGTCGCTGCGCGCGCAGCCAATGGCGTCATCCCGGGCGCCGATGCGTTCCGGCTGTATGACACGTACGGCTTCCCGGTCGACCTCACTGCAGATATCGCACGTGAGCGTGGGTTGACCGTGGACATGGCCGGGTTTGATGCAGCGATGGAGCAACAGCGGGAAACCGCGCGTGCCGCCGGCAAGTTCACCTCGAATACCGGCCTGCCCGCCGACCTCGTAGCCCAGCTCTCGCCCACGCTCTTCCTCGGGTACGACCACCTGGATGCTGGCGGCCTGCAGGTCGTCGCGCTCCTGAAGGACGGGCGCCCGGTGCCGTCCGTGGAAGCGGGCGAAGAGGCGGTGGTTATCCTGGACAAGACACCGTTCTACGCCGAATCCGGCGGCCAAGTCGGCGACACCGGCGTGCTGGCCGAGCAGGGTGTCGAGTTCGATGTTGCGGATACGCTGAAGTTCGCGGGCCAGTTCCATGGGCACGCCGGCCGTGTCGCCAAGGGCACGCTGAAGCTTGGCGACCATGTGGTGGCATCGGTGGACGCGAAACGTCGCGCCAGCACCATCCTGAACCATTCCGCCACCCACCTGCTGCATGCGGCGTTGCGCGAAGTGCTCGGCACGCACGTCCAGCAGAAGGGCTCGCTCGTCGCACCGGATCGCCTGCGCTTCGACTTCTCCCATTTCCAGCCGATGACGGCGGTGGAACTGGCTGAGGTCGAACGTCGCGTCAACGCGCAGATCCGTGCCAACAGCGCAGCCGAAGTGCATCACATGGGCATGCAGGAAGCACTGGATTTCGGCGCCATGGCGTTGTTCGGTGAAAAATACGGCGAACACGTGCGTGTGCTGAAGATGGGCGATTACTCCACCGAACTCTGTGGCGGTACCCATGTCGGCCGCACTGGTGACATCGGCCTGTTCAAGCTGGTCGGTGAAAGTGGCGTGTCCGCTGGCGTGCGCCGCATCGAGGCGGTGACGGGGCAGGGTGCGCTCGACTATGTGGCCGACGAGGAGCGCCGGCTTGCCGAAGCGGCCGGCCTGCTGGGCGGCAACACCGGTGAGGTGGTCGAGAAGATCCGGGCGCTGGCCGACCGGCAGAAGAAGCTCGAGAGGGAACTGGAGTCCCTGAAAGCCAGGGCGGCCTCCAACGCCACGTCGGACCTGGGCGGCTCGGCCGTCGAGGTAGGGGGTATCCGTGTCCTCGCTTCGCGGTTGGAAGGTTTCGACGCCAAGGCGCTTCGCGATGCCATGGACCGTCTGAAGCAGCAATTGGGTGACGCAGTGATCGTCCTCGCCGGCACCGCAGACGGCAAGGCGGCGCTGGTGGCAGGCGTGAACGGTGCAGCAACGGGACGGGTCAAGGCGGGGGAACTACTGTCACATATCGCCAGTCAGATCGGGGGTAAGGGCGGTGGTCGCCCGGACCTCGCCCAGGGTGGTGGTGAGGACGGGCCCGCCCTTACCACGGCTCTTGCGGGCGTTCCGGGATGGGTCCAGCAACGCCTTGGCTGATCCGCCATTCGACCATACGGCGCTTGCGGCCGTGTGCCCCCGGCCGCTACCATGCTTTAGGTTCATGAATGTACCAGGAAGCTGTCGGCCCATTTTCACAAGGCTGGCGCGCCCCCGGCACTATCCTTGCCGGATTACGGAGAAGAAACATGTTGATCTTGACCCGCCGTGTCGGCGAAACCCTGATGATCGGTGATTCGGTCACAGTGACCGTGCTTGGCGTGAAAGGAAATCAGGTGCGTATCGGCATCACCGCGCCCAAGGATGTGGCCGTGCATCGCGAAGAAATCTACCAGCGCATCCAGCGCGGTGAGGAGATCGCGTCGCCTGCAGGTTCGGAAAACGTCACTTCGGAGTGAATTTGTTTGCCGCCCGAGCGGCGAGTCGCTATTCTAGGCGGCCGCTGCAGCATGGCTGCAACGTGTTGAAAAACCGGAGTGATGCCCGAGTGGCCGAAGGGGCTCCCCTGCTAAGGGAGTATAGGGTCAAAAGCCTTATCGAGGGTTCGAATCCCTCTCACTCCGCCAGTTTGAAAAAGCCCCGCATTGCGGGGCTTTTTTTATGCGAACGGAGTGACGCTTGTCTTCGGGCGGACGAAAAAAAACAGGCTGACCTAAGTCAGCCTGTTTCGAAAATGGCGCGCCCGGAGAGATTCGAACTCCCGACCGCCTGGTTCGTAGCCAGGTACTCTATCCAGCTGAGCTACGGGCGCGTTTCGTTAGAAGCGGAATTTTGCACGAACGACTTTCACCCGTCAATAACCTGATCGAAAGATTCCTTCAGCACGATGCTGCGGCCGCCTTCGGGGGTCCTTCGCGTAATTGAAGACAAGTCCGATCACCGAAATGGGGCGCTCGTCTCATCCGCAGCGCCCATTGAAGGTCTGGATTAGCGGGCTGTTCACGCCCGCCTCGGGACAATGATCGGGCAGGGGAAACAACAGAACGCGAGCAATCGCGGGAGTCCATTTGATGCATTTCTCAAAACCCTTGCTTGGGCTGGGGCTGCTGGCGGCTGTCCCCTTGAGCGCGGCTGCCGCGACTTACAACGTTGGCCCGGGGCGCACCTATACGCAGCTCACGACCCTCTTCAATAGCGTCAATCTGGCGCCTGGCGACATCGTCGAAGTGGACGGCAATGCGACCTATGCCGGCAATATCGTGGTGGGCAGCGATGACAGCGGGACCGAAGCCAGCCCAGTGACGATCAGGTGGCGCCGCGTCGCCGGGGCAACCCGGCCGGTGCTTTCGGGGGGCACCCATACCATCAAGTTCCAGCAGTCGAACCACGTCGTGTTCGAAGGCTTCGAAGTGACCGGCGGAACGAGTTCCTGCATTTTCAGCGAAGCGCACAACGCCACGGTGCGCGATGCCTACGTGCATGATTGTCCCTCCCACGGCATCCTGGGCGCCGACCAGAACTCCGGATCGTTCACGCTCGAGTACAGCGAGATCGCCCGTTCGGGACAGGGCGACCGCCGGCATGCGATCTACATGCAGTCCGACGAGGTGGCCTATCCGGACACCGTGTTCAGGATGCGCTACAACTACGTGCACAGCGCCACCGGCGGCGTGCTGGTGCGTGTACGCCACCAGCGTGCCGAAATCCACTACAACTGGATCGAGGGGTCGGACCTGCACGAAGTCGAGCTGATCGGACCCGACTGCGAGACGCAGAAGTCCGGCTGGACCGCGGATCTCCGGCGCGAAGACGCCGAACTCGTCGGCAACGTCATCATCCATCGCTCGACGAGTCGTTCGGGCAATGCGTTGCGCATTGGCGGCGATCTCAACGGACGCAACCAGGGCCGCACGCGCCTGGTGAACAACACCATCCTGATGGACCGTTCCGGCACGGCCAACGCCGTGCTGGTCCAGCTGGGCCAGGGCTCGCTGGAGATGCACAACAATGTGATCTACCAGCCGGCAGCGGGCAGTGCGCCCAGCATCGTCCGCGAGAATCCAGCGAGCAATGTCGACACGCCGTACTGTGGCCCGCAGAGCAGGGAGCCATGGTCGGATGGCCGCAAGGTCGCCGGCTCCAACAACTGGGTGCAAACAGCGGCGGCGATGGTGCCGACGGAGTGGACGGGCACCCTGCGGGGGAGCGACCCGATGTTCGTCGACCTGGCACAGCGCAACCTCCGCCCTCGTGCGGGCAGCCCGCTGTTGAACACGGGTAACAGCACACCCGTCACGCCTACTGCGTTCCCGTTCCCGTCGCCGCAACTGTTGCCGGCGTTCGATCCGCCGTTGCGGACCAAGCTCGCGACCGGGGATGCGCACGCACGTCTTCTGCTGGAGAACCGCATCGATGTCGGGGCATTCGAGCAGTTCGACATTGACCAGGTCTCCGATCCGATCCGGGTGAATGGGTCCCAACCGTTGATCCCTTCACGCCCGGCGGGAACGGTGGCACAGCCGGCGACCGCGTCGCAGCCGGCCGTTGCCACGCCTGCGCCGGTCACGCTGCCTGCCGTCCGCGAGCGGCCGCGCTGGCGGCAGGCGCCCGCTGCACGTTACCGACGGGGCGTTGTCCGCCGCTGACGCGCGGTCGTTTTCCCCTGTTACGACCAGAGGCCGCCCTTCGGGGCGGCCTTTTTTTGTTCCCGTGTCCGGCACTGGCGGAAAGTCACGTTCGAGGAGGTGTGTCGGAGGTAAGAAGACGTGCCGGAGCCAGGGCGATGGTCTTCCCCGCAAGGGGTTGGCCGCGTGGCGACGGAATGAAACGTATCGCGGTACGGGCCGGGGGTGCTGGCCGGTGCGGCAGCAGGGGACGTCGATGAAGGCAACGCACAAGAGCCGCAAGGATCGGGTCATCCGATTCTTGTGGTTGGGGGAAGTGGTCGTACTGTTCGCAGCCGTGATGGCAGCGGCGTGGATCCGCTTCCACACCGATCCCGAATACCAGGTGATGTTCCTGGAGCAAACGCCATGGCGCGCCGCACTGGTGGCTTTGGCGATCACCGGCTCCATGACCGCCTTCGGTCTTTACCAGACCCATGTCCGGCATACGCGCATGGACTTCGCCCTGCGCCTTGCGCTTTCGTTCGCGTTTGGTGGCATCGCGCTCGTCGTCCTGTACTACCTCGTGCCGCAGGCCTATCTCGGTCGCGGCGTGCTGGCCATTTCGCTGGGCATCGGGGTCGTCAGCATCGTGGTGGTGCGCATCGGGTGGGTGCGGGTGTTCCATTCGGACGTCCTGAAGCAGCGCGTCCTGATTCTCGGTGCAGGCCGCAATGCGGACCTGATCAATTCCTGCATGCGGCGCCGCTCGGACCGTCGCACGTTCTCTGTCGTGGGATTCGTGCCGGTGCCGGGCCAGCCCGTGCTGGTACGCGAGGACATGCTGGTCCACATGGGGGATGAAGGACTGCATGCCCTCACCGAGCGCCTGCTGATCGACGAGTTGGTCATCGCGCCCGATGAACGTCGCGGCGGGCTACCCATGGAGCAGATGCTCCAGTGCGTACAGCAGGGGATATCCGTGGTCGACCTGTCCAGCTTCTTCGAACGCGAAGCGGGCATGGTGCAGCTCAACGCGGTGGATCCGTCCTGGCTGGTGTTCTCGGGGGGCTTCGATTACTCCACGCCACGTCGCCTGAGCAAGCGCTTCTTCGACCTGCTCGCGGCGGGCGCGCTGCTGCTGGTCAGCTGGCCGCTGATGGTCCTCGTGGGTCTCGCTGTCTGGCTCGAGTCGGGCGGGCCTGTCTTCTACAGCCAGACACGCGTGGGCGAGCGTGGGCGACATTTCACGCTGACCAAGTTCCGCAGCATGCGGGTGGATGCCGAGAAGGGCGGTGTCGCGATCTGGGCCAGCAAGGATGACGACCGCAGCACGCGGGTGGGACGCTTCATCCGCAAGACGCGCCTGGACGAACTGCCGCAGCTCATCGCGGTGCTGCGCGGCGACATGAGCTTCGTGGGGCCGCGACCGGAGCGTCCGCATTTCGTCGACATGCTCAACGATGAAGTGCGTTATTACGGCGTGCGACACAGCGTCAAGCCCGGCCTGACCGGGTGGGCGCAGCTACGCTACCCCTACGGCGCTTCGGTGCGCGATGCGGAAGAGAAGCTCAAGTTCGATCTTTTCTACGTCAAGAACCATGGCCTGGTGTTCGACGTGATGATCCTGCTTCAGACCGTAGAGGTCGTGCTGTTCGGCCGCGGCGCGCGCTGAGCGGCCGCGCATGCGGAAGGGAAATTCAACCGGCCGGGAGCAGGCCGCGCAGGAAGCGCTTCAGGCCGAACGGCAACAGGGCCAGGATTTCGCGACGCTGTCCCCTGTCCCGCGAGAGCCGCCAGGCGCGGCTGGCCAGCCTGGCGCCCGCAACCCAGCGGCGGCGTATCAGCATGCCGCGCGCATTGCGCAGATAGGTGCCGGCGAGCGCCGCGTCCAGTTCGCCGTCGTCGAGCGAGCCACGGGCACTGGCGACAGCGGCTTCCACCACGCGGACATAATCATCGTACGTGCTGCTGGCTGCCGACAGGCCTTCGTGCCCCCGCATCGCGCGCACGAGGGCCTGTTCGACGACGCCGATCGGCCAGTGGCGTGCGACCCTGAGGTGGAACTCGAGATCTTCGGCAGTGCGCAATGTCTCATCGAACCCGCCCAGCTGGTCCACCACCTGCCGGCGGAGCATGACCGACGCCGGAATCAACGCCGGGTTGTGCAGCAACCATCGCAGCGCCCAGCCATTCTCACGGATCACCTCGCGGCGATGGAAGACGTCGATATGCCGGTAATCGCCATCGATGCGCTCGACGTCGCAGACGACCATGCCGAAGTCCGGCCTGGATTCGAGGAAGGCCACCTGCAGTGCGGTCTTCTCCGGCAACCACTCGTCGTCGCTGTCGAGCAAGGCGAGATAGCGTCCACGGGCGAGGCGGAGGCCATGGTTGCGCGCGGCCGAGACGCCGGCGTTGGATTGCCATACGTGCTTCACTCGCTCGCCGTAGCGCGCCTGCAGCATGTCGGCCGTGCCGTCGGTGGAGCCGTCGTCCACCACGATGATCTCGTCGACGCGGCGGGTCTGCGCCAGCACGGAATCGATGGCGCGCGGCAACAGGTCCCGACGGTTGTACGTCGGTATAATCACTGAAACTTCGATGTCGGGCGCCATGCTGAAGGACGTCTCCAAGAAGCTGTTGTACACGAGCGGATTGCTCGGCCTCTATCACCGGCTGCGCAATGCGGACAGCCTGACGGTGGTGATGTTCCATCGTACCTTGAGTCCGGACGATCCGCGCTGGGCGACCTGCGACCCGGACTACACGCTTGCCACGCGCTGGCTTGAACAGTCGTTGGCATTCTTCCGCCGCCACTACAGCGTGGTGTCGCTGGAGCAGGTGCTGGTGTCGCGCAGGACGGGCACACCCTTGCCGCCGAGATCCTTGCTGATCACTTTCGACGACGGATGGGCCGACAATGCCCACTACGCGCTTCCCGCGTTGAAGCGGGCAGGCTTGCCGGCGCTGCTGTTCGTGGTGGCGGATGCGGTGGGAACCCGGCAACCTTTCTTCCAGGAGCGCCTCATCGGCGCTTGGCGTCGCGGTGCGCTGGGCGTACGCGAACTGGCGACCGCCCTGCCGGTCGATGCGGCACCGGCGACAGAGGTCGATGAAACCATCGGTGCGTTGCGCGAGGTGATTGCGCGTATCGAAGCCTTGGAAGCGGATCTGCGCGAGCGTGTGCTGGCACCTTTCATGACACGGCTCGATGACGGGCACCGGCACATGGTCACGGTCGAGGAACTACACCAGTTGGAGGCCGGGGGCGTGGCCCTGGGCCTGCATGGCAAGACCCATACGCCGATGAGGCTTGCGGATGATCTGGATGCGGAACTTGCCGGCGCGCGCGCATCGCTCGCCAGGCAGTTGGGGCAGCCGCATGCCAATGCGGAGTCTATGTCTTTCCCGCATGGATCATTCGATGACACCATCGCGCAGCGGGCGCGCGAAGCCGGTTACGAATTGCTGTTCACCAGCGTGCCGGTACTGAATCCCACGACGACGGGGGTTGGCTGGCTGCTGGGTCGAACCGGCTTCGAAACCGATGCGGTCGTCGATGCCAAGGGGCGGTTCCGCGAAGACTGGCTGGCGCTGTACCTGTTCCGGCGCCAGGCGCGTCGCCTGGCCTGAGGCTGTCAGGCACGGGCGTTGCGTGTGTGTTATTCGTCTTCGTCCGCCGAGGTCAGGAACAGCGACGCGGCGGCTGCAGGTTCGTCCGACGAACTCCAGCGCGTGAACACCGGTCGCCGTCCACGCTCGACGAAATGCAGCGCCTGCCACCCCTTGCGTTGTACGTCCGATGCGCACATTTCCACCGAGACGGCGGCGCAGCCCAGCGTACGCGCGGCACGAAGCAGCTCCCCCACGTGCATCGCCGCCATGCCGTTGGCACCATCAAGGGACCAGAAGTCGCGCACATGCAGTGTACCCTCGATGCGCTGCACGGCGAACCAGGCTTGCAGGGCACGGTCGTGTGCGCGCTTCACCAGCAGATAGCGGGTGGTCGCCAGCGGAGATTCGTCGAAGCGCCAGCGCAGATGGCCGACATCGCGCACCGCCATGACATCGTCGCCCTTGTGGGAGTCCGCCCACACGGCATCGATGCGGGCATCGGCCTGGTCCGTCCATGCCGAGCGCAGCGCCGGTCCGCGCAGGCGCGACCATGCATCGCGGAGCGCGACCACCCTGTCGGCGGCCCAGCCTGCGGGGGACGCGAGCCAGCCTGGCAGGCGGCTGCGAAGATAGTGGGCGTGGCGCAGCACGCGTGCGTAGCGCACCAGATGCGCGGACTGGGCATACCCGATCCGCTTGAAAACCGGGGCGGCCTTGGGATTCGGGAAGCCGTAGAGAACATCGAGCGCCTCACCCGCAGCCGCGATCAATCCCTGCTGCAGCATCAGTGCGGGCCCCAGTGAACGATGCTGGGGCAGCACGGCGAGGTCCACGAGCACGCCGCCACGCAGTTCCCGCCCCTGCCATACGAGGCGGCGCCTGCCTGCGGATGCCGTGCCCACGTGCGTCTGCGTCGGGACATCGAGCAGCAACTGCAACAGCGGCTCGCCATGCGGGCACCGCAGGTAGAACCATTCGTACTTTGCCGTCATCCGGGCGTCCTGGCCCAGATTGCCACGCCACAACGACAGCACCGTCTCCCGGTCGCGCGCCGGAAGGCCGGCTTCCACGAGGTACTGCGGCGGGGTGGGCATGGCGTTCATCGCTCAGTCCAGTTCGGGAACGTCGCCGGCCAACACCGGCGCCATGTGCAGATACTTCGTGGTGCGGCGCTTGTTGCGGACGTCGTCGTAGACGGCCTGCGCGTGCGCCGGCGTGATGCCCAGGGCGACGGCGAGCTCGCTGGCGGGGCGGCCATGGTTGAGCGCCCAGATGGCGAGGTCCATCTGCTGGTAGGGCAGGGCGAAGTAGAACTCGTCCTGGCCCTGACTCAGGCTGTAGGTGTCCGTGGTCGGTATGGCGGCGCAGACGCGCTCGGGCAGGCCGAGGTGGCGCGCCATGCCGTACACCTGCGATTTGTACAGGTGCGCGATCGGCTTGACGTCCGCCGAGCCGTCGCCGTTCTTGACGAAGAATCCCTGGTCGTACTCCACGCGGTTGGGCGTGCCGACTACGCCGTAGTTGAGGCGGTCGGCATGGAAGTACTCCAGCGTCTTGCGGATGCGCTGCTTGAAATTGGTGGCGGCGACGATGGTCAGGTAGTCGGCCAGAGCCAGGTCGCGTTCGTGCAGCACGCCATCCGGCGACTGCGCCACCAGGCGGAAGCGGTTGATGCGGCCTTCCGTGCCGCCGTCGATGACGATCTTGAACTTCCAACCCTCGCCGTACTCGGGCAGCGTGTTGCGGACGGCTTCGTCGCGGGCGCGGTAGCAGCCGATGGCCGCGAGGGCGGGGGCGATGTCCACCGTCTCGGTCCGCACGCCCAGGTGTTCGGCGAGGATGCGCGCGCGCGCGGCGCTGTCGTCGGAGGAATCCTGTTCGGGCAGGATCAGCGTGAACACGCGGTCGGGCCCCAACGCGCGCACCGCGAGCGCGGCGCTGACCGAGCTGTCGATGCCGCCGGAGATCGCGACGACCAGGCCGCGCCGGTGCAGCTGGCGCGCGGTGATCTCGCGCAGGCGTGCGGCGATGCGATCGGCTTCGCTCTGGTAGTCGATGTCGAGGACATGGTGATCGAGCTGGCTCATGGTGTCGTGGTCTGCTCCGTCAGTTGGACGCGTCTTACCTTGCCGGATGCAGTCCGCGGCAGGGCTTCGACGAAGGTGATGTGTCGGGGAATCTTGTAGGCCGGCAGGCGTGCACGGCAGTGCGCCTTGATGCGGTCTTCCGCACGGGGGATGCATTCGTCCGCCACCACGAAGGCCTTGATGACCTGGCCCAGCGTGACGTCGTCGACGCCGACCACCGCCACTTCGCGGATGCCGGCAAGTTCTGCGATGACTTCTTCCACGTCGTTGGGGTGCACGCGGTGGGCACCGGTCTTGATCATGTCGCTGCGTCGGCCCTGCAGGAACAGATAGCCGTCGGCGTCGACATGGCCGAGATCACCGGTATGCAGCCAGCCATCGCGCAGGACCGCTCCGGTGCCGGCGGGATGGTTCCAGTAGCCCCGCATGATGCCGGGCCCACGCACGCAGACTTCGCCTGCTTCGCCCGTCGAGGCGGGGCTGCCGTCCTCGCGCAGGATGCGCCACTGCGTATCCTGCACCGGGATGCCGACCGAGCCGCGCTTGTCGTCCAGACGTTCCGGCGGAAGCCAGCTGATCCGTGACGTGGCTTCGGTCTGGCCATACATCAGGAACAGGCGCGCATCCGGAAGCACGGCGCGGACACGGTCGGCCACGGCGGGCGCCATCGCGCCTCCCGCCTGCGTCAGGTAACGCAGCGAAGACAGGTCGTGGCTGCGGCGCTCCAGCATGTCCATCAGCAACACATAGGTGGACGGAACGCCGGAGAAACCGGTTGCGCGGTGGTGCTGCAGCGCGTCGAGTACCTGGATCGGAAAGACCATGCCCGGGCCAAGCACGATGCACGCACCGCTGGCCAGGTGGGTATGCAGCACCGATGCGCCATAGGCGTAGTAGAACGGCAGCACGCTGACGATCACGTCGTCGCGCGTCAGGTCCAGGTAAGCGATGACGGCATCGGTGTTGGCGGCGAGATTGCCATGGCTCAGCATCACACCCTTGGGCTCACCTGTGGTGCCCGAGGTGTAGAGCAGTTGCGCCAGGGTGTCGTCGGCGTCGCGCTGCGGCCAGTCTTCGTCGCCCTCGACCACAGGCAGGCCGTCGTCCGGCGCCAGCGCGATCACCTGCGGCGCGGGAGTCCCGTCTTCCCATTGCGCGAAGGTCTGCTCCATGTCGCGATGGCCACTTTCATGCACTACGAAGTGCGCACCGCAGTGGCGTAGCCAGGGTATGAAATCGCGCGAACGTGCCTGGGCATTCAGTGGCGCGGCGACGCCGCCGGCCAGCCAGATGCCATACAGCGCCACGGCGGCTTCGATCCTGTTCGGAAGCACCAGCGCCACGCGTTCGCCGGCCTGCAGGCCGGCCTGGCGCAGGTAGTGCGCGAAGCCGGACGCTTGCGACCAGAAGGTGCCGTAGTCGATCGTGCGCCCACCCTCCACCATCGCGGCGCGCTGCGGCGTGGTACGTGCGATCCGCGCGAGTCGGGTGGCGAGACGCTCCATGGCGACGGCGTGCGCGACGGGTCAGCCGGCCAGCTTGCGCGAGACGAACGCGTCGACGGTCTGGATGGAATCGAAGTTGGCGGGTGTCATCTCTTCCGCCGCGATCTGCAGCTTGAACGCGTCCTCCAGAAAGAACACCAGCTCGTGGATCCCCGTCGAGTCGATGATGCCGCCCTGGATCAGCGAATCCTGATCGCCCACGGCGGAAGGGTCATCCGAGAAGAGAAAGTTCTGCAGGATGAAGGTTTTGATCTGCTGCTTCTGCGGCATGGTTTCCCCAACGCTTCTTGTTCCGTTGCTGCTCACATGAACGGCGGTTCCGCGTATCACCGGCCATCCGGATGGGGTGCTGGTCGCCGATCCGCCGGTGCTACCATCGCCGCCCAGTATCCGCACCGACAGGAGTACACGATGCGTTTCTCCCTGTGTCTGCTGGTCCTGGCGCTGGCGGCGTGCCGCCAGGCCGATCCCGTCGCGGCGCCCGCGGCGCCTCCCCGCTCGGTGCAGGATCCGGCGCCAACGGCCTACGCGTCGGAGAGGCAGGATTTCGTGGTGTCGGAACAGGTCGTCGGCCTCGACCATCCGTGGTCGCTCGCCTTCCTGCCCGGCGGCGGCATGCTGGTCACAGAACGGGCGGGACGACTGCGCAGGATCACCGCCGACGGCAGCGTGTCGGCCCCCATCACCGGGTTGCCGGAGATCTTCGTCGACGGACAGGCCGGGCTGCTGGACGTCGCACTGTCACCCGGTTACCCGCAGGACGGTTGGATCTACCTGGCCTTCGCCGAGCCCAATTTCCGCGGCAACAAGGCGGGGACTGCGGTCGTGCGCGGCAAGTTGCAGGGCGATGCGCTGATCGAGTCGACCGTCGTGTACCGGCAGGAGCCCAAGCTCTCGCACGGCACCCATGTCGGCGCACGGCTGGTGTTCGACGACCAGGGCAACCTGTTCGTCACCCAGGGCGACAATCGCGTCGGTGCGGCCACGGCGCAGGAGCTGGACAAGCTCTCGGGCAAGATCGCGCGCATCCATGCCGATGGCACGGTGCCGGCCGACAATCCCTTCGTGTCACGCGCCGGTGCCCGTGGCGAAATCTGGTCGTATGGGCATCGCAATGTGCAGGGTGCGGCCCTGCATCCCGTGACGCGCCAGTTGTGGGCCACCGAGCATGGGCCCATGGGCGGCGATGAACTCAACCTGCCCAAAGCCGGCCTCAACTACGGCTGGCCCGTGATCACCCACGGGATCGACTACAGCGGCCGGCCCGTACCGGGTTCGCAGGGCAAGGCGGCGCCCGGCATGGAGCAGCCCCACCATGTCTGGGCGAAGTCCCCCGGTCTCAGCGGCATGGTGTTCTACACCGGCGACGCGTTGCCTGGCTGGAAGGGCAACCTGTTCCTGGGTGCGCTGGCGGACAAGGCGCTGATCCGCCTGGAACTGGAGGGCGACCGCGTGGTGCACGAAGAACGTCTGTTGACCGAACGCAACCAGCGGATCCGCGATGTGCGGCAGGGGCCGGATGGCGCGCTGTACGTGCTGGTGGATGCGCCGGCACCCGACGGCAAGCTGCTGCGTATCGCACCTGCGCCTGCAACAACCGCACCGGCACAGGCTGCGTTGCAATAGCGCGCGACGGTCAGCCGGCCGCGCTCGCAGCCGGCTTGCGCGCGATGAAATCCACACTGGTGATGCACAGCTGCTCGGCCGGGACGTGGGCGAACTGCGGGTGCACGGGCGTGCCGGCGAGCTGGCGCATGCGCTCGGGCCGCGTCGTGGACGTGTCCAGTTCGATGTCGAATCCGTGCCTGCGCGCGCCCTCCACGAACCAGTGCGCGCGCAGACGGTTCTGGTAGAGAAAGGCGTTGTTCCAGCGCTGCCACTGGTTGTCGGAGTACTTCAGGTAGTGCAACTGATGGATGCTGCGGTCCACGTAGGCGTAGTGGTCGCCGCAATTGACCGAATGGAACATCAGGCCGCGTGGCGACAGGATCCGCATGGCTTCGGCATACATCGCATCGATCACATCCGGCGGCACGTGTTCGAGCACGCTGTTGGAGAACACCACATCGACATCGCCGTCCGGAAGCGCGGTACGGGTGGCGTCCGCCGGCGAGCGGTAATGAATCACGCCGTCGCTGGCGGTCTCGAGGTCGGCGTCCGCGCGCAGGCGGTCGAGCAGCTGCCGATGGCGCTGTTCGACGTCCGCGAGCGGGACGCCGGCAGCGGTGGCGATGCGGTCGAGGAAACGGCCGAGCACGTCCGCACAGCGCAGCGTCAGGTCCATGCGCAGGTGCGGATTGAGATCGTACGTGGTCACGCGTGCGGCACCTGCCAGATAGCAGGCGAATGGGAACGTCGGGTACCACCCGGTACCGATCTCGAAGCAGCGGACGCCGGGCAGCACGATGCCGGCGCCGCGCAGGTGGCCGATCATGATTTCCCAGTCGTCCACCTTGGTCGCGAGTTCACGGTCGAAATCGCGCAGGCCGCCGAAGCGGCGCTGCAGGTGGAAGTGCAGCCCGTGCCCACCGGGCAGCGCGCCGAGAATTTTCTGGATGGTGCCCTTGACCCGCCAATCCATGCCTTGATCCCCTCGAGATGTCCGAGTGTGCGTCCTACGCGACCGCGCCGGAAGGGTGTGCCGCCGGGGTGGGCGACAGGCGCGCCTCGACGGTCTGCCTGTGCACCAGCATCGTGGAAAGGATACCCACGAATGCCTGGTTGTCGGCGAAGCCCGTCGCCCGTCCAAGCCGGCACTTCTCCACCAGCCGCGAGACCGGCGCGGGGTCGAAATAGCCGGCATCGCGGATCGCGTCGGGCGACAGCAGCTCGGCGACGTAGTCCAGCGGCTTGCCGTCGAAGAAGAAGCTCTGGCTGTCCGGTGCGCGGTACGGCTGCTTGGTCCGCTGCACGATATCCGTTGGCAGCAGTTCCGCCAGGGCGCGCCGCAGCAGGTACTTTTCTGTCATGCCGCGGATCTTGAAGCTGGGCGGCAGGCGGTTGGCGAATTCGATGACGCGATGGTCAAGGTAAGGGAAACGGCCCTCGATCGAGTTCGCCATCGCCACCCGGTCGCCCTGCGACGACAGCAGGTAGCCCGCCAGCAGTGACTTGGCTTCCACGTACTGGTCGCGTGCGAGATCGTTCCATCGCGCCATCTCCGGCGGCAGCGTGTGCTCGTAGGCTTCCAGCGGATCCCAGTGGGCGGCCATGGTCCGCAGTTCCGGCGCCAGGAAGGCGAAGGCACGCTGCGAGGTGGTCCAGCGCGGGACGTGCGCGAAGATCGGCCGGTGCAGGTGCTCCATGCCCTGGCCGAAGAACGACTGCGCGAACGCCGGACTGCTCACCGGCGAGTTATGCAGGTAGCCGTACAGCTTCTCCAGCAGGCGCGGGCGCAGGCGGGAGTCGGGCTGGCGCGCCCAGAAGCGCCGCACCTTGGCTTCCTTGAACAGGTCGTAGCCGCCGAACACTTCGTCGGCGCCTTCGCCGGTCAGCACGACCTTGTATCCGTGCTGGCGCACACTGCCGGCCAGCAGCATCAACGGGACGGGCCCAGTGCGCAGCACGGGTGTTTCCGTGTGGCGGATCAGGCGCGGAAACGCATTGCCGATGTCGCGGCGCGTGCACATCAGCGTGGTGTGGTCGGTGCCCAGATGCCGCACCATCGCCTGCTGGTGCGCGCTTTCGTCGAACTCGCCATCCTCGAACGCCACCGAGAACGTGCGTACCGGCGTGTCGGTGAAGCCGCGGATCAGGGCGACGATGCCGGACGAGTCGAGGCCACCGCTGAGATAGGCGCCCACCGGAACGTCAGCACGCAGCTGCAGGCGCACCGCATCTACCAACAGCTCGCGCAGCTCTGCCGTGGCCTGCTCCAGTGTGAGCGGGTACCGTGAAGGCGATGTCGCCTCCGCGTCGGGGAACGTCCAGTCCCAGTAACGGCGCAGGTGCTGGCGCCCGTCGCGCTCCACCGTCAGCACATGCCCGGGTGGCAGGCTCTGCACGCCCTGGTAGAGCGTCTCCGGATCCACGGGCGCCCAGTAGGTCAGCGTCTGCAGCAACGCCTGCGGTTCGAGGTGTGCACACTCGGGCAGCACGGCCAGCAGCGATTTCACTTCGGAGGCGAACCACAGGCGGCCGCGCTGGCGGGTGTAGTACAGCGGACGGATGCCGGCCCGGTCGCGCGCCAGCACCAGGCGCTGGCGCTCGCTGTCCCACAGGGCGATGGCGAACTGGCCGTTGAGGTGATGGACGAAGTCCTCGCCGTAGCGGTCGTACAGATGCACGATCACTTCGGTGTCGGACTGCGTGTAGAACACGTGGCCCTTGTCCTCCAGCATCCTGCGCAGTTCGACGAAGTTGAATATCTCCCCATTGAACACCGTCCACACGGTGCGGCGCGGATTGTGGATGGGCTGGTCGCCGGTGGAAAGGTCGATGATCGACAGGCGCGCGTGTGCCAGTCCGATACTCGGCGCGGCGTGGAAACCGAAGCCGTCCGGGCCACGGTGCGCCAGTGGCTGGATCATCCGCTCAAGCCAGGGCCGCGCCTCCGTCGAGACGACGCCGGGACCCATGAAACCTGCGATTCCGCACATGTGCTGCTTCCCCTGTCCGTGTTCTTGTCAGGCCTGGCCGGTGGCGTAGTACGCCCGGCCGGCATGCGTTTCGGCGAGCGCTTCCCCGCATGCATCCAGGGTTTCCCGGGCGACCTGCTCCCAATCCCGGGAGAAGCGCCGCGCGAGTGCGGCTTCGTCCCAGTTCCGTTCCAGTGCCTGCGCCAGTGCGGCCGCCAGCGCGTCCGCATCGCGGGCCGGAACCAGCACGCCGTTGGCCGAATCCACGACTTCCGGGATGCCGCCGACAGGTGTCGCCACCACGGGCCTGCCGCATGCCAGGGCTTCGACCAGCACGTTCGGATGACCTTCCGAATAGCTGGGCAGCGTGACGACATCGGCAGCGACCATCCAGCGCGCCACTTCGGCGGGTGCCTGCGCACCGGCGAGTTGCAGCGGCAACGAGGGATCGGCGGCGAGCGCCGCGTCCAGCTCGCCGCGCAGCGGACCTTCACCCACCAGCACCACACGGGCACGCGGCCGCTGCGCCGCCAGGCGGCGCGACGCCTGCAGCAGTTCGCGCAGGCCCTTCTCGGCGACGAGACGTCCCACGTAAAGCACCACCTCGGCATCCTCCGCCACGCCGAGCGCGCGCCGCGCGGCGCTGCGGTCGCCGGGGTGGAACAGACTGGCATCGCAGCCATTCGGAATCGCGCGGATGCGATGGGGTTCGGCACCGTAGCCGTCGACCGCAACACGTCCCAGGTCTTCGCTGACCACCAGCAGCCGGCGCGCCGCGCGGACCACGGGTCGGGTCAGGCGGCGGCTGATGGCATCCCGCACGCGCAGATCGGAGCCGCGCGCACCCGCGACGAAGGGGATGCCGGCCGCGTGTGCAGCCCGCATCGCGCCGTAGCCGTCCGGATACAGCCAGTAGGCCAGCACCACGTCAGGCGCGAAGGCGCGCAACGGCGCGGCAAGCGCCCGTGCACACAGATGGCCATTGAAAGGGCGGCTGATCGCCGGCAACGCGGGATAGCGCACATGGTCCACGTCGCAGCCGGGCGCGACCTGCGCATCTTCCACGGGGCGATACAGGTAGCTGCGCGGCTGTGCCCAGCGGGGATACGAAGCGACCGGGCTGATCACCTTCACCTCGGCGAGCCGCGACAGCTCGCGCACGGTCTGGTAGACGGGGCGGCCGCGGTTGGGTTCGCCGGCGATCGGGAACTGGGAGGTGACGATCAGGATACGCATGCAGGAGCCGTGAGGGAGAGGCGGCCATGCTGTCCGAAGCACGGCGTGGTTGGCGTTATGAGAACCGAGTCATGCGGATGCAGGGGAACAGGGTGGGTCACGAAACGTCTACGCCCTCGCGGATGGTGGAACTGGACGCCCTGCGCGGTATCGCCGCTGTCGCCGTGCTGGGTTACCACTTCACAACGCGTTATCAGGAGCAGATAGGCCATGTGGGCGGCATGGCGCTCGACCTGCGGGTAGGCAAGTACGGTGTCTACCTGTTCTTCCTGATCAGCGGCTTCGTGATCTTCATGACACTGGAGCGCACGCGCACCGCCATGGATTTCGTGGTGTCGCGCTTCTCCAGGCTCTTTCCGGGTTATTGGGCAGCCATCGTGCTCACTGCCGCCGTGGTGTATGCCGCCGGGCTGTCGATGCAGCAGCTTCCGCTGGGCGAGCTGCTGCTCAATTTCACGATGGTGCAGGAGATCCTCGGTGCCGAGCATCTGGACGGGTCCTACTGGACCCTGCAGGTCGAACTGTTCTTCTACGTGCAGATGCTGTTCTGGTTCGTGGTCGGCCAGCTCAGGCGCATCCACTGGATCATCGGCGGATGGCTGCTGTTGGCGACGGTCGAGGGCCTGTGCGAGAAACATCATTGGCACTTCTCGTACTGGGTGCGGGAACTGCTGATCCTGCGCTTCATTCCCTTCTTCGCACTGGGCATCCTGTTCTATCGCATGCATCGCCATCCGGGCGAGTGGCGGCTCAACCTGGTGATGGTGCTGCTGGCGCTGCTGGCCATCGCGGTCGGCGAGCGGCCGGTCTTCCTGCCGGTGGCGCTGGCCTGCTGCGCGATTTTCGCCTTGTTCATCCGCGGCAGGCTCGGGTTCCTCGACACGCGGTTGTTCGTTTTCCTGGGCGGCATCTCGTATGCGCTGTACCTGGTACACCAGGCCATCGGTTTCGTGGTGATCCACCAGCTGGAGCAGCGTGGCGTGCCGGCGTTGCTGGCATGCCTGGTGGCGGCCAGCGTGTCGCTGGCGCTGGCTGTGGGCCTGAACCGTGGCGTCGAACGACCGGTCATGGCGTGGATGCGCGAAGGCTGGCGGCGGCGCGGGATGCGCCTGGAGACGACGTGAGCGATCATCCGGTCACAGGAAACACGCACCGGCACGGGACGCTTGCTTGAACGATCACCGAAAGATCTTTTCCGGCGCCGCACTCGGCATCATCGGTGGCCTTTCGGGACGCGCGGTGGGCCTGATCGGAACCCTGCTGATCGCGCGCCACCTGACGCCGGACATCGTGGCCGAAGTGACCGTGGCCACGGTCATCGCGCTGACCGGCAACTGGATCGCCGCATGGGGGTGCGGCCAGTACGTCGTGGTCCGGGGGGGCGAGGGGAGGGAAGCCATCTTCGCCGCGAGCATGGTTTACCTGCTTGCAGGCATCGCCATGATCGCAGTGCTCTGGTGGGCCACGCCGACGCTCGCACAGTGGCTGCAGGCCCCGCGGGTGGCCGACTACCTGCCTGGCGCCCTGCTGGGCATCGGTATCCGCCGCCTCGGCGCGATCCCGGACAAGCTGCTCGCGCGCGAGTTGCGCTTCGGTCGGATCGCGCTGGGCACCGCGCTGGGCGACGTGGCCTATGCGGTGGTGGCCGTCTCGCTGGTCAGCATGACCACGCTGGGCGGTCAGGCGATGATCATCGCCTTCATCGTCCAGTCCTGCGTCATCGCCGGCGCGACGATCACGGCCACGCGCTTGCGCGACTGGCTGCTGCCGGTGAAGGTATCTGCCGCGCGGCTGCGCGACATTCTCCGCTTCGGCGCACCGATCACGGGCGAGATCGTCCTGAGCGAAGGCGCGCGCTACTGGGACAAACCGCTGATGTTCCGGCTCGTGGGTGCGCACGACGCGGGCAGTTATGGCATGGCGTTCAACCTTGCGCAGTTGCCCGCGGTCTATGTGGGCGGGCACATAGGCGCGGTGATGGTGCCGGCGGTGACGCGCGCCCCGCCGCAGGAGCGGCCCGCCCTGATGGTGCGTGCGCTGACGTTCGCGGCATTGCTCCTGTTCCCGATGTCGGCAGGCCTGGCGATATGCGCGCCTACCCTGGTCGCCGCGCTGCTGCCCCCGACCTGGTGGCAGGTCGCGCCGCTGTTGAGCGTGCTCGCCATCGCAGCACTGCCGGGTACGGGCAGCTTCATCCTGTCCGCGTTCCTCGCTGCGCATTCACGCAATCAATGGCTGATGTGGATCGAGGTGGCGACCATGGCGACCCTGGTGTCGTCGTTGTGGCTGCTGTCGAAGGGCGGCGTGCTGCTGGCGTCGGGCGCCATCGGCGTGGCCGCGCTGGTGCAGTGGCTGCTCACGGTGCGTGCGTGCCGCGCCGACGGTCTGCGCCTGCGGGGACTGGTGGCGCCCTGTCTGCGCATTGCGCTGGCGTGTGCGTTGATGAGCGTGGCCGTGCTGGCCTGGCGCTGGGCCACGCAGGCCCACCTGGCCATCGGCTGGCGGTTGGCGGGCGAAGTGTTGGTGGGCGTGGTTGTGTATGGTGGTGCGATGTGGGGCGTCGGGCGCGACCTGGTCGGGGACGCGCTGGCAGGGCTGGGGATGTCGCGTCGGCGGCACCTCGAAGATCGGGTGCGAGAAGGGGAAAGCACACCATGATTCATTTCGATGCCATCGCCTTGCTGCGACGGCCGGCGGCGAAACAGTGCACGATGGCGCTGTCGGAGGAGCAACGCTTCATCGAACTGCGGGAAGCGGACATGGACCGCCTGGTGGCAGCGTACCGCGCCAACGGAATGTCGGGAAAACCGGAACGCATCCTGCGGCGCTATCACCACGGCATGCGCTGCTTCGGCATCCTCGAGGGCGAAGAACTGGTCGCATGGTTCTGGGCGCTGCATGGCGTGCCGCGCTACATGGACGAACTTGCCTGGCTGCTGCCACTGACGCCATCCCAGGTATGGCTGCGCGATGCATTCGTGGTGCCCAAGCGGCGCGGGCGGCGGCTGCTGGTGGCGATGATGGGGCAGGGCATGAGCGTCGAATCCACGCCGATGGAGTATTTCTCCGACGTGAGCGTGTCCAACCGGCCTTCGTTGCGGGCCCACGATGCGATGGGCTTCAGTCGCTTTGCGACGGTACGCAGCCTGCGGATTGGCGACGCATGGTTCTGGCGCAGCCTGCCACCCGAGGAATTTCCGGCACCAACCATGATCAGGCCCGCGCAACGGCGCCTGCGTCTGACGGCCGAAGAGATCGCCTGGCATCGCGAACAGATCGCGTGATGCCGGGCGGCGTCAGTTATCGTGCCCCCACCTGTACGCGAGCGGGCGCAACGGGCGCGCCGCGGCGATCAATCCACGCTGCAGTCCTCTCGCGTGCAGGATGCCGGAGATCATGGGCTGGCGGTCGGGCAGCAACTCGCCCATGTAGGAATCTTCGTGGGCCTGGCTGTCGAACAGGGCCAGCTCTGGCCATCGCCCGTCCAGGGCCTGCAGTAGGTGCCATTCGTTGAGTTTGCCGGGACTGGCGTTGGCGAAGTCCGCATCCCAGCCCGTCTTGAATCCGCTCAACGCATTGCCGCACAGCAGGTTGCTGCTGGAAGCCACCACGCGGTCGCCGCACAGGGTTTCGACGAACACCATGTGGCCGCGATCCGCCAAGCGTGCACTGGCTTCCAGGAAAAACGTGCGCTCCGCGTCGGACGCGAGCATCGAGCTGCCCTGCGCGCCCTTCCAGCCCGCATCCTCCAGGGCCAGGTGGCGAGTGGCCGCATCGGCATCCGCCTCGCGTCCCTCTAGGATGCGCAGGCTGACGTCGCCGCGTTCCTGCAGTCGACGCGACCGTCGACGCAGGTCCTTCGCCACGTTCGGCCGGACCCGCGCGGCGGCCGGAACATCACCCGGAATGCGGCGTAGCACCGGCCGGCGCGAGAAGCCGGTCTGGCTCCAGCGCAGTCCCGTTCCTTCGCGTAACGCCGTCCACAGTTCGCCGTCGGCGGCGATGTTGTGCCACACGATCGCGCGCTCGCGCCAACTACCCCGATGCATCAGGCGGGCGAATTCCATGGCGATGGCACCGGCCTCGCCTGGCAGGTGCAGGATGCCGGACTGGAACGCATGCAGATGCCGATACGCGCGCCAGTGCGGCATCGGCACGAACAGGTTGGCGGCGCGTCGTTGCAGGCACGTCAACGCGAGCAGGTCGTTTCCGCGCTCGATGGTCAGCACCACCGGAGGCGCATCCGGCGTCAACCAGCGGGCGGCCGCCTGCACGAAGCCCGGCAGCAGGAAAGGCACGGAGGCCGCGGCGGCACGCGCCAATCCGTCCCAGGCTTCGACGTCGGCCGCAGTCAGTTCGTCGAGCGTCCGCAGCCGCGTGCGCAATACGCTCACGGCGGGATCTCCTGGCCATGCCGGCGGCGGTACAGGTCGACGATGCGTGCACGCCAACCCACACGGTCCACCGACAGCCACGCCATGCGGCCTTCGGCCATCGCCAGCGAGCGCTTGTACTCGGCGTTGCCGGCCATCAGTTCGTAGCGGTCGAAGCCAAGGCCGGCGAACTCGTTGATAGCCGTGCTGAGCAGCAGCAGCCCCGGGCTTCCCGTGCCGCCGATCTGCCGGTAGTTGATACCGGCCTGATAGAAGTAGGCGATGCCGCGCCAGACCAGGTGGTACAGATAGCCCACGATGGTGCCGCCCGCCTCCAGTCGCATCAGATGGACGCCGGTCTCCTGCGTGGAGGCCGCGATCAGGGCGCGGTGGAACGCGATGATGCGCGGATCGGCGAACGCGCCCTGCTCGCCGGAATCCTCGTCCCAGTGCGCCTGGTGCAGGCGGACCAGTTCGTCGAAGAATGCCAGCCGGTCGGCGAGCGTCAGCGCCGTGCAGCAGGCCAGTGGACCGAACTGGTCGATCAGCTTGCGTGCCGTGCGGCGCAGGTTGGCGCGCGTGCGGCTGCCCGGCACGGTGGTGACGAAATCCTGGTGGCCCAGGCGCAGGCTGGCCAGGTCGACATAGGGGGTCGCGCTGCTGGTCCGCTGCAGGCGAAGGCGCGGTGAGCGCAGTCGCTCCAGCGGGAGCGCGTCCATGTCGATGCCCGGCAGGTAGAGGGTCAGCCAGTGGCGCTCGTGGCGTTCGAAGTGGTCGACGCAGGCGACCAGCACATCGTCCTCGTGTCCCGCGAGCGACAGCACGCCATTGAACTCGACGGTGATGCTGTCCGCCACGCGATCACCGACCTGGTGCAGGCGCACATGCTTGAGCCCCAATGCGAACCAGCGCCGCTGTTCCACCACGATACCCAGGCCGACCACGCGGCCCTCGACATGCACCGACAGCAGGCGCGCGCGCCGCAGCGGGCACAGGGTGCGAAGCCAGGTGCCGATCCACATCCAGCTCTGGAAGAAGCTGCCACGCGATTGCTGCTCGAGGGCCCGCCATTGCGTTTCCAGCAGGTCCAGCGGGGGCAACTGCTCCACCCGCACGTCATACCGGGCAGACGGCGTCACGCTGTCACCCGAACGTCGCATCCAGTCCTCTCTCCACGCCCACCCGCGGTGTCCAGCCCAGGTCCGTGCGCGCGGCCGTGGTGTCGAAGTTCGCCAACGGCCGCAGCGAGCGCACGCGATAGCGTGTCAGCGGCACGTCGCGACGCAGGATCCTGCCCAGCTGCTCCACGCCGAAGCCCAGCGTCATGAACATCCAGCGCGGAACCCGCACGACCTTCACTTCGTCGCCGAGTTTCCGCTTGCAGCGGGCCAGGTAGTCGGCCTGGGTGATGTGCGAGGTGTCCACCACGTTGAACAGCGGTCGCGCCGGTGCCGGTGCGTCGGCCGCGCACAGCAGCGCGTCCACCACATCGTCCACGTACACCAGCGGCAGTGCCTGCGCGCCGTCGCCGACGGCGACCCAGCGACCGGCCAGAGCGATGACGCCGTTCGGGGTGACCTTCTCGGCGCCGGGCCCGAATATCTGGCCAGGACGCACGACGATGGCAGGCAATCCCCGCTGCGCCACCGCATCCAGCACCATGCGTTCGGCCGACAGCTTGGTCTGGGTGTATGCACCGCGCCAGTCAGGATGCGGCTCCAGCGGCGACGCTTCGGTCATCACCGCATTCACGTCGCGTCCCGCGTGATCGAACACGCTCATCGAGCTGACGTACACCAGCCGCTTCACCGAAGCGTCGACACAGGCATCGACGATGTTGCGCGTGCCCCAGACGGTGCCGGCCTCGAAGTCGCGCGGTCCACCACGCATCGCAGCGCCCACGTGGTAGACCAGCGGCACGCCGTCAACGGCATGGCGCACGATGCGCGGGTCGCCCAGGTCGCCGATGACGCTCTGGATATCCTTGTCCTGCGCGAAAGCCGCCACAGGGCGACGCACCAGCACGCGCACCGTCCTGCCCTGTTCGCGCAGGCGTGCGACGACGCGCTTGCCGAGGAAGCCCGCGGCGCCGGTGACCAGCACGTCCGCCGGCGGAAGCGCGGCGTAGCGCGATTCCAGCAGTGCGATGCGCTCCGCATCGGGCGCCGCACAGACCGGTTCCAACAACTGCGCGATACGTAACGCGTCCTCGCCGGTGAAGGGTGGAGATGCGTTGTCGCGCGCGGCGCGTGCGAACTCCGCCGCGCCCCGCCGGATGCCGGGTGAGGGCTTCAGCATGCCGGTGGCGAACCGCACCACGTTCCATGGCACGCGGACCACATCCTTGCATGCGCTGGCGAAGGCGTTGACCACGATGCCGATGAACTTCGGGCCGGGCAGCACCCGGTGGATGCGGCAGGTCTGCAGGAAGCGGTCCACTTCGATGGTGCCGCGCGTGCCGCGCACGAACACGCGGTTCTCCATCGGCCGGGCGTTCCACGAAAGCAGCAGGCGTCCCACGCCATCGCGCGCCACGGCGTGCGCCTGCCATTCGTCGAAGTGCAGGTTGGGGTCGGCGCCACGGGCCTGGCAATCCACGCGCAGTTCGCGCACCGGACCAAGGAAGGCTTCCAGCGTGTAGAGGCCATGGACGCCCAGGTCGCGGAACGGATACGAACCCTGGGTGACCGAGCCCGGCAGCGGGCCACCGGCATACGGCGGATACTCCGAGTTGCGCACGATCTCCACCGACACCACGTCGCCAATGCGTCCGTCGCGCACCGCCTGCATGGCCTGCATGAGCACGGGATCGAAAAGATCGGAATGGTTCACGCCGAGCTGCAGCTTGCGCGCGCGTGCGGCGGCGATCATCGCCTCGCAATCGTCGACGGTATCGGCCATCGGCTTTTCCACCAGCACATGGCAGCCCATGTCCATCGCCCGCAGGGCGATGGCGGCATGGAACGCGGGCGGTGTGAGCACATACACGGCCTGCGGATGCTGGTCCGCGAGTTCGTCCAGGTGAGCCGCGACGCGCGGCACCTTGAAGCGGTCGGCCAGCGCCTGCGCCGCGGTGAGGTTCGGGTCGCAGATGCCGACAACGTCGACGAAATCCAGCTCGGCCAGTGCGGCGAGGTGGTGGGTGGCGACATAGCCTGCACCGACGATGGCAACGCGCAGGCGGGTGGAAGCGGGAACGGTCATGGGGCGGGGGTCATCATGGAAGTGTGTTGTCGGTGATCGAGCGCATGGGTCACGGTGGCCAGCACGTCCTCGACCCGGCGGTCCCAGGTCTGGGCTGCAACGGCAGCAACGCGAGCGTCCGCGGCCTCGCGGCTGTCGTCGGCCAGTGCCAGTTCAAGCGCGGCGAGGAAACCCGCGTGGTCTTCCGCGATGCGGACCCACTGCGCGAACTTTGCGATCTCGGGGTTGTACGTGCTCACCACGGGCTTGCCGGTGGCCAGGTACTCGCGCAGCTTGAGCGGGTTGGCATTGGCGACCTGGCGATTCATCCGGTACGGGATGATGGCGGCATCGAACGCCTTCGCCCATTGCGGGAGCGTAGGGTAGGGTTGGGGGCCGGCCAGCCGCACATTGGGCAGTGCACGCAGCGAAGACACATCGACGGCCGGGTGGCCGACCAGCAGGAAGCTCCACTGCGGGCGCTGTTGCGCCAGCCACGCGATCAGCTCGATGTCGATCCATTCGTGGATCGAGCCGATGTAGCCGATCACGGGTCCCTTCAGATCGCGTGCGCCTTCCGCCACGGGCGTGTCCGGCATGCGCGCGGTGAGGAACAGGTCGAGATCAACGCCGTGCGGCGCGTACTTGGCCGTGGGATTGAGGGCTTGCTTGATGGGCAACAGCGACGGGGGGGCGACGAACAACTGGTCGGCCTCGCGGCTGAGCGTTTCGTCGCGAAGACCGATCAGGTCCGCATCCACGCCGGGATGCGCCGCATAGTCGTCGATGCAGTAGTACACGCAGAAGTCCTCGCCCAGACGGTGCGCGAGGAAACCCGGGTGGGGGACGACGAACCACGACAGGTAACGGGTGATGCCGACCTTCCGCAGCGCGCGACGTACGGCCCAGCGGCTGAAGAGCCGGTTGAAGGCTTCCACGCCGGGAACGCGCCGGAACGGCAGCTGTGGCACGGTGCAATGCCAGAAGCCCGCGCGGATCGGCACCGGTGGCCTCAGCGCGGCAACCAGCTTGCGCCACGCACGCTTGAGGTCGCGCCCGGAGGTGTTCGGTGCGCGCATGCCCGGGGAGTCCACGTAGAGCACGGGCATGTGGTTCGCCAGGCGCGTGGCGACGTGATGGCTGCTGGTCCGGTTCTCCGCGTTCCAGTCGTTGCCGAAATAGACCACGCCGCGCCCCTGCAGCGTGGTGGACGGATCACTCATCACGCCACCAGCCGATGAGCCAGGCGGTGCCGCCATGGTGGATCCAGGTCTTCTGCAGGCCGGGAATGGCCTCGACGTGCGGTCCCACGCGGCCGCACGCCGGCGCGAAGAACGTCACCAGGCCGCAGCGGCCCAGATGGCGCATGCGGGCGATCGTGGCCGCAGGATCGCTCAGGTAGTAGAGCACCTCGCAGGCGGTGACCAGGTCGAAGCGGTGACGCTCGTCGCCCCACGGTTGCTGGAACAGGTCAGCGGCGGCGAAGTGCGCCTGCGGCAGGCGCAGGCGCGCACGTTCCACCGCGGCGGCACTGACATCCAGGCCGTACTGTTCGTCGCTGAGGCGTGCGAGGTGCTGGGTCTGGTGCCCTTCGCCGCATCCGATCTCGAGCACGGAGCCCACCCGGCCGAATGCCTGCTCGATGACGCGGTTGGTGGCTTCGAAGCGCGTGCGTTCCATGGCCGAGTCCATGTTCCATGGATCCTCGACGCGATAGGCGAGATCCAGGCGCGCGTGGTTGTCGTTGCCGCCCACGCCACGCAGCGCGTACTTCATCCACAGGCGGCGCTGGGCCTTTTTCAGCAATCTGGCGGTATCACTCCACATTCGCGTGTCCTCTGTCCTTGTCCGCTCAGCCGCACGCGGCCGGGCCGCGCGGGCCCTCGGTTGCCTGGTGCGCAGAGTCACGTCCTGCGGGCAGCGGACGCGTGGGCGCGCTGTACCAGCCGGTGATCCTGTCGCATTCGATGTCGACCCACGAAGGGCCGTAATGCCAGCGCGCAGCATGCTCGGTTGTCGGCTCGCCCAGGATCCTGCGCGCCTGGCCGGTGTCCATGCCCAGTTCGAGCTGCCGCGCGGCGCGTGGCTGCCAGGCGGCCGCGGAGGTATCGCCGGGGCCGGCGGGATCGAGTGTGGGGACGGAGGTGCGGTTGGCGCCCAGCCAGTACAGCAGCGCGGCGACCAGGGCGCCGATCAGCAGGTAGCGGCGTGAACGCGGCGGCGACGGTGTTTCGTCGTACGCGGGCATGTCCTGGGCGACGGGTTCGGGCTGGGCCGGGGTGTGCGCGCTGCGCCGTGGTGCGGACGCGCCCGGCAGTCGTCCGTGCACACGATGGAAGTCGAGTGTCGCTTCATACAGACGATTCAGGCGCTGCAGCCGCGGCAAGTCCGAGGCGTCGCCCTGCATGTCCGGATGCAGGGCCGCCACGCGCCGGCGATAGGCCTGCTTGAAGGCGGCCATGCCGCATTCCGCGTCCAGCCCCAGTTCTTCGTACATGCTGACGAAGTCGGTATCGTCCGACATTGGTGACGCGCCCCTGTATCGCCGTCGGCGCCTTCTCGGCGCGTGATGTCTGCTTTCTCTGCTATACGCGTTCCGGGGCCTGATCCGGCCAGTCCGGGGGCTGGCCGCGCGCGCCGGCTTTCTACGTATTCACGGTATCAGGCAAGGTTGCCGAACTGCGGAAGATGATGACCAGGGGATCATCGATGAGCGTCGCGGCGCGCGTAGGGCGTCGGCAACTGTTGGCGCGCTGGTGCCATCGGCTGGGCGCGCTGCCATTGCTGAAGCGCGTGAGACCGGGGGCGCACGGAGAAGTGCGCGTGCTGGCGTACCACCGTGTGCTGGAGTCATCCGACCCCCAGGGTTTCAGTTTCGATCCGGAGCTGATCAGCGCCTCCGCGGACGTCTTCCGCGAGCAGATGCAGCATCTGAAGGCGAACTTCGTGCCGATGCGCTTCGACGAGGTGCTGGACCACATCGAGCGCCACAGGCCCTTGCCTGCGGGCGCGACGCTGGTCACCTTCGACGACGGCTACGACGACAACTACCGTGTCGCATTCCCCATCCTGCGCGACCTGGGCATGTCGGCGATGTTCTTCGTGTCAACGGGCCACATCGATTCCGGGCGCCCGTATGCCTATGACTGGCTGGTGCACATGCTGTGCTCGGTGCCCGACGGCGCGCGCCTGCAGGTACCCGGACTCGATATCGACTGGGCGGTGGAAGCCACGCTGGCCGGGCGCCGGCGACAGGCTGCCGACCTGCTGTACCGGGTGAAGCTGCTGGATGATGACGAGCAGGCGGCACTGGTCGATCGGCTGGAAACCATCTGGGGCATCCCGCGCACCGTCGGTCACCCGGATTGCCGGCCCATGACCTGGGACCAGCTGCGCGAGATGCAGCGTGGCGGCATGGAGATCGGGTCGCATGGCGTGGGCCACCGCATGCTGGCGAAGCTGCCGCTGGAGCGCATGGTGGGCGAGGTGCGCGATTCCAAGCTCGCGCTGGAACGCGAACTGGGCGTGCCTGCGCGAGTCATCTCGTATCCCGTGGGTGGGCCCGATGCGTTCAACCACGACACGGTCGAGGCGGTTCGCGCAGCGGGCTTCGGGTTGGCGTGCAGTTACGTGGCAGGCGTAGGCCGGCTGGGGCCGGGCACGCAGTTCTCACTGCCCCGCCTGCCGGTGGAACGACACATGGACATGCCCTGGTTCCAGGCGATGATGGCGCTGCCGGAGCTGTTTACCTATGCCTCGCGGCTGCGTACGGGCTGAGGCAGGGAGCGACAGGGGACCATGTTCTTTTTCTTGTTGATGTACCTGATCCTGGTGCTGATCAGGCCACAGGATTATCCGGCGGTGGCCGAATCGCCCGGGCCGCCACTGCAGTCCATCGCGCTGGTGCTGGCGGCGGGCCTGTGGGTGTTCTCGCAGCGCAAGTCGTTCAATCAGCCGCAGTACCTGCTGATCCCGATCTTCCTGTTCATCGCCATGGTGTCCAAAGTGGTGAACGGCTGGGCGGGTGGTGCGCTGTTCGTGTTCTTCGTGTTCGCGCCCGTGCTGCTGGCCTACGTGCTGCTCGCCAATGCCGTGGATACGCGCAAGCGCATGCAGGTGGCGATGGGGGTGTTCATCGTGTGTGCGTCGGTGCTGGCGGTGCACGGCATCGACCAGGCCAGCACGGGCATCGGCTGGACCGGCGTCGAGCTCTCGCAGGGCACGCGCATCCAGTACGTGGGCATCTTCAACGACCCCAACGACCTGGGCATGCTGTTCGTGATGTGCCTGCCGATGGCCTTCTACCTGAGCGCACAGGGTGGCTGGCTGGGGCTGAAGCGGCTGTTCTGGTGGACCACCATCGTGTTGCTGGTCTGGGGCTGCTACCTGACCAATTCGCGCGGCACGCTGCTGGCGCTGGTGGCGATGCTGGGCGTGTACGTCTGGCGCACGCGCGGCATGTTCCTGGCGAGCCTGATGGGCGCCGGCGCGCTGGGCGGACTGATGATGCTGCCATCGCGCATGCAGGAAATGGATGTGTCCGAAGCCTCCGCGATGGGACGCGTCGAGTCCTGGTACGAAGGCATCCAGATGTTCATCGGCAGCCCGGTGTTCGGCATCGGTGCCGGTGGGTACTCGGACCTGCACGAACTGACCGCGCACAACTCCTTCGTCCTGGTGCTCGCCGAAACGGGCATCGTGGGCTTCACCGTCTGGCTGGCGATCGTGGGCTACTGCTTCCGCATGATGCTGGCCATCGTGAACCGTGGCGACGACATCATCGATGATGTGCCGCTGGATGTACCCGACGACATCGCGCTGCAGGAATGGAAGACGGACAAGGCGTTGAGCCTGAGCCTGCTGTTGTCGCTGACCGGTTTCTTCACCGCGGCGTTCTTCCTCAGCCGCAGCTACGTGATCATCCTGTACCTGCTGGTCGCGCTGGTGGTGGGCCACTACACACGCATGCGTTCTACGTATCCCAGCCTGCCGGAATTCTCGCTCGACAAGGACATCATCCGCTGGCCGATCATCGCTGTAATTGGCGTTATCGGGCTGTATCTGACCGTGAAGGTCCTGTTGGCCTTGGCATGAACTCCCGCTCGCGCACGCTCAGCAACACCTTCTTCTCCTCGGTGGGCATGTACACCGAGTACGTGCTGGGCATGCTCACGTCGATCATCATCGCCCGGCACCTCGGCCCGGACGGATTCGGCACCTACAGCCTGGTGATCTGGCTGGTGGCGATGGGCGTGGCGACCACCAATTCGGGCACGGCCAGCGCGGCAATCAAGTTCATCGCCGAACTGCGCGGGTCGGGGCACGTGGAACAGATCCCGTACGTGCTCACCTACCTGCGGCGTGCGCAACGGGTGTTCATGCTGTTCGTGTTGCTGGCGGGCGCGGCGCTGTTCGTCTTCGCAGGCGACCATGTCGCGCCCGGCATGAACCATACGCTGCTGTTGGGGTTCCTGATCCTCGGCGTGGTGCTGCGCTCGTCGTACATGTTCAACATCGGCGTGGCGAAGGGTTTCGAGAACTTCCGCGCGACCGCCATCGTGGCGCTGGTGTCCACCCCGATCAACCTGCTGCTCGTCATCGCGGCGTGGCAGCTGGACGCGCCGGTGGAATGGCTGCTGGCCGTGTTCTCGCTGTCGGGCATCGTCTTCTATGTGATGTCGCTGCGGCAGATCCGTCCGCTGCTCCCGCCCCGCCAGCCCGGTGTGGTGCTGCCGCCGATACTGCGCGCGCGGATAAGTCATCACATGCGCTGGACGGCGCTGACCGTGTCGGTCAGCTTCCTGGTGGCCAGCGAGGTGGAGGTGATGTTCCTCAACCTGTACGCGGACAGTCACGATGCCGGGCAGTTCAAGGTGGCCTACCAGCTGGCAGTCGGTGCCGCGGCGTTGGTGCCGGGGGTGTTCGGTGCGCTGCTGCTGCCGATGATGGCGAGTGCGCTCAGCCAGGGCAGGGAAGTCGCGGCGCGGCGCTTCGCCGGCACCACGCATTATCTGTCCCTGCTGGCGACGCCGTTGATGGCGTTCGGCCTGGTATTCGGCGACGACGTGATCCACCTGTTGTACGGGCCCGAATACTGGGCGGCGGGTCCGCTGTTCTCGGCCTGCCTGTTCGCCACGTGCCTGACCACGATGGCGCAGGGGGCCTCCAGCATGCTGGTCAGTGCGGACCGGCAGCGCAGCATCCTGGTACTGGCGGTGACCAGTGGCGTGCTGAAGCTGACGCTTTCCGCCGTGCTGATCGCGCACTTCGCCCTGGTGGGCGCGGTGATCGGCTATCTCACCGTGGCCCTGGTCAACGCCACGCTGTACATCTCGCTCGCGGTCCGTGTCAGCCATGCACGGCTGGCCTGGGGCGCGCTGGGGCGCGTGCTGCTGGCGGGCGCGCTGGCGGCGATGCTGGCGTGGCCGCTGCGCGGGCATCTGGTGCCCTGGGCGGCCGTCCTGCTGGGTGGCGTGCTGCTGGTGTTGTCATATGCGCTGTTCACGCTGCTGCTGCGCTGCTGGAGCCGTGACGACATCGAACACCTGCAACTGCTGCACCGCCGCTTCGCCGCGGGCCGGCCACGCGTGGGCGCGCGCCTGCTGGCGTGGGCCCACGAACGTGCAGGGGAACGCGCCTCATGACGGGCCTCTACGAACCCCTGTTCCGTCACGTGCTTTTCCCCGCGTACGAATCCGGCCTGCGCGGACGCAAGACACTGTCGTACCTGCGCGAGTACGAGCGGCAGCAATGGCTGGCGCCGGAGCAGATCGATGCGCTCCAATGGCAGAAGCTGCAGAGCCTGCTGCGCTATTGCTGGGAGCACGTGCCGTATTACCGGGAAACCTGGGCCGGGCTTGGCATTACCGCGCCGGAGGACATCCGCGATCCCGCGCACTACGCCCGACTGCCCGTGCTGGACAAGCCCACGATCCGCGCCAACTTCGAGCGCTTGATCGCCGGCCCGCAGCGTGCAGGCCTGCTTTACAAGACCACCGGCGGTTCGACGGGCGAACCGTTGAAGTTCGGCTACACGCGCGACAGCTATGAGCGCCGCGTTGCGATCATGTGGCGTGGCTACGGATGGGCCGGTGCACGGCTGGGGCAGCGCACCCTTTACCTGTGGGGCACGCCGCTCGGCGCGCAGAAGCGCAAGGACCTCCTTTACCACGGTGCCTTCAACCGCCGCATGCTCAATGCCTTCGAAATGGACCGCACGCGCATGGCGGAGTACGCCGATGCGATCGACCGTTTCCAGCCCGAGACCATCGTGTCCTACGTGGCGCCCATCGTGGAGATGGCGGACTGGCTGATCGCCACCGGTCGCCGGGTGCATGCGCCGCTGCGCATCCTGGGTGCCGCCGAGGCGCTGCATGACACGCAGCGCACGCGCATCGAACAGGCCTTCGGCGCGCCGGCCTACAACACCTATGGTTGCCGCGAGTTCATGCTGATCGCCGCCGAATGCGAGCACCGCGATGGTCTGCACGTCAACGCGGACCATCTGAAGGTGGAACTCGGCCATGGCGAAAGCGTCGGCGGCGAAGGCCCGCGCGAACTGGTGGTCACCGACCTGCACAACCTGGGCATGCCGCTGCTCCGGTATGTCAATGGCGACCTGGCCACGCCCGGCCACGGCCAGTGCGCATGCGGACGGGGACTGCCACGGCTCGCGCGCGTGGATGGGCGCAAGTTGGACGCTTTGCGCACGCGCGATGGCCGGTTCGTGCCTGGCGAGTACATCGTATATGCCTTCCTGGGGGCGACCGGCGTCCGTCGCTACCAGGTGGTGCAGAAACAACTGGATGCGTTCGAGATCCTGATCGTGCCGGACGCAGGTTTCGACGCTGGCGTCATCGAGCAGGTGCGGGGCGAACTGGTCAAGGTCGTGGGCGACAGTGTCGCCCTGAACTTCCGTCTCACGGATGAGATCCCGCTGACACCCAGCGGCAAGCAGCGTGTCACCGTGTCGGAACTTGGAGGGTAGGAAGAGCGTGGAGATCGTGCATTTCGTCGAGAATCTTGACCGGGGCGGGCTGGAACGCACCGTGGTGGACCTGATCGCGAGCCAGCGCGAGGCGGGCCACCAGTGCCGGGTCATCTGTCTGTTCAAGCTGGGCCTGTTGGCCAGGGAGCTGCTTGCGAGCGGTGTCCGGGTGGATGCGTGCGGCAAACAACCGGGCCTGGACTTGCGTGCGCTGCGCCGCGCACGCGCGCTGCTGCGGCAGTCGCCCAATGCCGTCATCCACACGCACAACGCCATGGCGCACTATTATGCCGTCATCGCTTCGCTGGGTCTTCCGGTGAAGTGCCGCATCAACACCCGCCACGGCATGGGGGGGCGCTCGCGCAGTGGTCGTCAGGAATGGCTGTATCGGCAGAGCATGCGCTTCACCGACTATGCGGTCGCGGTGTGCGAAGCGGCACGCGAGCGGTTCGCCGAGGAAGGCGTGCATCCGCGGTATGGCCTGCTGGCCGTGCCGAACGGCATCCGGCTGGAGCGCTTCCGTTCCGCTGATCCGGATGCACGCCGGACGCTCGCTGCCGAGCTTGGCTGGCCTGCTGGCAGCCGCATCATCGGTACCGTGGGGCGCCTGCAGCCGGTGAAAGACCATGCACTGCTGCTCCGCGCCTTTGCCAAGGTCCGCGTGCAGGTGCCGGAAGCCGTACTCGCCATTGTCGGCGATGGTCCCCTGCGCGAGGCACTGGAAGCCCAGGCGACGCAAGCCGGGTTGGCGGACGTGGTCAGGTTCCTCGGTGATCGCCATGATGTGCCGCGCCTGCTCATGGGCATGGAAGTGTTCGCGCTGTCGTCTTCCAGCGAAGGCTATTCGATCGCGCTGCTGGAGGCGTGCGCCGCCGGGCTTCCGATCGTGGCCACCGATGTGGGTGGCAACCGGGAGATCGTCCGCGAGGGCGTGAATGGCCGGCTGGTGCCGTCGGGTGATGCGGCCGCGCTCGCCACGGCGCTGATCGCGCTGCTGCGCGGCGGCGACCGTGCCGCGACGATGGGACGGGCGGGCCAAGCGTGGGCGCAGGCGGAAGCCTCATTCCGCACCATGGCCGAGCGTTACCATGGCCTCTATGAGGATGACGGTCAGGACATGTCATCCGGTGTGATGGCCGTGCAGGGACGCATCTCGTGAACTCCTGCGCATCCCGGTAACCTGATCGCCATGAATCCCCGTCCACGACGCCTGAAACTGCTGCGCTTCCTGCCGAACGGCTGGTTGTCGACCGCCGGCCCGAGCGGGGAGCGGCGCGCGTTATACCTGACGTTCGACGATGGCCCGCATCCCGCCCATACGCCGCCATTGCTGGACCTGCTGGCGGAGCATGATGCCAAGGCCAGCTTCTTCCTGGTGGGGCGCGAGGTGGAAAGGCACGACGCACTCGCGCGCCGCATCGCCTCGGAAGGGCACACGCTGGGCAACCATTCGTACTCGCATCCGGTCTTCGAATCGCTGACGCTGGGGCAGCAGATGGATGAGATCGATCGCACCGAGAAACTCCTGCAGGGCATCGACGGCCGCCCACGCCACGCATTCCGGCCACCCCGCGGCGTGTTGAGCGTGCCGATGCTGGCGAGGCTGGTGGGTCGCCGGCACCGCATCGACTACTGGTCGTATGACAGCCTGGACTATAGCCGCCGTCCGGTGCCGGAGTTGCTGGAGACGATCGGGCGCCACCCGCCGCGCGGTGGCGACATCATCCTGATGCACGACGACAGTGAACATTCGCTCGAACTGCTGCGGCACCTGATACCTGCATGGAAGTCCCAAGGCTTCGATCTCCGCGCCCTCCCGCACGTGCATTGACCCTGCCGCACACCGGCAAGGCGTGGCCGGTGCACTCGCGTTGTCGCGTTTTCTGGAGTGACGATGGCGCGACCATGCGCCGGCAACGACAGGGGGATGCTTGGACGGTGTGATGTGGCTGGCGGGACTGGCCGTCGTGATCCTGGCGACCATGCTGGCGATCTGGAAGTTGCTGCGTTCGCGCAACATGGAACTCTGGATCGGCAACTACCTGCGGCGCCCGCGCATGCGCGCCGTGGACGGTCCCGTGCATGTGATGTTCTGCTTCGTCGACCACTTCGAGCCCATGTGGCATGGCGCGGATGAAGCGACGCAGCGCGAGCGCGTGGATCGCTGGTGCCGCGATTACCGCACGCTGGCCGGACGCCATCGGGATGCGGACGGCCGGCCGCCCCAGCACAGCTTCTTCTACCCCGAAGAGGAGTACGTGCCGGAATACCTCGACAAGCTCTCCGCGCTGTGCACGGAAGGCTATGGTGAGATCGAAGTGCACCTGCACCACGACAACGACACCGAAGCCAACTTCAAGGAAGGCATGTCGCGCTTCTGCCGTGTGCTGCACGAGCGCCACGGCGCGCTTCCGCGCGACCCGGCCACGGGCGAACTCCGCTTCGGTTTCATCCACGGCAACTGGTGCCTGGACAACTCGCGGCCGGACGGTCGCTGGTGCGGGCTGGACAACGAACTGATCCTGCTGCGGGAGCTGGGATGCTACGCCGACTTCACGCTGCCCTCCGCCCCCAGCGACACCCAGACCAGCACCATCAACAGCATCTACTACGCCACCGACGATCCGCATGCGCCGAAGTCGCACGACCAGGGCGTGCCGGTCCGCGTCGGTGGACAGGCGAGTGGCGACCTGATGCTCATTCAGGGGCCGCTTGGCCTGAACTGGAAGGATCGACGCATGGGCATCATCCCGCGCATCGAGAATGCCGATGTGCGCAGGGGGCAGCCGCCGACGCCGCAACGGGTGGATGCCTGGGTGAGCGCCGGCGTGCATGTGCAGGGCAGGCCCGACTGGCTGTTCGTGAAGATCCATACCCACGGCACGCAGGAAGGCGACATCGATACGCTGCTCGGCCCGCCGGTCGATGCGATGCATGACTATCTCGAATCCGCCTACAACGATGGCAAGCGGTACGTGCTGCACTATGTCACTGCGCGCGAGGCCTACAACATCGTCAAGGCGGCAGAGGCGGGAATGCAGGGCAATCCCGGCGATTACCGCGACTATGCATTGCCAGCCCCGCGTGCTTCGTGGGCAGGCGGCAAGGTGACACAGGCGGCCGCGTGACGAGCATCCGGCCAGATTACCCCGTGGATGCGCCGACGGTCAGCGTGGTGATGCCCGTGTACAACGCGCAGGCCACAATGCGCCGGTCCATCGATTCGGTACTGCAGCAAAGCCACGCGAACCTGGAGCTGATCCTGGTCAATGACGGGTCGCGCGACGGGTCGCCGGCGATCATGGACGAGTACGCAGCGCGCGATCCGCGCGTGGTGGCGATCCACCAGGCCAACGGAGGGGTTGCCGCTGCACGCAACCGGGGGTTGCAGGCCGCACGCGGAAGCCACGTTGCGTTCCTGGACAGCGACGACTGGTGGACGCATGACAAACTCGCCCTGCAGCTGGAACACATGCGGCGTACCGGTGCACGCGTGTGCTACGCCGCCTACCAGCGCGTGGGCGAGGATGGCAGGCCGTTGGCGACCGTGCTGCCCCCGGCGCGCGTGGACTATGCCGGCATGCTCTACAGCAACCGCATCGGCAACCTGACCGGCATCTACGAGCGGTCACTGGGCGACGTGGCGTTCCAGAAAATGGGGCATGAGGACTATGTTTTCTGGCTGGATCGCGTGCGCCGTGCCGGCCATGCCGAACGCGTACCGGATGAGCGGCCGCTGGCGTACTACCTCGTCCGTGAAGGCTCTGTGTCGTCGAACAAGTTGCGTGCCGCCGGCTGGCAGTGGCGGATCTACCGTGACATCGAGAGTCTGCCGTGGCTGCGGTCGGCGTGGTGCATGCTTCATTACATCGCGCATGCGCTGCTCAAGCGACGTCCCGTCTCAAGGCTGGCGTGACCATGGCATCGTCTTCCCCCGAGACGGTTCCGGACTACGCCGTGGTGATCCCGGCTTACCAGGCCGCCGCCACCCTGGCGCGTGCGCTGGACAGCGTCGTGGCGCAGACCCTGCCGCCACGCCAGATCGTGGTGGTGGACGATGGCTCCCCGGATGGCGACGAGGTGGCGCGCATCGTGGCGGGCTATGGCGGCGCCGTCGATTTGCTGCGACAGCCCAATGGTGGGCCCGCCAGCGCGCGCAATGCAGGCGTGCGCGCGACCTCGGCTGCGTGGGTGGCCTTCCTGGATGCGGACGACACCTGGTTGCCGCACAAGATGCAGGCACAGATGCCCCTGGCGACGGATCCCCGTGCCGGTCTGCTGCATGGTGGTGCCCGCGAGGACCGGCTGGCCCTGCCGGCGGAGATGGATTTCGACCTGCTGTGGCGGTGCAACCGGATATGCACCTCGATGAGCGTGGTGCGCCGCGATGTCTTCGATACCCTGGGCGGCTTCTTCGAAGCGCGCGAGCTCATCGGTGCCGAGGACTACAGCCTGTGGCTGCGCATCGCGCACGCAGGCTGGCGGGTGCGTGCCTGCCCTGGCCTGGTGGGCCGTTACACGCCGGTGGAAGGCAGCCTGACCAGTCGTATCGAACGCTGCGCCGCTGCGGAGATCCACAACGCGCTGACGCTGGGCGAACAGTTGTCGCTGCCTGCCGCGATGGTGGCGTGGAAGGTGCGGGTGATCCGTACGGAGTTCGCCCGCCACCTGATCCATGTGCGCCGATTGCAACCGGCACGCCACCTGCTGTTACCGGCGCTGGTCGCGCGTCCCACGCTGGAGCGCATCAGCCTGATGTCGATCAGTTGCATGCCCGTCCCCGTGCTGGACATGCGCCGCCGCCTGCGTGCGCGCGGGCGGCGGCCTCACCCCTGCCCGTGACGGGGCAGGTCAAATTTCGCTCAGTTCGACGACGTAGCCGGTGGTGCCGCCCTGCACGTCGATGCGGAAGCGCGCGCCATCCTCGACGTACTTGCCCGAGCTGAAGTTGCTGTTGATCGTCGCGTTGGCCGGCTCCAGCACGCGCACGCGCAGGCGGCCTGCGGTGGCTTCGCGGCTGTTCACCAGTGTCGGCGCAACCGGCACGTTCACCTGGAACGTCGCGGTGGTGCCGCTGGTGATGCTGAAAGTGTCGCGGACGGTCAGGCGGCGGTTGGCGAAGGTGAAGTTGCGGCGCCAGTTGGTCACGGCGTCGCTGTTGCAGAACGCCGGGGTCAGGTTGGCATCGGCGGTGAATGCGCCGCCGCTGCCGGGATTGACCGTGAGCGTCGAGGCCCGCGTGGTCGATTCGCACTGGCGCGCGACAGTACCATTCCGCACGAAGCGCACCAGGTTGTGCACATCGGTGCCCTGGTTGATGCCGCTGTGGCTCCAGATGTTGGCCGTGACCGCCAGCCAGTCGCCGGAGAAAAGCGTGAACGAGCCCTGGTCCTGGTGAGCGTGGCTCTCGTTGTAGGGTCCGGCGACAATCGCCAGCCACATCGCGTCACGCGTCCATCCGGTGCGTGCGAACAGGTGCCCGGTGCCACGGGCGTGGTAGATCAGCTCCGGCGGTACGGCAGCCGTGGTGCCGGCGGGCAGCAGGTCGTAGCGATAATTGAAGCCGGAGCCCATGCGCGCGATGGAGATGTTGTTGAGCCACCAGGTCGCCTGGTTCTGCACGACCGGATTGGTCGCCACAGATCGGGCCTCCAGCATCAGGCGGCGGTGGTAGTCGTAGATGTCGGGAACCGAACTGCGCGCCTGGTCGCCGATCGGCGCGAAGCGGTCCAGTGTGGGGACCGTGGCGTGCACCCAATACGGGATGCTGTCGGACGCGTGGCTGTTGGCATTGGCCAGGTCGGTGCCGGTGGCATCGCGCCAGATGCGGTACAGCGAGAACAGTCGCATGTGCGAGGTGCCGTAGCCGGTGCCTTCGCTGCTGCCGCCGCCGGGCAGCCGGGCGAAGTAGGTCTGCAGCGCAGGCAACTTGTTGTCGCGAAGGAAGTTGAACCAGGTGCCGTTGCCGCTGGCCAACGCCCAGTACATCGTCGCTTCGACGAAGCTGTAGTAGTAGTTGTTGCCGGGATTGCTCACCGACCAGCCGGACCACGGATGGCTGCGACCACCCCATTGGGCGTTGTTGTAGTTCCAGATGTTCCACACCGCCTGTTCCGCGTATGCGGACCAGCGGGTGCGCTGGCCGGCGGTGATGCTGCCACCGCACGCGGTCATGGTGGACGCCAGATCGGCGATCATCGGGCCGACCTCGAGATAGGAATCCCCTGCCACGGCAGGACGGCCGCCGGAAGCGATCGCGGATTCCGCAGCGCTGACCTGAGCTTCGACCATGCTGACGGCCAGCGTGCAGTACTTGGCTTCGGGCGAGAGCTGGTACATCAGTGCGGCTTCGGCGGCACTGAAGCCGTAGCCGCGGTTGCCGGCGACGGCCGCATCCACCCAGCCCTTGAAGCGGGTGTAGGCCGCCGATGTCTTGTCGACCGCCGGCACCGGCATGGGCAGGTTCACCAGCCGTGGCCGGGAGGAATTCGAACTGATCCGTCCGCCGCTGCTCAGGACCGGGGTTGAATCCACGGTGGGCGCAACCGGCGTGAGGACGACGGGATTGGTCGTGCTGGCGCCGGGCGTGCCGATGGCAGCGCGTTCGCGCGCACGGCGGGCGAGCCGGGTGTTGGCGGAAGCGCGCGTCCAGAAGCGCAGGACGTGGTCACGGGTATCCTGGCGCAACTCGGCGAGATCATCTTCGGCCTGGATCCAGGCGTGGGATGCGAAGGCCTGGGCACGAAGCCCGAACAGGCCGCCGGCGGCGCTGGCAGCGGTCAGGGCGGTAAGCGATGCGGCGCCCAGGAACAGGGCGATGGGCAACCGGCGGGTGCGGCAGGGGGAAGCGGTCGTGCGCGACAAAGGGGTTCTCCTGGCAAGAAAACCGCGCACGAATGAATTGGAAGACGACAGCCCTCGAGGCTGGTGACTACCCGCTGCAGCGCCCCCTCGCTACATGCGATCCGCGCAACGGCGGGCGGATCATAACGTGGGGCTTCGGCCAAAACGGACGGGCTGGGTCACAGAAACGCAGGTTGGTTCAGCCGGCGGCAGGGGAGGTCATGGGGCCGTGAGGGCGGCTTTGCGACGCGCCGCACTGTTTGCGGCGCGTGACTCGCCCAACGACCGGGTCACTTCTCGCTGAGTTCCACCTTGTAGCCGGTCTGTCCACCCGAGACATCCACCCGCCAGCCGCGCCTGAACTCCTGCGCGTCATCGTCGCTCCAGGTGTGGACACGCAGCGTCGCATCCGCGGGTTCCAGCACGCGGATGCGCAGGCGCCCGGCGATGGCTTCGTTCCCCTGGACGGTGGGGCGCTCCGGGACATTGACCTGGAAGATCGCACGGGTCCCCGTGCCCAGCCGGAAATCGTCCTGCACCAGCAGCTTGCGACCACCGAACTCGATGCGCCGCTGCCACGACTGCAGGGCCGGATTGTCGCGATATACCGGGGTCAGGTCGGCCGTCGCGGTAATGCCGCCATCCGGTCGCGGCGTCACGGTCACGCGGGAGCGCGAGCGCGGTGTTTCGCACTGGTGCACCACCACGTCACCGCGCGGCGCCGCGCATTGCTGTGCGTCCGCGTTGGCGCGCTCGAAGCGCACGACGTTGTGGACGGGCGTGCCCTGCTGTATGCCACTGTGGCTCCAGATGTTCTCGGTCACGGCCAGCCAGTCGCGCGCGAACAGGGTGAAGCCGCCCTGCTCCTGGTGCGCGTGGCTCTCGTTGTAGGGGCCGGCGACGAACGACATCCACATCGCGTCCTTGCCCCAGTCGCTGCGCGCGAACAGGTGCCCGGCACCTTCGGCGTGGTAGACCAGGGCCGGGGGCGGATCGCCGCCGTCGCCGGTCGGCAACAGGTCATAGCGACTGTTGAAGCCCTGGCTCATGCGCGGCACCGAGATGCTGCGCAGCCACCACGACGACATCGCGCGCGCATCGGCATCCGTCGTCAGCTGGCGCGCTTCCAGCACCAGGCGGCGGTGGTAGTCGAACAGTTCGGGTATCGAACTGCGCGCCTGGTCGCCGATCGGTGCGAAGCGGTCCAGCGTGGGCACCGTGGCGTGTATCCAGTACGGAATGCTGTCGCGCGCATGCGTGCTGGACGTGGCCAGGTCCTCGCCCGTGCTGTCCTTCCACAGGCGGTAAAGGCCGAACAGGCGCATCTGCGCGGCGCCATAGCCGGTGCCTTCGCGGCTGCCGCCGCCCGGCAGCTCGGCGTAGTACGCCTTCAGCGGCGGCAGGCGACGCATCTTGAGCTCGTCCATCCAGGTCTTGCTGCCGCTGACCAGCGCCCAGTACATGGTCGCTTCGATGAAGCTGTAGTAGTAGTTGTTGCCGGGATTGTCGATGGACCAGCCGGTCCATGCGTGGGTGCGGCCGCCCCACTGCGCCCGGCTCGGGTTCCAGAGGTTCCACACGGCCTGCTCCGCCAGGGCGGACCAGCGCTGCCGCTGCGCGGCATCGATCATGCTGGTGCAGGCGTGCAGCGTCATCGCCAGGTCCGCGATCCTGGGGCCGACTTCCAGATACGAATCGCCGGCGATCGCGGGGCGCGAACCGGCCGCAATCGCCGCCTCGGCTTCAGCGACTTCCTTTTCAACCATGCGGACGGCGAGCTTGCAGTACTTCTCTCCATCGCTGAGCAGGAACATCAGGGCGGCGTCGCTGGCGCTGAACGCATAGCCCGGACTGCCCGACACGGCCGTGTCCACCCAGTTGCGGAAGCGGCCGTACTCCGGCGACCTGCGATCGACGAACGTCAGGTCGATCTTCAGCTGGTCGGTCCCTGCCGGTGCCGGCGGGGGGGCAGGCGCGGCCGTCGCCTGCGGCGCCTCGGCGGAGGCCTGCGTCGCGCGGGGCTCCTGCGCCGCGCTCGCCTCCGGTGCGTCGGCTGCACCGCAATGGCCGATGGCGGCTGCCAGCAGTGCCAGCGTCAGCAACACCGCACTGGGGATGCCATGCGTCTTCAATCTGGAGGGCGTGGCGCGCATGCCGGACACCTCAACGGTTGGAGTAGGCGATGCTCAGGTAGATCAGGTTCTGCGAGACGCTCTGGCCAACGTCGGTGCTGTCGCGCTTGTAGCGTTCGGCGTGCAGGCGCGCAGACCAGCGGGGCGCCCATTGGTATTCCAGGCTCGCGCCCACGCGCGAGGTCTCGTCCTCGCGGTTGAGCTGCGTGTAGTCTAGCCGTTCCCAGGTGGCGTAGCTTCCCAGCGTCAGCGAACGACGGATCAGCCACTGCAGGTCGAAGCGCGCGCCGCGCGTCTTCTGGTCGAACGTATCCGAATCCACGTAATCGCGCTTCTGTGCGTACGGGGTGACGGAAAAGGTCAATCGCGTGCCCGTGTACCGGTAGCCGAGGTCGATGCTGCGTACCTCGTACGGTGAAGCATTCACCACCGCGTCGCCGGTCAGGACGTTCTCCGGCACCGTGGCCTCGGACTGGATGCCGGTCAGTGCATCTGTCGCCGTGTCCGAGAACTGGCTGGACACGGCCGCGATCAACTGGCTGTGCGGAGACAGATTCCACTCGGCATCCGCGCGCAGCAGCGGCTCGGAACGCGACTCGCCCTGCCGGTAGTCGATGCGCGAATAGCCCAGGTCCGCGCCGAGTTCGAAGTTGGCGAGCGTGCGGACATAGCGTCCGTAGATGTCGTAGCGGTTGTAGTCGCGGGCTACGATGTCGTCGTCGAAGTCCACGCGTTGCGCCTGCAGGTTCAACGATACACGGCTGGTGGGCGAGAGTTCCTTGATCGTGCGGACCGCGGCGGCGAGGCGCTGCGAATTGAACTCGTCGGTCACTTCGGCATCGCTGTGCACGTAGCGCAGTTCGGCCTGTCCATGCAGCGAAGACGTCCAGTTGAACAGCACCGTCGGGCCGGCGGAGAACACGTTCACCTGCTGGCGGTTGCCCGGGCCATCGGGCACCAGCGAATCCACCGGCTGCACCGTCAGGTTGTCCTCCACCACGAAGAACAGGCGCTGCGGAATGGCGACCCAGTTCATGCGCCCGGAGAGCGTGCCGTCGACGGTGTCGGCGAAGACGTCGTCCTCGTAGTCGCGGTACTCGGCGCGCCCGTCCAGGCTCAGCTGCAGCGCCGAGATGTTCTCGGTGATGCTGAAGCCGACGCCGGTACGCAGGTAGCGCTGCTCGATGGGGTCGGCCGGCACCATCGTGACGTTGCTGTTGTGCTCCATGCCGAGGTCCACGGTGTAGTCGACGCGTGCGGCGAACGCGTGGCCGGAGAACGTGGCCAGCACGGAGGCCGCGATGGCGGAAACGCGAAGGCGGGTGACGCGCATGCCGATGCTCCTTGGCTGCTTCACGGGATTTCGTTGAACACCACGCCGGCGACCTTGTCGGCCGGGAAGCTGCCGATGGCCTTCTCCAGCTTCTCCGGCGTGACCTTGCCGTAGCCCGCGACCAGGACCACAAGGTCGGCGAGCTCGGAGAGGATGCGCGCATCGGGCGAACCGAGCACCGACGGGCTGTCGAGGACGAGGTAACGGTCGGGATAACGGCTGCGCAGCGAATCCATCATCGCGCGCATGCGGAACGAGCTGAAGGCCTCGCCTGTCGTTTCGCGCTGGCGGCCGCTCGGTATCAGGCGCAGGCGCGGTACGCCGGTGCGGTAGAGGATGCGGGCGAGATCGGTGTCGCTGTCATCCAGGTAATCCATCAGCCCGCCGTGTCCGGCATCCACGCGCAGCGCGGTGTGCTGCGTCGGATGCAGCGCGTCGCAGTCCACCAGCAGCGCGCTCTTGGTGTCGTCGAACGCGAACGCCGTAGCCAGGTTGCGGGCGACGAAGCTGCCCCCGCAGCCGTGGCTTACCGGTGCCACCAGGGTGACGAAGTTCTTGTCGCCGCCCAGGGCGAGCAACCGCGTACGCAACTCGCGGAACGCATCCGCCTGCTCGCGCACGGAATCGTTGCGATGGATGACGCGACGCTCTTCCAGTTCGCGTGGCGTCAATGCCATGGGCTCGTCCATCAGGGCCAGCGAGCGGGAGGTGTCGGCGCGGTGGGGCACGCCGTGCAGTCGGTCGTTGTCCGGGGTCACTGGCTTTTCCATTGTGGCGTGTTGGGTCATGGGGGTGGCCTCAGGCGGCAAGCTGCTTGAGGCCGAACACGAGCCCATACGCGAGCACGACGATCAGGAGGATGCCGACGCTCATCGCGTTCCTTGTCAATTCCTGGCGACGGTCACGCGGCGAGTGGTAGGTCGGCACCACGGTCAGCAGCGGGCGATCCGTGAGGCGTTGTACCTGGTGGGCCGAGCGGATGCGCGGATCGAAGCGTGCGCGCAGGAACACCAGGCCGAGGGGAATGCCTATCGCCATCAGCAGCCCGCCGATGGCGAAGTGCATGAAGCGCAGGCCCGTCGGGCGCAACGGCATCGTGGCGGGATCCTGTACGCGCAGGGTCAGGCCACGTTCTTCGCGGTCCAGCTGCATGGAGACGCGGGCGTTCTCGCGCCGGCGCAGCAGGTCCTGGTAGATGTCGCGGTTGACCTCGTAATCGCGCGTGAGCTCGGCCAGCGCACTTTCGGAGTCGGCGATGCGCCGGCTGCGGTTGAGCTCGTCGTTGAGCATCGACTCCGCGATCGCCATGCGCGACGCGGTCGCCGCCACTTCGCGACGCGTCTGTGCCTGCTGGCTGCGCAGTTCCTGGTACAGCGGATTCATCTGGGCCTCGTCGAACGGGCTCCCGCTCTGCGGCGCTGAGGCGCGACGGTTCTGTTCGTTGACCATGGACTGCTGCAGATCGGCCATCTGGTGGCGCACGCGCACGACGTCCGGGTGCTGCTCGGTGTAGTTCAGCAACAGGCGATCCAACTGGCCCTGCAGCTCCAGCAATTGCCCGCGATACAGGCTCTCGCGCGTCTGCACGGCGGTGACAGCCGATTCGCCGGAGAGCTGCGAGGCGATCGCGCTTTCGCGCGAGCGCTGTTCCAGCAGCGACATGCGGGTCTGTTCGACCGTGGTACGCAACGAGCTGATGCGTGTGTTGGCATCGGTCGCGCTGCCGGGCTGGGCGTCGGTGTTGGCCGAGCGGTACATGCGCAGGCGCTCCTCGGCTTCAAGCAGCTTGGCGTGGTAGTCCTGCACCTGCTTGTTGATGAACTCGTAGGCCTCGCGGCTTTCGCGTTCCTTCGCCGCCAGGCTCTCCTTGATGAACATGTCGCTCAGGCGCTCCGTCACCTCGTAGGTGCGCTTGGCATCGCTGTCGCGGTAGGTGATCTGGATCAGGTTGGGTCGTGGGCTGGTGATCGCGATGCGGCCCTTGATCTGTTCCATCAGGCGGTCCTGCTGGACGGCATTGGGGACATCCTCCAGCCAGCCGCCGGTTTTCAGCGCATCCTGCAGGACCCGCTGGCTGTAGATCACCTGCCGGGCCATGCCGGCGCGGTCCACGACGCCAGTCGCCACCGCGCGGCCTTCCAGCAGGGGCTGGATGATGTCGCTCTCCTGCGCCAGGATCGTTGTCGATGCGGTGTAGTTCTTCGGCAGCACCAGCAATCCGACCACCAGCGTCAGCAGGGCGACGCCGGCGAAGATGCCGACCAGCGCGACGCGGTGGCGGCGCGCTTCGCGCAGCAGGATCGGGGCCAGTTCGTTGGGCGACAACGCGCCCGCAGGCGCGGCCGGCGCGGTGTATCCGCGCCGCGCGGGAAGATTGCTCTGGCTCATCAGAACGTGCGCTCGGGAACGGTGATGACGTCGCCGGGCGATACCGTGTAGTTGGTGCTCAGGTCGCCGCGGTTGAGGATGCGGTCAAGGCGGACCGCATAGGTCTGGGTCTGTTCGGCATTCTTGCGGTGCAGGTCGGACCTGTCGGCGGCCGCGAACTCGGTGATGCCACCGGCGGCCAGCACGGCATCCAGTACCGTCATGCCGGGGCGGTAGGGCAGCGACACGGGCTGGCGGACGGCGCCGGTGACGCGCACCCGGGACAGGTACTCGTGGCTGCGCAGGTCGGTCAGGATCACCGCCACCTGCGGATCACGCACGTAGGTGGCCAGGCGTTCCTGGATGTCCTTGGCGACGTCACCGGGCGTGCGGCCACCTGCGGGCACGTCGCCCACCAGCGGGACCGAAATCATGCCGTCGGGACGCACCGGCACGGTGATGCCGAGTTCCGGGTTGCGCCACACGGAGACCTGCACGATGTCGTCCACGCCGATGTGGTACGCGTCGGTACCCAGCGTGCTCGTCGCAGGCGGTGGCGTCTCGCTGCCGGAGGACGTGGCGCACGACGCCAGCAGCATGGAAAGGGCGGTGGCGGCAAGGCCGGCAAAGAGGCGGTTCATCGGAAGATCCCCTGGAGTTGCTGATGCCGGTAATAACGGCGGCGACAGGGGAATCCGGCCACTACGGAGCGCCTTGCAAGCGCTCCTCGCGGGATTTACGCAGCGTAGAACGTCCGGTACCAGTCCACGAACCGGCGCACGCCGGTTTCGATGGGTGTCGTCGGCGAATAGCCGGTATCGCGGCGCAGGGCCTCCACGTCGGCTTCGGTGTCGGGCACGTCGCCGGGCTGCATCGGGAGCAGGCGCTTCTCCGCCTTGCGGCCCAGGCAGTCCTCCAGCACTTCGATGTAGCGCAGCAACTGCACCGGCTGGTGATTGCCGATGTTGTAGACGCGGTACGGAGCGCTGGACGAGCCCGGGTTCGGCAGCAGCGGGTCGTACGCCGGATCCGGGCCGGGCACGGTGTCCAGCGTGCGGATCACGCCTTCCACGATGTCGTCGACGAAGGTGAAGTCGCGGCTGTGGTGGCCGTGGTTGAACACGTCGATGGGCTTGCCCTCGAGGATGTTCTTCGTGAACAGGAACAAGGCCATGTCCGGGCGGCCCCACGGACCGTACACGGTGAAGAAGCGCAGTCCGGTGGTGGGCATGCCGAACAGATGGCTGTAGGTATGCGCCATCAGCTCGTTGGCCTTCTTGGTGGCCGCGTACAGGCTGACCGGATGGTCGACACTGTCCTCCACCGCGAACGGCAGTTTCCGGTTGGCGCCGTACACCGAACTGGACGACGCATAGACGAGGTGTTCGACGCCGCGGTGCCGGCAGGCTTCCAGGATGTTGGTGAAGCCGACGATGTTGCTGTCGATGTAGGCGTGCGGGTTCTCCAGCGAATAGCGCACGCCGGCCTGCGCGGCCAGGTTGACCACACGCTGCGGCTTGAACGTATCGAAAGCCGCTTCCAGTGCCGTGCGGTCTTCCAGCGAGCCGCGCACGAAATGGAAGCCCGCCTTCGGCAGGAGCCGGGCCAGGCGGGCCTCCTTCAACGTGGGGTCGTAGTAGGCATTGAGGTTGTCATACCCCAGCACCTCGTCGCCGCGATCGAGCAGGCGATGGCTGAGGTGGGAGCCGATGAAGCCGGCAGCGCCGGTGACCAGTACGCGCATCAACAGGGTCTCGTGGAGTCGGGTCGCTTACAGGCAGTCGTCGACGGCGTGGCGGGGCAGGGCCCGCTTCACGTCGAAGAGGACGGCGCCGGGCTTGCCGAGTGCGCGGACACCCTCGGCGCCCCGTTCGGTGAACTCCCGGTGCGCGACCGCCAGGATGATGGCATCGTACTGGCCGGCCTGTGGCTCCGCCACCAGTTCCAGGCCGTATTCGTGCCGCGCTTCGTCCGCATTGACCCAAGGATCGTGCACGTCGACCTGGGTGTTGTAGCTGCGCAGTTCGGACACGATGTCCACCACCCGCGTATTGCGCACGTCGGGGCAGTTTTCCTTGAAGGCCAGGCCCAGCACCAACACCCTGGCGCCGGCCGTGGGCAGGTTCCGCGTGGCCATCAGCTTGGCCACGCGGCGGGCGACATGGCTGCCCATGCCGTCGTTGATGCGTCGTCCGGCCAGGATCACGTCCGGGTGGTAACCGATCTGTTGCGCCTTGTGGGTCAGGTAGTACGGATCCACGCCGATGCAGTGGCCACCGACCAGGCCGGGGCGGAACGGCAGGAAGTTCCACTTGGTGCCGGCGGCTTCCAGCACTTCGTGGGTGTCGATGCCGAGGCGGTGGAAGATCAACGCCAGCTCGTTGATCAGCGCGATGTTGACGTCGCGTTGGGTGTTCTCGATGACCTTGGCGGCTTCCGCCACGCGGATGCTGCTGGCCTTGTGCGTGCCGGCGGTGATGATGCTGCCGTACAGCGCGTCCACGAAGTCGGCGACCTCGGGGCTGGAGCCGGAGGTGACCTTCATGATCGTCTCCAGCCGATGCTGCTTGTCGCCGGGATTGATGCGCTCGGGGCTGTAACCCGCGTAGAAATCCCGGTTGAAGACCAAGCCGGATTCGCGCTCGATGATCGGCACACAGACTTCTTCGGTCGCGCCGGGATAGACGGTGGATTCGTAGATGGCGACCGCGCCCTTGCCGATGGCGCGGCCGACGGCGCGGCTGGCGGATTCCAGCGGATGCAGGTCGGGGCGCTTGTAGTCGTCGATCGGCGTGGGGACGGTGACGATGAACACGTTGCAGCCCGCCAGTGCGGCGGGATCGTCGCTGAAGTCCAGCTGGGGCGTGTCGCGCAGCTCCTCGGCGGTCACTTCCAGCGTGTGGTCATGATGCCCGCGCAGTTCGGTCACGCGCTTGCCGTTGATGTCGAACCCGAGGGTGGGAAACCTGCGGCCGAAGGCGACGGCCAGCGGCAGGCCGACATACCCCAGTCCAATCACGGCGATCCTGGCCTGGTCCAGGGTAGGCAGTGGTGCGTTCATCGATGTGGAGATCCCCTGTGTGTCGCGTGTGTCGCGCAGTCTATACGGTGGCGCGGCGGGTGTTCGCCCGGTTTCCGGCCTGCTGTCGAGTCGATCAACGTCCAAAGTACGCCCGGGAGGACACGCGGAAGATTTGGCCTGAATGCCGCGCTGCCTGCGTATCAGGAGGTGATCGTCCATCCGGAACATGGGCGGCACGCGACCGGGGGAGTCGAGATGCGGATCCTGTTGTGCGGCGGCGCCGGCTACATCGGCGCGCACACCTACGTGGTGCTGATGGAACGCGGCCATGATGTAGTGGTGGCCGACAATTTCAGCAACAGCTCGCCGGGCGTGCTGACCCGGTTGCAGCAGATCACCGGCCACCCGGTGCCTTTCCAGCCGCTGGACCTGCGCGAACGCGAGGCCGTCTCGCGGTTCTTCGAACGCCAGCCGTTCGATGCGGTCGTACATTTCGCGGCACTGAAATCGGTGGGCGAATCCTGCGAGCGTCCATTGGACTATTTCCACAACAACATCGGCGGCACGCTCAACCTGCTGCACGGCATGCAGGCTGCAGGCGTCAGGAGGCTGGTGTTCAGCTCCTCCGCCACGGTCTATGGCGATCCCGCCAGCGTACCGGTGCGCGAGGACGCACGCCTGCAGGTCACCAATCCCTATGGCCGCACCAAGCTGGTGATGGAAGAGCTCATCGGCGACCTGTGCCGCAGCGACGCGGAATTCCATGCCGCCAACCTGCGCTACTTCAACCCGGTGGGCGCGCACGAATCGGGCCTCATCGGCGAAGATCCCACCGGCATTCCCAACAACCTGATGCCATACATCTGCCAGGTGGCGGTGGGGCGCCGCGACCGGCTGAGCGTGTTCGGCGGTGACTGGCCGACCCTGGACGGCACCGGCGTGCGTGACTACATCCATGTGATGGACCTCGCCCGTGCTCACGCGGATGCGCTGGATTTCCTCGTGCGCGAGCGGCGCAACCTGACCGTCAATCTGGGCACGGGCCAGGGGGTCAGCGTGCTGCAACTGGTGAAGGCATTCGCGGATGCGGCCTCACGGGACATTCCGTACGAAGTCGTCGCAAGGCGGCCGGGCGATGTCGCGGAGGTGTACGCGGATCCGTCGCTGGCCCGTCAGACGCTCGGTTGGCATGCCGAACTCGGGGTAGAGGCGATGTGCCGCGATGCGTGGCGCTGGCAATCGCAGAATCCGCAGGGCTATCCGGCCGCATGATTGATGCGCCGAACGTGACCGGGTTGGCATAAGCAGCGGCGCGACGGCCTGTCGCGGACTGGTACAGGGGCCGCGATTGGCTGAGAATCGGGTCAACTCATAACGCCTGGACCCGCTTGTCCCCTGACGCTGCGCGCGACATGGCGGAACAGAACCGCTCACGCTATGGCCTGCGCATGTACCGGATGCGCGCGCTGGGGCTGGGGCTGGGCGCGATATGCGTGGCGGCCGTGCTTTACGAACATTCGGCGTCGCCCGCCCTGTGGGTGCTGCTGATCGCCAATGGCTTCCTCTGGCCGCACCTGGCCTACCTGCGGGTGAAGCTGAGCCGGGACGAACCCATCCAGGCCGAATTCCAGAATCTGACCTTCGATGCGGCGATGGGTGGCTTCTGGATCGCCGCCATGCACTTCGATGCGCTGCCCAGCGTGCTGCTGGCGGTGATGCTGACGATGGACAAGGTGATCATCGGTGGCGGACGCTTCGGCATCCGCACGCTGGGCACGATGATGCTGACCTGCCTGGCGGCCAGTGCGGCGTGGGGTTTCGCCTTCGATCCCTACACCAGCTATCCCGTGGTCCTGGCCTGCCTGCCGTTCTTGGCCATCTATCCGATGGCGATCGGCGTTGCCACCCACTCGCTGTCGCGCAAGGCGCGGCAACAGAAGGACCTGCTGGAGAAGATGGCGCGTTTCGATGCCGCCACCGGGCTGATGAACCGACAGCAATGGCTGCATGCCGCCACCACCGAACTCAAGCGCTTCCAGCGCTCGGGCCGGACGGCGGTGCTGGTGCTGATCGACATCGACCGCTTCAAGGACATCAACGACGGCTACGGGCACACGGTCGGGGATGAAGTGGTGGAAGAGTTCGCGCGATTGTTGAAGGCCTGTCTGCGCGATGTGGACACGGGCGGCCGGTATGGCGGTGATGAATTCGGCGTCGTCATGCCCGATACGCGCTGGGAAGAAGCGATCGTGGCGGCGGAGCGGCTGCGGCGGCAGGTGGCCGCCTGTGCCTTTTCCGCACGCGGCCTGCGCTGCACCGTCAGCATCGGCCTGTCCGAAGCGCATCCGGGCATCGCATCGGTATCGGACTGGATCAACAGCGCGGACAGCGCGCTCTACCGTGCCAAGGCGCAGGGACGCGACAGCATCGTCGTGGGCTGCTGATCCGCGATCAGGACAGCAGGGCGTCGATCACGGCGGCAGGTTGCTTCATCCAGGCGAAGTGATCCGCATGCGTGCCCAGCGCCGCGTGGTGCAGCGTGGTGACGCGGGTCGGGCTTGCGGGCATCTTGGCCGCCAGCGCGCGCAGCGAGCTTTCCGGCGCCAGCCAGTCGTCGTCGAAGAGCACGCCATGGAGTGGTGCCTGGACCTGGCGCATGCCGGCTTCCAGATCCGCCGGCAAGCCGGCGGCGCGATAGCGGCCGCTCAGGCCCACGCGTGCCCAGTCGCGGATCAGGCTGCGTGCTTCGTCGCCGCCAAACCCCAGGCGACGACCGGGCAGCGCACCGCATGCGCGTGCCAGCCAAGGCGCGAACTGGTAGAAGAACGGCAGTGCGTAGCCGCGTGGCGTGGGAAACGCACGCCAGTAAGGCGTGCCGCTGCCGACCAGCCACAGCCCTGCGAACGCGTCAGGATGCTGGCCGAGATGGCAGGCCGCGAGTTGCCCCCCCAGGCTGTGCCCGCCGATCACGTGTGGCACCTCGGGCACTTGCCGGCGAAGTTCCGCATGACTCGATGGCAGGTCCATGCCCAGCAGCTCGCGATAGCCCCAGTCGTGGCGGCGGTCCGCGCGCAGCGAGCTGCTGCCGTTGCCGCGCCATTCGTGCACGAACACCGCCATGCCGCGTGCGGCCAAGCCCTCCGCGAACGGCATGTAATGCCGCGCCGCCACGCCGAGGGCGGGGACCCACAGCACGGCGGAGTTCGCCCGCGCGGGGATGCGCGCCATCAACGCATACGCATGGCCGTCGGGCGTGGTCAGCCGGATGTCCTGCGCTGAAATCGTGGGCATGTGGATGTCGTCCATCAGACGGGCGCGGCGCCGAAGTGGTCCAGCACGAGGATGTCACTGCGTCCCGGGCGGTAGCCGCCCCGAAGCCCGGCGTGCACGTAATCGGATGCGGCGAGGCAGGCCTCCTTCATCGCCATGCCCTGCGCCCGGCGGGCCGCGATGGCGGACGCCAGCGTGCAGCCGGTGCCATGGGCTTCAAGTGCGAGGCGTGGATGTGCCGTTTCCGCCACGCCTTCCGCATCCGCGAACAGGTCGACGACGTCCCCGTCGCCGGGCAGATGGCCGCCCTTGAGGAAGACGGCATGTGCGCCCAGCGCCAGCAGGTCCCGCGCTGCGTCGCGCATCGCCTGTGCATCGGGGATCGTGCGTCCCAGCAGCAGTTCGGCTTCGGGGAGATTGGGCGTCAGCACGTCGGCCAGCGGCAGCAACTGTCGGCGCATTGCCTCCAGCGCGCTGTTCTCCAGCAATCTGGCGCCACTGGTGGCGACCATCACCGGGTCGACGACCACCGTGTCGGGGCGATGCCGGACGAGTGCTTCGACGACGGTGCCGATCACCTCGGCGGTGGCCAGCATGCCCAGCTTGACCGCGCGGATTTCGAAGTCCTCGAAGCACGCATCCAGCTGCGCGCGCAGGAAATCCATCGGCGGCACGTTCACCGCAGTCACGCCGCGCGTGTGCTGCGCAGTCAGCGCGGCAATGGCCGAGAGGCCGTGCACACGATGCGCGGCGAAGGTTTTCAGGTCGGCCTGGATGCCGGCGCCGCCACCGGAATCGGAGCCGGCGATGGTCATGGCGGAAACCACGGAAGGAACGGTCATGCGTGGATTGTGCCATCCATACGCCAGCGTGCGGGGGGCGGGTCAGGCCGACGGTCGCCGTGCCTGCATCCACTGGCGATACAGTACGTACCCCATACCCGTGCCGCCGGTCAGCAGGGCAGGCGCCAGCAGGGCGTCGTAACCGAGGTGGCGATACAGCCACGCGCCCAGCACACCACCGCCCAGGAAGCCGGAGATGATGAGGCCGCTGAGGGTCAGCCGACGCACCGGCAACGGCATGCCACGCAGCAGGTGCCCCAGCCCGATGCCGAGGTCGGTGAACATGCCGCTGAGATGCGTTGTGCGCACGGCGGCGCCGCTGTAGGTGGTGACCATCGCGTTCTGCAAGCCGCAGGCCACCGCGGCCAGCAGGGCGCCCCAGATCTGTTCCTGCTTGAACAGCGGGATCGCGACCACCAGCAAGAGCGCTTCCAGCGTGAGCACCACGCCGTAGCGGCGCCCGAGTTTCAGCGTCTGGTCCTGGATGATCAGGCCGCTCAGCATCGCGCCAAGGCAGAACGCGATCAGCATGCCCCACAGGTGCGTCACTGCGCGCAGGTCCCCTTGCGCGAGCGCCGCGCCGAGCAGGCTGGTGGTGCCGGTCAGGTGGCTGACCGCCTGGTGCTCGAAGCCCAGATAGCCGATGACGTTGACCATCCCCGCCACGCAGGCCAGCAGCACGGCGCCGATCCAGACCCAGCGGGGGAGGTTGAGGCCCATCAGTCGTGTGTGCGCAAGGTCGGCACGCCGGTTGCGGCGCGGCAGGCGTTCATCGCATCGCCTCCATGAAGGTATCCATGAACTTCGCTCGCGGGCGCTTCGCGCAGGTGCTGGCCACCTTGGCCGGCGCGGACGGCAGGCTTTTGATGGTATCGAGTGCCATCGTGCCCTTGGTCGCCATCCAGATGCCGGAGACCAGATCGAACACGCGCATGTCGTCGGCGGTCGCATGGGGCTTCAGGGTGCGGTACTGGGCGAAGTCGTGGTTGAACTCCTCGCATGTCTTTGCCGGCAGCGTCTGCATGCTGTCCAGCGAGAATCCGATGGGTACGCGCACCTGTACGGGCAGCGCATCCGCATCGCGCGGCTTGCTGGCGAGTCCCGCGACGACGGTCAGTGCCGCATCATCCAGCACGGCCGAGCCCGATGACGTTTCCACTTGGGCGTCGACCCACTTCCCGCTCGCCAGGACCCCGGCCCGGATCATCACCTCGCCGGAGAGACGCTGCACCTTGGCCTCCGCCGGAAAGGCGTCGCTGTGGGGAAACAGCGCGATCTCCCTCAAGGTCTGCACCTGCTGCGCACCGGGGTGCGCAGCAGCCGGGGCCTGCGCCAGGACATCCTGTCCCGAACAGGCCATCGCCACCAGCAGGCACGCCGCTCTCCAGCGGGTGCTGGCGCTCACAACACTTCCGACGCGTAATCCGCCAGGCGCGATCGCTCGCCACGCCGCAGCGTGATGTGCGCGCTGTGCGCCCAGTTCTTGAAGCGGTCCACCGCGTAGGTCAGGCCGGATGTCGTCTCCGTCAGGTAGGGCGTGTCGATCTGTTCCACGTTGCCGAGGCAGACGATCTTGGTGCCGGGGCCTGCGCGGGTGATCAGCGTCTTCATCTGCTTGGGCGTGAGGTTCTGAGCTTCGTCCAGGATCAGGTAGCGGCTCAGGAACGTGCGCCCGCGCATGAAGTTCATCGAGCGGATCTTGATGCGCGAGGCGAGCAGGTCGTTCGTCGCCGCCCGCCCCCACGCGCCACCCTCCTGGTTGTGCGTCAGCACCTCCAGGTTGTCGGTCAGCGCGCCCATCCAAGGCGTCATCTTTTCCTCTTCCGTACCGGGCAGGAAGCCGATGTCCTCGCCTACGCTGACCGTGGCGCGGGTCATGATGATCTCGCGGTAGCGCTGCTGGTCCATCGTCTGCGCCAGGCCGGCCGCAAGCGCGAGCAGCGTCTTGCCGGTGCCGGCGGTGCCGAGCAGGGTGACGAAGTCGACTTCCGGATCCATCAGCGCGTTGAGCGCGAAGTTCTGCTCGCGGTTGCGCGCATTGATGCCCCACACGGCGTGCTGGCTGTGGCGGAAGTCATCGACGATCTGCAGCGTCGCCTTGTCGCCTTCCACCCGGCTGACGCGGAACTCCGACTCGTCATCGCCCGGCAGGTAGAGGTACTGGTTCGGGTACCAGCCCGCGCCCTCGGTCATGGTGACTTCGTAGTACGTGCGGCCCTTGTCGGTCCAGGACCGCAGGTCCTTGCCATGGCGTTGCCAGAAATCCTCCGGCAGCGGGTCCGCGCCGGTGTACAGCAGGCTGAAATCGTCCAGCGCGCGGTCGTTCTCGTAATCCTCCGACACGATCCCGGCGATCGCCGCCTTGATGCGCAGGTTGATGTCCTTGGACACGAACACTACCGGGATCTCCGGCTCGCTTTCCTTCAGCGCGAGGATGGCGCCGAGGATGGCGTTGTCCGGGATGACCGCGCCGAAGCTCTTGCCCGCGTCGAAATGGCTGGTCTGGAAGCGCAGCAGGCCCGCACTCTGCGAGCCACGCAGCTGCAGGCTGTTGGGCTGGATCAGCGGAATGCCGGCCGCCAGGTTGTCCAGGCCGGAGGCTTCGACCAGTTCGTTGAGGAAGCGGCTGACCTGCCGCGCATTGCGGCTCGCTTCCGACGTGCCCTTCTTGCCGTTGTCCAGTTCCTCGATCACCTGCATCGGCAGGTAGACATCGTGTTCCTCGAACTTGAACAGCGCGGTGGGGTCGTGCATCAGCACGTTGGTGTCCAACACATAGATACGCTTGCTACGGGTCATTCGGGCAACCTCATCGAGGAAGATGTGTGAACACGGGCGACTTTTCCGCGGACAGCAGCGAACCACCATGACCCGCCGCGGCGCGGGATGGTGGATGGGGTGGAGGGGAATTCGGTCACTGGGCCTGGTGGGCCTTCAGGGCGTCCAGCACGGCGTCGGCATGGCCGGGAACCTTCACGCCGCGCCATTCCTGCACGATGCGGCCATCGGGCGAAATCAAGAAGGTGCTGCGCACCACGCCCAGCACCTTGCGGCCGTACATGTTCTTTTCGTGGATCACGTCGAAGGCCTTGCACAGGGCTTCGTCGGCGTCGCTCACCAGCGGGAACTTGAACCCCTGCTTGGCGCAGAAGTTGTCGTGCGATTTCACCGAATCGCGCGAGACGCCCAGTACGGTGGCATCCAGTTTCCTGAACTTCGGCAGCAGCGCGTTGAAGTCCAGACCTTCGGTGGTGCATCCGGGTGTGCTGTCCTTCGGGTAGAAGTACAGCACGAGCCAGTGGCCGGCATGGTCGGCGAGGGTGGTGGTCTCGCCACCGGACAAGGCCAGCGGCAGTTTCAGTGTCGATTTGGGCAGGGCGTTCGTGCTTTTCGCCGTCATCGTCAGAACTTCATCGGATCCATGATCGCGTCCAGGTTCAGATGGTCGCAGAATTCAAGGAAGTCGTCGCGCAGCGCGGCGATGTGCATGTTGGCCGGCACGCCGATGGTCACCTGCGCCGAGAACATCTCCGCACCGGTCTGCATGGCGCGGTAGCGCGTGCTCTGCAGGTTCTCGATGGTGATGCCCTGGCGGTCGAAGAAGTCGGCCAGCTGGAACAGGATGCCCGGCTTGTCCGCGGCCACCACTTCCACGATGTAGGGCAGCAGGTTGGACTGGACCACCTTGGGACCGGTGCGATAGAACACCAGCTTCAGGCCCTCGTCGCGCTCGAGCCGCGTGAGCATGGTTTCCAGCTTCGCGACCGCGTCCCACGAACCCGTCGCCAGTGCCGTGACGGACACGTCGCGCCCCACCGTGGACAGCCGGGCATCCACAAGATTGCAGCCGCTGTCGGCGATGCGGCGCGTCACCGACAGAAGCGGCGACTCCGGATGCGTCGTATAGGCGGTGATCAGGAGGTGGTTTTCGGTCGGCGAAGGCCGGGGCGTGGAATCGGTCAAGAGAGCTTCCGGCGTTGCGGTCAGGCTGAATGGCGGCCGGGCAGCGTCCCGGCGACGCAGGCAGCATACTTGCCCGCCCTTTGAGCCCGCAAGTAACATGCGGCCGACATTGCAGGCGAACCGGAATAACTGCGCTTGTGGGCGCCGCCGGACGTCGGACACCCCACCGAGAGCCCTCCCTTGCATCTTTCCGGCAGCATCACCGCACTGGCCACGCCGTTCCTGGCGTCGGGCGAACTCGACCTGGAAGCCTGGCGTTCGCTGCTCAAACAGCAGTTGGATGGCGGTACGCAGGGCGTGGTGGTGGCGGGATCGACCGGTGAAGCGGCCGCGCTCACCGACGACGAGTACGACACCCTGCTGCGCGTCGCGGTGGAGGACGTGCGCGGGCGCATCCCTGTCCTGGCCGGCACTGGCCAGATGAATACCGCGAAGACCATTGCCGCCACCCGACGGGCAGCCGTAGCGGGTGCGCAGCTCGCGCTGGTCGTCACGCCGCCCTACGTTCGCCCCACTCAGGCCGGGCTGGTGGCGCATTACCGCGCAGTGGCCGACCAGGGTGGATTGCCCGTCGTGCTCTACAACGTGCCCGGCCGAACCGGGTGCGATCTGTTGCCGGAAACGGTGGCCGAGCTTGTCGATCATCCGAATATCGTGGGCATCAAGGAAGCGCGCGCCGAACCCGAACGCATGGCGGCCCTGCTGGCGCTGCGCAAGGAAGGCTTTGCGGTCCTGAGCGGCGACGACCCGACGGCCTCTAGCGCCATGCTGGCCGGTGCCGATGGCCTCATCTCGGTGGGCTCGAATGCCCTGCCGCGCACCTTCCGCCGCCTGTGCGACCTTGCACGCGCAGGCGAGGCGGCCGCAGTCGCCGCACTGGATGCCCAATTGCAGGAGATCTATGCCTTCCTCGGCGTGGAATCCAACCCCATCCCGGTGAAAGCGCTGCTGCAGCGCGCAGGCTTCGGCCATGGCCTGCGCCTGCCGCTGCTTTCGCTGTCCTCCATCCATACCGATACTGCCGATCGTCTCGCCACCGTGGCGCAGGCGCTGGAAGCACAATCCAACCGCGACATCCTCGCGGCCTGAACCCAGGAGATCCTCATGCGTCTTTCGTCTACCCTCGTGCGTCCGCTTGCCTTGGTGCTGCTGGTCGTTTCCGTCGCCGGCTGCTCATGGTTCAAGAAGGGTGCGAAGGGCGACTACGCGCTGGCGCCCGAAGCGCGTCCGCTGGAAGTGCCGCCGGACCTCAACCTGCCCAACACCAGTGGCGCCATGCAGATACCGGCGGCCAGCCCGGCCACGACGGCTACCGCTGCACCCGCGGCAGCGGGCGGCTTTACCGTCGCCGGCACCCGTGACGAAGCGTTCACCCGCGTGGGCGAAGCGCTCGCCGGCGTGGATGGCGTCACCATCGCCAGCCGGGCCCAGCTGCTGGGCACCTACGACGTCAGCTACGAGGGGGCCAGCTTCCTCGTCCGTGTGTCGGGCGTCGAAGCCGGCGCCTACGTGACGGCGGTCGATCCACGCGGCCTGCCGGCCACGTCGCCGGCCGCAACCAAGCTGCTGGCGGCGCTGAAGGCCAAGCTGGGCGGGTGAGCAGCCCAACGTGGCGGGGAGAGGGATGCGTTGCCGTCGTCCCGGCGCATGCCGGGACCCAGCTTGACCAGCCATCCGGCTATCCATAACCACCGTGACGACGAAAAAGGCGCCTCGCGGCGCCTTTTTCATGTGTGCGTGGTGCGGCAGCGCGCGTCCGTCAACGCTCCAGCAGCGGCAGCTTGTCCGGCTTGCCTTCCCATTCCTTCGCGTCCGGCAGCGGATCCTTGCGCGTGGTGATCACCGGCCATGCCCTGGAAAGTTCGGCGTTGAGCGCGACGTAGCCTTCCTGGCCAGCCGGCACGTCGTCTTCCGGGTAGATGGCATTGATCGGGCACTCGGGTTCGCACAGCGTGCAGTCGATGCATTCGTCCGGGTCGATCACCAGGAAGTTGGGACCTTCATGGAAGCAGTCCACGGGGCAGACTTCCACGCAGTCGGTGTACTTGCACTTGATGCAGTTTTCGGTGACGACGAAGGGCATGAGGTTGGATGTGCAGCGAAGGAAACCGTGCAAGTTTAAATCACCGCGTCATCCAGGATGGAAATGTTTCTCGGCAGCCCCGTGCGTGCGCGGGTCCGGGCGTGGCACGCGCATGGAATGTCCGCGTGCGCGGACGGCGTGGCTTGCGGCGCCTCCCGCCTGATCGTTCCAGCAGGCGTGGCGCAGCTCGGGTCGCCTGGCCTATATTTCCATTTGTGGAACGACCTATTGGTTTTCGTCGGCTTTATCCCACCCGTGTCGAGGATCATGCTGCACGCCTCACCACACACCGGAGCACCGCCATGATCACCTTGCGCCCCGCCACCGCTCGCGGCCACGCCAACCACGGCTGGCTGGACTCGTGGCACAGCTTTTCCTTCGCGAGCTACTTCGACGACAAGCATGTCCACTGGGGTCCGCTGCGCGTGATCAACGAGGACCGCGTGGCCGCCGGCCGCGGCTTCGGCGAACACGGCCACCGCGACATGGAAATCATCAGCTACGTGCTGGAAGGTGCCCTGGGCCACAAGGACTCCATGGGTACCAGCTCCAGCATCGTGCCGGGCGACGTGCAGCGCATGAGCGCCGGTACGGGCGTGCAGCATTCGGAGTTCAACTACAGCGAAACCGGCACCACGCATTTCCTGCAGATCTGGATCATCCCCGACAAGCAGGGCGTCGCGCCGTCGTACGACGAGAAGCGCTTCACCGCCGAAGAGAAGCAGGGCCGCCTGCGGCTGGTGGTCAGCCCGGACGGCGCCGATGGTTCGATCTCCATCCATCAGGATGCGCGCCTGTACGCCGGCTTGTTCGACGGGGATGAGGCGGCGGAACTGCGCCTGGCCGAAGGTCGCCTGGGTTACGTGCACGTGGCGCGCGGCGAAGTGACCGTCAACGGCCGTACCCTGTCGGCGGGCGATGCGTTGCTTTACGAAGGCGAGCCGTTGGTCAGCGTGGGCCAGGGCATCGGGGCGGAAGTGCTGGTGTTCGACCTGCCGCCGTTGAAGTAGGCAGGCGGCGCTCCGGCGCTTGCATCGACCAGAAAGGGTGCGCGGATGCGCACCCTTTTCCGTTCTCGGGAAGCGGTCGATCAGGCGAGCATGCGCTCGGCGACCAGGAAGCCCGCCGTCATGGCGACTACCAGCAGCGCGCCCTGCAGCCGGGGCGGCGCGGGCAGCGGCACGTCCAGCAGGCGGCAGCCCATGCCGATGGCCAGTGCCAGCACCAGGCCGAGCAACGTCAGCATCATGGGCGTCCTCCCTGTCTCGTCTAGCCGGTCGGTCCGCCGCAGTGCGCGACGTGGCGTGCTTCGCGGCGCGCCATGAAACGGTCGGCAAGGACATACCCCAGCGTCATCGCCACCACGAGCAGCGCGCCCACCAGCACCGGCGGCGCCGGCACCGGAATGCCCATCCAGCGACAGCCGAAGCCGATGGCGAAGCCCAGCAGCACGCCTGCGAGGAATTTCAGGTTCATGCCATGCCTCCGGGCGCCTGCGATGGCACCGGCACGGGATTGCCTGGCGCACCGCCGATGAAATGCCGCACGACGGGTGCGTGGGTCGGGTCTTCCAGCAGCGCCTTGATCGCATCCTGCAGGGCGCGCTCGTCTTCGGTGACGCGTTCGTGCTGGCGCAGGTGCTCGTGCCAGGAGCAGTCGACGAAGTACTCCAGGTAGGTGCCGGGTTGCGTGCTGTCTTCGGCCACGCCCCATTGCACGGCGCCATTGCGCCGACGTGCGTGCCCCAACGGTTGCATGCGCGTCAGGAATTCCTCGCGCCGCGCGGGATTCACGCGGTACTCCACTGTCACCAGCACCGGGCCGCGATCACCGCCGACATCGCTCGCGACCACCGGTTGCGGCCAATGACCCGACGGGGTGACGTTGACCCGCGCGGCCTCTCCCAGTCGGAACCGCCAACTGGCCAGTGCGGCGATCACCGTGCCGATCGCCGCCGCAATCAGCGCCATCGGCGTTCCGTAGGCCTGTGCGATCGCGCCCCAGCCCAGGCTGCCCACCGCCATGTCGGCGGAAAACACCACGATGTACAGCGACAGCGCGCGTGCCCGTACCCACGCCGGCACCGAGGTCTGCGCGGCGATCTGCAGCGATGACAGTACCGTGATCCACGCGAAGCCATTGAACAGCGACACGACATACAGCGCGGGGATGTTGCGCAGCAGGGCGAGCGCCACCATGCAGCCTGCGTAGACACCGGTGGCGGCCAGCACCATCGCGTCGGGATGGAACCGCGTACGCAGGGCCGGCAGCAGCATGGCGCCGGCGATCGCGCCGATGCCGATGCAGCCCAGCAGCAGGCCATACGTGCCCGCGCTGGCGCCCAGTTCCTGCTTCACCACGATGGGCAGCAGCGCGGTCAACGCGCTGGCGAAAACGAAGAAGCAGGCGGCCTTCACCAGCACCGACTGCAGAACCGACGCCTGCCTGGCGTAACGCAGCCCCGCGCGCAGCGCCATGCCGAAGGTTTCCGGCGGCAGCGCCGAGGATGCCGGCGTGCGCCGCCAGCGCCACAGCACCACGACCACGCCGAGGAAGCTCAACGCGTTCACCGCGAACGCCCATGCGATGCCGGCCTGCGCCACGATCAGGCCGCCGAGCGCAGGTCCGATGGAGCGCGCGATGTTCATGCTCAGCGAGCCCAGCGCCACCGCCGGCCCCAGCATCGGCCGCGGTACCAGCTCGGGCGTGGTCGCCTGCTGCGCGGGCATCGCCATCGCCGCGCCGATGCCCAGCGCGAACGTCAGCGCCACCAGCGTCCACGGCCGCAGCATGTCCAGGTGCGCCAGCACCGCCAGCGTGCTGGCGACCAGCAGCATCCACAGTTGCGCGATGATCAGGTAGCGCCGTCGGTCGATGATATCGGCCAGCGTGCCGGCCACGATGGCCAGCAGCACGACGGGCAGGGTGGTGGCGGACTGCACCGCGGCCACCATCAGCGGCGAACCGGTGGTTTCCGCCATGACCCAGGCGGCGGCGACATCGTGGATCCACGTGCCGATGTTGCCGACCAGGATGGCCAGCCACAACGCGCGGAATGTCGGTTGCTGCAGCGGTGACCAGGGTCCGACGGGTGGGGGTGTCGCCATCGGTCAGAACGCGAAGCAGGAGCAGCCCATCGCGCCCCAGAAATTCCGCAGGTCATGCGTGGGCGTGGCGTGGTGCGCGGCATGGCCGTGCTCATGCACCTGGCAGTGCTTGCCATGTGCATGCGATACCGCCGCCGTCGCCTGTGCCAGGGTGCCGCCCTGGTAGCCGCCGAAGCGGTTGACCGGCGACCAGTCCGGCATCGGGGGCGGCAAGATGGGTGCGAGCGGTGTGTAGGGCCCGTCGCCGTGCACGATGCGCCCGCCCACCACCGTCAACACGCTGGTGATGTCGGGGATGTCGGCCTCGGGCACGCTGAAGAAATCCGCGGACAACAGCGACACGTCGGCGAACTGCCCCGGCGCCAGCCGTCCCTTGTGGTCCTGTTCGCTGGAGAACCACGCGCTGCCCCGGGTCCACAGCGTCAGCGCTTCCTCGCGTTCCAGCCGGTTGTCCTCGCCGTACATGCGCAGGCCGCCGAGCGTGCGCCCGCTGACCAGCCAGTACAGCGCCACCCAAGGGTTGTAGCTGGCGACGCGGGTGGCGTCGGTGCCGGCGCCGACCGGCACGCCCGCCTGCAGCATGCGTCGTACCGGCGGGGTGTGCTTCAGCGCGTCGCTGCCGTAGCGTTCGGCGAAGAACTCACCCTGGAAGGCCATGCGGTGCTGGATGGCGATGCCGCCGCCCAGTGCGCGCACGCGGTCGATGTTGCGCGGCGAGATGGTCTCGGCATGGTCGATGATCCAGTGCAGGCCATCGAATGGCACCTCGCGGTTCACGTGCTCGTAGACGTCGAGCACGCGGGTGATGCTTTCGTCATAGGTGGCATGGATGCGGAATGGCCAGCGCTTTTCCGCAAGCAGGCGCACCACGTCATCCAGCTCGCCTTCCATGCCGGCCGGCAGTTCGGGGCGCGATTCGCGGAAATCCTCGAAGTCCGCCGCCGAGAACACCAGCATCTCGCCGGCGCCGTTGTGGCGCAGCATGTCGTCGCCCTGGCGCGGCGAGAGCATGCCCGACCAGCGCTGGAAGTCGGCCAGTTCCTGGCCCTTCTTCTGGGTGAACAGGTTGTAGGCGATGCGTACGGTCAGTTCGTCGTCCGCGTGAAGTTTCTGGATGATCTCGTAGTCTTCCGGATAGTTCTGGAAGCCACCGCCCGCATCGATCACCGACGTGATGCCCAGCCGGTTCAATTCGCGCATGAAGTGGCGCGTGGAATTCAGCTGGTACTCGGCCGGCAGCTTCGGCCCCATGGCCAGCGTCGCGTACAGGATCAATGCATTGGGCTTGGCCAGCAGCAGGCCGGTGGGATTGCCTGCCTTGTCGCGCTGGATCTGCCCGCCCGGTGGATCGGGCGTGTCGCGGGTGTAGCCCACCGCGCGCAGCGCGGCACGGTTGAGCAGGGCGCGGTCGTACAGGTGCAGCAGGAAGACCGGCGTGTCCGGCGCCAGCGTGTTGATCTCCTCCAGCGTGGGCAGCCGTTTTTCTGCGAACTGGTGCTCGCTGAAACCACCCACCACCCGCACCCATTGCGGCGCCGGCGTGCGATCCACCTGGGTCTTCAGCATCGCCATGGCATCGGCCAGCGAGCGCACGCCGTCCCAGCGCAGTTCCAGCGTGTAGTTCAGCCCGCCGCGGATCAGGTGCGTGTGGCTGTCGTTGAGGCCGGGGATCAGCCGGCGTCCGCCGGCGTCAACGATGCGCGTGGCAGCACTTGCCCTGGCCATCACCGTGGCGTCATCGCCGACGGCCAGCACGCGACCCTCCGCGATCGCCAGCGCCGACGCCGAGGGAAGTGCGTCATCAAGGGTGGTGATACGCGCGTTGCGGATGATCAGGTCGGCCATCAGGCGGTCTCCGGAATAGGCGCGGCCGGCACTCGCCATGACCGCAGCCGCGGCAACGCCTTTCAACAGGCTTCGGCGCTGGTCATCGATCGAAGGCATCGCGGAGGTCCAGGTCGCGTTGCCGGATTCAATGGCCGCCTTCGGACGCCCCGAACATGCTCTTGGCGTACTGGATGCCCAGGCCGTAGCCGCCGCCATGCAGCTTGGCGATGCCGTTGGTCAGATCGTAGGTCGCGCTGCGCGCCCAGTCGCGCTGCAGCTCCAGCAGGTACTGCACGCTGGTCAGCGGGCGGACGCCGGCCTGGACCATGCGCTGCATCGCGCGCTCGTGCGCCTCGCTGGTGACGTCGCCGCAGGCATCGGCGATCACGTAGACCTCGAAGCCCTGGTCCAGCGCGGACAGCGCCGGCCCGACGATGCACACGCTGGTCCATAGGCCGCCGAGCACGATGCGACCTTTTCCGGAGGCGTTCACCGCCGCGATGACCGACGTATCCTCCCAACAGTTCATGGTGGTGCGGTCGTAGACCTTCGCGTTGGGGAAGGCCTCGGGGATCTCGGGGAACAGCGGACCAGAGAAGGATTTCTCGGCCACGGTGGTCAGCAGCGTCGATACACCGAAGCCGGCCGCGCCCTTGGCGACCAGCGCAACGTTGTTGCGAAGCATCGCCACGTCGATGGAATGCGTGGCGAACGCCATTTGCGACTGGTGGTCGATCAGGATCAGCGTGTGGTCGTGAGGCGTGAGCAGGGTCTTGCCGGCGGCGGGGGTGGCGGTGGGCATGGCGGGCTCCGGGTCGGAAGGTGGAATCGCAACAATGTCGCGTGCCAGCACGCGCGCCGGATTGCATCGGCGTGCGCGCTACCTGCGAGCCTCAACCGTGCAGCTTGATCGCAGTCTCGGCGACGCGCTGGCCCTGGTAGCGCGCGGCGTCCAGTTCGTTCTGGGTGGGTTGGCGCGAACCGTCGCCGCCAGCGATGGTGGTGGTGCCGTAGGGCGAGCCGCCGGTGACTTCATCCAGTTTCATCTGGCCGGCAAAGCCGTAGTCCAGTCCCACGATCACCATGCCGAAGTGCAGCAGGTTGGTGATGATGGAGAACAGAGTGGTTTCCTGACCGCCGTGCTGGGTGGCGGTGGATGTGAACGCGGCACCGACCTTACCGTGCAGCGCACCCTTGGCCCACAGCCCGCCGGCCTGGTCCAGAAAGTTCGCCATCTGCGAGGACATGCGGCCGAAACGCGTGCCGGTGCCGACGATGATCGCGTCATAGTCGGCGAGTTCCGCGATGGTCGCCACCGGGGCGGGCTGGTCGAGCTTGTAGTGGGACGTCCGCGCGACCTCCTCGGGCACCAGTTCCGGCACGCGTTTGATGTCCGCGCTGGCGCCGCCTGCGCGCACGCCTTCGGCCACGGCGTGGGCCATGGTTTCGATATGCCCGTAGGCGGAGTAGTAGAGGATCAGAACCTTGGCCATCGTGTGACTCCCGTGGAGGACGGAGGAATGCGGCGCTCGCGCCGCGATGCCGGGCAGGGTTACCCGTGCCGGGTTACCGGCGCGTGCAGGTGGCGGAACTCGCGCGGCGAGTAGCCCGTCATCCGACGGAAGGTACGGGTGAAGTGGCTCTGGTCGAAGAAGCCCAGCGAGGCGGCCGTGGCAGAGATCTTCTGCGGCCCACGCGCCAGTTGCGCCTTGGCCAGGGCGATGCGCTTGGCCAGCACGTATTCCATCGGGCTCTGGCCGGTACTGACGCGGAACAGTCGGGCGAAGTGGAAGCGACTGACGCAGGCCGCAGCCGCGATGTCGGTCAACGTCAGGCTGTCGCCGATGTGACGTTCGATGTGGTCGAGCGCACGTGCGAGTGCGCGCGCGCCGAGGCCTCTCGGGGCCGGCACATTGTCCGCGTACATCCTGGCCGATGTGGAATGCGCAAGCGTCGACTCGAGAGGGAACAGGGACGGGGAACCATCCACGGCAGTGTCCTCGGGTGTTGGCGGTGGGGCGCCTGCGGACAGGGGTATGGCGCAGGGCTTTTACGTCATGGTCCTCACGCGGCACATGGCGCATAAGCCCCGATCGGGCGACGGGTGGACCCCCCGAATGGGGGGCGGGTTGCCTGTCCGGAGCCCTCGCCCGTATCGTGCCGGGACATCCTGTGTCGCCCCTCACGTGACACCCATCCAGGCCGATATCCGAATGCCCATCCGCATCCTTACCGTCGACGATCACCCCTTGCTGCGCGAAGGCATCGCGGCGGTGATCGAAGGGCAATCCGACATGCAACTGGTGGGGGAGGCGGCCAATGGGCGCGAGGCCCTGCAGGTTTTTCGCGACTTCCGCCCGGACGTGACGTTGATGGACCTGCAGATGCCGGAAATGGACGGCGTTGACGCCATCGGCGCGATCCATCGCGAATTCCCGGAGGCGCGCATCGTGGTGTTGACCACGTACCAGGGCGACGCGCAGGCGCTGCGCGCGTTCAAGGCAGGAGCATCGGGGTACCTGCTGAAGAGCATGTTGCGCCGGGAGCTGGTGGACACGATCCGCAGCGTGCATGCGGGTCGTCGGCGCATCCCGCCGGAGATCGCCACCGGGATCGCCGAACATGCGTCCGATGATGCGCTGACCCTGCGCGAGATCGAGGTGCTTCGGCAGGTCGCGGACGGCAACGGCAACAAGCGGATCGCCCATCACCTCGGCATCGCGGAGGAAACGGTGAAGGCACACATGAAGAACATCCTCGCCAAGCTGGGTGCCAACGACCGCACGCATGCGGTCACCATCGCGGTCCGCCGCGGGATATTCCATCTGTGAAGGATTTAAGGAGTTCTTAAAGAGCGTGCGCGAGCATGGGTGGACCGGATGTCCGGTCCCCCGTCTTTGAGGTCTCCATGAGTGCGTTGCGCGCCTGTATGCCGTTGTTGCTGCTGTTGCCACTCTCCGCTGCTGCACAGGTCGTCGAACGCACGGACAAGCAGGCACACGACCAGCTGCCGTCGCGCTGGAGTGCCGGCCTGGCGGTCGTCCACCGCGACAGCGAATACGCCGGCGAAGGCACCCGCACGCGCCTGCTGCCCAATGTCGCCTATGACGGTGACCGCTTCTACCTGCGTGGTGCGGCGTTCGGCTACCGGGCCTACCAGGACGATCGCTTCGAGTTCCGCACCTTCGTCGCCGGACGGCTGGATGGCATCGATGCCGATGACTTCGGCAGGGCCGAACTGGCGCGGCGCGGCGTGGACCGCGATCTGCTGGAAGATCGCGACGACAGTGTCGATGTCGGTGTGGGCGCGAGCTGGAAGGGTGCCGCCGGCAAACTCGATCTGGATGCGCGCGTCGATGTTACCGGCACCAGCGACGGCTACTCCATCGCGCTGGACTACAGCTATCCGGTGACGCTGGGGCGCACGACCCTGGTCCCTTCCATCGGCGCTATGCGCCTGTCGGCGGGCATGGCCGACTACTACTACGGCACGCTGGACGAAGAGATCGCACGCGGCGTGGTCGCCTATCGTCCGGGTGCCGCGACAGTGCCGCGCGCCAGCCTCACCCTGATCCATCCCTTCGCCAAGCGCTGGGCGTTGCTGGGCAACCTGGAGTACCGCGCGTTGCCCGACGCCCTGCAGGACAGTCCGCTGGTCGAGGCGGACAAGGACCGCAGCACGTCTCTCTTCATCGGCGTGTCGCGCGGGTTCTGAAACGCAATTGTCCTTCCCTCCAACGGAGCGACCCCATGTTCTCCAGATCCCCCCATGCCGGCGTGGAACCGATGCCGGGTCCGATGCCTGCAGCGTACCTGCCGTCGCCGGATGAACTGGCTGGCGCACACGTGCCCGTCGATCACGACGTCGTGATACGACGCGTGTCGCGCCCCCAGGCAACGGCGCTGATGCGGCTGTGCGACCGCCAGATGGCCGAACTGCCGCATGCGCCTGGCAGGCGCGTCGGCGGCGTGCTCGAACTGATGGAGGCGTTGTTCGAGCCGCCGCTGCGCGCATGGGCCTGGATAGCGGAGCGGGGCGGTGAACCCATCGGCCATGCATTCGCCACGGTGGGCTTCTCGATGATCGAGCGCGCGTATTACTTCAACCTGGAATCGCTGTTCGTTCCAGCGAACGAGCGCCCGTCAGGGGTCGCAGTCGCATTGCTCGCCGAGGCCCGTCGCATGGCCGAAACGCTCGGCTGCGTGGACCTGCGCTGGCAGGTGCCGCTGGCGCAGGGCAGCGGGGAGATCGCGCTGCCCGGCCATGCCGGCGCGGCGGCGATGATCCAGTACGTCTTCCCCGCGTTGCAGGACCTGCAGCATGACTGACGTACCCAGAAGACATCCGTGCCGCCTTGAGCCCCGAAGAGGGCGGAGGCACTTGCGGCGGCTGGTCGCGGCCGCCTGCGTTTCCGCCACCGCCTTCGGGTATGCCAGCCTGCCCGGCTGCAACACGGTGCCGTATCCGCAATCGCCCCAGTTCGGCGAGGATGGATTCCAGAACGCGCGCAAGCCACGCCGCTGGGCTGGCGCCAGACCGGCAGGCTCTGGTGGGATTTCCTCATCGGCGGCAAACCGGCAGGCACGGTGCCTGCCGGCACGATCCCCGTGCAGGCACTGACGGTGGCGCAGTTGGACCACGCAGCAGACGGGACGCTGTACCGGCTGGGGCATTCCACGGTGCTGATGAAGCTGGACGGACGGTTCTGGCTGACCGATCCGGTGTTCTCCGAGCGTGCGTCGCCGGTCCAGTGGGCCGGACCGAAGCGTTTCCACGCGCCGCCGCTGACCATTGAACAACTGCCGCATCTTTCCGCCGTGGTGCTGTCGCACGACCACTACGATCATCTCGACCGCGACGCGGTGCGTGCGCTGGCAGCCAAGACGGATGTGTTCCTCACCCCGCTTGGCGTGGGTGATCGTCTGGTCCGTTGGGGCGTGCCGCGCGACAAGGTCCGGCAACTGGACTGGTGGGGCGATGTCGCGTTGCACGGCGTGCGTTTCACCGCGACGCCGTCGCAGCATTTTTCCGGCCGCACGCCATTCGACCGCAATGCGACGCTGTGGGCGTCATGGGTGATCCAGTCGGACGACCTCCGGATCTTCTTCAGCGGGGACACGGGCTACTTCGACGGTTTCCGCGCGATCGGCGAACGCATGGGGCCTTTCGACATCACGTTGCTGGAATGTGGTGCCTACGACCGCCGTTGGCAGGACGTCCACATGCTGCCCGAGCAGACCCTGCAGGCGCACCTCGACCTTGGCGGTAAGTGGTTGCTGCCGATCCACAACAGCACCTTCGACCTGGCTTTTCATGGATGGAGCGAGCCGATGGAAACGCTGTACACCCTTTCGCGGCAAGCGGGCGTGGACATCACCACGCCCGTGATCGGCCAGCCGCTGGTCGTCAGGCAACCCGAAGGCACGCATCCGTGGTGGCGCAGCGAGTGAGGTGCGTCGCGCGGCTCATGCGTCCTGGGCCGCACTGAACCCGACCCTGCAACCGAAGCCACGGCCGGCGATGCCGTCACCCACCGTGATCGTCGCCTCGTGCGCGCGCGCGATACGCTGGACCAGCGAAAGGCCGATGCCGCTGCCGCGTTCGCCATTGCCATGGCTGCCGCGGAAGAAGCGCTCGAAGATGCGCTCGCGTTCGTCCGGGTGGACACCGGGGCCATTGTCGCGAACCGTCAGCCAGGCACTCGTGCCATCGGGGTCCGTGCCGCAGGCGACTTCGATGCGGGTTCCTTCGCCGCTGTAGCGCACCGCGTTGTCCAGCAGGTTGCGGGCGAGGATGCCGAGATCGTCCAGGTCACCCTGGACGCTGGCCGGCTCGGCGTGGATCGCGAGGATCTGCTGGCGTCGCGACGCCATCGATTCGAACTCGCGCGCCACCATCGTCACCACATCGGGCAGCGCGACGATGGGACGGTCTTCGCGCAGGGGCGACGCATCCACGCGTGCAGAGTCGAGCAACTGCTGCGCGAGCCGAGAGGTGCGCTGGATGCCCTGCGCCAACTGCTCCAGTGCCGCATGCGCGTCGGCCTGGGTGCCGGCGCGCAGCGCGACCTGGGTCTGCGTGAGCAGCGCGGCGAGTGGTGTGCGAAGTTCGTGCGCAGCGTCTGCAAGGAACTGCCTCTCACCCCGCATGGCATGGGACAGGCGTTCGAGCAGCAGGTTGAACGAATCCACCAGCGGCCGGATCTCGCGCGGCATGCCCGTGGATGGCAGTGGAGCGAGATCGTGTGCATCGCGTTGCGCCATGTCCCGGCGCAGGCGGTTCATCGGCCTCAGGCTCCAGTGGATCGCCAGGCCCACCGTCATGGCCAATACCAGCAGGATGCCGATTCCGCTCCACAGGCTGATCTTCACCCAGTGGGCCAGTTCCGCGCGCATGGCGGACTGCGCCATGCCGGCCTGCACCTGGATGCGGCCGCTGGCGTCGGTGATGGCATAGACGCGCCATGGTTCGCCGCCCACCTGGCTGATCACGAAGCCGGGTTCGAAATCGGGACGCAGCGGCTCGGTCGGTGCGCCGGCCGACAGCACGACAGGATGGTGCCGGCCGAGGATCCACACCTGGTAACGCAGGGTTTCGAATTTCCTGTAGGTGGAGCGGGCGCGCGTGGGCAACTGGAGGCGGGGCCCTTCGCTCAGTGCGTCGAGGTTGGCCGGCATCGACAGCAGGATCTGCTCGCCGACCTCCTGAAGGAAATGGTCCTCATGCCCCTTCTGCTGCCGCGTCATCTGGAAGTGCTGTCCGCCCAGCCAGCATGCCCATCCCAACGCCAGGGGCGTCATCACGGCCAGCAACAGTTTGGTTTTCAGTGAATGGTGGCTCATTCGCCTTCTCCAAGCCGGTAGCCGAAACCGTGCACGGTGGCGATGACGCCGTCGCCGAGCTTCTTGCGCAACTGGTGGATGTAGACCGCGATGGTGTTGCTCTCGATTGCCCCATCCCCGCCATAGACCAGCGACTCCAGAGTTTCGCGCGCGATCACGCGGCCGGGACGCTCCATCAGTGCCAGCAGGGTGCGGTATTCGTGTACGCCGAGCTTGATGGGGCGGTCGTTCTGGCGGACCGAACGATCCGCCGGGTCCAGCACGATGTCGCCGTGGCGCAGCACGGGTGCAACGCGCCCCTGGGTCCGTCGCACCACGGCACGCAGGCGTGCGCCGAGTTCGCCGGTTTCGAAGGGTTTGACGATGTAGTCGTCGGCGCCGGCGTCCAGGCCACGAACACGATCGCTCAGCTGGTCGCGGGCGGTGATGATGAGGACCGGGGTGGTGTCGTAGCGCTGGCGCAGTGCGGCCAGCACGTCCAGCCCCGACCCCCGAGGCAGGCCGAGATCCAGCAGGACCGCCGTGTAGCCGTGGTCCACCAGGGCGAGGCGGGCCGCAGACGCATCCTCTGCACGATCGATGGACCAGCCATCCTGTGCCAGTGCGGCGGCCAGTGCGTCGCCGAGCATGCGATCGTCTTCAACCAGGAGCAGGCGCGACACGGGCGACCCTTGGGGATGGCGGGGGGGCCATGCTAGGTGGAAGCGATTAAACAGTCTTTAATCTAGGAATGGCACGGGCAGTGGAAACACAAAACCCCGCCGGAGCGGGGTCTTGAGCCGATTCACCGGCCATGGTTCTCAACCCGTGGCCCTGTGCCGGATGGCGCTCCCTAGGGGACTCGAACCCCTGTTTTAGCCTTGAGAGGGCCACGTCCTAACCTCTAGACGAAGGGAGCGTTTTTGGTGAAACCGGCTCAGCGGATTAGTATAGGCGGCGACCCGGCCCAGGGCAATCATCCTGGCAGCCGTGCGACCCACCTGCATGGAACCGCCGCTATTACGCCGCTCACTGCTCTGCGAACCATTCCCCGCGACCAGCACACCATCTCGCGCAAGGACATCAGCCCGAATGCGCTGCGCGTGCTCTACCGCTTGCGGGATGCCGGCTTCCAGGCCTACCTGGTCGGCGGCGCAGTGCGTGACCTGCTCGTGGGTGGCCACCCCAAGGATTTCGACGTGGCCACCGATGCCACGCCGGAACAGGTGCGCCAGCAGTTCCGCAATTGCCGCCTGATCGGGCGCCGCTTCCGCCTGGCGCACGTGGTGTTCGGTCGCGAGATCATCGAAGTCGCCACCTTCCGCGCCAACGTCGACGATGGCAGTGGCGACCGCGAGATGGACAATGGCCGCCTCGTCCGCGACAACGTGTACGGCACCGTGGAAGACGATGCGGTGCGCCGCGACTTCACCGCCAACGCGTTGTACTACGCCATCGACGACTTTTCCGTGCGCGACTACGTGGGCGGCTTCGAAGACGTGATGGCGCGTCGCCTGAAGCTGATCGGCGAACCGGAACTCCGCTACCAGGAAGACCCGGTGCGCATGCTGCGTGCGGTCAGGCTGGCGGCGAAGCTCGATTTCGAGATCGAAGCGGCCACCGCCGAACCCATCGGCCGGCTGGCACCGCTGCTTTCGGAAGCCGCGCCCGCCCGCCTGTTCGAGGAAATCCTGAAGCTGTTCCTGTCCGGCCATGCGGTCGCCAGTTTCGAAGGGCTTGAGCGCTTCGGTTTGCTGAAGGTGCTCCTCCCCGAGACCGCTGCGGCGCTGGCGTCCAACCGCAGCGGCGCATTGCGCCGGATGGTGATGGCCGGGCTGACTGGAACCGACCAGCGCGTCGCCAACGACGAACCCGTATCGCCGGCTTTCCTGTTCGCGTTGCTGCTCTGGCCGGCGTACTGCCGTGCCCTGATGGGGCTGCAGGCCCAAGGCGTGCACGCCGAAGAAGCCCAGCGACGCGCCGCCGACCGCGTCACGCTGCACCAGTTGAATACCGTGGCGTTGCCGCGCCGCTTCTCGTTGCCGATGCAGGAAATCTGGTTGCTGCAGACCCGCTTCGGCAACCGCCAGCGCAAGCGCGTGACGCGGCTGCTGTCGCATCCGCGTTTCCGTGCGGCGTTCGACTTCCTGGCGTTGAGGCTCGCGGCATCGCCCGAACAACACGCCGAGGACGTCGCGTTCTGGCGTGATGCACAGACGCAATCCGGCGAAGAGCTCGCGGCTACGCTCGGCGTCGCGGTGCCGGGCGATTCCTTCGGTGAAGAAGGTGCGCCGGCATCCAAGCGTCGTCGCCGTCGCCGTTCCCGCAGCACGGCTTCGTCGCCCGAATGAAGACAATGGTCCAGGCCTGCATCGGCCTGGGAGCCAATCTCGGCGATGCCGCAGGCACGTTGCGACAGGCCGTGATCGCGCTCGGGCAACGCGAAGAGGTCACGGTGCGGCGGATGTCGCGTTGTTACCGAACGCCCGCGTGGGGCAGGGAAGACCAGCCTGACTTCATCAATGCGGCCGTGCTGCTGGAGACGAGCCTGTCGCCGCGCGCGCTGCTCGATCTGCTGCTGGCGGTGGAAGCGGACTTCGGCCGTCATCGGATCGATGGCGAACGCTGGGGCCCGCGCACGCTGGACCTGGATCTGCTGCTCTACGGTGATGCGGTGATCGACGAACCGGGACTGCGCGTGCCTCACCCGCACCTGCACGAGCGTGCGTTCGCGCTGGTTCCGTTGCTGGAGGTCATGCCGGATGCCCGTATCCCGGGTTACGGCGAGGCGCGGGACGCTGTGTCCGTGCTGGAAATGTCCAACATCCATCCCTTATGAGTGGATAATGCGGGGCTATGAGCACGCACGCAGACAGCAAGCCCTGGACCGTTCCCGCCCTCGCCGACGCCAAGCGCGAGGGCCGCAGGCTGGTCATGCTGACGGCCTACGACAACAGTTTCGCCCGGGTCATGGATGCCAATGGCATCGACCTGGTGCTGATCGGTGATTCGCTGGGCATGGTGGTGCAGGGCCACGACTCCACGCTGCCGGTGACGGTGGACGACATCGCCTACCACACCCGCGTTGTGGCGCGTGGATTGACCCGCGCGCTGCTGGTGTCTGACCTGCCGTTCCAGTCCGATGCCACGCCCGAGCGTGCGCTCGACGCCGCGACTGCATTGCTGCAGGCGGGCGCCGAGATGGTCAAGCTGGAAGGCGCGGGGCACAAGCTCGACGTCATCCGTTTCCTGGTCGAGCGCGACATTCCGGTCTGCGCGCACCTGGGCCTGACGCCACAGTCGGTGTTGAAGTTCGGTGGTTATCGCGTACAGGGTCGCGGTGAAGCGGCCGCCGCGCAGCTGCGCGACGATGCGCGTGCCGTGGCGGAGGCAGGGGCGCAGATGCTGGTGCTTGAATGCGTGCCGTCGTCGCTGGCCGCCGCGATCACGGCCGACATCGCCATTCCCACCATCGGCATCGGCGCCGGCCCCGGCTGCGACGGGCAGGTGCTGGTGCTGCACGATTTCCTCGGCCTCGATACGGGACACCGGCGACCGAAGTTCGTCAAGGACTTCCTTGCCGAAGGCGGTTCAGTCGCGGGCGCGGTGCGCGCCTATGCCGACGCGGTGCGCAGCGGGGCGTTCCCCGACGACGCCCATTCCTACTGACCGCGCTGCGCGCAACGACACGCCACAGGGGCCACGATGATCGAGACCATTACCCAGCTTGACGCATTGCGTGCACGCGTCAGGGAATGGAAGCAGCAGGGCTTGCGTGTCGGTTTCGTGCCCACGATGGGCAACCTGCATGCGGGGCACTACTCGCTGGTGATGCTGGCCCGCCAGTACGCCGACCGCGTGGTGTCCAGTGTGTTCGTCAATCCGACCCAGTTCGGACCCAACGAGGACTTCACCCGGTACCCGCGCACGCCCGAAGCGGACATGAGCGGGCTCGAAGGCGCCGGCTGCGATGTCCTGTGGCTGCCGACGGTCGAGTCGATGTATCCGTTCGGGGTCGAACTGGCGGCCAAGGTGCACGTGCCCGGCGTCAGCAGCGTGCTGGAAGGCGCGCACCGGCCCGGCCACTTCGACGGGGTATGCACGGTGGTCAGTCGCCTGTTCAACCAGGTGCTGCCCGACGTCGCCGCCTTCGGCAAGAAGGATTACCAGCAACTGGCGGTGATCCGGCAGATGGTCACCGACCTCGCATTCCCCGTGCAGGTCCTGGCGGGCAGCATCGTGCGCGAGGCCGATGGCCTGGCGATGAGTTCGCGCAACCAGTACCTGTCCGCGGACGAGCGGCCGCGTGCCGCAGAAATCCGCAGGACCCTGATCGCAATGCGTGAAGGTCTGCTGGCCGGGCATTCACGTGCGCAGGTCGAGGCCGACGCCGCGCGGCACCTTGCCGGCGTGGGCTATGCGGTCGACTACACGGTGGTCCGCCGTCACGACCTGAGCGAGCCGCAGGATGGCGAACAGGGCGCGAAGGTCGCGCTGATCGCAGCGAAGCTGGGGCGTACGCGCCTGATCGACAATCTGGAGTTCTGACGGCGCAGGCGGTCCGGCGCCGTACGCGGTGTTGCACGGGTATGCACGCCATGGCGCGCACGAGCGGCTAAACTTCGCGTTCCCGTCCCCCTTGCCGCCGACATGCACCTCAGCCTGCTCAAGACCAAGATCCACCGCGCCACCGTCACCCATTCCGAGCTGAACTACGAAGGCTCCATCGCCATCGATGGTCTGCTGCTGGACGCGACCGGCATCCGGGAATTCGAGCAGGTGCATATCTGGGACGTGACCAACGGCGCCCGCTTCTCGACGTACGCGATCCGCGCCGACGAGGGCAGCGGCATCATCTCGCTCAATGGCGGCGCCGCGCGCCACGTGCAGGTGGGAGACCTGGTGATCATCGCCGCGTTCGCCTCGATGAGCGAAGAGGAAGCCGACCGGTTCCAGCCCGCGCTCGTCTACGTGGACGGCCAGAACCGCATCACCCACACCAACCGCAGCATCCCCAAGCAGGCTGCCTGACATGACCACCGGTTTCGATGCGCTGCAGTCCCACGCCACGCGCCTGCGTGGGGGCCCACTGGGTGAGTTGCTGGCGCGCGAGCCCGATCGCGTTGCACAGCACGCCGTGCGCAATGGGCCGCTGTACTTCAACTTCGCGCGCCAGTCCTATGATGCGCCGGCATGGCAGGCGCTGCTCGAGCAGGCGCGTGCCGCCGACCTGGTCGGTGCGTTCCGGCGCCTGTTCGACGGTGAGAAGGTCAATGTCACCGAAGGCCGCGCGGCACTGCATACCGCCTTGCGCGGGCAGCACACCGATGCGGTCGTCGCACGCGAGGCGCATGCGTCGGCAGTGGATGTCCGGCAGCGCATGGCGGCGCTGATCTCGCAGCTGGAAGGCAGCGACGTGACCGACATCGTCAGCGTCGGCATAGGCGGTTCCGATCTGGGGCCGCGTCTGGTAGCCGATGCCCTGCGTGACCCATTGCCGGGCCGTTTCCGCGTGCACTTCCTGTCCAATGTGGACGGGGCAGCCGCGCAGCGTACGCTGGCTCCGCTGGACCCGGCACGCACCGCGGCGGTGCTGATTTCCAAGACATTCGGTACGCAGGAAACGCTGCTCAACGGCACCATCCTGCGCGACTGGCTGGGCGGCAGCGAACGGCTCTACGCCGTCAGCGCGAATCCCGAGCGTGCGGCGGCGGCATTCGACATCGCTGCCGAACGCGTGCTGCCGATGTGGGACTGGGTCGGCGGGCGCTATTCGCTGTGGTCGGCGGTCGGTCTGCCGATCGCGCTGGCGATCGGTTTCCCTCGTTTCGAGCAACTGCTTGAAGGCGCGTCATCGTTCGATGCACACGTCATCGGCACCCCGCTGGCCGACAACATCGCGGTGCGCCATGCGTTGACGGCCGTGTGGAACAGGAACGTCCTCGGCCATGCGGCGCAGGGCGTGATGACCTACGACCAACGCCTGGCGCTGCTGCCGGCCTACCTGCAGCAGCTGGTGATGGAAAGCCTGGGCAAGTCGGTCAAGCTGGACGGCAGCCCGGTAGGCGTCGATACGGTGCCCGTGTGGTGGGGTGGCGCAGGCACGGACGTGCAGCACAGCTTCTTCCAGGCCTTGCACCAGGGCACGGGCATCGTGCCGCTGGATTTCGTCGGCACGGTCAACAGCGACGCGCCTTACGCGGAGAACCACCGCGCGCTGCTGTCCAACCTGCTGGCGCAGAGCGAGGCGCTCGCCAATGGCCAGCACAGCGATGATCCGCACCGCAGCTATGCCGGTGGCCGTCCGAGTACGCTGATCCTGCTGGATGCGCTGACGCCCCAGTCGCTGGGCGCATTGATCGCCATGTACGAGCACAGCGTGTACGCGCAGTCGGTGTTGTGGGGCATCAATGCCTTCGACCAGTTCGGCGTGGAACTCGGCAAACAACTGGCCAACGGTTTGCTGCCGGCGCTCAAGGGCGAAACCGAGGTGAAGGATCCGATGACCCGGGCGCTGCTGGCCGAGATCGCTGCGCGCGGCTGAAGGCGCTGCACATCGCCGCGTCCATTCTGTAGGAGCGACGTGAGTCGCGGCCGCACGAATGAAGCGCCATCGACGACGGATCACACGGATCGCAGAGGATGCGGCCCCGCACGAACGAGCTTCCGTGTCCGTTCGCATGATGCATGCCCCGCGTTCGCTTCACCCGTGCGGTCGCGGCTCGTGTCGCTCCTACAGGGAGCGGTGCCTGTGCAGGGCCCATGCCACGTGTTCACGCACGAGCGGGGACGGGTCCTCACGCCGGCTTTCCAACGCGGCGAGTACGTCGGGCGTCGCCGGCGCATTGCCCAGTGCCACCGCGATGTTGCGCAGCCAGCGCTCATGCCCGCTGCGCCGGATCGCCGAGCCCTCCGTGCGGCGCAGGAATTCATCGCCATCCCACGCGAAGAGCTGGGGGAGCGTGGCCACGTCCAGATCGTTGCGTGCGCGGAAGTCGGGTTCGTCGGTACGCTTGGCGAACTTGTTCCACGGACACACCAGCTGGCAGTCGTCGCAGCCGAAGATGCGGTTGCCGATGGCAGGCCGCAGGTCTTCCGGAATCGCGCCGTCGTGCTCGATGGTGAGGTAGGAAATGCAGCGGCGCGCATCGAGCCGGTACGGCGCGGTGATCGCCTGTGTGGGGCACACGTCGATGCAGCGCGTGCAGGTGCCACAGTGCGCGGACGCGGGCGCGTCGACCGGCAACGCCAGGTCGACGTAGATTTCGCCCAGAAAGAACCACGAGCCGCCGTCCCTGTCGATCAGGCAGGTGTGCTTGCCGATCCAGCCCAGGCCCGCATTGCGCGCCAATGCGCGCTCCAGCACCGGTGCCGAATCCACGAACACCCGATGGCCGAACGCGCCGACTTCCTGCTGCAGGCGTTCGGCCAGCTTCTGCAGGCGGTTGCGCATCAGCTTGTGGTAATCGCGGCCCAGCGCATAACGCGCGACATAGGCGCGCGTGCCATCCTGCAGCGTGTCCCAGGCGTCGTCGCTGTCGTTCCGGCCATAGTCGAGTCCCACGGAAATGACGCGCAACGTCCCGGGAATCAGTTCCTGTGGCCGTGCGCGCTTGTCGCCGTGGTGCGCCATCCACGCCATCGAGCCATACAGGCCCTGCGCCAGCCAGTCGCGCAGGTGTTGTTCGTCGTCGCCGAGTTCGATGCCGGCGATGCCGCAGCGCTGGAAGCCGAATTCGCGCGCAAGTGCACGTACACGGAGCGCCAGCGTGTGCGGGTCTGGTGCGGATGTCGTCGGGCCGGGCGGGAACATGCGGGAATTATAGGTGGCTGGGCCGTATTCACTTCCCCGCAACCCCGGCCAGTCCTAGAATCCGGCCATGTCCGGCACCTTGCCCCTCTATTCCACGTTCGCCGCGCGGGCATTGGACGAGCGCGCCACGCGTGCGCTGGGGGAGGATCCCTACGTGCTGATGCAGCGCGCCGGGCAGGCGGCCTGGCAGCACCTGTTGCTGCACTGGCCGGAGGCCCAGCGCATCGTCGTGGTGTGCGGCCCGGGCAGCAACGGCGGCGATGGCTACGTGTTTGCACGGCACGCACATCGCGCGGGCCGGCGCGTCGAAGTGGTGCACCTTCCCGCACATGTGCCGGGCAATGCCGTCGCCCAGCGTGCCTGCACCGACTACGTGGCGGCCGGCGGGCACGTAACGCTGTTCGATGGCGATTTGCCGAAGGGCGACATCGTGATCGATGCGCTGTTCGGCATCGGACTTTCGCGCGCACCGGATGCAGACTTGCAGTCCGTGATCGAAGCGATCAACATGCAGGCGGCGCCGGTGTTCGCGCTGGACGTGCCCAGTGGTGTGGACGCCGACCGAGGCAGCGCTCCCGGCGTCGCGGTGGTGGCGACGCGTACCTTGCAGTTCATCGCGCGACATGCGGGCCTGCATACAGGGGATGCGCTGGAGTACACGGGCGCGCTAGCGCTGGACGATCTTGGCCTGCCTCCTGACACGCACGGTGGCGTGCAGGCGCAATCGTCGCTGTTGCAGCAGGAAGCGCTGGCACGCTGGTTGCTGCCACGCCGTCGCAATACGCACAAGGGAGAGTCCGGCCACGTGCTATGCATCGGCGGAGATGAAGGCAGCGGCGGCGCGGTCGCCTTGTGCGCGGAAGCCGCGCTGCGTGCAGGCGCTGGTCTGGTGAGCGTGGCGACACGCGCGTTGCATGTCGCGGCATTGCTGTCGCGCAGACCGGAGGCGATGGTGCGGGCGGCAGAGTCGACGAGCGACCTGGTGCCGCTGCTGGTGCGCTCGGATGTTGTCGCCATCGGGCCTGGACTTGGGCAGCACGATTGGGGGCGCGCGCTGTTCCAGAAGGCCGTGCGCAGTGCGAAACCCCTGGTACTCGATGCGGACGCACTCAATCTGCTGGCCGACATGCCGCAATCACTGGAAGACGCAATCCTGACGCCGCATCCGGGCGAAGCCGCGAGATTGCTCGGTTGCACGACGGCGGACGTGCAGCGGGATCGATTCGGTGCTGCGGCGGCCATCGCGCAACGCCATGCATCCGTCGTGGTGCTGAAGGGCGCAGGCACCATCGTTGCCGCGCCCGACCAGGTACCGCGTGTGATCGATGCAGGCAATCCCGGCATGGCGGTGGGCGGGATGGGCGATGTGCTCACGGGCATCATCGCGGCATTGCGTGCGCAGGGCCTGTCCGCGTTCGATGCGGCGAGTGCCGGTGCGTTGCTGCATGCACTGGCGGGTGATGCAGCGGCGTGGGATGGCGAACGCGGCCTGCTGCCCGCGGATCTGTTTCCCCACGTACGGCGCTTGGCGAATCCCTGACGCGCACGCAAGCGAGTCGCCCGACGTTGGCAACCCCGTAGAATCCGGACATGCACATCCTTCTCGCCGACAGCGACGCCACCGAAGCGTTGGGCCAAGCGCTGGCCCGCACCCGTCCGCAAACTGCCGTAGTGCACCTGCAGGGAGACCTGGGCGCGGGCAAATCGACTTTGGCGCGTGCCCTGCTGCGCGCGCTGGGGGTGACCGGCGCGATCCGCAGCCCGACCTATACGCTGGTGGAGCGCTACCCTCTGGAAAGTGGCGAAGCCTGGCATCTGGATCTCTACCGCATCGGCGATGCCGGTGAACTCGAATTCCTGGGCCTGGATGAAGGCGCTGCGGTGCTCTGGCTGGTGGAATGGCCCGAGCGTGGCATTGCGGCGCTGCCGCAGGCAGACCTGAAGGTGCTGCTGGACGTGGAGGGGGAGGGGCGCTCGGCGCGCCTTGTCGCGTCGTCCGAGGCCGGGGAGCAGTGGCTGTTCCGGCTGGCTGAAGCAAGGCAGTTGCATGCGCCATCTCTCCAGGCTGGTTAGGAACATCCGGCAGGTCACGGATTATTAAGGGAAAATTCCTTGCATTTGTGACTCGATGGTGCTTGAATCCGCGGCATGATCCCGGGGATGCCCACCACAACCGCCGCTGCGTTACGTCTTGCCCTTTCGGGCTTGCTGGCGTTGGCGCCTTGCGGGCTGCGCGCGGGTGAAGTCACCGCCGTCAGCCTGAGCCAGGGCAGCACCGGCACACGGGCGGAGATCCAGCTTGCGGGCGCCGGGCAGTACAAGACCCTGACGCTGAAAGCACCGGACCGGCTGGTTGTCGACCTGCCGGCCTCGAAAGCGAAGGCAGGCCTGCGTCTGCCCGTGCCTGCGGGCATCGTGCGTGCAGTCCGTACCGGCCAGCCCGATCCCACCACCCTGCGCATCGTGTTCGACCTGGCATCGCCGGTTGCCGCGATGAAGCCCCGCATGGAGCAGGCCGGTGGGACCTCGCGCCTGGTGATCGAATGGCCCGGCGATGGCGTGCCCGCACCCACGGCCCTGGCGCCCACGGCCCCGTCCACGCAGGCAACGACGGTACCGACCACGGTCGCGTCGACTGCCGCATCGACTGCCTCGCCGCAGGCTGATGCCGCCCGCGCCACCGCGTTGCTGACCGCGCAGGTGGTGCAGGCAGGGAGTGCACCCGCCGCAACCGTGCCGGCACCATCGGCACCCACGACGGTCGGGAGCGCCGCCACGACGCCCTCGCCGCAGGCCATCCTCAACGGCCAGTCGACGCCGCCCACCGCGCCGGCATCCACGGTGGGCGGCGAGCGTCCTGCCTATACCATCGCCACCGGTCAGCCGACCCCTGTACCTGGCTCGGCCGTCACGCCGGCGAGCGGAACCGTACCCGCATCGGAGGCTCCGAAGCCTTCCAGCAGCCTCATTGCCGGTACGCGACCGCTCGTTGTGGCCATCGATCCCGGTCACGGCGGCCAGGATCCGGGCGCGATCGGCCCCAGTGGCCGCTACGAGAAGCATGCAGTGCTGGCCATCTCCAAGGAACTGGCCCGGCAGATCAATGCCACGCCGGGCATGAGGGCCTATCTGGTCCGAGATACCGACGTCTATGTGGAACGCCCGCAACGTGCCCGCAAGGCGCGCGGTGCGAAAGCCGACATGTTCGTATCGATCCATGCGGATGCTGCGGAGAACCGTAGCGCCTGGGGCTCGTCCGTCTACGTGCTGTCGTTGCGCGGCGCGTCGTCGCAGCACGCGCGTTGGCTGGCCGACAAGGAAAACGCATCCGACCTGGTCGGCGGTGTGCGCCTGACCAAGGACACGCTGTCGAACGTGTTGCTGGATCTCGCCCAGAGCGGCCACATGAAAGCATCGCAGGACGCGGCAGGGCACGTGCTGACCTCGCTGAAGGGGTTGGGCAAGACCCACAAGCCGCAGATCGAGTTCGCCAATTTCGAAGTCCTGCGCAACTCCGACATGCCGGCGATGCTGGTGGAGACGGGTTTCATCTCCAATCCGGACGAGGAGAAGCGCCTGTTCGACCCGGCCCACCAGCGCAAGGTGGCAAGCGCCGTGCTGGAAGGCATCCAGTCCTACTTCACCCGCCAGCCGCCGCCGGGCACGTTGTTCGCCGCGCGCGCGCAGGCGGAAGCCGAGGCGCGTACCGTCGCCGCCGGTGGCGCTGCGGGCGCGCCCTGATCCCGCACGCGCTCGGCTATCATCACGTCTGATTCCCCGGGACGGCGCGTCAGCGCCGCCAGCACGTGCCGATCCGTCAGCTCCCCGATACCCTCATCAACCAGATCGCTGCCGGCGAAGTCGTCGAACGCCCCGCGTCCGTGGTCAAGGAACTGGTGGAGAACGCGCTCGATGCCGGCGCTCGCCGCGTCGACATCGACCTGGAAGAGGGCGGCGTCCGCCTGATCCGCATCCGCGACGACGGCGGCGGCATCGCGCCGGACGAACTGCCGTTGGCGGTGTCGCGCCACGCCACCAGCAAGATCGCTTCGCTCGACGACCTGGAAGCGGTGGCCACGCTCGGCTTCCGCGGTGAAGCCCTGCCGTCGATCGCCTCGGTCAGCCGCTTTGCCCTGACCTCGCGGCGCGCGCAGGACGAGCATGGCGCATCGCTGCAGGTGGAAGGCGGCAAGGTCGGTGAAGTGGCGCCCAAGCCGCACGGGGTCGGTACCACGGTGGAAGTGCGCGAACTGTTCTACAACGTGCCGGCGCGGCGCAAGTTCCTGCGTGCCGAACGCACCGAGATGGGCCACATCGAGGAGTGGTTGCGGTCGTTGGCGCTGGCGCGCCCCGACATCGAATTGCGGGTGTCGCACAACGGGCGTCCGTCGCGGCGATACAAGGCCGATGAACTGGAATCGCTTGCGCGATTGGGCGAGACGCTGGGCGAGGAGTTCGCGCGCAGCGCGCTGCGCGTGGACCATGCCGCCGCGGGCCTGCGCCTGCACGGCTGGATCGCGCAGCCCGGTTACTCACGGGCCAGCGCCGACCAGCAGTACGTGTACGTCAACGGACGTTCCGTGCGCGACCGCAACATCGCGCATGCGGTGAAGATGGCCTATCAGGATGTGCTGTTCCATGGCCGCCAGCCTGCGTACGTGCTGTTCCTGGAGCTCGATCCCACGCGCGTGGACGTGAACGTCCACCCCGCCAAGCATGAAGTCCGCTTCCGCGACACGCGATTGATCCACGACTTCGTCTACCGCACGCTGCATGAAGCCCTGGCGGAGACGCGGGCGGGCATGGTGCCGCAGGGCAGCGCTGCACCGCCGTTTGCGCCGCAATCCGCCACGTCCGTGCCTTCGGCGTGGATGCCCACGCAGCAGTCTCCGCTGGGACTCAACGTGGCCGAGGCGCCGGCGGCATACGCAGCGCTCTATGCGTCCGCGCCCGCGACGTCCCCGGACTCGCAGGCGATGTATTCCCCGTCATCCACGCCGATGATGCCGGCGAACGACGCGGAAGGCATTCCTCCACTGGGCTTTGCCATCGCGCAGTTGCATGGCATCTATATCCTGGCGGAGAACGCCGACGGGCTGATCGTCGTGGACATGCACGCTGCCCACGAACGCATCGGCTACGAAAAACTGAAGGGCGCGCACGACAGCATCGGCCTGCGGACCCAGCCGCTGCTCGTGCCGCTGGTGCTGGCGGTGGCCGAGCGTGAGGCGGACGTGGCCGAGCGCGAGGCCTCCACGCTCGCTGCGCTGGGGTTCGATGTCACCCGCAGCGGTCCGCAGTCGCTGAGCGTGCGCAGCATCCCGGCCCTGCTGTCCAATGCCGAGCCGGAGGCATTGCTGCGCGACGTGCTGGCGGACCTGCGCGAGCATGGCGAAAGCCGGCGCGTCGCCGCCGCCCGCGACGAACTGCTGGCGACGATGGCCTGCCACGGCGCCGTGCGTGCCAACCGGCGCCTCACGCTGCCTGAAATGAATGCACTGCTGCGCGAGATGGAAATCACCGAGCGCTCCGGGCAATGCAACCATGGCCGTCCGACCTGGACGCGCTTTTCGTTGAGCGAGATCGACCGCTGGTTCCTGCGAGGACGCTGAAATGGGGAAGAACACGGGATGGCTGGGGATGGCCATGCTGCTGGGCCTGCTGGCCGCGTGTGGGGGTGATGGCGGGAAGGGCGCGACGACCGGCAAGGTCGTGGATGCCGGCTTCCTGGCCGACAACACCGCCTGGCGCGAGCAGCGGAAGAATGAGCTCGTGGCACCGGACGGCTGGACCAGCCTCGTCGGCCTGCACTGGATCGAACTGAAATCGCACTTCCTCGGCAGCGGACCGGCCAGTGGCATCAAGCTCGCCGTGGGCCCGGCGAAGATGGGCATGTTGACCCAGCAGGAAGGCCGCATCTTCTTCACGCCCGAGCGCGGCGGCGACCTGACGTTCGACGGCGAACCGCTGAAGGGACGCGTGGAATTGCAGAGTGATCGCGATCCTTCGCCAAGCACCGTCGGATTCGATGAAGGCAAGGGCACGCTGTCGGTCATCGAACGCGGAGGACGGCACGCCTTGCGCGTGAAGCATGCCGATGCCGAGTCGCGTACGCAGTTCGTGGGACTGGACTACTGGCCTATCCAGGAAGCCTGGCGCGTGGAGGGGCGCTACATCGCGCACCCGCCGGGCAAGACGTTGACCATCGTGGACGTGATCGGCGTGACCAACGAGTCACCGAATCCCGGCGCGGTCGAATTCGAACGCGACGGCAAGACGTTCCGGCTCGAAGCCCTGGGTCCGCCGCAGGGGCCGTTGTTCTTCGTGCTGGCCGACCGCACCAGTGGGCACGGCAGCTATCCTGCGGGTCGTTTCCTCGATGCGGACGGACCCAGCAACGGCAAGGTGGTGCTGGACTTCAACCGCGCCTACAACCCGCCGTGCGCGTTCACGCCGTACGCCACCTGTCCGCTGCCACCGGCGGAGAACCGGCTCGACCTGCTGGTCGATGCGGGTGAAAAGGCATATGCAAAGCCCATCAAAGTGCTCTGAAAGGAAGGATCCGATGCTGTTGCGCCAATCGCTGAAAACCCTCGTGCTGATCGGGCTGCTGGGCAGCGCGTCCGTGCTGGCGGCAGACGCCCCCAAGGCGACGGGAGCGCCCGTACCGCTGCTGTGGAAGGTGTCCGACAAGGACAACGCGGTTTACCTGCTCGGCTCGTTCCACCTGCTGCGGACCAGCGACTATCCCCTCTCCGCCGACGTCGACGCCGCATTCGCCGATGCCGAGCGACTGTTGTTCGAACTGTCGCCCGAGGAAATGCAATCCCCGGCGCTGCCGCAGTTGATGATGCAGGCGGCCATGCGCACCGATGGCAAGACGCTCCAGCAGGACCTGGACGCGGTGACATGGTCCCGGCTTGACGCGTGGGCCGGCAAGAACGGTGTGCCGCTGGCGACCTTCAATGGTTTCGAGCCTTGGTTCGTCGGCCTCACCATCAGCATCGTCGAGATGACCAAGCAGGGATTGGATCCGAAGCTGGGCCTGGACAACCACTTCATGGACAAGGCCAAGGTCGCCGGCAAGCCGACGGGCGGGTTGGAGCGGGCGCGGGAACAGATCGGCGTGCTGGACGGCATGGACGCCAGCGAGCAGCGCCAGTTCATCACCGAGGCGCTGGAACAGGCCGACAAGGGGTCGGCGGAAACCGAGCGACTGCACCAGGCCTGGCGTCGCGGCGATGCAGAAGGCCTCTGGGCCGGCATGGCAGCCGACATGAAGCGCCAGTACCCGCGCCTGTACCAGCGCATCAATGTGGATCGCAACGACGCATGGGTGCCGAAGATCCGGCAGATCCTCACCCAGCCCGGAGATGACGATGCACTGGTCGTCGTCGGCGCCTTGCATCTGTTGGGCAAGGACGGCGTGGTGGAGAAACTGAAGGCGCAGGGGTATGCGGTCGAGCGCGTGTGCTCGGCATGCGCGAACGGCGGTCGTTGACCGGCCTGGAACTCAGGGCGCCTGGACCGGCTCCATCACGATGCAGTCCACCGGGCACGCAGGCACGCAGAGTTCGCAGCCGGTGCACAGCGGATCGATCACCACGTGCATGTGTTTGGCGCCGCCGATGATGGCATCCACGGGACAGGCCTGGATGCACTTCGTGCAGCCGATGCAGTCGGCCTCGACCACCACCGCGACGATGGCCGGCTTGTGGGTGCCGCGCGTGCGGTCGTAGGGCAGCGGCGGTACTTCCAGTACCCTGGCGAGAGCCCGCGCGCCCTCATCGCCGCCGGGCGGGCAATGGTCAACGCCGGTGTCGCCACGCGCCATTGCCTGCGCATAAGGCAGGCAACCGTCGTAACCGCATTGGCCGCATTGGGTCTGCGGCAACAGGCGGTCCAGTCGTTCGACCAGATCGGCGTTCATCGCCGAGGTGCGACCGCGCGGATCAGCGCACCGGCATGCCGGGCAGGGCGCCGGCATCCGCATCCAGCAGCGCCAGTGCGCCACCATCGAAGCCGGCCGACAGGATCATGCCCTCGCTGACACCGAAGCGCATCTTGCGCGGGGCGAGATTGGCGATGAACACCACGTTGCGACCCACCAGCTTCTCCGGCTCGCCGTAGCTGGTGCGGATGCCTGAGAAGATCTGTCGCTGGCCCAGGTCGCCCGCGTCCAGCAGGAAGCGCAGCAGCTTGTCGGAACCGTCGACGAAGCCGCATTCCAGCACCTTGCCGATGCGCAGGTCGAGCTTGGTGAAATCTTCGATCCCGATGACGCTCGCGCCGTCCTTGGGTTCCGCCGTTGTCACGGGTTTCGTTTCCGTCTTCTTCTCCGCTACGGCAGGTGCGGGTGCGGCGAGGGTGTCCTTGGAGGCGTCGGTCATGGCGTCGATCAGTTTCGGGTCGATACGGGTGAACAGCGGCGAGTAGGGCTGGATGGTGTGGCCCAGCAGCGGCGCAGCCACATCGCCCCACAGCATCACCGGCGCGCTCAGGAAGGCTTCCGCCTCCGCCGCCGTGCGCGGCAGGACGGGTTTCAGCGCGGCGGCCAGGATGCGGAACAGGTTCAGGCCTTGCGTGCAGACGGCCTGCAGGTCCGCGTTGGCCCCCTCCTGCTTGGCGATCACCCAGGGCTTCTTTTCGTCGATGTACTTGTTGGCTTCGTCGGCCAGCGCCATGGTCAGGCGCAGCGCGGTGGCGGGTTCGTTGCGTTCATAGGCCTCGGTGATGGGGCCGAGCGCGTCGACGAAGCGCTGGTACATCGCCGGATCGGGCAGCACATCCGCCAGCACCCCTTCAGAGCGCTTGTCGATGAAGCCGGCGCAGCGACTGGCCAGGTTGACGAACTTGCCCACCAGGTCCGCGTTCACGCGTGCGATGAAGTCGCCCAGGTTCAGATCGAGATCATCCACGCCCCCCGAGGACTTGGCGGCGTAGTAGTAGCGCAGCGCCTCAGGCTCCAGGCCGACATCCAGGTAGGTGCGCGCCATGATGAAAGTACCGCGCGACTTGGACATCTTCGCGCCATCCACGGTCAGGTAGCCGTTGACGTGCAGGCGCGTGGGCGCGCGCAGGCCGACGCCATGCAGCACGGCAGGCCAGAACAGGCCATGGAAATTGACGATGTCCTTGCCGATGAAGTGGTGCAGTTCGGCGTCCGTGCCGGCCTTCAGGTATGGGTCGAAGTCCATGCCCAGGCGCGCGCACAGCGTGCGGAAGCTGCTCAGGTAGCCGATCGGGGCATCCAGCCACACGTAGAAATACTTGCCGGGTGCGCCGGGGATCTCGAAGCCGAAGTAGGGCGCGTCGCGCGAGATGTCCCAGGCGCGCAGGCCGCCCTCCGCATCCAGCCATTCGCGTAGCTTGGCCTTGACGCCGGGCAGTGCCACGTCGCCTGCCAACCATTCCCGCAGGAACGCCTCGAAGCGGCCGACCTCGAAGAAGTAATGTTCGGAGTCGCGGATCTCGGGCGTGGCGCCCGACAGCACCGACTTCGGTTCCTTCAATTCGGTCGGTGCGTAGGTGGCCCCGCACACTTCGCAGTTGTCGCCATACTGGTCGGCGGATCCGCAGTTCGGGCAGATGCCCTTGATGTAACGGTCCGGCAGGAACATGCCCTTGGCCGGGTCGTAGAACTGCGCGACGCTGCGGCGCGCGATGTGGCCACCGGCCTCCAGGCGCCTGTAGAAGGCTTCCGTGAGCTCGCGGTTGGCGACCGAATTGGTGGAGTCGTAGTGGTCGAACGCCACGCCGAAGGCGGCGAAGTCGCGTTCGTGCCCGGCCTGGATGCCGGCGATGAAGGCTTCGGGTGTGACGCCCGCCTTCTCGGCAGCCAGCATGATCGGCGTTCCGTGGGTGTCATCGGCACACACGAAGAACACCGTGTCGCCGCGCATGCGCCGTGCCCGCACCCAGATGTCGCCCTGGATGTAGCCCACCAGGTGACCGAGGTGCAGCGGTCCGTTGGCATAGGGCAGGGCGTTGGTGACGAGGGCGGTGCGGCTCATGACGGACTTCGCGACGGGGGGCCGCGATTATCGCATGGACCGAACGGCACCCTTTCCGCCCCTGCAATGCAGCGGGCCCGGCAATGACCGGGCCCGCGGGAACTCAATACAAGCGTTTACTGGCGGATCCAGGTCTGCGACTTGCAGATGAAGGCGATGCAGCCCGACACCTCCAGCTTCTTGCCGCCGTCGATCAGTTCCATCTTCGACTTGTACACCTTGCCTTCGTCGGGCTTCAGGATCGTGCCGCCGCTCCATTCATTAGCACCATCGGCCTTCATGCCGCGGATGATCTCCATGCCGGTGATCGGCTTGTTCTTGCGATCGTCCTTGCACTTGTCGCAGACCGGGTTCGGCTTGCTCGGATTGAGCAGCTCGATGATCCGGCCGCTCAGCGTACCGTTGGCGGCACGGGTGATTTCCACGATGGACTTGGGCTTGCCGGTATCGCTGTCGATGGTCTTCCAGCGCCCGGTCGCATCGGCAGCGGCGGCCGACAGCGACAGGCCAAGCAACGGAACGGCCAGGCAGGCGGCCAACAGGGTCTTGCGCATGTTCCCCTCCCAGGGATGTCGGTCAGGCCCGCTGACGAGGGCCGGCGGGATGGCCTCTTTATACCGCATCCGGTGGGGTATGGAAGGCAACAAAAAAGAAACCCGGCACATGACCGGGTTTCGTTCAGAGAAGGAAGCGAGGACGGATCAGAGCCCGCCGCCGCCACAATCCTTGGTCAGGTAGTCGTCGATCACGCGCAATTGGTCGCCCATGATGTTACGTGTCCAGGCAGGACCATGCGCATAGTCCTTGATCTCGTGATACACGACGGGCCTACCTGCCGCTTTCGCCTTGTTCACGAACCACTCGGACTGCTCGATCGGCACGATCTGGTCGCGGTCGCCGTGGTAGACCATCAACGGAATCTGGATCTGATCCGCTTTGGTCAGCGGGCTGAGACCTTCGACGGTGGGCGCCTGTGCTTGCCGGAAGAATGGATTGGTGTAGTAGCGCGACCAGATCCGCTTGATGTCCGACACGCCCGCGCCAGCGATCGCGCACTTGTAGAGGCCGTTAGGGCGCACGGCTGCAGCAAAGCTGGAATAACCGCCGTAGGAGAATCCGAACATGGCGATATGGCCCGGCCTAGCGATCTTCTGCTCGATCAGCCATTTCGCACCATCGTCCTTGTCATCCTGCATCTTTTGGCCCCATTCGGCATCACCCGCCATCCACAGCTTGCGTCCCCAGTCGGCGGAACCACGAAACTGCGGTTGCAGCACCGCCATGCAGCGCGACACCATCAGCGGCACCCACATGGAACCATCGAAATCCAAATTGTCGCGACCCCATGGGCCTCCATGGGGGTGGATGACGGCCTTCCAAGGGCCGACGCCGCACAGTTCGGTGTTGGGCGTGGTGAGGATGGCGGGGATGTCCAGACCATCGCGCGCCTTGTAGTAAACCATATTGCCCATACCGAGCGAGCGCGCGTCAATCTGCGGGAATGCCTTGGCGAGCAGGGAAAGCTGGCCGTTACGTGCCAAGTAATACTCCGGCGGACGCGCGGGTCCCGTCACCGCGATCAGCAGAGTCTTCATGTCGCGACTGCGGCTGATCAATCGGTAGTTCGCGTCGCTGTCGTACGCGATGTTGGCAGATTCGCCGGTGGCGGGATCGACCACGCGAAGAGGCTCCGGTTCGATCTTCAGTGCCTGGCGTAGTCCCTTGTCCAGCGCCTGCATGTAGCCTGAGGTCCAGACGATGTCGTCGCCACGCGGACCTGCATAACTGACGCCCATGATCTCGCCCTGAGCCAAGCCTTCGATACCGCGCTGCCGATTGACCAGCACGTTGCTGGCATCGAACATCTTGTTCTCGAACAGGATCTCCTTTCGCTTCCGTGCCGTGATGTCGTATTCGTATATCACTGCCTTGTCGCGACCGGTGTTGCTGAGCAGGAACGCGATGTTGGCGTCATCGGCGAAGCCGATGACCTGGTTGATGTCGCGATCCTTCACGTGCGAGCGGAAATGTTCTTCCCAGGCATCGGTCGCGACATTGCGGAACTCGGTCGAGATGTACGCGCCGGTCCCGTCGATATCGTTGCGCAGGCGCGCGCGCAATTCGCCGTTGGGGTCGGTGATGTACCCCGCCACCCGCTCCTCGGTCTTCTGGATACGGCGCGATGTGAAGTTACGCACGTTGACCTTGTACACATCGCCCGAATTGTTGCCTGAGCCGCTGATCACCAGGATGTGATCGGGATCGTTGGGGAGCGTGTCAAGGACGCTGGCGTTGGACAGTGCCTGTTCGAGTTCCTGCAAGCGGCTGGTTGCGCGCTCCTGCGGCAGCGGTTCTTTCCACTGCTTCCCCTCTATATCGGTGATGAAGAACTTGTTGACGAAAGTCTTGGTGACACGATCCACACGCAGGTCATACGGCTGCCATAGTGAGACGGCCAGCAGGCCGTCCTTGATGAACGACACCGATGAAAACTTCATCCTGTCGCTACCGATCCGGGTCGGGGGCTTGTCGAGCGCATCGGTCCGATAGACCACGATCACGCGATTCTCGCCGTTAGCCTCCAGACCCGCGATGCGCGAGCCGTCGGGAGACACGGTCAAGCTGGAAAGGGCAGGGAAGGCGGCAAGTTGATCGATGGTGGGCACTGCGGGCGATGCCGCGTGCGCGGGGTGCGCAAGCAGGGCCGCTGCACCGGCTGCAAGGGCAAGAACGACTGCTCTCATAGCGATTGGATTCCAGTGGATGGTGACGCCTAGATTAAACGGAAACTGACCAACATGCGCTATACGCGCGAACGGTTTTCGCCTAACCGACGAGCTTCAACTGTCGATGCGGCGGGTGCGGTCGACAGGGCTTTCCAGTGGGCAAAAAAAAACCGCCGCTCCGGAGAGCGGCGGTGGTGGTTCACACGTCGGGATGGATCAGAAGTCCTTGGTGAAATTCACGAAGAACGTGCGGCCAAAGTAATCGACACCGCTGTACAGGGGCGCATTGCCGATCATGTTGGTCGCACCGCTGGTGGAGATGCGCGGCGGTTCTTTGTCGGCGATGTTTCGGATGCCGCCGGTGATGGCCCAATCATCGCCGCTGTACTGCACGGAAGCGCTGTGCAGGAAATAGTGGTCGGTTTCCATCTGGTAGGTGTCGCGGTAGTCGGTGTCAAAGTACTTTTCGTAGTACTCGTAACCGTTGATTGCATCTACCCAATCCAACCCATAGCGCACGCGCCAGTTGCGCAGCTTGTACGACAGATTCAGTTGGCCGGTGAACTCCGGTGAATTCAGGCTGCCGGCGTAGTCACGCACCGGATCGGTCGGGAACGTCTGGCCCAACTGTTCCAGGTAATGCGAAACCATGGCTGTGGCGCGGAACTCGCCTTGGCCGATGTCACGCACGTAGCGTGCGGTGAAGTCCCAGCCGCGCACCTTGTCCGTGGCGACGTTGATGTAACCCGTCGTGACGTTCAGAGTGTTGTTGGCGTTGCGGACCACCAAGTTGCAGAAGCCAGTGCCGGCGTTGAAATCGGCCGGGGAGCTGCCATAGCACAGGTTCAGCACTTGCGCGCCGGAGGGTCGTGCGACGCCGTTGTTGACCTGGACGTCGTAGTAGTCGGCAGCGAACGAGAGGTCGCCGAACCACTCTGGGAACTCCGGCTGGATGATGACACCAGCCGTCAGCGCGGTGGAGGTTTCTGCGGACAAGCCGGTTTCAGCGCCGCCACGCGTCAGTACGGTGATGCTGTTGTTTTGCTGGAAGTTGTTCGGCAGGCCCAGCGAGGCGCAGTTGTCGCGAACATTGCCGGTCTTGCTCGCCCAGTTGTTGCAGGGATCACCCGAACTGGCAGTGAAGCCGCTTGTGGCGCCCAGGTACTGCTCGAACAGGGCAGGTGCACGGAACGACGTGCCGCGGGAGGCACGGAACGACAACCAGCTCACCGGCGTATACAGCATGCCGATCTTCCAAGTGGTGTCATCGCCGTAGGAGTCATAGTCGGTGTAACGACCTGACAGATTGACAGTCAGCTCTTCGGCGCCGGGCAGGCCCGACAGCAGCGGGAACTCGACTTCGGCGAAAGCTTCCTGCACGGAGTCCTTGCCGCGGGTCGGCTGCGACGCTGTGAAGCCGTAGAGGTTGTTGGCGACCGAGTTCGGGTCCGGAGTATCGTCAATTTCCGCGCGACGGTACTCCACGCCGAACGCACCGTTCACCGACCCGTAGGGCAGGTCGAACAGCGGGCCGTTCACGCCGAGATTGAAGGTCGATTCGGTGTAGACCGTATTGCCGTGGGTGACCTGCATGATGTAGTCGCGATAGGCCTGCGGCAGTTCGCCACGCAGCGTCGCGGCGGTGAGCATCGGGGCCGCGACGCAGCCGTCCGACGTGTCGCGGCAGACGAAGCCGCCGTTGCCATCCGACACCACGTCCAGCGACTTGGCGTAGCGGTCGGTCAAGCGGTTCTCGGTGTAGTAATCGGCTTCAGAACGCGCGTGGCTGAGGTAGGCGTCGTAGTTCCATTCCGCACCCAGGTTGCCACGCAGGCCGGTGGTGGCGCGGAAGAAGTCCACTTCCTGCCAGTTGTCGTACAGACCCCAGCCAACGAAGGCGCGTGCGGCGATCGGGCGGCCATTGGTGGAACCGTCGGCCGGCGCCGCGGCAAAAGCCGGCAGGAAGGAATAGGCGCCAAGTAACGGGTTGCCGGCTGCGTAGTCGATGGTGTGCTGCAGGTAGCCGGTCTGGCGCGATTCGCGACGCGTGGCCAGCAGTTCGAAATACAGCTCGGCGTCGCCCATCGCATTCAGATCAACGCCACCCTGCAGGAAGCCGGTGTAGTTGGTCGTCGGCGAAATCAGCGACTCCTGCTTCATGCGCGGGTCGTAGGTGTCGCGACCAAAATAGTCCACGCCCTCGAAACCCGGCAGATCGCCATCGGTGATGGAGGCATTGGGGCGCCAGCGGTTGAAGTAGTCGAAGCCGCCCAGCGATGGCAACACTTCAGGCGCGTAGGTGCCGTAGTAACCCAGATTGCCCAGGCCCGGGCGACCCAGCAGGTAAGCCGTGCCCAAGGTATTGATGGTCACGCCGCCCGCATCCAGACCCCAGCACTTGGGCTCACCGGTCACCGGATCGATATAGTCGTCGGCGCCGTAGCTGCCATCGGCCCGACGACCGTAGAGCGGAAGGGGGCACTTGCTAGCCCAGTCCTTGTCGCCGAGGGTCATCTCGGAGCGATCATAGATCTCGAACGAACCCGACACCCACCAGTTGTTGCCGGTCTTGCCCATCAGCGCCGACCAGCGGGTTTCGTCTCCGCCGCCATTTTGGGTGGCGTTGTGCTGGAACTCCACGGTGGCACCGTCGACCTTGGTCTTGGTGATGATGTTCACCACGCCGGCGACGGCGTCGGAGCCGTAGATCGACGACGCACCATCCTTCAGGATTTCGGTGCGGTCGACCATGATGTTCGGAAGCACGTTCAAGTCGGCCGAGCCGACAGAGCCACGCGAGCCCGCCGGCGCGATGCGGCGGCCATTCAGCAGCAGCAGGGTGCGGGTCGGACCGAGGCCGCGCAACGACAGCGTATTCGCGCCGGGCCCACCATCGGTGACATAGCCACCGAACGCGTTGTTGATCTGCTCGGAACCGCCGGTGACCGTATTGCTCTGCAAGACCGCGGCAGTGGAGTTGAAGCCAGCAAGGGTGGTTTCTTCACGCGTGATGAACTGCACCGGCGACACGGAGTTGAACGTGTCCTTGGCAATACGCGAACCGGTTACCGTCACGCTCTGGAGCGTGGTGGTGGCCTTGGGTGCAGTGGTTTCTTCCTTGGTTTCCGTGGTCTGCTCAGCGTTATTCGCCGTGTCTTGCGCATATGCCGCGCCTACGGGCAGCAGCAGCGCAGTGGCAAGTGCCAAAGATAGAGGGTTCTTGTGGGGCCTGTTCTTGAGGCGGCTGCTGGTTGGCATCGGGATCTCCATTGAAATCAGCGAGTTAACGGACTTTCAGGCTCGTGTTCTGAGCGCTGGTAGCCGACTCTAACACTAAATTCACGCTGAACACCACGATTCATTAACAATAATTTCCCAACTGGTGAACGTCCTCGATTGTGATGTGTGTCTCGTATGGCGCGCGCCTCGCGCACTGGAGGGCGCGCACCAGCGCGTTATAGACTCGTTCACATGAGCAATCGATCCAGTAGTTCCCCGGCCGCCCGACGGGCGGCTGCAGACGTCATGCAACACATCGCCCAAGGAAACCTGCTGCTGAGGCAGGGGAAGGTCCAGGAGGCTGTAGAGATTGGGACCTCACTGATCCAGGCCTACCCGGGCGATGCGCGTGTCTTCTACTTCCTCGCTGAAGCCTGTCGCGTCAAGGGAGATCTTGAGGCCGCCATCGTCTGGATCGATCAGGCCATCCAGGCGAGTCCGGACCCCCAGTTCAAGATCAAGAAGGCGTGGCTGCTGTCACGGCTTTTGCGCCGTGACGAGATCTTGCCGCTCGCGGACCAGATCGCCGCCCAGGCCGGCGGTGACCGGATGCTGCGCTGGCAGTTGGGCAAACTCTACTATCACCACAATTTCCTGCGAGAGGCTATCAGGCAGTACGAACAGGCGCTTGCCAGCGGACCCGACAACCCGAGCTGGCGGTACGACCTGGCTATTGCGCGCTTCTATGCGGGCGATGCGGACAATGCGGAAGCGGACCTCAACAGCGTGTTGCGGGCGTCCCCCCAGGCGGGAGCCGTCATTTATCTGCGCTCCACGCTGCGCCGTCAGCGGAAGGACCAGAACAACGTAGCCGATATCGAGTCGCGTCTGAAGTCGCCCTTCCGTTCCGCAGAAGACGAGGCCGGAGCCCTTTATGCGCTGGCGAAGGAGCAGGAGGACCTCGGCGAGCACGAGAAGGCGTTCGCCTCGTTGCTGGCGGGCGCGAAGAAGAAACGCAGCGCAATCCAGTACGATGCCACGGCTTTCAGCAGGATGACCGACGAGATCCGTGCTGCCCAGAACGCTGCCGCCATGGCAGTGCCGGTCGCTGGCCATGACGAAGAGGGGGCGATCTTCATCCTCGGCTTGCCGCGTACCGGCACCACGCTAGCGGAGCGCATCCTCCTGCAATCCGGGAAAGTGAAGGACGCCGGAGAGTTGATGGATTTCGGCTTCCATCTCACTGCCGGCGTCAAGCGGGTCTGCGCGAATGCGCCGGAGCTCTCGCCTGCAGATGCGACGATTAAAGTGGACTTTGCGGCGCTTGGCAGGGACTACATGCGTGGCGCACGGCAGATGGCAGGGGGCAGCGAACGTTTCATTGACAAGCTGCCAGCCAATTACTTGTATGGCGGGATGATCCACAAGGCGCTGCCCAAGGCCAAGATCATCCACTTGGTGCGCGATCCGTTGGATAGTTGCTATGCAATCTTCAAGACGCTGTTCTTCAATGCCTATGATTTTTCCTACGATCTGGACGAACTGGCGGATTACTACGTCGCCTATAGCCGCATGATGCAGCACTGGCATGAGGTCCTGCCGGGCGTGATCCTGGACGTGCGCTACGAGGACTTGGTTACCGATACGGAAGCACAGGCCAAGCGCATTTACGACTGGTGCGGGCTGGAATGGACGCCCGATGCGCTGAGCGTTCCCGACAGCAAAGCGGTATTCGCCACCGCCAGTGCCGCGCAAGTACGCGAACCGGTGCATACGCGCTCGATAAACAGTTCGCGCAGGCACGCTGAAGGCTTGGCGCCCCTGATCCGCAAGCTGACGGATGCGGGTTTCCTGAAAGCGTGAGTTGGCGGCACGTTCTACTTGCCATTGCTTGATGATCGAGAGAGTGATGTATTCCGTTACTGCCCATGCCGTTCAGGCCAATCTCCGACCCCACCCCCGCATCCGCAACGTCATCGCAGTCGGCTCCGGCAAGGGCGGAGTGGGAAAATCCACCACGGCGGTGAACCTGGCCCTGGCGCTGGCTGCCGACGGGGCGCGGGTAGGTGTGCTGGATGCCGACGTCTATGGGCCCAGCGTGCCGGCCATGCTGGGCCTGTCGGGGCGGCCGGATAGCCCGGACAACAAATCGATCGAGCCGATGCGGGCGTTCGGGGTGGAGGCCATGTCCATCGGGCTGCTGGTGGACCAGGACACCCCCATGATCTGGCGCGGGCCGATGGCCACGTCGGCGCTGATGCAGTTGTTCAATGACACCCTCTGGGGCGATCTGGACTATCTGCTGATCGACCTGCCGCCGGGTACCGGCGACATCCAGTTGACGCTGGCCCAGAAGATCCCGGTCGCGGGGGCCGTCATCGTGACCACGCCCCAGGACATCGCGACGCTGGACGCCAAGAAGGCGCTGAAGATGTTCGAGAAGGTCGAAGTGCCGGTGCTGGGCATCGTCGAGAACATGGCCGTCCACACCTGTTCGAACTGTGGCCACGTGGAGCACCTGTTCGGCCAGGGCGGGGGCGAGCGCATGGCGGCGCAGTACGGTGTGCCGCTGCTGGGGTCCTTGCCACTGGACATCACTATCCGCGAGCAGGGGGATGCGGGGCAGCCTGTCGTCGTGGCCGCACCGGATTCGGCTGCGGCACAGGCCTATCGGCAGACCGCGCGGGTGATGGCGGCGACGCTGGCGCTCAGGCCGCGGGCGACCGTGCCCATCGCCTCGTCGCTGGTCTAGCCGCCAGCCGAAGACGGCGGGCCGTGGCCCGCCCTACAATTCCCCGTCCGCCGCGCGCACCGGCTGCGCGGTCTACCGTTCCCCCAGACCAGGAATTGCATGAGCATCAAAAGCGACCGTTGGATCCGCCGCATGGCCGAACAGCAGGGCATGATCGAACCGTTCGAGCCGGGGCAGGTGAAGCAGGCCAACGGCGAGCGGATCGTCAGCTACGGCACTTCCAGCTACGGCTATGACGTGCGCTGCTCGCGCGAGTTCAAGGTGTTCACCAACATCAACTCCACCATCGTCGATCCCAAGCACTTCGACCCGAAGAGTTTCGTGGACATCGAAGCCGACGAGTGCATCATCCCGCCCAACAGCTTTGCGCTGGCGCGCACGGTGGAGTTCTTCCGCATCCCGCGCGACACGCTGGTGGTCTGTCTGGGCAAGAGCACGTACGCGCGCTGCGGCATCATCGTCAACGTCACCCCGCTGGAACCGGAATGGGAAGGCCACGTGACGCTGGAGTTCAGCAACACAACGCCCCTGCCGGCGCGCATCTACGCCAACGAAGGCGTGGCGCAGATGCTGTTCTTCCAGTCCGATGCCGACGACGTCTGCGAGACCAGCTACAAGGACCGTGGCGGCAAGTACCAGGGCCAGACCGGCGTGACGCTGCCGCGTACGTGACGCTACCTGTCTCATCAACGCAAGGAAGGGACCCATGCAGACTCCTCCGTCCTTGCCGGAGCACGATCCCTACCGTGCGCCGGCTGCGCATCTCGCACCACCATCTAGCGAGAACCATGAACTGGCGGATCGATGGGCACGACTGGCGGCAGTGCTGATAGACGCCGTCATCGCATTGGCCGTGACGCTGCCGCCCATGTTGATGACCGGTTACTGGCAGGAAGCCTTCGAGGCTGGCCAGTCCGGGGGCTTGGGTTCCATGCCGCTGGGGACGATGCTGCTGTGGGCCGTCATAGGTTTCGCGCTCTTCGCCGTGATTCAGGGCTATCCGCTTCATGACAGCGGGCAGACGTGGGGCAAGAAGCTGCTGTCGATCAGGATCGTGGATCTGGCAGGACGCAAGCCGCCGCTGGTTGACTTGTTGTTGAAGCGTTACCTGCCCACGCATGCCATCGTCAACATTCCCTGCGTGGGTGGCCTGTATGCCTTGGTTGATTCTCTGATGATCTTCCGCCAGGACCAGCGCTGCCTGCATGACCTGATTGCGGGGACGCGCGTGGTACGCGCGAACTAGCGACAAGACGGCGTGGGGATCAGTGCTCTGCGCCGGCCGCCATGCGAACGTCCGAAGGCGTCTTCAGCGCCACTCGCACTGCCAGTTTCAGCGCGCTGGTCACCGTCTCTACCGCCAGGCTGGGCGAGCCGGCGTGCGTGGTGGCCTGGGCGGGTGAATAGGGAATGTGGATGAAGCCGGCGCGCACGCCGCGCCGGTTCCGCAGCGCGTGCATCAATCCGTAGAACACGTGGTTGCAGACATAGGTGCCCGCCGTCTGCGATACCTCCGCAGGGAGGCCCGCGACGTGCAGGGCTTCGCGCATGGCCTTGATGGGCAGCGTCGAAAAGTAGGCTGCGGGACCGCCTTGGACGACCGGCAGGTCGACTGGTTGCTGGCCGAGATTGTCGGGAATCCGGGCGTCATCGACGTTGATGGCCACGCGTTCCAGTGACAGCTGCGCGCGACCGCCCGCTTGGCCCACGCAGATCACCAGGGTCGGCTGAGTTTCCTTCAAGGCGGCGCGCAACACCTTCAGGGAATCCCCGAAGGCGACAGGCAACTCGCGAGCCACCACACGGTGGCCCACGATGCGCACGCCGTGCAGTGCCGACACAGCCTGCCAGCTGGGATTGACCTGTTCCCCGCCGAAGGCCTGGAAGCCGGTCAGCAGGATGGTGCGGGTGGTAGTCATGTCAAAGCTCGGGAAAACGTCGCATCAACGGAAACATAGCCAGGCCATCAGCAGCACGTTGGTGCCCATCAGCCATAGTCCGGTGGCGGCCTGGGCGCGGATCACGCCGTATTGGTCGTCCAGCCCCAGCAGCACCGCCGGCACGATGTTGAAGTTGGCGGCCATGGGCGTCAGCAGCGTGCCGCAATAGCCGGTCAGCATGCCGATCGCCCCCAGGATGGCCGGGTCGGCACCGTGCCGTTGCACCAGCAGCGGCAGGCCGATGCCGGCCATCATCACCGGGAACGCGGCAAACGCGTTGCCCATGATCACCGTGAACACCACCATCCCGAGCGCGAAGGCCAGCAGGCAGGCCATGCGGCTTTCGGCGGGAATCACCATCGAGACCAGCGACGCCACCGCTTCGCCCACGCCACTGGCCGCGAACACGCCGCCCAGGGTCGCCAGTACGAGCGGCAGCAGCGCCGCCCAACCCAGCGTGTCCAGCAGCCGCCGGCCTTCGTCCGCGGCCCGCAACGGGCGCTGGCGCGTCGCCACCACCGCCGCGAGCGTGGAGACCGTGCAGGCCAATGCCAGCCCGGTCAGCGTGAGGCCGGCGGAAGCGAACAGCGGCGTTCCGCCGAGCGATACATGCGGCCCGGCCAGCACCACCAAGATGGTCAGCGCGGGTATCAGCAGCGCAGGCAGGAACAGGCGATGTCCCAGCCGCAACGCGGAGGCGAGGCGCTGGGCTTCGGGCGCTTCATCCTGCGGTTCCCGGCGCATGCGCGTGGCCAGCAGGGCGAGCGCGATGACCGCGGCGCCGGCCAACTGCGCGGGTAGCGGGTCGCCGGCCTTGCTGGCGCGCAGCACGTGCCCGCCGCCCGCGAACAGCAGCGAGATCAGGCCCCAGAACGCGGCGTGCGCATACCGGTGCTGGCGGAGGTTCCGCCACCCTGCGTAGGCCAGGAAGGCCGCCAGCAGCAGGTAGAACTGGTCAATCGACAGCATCGCTGCGCTCCTTCGGCACGGCATGGCGATCCAGCCGGCGCTGGAACAGCACGATGCGCACCGCGTGGATGACGAACGCGGCAATCGCCGTCGGCAGCGCCCAGAGCGCTATCTGCAGTGGCTCCAGCGCGATGCCGTGCTGCGCATAGAAGCCCTGGATCAGCAGCACCGCGCCGAAGGCCAGGAACACGTCTTCGCCGAAGAACCGACCGATGTTGTCGGTGGCGGCGGCCATCGCATGCACGCGTTGCGCTTCCTCGCGCTGCAGGGGCGCACGGGTCTTTTCCGCGGCCGATTCGGCCATGGGGGCCAGCAGCGGGCGCACGGTCTGCGCATGGCCGGCGATGTCGATCAGCCCCACCATGCTGAGTCCCTGGCGCACCAGCAGGTAGCCCGCCAGCAGTCGCGACAGCGTCAGTCCGCGCAACTGCGCGATCCAGCGCAGCGCATGCTCGCGCAGGCCGGCGCGTTCCAGCAGTCCGATGGTGGGCAGGGTCAGCGCGAACATCAGCAGCGCGCGATTGGAGACGAAACTTTCCCCCAGCAAGGCCAGCAGTTCGGGAATCGACTTGCCGGCCGCTACGCCGCTGACCAAGCCCGCACCGACCACCACGATCACCGGGTTGAAGCGCAGCACGAAGCCAGCGACCACCACCGCAATGCCCAGCAATGGCCAGTAGTTCATGCGCGGCGCTCCATGCTGCGCACCGCGAAACCGGCCGCCTCGATGGCCTCGCGCAGCGCACGCGCGAAGGCCGCGGCATCGGCGCGGTCGCCATGCAGGCAGATGCTGTCGGCGCGCAGGGTTACGGCAGGTCCGGTGCGGGATGCCACTTCGCCCTCCCGCAACATCCGCGTGACCTGCGCCACCGACGCTTCGACGGAAGGCAGGCAGGCATCGGCGTGGGTGCGCGGTGTCAGGCTGCCATCGGATTCGTAGCGGCGCTCGGCGAAGGCTTCATGCGCCACCTTCAGGCCCAGTCTTTCGCCGGCGGCAGTGAGCGCGCTGCCGGAAAGTCCGTACAGCACCAGGCCAGGATCGTGGTCGCACACGGCTTGCGCGATGGCGTCTGCGAGCGACCTCTCCTGCGCTGCCTGGTTGTAGAGCGCGCCATGCGGCTTGACGTGGTGCAGACGTCCGCCGGCCGCGCGCACGAAGCCATCCAGTGCCGCGATCTGGTACAGGGTGAGCGCATACGCGGCGGCGGGTTCGATCGCGTGCGGAATGCGGCCGAAGTTGTCGCGATCCGCATGCGACGGGTGCGCGCCGATCGCGACGCCGCTCGCCAGGCACAGCGCCACTGTCCGTTGCATGGTGTCCGGCGACCCGGCATGGAAGCCGCAGGCGATGCTGGCCGAACTGATGAAGGGCAGGAGCGCGGCGTCATCCCCGCAGTTCTCGCCCAGGTCGCAGTTGAAATCGATGTCGCGCGTTGCGTGCATGCGTCGAGCGTACCCCAGGCTTACAGGCGTTGTGCCATGGCCAGCCGCAATCGCGCCAGCCGGTGCTGATGGCCGAGCGACAGCGCGCGGGCTTGCCGCAGGTCGATGGGTTCGAAGTGGACGGATTCGCCGGGACGCAGCTGCGCCGCCCGGCCCAGGTCGCAGGCAATCACATGGCCCAGGCGCGGGTAACCGCCCACCGTCTGTGCATCCGCAAGCAGCAGGATCGGCTGCCCGTCGGGAGGAAGCTGCAGCGTGCCCACCGCCACCGGCTCGGAGACGCCACTGCCGTCCTGCGCTTCAAGCGGTGTCCCGTCCAGTCGAAGTCCCTGCCGGTTGCTGTTGGGGTGGACGCGCCAGCGCTGCGTGCCGAGCGCAGACGCTGCCGCGTGATGCAACGGGACATAGCGCAGCACGTGCCGATCCGCGGTCCAAGGATCATCCGGATCGATCCACCAGGCGGGAAACCGCGGCTGCGTGGCGGCACCGGCGCTGCTCCCGGCCGGCAGCAGATCGCCGGCTCGCAGGGCACGTCCTTCATGACCACCGAAGCCGCCACGCAGGTCGGTGCTACGGCTGCCCAATACGGGTGCGACATCCATGCCGCCGGTCATCGCCAGCCAAGCGCGAGCGCCGTCGCGCACCGCACCCAGTTTCAGTTCTCCGGACGGCAGGTGGATCGGCCGTCCCATCGGCAAGGGCAGGTCGTTCCACGAGGCCTGCACGCGTGCGCCCACCAGTGCGATGAGGGAGGGTCGGGGCAGGCGAAGGCGTGGTCCCTGCAGCACGATCTCCAGCCCGGCACAGGATTCCGCATTGCCGACCAGCCGGTTGGCCAGCGCCAGCGCGGACGGATCAAGCGCGCCGGCGCGCGCCACGCCCAGGTGACGCCAGCCGGTGCGGCCCTGGTCCTGCACGGTGGTCTGCAGACCCGGCGACAGCACTTCCCAGCGGCTCATGCGTTGCCTGCCAGTGCGACGAAGGCTTGCGCATCGATAGGCACGAAGCGGATTTCATCACCCGGCAGCAGCAGCGAAGGCACGTCGCGCTGTGCATCGAACAACACCAGCGGCGTACGCCCGAGCAGGCGCCAGCCGCCGGGGCTCGCATGTGGATAGATGCCGGTCTGCGCGCCGCCCACCGCCACGGAGCCAGCCGGCACCCGTGCACGCGGTGTTGCCAGTCGCGGCAGTGCGAGCCCGGGATCAAGTCCCAGCAGGTAGGGGAATCCCGGCGCGAATCCGATCATCGCGACGCGATAATGCGGTGCGCTGTGGCGCGCGATCAGCTCGGCTTCCTCCAACCCGAGTTCACGTGCAGCCGTCGCGAGGTCCTCGCCGAAGCCAGCGCCGTAGCACACCGGGATCTCGTGGAGCGTGGCTGTCGCGTTCTCGAGCGGCGTCGGCAGTTCCGCCCAACCGACCATCGCTTTCGCGACAACGTCATGGGGATCGTCGCCCGACATGCACGTGCTGTCGAAAAATACGCCAAGGCTGGCATAGGCCGGCACCAGGTCGCGCAGCCATACGGGTGCGAGGTGGCGCAGGTGACGGGCCAGGGCGTGCACGCGCTGGTTGGTGTCGTCATCGATGCCGTCGCCGAAGCGCACCAGCAGGGCGTCGTCGCCCAGCGGTTCAATGCGGGGACCGCTCATCGCAGCCGCTGCTGCCAGCTCGCGACTTCATCGGCCAACTCACCGGGCGTGTGCCGGACCATCGCGCCGCTGCCCCATACCGCTCCCGGCCAGGCCGCATCGCCGTCATGCCGTCCGACCAGGTGGACGTGCAGTTGCCGCACGATGTTGCCGAGCGCGCCGATGTTGAGTTTCTGCACGCCGTCCTGCGCGCGGATCAGGTTGCCCGCCTGGTTGATCTCCGCCAGCAGCAGGCGCTGCTGGCCGCCGTCCAGGTCCAGCCATTCGCTGACGGCGGCGACGCGCGGCACCAGCACGAGCCAGGGGAAACGCGTGTCATCCATCAGGCGGACTTGCGACAACGGGCCTTCGGCGACGAAAACACTGTCGGCGGCCAATCGCGGGTCGAGGACGAAGTCGCTCATGAAAGATGGGTCCTGAAGAAATCGAGCGTGCGCTGGCGCGCGATCTGTGCACTGGCAGGATCATAGTCGGCCCGCAGGTCGCAGTTGAACCCGTGTCCAGCGGGATAGGTATGCACCGCCATCTGCGGAAGGGCGTCGCGATGCGCCTGCACCATGGCTGGCGGGATGGAAGCATCCTGTTCGCCGAAGTGGAACATCACCGCCGCCTGCGGCGTCTCACCCAGGAACGGCAGGTTGCGCGCGCCGTAATAGCAGACCGACGGCAGGCCCAGCCGCAGCGCGGCGAGCAGCGCGACGGTGCCGCCCCAGCAATAGCCCACGGCGCCGACCCTGCCGTGGCCCGCCAGCGCATCAGCCGCGGCGCGGGTGATGTCCGACGCGCGTTCCAGACCCAACGCAGTGATCAGGACCTTCCCGCGCGCGATGCCGTCGGCGTCGTAGTCCAGTTCCACGCCGTGCTCGACCGGGTCGAAGTAGGCTGGCGCCAGCGCGACGTAACCCTCGCGCGCAAATCCTTCGGCCACGGTGCGGATATGCGGATTGACGCCGAAGATTTCCTGCACCACGACCAGCGCGCCGCGCGGCGCGCCCTCGGGATCGGCCCGCCAGGCGTGGATGCGGCCGTGTGGGGATTCGAAAGGCAGCCACTGGCCCATGCGTGGGGTCCGTTCGTGAAGGCGTGACAGTGTAGGCGCCACCGGGTAGGGCGGTGTGCAGGGAGCACCGCCTGAACGGTCCGGCCAGGCCTACCGATGCCAGGGGGCTATAATCCGCGGCCCCGTACACGCCGCCGCCGTACTCCCCATGTCCCTGCAGAACCCCAAAGTGGGCTTCGTCAGCCTCGGCTGCCCGAAAGCCCTGGTCGATTCCGAACGCATCCTCACCCAGCTCCGTGTGGAGGGATACGACATCGTGCCGACCTACGACGCGGCCGACGTGGTGGTGGTGAACACCTGCGGCTTCATCGATTCGGCCGTGGCGGAATCGCTCGACGCCATCGGCGAGGCGATGAACGAGAACGGCAAGGTCATCGTCACCGGCTGCCTGGGCAAGCGCCCGGAGCAGATCCGCGAGCAGTATCCGGACGTGTTGTCGATCAGTGGTCCGCAGGACTACCAGAGCGTGATGGAGGCGCTGCACGCGGCGCTGCCGCCCAAGCACGACCCCTTCGTCGACCTGGTCCCGGACTACGGCGTCAAGCTGACGCCGCGGCACTATGCGTACCTGAAGATTTCAGAGGGTTGCAATCACCGCTGCAGCTTCTGCATCATCCCGTCGATGCGCGGCGACCTGGTGTCGCGACCGATCGACGATGTGCTGCGCGAGGCCGAGCGGCTGGTGCGAGGCGGGGTGAAGGAACTGCTGGTGGTGTCGCAGGATACTTCGGCTTATGGCGTGGACGTGAAGTACGCCGAGCGCGAGTGGCGCGGCAAGGCGTACCAGACGCGCATGAAGGCACTGTGCGAAGGGCTGGGCGAACTCGATGCCTGGGTGCGCATGCACTATGTCTACCCGTATCCGCACGTGGACGACGTTGTCCCGCTGATGGCCGAAGGCAAGGTGCTGCCGTACCTGGACATCCCGTTCCAGCACGCCAGCCCGCGCATCCTCAAGCTGATGAAGCGCCCCGGCGCCGTCGACAAGACGCTGGAGCGCGTGAAGCGCTGGCGCGCGATCTGCCCGGACATCACCCTGCGATCGACCTTCATCGTCGGCTTCCCGGGCGAGACCGACCAGGAATTCGAGGAGCTTCTGCAGTTCCTCGACGAGGCGCAGCTGGACCGCGTCGGTGCGTTCGCCTATTCGCCGGTCGAAGGTGCGGCCGCGAACCTGCTGCCGGATCCGGTGCCGGAAGAGGTCAAGCAGGAACGCCTGGCGCGTTTCATGGAGAAGCAGGCGGAAATCTCCGCCGCGCGTCTCGAAGCCAAGATCGGCACGGTGCAGCAGTGCCTGGTGGACCTGATCGAGGACGACATCGCCGTAGCGCGTTCGAAGGCCGATGCGCCGGAGATCGATGGGCTGGTGCACATCCAGAATGGCGGCGAGCTGGGTCTGCGCGTCGGCCAATTTGTCGACGTGGAGATCACCGAGAGCGACGAGCACGACCTGATCGGCGACGCCATCGTCGGCACCGCGGGCGCCGCACTCGACCTCCAGGTGCTGTGACGGCGCCGATCGCCGGAATCCGCGCTGGCGATGGCCGGCGTCGTTTCATCGCGCCCTTGCGGGGACAGGTAGAGGCCGGGTGTTTCCGGCATCCCGTGTTCGACGGCTACGGCGACTACCTGGACCTGCTTACCGCCGCACGGTGGCCGGACATCGAAACCCTCAATGCGCGCATGCCAGCGTCCGGGCCGCACTTCGTGAGGCAGGACGCGACGTTGCTCGCCGACGGGCTGCACTACGAAGCGCGCATCGCCCAAGGGCGCATCGCCACGCGGCCGGAGAACTGGCACGACCTGTTCAACGCGATGGTCTGGATGCGTCACCTGGCCCTTAAGCACGCCCTCAACCAGCAGCAATGCCGACACATCGCACGGATGGGAACGAGCGAGCGCAGTCCGGCCCAACAGGCCCTGACCCAGTTCGATGAAGCCGGCGTTATCGTGCAGGTGCGCGACCCGGTGCTGCTGGATCTTTGGGATCGACACGACTGGGTGGCGCTGTTCCATGCGAATGCCGGACGCTGGCGCAACGGCGGCATAGCGGTGGCTGCCGTGGCCGGGCATGCGCTCATGGAGCAGATGTTGATGCCGGGACGGCTGCTGGTCGGCAAGTGTCTGGTGGTGCAGGGCGATCCGGCCGACTGTGTCGCGCGCGTGGTCGAAGCGATTTCCGCCGGGGCGGCCCTCGCCACGCCTGCGGAGCTGCGCCCGCTGCCGCTGGCCGGTATCCCGGGGTGGCACGCAGGACAGAGTGAAGCGTTCTATGCGCAGGCAGACTACTTCCGGCCGCTGCGAGAGGGTCGCGTCTACCCGCAGCCGCTGTGAGGATCAACCCGCGTAGCTGACGTCCACCAGCACGAAGCGGGTGATGCCGCCCGGCAGCTCCACGGGAAATTCGTCATCGATGCGCTTCTTCAGCAGCGCACGTGCCATCGGCGAGTCGATGCTGATCCAGCCGCGCGCCGCGTCGGTCTCGTCGGGGCCGACGATGCGGTAGCGCGAGGTTTCGCCGCTGGCTACGTTTTCCAGTTCGACAGTGGCGCCGAAGAACACGGCTTCGGGATCGCTTGGCGCGGTATCAACCACGCGCAGCGCTTCCAGTCGTTTGCTCAGGTAGCGCACGCGACGGTCGATCTCGCCGAGCTGCTTCTTCCGGTAGGTGTACTCGGCGTTCTCGGAGCGATCACCTTCCGCCGCTGCCGCCGCGAGGGCCTTGACCACTTCCGGTCGCCGCACGCGCCAGAGATCGTCCAGCTCGGCCTTCAGCCGGTCGTGGCCTTCGCGGGTGATCAGGGCGGTGCTTCTCTCACCCGGTGGGCGCCAGCGCGACATCGTCAGTCGTTCCCGCGGTCGTTCGTCGCACGGCGCAACGTGCGGCCGCGTGGGTCTTCGACCGGTTCGATGCAGCTGCCGATGGTCAGCACCAGCAGATCATCGTCATGGATGGCGAATTCGAGTGGCCGCGCCGCGTGGCCATCGGGCATGAGTTGCACGCACGTCCCGTTCCACATCACCGACCATTGCCCCGTCCGAAGCGGTGCTGCCTGCAGATCATCCTGGCAATGCCCCTGCAGGGTGTAGCGTCCGTCGGCCTGAAGATCCAGCAGTGCATCATGCGAGATGCAGGCGGCGTCCGGCACCGTGCCGAAGAACCAGCCCGTGAAGGTCGCCGGCGTCGGGTTCGCGGCGGATGCCACCATCGGCAGCACGCATGCCAGTGCGGCAGGCAACCCTTTCGTCGGCATGATCAGCGTTTGCCGCCGAAGATGCTGCCCAGAATGCCGCGCACGATCTGGTTGCCCAGTCTGGTGCCGATGGTGCGGGTGGTCTGCTTGGCCATCGTCTCGATCATGCCCTGGCGGCGCTTGGTACCGAACACCGCATCTTTCACCGTCTGGCCGAAGCCGCCGGCATCCGGATCGTCCTGCTCGGTCTTCGCGGCGGGCGCATTAGCGGTTTCCATCGCCGATTCCGCGCGTTTGGCCAGCATTTCGGCAGCGGATTCGCGGTCGATGGCGGTGTCGTACTTGCCGCCCACGGGACTGCCGTTGCGAACCTGCTGGCGCTCGGCCTCGCTGATCGCACCCATGCGGCAGCGCGGCGGCGATACCATCGTCTGCTGCACGGGCGAGGGGATACCCTTGTCCTGCAGCGTCGAAACCAGCGCTTCGCCCGTGCCCAGTTTCGAGATGGCCTGCGCCACGTCCAGCTTCGGGTTCGGCACGAACGTTTCCGCAGCGGTCTTTACGGCTTTCTGGTCGCGCGGGGTGAAGGCGCGCAATGCATGCTGCACGCGGTTGCCCAGCTGGCCCAGGATGTTGTCGGGTACGTCGTCGGGGAACTGCGAACAGAAGTACACGCCTACGCCCTTCGAGCGGATCAGGCGCACGACCTGTTCGATGCGTTGCTGCAGGGCGGCCGGCGCATCGTCGAACAGCAGATGTGCCTCGTCGAAGACGAACACCAGCTTGGGCTTGTCCAGGTCGCCGACTTCGGGCAGCGTCTCGAACAGCTCGGACAGCAGCCACAGCAGGAAGCTGGAATACAGGCGCGGCTTCATGATCAGCTGGTCCGCGGCCAGGATGCCGATCACGCCGCGGCCGTCGGTGTTCGTGCGCATCAGGTCGGCCAGTTCCAGCGCCGGCTCGCCGAAGAACATCTCGCCGCCCTCCTGCTCCAGCCGCAGCAGCGCGCGCTGGATCGCGCCCACCGACTGCGTGCTGACCAGGCCGTAGCTGGTGGAAATGTCCTTGCGCTCGGCCGCGACCAGGCCGAGCAGCGCGCGCAGGTCTTCCAGGTCGAGCAGCAGCAGGCCGCGGTCATCGGCCAGCTTGAACACGATGTCGAGCACGCCGCTCTGGGTGTCGTTCAGTTCCAGGATGCGCGAGAGCAGGGTGGGGCCCATCTCGCTGACGGTGGTGCGGACCGGGTGGCCGAGCTTGCCGTACAGGTCCCAGAAGATCACCGGATTCGCCCCGGGCGCGTAGTCGGCGATGCCGATATCCCTCGCGCGCTGCATGACACGTTCGCTGCCATCGCCGGCGGAGGCCAGGCCGGCCACGTCGCCCTTCACGTCGGCCATGAACACCGGCACGCCCATCCGCGAGAAGCCTTCGGCCAGCGTCATCAGTGTGACCGTCTTGCCGGTGCCGGTGGCGCCGGCCACCAGACCGTGGCGATTGCCGAACTTCGGTTGCAGCGTGACCGGAATGTCGTCCGTGACGCCCTTGCCCAGCAGGATGGGATCCATGTTCAACCTCGCGTGATGATGCCCGGATTCTAGCGGCTGGATGCTGCATCCGGGGAAACGTTCCATGACGCGCGACCTTGCCCGGGATGCATGGCGGGGGCTACCCTCCCGACTCACACTCTGGATGCTCACCGATGTCGTTTGCGGTTCCTGCCTGTCTGCGCCACTGGCCCGTTGCGGTCGCCCTCTCCCTGCTGCTGGTCTCGCCTGTTTCACTGGCCCAACGGGTGTCCGCGCGTGACCGCGCTGCTGCGGAGGCGCTCGAGCAGCGCATGGCCGCCGCCGAGAAGCGCTACCGCGATGGCCTGGTGCTGGTGGCCAACAGCGATCCGCGTGGCGCAACGGAGAGCGATGCTGCGCTGGAGGACATGGAAGACGTGCTGGACGCCTGCATCAGGCAGCGCGGCTGCCAGGTGCCTACCTTGCTGGCAACGTACAAACGCCTGCTCAAGGGCAACGCCGACGCGCAGGGTGAAGATGATGCGGGCGAGGGCGACGCGATCGATGGGCTGGACGACGGCACCGACCACGCCATCGCAGCGAGCGCCCCGGTACCGGAGACGGCCCGCACCGCGGCGCTGCTCAACGATCAGCGGCACGCATTCGATCGCATGGTGGAGTACAACCCGGCGGTCCAGGCAGGCATCCGCCGCTGGCTGACCGACATGCGCCCGGCGTTGATCGACAGCTTCGAGAATTACCAGAACATGCGCTCGGACCTGTACCCCGCATGGGAGCGCAGCGGCCTGCCGGAAGCATTGCTGTTCGGCATCATGGCGAAGGAATCCAACGGCCGCGTGCATTCCACCTCGCGCGCGGGTGCAGCGGGGCCGATGCAGTTCATGTTCCACACCGGCGCGCGTTTCGGGCTGGGCCGCGATGCCAGCGGTTTCGATACGCGTTATGACCCGTATGCCTCCGGGCAGGCCAGCGCGGCCTACATGAACGAGCGCATGCGAGGACTGAACAACAACATCGAACTGGCGTTGGCGGCCTACAACGGTGGTGAAGGCCGTGCGGCGCGCGTCTATCGCGAGAACCCCGGCCTCGGCTTCTGGGATGACGTGGTCTACCGGCAATTCCCGGGCGAGACGCGCGACTACGTGCCGATGGTGATCGCGGCGGCGTGGCTGTTCCTGCACCCGCGCCAGTACGGGCTGGAATTCCCGAAGGTCACCGCGCAACCTGCGCCCCTGAAGCTGGCGCGCGACGCATCCATCTACGAGCTGACCATTTGCCTGGGCAACGGCGGCACGCGTGAGGGCTACATGCGCACGCTGCGCAACCTCAATCCGCGGTACCAAGCGGAAAGCTGGATCCCGGCTGGCACCACGTTGAAGGCCAATACGCGGATCGTCGGCCTCTATAACCGCTATTGCGTCAGCGGCCCGCGCGCCGAGCTGGCCCGCACGCTGGTCAATGCGGATCCTGCTGCGGCGATCCGGAGCGCGCTGCCAACCGGCAGTGTAGCGGTCGGTGACGTGACGCCGGTGGCGGGCGTACCGACCACGGTCGCAACCGGTGAACCCCAGGCGGCAGAACCCAAGAAAGAGCAGACGCGAGAGTATCGTGTCGCCAAGGGCGATACGCTGGGCCGTATCTCGCAGCGCTTCCAGTGCGACCTCAAGAAGCTGGCGCGCGCGAACAAATTGAAGGCTCCGGCGTACTCAGTGCGTCCGGGGCAGGAATTGAAATTGGAGAGTTGCAGGAAGTAATACCGCATTCCGGGACCGCGGCGGCAAACACCCCTTTCGAGCATTGGCGAAGCATCGGGTCGCGTTGCCTACGGATGGTCCGATCCCGGGAAGCGGTCTTTCATCTGATAGCGCCCCCGCGGCGCGTAAACGCCTGTACGTAAATGGATGAACCGATCGCGACGGCGTACATACGCGACGCGGCGTCCCAAAAATGTGCACACGCGCGCATTCGCCGGAGAGTGGCGGGAGTACACAGGCATTGCTGACTCGTCAGCGCTTCCATCACAAGGAGATAGTCATGTCTATCAAGACGTTCTTGCTTTCGTCTGCGTGTGCGGCTGCTTTGGTGCTTGGATTCTCATTCACCTCGAAGGCCGACGATCCGTGTACCGAATGCTGGCTGGCATGCGATCAGTCCTACAGGATCTGCATGCAGGGTGGGCAATACACGCCCGCGCAGTGTCGAACCAGCCTGAATACATGCCGCTTCATCACGTGCGGCAACTGCGAAGTCCCCTGATCCGAGACGACACGCCGCGGGGCCATCCCCGCGGCTTCGGGAGATGCCTGTGAACATGAAAAGGATGCTTCCCCTCATCGTGGTGGTGGCGGCACTTCTGGTGGGATTGGGGGGCGGCCGCGTCTACAGCGCACACAAACTGGCAAAATCGAACGATCTCGTCGTCACCCGTGGCGACTATGCTCTCTACCTCCCGCGCCCAGGGCAGGTCGCGTTCTATTCCCTCGGGGCCTGCGGCGGCTGCGAGAAGACCCGGAAGTTGCTTCGCGAGCTGGGCGTGGATTACGTGGAGCGGCCTGCGGATACGTCGACGGCGCATCGCCAGGAGTTGCACCGTCTCGGCGCGAAACGGGTTCCCGTCATCGTCACGACCAACGCCAAGCTGGAAGGGTACGACCGAGGCCGGATGATCGGGTTGCTGGAAGAGCAGGGGTACCTCAGCCCTGCTGGCCGTTAGCGAGCCGCGCGTGCTCCGGCGGCGATGCCGGGCTCACTCGATGCGCATCGCGAGTCGCTGACCGAGCCGTACCGGTGATTCCGCCTTGATGCCAGGCGCCAATTCCGCTACCCCCGGCGGCAGCAGCACGATCACCGTCGAGCCATAGTTGAAGCGCGCCATCTCCGCGAACCGCTCCAGCGTGATGCCCTTGCCCCGGTAATCCTTGCGCGTGATCGCGGTGCCGTAGGCAGGAATCTCTTCGCCGCTCCAAACCGTTTCCACACCCGAGACGAGCAGCGCGCCCACCATCACCGACACCATCGGACCGAAGTCGGTGTCGAAATGGCAGACCAGGCGCTCGTTGCGCGCGAACAGTCGCGGCACGTTGGCCACCGCGTCGGTGCCGACGCTGAAAAGGCGCCCTGGCACGTGCACGGTCTCGCGGAGCGTGCCGGTCCACGGCATGTGCACGCGGTGGTAATCGCGAGGCGACAGGTACACCGTGGCGAACAGGCCGTTGCGGAAGGGTTCGGCAGCAGCGGCATCGCCCAGCAGTTCCGCCGCGGTGAACGACTGTCCCTTGGCCTGGAAGATGCGCCCGTCCTCGATGGGGCCACACTGGCTGATGTGGCCGTCGGCCGGCATCAGCAGCGCGCGCGGATCGGCGTCGGCCTCGCGTGCGCCGGCCTTCAGCGCGCGGGTGAAGAAGGCATTGAAGCTGGGGTAGGAACGCGGATCAGGATTCGCGGCCTCGCCGAGGTCGACGTTGAACTTCTTCGTCACCGTATCGATCAGCCAGCGGCTGGTGCCCGGGGAGGTGGAATACGCCAGCCGCCGCGCGAGCGACGACAGGAAGCGGTGCGGCAGGACGTAGGTCAGCGAGGTCAGTAGGCTCATTTTGCCGAGGCCTCGGTCAGCGCGCGCATGTCCGCGGCGATTGCCTTCGGCTGGAATGGCGGGCGGATCAGGCCGGCTAGGCGGCCTTGCGGGTCCAGCACGCCGATCGCCGAGGAGTGGTCCATGCTGTAGTCGTTGGGGTTCTGCTCGAAGCCGTCACCGGGCACTTTCATGAAGACGAAACCCAACGATTTGGCGAAGTTCTCCAGCGTCGGGACGTCGGCCGTCGCCGCCATCGTGTCGGGATGGAAGGCGTGGGCGTACTCGCCGATGCGGGTGGGCGTGTCGCGCTCGGGATCGACCGACACGAACAGCACGCGCGGGCGGGTGGAGTCGGGCAGGTCCTTCCACTGGGCCTGCGCCTGGGCGAGTTCGGCCAGCGTGGTCGGGCAGACGTCCGGGCAGAACGTGAAGCCCAGGAATACCAGTGTCCAATGGCCTTTCAGTTCGCCGTCGGCCAGTTGGGTGCCGTCCGACTGGCGCAGCGAGAAGGGCGGCAGCGGACGCGCCTGCGGGAACAGGGTCACCGTCTGCGTGGCCGGCCATTGGGTGGCGGGCGTGACCGGGCCGAAGAACTTCTGTGCGGCCAGCAGGCCCAGGCCGGCGGCGAGCGCCAGGATGAGGATGAGGCCGATCTTCTTGTTGAACATGTGGTGGGGTTCCCACGAGGAGGAGGGCGCAGCCGGTGGGCCGGGGCCGCATGGGCGCGGCGTGAAGGCGGCCATGATACCGGGGCAGCCCCTATAATCGGCGGCCTTCGCCGTTCCGGCGTCTTCACAAGCCTTGCCATGACCGCCGACGTCGCCGCCGAACTGCACACCATCATCGATCTGATCCGTTACGGCGCCAGCCGTTTCAATGCCGCCGGCCTGACCTTCGGCCATAGCTACGACAACGCGCTGGACGAGGCCTCGCACCTGGTGCTGCACACGCTGCACCTGCCGCCGGACCTGGGCCCGGCGTACGGCCAGGCGCGCGTCACCAGCGCGGAAAAGGCACAGGTGCTGGCGCTGGTCGAGCGTCGCGTCAACGAGCGCATCCCGGTCGCCTACCTGACCGGCGAGGCCTGGTTCGCCGGGCTCAGCTTCAAGAGCGATGCGCGTGCGCTGGTGCCGCGTTCGCCGATCGCCGAACTGATCGAGGCCGGTTTCGAGCCCTGGCTGGGTGGTCGCGAGGTCAATCGCGCGCTGGACCTGTGCACCGGTTCGGGCTGCATCGCCATCGCGATGGGTCACTACAACCCCGACTGGCAGGTCGACGGCGTCGACATCAGCGACGACGCGCTGGCGCTGTCGGCCGAGAACAAGGCCCGCCTGCTGGCCGACAACGTGCAGTTCCTCAAGTCGGACCTGTTCGCCGGGCTTACCGGCAAGCACTACGACCTGATCGTCACCAATCCGCCCTACGTCACCAACGACGAGACCGATGCGCTGCCGAAGGAATACTCCTTCGAGCCCGAACTCGGCCTGCGCGCCGGCGACGATGGCCTGGACCTGGTGTTGAAGATCCTGCGCGACGCGCCGCTGCACCTGAGCCAGGACGGTCTGCTGATCTGCGAAGTGGGCGAGTCCGAACGCGCACTGGTCAAGTTGCTGCCGGACGTCGAATTCGCCTGGATCGAGTTCAAGGTGGGGCAGATGGGCATCTTCGCCGTCGAGTGCGCCGAGCTGATCCGCCACAACGCCCGCATCACTGAACTCGCCGCCGCGCGAAAATAAGGCCGCACGCCTCGCGCGAACGTCCGCAGCGGTTGCGCCTGCAACCGTCGCGGCCGGCGTTGGCGCACTGCACAATAGGGTGGCCGGTATGCGATGCTTCAACGCCCGGCACCGGTGGTTCCATCCGCGGAGCGGCGCTTGAGCAGCAACAGTTTCGGAAAACTTCTCATGGTCACCACGTTCGGCGAATCGCACGGGCCGGCGATCGGCTGCGTGGTCGACGGCTGCCCGCCGGGGCTGGAGATCGCACCCGAGGAGTTCCGTCACGACCTGGAGCGTCGAGCCACCGGCAAGTCGCGGCACACCTCTGCGCGCCGCGAGGCCGATGAGGTCGAGATCCTCAGCGGCGTGTACGAGGGTCGCACCACTGGCACGCCGATCGCGCTGCTGGTCCGCAACACGGACCAGCGCAGCAAGGATTACGCCGACATCGCGCGGCAGTTCCGTCCCGGCCATGCCGATTACACCTACTGGCAGAAGTACGGCATCCGCGACCCGCGCGGTGGCGGGCGTTCGTCCGCTCGTGAAACCACGATGCGTGTGGCGGCTGGCGTGATTGCCAAGAAATGGCTGCAGCAGCGGCATGGCGTGACCGTGCGCGGTTACCTGTCGCAGCTTGGCCCGATCACGCCGGAAGGCTTCGACTGGGGTGCGGTGGAAGACAACCCGTTCTTCTGGCCGCATGCCGCGCAGGTACCGTCGCTGGAAACCTACATGGATGCGCTGCGCAAGTCGGGCGATTCCATCGGCGCACGCGTCAATGTCGTCGCCGACGGCGTGCCCGCCGGTTGGGGCGAGCCGATCTACGGCAAGCTCGATGGCGACCTCGCCGCTGCGCTGATGAGCATCAATGCAGTGAAGGGCGTGGAGATCGGCGACGGCTTCGCGGCGGTCACCCAGAAGGGCACCGAACACCGCGACCTGATGACGCCGGAGGGCTTCCTGTCCAACCATGCCGGCGGCATTCTCGGCGGCATTTCCACCGGCCAGCAGGTTACCGCCTCCATCGTGCTGAAGCCGACGTCCAGCCTGCGCCTGCCGGGCGCGACGGTGGATGTGGACGGCAACACCGTGGACGTCATCACCACGGGTCGCCACGACCCGTGCGTGGGCATCCGCGCCACGCCGATTGCCGAGGCGATGATGGCGCTGGTGCTGATGGACCAGGCGTTGCGCCATCGCGCGCAATGCGGCGACGTGGGCGATGTGCCGCCGTACGTTCCCGGCAGCGTCGATGGCTGAGCCGCGGCCGCGCGTCTGGGTGTCGCAGCCGTTGTTCGACGACATCGTCGGACGGCTGGCGGCGCATTTCGACGTGCGATCGACGAGCCATGTCACCGAATACACACCGCAGGCCATCGCCGATGCGCTGCGCGGCATCGCGGGCGCGCTCATCACGCTGAATGAGCGGATCGGCGCGGAGGAAATCGCCGCTGCCTCGTCGCTGCGCGCCATCGCCAATGTCGGCGTGGGCTACAACAACCTTGACGTCGATGCGCTGACACGGGCTGGCATCGTTGCGACCAATACTCCGGATGTGTTGACCGAGACCACGGCCGACTTCGGCTTCGCGCTGCTGATGGCCACCGCGCGACGCATCACCGAAGCCGAACGCTGGCTGCGTGAAGGACAGTGGCAGCAATGGTCGTTCGGCACGCTGCTCGGCGCCGACCTGCACGGCAGCACGCTGGGCATCGTCGGCATGGGTCGGATCGGGCAGGGCATCGCCCGCCGTGCGCGCGGGTTCGACATGCGCGTGCTGTACCACAACCGCAGCCGCCTTCCGGACACGGTGGAGCGGGAATGCGGTGCGAGCTACGCCAGCTTCGACGACGTGTTCGCTCAGGCCGACCATGTGGTGCTGGTGTTGCCGTACTCACCGCAGGTCCATCACCTGGTCGATGCCGCGGCGCTGGCGAAGATGAAGTCCACCGCCACGCTGGTGAACATCGCGCGCGGTGGCATCGTCGACGAAGCCGCGCTCGCCGATGCGCTGGCGAACGGCCGCCTGGCTGCAGCCGGCCTGGATGTCTACGAGGGCGAACCCGCCGTGCGGCCCGAATTGCTCGCGCTGCGCAACGTGGTGCTGACCCCGCATATCGCCAGCGCCAGCCTCGCCACGCGCCGCGCGATGGTTTCGCTGGCGGTGGACAACCTGATTGCCGCGCTCGGCGAAGGTCCGGATGCGGGCAATCCGCCGTCGCCGGTCAATCCGGATGCGCTGGCTGCCGCCTCGACCATCAAAACCACCATCGCCAAACGACAGGGAGCCTGAGGCACGCCCGCAGGTTCCCCGAACACAGCCAACACTTGTCTGCTGTCTTCATTCCCTTCTTCGCGAAAACCCCTCCATGAGCAACCAGAACCGAACCTTCAATGTCGCCGTCGTGGGCGCCACCGGCGCCGTCGGCGAAACCATGCTGTCCATCCTCGCCGAGCGGAACTTCCCGGTCGGCACGCTTGTCGCGCTGGCCTCCGAGCGCTCCGCCGGCAGCACCGTCGAGTTTAACGGCGAAAAGATCACCGTGCAGGACCTGGCCACCTTCGATCCTGCCGGCATCGATATCGCGCTGTTCTCCGCCGGCGGCAGCATTTCCAAGGAATTCGCGCCGAAATTCGCCGCGGCCGGTGTCGTGGTCATCGACAATTCCTCGGCATTCCGCTACGACGCCGATATCCCGCTGGTGGTCAGCGAAGTGAACCCCGAGCAGGTGCAGAACCGTCCGCGCGGCATCATCGCCAACCCTAACTGCTCGACCATGCAGATGCTGGTGGCACTGGCCCCGATCCATCGCAAGTACGGCATCGAACGCATCAACGTGGCGACCTATCAGTCGGTGTCAGGCGCCGGCCGTTCGGCGCTGGAAGAGCTCGGCCGCCAGACCGGCGCGCTGCTCAACTTCCAGGACCCGGATCCGCAGCGCTTCCCGGTGCAGATCGCCTTCAACCTGATACCGCACATCGACGAGTTCCTCGACAACGGCTTCACCAAGGAGGAGATGAAGCTGGTGTGGGAGACGCGCAAGATCCTTGGCGACGACAGCATCCAGGTGAATCCCACGGCGGTGCGCGTGCCGGTGTTCTACGGGCACTCCGAAGCCGTTGCCATCGAGACCCGCGACAAGATCACCGCCGCCGAGGCGCGCGCGCTGCTGGAAGCCGCCCCGGGCATCGAAGTCGTCGATGACCGCGCGCCTGGCGGCTATCCCACGCCCGTCACCCATGCCTCCGGCACCGACGCCGTCTACGTCGGTCGCATCCGCGAGGACATCTCGCATCCGCGCGGGCTGAACCTGTGGATCGTGTCCGACAACATCCGCAAGGGCGCTGCCCTGAATGCCGTGCAGGTGGCGGAACTGGTGGCGAAAAACGGCTGAGCGGCTATAGTCGTGGCCGGGAAACATGGGGAAGGGCCGTGAAACCGAAGCACAGACCTCGGGCGGCAAGACTCCTGCTGGCCGGCATGATCGGGCTGGGGCTCGCGTTGCTGAGCAACGTGGCCCTCGCGCTCGGCCTGGGGGAGATCAAGGTCAAATCGCAGCCCGGTCAGCCTCTGCTGGCCGAGATTCCGATCATTTCCAGCGAGCCCGGCGAGCTGGAACAGCTGAGTGCACGCCTGGCGTCGCCGGTGACCTTCGAGCGCGTCGGCCTGCCGCGGCCACAGGGCCTGGTGAATGAACTGGATTTCACCGTCGCGCTGGATGATGCGGGGCGCCCAGTGGTCCGCGTCACCAGCCGCACGCCGGTCGATGTGCCGGCAGTCAACTTCCTGATCGAGGTCGATTGGGGACAAGGCCGGCTGGTACGCGAATACTCCGCGTTGGTCAGTGCGCCGGGGACGCTGGCAGCTGCAGAGCAGCCGGTGATCGATGCGCCTCTGGCGGTGCCCTCGGACACCATCAGCCGACCGGTCGAGCCGGTCGTCGTGGCGACGCCGGAACCTCCGCCAGCGGCGCAACCGGCTCCCGAGGCGCCGGTGCGTGCAGCGCCGGAGCCCGTTGCCACCGCCGCGCCCGTGCCGCAGGTTTCCCCTGGCGATACGCTGGCGCCGGTGCGCAGGGGCCAATCGCTGTCGCAGATCGCGGCGCCACTGGCGCGCGAGCAGGGCTACACCCTGGACCAGGCGATGGTGGCGCTGCTGCGCGCCAATCCCGACGCCTTCATCAATGGCAACGTCAACCTGCTCAAGCAGGGCGCGGTGCTGCGCGTGCCGGAAACGGCCGAGGCACAGACGATCCTGGAAAGCGAAGCGGCGGCGCTGGTGCGCAACCAGATCGCCGAGTGGCGGCGCGCGCGCGCGCCGATCCCGCAGCCTGCGGCCGTGGTCGAACGGATGGCGCCTGCTGCGGCGTCTGCGTCGCCCGCGCCCCAGGTGGCGGAAGCGCGCCTGGAAATTGCGCCCGTGGCGACGGGCACGTCGGGTTCTGGAACGCAGTCCGGCCTCAACGCCGGTGGTGAGGGCGAGATGTTGGCGAACGAGCAGTTGCAGCAATCGAAGGAAGACCTGGCCGCGCGCGAAGCAGAAGTGCAGGAACTGCGCTCGCAGGTCGCGGACCTGGAGAAGCTCAAGGCGCAGCAGGAAAAACTGCTGGCCATGAAGGACAGCGATCTCGCCGCCGCCCAGCAGCGGTTGGCGCAGAGCAACGGCAGTGATGGTGGCGTACCGGTGTGGGCGTGGGCAGGCTTCGGCCTGCTGTTCGCGGGCGCGCTGGCATGGGGCTTCGCACAGCGTCGCAAGCGTCTGTCGCCAGCGCCGGCGCCGCGCAGCGGCGTGTTCGGCGAGGCGCCGGCCGTCAGCCGCGCCGCCGAACTCGCGGCGGGAATGCCGACGGCTACGGTGGAGGACGCCGCGCCCAGCCCGACCCTGCAACCCGTGATTGTGCCGACGGCTGCGCCGTCCAGGCCGGCGGTGAAACCGGCACCCGTCGCGGCGGGTCCCACGTGGCATTCCGGCGGTGCGCCCGCCGCCGTCGCGACGCCTGCCCCGGCACCCGTGGGCCGCGAGCGGCTGGAACTGGCGGTGGCCTACCTGGACCTAGGCGATGTGGTCACGGCGCGCGACCTGTTGAACGAAGTCGCCGCCGGCGGCGACACCGCCGCCCGCGATGAAGCGCTGCAGTTGCTGCGCGAGATCGGATGACCGGGTGATGCGCTGATGCGTTACGCGCTGGGCGTCGAATACGACGGCGGCGGATTCCTGGGCTGGCAGCGGCTGAGCAAATCCGGCACGCCGGACGACACCACCACCATCCAGGCGGCGCTGGAGGGCGCGCTGTCGTCGGTGGCCAATGCCCAGGTGAACACCATCTGCGCCGGCCGCACCGACGCGGGCGTGCATGCGCAATGCCAGGTGGTGCACTTCGACAGCGATGCCGCGCGCGACCCCCGGAGCTGGCTGCTCGGCACGACGGCGCGGCTGCCGCCTGCGGTGTGTGTGCGCTGGTGCCAGCCGGTGGCGGAGGACTTCCACGCACGTTTTTCCGCACGCGCGCGCCGCTACCGCTACACGCTGGTGAACCGGTTGGCGCGCCCCGCGCTGGAACGCCAGTACCTCAGCTGGGAACGGATGCCGCTGGACGCCGCCGCGATGCATCGCGCCGCTCAGGTGCTGCTGGGTGAAAACGACTTCGGCGCGTTTCGCACCGTTCACTGCCAGTCCCCGCATGCGATGCGCAACCTGCATGCCATTTCGGTCACGCGCCAAGGTGAGCGTGTCGTGGTGGACGTACAGGCCAACGCCTTCCTGCACCACATGGTGCGCAACATCGTCGGCTCCTTGCTGGTAGTGGGGCGCGGCGAACGGCCCGAAGGCTGGATCGCCGAACTGCTGGCCGGGCGCGACCGCACGGTGGCCGGCCCGACGGCACCTCCGGATGGGCTGGTCTTCGTCAGTCCGCTGTATCCGCCCCAGTGGAAGATGCCTGCGGAAGTGACGTTGCAGGACATCCCGGACAGCCCCTCCATTGCCCTGTAGCAGCGCCCTTCGGCGCGACACGGGTACACCGGGTCGCGGAAAGCGCCGTGCCCGAGAGTGCCCCACGGGACCTGCCGAAAGCGGCTACGCTTCCTCCTCGCCAGATCGCCTGCGCCCGCCATGCATACCCGCATCAAGTTCTGTGGCCTCACCCGCGCCGAGGATGTCCGCCTCGCCATCGAACTGGGCGTGGACTACCTGGGGCTGGTCTTCGCGCCGCACAGCCCGCGCCACCTGCTGCTGGGCCAGGCGCGCATGCTGCGCGAGCTGGTGCCGGAAGAGATCGCGGTCGTCGCCCTAGTGATGGACAACCCACGGGGTGAAGTGGAGCAGATCGTCGAGTCGCTGCAGCCTGACGTGTTGCAGTTCCACGGTGCCGAGGACGATGCGTTCGCCGTATCGTTCGGTGTTCCCTTCTGGAAGGCGATCGCAATGGGCGGGCAGGGCGATGGCGCTTTCGCGACCCTGCCGGCGTATCCCGGCGCGCAGGGGTTCCTGTTCGACGGTCATGCTGCGGGCGAGCAGGGCGGCAGCGGCCAGCGCTTCGACTGGCGGCGCATGCCGGCCGCCACCGACAAGCCGTTCCTGCTGGCGGGTGGTCTGTCGCCGGAGAACGTGGGGCTGGCGTTGCGCACGGCACGCCCCTGGGGCGTGGATGTATCCAGCGGCATCGAGACGAGTCCCGGCATCAAGGACGCCGACAGGATGCGGCGCTTCGTTAACGCGGTGCGCGTGGCAGACGCTCGACCTTCGCCGTAGGCGCTAGGCGAGTTCCGCGCGCAGCCAGTCGGCCAGCGCTGCGATGCGGAGATCAGGATTGCCGCGTGCGCTGCACAGCGCCCACTCGCCCCCGGTGTCGACGAAACCCCAGGGCGCCACCAGGCGACCGCTGTCGAGGTCGGACCGCACCAGTTCGCGTGGCGCGATGGCGACGCCGAGACCGGCGATGGCGGCCTCCAGCAGGTAGGTGAGGTGGTCGAAGCCCGTGCCCAGGCGCGGCGCGTCCGGCAGTTGCCGGGTGGCGAACCAGCGCGGCCACGCCTGCGGTCGCGAAACGGTATGTAGGAGGGGCTCGTCCAGCAATGCCCACGGCGGGGCATCACGCAGCGCCGCGAAGCGCGCGTGGTGGGGGCTGAGCACGGGACCGATCTGTTCGGGCGCCAGCGTCCGCACCTGCCATGCCGAAGGCCATGGCGCCTCGCCCAGCAGCAGGGCCGCGTCCAGGCCGCCCGCGGCCAGATCTATCCCGCCTTCCTGTGCGGACAGGTGCAGCGTCAGGTCCGGCAGGTCGGTCGCCAACCGTTCCAGCCGGGGGATCACCCAGCGTGCCAGCAGGCTGCCGGGGCAGCCCAGCACGAAGGCAGCCGGCCGGCGCTCGCGCTGCAGCGCACTCCAGCCGGCCCGCAGGCTGTTGAACGCGTCGCCGGCAATATCGCGCAGGCGCCGGCCGTCGGCAGTCAGCGCGAGGCCACGCCCCTCGCGGACGAACAGCGGGCGGCCCAGCGCCTCCTCAAGTGTGCGGATGTGGCGACTGATCGCGCCGTGGGTGACGTGCAGTTCGCCCGCCGCCCGGCTGAGGCTGCCCAGGCGGGCGGCGACCTCGAAGGCACGCAGGGCGTTGAGGGGAGGCAGGGGACGTGGCATTGCGTGAGTTTAAGTCACGGGTAGGCGATATTTCATCGTTTTTCCGTTGATGACGTGTGCGCTAGAGTGACAGCCCGTGAAGACTGTCCTGCCGCCCATGCCTGCTCCCGCCGACTACCACGTTTACCCTGATGCCGCCGGCCATTTCGGTCGCCACGGAGGCCGCTTCGTTGCAGAGACCCTGATGGGGCCGCTGCAGGAACTGGCGGCCGCCTATGACGCTGCGCGGATCGATCCGGCCTTCATCGCCGCCTTCGACAAGGACCTCAAGCACTACGTCGGCCGGCCCAGCCCGATCTACCACGCCGAGCGCCTGAGCCGGGAAGTGGGCGGTGCGCAGATCCTGCTCAAGCGCGAGGACCTGAACCACACCGGCGCGCACAAGATCAACAACACCATCGGGCAGGCCCTGCTGGCCAGCCGGATGGGCAAGAAGCGGATCATCGCCGAGACCGGCGCGGGCCAGCACGGCGTCGCCAGTGCCACCGTCGCCACCCGGCTGGGCCTGGAATGCGTGGTCTACATGGGCGCGACCGACATCGAGCGCCAGAAGATCAACGTCTACCGGATGAAGCTGCTCGGCGCGACCGTGGTGCCGGTGACCAGCGGCTCGGCGACGTTGAAGGACGCGCTGAACGAAGCGATGCGCGACTGGGTGACCAACGTGCACGACACGTTCTACATCATCGGCACCGTCGCCGGCCCGGACCCGTATCCGCGCATGGTGCGCGACTTCAACGCCATCGTCGGCCGCGAGGCGAGGGCGCAGATGCTGGCCGACTACGACCGCCTGCCCGATGCCATCACCGCCTGCGTCGGCGGCGGCAGCAATGCGATTGGCCTCTTCCACGCCTTCCTCAACGATCCGGGCGTCCGCATCGTAGGTGCCGAAGCCGCCGGCGACGGCATCGAGACCGGACGCCATGCGTCCTCGCTCGCCGCTGGCCGCGTGGGCGTGCTGCACGGCAACCGCACCTACGTGATCTGCGACGACGACGGGCAGATCATCGAAACGCATTCGATCTCCGCCGGCCTGGACTACCCGGGCGTCGGCCCGGAGCACGCCTTCCTGAAGGACAGCGGGCGCGCGGAGTACGTCGGGGTGACCGACGAGGAGGCGCTCGCGGCGTTCCATCGCCTGACCCGCACCGAGGGCATCCTGCCCGCGCTGGAATCCAGCCACGCCGTCGCGCAGGCGATCAAGCTGGCGCGCGACCTGCCGAAGGACCAGTTGGTGCTGTGCAACCTGTCCGGCCGTGGCGACAAGGACGTGCACACCATTGCCGCACGCGAGGGGATCAGCCTGTGAGCCGTTTCGAAACGAAGTTCGCCGCCCTCAAGGCCGCCGGCCGCAAGGCGCTGGTGCCGTTCATCACCGCCGGCGATCCCTCGCTGGAATCCACGGTGCCGGTGATGCATGCACTGGTCGATGCCGGTGCGGATGTCATCGAACTGGGGGTACCGTTCTCCGACCCGATGGCCGACGGTCCGGTCATCCAGCGCAGCTCGGAGCGCGCGCTGGCGCGTGGGGCCGGCCTGCGCTACGTGCTGGAGGCGGTGGAGGTATTCCGCCAGCAGGACGACACCACGCCGATCGTGCTGATGGGCTACCTGAACCCGGTCGAGATCCACGGCCCGGCGCGTTTCGCGCGGGAGGCCGTCGCCGCCGGCGTGGATGGCGTGCTGCTGGTCGATCTGCCGCCGGAAGAAGCCAGCGAAACGCGCGCCATCTTCGATGAGCATGGCCTGGCACTGATCGCACTGGCGTCGCCGACCACCTCGCCGGAACGCCTGCGGATGCTGTGCGATACCGCGCAGGGCTACCTGTATTACGTCAGCTTTGCCGGCGTCACTGGCGCGTCCGACCGTCTGGACATCGGCGCGGCGGGCGAGCGCCTGAAGCAGCTGCGGGCGGACTCGCGTGTGCCAGTGGTGGCCGGCTTCGGCATCAAGGACGCGGCCAGTGCAGCCGCGATGGCTGTCGACGCCGATGGCGTGGTGGTAGGCAGCGCGCTGGTCGCGGCGTTGGCCGAAGCGGGCGCGGATGCGCCGGCCCAAGCCTCCGCCTTCCTGGCCCCGCTGCGTGCGGCAATGGACGGCTGAAGCACCGTACGGTTGTGCATGGACGACTGAGCTAAACTGCCGCGCTAATCCATTGGGCCCCTCCCGGGGCAGGCAGCAAGACCACGCATGAGCTGGCTCAGCAAACTGATGCCGTCGGGCATCCGCACCGAAGGCAACGCAGGCAAGAGCAAACGCAGCGTCCCCGAGGGGCTGTGGGAAAAATGCGACCGCTGCGGCGCGGTGCTGTACCGTCCGGAGCTGGAGGAAAACCTGGAGGTCTGCCCGAAATGCAGCTTCCACATGCCGATCCGCGCCCGCGCCCGCCTGGCGGCGCTGTTCGACCCCGGCAGCACTCGTGAGATCGGCGCCGCGCTGGGCCCGACCGACGTGCTGAAGTTCAAGGACCAGAAGAAGTACGCCGACCGCATCAAAGCTGCGCAGAAGAGCACCGGCGAGCGCGATGCGTTGATCACGCTGCAGGGCACGCTGAAAGGCCGCGACCTGGTCGCCAGTTCGTTCGACTTCGCTTACATGGGCGGCTCGATGGGCTCGGTGGTCGGCGAGCGTTTTTCCCTCGGTGCCGAGAAGGCGCTGGAGATCGGCTCGCCGTTCGTGTGCTTCTCCGCCAGCGGCGGCGCGCGCATGCAGGAAAGCCTGTTCTCGCTGATGCAGATGGCCAAGACCTCGGCCGCGCTGGGCAGGCTGCGCGAAGCCGGCCTGCCGTACATCTCGGTGATGACGCACCCCACCACCGGCGGCGTATCGGCCAGCTTCGCGATGCTGGGTGACATCAACCTGGCCGAGCCGGAAGCGCTGATCGGCTTCGCAGGCCCGCGCGTGATCGAGCAGACCGTGCGCGAGACGCTGCCGGAGGGTTTCCAGCGTTCGGAGTTCCTGGTGGCGCATGGCGCCATCGACCAGATATGCGATCGCCGCGAACTGCGTGACCGCCTCGCCGACCTGCTGGCGTTGATGATGCGACAGCCCAAGCCCGAGCAAAGCGAACTGGTGACCGCATGAGCCGCAAGTACTTCGGGACCGACGGCATTCGTGGCCGCGTCGGCACCAGCCCCATCTCCGCCGATTTCGTGCTGCGTCTGGGCAATGCCCTGGGCCGCGTGCTGTGCGAGAAGGCGGGCGACACGCGTCCGGTCGTGGTGATCGGCAAGGACACCCGCATTTCCGGCTATATGTTCGAAGCCGCGCTGGAGGCTGGCCTGGTCGCCGCCGGTGCCGACGTGCAGTTGATGGGGCCGATGCCGACGCCTGCGGTGGCCTTCCTCACCCGTACGCTGGGTGCCGACGCCGGCATCGTGATCAGCGCGTCGCACAACCCGCACTACGACAACGGCATCAAGTTCTTCTCTGCCGAAGGCGAGAAACTCGATGACGCGACCGAACTGGCAATCGAAGCGGCGTTGGACGCACCGTTTTTCACCGCCGAATCCGAGAAGCTCGGCAAGGCGATCCGCACCCGTGATGCGGTCGGTCGCTACATGGAGTTCTGCAAGGCCAGCGTGCCGCGCCGTTTCGACCTGAAGGGACTGAAACTGGTGCTGGACTGTGCGCATGGCGCGACGTACCACATCGCACCGCTGCTGTTCCGCGAACTGGGTGCCGACGTCATCACCATCGGTGCCGAGCCGAACGGCGTCAACATCAACGACGGCGTGGGCTCGATGCACATCGACAGCCTGGCCGCGAAGGTGCGCGAGTCCGGTGCCCATCTGGGCATCGCCTTCGATGGGGACGGTGATCGCGTGCTGATGGCCGACGCACAGGGCGCGCCGGTCGATGGCGACCAGTTGATCTACCTGCTGGCGCGGGACTGGCAGGCGAGTGGGCGGTTGCGTGGCCCGGTGGTCGGTACGCTGATGACCAACTACGGTCTGGAACGCGCGCTGGCCAAGCTCGAGATTCCCTTCGTCCGCACCAAGGTCGGCGACCGTTACGTGCATCAGGCACTGGTCGAAGGCAACGCAGTGCTGGGTGGGGAAGCGTCCGGCCACCTGCTGTGCCTGGATCGCACCACCACCGGCGACGCCATCATCGCCGCGCTGCAGGTGCTGGAAGCCCTGAGGCGTCGCAAGGTCACGCTGCGTGATGCGCTCGATGGCCTGTCGATGCTCCCGCAGAAGACCATCAACGTGAAGCTGGCCAACGGCGCCAGACCCACCGAGGCTGCGAGTGTGCAGGCCGCGCTCGCGCAGGCGCAGGCAGCGGTGTCGGGGCGTGGCCGGGCGTTCCTGCGCCCTTCCGGTACCGAACCGGTGGTGCGCGTGACGGTCGAGGCCGACGACGACGCGCTGGTGAAGGACACGCTTGAAACTCTGGCCGAGGCCGTGCGGGCTGCCGCCACCGCTTGAGCCTGATCAATGAACACCTGGCGTGGGAATGCTTCACTGGCGCTCCCGCGCAACACATCTGTTGGAGCAGAGTCGCATGAGTGCCCGTATTCCTACCTTGGACATCACCCGTTTCGACACCGACCGCGAGGCCTTCGTGGCCGAGCTGGGCGCGGCCTACCGCGAATGGGGGTTTGCCGGCATCCGCAACCACGGCATCCCGCAGGCGCAGATCGATGCGGCCTACGACGTGTTCAAGCGTTTCTTCGCGCTGCCCGACGAGGTGAAGAAGCAGTATCACGTAGCGGGCGGCGGCGGTGCGCGCGGCTACACGCCATTTGGCGTGGAGACCGCGAAGGATTCCAAGCACTTCGACCTGAAGGAGTTCTGGCATGTCGGGCGCGAGATTCCCGATGATTCGAAGTACCGCGACGTGATGCCGCCGAACCTGTGGCCGGCCGAAGTGCCCGGCTTCCGCGAACATGGCTATGGTCTGTACCAGGCGCTGGACCAGCTCGGTTCGCGCGTGTTGTCGGCGCTGGCGCTGCACATCGGTCTGCCGGAAACCTACTTCGCCGACAAGACCGACACCGGCAACTCGATCCTTCGCCCGATCCACTACCCGCCGATCACCGCCGACGACATCCCGAACGTGCGTGCCGGCGCGCACGAGGACATCAACCTGATCACGCTGCTGGTAGGTGCCAGCGCTGCGGGTCTGGAAGTGAAGTCGAAGCAGGGCGAGTGGGTGCCATTCACCTCCGACGCCGACACCATCGTGGTCAACATCGGCGACATGCTGCAGCGCCTGACCAACCATGTGTACCCGTCGACCACGCACCGCGTGACCAATCCGCCCGGCGAACAGGCGCGCCAGCCCCGCTATTCGGTGCCGTTCTTTCTGCACCCGAATCCGGACTTCCTGATCGACGTGTTGCCGTCCACGGTCACGCCGGACAATCCGAAGCGCTATCCCGAGGCGATCACGGCCCAGAGCTATCTGGAAGAGCGCCTGCGCGAGATCAAGCTGAAGTAGCTGCAGAGCCGTGATTGGTGATTCGGGAGGCGTGATTCGCAACAGCCAGAGCAGCAGCGAGGCGGTCAAGCATGGCGCTCTGCTCTTACGAATCACCGGTCACGAATCACGGGTTCGCGGCGCGTGCGCCCCTAAAGGGGGCGTACGCGCCGCGAACCTCTAGCCATCATCCCCATCGCCACGCGATGCGGCAGCAGTTTCACGATGGCGTGCATCACCCGGTAGCGCCATCCGGGCACCACCAGCACCTGGCCGCGCTCGTTGCCGTCGACGCCGGCACGCGCCACCTCCGTCGCCTGCAGCCACATCGTCGGCGACACCCGCATGCGCGCCCGCGTGCCGGTGACGTCGTGGAACTCGGAATAGGTGAAGCCCGGGCACAGCGCGGTGACATGTACGCCACGGTCGGCGTTCTCAAGCGCCATCGCCTCGCTGAACTTCATGAGGAAGCTCTTCGCCGGCGCATACAGCGTCTGCCCCTCGGCAGCCGGCATCAGCGCGGCGAACGAGGCGACATTGAGGATGCGGCCCTGACCGGAGGCACGGATCGAGGGCAGCAGTCGCCACGTCAGTTCGCAGACCGCGGTCACCATCACCTGCAGGAACGCCGCATGATCGGCCCATGCGTTGCTGCGGTAGCGACCCGGCATGCCGTAGCCGGCGTTGTTGACCAGGATGCGGATCGCCACGCCGCGCCGTTCCATCTCGGCGACCAGCGCCGCCGGAGCGGCCGGATCGGCCAGGTCCGCCGCCACGATCTCCACCGGCACCTGTGCCCGCAGCTCAGTCGCCAGTGCCTGCAATCGCTCCACACGGCGAGCCGTCAGTACCAGCGGTACGTCGCGGCGCGCGTACTCGCGGGCGATCTGTTCGCCGATGCCGCTGGAGGCGCCGGTGATCAGGGCGTAACCGGTGGCGCGGGCGGAAGAAGCATCGGTCATGGAAGATCCTGGTCGTCGAAGGCGGCTCGGCCTGCACGATAGCGCGACGGGTAGGTGCGCCGGACAACATCGGCTAGACTGCGCGACCCGAACTGGACAGGAATTGGTCTTATGCGCCGCAAGCTCGTGGCTGGGAACTGGAAGCTCCACGGCAACCGCGGTTTCGCCACCGCGCTGATGGACGAGTTGGTCGCCGGCCTTCCGCTGGACGGGGTGGACGTGCTGGTCCTGCCGCCGTTGCCCTACCTGGGCGAGCTGATCGAAGACTACGGTCACCGGGGTGTCGCGTTCGGCGCCCAGGACGTCAGCAGCAACGAGAAGGGTGCCTATACCGGCGAAGTGTCGGCCTCCATGCTGGTCGATGTGGGCGCGCGATACGGTCTGGTGGGCCATTCCGAGCGTCGCCAGTACCACAACGAGAGCAGCGAGTTCGTGGCGCGCAAGTTCGTCGCGGCCAAGCACGCCGGCCTGATCCCCTTGCTCTGCGTGGGCGAGACCGAGCAGCAGCGCAAGGACGGCCAGACCGAGTTCCGGATCCTCAAGCAGCTGGAAGCCGTGTTCGACCTTGCCGGACCTCAGGCCTTCGCCGATGCGGTGATCTCCTACGAGCCGGTCTGGGCCATCGGCACCGGCCTGACCGCCACGCCGGAGCAGGCGCAGGCCGTCCATGCCTTCATCCGTGGCGAAGTAGCCGCACGCGATGCTAGAATCGCCGATTCGCTGACCCTCCTCTATGGAGGCAGCGTGAAGCCCGACAACGCCGCGGAACTGTTCTCGCAGCCCGATGTCGATGGAGGGCTGGTGGGCGGCGCTTCCCTGGTCGCCCGGGATTTCCTGGCCATCGCGCAGGCGGCGGCCGGTCGGGGGTAGCCCCTGGCAAGACCGGACCCTCGCGGGCCGGACGACTCAACCGGTTGAGACTGATTCCGATGCAGTGGATGTTGATCCTGAATGTGGTTTACGTGCTGGTGGCCATCGCCATCATCGCGCTGGTGCTGATGCAGCGTGGCTCGGGTGCCCAGGCCGGTTCCGGTTTTGGCGGCGGGGCTTCGGGCACGGTGTTCGGCGCGCGTGGCGCGTCCAACTTCCTGTCCAAGAGCACCAAGTGGCTGGCCATCGTGTTCTTCGGCATCAGTCTGTTCATGGCGTGGTACGCCACGCACAGCGCGCGTCCGACCACGCAGCAGAACCTCGGCGTGATGTCGCAGCTGCCGGCTGCACCTGCCGCTCCTGCGGGCGAACTGCCGAAGCCGTCGACCGTGCCGAGCACGCCGATCCAGCAGGCTCCTGCACCGGCCAGCACCGTGCCTGCCGCACCGCAGGATGCAGTGCCCGCAGGCGAACAGGTGCCGGCGACACCGCCGCAGGGCGGCTGAGCCCGGCTACAATGGCGGGGTGCGCGAAGCGCTGCGCAAAGGTTTGATTGCCCAGGTGGCGGAATTGGTAGACGCACTACCTTGAGGTGGTAGCGACGAAAGTCGTAGGGGTTCGAGTCCCCTCTTGGGCACCAATACAGCGGGTCGGCATGAATGTCGTTCCCGCAGCGAAAAACCCGCCTTCCGGCGGGTTTTTTCTTTTGCCGACAACCGCGATATGCGCGGGTAATCGTTTACTAGCGAGTTCACGAACCGTTACAATCCCGGCGATTCATCGGGCGCCCGGTACGTGTTGCGGAAGGGCTCCCGCGGAAGGTGGGCCCGGGCGGCGTCGCCAAAGGGTCGGTCGCGGCACACACCGTGGCCGGGCGGGCGATGCAAGCCCCATTCATGCCGAGCCGCAGTCATGCGCGCCGGCGGATAGGACAAGAAGAGACAAGCGAGTGCTGGCCAACTACCTGCCCACCCTGTTGTTCCTGATCGTCGCCACCGGCATCGGCATCGCGCTGATGGTGGCCGGCCGCTTCCTGGGTCCGCGTCGTCCGGACGCGCAGAAGCTGTCTCCGTACGAATGCGGCTTCGAGGCTTTCGAAGACGCGCGCATGAAGTTCGACGTGCGCTATTACCTGATCGCCATCCAGTTCATCGTCTTCGATCTGGAAATCATCTTCATTGTTCCGTGGACGCTGGTGTTCCAGGAACTGGGTCCGCGTGCGCTGGTCACGATGGGCCTGTTCGTGGGCATGCTGTTCCTCGGCTTCATTTACGTTTGGAAGAAGGGAGCGCTCGAATGGGAGTGATCCAGACCGTCGACCGTCTGATGAACAACCCGATCCCGGAAGGGCGGGTGGACGACATCCTGCGCCCCGAAGGCGACAACCCGCTGCTGGAAAAGGGCTACGTCACCACCAGCGTCGATGCGCTGATGAACTGGGCGCGCACCGGTTCGATGTGGCCGATGACGTTCGGTCTGGCCTGCTGTGCGGTGGAAATGATGCACGCCGGCACCTCGCGCCTGGACCTGGACCGTTACGGCGTGGTGTTCCGCCCGTCGCCGCGCCAGTCTGACGTGATGATCGTGGCTGGCACGCTGGTCAACAAGATGGCCCCGGCGCTGCGCAAGGTCTACGACCAGATGCCCGAGCCGAAATGGGTGATCTCGATGGGCAGCTGCGCCAATGGCGGCGGCTACTACCACTACTCGTACTCCGTCGTGCGCGGTTGCGACCGCATCGTGCCGGTGGACGTCTACGTACCCGGTTGCCCGCCCACGGCCGAGGCGCTGGTGTACGGCATCCTCCAGTTGCAGAAGAAGATCTGGCGCACGCAGACCATCGCGCGCTGATTCCTGCTTCCCCCCGACATCCCCCTTCAGAGCACGCCACGCCCCATGGCAGAGCAAGCTGCAAACTTCACCGACCAGTTGCGCGCCCGCTTCGCGGACGCGACGGTCAGCGTGGCCGAGCCGCGCGGCGAGATCACCCTGGAAGTGCCGTCCGCGTCCTGGCACGCGGTCTGCCTGGCGCTGCGCGACGAGTTCTGCTTCGAACAGGCCGTCGATGTCAGCGGCGTCGATTACCTGGGCTATGGCAGTGCCGAATGGGACACGGCCGACGTGTCCTCCGAGGGCTTCAGTCGCGGCGTGGAGGGTTTCGGCCCAGGACGCTTCAACTGGGAGCAGCGCCCGCAGGGTGCCTCGCAGCTCAACCGCTTCGCGGTGGTCCTGCACCTGCTCTCGTACCAGCACAACCGTCGCGTCCGCGTGCGCTGCTTCGCGCCGGATGACGGCCTTCCGGTCGTCGCCTCGCTGTGCGACGTGTGGCCGGGCCTGAACTGGTTCGAGCGCGAGGCGTTCGACCTGTACGGCATCATTTTCGAAGGCCACCCGGACCTGCGCCGCATCCTGACCGATTACGGGTTCGTCGGCCATCCGTTCCGCAAGGACTTCCCGCTGATCGGGAACGTCGAAGTCCGCTACGACGAAGAGAAGAAGCGCGTGGTGTACGAGCCGGTCACGTCGGTGGAGCCGCGGGTTGGCGTGCCGCGCGTGATCCGCGACGACGCGCGCTACCAGACCGCCGCCGGCGAAGCCGCAGGGCGCGAGGGCAAGGCATGAGCAATCCGCAATCCGGCGTCGCGTTCGCCAGCAACCCTGCTGAAGGCAAGCAGGAGATCCGCAACTACACGCTGAACTTCGGCCCGCAGCATCCGGCCGCGCACGGCGTGCTGCGCCTGATCCTGGAAATGGACGGCGAGACCATCGTCCGCGCGGACCCGCACGTGGGCCTGCTGCACCGGGGCACCGAAAAGCTGGCCGAGTCCAAGCCGTTCAACCAGTCGATCGGCTACATGGATCGCCTGGACTACGTGTCGATGATGTGCAACGAACACGCCTACGTGCGCGCCATCGAAACCCTGATGGGGATCGAGGCGCCCGAGCGTGCGCAGTACATCCGCACCATGTTCGACGAGATCACCCGCATCCTGAACCACCTGATGTGGATCGGCTCCAACGCGCTCGACCTCGGCGCGATGGCGGTCATGCTGTACGCCTTCCGCGAGCGCGAAGAGCTGATGGACTGCTATGAGGCGGTCAGCGGCGCGCGCATGCACGCGACGTACTACCGGCCAGGCGGCGTCTACCGCGACCTGCCGGACCGCATGCCGAAGTACAAGGAGTCGCCCTGGCGCAAGGGCAAGGCACTGAAACAGTTCAATCAGGCGCGCGAGGGCTCGCTGCTCGACTTCCTGGAAGACTTCACCAACGAATTCCCCAAGCGCGTCGACGAGTACGAGACGCTGCTGACCGACAACCGCATCTGGAAGCAACGCACTGTCGGCATCGGCGTGGTCTCGCCGGAACAGGCGCGCGCGCTGGGCATGACCGGTGCCATGCTGCGCGGGTCGGGCATCGCCTGGGACCTGCGCAAGAAGCAGCCGTACGCGAAGTACGACGTGGTCGATTTCGACATCCCCGTCGGCGTCAATGGCGACTGCTACGACCGCTACCTGGTCCGCGTCGCCGAGATGCGTCAGTCCAACCGCATCATCCAGCAGTGCGTGAAGTGGCTGAAGGCCAATCCCGGCCCGGTCATGGTGCAGAACTTCAAGGTCGCGCCGCCCTCCCGCGAGGAGATGAAGGACGACATGGAAGCGCTCATCCATCACTTCAAACTCTTCAGCGAAGGCTACTGCGTGCCGGCCGGCGAGACCTATTCCGCCGTCGAGGCGCCGAAGGGCGAGTTCGGCTGCTACCTGGTGTCCGACGGCGCCAACAAGCCTTTCCGCGTGAAGCTGCGCGCGCCGGGCTTCGCGCACCTGTCCTCGATGGACGAGATCGTGCGCGGCCACATGCTCCCCGACGTCGTCGCGATGATCGGTACCTATGATCTTGTCTTTGGTGAGGTGGACCGATGAGGGCCACGGGTAATTTCGAGGCGGCGCAGAACGTCGATCCGCTGGTGGCGCTGAGCGACAAGACGCGCGCGCACATCGATCATTGGCTGACCAAGTTCCCGCCGGACCGCAAGCGTTCCGCGGTGCTGCAGGGCCTGCATGCTGCGCAGGAGCAGAACAACGGCTGGCTGACCGACGAGCTGATCGCCGCCGTCGCCAAGTACCTGGACCTGCCGCCGGTGTGGGCTTACGAGGTCGCCAGCTTCTACTCGATGTTCGAGACCGAGAAGGTCGGCCGCAACAACGTCGCCTTCTGCACCAATATCAGCTGCTGGCTCAACGGCGCCCAGGACCTGGTCGCGCACGCCGAGAAGAAACTGGGCTGCAAGCTCGGCGAGTCCACCGCCGACGGCCGCGTGTACCTGAAGCGCGAAGAAGAGTGCGTGGCCGCGTGCTGTGGCGCGCCGGTGGTCGTGATCAACGGCCACTACCACGAGAATCTCACGCCGGCGAAGGTCGACGAGCTGCTGGACGGGCTGGAGTAAGCGCATGGCAGGCCACTCACACTATTCCGAGGGCTACGGCCCGGTCGGCCCCGCTCCCAAGGAGCACCAGGCCGTCTACACCACGCTGCACTTCGACAAGCCGTGGTCTTACGAGAACTACCTGAAGACGGGCGGTTACGCCGCGCTGCGCAGGATCATCGAAGAGAAGATCCCGCCGGCCGACGTCGTCGAGATGGTCAAGCAGTCCGGCCTGCGCGGCCGTGGCGGCGCGGGCTTCCCGACCGGCCTGAAGTGGAGCTTCATGCCCAAGGGCGACATGCAGAAGTACATCCTCTGCAACTCGGACGAATCCGAGCCGGGCACCGCCAAGGACCGCGACATCCTGCGCTACAACCCGCATGCGGTGATCGAGGGCATGGCGATCGCCTGCTACGCCACCGGTTCCACCGTGGGCTACAACTACCTGCGCGGCGAGTTCCACCACGAACCCTTCGAGCACCTGGAAGAAGCCACCGCCGAGGCCTACAAGCACGGCTGGCTGGGCAAAAACATCCTCGGCTCGGGCGTGGACATCGACCTGTACAACGCGCTGGGCGCGGGCGCCTACATCTGCGGTGAAGAGACCGCGCTGATGGAGTCGCTGGAAGGCAAGAAGGGCCAGCCGCGCTTCAAACCGCCGTTCCCGGCCAATTTCGGCCTGTACGGCAAGCCGACCACGATCAACAACACCGAGACCTACGCTTCGGTACCCGCCATCGTGCGCAACGGCGCCGAGTGGTTCATGAACCTGGGCAAGCCCAACAACGGTGGCTGCAAGATCTTCTCGGTCTCCGGCCACGTCGCGCGTCCGGGCAACCACGAGATCCGCCTGGGCACCTCGTTCGCCGACCTACTGGAACTCTGCGGCGGCATGCGCGAAGGCCGCAAGCTCAAGGCGGTCATCCCGGGCGGTTCGTCGATGCCGGTGCTGCCGGGCGAAGTGATGATGGGCCTGACGATGGATTACGACAGCATCCAGAAGGCCGGTTCCGGCCTTGGATCGGGCGCCGTCGTGGTGATGGACGACACCACCTGCATGGTGCGTGCCTGCCAGCGCATAGCGCGTTTCTACTTCAAGGAAAGCTGCGGCCAGTGCACGCCGTGCCGCGAAGGCACCGGCTGGATGTACCGCATGCTGACCCGCGTGGCCGAGCACAAGGCCACGATCGAGGACCTGCAGACGCTGCGCGCGGCCGCGGGCCAGATCGAAGGCCACACCATCTGCGCGTTCGGCGAAGCCGCCGCGTGGCCGGTGCAGGGCATGCTGCGCCACTTCTGGCATGAATTCGAATACGCGATCGTCAACAAGCGTTTCCTCGTCGATGACGAGCGCGACGGCAAGGTGGTCCGTTCCAACCTGGAGGTGGCCGCGTGAGTGCGCAGCCCGTGAATCCCAACCTGCCGCCCGACCACGTGACCGTCTTCATCGACGGGCAGGAACTGGCCGCGCCCAAGGGTTCGATGATCATCCAGGCCGCCGACAAGGCCGGCATCCCGATCCCGCGCTTCTGCTACCACGAGAAGCTGCCGATCGCGGCGAACTGCCGCATGTGCCTGGTCGAAGTCGAGAAGATGCCGAAACCGGCGCCGGCCTGCGCTACGCCGGTGATGGATGGCATGAAGATCGCCACGCGCAGCGACAAGGCGTTGAAGTCGCAGCGCAACGTGATGGAATTCCTGCTGATCAACCACCCGTTGGACTGCCCGATCTGCGATCAGGGTGGCGAATGCGAGCTGCAGGACCTGTCGCTGGGCTACGGCCGTTCGGTCAGTCGCTTCCAGGAACGCAAGCGCGTGGTGCCGGACGAGGACATCGGTCCGCTGGTCGCCACCGAGATGACCCGCTGCATCCAGTGCACCCGCTGCGTCCGCTTCACCGCGGACGTCGCCGGCACCTATGAGCTGGGCGGCATGTACCGTGGCGAGAACCTGCAGATCGGCACCTACGACGGCAAGCCGCTGACCACCGAGATTTCCGGCAACGTCATCGACGTCTGTCCGGTGGGCGCGCTGACCAACAAGGTGTTCCAGTTCCGCGCCCGTCCGTGGGAACTGATCGCACGCGAATCCGTCGGCTTCCACGACCCGATGGGTTCCAACGTGTTCTACCACTCGCGTCGTGGCCAGGTGCTGCGCACCGTCCCGCGCGAGAACGAGTCCGTCAACGAGTGCTGGCTGTCCGACCGCGACCGCTATTCGCACCAGGGCCTGTATGCCGACGACCGCGCGGTGAAGCCGCTGCAGAAGGTCGATGGCGAGTGGCGCGAAGTGTCCTGGGCCGAAGGCCTGTCCGCGGCTGCCGAAATCCTGCGCGCGAACCGTGGCGACAGCGTCGGCGTGCTGGTGCATCCGGCGGTGTCGAACGAGGAGGGCGGCCTGCTGGCGAAGCTGGCCGACGGCCTTGGCACTGGCAACCTCGACCACCGTATCAACAACCGCGACTTCTCCGATGGCGCGGTGGCGGAACCTTTCGCGCTGCCGCTGGCGGAGATCGAGCAGGCTGATGTCATCGTGCTGTTCGGCACCAACATCCGCCATGAGCTGCCGCTGCTGCACCAGCGCATCCGCAAGGCCGTCCGCAACGGCGCCAAGGTGCACGTGGTCAACCCGGTCGACTTCGATTTCGCGTTCGGCATCGCCGGCAAGCACATCGTCGCGCCGTCGAAGCTCGGTGCTGCGTTGAGCGACGCCGCGTTGCGCGACGTCGCCAAGGCCGCCAACCGTGCGGTCGTGATCGTCGGTGGCATCGCCGAGAATCACCCGCAGGCAGCCTCGCTGCGTGCCGCCGCGGCGGACTACGCGTCCGCGACCGGCGCATCGCTGTGCCGCGTCCCGCAAGGCGCAAACGCGGTTGGTCTGGCACGCCACGGCGTGCTGCCGACCGGCCGCGACGTGGCGGGCATGTTCGCCGAGCCGCGCAGCGCCTATGTCATTTACGGCATCGAACCGGGCCTCGATTTTGCCGATACGCCGGCCGCCTCGCGCGCGCTGGCCTCTGCGAAGGTCGTGGCGTTCAGCCATTTCGCCTGCAAGTCGACGCGCGACGTGGCCGACGTGATCCTGCCGATCGGCCTGCTGCCCGAGATTGACGCGACGCTGACCAACCTGGACGGCAAGGACCAGCGGACTCAGGCCGCCGGCAAGCTGCCGGGCGAAGCGCGTGACGGCTGGAAAGTGCTGCGCGCACTGGGCGGCGAACTGCAACTCGCCGGCTTCGAGTTCACCGATATCACCGGCGCACGCGCTGTCGCCGGAACGAAGTCTGTCGCCGTGGCGAAGTCTGCTGCGCCGGCGAGCAACGGGCAGGGCCTGGAGCTGGCCGTCACGGCGGCGATCTATCGCATCGACGGCACCGTCCGCCGCGCCGAAGCGTTGCAGGCGCACCCGCTGAACGTGGGTGACCGCATCGTGCTGAATCCTGCCGACGCGCAGGCCGCCGGCGTCGCCGAAGGCCAGATGGCCAAGGTCGGCAACGGCATCGGCACGGCCGCGTTGCCGGTGGTGGTGGATGCACGCGTCGCCGCGGGCGTCGCCTGGATCGAGAGCGGCTACGGTGCCACGGCGCCGCTGGGCGCCGGACGCGTGACGGTGGTGAGCGCATGAACGAACTGTTGATCAACGCGGTCGGCCCCCTGCGCGAGTGGTTCTTCGGGCTGGGCGACATCGGCATGGTGCTGTGGATCGTGCTGAAGATCCTGGCGATCGCCATGCCGGTGATCATCTCGGTGGCGTTCTACGTGGTGTGGGAGCGCAAGCTGATCGGCTGGATGCACGTGCGCCACGGGCCGATGTACGTGGGCATGGGCATCTTCCAGGCCTTTGCCGACGTCTTCAAGCTGCTGTTCAAGGAGATCATCCAGCCCAGCAGCGCACAGAAGACCATGTACATCCTGGCGCCGCTGATCACGCTGGCGCCGGCTTTCGCCGCATGGGCGGTAGTGCCGTTCGATTACCAACTGGTGCTGTCGAACGCCAACGCCGGCCTGCTGTACCTGCTGGCGATGACCTCGCTGGGCGTGTACGGCATCATCATCGCCGGCTGGGCGTCCAACTCCAAGTACGCCTTCCTCGGCGCGATGCGCTCCGCCGCGCAGGTCGTCAGCTACGAAATCGCGATGGGCTTCGCGCTGGTGGGTGTACTGATCGCCGCCGGCAGCCTGAACCTGACCGACATCGTGATGGCGCAGTCGGGCAACGCCGGCTTCTTCGAGTGGTTCTGGCTGCCGCTGTTCCCGTTGTTCATCGTGTACTGGGTGTCCGGCGTCGCCGAGACCAACCGCTCGCCGTTCGACGTGGTGGAAGGCGAATCGGAAATCGTCGCCGGCCACATGGTGGAGTACTCGGGTGCGGCGTTCTCGCTGTTCTTCCTGGCCGAATACGCCAACATGATCCTGGTCAGCTTCCTGGTGTCGCTGTTTTTCCTGGGCGGCTGGCTGAGCCCGCTGCAGGGCTGGATCACCGCCGACGTGTCACCCTGGATCAACTGGATCTGGACCGGCGGCTGGCCGTGGCTGCTGCTGAAGGTGCTGTTCTTCGCCAGCGCCTACATCTGGTTCCGCGCCAGCTTCCCGCGCTACCGCTACGACCAGATCATGCGGCTGGGCTGGAAGGTGTTCATTCCGCTGACCATCGTGTGGATTGCGGTGACGGCGTTGCTGGTGTTCTTCGGCGTGTTCGAGAAGGGTGTGTAAATGAACAAGGTTGTGCACTACTTCAAGAGCCTGATGCTGCTGGAACTGATGCAGGGCCTGTGGCTGACGCTGAAGTACACCTTCAAGCCGAAGTACACGTTGATGTACCCGATGGAGAAGTTCCCGCAGTCGCCGCGCTTCCGCGGGCTGCATGCGCTGCGTCGCTATCCCAACGGGGAAGAGCGCTGCATCGCCTGCAAGCTGTGCGAGGCGGTCTGCCCGGCGCTGGCGATCACCATCGATTCGGCCCCGCGAGAGGACGGCACCCGCCGCACCACGCGCTACGACATCGACCTGTTCAAGTGCATCTACTGCGGCTTCTGTGAGGAAAGCTGCCCGGTGGACTCGATCGTGGAAACGCACGTGCTGGAGTACCACTTCGACAAGCGCGGGCAGAACATCGTCACCAAGCCGCAGCTGCTGGCGATCGGAGACCGGCTGGAAGCCGAGATCGCCGAACGCCGCGCCGCCGACGCCGCTTTCCGCTGAGGTCCGAAGAATGGATTGGGTCCTGATCAGTTTCTACGCTTTCGCCACCGTCGCGGTCGTCGCCGCCGGCGCGGTGATCAGCGTGCGCAACCCGGTGCATGCCGTGCTGTGCCTCATCCTGACGTTCTTTTCGGTGGCCTGTACCTGGCTGCTGGTGGGTGCGGAGTTCCTGGGCGTGGCCCTGATCCTCGTCTACGTGGGCGCGGTGATGGTGCTGTTCCTGTTCGTGGTGATGATGCTGGACATCGATGTCGACGCGCTGCGCGAGGGCTGGGTGAAGTTCCTGCCGGTTGGCCTGCTGGTCGCGGTGGTGATGCTGGCGCAGATGCTGGTGCTGATCGGCATCAAGGCGAAGATGGCAGTACCGTTCCCGGACAACGCCGCCTCCGCTGCTGCCGACGTGTCCAACACGGCCTGGCTGGCGCGCACGCTGTTCACCGAGTTCCTGCTGCCGTTCGAGTTTGCCGCCGTCATCCTGACCGTCGCCGTGGTGGCGGCGGTGATGCTGACGCTGCGCAAGCGCACCGGCATCAAGACGCAGGATCCGGGCGAGCAGTCGCGCGTGAAGGCGAGCGACCGCATCCGCATGGTGTCGATGCCGGCGGAGAAGCCGGTGCGCGAAACGCCGGCGAGCGCCCCGGCAGAAGGGGAGGGCAAGGCATGATTTCCGTAGGCCACCTGCTGGCGCTCGGCGCCGTGCTGTTCTGCATCAGCCTTGCCGGCATCTTCCTGAACCGGAAGAACGTCCTCGTGCTGCTGATGTCGATCGAACTGATGCTGCTGTCCGTGAACATCAACTTCGTCGCGTTCTCGCGCGAACTCGGTGACGCGGCCGGGCAGATCTTCGTGTTCTTCATCCTGACTGTGGCCGCGGCCGAGGCTGCCATCGGCCTGGCGATCCTGGTCACCCTGTTCCGCACGCGACGCACGATCAACGTCGCCGAAGTCGATACGCTCAAAGGCTGATGCACCGATGACCGGTATGGAAGTCCTCCTCTCCAAGAACGTGCTGCTGGCCATCGTGCTGGCGCCACTGCTCGGCAGCATCGTCGCCGGCCTGTTCGGCCGCTTCGTTGGCCGTGCCGGTGCCCACACGGTGACCATCCTGGGCGTGGCGACCAGCTGTGCGCTGTCCTGCTGGGTGCTGTACCAGCTGGTGGCGCAGGGCGCATCGCCGTTCAACGAGAACCTCTACACGTTCTTCGAGGTGGGCAACATCACCGGCCACGTCGGTTTCATGATCGACAAGCTGACCGCGATGATGATGGTGGTGGTGACCTTCGTGTCGCTGCTGGTGCACATCTATACCATCGGCTACATGTCCGAAGATCCGGGCTACCAGCGGTTCTTCAGCTACATCTCGCTGTTCACCTTCAGCATGCTGATGCTGGTGATGAGCAACAACTTCCTGCAGCTGTTCTTCGGCTGGGAAGCCGTGGGCCTGGTGTCGTACCTGCTGATCGGCTTCTGGTTCAAGCGCCCGACGGCGATCTTCGCCAACATGAAGGCGTTCCTGGTCAACCGCGTCGGCGACTTCGGCTTCCTGCTCGGCATCGGCTGCGTGCTGCTGATGTTCGGCACGCTGGACTATGCGACCGTGTTCGCCAACTCGCCGATGCTGGCCGGCAAGGCCGTGCCGGTGTGGTCCGGCGTGGTCACGCTGTTCGGCGAAACCTGGCAGGTCCTGGACCAGCCGGTGATCTGGTCGATGGCCACGCTGACCTGCATCTGCCTGTTCATCGGCGCGATGGGTAAGTCCGCTCAAGTGCCGTTGCACGTGTGGCTGCCTGATTCGATGGAAGGCCCCACGCCGATCTCGGCGCTGATCCACGCGGCGACGATGGTGACCGCCGGCATCTTCATGGTGGCGCGCATGTCGCCGCTGTTCGAGCTGTCGCAGACGGCGCTGGATTTCGTGTTGTTCATCGGTGCGACCACGGCGCTGTTCACCGGCTTGATCGGCATCGTGCAGAACGACATCAAGCGCGTGGTGGCGTACTCCACGTTGTCGCAGCTGGGCTACATGACGGTGGCGCTGGGCGTGTCGGCATACTCGGCCGCGGTATTCCACCTGATGACTCACGCCTTCTTCAAGGCGCTGCTGTTCCTGGCGGCCGGCTCGGTCATCATCGGCATGCACCACGAGCAGGACATGCGCAAGATGGGTGGCCTGCGCAAGTACATGCCGATCACCTGGATTACCAGCTTGATCGGCACGCTGGCCTTGGTCGGCACCCCGTTCTTCTCCGGCTTCTACTCGAAGGACACCATCATTGAGGCGGCCAAGCACCACCAGCACGTGGCGCACGAGGTGGGCGAGAAAGTGGCCGGGATGGGCGTGATGGCCGCACAGGGTTACCAGGGGCCGAGCGAATGGATCGCGACGTACGGTTACTGGGCGGTGCTGCTGGGCGTGTTCGTCACCAGCTTCTACAGCTTCCGCCTGTTGTACCTGACGTTCCATGGCAAGGAGCGCTTCCGCGATGCGCATGACGACCATGCCCACGGGCATGACGCGCACGACGACCATGCGCACGATGACCACGGTCATGGGCACCACGGTGCGCACGAGCCGCACGAGTCCCCGTGGGTGGTGACGGTGCCGCTGGTGCTGCTGGCGATTCCCTCCATCTTCATCGGCTTCTTCACCATTGGCCCGATGCTGTTCGGCACGGACTGGACCGGGCACCAAGAGGCCACGCCGTTCTTCCTCGGCGCGATCGACTTCCTGCGCCTGGATCCGACCACGGCCATCTCGGCGCGCGACACTGTGATGTCGTTGAAGGAAGAGTTCTGGCACGGGCCCGTCGGCTACGCGATCCATGGCATGCAGATGCCGCCGTTCTGGCTGGCGCTGGGCGGCTTCCTGTTGGCCACCTTCCTGTACCTGTTCAAGCCCGAACTGCCGGGCAAGATCCGCAACAGCACGGTGGGCGCTTTCCTGACCAACATCCTGGACAAGAAGTACTGGGCAGACCACCTGTGGATCAACGGCTTTGCCGGCGGTGGCGTGAAACTGGGCAAGGCGTCGCGCGCCTTCGACAGCCACGTGATCGATGGCGCGGCGGTGAACGGTACGGCGAAGCTGGTCGATCTGGGTGCGCAGTTGCTGCGCAAGACCCAGTCCGGCTACCTGTACCACTACGCGTTCGCGATGATCGTCGGCCTGATCCTGCTGCTGGGCGTCGTCATCAAGTTTTGGCAGTAACGACCTGACGCCGCTGCGTGCGGATCGTCCTGGCGAAGAACTCAACGGATAACACAACGTGTCGAACTGGCCCCTGCTTAGTGTTCTGATCTGGCTGCCCATCCTGGGTGGCGCGCTGGTGCTTGCCCTGGGCAACGCCCGGGCCGATGCCGCCCGCTGGCTGGGTCTGCTGGTCGCGGTGCTGACGTTCGTGGCCAGCCTCGGCCTGCTGACCGGCTTCGATTACGCGAATCCGAGCCTGCAGTTCATCGAAACCCACGCCTGGATCCCGAGTTTCGACATCCACTACAACCTCGGCGCCGATGGCATCGCGGTGGCGCTGCTGCTGCTCAACACGTTGATCACCGTGCTGACGCTGGCCGGTGCGTGGGGTTCGGTGAACAAGCGCGTGGCGCAGTACGTGGCCGCGTTCCTGATCCTGGAAGGCCTGACCAACGGCATCTTCGCGGCCAGCGACGCGGTGCTGTTCTACGTGTTCTTCGAGGCGATGCTGATCCCGATGTTCCTGATCATCGGTGTCTGGGGCGGCCCGCGCCGCATCTACGCATCGCTGAAGTTCTTCCTCTACACCTTCCTCGGTTCGGTGTTGATGCTGGTCGGCCTGGTGTATCTGTACATCAAGGGCGGCAGCTTCCAGCTGGCCGACCTGTATGCGCTGCCGTTGAACGCGAAGGAACAGATGTGGCTGTTCTTCGCGTTCCTGATTGCGTTCGCGGTGAAGATCCCGATGTTCCCGGTGCACACCTGGCTGCCGGATGCGCACGTGGAGGCCCCGACCGCGGGCTCAGTGATCCTGGCGGCGATCGCGCTGAAGATCGGCGGTTACGGCCTGCTGCGCTTCAGCCTGCCGATCGTCCCCGACGCCGGCCATGAGTGGGCCATGTTCGTCATCGTGCTGTCGCTCATCGCCGTGGTGTATGTCGGCCTGGTAGCGTTGGTGCAGGACGACATGAAGAAGCTGATCGCCTATTCGTCGGTTTCGCACATGGGCTTCGTCACCCTGGGCATCTTCATCGCCTTCAGCCTGGTGCGCGACGCCGGCAACCTGGATGGCGCGCGCCTGGGTCTGCAGGGGGCGATGGTGCAGATGATCAGCCACGGCTTCATTTCCGGCGCCATGTTCACCTGCGTCGGCGTGCTGTACGACCGCATGCACACCCGCATGATCAAGGACTACGGCGGTGTCATCAATACGATGCCGTGGTTCGGCGCGTTCTTCATCCTGTTCAGCATGGCCAACTCCGGCCTGCCGGGCACCAGTGGCTTCGTCGGCGAGTTCATGGTCATCCTGGCTTCGTTCCAGTTGCATCCGCTGATGGCCTTCTTCGCCGCCACCACGCTGGTGATCGGTGCGGCCTATACGCTGTGGCTGGTCAAGCGCGTGATCCTCGGCGACGTGGCCAACGCCCACGTGGCCGAGCTGAAGGACGTGTCCCTGCGCGAGGCATTGGTACTGGGCGGTTTCGCCGTCTGCGTGCTGGCGCTGGGCGTGTATCCCAAGCCGCTGACGGACCTGATGGAGCCGTCGATCGCGCAACTGGCGATGCAGCTCGCCAACAGCAAGCTGTAAGGAAGAACCATGACGACGCCGATGCCCATCTCCGCCGCCGACCTGCAGCCGCTGCTGCCCGAACTGACCTTGATCGGCGGCGCGTTCGCCCTGCTGATGCTCGACCTGTTCCTGGACAACGCCCGCCGCTTCATCACCCATGCGCTGGCGCTGGTCGTCATGGCTGCCGTGGTCTGGATGCTGGCGACGGGCGTGGGCGGGCAGGGCAGCGTGTTCAGCGGAATGTTCGTGCGCGACACGCTGGCCGACGTCAGCAAGGTCGTGATCGTCGCGGTGAGCGCGCTGTCGCTGGTCTATGGCTGGCCGTACCTGCGCGAACGCAACCTGTATCCGGGCGAGGCGCCGGTGCTGGTGATGTTCGCCACCGCCGGCATGATGATGATGGTGTCCGCCGGCAGTCTGGTCATGGTCTACCTGGGCCTGGAACTGCTGGCGCTGTGCTCGTACGCGCTGGTCGCGTTGAACCGCGACGACGGCTTGGCCACCGAGGCGGCGATGAAGTACATCGTGCTGGGCTCGCTGGCCTCGGGCCTGCTGCTGTACGGCATGTCGCTGGTGTATGGCGCGACCGGCTCGCTGCACCTGCCGGCGATCTTCGATGCGACCGGAGCTGCCCTGGGCGGAGGCGGCGAGCAGCGCATGCTGTTGCTGACCGGCGTGGTGTTCATGGTGGCAGGCGTGGCTTTCAAGCTGGGCGCGGCACCGTTCCACATGTGGCTGCCCGACGTCTACCAGGGCGCCTCGACGCCGGTGACGCTGTTCATCAGCGCAGCACCGAAGCTGGCCGCCTTCGGCATGGCATTCCGCCTGCTGCAGGATGGCGTGGGCCCGGCCGCAGCGCAGTGGCAATGGCTGCTGGCGGGACTGGCAGCGGCGTCGCTGGTGATCGGCAACGTGATCGCCATCGCGCAGACCAACCTGAAGCGCATGCTGGCGTACTCCACGGTGTCGCATGTCGGCTTCCTGCTGGTCGGCTTCGCTGGCGGCGGCGAAGCGGGGTACTCGGCGGCACTGTTTTACGCGATCAGCTACTCGATCATGTCGGCGGCGGCGTTCGGCGCGATCATCGTGCTGTCCCGCCAGGGCTTTGAGGCCGACCGGATCGACGACTTCAAGGGCCTGAACGCGCGCAATCCGTGGCAGGCGGGCCTGGTACTGTGCGTGATGGCGTCGCTGGCCGGCGTACCGCCGTTCCTGGGCTTCTGGGCCAAGCTGGTCGTGCTCGGCGCGGCGGTCAATGGCGGCTTCCTGTGGCTGGCCATCGTCGGCGTGCTGTGCGCGGTGATCGGTGCTTTCTACTACCTGCGCGTGATCAAGGTGATGTACTTCGACGAGCCGGTGGGCGAAATTCCGCCGCCCCGGGCGGACCGCGTGGTGCCGCTGGTATTCGGCGTCAATGCACTGGCCTTGCTGGCGCTGGGCGTCGCATGGAATCCGATCATGGCGTGGTGCAAGCTGGCGTTCGCCGGCTGACCGTACGCGACAGGAGTTACCGCCGGAGAAAGGCTGCCGGCGACGCGCGATGAACGCGATGTTTCAAGTTGGTGCATGACAAGGCTTGCAATGCACCGGCGTATTCATCATAATTTCGCTTCTGCTGCGGGGTGGAGCAGTCTGGCAGCTCGTCGGGCTCATAACCCGAAGGTCGCAGGTTCAAATCCTGCCCCCGCTACCATGTTTGTCCGAGGCCGTCTGAGTACAGGCGGCCGACGAAAAACCTGGGCACGCAACGACGCATGTTCCCGTCGTTGCACCGACATCCAGCGTATCGGACAAGGGGCCCATCGGGCCCCTTGTCTGTTTCAGCGGCACGCAACACCACGAACCATTGGCAGCGAACCCGTGAGCGACAAGGCCAACGACATCGCCAACCTGCTGGCTCCCACCGTCCAGGCACTGGGCGTTGAGTTGCTCGGCATCGAATATCTGCCCGCCCCCGGCGGCGCCACGGTGCGCCTGTACATCGACGTGCAGGAAGCCGAGCGCGCCACGCGGCACGTCAACATCGAGGACTGCGAAGCGGTGAGCCGTGAAGTGTCGGCACAGCTCGACGTCGAGGACCCGATCACCGGCAATTACACGCTGGAAGTCTCCTCGCCCGGCGTGGACCGTCCGCTGTTCCAGCTGGCGCATTTCGCACGCTTCGTCGGCGAATCGGCCAAGGTGGTGCTGAAGCTCCCGCAGGAGCGTCGCCGCCGGTTGCAGGGCACGATCAGCCGCATCGAAGGTGAGGACATCGTGTTTGCGCTGGACGACGCGGAAATGACGGTGGCGTTCGATAATATCGACAAGGCGCGCCTGGTCCCCGATTGGGCTGCGCTGGGCCTGGCGCCCGAGAAGCCCGGTGGTGGCCGCAAGGCCGGTGCCAAGAAGGCGGGCGACGCCAAGCGCGCGCCTGCCAAGCAAGCCAAGAGAAAACCCAACCAACCGGCGGCCCGCAAGCCGCGCGCGGAGTGATCAATGAGTAAGGAATTGTTGCTGGTCGTGGATGCGGTGGCCAACGAAAAGGGCGTGCCGCGCGAAGTCATCTTCGATGCCATCGAGGCCGCCTTGGCGTCCGCGGCCAAGAAGCGCTACATGGACCAGGACGTGCAGGTGCGCGTCACCATCGACCACAAGGACGGCAGCTACGAGACATTCCGCCGCTGGGAAGTGGTGGCCGATGACGTGGTGATGGAATCGCCGGATCGCCAGATCCGCCTGATGGATGCCGAGGACGAAGCCGAAGGCGCCGAAGTGGGCGACTGGATCGAAGAGAAGATCGAGAACCCCGATTTCGGCCGCATCGCCGCGCAGGCGGCCAAGCAGGTCATCGTGCAGCGCGTCCGCGAAGCCGAGCGCGCGCAGGTGGTCGATGCCTGGAAGGATCGCGTGGGCGAACTGGTCACCGGCGTGGTCAAGCGTGCCGAGCGCGGCAACATCTACGTGGACCTGGGCGGCAACGCCGAAGCCTTCATCCCCAAGGACAAGGGCATCCCGCGCGACGTGCTGCGCGCTGGCGACCGCGTCCGCGGCTACCTGTTCGACGTGCGTTACGAACCGCGCGGCCCGCAGCTGTTCATCAGCCGCGCCGCACCGGAGTTCATGATCGAGCTGTTCAAGCTGGAAGTACCGGAAGTGGGCCAGGGCCTGGTCGAGATCAAGGCCTGCGCACGCGACCCGGGTGACCGCGCCAAGATCGCCGTGCTCGCGCACGACACCCGTACCGATCCCATCGGTGCCTGCATCGGCATGCGCGGTTCGCGCGTGCAGGCCGTCAGCAACGAGCTGAACGGCGAGCGCGTGGATATCGTGCTGTGGAACGACAATCCGGCCACCTTCGTCATCAATGCGATGGCGCCGGCGGAAGTGCAGTCCATCATCGTCGATGAAGAGAAGCACTCGATGGATCTCGCCGTGGCGGAAGACCGCCTGGCGCAGGCCATCGGCAAGGGCGGCCAGAACGTGCGCCTGGCCAGCCGCCTGACCGGCTGGCAGCTCAACGTCATGACCGCCGACCAGGTGCAGGCCAAGAGCGAGGCCGAACAGGCCGTCGCCCGCCAGTTGTTCATGGACAAGCTGGAAGTGGACGAGGAAATCGCCGCCATCCTGGTCGCCGAGGGCTTCAGCACGGTCGAGGAAATCGCCTACGTGCCGGTCGGCGAACTGCTGGCCGTCGAGGGCTTCGACGAGGACATCGTCGAGGAACTGCGCTCGCGCGCCCGCGACGCACTGCTGAACGAGGCGCTGGCCGAGGAAGAGGGCCTGGAGGACGACCATCCGGCCGAGGACCTGCTGGCGCTGGAAGGCATGGATGAAGAGACGGCGTTCGCGCTGGCCTCGCACGGCGTCCGCACCAGCGAGGACCTGTCCGACCTGGCCGCCGACGAAGTGGTCGAGTTCGGCATCGAGGGACTGGACGAGGGCCGCGCCGCGGCGCTGATCCTGGCCGCCCGCGCCGAGGAAATCGCCCGTCTGGAGCGCGGCGAATGAGCGCCCCCCGGGCTTGCCTGGGACGCGGCGCATGAGCCACCCATGAACACCGCCCTGGCACCCTCAGGGCTTAGAATTCCCCCTCTTGAACAGGGTTGCCCCACCACCACCGGGGGGGCGCAACACCCAACCTAGGATCCGAATGTCGCAGCAAACCACCATCCGCAAGCTCGCTGAACTGGTCAATACGCCGGTCGAGAAACTCCTGGAGCAACTGGCCGAGGCCGGGATGAGCTTCAGCGGTCCCGACCAGGTCGTGACCAGCATGGAAAAAGTGAAGCTGCTCGGCTTCCTCAAGCGTTCCCACGGCAAGAGCGATGCCGCCGCGGATGATGCCGGATCCAAGAAGATCACGCTGAATCGCCGCAAGGTGCAGGAAGTGACCGTCGCGGCCGGCCGCAGCAAGACCACGGTGAACGTGGAAGTGCGCCAGAAGCGCACCTACGTGAAGCCGACCGACGCCGAATCCGTCAGCACCAACTGGCAGAACGAACCGGATCCGGAACGTGCCGAGATCCTGCGCAAGCTGGAAGAATCCCGCCAGCGCAACCTCGACGAACAGCAGCGCCTGGCCCAGGAAGACGCCAAGCGCGCCGAAGAGCTCGAGCGCCGCCGCCAGGAAGAAGCCGCCGCCCGCGCCGAAGCGGAGGCCGCGCGTGCGCAGGCCGATGCCGAGGCAGCGGCACTGGCCGCCGGTGCCGTCGCCGTGGACGGTGACGAACCCGCGCGCCCGGCGAAGCCGGCCACCCCGGGCCACCACGTGCCCAAGATGGTCGTGCGCAAGGATCCGCCGCGCACCGACGACCGCAACAATGCCGCGGCCGCCAAGCACAAGACCCGTGGCTCGCATGCGATGGTGGCCGGCGTCGAAGACGACGACAACACCAGCCGCTTCGCGGGCCAGTTGCACCTGTCCGCTGCCGACCGTGCCCGTCGCGGCGCTTCGCGCGGCAAGCCCAAGCCGCCGCGCCGCCATGAGCAGAGCCGCGGTGGCGGCGGTGCGCACGGTTTCGAGCGTCCGACCGCGCCGATCGTGCGTGAAGTGGCCATCGGCGAGACCATTACCGTGGCCGACCTGGCGCAGAAGCTCGCGCTGAAGGGCGGCGACGTGGTGAAGGCGCTGTTCAAGATGGGCGTGATGGCTACCATCACCCAGTCCATCGACCATGACACCGCCGCGCTGATCACCGAGGAACTGGGCCACAAGGCCGTCCGTGCCGACGCCAACGACGTCGAGAACGAACTGCTGGCGCATTCTGAAGAGCAGCAGGGCGAGAAGGTCGCGCGTCCGCCGGTGGTCACCATCATGGGCCACGTCGACCACGGCAAGACCTCGCTGCTGGACTACATCCGCCGCACCAAGATCGCCAGCGGCGAAGCCGGCGGCATCACCCAGCACATCGGCGCCTACCACGTTGAAACGCCGAAGGGCGTCATCAGCTTCCTCGACACCCCGGGCCATGCCGCGTTCACCGCGATGCGCGCCCGTGGCGCCAAGCTGACCGACATCGTGGTGCTGGTGGTCGCGGCGGACGACGGCGTGATGCCGCAGACCCGCGAAGCCATCCAGCACGCCAAGGCGGCCAAGGTGCCGCTGATCGTGGCGGTGAACAAGATCGACAAGTCCGACGCCGATCCGCTGCGCGTGAAGAACGAGCTGCTGGCCGAGGAAGTGGTCGCCGAAGACTTCGGTGGCGACACCCAGATGGTCGAGATCTCGGCCAAGACCGGCCAGGGCGTGGACAACCTGCTGGACGCCATCTCCATCCAGGCCGAACTGCTGGAACTGAAGTCGGTCGAAGACGGCCGCGCCAGCGGCGTGGTCATCGAATCCTCGCTGGACAAGGGCCGTGGCCCGGTTGCGACGGTGCTGGTGCAGCAGGGCACGCTGAAGAAGGGCGACTACCTGGTCTGCGGCGTCCAGTACGGCCGCGTGCGTGCGCTGTTCGACGAGACCGGCGCCCAGCCGCCGTCGGCCGGTCCCTCCATCCCCGTGCAGGTGCTCGGCCTGTCGGGCGTGCCCGAAGCCGGCGACGACTTCGTGGTGGTCGAGGACGAGCGCCTGGCCAAGGACGTGGCGCAGCAGCGTGACGCCAAGCGCCGCGAGTCGCGCCTGGTCCAGTCCGCCGGCAGCCGCATGGAAGACATCATGGCGCAGCTGGGCAAGGGCGAAGGCCAGCTCAGCCTCAACCTGATCATCAAGGCCGACGTGCAGGGCTCGGTGGAGGCGCTGCGCCATTCGCTGACCGCGCTGTCCAACGAATCGATCCGCATCAACATCATCAGCTCCGGCGTGGGCGGCATCACCGAGTCCGACGCCAACTCGGCGGTCACCTCCAAGGCCACGGTCATCGGCTTCAACGTGCGTGCCGACGCCTCCGCGCGTCGCATCATCGAAGCCAACGGCGTGGACCTGCGCTACTTCTCGATCATCTATGACGTGATCGACCAGGTGAAGCAGGTGGCATCGGGTCTGCTGGGCGTGGAGATCCGCGAAGAGATCATCGGCATCGCCGAAGTGCGCGACGTGTTCCGCAGCTCCAAGTTCGGCGCGGTCGCGGGCTGCATGGTGGTCGAGGGCACGGTCAAGCGGAACAAGCCGATCCGCGTGCTGCGCGCCAGCACGGTGGTGTTCGAGGGCGAACTGGAATCGCTGCGACGCTTCAAGGAGAACGTCGACGAAGTGCGCAACGGCACCGAGTGCGGCATCGGCGTGAAGGCCTACAACGACGTCCAGCCGGGCGACCAGATCGAGTGCTTCGAGCGCATCGAAGTGCAGCGCACGCTCTGATCATGCCGACCAAGTCGTTCCATCGCACCGACCGCGTCTCCGCCCAGCTCCGCCGCGAGCTGGGCACGCTGGTGCACGAGGCCGTGCGCGAGCACGGCCTGCCGTCGGTCAGCGTGTCCGACGTGGAAGTCACCCGTGACATGGCGCACGCCAAAGTGTTCGTCACCGCCCTGATGCCTGAGCGTTCCGTGGAAGCCGTGAAGGGCCTGAAGGAACTGGCCTGGGGCTTGCGCATGGAACTGGCGCGTCGGGTCAAGATGCGCCACGTCCCCGAGCTGCATTTCCACTACGACGATTCCGTCGACCGCGGCGAGCGCATCGAGAACCTGCTGCGCGACCTGCCGCCACCGCCGGCCGACGACGACAACGCGTAGCGGTTGCACGCCTGCCGCCGGCCCAGTGCCGTTGGGGGCGTCGGTGCAACCGCATCGCGGGCATGTACCCAAGCGGGGCATGAAGCCCGCGCCCAACAAGGAATGCACGCGTCCCGATGTCGCTGCCGAAGCTCAAATTCCGTCCGCTGGATGGCCTGCTGCTGCTCGACAAGCCGCAGGGCATGAGTTCGAACGCGGCGCTGCAGGTCGCGCGGCGACTGTTCCGGGCCGAGAAGGGTGGACATACCGGCAGTCTCGATCCCCTGGCCACCGGCTTGCTGCCGCTGTGCTTCGGCGAAGCGACCAAGATCGCCGGCCTGCTGCTGGGGTCCCGCAAGGCCTACGACACGGTTGCCGTGCTCGGCGCCACCACCGATACCGACGATGCCGATGGCGCCACGCTGCGCGAGCGACCGGTCCCTGTGCTGGAGGTCGCTGCGGTCGAGGCGGCGCTGGCGCCCCTGCAAGGCCGCATCCGCCAGCGGGTCCCCATCTACTCGGCGCTCAAGCAGGGCGGGGAACCGCTCTACACCAAGGCCCGCCGCGGGGACGTCATCGAAGCCCCCGAACGCGAGGTCGAGGTGCATGGCATCGAGGTCGTGGACATGTCCGCTGGCCGGCTGTCGCTGCGGGTGGAGTGCGGTTCCGGCACCTACGTGCGCAGCCTGGTGCGCGACCTCGGTGAAGCCCTCGGCTGCGGCGCCCATGTCGGCGCCTTGCGCCGGCGGTGGGTCGACCCGTTCAGGGAGCCGCGGATGTACACCCTCGAGGCCTTGCAGGCGATGGCTGAACAAGGGGGCGAAGTGGCTCTCGAGGCCTGCCTGCTCCCCATCGATGCCGGCCTGGCCGGCTTCCCTCGCGTCGACGTCGATGCCGCCGGTGTACGGCGGCTGGCGCAGGGCCAGCGGCTGCCGGGGTATCCCGCCAGCGATGGCCCGGTGGCCGTGTACGGGCCGGAGGGACGGGTGATCGGGTTGGGGACGGTGTCCGCCGACGGCACCCTCTCGCCGCAGCGATTGTTCGCCTGGGCGGTCGCCGGCACCGCCACCAAGGCCGGCAACGGTCAATAAAACCTTGTTTCACAAGGCCCCCGCGGCTACACTACGCCGCCGGTTTCGCGCCGGCATTTCCTTATTTCCCCAGCTTCATCAACGGCGAGCCAAGCGGTGCGCGCGGAGGACAGCCCGCGTTCCTGCAGGCCACGCATCAACCAGAGAACATCATGTCCATCGATACCCAGAAAGTGATTGCCGACAACGCGCGCGGCGCCAACGACACCGGCTCCCCGGAAGTCCAGGTCGCCCTGATCACCGCCCGCATCGAACACCTGAGCGGCCACTTCAAGACCCACAAGAAGGATCACCACAGCCGCCGTGGTCTGCTGCAGCTGGTCAACCGCCGCCGCAGCCTGCTTGATTACCTCAAGAAGAAAGACAACGAGCGCTACAAGACCCTGATCGAAAAGCTCGGTCTGCGTCGCTGATATATCCCCCACCGCGGCGCAGAGATGCGCCGCGGTTTGCATTTCAGGGAACGGAATGCGCTGCACCCGCTGGCCGCACCGGGCCCGCCTCCCTCAGCACCACCGGCCGGACGCATCCGGCCAGCCACACGCGACAAGGGTCGCGTGAGGTCCAACCCGCACAAGGCATCTCAAGGAACCAACGTGGCAAAAATCACCAAAACCTTCCAGTACGGCAAGCACCAGGTCACCCTGGAAACCGGCGAAATCGCCCGGCAGGCCGGCGGCGCCGTCGTCGTCAAGTTCGATGACACCGTGCTGCTGGTTACCGCCGTGGCGGCGAAGTCGGCCCGCGAAGGCCAGGACTTCTTCCCGCTGACGGTCGACTACCAGGAGAAGTTTTACGCCGGCGGCCGTATCCCGGGTGGCTTCTTCAAGCGTGAAGGCCGCGCTACCGAGAAGGAGACGCTGATCTCCCGCCTGATCGATCGCCCGCTGCGCCCGCTGTTCCCGGAAGAATTCCGCAATGAAGTGCAGGTCATCGCCACGGTGATGTCGCTGAACCCGGAGATCGACGGCGACATCCCGGCGCTGATCGGTGCTTCCGCCGCGGTCGCCCTGACCGGCGCGCCGTTCAACGGCCCGATCGGTGCCGCCAAGGTCGGCTACGTCAACGGCGAGTACGTGCTGAACCCGACCGTCAGCGAACTGAAGGACTCCAAGCTGGAGCTCGTCGTCGCCGGTACGTCCAACGCCGTGCTGATGGTGGAATCCGAAGCCGCCGAGCTGTCCGAAGACGTGATGCTGGGCGCCGTGATGTTCGGTCACCGCGAAATGCAGAAGGTCATCAACATCATCAACGAGCTGGTCACCGAAGCCGGTACCAAGAACTGGGACTGGGCTGCGCCGGCCAAGAACGAGGCGATGATCTCCGCGCTGAAGGAAGCCGTAGGCACCCAGCTCGAGTCCGCCTTCCAGGTGCGCGACAAGTTGCAGCGCCGCGACGCCATCGCCGCCATCAAGAAGGATGTGATGCAGCAGCTGGCAGGCCGTGCCGAAGCCGATGGCTGGAGCGCCGGCGCGCTGTCGAAGGAATTCGGCGAGCTCGAGTACCAGACCATGCGCGGTTCCGTGCTGGCCACCAAGGTCCGCATCGACGGCCGTGCGCTGGACACCGTCCGCCCGATCTCCTCCAAGGTCAGCGTGCTGCCGCGCGTGCACGGCTCCTCGCTGTTCACCCGTGGTGAGACGCAGGCGATCGTCGCCGTCACCCTGGGCACCGCCCGTGATGGCCAGGTGATCGACGCCGTCGGCGGCGAGTGGAAGGACCACTTCCTGTTCCATTACAACTTCCCCCCGTTCTCGGTGGGCGAAGCCGGTCGAATGATGGGCCCGAAGCGTCGCGAAATCGGCCACGGTCGCCTCGCCAAGCGCGGCGTGCTCGCCGTGATGCCGACGATGGAAGCCTTCCCGTACACCATCCGCGTGGTCTCGGAAATCACCGAGTCGAACGGCTCCTCCTCGATGGCCTCGGTCTGCGGCAGCTCGCTGGCGCTGATGGATGCCGGCGTGCCGATCAAGGCGCCGGTGGCCGGCATCGCGATGGGCCTGGTGAAGGAAGGCAATGACTTCGTCGTGCTGAGCGACATCCTGGGTGACGAAGACCACCTGGGCGACATGGACTTCAAGGTCGCCGGTACCGCCAACGGCGTGTCCGCGCTGCAGATGGACATCAAGATCGAGGGCATCACCGAAGAGATCATGAAGCAGGCGCTGACGCAGGCGAAGGCCGGCCGACTGCACATCCTGGGCGAAATGGCCCATGCGATGACCTCGCCGCGCCAGGAGCTGAGCGAGTTCGCGCCGCGCCTGATCACCATCAAGATCCACCCCGACAAGATCCGCGAAGTGATCGGCAAGGGCGGTTCGGTGATCCAGGCCATCACCAAGGAAACCGGCACGCAGATCGACATCCAGGACGACGGCACCATCACCATCGCCTCGGTGAACGGCGCCGCCGGCCAGGCCGCCAAGGCCCGCATCGAGCAGATCACGTCCGACGTCGAGCCGGGCCGCATCTACGAAGGCAAGGTCGCCAAGATCATGGACTTCGGTGCGTTCGTCACCATCCTGCCGGGCAAGGACGGCCTGGTGCACGTGTCGCAGATCTCCAACGATCGCGTGGAGAAAGTCAGCGACGCGCTGAAGGAAGGCGACGTGGTCAAGGTCAAGGTGCTGGAAGTCGACAAGCAGGGCCGCATCCGCCTGTCGATCAAGGCCGTGGAAGAAGGCGAGGGCGTGTCGGCCGAGTAAGCCGCACGACATCGCGACGCGCTATGGAAAAGCGGGCTTCGGCCCGCTTTTTCTTTGGCTGTTTCCTTCCTTCGTCGACTTCGACGCTCATGGCGCGAGATGGTCGATAAGCAATGCGTCAAGCAAGGCGCGATGCGCGAGTACCATCCCTCTCCCTGCCTGTGGGGAGAGCAACTGTCTTGACTAGCAGGAAGCGTAAGTTCTCCGCGGACATCCAGTATTCGATCAGCCTGTAGTCGCTGCGCTGCGGAAGGGTCGGCGCCAAGAGCGCCCCTCATCCACCCTTCGGGCACCTTCTCCCCGCAGGCGGGGAGAAGGCCACAAGCGTGTCGCCTTCTTTGAGGCACAAGCACGGCGAGACAACCCCTCTCCCTGCGAAGCGGGGAGAGGGTGCCAAAGGCGGGTGAGGGGCAATGCCGGGGCCGCGATATCTCATCGAAGGTGATGCATCGAGTGCTGCTCGGGCATATTCGCGCTCGATGCATCTGCCGCCGCATTGAACGCGGTGGCGACGGCGCCCCTCATCCGGCGTGCCGGCCACCCCATATCGAGTACGGGGCAGGCTCTTCTCCCCGCGCGCGTGGAGAAGGAGTTTCTCCATCGCTGCGCGCGGTGCTTGTGCATCGACAGGCGTCACGACCGGTTGTGCAGGACACACCATCCCCCTCCGTGCGCCGATCATCTCGACGCCATCGCCGATAATGACCGCCATGCATTCAACGAATACACGCGCAGGCGCTTCAACCTCCCTCTGGTCAGGCCGCGGGCTGGTGCTGCTGGGCATCGTGCTGTCCGCATTCAACCTGCGTACCGCGGTGACCTCGCTCACACCGCTGCTCGACACCTTGGGTGATACGTTCGGCTTCGGCGCCACCATGACAGGCGTATTCGGCATGCTGCCGACGGCAGCATTCGCGGTGTTCGGCGTGGCGACGCCCGCGCTGGCGCATCGCATCGGACTGGAGCGCACTGCACTGCTGGCCATGTTGCTGGCGACACTGGGCCTGCTGCTGCGCAGCGGGGCTGGCGATACGGCCGCGTTGATGGCCGCCTCGCTGACGGCGCTGGCCGGCATGGGCATCGGCAACATCGTGTTGCCGCCGCTGGTGAAGCGCTACTTCGCCGATCGCGTGGGTACTGTCAGCACGCTCTACATCACCGTCCTGCAGGCCGGCACCATCCTGCCGGCGCTGGTGGCCGTACCTGTGATGGAAGCTGCCGGCTGGCGCATATCGTTGGGCCTGTGGGCGGTGTTCGCCGCCGCGTCGGCGGTGCCGTGGTGCCTGGTGCTGTGGCAGGAACGCAGCAAGGCCTCGCCGTTGGCACGCACGCACGATGCCGCCGTTACCGTCGACGACGAAGCTCCCGAGCTGGCCGCGCCGCGACCGCAGGGGCGCGCATGGCGCTCGCCGGTGGCCTGGGGCATGGCGCTGATGTTCGGCATGACGTCGCTGGTGACGTATTCGATGTTCACCTGGTTGCCGAAGCTACTGGTCGAAGCCGGGGGTTCGCCCGCGCTGGGCGGCACGATGGTCGCACTGTTCTCCACGTTGGGGCTGGCGGCCTCGCTCACGATGCCGCTGATCGCGGTGCGCATGCGCAATCCCTTCATCGTGGTCGTGGTCTGCGCCGGCTTCTACGCCGTCGCGTTCGTGGGCCTGCTGCTGGCGCCGATGGCCGCACCAGCCCTATGGGTGGCGTTGCTTGGCCTGGGGCCCAGTACGTTCCCGCTGTCGTTGACGATGATCAACCTGCGCACGCGCACGCCGGAGGGTTCGGCGGCGTTATCCGGTTTCATGCAGGGGGTGGGTTACACGTTGTCCTGCGCGGGACCGCTGGTCTTCGGCCTGCTGCATGAGTACACGCATGGCTGGTCATGGCCGATGGCGTTCCTCGGCATCTGCGTTTTAGTGCTGCTGGTCGGTGGCTATCTGGCATGCCGGCCGCGGTATCTGGAAGATACTTGGCACTAGTGGGTAGGATGGGATGAGCCCGCATGCGATACCCATGATCGTGGCTTCGGCGTATCGCAGGATGGGTATCGCTGCGCTCAACCCATCCTGCGAGCTTAGCCCGTAGTTGGCGCCTGGCGAGTGCCGTTCAACGGGGTGCCGGGGAGGTGTGCGCGTGACCGAACTCCCTCGCGAGCGTTGCGCATGAAAGAATCACACTGATCTTTGGCTGGAGGCGGTCATGAGACTTGGGCAGGGCATGTTCATGGGCTTTGCGCTCTCGTTGTGGGTGCCGAACGCGGTGGCTGATCCTCTCTTCCCGCGTGCGAAGGTGACGTACTACTCCGTCGCCGGAGACAACCTGCGGGCGATCCAGCGTGCTTTACGGACCAACGGGCCCAGGAATGAAGACGGGCGCGTGGTGCATGGACTGACTCGATGGCAGGTCGAATGGACATTCGAGGTGGAAGGCGCCGGAAACACCTGCGAGGTTGTTGACCTAACGATCGCGTTGGACACAACGGTCACGCTGCCACGATGGACGCCCACTGGCGGTGCATCCCGGGACCTTGCCAAGGCCTGGACGCGGTATCTGGATGCACTACGCCTTCACGAACACGCTCACTACCGTCATGGATTGCAGGCGGCGGAGGCCGTCCGGGCCCTCGCAAAGTCGCTGCCACCCAGTAACTGCGCGGCACTGTCCAGGTCTTTCAATATCAAGGCACTGCGCATCATGGAGATGTACAGGGTGCGCAGTCGCCTTTATGACCAGCGAACGCGACATGGAGCAACCGAGGGTGTCGCCTTGGAGTGAGGTCGGAATCGCCCGGGCTCGTCATGCACGCTCTGTCGGGATTCACTCGCTCACTCCACTGCACAGCCTGGACTTGCCCGGACATCCTAGTGGACCTTCATGGCCTGCTGGTCCCAGCGCACCTGCAGCGCTTGTTTCCCGCGCCATGCGCCGATGTGGACATGAGGCGCGCGGGCGTAGCCGTTGTTGCCGACAAGGCCGATGAGTTCACCGGCTTCTACGTGATCACCTTCTTTCACGGCGAACGCCTGCAGGTGGGCCACGACGAACACCGTGCCATCGGTTGCCCTGAGGATGATGCTCGAGGCGCGGCTTTCGTGAGGCTGACCCGGCACGTTGACGAGCGGGTTCACGTGGAGCTTGACGACTTCGCAGTCACAGGGCGAATTGACCGGACGGTTCCATCCGTACCAGTCCTGATTCCTCGCTCCGTCGTTCCTGTACAACCCAAGGAACGAACGCTTCGTGTCATCGCCGAAGGCAGTGATCATGCAGTCCTGGCCGAGAGCATCGCCAAGGTGGGGGAGCTCGTTCTCGGCGTGCTCCGAACACATGTAGGGGTCATCGAAAAGCGGATGCGCCATCGCCTGCTGGATCGGAACGCGCGCTGGCGCGACGGGTTTCTCGGCGAAAGCCGGTAGCGAGAGCATGGCAATGACGAGAAGCATGAATGCACGCATGGTGTCTTCCATCGGATGTTGCGGCACCTTACCCCGGCGCCATCCCTGGTGTGAGGGTCAGACAGCCCCATGACCACTCGCAGTGGTCGGGACGCCGCTGTCGAGATCGAGGTTGCCTTGTCCGGGCCATACCGGGCATAGGACTTGAAGTCATGAAGACTTCCGGCAGGGGCAGGCGGGTCGCGGCGGTGCTATCTAGTCGGTTTCCTGACACCGCTGGGGAGCCCCTGCATGACCACCCGTCGTGACCTGTTCAAGCTGGGCGCGCTGGCCGCCGCCGCGGCTGCGCTGCCGTCCTTTGCCTCTACTGCCAGCGAGGGCAAGCCGGTGGGGAAGGCGGCCAAGCCGCTGAATATCCTGATCCTCGGCGGCACCGGCTTCACGGGTCCGTTCCAGGTCGATTACGCGCTCAAGCGCGGGCACAAGGTCACCTTGTTCAACCGCGGGAAGCGGCCCTCGCCGGAATGGCCGGGCGAAGTGGAACAATTGCACGGCGACCGCAATACCGGCGACCTGGCCGCACTGAAAGGGCGCAAGTGGGACGTCTGCATCGACAACCCCACCAGCCTGCCGTTCTGGGTGCGCGATGCCGGCCAGGTGCTGAAAGGCAACGTGGGGCACTACCTCTTCATCTCCACCATTTCGGTATACGCCGATGGCGGCAAGCCGGGCATCAACGAGGATTCGCCGCTCGCCGTCTACAAGGGCAAGGATGCGATGGCTGAAACCCAGGAGACCCTGCGCGCCGACATCGAGAATCTCTACGGCTCATTGAAGGCATTGAGCGAAGCCGAAGCCCGCAAGCAGTTCGGCGGGAACGTCACCATCGTGCGCCCGGGTTACATCGTCGGTCCGCGCGACGAAACCGATCGTTTCACCTACTGGCCGCACCGGGTGGCGCAGGGCGGCGAGATCCTGGTGCCCGGCCAGGGCAAAGATCCCATCCAGATCATCGACGGCCGCGACCTGGGCGAATGGATGATCCGCCTGGCCGAAACAAAGACCACCGGCACCTTCAACGCGTGCGGCCCGGATTACACGCTCGGCATGGACGCCATGGTGCATGGCTGCCAGGCCGTGACCGGCGGCGGCTTGACGCTGACGCATGTGTCCCCCGAGTTCCTCGAGCAGCAGCAGGTCGGCCTGCCGATCTGGGTGTCGCCGATGCACCCGCAGTACGGCGGCTACGGCGCGGTCAGCAATGCGCGCGCCATCGCGGCGGGGCTGACCTTCCGTCCGCTCGCGACCACCGTCACCGACCTGCTGGCCTGGTTCCGCGGCCTGCCGGCAGAGCGCCAGGCCAAACTCAATGCCGGCATCACCCGCGACAAGGAAGCCGAGTTGCTGAAGGCGTGGCACGCGCGCAACGGCTGATGGCATTCCTGCCATGCAGGAGGGGCTTCAGGGCCCGACCTGTCACCGCAGGCGCGACCGCGCCCACGGAACATGAGCGCCCGGGCGCAGCGCGGGTGGCTGCCGTCTGATGGGCAAGCATCGGGGCTGAAGCCCCTCCTACAGGAGCCTTGATTCAGCGCTCCCGCCGCACCAGCGTTCGATCCACAGGCCCCCGGCGCTGCCAGTCGGGCACGACGCGTTCGGTGGGCGCGCTGGTGGCGGCCGCAGGCGTTCCCGCCCCCGGCACCACCAGCGACGGAATCGATGCGGTGACCGCCACCTCTTCGAGCTTTGGCGCGATGTCGGTGCCCTGCATTAGGCCAAGCGGCGCATAACCGGTGTAGCCGGGGAAGACCTGGCTGAGGTTGGCGTTGCCCATGCGGCGGATCAGGATCTCCGACATCACGCGGCGGTAGTCGGTGGTGACCGGCACGTCGCCGAAGGTGGGGGAGAGAGTTTCCGGATTCAGGCCAGGCCAGCTGCCGTAGAAGCGGCGTCCGTTGACCGGACCGCCGAGCACCAGCATGGGATTGCCGTAGCCATGGTCGGTGCCGCCGTTGGCGTTCGCACGCACGCGGCGTCCGAACTCGGACTGCACCACCACCGTCACCCGCGCCATCTCGCCGGTGCCGTTGAGTTCGGCGTAGAACGCGGCCAGTGCCTGCGACAGCTCCGCGATCTTGTTCTGGTAGTAGTGGTACCCGCTGCCCGCCGTGCCCTGGCCCTCGTGCGTATCCCAGCCGCCGAGATCCAGCGTGGCGTAGCGCAGGCCGAGGTTGAAGCGGATGGTCTGCGCAATGGTCCACAGCTGCTGCGCGAAATTGCCCGTCGGCCAGCTGGCCGGCAGGCTGGCGTAGCCCTGTTGTCCGATCAGGCGCAGCGCGCCATTCGCGCGGCGACCGCTGATCTCCATGCCGGTCTGGCCGTTCCACAGCGAGGCCACGGTTTCGCTGACGCCACGCAGGCCGCTGGGCGAATCGCTTCGCGTGCGCTGCCAGCTCCATGCGGTGGTGTTGAGCGAGAAGTCGGACGGGCTGCTCATGGTCAGCGCATCGATCGCGCCCATCAGGCCGGCCGGCTGGGTGCCGCTCACGCCGAGCGCGGGCAGGGTGCCGGCGCCATTGGGCCGCGTCTCCCACGCGCGCGTCATCCATCCCGTCGGCGAGCCGTACTTCCCGGGCGTACCCAGGTCGATGTAAAGCTGCGCATCGAAGTGGCTGCGGGTGACCGTGGTCGCCATGCCGCAGGCGTGCACGATGGCCATCCTGCCGTCGTTCCACAGGTCGCGCAGACCGCTGGCCGAGGGGTGCAGGCCAAAGCCGGTGCCAGCGCCGCCCGACAGGGTCAGTGGCAAGGCGCCGTAAGCGCCGCTGGTCTCGATTTTCAGGCTGGGGCGCGCTTCCTCGTAGAAGCCGCGGTCCACACCGTCGATGGGTACCACCAGGTTGAGGCCATCGATGCCGCCCCGCAGGAACAGATGCACGACGGTGTCATAGCTGTTGACGGCGGCGTCGACGGGGGCGGCGAACATCAGGCTGCCGCCCGCGGTGCCGACGATGGCGGCTGCGCCGCAGCCTTTGACGAAGTCGCGTCGGGTCAGTCGGAAGTCGGTCATCGGGGCCTCAGCGGCTCATGAATTCGGGAGTCATCAGGATTAACGCCACCAGGCTGCGCAGGCGCTCGTGGTTGTAGTGCCGCTTCAGGTCGCTGCCCTGCCACGTGTTGGTATCGGTGATGACATAGCTGTTCGGATCGCCGTTCTGCGCCATGAAGGCCACCAGCGCCTGCTTGCGCGCCGTTTCGGGCTGATAGCCGAGCAGACGGGTGCACCACCACGTCACCAGCGTGTTCGCCGTCCAGTTGGCCACGGGGATGTTGGCACGCGTGGTATCGACGATCGGGTGCAATGGCACGTCGCCGTCCTTGCTTTCGGTCAGCCAGCCCAGCAGGCGCCACGTCATGGCGTAGGAATTGGAGCCCGACCACGCCAGCCCGCTGTCGGGATAGCCGTTCGGCGCAGGCCAGTTGTACGGCGTGTGGCCGGTGAAACCGTACATCCACATGAAATCGCCGCTGCGGCCGTGGTCCAGCCGGATCGTCCAGTCGCCGCCGAGCGTCCGCATCGCCGCGACCGTTGCGTCGAACGGGCGACGGTTCTTCTGGCCGAAGCTGTTGATGAAGTCGTCGGAGTTCAGGATGTGCCGCAGCACCAGTTCGATCTGGTTCGGCGCGCGCCAGTTGGAACGGAAGATCGTCGCCGCGCTGTCGATCAGCGCCTGCTTCGGCGTGTCGCTGATGAAGCGGCGGATGAGTTTCTTGCAGATGAATTTGGCCACGCGCGGATGGCTGGCCAACCGGTCCAGTACGTCGCGACCGTCCTTCAGTGCGGGCTGTTCGGGATAGATCAGCATGCCGAGCAGGAATTTGGGGCCGGCGTCGTGCCAGGACTGCCGGTAGACGAAGCTGCCGTCGTTCTCGGTGGGAAACTGCCAGTGGCCGTTCTTCGCCGACCAGCCGGTGAACGCGGCCGAGGTTTCGTACACGTCGATGTCGGTGTAGCCGATGGGATACGCCGGATCCTCGGGACAAGGCGGCACCTGGAACGGGTCCATGAAGCCGAGGTAGTTCTCCGCGCCCAGCGTGTGCAGCTCCAGCAATTCGCGGGCGAAGTTCTCGTTGGGGCCGGAGCGAGAATTGCTGATGTTGTCCAGGTAGTAGAGCATCGCCGTGCTCTGGGCCACGCCTTCCAGCATCGTGCGGAAATTGCCCTTGGCGTTGGCGCGGATCACGTCGCGGTCGTAGTGCACGAACACCGGGCCTGTACTGAAGTCGTTGCCCAGTACGTTGAAGTGGTCGTGCCAGAAATTCACCAGCACCTCGCGCAACTGGCGGCGCGAATACACCGCGCGCACGAACGCCGCGCGCTGCACTTCATTGGCGGGCCGGATGCGGATGCTGTACTCCGGGTCCGTCACCACGTGGTCGGCCCACAACTGGGTCAGCGACTTGTTCAACGTGGTGTAGCCGGCGGTGTTGAGGCGGTTGGTGACGGCGCTGTCGTCGATGGCGTCCCAGTTGAGCTGCCAGTCCACGTAGTTGGCCAGGCGCTGGCGGTCGCTGCTACCCAGCGCGTTGAATTCGGCGATGCTCGCGGCGGTGGCGCCGTAGCTGAGGTTGTTGAGCGCCTGCACGGCGAACGGCGGTCGCGCCATCGTCATCAGGGTGGGATTCGACTGCCCCATCATCACGCGGCCACCGCTGGGTGCGGCCACCGCTACCGCCTCCGGTGCGGGCGTGGTGTCCTTCGGACTGGCGCGTTCGCCGCCCTTCCAGCCGTACAGGCGGTTCAGGCGTTCACGGACCTGTACGCCGAGATCGGGCGCTGCGATGTGCGGCTTTGCCTGAACGCGGGCGTCGAGGCGCGCACGCGTGCCCACGGCCTTGCGTCGCCACGGGCCACGCGCGAACAGCCGACGCCACGGGACGGTGTAGTACGCCATGCGGATTTCCCTGCCTTCCCCGGAATGCGGGAAGTATTGGCCAAGCGCCGTGCGCCGTTTGCGACCGCGCGCACAGGCCGGTCACGCCACGGGAGGTGTCAGACCCAGCCGGTGGCGTAGAACACGCCGATGATCACGAACACCGCCGTGGTCTTGATCAGCGTGATGGCGAAGATGTCCTTGTACGACTGCCGGTGGCTGAGGCCGGTGACGGCCAGCAGGGTAATCACCGCACCATTGTGGGGCAGGGTGTCCATGCCGCCGGAGGCCATCGAGGCGACGCGGTGCAGCACCTCCATCGGGATGCCCGCCGCGTTCGCGTTGGCGATGAAACTGTCGGCCATCGCCGCCAGCGCGATGCTCATGCCGCCCGAGGCGGAACCGGTGATGCCCGCCAGCGCGGTGACCGAAATCGCCTCGTTGACCAGCGGATTGGGAATGGCCTGCAGCGCATTGGCCACGACCAGGAAGCCGGGCAGGGCGGCGATGACGGCGCCGAATCCGTATTCCGACGCCGTGTTCATCGAGGCCAGCAGCGCGCCGCCGATGGCGCTCTTGGTGCCCTCCGCAAAGCTGGCGAACACCGGCTTCCATGCGAACGCGATCACCGACACGATGCCCACCAGCAGCGCGCCCTGTACGGCCCAGATCGCGGCGACCTTCGAGACCTCCTGCACCACGGGCGCGGGATTGCCGATGACGGCAGGCACGAAGGACTGACTCTCGCCGTAGAAGCCGGGAATCCAGCGGGTGAACAGGAAGTTGGCCACGCCCACCAGCAGCAGCGGCAGGATCGCGATCAGCGGATGCGCCAGCCTGTCGCCCTTGAACGGTTCGGGTTCGTTGCGCAATTCGTCGTTGCCGGCGTAGCCCTCGCCATTGCGCGCGGCCACGCGGCGGCACCATTCCAGGTAGCTCATGCCCACGATCAGGATGAACACGCCGCCCAGCGTGCCCAGCACCGGCGCGGCCCAGCCGGTGGTGCCGAAGAACGAGCTGGGGATGATGTTCTGGATCTGCGGCGTGCCCGGCAGCGCGTCCATGGTGAAGGTGAAGGCGCCTAGCGCGATCGTGCCCGGCACCAGCCGTTTGGGGATGTCGCTCTGGCGGAACAGCTCCGCCGCGAACGGATACACCGCGAACACCACCACGAACAGCGATACGCCGCCGTAAGTCAGCAGCGCGCACACCAGCACGATGGACAGCATGGCGCGCTGCGCGCCGACCACCTTGATGGTGGCTTTCACGATCGCCTTGGAGAAACCAGAGATCTCGATCAGCTTGCCGAACACCGCGCCCAGCAGGAACACTGGGAAATACAGCTTCAGGAAGCCGACCATCTTGTCCATGAACAGGCCGGTGAACATCGGCGCTACCAGCGAGGGATCGGTCAGCAGCACCGCGCCCAGCGCCGCGATGGGCGCGAACAGGATGACGCTGTAGCCGCGGTAGGCCACGAACATCAGGAAGCACAGCGCGGCCAGCACGATCAGGAACGACATCCGGTACTCCTCGACATCTGCGACCCCTCGGCCAGCGCCGATTGCAAGTGCGGCGAGTATCCGCAGCCGCACGCCGGCCGGCCCACTGTACGAAGGTACGATGCCGCCCACGCGGCCCGCCCCCTAGTGTTCGCTTCAATCGGCGGCATCCGTCCGCCGCCAACGTCATACCCGGGAGGAGGGGAGACCCATGAAGCGCAAGCATCTGAGCCTGGCCATCGGCTGCGTCCTGTTGTCGTCCGTGCCGGTGGCATGGGCGCAGGACGCCGCGCCGACCAGCGCATCGCCAGCCACCAATGCCACCACGCTGGATTCGGTCAAGGTCACCGCGCGCAAGCGCGAAGAGACCCTGCAGGACGTGCCCGTGGCCGTCACCGCATTCACGCCGGAAACGCTGGACAAGCTGAACATCAAGGACCTGGGCGACCTGGATGCGCAGGTGCCGAACCTGACCGTGTACGCGGCGCGCGGCTCCACCAGCACCGTCACCGCCTACATCCGCGGTGTGGGCCAGGCCGATCCGCTGTGGGGCGTGGATCCGGGCGTGGGCATCTACCTGGATGACGTGTACATCGCGCGTCCGCAGGGCGCGCTGCTGGACGTGTTCGATGTGGAGCGTATCGAGGTGCTGCGCGGCCCGCAGGGCACGCTGTACGGCAAGAACACCATCGGCGGTGCGATCAAGTACATCTCGCGCGGCCTGCCGCAGGAGACTACCGGCTTCGCCTCGGTCACCGTGGGCAACTACAACCAGTTGGACGTGAAGGCCGCGCTGGGCGGCGAGATCGGCGGCAAGGACAGCGGCCTGCGCGGCCGCGTGTCGGTTGCCAGCATGAACCGCGACGGCTTCGGGGAGAACAAGTTCAACGGCCAGGAGATCAGCGACAAGGAGATCAATGCCGTCCGCATGCAGCTGGGTGCGTACTCACAGGACGATTTCGACGTGCAGTTCGCGTTCGACTACCTGGATGACCAATCCGGCGTGCGCGGTGGCAAGCTGTTGTCGGTCAACACCAGTCCGACGGCGAACTTCCTGTTCCCGGGATTGTCGGCCTATACGCCGATGGACAGCCGCTACGACATCTACAGCGCCATGCCCAACGTCAACGACACCGAGATGAAGGGGCTGTCGGCGACCGTGAACTGGCGTCCCAATGATGATTGGGCGTTCAAGTACATCGTCGCCAAGCGGGAGTCGGATACCGAGACCAATATCGATTTCGACATGACGCCGTTCCCGGTCGCGGACGTGAAGGCGTTCTACAGCGACAGCCAGGTGACCAACGAAGTGCAGGCCAACTACGATGGCGGCGGTCGCGCGCGCGGCGTGGTCGGCATCTATCATTTCGACGGCGATGCCGGCGGCCAGGTGCTGAACAACTTCTTCGGCCTGAGCTTCGGCGATACCCAGGGCGTGGTGAACACCAGCAGTCTGTCCATCTATACCGACTGGACGTTCGACCTGACCGATCGCCTGAAGCTGGACGTCGGCGCCCGCTACACCGACGAGGACAAGCATGCGGTGGCCTACAACATCGGCTATACCGATGCCACCTTCACGGTTCCGAATGGCGTGGTCGCCGCGAACTTCGACAAGACCATCAATTTCAAGAACGTCTCGCCGAAGGTCTCGCTGGACTACCAGATCACCCCGGACATCATGGTCTACGGCCTGGCGTCGCGTGGCTTCAAGTCGGGCGGCTACAACATCCGCGCCAACACCACGGCGGTGCCGCGCTCGGGCGAGCCGTTCGACGACGAGTCGGTCGACAGCTTCGAGATCGGCAGCAAGATGTCGTTCCTCGACCAGCGCATGTTCCTGAACCTGTCGGCGTTCCACAACAAGTACGAGGACATCCAGCTGTCGGTGTTCACGCAGTACATCGACGGCAACGGAAACCCGCAGTTCTTCGGCGACTTCACCAACGCCGGCAAGGGCACGGTGAACGGCGTGGAGGTGGAGTACCAGTTCCTGCCCAGCCAGAACTGGCTCATCAGCGGCAACCTGGCATGGCTGGATGCCAAGTACGACGAGTTCATCACCGGCGGCGTCAATGTCGCCGACAGCCAGTACTTCACCAATGCGCCCGAATTCTCCGGCGCACTCAACGTGGAATACCGGACCGATCTCGCGAACGGGGGCAACCTGTCCGCGCGGGTGACCTACTCGTATCAGTCCGAGGTCTATCCCACCACCGACCTGAGCGAGGCGATCAAGCAGCCCGGCTACGGCCTGCTCGGTGCCGGCGTGGTCTGGCGCGCGAACGACGCTTGGTCGTTCTCGCTGCAGGGGACCAACCTCACCGACGAGGAATACCGCACCACCGGTTACAACCTCCAGGCGGCGCTGGGCGTCCTCTCCGGCTTCTACGGCCCGCCGCGCCAGTACAGCCTGACCGCGCGCTACGATTTCTGAGTCCGGCGTCGCAACGCATGACGCGGCGGTGCGTGAGCATCGCCGCGTTGGCGTTTCCGGACGTCAGGGTTTGCGCGGGTGTTCGGTTTTGCGGGGAGCCTTCACGTATTCCTCGGCGAGCAGGCCGGCCACGCCGGTGGTCGGCGGGGGCGTGTCCTTGCCCGTCCTGGCGACGGAGCATTCCTGCTTGTCCTGGGCCAGGTTGGGACAGCTGACGCACTGCTTGCCGTCGGTGTTGTTGACGCAGATCTCGTAGTTGTCGCCCTTGTTGGCGATGCTGCAATCCGGGCCGCGCGATATGCAGATGCCGAGCGCGGTGCTGGTGCGCGTTGCCCAGGCGGGCGCGGATGCGGCAAGCAGCACGAGGGACAGCGCGGCAGCGCGCAGGAACATGTGGTTGTGCATGACGATCTCCTTGTTCGACTCCGTGTGGGCACCCCCTTGGGCCCGGCGATGACGGAACCGCATGGCGGCAATCCCCTCGGGAGGAGCGTTCCGCACCGGCTTCGTCATGAGGAAGAACGAGGCCCTGCGGAGGCGTCGGCCACGGGAATGGACAGGGGACAGTGCCGATCGTCGGCGCGGTAAGATCGTGGCTGGGCGGACAGGAGCATTCGAGGAAGCATGCTGAGCATCGGCGTGGTGGTACTGGCGTCCCTGCTGTGGCTGGGCGTGCTGTTCGGGTCCGCGCTCTACGCCGAGCGGCACCCGCGCGTGCTGGCGGTGCAGTGGCCGTACATCTACGCGCTGTCGCTGGCGGTGTACTGCACCTCGTGGACGTTCTTCGGCACCGTGACCCAGGCCGCTCGCTACGGTTGGCCACTGCCGCCCACCTTCGTCGGCACCATCCTGTTGTACGTGTTCGGCGCGTTCCTGCTGGTGCGGCTGGTGCGGATGGCGCGCGAGTCGAATGCCACGTCGCTGGCCGACCTGATCGCCACGCGACTGGGCAAGGACGGCTGGCTGGCGGCCACGGTCACGCTGATCGCCGCGCTCGGATTGATTCCCTACATCGCGCTGCAGCTGAAGGCCGTGGCGATGAGCTTCGCGCTGCTGACCCGTTCGCCGGGTAACGATGCGCTGCCGGCGTGGCAGGACAGCGCGCTGTACGTGGCGCTGGCGATGGCGGTATTCGCGATGCTGTTTGGCACGCGCCGCGCGAGCGCGGTGGAACACAACCGCGGGCTGATCCTGGCGATGGCGTTCGAGTCGCTCTTCAAGCTGGCGGCGATGCTGGCGCTGGGATTGTTCGTGTGGTTCGGCCTGCCGGACCTGGAAGTGCCGCCGCCGGCACCGGCCCCGGCTTCCACCACGTATGGATTCCTGCCGCTGGTGGCGCTGGGCGTGCTGGCGATGTTCACCCTGCCGCACCAGGTGCACGTGGGCGTGGTGGAATGCCGCGATGAACGGCATGTGCGCACGGCGCGCTGGCTGTTTCCTCTGTACATGGTGTTGATGGCCGCGCCGCTGCTGCCGCTGGCGCGCGCGGGCGGCGCGATGTTCGGCGATGCGGTGCCCTCCGACCTCTACGTGCTGGCGCTGCCGCTGTCGCAGGGGCACCAAGGGCTGGCGCTGCTGGCGTTCCTTGGCGGCCTGAGCGCGGCTACCGGCATGGTGGTGGTCAGTACGCTCACGCTCAGCCTGATGATCGGCAACCACTGGCTGGCGCCGGGCCTGTTGCGGGGCGGCTGGGTGCGCGGTACCGGTCGCGACCTGCGCGGAGCCGTGCTGACACAACGGCGCGTGGGGATCGTGGCGGTGATGCTGCTGGCGTGGGCGTACAGCCGCCTGATCGCGGGCAACGATGCGCTGGCGGACGTGGGCGCGGTGTCGTTCTCCGCATTGGCCACGCTGGCGCCCGCGCTGGCGTTCGCCATCTGGCGTCCGCAGACATCGCCGCGGGCCGTCATTGCCGGCATCGTGGCCGGGTTCCTGGTATGGGCATGGCTGTTGCTGCTGCCGGTGGCGATGGACGCACGCGGTGTTTCGCCGGCATGGCTGCAGACGGGGCCGTTTGGTCTGGCCGGCCTGTCGCCCGACGGCTTCTTCGGCCTCACAGGGTGGAGCCGCCTGGGCCGCGCCGTCGGTGTCAGTCTGTTCGCAGGTGCCGTGGTCACGCTGCTGGTGGCCAGTTGGCGGGGTTCGGCACCGCGTCGCGCCGACAGCCGGGGCTTCGATGCGAAGACGCTGCGCGATGCCGGCAGGCGCTTCCTGCCGCGCGAGCGCGTGGAGGAGCTGCTGGTCGACGCGCCGCGCAATGGACCGGTGCCGGCGATTATCGAAGCCCGGCTCGAGCGCGAACTGTCGGCGGTGCTGGGCTCTGCGTCCGCACGGCTCCTGCTGGACGCGGCACGCCGTGAAACCGGCGACCTGGAGACGGTGGCCGCCATCGTCGGCGAAGCATCGCAGGATCTGCGCTTCAACCAGCAGGTGCTGGAGGCCGCGTTGCAGAACATGAGCCAAGGCATCAGCGTGATCGACCGCGAGCAGCGGCTGGTGGCCTGGAACCGGCGCTATGCGCAGATGTTCGGCTTTCCCTCCGATCTGCTGCAGGTCGGGCGTCCCATCGCCGACCTGACCCGCTGGGCGCTGCAGCGCATGCCGCAGCGGGGACACGACGAGCGTGCGCTGGAGCGGCGCCTGGCCTTTATGCGTGCCGGCACGCCGCACCTGACCGAGCGCGTGTTCCCGGATGGCAGCATCGTGGAGGTGCGCGGCAATCCCATGCCGGGCGGCGGCTTCGTGGCCACCTACACCGACGTCACCGCATCACGCCAGGCCGAGCGCGAACTCAAGCAGGCCAACGAGACGCTGGAGCAGCGCGTGGTCGAACGCACCGCCCTGCTGGAAACCGCCAAGCGCGAGGCCGAGCATGCGAACGATGCGAAGAGCCGCTTCCTGACCGCGATCGGCCACGATCTGCTGCAGCCGCTGCACGCGGCACAGTTGTTCACCGACGCGTTGTCGCAGCAGTTGCCGGAGGCGCGGCAGCGCGAGACGGCGCTGCAGGTGCGTGGTGCGCTGGATTCCACCACCGATCTGCTGACGGGCCTGTTGGACATGTCGCGCCTGGACGCCGGCGGCCTGCTGCCTGAGCCGCGCGACCTGCCGTTGATGGAAGTGCTGGAGCCGCTGGCCTCCGAGTTCCGCGTACTCGCGCTGGAGCGAGGACTGTCGTTCGACATCGTGCCGACGCGTGCCTGGGTGCATACCGATCCGCAGCTGCTGCGCCGGATCCTGCAGAACTTCCTGGCCAATGCCGTGCGCTACACCGCGCGTGGTGGTGTGCTGCTCGGCGCGCGCTGGCGCCATGCGCACGTGCGCATTGAAGTGTGGGACACGGGGCCTGGGATCGCCGAGTCCGACCAGCGCCGGATCTTCGAGGAATTCCGCCGCGGCGACGATGTGCCGGGACAGGGCCTGGGCCTGGGCCTGTCGATCGCGGACCGCATCGCCGTGCTGCTCGACGCACCGCTGTCGCTACGCAGCCGGGTAGGGCACGGCTCCGTTTTCGCGGTAGACCTGGTGCGCGTGGCGGCGCCTGCGGCGATGCCCTCGCTGGCCGGCAAGCCCGGCCTTGCCGGTCGCCATGTGCTGGCGGTCGACAACGATCCTGCAGCGCTGGCTGCTCTGCGCCAGGTGCTTGAAGGCTGGGGATGCAGCGTCGCGATCGCCAGCGATGGCGCAGCAGCCGATGCGGCATTGCGCGAGAGGCATGCGGACCTCTGGCTGTTCGATTACCACCTGGATGCCGGCGACACCGGCGTCGCGCTGGCCGAACGTCTGCGTGCCTCGCATGGGCAACGTCCGTGCCTGATCCTGAGTGCCGACCAGACCGATGCCGTGCGCCGTGCCGTCCGGGATGCGGAACTGCCGCTGCTGGCCAAGCCGGTGCGGCCGCTCGCATTGAAGTCGGTGCTGGACCGGCTGCTGGCGGCGCGGGCCGCGTGACCGTCATCCCGGCGAAAGCCGGGACCCAGTGCCTTCTGCGTGACGACGAATCCTGTGGGAAAAATCTCTGGGTCCCGGCTTTCGCCGGGATGACGGAGTGAAGTCGGTAGAATCCTTGCTTCGCCGCAAAAGAGTACCCCATGCCCTATACCCCCATCGTCGCCACCCTCGGCTACGTGCTGTCGCCCGATCGTACGCAGGTACTGCTGATCCATCGCAATGCTCGTCCGGACGACCAGCACCTGGGCAAGTACAACGGCCTGGGCGGCAAGATCGAACGGGACGAGGACGTGGTGGCCGGCATGCGTCGCGAGATCCACGAGGAAGCCGGGATCGATTGCGATGCGATGGCCCTGCGCGGCACGATCAGCTGGCCGGGTTTCGGCAAGCACGGCGAGGACTGGCTGGGATTCGTCTTCGTCATCACCGCTTACAGCGGTACGCCATTCGAGCGCAATCCGGAAGGCACGTTGGAATGGGTCCCGGTGGAGAAGATCCTGGACCTGCCGTTGTGGGACGGCGACCGCCACTTCCTGCCTCTCGTGTTCGACGAGGACCCGCGCGGATTCCACGGCGTCATGCCGTACCACGAGGGTCGCATGGTCTCGTGGGACTACTCGCGCATCTGATGTTGCTCGTGCGCATGTCGTTCGTGTAGGAGCGACGTGAGTCGCGACCGCGCCCCGATAGCGGTTCGCGTCGCGCGGTGATGAACGCGCCGCAGCGCGCCAGGGAGGAGAACGGGCTGCATTTGGCGCAGCGTCGAATCTGCGGTCGCGACTCGCGATGCTCCCACTGGGAGCAACTTCGTGTTCCACGCTGTCCGCTTGTCCACACGCCATGTGGAGAGCGTGTGGGAAACCGTGTGGATAACCGCGTCGGCGCCTTGTGCCGCAAGCCTGTCAAGATGGGTGGCGAATTTTTGACCAGTCCATGACGGTGCGGTGTCCGGGTTGTCCACACCCGGTGTGGATGGTCTGTCGATCAACATGTGGATAAGCGATGGCACGCGTTGCGGTGCAACGCTGTCAAGGTGTGTGGCGAAAAAATGACCGCAGTTCTTTGGCATTCGCGGAATCTGCATGTTTCACGAGAAGGGCCTCGTCGTCCCAGCGAACGCTGGGACCCAGGTTGCTTCTGCTCGGCGGTACTGCGACCCAAGCGAAGCATCTGCAGAATCCGAATGGATCCCGGCTTGCGCCGGGATGACGGCAGGGACCAAGAGGTGCTGTCTCGGCGGATTACGGGATCACTCGATATGTCGCGCCGGATCCGTCAGCTCCAGTTCGCGCAGCACCACGCCGGCCTGGGTGCGGTTGCGTACCCCCAGTCGGTCGAAGATGGCGGACAGGTGCGCCTTGACCGTGCGTTCCTGCACATCCAGGCGGTCGGCGATCTGCTTGTTCAACAGGCCCTGGGCCACCAGCGTCAGTACGCGGAACTGCTGCGGCGACAGGCTGGCCAGCCGGCCCGCTAGTTCGGTGTCGTGTTCGGACGACTGCGCGCGCGCCACGGCGCCACGCAGCGAGGCGGGCAGCCATTGCTCGCAGGCCAGCACGCTGCGGATCGCATCGCGTAACTCATCCAGCCCGGAACTCTTCGGCAGGTAGCCGGCAGCACCGTGGTCCAGTGCCCGGCGCACCACCCGCGGATCATCGTTCGCCGACACCACCACGACGGCGACCGCGGGAAACTGCGCACGGATCGCCGCCAAGCCAGCAAGGCCATGGTTGCCCGGCATGTGCAGGTCCAGCAGCACCAGATCGATGTCGTCGTGCGCTTCCAGCGTCGCGATGACGCCATCCAGCGATTCGGCTTCACGCACCGTCAACTGGGCCACGGCGTCGGCCGCCGCGCCGCGCAGGGCGGCCCGGAACAGCGGGTGGTCGTCGGCGATCAGGAGGTTGGGCATGAAGAGCAGGAGTGAGTGGAGGGGAGTGAGAAGTGGGTGGGGCGAGCTGGCTTTCGCTCACTCCTCTTCGCCATCCACTCGCTTCACTGCACCGTCCAGCCGCCATCCACGACGATCGTCTGCCCGGTGATGTTGCGCGCGGCCGGCGAGGTGAGGAAGGCGGTGATGCCGGCCAGTTCGTCCAGGCCGATAAAAACGCCCTTGGGCATCGGCTTCAGCATCACCTGGCTGACCACGTCGGCCTCGGAAATGCCGCGGGTACGCGCCTGGTCGGCGATCTGCTTGTCCACCAGCGGCGTCTTCACGTAGCTGGGGCAGACGGTGTTGATGGTGATGTCGGTGTCGGCGGTTTCCAGAGCCAGCACCTTGGAGAAGCCGACCAGCCCGTGCTTGGCCGCCACGTAGGCGCTCTTGTACGGGCTGGCCACCAGCGCATGGATGCTGCCGATGTTGACGATGCGGCCGAAGCCGCGTTCGCGCATGCCCGGCAGCACGGCGCGGGTCAGGCGGGCCACGCCGACCAGCATCACTTGCACCAGGAAGTCCCATTTCTCGATGGGAAAGTCCTCCAGCGGCGAGACATGCTGCAGACCAGCGTTGTTGACCAGCACGTCGATGGGGCGCGAGATCATCGCCAGCGAGGCATCGATGCTGTCCTGCGAGGTGACGTCCAGCGCCACGGCCTCCGCCGAGCCGCCGTTGGTGCGGATCTGCGTCGCGACGGCTTCGGCCGCGTCGAGGCTGAGGTCGCTGACGATGACGTGACGGCCGGCTTCGGCCAGTTGCGCGGCAATGCCGGCGCCGATGCCGCTGGCGGCACCGGTGATGAGGACGGTATGGGTCTGTTGCATGGGGGCTCCTGCGTGCTTGGGCTAGGGTAGCAGGCAGGCGCGACGGGTTCGTGGTACCAAAGTACGATGACGGCGCTTCCCGCGGAGGGTAGTTTCGTGGCACTGACCGGAACCCTGGATGATTTCCACGCATGAACGCGAAGATGCGCATGTCCTGCGGCTTGTTGCTCGGAGCGGCGCTGGCCGCCTGCAGCAGTACGCCGCCCAAGCCTGAAGCGGTGGCCCACATGATCCAGCTCCAGCGCGTCACCGAGCACCGTGGCGATGACGATCTGCTCACCGCGGGCCTGGGCCTGGATGGCCTGCGCGCGATGGCGGCGCCCGCATTCGCTGATTCCGCCAATCCCACGCCCGCCGAACTGCGCCGTCGCGCGATCTGGGCCAACTGGCGCGGCATCGCCGATCTCTCGCTGACGGGCGGTTACGGCCAGGCCTATGGCAGCGTGGCCAACGTACCGGGGCGCGAGTACTCGGCACTGGCGAAAGTACCGGGTGCCGTGCAGCCGCACCGCGTGCTGGTGCAGGTGCCGGACAGTTTCGATGCCACTAAGCGCTGCGTCGTCGTCACCGCTTCGTCTGGCTCGCGCGGCGTCTATGGCGCCATCGCGGTAGCCGGACCGTGGGCATTGCCGAAGGGGTGCGCCGTCGCCTACACCGACAAGGGCGCGGGTACGGATTATTTCGATCTCGACGAGCAGCGCGGCGCGCGTGAGGACGGCACCATTGGCGAGCTTGGCGTCGATGCGCTGGCCTTCGTGCCGGACGCGCCAGTCGGTGCCAGCGGTGTGGCGGTGAAGCACGCGCATTCCAAGGACAATCCGGAAGCGGACTGGGGACGGCACGTGAAGCAGGCCGCCGAGTTCGCGCTGGCCGCGCTGGATCAGGCGTTCCCACAGGCGGCGCCGTTCCGCTTCGACAACACGCGCGTGATCGCAGTGGGCATCTCCAACGGCGGTGGTGCCGTGCTGCGTGCCAGCGAGGAAGAGGGCGGCTGGCTGGATGCCGTGGTCGCGGGCGAGCCGAACATCCTGGCGGCGGATGCACACGGTGCGCGGTCACTGTATGACTACACGACGGAAGCCGCCCTGCTGATGCCATGCGCGCTGCTGCACCTGCCCGCGGACACGCTGCCGCAGCCGCCGCTGCGCGCGCAGGCGGATCCGGTGTGGACCGCGCGTTGCGCCACGCTGAAAGCGGCCGGGCTGGTCAGCGGCGCGGATGCGAAGGCACAGGCGGCATCGGCGCATGCACAGCTGAAGGCGAGCGGCTGGACCGATGCAGCGCTGGTATCCGGCGCGTTGAGTGTCGGTTTCGACCTGTGGCGCGCCGTGGCGGTGACATACGCCTCCGCCTATGGCCGCTATGGCGTCGGCGAGCATCCCTGCGGCTTCGCATTCTCTGCGCAGAACCCGGACTTCAGCGCGCGCGCGGCCAGCGCCGCCGAGCGCGCCGCGTGGTGGTCGGACGGCAGCGGTATTCCGCCGGGTGCGGGCGTGGGCATCGTCGACACGAAGGTGGCGCCGCCGGACTTCACCCTGCCTGGCCTGCAATGCCTGCGTGCCCTGCATACCGGCACCAGCGACGACGCGCGCCGCGTGCAGGCCGGCATCGCGCAGACCGCCGCACGCTTCCCGCGCACGCGGCGACCGGTGGTGGTGATCCATGGACTAGACGACGGGCTGGTGCCGCCGGCGTTCTCCAGCGCGCCGTATGTGGAAGCTGCGCGCGCCGCCAATCCCGACGTGCGCTACTGGCAGGTGCGGCATGCGCAGCACTTCGACGGTTTCCTGGCGCTGCCGGCCTATGGCGCGCGGTACGTGCCCCTGCTGCCCTATGTCTACGCGGCGCTGGACCAGGTCAGCGCCACGCTGGATGGAAGCCGGGAGCTGTCGGCGAATGCGCTGATCAGTCCGCAACCGCGGGGCGCGGGCAGCGTCGAAGCCAGCCAGTTGGCGATTCCGCGCTGACCCCGCTGTTGTAGGAGCGACGTGAGTCGCGACCGCAGACCTGGGCAGTCCGGGCAGATGGGCCACGCAACGGATCATGGCTGCTCTGTTGCCGCGGTCGCGACTCACGTAGCTCCTACAGGGAGCTGAGCGCGGCCCACGACGATTTCACCCGGTTCCGCTTACCCTGTAGGCCTTCCTTGGTCACGCCTGCCGCCATGTCCCGACACTTTTCGATGATCCGCGACTTCCAGCTGGCCGACTGGTTCACGCTGGGCAATGCCTTCTGCGGCACGGGTGCGGTGTTCGCATCGATGCGCTTCCTGCAGGAAGGCATCCTGCGCGACCTGATGATCGGCATGGCGCTGATCCCGCTGGCATTCATCTTCGACGCCCTCGATGGCCGCGTGGCCCGCTGGCGCAAGCAGGCGTCGGTGCTGGGGCGCGAACTGGATTCGCTGGCCGATGTCATCTCGTTCGGTGTCGCGCCTGCGGCGCTGGCCTATGCCTGCGGCATGCAGGGTGGCTGGGACTGGCTGGTGCTGTCGTACTTCGTCGCCTGCGGCGTCAGCCGGCTGGCGCGCTACAACGTCACCGCCGAAACACTGGCTGAAGGCGGCGACAAGGTGAAGTTCTTCGAAGGTACGCCCATCCCCACCAGCCTGGCGCTGGTCATCGTGCTGGCCATCGCCGCGTACCTGGGTCATGTCGGCCCGGCGCTGTGGCTGGGCGAGGTGAAGCTCGGTCCCTGGCTGTTGCACCCGCTGGTGCTGTTGTATGCCGTGTCCGGCACGCTGATGATCAGCAAGACGCTGCGCATTCCCAAGCCCTGAGAACCGTGAGGTGAGGGCGCGTCATGCACGCGCCGCCCACCGCGGCTAGAATCGGTCGGGAAGGGAGGGCACATGGCAAATTCCGTTCCACCGTGGCCGGGCGATTTCGAATCGGTGGCCAAGCAGTACTGGAGTCTGTGGGGCGATGCCCTGCGACAGTCCGGCGCAACGCCGACGATGGCCATGCCGGGCGCAGCGCCCGGCTGGCAGCAGACCGTGGACTGGTGGTCGAAGCTGGTGCCCGGCGGGCAACCGCAGGTGGATGAAGCCGTCGGCCGTTTCCAGCGACAGGCTGGCCAGTGGTTCGGGCAGATGCAGCAGGTCGCCGCGCAGTTCACCGGCCGCGACCATGACGCCAGCGACATCGGCCGCGCCTGGCGCTCCGCGCTCGGCATGGCCGACCCCACGCCGGCCCATAACCCGTTCGCCGACATCTTCCGCAGCATGCAGGGCGGTGCGCACGGCATGGACGGGTGGATGCAGCAGGTACGCCCCTGGCTGGAGAACCTGCAGCGCGATGGCGATCGCTGGATGCACCTGCCGACGTTCGGCCTGTCGCGCGAGCACCAGGAACGCTGGCAGCATCTGGCGCAGGCTTACCAGGACTACCAGCGCCAGGTCGGCGAGTACGACACGCTGATGCTGCAGGTGGCGCAGGATGCCTTCGTGCGCTTCGAGCGCAAGCTGGAGGAGCACGCCGAACCCGGCCGCCAACTGCAGAACGCCCGAGCCCTGTTCGACCTGTGGATCGACGCGGCCGAAGAAGCCTATGCGCAGGTCGCCATGTCCAGCGATTTCCGCCACGCCTATGGCGGATTGGCGAACGCGCAGGCCCGGCTGCGTCTGGGTGTGCAGCGTGAAGTCGAACAGGTCTGCACCCTGTTCGGCATGCCGACGCGGACGGAAGTCGATGCCGCCCACCGCAAGGTCGTCGAACTGGAGCGCGCACTGCGCAAGTTGACCCGGGCTCAGGCGGCGCCCGTCCGTCGCGCACCGGCGCAGCGTGCCGCGGCACCGGTGGACACGCCCAGGGTCGCCGAAACACCTCAACCTGTCGTGCCGGCACCGGCAAGACCGAAAGCAGCGAAGAAGCGTGCTTCGGTCCGTCGCAAGCCATCACCGGTGCCGAAAGCTGCGCCCAAGAAGCGCGCCGCCGCCAAGAAGCAGGCACCCAGGAAACTTGTGCGACGGACAGTGGTCGCCGCAGCACCGGTCGTAACGAAGAAGGAACGCATGCCCGCGGCGACCAAGACTGCCGCGCGCAAGCCGGGCAAGGCCAGGAAGCACGTCGCCAAGGCGGCGAAAGCGCCTGTCCCCAAAGCGCCGAAGAACGCCGCCCCGCCCGCCGGCAAGCCGGCGTCGGTCGTGTCGATGAAGGACTGGGTGGCGCGCAACACCACGCGCAGCGCAACGAGCGATACGCCCAAGGCCGGCAAGAAGACCAAGCGGGGTAGCAGCAAATGAACGGGCCGCTCAACTTCACCGCCGAAGGGCTGGCCCACGAGGCCACCACGTTGACGCAGAAGCTTTCCGCCGGCCTGCATACGTTGCCGGAAGTGGAGGATGTCCACTACGGCGCCACCCAGAAACAGGAAGTCTGGCGCGACGGCAAGGTCGTGCTGTACCGCTTCATCGGCGAGAAGGCGCCGACGGCGAAGATCCCGCTGCTGATCGTCTACGCACTGGTCAACCGGCCGTACATGGTGGACCTTCAGCACGACCGCTCGCTGGTGAAGGGCCTGCTGGCGCAGGGCGAGGACGTTTACGTCATCGACTGGGGCTATCCGGACCGATCGGATCGCTTCCTCGAACTCGACGATTACATCAACCGCTTCATCGACGGCGCAGTGGACCACCTGCGCGACAGCAGTGGACGCGATGCCGTTAACGTACTGGGCATCTGCCAGGGCGGGGCGTTCTCGCTGTGCTATGCCTCGCTGCACCCGGAGAAGGTCAAGAACCTGATCACGATGGTGACGCCGGTGGATTTCCACACGCCGGACAACATGCTGTCGCACTGGACGCGCGAATTGGATGTGGACCTGTTCGTCGAAGCGCTGGGCAACGTGCCGGCGGACATGATGAACGCCTGCTACCTGATGCTGAAGCCGTTCCGCCTGAACCTGCAGAAGTACGTGGGCCTGGTGGACATCCTCGACGACAAGCGCGCCATCGAGGACTTCCTGCGCATGGAGAAATGGATCTTCGACTCGCCTGACCTGGCGGGCGAGGCCTTCAAGCAATTCATCAAGCAGTTCTACCAGCGCAACGGTTTCATCAAGGGCGGCATCGAGATCGGTGGCGAGGCCGTGGACCTGGGCTTCGTCGACATGCCGGTGCTGAACATCTACGCCGAACAGGACCATCTGGTGCCACCGGATGCCTCGCGCGCGCTGAAGGGCGTCGTGGGTACGGCGGACTACACCGAGCTGAGCTTCAAGGGCGGGCATATCGGCATCTACGTGTCCAGTCGTGCGCAACGCGAAGTGCCCACTGCGATCCATAACTGGTTGGGCCAGCGCGCGCGCTGACCGCGTGCGCTGTGCTTCCTGTAGGTGCGACGTGAGTCGCGACCGCGCCGCGACAGATCTCGGGTGTCGCGGTAACGAACGCGTCGCAACGCGCCCTGTAGGCGAACGATGGGATGCTGGAGCATCGAGCCGAGCGGTCGCGACTCACGTCGCTCCTACAAAAGAAAACGGCGTGCTTCCTTCGCCTGTCTTGCGCTAGGCTAACCACATGCTGTCACGCATCACCGTCGCTGCCGTTCTGCTTGCCTTCGTCGGGCCGGTGCTGTCTGCACCTTCATCAACCGCCAAACGCGAGATCCAGGCATTGATGGAGGCGCTGTCGGCGTCGTCATGCGAGTTCCAGCGCAATGGCACCTGGCATGGCCGCGACGAGGCGCGCAAGCACCTGCAGCGCAAGTACGATTACCTGCTGAAGCGCAACCTGGCTGATACCGCGGAGCAGTTCATCGAACGCGCCGCCAGCAAGAGCAGCATAAGCGGGCGTGCCTACCAGGTGCGGTGCCCTGGGCAGCCGGCGCAACCGGCGGCGACGTGGTTCAAGGCCAAGCTCGATGTGCTGCGTGGTTCAGGCGCGCCCGGTGGCTGACGCGCTAGACTTGGTCACGGACAATCGTGGGGAGTTGCTGGCGATGAATGACACTGCTTCCAAACCGTTCGCACGTTCACTGAATGACCGCATGATCGCGGGCGTCATGGGCGGCATCGCACACCGTTATGGATGGAGCCCCACGTTACTGCGGGTGATCTTCGTGATCGTGTCGATCGCCTCCGCGGCGTTTCCGGGCATCCTGGTCTACCTGATCCTCTGGCTGCTGATGCCCAACGAACAGGACTGATCCATGGCGCCGGCCGGGTTGTGGATGGCGCGCGTACTCGGCGTTGTATGGGCGGTGCCCAATACGCTGATCGGCCTGATGGCGGGTGTTGCCGGGATGGTGTTCGGCGCGCGCGCGGAATGGAGCCGACGCGACTTCGCGCTGGTGTTCCACCGCTGGCCGTGGGGACCCGGCGGCGCCATCACCTTCGGCAACAGCATCCTGCACACAGGCGACACGCTGGAGTGCGAGTGCATCACCTACGAGCACCGTGCCGGCCATCGACAGCACCCGCCGATCCGCCTGGGCGACCACGAGCGTGCGCACGTCTACCAATACATGGTGCTGGGCCCGCTGTTCCTGCCGGTCTACCTGCTGTGCGGCGGTGTCAGCGTACGCAATCCCTTCGAACGCGCCGCCGACCGTTACGCGCTGACTGGCAAGGGCTGGTGGCCTTGGGGTTCGCCCTAGTCAGTGGTGCTTCGCGCGACCCGAGCCCGATTTCTTGCCGCCGCCGTCCTGCTTGTTCACGGTGGCCCAGGCGATACGTTCCGCTTCTTCCTTTGAACGGCCGCGTTCGCGCTCGCTTTCCTCGATGTGTTCCGCCTGGCGTTTCTGCTTGCCGGTATAGGCGGATTTGTCGCCACGGGGCATGACGGTGCTCCGGTGTGATGAGTGGGTAGCTTGCGGCCTCCCGCGTAATCGCCGCATGACGGTCACGTCAAGGGTGTGCAACTTTGCTGCCCCCGGTCACCGTTCCAGGCGTTCGAAGGAAAACAGCGGCCACAGCGGATGCTTGCGGCGTTCGATCAGTGCGCGCAGCAGGCCGGCACCGAGCATGCTGTACGTGATGCCATTGCCACCGTACGCCATCGCGAAGTGCACACGCGGCCCCCATTGCGTGTGCGGCCCGAAGAAGGGCAGGCCATCGGTGGTCTCGGCGAACGTGCCGGCCCATGAGAAAGCCGGCGTGACCTCCCACTCGGGGAACAGGTGGTGCAGCCGCTTCAGAAGCGTCCGCGCCTTCTTCTCGACGCGTGCATCGCGTTTGGCCGGGATGTCCACGGCATCGTCCTCGCCGCCCAGCAACAGGCGGCCGTCGGCGGTGCTGCGCGCATACAGATATGGGCGTGCGGTTTCCCACAGCAGTGTGTCGCGCAGAAAGCCGAGTTGCTCATCCGGCAATGGATCGCTGATGACGGCATAGCTGCTGCGATTGCGCGCCACGTTCTGCCGCAGCCAGTGCTGGCTGGCATAACCCGCCGCGACCACGAGATGCGCGGCACGCACGCTGAAACCTGTCACGGTGCGCAGCGTCACGCCGCGCGATGTCGTATGCAGGTCGATCACGCGCGTGCGATCGAATACCGCGGTGCCCTGGCGATGCAGGCGCTGCAGCAACCGGTGCGTCAGGCGGTAAGGATCCACCTGCGCGGCCTGGGTGCTGAGCAACGCCGCCGCCGCCTCGAAGCCATAGTCTTCGCGTACCCGGTCCGCCGACAGCAGTTCCACCTCCAGTCCGTGGCGCACGCGCAGGGCATGCTCTTCTTCCATCGGCCGTACGTCGCGATGACGGCTGGCGTAGTAAAGGCTCTTGTTGCGCGCGAAGCCGACGTCGCGCCAAGGCGCAGCGACCTCCCGCAGCTGGTCGATGGCCCCGGCGCAGGCAAGGTAGGCGAGGGCGGCATCGTCTTCGCCATAGCGCTTGGCCAGGTCGACCATGTGGGTGTCGATTTCGTACTGCAGCAGCGCCGTGCTGGCGGCCGTGCTGCCCCAGCCGATGTCCCGCTGTTCCAGCACGGCGACATCGAATCCATGTTGCGCGAGTTCATCTGCGATCAGTGCACCGGTGATGCCGCCGCCCAGCACGGCGACATCGCAGCGATGATCGGACGCCAGCGGCGGAAAGGCCTGCATCAGGCCATTGCTGACCGCCCAGAAGGGGTATCCGCTCTTGAGATCCATGCACATCCCGCGCCATCACGATGCTGCCATCCTGGCAGGGACGGCAGCAGGACGGAGTGAAAGCGCGGTGTGCGGTCAGCGCGGTAGCGCGCCCTGCAGGAAGAGCTCCACCGATGCCAAGGCCTGGGCTTCCAGCGTGTCGACATCCGGCAATTGCGGGCTGCCGGCCGCCAGCCGGAATATCTGGTCGCCGAACAGGCTCATGTAGAACTGAGCCGCCGCCGCCCTGGGCGACGCCAGTTGCATGCGTCCGGCGGCCACCTGCTGTTCGAAATAGTCCGCAAGCGTGGCGCGGATGGACGCCACCGCGTGGTCGAGGAACCAGTCGCGCAGGGCGGGGAAGGATTGCCCCTCGCCGATCACGATGCGGTAGACCACCTGCGAATCGGTGCGCGCCATGACCTGTGCCATGCGGATCGCCACCCGGCGCAGCGCCTGTTCGGGCGGCAGCTCGGTCAGGTTGAGGTCGCTGAGCAGGTGGATATGCATGTCCAGCCGCCGCTCGAGGATCGCACTTGCCAGACCTTCCTTATCGCCGAAGATCCGGTACAGGGTGGCCAGCGAGCCACCGGCGCGGGCGACGATCTCGCTCAGTCGCGCATGCTGGTAACCCTTCTCGGCAAAGACTTCGGTGGCGGCGTCGAGGAACTTCTCCGCACGGATCTCGCCACGGCGGCACAGGTCCACCTGCGGGCGAGGACGCAGCGGCGAAGCCGTCGAGGGTGCATCGTTGAAAACGTTTTCCAGATATTCGGAAGAAATGCTCACGGGAACTCCCTGCACACGTCCGGTTGCGACGATATCCGCAGCCTAGCAAAAAGGTCATGTGACTGTTGCAACGGCGTTACATCCGCAGGGTGACTTGGCGGGCGTCCGACAGGCGCGAAGCCTCGCGGCGTGGCCTAGACTGCGTGTCGGGGCCCACGGGCCGACGGAAGGGAGTGGAAATGCGGCGGATATCGGGATGGGCGCTGGGCGTCCTGCTATGCATTTGCGTGAAGACGGAGACGGCGTGTGCGCAGACCTGGGTGATCGAGCGGGCGACGGTGATCGCATCACCCGACGCCGCCCCGCTGGCCGACGCCGTGGTGGTGGTACGCGACGGCCGCATCGCGTCGGTCGGCTCCAGGAGCGAGGTGAAGGTGCCGGACGATGCGCGGCGTATCGACGCGGCTGGCCGGGTGCTGGTCGCGGGCTTCTGGAACAGCCACGTTCACTTCCTCCTGCCCGGGCTGACGGAGGTGGCCGAGGCACCAGCTCCGGTGCTGGAGCTTGAAGTCCGCTCGCTGCTGTCGCGCTGGGGTTTCACCAGCGTGTTCGACCTGGGTGGCCTGCCGGGCAATGCGCGCAGCCTGCGCGCGCGCATCGATGCGGGCGAACTGCGCGGCCCGCGCATCCTGACGGTGGATGCACCTTTCTATCCTGCTGATGGCACGCCGCACTACGTCCGCGACGTGATGAAGCAGCACGGCGCCCCCTCGGCCGAGGTCGCCACACCGGAGCAGGCGCGCGTACGTGCCCGCACGCAGTTGGAAGAGGGCGCTGACGGCGCCAAGCTGTTCATCGGTGCCTTGGTCGGCGGGCCTCGAGGTGTCGTGCACATGACGCCGGCGATCGCAGGTGCCGTGGCCGAGACGGCGCACGCCTTGGGCCGCCCGGTATTCGCCCACCCGAGCACCACACAAGGGCTGGAGATCGCCCTGCAGGCGGGCGTGGACGTCCTGGCGCACAGCACGCCCATCGACGGTCCCTGGCCCGAGGACATGGCGGAACGGCTGGTGGCGGCCGATGTCGCACTGGTGCCATCGCTCAAACTGTTCGAAGTCGAGTTGCGCAAGGAAAGCCTGCCGCCGCCGGTCATCGAACGCTTCCTCGGCATCGGCCAGCAGCAACTGCGCGCGTTCCGCGAAGCGGGCGGGCAGGTGTTGTTCGGCACCGACGTGGGCTACATCACCGACAGCGATCCGCACCGCGAGTACGCGCTGATGGCCGGCGCCGGCATGGACTGGCGCGCGATCCTGGCCAGCCTGACGACAGAACCGGCACGCCGCTTCGGCCATGCCGCGCGCAGCGGCCGCATCGCGCCGGGCATGGATGCGGACCTGGTGCTGCTGGGTCACGACCCCGCCACCGAGGTGCTGGCGCTGGCCGACGTGGTGTGGGTGATGCGTGCGGGCGAGATCCAGTACGAAGCCGCCGAGTAGCGGCGTGCGGCTCAGAGGTATCGCGTGATCGTCGGCGCCTGCTGCCAGTTGTCGTGTGCGCCGTCCACGTAGGTGATGGGGGCGGCGTCCAGTTCCTCGGGCGTGGCGTCTTCCAGGCACCCCAGGTTGACGCCGTAGATGCGCTCGCCATCGGGCACGTTGTTGCCGATCCCGAACGGCCGCACGCCACAGGTACGGCAGAAGTGATGCGAGTGGCGCAATGAATTGAACCGGTACTCGACCAGCTCGCCTTCGCCCGCCAGCAGGCGGAAGGCATCCGGCATCACGATGGCCGGCCAGAACCGGTTGCGCCGGCACACCGAGCAGTTGCAGCGGTAGGTGGGCCGGGTCAGGTCGATGTCCGCCTCGAAGCGGATCGCGCCGCAATGGCAGCTTCCCCGATAGGTCTTCAGCATGCGGCCTCCCGTGCCGATATCGTTCCGGGGGCTGACGGGGTCGCCCCGCCGTGCCTGGCCGATGGACGGGAGCATACCGGACCCCTCCACAGCCGGAGCCGTGCATGCTGCAAACCGTCGACGTTGCCGAACTGCGGCCCGGCATGTACGTGCAGAAGCTGCTGGGGCCTTGGATGCAGCACCCGTTCTGGCGCACCTCGTTCGTACTGGACGAGGCACGCCTGGCGCAGCTGCAGGACAGCGGCGTGGAGCAGGTGGTGGTCGACCTGTCGCGCAGTCATGCAGCCGGAGAGGACGGAAGCGAAGAAGAGGCCGTTCCCGCCCCCTTTGACGCCGCCGCGCCCCTGGCTGAACCGGCGGAAGCGCGGCGACGCATCATCGTGCCCGACAGCACGGTCAGTCTGGCCTCGGAACTGGCCCGCGCCCGCCGCATCTGCGACGAGGGCCGTGAAGCCGTGGAAGCCATGTTCCGCGAAGTGCGGCTGGGCAATGGCGTGGATGCCGGCCGCGTACTGCCCCTGTTGGACGAGATCACCGGTTCGGTCGATCGCCACCCCACGGCGCTCGTCAGCGTGGCGCGGCTGAAGGACGCCGACAGCTACACCTACCTGCACTCGGTTGCCGTCGGCGCGTTGATGGCCATGTTGGCGCGGCAGCTGCAGTTGCCGGAGGACCAGGTGCGTGATGCGGCGCTGGGCGGCCTGCTGCACGACATGGGCAAGGCCATGCTGCCGCAGGAGGTACTGAACAAGCCGGGCAAGCTGACCGATGAAGAGTTCGACATCGTCCGCCAGCACCCGGTCCATGGCGAACGGCTGCTGCGCGAAGGTGGCGTGACCCAGGAGGCGATCCTGCACATTGCCCGCCACCATCACGAGAAGATCAACGGCGGCGGCTATCCGCAACGCCTGTCCGGCGCGGAGCTGCCGCTGCTGACCCGCATGAGCGCCATCTGCGACGTCTACGACGCCATCACCTCCGACCGTCCGTACAAGGCCGGCTGGGATCCGGCAGAGTCGCTCCGCCGCATGGCCAGTTGGCAGGGGCATTTCGACGAGATGCTGATGAAGGCGTTCGTGCGCAGCATCGGCATCTACCCGATCGGCGCGCTGGTGCGATTGTCCAGCGACCGCCTGGCGGTGGTGGTGGAACAGAACCCTGCCACGTTGCTGGCGCCGCGCGTGCGCGTGTTCTATTCCGCCAAGTCGCGCACGCACCTGCTGGGGGTCGACGTGGACCTGGCCACTGCGGGTGAGCGCGAGCGCATCGTCGGCGTGGAATCGCCTGCCAAGTGGGGTTTCCGCGACCTGGAAAAACTCTGGCTGCCCTGAGCGCCTGTCGCTGTCGATCGCGGCCGTACCCGTTCGTCGCAAGGTCAGTTCCCATGCCACAGGAGGCAGACCATGCGATTCCTTTCGATGATCCGGATCGACGAAACCACCGGCCAGCAGCCCAGCGAGCGGCTGATGACCGACATGATGGCGCTGATCGGCGAAATGTCCGCCGCAGGCGTCCTGCTCGATACAGCAGGCCTGCTGCCCACCGCGCAAGGTGCCCGCGTCCGCTCGCGCTTCGGCGACGTCCGGGTCACCGATGGCCCGTTCACCCAGGCAAAGGAGGTCATCGGCGGCTATGCCATCCTGCGTGCCGATTCGCTGGACGATGCCATCGCCCACACCCGCCGTTTCCTCGACGTGCATGGTGATGAATGGGACATCGAATGCGAAGTGCGCCCCATCGAGGAACCGCCCACCGACGCCCTCACCGCCAGCTGACCGGAGGAGAAGCCCCATGCAGACCTACACCGGCAGTTGCCATTGCGGCGCCGTGCGCTTCGAGTGCGACCTCGACCTCGCCGCCGGCACGCGTCGTTGCAACTGCAGCTTCTGCCTGAAGACGCGCATGTGGAAGGTGTTCGCCCTCGGCGACGGCTTCCGCCTGCTCCACGGCGCCGACGCCCTGTCGGATTACCGGGCCCACGCTTCCGAATGGCCCGCCGGCCATGTGCACCACTACTTCTGCCGCCATTGCGGTGTGCGCGGCTTCAGCAAGGGATATCTGGAGATGGCGCCCTTCAACGGCTGGTTCCACGCCGTCAACGTCGCCACCTTGGATGGAATGGACGATGCACGGTTCGCTGCCATCCCCGTGCAGTACGAGGATGGGCGCCACGACGACTGGGACCATCCGCCGGCATCGCCGTCGTACCTGTAGGTGCAGGCCCGCCGTTGACTTCCGGCACGTGCCCCGCGCGCGGACCTCCCCCATGATCGCCCTCTGTCGATGACGCGACCGAAGGCGAACTCCATGTCACTGCTGTCCCTCGTCCTGGCCGCCGCCAGTGCTTCCACCCCGGCCGCGCCTGCAGCCGATCCCGCTACGCTCGCCGCCATCGAGGCGACCTGCTTCGACTACGTCGACGGCCAACTGGAAGGCGATCCGGCGCGCGTGGCGCGTGCGCTGCATCCGGACCTGGCCAAGCGCGCCGTGATCGGCGATACACCGGACGAGCGCCTCGGTCTGCGCCGCATGTCGAAGGAAGAACTGGTCAGCCTGACCCGGCAGGGCGTGCTGAAAACGCCGAAGGATGCGTGGAACCGCACCTGCCGCGTGCTCGACGTCACCGCCGAGACGGCCGCCGTGCGCCTGGAGACGCCTTGGTTCGTGGACCACTTCCACATGGGACGGTTCGACGGACGCTGGATCATCGTCAATGCGCTGTGGCATTCGAAGCCGCGCTGATGATCAGCCGGTGTGCTGCACCGCCGCCTTGCCGAACAGCGCCGCACTCAGCAGCCACACCGCCCCGTAGATTCCAGTAAACACGAGCACGAATGTCGCCGGTTCGTGTGCGCCCATCAGCAGGGTGGCGATGCCCGCCAGTACTTGCATCGCGGCCATCGTCGCCAGCGTGATCGACATCCCGCGTGGGCGCAGCCGTGAGAGGAGAGCGCCCACGCCACCCATCACCAGCACCCCCATGAACAGCAGGTTCGCCGGGTGTTCCGGTTCACCCACGATGCCCACGGCCAGGTTCGCCCACACCAGCAGGAACGCCGCACCGATCGCGATCACGCTCGCGGCCAGGTAGGCTGGCACGCGCGCGACCCGCGCCATCGCTTCGAACGCGAGGCAGGCGATCAGCAGCATGGCGCCGAAGAGCGCGAAATCGGATGCCGTCCACGCGACGTCGGCGGTGAACTGCATCGCCACCCAGGGCAGCAGCAACAGAGCAGCGGCACCGCCCCACGCCAGGGATCGCAGCAGGCGGATCCAGCGTGTCGCGTCAGGCAGGGTGTCGCACGTCATCGTCATGTCTCCCGGGGGCCCCGGCGGGGTTGCGGGGACATGCTGGGCCGGGGTGATGGGCAGGGGGCGGAGGCTGTGTGAAGCCAGTGCGAAGTCAGGGCGCCGCCGCCGCACGGTGCCCATAGCTGAGCACCCGGGTGACCTGCCAGCGGCCGTCGCGTTCGCGCCAGATCATCACGAAGTCGGCTTCGCCTTCGCAGGTGCCGGTCGACAGCGCGCAGAACCGGTGCGTGCCCTGTGCGATCGCGCCGAAGCCCTTGATCGGGAATACCTCCAGCGTGCCCGGCACCCGTTCGCGCCGATAGTGGCCGCATACGTTATCGCGGGTCCGGCCGATCATCTCGTCGCGGGTCCAAGTGACGCCGCCGTTGTCGTGGTAGAACTCCACGGCCTCGTCGAAGTAGGTGGCGTGCTTTACCAATTGCGCGGGGTCGGCGCAGGTGTTGAAGGTGTCGAACACCGCGGTGTCCAGCGCATCGATCACCTGTGTGAGCTGTTCGGGCGTGCGCTCGGCCGCAGCGGCGGATTCCACCGCACCGAATAGCAGCACGGTGGCCATCGAGCCCGACAGTGCGGCCTTCGCCAAGCGTGACCGAACGGCGCTCATGCCGACACCAGCGGTGCGCGCGGACGCCCGCCCAGCAGGCGCGTCGGCAGCATCAGCACGGCGTGCAGGAACGAGAACAGGGCGGAGAAGGTGATGCCCACCAGACGGAAGGGCAGCGACAGCAGCCACACCAGCGGCCACGCCACCAGCGCCAGCAGGGCGAGCGGCCAGCACAGGACGAACAACAGGCACCAGGCGAGCAGGGCGATGAGGGTTTTCACGGAGCGGCTCCTTCGGTCGGTGCGCCACCAACGGGCGACATGCCGTCAGCGTGCCGGGGCAGGATGCAGCGGGCAATGCGCGCGCGACGAAAGCACGGCACGGGCGACCAAGCCCGGTGCACGGTGGACGAAAAGTCTGCGAGCAGGCGTGGCTCCGCGCCCCGCTGTTCAGTCCGCAGCGTTGATCGTCTGCAGCAACTGGGTGACCCGGTAGGGCTTGGGCAGGTAGCGCACGCGGTCCGGCAGCGGCGGCAGTTCCGCGCGCGGATGGCCCGAGGCGAGGATCACGCGGGCGTCGGGGTACAGGGCAGCGGCTTCCCGGGCCACATCGATGCCGGAGATGTTGCCCGGCATGGCCACGTCCGAGATCACGACGTCGAAATGCGTCCCGTCATGCAGGCATGCCATGGCCTTCTGGCCATCGATGGCCGTCACGACCTCGAACCCGGCGATCTCGAACGCATCCGAAAGGATGTCGAGCAGGTCGACTTCGTCGTCGATCAGCAGGAGGCGTCTGGCGTCTGTCATTCGGAGTCTCGTGGGACGGGAAGGCAAACGGAAACGGTGGTGCCTTCGCCGGAGGCGCTTTTCAGTTCCGCGAATCCGCCGGACTGGCGCGCGAACCCGAACACCTGGCTCAGGCCCAGCCCGCTGCCCTTGCCCACTTCCTTCGTGGTGTAGAAAGGCTCGAACACACGTGCCTGGTATTCCACCGGAATGCCTTCGCCGTTGTCGCTGACCTGGATGCAGATGAAGCGACCGGGTGGCGCATCCGCGACGTGCGGGAGCGCGCAGTCTCGCAGCGTCGCCGTGATCGCGATGTGACCTCCGGAAGGCATCGCGTCGCGGCTGTTGGACACCAGGTTGAGCAGGGCGGCCTCCAGTTGTTCGCGGTCGACATCGATCCCGGGCAGGTCGTCATCGAAGCGGGCATGCAGGGTCACGCTGTCGTGGCATGCGCGTCGCAACGTGTCCATCGCATCGTGGATGACGGTGGCCACCGAATGCCGTTCCGACACCAGCACGCGTCCGGTGCCGAAGGTCAGCAACTGCCGGGTGAGCAGCGCGCCACGCTCTGCCGCCCGCATCGCGCCCTGCAGATGCTTCTTCGCCTTGGGCTGCATCGTGTAGTGATCCACGAGTTCCAGGCTGTTGATGATGATGTTGAGCAGGTTGTTGAAGTCGTGTGCCAGGCCCAGCGTCAGCTTGCCGACGGCTTCCAGCTTGTGCGACTGCAGGAGGGCATCGCGGGATTGTTCCAGCCGTTCCTGGTGTTCGAGGCGGTCGGTGATGTCGCGCGTGACTTTGGCGTAGCCGACCAGCACGTCTTCCTGCCAGATGGGGTCGATCACCACGCTGGCATGGAACACGGTGCCATCCTTGCGCACGCGCCAGCCCTCAGCCGCGAAGCGCCCCTCTTCACGCGCGATGCGAAGGCTTCGCGCGGGCGCATCGCTGGCGATGTCGTCCGGGGTGTAGAAGCGCGAGAAATGGGTGCCGATGACTTCATCCCCGGCGTAGCCCTTGATGCGCTCGCCGCCGGTATTCCAGCTGCGCACATACCCTTCGGTGTCCAGCATGTAGATGGCGAAATCGATCACGCCGTCGATCAGGCGCTTGAGCTGCCGTTCCTCGATGTCCGGAAGCTGCCCACCGGTCCCGCTGTCCGGCACGTCACCTACATGCGCAGGGTCGCGGTCGGAATCGGGAACCGCGCTCCGATGGGGTCGGGCGGCGGACTTCGATGTATCGGGCATGGCCGGCCAGCGGCGGCGTCAGGACGCGGGCGGCAGTTCCGCGACCGCGCGCAGCAGGGCGGTCTGGCGTTCCATCATCCAGCGTGCGGCCCAGCCCGCGCCGGCATCCAGCGAGCGCACTGCCACCTGCTCCTGCGAAATGCCCTTGCCGGAGATCAGGATCCTCGCCATCCATCCCTGTCGTTCGGGGCCGATCTCGACGATGGGCTGGCCATGGCAGATGAGGGTTCTTCGTTGATCCTCCACTCTCCACGAGAAGCCATCCGGCAAAGGTGCTGATATGCGCGTGGACACGGTGATTTCCCCTCAGGCGTGCGCCACCTTCGCATGAATGGCGTTCCTGACACGTGACGACGCGCACCGCAGAGCGCGCTGCGTCGCGCAGGAACGCGGGCTTCACCTGCGTGTCCGCCTGCCTGAACGCCCATATCCGATCACGTCGGTGGCGTGTAGTCCGCCAGCACTTCACCGTCCACGGAGACCAGCCGGTCCAGGCGGATGCGTTCGCCGGTGTCGAGTTCGGCGTACTCGCTGCCCCCGTTTGCATACAGCGCGACGATCCGTGCGTTGCGTTGTTGCGGCACGCAGTCTTCATCCATGAACCGGATCGAGGCCGTGCGGCGCCGGGTCGCCGTCGCTTCCAGTACGTCGTGGAATTCGCAGTTGATCGGTGCGTAAGGCGTGGAGGGCCGGGGCATGGGCGTTGTTCCTGGGCAGGTGGGCGGGCAGGGCACGGGGTGGAGTATCGTGCGCCCGGAAACGCCGGGAAGGGAGTCGCCCGCCATGGAATACGCCACGTGAGCACACCGGTACAAGAACAAGGCCGTGCGCGCCAGGATCCCGACCTGCTGCGTCGCCTCCTGCGGGCGAAGGACCGGATGGATGCCGCCTCGCACGAGGCGTGGCCGATGCAGCGCCTGGCGCGCGTGAGCCATGTGTCCGAGGCGCACTTCGCGCGCTCGTTCAAGGAAGCCTTCGGCATTCCACCGCACCGCTACCTGCTGACGCGCCGCATCGAGCGCGCCAAGGCGCTGTTGCGCGATACGGAAACCCCCATCCTCGAGATCGCCCTGCAGACCGGCTGGAACAGCCTGGGCACGTTCGGCCGCACCTTCCGCGACATCACCGGCGAGAGCCCGGGCGCGTTGCGCGCGCGCGAACAGGCCGCGCGCCACGCGCTGGAGTGCGTGCCGCACTGCTATGTCAGCGCCGCCTACCGGCCCGGCCTCACCACCGCAGTTTCGGAGAAGCGGCGGCAGGAGGGCGGTGATACAAAAGCGCCCTCAACCAGACAGGAGGTTCCATGAGTCAGGGTATCGGGGTGGTCGGTCTGTATGTCCGCGATCAGGACGAAGCACTGGCGTTCTATGTCGGCAAGGTCGGGTTCCGCGTGCACACCGATGCACGCAACGGCGACTACCGCTGGCTGACCGTGCAGCATCCGGACCAGCCATCCGTGCAGCTCGGCCTGTTCAAGGCACAGGCGCCGGTGCTGGACGACGCCACCGCACAGGCGGTCAACGAGATCGTCGCCAAGGGCGCCATGCCGCCGCTGGTGCTCAACGTGGACGACTGCCACGCCGAGTACGAGCGCATGCGCGCCAACGGCGTGGAATTCACCCAGGCGCCGGAAGCGCGCTACGGCAATGTCGATGCCAACTTCCGCGACCCCTCGGGGAACGGCTGGAAGATGATCGAGTCCCGGCGCGCGGCGCAGTGAGCGTCCACGCCATCGTGTCGCTTGCACAGGAGATCGCAATGAACGGGAACGCGTGGATCCGTCAGTTCCATCGTTGGCTGTCCATCACCTTCACCCTGGCCGTCATCGCCAACCTGGTGGTCATGGGGCAGGAAAAGATCGCGCTGTATGTCGGGCTGTTCACGCTTCTGCCGTTGGCGTTGCTGCTGCTCACGGGCCTGTACCTGTTCGCACTGCCGTATCTCGCCAAGCGGCGCAGCAGCGCAAGCAGCGGGTAGATCGACGCGCGACCGGCACACGCGGCATCGTCGACCTCGCTTGATCGCTTGGATGCGTTGCCGCGCAAGGTCGGCAAGGCACTTACGCTTCGTTGTGGCGTTGTCGGGCCGGAAGGACGGGCATCATGCGGGGTGCTGTGCAGCCTGGGGTTGAGGGGTCGTGCGGGTGAGGGTAGGTTGCATTGCAGGCGCCGTCGCGACTCCACGTCGTCCGGACCGTTTCTGTCACCCGGCCCAGCAGAGGACGCCCGATGAAGTATCTGATTTCCTTTCCCAGTGCTGCGATGGTCGTATCCGGAGACGAGCTTGAAGCGGCGGGTCGCGACTCGCGCGCGGTGATCGAACAGGCAAAAGTCGCGGGGGTGTACGTCTTCGGCGGTGGCATCGACGAGAGCGTGGTGCCGGTGCTTGTGTCGGGCGATGGCGCTGTCGCTGAGGGCGGATATCCGTGGGCGCCGCCGCTCAACGGCGGTTTCACCGTACTCGAACTGCCATCCCGCGAGGAGGCCGTCGCCTGGGCGGCGCGCATCGCGAAGGCGTGCCGATGCGATCAGGAGTTGCGGGTATTCATGTTCGATCCGGCGTCGTGAGGGGGCGGATGCGCGGTCAGCGAGATAGGTTGGGCTGCGCCTGCGAAGCCCAACATCGGAGTGTCGGAGGATGCGCGATGTTGGGCTTCACTTCGTTCAACACACGCTATGGCGTGTGTTCTCCCCTGGCTATGCGATATGCGCAGGCGGTCGCGTCTCAGTCCTCGATGGCCTCCACGCCCTGTCGATCCAGTTCCGCCAGGCGATCGCGCATGGTGGTGAGTTGCTCGGGTGTGTGGCCGATCCAGCCCTTCACTTCGGCGACCACGCGCAGCGGATCGCGCGTCCGATACGACCGGGTGGGATTGCCGGGGAAGCGCTGGTTGGTGAGGTTGGGATCGTCCTCGAACGGGCCGGTCGACTCGACGATGTAGATGTGCCCGCGGCCTTCGCCGGCCGCAAGCTCCGCGCCCCATGTGGCCGCTTCCAGCATCGCGGTCAGGTAGACGTACTTGGCGATGCGGCGCTTGCCGAAGTTGGAGGTGTAGCCCGCGACGATCAGATCGCCGGGCGCTAGTTTCGCCTTGGTGCCGTGGTAGTAGATCTCGGTATCGCGCATGGGGGTATGGCTCTGGTGGCCTGCCGTATCGACAGGCCGGCGATACTGCCGCCCGCACCGGGCCTTGCCGCAAGCCCCCGGGCGTTATATAAATTGATGGTGGGAGGCGCAGCGCGCCTCCCTTTTTTTGTGCGCGGATTGCGATACCGGGCGCGAGGCGCGGCCTGCCAGCATGCAGGATGGGTGAGCAAAGCGGCTTGAAAGCCGCCTGCGGCTCGACTCATCCTGCGTGACCTGCGCAACAGATGAATCACCTCTGTGTGCAGTAAGTAGACAGCCTGGCACGGCCTTGGGACGCGTTTGCTTCTGGCCGGAAGCGGACGTCATCAGCTTTGCGAGCAGCTCGTTCTGGCTGCGCGCTTGCTCTTCCGTTGTGGGCTACCGTCCATAACGTGGGGGTGGCAGGGCTCATGCTGGCGTGCGCCTAGCTATATTCCTAGACCTGCGGCTGGCTTGCGGGCAGACTTGATGGAGTATCAGCGCTGGGGTTTGATCGAGATGCAACCGATCGTCATGTCGGGTGTGCTGATTGTCGAGGACAATATGCATGCCGCGCTGCGCTTGCGGCGCTTGGTGGCAGGCCTCGCCAATCAGGCACGGATCGATGTGGCCGGTACGCTGGAGGAGGCGCGATCGCGACTCAAGGCGCATGCTTACCCGCTGGCGCTGGTCGACATGTACCTGCCTGATGGCGATGGCAATAGTTTGATCGCCTGGATGAGAGCGCACATGCCCGAGGCTGCCGCGGTTATCGTTTCCTCTTTCGCGGAGGAGGAAAGTGTGTTGACGGCCTTGCGCAGCGGCGCTGTCGGCTACCTGTTGAAGGAGCGCGACGACGAGGAGCTGGTGGTATCGCTCAAGAGCCTGCAACGCGGCGGGGCGCCCATCGATCCTTCCATCGCGCGCCGCATCCTGGCGCTGCTCGCTGTCAGCGCCCATCCGACGCAGCGATCCTCGCCGGTGCCGCCATTGTCGCAGCGGGAGATGGAGATCCTGCAGTTGGTGGCGCAAGGATTTACCAATCGAGAGATTGCCGAGCTGGTCTCGCTGTCGCGGCTGACGATAGAAAGCCACATCAAGAACATCTATCGCAAGCTGGCCGTCGGATCGCGCACAGAGGCGGTGTACGAGGCGCGGGCGCGAGGCCTCTTGACGTGAGGCGCACGGCCCGCGGTTTGGCGTTGCTGTGGCTCTTGCTGCTGCTCGTGGCATGTCCTGCGCTGGCGCAGTTGGCACAAGGCGTTATCCGCCTGGATCGCGCCGAGGCCGTACGTTCAGACTGGTCGGCGCAGGCGCCACCGCGGCAGGGCTGGGTACGGGTAGGACTGCGCGACCTGTGGGAGAAGCGTTGGCCCGCCCATGACGGCGTGGTGTGGTACCGCGTCCGCTGGCAGCAGGCGGATGCATCGCAGCCGGTCGGGCTGTTGCTCGACTACACCTGCTTGGCGGCTGCGGTCTCTCTCAATGGCCAGCCGATCGACCGGGACGCCTCGCTGGTGGAGCCGCTGTCACGCAAATGGCATGTCCCGCGTTATTACACCGTGCCACCGGCGCTGCTGCGCGAAGGGCAGAACGAACTGCTCGTTCGGGTTTCCGGCCTAGCCGCTTATCAGCCTGCGTTCGGTACCGTCAGCGTGGGCGATCCCATCGTCTTGCGCGGCCAGTACGAGCAGGAGCGTTTTGCACGTCGTGATATGCAGATACTCGACGTCGCCGTAGGATTGGTGCTGGCGGCGATGATCGGCATCTTCTGGCTCCTGCGCCCGCAGGACACGCTGTATGGCTGGTATGCGTTGAGCGCTCTGTTCGGGCGGTTGTACGATTGGAACTTCATCGCCGGCAGCCCGTGGCCCTTCCGCACCACCGATGGATGGCAGGCCTTCATCGCCGCGGTGTTCGTCGCCTCCGCGGCGACGCATACGATCTTCCTGCTGCGGTTCTCCGAGCGGCACTGGCCGCGCTTCGAGCGACTGCTGCTGGTGGTGACGGCGGCCATTCTGCTGCTGGCATTCCTGCTGCCGCAGGTGATGGGACCACTGCGCAACCTGTACGTGACCCCCGCCATCCTATTCCTGTACGTGGTTAGCGTGGTCTTCGTCATCTTCGCGCTACGCAGCGATCGCCGCGACTACAAGGTGCTCGCGGCCTGCATCAGCGTGCCGTTGCTGGTGTCACTGCACGACCTCGGCGTGTACATGGGATGGTACGGCGGCGTGAGCTACCTGGGTGCGTTTACCTCGCCGGTCATGCTGCTGGGCATGGGGTTCGTGCTGGCCTATCGCTTCGCGCAGACCATGAAGCGGGTGGAAGGCTTCAATGCCGAACTCCACCGCGAAGTGCAGACTGCCACCGCGACGCTGGCCGACACGCTCAACCAGCAGCATGCGCTGGCACTGGCGCATAGCCGCGCCGGCGAACGCCTGCAGCTGGTGCGCGACCTGCATGACGGATTCGGCGGCACGCTGGTGGGCGCGATTACCCGCTTGCAGCACGCACCGCACGAAACCTCGAGGGATGAGGTGGTGGACCTGCTGAAGGACATGCGCGATGACCTGCGCCTGGTGATCGATACCACCGCGCAGGAGCAGGCCGACCTGGCCGCGCTGATAGCGCCGCTTCGCCATCGCGCGAGTCGCCTGCTGGAAGCGGCGGACATCGATGCCCACTGGCGGGTGGAAGGGCTGGAGGGCCTGCAGTTGGGGCCTGGCCGCAGCCTGGACCTACTGCGCCTGCTGCAGGAGGCGCTGACCAATGTGTTCAAACACAGTCGCGCGGCACGGGTCGATGTCCATCTGCGCCGTACGGGGGATCGCTTGAAGCTGCGCGTGCACGACGATGGCATCGGCCTGTCGGGAACGGCGCCGGCGACTGGTAAAGCCCACGTCGCTGGCGCCGGTATGGCGAGCATGCGCCACCGCGCGCAGCGGCTTGGGGCGGAGTTGCGCATCGCGGGCGCGTCCGATGGCAACGGCACCACCCTCGAGCTGGATCTGCCTCTGGCTGCCTGAGCACGGTCGCGACGGCGGATCCTGCGCGCGTTACCTGATTTCAGGGATACCCCGGCCCGGGGGCGGCACCTACCGTGTGGGCCATCGTCGCCGGTGGGTGGCCGCGCCTTGGGCGCAGCGGCCGGCGGCATGCCACAGGGGGCATCGCCATGCGCACGTATCGCCGCAACATAACTGCTGTCCGTCACCTCATGCTGCCGCTTGTCGCGGGTGGCAGCCTGCTCTTGTTGACGATGTCCGCCGACGCCCAAGTGGTGGGCGGGACCGCGCCGACGCAGCCGTGCAGTCAGAACTCGGCCAGCGGCGGCATGGCATGCATGCCGGGCAGTACAGTGGGCGCGAATGGTGCAAATGGTCCGTCTCAGCCAGGCTGGTCGTCCTCGCCCGGCGGGCCAGGCAACGAAACCGGCAACGTCGCCATAGGCGAAAACAGCGGTGCAGGCAATGGCGGTCAGGGCGCGAACGGCACTGCCGGTGGTGTGGGCGGCACGGGCGGCGCAGGTGGTGCAGGGAATCTGGCGCTTGGCGCGGACAGTAGCGCAGGCAATGGCGGCGCGGCAGGCGGCGGTTCCGCAGGGGGCACCGGCGGCGCAGGCGGGGCGGGCGGCAACAACAACATCGCCATCGGCAACGGCAGCAGCGCCGGCACGGGTGGATCGGGCGCGGAAGGGTGCTGTGGCTTCTCAGGCGCCTCGGGTTCCGCCGGCACCCACAACAACATCGCGCTTGGTACCGGCGCATCGGCCAATGGCGGCGGCTCTGTCGCGCTGGGTTACAACAGCAGTGACGGGGGGCGGGCAAACGTGGTGTCGGTCGGCTCGTCGGGCCAGCAGCGCCAGGTCACCAACGTCGCGGCGGGTACCGCCACCACCGATGCGGTCAACGTCGGACAGCTGAACACCGCCATGGAAACGGCCAACGATTACACCGATACGCGCGAAGCGGCGGTGCGCAGCGACATGACCGCAGGGGATGCGGCGACGCTGTCGGCGGCCAACGGTTACACCGATACGCGCGAAGCGGCGGTTCGCAACGACATGACCGCAGGGGATGCGGCGACGCTGTCGGCGGCCAACGGTTACACAGACACGCGCGAAGCGGCGGTTCGCAACGACATGACCGCAGGGGATGCGGCGACGCTGTCGGCGGCCAACGGTTACACAGACACGCGCGAAGCGGCGGTTCGCAACGACATGACCGCAGGGGATGCAGCGACGCTGTCGACGGCCAACGGTTACACCGATACGCGCGAAGCGGCGGTGCGCAGCGACATATCCGCGGGGGATGCGGCGACGCTGGCGACGGCCAACAGCTACACCGACACGCGTGAAGCAGCGGTACGCCACGACATGGCGGCCGGCAATGCCGCCGCGCTGGCGACAGCCAACGGCTATACCGATACCCGCGAAGCCGTCGTGCGTTCCGACATGGTGGCGGGCGATGCGGCGACGCTGGCGACCGCGCAGGACTACGCCGACACCGGTGACGCTGCCACGCTGGCCTCTGCCAATGCCTATACCGATGCGCGCTTCACCGAACTCACGGGGTTGAGCGACGACTTCAACGCCTTCCGCGGCGACGTGGACCGGCGCATCAACCACCTGGACCGCCGCATCGACACGATGGCGGCCATGAGCGGCGCCTATGCGGGCATGGCGATGAACACCGCCGGTCTGGCAGGCAAGAATCGCGTGGGCGTGGGCATTGGCGCACAGGGTGGGGAGCAGGCGATGGCGGTGGGCTACCAGCGCGTCATCGGCAATCGCGCCAGTGTGTCGCTGGGCGCCGCATTCGGTGGCGGAGAGAAGAGCGTGTCAGCCGGCGCCGGCTTCAGCTGGTAGTGCAGCGCTCGCGCACAGCTTGCCTTCCACAGGGCCTGCTTAACCAAGGTGGTCCCGATGTCCGCTTCCGGCCGCAAGCGGAGACGGATCGGGTTCAACGGAGGTGCCTGCCTGGTGGGCGCTTCCACTGCGTCAGCCGTTGACGTCGAGCCTTGGTTCCTGGCGTCGTTTTCGGTGGTCGGCGGGCACGTTGCCGTGCCCGCCGTTGGATGTTCTCAGAAGTCCCAGCGGCCGGTGATGGACAGCGGAACTGAGACGCGGCTGCCGGTATCGTTGATGGCTGCCAGGCCGAGCCCGGCGATCGCGGAATCGTCGTCGGAAAGATCGTCGATGTAGTTCACCCCTGCGGCGAGCTTCATGCTGAAGCGATCGGTGAACGGGATGTGCACACCGGCTTCGAGCCCGCCGCTCAGCGCCCAGCCCTTCTCGTAGAACGGCGCATTCGGGATCGTGATCGCGGCGTCGGGAATCTCGAACGTGGCCCGGATGACATCGGTTTCGGTCGCACCCAGCCGCGCCGCGACGAACGGTCTGACCCGGCCACCATCGCGAAAGTAGTGCCGGTAACCCACCTCCCACGCGTACGCGTCATAGCCCGAGAACGTGCCGAAGACGTCGAGCTCGGTATCGAGCGCCGGCACGTAGGCGGCACCGACGCGCACGCGACCATCGTCGGCGCTGGTCTCCCTGGCCTGAAGGAATACTTCGCTCCGGTCACTCAGTCCGTAGCCCAACTCCAGGCCCCACGACATGGCGTTGCCGTAGATCTGCTCGTGGCTGCGGGAGCGAATGCGCAACTCCGCGCTGACGCCTGCCAGTGCGGGATTCAACGGACCGAGATCCGGCACCGGCGCCACGGCGCCCGAATGGACGTCGCCGCTGACAGGGAAGTCGGCGCCGCCAAGCACCGACATCGAGAATTTTCCCTGCTCGGGGCCTGCCGCGAATGCCGGGCCTGCCGCCATCAGCAAGACAGCGCCAAGAAGTTTGATCTGCATGTTTCTCTCCCATCAGAACGGTAACGCCTACCCACCGTAGGCAGGTGCTCTACGCAAGGGGAGCGGAAGTGGATTCAACGGCATGACGTACGTAAGCGCGCTTTCAGGACTCTTCACTCCGTGCCCACATTGCTGTACGCACTCGCCGTTCGGCGGCACTGCCACGGTCCTGTACGGGTTTTGCAGGGTGTGCCGCCTAGCCCGCCTCTGCTCCCGGAAGCATCCTCGATTTGCTTGAATGGCGTACGCTGGCGACCTATGCCAAGGCCTGCGTCCGCCCGCCTGATCAATGCCGCCGCGAAATCGGTTCTGAAGCCACTCGGCTGCATACCGAAGGGACGCTCCAGGATCTGGCTTGACGATCAGTCCTTCTGGGTCGGGGTGATCGAATTTCAGCCCTCCGCCTGGGGACGGGGCAGTTACCTGAATGTGGGCGCGTGCTGGCTCTGGTACGAGAAGGACTACGTGTCGTTCGATGCCGGTGAGTATCGCGTCGAGAGCTTCCAGCCGTACGAGAGCGATGAGCAGTTTGCTGCGGCAGCTCAGGCGCTCGTAGAGCGTGCGGCGAAGGAGTTGGTCGATCTTCGAGGGCGCTTCCCGTCGCCCTCCCACGTGCAGGACTGGCTCACGCGCGAGGCGCCCCGCACGCTATGGAATCACTACCACTTGGCAGTGTCCGCTGGCTTGGCGGGTGATGTGGATCAGAGCAAGCGATCATTCGCGGAAGTGAAGTCTTGCCCCGATGAATGGCCTTGGGTCATCGAACTCAAGCGGCGATCCGCCGAACTGGAGAAATTCTTGCTATCTGATAGCGGATTCAAGGATGAGGTCATGAACACGGTGGTGCGAACCCGCGCATTGCTGAAGCTTTCGGCTTTGCCGGAAAACGCACGTAGGATGGGTTGAGTAAAGCGATACCCATCGTCGTGATGGCGGCGCGCCGCGGTTCATGGGTATCGCCTGCGGCTCAACCCATCCTACTGCACTGCAGCCCGCACCTTGGCGTTGCCGCAAGCCCCCCGGCGTTATATGAATTCTTAGTGGGAGGCGCAGCGCGCCTCCTTTTTTTGCTTTGCGATGACGCGAATGGCTGGCAGGATTGGGTGCAGGAATGTCGTTTCGCTTGGGAGTCGGTCAGTCATGAAGCAGCTATCCCGCGTCGTGGTTTCTTGTGTGTTGCTGTGCGGCCTGACCGCCTGCGGTTGTGTGGACGAATACGTCGACATGCTGCCATCACCCGACGGCACGCTGAAGGCCGAGTTGCGCCATTGCGGCTGCAGCCTGACCACCTACCGTCGCACCCAGGTCACGGTGCTGGAGTCTTCGCGCAAGGCCGAGTGCATGGCCTCCACCGGCGTTGCCGGGTTCGACGCGCCCTTCGACCACGCACCGCTGAAGCTGCGGTGGCTGTCCAACGACACGTTGCATGCGAGCTACCCGGACTATCCCGACTTTCCGCAGACGCAGTACAGCGCGGGTGATCCGGCGAGGCCCAAGGTGACGCTGGTGTTCCAGGGCGAGCCTTAGAGTGCGCTTGGCTGATGACTGACACCCGGGATGCGCGGTGCTACGGCGTCGCGAGGTTCACCGGTCGTCCGGAAGCAATTGCACTCTGATCTCTGTTTCCTGGCCCAGCCTAGGGTTCTACTCAACTTGGCGAGAGGCCCAGTCACCTGCACGGCGGGCTTCTTCAATCCAATCCAGGGCTTCGCGGTAGCCGTCTTCGCTTTCCAGGACGCGGTCCGTCAGGGGCCGCCCTGTCAGTGTGAAGTACGCACCGAAGTCCGCAGGCGTGAGTCCGGCGGCCTCAGTGGCTTGGTGGAACAGGTGCCAGCGAATTGCGCGCTTCTCGAGTTCGTAGCGCGGCCAGAACTCTGGAAGGACCTCTGCACCTGCGCGTACGCGACTGACCGGCTCTCCCAGGCTCTTGTCCTTGGGGGCGAGGCGCTTGGCTGCGGCGAGGAGAAGGTGTGCCATATCCTGGCGCTCTACTGTCCCATTCGCCGCCTGCAGTTGGCGTGCGCACCGGTCGAGGGCGGCGGATAGCTCGCGGAGCGAGGCCTGGATGTACGGGTTCGGGTGGTCTTTGATCATCGTTCGACAGTGCGCGGGCCGCGAATAGCGCCCATCCATCACGGTAGACGTCTGGCGGGGCGATTTCCCTATGGCGATGAGCGCGATATCTCACAGTTGGGCGCAGCCGCTGGCGCATTTGCGGCGCTCCGACTTCTTATCGCGGCTCAGATCCACCGCAAGGAGACTTTCTTGCCCCTGTTCTTGTCGAACCGGCGCTGCTGGTCCCAGCATCTGGCTGGGCAGGGACGGCACAAACTACTCTTTGATCTTGTGCCCCCATGGAATCGAAAGGCCCCTCTGGCCCGTCTTCTATTTCAAATGGCTGCGATAGGTTGGGGTGAGCTTGCGAAGCCCAACATCGAGGTGTTGGAAGGCGCGCGGTGTTGGGCTTCACTTCGTTCAGCCCAACCTATGTTCCTGGGCGAATCGCCGCGTTGGATCTTCCCTTAGGGCTAGAGGGCCACCTTCAACTTTCCACGCGCGACACATACACCATCTTTTATGGCGTACACCTCGACGTAATGGTCGCCACTGAAGTCAGTTGTTTCGTACTTCTGCTTGAGCCCGTCCGCGTCCGGTGTGATCTCTCCTCGCAGCATCTTTCGCTCAATGGCGACTGGACCTTGATTCCGAACCTTCCACCAAATGGCGTAGGGTTCAGGAACGTCGCATTCAGAGACGTAGAACCTCAAATGTCGGCCGAGAGGAACACGCTCCCTTCGACGCAATGCCTGTCGAATCCTATCCTGCACGGCGTTACCGACACGGACCTCTCCCTCTACCTCGATGTGGTAGCGAATATCAACCGGGATACTGTCTTCGATGAACTGCTCACGGTCGAAGGAAAGAATGAGTACCGACCGATCAGAGGCAGTAGTTGTTGCGGGTGCGGCGGGAAACTTCCGGCCAAACACCTTCTTCCAATGCTTTACCTTCTTTGATTCTTCGGTCGCGTCGATTGCCTCTTGGCAACGCTTCGCAGCCTTCTTAGCTTTGGGCTGGAACTTGGTCTTGCATTTGACTCGCTGATTGCTTCCCGGAGCCCACCAGTAATCCTGTTCAGCCAAGTCACCTAGATAGGTGAAAAGGTCAACGAACATTTGCGGATAGTCCTTGAATGTGGCCTCGTCGTGCTCGTTGCGCTCGTCAAAGAAGTTGTAAACGAGCGTGTCGATAAGGAGTCCGCCCATCTTCAGGCCAACGTGATTCCGCCACTCGCGCAACATCTTGCACGCATTCTTAAGATTCCAGTTGGTTTCGGAATTGAGCTTATTTACAGCCTCAATCTCTGGGCGAGGCTTCGTTAGCTTCCAAGTGCCCGTGTTTGTGTCGCCGTGCGTGAAGTTGCCATCGGAATCTTCATAGGCAGGCAAAACCTCAACGTGGTAGTTCGAGAAAAACACGCCGACGACTTGACCATCAACTTTGATCTTCGTGCCGTTGTCGTAACGCTTCCGGAGCGATGCTTTGACATCATCGAGCATCGTCTTGGGGCCATCACTTCCGAGGCTCTTGTAGTGATCGAACTTAGCCTTCGGAATGGAAAAGGCCATGTCCAAGTCGCTTACGCCATCAATGGCGGTTCGGCGGCCATAGGAGCCAATCTGTAAAGTGTGTGCGGTGTCCGAGTCGGAGTCCCAAAAATCTTTGTTCAGCCGGGTCGTGATATTTGCGTACTTCGTCGAAATGTCTGCTGCATTACTTACTGCGATGTTGTCTCGAAATTGGCTGAAAAGCGAAGCGTCGCTCACGCGCAGAACCCCTTGTTAATCCAGTAGGCAACGCTGCAGACTGCGGCGCTCACCAAAGCGATACCGGTAATCGAGGCTGATAGCGGAATCTTGTCCCGCCAAAAGGTAAAAGGGCGGTACTCCTCCAGCCAGCTTCGCTCCGCTTGCCAGAAAAATTTGTAGTGTGCGTACCAGTCGCTTAGGAAAATCTGCTTGCTGATACCAATGCTTTGCGACTCATTGAGCAGCTCGCGATACCGCGCTTCAAGGTCGTCAAAATTGGCGGAGTCGTCTCGACTCTTTGTCTCGTAAAGGAGGGAGCGGAGCGTGGTAAAGATGGTCGTCAGACGACTTCCGACTTTGGAGTATTCCAGTCGGGTATCTTGGTAGGAATTGAAGTAGAAGACCGCGTAGGCAACGATCAACAAGAACGCCGCCAGGATGTTGTTGTTAAGCTGAGGAATGACAAGTGCGAGAACGCCGAAAGCGAAGCTCATGATGCTGATCCAGCCAGGCGCTTTCTCGACAATGTCATAGGTTGCTAGATGTTTCTTCGCCGCGTAGCCGATGTTGTAGCCGCTCTCGGCAATGTCTTTGAGCAACAGGTCCTTGTTCACTCGTCCCCCTGTGATTGACGGATTGCCGCTTACCCTCATGTGAGGGCGGACAGAATGAAGTCAAGGTAGGCGGTCACAGTCTCATCCCCTGCGACAAACGGGGCGGCCTTCCGCAACAGCTTGGTGCCGGAAATAGGAATCGAACAGTCGACACGATCCAAGGAAAAAAAGCCGCCCAAGAGGGCGGCTTCGTTGTCTCATCCCATCCAATGCCGTACGCGGGTCATCGAGTGAGGAGATCGGTCAATCCTGTGTAAGCTTTTGATTATAATGGTTAAGCGGCGTCCGTGCGGGATTCGAACCCCGGTTGCTACCGTGGAAGGGGTAGCTTCAAAAGAAACTAGTTGGATCAAGCCAGAGGTAGGCTTCTGTTCGTTAGGGGACTTCGATGGATGGCTAAGCAGAGGGATACCGAGTGTGAAACCAGCTTCGCCGTTGAAAGACGCCTAGTGCTCCGCCCATCCTGATAACGCAAGTGTGCAGAAACGAAAAAACCCTGGAGGTCCAGGGTTTGATCTTGGTGCCGAAGGTGGGACTCGAACCCACACGCTTTTAAGGGCGGCGGATTTTGAGTCCGCTGCGTCTACCATTCCGCCACTTCGGCGCGGACGGGGAGTATAGCCGAGCCCGGGGCCCCACCGACAGGGGCGCGGATCCGCACCGCCTCAATTGACCTGGTCCGTCCCCAGCAATCGCTCACCGCGGCGCTGCCAGCCGTCCGTGCCGGCCTCTTCCTCCGGCGTGAAGATCCCGCAGCGGACCATCGTGCGCTGGTACACATGCAGGCTCACCGCGATCGCCTTGTCGCTCGGATTGCGGATGGTGTGGTACTCGTGCGGCGGGATCAGGCTGCCCGCCGAGCCCGTGCCGGCCTCGATGGTGCCCGCCGGCACGAAGCGGTAGCGCACGTCATCGTGCTCCGCCAACTCGTACTGCGTGATCTCCAGCCGCCCGCGCCACACCCCCTCCACGCACCACATGCCCGAATGATCATGGATCTTCGTGCCCTGGCCCGGGCCCCACGTCATCGCGATGACGCTGTAGCCATGCTCCGGACTGGTGTACAGCTCACGGCGCGCGTAATGGTCGGAGATCGGCTCCAGCACGCAGGACGGCAGATGCACGTCCTCGTCGCAGATCAGTTCGCACAGCGACTTGCGCAGCGCATCGGTGACGGCACGGTCGTCGCCGAGGACGACGGCGGCATCCAGCGAAGCGATCAGCTTGTCGGCGCCGGGGAAATCGAGGGTCATGGGGCGAGCCCGGTGAAAGTGTGGGCCCATTTTAGCCGCGTGGGGCGGGGAGGGCGTCTTGCGGTGCGGGATGGGTTGGCCGTTCCCTCACCCCGCGCAGCGGGGAGAGGGTGCCCACCGGGCGGGTGAGGGGCGAACGGAGACCGGATGGGTGTGCGCCTGGGTGTTTGCCGCGCTCGCCCCTCATCCGCCTTCGGCACCTTCTCCCCGCTGCGCGGGGAGAAGGGAACAGCGAGGGCTCAGATCCCCGCCAGAAACCCTGCCACTGCCGGTCCGAACCGCTCGAAATCCACCAGGAAGGCATCATGCCCTTGCGGCGATTCCAGCGGCAGGAACTCCGCCTGCGCCCCGCCGGCCGCCAGCCCCTCGGCGATCTGCTGCTGCTGTTGCAGGGGGAACAGGATGTCGGTGGCCGCCCCGATCGCCAGCGCACGCTGCACGCGGATCCTGGCCAGCCCCTTCATCACGTCGCCGTCTGCGCGGTCCTCGCCACCGTATTCCGCCAGGTCGAACCAGTCCATCGACCGGCTGAGGTAGAGATAGCAGTTGGGATCGAAGCGGCGCACGAAGCGGCGCGCATGGCCTTCCAGGTAACTCTCCACCTGGAACTCCAGGCCGAACGGATCCTCGTCAGGACGATCGGATTCCAACCGCACCCGGCCGAAGCGGCCATCCCATTCCAGCGCCGAGCGGTAGGTGATCACGCCCAGCTTGCGCGCCATGCGCATGCCCGATTCCGGATACGTGTCGTCGTCGTACTGGCCGCCGTTCCACTGCGGATCCAGCCGGATCGCCTCGCGCTGCAGCGAGCGGATCGCGATGGAGAACGGCAACGCCTGCGCACTGCCCGAGATGTTGATGTGCGTGCGCGCCGCGCCCGGATGCAGCAGCAGGTAAGCCAGCGCGGTCATCCCGCCCATCGAATTGCCGATGATGCAGGCCAGCTGCTCGATGCCCAGCCCGCGCACCACGTCGAAGGCCGCGTTGGCGCCGTCTTCCACCGACAGCTCGGGGAAGTCGAGGCGGTAGAGGCCACCCGTATCCGGATTCACCGAGGCCGGGCCCGTCGAGCCCTTGCAGCTGCCCAGCGAGTTCACGCAGACCACGAACCAGCGGTCAGTGTCGATCGGCTTGCCGGGGCCGAGCATCGCCTCCCACCAGCCCTCCGCCTCGTTGCCCGGATTGCGCGCCGCATGCGCGTCCGGCGACAGCCCGGTGACGATCAGCACCGCATTGTCGCGGCGCTCGTTCAACGTGCCCCAGGTCTCGTACGCCATCCGCGCGCCATGCAACGCACCGCCGCGCTTCATGCGGAACGGGGAGGGCAGGGGATGGAAGCGGGTGCCGGGGGGGATGAATTCGGTCATCACGGCAGTGTAGGCAATGCGGCGGGGTGATGCCATTTCATGGGTGCATCGTGGTGTTGCGTGCGCACGCCGTGGTACGTCGCTTTTCCTCGCCCTGCGAAGCGGGGAGAGGGTGCCCGGAGGGCGGGTGAGGGGCGAGCGGAGACGCAGGCCTTGCGCATCGATCAACGGTCGACGCGCGTCTGCGAGGAGATGGGGAGAGTGCTGCGCAAAGAGCTCCCCTCATCCGCCTTCGGCACCTTCTCCCCGCAGGCGGGGAGAAGGGAACGACACACAGCGCTTCACGGCACCACGCGATCAATCGTCAGCGCGTAGCTGTTGCCGGCCTTGACGTCGGCGGTGACGGCAGCGGCTTCCAGGTCGCCGGTCTGCGCGGCAGGACCATTGCCTTTGGCGATGCGGGCGACCAGCTGCACCTGCGGTAGCTGCGAGAGCTTCAGCGTGGGCATGGGGCTGTCGCCATCGCCGAGCGGCACGGTCACCGGGAAGGTATCCACCGGCAGGCGTTTGGCGGCGACCGGCATCGGCGGGCCACCCACCTGGCGGGCGAACACGAACAGTGTGTCGCCCGGCGCCAGCTTGTCCTTCAGGGCCGGCGCCAGATCGACCGTGACCGTGAGCAGTGCAGGTGTGGCGTCGGCGACTGGTGCGGGCGCCGTGTCCGCCAGTGGCGGCAGGCCGGCGTCGGCACGGGCTTCGTTGATCTGCGTGCGCAGGGTGGCGGCGGTGTTGGGGTCGACCTTGGCCAGCAGCGGCTCCCAGGTCTTCGCCGCTTCCGCGTGCTTGCCTTCCTGCCGCTGCGCCAGGCCGACGAACCACAGCGCGCGCTGATGATCGGGATGGATGGCGATGGCCTTGTCCAGCAGCGCCATCGCCTGCGCGTCGAGCTTGCGCTCGGCATTGTTGAACAGCCGTGCCTGCGCGGCTTCGACCAGCAGGTCGGCGTCGGTTGGCAGCAGCTGCACGGCGCGCTCGAAGGCCTTCTGCGCTTCGTCGTAACGTTGCAGCGCGGCGTAGGACTTGCCCAGCAGGCGCCAGCCTTCCGGTTCGTTGGGCTGTTTCGCGAGCTCGGCTTCGAGCTGGGTCACGGCATCGTCCAGCGTCGTGGGCATCGTGGCGGTGGCCTGCGGCTCCAGCGCGGCAGGCGTGCCCACCACGCGGTACAGCGCGAACGTGGCGATGCCGAGTGTCGCCACGCCGGCCAGCACCAGGGCGCGCGCGTCGCGCCACAGCGGCCACAGCACCGCCAGCAGCACGGCGGCGGAAAGTGCGATGGAGAGGATCACGAAGGTGGTCATCACCACTCCTGGTTGTCGTCGTCGGTGGTCGGCGCGGGTTGCTTCGCGCGCTTGGCGACGATCCGGCCGACCCAGACGCCGCCGGCCAGCAACAGCAGCAGCGGTCCGAACCACAGGATGTAGGTGCTGGGCGCGACCTCGGGCTTGTACAGCACGAACTCGCCGTAGCGATCGACCAGGAACTGCTTCACCTGCGCGTCGTCCTTGCCCTGGCGCATCAGGTCCAGCACTTCACGCCGCAGGTCGTGCGCGATCTGCGCATTGGAGTCGGCCAGCGACTGGTTCTGGCACATCACGCAGCGCAGTTCGGCGGTGAGTTTGTGGAAGCGGGCTTCCTCGGTCGTGTCGTTGAACTGCAGCGGAGTGGGGTCGCTGGCCTGCGCGAAGGCGGGCGCGGCGGCGACCAGCAGGGCCAGCAGCAGAGCGCGCAGCAGGCGAACGGGAGCGGTGTTCATCGGCCGGCTTCGATCTTTTCCAGCGCCGGGATCAGCTGGTGGTCGATGATGGCCTGGTCGATGGCGCCGACGTGCTTCCAGCGGATCACGCCCTGGCCGTCGACCAGGAAGGTTTCCGGGGCGCCGTAGATGCCCCAGTCGATCGCGGTGCGGCCTTCGAGGTCGGCGACCACCATCATGTACGGGTTGCCGAACTGGTCCAGCCAGCGCAGCGCATCCTCGCGTTCGTCCTTGAGGTTGTAGCCGATGAAGCGCACGCGCTTGGTCAGCGCGAACTTCGTGAGGATGGGATGTTCGACGCGGCATTCCGGGCACCAGCTGCCCCACACGTTCATCACGTACGGCTGGCCGGCGAGGTCGGCGTTGGTGACGCGCTTGGCCGGATCGTGCAGCAGGGGCATCTCGAACGCGGGCGCGGGCTTGCCGATCAGCGGCGAGGGCAGCGCGTCGCGGCCGGCACGGTCGGACTGCGACACGCCGTAGTACAGCAGGCCCATCAGGCCGACGAAGAACAGGCCGATGATGACCAGCGCGAACGTCAGCGCACCACGCGAACGCGGCGGCGACGGTGGGAGTTCGGATGCGTTGTTCATGCGGGACGCGCCTCGGGTTTCTTGTGGTTCCGGAACCGGCGGTCGGCGGCGGTGACGAAGCCGCCGAGGGCCATCAGGGCGGCGCCGAGCCAGATCCAGCGGACGAAGGGTTTGATGTGCACGCGCAGCGCCCAGGCATCGTTGCCGAGCGGTTCGCCGATGGCGACGTAGACATCGCCCAGCACGCCGGGCTTGATGCCGGCTTCGGTCATCACCTGGCCACCGCTGGCGTAGGCGCGCTTTTCCGGATGCAGCAGCACGACCGGCTTGCCGTCGCGCAGCACCTGCACGTGGCCGCGGTCGGACAGGTAGTTCGGTCCCTGGGTTTCGTCCACGCCCTGGAAGTGGAAACCCCAGCGGCCTACTTCGACGGTCTGGCCGGGTTTCACCGCCAGTTCGCGCTGCACGTTCAGCGCTTCCACCAGCAGCGCGCCGACCAGGAACACCGCGATGCCGGTGTGCGCCAGCGTCATGCCGAGCATCTCAGGAGTGAAGCGGCCGTTCGCGCGCAGGCGCGACCAGACGAAGCGCAGCGTGCCCAGGCCGACCCAGGCGGCACCCAGGATGCCGGCGGCAGCCTTGAGCTTGCCCTGTGGCGCGACGAAATAGGCGACAACAGCCAGGACGATCGAGAGCAGCGCCCACGGCAGCAGCATGGCGCCCAGGCGGGAGGCCTTGTCGCGCTGCCACTTGGTGAGCGGGCCGAACGGCACCAGCGCCACCAGCGGTGCCATCAGCACGATGAACAACAGGCTGAAATAGGGCGGGCCGACCGAGATCTTGCCAAGATCGAGCGCATCGGCGATCAGCGGGTAGAGCGTACCCAGCAGGATCATCGCGCAGGCCGCGGTCAGCAGCAGGTTGTTGGCGAGCAGCAGGGTTTCGCGCGCGTTGACGGCGAAGTACGACTTCTCCGATGCGTCATCGGCCAGTTGCGGCGCGCGCCATGCATACAGCAGCAGCGAGCTGCCGATGACGACACCGAGGAAGATCAGGATGAAGACGCCACGCGTGGGATCGGCGGCGAACGCGTGCACGCTGGTGATCACGCCCGAGCGCACCAGGAACGTGCCCAGCAGCGAGAGCGAGAACGCCGAGATGGCGAGCAGCAGCGTCCAGCCGCGGAACGCGCCGCGCTTCTCGGTGACCGCCTGCGAATGGATCAGCGCCGCGCCGACCAGCCACGGCATGAAGCTGGCGTTCTCGACCGGATCCCAGAACCACCAGCCGCCCCAGCCCAGTTCGTAGTACGCCCACCAGCTGCCCAACGCGATGCCCAGCGTCAGGAAGCCCCAGGCCACGTTGGTCCACGGGCGCGTCCAGCGCAGCCAGCGCGCGTCGACGCGGCCGTCCAACAGGGCGGCGATGGCGAATGCGAACGGCACGACGAAGCCCACGTAGCCCACGTACAGCAGCGGCGGATGGATGATCATCCCCGGATCCTGCAGCAGCGGATTGAGATCGCGGCCTTCGCCCGGCGAGGGCAACAGGCGGACAAAGGGATTCGAAGTGAAGATCAGGAAGGCCAGAAAGCCGATGGCGACCACGCCCATCACGCCCAGCACGCGTGCCATCACCACGTCCGGCAGGCGTCGCGAGAACAGCGCCACCGCGGCGGTCCAGATCGCCAGCACCAGCGCCCATAACAACAGCGAGCCTTCGTGCGAGCCCCACACTGCGGTGTAGCGATAGACCATGGGCAGCAGGGAATTGGAATTGTCGGCCACGTACTTGACCGAGAAATCCTGCTTCACGAACGCCATGGTCAGCGCGATGAAGGCCAGCATCACCAGCCAGAGCTGGGCATACGCGGCGGGGCGCGCCACGTCCATCCACGCGGCCTTGTTGCGGTGCGCGCCGGCCAGCGGGAGCACCGACTGCAGGATCGCGACCAGCAGCGCCAGGATCAGCGCGATTTGTCCGAGTTCAGGAAGCATCAGTCATCCATTCCCTCGCCCTGCGGACGGGGGTGAGAACGATCTGCTTGCGCGGCATGCCGCGCAGATCGTTTGAACGCCGGGCGCGCTGCGCCCGGCCGGGGTGGGTGCCGAAGGCGGGTGAGGGGCGAGCGGAGTCGCCGAGTTTCAAGCGATGGGAGTCTGTCGGCACGCGCTGGCTGCGCTTCGTGCGCATGCGCGTGGAAGCAAGAGCGCCCCTCATCCGCCCTCCGGGCACCTTCTCCCCGCGGGCGGGGAGAAGGGAATGGGCGGCGGATGCGGCGATCAATTCGCCGACCCCGCGGGCGCAGCAGGCACGTCGTGCTTCTGGTGCGCCTTGCCCATCTTGTCGGCCACTTCCTTCGGCATGTAGGCCTCGTCGTGCTTGGCCAGCACATCGGTGGCGACGAACACGCCGTCCTGCATCGAGCCGGTGGCGACCACGGCCTGTCCCTCGCGGAACAGGTCGGGCAGGATCTTGTCGTAGCGCACCGTCAGCTGCGCGTCGCCGTCGGTGACGCCGAACTGCGAGACCAGCGAGCCGGGTTCGCGCTTGAACGAGCCTTTCTCGACCATGCCGCCGAGGCGGAAGCGCGATTCACCGGCTTCGCCGCGCAGCACTTCGGCGGGCGTGTACAGGTAGGCCACGTTGCGTTGCAGAGCCATCGCGATCAGCGTGGTGGCGATGCCGGCCACCACGACGGCGAGCAGCACGAACAGCAGGCGGCGGCGTCGAACGGGGTTCATCGGTCAGCGTTCCAGGTCGGCGGGGGCGGCGCTGCGGCGCGCATCGCGCGCTACGCGTTGGCGGGCGGCGCGAAGTTCGCGGCGCACCTGCAGGCGCGGAGCCAGGAAATCCCAACCCAGCACGAGGGCGAACACGGCGTACGCGCCGATGACGTATTCGAAATAGCTCACGGCGTGGCTCCCTGCGCGGCGGCCAGCTTCGCCACCCAGTCCTTGCCCGCTTCGCGGCGCAGGTTGTCGGCGCGCGCACGCGCCAGCAGCGAGCCGGCGAACCAGAACTTCGTCGCGATCACCATCAGCACCAGCGGCAGGATCATGCTGTCGTCCATGCTGGATTCGCCGAACACCCGGATGGTCTGGCCCTGGTGCAGCGAGTTCCACCACACTACCGAGTAACGGATCACCGGCAGGATCGCCACGCCGACAATGGCCAGCAGGCCGGCCGCGCGCGCAGCGTTGCGGCGATCGTCGATGGCGCCGTAAAGACCCATCACGCCCAGGTAGAGGAACAGCAGGATCAGTTCGGTGGTCAGGCGCGGGTCCCAGTCCCACCACGTGCCCCACATCGGCTTGCCCCAGATGCTGCCGGTGGCCAGGGTGATGACGGTGAACGCGGCGCCGGTGGGCGCGCAGGCCATGGCCAGGATCTCGCACAGCTTGATGCGCCAGACCAGTGCGATGGCCGCGTAGAACGCCATCAGGCCGAACACGAACATGCTCATCCACGCGCTGGGCACGTGGATGTAGAGGATGCGGAAGCTGTCGCCCTGCTGGTAGTCGGCCGGCACCACGAACAGCGCCTGCCACAGGCCGAGGCCGAGCAGCACGATCGCCGCCAGGTAGCACCACGGCGTCCAGCGCGCTGCGAAGCGGTCGAAGTACGGGGGCGAACCGAGTTGGTGGAACCAGCGGACGAGGGGATTCATGCGGCGGCGGTCTTCAGGTCAGGGCGATGCGGATCGCTGCGGCGGCCGCCAGCGGCGCCAGCAGCAGCGAGAGCAGCAGACCGGCACCCAGCCAGAGGAGGGCACCGGAGGCATCCAGTCCTTGTGCGCTGGCGGCCACGGCGCCGGCGCCGAATACCAGCACGGGGACGTACAACGGCAGCGCCAGCAGGGCCACAAGGATACCAGAGCGCCTCATGCCGACCGTCAGTGCTGCCACCACCGCGCCAAGCAGGCTCAGCAGTGGCGTGCCCAGCGCGAGCGTGGCGAGCAGCATCGGCAACTGGCTGTGGGGCAGGTGCAGCATCTCGCCCAGCAGCGGCGTGGCCAGCACCAGGGGCAGGGCGGTGGTCGCCCAGTGGGTCAGCACGCGCACCAGCACCAGCCAGGCCAGCGGCACCGGCGCGAGGATCCATTGTTCAAGCGAACCGTCCTCGGCATCGCCCCGGAACAGGGTGTCCAGCGACAGCAGGCCAGCCAGCAGCACCGCCACCCACACCACGGCGGGCGCGACCTTCGACAGCACCAGCGGCGCGGTGCCCAAGCCGAGGGCGAACAGCACCACCACCAGCAGCGCGAACAACGCCGGTTGCAGGGCGTCGCCGCGACGGCGCCACAGGAGTTGCACGTCGCGCGTGATCAGCGCGCGGGCGGTCTGGAGCAGGGACGGCGCGGTGCTCATGCGTGAGCTCCCATGAAGCAACCCCTTCCCCTGCTTGCGGGGGAAGGCGGGGATGGGGGCGAAGCGAAGCAGTGGGCGGTGATCGCTGCCCAGGCATTCCACGGTCGTCTTCTGCTTGTCCGCGCCACTCGATGAAATGCCCCGTCGGCGCGCTTCCAGGTGCCGGTTTCCCCCCACCCCAGGCCTCCCCCCTGAACGGGGGAGGGGGCGGCGTGCGGCAGGTTCGAGGACACGGCCGCCGGACTCATGTCGCGTCTCCCCGTTCCAGCACCAGCATCCGCGTCTGCACCGGTGGCGCGGCGTAGGCGCCGTGGGTGGTGACCAGTGCGGCACCGCCATCGCGCAGGTGGGCCGAGATCATCCGGTTCACCAGGTTGATGCCGTCCAGGTCGAGGTTGGCGTAGGGCTCGTCCAGCAGCCACAGCGGCGAGGGCGACAGCCACAGGCGGGCGAGCGAGAGACGCTTCTTCTGGCCGGCGGAGAGCTGGCGGGCCAGGGCATCCTCGTAACCGGCCAGGCCGACCATCGCCAGCGCATTGCCGGGCATCTGGCGGGCGCGGCGACCGTGCAGGCCGCAGAGGAAGTTGAGGTTTTCCAGGGTATTCAGGTCGGCTTTCAGGGCCGGCAGGTGGCCCAGATAGGCCATCGCATGCGCCCGGCGCGACGGACCGGCGGGTTGGCCGTCGATGTCGATCTGGCCAGCATCGGCCCGCAGCAGGCCGGCCAGGACGCGCAGCAGGGTGGTCTTGCCGACGCCATTGCCGCCCTGCACCAGCAGTGCCTCGCCTGCATCCACGGCAAAATCCAGCGGCCCGAACACCGGCTCGTCATTGCGCGAGAACGCCAGGGCGCGGGCAGCCAGCAACGGCGGGTGGCGGGAAGCGGCGTCGGTCATCGGATCGGGCGTTCCCGGGCGGGAGGCTGGGGTGTCCTGGAGGCTCAATCGCCCATTCTAAACGGAGGGGCCGGTCCGGCCGCCTGCGACAGACGGTCGCGGTCCGTCACCCCACCCAGTCGGTATGCGGATCGCCGTCGGCCTGCGGCGGCCGGGGCCACATCATCCGCAGTCGCACCGGTGTGTCGGCGTGCCAGAAGAGGGTGCCGCCCTGGCCGAACTCGCGCGCCAGGGCATCGGCTTGTTCCAGCGTGGCGTCCAGCGCCAGGCAGCCATGTTCGACCATGCCGCCCTGGTTGTTGCAGCCCAGCGCCGGGTGGAAGCCCAGTCCCAACGTGGACAAGCGTGAGTGCAGGCGCTCCTGCGCGGCGTCGTTGACGGGGCGGGTTGCCTCGCCGGGAGGCGGGTTCCACGCGGTGATGAACAGATAGCGCGTCGCCATGACCTGGCGTTCGACATCCGGCGCGGTCGAGCCGGTGCGGAACAGCCATTCCTGCCGACCCACGGTGACGAAATAGTGCGCGGCAGCCCAAGCCTTGGCCAGCCGTGCGCGTTCCGCCTCGGGGACATCCCCGAGGGTCGCGCCGGCAGCGGGAACGCGGTGGTCGGCCATGGCCGCATCATCGCGCGTAACGCCCAGCGCGTACACTCCGCCTTCCCCTTCATCGAGTGCCTGAACCAGGATGTCCCAGCCGCAGACCAAGCTGCCCAAGGTGGGCACCACCATCTTCACTGTGATGTCGCAGCTCGCCGCCGAGCACGGCGCGGTCAACCTGGGGCAGGGCTTCCCGGACTTCGCGGTGCCGCAGCGGCTGGTGGACGAACTGGATGCCGCCATGCGCGCCGGCCACAACCAGTACGCGCCCATGACGGGCGTGGCGCCGCTGCGTCAGGCCATCGCCGAGAAGGTATTGCGCTGCTACGGCCGCGAAGTGAACCCGGACACCGAGATCACCGTGACCAGCGGCGCCACCGAGGCGCTGTTCAACGCGATCCACGCGGTGGTGCGCCCGGGCGAAGACGTCATCGTGCTGGACCCGGCCTACGACAGCTACGAGCCGGCCATCGAACTGGCGGGTGCGCGTGCCGTGCATGTGCCGCTGGATCCGCGGACCTTCGCGGTGGATTGGGACCGCGTGAGGGCCGCCATCACGCCGAAGACGCGTCTGCTGATCATCAACAGCCCGCACAACCCGTCAGGCGCGATGTTCGACGAAGCCGATATCCGCGCGCTGTCGGCGCTGCTGGAAGGCACGGGCATCTACCTGATCTCCGACGAGGTCTACGAGCACATCGTGTTCGACGGCCGCCGCCACGAATCCATCCTGCGCTATCCCGAACTGGCGGCGCGCGCCTTCGTGGTGTCCAGCTTCGGCAAGACCTATCACTGCACCGGCTGGAAGATCGGCTACGCCATCGCGCCGCCAGCGCTGAGCGCGGAGTTCCGCAAAGTGCACCAGTACAACGTGTTCTGCACGTTCGCGCCGGCGCAGCACGCGTTCGCCGCGATGATCCGGGAAGAACCGGAGCACTACGAACAGCTGGGCACGTTCTACCAGGAGAAGCGCGACCGCTTCCGCGAGCAGTTGTTGGGCACGAAGTTCATGCCGCTGCCGGTGCCGGGTGGTTACTTCCAGCTGGTCGACTATTCCGCCGTCAGCGCTCTGCCGGATGCGGAGTTCGTGAAGTGGCTGACCATCGAGCATGGTGTCACCGCGATCCCGCTGTCGCCGTTCTACGAGACGCCCCCGGCCGGCCAGCGCCTGGCGCGGCTGTGCTTCGCCAAGAACGAGGCGACGCTGGATGCGGCGATCGAACGGTTGAAAAAACTCTGACCGTCGTCCCAGCGAACGCTGGGACCCATTGGGATGTGCTTTGCCGTCCACTGGAAAAGTGCAACAGCAAGATGGATCCCAGCGTGCGCTGGGATGACGCAGGAAACATCGCGACCATCATCATGATGGCGGCTTGGAGACAGAACGCATGCAGGACCTCCGCATTTCCCTTGTCCAGGGCGAGACGCGCTGGCATGACCCGGCGGGCAACCGCGACTACTACGGTGGCCTGATCGCGCCGCTTGCCGGAAAGACCGATCTGGTGATCCTGCCGGAGACGTTCACCAGCGGCTTCAGCAACGAGGCCATCGACCAGGCCGAGGGCATGGACGGCGCCACGGTGGCATGGATCCGCGAACAGGCGGCAACGCTCGGCGCGGCGGTGACCGGCAGCGTGCAGCTGCGTACGGACGAAGGCGTGTTCAACCGTCTGCTGTTTGCCACACCCGATGGCAGCCTGCAGCACTACGACAAGCGCCACTTGTTCCGTTACGCCAACGAGCACAAGCGCTATGCCGTGGGCAGCAACCGGTTGACGCTGGAGTGGAAGGGATGGCGGATCAATCCGCTGGTCTGCTACGACCTGCGCTTTCCGGTGTTCGCGCGCAACCGCTACGACGTGGAGCGTGCGGGGCAACTCGATTTCGATCTGCAGCTGTTCGTCGCGAACTGGCCGGCGCCGCGCGCGTATGCATGGAAGACGTTGCTGCGGGCGCGTGCGATCGAGAATCTCTGCTACGTGGCGGCGGTGAATCGCGCGGGCACGGATGGCAATGGGCACGTCTACAGCGGCGACAGTGCTGTGATCGATTTCCTGGGGCAGCCGGTGGTGGAGTTGCCTGCGGGCGAGGGGGTGGTGACGACGACGATCTCGGCGGAAGCGCTGGTGGCGCATCGGGAAAAGTTCCCGGCGATGCTGGATGCGGACCGGTTCGAGCTGCGCTGAACTCCGCCTTTGAAGCCCCTCTCCTACCGGCGACCGGAGGAAGTCCCTGTGGGGGAGAGGGGTTGGGGTGAGGGGCAACGAAGTCCGTATCCCTCTTGGCGTCTGCCTTGAGCCACATCCGCGATGGCACTGGTTTCGTGGCTTTGCGGGATGGCTTTTCTCTTTTCGCATAGATGACGCGTTCGCCGCGAGGCGTCACTTTCTTTGCTTGTGCAAAGAAAGTAACCAAAGAAAGCACACCCCAGGCGGCACGCCCTGCGCTTCGCTCCGGGTCCGCGAGCGGGCCAGGAGTTTTCGTAAGGCACATCCATGTGCCATACGAAAACGCCGCCCATCCAGGGCGGCGCCCTTCGGGTTTTACCTGGCCCGCTCGCCGTGCCTCATGGGGACCCGGGAGCGGGAGCAAAGGCAAAGTCAAAAGCTCGTCGCGAGTTTCGATCGGTCAGGCGCGGCTCTTGGGACCCCTTAGGTCCGGCAGTCCCGGTGGGTCAAACCCCGCAGGGGCGGCACACAAGGATGTGCGCCATTTTCGGCCGGGGCAGGATGCCCCGTCCGAAAATTCCCGCCGGGACTGCGCACCCGCCGCGTGCGGCGGGCGGACCGCCGGGGTGTGCTTTCTTTGCTTACTTTCTTTGCACAAGCAAAGAAAGTAAGGCCCCCGCGGCCAGCGGCACCATGCCGGCACACATCAGACTTAACCGAAAGAGGTTGAACCCGATCGGTTAGTGCGCGGTGTGCGTATCACGCTCACTACTTGTTGCCGCGCGATCAACCCGCCTTTTGCGGCAGGATCTGGCACACCGCCTGGCACATCACCAGCACGCGCGCTGCATCATCGTGGACCTCGCCCGCGAGGAACAGCTGGTTGCGCGTGCGCTGTACCAGCCGCGCATGGCAGGTGATGTGCGGCATGTCCGGCGTCACCGGGCGCATGTATTGCGCGTTGAGCGACGTCGTCACGCTGGGCGGCGCAATCAGGTACGAGAACGGGCCCAGTGTATTGTCCAGCGCGGCGACGATGAAGCCGCCCTGCATGTGCCCGATCGGGTTCTGGTAGCGCGCCAGCACCGGGAACCGCATCGCCAGCGATTCGCCTTCCACGTAGGCGACCGGCTCGCCCTGCATGTCGAGCAGGCACGGCGGCGGAATCTGCAGTGGCGCGCCGGCGGGCAGGCGCGCGCGCAGCAGGGCGTTGATGTCGGTGCCGTCGCTCATGGCGTGAAACTAAGCTCGAACGAAGTGAAGAAAGGCGCGCGTCCAGGTGCCGACAGCGTCTTGCCCGCGATCTGCTTCTGCACGCAGATGGCCAGGGGCGTCGCGCCTTCCCGCCACGTGCGTACCACCTTGCCGGTGGCGTCCAGCTCCGCCACGACCACGAACGGCGAGGTGTCCGCCGTGGGGGTCGCGCATGCGCTGATGCCGGCATCGAGCGCGATGGCCTGTGCGTCGCGCAGCGATGCCGCCTGCTCCGGCGCCAGCGCGGCTTCGTCGGCATCCGCGCGTTGCTTGGCTTGCGTGTAGTCGAGCGCTGCCTGTGCGTGCGCCGCAGGAGCGCAGCACAACGCGAACGCGAGCAGGAGGTTCTTGATCACTGGATACTCCTCACGGCGCCTTCGGCGGTTCGATCCGCCAGATCTTGCCGTCGTCTTCGTCGGTGACCACGTAGACGTTGCCGTCCGGCCCGACGCGGACGTCGCGCACACGCTCGCCGATCTCGTTGAGCAGGCGTTCTTCGCCGACGACCTTGTCGCCGTCCAGGGTCAGGCGGATCAGGTTGCGCTCGGCCAGCGAGCCGAGGAACAGACTGTCGTTCCACGGACTTTCCGGTCGCCCGGTGTAGAACGCCATGCCGGACACGCCGGGGGATTTCTCCCACAGGTGGTGCGGTTGTTCCATGCCGTCCTTCGCCTTGCCTTCCGCTTCCGGAATGGGCTGGCCGGAATAATTGATGCCGTGGGTGATGACCGGCCAGCCATAGTTCTTTCCAGGCTGGGGCAGGTTGATCTCGTCGCCACCACGCGGGCCATGCTCGCTCTGCCAGAGCGTGCCGGTGCGCGGGTCGCGCGCCATACCCTGCATGTTGCGGTGGCCGTAGCTGTAGATCTCGGGGCGCGCGTCGGCGCGGCCGACGAAGGGATTGTCCTGCGGCACGCTGCCGTCCAGGTTGAGGCGCACCAGCTTGCCCTGCAGCTTGTCGAGTTCCTGCGACATCGCGCGCTTGTTGCGCTCGCCCTGGCTGATGAAGAGGTGGCCGGCATCATCGAAGACCAGGCGCGAGCCGAAGTGGTTCGGGCCATCGACTTTCGGTTCCTGGCGGTAGATCACCTTGACGTCGGCGAGCGCGCCGTCGGCCAGCGTGCCGTAGGCCACTGCGGTGCCTGCGGTACCGTTGTCGCCCGGCTCGGCATAGCTCAGGTAGATGCGCTGGCTGGCGGCGAAATCCGGCGCGAGCACCACGTCGAGCAGGCCGCCCTGGCCGGTGGCGAAGACCTTGGGCAGGCCAGTGACCGGTGCGGACACCGCGCCGTCGGCACCGACGCGGCGCAACTGCCCGCTGCGTTCGGTGACGAGCATGCTGCCGTCGGGGAGGAACGCAAGCCCCCAGGGATGATCCAGGCCACTCGCCACCTGCGTGGCCCGGACTTGGCCCTTGGCACTGGTCAGCGTCTGCGCGGGCTGGCTCGCGGGTGCAGGCTGCTCCGCTGCGGTGGTGGCGTTGCCTTTGGCCTCTCCGTTCGCTGGCGAATTGCACGCGGCCATGGGCAGCGCGAGAAGCAGGGCGGTGGCGAGTCGATGGGATGCGTTGCGCAACGTCGTATCTCCTGTGGGGGACATAATCAGCGGTAGCCGGCGGCCTGCAGCTCGAACAGTTCGGCGTAGCGACCACCTTCTGCCAGCAGCTGCTCGTGCGTGCCGCTGGCTTCAAGCCGTCCTTCATTGAGGACCAGGATGCGGTCCGCCATGCGTACGCTGGAGAAACGGTGCGAGATCAGCACCGCGGTCCGATTGTCCGACAATTCCTTGAAGCGCTGGAAGACCTCGAATTCCGAGCGCGCGTCCAGCGCGGCGGTCGGTTCGTCCAGAATCATCACCTGCGCATCGCGCATGTAGGCGCGCGCGATGGCGATCTTCTGCCATTGTCCGCCGGACAGGTCCACGCTGTTCTTGAAGCGGCGGCCGATCATCTGGTCGTAGCCCTGGGGCAGCCCGGCGATCACTTCGTCGGCCATGGCGCGCGCGGCGGCATCGCGGATGCGGGCCTGGTCGTGCATGGCATCGATCTGGCCGACACCGATGTTCTCGCCGGCAGTCAGGTGGTAGCGCACGAAGTCCTGGAAGATCACCCCGATGTTGGCGCGCAGTTCGTCGATGTCGTAGTCGCGCAGGTCGCGACCATCCAGCAGGATGCGGCCCTCGTCCGGGTCGTACAGGCGCGCGAGCAGCTTGACCAGCGTGGTCTTGCCGGCACCGTTCTCGCCGACCAGCGCCAGCACTTCGCCGGCGCGCAGCTCGAAGTCCAGCCCCCGCACCGCCCAGCGCTCGGCGTCGGGATAGCGGAAGCCCACGTTCTCGAAGGTGAAGCCGCGGGTGATCGGTTTCGGCACCGGGACGGGATCGGCGGGCGAGGTGATCTCCGGTTCGATCTCGAAGAACGAAAACAGGTCGTCCAGGTACAGCGCCTGGCCGGCGACCTGTGAGAAGCCGACCAGCAGGCCTTCCAGCAGCTGGCGCAGGCGGCGGAAGCTGCCGGCGAGGAAGGTCAGGTCGCCGATGCTGAAGTCGCCGCGTACCGTGCGCCAGGCGATGTAGCCGTACGCCACGTAGTACCCCAGCGTGCCCAGCGCCGCCAGCAGCGTGCCCCAGACCGCACGGCGCCGCGCCAGCGCGCGGTTGGCGATGAAGAATTTGTCGGCCAGGGTGCGGTAGCGGCTGATCAGGAAGCGGTGGAGGTTGAAGATCTTCACCTCTTTCGCCGTTTCCACGCTGGCACCCATCTGCCGCATGTACTCCAGTTGCCGCCGCTCCGGCGTCCACTGGAAATTCAACGAGTAGCCCACCGCATTGAAGTGCGCTTCGCCGATGAAGGCGGGAATCAGTGCCACCGCCAGCAGCACCATCAGCCAGGGCGCATACACCAGCAAACCCGCGGCGAAGCCGACCACGGTGATGGCGTCCTGCACCTGGCCGAACAGCTGGCTCATCAGGTTCATCCGGCCCATGGTCTGGCGGCGCGCGCGGTCCAGCTTGTCCTGCAGGTCCGGGTCTTCGAAGTCCTCCAGGTCCAGCGTGGCCGCGTGTTCCATCAGGCGGATGCTGGTGGCATTGGTGAACAACTCCGACAGCAGGGCATCGGCATAGCTCACCATGCGACCCAGCAGATCGGACAGGATCGCCAGCGCGAATTCCACCGCCAACAACCAAAGCAGATGGTCCAGCACGCCGCTGCGCCACGCAGCCATCAGGCCTTCCTGCGGCACGCCGGCGCCGACCAGGCGGATGGCTTCGTCGATGATCAGCTTGCCGATGTACAGCGTGACGATGGGCAGCAGCGCGCGGATCACGCGCAGGCCCAGGCTGGCGGTGGTCAGGACACGACTTGTCTGCCAGATCTGGCGCAGGAACGGCGCCAGGTTGCGCATCGCATCGAAGCGCTCGCGCAGGTTCGGCTTGGTGGCAGGACGCGGGGCGACGCCCTTGGGCTTGCCCGCGGGCGGGGGTGACGAGGCCATGCGTGGATTGTGCCTGCCCCGGATGGATTTGGGGTGAAAGCGCGGCCCGGTGCCTGTGGGAGCGACGTCAGTCGCGACGGGACGGATGCAGTGCCTGATCGCGACTGACGTCGCTCCCACACCACAGTGATATGAGGGGCATCACCAGGAAGCGACGCGGATCGCGACTGGACGTTTTCCGTGCATCCGTATCCAGTTGTTCGGGGAAGCGGTATGACCCCGTTCGACCGGACCTCTCCAGGTTACGGACAACGCCAGCCGCGATCCGCGCCGCCTCGCACCCCGCTCAGCGCATCGCGACCGCCAAGGATGCCGGCTGGATGCTAACCGCCTGCCCGGGCTCGACGCGTTCGCCGCCACGTACGATCAAACGGTCGCCGACGCGCACATCGCCGGTCACCTCGACCAGGCCATCCACTTCGGCACCGGTTTCCACCGCCAAGCGTTCGGCCTTGCCGGTGCCATCCACGCGCATCACGAAGTCGCCTTCGCGACGCAGCATCACCGCGTCGCGCGGCACCGCGACCACGTTGCGCGTGCCTGCGCTGGGAAGTCCGACGTCCACCGCACTGCCCACCGGCATCTGGGTGGCATCGATGGCGATGCGCAGTTCCAGCTGCCGCGAGGATTCGTCGCCCACCGGCACCAGCGCGGTCACCGGCCAGACGCGCTCGGTGTCGCCCGTGCGCACGAGCACCGGGGTGCCCGTGCCCAGGTGCTGCGCCAGGTCCACCGGCGCACGCACGCGGACTTCCTGCGATGCCGTGTCCACCAGGCGCGCGACGGACGCGCCGGTGGTCAGGTATTCGCCCAATTGGGTGTGGCGTTCGGCGACGATTCCGGTGAACGGAGCGCGCACCACCATCTGTTCGCGCTGGTGACGCGTCTGCGCCAGTTGCGCGAGTGCGCGTGCACGCTCCTGCACCAGCATGTCGCGGTCGGCCCGCAGCTGTTCGTACTGCGCGCGGGCGATGTTCTGTTGTGCGGCCAGTTGCGCGTAGCGCTGTTCCTGCCGCGTCGCAAGGTCGAGCTGGGCCTGGATGCGGGCCAGGTCGGCGCGGCCTTCCTGCTCGCGCAGCCGCAATGCCGTGTCGTCCAGCACCGCCAGCGCCTGGCCGGCGCGTATGCGTTCGCCCACCTCGACCACCTCGACGACGCGCCCGCCCTGTTCGCTGGCGACGCGCGCGTCCTGCCGGCTGATCACGCTGCCGGGCGCCCAGTGGCGCGGCGCGAACTCCGCATTCACCGCCGGCGCGACACTGACGATCGCCGGCGGTGCATCCGGCGTTTCGGGGGCGCTGGCGTCGGCGTCCAGTTTCAGCAGGGGCAGGGCGAGGACACCCGCCAATGCGGCGGCAATCAGGGTCTTGTGCAGGGTGCGCATGTCGTTTTCCAGGAAGGGGGAGGGAATCAAGTCGCAGGGGACGGAAGCGGCGTGACGGGGGTGTCGCGTACGTCCGCGCGGGCGACGCGTGAGCCAGCCAGCCGCAGCAGGGCGGGCACCAGCACCACGGTGAACAGCAGGCTCAGCGCCACGCCGCCGACCGAGACCGCGGCGAGGCCGCGGTAGATCACCGCGCCGGGGCCGGGATTGATTGCCATCGGCAATGCGCCCAGCACACCGGTCAGCGCCGCGATCAGGATCGGTCGCAGGCGCTGTTCCAGGGCCTGTTTCAGCGCTTCGTCCAGCGATGCGCCGCCAGCCTGTGCCTCGCGTGCCTGCGCCACCAGCAGGATGGCGTTGTTGATCACCATGCCCAGCAGCATGATGAAGCCGATCATCGACAGCAGGTCCAGCGTTTGTCCGGCGGCCAAGTCCAGCACGCGCAGGCCCAGCACGCCCCCGAGCACCGCCATCGGCAGGGTGGCCATGACGAAGGCGCTGTCGCGCAATGACTTGAACATCGCCGCCATCAGCATGAACAGCACCACCAGCGCGATCACGAAGTTCGTGCCCATGCTGCGCACAACTTCGCCGAGCCGGTCGGCGCTGCCGGAAATCCGGATGGCGGCGTCGGGGGGCAGCCCATCGCGCAATGCAGGCACGATCTCGTCATTGACGATGTCCAGCGCTTCTTCCAGCGACATCGCAGCAGGGGGATCGACGGTCAGCGTCACCGTGCGGCGACGGTCGATGCGGCGCAACTGGTTGGGTGCGAGCACCGTGTCCACCTGCGCGAGTTCGGCCAGGCTCAGTACGCCGCCCTGGGGTGTCGCCAGGGGCGCCGCGCCCAGCCGTTCGACATCGTCGGCGCGGTCGCTGCGCAGGATGATGGCGAGCCGGCGGTCGCCGTCGAAATGCTCGCCCAGCCACTGGCCGTCACCCAGCGCACGTACGACGGTGCCCAGCTCGGGCCGCCGCCAGCCCGCTTCCGCCAGGCGGCGGTCGTCAGGATTCACCCGCAGCTCCGGCGTGCCGGCATCGGCATTGGGCCACGCCTGCACGTTGGCGCCGGCGAAGCGCTCCGACAGCAGTTTGCGTCCTGCTTCCGCCGCCCGCGCCAGTGCATCGCCATCGCTGTGCTGCAGGTGGATGGCGATGGCGCGTGCCGATCCGCCGAAGCTGCCGAACAGTTCGCCTTCGCTGGCGAAGGCGCGCGTGTCCGGAAAGCCGACGACGATCTCGTCGCGCACGATGCGTTCCAGCTCGCCGATATCGGCGGGATCGACCACGCGCGCGCCGAGCGAACCACCGCCCGGCCACAGGTTGAGGTACCAGTTGCTCAGCTGCGGACCCTTTTCGCCCTCCATGTACGGCCGCATGCGCTCGAGCACCACGGGGGCGATCTCGCGGTTCACGCGTTCCGGGCTCATGCCGGGCGGGAAGTTGAAGAAGGCATCCACCGCGGCACGCTTCACCGGCGGCAGGTAGTCGATCTGCGGCATCAGCAGCGTCGCCAGCAGTACGGGCGCGAGCACCAGTGCGCCGACCCACGCAAGCTGACGCGGACGACCCTCCGTGACACGCAGCGCCCAGTCGCTGACGCGCGACCAGGCGCGGTGCTGGGTGGCGTCGCCGGGACGCGTGCGCAGCCAGCTGCCGGCGGCGGCTGGCAGCACGGTGATGGCGATCAGCAGCGAGATGCCCACTGCGATGGAGATGGTCAGCGCGAGGTCGGCGAACAGCTGGCCTTCCACGTCATCCATGAAGATCACCGGCAGGAACACGGCCACGGTGGTGAGCGTGGATGCCACCAGCGCGCCACCCACCTGGCGCGTACCCTCCAGGGCGGCGCGCGCTGCCGGCATGCCTTCCTCGCGCAGCCGCACGATGTTCTCCGCGACGACTACGGCGGCATCCATCACCATGCCGACCGCGAACGCGAGCCCCGCCAGCGAGATGACGTTGAGGCTGCGGCCGGTGAGCTGCAGCACGATGAAGGTGGCCAGCAACGAAATGGGGATGGCGCACGCGATCAGTGCGGTGGCACGCACATCGCGCAGGAACCACCACAGGCAGCCGACCGCGAGCAGCACGCCGACGGTGAGGCTGCCCGACAGAAGGCCGAGCGCACGGTTGATGAATACCGAGGCATCGAAACTCTGCGCGATATCCAGACCGAGCGGCTTCAGCTCCTGCTCGCGGACGTCCGCGACGACGCGCTTCACTTCATCCAGCGTGTCCAGCACGTTGGCCCCGTTCTCGCGCAGGATGCGCAGTCCGATGGCAGGGTTTCCGTTCTGGTACGCGAAGAAGCGCTGCTCCGGTCGCTTCACTTCGACGCGAGCGACATCGCCAAGCCGTACCGGCCGGCCATCGCGCCAGGCCAGGATCAGCTCGCCCAGGGCCTCGGGCGAATAGCGCCCGGCGAAACGCAGCACGTACTCGCGCCGCCCGGCTTCCACCACACCGCCGGACACGTCGGTGGCGCGCGCCGCGACGGCGGCGACGTCGGGAATCTGGATGCCCAGCGCGGCCGCACGTTCCAGATTGAGGGTGATGGTCAGCTCTTCCTCTGCGCCGCCGTTGATCTCGACGCCGGCCACCCCTTGCACTGCGGAGATGCGCGGGACGATGCGGTCCTCGATCATCTGCCGGTAGTCGAGGATGTCGCCACGCGTGCCCGGCAGCTTCTGCACGAAGAAATAGGTGAGCGAGTTGTTGGCATTGTCGGCGCCCGCCTGCACGACCGGCGGTGTCGCATCGCGCGGCAGCGGCTGCAGCCGGTTCATGCGCGACAGCACCTCCACCAGCATGGCGTCCATGTCGCTGCCGACGGCGAAGGTGAGGTTGATGAAGCTGTTGCCCGCGTTGACGTTGGAGGAGATCTCCTCCAGGCCTGGCAGACCTTGCATCACGGCTTCGATGGGCTCGACGATTTCCGACTCCATCTCCTGCGGCGATGCCGCGCGCCAGCCGGTCTGGATCGACATCTGCGGCCGCTCGATGTCGGGGAACAGCTGCAGCGGCAGCTTCATCAGGCTCATCAGGCCGAAGGCACAGACCATGGCCACGACCACCGCGACGGCAGCGGGATTGCGCAGGGAGGCTTCGGTGAGTTTCATCGTGCAGGTCCGCTCCGGTCTCGGCGGAGCGCACGATGCGCGCGTCTTCCGTGATGGTTATGGCCCGGAAGTCATGCCACGTGCCGTATTGCGGCAAGTGGTGGAACGGGCGCGATGAACCGAAGATCGAGAATTCGCGTTACGCGTGGTTGGCACTGCTGTAGGAGCGACGTGAGTCGCGACCGTACGCGTCGGATTTCGTTGCGCCTCGACAGAGGGCGCGATGTTGGCATGTCGACATCGATTTGCGCGCGTCATGTGCCACGGCAATGGCTGCCGTGCGGTCGCGACTCACGTCGCTCCTACATAAGAACGGGTTACAGCAGCACCGCTAGCTTGTCGCGATGGCTGCGTGACAGTTTCAGCTCCTGGCCGCAGTCCAGCCGCAGGAAGCTTTCCCCATTGGTATGTGGCCGCATCTCGACCACCCGGCGCGCATTGACGATGGTGGAGCGATGGATGCGCGGGAAGCGCTGCGGATCCAACTGCTTCTCGAGCTCGCGCATGGTGGCGCGCAGGATCAGGGTCGTGCCGGTCTGGCCTTCGCCATCCACGTGGATGCACATGTAGTCACCCGCGGCATCGATCCAGCGGATGTTGTGCAGGTCCACGCGCACGGTACGGCCACCGTCGCGGATGGCCAGCTTTTCCTCCCGCCGCAGCAGGTCCAGCGCATCGGGCTTGAGGGCTTCGTCGAGGTGCAGGGGCGGACGGCCGCTCAGTTCGCCCAGCAGGCCGAGCAGGGTGGCGCAGTGGCCGCTGGCCTCGCGCTGCGCGCGCGCCTGGCGCACGCGTGACAGGGCCTGCGCCAGCCGTGAATCGTCCACGGGCTTGAGCAGATAGTCGGTTGCAGAGGCCTCGAAGGCGCGGATGGCGTAATGGTCGTAGGCGGTGACGAACACCACCAGCGGCATCTCGCTGGCGGGAATCGCACGTAATGTCTGGAAGCCGTCCATCCCCGGCATCTGCACATCCAGGAACATCAGGTCAGGCCGGTGTTCGCGCAGGCCTGCGACGGCGGATGCGCCATCGCCATACTGGCCGACGATGTCGATGTCGGCATGCGCGGCCAGTCGGATTTCCAGTCCGCGCCGCGCCAGCGGTTCGTCGTCGACGATGAAGGCGCGCAGTCGTGCCGGGCGGGGCGGTGGGGTGGCGTTGTCCATGGGCTCAGTCCGCCAGCGTCTGCGAGGTTTCGAAAGGCAGGCGCAGGGTGACTTCGATGCCGCGCTCCAGATTGCGTACGGAGAAGCCACCGGACCCGCCGTACAGCACGCTCAGGCGTTCGCGCGTATTGCGGAGGCCCACGCCCTTGCCGGGCGGCAGTTCATCGCCCTCCAGGCTTCCGCAGCCGGGGCCGTCATCGATGACGCGCAGCACCAGTTGCGCACCGTCCCGTTCGGCTTCGATACGCAACAGGCCGCCTGCGACCTGCTTGGCAACGGCATACTTGATGGCGTTCTCCACCAGCGGTTGCAGCAACAGGCTGGGCAGCAGCGCACGCCAGCAGTGCTCGTCGATGTCGGTCTCGATGCGCAACCGCTCGGCGAAGCGGATCTTCTCGATATCCAGGTAAAGGGTCAGTGCATCGAGTTCCTGGCGCAGCGTGACGCGCTGCATCGGGTCGTTGTCCAGCGAGTGCCGGAGAAACGACGACAGGCCCTGCACCATGCGGTTGGCGGTGACATTGTCGCGGTCCAGGATCAGCGTCGAAATCGCATTGAGCGTGTTGAACAGGAAATGCGGATTGAGCTGGTAGCGCAGCATCTTCAGCTGCGCCTGGTGCGCCATGCTGCGCGCGGCCAGCGTGCGCTCGGTTTCGCCCTGCAGCTGCTGGTAGTACTTGATGCCCATGTACGCGCCGACCCAGGCCAGCACCACATAGATGTAGCCGAGCGAATAGGCGATGAACTCCAGCCGGGTGGTCGGCTTGCAGGTCTCGCAGAAATCCACCAGGACTTCGCGTGTGACGAAATCGATCAGTGCCGAGCTGGCCAGGACCACGGGAATCATCAATGCCAGCAGCTGACGGGGCGGCAGGCTCCAATAGGTCCTCAGCAGGAAGCGCAGGCCCAGCGTGACCAGCGCACCCATGGTCGCGGCGGTCGCGGGCACCACCCAGTAGCCGGAGGGCTTGCCGTGGGCGACGGCATACAGGCAGCCCTGCGCGAAGTAGGCGCCCCAGCCCGACAGGTGCAGCAACCAGAAGACGCGCTGGCGGGGCAGGTCCAGCGGATGGGAGGTGGCGATGGCCATGGTGTCGATCAGGACGCAGGTGGCGCCATGCTAACGCCACCGGGTGCGGCGGTCCGCACGGTTCGTCGGTGCAGGGCCACGCTTGGGCGCAAGACCGCCGGCGTTGCGCTACTTCAGCGGACCGGGCGGCTCGCCATCGCCACCGGATTGCAGCGCCACCGGCAGGTGCCAGCCATAGGTCACTGCCATCATGCGCAGGCCGAAGCAGAAAGCCGCGCCCACCACGGCGCAGGGCACCATGGGCAGCGCCAGCCAGTGGCCGACGGCGACGACCAGCGCGCCAGCCAGCGCCGCGACCGCATAAAGCTCGGCGCGCAGCACCAGCGGCACCTGGGCGAGCAGCAGGTCGCGGGCGATCCCGCCACCGATGCCGGTGAGCATGCCCATCGCGGCGGCCATCGGGGGTGAGATGCCGTACTCCAGTGCCTTCTGCGTGCCGGCGACGGCGAACAGCGCCAGGCCCATGGCGTCGAACAGCCGCACCGGATGGTGCAGCTTCTCGATCAGTGACGCGCGGAAGAACGTCACCACGCCGGCGGCCAGTGAAGTGACCGGATAGCGCCAGTCGCTGAGCGCCGCGGGTGGGGTGGCGCCGATCAGCAGGTCGCGGGTGATGCCGCCTGCGGTCGCAGCGATGAACGACAGCACCAGCACGCCGAAGATGTCCAGCCGGCGCCGCACGCCCAGCATGGCGCCGCTGAGTGCGAACACGAACGTGCCGACCAGATCGAGGATGAGGACCAGGGTTTCCATGGTCCCCATTGTGCCGCCTGAGGCGTCCCCGCGATCAGGGCAGGATCGGCTGCATGCCCACGCCCAGCCGGTTCCAGGCGTTGATCGTGGCCACCGCCATGGTCAGTTCGGCGATGCCGGATTCATCGAAGTGCTCCTTCAGCGCCTCGTAGGTCGCATCGGCGGGCGCGCCCGAGGGCAGGGTGGTCAGCTGTTCCGCCCAGGCGAGCGCCACGCCTTCGCGGGCGTCGAAGAAGCGGCTGTCGCGCCAGCCGGCCAGCGTGTCCAGCTTGCGCGGCTCCACGCCGGCCTTGCGCAAGGCGCCGCCGTGCATGTCCATGCAGTACGCGCAGCCGTTGATCTGGGAGACGCGCAGGAAGACCAGTTCGAGGAATTCCTTGCCCAGCGCGCCGTTGTGCAGGGCGGTGCTGGCGGCGTACAGGCCGCGGAAGGCTTCGGGGACGTGCTTGGGATAGTCGACGCGATGGAACTTCTGGCTCATGGCAGGGCTTCCGTGGCGGCCACCGTGGCCGCCTTCACTACCAGGACGCGCCACCGTCCTTCGCCGTGACAGCCGTGCCCAACTTGTCGGGATTGGCGACGGTGAACAACTCGCTGATGCGTTCGCCATCGCTGACCGCCACCATCACCGCCGCCAGTGCATCGTCGCGGTAGCGCAGGATCGCGGGCTCGCCATTGACGGTGCCCATGCGCCAAGTGATTGCCGGATCCTGCCGGCGATACGCCGCCCAGAACAGCCGCGCGATGCGTACCGCGCCCAGCAGCGGACGGATGACCGCCACGGCCTTGCCGCCGCCGTCGGAGACCAGTTGCGCGTCCTCGCGCAGCAGGGCGGTGATGGCGGGCTGGTCGCCGCGCCGCGCAGCCTGCATGAAGCGCTCCAGCAGGCGGCGGTGGTTCTCGCGGGGAACGTCGAAGCGCGGCCGGCCCGCCTGCACGCGTTCGCGCGCGCGGTGGACCATCTGCCGGCAATTCGCCTCGCTCTGGCCCAGCAGCGGCGCGATCTGCGCGTAGTCGTAGTCGAAGGCCTCCTTCAGCAGGAAGGCCGCGCGTTCCTCCGGGCCCAGCCGTTCCAGTACGGCGAGGAAGGCCAGCGAGACCTGCTCGGCGACCTCGGCGGAATGTTCGGGGGTCGGGGATTCGTCGATCTCCGACGGGGCGGGCAGCCACGGGCCGGTGTAATGCTCGCGCTGCACGCGCGCGGCGCGCAGCCGGTCGATGCCAAGCCGGGTGGCCGCAGTGACCAGCCAGGCTTCGGGGTCGCGGATGCCTGTCCTGTCAGCCTGTTGCCAGCGTAGCCAGGTGTCCTGGACCACGTCCTCGGCATCGCTGCGGCTGCCCAGCAGGCGGTACGACAGGCCGAACAGGCGGGAACGGTGGGCTTCGAAGGTGTTTTCGGCGTTCATGCGACCAAAGACGGGGCAGGGGGCCTGGCTGTGACAGGCGGGCGACGCGTCACTTTGGCCTAAAATGGGCGCTTCCGCCCGCTACCCACCGGCAGCCCCGGCTTTGCCCGCCCCATGACCTCGATCAAGCAGGAAGACCTCATCCAGTCCATCGCCGATGGCCTGCAGTACATCAGCTACTACCACCCGGTCGACTACATCCAGAACCTCGCCGCCGCCTACGAGCGCGAGGAATCGCCGGCCGCGAAGGACGCCATCGCCCAGATCCTGATCAACTCGCGCATGTGCGCCGAGGGCCACCGCCCGATCTGCCAGGATACCGGCATCGTCACCGTGTTCCTCGAGATCGGCATGGACGTGCGCTGGGACGACGCCACGATGGGCGTGGAGGACATGGTCCACGAAGGCGTGCGCCGCGCCTACAACCATCCCGACAACAAGCTGCGCGCCAGCGTGCTGGCCGACCCGGCCGGCAAGCGCACCAACACGAAGGACAACACACCCGGCGTGGTCAACGTGAAGGTGGTACCGGGCAATACCGTCGACGTGATCGTCGCCGCCAAGGGCGGTGGTTCCGAGGCGAAGTCGAAGTTCGCCATGCTCAACCCCTCCGATTCCATCGTCGACTGGGTGCTGAAGACCGTGCCGACGATGGGCGCCGGCTGGTGCCCGCCGGGCATGCTCGGCATCGGCATCGGCGGTACCGCCGAGAAGGCGATGCTGCTGGCGAAGGAATCGCTGATGGAGCCGATCGACATCACCGACCTGCAGGCGCGTGGTCCGTCCAACCGCGCCGAGGAACTGCGGCTGGAGCTGTACGAGAAGGTCAACGCGCTCGGCATCGGCGCGCAGGGCCTGGGTGGCCTGACCACCGTGCTCGACATCAAGGTCAAGGATTACCCGACCCACGCGGCCAACCTGCCGATTGCGCTCATCCCGAACTGCGCCGCCACCCGCCATGCGCACTTCACCCTCGACGGCAGCGGCCCGGTGATGCTGGACCCGCCCTCGCTGGAGGACTGGCCGGAGCTGACCTACGACGCCTCGAAGGGCCGTCGCGTCAACCTCGACACGCTGACGCGCGAAGACGTGGCCAGCTGGAAGCCCGGCGAAGTGCTGCTGCTCAACGGCAAGCTGCTGACCGGCCGCGACGCCGCGCACAAGCGCATGGTCGACATGCTCAACAAGGGCGAGCCACTGCCGGTCGATCTCAAGGGGCGTTTCATCTACTACGTCGGCCCGGTCGATCCGGTGCGCGATGAAGTTGTCGGCCCGGCGGGCCCCACCACCGCCACCCGCATGGACAAGTTCACCGAACAGGTGCTGGCGCAGACCGGCCTGCTGGGCATGGTCGGCAAGGCCGAGCGCGGCCCAGCGGCGATCGAGGCGATCAAGAAGCACCAGTCGGCCTATCTGATGGCGGTCGGCGGCGCGGCGTACCTCGTCTCGAAGGCAATCAAGGCGGCCAAGGTCGTCGGCTTCGCCGACCTCGGCATGGAAGCCATCTACGAGTTCACCGTGCAGGACATGCCGGTGACGGTGGCCGTCGATTCGCAGGGCACCTCGGTGCACCAGACCGGTCCGAAGGAATGGCAGGCGCGGATCGGGAAGATTCCGGTGGTGGTGGCCTGATGCTGGTTCCTTCTCCCCTCGGGAGAAGGTGCCCGAAGGGCAGATGAGGGAAAGCGGAGTCAGGATGTTTGAATCATTCGGACTTGCGTTACCCCTCACCCCAACCCCTCTCCCGCAGGGAGAGGGGCTCAAACTTCAAGAGGTCCTGCATGTCGACGACGCTGTACTACTCCCGCAGCACCGCCAGCCTGGTCGTCCACTGGCTGCTGATCGAGCTGGGCATCCCGCATGAGCTGCATGAGCTGGACTTCGACAAGCGCGACCAGAAATCGGACGACTACCTGAAGCTCAATCCCGCCGGGGTGGTGCCCACGCTGGTGATGGACGGGCAGGTGATCACCGAGACCGCCGCGATCCTGATGCACCTCGCCGACACGCATCCGCGTGCGGAGCTGGCGCCTGCGGTGGCGAGCACGCAGCGTGCGCAGTACTACCGCTGGATGCTGTTCTGCGCAAACACGCTGATGCCCGCGTATCGCGCCTGGTTCTATTCCGCCGAGATCGCCGGCGAGCCCAACGTCGAGGCCACGCAGCAGCATGCGCGGGTGAAGCTGGAGAAGGCGTGGGGGCAGGTCGCCGACCATCTGGAAGCAGATGGCCCCTACCTGCTGGGTTCACAGCGCAGCGCCGCCGACTTCCTGCTGACCATGCTGATGCGTTGGTCGCGCAACATGCCCAAACCCACCGACACCTGGCCGGTGCTGCAGGCGTATGCACAGCGGATGAAAGCGCTGCCTAGCTTCAAGGAAGTCTATGCCCGCGAAGGGCTGACCGACTGGACGTGACGGGCACCTGATCCAATGTAGGAGCGACGTGAGTCGCGACCGCGGATCGGGAAATCGCGTGAAGCCGAGGCCACGAGCGGGGTGCGCCTGAAATACATCGCCTGGAGCTGCGTTCCTGCCCGTCTTTGGCGTGCGGTCGCGACTCACGTCGCTCCTACAGGGAGCACGGTGCTCTCTCAGTCCACATACTCGTCGAACTTCCGCCCGCCCTGAAACGGCATCAGATGCTGGCGCAGAATGCCGCGCGGCACCGTCTCCAGCTTCATCACGCCGTACTCCTCGGGCCAGTCTTCCTGCTTCGGCGGCAGCTTGAAAGTGCCCATCAGCATGTCCACCAGCGGGAGGTGGATGGCGTAGTTCACATCCAGGTAGTCCTTGTGCCGCGCGTGGTGCCAGTGGTGGTAGCGCGGCAGCACCAGCAGGTACTCCAGCACGCCGAAGCGGATGCCGAGGTTGGCATGCGCCAGTACGGCTTGCAGGCCGACCAGGATCACGTAGGCGTTCACCGCGGGTGCCGAGAACCCGAGGATCAGCAGCGGCAGCAGCACCGCGCTGCGGGTCAGCACGATTTCGACAAAATGGATGCGCGAACCTGCCAGCCAGTCCATTTCGCGACTCGAGTGATGGACGGCATGGAAGCGCCAGAGCCACGGAATGTTGTGGTACGCACGGTGCAGCAGCGCCTGGGCCAGGTCGGCCACGAACACTGCGATCAGGAACTGCGCCCACACGGGCAACGACTGGATGGCGTCCTTCAGTGCCGGGAAAGCCGCCAACCCGGCGATGGTGGAGGTGGATGCTGTCACCAGGATCAGGATGAACTGCACCAGCACGTGGCTCATGAAGAAGTAGCCCACGTCCGTGCGCCAGCCGGGGCGCAACGGCGAAACGCGGCGCTTGCCCAGGTAGTGCTCCAGCGGCACGAACACCAGCGCCGAGAAGAACAGCGAGATCACGAACCAGTCCAGGCCCAGCGAGTAGGGCGTCTTGCCGATGGCGTCGAACTGCACGTTGGTGCCACCCAGCAGCACGGCGAGCGTGGCACCGCCCACGCCGACCAGGGCGATGCGCTTGTTGCGGTCGCGCAGGATGGCCAGCGTGCCCATGCCGAACGCCGCTGCCAAACCGACCAGCAACAGGTGGCGCGCGAACTGCTCGTTGTAGACCGCGCGGAACTCCTTGCTGGTCAGCAGTTCGGGATGGTGGAAGCAGAGCACTGCCATCAGGCTGAGCAGCCCGAGCAGGGCGGAGGCGTAGGCGAAGAACGAACGGCGCGGGCGGGGCATGGTGCTTCCTTGGCAGGTCGAGTGGCTTCCTGCGCCAGATTTTACGTCAGACGATGCGATTTCCGGCCGCGTCCACCACGCGTTCTCCGTCTTCCTTCGCGAAGGCGCCCTGTTGCGGTCGCGGCAGGATGTCCAGCACACGCTCCGAGGGGCGGCAGAGTGTGGTTCCCATCGGTGCCACCACGATCGGCCGGTTGATGAGCACCGGGTGGGCCAGCATCGCATCGACCAGCGCGTCGTCGTCCGCATCGGCCAGGCCGAGGTCCGAGTACAGGGTCTCCTTGGCGCGCACCACCTCGCGAACCGGCACCCGCATCGCCGCGATCAGCGACAGCAGGGTGACGCGGTCCGGTGGCGTCTTCAGGTACTCGATGACGTGCGGCTCGATGCCGGCATTGCGGATCAATCCCAGCGTGTTGCGCGACGTACCGCAGGCCGGGTTGTGGTAGATCGTCACGTCGCCCATCAGTACCAGTCCAGCAGGGAGATGCCCAGGCCGATATAGGTGGCCTTGTGGTTGTAGTCGATCAGGCTTTCACCGTAGCCGTGGAACAGCTGCAGGTGTGCACGGAAGCTCCGGTTGATCGGGAACCCGTAGTCCACCTGCAGGGCACCATGCGAGTCGTCGCCTCCACGCAGCGAATGCCGGCCCAGTACCGTGAACACATGGCCGTTGCGTGCGTAGGTGAGCATCGCATCGCCGCGGCCGATGTAGTCCTCGATGTCGGGGTTATCGTCGTCGTTGCCGTCCGGCACGCGGTACCAGGGACGCAGTACCAATGCCCAGTTGTCGCGATCCAGGCCGATGGTGGCGATGACGCGGTTCCAACTGCGCGACAGCGGATCGCTGCGGCCATTGGACTGGTGGTTGAGCGCGATGCCGGCCATGCGGCCCTTCCAGCCGGCGATGCTGTAGTTGTTGCGGAACACCAGCATCACTTCCGGCTCGTAGTTCGTCTCCCGGAACGGGCGTGATTCGTCGCCGTTGTAGACTTGCCAGCGCGAGCTCTGGGTGTAGGCGCCCCAGACGTCGCCGTTGTCGCCGAACAGGTTCTCCGCGAACTTGGTCTTGAAGCTCAACTGGAACTTCGCCTCGATGTCCTGCAGGTCCTGTGGCTCGGTGACGGTGTTGTCCGGGTTGGGCGAAGACGGCGTCTCGTTGACCTGGCTGGTCCAGAACGCGGGCAGCAGGTACATGGGCTTGTAGGCGCGCAGTTGGAACACGCCCAGCTTGGAGTCCTTGGCCAGCTCCCAACGGCTGTCCAGCAGCGAGCCGCGCCCCGCATTGGCGATCAGGTCGGCGTCGGCCGGATCGTCTGTACGGAACCATGCGCCCAGGCGGCGGCGCGTACGCTGGCTGAGGGGAAGATCCTGGCCGGTCTCCATGTCGGCGGTAGCCTTGGCTTCGGCACGAGCTTGCGCGCGCGCCTGGATTTCGGCTTCCCGGGCAGCCAGCGCCTGTTCGTCGGCCTGTCGGGTGTCGGCCGCAGTGCGCCCAAGTGCTGCGTCATAGCAGGCCAGGCGTGCGGCGTCGTTCTCGAGCGAGAAGCAGGCCTCGGCGGCCGTTCCGGCGGGGGCGTTTTCCTGTGCTTGGGCGCTCAGTACGAAGGTAACTCCGATTACCAGGGGCAGAAGCCGGGTGGGGTGCGTCATGCAGGGGCTCGAAGGTGGGGGCGGCGACATTCTGCCAGCCGGCGCGGATGGGACGTGCGACGTGGTGTTCAAAAGATCCAGGCGAACACGAATAGTCCCAGCATCGCGAATGCCAGGCCCAGCTTGAGCACCACGCCCAACAGGATGCCAAGCCAGGTGCCCAGGCCCACCTTGGTGGCCTGGCGGAATTCCCGGCCATGCCAGAGTTCGCCCAGCAGCGCGCCGATGAAGGGGCCCGCGAGCAGGCCGATGGGCATGAAGAACAGGCCGGCGAACGTGCCCAGCACGGTCCCCAGTAATGCCTTGCGGCTCGCGCCGACCCGCTGCGCACCGATTGCGGTGGAGAAGATGTCGACGGCGAAGGACAGCGCGGTCAGCAGGCCCAGCACGACCAGCGTGCCCCAGCCGATCTGCTGGAAATCGCCCGCCCAGGCAGCCAGCAGCATGCCGCCGAATACCAGAGGCAGGCCGGGCAGGGCGGGCAGGATCACCCCCGCGATGCCAACCAGGATCAGCACCACGGCCAGGGCGTAGTAAAGCATCTGGATATCCAAACAATTCTCCTAGTGAATCAAGGGGTTGGCAGGGGGTTGACTTTTTCGTTCAAGCGTTTGCATTTTGCCAAATGCCGGGTTACTGTGCGGCCGCTGCCGTTGCCAAGGTCACCGTGAATCGTGGCCTGATGGGGTAGATCCATGATCCGCTGCATCCTTGTACCTCGCTTCCTCCTTGCAACCAGCCGCCCAGCAGGCGTATCCACCACCCGTTTCAAGGAGCAAGTAGATGTCTGATCGTGAAACCGGAACCGTGAAATGGTTCAACGATGCCAAGGGCTTCGGCTTTATCAGCCGCGAGAATGGCGAAGACGTGTTCGTGCACTTCCGCGCCATCCAGACCCAGGGCTTCAAGAGCCTGAAGGAAGGACAGAAGGTCAGCTTCACCGTCGTGCAGGGCCAGAAGGGCCTGCAGGCGGATGCCGTGCAGCCCGTCTGACCCGACCGCCGAACCGCGCAACAGCGCGTGCTCCACAAGAAAAAGCCCGGCTGATGCCGGGCTTTTTCTTGGTTCTTGGTCGCGGTTGCGATCAGCGCAGTACCACGCGACCGTTCTGGATACGCACGTAAGTGTTCTCGCGGATGCCACCCAGATCGCGCTGGCTGATCGTGACGCGGCGACCGTCATCCATCCGCACGGTCACGTTGTAGGTTTCGCCGGTGGTGCGGTTCTGGATGGCGTTGCCTGCGGCCGCACCCGCGACGGCGCCGGCCACGGTGGACACATTCTTGTTGCCTTCACTACCGCCGGTGCGATCGGAAATCTGGCGGCCGGCGACCGCGCCGACGATACCGCCCAATACCGCGCCGGTGGCGGACGGCGCGCTGCGGCCCGACGACACGACATCGATGCGTTCGACGATGCCGCAATCCGCGCAGTACCGGTTGGCGGGGGCAGTGTTGCTGTAACCGCCGCCATAACCGCTGCCGTAGCCCGGCGACGTGCTGGCGCAGCCGGCGAGCGCGACGGTGGCGGTCAGGCCGATGACAAGCAGGCGCATGTTCATGGAAATCTCCTGTGGGTGGCCGGCCCCGCGTGGTGATGGGGCCGTTCGATGGCCATGCTCCACAGCATCGCGTGAACATGATGAGAACCGGGCCGCATGAGCGGCCCGGTTCTCAGTTGCGATTCAGACGCCGGCCGTGCGATTAGCCGCGGAAGTCCTGGTGGCAGGCTTTGCAATCCGTGCCGATCTTCTCCACCACCGCCCCGGCGGCGACGCAATCGGTCGGCGGCGCATTCAGGGCGGCGTCGAGGTCTGCCCGGAACTGGCTGGTGTGGGTCTTGAAGCGCGAGTCGTCGGCCAGGCCCGGGAAAGCGACCTCCAGGTCGTTGGCGATCGCCCGCAGCGTGCGTACGTGCGGAATCGTGTCGGTCGCGGCGCAACGATTCTGCTTCACCTTGTCCGACAATTGCCCGGAGTGCTTGGCCATCACGTGCATCACCGCGTGCGGGAATGGATCCTGTCGTGCCTGCAACGCACGCATCGCCATCACCGTGCAGACGGCGCCCACCACCAGGCCGATCAGGAACAGGAACAGGTAGCGTGAGGCGGCGGAAGGCTTCTTGATCTCGGGCTGGCTGGCCATGCGGCGGGCTCCATGTGGTTGACGCCGCGATGGTACGACGCGCGTCACGGTTCGCGCCACGCTTTAAACTGGTGACATGAAGAAAGAACTCAAGGACCGCTTCGGCGGCATCGACCGGCTGTACGGCGTGGGGGCGGTGACCCGCCATGCCGCTGCGCGCGTGGCGGTGGTCGGCATGGGCGGCGTGGGCTCGTGGGTGGTGGAAGCGCTGGCGCGCTCGGGCGTGGGTCACCTGACGTTGATCGACGCGGACGACATCTGCGTGTCGAACACCAATCGGCAATTGCCGGCATTGGAGGGCCAGTACGGTCGCAACAAGGCCGAGGCGATGGCGGAACGCTGCCGCGCGATCAATCCGCTGATCGACGTGGATGTCGTGCCGCAGTTCCTTACCAGCGCCAACATGGTCGAACTGCTGGATCGGAACTTCGACCTGGTGCTCGACGCCTGCGACAGTTTCCGGGTGAAAGTGGAGATGATCGCTTGGTGCCGCCGCCGCAAACTGCCCATCGTGGTTTCCGGCTCGGCGGGCGGGCGTACCGATCCCACCCAGATCCGGCTGCGCGACCTGTCGCGTACCGAACACGATGCGCTGCTAGCACTCGTGCGCAAGAAGCTCCGTGCGGAGTTCAACTTCCCGAAGAGCCGCGACCGTTATTTCGGCGTGCAGGCTGTGTACTCGCTGGAGAACGTCAAGTATCCGCAGGCCGACGGCTCCGTCTGCGGCCTGCGCCCTCAACTGGGCGCGGATGCCGCGCTCAAGCTGGACTGCGGCGCGGGCCTGGGGGCTGCCACCCACATCACCGGCGCATTCGCGTTCGCGATGGTGGGCAAGGCGCTGGAGCTGCTGGCCAAGCCGCGCAGGGTCATGTCCGGTAGCGACTGAGTCACGTGACTCGCCTTGGCGCATAGGCGCGGCGCTTCGGCGCACGCCCCCTGTGCAGGGCGATGGGGCGAAGGGATAGTGCGGCCCCTTCCTTCATCACATCGGCCATGCATATCCGCGCTCTGCTGCTGATCGGGCTGCCGCTTTTCGCCGCAGCCGCCCATGCCTGTCCGGTCGTTCCCGACGCGATGCGCGCTGCGCGCATCCACGCGGCCGGCGGCCCCGAATCGTTGCGCGTGGAGCGCGTGCCTGTCCCCGCACTGCAGGCAGGGGATGTCCTGGTGCGCGTCCACTACGCGAGCATCAACCCCGTCGACTGGAAACTGCAGGAAGCGGGTCGGCTGCCGTTTCCCGCTACGCCGGGTGGCGATTTCGCGGGAGAGGTGGTGGCGGTCGCGCCAGGCGTGACGGCATTCGCCTGTGGTGATCGCGTCGCCGGCATCGTGGATCCGCGCGAGCGTTCCGGCAGTTACGCGGAATACGTGTCGGCGCCGGTCGCGTCCATCCTGCCGGCGCCGCCGGCTTTCACCATGCAGGAGGCCGCCGCGTACCCGACCGTGGCGGTCGCCGCGTGGCGCTATCTGGTCGCCGCCGCGGACGTCCAGCCCGGCGAGAGGGTGCTGGTGCACGGCGGCGCTGGCGGCGTGGGCTCGATGGTCGTGCAACTGGCCAAGGCGCGCGGGGCATATGTCATCGCGACCGCATCTGCGCGCAATCATGAATACCTGCGCGCGCTGGGCGCGGATGACGTGATCGACTATCGCAACGTCCGCTTCGAGGAGGTGGTGCACGATATCGACATCGTGGTCGACACCGTGGGGGGCGATACGCTGGCGCGCTCACCCCGGGTGCTGCGCGAGGGAGGGCGGCTGGTCACGCTGGTCGGCCCGGTGCCCGCTGCGCTGTGCGTGCCGGGTCGCGTCGTCTGTCCCGCGACGCCGCCGTGGGATGTGCAGGCAGGGCTGAACGGAATGGCGCCGTTGATTGCGGCAGGCCGGTTGGGTGTCCATGTCGATGGCCTGTATCCGCTGGACCAGATCGCCCAGGCCCAGCAGCACAATCGCGCAGGTTCCACCCGCGGCAAGGTGGTCGTAGCGGTTGGTGCGGACAATGTCGGCAATGCCAGCGGCGATGACGTGGCTGCGGTGCGGCTGCCGCTGCAGGCCTATCTGGATGGCCACGCCACCGGCCAGCGACGGCACTTCCAGCGCGCATTCGCCGACGATGCCGTGCTGGTGGGATACAAGGATGGCCAGTATCGGCACTGGCCGGCGCAGGACTACATCAAGGCTTCTTCCAGCGGCCGCGCGCCGGCAGATGAAGGCATGCGCAAACGCTGGATCCGCCAGATCACCGTGACCGGTGACGTCGCGACTGCCGTGATCGAACTGGACTATCCAGACATGAAGGCCTTGGACCACATGACGCTGCTGCGTTACGGCGACGCGTGGAAGATCGCGGTCAAGGCCTATCACGCGACGACGCCCGCCCCGGCGGCTGATCCCGTTCAGGTCGTGCGCTGAAAGTTCAGTCGTGGACGACAGCGGGCAGGCCGAACAACCGCTCGGCATTCTGCGTGGTGGCGCGCGCAAGCTCATCAGGCGCTATGTCACGCAGTCCGGCAATGGCGTCGCGGACTACCGTCAGTCGCGCGGGTTCGTTGCGCTGTCCGCGGATGCCCGCATCGGGCTGGTCGGGCGCATCCGTTTCCAGCAGCAGGAAATCGAGCGGCATCGAGCGGGCGAGCGTGCGCAGGCGATTCGCTCTCTCGTAGGTTACCGGTCCGCCGAGTCCGATCAGGAAGCCCAGCTGCCACAGCTGGCGTGCCTGTTCCGGGCTGCCTGAAAAGCTGTGCACCACGCCACGCAGGCCACCCACGCGTTTGAACGACGCGATCACCGCATCTACTGCGCGGCGCGCATGCACGATCACCGGCAGGTCGAACTCGCGCGCCAGGTGCAGCTGCCCTTCGAAGTAGCGCTGCTGATCATCCGCATCGAGGCCTTCCACGAAGAAGTCCAGGCCGCACTCGCCGACGGCCACGGGCCGTTCGCGCTCTATCCATCGGCGCAGTTCGCCCAAGTGCGCGGGCTGGTGTTCGGCCAGGTACATCGGATGTAGCCCATAGGCCGGGAACAGGCCCCGATCACGCCCGCAGACATCACGTAGCCTGGGCCAACTGGTCGCCGCCACCGCGGGTACGATCTGCCGGGTGACGCCCGTCGCGCGCGCGCGCGCCAGCGCAGCCTCACGGTCCGGGTCGAATTCCGGTGCGTCGAAATGACTGTGGCTGTCGACCAGCATTTCGATCAATGCTTCGAAGGTTCGATCGTGTTTGGCGGGTCCTTGCGTCGTTTCCAGTTGGCCAGCAACAACGTGCCGAGGCCGAACAGAATTTCATCGACGAACGGAAACGGATCAGGCAGGACCAGGGTGACCATGAAGAGCGCAGCGGTGATCTTGAAGAGCGTGGGGTAACGGAGCTTTCGCGCCCACTCGAGCAGGGGCAGCAACAGGGGATTGGGCATGGTGGTGAAGGCTCTTGGCAGTATGGAACGGGCATCACGCTAGCATGATCGGCGCGTGGCGGAAGCGTTCACTTTTCGTTGGTTTTCGTGGCCATGAGCGGGTACTTTGTTCAGGTTGGCAATGGTGCAATGATGGCCAATGTGAATCGGGCGTCGCCCGACCTGGAGCCAGCGATGAAGAGCAATACAACAACGATTCTGGTCGCCGTCGGCGCGCTGCTGGTGGGTGCCGTGGCCACGGCTGCCTTCCTCAAGGGGGGCGAAAAGGGCGCTGCCGGCCAGGAGGAGCTGGCGACAACTGCAGATGGCGCGCTGATCGCCGACGATGCGGCGGCGACCGACAACGAAATCCCGATGGGCACGCTTCAGTACGCCACCGTGGTGAAGACCGATCCGGTGACCAGTTCGGAGAAGCTGTACGCCACGGTGATCGGAACCGAGCCCGTGCGCGAGACCACCACCACCAGCACGCCGCGGGAAGTCTGCGAGGACGTGGTGGTGCAGGAGCGTGCGCCTGAGCGCGACGGCAATGTCGGCGGCACGGTGGCCGGCGCGGTGATCGGCGGTCTGCTGGGCAACCAGGTGGGCAGTGGCAGCGGCAAGAAGGCCGCCACCGTCGCGGGCGCCGTCGCTGGCGGCGCCATCGGCAACCAGGTGGACAAGCGCCACGTGGGTGGCAAGGTCGTCAGCCGCACCGAGCGGCAGTGCCACACCGAGAATGCGACCTCCGAGTCCTCGCGCGTGACCGGCTACAACGTGACCTACCGCAATCCGGATGGCACCACCGGCACCATGCGCATGGACAGCAAGCCGGGTACCCGTATCGCCATGGGCACCACCGACAAGGTCATCGGTTATGACGTGACCTACCGCTTCGATGGACAGGACAAGACCATTCGGATGGACCAGAAGCCGGGCGAGCGCCTGCCGGTGATCGATGGTCAGGTGGTGACCCAGACCGCCAGCGTGGACACGCCCGAGCAGGGCTGAACCCGGGCCCCCCGCCGGGGCCTGCATTTCAACGTGGCACCCCGCGAAGGCCGGCGTTTCGCCGGCCTTCGCTTTGCGGACTGGCGCTTACCGGCGCGGGGGCCACCGCATACAATCGCCGGATACCTCAAACGCCGGTTGAAGCACGATGGCTCTGAACCCGTACGACCTGTTCGATGTCCGTTCCCTGCTGAGCGAAGAAGAGCGTGCCGTGCAGGATGCGGTGGCTCGCTTCACCGACGAACGGGTGCGCCCGATCATCGGCGATGCCTTCGACCAGGGCCGGTTCCCGAAGGAACTGGTGCCCGAGATCGCCGAACTCGGCTTGCTGGGCTCTTCACTGCCGGAGAAGTACGGCTGCGCCGGCCTCAACGCGGTCAGCTACGGCCTGATCTGCCAGGAACTGGAGCGCGGCGACAGTGGCATCCGCAGCTTCGTTAGTGTGCAGTCCTCATTGTGCATGTATCCCATCTACGCCTACGGCAGTGAGGAACAGCGCCAGCGCTGGCTGCCGGACATGGCCGCCGGCAAAGTCATCGGATGCTTCGGCCTGACCGAGCCGCACGGCGGCTCCGACCCGGCCAACATGAAGACCACGGCGCGCCGCGATGGCGACGACTGGGTGATCAATGGCTCCAAGATGTGGATCACCAACGGCAACCTGGCCGACATCGCCATTGTCTGGGCGCAGACCGACGAGGGCATCCAGGGCTTCCTGATCGAGAAGGGCACGCCCGGTTTCACCGCCCAGGAGATCAAGCACAAGATGAGTCTGCGGGCATCGGTGACCAGCGCGCTGTTCTTCGACAACGTGCGCCTGCCCGACAGCAGCCGCCTGCCCAACGTCAAGGGCCTGAAAGGACCGCTGGGTTGCCTGACGCAGGCGCGCTACGGCATCACCTGGGGTCCGATCGGCGCGGCTATCGCCTGCCTCGATGAGGTGTTGGGCTACACCAAGGAGCGCATCCTGTTCGACCGCCCGGTGGCCGCCACCCAGAGCGCGCAGATCAAGATGGCCGAAATGGCCCGCCGCATCACCTTGGCGCAGCTGCTGTCGCTGCAACTGGGCCGTCTGAAGGATGCCGGCACCATGCAGCCGTCGCAGGTGTCGCTGGCGAAGTGGAACAACTGCCGCATGGCCATCGACATCGCGCGAGAGTGCCGCGACCTGCTCGGCGGCGCCGGGATCACCACCGAGCATGCCGCGATCCGTCATGCGCTGAACCTGGAATCGGTGATCACTTACGAAGGCACGGAAACCGTGCATCAGCTGGTGATCGGTCGTGAGCTGACGGGCATCAACGCGTTCTGACGCTGGCATGGGTGCAGGGAAGTCGAGCGTCGCTGCTCGTTGTGTCCGGTTTTCTGGTGGGATGGTGTGGCGTCGATGGACCTTTCCAATCTCCAGCTTGAAACTCCGCGCCTGTTGCTGCGGCTGCCGCGGCGGGAGGACTACGAAGCCTGGGCGGCGTTCGGCGCCGATGAGGAAGCCACGCGTTTCATAGGTGGCACGCAGGCACGGTCGCCCGCGTGGCGAAGCCTCGCGGCCACATTGGGCAGCTGGCACCTGCAGGGGTTCGGGATGTTCTCGGTGATCGAGAAGGCGACGGGTCGCTGGGTTGGCCGGATAGGGCCATGGCAGCCTGAAGGCTGGCCGGGTACCGAGGTCGGCTGGAGCATCGCGCGGGAAGCCTGGGGTCGCGGTTATGCGCCGGAAGCGGCCGCGGCCAGCATCGACTGGGCGTTCGAACACCTGGGTTGGGACGAGGTGATCCACACCATCGATCCGGTCAACGCCAATTCCAAGACGGTAGCCGCCAAGATCGGATCGACCTACCTGCGCATGGATCGCCTGCCCGAACCGCACCATGAGAAACCGGTCGAGGTATGGGGTCAGGCGCGAGCGCAGTGGCAGGCCCGCAGGTCGGCCCTACCGTGACCCCAACGTCCGCGCTGCACGCAGGCTTGCACGATGCCTTGCCGCAGATGGCGCGGATGTTCTGCGATCCGTGGTGGATCATCGGAAGCGCGGCGATGGTGCTGGCCGGCGTTCCCGGCATCGTGCCGCAGGACATCGATGTGCTCTGCAGCCGGCAGGATGCGCTGCGATTGCGCGAGGCCTGGAAACAGTATGTCGATACGACCTACCGCCCCGCGGACGAAACCCGCTTCCGTTCCACCTTCGCGCGTTTCGTGCACCTGCCGATGCCCGTGGAAGTCATGGGTGGTCTGGAGCTGATGACGGAGGCGGGATGGCAGGCGGTGCGGGTGCACGACGACATGCGCATCGACATCGCAGGGATCGCCGTGCGCCTCCCGATGCTGGAAGAACAACGCCGCATCCTGCTCGCGTTCGGTCGCGGGAAGGATCTCGACAAGGCCGCCCGCATTCCCGTCCCGCCGGAGCATCCGCATGTCGCCTGAGTCCGTCACCGTCCACGGCATGTCCACCTCGGGCAACTGCCACAAGGTGCGCCTGCTGCTCGAACAGCTTGGCCGGCCATACACGTGGATCGAGGTCGACAGCGCCAACGGCGGCACCCGCACGCCCGCGTACCTGGCGAAGAACCCGAACGGCAAGGTGCCGATGCTGGAGCGCGCCGATGGTGCGGTCCTGGTGGAGTCGAACGCCATCCTCTGCTGGCTGGCGGAGGGCAGCACGTACCTGCCGGCCGATGCCTGGCAGCGTGCGCAGGCGCTGAGCTGGCTGTTCTTCGAACAATACAGCCACGAGCCTTACATCGCGGTGGCGCGCTTCATCCGCGGCTGGACACCGCTGGACTCGCCGCGTCGCGCCGACCTGCCGCGCCTGCACGAGCGGGGCGCACAGGCGCTGGCTGTGATGGAGAAGCATCTCGAACGGGCAGCATGGTTCACGGGTCCCGCATATGGCGTGGCCGACATCGCGCTGTTCGCGTACACCCACTGTGCGGGGGATGGCGGTTTCGATCTGTCCGCATACCCGCGCATCACCGACTGGCTGGCGCGCATGCGCGCCACGCCAGGCTTCGTTTCCATGCCGGGCGTGAGCGATGACGTCGCAGCGCGCCTGGCGTCCTCCTGATCCTGAGCGAGCACATGACTGCACATCATCCGATTCCGGCCCGCATGAAGGGCCTCAACCGTGCCGAGATCTGTGACCAGAACTTCATCGAGTTCGTGAAGGACTGGAGTGGGCATGTCGGCGCGAAGCCGGCGGCCGGCGACGCGGTACTCCCCGGCAGCATGCTGGATGCGAAAGGCTTCATCGAGCTGCTGGAATCCCAGCTGATCTCGCGGCACCTCGACCTGATGGCACGCGTACTGCGCGTGCAGAACAAAGTCTTCTACACCATCGGCAGCTCCGGGCACGAGGGAAATGCGATGGTCGCGCGGTTGACGCGCCATACTGACCCCGCCTTCCTGCACTACCGCAGCGGCGGTTTCATGGCGGAACGCTTCCGCAAGCTGCCGGGCATGGACCCGGTGATGGATTCCGCGCTCAGCTTCGCCGCGAGCGCGGACGATCCTGCCTCTGGTGGTCGTCACAAGGTGTGGGGCAGCAAGCCGTTGTGGGTGTTGCCGCAGACCTCGACCATCGCCTCGCACTTGCCCAAGGCGTTGGGCTCGGCGGTGGCGATCGAGCAGGCGCGCCGCATCGGCCATGCGCTGCCTATTCCAGACGACAGCATCGCGATCTGCTCGTTCGGCGATGCCTCCAGCAACCATGCCACCGCGCAGACCGCGTTCAATGCGGCAGCGTGGACCGCGTACCAGAAGCTGCCAGCGCCGGTGCTGTTCGTCTGCGAAGACAACGGCATCGGCATCTCGGTGAAGACGCCGGACGGCTGGATCGGCCGCAATTTCCGTGATCGCAAGGACCTGGACTACTTCCACGCCGATGGCCTCGACCTGGCGACCGGCTACGGGCAGGTGCAGGCGGCGGTGGATCACTGCCGGCGTACGCGCCGACCGACCTTCCTGCACCTGCGCACCACGCGGATCATGGGCCACGCGGGTACCGACTTCGAGATCGAATGGCGCCCGCTGGAAGAATTGTGCGCGGTCGAGGCGACCGATCCGCTGCTGCGTTCGGCGGCGATCGCGCTGGAATCCGGACTCGTGTCCAAGGACGCGCTGCTCGGCCTGTATGAAGCCACGCGGAAGCGCTGTTTCGCCGCAGCCGAGGACGCCGACCGTCGTCCGCGCATCACCACGCTGGAACACGTGATGGCGCCGCTGGCGCCGTATACGCCCGATGCCGTGGTGGCGGAGGCGGCGCGCACGGCGCCACACGACAAGCGCGTTGCGGCATTCGGCAGCGAAGACAAGCTGCCGGAGAAGCTGCCCCCGCGCCACCTGGCCATCCAGATCAACAACGCATTGCACGACCTGTTCTGCAAGTATCCGGAGACCCTGCTGTTCGGCGAGGACGTTGCGCAGAAGGGGGGCGTCTACACGGTGACCAAGGGGCTGCAGAAGGCGTTCAAGGGCACGCGCGTGTTCAATACGCTGCTGGACGAGACCATGATCCTCGGCCTGGCACAGGGCTATGCGAACCTGGGCATGCTGCCGATCCCGGAAATACAGTACCTGGCGTACTTCCACAACGCCTGCGACCAGATCCGCGGTGAGGCCGCCAGCCTGCAGTTCTTCAGCAACAACCAGTACCGCAACCCGATGGTGGTGCGGATCGCCGGCCTCGGCTACCAGCGCGGCTTCGGCGGCCACTTCCACAACGACAACTCGATCACCGCGCTGCGCGACATCCCGGGCCTCGTCGTGGGCTGTCCGTCGCGTGGCGACGATGCGGCCACCATGCTGCGCACGCTGGCGGCGCTGGCGAAGGTGGACGGCCGCGTGACGGTGTTCCTGGAGCCCATCGCGCTGTACATGACCAAGGACTTGCACGAAGCAGGCGATGGCCAGTGGCTGTTCCCGTATCCCGCGCAGGACGAAGCGATGTCGCTGGGCGAAGGCCGCGTGTATGGCGAGGACGCGGAGGATCTGGTCATCTTCACCTACGGCAACGGCGTGCCGATGAGCCTGCGTGCTGCGCGCAGCATCGAGAAGAAGCATGGTTGGAAGGTGCGCGTGGTCGATCTGCGCTGGCTGGTGCCGCTCAACGAGGCGTTCATCGCCAGGCAGGCGGCATCGGCCAAGCGCATCCTGGTCGTCGACGAGGGCCGCCATGCCGCCGGCGTGGGCGAAGGCATCATCACCGCGATCGCGGAAGCGGGCTACCGTGCGCGGCCCTTTGAACGCGTGGTCGGTGCCGACACCTATACCCCGCTGGCGGGTGCGGCGTTCCTGGTGCTGCCGGGCGACGAGGACATCGTCGCGGCGGCCGACCGGCTGGCATGATGGCGGTCCCCGCCCGCTCAGGAACAGACATGTCCACGCGTCGCATCGGCGTCATCATCGGCAGCCTGCGCGCCGGCTCCTTCAACCGCCAGCTGGCCGGTGCCGTGCGTGCGCTGGCGGGCGACCGTTTCGTGTTTGAAGAGATCGGCATCTCCGACCTGCCACTGTACGACCAAGACGACGATGCAGACTTCCCCGCGGCTGGCACGCGCTTCAAGCAGCAGGTGGAAGCCTGCGATGCCTTGCTGTTCGTCACGCCGGAATACAACCGTTCCATCCCGGGCGTGCTGAAGAACGCCATCGACATCGGTTCGCGCCCGGGGGGAAGCAATTCGTTCGCGGGCAAGTACGCTGCCGTGATCGGCACGTCGCCTGGCGCGCACGGCACGGTGTCCGCGCAGCAGCACTTGCGCAACGTACTGGCGGCGGTGGATGTCGCGCTGCTGCCGCAGCCTGAGATCGCCATCCAGTACCGCGAAGGTCAGATCGACGCGGACGGCGCCGTCAACGACGAGCGCCTGCGCAAGCGGCTGCAACTGTTCCTCGACCGCTTCGAAGCCTGGCTCGCCTGAGCCTCAGGCGGGACGCAGCAGCGCGATGCCATCCCGCAGGCGTTGCAGCGGGTGCCGGTCCAGCGGTCGTTCGTCGGCCAGCGTGCGCGCCAGTACGCGCCGGAACGGGGCGAGTCGGCGGCCGGCACGCAATACGGTTTCGCGCACGATGCGGGCGGGTGCGCGGTCGTTCGTGTACAGCTCCACGATCGCGCGCGTGGCCAGGTACAGCGGCCGCGATCCACGGCGGTGACGGCGCTCGTAACGCGCGAGTCCTTCCGCGCAGCCGAGGTCAGCGCCGCAGTGCAGCGCTTCGCGCGCCATGTCGGCCAACCGTTCCACACTGGCGAGTCCCAGGTTGAAGCCGTGCGCCGTCACCGGGTGCATGCCCACTGCGGCATCGCCCACCAACGCAAAGCGGCGGCCGATGAAGCGGCGCGCGTACACCCCCACCAGCGGGTACACGTGGCGGCTGCTCTCCAGTCGCATGTGGCCGAGGCGATGCCCGTAGCGCTGTTCCATTTCGCGGGCGAAGGTGTCCACGTCCAATCCCGCCAGCCGCTTCGCCGCGCTGTCGGGCAGGGTGACGACAATGGAGGACTGGTGTTCCTGCAGCGGCAGCAGCGCAAGCGTCTGGCCGTGGCCGAACCATTCCCAGGCCACGCCCCGGTGCGGCTGCTCATGATGCATCCGGCACACCAGCATGCTCTTGCCGAAATCGTACTGGTCCGCGCCGATACCCATCGCGCGGCGCGTTTCGGAGAAGCGGCTGTCGGCGGCGACCAGCAACGGCGCCTCCAGTCGCAGGCCGTCCCCCAGCGTGACGCAGGCATGGTCGTCGGTCGTGCGGACGGCATGGATCCGCGCACTGTCGAACACGTCCACGCCGGGCAGGTCGCAGACCGCCTTCCAGGCGGCCTCGCGGATGCAGTGATTGGGCACCAGCATGCCCAGCTCAGGCTTGCCGGCCAGGCCGGCATCGATGCGCATGTCGTGCAGGCAATCGCCTTCCATGACGCGCGCTGCGCGCAGTGGCGAGCAGGCATTCTCGGGCAGGAGCTGCCAGATGCCGAGATCGCGCAGCAACCGCATCGACGCATGCGTCAGGGCGATCTCGCGGCCATCGAAGGCGGGTTCGGCGATGGCGGCGCGCGGCTGGCGTTCCACCAGCGCCACCTTCAGGTCAAGGTCGCACAGGGCCTTGGCCAGGCACAGGCCGGCCGGGCCGGCGCCGATGATGATGACGTCATGATGCATGCGCATGCCTCCGCTCGGGTTCCGGAGCAGTCTAGGCGGCTGCGTGCAGGCGTCATTGATGTGGATCAATCCACGCGCAGAAGGCGTCAGCGGCGCAGGCCGTCCAGCAGTGGCTGTCGGGTGAGCGGATGGCTGTCGGCGAAAAGGCCGGTGCCTGCATGCTCCAGCGGCATCACCGCCAGCAGCACGCTGCCTTCGCCATCCGTCGATACGCAGGCGACTTCGCCGACATCGCGATCGCCTTCGCGCACGGGCGTACCCACGGCGACCGTGCCGTTGGCACTGAAGCACTGCAGCGAACGCTTGGCCTTGCCGAGGAAATGCGTGCGCGCCACGATCTCCTGGCCTGGATAGCAGCCCTTCTTGACGCTGTACGCGGACAGGCGATCGAGCGCGAGCTGTTGGGGCGTCCACTGTTCGCGCTGCGAGGCGGGCAAGCGGGGCAGGCCATGGCGCAGGTCGGCGACCTGCCAGGCAGCCTGCGACGCCGGATCCTCCGTGGCGGGAGGACCGATGCGCCACATGCGTGGACCGCCGTCGCCACCGGCATCGAACTCGATCGCGCCTTCGGCTTCGTCCAGCATGGCACCCTGCGCACGGATCGGCGCGGCGAACGCGCCACTGACCGCGATGTCGTCCGGGACATCGATCTTCAACTTTCGTCTAAACACGAACCGGCGCAGCGCCTCGGCGAAGGGGCCGGCGGGATGATCGGGCAGCACCAGCCACAGGCGATCTCCGGACAGCCTGGCCAACGCGAATACCGCGATCACACGCCCTTTGGGCGTCAACCACGCATTCCACTGCCAGTGTCCCGGCGCCAGCGCGGCGACATCATTGGCGAACTGGGCGTGGGCGAAAGCCACGGCATCCGGGCCTTCCAGCGTCACCAGTGCATGGTCGGGCAGGCTGAAAACCGGCGCAGTGGTAGGGGAAAGGTTGTAAGCCAAGGGGGCGGGGATTAAAATTTTGTGCGTTGCGAGACCGCCATGATAGGTCAAACTCCCCCGACTACCGACCCCGATCCCGGAACACAGCCGTCCGATACCTCACCGCCGACATCCGGCGAAGGGGCAGCAGGCACGGCCGTGCAGAAGGAGATCGGTGGCCGCGACGGGCCCGAGCCCACGCGTTACGGGGATTGGGAAAAGAACGGGCGCTGCATCGATTTCTGAGCAGTGCACGTAAAGCCAACGCGGTCCTGACCGCCCAGCCGAGACAACGAGCGCAACGAATGGCGACTCCACAACGTCCGCTTTCCCCCCATCTGCAGGTCTACCGTTGGCAGATCCAGATGGTGACCTCCATCCTGCATCGCGCCACCGGCATCGTGCTCGCCGCAGGCGCCTTGCTGATCACGGCGGGCCTCGTCGCGCTGATGATCGGCCCGGATGCCTGGAACTGCTTCACCGGACATGCGGGCGCCTGGTACGGCCAACTGTTCCTGTTCGGCTGGACCTGGGCCTTCGCTTACCACCTGTGCAACGGCATCCGCCACATCGTGCAGGACTTCGCCATTGGCTACCGCATCGCCACGTTCGTGCGCAGCAGCTGGCTATCGGTGATCGCCAGCCTGGTCATCACCGCCCTGGTGTGGGGCTATGTGCTGCTGGGAGGTGGCGCGTGAGCGATTTCCGTACCCCCATCAAGAACGCGCGCGGTCTCGGCTCGGCGAAGACCGGTACCGAACATTTCGTCCACCAGCGCCTGACCGCTACCGCGCTGGTCGCGCTGACGATCTGGTTCCTGGTGTTCGTGCTGAGCCTGTCCGGCGCCGACTACGTCACCGCCACGGCCGCCATCGCCAAACCGTGGAACGCCATGCTGCTGGTCGGCTTCCTGGTCGCCATGTTCTGGCACGCCCAGCTCGGCCTGCAGGTCGTGCTGGAAGATTATGTGCACAACTCGCTGCTCGCCCTCGCGGTGCAGACCACCGTCAAATTCATCGCCGTGCTGGGCGCCATCGTGAGCGTCTTCGCCGTGGCCCGCATCGCGCTGGGGAACTGAGCCACATGTCCGCTTACAAGATCACCGAACACAAGTACGACATGGTCGTGGTGGGCGCCGGCGGCGCCGGCCTGCGCGCGACCTTCGGCCTGGCCGCCAAGGGCCTGCAGACCGTGTGCCTGACCAAGGTCTTTCCGACCCGCTCGCACACTGTGGCGGCGCAGGGCGGCATCTCCGCCGCGCTGGGCAACATGGGCGAGGACGACTGGCGCTACCACTTCTACGACACCATCAAGGGCTCGGACTGGCTGGGCGACCAGGACGCCATCGAGTACATGTGCCGCGAGGCCATCCCGGCCATCATCGAGCTGGAGCACTACGGCGTGCCGTTCTCCCGCACCGAGGACGGCAAGATCTACCAGCGTCCGTTCGGCGGCATGACCACCAAGTTCGGCGAAGGCCCGCCGGCGCAGCGCACCTGCGCCGCCGCCGACCGCACCGGCCACGCCATGCTGCACACGCTTTACCAGCAGTCGCTGGCGCACGATGCGCGCTTCATGGTCGAGTACTTCGCGCTGGACCTGATCTTCGACGAAGAAGGCGCCTGCCGCGGCGTGTTGGCCCTGGACATGGCCACCGGCACGCTGCACCTGTTCCGTTCGCATGGTGTGGTGCTGGCCACCGGCGGTTACGGCCGCGCGTACTTCTCGGCGACCTCCGCCCATACCTGCACCGGCGACGGTGGTGGCATGGTGATGCGCGCCGGCCTGCCGATGCAGGACATGGAGTTCGTGCAGTTCCACCCCACCGGCATCTACGGCGCGGGCTGCCTGATCACCGAGGGCGTGCGCGGTGAAGGCGGCATCCTGCGCAACAGCAATGGCGAGCGGTTCATGGAGCGCTACGCGCCTCACTACAAGGACCTGGCCTCGCGCGACGTGGTCAGCCGCTCGATGACCATCGAGATCCGCGAAGGCCGCGGCGTGGGCGAGCACAAGGACCACATCCTGCTTGACCTGACCCACCTGGGGCCGGAAGTCATCAACGAGAAGCTGCCCGGCATCGCCGAGAGCGCCCACATTTTCGCCGGCGTGGACGTGACCAGGCAGCCGATCCCGGTCATTCCGACCGTGCACTACAACATGGGCGGCATCCCGACCAACTACCACGGCGAAGTGGTGCGCAAGGTCGGCGACAACCCGGATGCGGTCGTTCCCGGCCTCTACGCCATCGGCGAGGCGGCCTGCGTGTCGGTGCACGGCGCCAACCGCCTGGGTTCCAACTCGCTGCTGGACCTGGTGGTGTTCGGCCGCGCGGTCGCCAACCGCTGCGCCGAGACCATCAAGAGTGGTTCGTCGCACAAGCCGCTGGCGGGCGACGCCTGCGACAAGGCGCTGGCGCACCTGGACAAGCTGCGCAACGCCAACGGCGATACGCCGACGTCGGTGATCCGCGACAACATGCAGCGCACCATGCAGGCCGATGCCGCGGTCTTCCGCACCAGCAAGACGCTGAAGGAAGGCTGCGACAAGATGGCCGACATCTTCTCCAGCTTCCAGGACGTCAAGGTCAGCGACCGCTCGCTGGTCTGGAACTCGGACCTGATCGAAACATATGAGTTGCACAACCTGCTGCTCAATGCCGTGGCCACGATCAACTCCGCCGAACAGCGCCACGAGAGTCGCGGTGCGCATGCGCACGAGGACTTCCCGGAGCGCGACGACGTCAACTGGCAGAAGCACACACTGGTCAACGTGGCCGACGACGGCGCGTGCAGCTTCGATTCCCGCCCCGTGCACATGTACACGCTCAGCAAGGACGTGGATGTGGTGCCGCCCAAGCCGCGCGTCTACTAAAGCCGTGAATGGTGATTCGTGATGGGTGATTCGCCGGCCGCCCCAGGTGCCGCGATCCGCTTCTTCGAATCACTAATCACTCATCACGAATCACGGACTTAAACCCATGGCTGAATTTTCCCTCCCGAAGAACTCGCGCGTCACCAAGGGCAAGCACTTCCCCGCGAAGGGCGCCAAGAACGTGCGCACCTTCAAGGTGTACCGCTGGAACCCTGACGACGGCGCCAATCCGCGCACGGACACGTACGAGATCGATCTCGACAAGTGCGGTCCGATGGTCCTGGACGCGCTGATCAAGATCAAGAACGAGATCGATCCCACGCTGACGTTCCGCCGCTCGTGCCGCGAAGGCATCTGCGGTTCATGCGCGATGAACATCGACGGCACCAACACGCTGGCGTGCACTAAGGCCATCGGCGACTGCACCAAGGCGGAAGTGCCGATCTATCCGCTGCCGCACATGGACGTGGTGAAGGACCTGGTTCCCGACCTGACCCACTTCTACGCGCAGTACGCCTCGATCAAGCCCTGGATCCGCACGCAGACCCCACCGCCGCCGGATCGCGAGCGCCTGCAGTCGCCGGAAGACCGCAAGAAGCTCGATGGCCTGTACGAGTGCATCCTGTGCGCCTGCTGCTCGACCAGCTGCCCCAGCTATTGGTGGAACGGTGAGCGCTACCTGGGCCCGGCGATCCTGCTGCAGGCTTATCGCTGGATCATCGACTCGCGCGACGAGGACACCGGTGCGCGCCTGGACGATCTGGAAGATCCGTTCAAGCTTTACCGCTGCCACACGATCATGAACTGCGCACGGACCTGCCCGAAGGGGTTGAACCCGGCGCTGGCGATCGCCGAGATCAAGAAGTTGATGATGGCGCGTCGCGCCTGACGCCATGGGCGCTGCACCTGCCACGGCGATCCTCTGGCCCGCGGTGGCGATGGCCGGCCTGACCTTCCTGGTGTGGGTCAGGCTGTATCAGTTGCGCCTGGGTGAGATGGCGCGCAAGCGCATCGATGCGCAGGCGCTTGGGAGCGCCGCCGACGCCGTCCGCCTGCTGGCCGACACGCGTGCATCGGACAATTTCCGCAACCTGTTCGAGCTGCCCGTCCTGTTCTACGCCGGCGTGCTGATGTCCGCGCAGCTCGGCGTGGCGGATACCGCGTCGCTCGTGCTGGCGTGGTCCTTCGTCGGCTTGCGTGCCGTGCACAGCGTGGTCCACTGCACGTTCAACCATGTCATGACGCGCTTCGTGGCCTATGCGCTGGCGACGCTGGTGTTGTTCGCGTTCTGGGTGCGGCTCGCCCTGGCCCTGGCCGCCGCATGACCGACGATCCCGAACTCAAGCGCATCCGTTGGCGCTGCCGGCGCGGCATGCGCGAACTGGACCAGTTGTTCGACCGCTACTTGGCGCGCTGCTGGGCGACCGAATCCGAGCCGCAACGGGTGGTTTTCCTACGCCTGCTCGATTGCGAGGACGATAAGCTCTGGCGCTGGTTCATGGGCTATGAGCAGTGTCCCGATGTCGAAGTCGCCGCGCTGGTCGAACGGATCCGTCAACTGCCGGCTTGAGTGGCGACCGTCGCGCCTGCTGCAGGCGGTGCTGATCCTGCTGGGGCTGTTGGGCGCGATGTCGGTGCTGGCCAGCGAGATGCCTGGCCTGTTCGCGTGGCCTCTTGCCGTCGCTTCGCTCGGCTACGGCGCGTGGCGTGCGCGCCGGGAGGGGAGGTTGGAGCGTCTCGCGTTCTGGTTCCCCGGCAACGGCCGCCCACCCACCGTCGACGGCCGACCGATGCTGGATGCACACCTGCAGTGGCGGGGTCCGCTGGCGTTCCTGCGCTGGAGAGCGTGCGCCGGCGGGCGCTGGCGGCATGCAGCCTGGTGGCCGGACACGCTGCCCGCCCCGCAGCGGCGTGAACTCCGGCTTGCTGCGGGCGACGGGGACGCTGGGCGGCACCGGAGGGATCGGGCACCATAGGCCGATGTTCAAGCCCATTCCTGTCGCCATCGGCCTGCGCTATCTCCGCGCCAAGCGCCGCAACGGTTTTATCTCCTTCATTTCGCTCGCTTCGGTCCTGGGCATCGCGTTGGGCGTGATGATCCTGATCACCACGCTGTCGGTGATGAGCGGGTTCCAGCGCGAGATCCGCGACCGCCTGTTGCAGGCCACCGCGCATGCCACCGTGATGGGCGCGGGTGAAGCGATGCAGGACTGGCCGCATGCGACCAAGGTCGCCATGGACGATCCGCGCGTGGCCGGTGCCGCGCCCTTCATCCACGTGCAGGCCATGCTGACCGGCAACGCCGATCCGCAGGGCGCGCTGGTCACCGGCATCCTGCCGGGGGAGGAGCCCAAGGTCTCCGTCATCGGCGACAAGATGAAGGCGGGCTCGCTGGATTCGCTGAAGCCTGGCGAATTCCACATCCTGCTCGGACAGGAACTGGCGGCCTGGTTGCGTGTCGGCGTCGGCGACAGCGTGGTGGTCACTGCAGGCGATTTCCAGGGCACTCCCATGGGGGCGATGCCCAAGATCAAGCGGTTCACTGTTACGGGCATCTTTTCCGTGGGTCACAACGATGTAGACCGCAACCTGGCGCTGGTCCATATGAGCGATCTCCAGCGTGTTTTGCGAATGGGCGAGGGCGTTACCGGCGTACGCATGAAGCTGCACGACATGTACCAATCCTGGGAAGTCGCGCGCGATCTGGCGCTGCGATTGCAGGGTCCGTACCGCATCAGCGACTGGACCAGCGAGAACGCCAACCTCTACCACTCGCTGAAGATGGAAAAGACGGTGATGGGCATCCTGTTGTCCTTCATCATCCTGATGGGCGCGTTCTCGCTGGTGAACTCGCAGGTCATGCTGGTAACCGACAAACAGGCCGACATCGCCATCCTGCGCACATTGGGCCTTACGCCGCGCGGCGTCATGCAGGTGTTCATGGTGCAGGGCGTCCTGATCGGCGTGATGGGCACGGTGCTGGGCGTGGTCGGCGGCATTCTGCTGACCATCAATCTGGAATACATCCTTGCCGCCATCGAGGCGGTGTTCAAGGTGACGTTGTTGCCTCCTGACGTGTACTACATCACCGGCCTGCCGTATGAACTGGACGCGGGCGAGGTGGTGCTGATCGCCGCCGTTGCCCTCACCATGAGCTTCCTGGCCACGCTGTATCCCGCATGGCGCGCCGCCCGCACGCAGCCGGCGGAGGCGCTTCGCTATGAGTGAACCGAATCGCATGAACGACGCCATCCGTTCCGCCGTCATCCACGCCGAGGCGCTTGGCAAGACCTACGCGGAAGGCAAGCTGCGCACGCCCGTGTTCGATGGGCTGGAGCTCAATGTGCAGCCCGGCGAAACCGTGGCGATCGTCGGGGCGTCCGGTGCCGGCAAGAGTACGTTGCTGCATCTGCTCGGCGGACTGGATACGCCGACCTCGGGCGAGGTATACGTGGCCGGGCAGAAGATGTCTTCATTGTCGGATGCCGCGCGTGGCCAGTTGCGCAACAAGGCGCTTGGCTTCGTCTACCAGTTCCATCATCTGCTGCCTGAATTCACCGCGCTGGAGAACGTCATGATGCCGGTGATGCTGGGCGGTGCCGCCACAGATGACGCGGGCAGCAAGGCCAGGTCGCTGCTCGAAGCGGTGGGGCTGGGTCATCGTCTGGCGCACAAGCCGGGCGAACTGTCAGGCGGCGAGCGCCAGCGTGCCGCAGTGGCGCGGGCGCTGGTGAATCAACCCGCCTGCGTGCTGGGCGACGAGCCCACCGGCAACCTGGACGAGAAGACGGCTGCGACGGTGTTTGACCTGATGCTTGAACTCAATCGTGCTCAGAAGACCAGCCTGGTGCTGGTGACCCACGATCGGCGGCTGGCGCGCCGGCTGGACCGTGTGCTGGAACTGCACGAGGGAAAACTGCGCGAACTGGCGCAGGACGCGGTCTGACCTGTGCAGAAGCCGCTGGGTCATGACATCTGAGCGCTGATTGGAAGACAGTTGCTGAATTAAGCCGACCCGCGAAGCGGGTTCGGCTTGAATGAATTGTTAGGCTCCGCCCGCGGAATGCAACACCACGGAATCGGCGCCGACCTTAATGCTAAAGCCGCTCATGAAAGTGGCTACGAGATGGGTGCAGCCCTCTCCAGGTTGGTTTGAGGTGAACCCCCGCATCTCGGCCACTAGTTCATCCCAGATGAAGCCGATGGAGTCAAGGCAGTCATCCTCCGTGAACGGTATGGCCGGATCTCGTTCTTGGGCTTTGAACAAATACACGCCGGTAAAGGAGAGGAGCAACTCGGATGGCTCCATCGGCTTTACCCACCCCCCGACACCGCGACGCCAGCGCAGGTCCAGCGTCCGTTGCGTCGGGTTGTACGACAAGCCTTGAAACTCAAAGTTGTTATGGAGGTCATAATGATCAGGGCTGCGCTGTAGCGCGATGAAGTCTTCTGAAATTGAGAATCCGACTAGCTTCATGCGGGGCCTAACACCAGAATTAAGCCGACCCGCGAAGCGGGTTCGGCTTGAATAAATTGTTAGGCAGCATCCGAGACACGGAAACTACTGCCGCAGTGAAAGCAAGTAAATGCTCGTTTTTTGAGGACGTCACGAACGACTGTAGCCCATGCGGCGTCCCCGTCGGATGCTACGCTCGGATGCGGCGGTGCAAACCCCTGGATAGTCGGATGCTTGCCACATTTTGGACAACTGTGCGACAGGGCAAGGGCAACATGCAATAGAAGCGCGAGTGCGGCAAGAGCAAGTGAAGCATAGAAGAGGTGCATATGCGCTCCGATCAGAATCACGAGGCCAAGCACGGCAAGGAAAACTAGTGTCAGTATCCACGTTAGCTGGACGGCGTAAGCGTCTAGGAGTATCAGCCGAGATTGAGGATAACGTTGCACTGTCTAATGCTGCCTAACACCTGAGTTAAGCCGACCCGCGAAGCGGGTTCGGCTTGGACGAACTGTTATGCGCGCCAAGGTAAACCCGAAGCCGGTGGCCCGCAACGGGGCTGGGAGACCAGGGAGCACGGACAAAGCTTCCGCCAGCACGGGGCAGGTCGAGGCCAGCAAAGATCGAAGCCGAGAGCGCCGCCAATCCGTAAGCCATGAAGCCATCCTTTGCCGAGCGGCGCGAACGCGATGCGCCCGAAGCCGATTGAAGCGAAGTGGGGGGAGTGCGAGCGAGTCGAACAGATCAGCTACCGATCAACGCCGAAGCCAGCGCCGGAGCGGAGGCTGCAGCATCACCGAAGCCGACAACACCAACACACCTACCCACGCATAACACCGGAATTAAGCCGACCCGCGAAGCGGGTTCGGCTTGAATGAATTGTTAGGTGCCGTCCAGTGATTGCTACATGCACCATTGCCGCTTCACCGAACCACTCAGGTAGGCCCAGTTTCTACCCTCATGCTCGGGAAGCTGAGTGAAGGTATGCGCTGCATAGCTACACTCATGAGTCGACTTTAGCTGCACGCATGCAGTGTAGGAAGCTGGCTCGCTCAAGTACCACAAGATAGCTTCAGGCTGTCGTGAGACGCCTGCCATGGCAAGAAGCTCACGACTGATCTCAGGCGGATTGGTAAGGACCCAGCCATCTCCAAGCATCGTACCGCAGGTTGCTTCGGGAGTTTCCATAGGTGCATTCCTCACCCCAGGAGGTTGCGAGCTGCATGCAGTTGCAGAGGTTAAAGCAAGCAAGAAAACCAATTGCTTCATAGGCACCTAACACCGGAATTAAGCCGACCCGCGAAGCGGGTTCGGCTTGAATGAATTGTTAGGCGGCACACTAACACCCCTAACGAGGAAGTGGACACCCGGACTCAGCCCAGAGACGAAGGGAGTCTGACAAGGGAGTTAACTCCTCCAATGCCAGAGCTCCAAGGCCACAGATGTAGACGGGATGGGCCGGTCGCGCGCAGCTGACAAGTAACCCACGACCACCACTATCGTCTCCAACAAGCAAGTAGCCGGGAACGTAGTTAGCTACCTCGAATGTCGTGTTTCTCTCAGCAAGGTCCTCTCGCCCATAAAGCAATAGTCCATCGGCCCGCGGCACACCGTCTTGCTGCTCTACGAAGGCGAGAATGCTCGGATGATTCATTGCCTGTCACTGTGAATGCGAGGATGGCCCATGTGCCGCCTAACACCGGAATTAAGCCGACCCGCGAAGCGGGTTCGGCTTGAATGAATTGTTAGGGGGCTGGCCAGTGACGCTCAATTGGGAACTCCAATGGCTGAAACCACCTTGCGCGGTATGCTGCATCTCGCACGACTTTGCGTTGGCGATCGCGGATTTTAGCGATGTGCAAAGTGTCACCATCCTTCAGCTCTATGAAGCCAGTTTCGGATCTTGCCTCATCCCAGAAAAAGATGCGCTGCGAGTAAAGATTGTCCAGTGAGCCGTGCCAGACAAGGAAGTGCCAAGAACGGCCATCAGGGCCGTGCAACGGGCCTTCAAGATTTTGACCGCGCCACCAACTCACACAGCCCCCTAACGCCTGAGTTAAGCCGGCCCGCTTTGCGGCCACGGCAGAGTGACAATCCTACGGCGCTCTGCCGTGGCCGCGAAGCGGGCTCGGCTTGAACCAATTGTTAGACAGGGCCTTAGCCAAGCCCAAGTAGTTTTAAGCCGATCGCGATCGCGGTGCTAACTATGACGCCAGCCCCAAAAAGGAAGTAGTCGCGCTTTGCGCTACGTTTCTCACCTGATCCAATAATTTTGGCAAAGTGCTCAACTGCTGGGAGCGGCATATTCTGAAGCGCGTCAACACGCTGCTTTAGCTCTAGCTCCTTGTCCTCTAGTTCAGCGAGTTCCTCCGCCAGTTTCAGGGCGGCCCTCTCTTTCTCTTGAGCTACGCGAGAAAGCTCGGAAAGCACGGAATCTACTTGTTCAGATGCATCGGTTAGGCTAGCGGTAAGTTCAGAAAGCCGTTCGCTGTAACTCTTTTCAGCTGGCGCAGTCTGTATGTTGAGAATGTGTCTCACAGCCTTACGGATCGCTTCCGTCGAGGCAAGCCCACCAAGGGTCATGCTGAGTAAGCCAGCCAGCAGTGAAACTAGAACCTCAATCCCCACGAAACCATCTCCCCTGTCTAACACCTGAGTTAAGCCGACCCGCGAAGCGGGTTCGGCTTGAATGAATTGTTAGGCATGCGCCTCGACGGACGATGCCCAGAACAGAGTGCTTTGGTCTTCCAGTAGCTCGCAAACCTCAAGGCTAGCCTCGGACTCCCACCCACGATCTGCGGTGCTCTTTACTTGAATGTGCTGCAGTTGCGGTACCTGGAAGGGGCCAAACTGCTCGAACCTAGGGTTGCTAAAGACGAGCGTGCGAATGGAGCCGCCGTTGTGCTGCAGTGTGATTGCTACCGATATTGGAGCAGACGTGTCTGGCGATAGATCAACGCAGTAGCGCGTAACTGTCCATTCTCGGGGATCCTTTAAGGGTTCAAGTGAGTGGCTCATAGCATGCCTAACACCAGAATTAAGCCGACCCGCGAAGCGGGTTCGGCTTGAATGATCTGTTAGACCCCGCCCATCTAGACAGACATGGCCACTGCAAGAAATCCTGAACTAAGCCACACGAGAAAGCAAAGCCCGGCACAAGGCAGCACAAGCACGCGCGAACACGCGCCAATAGCTGCGACGACCGCAACCGCGAGAGTGGAGCCCCAGAACATGGTGTGTGCCCCGGGTCCCCAAACGAGCCAATAAGGTGGACCAATAAGCGAGGCGCTCAAGATCGAACCGGTAGGTAGCCAGTCGGGCTTGCGCAGCACGACTAGACAAAGGGCGATGTAAGAAAGAACAAAGAGAAGCAACGACGTCGTTGCGACAACTGCGAATAGCCGACCATCTGATGCTGTCGAGGACTGCGTGGTCATCGTGAACCCTGCTGCGGGGCCTAACACCAGAATTAAGCCGACCCGCGAAGCGGGTTCGGCTTGAATGAATTGTTAGCGGGCAGAGACGCGCCAGTGCAATCCACGGCCGCCAGCTTTGTGAATGCCAACAAACATCGATGTGGGTGATACATCACTTGGGCAACTATAGAACGTATACGAGCGGTCTAGCTCGACCGCGTCCGGCCACCACGACGGACGATAACGTGATGGGACAATGACAGAAGGCATAACAAATTTGCACTGGATTGGTGGGCGCCAGCTATCTCTGTTTGAGATATTGAATGCCAGGGCGCTCTCATTTGTGTCGATATTATGGATCTCACGAAGCTGTGTTGCGCTGGCGGGGAGCCACTCGGGAATCCAGCCGCTTGAAATGCCGCCGCGCGAAGCTGCTGCCGCCATGTCAGGGTATGAAGTCTCCGCGACATCAATGCTGTCGCAGCCTGCCAAAGCTGAAACTAAGAGAACGGCAAGTTGCGACAATCTCCCCATGCCCGCTAACGCCTGAATTAAGCCGACCCGCGAAGCGGGTTCGGCTTGAATGAATTGTTAGCGCCCGCCCGACACAACTGCGGGAGAGCGCTCTTGGATTGCACGAAAGTAAGCGAAATGTCGCATAGCGTACTTATTGCCAATGGGTGCTGATGCCACCATCCGGGGCCAAAGATCATCGAAACCGACTTTGCGGAGTAGGCGCGCGTACTCCTTGAACTCGCGAGGTGTATTGCCGTCAGCTAGCATGGCCGCCACTCGGCGCTTTATGCGTGTCTTGAGGGCCTGCGATAGGTCTGCGTTCTTTAAAGCTCGGGCGGTATTGCTCTTGAGTGTGCGCCCGAAAGGAAAGGTGCTGTCCTGCTCTATGAACTCGACGCCTAGGGTTGCACATGCTGGATCGCCGGCCTTAATGCCCTCTATGACTGGCTCCATGATTGGGTAGATCCAGGTCGTGTCAGGCCGCACGTAAGTCTTTGGCTGAAGCGAGCGGGGTGCCTGAACTCCCAGACGAGCGCAATACTCCAAGTGCCTGCTCTGGACGGCGCCAACGCTCCAGTTGCCTTTGCCGTTGTAATCGCGAATCTGCATTGAGGGCGCTAACGCCTGAATTAAGCCGAGCCGCGAAGCGGCTTCGGCTTGAATGAATTGTTAGGGCGCACCCGCGGGCTCCAGGCCGACGACTGCCCGCATGTACGCGTACCGTGGATCTGGGGAGAGCGTATCTGGATAGTCCCAGACGGTCATCTGCTTGAGGCTGGTGCCATGTTGCTCAAGCTCATTGTCGATGCGAGCTGCAATCTCTGGCGAAGCGCCCAACACGACTACATCTAGCTCGCAGAGTACGGCCCAATTGCCTGATGGATCAGAGAGAACGTGCTCTAGTGACTGGTTAGCGGGACGGCTAGTTACGGCATGGAACGCGGCCCAACTGGGTGCGACACCTAGGGCCGGAGGTTGCTCCGGCGTATAGAAGGCGACGCAAAACTCTTTGGAGCCGGTTGCGGCCATGAGCGCCTCAAACAAGAAGCGAGGCATCATTGTCGCGTCGAAGCGGTCGCGGTTTAGGCAGCATCCGCGCCACGACGAATCCACGAACGGCGGAATGCAGTCGCCAGCCTCATTGAAGAAGCGAGCTCTTGGATTGGCTTCTTGTTGCACGTCCGAGGTACTCACCAGTGCGCCCTAACGCCTGAATTAAGCCGCGCCGCGAAGCGGCGTCGGCTTGAATGAATTGTTAGACCTTAGCTAGCGTCTGGGAGAGTAACTGGAACAGCGAACTGAATCCTTGATGCGGTGACATTCTCAGAGTTTGATTGACCGCTACTGCCGAGATTGATAGCGCCAGCCAGAACTCCAATTCCACCTTTTGTGCCAGAACCTTCGGTTGCAGTAATTGCCAGATCGAACCGAACCAAATGAGCTGCACGACCGCTTGCCCAAGCCATCCCGAGCTTAGTTAACTCGGCGGTACCGCTATTGATGTGGGGATTGACTTGCGCTCCTGGCAGATTGACCTTGCCTTGAGCGTCGCGCACCCCTTCGATGATGTCGACAAGAGCTTGTGACACGAACTCTTTGAGCTGCATGGATCTCTCCAATAAGGTCTAACACCAGAATTAAGCCGACCCGCGAAGCGGGTTCGGCTTGAATGAATTGTTAGGGGCAGCTCCGTGAAAGCTCGACATACCGGTCGCGAGAAA
>NZ_VFPB01000001.1:530982-1582426 GCF_006716465.1 Pseudoxanthomonas sp. 3HH-4 | reverse complement strand
CTGTTCTTCGGAAAATCGCTTCTTCACGTCCAATCTCCTGGTCAGGTGGGATTGGACTCCAAATCGCATCGCTACTCAAAATAGGGGGGACGTCGCCATTGCAAGCGGCTGTCGTGGTTCGCTTCATGCAATAGGCAGATCGGACGCGCCGTTGGAGGCCATCCGCGACTCACCCATCCTGCGAGTTCGTGATCACGCGGGTAGATGCGTTTACCTGAAGTTTTCCGATGTGCGGTTGCCCGGATTTCATCCTTTGACCGTGATAGCAGGCGTCAGGTCATCTGCTTGGAACGTTGGGTCAGGAGCAAGGAATGTCGGAAACGAGACGGTTGGATGGCAATCAGGCGCGTCGGCTGGAGAAACTGGTCGGTATTGCGGATGACCTGGTCGCGGCGGCCATGTACGTGGATCGGATATTGGACGCAGCGCCTGACGGCGAAGTCGAGGCATGGTGGACGGCCGCCCTGGTCCATTACGGTCGGTGCTTCGGCAAGGGCGTCGCGCCCTGGGGTGCCGCCGAGGTGATCGGGAGCCTCGCGGAACTGCTTCAGGTGCGCCACCGCCACTTCAGGAGGCTGCGCGACACGCTGGTTTCCCACCCTGGGGGCGTGGACCACACCTACGCCGCAAAGGCCGTGCGTGATCGCGATGGCCACTTCCGTATCGGCTGCGAACGGGTCCCGATGTTCTCCCTGGGCCGTCTTGAGGCCATGGATTTTTCTGAACTTCTGGATGCGCTGCAGACCCTGGTCGAGCGGCGGAGAGTCAAGGTGGAGAACGATCTCCGGATCCAACTGTCCGGGATGACGGAGCAAGTGTTCGGGCAGATGCCGCATTCCAATGCGGCGGGGAAAACGGATCACCGCGAGACCGACCTGGTACGCGATGCGCCGGGCGACCGGCCGAATTGATGATCCCCCGTTACGATGGAAGCGCGCGCGTAGGATGGGTTGAGCCGAAGGCGATACCCATCGCGTGCAGGGACCGACAACAGCCCGTTGTGATGGCGACAGAAGCAGCGCAACGCAGACCTCAGTCTCTGCCATGCCGTCATATCGATGGGTATCGCCTTCGGCTCAACCCATCCTATGGCTGTCGCTCACCTGCTTTTCAAGCCGGCAACCACTTCCCGCACGCTGAGTCCCAGTTCGAGCTGGAGGCGCACGTATTCGCGTTCTTTGCGCGACAGGTCGCGCCCCATTTCGATGCGTACATCCTCGGCCTCCAGGATGCGCAGGATTCTCGGCATCGCCGAGCCGATGGCGTCCTGCCCGTAACCCGCCTCGCGCAGAGCGGCACCCAGAAGGGCTTCGATGTCCATGATGCGTCCAGATCAATAAAGGTTCCGCATTGTGCACCAGCAACCCGCGATAGGTTGGGCCGAATGGAGTGAAGCCCGACAGCGCCGGCTTTCCGGTGTCCCGATGTTGGGGTTTGCAAGCTCACCCCAAACTATTCCACTGAAATCTCGACGCTGGGTTCGAGTGCCTCACTCCGATCGATCGAGCTAGTTACTAACTGAGTGTAACTTAGGCAATTTCCAACTCGAAATTTTCGCCATTCGAAGGCTCAGCGTGCGCTTAAGCTTATCAAGAAATGGCTTAGTTCTAAGCTCATTCCTGGTACTCGAAGAAGCATCACTGGTATCCACGATATTAACTGCGATTTCCGAATAAAGCTCCATCGCCCGCTTCGCATACTTGGCAATCGCGAATCTGAAATCAGGTGAAACCATCTTATTAAGCGTCAACTTGCTCAAGTCGGAACCAGATCTGTCGATGATCGTGTTTGCAACATAGATACCCCAAGGCGTTCCATGGATACCCAGAATCGCCTTCATGACAGCATCGCTGGTGACGTCTGCAGCCTCCAGCAGCGACGCCCTCTCTATCTCGACTTCTTGTGCCAGAAGCCAAGCAAGCATAACTCTTTCTGCCTTTAGGCCGCGCGGAAAGATGCTTTTATAGGACCTATCGAAAAGCTCAACCTTCTTTGCGACCGCTTCCAGTATCGTGTCGTCGGACATTGCAGCCAAGTACTGGGTTATACGGTCCAACTCAATTCTATTTGGGCTCTTGACCGTCTTAGCTCCTTCCTGCTTCGGGGCATACAAATAGCCGACAACAGAGAACGCATTACGCAAGCCCTCCTGAATTGGATCAAGAAGCCTTACCGCAGAGAGTTTTACAGGATTCTGCGTATTGTTGTACCTGACAATATCGGTGAGCAGCGCCTTCTTCGCACCCACAACACGTACCAGCACTTGCGCCTTTCCCGCAGCAGGTGCCCGTTCTATGGCCCGCGAGAGGCTCGCGGTTGTCTGACACCCATTGACAATTGAAAAACGACTTATCTCGTAACTAGACCCACGCAGACGATCAAAGCTATCCGCAACGATCGTTATTCCATTGTTCAATGCCCAAAAATCACCCGGCCTTGCCTGTGCCGTCTCAACGATTTTTTCGTTGATTCCACCCTTCCTCTCTCCGATGAAAAGGCGCACATTCCCTTCAAACAATTGATTTTTGTACTTTTCATGAAGGCGATAAAGCTCAGAAGCAGGAACAGCCCCAACAATCGCCTGACCGAACTCCCCCTTGACCTCAGCCACTGCACCTACGAAGGAGAGCGTGTCTCGAAGCACATTTCTGTCGGCCGCACGCACGACCAAGAATTTGTCATACAGCGATTCTTGATATTCGTAGAAGAACGCGGCGTCGGACCCATAAGCTTTTGATCGAGTTGCGGTCTCTCGCTGCCGCGAGATCTGATCAGATTTCGCGGCTAGCGTCACCAAGCCAAAGACAAGAGAGTAGTCACTAACATCTATCTCAGTGAGAGTCTCATAGATGTCATGTCTCCCTCCATGTCGAAATGAGACGGGATCCTTAACGTTAGCAACCGCAGCTACTAGTGCGTTCCATTTCTTTATACCAGCACTGCGGTCAGTCCGATCCGAAACGTAGCCCTGAAGCACGTAGACCACTTCTTGATCATGGTCGATGTAGATGAAGTCACACCCTCCATCCTCAGGACCATCAACGGATGCCGCGTCTATCGCGTCATCTTCGTCTATACCCAATAGCGTAGCCGCGTACCATGCAGTTATCGCACGATCCCTTGTTATGCCACCTCTCTTCGCAACCGCGTCGATTGCAGCGAGCATCTCCTTCCTGGGATCAGCCGAGATCGACTTCCCCGAAGCGCTAACCGATGTCGTACCTGCCATGCCTATCTCCTTGTTGGCCCAAGAACAAAGAATCTTCAACCGCTCTAGCTGCTGGAAGCGCGATGAACTAGCGCCCCACCCTCAACACCCCATGGGCGGCAAAAACCCCACCGTCGTAACCTCGACCCACCTCCCTTTCCGCAATACTTCCACCCTCACCCGCACCGCACTGATCGCCACGAACGGCACCACCGTGCCCAGCGCGTCTCCTTCGCCGATGCGGGGAATCCAGTCATCGGCTATCGCCGGATCGCCCTGCGCCACCGCGTACGCACGCACCGCCTGATCCAGTTCCGCACGCGTGTACGTGGGGAAACACGCGTGCTGTTCCGCTGACGGCGTCGGCAACACGAACGACACCGCATCGACCGCCTCCGCCGCCTCCCAGTCCGACACACAGTGCTTCCAGTCCGTGAGATCCAGGTGCGGGCCTTCCGCACTCAGGCCCAGGCTGGTTTCGTACTGCACGCGCACCCGGTACGTTTCGCCCGCCTTCGTCGGCTGCAACTGCAACGTCGCGCCGTACACCTCGTCGCCCAGTTCCAGCGGCACCGTCAACTTCATCGGCACCGCACCTTCGCTCTGCCACCCCGAGAACGAATAGTCCGGACCTTCATGCGCCAATACCCGGAGGCCCGACAACGCCTGCGCCTGCGCCAGCAACGGCGCGCACACCACCCACATCGACAACAGCACGGCCCATGAGCGCGCCGGCTGGATTGCGCGTGATTCCTTCATTCCCTGCTCCCTGCGGGACTCCGACATCCCCGGAGCGGATGGTAGCGCGGCGTGAAGATGTTGCGGGGGTGGAGACCGCGCTCACCCCTCATCCAGCCTTCGGCCCCCTTCTCCCCGCCGCGCGGGGAGAAGCCACATGCCATGCATTCCTGCAAACAGGACCGGAAAGGCCTCGCGGGTCCGTTCGCGGTCATCCTGCGACTGAATGCTGTTTTCCATTGCGCCGCGGGGAGAATAGCCCGCTGAACGCCACTCCACCGATACCCGGATGACTTCACGAAGGCGTGACCGGCGCCGCCCTATGGTCGGGCGAACCACGGATGCGCATGGCGCAAAGGAACACCATGACCATGATCAGACTGCGGGCCACTGGCCCGCGCACCGGCTTCGATGCGCTGGTGACGGCATTGCACGGACTGGACGGTGTGGAACGCGCCGAGGAGCTGGCGGACCTGATGCCGCACATGGACGACGACGATTCCAGTTCCGCCGGCCTCACCGACGATATCGGCGGCAGCGACGTGCATGCACTGGAGATCGCAGTAGGTTCATCGCACGCCGATGCCGTGCGCGATGCTGCCGACGATGTCGCCGCGCAGTATGGCCTGGTGCTTGAGTACGTCGACGACTTCTGAGGCGCGATGGGCGGCCTGCGCTACACCACGGATGCGATGCCCGGCCTGCGCAGGCGCCGCCGCGGGCGTGGCTTCACGTACATGGATGCGCGCGGCCGCGCGGTTCGCGATCCCGCCACGCTTGCGCGCATCCGCCAACTCGCCATACCGCCCGCCTATACCGATGTGTGGATCTGCGCCGATGCGCGCGGCCACCTTCAGGCCACTGGCCGCGACGCACGCGGGCGCAAGCAGTACCGCTACCACCGCGCATGGCAGGCCGAGCGTGGGGCACGCAAGTACGACCGCTTGATCGCATTCGCCGAAGCCCTGCCGCGACTGCGCCGGCAGGTGCGTGCCGATCTCGCCCTGCCGGGCTTCCCTCGCGAGAAAGTGGTGGCGCTGGTCATCGCCCTGCTCGGCCACACCCTGCTGCGGGTGGGTAACGCGAGCTACGCGAAGGAGAACGGCTCGTACGGTCTCACCACCCTACGCAACGTGCACGCGCACTTCATCGCCGGGGGCGAAGTACGCTTCGCCTTCCGTGGCAAGGGCGGCAAGGCACTGGCATCCCGCGTCAGCGATGCGCGCCTGGTGCGGCTGGTGCGCCAGTGCCGACAGCTGCCTGGACAGGCGCTGTTCCAGTATCGCGAACATGGTCGCGTGCAGCGCATCACCTCGGGCGATGTCAACGACTACATGCAGACGCACCTGCATGGTCCGTACACCGCGAAGGATTTCCGCACGCTGGGCGCCACGCTGTATGCCTTCCGTGCCCTGGCGGCGCTGCCACCCCCGACACAGGAAGATGCATCGTCCCGCACGCAGGTGCGGCGTGACGTGCTGCGCGGCGCCGCCGACCTGCTGGGCAATACGCCGCGCATCTGCGAGAAGAACTACGTGGACCCGCGCGTGTTCAGTGGTTGGGAAGATGGCGGCCTGCAGCAGGCCGCCCGCGGTGCGAGCGGCCCGCGGCAATGGGAAACCGCCACGATCCGCTACCTCCGTCGCGTCATGCGCAAGGCGTCATAAGGCACTGAGGCATCCGGCCTGTTGCGGCCATCTCGATGGCGAGGGCTGCGCTTGGATGCCTGCCATGCCGCGCTGTACGGGTTCGCCATGGTGAAGATGTTGTCGCCCTTCTTGCACCGGAAGCCCCGGGGTGCCGTGGCTGCCTCAAAGGCCACTGGCGGTCACCGTGCACTGCAAGCCGAACGTGACCGTCCCACCGACCGGCAGGGTGGGGATGGTGACGCCAGCGCCGAGCAGGCTGCTCACCGGCACCGTCGGTGAAGGGCAGCTCGCGCCACCGGTCGCCGAACAGGTCGCGGTCGTGCTCGGCGTGGTGCAGTCCTGCCCTACCCCCGCCACGTCGGTCAGCAGGACGTTGCTGGCCGCCTGCGGACCGTTGTTGCTCACCACGATCTGGTAAGTCACCACGTCATCACTGACCACCGGATCAGGCGACACAGTCTTCACCACTTGGATGTCCGTCTGCCGCAGCGTGTTGGTGAACGTGCACTCGACATTGGCGCCCGCTGCCGTCGCCGCGGCATCGAGTGCCACGGTGCGATTGGCCAGATCAGGCGTGGCCATGCCACCTGCACCAAGTCCCGTACAGGTGATGTCGGTGACCTGGTAGGTCGCCGGCGTGGTGCTTTCGGTGATCGTGGTGGCGGTGCCGGCTGCGGTCAGTGCCTGGGTGGCGCCGCTCACCGGGCTGCCGGCCGTCGTCGTGGTCAGGGTCTGCGCGACCACGCCATTGGTGCCGGTGAAGCCGAAGCTATCCACGCCACCGATGCTGATCTTGCGGATCGTCAGCTGCGGTGCGGACTGGTCCACATCGGTGGCCGTGTTGTTGGCGGCATTCGTATCGTCGACCGTGCTGGGCGGCGTGATGGTCACCGTGTTGGTCAGATCGCCCGTGAAGCTGGCGGGCACTGTCATCGTGACTTGGTAGGTCGCCACCGCGTTCGGCGGCAGGTCCAGGCCGGTGTCGTTGAGCGCGCCGGTACCGCTGGCGGCGCCGCAACGCGAACCGCCCGAGGTGTTGGCACAGCTCCAGCTCACCGTGGCCGCATCGATGCCCGTCGGGATCGGGTCGCTGACCGTGATGTTCTGCGCGCCGAAGGAGCCGCTGAGGTTGGTCACCACGATGGTATACGTGCGTGTCTCGCCGGGCGAATAGGTGTCGGTCGGCAGATCGTTCGGACCCGATGCCGGTGTATTGGTCTTGGTGACCGACAGATCGGCGTCGAACTGGATGGCTGCGCCCGGGCAGTTGGCACCGTCGCCATTGCTGGCACCCGGCGCAGTACTCATCAGCGTGGCCGCACCCGTTGCAGGATCGATGGCATAAATGGTTGAGCCTCCGCTGGCGAACAGCCCGTTATCGAAACCCCACATCGCAATCGCATTGTTGACCGGGGATGATGATCCGATCGTGGTTACCGTACCGCTGACGGGATCGATGCTGACCAGCGCACCTGCGTTGGAGTTGACACCCCATAGCAGTCCATTGTGCCAAGCGAAGTCGGAGACAGTAATGGACGAACTCAGCGTGACAGCGGTGGCGACCCGCGTGGTGAGGTTGACGCGGTAGAGCGTCGTGCCGCCAAAGCCGGACATCAGGTAATAGTCGCCTGTCGGCGAGATGGCACCGTTGTTGTAGTTCGTAACTGGAAGACCAGCAACCACGCCCAGGTTGACGGTGCTGCCATCCGCCCCCACACGCACCAGTTCATTGCCCGAGAATCCGCCCCATTCCATCGCGTAGATGTAGTTGTCCATCTGGTTGTAGCCGATGCCATTGCGCGGCGCCCCCGAGCCCAGGCTGGCATAGGTGAACGGCGTGCTGGCGTAGCCGACGTTGTACAGCGTGGACAGGGTAGCCCCGGTGTTCGTCTGGTCCAGGAACATCCGCGCATCGCAGGTGCCGAAATCCGGTTGGATCCTGGTATTGGTGAACGTACACGTCAGTTGCGCGCCAGCTACGATCTGGCTACCCGGAATTGTCAGCTGTCCGGTGCTGGTATTGCTCGTAACCGGCACATTGGCGCCGCTGCCGTTGGTGCATTCGATGGAGGAGAGCGTGTAGCCACTGGGAATCACCTCCCTGATGCCGGTATCGGTATTGAACTGCATCAGGTAGGTGGCGGAGGTAGCCGGGTTCGTGGTTGTCGTGTCGAGCGTCAGGCTGGAGGGCAGACCATTAGTGCCATCTGCGAACGAGAAACTACCCGTACCACTCACACTCTGCTTGCGCAGGACCACGCAGGCGGGAACCGTGGCGTCGAACGCCGCATCCGCGGCGGCGATGATCGGCGCCGCGCTATAGGTGGTGGCATAGGTTGCCAGACGGGGGGTACCCACGTCGTAGGCTTGGGTCGACGCCGCCGCTTGGTGCGCGCTGTCGTAAAACGTGCTGCCGCCGCCCTTGCTGGAGAGGGCCCCAAGGTAAACCTGCGCATTGTTGGCGACCGTATCGTCGATGCCGACGCCCACGATCATCGCATTGCGTACGTTCTTCATCCGATTGCTGTAGTAGTACTGCCCCAACGATGTTTCCGATGCCGGCATCGTAGAGATCGAGGTTCCGCCGCCCGATGGATTCTGCAACGCATCAGTCAGGTGGATCACCATCAAGCGCTGAGTGGGCGTAGCGGGTGCCAACGTCGAAGCGCCATAGCTGTCGCCACCGCCCGTACTGCCTCCGCTGAAGAGCGCCCCGTCCAGGATCTTGTACGCATGCTGGGCATAGTCGTCCTGGATGTTCACGCTGAAGTTCGCACCACCACAGTTGTTGCCCTGGAACAAGGGTCCACCACCGAAGCCGAACGAGCGGCACACCCGGTTCGAGGCGCTGTTGCTTCCTGCATAGGCAAAGTCGGCGGGGTTGCTGGACCAGCCACCGGGAATGACACTGCCCGTCGCCAGGTCGATCCTGCAGCCGTCTTCGGTGGACCGCCGTCCCCCTTCGCAGCCGAAATTGACCACCGCCAGGCGGTACCCCGGGCGACTCAGAACGGAACTGGCTATGTTGGCAATGGCCTGCTGCGCCGCGTCGAACTCGCTGTTCGTGATCGAGCTGGAGTTGTCCACGAACAGCAGCACATCCGTCCCCGGAGGCACACCGCAGCTCTGCGCCTGGCCCACCACCGGCACGCCCACTGCGGCGCTCACGACCGCGGACAGCGCAAGCCGCCTGAAAACATTCATTTTTCGATCCCTGATTGATTACTTCTGGGGGAACCGGCATTCGGTCCACAGAGGCAAAGTTCGCAATGTGTGCCGGCCAAGGGACAAAGTGGCCCGGATGCGGCTACGAGGAGTAGCTAGCGGGCGTTCTCGTCGTGCTGTGCACCCCGCCTCGGATGTCGGAATTACATCTTCAACGGATGTATATGCCGACACCCCGGCTCAGCAACCGGAACTGCCCCGCTCGACACCGTCCCGCCACGTTGCCGGCTGTGGCTGCCAAGGTTCTTCCGCCCAACGCCGGTTCCACAAGGTGCGCGGTGGGATGGCCCAGGTGGTGTTCGCTGGCACACCACTGCCCTCCCATACGCCTGCGTGACGAGGGCACGGAACGCCGTTTCGTCGTGTGCGGCCAAGGCGGTGATCTTCTTCGCCAGGTCGCAGGACAGGCGGTTGCCGTCGTCGGTGGCGAGGAACGATTTGCCCGACCAGCGCACCTGCACGCCCGGCCGCGGGACCTCGGGCACCTTTTTGCACAGCCTCGATACAACAGGCGCAGGAACTTGTTCCGGGTTTACAGGGCGATAGCCTCTCCGACCATGCGTGCCTGTAGCGCAGATCAGAACCGCCGTGCAGGATCGTGCGGGGTCGCGCCGCGTCCCGGCTTACATCGTGTGGGTAGGCTTCTCGCCGCCGAGGCTGCCCGCCAGCATCGTTTCGATGCGGTTCTTGATGGCTTCGCCTTCAGTGTTCTCGGCGAACTGCACGCCGATGCCGGCAGCGCGGTTGCCCTGGGCCCCGATGGGCGTCACCCACACTACCTTGCCGGCGACTGGCAGACGGTCACTGGATTCCGGCAGCGTAAGCAGCAGGAAGACCTCATCGCCGAGGAAATAACGCTTGGGCGTGGGCACGAAGATGCCGCCGCCTTTCACGAACGGCATGTAGGCGTTGTACAGCGCGGCCTTGTCTTTCACTGCCAGCGACAGGATGCCCTGCCGTCCACCTGCTGCATTCATTCCCCGTCTCCATGCGTGTCGGTCATCCGCGCCGCGCCCCGACAGCGCGACCGCGGTCGCTGCCGGCCCAGGCCAGCAGCAGTTCCACCATGGCCAGATCGCCGCGTACCGTGGTCCGCAGCAGATCGCGGGTGCGGTTGGCGGCATCGAACCAGGTGGCCAGCTTGTTCAATCGGGCCGGATCGGTCAAGCCGACGGTGCCGGCCTGCTCCAGCGCGAGGTCGGCCGCATGTCGCAGCCGCGCATCGGCCAGTTCATCGTTGGCCCAGCGCTGCGCGGTTTCCACCACGCCGATCTCGCCTTTCTCCAGCCGCTGCAGATCGCGTGCCACCGCCTCGCGCAGCGCCAACCCATCGTTGCGCAGCCAGTCGTCCGCCAGGCCGGGGTGGCCACGCGCAGCGTCCAGCGCGCGTGCCGCATCGGCAGCAGCGTGGCCTTGCGACTGCAGCCACGCCAGCGCTTCGTCACGCTGGGGTAGCCGGAACTCGATGCGCTGGCAACGGCTGCGGATGGTGGCCGGCAGGCGTGCGGGCTGCGCGCTGACCAGCCACAGATAGCGCTCCGGCGCAGGCTCTTCCAGCGTCTTCAACAGGGCATTGCAGGCCGAGCGATTGATCGCATCGGCCGGATCGATCAGCGCCACCTGCGCACCGCCGTACTGCGGCGTCAGCGCCAGTTTCTGCGACACCTCGCGGATCTGGTCGATGACGATCTCGGAGCGCAGCTTGCTGCCGTCCTTGGTGGCGACAAATGAAATGACCTGCAGATCCGGATGCGTACCCGCGTCGATCAGGCGCGTGCTGCGGTCGCCCGGCGCAGGTTCGCCGTTTGCGTCGCGCTGCTGCGCGAGCACGCGGCGGGCCAGGCGATCCAGCACGGCCCGCTTGCCCAGGCCGGCGGGACCGCAGACCAGCAGGCCGTGGCCAAGGCGACCCGACGCCAGCGCCGCGACGGCGTGGTCGTAGGCGCGCTGCTGCCAGGGCGAGAACGCGGCGGTCGCAGCGAGAGTGCTCATGCGAGGTCGCTGTCCGTCAGCGTGCGCAGGTAGGCGGCAATGGCGTCATCGACGGTGGCGCCGACGCCGGCCGGCGGCTGCGCGGCATCGATCACGCGGAAACGCTGCGGCTCGGCAGCGGCACGCGCGCGGAAGCCGGCGCGCACGCGCTCGAAGAAATCGTCCTGCTCGCTTTCGATGCGGTCCGGCCACAGGTCACGACCCGCGGTACGCGCGCGGCCTTCGCGCACATCCAGGTCCAGCAGCAACGTCAGGCCGGGCTTCAATCCCACTGCCCGACGCTCGAGCGCCGCGATCCACTCGGGGTCCAGTCCACGGCCCGCCCCTTGGTACGCATAGCTGGAATCGGTGAAACGGTCGCTGACCACAAACGCGCCACGCCGCAGCGCCGGACGCACCACCTCACGCACATGCTGCGCGCGCGAGGCGAACATCAGCAGCAGTTCGGTCTCGGCGGCCAGCGCTTCGTCCTGCGGATTGAGCAGCAGCTCACGGATGCGTTCTGCCAGCGGCGTGCCGCCAGGTTCGCGCGTCAGCACCACCTCGTGACCTTCGGCCTGCAGACGGTCGCGGATGGCCGCGATGGCGCTGGTCTTGCCAGCACCCTCGCCGCCTTCCAGCGTGATCAGGCGCGGCTGCGACAGCAGGGCCTCGCTCATGGCGCTTCCGCCTTGCGCAGGGTTTCGCGACGCGTGACCAGGTAACGCGCGACCGCAGCATTGTGCTCGGCGAGCGTGGCCGAGAAGATGTGCCGGCCGCTGCCGTCGCCGACGGCGACGAAGTACAGCGCGTCGCCGTCCGCCGGATTCACCGCCGCCCGCAGTGCGTCCACGCCGGGCATGGCGATGGGCGTCGGCGTCAGGCCCTTGCGGGTGTAGGTGTTGTACGGCGTGTCGGTGGTCAGGTCACGACGGCGGATGTTGCCGTCGTAGCTGCTGCCGATGCCGTAGATGACGGTGGGATCGGTCTGCAGCGGCATGCCGATCTTCAGGCGCCGCGCAAATACGCCGGCAATGGCCGGACGTTCCTCGGCGATGCCGGTTTCCTTCTCGATGATCGACGCCAGGATCAGCGCCTCTTCCGCCGACTGCAGCGGGATGTCCTGCGCGCGCGCCTGCCAGGCGGCATCGACGGCCTTCTCCATCGCCGCATACGCACGCTTGAGCACGTCGAGGTCGGTTTCGCTGCGCGTGTAGACGTAGGTCTCTGGCAGGAAGCGGCCTTCCGGATGCTGCCCTTCACGACCGAGCGCCGCCATCAGCTCCGCATCGCTCATCTGCGCGGTCTCCTGCTGCAGGGGCGTGGCGTTGCGCAGCGCGGCGCGCACCTGGCGGATGTTCCAGCCCTCGACGAGGGTGAAACGGTACTGCAGCGTGCGCCCTTCGCGCATGCGTTGCAGCAGTTCGCGCGGGGTGAGCGCCGGGTCCAGCGCGTACTCGCCCACCTTGAGCTGGCTGGCGGTGTTGGTCTCGCGCGCGAGCAGGCGCCATTGCAGGTCGGTGCCGTGCGACACGCCTTGTTCGCGCAGCTTGCGCAGCACGGTCGGGAAGGCATCGCCGCTGGCGACCTCCAGTGTGGCGTCGGCGCTGACGCCCCCCATCGCGGTATCGGCGAACCCGCGGTGGCCCTGCCACAGCCAGAACGCCGCGCCGGCCACCAGGGCCACCAACAGGAGGAAGGTGATGACGATGAAGCGGCAACCGCGCTTGAGAGCTGACGCCACGTAGTCCTCGGTGCTTGAAGCAGGCTGTGCAGGATACCCGGTCGCCGTCTCAGGCTGTAGGCGCGGCCTGATCAGCCGCAGCTGTGCATCCCTTCTCCCCATACATGGGGAGAAGGCAACAGCAATCAGCCTTCCAGCGCCTTCAGTACGCCCCGGGCCTTGGCGCGGGTCTCGTCGAGTTCCTTGTCCGGCACCGAATCCGCGACGATTCCGGCCCCGGTGCGGAAGCGGGCCACGCTGCCAGCGCCGTCGGCCATGACCTCGGCGCTGCGGATCAGGATGTTCAGGTCCAGGTCGCCGTCGCGGTTCAGCCAGCCGAAGGCGCCCGTGTAGGCACCGCGGGGGGTCTGTTCCAACTCGGCGATGATCTGCATGCAGCGCACCTTCGGGCAGCCGGTGATGGTGCCGCCCGGAAAGGTGGCCCGGATGACCTCGCCGGGCGTGGCATCGGCGCGCAGGTGGCCGCGCACGTTGCTGACGATGTGGTGCACGTGCGCGTAGCTCTCCACCGTCATCAGTTCGTCCACCTGCACACTGCCGGGCGTGCAGACACGGCCCAGGTCGTTGCGTTCCAGGTCGATCAGCATGACGTGCTCGGCACGCTCCTTGGGATGCCCGACCAGCTCGCGGATGCGTGCGGCATCGTCGTCGCCCTCGAAGCGGGGCCGCGTGCCGGCGATCGGCCGCGTTTCCACCACTTCGCCGCGCACCGAGACCAGGCGCTCCGGCGACGAGCTCACCACGGTCCAGCCCGGCGTGGCGAACAGCCCGGCGAACGGTGCGGGGTTCGCGGTACGCAACCGGGCATACAGCGCGGCCGGATCCAGTCGCGTCTCGAAGCGCGCATGCCACGCACGCGAGAGATTGACCTGGAAAATGTCGCCGGCACGCAGGTAGTCGAGGATGCGCTCGACGCCGTCGGTGAAGCGCCGGGGTTCATCCTCGTCGATGCGTGCCGGCGACTGCCATGCCGGCAGTGGCAGCATGTGCGCCGCGCGTGCGACGTCATCGAGCGTGCGCGCCATCAACTCGCCCCGCCCCGCTTCCGCGACGATGACGCAGTCGCCCGTGCTGCGGTCGCGCAACACGGCGGCAGGGCATCGCAGTGCGAGCGCGACGGGTTGCGTGTCGGGTGCCTGGGGCAATCGCAGGACGGGTTCGACCTGCTGCGCCAGTTCGTAGGCCAGCAGGAGCGCCCAGCCGCCGCGGAACGGCCATCGCGGCTCTTCGCGCGGCGTGCGCTGCGCCTGCCAATGGCGATCGAGCGCGGCCAGGAAGTCACCCGCCTCCACATTGCGGTGCAGGTTGCGGGTGATCCCGTCCGCATCCAGGCGCAGCCCGGTGCCGTCGGCCACCAGCAGGAAATCCCAGCGTCCCTGCGCCGTGCCGGATGCGACGGATTCCAGCAGCACGGGGTAGCGTTGCGGATCCTGGCGATGCAGGGCCAGCAGGTCGGTGTCTGAGGGAAGCGCGCGGGTTTCGATCATGCCATCGTCGTTCCAGCGCAAGCTGGAACCCAAGTTGTTCTGCTCATTCAGCGAACCCGAAGCGAACATCAAGATGGATCCCGGCGTGCGCCGGGATGACGATCTCTTGCGCGCGGCGGATCAGATCCGCTTGAACACCAGCGTGCCGTTGGTGCCACCGAAGCCGAAGCCGTTCGACACGGCCACATCGATCCTCTTCTCACGCGCCGTATGTGGCACGTAGTCCAGATCGCAACCTTCGCCCGGTTCGTCCAGATTGATGGTCGGCGGGATGATGCCATGGTGGATGGCCAGCACGGAGAAGATGGCTTCCGCACCGCCCGCCGCACCCAGCAGGTGGCCGGTCATCGACTTGGTGGAACTGACCATGATCTTGTACGCGTGGTCGCCCAGCGCGCGCTTCATCGCCAGCGTTTCGGCCAGGTCGCCCAGCGGCGTGGAGGTGCCGTGCGCGTTGAGGTATTCCACCTGCTCGGCATTCAGGCCGGCGTCCTTCAACGCCGACAGCATGCAGCGCGACGGACCCTCGCCGTTCTCGCTGGGCGCGGTCATGTGGTACGCGTCCTGCGAGGCACCGAAGCCGGCCAGCTCGCAATAGATGCGCGCGTCGCGCGCCTTGGCGTGTTCGTATTCCTCCAGCACCAGGATGCCGGCACCGTCGCCCAGCACGAAGCCGTCGCGGTCCTTGTCCCACGGACGCGAAGCACGCGCCGGATCGTCGTTGCGGGTGGACATGGCCTTCATGGCGCAGAACCCGCCCACCGACGTCGGCGACGAGCCGCGTTCGGCGCCGCCGGCGATCATCACGTCGGCGTCGCCGTACTGGATGGTGCGCATGGCGATGCCGATCGAGTGGTTCGACGTGGCACAAGCCGATACGGCCGAATAGCCCGGCCCCTTCAGCCCCTTCATGATGCTGAGATGGCCCGGCAGCATGTTGATGATGGTGCTGGGAATGTAGAACGGGGAAATCTTGCGCGGGCCGCCTTCGTGCAGCTTCACCGCGGTTTCCTCGATGCCGAGGATGCCGCCGATGCCGGCGCCGATGATCGCGCCGATGCGCTCGGCGTTGGCCTCGGTCACTTCCAGCCCGGAATCGTCCATCGCCATCAGCGACGCGGCCAGTCCGTAGTGGATGAACGAGTCCATCTTCTTCACGTCCTTCGGCGAAACGAAGGCGGTGGGCTCGAACCCGCGGATCTCGCCCGCGATCTTCGTGCTGTAGCCCTCGGTATCGAAGGTGGTGATCGGGCCCAGGCCCGACCGTCCGTTGACGATGCCGTCCCAGCTGCTGGCCATGTCATTGCCCAGGGGGGACACCAGGCCCATGCCGGTGATGACGACGCGACGACGCTGGCTCATATCGGATTCCTCATGCGATCTTGCGGCCGCGCCCTACGCGGGCGCATGGGGGCCGGATACGCGCGGGGCCGCATGCGCGGCCCCGACACGGTTTGCTGCAGGTGCGGGACTTACGCCTTGACGTGCGCCTTGACGTAATCGATGGCCTGCTGCACCGAAGTGATCTTCTCGGCTTCCTCGTCCGGAATTTCGCATTCGAACTCTTCTTCCAGCGCCATCACCAGTTCAACGGTGTCCAGCGAGTCGGCGCCCAGGTCATCGACGAACGATGCGCTGGTGGTGACTTCCTCTTCCTTCACGCCGAGTTGTTCGACGACGATTTTCTTGACGCGTTCTTCGATGCTGCTCATGGATTCGCTCCAGACGGAGATGGGTGACTTGTTGGATTCTGCCGACGCGGCGCGAAGGCAAACCGGGGATAGTGTAGTGGAAACCGGCGACGGCGGGCAGGTATCGCCAATCGCCACCGAATCAACCACTTACAGCTAATTCTTTAGGGCATGTACATGCCGCCGTTGACGTGCAGGGTCTCACCGGTGATGTAGCCGGCCGCCGGCCCTGCGAGGAAGGCGACCGCATTCGCGATGTCGGCCGGCTCGCCCAGGCGGCCCAGCGCGATCTGTTCGCCGAGCGCCTTCTTCGTTTCTTCGGGCAGGTCCTTGGTCATGTCCGTGGTGATGAAGCCGGGAGCGACCACGTTGACGGTCACGCCACGGCTGCCGATCTCCTTCGCCAGCGACTTGGAGAACGCGATGATGCCGGCCTTGGCGGCGGCGTAGTTCGCCTGCCCTGCGTTGCCGGTGACGCCGATCACCGAGGCGATGTTGATGATGCGGCCCTTGCGTGCCTTCATCATGCCTCGCATCACCGCCTTGGACGTGCGGTAGACGCTGGTGAGGTTGGTATCGAGGATGGCCTGCCAGTCCTCGTCCTTCATGCGCATCAGCAGGTTGTCGCGGGTGATGCCGGCGTTGTTGACCAGGATGGAGATGCCGCCGAATTCCTTTGCGATGGCATCGATCAGGACATCGACCGCCGCACCATCGGTGACGTTGAGTTCGCGGCCGTGGCCACCGGATGCGGCCATCCGTTCACCGATGGCCTGCGCCCCGGAGGCGGTGGTCGCGGTGCCGATGACGGTGGCGCCCTGGGCCGCCAGGGTGTCCGCGATCGCGGCGCCGATGCCGCGGCTCGCGCCGGTGACCAATGCGATTTCACCCTGCAGGGGCTTGCTCATGATGATGTCCTCGGAACGGCTCCGCGCAAGCGCGGAAGGTCAGGATAAGGGAAAGAAGCCGCGCGGGCGTCAGGCCTGCCAGTCGGCAAGCGCGCCCTGGAAGTCGCCCACGCCGCCGATAGCGCGCGCGTCCAGGCCCTTGTCGATGCGCTTCACCAACCCGGTGAGCACCTTGCCGGGGCCGCATTCGGCGATACGGGTGGAACCGTTGGATGCCAGCACCTGCACGCATTCGGTCCAGCGTACCGGCAGGTACAACTGGCGAACGAGTGCATCGCGGATGGCAGCGACATCGCCCTGCACCTTCGCATCGACGTTCTGCACGACGGGCAGCGATGGGGCGCGCCAGCCGAGACCCGCCATCACCTCGGCGAGGCGATTGGCCGCTTCGCGCATCAGCGGCGTATGCGACGGCACGCTGACCGCCAGCTTCACCACCTTGCGGATGCCGCGCTCGGTAAGCAACGCGATCGCACGATCGACCGCTTCGGCGTCGCCGCCGATCACGATCTGGCCCGGCGAGTTGAAGTTGGCGGGTACGACGACCTTGCTGTCGGAAGCCTGCGTGCAGACCTCCGCCACCATTGCATCCTCTGCGCCGAGCACGGCGGCCATCGCACCTACACCCGCCGGCGCTGCATCCTGCATCAGCTGGCCACGCAGGCGCACGAGGTGCGCGCCATCGTTCAGCGACAACGCTCCCGCCGCCACCAGCGCAGTGTACTCACCGAGGCTGTGGCCGGCGAGCTGCGACGGCTGCAGGCCGCCCTGCTGCTGCCATGCGCGCCACACAGCAATGCCGGCTGCGAGCAGCGCCGGTTGCGTGTATTCGGTCCGGTTGAGCATTTCCTCGGGGCCGCCCTGCGACAGTGCCCACAGGTCGACACCGGCACCCTCGGACGCTTCGGCGAACGTCTCGCGCACGATCGGATGCAGTTCGGACAGCTCGGCCAGCATGCCGACCGACTGCGAGCCCTGGCCCGGGAAGACGAAAGCGAGTTGCGTGGAAGTCACTCGGACACCCTGCGTGAAATCAGGCGGCGATGATACGGGCGAACCCGCTCGATTGTCTGTACCGGTGCGTATGCGCATGCGACGCCGCGTCGCACGCAGCAACGCCATGTGCAACGGAAACGCAGCGCCGGAAACGAAGAAGGCGATGCCTCCCGGCATCGCCTTCCATCGTCGCAGGGGTGCGGACCTCAATAGCGCAGCAGCACCGAGCCCCAGGTGAAGCCGCCGCCGAACGCTTCCAGCAGCAGCAACTGGCCACGTTCGACGCGGCCCGACCGGACGGCCGCATCCAACGCCAGCGGCACGGACCCGGACGATGTGTTGCCATGCTTGTCGACGGTCACGATGACCTGGTCCATCGACATGTCCAGCCGCTTGGCGGTGGCTTCGATAATGCGCAGGTTGGCCTGGTGCGGGATCAGCCAATCCAGGGCGTGCTTGTCCAGGCCGTTGGCCTCGAGCGTCTCATCGACCACGCTGTCGAGCGCCTTCACCGCATACTTGAAGACGTCGTTGCCCTTCATGTGGATGCGGATGCCGTTGTTCGGCTCGTCCGGCTTGAAGCCGGCCGACACGCCGACCGGGTTCCACAGCAGTTCCTTCTTGCTGCCATCGGCATGCAGATGGGTGCTGAGGATGCCGGTATCGCCGTCGGCCTTCAGGATGGCCGCGCCGGCACCGTCGCCAAACAGCACGCAAGTGGTGCGCTCGGTCCAGTCGACGATGCGGCTGAGCGTCTCGGTGCCGATGACCAGGGCCGTCTTCGCATCGCCGCAGCGGATGAACTTGTCGGCCACGCTGAGGGCGTAGATGAAACCCGAGCAGGCCGCATTGACGTCCAGCGCCGCGCAGCCCGCGATACCCAGCCGCGCCTGGATCAGGCAGGCGGTCGAGGGGAAGATGAGGTCGGGCGTGGTGGTGCCCACCACGATCAGGTCGATCTCGGAGGCATCGACGCCGGCTGCTTCGAGGGCGCGGAGCGCCGCCTGGTAGCCGAGGTCGCCAGCGGTTTCGCCTTCGGCAGCGATGTGCCGCTCACGGATGCCGGTGCGGGACTGGATCCATTCGTCGCTGGTATCGACCAGCTTCGACAGGTCTTCGTTGGTCAGCACCTTTTCGGGCAGATAGCTGCCCGTACCGGCGATGCGCGCGTAAATGCGCCCCTTGTTACCCGGCTCGCTCATGCACGCTCCCATTGCCGGCCCGACGAAGGGCCCTGGTTGTCATTGATCATGCGGGAAGCGCGCCCTGCGGGAGGGCGCGCCGCACGGATCAATCTTCTTCGACGGCCGTCGTTTTGGTGGCGATGACCTTCTTGCCGCGGTAGTAACCGTCGGCGGTCACATGGTGGCGCAGATGGATCTCGCCCGTGGTCGGGTCGGTCGACAGCTGCTTGGCGGTCAGCGCGTCGTGCGAACGACGCTGGCCACGACGGGACGGGGTGACGCGGGATTTCTGCACAGCCATGGGATTGCTCCAGCTCTTGTATCTGTTGGTGAACCTTGCGGTTCGTATTGCCAGACCGCCGTAGCGGCTAGTTCTTCTTCAGCGAGGCCAGCGCCGCGAACGGACTGGTCTTCGCCACCTCTTCTTCGTCAGCGGCCCACTCACGTTCGACCGCCTCTGACATCGGATCCACGGGCACCACCGGCACGGCCAGGACCAGCTCGTCCTCCACCAGGTCGGCGGGGCGAAGCATGCCGTCCTCCGGCACCAGCAGGGCCTCGTAGCCCGGTGGCAGCGCGGATTCCTCATCCTCGCTGCGCACCAGCCCCAGCCGCTGCTCGACCGTCACCGGCAGCACGAACCGCTTCAGGCTGCGCTGGCATACCAGCGGCAGTTCCGCTTCGATCCGCAACCCGATGAAAGGCACCTGCAACGCGTCGCGATCGAACTCGATCACGTAACGCACCTCGCCCTCGGTATCGACCAGAAGGCCCTGCAATCGGGTCATGGAGGACAGCGGCAGGCGGCCTTCAAAGCTGCGCCGGGCCGCGACCATGCGCCAAGCATCCAACATCTCGGGCGTATTCGCGGACATAAGCCGCTGAATGTTAAGGATGAAGGACCGAACTGTCAAACCACCCCCTCCGACGAGGATGGCTTGCCGGGCGCCCCGCCGCCCGTCAGACTCCCCCGCCCGCCCCTGCCGGTCACCCAACGCCATGCCGCTGATGCTTGCCTCGACTTCCCGCTACCGCCGCGAACTGCTGGAGCGGCTGCGCGTGCCGTTCCATATCGCGCGCCCGGAAGTGGACGAAGCGCTGCTGGACGGCGAATCCGTGCCGGCCATGGCCAGCCGCCTGGCCCGGGCCAAGGCCGATGCCATCGCCCACCAGCACCCGGGCAGCTGGATCATCGGCGCGGACCAGGCTGCCGAACTCGACGGACAGCCTCTCGGCAAACCCGGCCAGCGCGAGGCCGCCATCGCCCAACTGACCGCGATGTCGGGCCGGGAGGTCCGCTTCCACACGGCCGTGTGCCTGGTACGCGATGAACAAGTCCTGCAGGCGCAGGATGTCACCACCGTGCGCTTTCGCCACCTGGATTCTGCCGAGATCGAGCGATACGTGGACGCGGAGCAGCCCTTCGACTGCGCGGGAAGCTTCAAGTCGGAAGGGTTCGGCATCGCGTTGTTCGATGCCATCGAATCGTCGGACCCTACCGCCCTGGTCGGCCTGCCCCTGATCGCGGTGGCGCGGATGCTGCGCGAGGCCGGCTTCGAACTTCCCTGAAGCGCGTCACTGCACCACGACGGGCCGTTCCGCCCACGTTTCCACGCTGCCGTCTCCGCCGGTCACCCGCAACCCCAACCAATGCCGGCCCGTCGGCAACGTGCCGACGTCCACCTCGACATTGAACTGCACCCGCGGCATGCGCGGATCGCGCGAGGCGCCCTTCAGGAAAACGGTCAGCCAGTCATTGGCGATGGCGTCCTTGGCTTCGGCGACGACCCGGCCGTCCATCAGCACTTCCACCTTCGTCACGCCCACCACATCCTTCACGGCCCAGCCTCCCACGCTGAAGCGCCGGCCGACAGTGGCACCCGCTTCCGGCATGTCGATGTTGGCGACGACCGGCGTGATGCATTCGCCGCCCGCAGTTTGTGCGGGCAGCGCGAACAGCAGGAAACGGCGCGCGCCGTGATCGATGTTCACCGCTTTCGCCGGCGGCAACGGCCCCACCACGGCGCACAGGCGCTGGTAGTGCGCGAGCAATGCGCTGAACTTCACGTCGGTGGCGGCGACCACCAGCAAGGTGGGCGCGCTGCGCTTGCCATCGTGCTCCAGGCCCCACAACTGGAGCTGGGGTGCCCGCCCGTGCTTGCGATTCAATGGATGATCCAGGGTCGGGATATCCGCGTCACCCAGCGCGAAGCCGAGTTCGGCGCCGGTCTTGAAGCTGTCCGCGAGCAGCACGGTCCCCTCGGGCAGCCCTGCCTGGGCCTTGCGTACTTCCGCTGCCAGCGTGTCCCAGCCAGCGAAGTTCTCGGGGTAATACTTGCTGCCGGCCATCTGCGTGCGCAGTCCAGGCAGCGATACCACGACGTAGTAACCCAGCATCAGCATCGCACCGATCCCGGCGAGCCCCCAGGTCGCTTTCCGCCGCACGGGAGACCACGCACGCAACAGAAGCGGCACCACCACGACAAGGGCGAGATAGCCCGGCAACGGCCAATGGAAACTGACGCGTTCGTTGTCGGCGAAGAAGCCGATGAGGAAGAAACCAAGCGTGGAGATCGCGCCGAGCAGCGCGAAATAGCGCCAAGCGGTGCCGGCCTCTTTGCCACCGCGCAAGCCGCGCAGCGAAACGACGAGCATGGCCCAGAACAGCAACGGTGTGACCATCGCCGCCTGCACCAGCAGGAAGCGTGCGCCATCACCGTGGAAGGCCCAGGGATGGCGATCAAGCAACTGGAAACGCAGGCCGGCATCGGCGTATTCGAGGTTCCACGCGAGCAATGGCGCCCAGGCGAGCAGGCCCACCGCAAGCGCAACCCAGACCCGCGCATCACGGAGCACCTTCCGGCCCTCGGGCAACCACAGCAGGGCGACCAGACCCACGCCGATCACGCCCACGAAACGGTAGTGGCTCAGCGCGCCCAGCATCAGTCCAAACGCCAGTTCGGTCGCGGACATCGCATCGACTTCACGCAGCAGGCGTGCACCGGCATCGGCGCAGAGCACGGTTGCGACCGCCATCGGCACATCCGGCAACGCCAGCAGGCCCAACGTGCCCGACAGCGGCATCAGCACGGTCAGCAAGGCCGCCTGCCATCCCACTGCAGCACCAAACCAGTGTGCTGCGCTCCGGGCCACCAGCCATGGCAGCACCGCCGCCAACAGCAGGAAGGGCGCGCGCACCGCCAGTACGTGATGTCCGCCGAACTCGGTTCCGAGGCGCGTCAACCATGCGGTCAATCCCGGCAGGTCGGAATACGCCGCCGCCAGATGCTGGCCTTCCTGCCAGTAGAACGCTTCGTCCACGAACAACGGCAAGCGTGCGGCGATCGCGATCTTGACGACCGTCACGATTGTCCACACCGCAAGGAACCATCGGCGCGCGCGTTGTTCTTCTTCCATCTCGCTACACTTCCCTGAAACCATGATCGGAAACCGAGAGCGCGATGTCCGCCATTCCCAGCACCCGCCCTATGCTATCCGAAGGCTTGGCCGACGCCCTCAAACGCGCCCAGGCACAGGTCAACTCGCTGGTGCTGGGCAAAGTCCATGAAGTCCGCCTCGCCTTTGTGGCGCTGCTCTCCGATGGCCATCTGCTGATCGAGGACCTGCCGGGGCTCGGCAAGACCACGCTGGCGCACGCACTGGCGGCCACGCTGGGCCTGACGTTCCAGCGCGTGCAGTTCACTTCGGACCTGTTGCCGGCTGATGTCCTCGGCGTGTCGGTTTACGATGTCCAAGCGCGTGCCTTCAGCTTCCATCCGGGACCGGTCTTCACCAACGTGCTGCTGGCCGACGAGATCAACCGCGCGCCTCCGCGCACGCAAAGCGCGCTGCTGGAAGCCATGGCGGAACACCAGGTCACCCTGGATGGCGTGACCCACGCGTTGCCGGAGCCTTTCTTCGTGATCGCCACGCAGAATCCCGTGGACCTCTCCGGCACCTATCCGTTACCGGATTCGCAACTGGATCGCTTCCTGCTGCGGCTGGCCCTCGGATATCCGAATGCGGAATCCGAGCGCGCGCTGCTGGCCGGCACCGACCGGCGGATGATGATCGCGCAGGCGATGCCGCTCTTGTCGTCCGAAGAAGTGGTGGCGCTGCGGCAAGCCGTTGGCGAAGTGCATGCCAGCGATGCCCTGATCGACTACGTACAGGCGTTGCTGGCCCGCAGCCGGCAGCACCCCGGCGTGCGGGTCGGCCTGTCGCCGCGCGCGGGCATCGCCCTGCTGCGCGCTGCCCGAGCCTATGCGTTGTTGGTGGGCCGCAACCACGTGCTACCCGAGGACGTGCAGACACTGTTCCTGGCCGTGGCCTCCCACCGCATCGTCACTGAAGCCGAAACCGGTCAGGCGGTCGCGCTGACCAAGGCCATCCTGCACGCGGTGCCCGTGGACTGAGCATGGCAAGCACGCCGCGCGCACGCCTCGCCCGCCGCTTCGCCCGGCTGGCGCGACCCCGTCGACCAGAACCCCTGCCCGTGCAGCTGGACCGCCGGCGCATCTATGTGCTGCCCACGCGGTTCGGTCTTTTCTTCGCGGCGCTGGTATTCACGATGGCGCTGGGGGCGTTGAACTACAACAACAATCCGGGGTTGCTGCTGGCGCTGTTGCTGGGTGCCACGGCGATGGCCAGCCTGATCTTCGCGCACCTGCAACTGGCGGACCTGCGGATCGATGCGATCGCCGCCGACCCCGTCCCGGCAGGCACCCCGCTGCGGCTTCAAGTGGCGTTGTCTTCACGCGACGCGCGCGCGCGCCATGGCCTGCGCGTGGATGCCTGCGACAGGCACGTCTTCGCCATGCTGGCGCCATCTGACGGCGCCGTGGCGGAACTGTCACTTCCGACTCGGCAGCGCGGATGGTACGACCTCGACCGTATCCGCCTGTCCACCACCCAACCACTGGGACTCGCGCGCGCCTGGGCCTGGGTATGGCCCTCCTCCCCTCTGCTGGTCTACCCGACTCCCGAGCCGCAAGGTCCACCGCTGCCTGACATCTCGGGTGCCGGAAGCCGCACGCGCCCGCATCCCGGTGGCGAGGACGTGCACCAGTTGCGCAACTACCGTGCGGGCGATGCACGGCGTTCCATCGCATGGAAACCGTCGGCTCGGCAAGATCAGCTGCTGGTACGCGAATACGAACAGCCGCTTGGGCAGGAAGTGGAACTCGCATGGACCGCATTGCCATCGCTGCCGCACGAACACCGCATCCAGCGCCTGGCGCACTGGATCGAGCTTGCCGAACGCGAAGGTCGTCGGTACCGCCTGCTGCTGCCTGGCCAACCTCCGCTCGGTCCCGGCGCAGGCACCGCCCATCGACATCTTTGCCTGCGCGCGCTGGCGCTGATGCCCCATGCCGTCTCCTGAGCCCCTGGCGCTGGATCCGGCAAGTCGCCGATGGACGCTGGCGACGGCGGGCGTTTGCCTGTTCGCCCTGCTGATCCACCTGCCGCCCACCCTGGCGGCGGGCTTGGGCGCAACGGGCCTCATGCTCGCCTTCGTCTCATGGAAGCGTCCGCTGCCCGCACTTCTGCGTGCGCTGCTGGCCATCGCGATGGTGGTCGCCGTGATGGCCTTCGCCGGCATGCAGTTCGGCCGCGACACGGGTTGTGCGTTGCTGGCGGCGATGCTGGCCATCAAACCCACCGAAACCCGCAGCCTGCGAGACAACCGCAGCCTGCTGGGTTTCGCGCTGTTCGCACCTTTCGCTGCGTTCCTCCTCGACCAGGGACCAATGAGCATGGCCCTGGGGCTGGTCGGCGTATTGAGCGGCCTGGTCGCGCTGCATCGCCTTGCCGATGCCGAGGCGACCTCGCTCGCTGCCCCGGCGCGGCCCCTGCAGCAACTCCGCCAGGTCGGGAAACTCGTGCTGCTCGGTGTGCCGCTGGTGATGGCGGCATTCTGGCTTTTTCCGCGCTTTCCCACGCCGCTGTGGGGTGTGCCCGAGCGCGCGCTTTCCAAGCCCGGCCTGAGCGACGAAATGTCCCCCGGCGGCTGGCTGGACCTGATCGCCGACGACACCCCGGCCCTGCGCGTGCAGTTCTTCGGCGCAACGCCACCGACCTCCCAGATGTACTGGCGCGGCCCGGTGCTGGCCGACTTCGACGGGCGGACCTGGACCCGCGGCAATCCGCTGGCCGGCTGGCCGCCGGCACCAAGCACGCGTGCGCCTACTGTGTGGGACTACCAGATGGACGTGGAGCCTACCGACAATCGCGACCTGGTGATGCTGGACCTTCCAGTCGCCGCGCCGGAAGGCACCAGCCTGACACGCGACTACAGCGCGCGCACGCGACTTCCATTGAATGCGCTGAGCCGCTGGCGCGTTCAATCGTCGGCGCCGACCCGCTTCGATGTCCAACTGCCCGACGCGTTGCGCCGGCAGGCGCTGCAGCTGCCCGCCGGCTTCAACCCGAGGACGCGCGCGCTCGGCGCGCAATGGCGACGCGAGGCCGGTGGCAATGACGCCGTTCTGGTCGGGCGTGCACTGAACTGGATCCGCTCCAGCTTCGCCTACACGTTGAACACACCCTTTCCCGGGCGCGACACCGTCGATGAATTCCTCTTCGACCAGCAGGCAGGATACTGCGAGCACTTCAGTTCGGCCTTCGTCTTCCTGATGCGCTCCGGTGGCGTTCCGGCGCGCGTAGTCACTGGCTACACCGGTGGCACCTACAACCGGCTGGGCGATTACTGGATCGTCCGCAACATGGACGCGCATGCATGGGCCGAGGTCTGGCTGCCGCAGAGGGGCTGGGTTCGCGTGGACCCCACCGCTGCGGTCGCACCGGAGCGCATCTACGACACACTCGAGGACAGGCTTGGCGATGCCCGTGCCGGCGGCGCCGGATTGATCAGCATGGATGGCCTTGGCCAGGTGAGCGACTGGCTGCGCCGCGGCTGGAACGACATGGTGCTGGGGTTCGATGCCAGGCGGCAGGCGCGCATGCTGCAGCAGTTCGGTGCGCAGCGACTGGGTACATCCGGACTGGCCGCGCTGTTCGGCGTATTTGCAATGATCGCGGTGGGCTGGATGGCCTGGCTGCTGGCCCGAGGCGAGCGCCAGCGCGACCCGCTGCTGCGTGCCTGGCACCGCCTGGGGGCACGCTACGCCCGGCTGGGCCTGGGACGGGAACCACACGAGACAGCCGGCGCCTGGGCCCGCAGAGTGGCCACCCAGCGCCCCGAAGGCGCCGACTCGCTGGTTTCGCTCAGCCGGCGTTTCGCCGCAGCGCGCTACGCTGCGGATGAGGGGGACCACCGCGCACTGATCGAAGACCTGCGCCGGCACCGCCCATAACCCGCTGGAGACTGGCCATGAAACTTCGCTTCGCCGTTGTCGTCGCAGCCGCCGCGCTGCTCTCCGCCTGCGCTACGGCACCCGCGCCGCTGCAGGGCACTTTCACCCCGGTCAACCCGCGGGATTCCGTCGGTACGCCGCAGGTGGGGGCGCCGGTGCGATGGGGCGGCCGCATCATCAGTACCACCCCGGCCCAGAACGGCACCTGCTTCCAGCTTGTATCGCGTCCGCTCGCCGCCACCGGCCGGCCGCTGTCCTCGGCACCGGACGCGACCGATGGCCGCTTCATTGCGTGCCGCGCGGGTTTCTACGACCCGGCCGTGTTCTCCGAGGGTCGTGAGGTGACCTTCGTTGGCAAGATCGAGGGCTACGAAAGCACGCGCATCGGCGACTACGACTACCAGCTTCCCCGTGTCGCGGCGGACGTGGTGTATCTGTGGCCGGAAGTGCGCGAAGTGGAGGTCCGCCCCTACCCGTACTACGATCCCTTCTGGGGACCGCGCTGGGGCCGTTGGGGCTGGTGGTAATACCTCGCGCCGGGAAGGAAAAAAGCCGCTCTACGAGCGGCTTTTTTCTTGCGTGGTCGAAATGGCGGTCTTTCAGGCCTGCGTACCGAAGCGGCCCAGTGCCGCACCGGCAAGCAGATGCAGGTGGATGTGGAACACGGTCTGCCCTGCATCCTCGCGACAGTTCATGACCACCCGGTAGCCATTCCCGGCGAAGCCCTCCTGGCGTGCGTACTCCGCGGCGGCCAACGCCAGCTTGCCTATCAGGTGCGCCTGGTGCGGCTGCACGTCATCCAGCGTGGGGATGGCGTCGTTCTTCGGGATGAAAAGCACGTGCACGGGCGCCTGCGGTGCGATGTCCTTGAAGCCCAGCACCTCATCGTCCTCGTAGACGATGGCGGCGGGAATCTCGCGGCGGATGATCCTGGCGAAAATCGTGTCGGTCATGGTGCTTGCGCGTCCTCGTGTGAGTGCGGTCAGGTCATTTCACTGCGGCCGCCGAACGCGTGCGCCAGCGTGCCGCGGTCGACGTATTCCAGTTCGCCGCCCAGCGGCACGCCATGGGCAAGCCTGCTCGGACGCACGCTCTGCTGCCGCGCCAGCTGCGCCAGGTAGTGGGCCGTGGCTTCACCTTCGACGGTGGGATTGGTGGCGATGATCAGCTCGGTGACCTCGCCCTGCGCCAGCCGCGCCGACAGCGCATCCAGCCCCAGTTCGCGCGGTCCGATGCCGTCCAGGGGCGACAACCGGCCGTGCAGGACGAAGTAGACGCCGCGGTATCCCGTCGCCTGTTCGATCGCCAGGCGATCGGACGGTGACTCCACCACGCACAGCTGGTGACGGTCGCGACTGCCGCTCACGCAGAGCGTACAGACCTCACCTTCGGTGAAATCGCGGCACTGCACGCAATGACCGATATGGTCCAGCGCTTCAGCCAGCACGCCCGCCAGACGCTTGCCGCCGTCCCGCTCGCGATCGAGCAGGTGGTAGGCCATGCGCTGCGCTGTCTTTTGCCCCACTCCGGGCAGGACGCGCAGCGATTCGATGAGCTGTTCGAGCAACGGACTGGACATGATCGTCATCGGGACCGGCGATGGCGGGCGGGCCGCACAGGCCGGCCACGGTCGAACATCAGAACGGCAGTTTCATGCCCGGCGGCAATGGCATGCCGGACGTCGCTGCGCCCATGCGCGTCTTGGATTCAGCGTCGACCTTGTTGGATGCGTCATTGAACGCGGCTGCGATAAGGTCTTCGAGCATCTCCGCGTCGGACAGCAAAGAGGGGTCGATGCGTACCTTGCGGCATTCCTTGGCGCCGGTCAGGGTCACGCTGACCATGCCGCCGCCGGCATTGCCGGTCACTTCGAGCTTGGCGAGTTCTTCCTGGGCGCGCTGCAGGTTCTCTTGCATCTTCTGCGCCTGCTGCATCAGTTGGGCGATGTTTCCACGCATGTCGTGATCACTCTTCGTAAGGTCGGATGGAGTCCGGGACGAGCCTGGCGCCATGCTGCTGCATCAACTGCCGTACGTCCGGATGATTCATGAAGGTTTCTTCGGCCTCGCTCTGGCGTTCGTCGCGTTGCCGATGGCTGCGCTCCTTCAGCGTTTCGGCATCGCTCGCCGCCGTGGCGAACGCCAGGCGGGGAGCCACGCCGTAACGACTGGCGATGGCGTCGGCAAGCTCGCCGAGCGTGCGCTCGGAGCGCAGGTAATCGAAGCCACTGTCCAGCGCCAGCGTCATCGTGCCATTCGCGTAGCCCGCGAACGCGACATTGTCGACCAGTTGCTTGCCGACGCCCTTCAGCCCGCAGCTGCCCGCGAAGTGCAGCCACGCCTCGGCGTCGGTGATGCCGATGTCCGCGGGCATGGACGTGGCAGGTGACGGTTTCGTCTGCGCAGGAAGCCAAGGCGGCGCGTCCTCGGCGACAGGTGTCGCCATGCGCGGCGGAGTCGGAGCTTCTTCGCGCGCCATCTGTTGCGGCTGCGCCAGGGATTCGGGCGCAGGTGTCGTGCGAGCAGGGCTGGCAGTGGGTGCGGGGGCCGTGGTCTGGCCAGGCGCGGCCGTTGCCGTTGCCGCAGCGCGAGCATCGCCGCGCATTTCACCTGTTTGCGCTGGACGGAACGCCAGCATGCGCAGCACGCTCATCTCGAAGCCGGCGCGCCCGCTGGGCGCTAGATGCAGGTCGCGACGACCATTGATCGCCATCTGGTACCAGAGCTGGACCACTTCGGGCCGCAGCTGTCCGGCGAAAGCCTCGATATCGACCCCCTCCGCTTCCACACTGGCCGACGGCACCAGCTGTCGCACCTGGATGCGATGCAGCGCTTCGGCCACCGCATCCAGCACGCCAGCCCAGTCGGGGGAGAACTCCGCCAGCCGTGCGACCACCTGAAGCAATGCCTCGCCGTGGCCCTGCGCCAGCGCCGCCAGCATAGCGCTGACCTGGGTCCGGTCCACAGTGCCAAGCATGGTGCGCACACCATCCTCGCTGAGCGCGCCACCGGCATAGGCGATGGCCTGGTCGAGCAGCGATAGGCCATCGCGCAACGAGCCATCGGCCGCGCGTGCGAGTTGGGCGATGGCGGCGTTATCGGCTTCGATCGCTTCGGCGCCGAGGATCTTGGTCATCTGGCCGCGGATCTGTTCTTCATCGAGCCGCTTGAGGTTGAATTGCAGGCAGCGCGACAGCACGGTGACGGGCAATTTCTGAGGATCGGTGGTGGCGAGCAGGAACTTCACGTGCTCCGGCGGCTCTTCCAGCGTCTTCAGCAGCGCGTTGAACGCCGCCTTCGACAGCATGTGCACTTCGTCGATCAGGTAGACCTTGAACTTGCCGCGCGAAGGCATGTACTGCGCGTTCTCGATCACCTCGCGCACATCGTCCACGCCAGTGTTCGACGCGGCGTCGATCTCCAGCAGGTCGATGTAACGGCCGGCATCGATGTCGAGGCACGCCGCGCACTGGCCGCACGGGTCGGCGCTGGTGCCCTTCTCGCAGTTCAGCGATTTGGCGAAGATGCGCGCGATGGTGGTCTTGCCGACCCCGCGCGTACCGGTGAACAGGAAGGCATGGTGTACACGGCCGCTATCCAGCGCATTGGTGAGCGCGCGGACCACGTGTTCCTGGCCCACCAGTTCGGCAAAACGCTTGGGGCGCCACTTGCGGGCGAGGACGAGATAGGACATGCCGACATTGTGCCACGCCCCCGCCCGCCGTCTCTCCGCTCGCGGATGCTGCAAGGCTTCGCTTGTGGCCGGCCTCGGCGAAGGCTAGAATTCACGGCCCTGAAAGCGGCTCATGGCTGTGTTCAGGTCCCGGAGAGGTGTCCGAGTGGTTGAAGGAGCACGCCTGGAAAGTGTGTAAGCGTCTAAACCGCGCTTCGGGGGTTCGAATCCCCCTCTCTCCGCCAGATTCATCCATCCCGAGCCATCGGGATGAACGACGCAGCCGCGCCCGAGCGCGGTTTCGTTTTCTATGGTGGCCCCGTCGGCCCCTCGCGACGCTAGGTTGAAAACTCCGCCAGGGCCGGAAGGCAGCAACGGTATCGACTGACGCGGGCGCCGAGGCCAGCCGGCGGGGTCACCGCCTTTTCGGGCATGCGATCCCCGGGGAATCACTCCCTAATCCGCGACGATGCCCAGCGCATCCGGTTCGCGGCCGGTGACCCAGTAGTCGACCACCTGCCAGCGCTGCGTGTCGATCACCGCGATCCTGTCGCCGCCACTGATCGCGACATAGGCACGCGGGCGGTCCGCCGCGACTGCAATCCCGATCGGCAACGCAGCATTGCCCAGCATCGTGGGCTGATAGGTCATGTCCTCGCGCGACAACGACAGGGAGGCCACCGGCACCCGGGTGCGCGTGTTGAATACGGCCAGTGTCGCCGCCCGTGCATTGGTGACGAATGCCAGTGCGCCATCGGGCGAGAACACGACCCGGATGGGGAAACCCTTGCTGCTCATGCGCCGCTTGACGACCAGCGTCCGGGGGTCGTGCACGGTGATGGTGCCGTCCTCGCGATTGGTCACCCAGACTTCGGCGCCATCGGGGCGGACCGCGACACCCTCCGCGCCCTTCCCGGCAGGCCGTTCCACGGTCTTCACGCCCGTCTGTAGGTCGATGCGGCTCAGCGTGCCGGCCTGGATCTTGGTGAGATAGGCCACATGCCCGTCTGGCGACACCGCCACCATGTGCCCGGTGCCGCCGCCCACTTCGATCTCGCGCACGATCTCGCCGCTCGCCACGTCGACCACCAGCAGGCTGGCCGATCCTTCGGTGGTGACCAGCACCTGACGGCCGTCCGGCAGGAAACGGAGCCCGTGCGGGGCGCTGTGCTGTCCAAGATCGATGGAGCGCGTTGGCTTGCCGCCCCGCAGGTCCAGCACCGAAAGCGAGTTGCCAGATTCCGCGGCACCGTAATTCGTCACCACGGCGAGACGGCCATCCGGCGCCACCGCGATTTCGTGCGGCGCCGCGCCGGTGCGGAACTCGCCGATCCTGCGCCCGTCGCGCAACGACAGGCGCCAGACGGTATCCGCGGACTTGTTGCCGACAAGAAGTTCCGCCGCGCGACCGACCTGCGCGGCGAGGCAGGTGACCGCAGCCAGACCCGCAGAAAGAAGAACGGTTCGCAGGGGACTCAAGGCCCGTCTCCCATCGGATGCAGCCAGTCCGCATCACCCTCACGGTAATGCTCCCGCTTCCAGATCGGGACGCGCTGCTTCACTTCATCGATGATGTAGCGGCAGGCATCGAACGCGGCGCCGCGGTGCGCAGCGCTCACACCCACCCATACCGCCAGGTCCCCTATAGCGAGCGCGCCCACGCGATGCACGCAGCTCGACGCCACCACATCGAACCGCGTCATCGCTTCGGCCAGGATGCGCCCGCCCTCGATCTCGGCCAAGGCGGCATAGGCTTCGTAGTCGAGGCCATCCACCGCACGCCCGGCATGATGATCACGCACCCATCCCTCGAAGCTGGCATATCCGCCGGCGCGCGCATCGATGAGGGACCCGCGCAGTGTGGGCACGTCGAGTGGAACCTCGGAGAGTCGGAAACTGTGCACCCTCAGCCTCCACTCACCGGGGGAATGAAGGCGATCTCGCTGCCCTCCGTGGGTGCATCACGCCAGTGGGCGAACTCGCCATTCATCGCCACCCGCAGATGTTCGCGCGGCCAGGCGATGCCATGCCGTGCCTGCACTTCGGCATAGAGCCCGGCGAGATCATGGGCGCTGGTATCGACCGTCTCGCTGGCAGCGCCTGCGCGCTCGCGCAGGCTGGCGAAATAGAGCAATGTCACGGTGACCATCAGATCCTTCCCACGTCGTGCTTGCCGCCCCGCTTGCCCACCAGCTTCGCGGGACCCAGAACGATGGCATGCGACAACGCCTTGCACATGTCATAGACCGTCAGCGCGGCGATCGTGGCGCCGGTGAGCGCTTCCATCTCCACGCCGGTCCGGTGGACTGTGCGCACGTGGCAATCGATGCGCAGCGCGGACTCCCCGTCCCAGTCCACGGTCAACCGGCAGCCGTCGATCGGCAGCGGATGGCAGAACGGGATCAGCTCGTGGGTGCGCTTCACGGCCATCGTGCCGGCGATGATGGCGGTGTCGACAATGCCGCCCTTCGCGCTGCGCAAGCGGTTCTGCCTGAGCTGGCGTGCGACCTCCGCCGGGAAGCGTACGCGGCAGGTGGCACGCGCTTCGCGTGCGGTGGCTTCCTTGCCGGATACATCCACCATCGCGGGTCGGCCGTCGGCGTCCAGATGGGTCAGGGCTTTGCGAGGCATGCGGATCCTGATGATTCAACCGCCGATAAGATACATCTCGACACGCCGCCGGTCCCGCACTTCCGGGCTGCCGCGGAGTTCGCTGTAGCGGTCGCCGCGTGCGCTCCATAGCCCCGCGACATGCGCGGCCAGCACCTCCTCGCCCTGTCCCACCATCGCGCGCAGGTCGGCGCCTTCCGAGGCGAACAGGCAGGTGAAGAGCCGGCCATCGGCCGACACGCGTGCCCGGTGGCAGTCGCCGCAGAACGGGGTACTGACGGAGCTGACGAAACCGAGTTCACCGCCCCCGTCGTCGAAGGCATAGCGTTCGGCCACTTCGCCGCGATAATCCGCCTGCAGCGCATGCAGCGGCCAGCGCGCGCCGATCCGATCGCGCAGCACGGAGGACGGAACCATCCGGTCGCGACGCCAATCATTGCTGTCGCCGACATCCATGAACTCGATGAAACGTACCACGTGTCCCGTGCCGCGGAAGCGTTCGACCAGCGGCAGCACCTGCGCTTCGTTGACGCCACGCTGGACGACGACGTTGATCTTGAGGTGGGTGAACCCGGCCGCCGTGGCCGCCTCGATACCGGCCAGCACATCGCCTACCTGTCCGCGTCGCCCCGACATATCGGCAAACACTTCGGGGTCCAATGCATCCAGGCTGACCGTGATGCGCCGCAGGCCCGCATCGTGCAGCGCACGCGCCTGTGTCGAAAGCAACATGCCATTGGTGGTCAGCGCGATGTCTTCAAGTCCAGCGATGCCCGCCAGTCGCCGCACCAGGTCGGGCAACCGCTTGCGCAGCAGCGGCTCGCCACCGGTCAACCGGAGCTTGCGCACGCCGAGCCGTGCGAAGGCGCGGACCAGCGTTTCGATTTCGTCGAAGGAAAGCCGCTGCGAGGCGTCGGTACCGTAGTCCTCGGGCACGCGGTCGGCCGGCATGCAGTAGCCGCACCGGAAATTGCAGGCATCGATGACCGACAGGCGCAGGTCGTGCAACGGCCGTCCCAGGAGATCACGTGGCAGTGCGGAGATATTCACGGCAGCATCGTCGGGAGGGGCTGCGCCAGCGGGATCACCTCATCGGGCATCGCCACGCGATGACCACGGGCGCGCAGTGCCACACCTTCTTCCGCACTCGCGTAGTGGTACAGCACGCAGCGGGCCAGCAAGGACGCCGGGTATTCGCGTTCCAGATCGTCGATACCGCTGTGCGAAGGGTTGCCGTGCAGCGCGCAGTCGTGGGCAATCAGTTCACCGGCATCGGCGTGGCGCGCCAGCATCTCCGGGATCGGGCGCGTGTCGCCGGTCCAGACCACGCTGCCGCGCAGACGCAGTCCGAATGCCGTATCAGGCCAGTGATGGCGCACGGGAAACACCTCCAGCCGCTGGCCGTCATGCCAGAACGCGTCGCCCACCGGCACCAGGTGGAACGCATCCCAGAAGTTCGCACCGCCCTCGGCCAATACATTCGGGTAACTGGCGATGCGCTGATGCAGCAGCGGCACCAACGGTGCCGGGACATAGAGGCGGACCTTGCCCCGCCGCGCGGCGTCGAAATAGCTGGCCACGAACAGGCGTTCGAAACCGGCGACATGGTCCAGGTGCAGGTGGGTGACGAAGACCGCATCGGGCATCGCGCCATAGCGGGCCTGGTACGCCGTCAGCCCTTCGCCGCCGCAGTCGATCACCAGCCAGGGCTGCCCACCGCGTTCGAGCGAGGCCATGGCCGAACCGAGTTCGACGGCGCTGGCGTTGCCGACGCCCAGGAAGCGTAGCGCCCAGTCCATGTCAGTAGCCTCGCGACCAGGCAAGGTCGTAGGCGCGGCGCAGGTGCGCGAACTCGTGATCCACTTCGTCCGCGCTGCGTTCGCCGCGCAGCTTGAGCAGGGAGCGCTTGAGCCGCGCCAGGTTCTGCTCGCGCCAAGCCGTGGCCGGGATGCGCAACCGGCCGCGGTCGAAATCGATCAGCCAGCCATGCCCGCTCCCGTCGAAGAGGATGTTCTGTGCGTTGAGGTCGGCGTGGTCCAAGCCCGCGCGATGGAAGCGCGCCACCAGCTTGCCGGTGCTTTCCCATGGCGCATGGCCATCGGTCTGGCCCGCGATGTCGGCCAGCGTGCGCACCTCCATCACGCGCTCCAGAAGGATGGCGGCGCGATAGAACATGCCGTCGCGCACATAACTCGCGGCCACCGGGCGTGGCACCGGCAGTCCGCGCGCCAGCAGCGCGCGCGTCAGCCGGAATTCGGCGAAACTGCGTGTGCGGTCCGGGCCGTGCCAGAGGTAGCGGTCCCGGCTGAAACGCGCGGCCAGGCCGCCACGCCGATAGTGGCGCAGCACGCACTGGCTGGAGGGTGCATCGATGAACCAGGCCCCGCCCCGCCCACCACTGTCGACCGGACGGGCGCGGTCTCCCCACTTTTCCGGTGCGAACCAGTCGGGATCCGCTTGCCGCAGGTGTTTGCGGTCGAACAGAATCGCACCGTATCCGCTGCCTTCGCGGAACGGCGTCAGGGATTCCGAGGCGTCAAATCCGACCATCCAGCGAGTCTAACAACACTTGTCCACGATTCCCCAATCACTCTGCCTGCTTCGCCTGTCCGCACTCGGCGACGTGACCCATGTCGTGCCGTTGGTGCGCACCCTGCAGCGGCACTGGCCCCGGGTGAACCTGCATTGGGTGATCGACAAGGGCGGATTCAAGCTGCTTGAAGGACTGGAGGGCGTGACCTTCCACACCTACGACAAGAAGACCGGGCTGGCCGGCATGCGGGCCTTGCGCCGCGCGTTGCCTGCCGGAGGATTCGACGCATTGCTGCAGATGCAGGTAGCGCTGCGCGCCAACCTGTTGTCCGCCTTCATTCCTGCCAGGCGCCGGATCGGCTACGACCGCAGCCGCTCGAAGGACCTGCATGGCATCGTCATCAACGAACGCATCCCTGACCGGCCCGGCATCCACGTGCTCGACGCGATCGGAAGCTTCTGCGAACCCCTCGGCCTGAAACAGACCGATGTGGTGTGGGACCTACCGGTACCCGCTGACGCGCACGCCTGGGCGGCCGCGCAGTGGAGCGCCGACGGGCAACGCACGCTGGTGATTTCGCCCTGCTCCAGCCACGAACGGCGCAACTGGTACGCCGACCGCTACGCCGCAGTGGCCGACCACGCCGTCGCGCAGGGCTGGCGCGTCGTGGTGTGCGGAGGCCGCAGCGACCTGGAGCGACGCACTGCCGACGCGATCATCTCGGCCATGCGCTCGCCGGCACTGGACTTGGTAGGCAAGGACACCCTCAAGCAGCTGCCGGCCCTGCTGGCGCGCGCGGACCTGGTGATGACGCCGGATTCCGGTCCCATGCACATCGCCAACGCGATGGGTACGGCCGTGCTGGGATTGCATGCAGCCAGCAACCCGCTTCGCAGCGGCCCCTACTCCAGCATCCGCTATTGCGTGGATCGCTACGATGATGCCGCGCGCCGCTACAAGGGCCGGCCGGCCGCGGCACTGAAGTGGGGAACCAAGATCGAGCACGATGGCGTGATGGAACTGATCACCGTGGAAGACGCCATCGCCGCCTTCGAACGTCGCCGCAACGATCTTGACGGGTAGCCCGGGGTCCTGTCAGGACGTGCTGCCGCCCCGGTAGTCCTGGTACGACTTCTCTTCCACGTAGCTGGACCCCAGCGCGAGGTTGATCGCCTTCTTGATCCGCGCCCGCTCATCGTTCTCGATATAGACGCTGCGGGCCAGGCGAATGAAATCCTCGTCGAATGCCTGCGCCTTCTCCTTCAGGCGTACATCATCCTCGATCACCCACAGGCGCTCGTTGACGGCCTTCAGCTGGGCCCGCAGTTCGGCGATGTTGTGGCCGGCGACCGGATGCGCCATCCAGCTGTGTTCCAGCGCAGCCAGTTCATCGCGCACGTGGGCGAGCTTGGCGGGGTCGCTCATGCGCTCGGACTTGATCTGGAGAATGGCGATCTTGTCCAGCAGCTCACCGAAGGAAACGGGGACGAGGATTTCGGACATGACGGCTCCCGGGCAAAGAATGCCATTCTAGGCGCAGCCGCTTGCGCGGGCAGCCGCGGGGGCGCTGGATTCCACGCCCAGCAATGCAAAAGCCCCCTTGCGGGGGCTTTCTTGAAACTGGCGGAGAGGGAGGGATTCGAACCCTCGATACGCTATTAACGTATGCCTGATTTCGAGTCAGGTACATTCAACCACTCTGCCACCTCTCCGGTGGCCCCGGGCTTCCCCGGGGCCGTGAATGATACGTGGCGGACCGCATCCGGACAAGCCGACGGCCCCGATCCGCATCACCTCGTCACTCCGCCTGCACCTGGATGAACCCTTGTTGCCCTTTGGAAGCACATCAACCTTGCCCGATGTCCTGTCCGACCGGATCATTGCGTAAGACCGGATAGGCGAAATCCGTCCGAACAGACAGGGCACCATGATCGAATTCGGCCACATCTCCCACGTCGGGCTCCGGCGCGAGCTCAACGAGGACACCTACTACGGCGACAGCGAGCTCGGGCTCTGGCTGGTGGCCGATGGCATGGGAGGCCATGCCTGCGGTGAGGTGGCCAGCGCGCTTGCGCGGGAGACCATCGTGCGCGAGATCCGCGACGGCACGCCGCTGGCCCAGGCCATTCGGATCGCCGACGAGGAGATCATCCGCACGTCGCGCCGCCGCAACGACACCCTGCCGATGGGCACCACCGTGGTGGCCGCCCGCATCCAGGGCAACCGGTTCGAAGTGGCGTGGGTCGGCGACAGCCGCGCCTACCTGTGGCGGGAAGGCCAACTGGCGCAACTGAGCCAGGACCACAGCTACGTGCAGGAACTGATCGCGCAGGGCGCGCTCACCAGCGAGCAGGCCCGCACCCACCCCCACCGCAATGTCGTCACCCAGGCTTTGGGCGTCACCGACCCCAACCATCTCAACGTGGAAACCATGACCGGCGAACTCCGGCCCGGCATGCAGCTCCTGCTATGCAGCGATGGGCTGACCGAAGAAGTGGATGACCGCAGCATCGCCGCGACGTTGAAGTACGACGACTGCAGCGCCCAGGAATGCGTGGATACCCTGATCGCCGCCGCGCTGGATGGCGGCGGTTCGGACAACGTCACTGCCGTCCTGGTGCGTTGCCACTGACGCATCAAGGGCCGCTCAACCGGCCTCGAATGCGGGCGGGTCCCACAGGCACCGCCCACCCGCCTTCTTCCGCAGGGTCGCCAGGCGCGCTTCGTGCGCGGCCAGTTCGTCCGCCGTTGGCGACACGCGCGGACGCGCGCCTGCAATGGCCGAATCGAACTGATGCACGACCATCGTGGAGGTTCCGGGCGCTGCATCTTCCGCTCCCCCGAACCCGATTTCGCTCTGGCCGGCGGTGAGGTTCAGGTACACGTCGCACAACAGCTGGGCGTCCAGCAGGGCGCCGTGCAGCTGACGGTGGGTGTTGTCCACGCCCAGCCGCTTGCAGAGCGCGTCCAGCGAGTTGCGCTGGCCGGGATAGCGTTGCCGCGCCAGCAGCAGCGAATCTTCGACGGTGACGCGGTCGGCCAGGCGGCCGTAGTGCTCGCCCAATCGCGACAACTCGTAATCCAGGAAGCCCACGTCGAAGGCGGCGTTGTGGATCACCAGCTCCGCACCGTCGATGAAGGCCAGGAACTCGTCCGCGATGGCGGCGAAGAGCGGCTTGTCGGAGAGGAACTCCAGGCTGAGCCCGGTGACTTCCGCCGCTCCCTGCTCGAATTCGCGCTGCGGGTTGATGTACTGGTGGTACGTACGCCCGGTGGGTCTGCGTTCCAGCAGTTCGACGCAGCCGATTTCGACCACCCGGTTGCCTTTCCTCCATTCCAGGCCGGTGGTTTCGGTGTCGAGGATGATCTGGCGCATCAGGCGTTGGCTTCCGTAGGGACGTTCAGGTGAAACAGGTCGAGCGCATGCTCGACGTGCGGCAAGGCGACCATTCTCTCGAATTCGAATCCCAGCTTCTGCAACAGGCCGATGGAGGCTGCGTTGTCCGGATTGACGATGGCCTGCAGCCGGGAGATGCCGAGCCGGGCCCTCGTATCGGCGATCACCGCGCGCGCCGCCTCGCCTGCGTAGCCCCGGCCGCAATGATCTGGCAGCAGTGCATAGCCCAGGTCCGGCCCATCCAGACCCTCTCGCCGCACCAGCCCGCAGTTTCCGATCAGCACCCCGGTGTCCTTCAGCTGGACGGCGTACATCCCGAACCCATGTTCCGCATAGCTGCGCAGGGCGCCGTTCCGCAAGTAGTCGCGCGCCTGCTCCAGCGTGCGTACGCCACGGTCCGCGATGTTGCGGATGAAGGCGGCATCGTTGAGCAGTGCCAGCATCAGCGCTGCGTCGGCGTGCGCGTCATCGGACATGGCGTACAGGCGCAATCGGTCTGTCTGGGCGACGACCTGTCCCGGCAGGAGCGGCGCGGTCACGCCACGGCGCCGCTGCGGAAACGTACGGCCGCGTTGCGCGCAAGCACGTCCACGCGTTCGTTGTCGGGGTCGCCGTTGTGGCCCTTGACCCACTTCCAGTCGATCTTGTGGCGAGCCGTGGCCGCGTGCAGGCGCTCCCAGAGGTCGCGGTTCTTCACCGGATCGCCGCCGGCGGTCTTCCAGCCGCGCCGCACCCAGCCGGGCATCCATTCGGTGATGCCCTGGCGGACGTATTGCGAATCGATGTGCAGCGTGACTTCGCAGCCTTCCGTCAACACTTCCAGCGCAGCGATGGCAGCCATCAGCTCCATGCGGTTGTTGGTGGTCTGCGCCTCGCCGCCGACCACTTCGCGTTCCTTTTCGCCGTAGCGCAGGAGCGCTGCCCAGCCACCTGGGCCTGGATTGCCCAGGCAGGAACCATCGGTATGGATGCTGACGTGCTTCATGTGTCCTCTTGGTCGAATGTCAGGCTGCGGGCGCGGTGCGCCACGCGCGCGCCACCGGCGCGGGGGGGATCAGGCCGGCCACGCGCTTCTCCGCCTCCAGCAGGCGGGCGGCGCGGAACGGCGCAGGGCCGTTGCCGGGGGCGTCCGGCATGCCGCGCCAGACCGGGCCGTAGTACAGCACGTGCTGCGACATCGTCAGCCCCGCCGCCGTCAACTGGAGGCGCCACTGGTCCAGCGCACGCGGCTTCAACCCGCTGCCGCGCCAGCGCAAGCGGTACGGGCTCCATGGGTTGAGGACGAACAACCACAGGCGCCCCCCGGGTTCCAGCACCCGGGCACATTCCTGCAACAGCGGTTGCGGATCGCCAGCGTCCAGCGTGTGCTGCAGCACAATCACGCCCACGGCCTCGGTTGGCAGCGGCAAGGGCAACCCGCACTGGACGGGCCCGGACAGGCGGTGCGAGCCCGCTGTCGCCCTCAGCCGCAACCCGCGCGTCGCGGGGACGGTGATGGACGGGTCTGCGCCCTCCGGCAATACCCAGAGCCAGGGCTGGGGGATGCGACTGGTGAGCGCCTGGTTCACCCGAGCATGCTCCGACGCGAGGATCGGCCCGCCGCAGCCCGTCCCGAACCACGCCAGGGCATCGGGTTGACGGGTAAACGCGAAGGCAGGCATGTTCGGATTGTAGAGGACGCCGCGCCCGGCCGTCCGTTCCCGCCTGGAGCCCGTCCGCCGATGCGCCTGCTTGCCCTGCCCGCCTTCGACGACAACTATATCTGGGCGCTGGTCGACGACGACGGCGACGCGCTCGTGGTGGATCCCGGCGACGCGGCGCCTGTGCTGGCGGCCACCGGCAACGGCTTGTGGCCCGCTGCGGTGCTGATCACCCACCATCACGCCGACCATGCGGGTGGTGTTGCCGCGCTGCGGGACCGCTGGCCGACGCTGCCGGTGTTCGCGCCTGAAGACGAACGCATTCCCGATGCCACGGAGCGCGTGGGCGACGGCAGCGTGGTCGAGGTGAAGCGTTGGCGACTGTCGGTACTGTCGGTCCCCGGCCACACCCGCAGCCATATCGCGTTCCACGGGGGAGGCAGCGAGGGTCCTCCCCACCTGTTCTGCGGGGATACCCTGTTCAGCCTGGGCTGCGGTCGACTGTTCGAAGGTACGCCGGCGCAGATGCTCGCATCGCTGGAACGCCTGGCCGCCTTGCCGGGCCCGTCGCTGGTCTGTTGCGGCCATGAGTACACCCTGGCCAACGCCGCTTTCGCCGAAACCGTGGACCCGCACAACCGGGCACTGCGCCTACGCATCCAGGAAGCCCGCGCCATGCGCCATGCCGGCCGCCCCACCCTGCCCACCTCGCTAGCCAGCGAGGTGGCAACCAATCCCTTCCTGCGGGTGGACGACGAAGCCGTGCATGAGGCGGTCACGCATCGCCTTGGAAGGCCGCCTGCCGACCGGGTGGAAACGTTCGCGACACTGAGGCAATGGAAGAACGATTTTCGCGCATGAGCAGACGCAACCGAATGCACCGGGCGATCCTCGCCGCCGGCCTGGCCATCATCGCCCACCCAGTGATGGCCACCGATCCTGCGCCCTCCGTCGAGACGCAGGCGCCAATGCCAGAAGCGCCAGCGGTCGATCCGCTTGCTCCCGCGAGCCTGCCCGCCAAGCACCAGCGCAGCGGCCTGGATATCTACCAGCGCTTCCGTGATGGGCTCGCCGATCCGGAGTGCGACAGCCAGGCAACGAATGGTCGCTGGAAAAAGCACTTCAGCCATGCGCCAGGCCAGCTCGCCAGCGCACAGGAAGACCTGCTGCCGCTGTTCGGCTACGTGGTCGATGCCCTGCGCGATGCCCACCTGCCCACCGAGTTCGCGCTCATCCCGTTCGTCGAAAGTGGCTACAAGCCCGGTGCGCGCAACCCCAGCGGCCCAGCGGGGCTGTGGCAATTCATCGGCATCACGGCCCGCAACCACGGCGTCCCCATGCGCGAGGGCTACGATGGACGGCTGTCTCCGGTGGACTCCACGCAGGCGGCCATCCGCTACCTCAAGACATTGCACGGCATGTTCGGCGGCGACTGGAGGCTGGCGGTGATGGCCTACAACGCGGGGGAATACCGGGTGCTGCAATCCATGCGCCGCGCAGGCATGAACGCACGCAATGCAAAGCCGGCGGAATTGCCCGGCCTCTCCGGCATCACGTACGCCTACGTGGAGAAGCTGCACGCGCTTGCCTGCATCTTCCAGCAGGCCGACGACCGCGATGCATGGCTCCGACAGCTGGACCGCCCGGTACCACGATTGGCGGCACACACGCTGCCAGGGGATGCCACACTGGAATCCTGGGCGCGCAGCCAGCAACAACCCGCCACGCTTCTCAAACGCCTCAATCCTGCGCTTGCAGGCCGCTTCAGCCGCGGAACGAAGCCCTTGCGATTGCTCGCGCCCGCCATCACCGGCGACGACAGCGCAACCGGCGTGAGTGACACCCCTGCCGCTCCACCCGCCGTAGCCAGCGCGGACATGCCTGGCAGCGAACCCGCGCCTTCACGCACGCACGTTGTGAAAAGCGGCGAGTCGGCCTGGGCCATCGCGCGCCGGTACGGCATTCCCACCGCGCACCTGCTGCGCGTGAATGGCCTGAAAGTGGACGCCGTCCTTCGCCCCGGCATGGTGCTGAAGCTGGACGACGATCCGGCCTGATACGCGGGCCGGGCTGAAAAAAATCCCGCCGTTCGGCGGGATTCTTCATGGAGCGAGGGATGCCCGGCTCAGTCAGAGCCGCTCTTCGAACACTTCGACCTTGAAACGCTTGCGCAGCGCATCGACGTACGCCTGTGTCGCAATGCCGCCGTTCAACTGCGTCATTTGCTGCTGCATCGTCGCGCGTTCTTCGGGCGGCATGTCGGCAATCGCGCCTTCCGTCACCTTGTTGACGGTGAAGATGGCGTATGCACCATCACCCAGCGCCACCTTGCCCGCCGTCACCTTGCCCCCAGCCGGGCGCGCAGCGGCGAAGATCGCTTCGTTCGCCTCGGCCGTCGGCATCGGCATGCCACGACGCAGGCCGGGCAGCTCGTTGTAGCGAAGGCCATCGGCCGCAGCGATGGTCGCCAGCGATTCGCCCTTCTCAACACGTGCGACCAGCGCGTCCGCTGCCGTCTGGGCGGCCTTCTCGCGGCGATCGGCACGGATGGCGACCACTACGGCGTCACGCGCCTTGTCCATCGGCAGCGCCTGTTCCGGTGTGTGCTGGGTGACCCGGATGACGACGCTGTGGTTGGGCGCTATCTCGATCGGATCGCTGATGGTGCCGTCCTGGACCAGCGTGTCCGAGAAGGCGGCACGCAACACGGCCGGTACGGTCGCGATGCCCTGGGGATCGGTGCGCGAGAACGGACCGACCTTCTGCAGCGGCAGCCCCGTGGCCTGCGCGGCGGGGGCGAGCGCGGTCGGATTCTTCAGCGTTTCATTGACCACACGGCCAGCCAGGTCGTTGAACGCGCGATCACGCTCACTGTTGGCTTCTTCCGCCGCCAGTTCCTCGCGCACTTCCTCGAAGCTGCGACCGGTACCGCCCGTGACCTGCTTCAACTGCAGCACGTGGTAACCGAAGTCGCTCTTCACCGGCCCGCGAATCTCACCGGCCTGCATGGCGAACGCGGCGTCCTCGAAGGGCTTCACCATCGAACCGTCTTTCGCGAACGGCGGCAGCTCGCCCCCCAGGTCCTTCGAACCCGGGTCCTCGGAATTGGCGCGCGCCAGCGCCGCGAAGTCGGCGCCTTCACGTGCCTGCTTGGCCAGTGCAGCAGCCTTTTCTTCCGCCTTCTTCTGCGTGGCGGCATCGGCGTTAGCGTCAACCGCGATCAGGATGTGCGCGACGACGCGCTGCTCGGGCGAAACGAAACGCGACTTCTCCGCGTCGTAGCGCTTGCGCAATGCAGCCTCGTCGGCCACTGCTGCGACCGGCAGCGCGGCACCATTGATTTCCAGATACTCCAGCGAGACCTGCTCCGGCTGCTTGAAGTCGTCCTTGTGCCCGTCGTACCAAGCCTTGATATCCGCATCGCTGACGGGCGTGGCGTCTTCCGCGGCCGGCGGCAACAGGGCAATGCCTATGTCGCGCGTTTCGCCCAGCAATTTCCACATGCGCTCCTGCTCGCCCTCGGTGACGAAGTCGGAATCGCTGATCGCCTGGGGCACCAGCATCATGCGCAACCGTTCGCGTTGGTCTTCCTGGAACTTCAGCGGGGAGATCGCAGGCACCTGCGACGACAGCAGCATCTGGTACTGCTCCTGGCTGAACTTGCCATCGATCTGGAACGCGGGCTCGCTCAGGATCATTTTCTGCACGGCTGCATCGCCCACGACGATACCGGCGCGCTTGGACGCCAGCGCCAGCACCTTCTGGTCGATCAGTTGCTCGAGCACCTTGCGCTTGTTGTCGACACTCTCGAACTCGCGCGGATCGAACGCTTCACCCTGTGCCTGTCGCTGCTGCTGGCGCGCCTGCTCGAATGCGGCGCGGAATTCATCCTGGGTGACTTCCTCGCGCTGCCACAGCATCGAAGCCGGCCACCATTGTGGTGCCGACTCCCACCACGTCGGCGGCGCTTCGACCAGGGCCACGTCGCTGGCGGTGCCACCGGTCATGTACTCGTTCACGCCGACGAAGGCGAACGGAATGATCAGCAGGCCCAGGATCAGGCTGGCGACCCAGCCGGAGGTTTTGTCGCGGAGTTTCTGCAGCATGTGTGCACGGGGCTCGGATTCTTTCAGCCGCGAAGTTTAGCGTGCCGGGACAACGGCGTCTCGCCACCCGGCGGATCCCGCCGTCGGGGAGCACTTCCCCGGCCACAATGCGGCGTGACATGTACAGAAAGCAGAAAGCCCGCTTTCGCGGGCTTTCCGGGTGTAATGGCGGAGTGGACGGGACTCGAACCCGCGACCTCCGGCGTGACAGGCCAGCATTCTAACCGACTGAACTACCACTCCGCGCTGAGACAAACATTGTAAGACGATTTGCGCGGTTTCCGCTAGACCATCCTGCAAATTTTTTAACCTTGCACCGCCCCGAAGTGGTGGGTGCTGAGGGTTTCGAACCCCCGACCCTCTCCGTGTAAGGGAGACGCTCTACCGCTGAGCTAAGCACCCCAGGTGCATCACGCACCCTGCCATCGGCAGCGAGTCGGTTAGTTTACGGCATCCTTCAGGGCTTTGCCAGCCTTGAAGGCCGGGTTCTTGGACGCCTTGATCTTGATGGTGTCGCCGGTCTTCGGGTTGCGGCCCGTGCGTGCTGCACGCTTGCGGACCTGGAAGGTGCCGAAGCCGACCAGCGTCACGGTGTCGCCCTTCTTGAGGGCCTTGGTGATGCTGGAGATGACGGCGTCGACGGCGCGGCCAGCTTCGGCCTTGGACACTTCGGCTTCGTCGGCGACGGCATCGATCAATTCGGTTTTGTTCATTGAGTAACTCCCTTTGCGGCACAACCGCGGAATGAGTAACCGGAACCACGGGGCATCGCTTGCCTCACGGGAACCGGTCGTTATATCCACACGCAGTGAGGCATCGCCCCATGCGCGCGGGTGTCGTCGTTATACCAGTGCAAAAAAAGCCACGCAACCCGAAAACCTAGTAATGACGCGGGTTTCGGGGCGATTCGAGCCACCATCCGTCACATCGTTCAGTGCTTCACGTCCGGTTGTTGCGGCCCCTTGCCGCTTTCCTTCTCCGGCGTCGGCACCGTGCGCTCGCCGCCGCCATCGGCGGGCACCGGCGCCAGCGGGCGCTCCAGTGCCAGGTCCAGCACTTCGTCGATCCACTTCACCGGCACGATCTTCATACCCTCGGTGACGTTGGCGGGGATATCCGCGAGGTCTTTCTTGTTCTCGTCCGGAATGATCACGGTGGTGATGCCGCCACGCAGCGCCGCGAGCAACTTCTCCTTCAGGCCCCCGATCGCGGTGACGCGTCCCCGCAGCGTGATCTCGCCGGTCATGGCGACGTTGGCGCGAACCGGATTCTTCGTCAGCGCCGACACCAGCGCCGTTGCCATCGCGATGCCCGCGCTGGGCCCGTCCTTCGGCGTGGCGCCATCCGGCACATGCAGGTGCACGTCGTGCTTCTGCAGGAATTCAGCATCCACTCCCAGGCTGGCTGCGCGACTGCGCACTACCGACAATGCGGCGGAACCCGATTCCTTCATCACGTCGCCAAGCTGGCCGGTCAGCATCATGCCGCCCTTGCCAGGCACCAGCGCAACCTCGATCTGGAGCAGATCGCCACCGACTTCAGTCCAGGCCAGGCCAGTCACCAGGCCGATCTCGTTCTGCTCTTCCGCGCGCCCGAAATCGTAGCGGCGCACGCCGGAGTACTTTTCCAGGTTCTTCGACGCGACCTGCACCGTCGTCGCCTTCGTGGTCTTCTTCTTTGCCAGCGCCTTGGCCCCTCCCAGTGCGATCTCCTTCACCACCTTGCGGCAGATCTTGGCGACTTCGCGCTCCAGATTGCGCACGCCCGATTCGCGGGTGTAATAACGGACAAGGTCGCGGATCGCGCTTTCGGCGATCTTCAGCTCGTCCGCTTTCAGGCCGTTGGCTTTCAGCTGCTTCGGGACAAGATAACGCTGCGCGATGTTGACCTTCTCATCCTCGGTGTATCCCGGGATGCGGATCACTTCCATGCGGTCCAGCAACGGGCCGGGGATGTTCAGCGAGTTCGACGTGGCGACGAACATCACCTCGGACAGGTCCAGGTCCACTTCCAGGTAGTGATCGTTGAACGCGTTGTTCTGTTCGGGATCGAGCACCTCAAGCAACGCTGACGAAGGGTCGCCGCGGAAGTCCATCGACATCTTGTCGATCTCGTCCAGCACGAACAGTGGGTTCTTGCTGCCGGTCTTGTTGAGGTTCTGCACGATGCGGCCCGGCATCGAACCCACGTAGGTGCGGCGATGCCCGCGGATCTCGGCCTCATCGCGCACGCCACCCAGCGACATGCGGACGAACTTGCGATTGGTCGCCTTCGCGATGCTCTGGCCCAGCGAGGTCTTGCCCACGCCCGGAGGGCCGACCAGGCACAGGATCGGCCCGCGCAGCTTCTTCACCCGCGACTGCACCGCGAGATATTCGAGGATGCGCTCCTTGACCTTCTCCAGGCCGTAGTGGTCGGCGTCGAGCGTGTCCTGCGCGACCTTCAGGTCCTTGCGGACCTTGGTGCGCTTGTTCCACGGTACACCCAGCACCCAGTCCAGGTAGTTGCGCACGACGGCGGCTTCGGCCGACATCGGCGACATCTGCTTGAGCTTGTTGAGCTCGTTGCGCGCCTTGGTCTCAACCGGCTTCGGCATGCCCGCCTCGGCGATCCGTCGCGCCAGGTCCTCCAGTTCGTTGGGCGCTTCGTCGAGTTCACCCAGTTCCTTCTGGATGGCCTTCATCTGCTCGTTGAGGTAGTACTCGCGCTGGCTTTTCTCCATCTGCGACTTCACCCGGCCGCGGATGCGCTTCTCCAACTGCTGCACGTCGATCTCGCCGTCGACGAAACCGACCAGCAGTTCGAGCCGCTCACCGACTTCGATGGTCTCCAGCAAGCGCTGCTTGTCGCTGAGACGCACTCCCAAGTGTGCGGCGATGGTATCGGCCAGCCGGCTGGGTTCGTCGATGCCTGCCAGCGTCTGCAGCAGTTCGGGCGGCAGTTTGCGGTTGGTCTTCACATACTGCTCGAACAGGCCCATCAGCGAACGCGCGACCGCCTCGATCTCGCGCGGCTCGCGCCCGTCGGTGGAGTCGATCTCCTCGCCCTGCCCATACAGCGCGCCATCGCGTTCGTCCACGTGGGAAACGCTGATGCGTGCCGTGCCCTCGACCAGCACCTTGATCGTGCCGTCGGGCAACTTCAGCAACTGCAGCACCTGTGCCAGGGTACCGACCGTATACAGGTCGGCGGCAGCGGGATCGTCGGTCTCGGCGGACTTCTGCGCAAGCAGGATGATGCGTTTGTCGGCCTCCATCGCCTGTTCCAGCGCACGCATGGATTTGTCGCGCCCGACGAACAGCGGGATGACCATGTGCGGAAACACCACCACGTCGCGTAGCGGCAGGACCGGCAGGTCGAGGGTTTCAGTCTGGGGATTGCGGGGCATGGGGGCTCCAGCGAAGTGCGGAATACGGGGCATCGAAACACCAATGGGGCCGTTATGGGGCCATCGGCATCGGGATGCAATAGCGGGCTGGAAACTGCAACAAAAGCAGTGCGTTGGAATCGGCGCGCGGAAAATGAACAGGCGCCACTAGGGCGCCTGTCGTAGACCGCTTCGCGGGGCCGGTCACTCGGCCGCCGCGACCTTCGGTGCGGGCGGATTCTGGTAGATCAGGTACGGCTCGGACTTGTGCTCGATGACCGACTCGTCCACGACCACCTTGCTGACGTTTTCCAGCGACGGCAGTTCGTACATCGTGTCCAGCAGCACCGACTCGACGATAGTGCGCAGGCCACGGGCGCCGGTCTTCCGCTTGAGCGCCTTGCGGGCGATGGCGGACAGGGCGTCCGCGCGGAACTCCAGTTCCACGCCCTCCATCTCGAACAGCTTCTTGAACTGCTTGGTGATGGCGTTCTTCGGCTCGGTCAGGATCTTGACCAGCGCGGTCTCGTCCAGTTCCTCCAGCGTCGCGACCACCGGCAGGCGGCCCACGAATTCGGGAATCAGGCCGAACTTGATCAGGTCTTCCGGCTCGACCTCCGACAGCACCTTGCCGATTTCCGACTTCTTCTCGGAACTCTTCACCTTGGCGCCGAACCCGATGCCGCCGGCCTCGGTGCTGCGCTGCTGGATGATCTTGTCCAAGCCGGCGAACGCGCCCCCGCAAATGAACAGGATGTTCTTCGTATCGACCTGCAGGAACTCCTGCTGCGGATGCTTGCGCCCACCCTGCGGCGGCACGCTGGCGACGGTGCCTTCGATGAGCTTCAGCAGTGCCTGCTGCACGCCTTCACCGGACACGTCGCGGGTGATCGACGGGTTCTCGCTCTTGCGCGAGATCTTGTCGATCTCGTCGATGTACACGATGCCCTGCTGCGCCTTGTCTACGTCGTAGTCGCACTTCTGCAGGAGCTTCTGGATGATGTTCTCCACATCCTCGCCCACGTAACCGGCCTCGGTCAGCGTGGTGGCGTCGGCGATGGTGAACGGCACGTTGAGCAGGCGCGCCAGCGTCTCGGCCAGCAGGGTCTTGCCCGAACCGGTCGGACCGGCCAGCAGGATGTTCGACTTGGCCAGTTCGACCTCATCGTTCTTGCTGCGGCTCTCGATTCGCTTGTAGTGGTTATAGACCGCCACCGCCAGCGTGCGCTTGGCCCGGTTCTGGCCGATCACGTACTGATCCAGGACTTCGAGGATCTCGCGCGGCTTGGGCAGGTGGCTACGGGCCGACTGCGCCTTCTCCTCCAGCTCCTCGCGGATGATGTCGTTGCACAGCTCCACGCATTCATCGCAGATGAACACGCTGGGACCCGCGATCAGCTTGCGCACCTCGTGCTGGCTCTTGCCGCAGAACGAGCAGTACAGGATTTTGGTGCTGTCGCCGGAACGGCCCTGACGATCTTCGCTCATGCTGGTAATACTCGGTCGCTCAACCTGCCCTCGGGGGCTTGCGGTCGGAGAATAGCACACGGCCCCGGCGTGTCAGCCGGGCCCGTGAACAGGGGATTCGTGCCGTAAAAGCGGGCAATCCGGGGAATCAGGCCGACTGGATGGAGTCGTCCGGGCGACGTTCCAGCACCTGGTCGACCAATCCGTAGGCCTGGGCATCGGCCGCGCTCTTGAAGTTGTCGCGCTCGGTGTCGCGCTCGATCGTCTCCAGCGACTGCCCGGTGTGCTTGGCCAGGATTTCGTTCAGCCGGGCACGGAGGGTCAGGATCTCGCGGGCATGGATGTCGATGTCCGTCGCCTGGCCCTGGAAGCCACCCAGCGGCTGGTGGATCATCACGCGCGAGTTCGGCAGCGCATACCGCTTGCCCTTCGCGCCCGATGCCAGCAGCAGCGCGCCCATGCTGGCCGCCTGGCCCACGCAGATGGTGCTGACGTCCGGCTTGATGTACTGCATGGTGTCGTAGATCGCCATGCCCGCCGTCACCACGCCGCCCGGCGAGTTGATGTACAGGCTGATGTCCTTCTCGGGATTTTCCGCTTCGAGGAACAGCATCTGGGCCACGATGACGTTCGCCACGTGGTCGTCCACGCCGCCGACCAGGAAGATGACGCGTTCCTTCAGCAGGCGGGAATAGATGTCGTAGGCGCGCTCGCCGCGGCTGGTCTGTTCGACCACCATCGGCACCAGGTTGAGGGCTTGGGTTTGGATGCTCATTCGGTTTTCGCGCCTGTCGTTCGTGGAAAGGTCCGGCCTAGGATAGCCGGACCTTCTGCCCGGACGGGTGCCCGGCTCAGTTGCGGATGGCTTCCTGGAAGGAAAGCGTCTGCTCGGTGTGCTGGGCGCGCTCGGCGATCCAGTCGATCACCTGCTCTTCCATCACACGACCCTGCAGACTGTTCATCAGTTGGGGATCGTTGCGGTACAACTCAATGACCTGCTCCGGCTCCTCGTAGGTCGAGGCGATCAGGCGCAGCGTCTCGTTCAGGCGCTTGGGGTCCAGGCGCAGCTGGTTGCGGCGGGCCACCTCGCCCACCAGCAGGCCAACCAGCACGCGCTTGCGCGCTGCATCCAGGAAGCCTTCGTGTGCGTTGTCCGGGATCTGCACCTGCTGGCCCTGGCGGCGGGCCTGCTCGGCGGCCTGCTGGACCATCGCGCGCGCCTCGTTCTCGACCAGGCGCGGCGGCATTTCGACGTGCGAGTAGACGGCGATCAGCTGCTCGCCGACCTCGCGACGCAGGCGGGTCATCAGGGCACCCTTGAGCTCGCGCTCGAGGTTGCTGCGGATATCCGCCCGGAACTGCTCGGCGTCGCCGCTCTTCACGCCGAAGCTGCGGATGAACTCGCGGTCCACCTCGGGCAGCACCGACTCGGCCACCTCGGTGACCTTGACGTGTACGTCGACCTGCTTGCCCGCCAGCGGCGGAACGCGCCAGTCGGCGGGGAAAGTGACCGACACCGTCTTTTCGTCGCCCTTGGCCAGGCCCACGAGCGCCTGTTCGATCTCGCCGAACATCACGCCCGACCCGATCAGCGTGGCCCCCTTCTCGATGCCCTCTGCCGGCATGCGCTCGTCACCGGCCTGCGACCAGGTTTCCAGCGCCACGCGATCGCCTTCCTTCGCGCCGCGCTCGACCACCTGGAACGTGCGTCGCTGCATTCGCAGGTTGTCGACCATCTGGTCGATGTCGGCATCGGTCACTTCGGCGGCGTGGCGGATCACGGTCAGCTTGGAGACGTCGACGTCGCCGAAGTCCGGCACGACTTCGAACGTGGCCACGAAATCCAGCTCGCCCTCGCCCTGCTTCTCGATGCGCGGATTGCCGGCCAGCTGCAGTTCCTGCTCACGCACGGCGTTGTTGAACGTCTCGCGCAGCAGGCCGTCGAGGGCCTCGGCGCGGACCTGGTCGCCATAACGCTGTTCGATGACCTTGGCCGGCACCTTGCCGGGGCGGAAGCCCTTGATGCGCGCGGTGCGCGACAGTTCGCGCAGGCGACCGCCGATGTGGGTGTCCAGGCGCTCAGCCGGCAGGCTGAAGCTCATGCGGCGTTCGAGGTTGCCGACCGATTCGACCGAAACTTGCATACTCACTGACTCCTGCGGCCACGGCACAGCCGGGGCGATGTTGATAATCCGGGACGCCTGGGACATGAGCGCGAGGCCCGCCCGGCGGAACTTGCTAGTTTCGCTGATTCCGGGGCAGGCTGCCAGCGGGGCGGGCGTTTCAGTGCTGAAGACGCGGCTCGGCCGAACAGTCCCAGGTCGAGCGACGGCGCGACAGGGGCCGGCACGTGACCGCCCCTGCCTTCGGCGGGCGGCGCGTGGTGCGAAAGGAGGGACTCGAACCCTCACGGGGATTACCCGCTGGAACCTAAATCCAGTGCGTCTACCAATTCCGCCACTTTCGCAGGTCGTTGCATTGTAGCCGGCGCCCTGCTCACGCCGGCAACAAAAAAAGCGCCCGGGGTGACCGGGCGCTTCGGGTTTGGTGGGCCGTCAAGGATTCGAACCTTGGACCTATTGATTAAGAGTCAACTGCTCTACCAACTGAGCTAACGGCCCCGAAAAACTGGCTACGTAGTGTAACCGCATCTTCTTTTTCTGTGAACCCCCGCAGTGCGGAGATCCTCGATCAGTGGGGTGGCTGAGGGGACTCGAACCCCCGACATCTGGAATCACAATCCAGTACTCTAACCAGCTGAGCTACAGCCACCACTGAAACCTGCATCCTTCCGGTCCGCACCGGAAGTGGCGCGCCCGACAGGACTCGAACCTGTAACCGCCGGCTTAGAAGGCCGGTGCTCTATCCGGTTGAGCTACGGGCGCCCGGTCCGGATTGTCGCATCCCCGCCCTGCCGGAACATACTGGCAGCACATCAGACTGGTCGGGGTAGAGGGATTCGAACCCCCGACCCTCTGCTCCCAAAGCAGATGCGCTACCAGACTGCGCTATACCCCGACGAGGGTCCCGGCATGGCGTCTGGACGCCAACGAGGTCGCGTATTGTCGGAACCTGCGGCCTTGCTGTCAAACGAAACCTGATGATCCATTGCTTGCGATATGCTCAGGCACTGGGGACAGACGTCCGGCAACCACATGAGGGAACGATGATGCGCAGCGGCAATCCGGCATTGAAGGAATCCACCTTCCTCGACCTTGGCAGCGGGGCGGTTGTCTCGCGCGACGGCGGGGCGATGACGCTCAACGGCACCATCAACAAGACCGGCATCCTGTTGTTGCTGACCGTGCTGACGGCGGCTTTCTCGTGGAACCAGGCACTCGGACCCGATGGCCTGCCCGCCCCCGGCTTCGCGGTGTACATGTGGGGCGGCGCCATCGGCGGCCTGGTGCTGGCACTGATCACCGTCTTCAAGAAGACCTGGTCGCCCGTCACCGCGCCACTCTATGCGCTGGTCGAAGGCTTCTTCCTGGGCGCGATCTCCGCGGTGTACAACGCGCAGTTCGGCGGCATCGTGATGCAGGCGGTGATGCTGACCTTCGGCATCCTGTTCGCACTGTTGTTCGCCTACCGCAGCGGCCTGATCAAGGCCACCGAGAACTTCAAGCTCGGCGTGGTCGCCGCTACCGGCGGCATCGCACTGGTGTACCTGGCGAGCATCGCGCTGGGCTTCTTCGGCATCAAGATCCCGCTGATCCACGAATCCGGCCTGGTCGGCATCGGCTTCAGCCTGTTCGTCGTGGTCATCGCTTCGCTGAACCTGGTGCTGGATTTCGACTTCATCGAAACCGGCGTCGAACAGGGCGCGCCGAAATACATGGAGTGGTATGGCGCGTTCGGCCTGATGGTCACGCTGGTGTGGCTGTATCTGGAATTGCTGCGCCTGCTGTCGAAACTGCAGTCGCGCGACTGATTCCATTCCTCCCGAAAGAAAAGGGGCGCCTCGGCGCCCCTTTTTTCATGAGCCGACCGTCTCATCCTGTGGCGCTGGGTTCGCGACCGCGACCGCGGCGGCGCGGCGCGTCGACCAGGCGATGAACACCAGCGCCGACAGCGCCAGCCACCAGCAGTAGTGCACGCTGCCGGCCAGCGCCAGCGGCGACACGGCCGCCAGTGAGGCCGCCAGCAGGATCTGTGCGCCGTAGGGCAGCACGCCTTGCACCACGCAGGCGAAGATGTCGAGCATGCTCGCCGCCCGTCGTGGACTGATGCCGTGGCGCTGGGCGATATCCTTGGCAAGGCTCCCGGTGACCAAGATCGCGACGGTGTTGTTCGCCGTCAGCGCGTCGGTACCCGCCGCGAGCGCCGCGATGCTGATTTCGCCGGACCGGCGCCCCGTATGCCCCCGCGCGAATCGCGCGATGACCTGCGCCAGCCAGTCCAGGCCTCCGCTGGCCTTGATCAGGGCCGCCAGGCCACCGATGAGGATGGACAGGAGCGTGATCTCCACCATGCCCTCGAAGCCCATGTAGATATCGCCTACGTAGGACACCGCGTCGTAATCATCCGTGAGCACGAAACCGAAGACGCCCGCCGCGACCAGCCCGATGGCCAATACCAGCACCACGTCCAGCCCGGCCAGAGCCAACCCGAGTACCAGCACGTAGGGCAACACCAGCCAGGGTGACGCCGCATCGGGCGCCGCTACCGGCGCCACGTCGCCCAGCGTAGCCAGTACCGCAAGCGTTGCGATGGCGGCCGGCAACGCGATCTTGAAGTTCTCACGGAACTTGTCGCGCATCTCCGCGCCCTGGCTGCGCGTGGCGGCGATGGTGGTGTCCGAGATGATCGACAGGTTGTCGCCGAACATGGCGCCGCCCAGCACCGCGCCGACCACGAGCACCCGGTCCAGCCCTGCGGCATCGGCCACGCCCAATGCGATGGGCACTACGGCCGCCACCGTGCCCATCGAGGTACCGATCGACAGCGAGACGAATGCCGCCGCCAGGAACAATCCCGGCAGGATCAGGCTCGCCGGCAAGGCGCCCAGGCCCAGCGCCACCACGGCATCGACCGCGCCGATCGCCTTGGACACCGTAGCGAACGCACCCGCCAGCAGGAAGATCAGGCACATCAGCATGACGTTGCTGTCGCCCATGCCGGCGAGCAGTGTCTGCTGCGCGGGCAACCCACGACGACGCGCCAGCCATACGCCGAGCGCCAGCGCCGGCAGGATCGCCACGGGCGCGCGCAGCTGATAGAACCCCATCGCCTCGCCCTGCGCGGTGAAATACAGGCCCGCACCGAAGAACAAGGCAAGGAACAGCAGCAATGGGGTCAGCGCCAGGGCGCTGGGACGGACGGACATGGCGGGGTCTTCTGCGAGGACCGCGGATTGTGCGTGCCGGCATCGTACCGGCCAACCTCATGGATGGGACACCGGCCGACAAAAAGAGAACGCTGCCCCGCGCCTCTCCGTCGTTAGTCCAGGCCCGAGGCTTTGCGGTAGCGCCCGCTGCTCCACAACGTGGCCACAAGCGATGCGCCGCCCACGATGAGCAGGATTGCGCCAACCACGGGCGTTCCCAGCAACAGGGAGCCGATGCCGAACATCAGCGCGAACACGCCGGTATTGCCGGCCAGCCAGGCCAGCCCCAACCATGCGAGCGAGCGCCTGGGCGCCGCACCCGGAAGATCGCGCCACCAGCCTGGCGGACGCACGCGCCGCGTGAAAGCGGCGAGGTGTTCCCTGGGCACCGGCGGGGTGAGGAACGTCGCCAGCAGCGCGCTGGAGGTGGAGATGCCCACGATGGCCAGCAGCAGATATTCCGCCCGCACCTGCGGGAAAATACGGTACAGCACCACGGAAGACACCACGGCCGACACGATCCCCGCGATCTCGGTCCATGCGTTGGCCCGCCACCAGAACCAGCGCAGCATCGAGGGCAATCCAAGGCCCGCGCCCAACGCGATGAAGAAGCGCCATGCCTGTTCGATGCTATCGATCTGGGAGGCCACCAACACACCCATGACCGTCAGCAGCGCGACGGACACGCGACTGACCCACACCAGGCGCGCCTGGCTGGCGTCCGGATGCAGGAAGCGCCGATAAAGATCATGGGTGAGGTAACTGGCGCCCCAGTTGAGGTGCGTATCCACCGTGCTCATGAACGCGGCCAACAGCGAAGCGAACAGCAGGCCCAGCGCACCCGCCGGCAACAACTGCGCCATCAGTACCGGATACGCCATCTCGCGATCCGCAGCAACGATCGCGGCCGCGCCCTCGCCCGCCATGCCAAGCGGGAAAACCACCAGCGCCACCAGCGCCACCAATACCCATGGCCAACTCCGCACCGCGTAGTTCAGCACGGCGAACCACAGCGCGCCGCCCACGGCATGCCGCTCATCGCGCGCGGTGAATATCCGCTGCGCCAGGTAGCCGCTGCCGTCGCTGTAGTACTGCGCCCACCACTGCACCGCCACATAGACCAGGAATACCTGCACCGGCAGCCACGCGGCATCCGCTGCAGGCACGAACGCAAGCAATTGCGGCACGTCGTAGTGCCGGGCAAGACCTTCGCGCAGACCCGCGAGTCCACCCACATGGTCCACGGCCAACCATGCGAACAGCACGCCACCGGCCAGCGCCATGCCGAACTGCAGCAGATCGGTCAGGATCACGCCACGGATGCCACCCAGGCTTGAATAGGCACCGATCAGGCAGAACAGCACCACCACCGTGAGCGTGTCGCCCGGCGTGCCGATCAGCAGCGCACCCGGCCAGATCGCGGCGAACGACGCCACCGCATCCGCACTCAGCCACGCCGTCCAGTCAACGAACGGCGCCGCGATCTTCACCATCGCGCGCACCACCCAGCCCAGGATGATGGCGTTGATAAGGATCGCGAAGAACGCCGCCTTGAACCCGCGCAACCACGCGCCCGAGCGGCCGCAGTAGCGCAGCTCCAGCAGTTCCGCGTCGGTGAGGACGCGCGAGCGCCGCCACAGCGCGGCGAACACCACGGCGACCGACACGTGCGAAATGGCCCACGACCACCACAACCAGTTGCCTGCCACGCCATGTTTGGCAACCAGGCCTGAAACCACCAGCGGCGTATCGGCGGCGAAGGTGGTCGCGGCCATCGAGGTGCCCAGCCACCACCACGGCAATGCGCGGTCGGCCAGGAAGTAGGACTCGAGCGAACGCCCCGCGGACCGGGACACCCACGCTCCCACCAGCAGGGTCGCCACCAGATAGGCGGCGACGATGGTCCAGTCAATGACCGCCAGCGATCCCATCGGGCGCGACGGCAAGCGTCATGAGGAACATGGGGTCGAGGATACCCCAGGGGGGACGATCACCCAACCCGCCTCGCCGCACGCATCCGCGCGGCAAGGCGTCGTAAGCGATCAGACGCGGCTGGCGATCGCCTTGGCGAACGACATCGTGGTGCCCTCGCCGCCCAGGTCCGGGGTCAGCGAATCCTTGGCCTCCAGCGTGGCGATGATCGCGGCGCGCAGGCGCTCGGCTTTCTCCGGCTGGCCCAAGTGGTCCAGCATCTGCGCGGCGCCCAACAGCAGTGCGCAAGGATTGGCCACGCCCTTGCCGGCGATATCCGGCGCCGAACCGTGCACGGCTTCGAAGATCGCCGCGTCGACGCCGATGTTGGCGCCCGGGGCCAGGCCCAGGCCGCCCACGAGGCCTGCGCACAGGTCGGAGATGATGTCGCCGAACAGGTTGGTGGTGACGATGATGTCGAACTGCTCCGGACGCATCACCAGCTGCATGCAGGTGTTGTCCACGATCATCTCGTTGGTCTGGATCTCGGGGTACAGCGCAGCCACTTCGCGCGCCACCTTCAGGAACAGGCCCGAGGTGGTCTTCAGGATGTTCGCCTTGTGGACGATGGTGACCTTCTTGCGGCCGGTCTTGCGGGCCAGCTCGTAGGCGTAGCGCACGATGCGCTCGGAGCCCTTGCGGGTGATCTTCTGCGTCAGCAGCGCGGTTTCGCCGTCTTCCGAGATCGACTGGCCTTCACCGATATAGGCGCCTTCGGTGTTCTCGCGCACGGTGATCAGGTCCACGCCGGTCGGGAAGCGCGACTTGGTGTTCGGGAACGACTTCGCCGGACGCACGTTGGCGTACAGGTCGAAATGGCGGCGCAGGGCCACGTTGATCGAGCTGAAACCCTCGCCCACCGGCGTGGTCAGCGGGCTTTTCAGCGCCACACCGTTCCTGCGGATGGAATCCAGCGTGGCCTGGGGCAGCAGGTCGCCGTGCTTTTCCAGCGCAACCAGGCCGGCATCGGCTTCTTCGTACGTCAGGCCGACCTTCATCACGTCGAGTACGTACAGGGTGGCGTCCATGATCTCCGGGCCGATACCGTCGCCGCGGATGACCGTAATCGTCTGGGTCATTGAGTGGGGTTTCCGAACAGGGGCACGCGCCGGGCGGAGCCGCAGCGGGCGCGAAAAGGAAGATTTGTCCGCCAATTATGCCCGAACGGCCGGCAAGTCCCCTAATCGACCATGGTCGGAGATCGGCCTGCCGGGCACCGGCGGCACGCCACCGGAGTGATCATCACAGCGAACGCCGGGATCCATGTCGCTTCTGCTCATCCTTCGCAAAGCAAGACGGAAGGCAAAGATCAAGATGGGTCGCAGCCTTCGCTGGAACGACGGAGGAGTCACGGATAGGGGATGGTCCTGCGCCGCCTTCGCTGGGCTTCAGTGGTCGTGCGCCGGCGGCGCGTCAGCCTGCCCGCCTTCCAACTGGTCGAGGAAATCCACCGCCCGGCGCAGGTGCGGGATGACGATGGAGCCCCCCACCACCAGGCCCACCGAGAACGTCTCGAAGAATTCCTCGCGCGTCACTCCGGCCTCCTTGCACTGGGCGACGTGGTAGCTGATGCAGTCGTCGCAACGCAGGACCATCGAGGCCACCAGGCCCAGCAGTTCCTTCGTCTTCACGTCCAGCGCGCCTGCCTGGTAGGTCTGCGTGTCCAGTGCGAAGAAGCGGCGGACGACCTGGTTGGGCTCGTCCAGGATGCGCTTGTTCAACCGCTGCCGGAATTCGGTGAATGCCTTCACGCGGTCCTGGCTGTCGTCGGCCGCGCTCATGCCGCCTCCCCTGCGAGCAGGGCTTCGAGCTTGCCGGCACGGTGCAGCGCGATCATGTCGTCGTAGCCGCCTACATGGGTCTCGCCGACGAAGATCTGCGGCACGCTGGTGCGCCTGGCCTTGGCGATCATCTTCTCGCGTGCGTCGGCGTCAAGGTCGATGCGCACTTCGGTCCAGGTCTGGCCCTTGCTCTTGAGGAAGTTCTTGGCCGCCACGCAGTAAGGGCAGATTGCGGTGCTGTAGAGGGTGATCTCGGGCGTGGTGGCGCCTTGCGGGGTGTCGCTCAAGGGAGTTCTCCGGAACGAAAGGGACATGCTGGGGTCCCAACCAATATCGGGTCGACGGGGGCGGGTTACAGCCGGTGGCATGGAACAGTGCGGACCGGTACTGGTCCGGTTAACCACGTATTCACTCGCCCGGATCAGCGACCCGTCATCCTGCCCCGGCTACCCATTATCCGCCACGGAGCCATCGTTTGCGCCCCATCCTGCTTGCCACCGCCCTGACCCTGGCCCTCGCGGCGCCGCTGGCAGCCTCCCAGGACACCCGACTGCCTGACATCGGCTCGTCCGCGGGCGAACTGCTCACGCCGGCACGCCAGGCCGAGTACGGCGGCATGATGCTGCGCGAACTGCGCAACTACGGCTATCTGCTGGAAGACCCGCTGATCACGGACTGGCTGCAGACCGTGGGCAGCCGGCTGGGCGCCGACAGCGACAACCCGCAGCAGGCGTACACGTTCTTCATGATGCGCGACCGGCAGATCAATGCCTTCGCCACGCTGGGTGGCTACATCGGCATGAATGCCGGGCTGGTGCTGACAGCGGACCGCGAAGACGAGATGGCGGCCGTGCTCTCCCACGAAATCGCCCATGTGACCCAGCAACACGTGCTGCGCGGCGTGGAACGGGCGCAACGCGATCAGGTTCCGATCCTGCTGGGCATGCTGGGGGCCATCGTGCTGGCCCAGGCGGCGGGCGGAAGTTCCAGCGGCGATGCGTCACAGGCGGCGATCGCCTCGGCCATGGGCCTGATGCAGCAGCGCCAGATCGACTACACCCGCTCCAACGAATCCGAGGCCGACCGTGTCGGCATCCGCACCCTGTCCCGGGCCGGCTACGACATCGACGCCATGGCCGGCTTCTTCGCCAAACTCCAGCAGGCCACCCGCGCCAGCCGCGGCAGCGGGCGCGAACAGGTGCCGGACTACCTGCAGACCCACCCGGTCACCACCACGCGCATCAGCGAGGCCCGCCAGCGCGCCGACCAGTTGCGTGGCGACCAGATCACCGCGACCACCCGCGTTCCCGGTGGCGAGCACGTTGAACGCTTCGACCGGCGTGGCGTAACACTGCCGGAATCCCGCAGCGACAACCCGTTGCTGCCCATCCCTGTGACCCTGCCCACCCAGGTTTTCCAGCGCGGCGACACCGGCCAGTTCGACTGGGCGCGCGAGCGCCTGCGGGCACTCAGCGCCAGCACGCCCTCTGCCGCCGTACGGGAGTACGAAACCCTGCGCCGGCAGGCCGGCAAGCCGTTGACGGCATCCCAGCGCTACGGACTGGCCATCGCCCATCTGCAGGGCGGCGACAGCAGGACCGCGTTGACGGAGTTGCGCCGCCTGGACGACGAACATCCCGACAACCTCTGGATAACGCTGGCGTTGGGCGAGGCGGAATCGCGCACCGGCGACCCGGCGGCGGCCAATCGTCGCTTCGACGCCTTGTTGCAGCGATTGCCGCAGAACCGTCCGGCGGTCCTGACCTACGCGAAGGTGCTGAACGAACAGGGCGGGCGCGAGGCCGGGCAGCGCTCGCAAGCCATCCTGCGCCCGCTGATGGCGCGCGCGGGCGACGATCCGGTGTTCCAGCAGCACTTCGCCAGGGCCAACGAACTGGCAGGCGACACCGCCCGCGCCGGTGAAGCCTATGCCGAGGCCGCCTATCTGAATGGCCGGCCGGAACAGGCCTTGATCCAGCTCCAGAATCTCAAGAACCAGGGCGACCTGGATTTCTACGCCCGCGCCAGGATCGATGCCCGCATCGCCACCATCACCCCGGAAGTGCTGGAACTGCGTCGCCAGGGCATCCGCGACCCCGACGTCGAACGCCGCTGAGCCCGCCCCGGGGCGCCTTGTGACACTCCGACGGCATGTCATGTAAACGTCATAAAATTGTCGTCTACTGGCACGGTCCCCCTCGCCCACCGGATCCTGCGTGCAGAAGCACATCCTGATCGTCGACGACGAGCCCGCCATCCGCGACATGGTGGCGTTCGCCCTGCGCAAGGGCGAGTACGAACCCATCCATGCCGGTGACGCCCGCGAGGCCCAGAACGCCATCGCCGACCGCGTACCGGACCTGATCCTGCTGGACTGGATGCTGCCCGGCACCAGCGGGCTGGAACTGGCCCGCCGCTGGCGCAAGGACGCGATGACCCGCGACGTGCCGATCATCATGCTCACCGCTCGCGGCGAAGAGAACGATCGCGTCGGCGGCCTGGAAGCCGGCGTCGACGATTACGTGGTCAAGCCGTTCTCCGCACGTGAGCTGCTGGCCCGCATCCGCGCGGTGATGCGCCGCTCGCGCGACGACGATGAAGACGGCAGCGTCGCGGTGGGCAACCTGCGCATCGACGGTGCCGCCCACCGCGTGTTCGCCGGCGACACGCCGGTCGCCATCGGCCCCACCGAATACCGCCTGCTGCACTTCTTCATGACCCACCCCGAGCGCGTCTACTCGCGCACGCAGCTGCTGGACCATGTCTGGGGTGGCAGCGTGTACGTCGAGGAACGCACGGTCGACGTGCATATCCGGCGCCTGCGCAAGACCCTGGAGCCGCATGGCCTGGAGAACATGGTGCAGACCGTGCGCGGTTCCGGCTATCGCTTTTCGGCCTCGATGTGAGGATTCCGGCGGGTCCGGACATCCGGTGTGAACGCATCTTTTCCCATCGCTGTGGGGATGTGAGGAAGACCCGCCGCCCCACTTCCGTCGTCCCAGCGAAGGCTGGGATCCATTTTGCGTTCGCCGCTGTTCCTGATCTGGAACAACGCAAGCAGCACCAAGAGCGACATGGATCCCGGCCTTCACCGGGATGACGACGGACCCCTGCCCGCACGGCCCATCGCGCGCCGGCTGACCATCCTCCGATCCCTGTATCCATCACGCCCCCTGCAGTCCAATCCCTCCTGTCATACACATCTGCCTACAATCGCCCCATGCCCCACGACATCCGTTCCGCCTGGTTCAAGACGCTCGGCCAGCTGGCGCTGATCCTGGCGCTGGCCGTGGTCGTGGGTCTGCTGGTCGGCCACGTGTGGCCGATCGTGACCATGGCGGCGCTGGGCGTGGTCGCGTGGCACTACTGGCGCCTGCGCAAGGTGCTGCTGCGGCTGACCGCCCGCCAGCGCCTGGAGCCGGCTCAAGGCCGGGGCGTGTGGAACGAACTCGACCGCCTGCTGTTCCGCGGCCAGGCCGAGATGCGCACCCGCAAGCGCCGCCTGCTCGACATGCTTCGTGCCTACCGCGCCGCCGCCGCCGCGCTGCCGGATGCCGTCGTGGTGGTGGAACGCAACAGCCAGCGCGTGCAGTGGTTCAACAAGGCCGCCACCAGCCTGCTCGGCCTGCAGTACCCGACGGACATCGGCGCCCCGATCGGTGATCGCCTGCAGCCGTTGCCGATGTCGCACTGGCTGGCCGCCGGCCGCAACGCCGAACCGATGCTGGACGCCGCCTCGCCGGTGGACCCGAACCTGCGCCTCAACCTGCGGCTGATTCCCTACTCCGACGAATACTGGCTGCTGGTGGCGCGCGACGTCAGCAAGATGTTGCGGCTGGAGCAGATGCGCCGTGATTTCGTCGCCAACGTCTCGCATGAACTCCGCACGCCCTTGACCGTCGTGCATGGTTACCTGGACATGCTGGAGCCCACCGAATATCCGGACTGGGCGCCGATGCTGTCGGAAATGCAGAAGCAGTCGCAGCGCATGACGCAACTGGTGGAAGACCTGCTGACGCTGTCCCGGCTGGAAGCGCAGGACAGCCTGCCCGACGAGAACGTGGCCATGGCGCCGATGCTGGCCACGCTGCGGCGCGAAGCCGAGGCCCTCAGCCAGCGACGCCACACCATCGTCATGCAGGACGAGGCGAACGTCGACCTGTCCGGCTCCAACAAGGAACTGCACAGCGCGTTCTCCAACCTGGTCAGCAATGCGGTGCGCTACACACCGGTCGGCGGCACGATCACCGTGCGCTTCGCGCGCGAGGGCGACGGCGCCGTGCTGAGCGTGCGCGATACCGGCTACGGCATCCCCACCTCGCACCTGCCGCGCATCACCGAGCGCTTCTACCGCGTGTCCACCAGCCGCTCGCGCGAAAGCGGCGGCACCGGCCTCGGCCTGTCGATCGTCAAGCATGTGCTTAACCTGCACCAGGCCCGCCTCGAAATCGAAAGCGAGGTGGGCCAAGGCAGCCTGTTCTCCATCCATTTCGGTGCCGAACGCGTGGAGCCGCGGCTCGACGCCCCCACCCCCATCATCACGGACAGCCAGACCGCATGAACGCCGCCCTGGACACGACGCCTGCCCCCGCGACCGGCGAAGACGCGCTGCGCGACCCGGCGCTCTACCTCAACCGCGAACTGTCCCAGCTGGATTTCAACTTCCGCGTGCTGGCGCAGGCCCAGGATCCGTCGGTGCCGCTGCTGGAGCGCCTGCGCTTCCTGTGCATCTCGTGCACCAATCTGGACGAGTTCTTCGAGATCCGCGCGGCCACCGTGCGCCATGCGCTGGACTTCGGCCTGCCGCCAGGCGCGGACGGCATGAGCCCGGCCACCGTGCTCAACAAGATCCACGATCGCGCCGCCGAACTGGTGGATGCGCAGTACAAGTGCTGGAACGACGTGCTGCGCCCCGGCCTGGCCGAAGCCGGCGTCCGCGTGTTCGGTCGCGACAGCTGGAACGCGCGCCAGAAGCGCTGGTTGCGCGCCTACTTCCGCAACGAGATCATGCCGGTGCTGTCGCCGCTGGGCCTGGACCCGGCGCATCCCTTCCCCAAGATCCTCAACAAGTCGCTCAATATCGTGGTGGTGCTGAAGGGCAAGGATGCGTTCGGCCGTGCCGGCCACCTCGCCATCGTCCGCGCGCCGCGCTCGCTGCCGCGCATCATCCACCTGCCGCAGCGCGTGTCCGGCGGCGAGAACGATTTCGTCCTGCTGTCGTCTGTACTGTCGGTGTTCGTCGATGAGTTGTTCCCGGGCATGGAGGTCAAGGGTTCGTACCAGTTCCGCGTGACCCGCAACTCCGAGGTCGTGGTCGACGAAGAGGAAGTGGAGAACCTGGCGCTGGCCCTGCGCGACGAGCTGGTCGGCCGCGGCTACCGGCCGGCCGTGCGGCTGGAGATCGCGCATGATTGCCCCAAGCCCATCGTGCGTCAGCTGCTGCAGAACTTCGCCCTGCCGGAACATGCGGTTTACCCGATCAACGGCCCGGTCAACCTCAACCGCGTGATCCAGGTCTATGACCTGGTGCAGCGTCCGGAGCTGAAGTACCCGGCATTCACCCCGCGCACGCTGCGCGACAGCGATGCGATTTTCGAGAAGGTCGCCGACGGCGACGTGCTGCTGCACCACCCGTTCGATTCGTTCGCGGCCGTGCTGGAAGTGATCAAGCAGGCCGCCGTCGATCCTGATGTGCTGGCTATCAAGCAGACGCTGTACCGTACCGGCAAGGACTCGGCCCTGGTCGAGGCCCTGGTGCAGGCCGCGCGCAACGGCAAGGACGTCACCGTGGTGGTGGAACTGCGCGCACGCTTCGACGAGGACGCCAACCTCGGCGTGGCGGACAAGCTGCAGGAAGCCGGTGCGCAGGTCGTCTATGGCGTGGTGGGCTACAAGACCCACGCCAAGATGCTGCTGATCGTGCGCCGGGAAGGCCGCAAGCTGCGCCGTTACGTGCACCTGGGCACAGGCAACTACCACAGCGGCACGGCGCGTGCGTATACCGACATCGGCCTGCTGACCAGCGACCCGGATATCGGCACCGATGTGCACCTGCTGTTCCAGCAGCTGTCGGGCCTGGCCCCCACCACCAAGCTCAAGCGCCTGCTGCAATCACCCTTCACCCTGCACCCGGGCCTGATCAAGAAGATCGAACGCGAAGCCAAGCTCGCGAAGGCCGGCAAGCCTGCGCGCATCATCGCCAAGATCAATGCCATCAACGAACCCCGCATCATCCGCGCCCTGTATGCAGCGTCGCAGGCAGGCGTGCAGATCGACCTGATCGTGCGCGGCGCGTGTGCCCTGCGCCCCGGCGTGCCCGGCATCTCCGACAACATCCGCGTGCGGTCCATCGTCGGGCGCTTCCTCGAGCACAGCCGCATCTACTGGTTCGGCAACGACGGCTCGCCCGAACTGTATTGCGCCAGCGCCGACTGGCTGGAACGCAACCTGCTGCACCGCGTGGAGACCTGCTTCCCGATCCTCGACAAGGAGCTCGCCGCGCGCGTGTTCAAGGATGGCCTGCAGAACTACCTGGACGACAACTGCAACGCGTGGGAACTGCAAGTGGACGGAAGCTACGTCAAGCTGACGCCGGGCGATGACGCGCCGCACTCGGCCCAGGGTACGCTGCTGGCGAAGGTGTGATGCGACAACGCGACCCAGCGTCGCACCATCGCGCCGACACATTGCATGCCCGCACCCGTTAAACTGATCGCATGGCGCCCCTGACCTCTTCCACCTCCCCGCCGCTCCAGGACGGGGACCTGCTGGCCGCGATCGACCTGGGGTCCAACAGCTTCCACATGGTGGTGGCGCGCTCACTGCTGGGGCAGCTGCGCGTGGTTGACCGGCTGCGCGAGACCGTGCGCATGGCCGACGGCCTGGATGGCAAGGGCGGACTCTCCGCCGCTGCCCGCCAGCGTGCCCTCGATTGCCTGTCGCGCTTCGGCCAGCGCATCCGCGACATCCCCGCCGCGCGCGTGCGCGCGCTGGCCACCAATACCGTGCGGCAACTGCGCGACCCGCAGGATTTCCTGGTCGCTGCGGAAGCTGCACTCGGCAAACCCGTCGAAGTGGTCTCGGGCCGTGAAGAAGCGCGCCTGATCTACCTTGGCGTCGCGCACGCGCAGCCGCCGAAATCCAGCCAGCGCCGGCTGGTGATCGACATCGGCGGCGGCTCGACGGAATTCATCATCGGCCGTGGCTTCGAAACGCTGGAACGCGAAAGCCTGCAGGCGGGCTGCATCGCCAGCACACGGCGCTTCTTCCCCGGCGGCAAGCTCTCGCGCAAGCGCTGGAAGGAAGCGCTCACCGAGATCGGCGCCGAGTTCCAGCAGTTTGCCGGCCTGTACCGCAACCTGGGCTGGCAGGAAGCCATCGGCTCATCCGGCACCAACAAGGCCATCGGCGACATCTGCGCGGCGATGAAGCTGACCAAAGGCGCGGTGACCGCCGAAGCGCTGCCACAGGTGCGCGACAAACTGCTGCAGGCCGATCGCATCGAAGACATCGACCTGCCCGGCCTGTCCAGCGACCGCCGCCCGATCATCGCCGGCGGCGTGCTGGTGCTGGAGGCGGCCTTCGAGGCGTTGGGACTGCAGCGCCTCATGGTCAGCAAGGCCGCCATGCGCGAAGGCATCCTGTTCGACATGCTCGGGCGCGGCAGCGACAACGATCCGCGCGATCTTTCCACGGCGGCGCTGATGCAGCGTTACGGCATCGACGAATTCCAGGCCGCGCGCGTGGAAGCCACCGCGATGCGCCTGTTCGAACAGGTGGAGCAGAGCTGGAGCCTGGACGACGACGACGCAAGGATGCTCGGCTGGGCCGCGCGCCTGCACGAGATCGGCCTGGCCATCGCGCACAGCCAGTACCACGTGCACGGAGCCTACCTGCTGGAGCATTCCGACATAGAAGGCTTCTCGCGCCAGGAGCAGCAGGTGTTGTCCGCGCTGGTGCGCACCCACCGGCGTGGCGTGCCGAAAATGGCCTTCGACGCCCTGCCCGACCGTCTGCTGCTGAGCGCCAAGCGCAAGGCCGCGCTGCTGCGTCTGGCGGTGCTGCTGCACCGCTCGCACGATGCCGAAGCCATCCCGCGCCTGGACCTGACCGCGAACGGCGACCGTCTCGACCTGGTGGTCAGCAAGAAATGGATCGACGCACGCCCGCTGCTGCGCTCGGACCTCGTCGGCGAACCCGAAGACATGCAGGGCCTGGGCGTGGCGTTCAAGCCCTTCGTGGCGTGAACGGCCGACGCACCGCTGAAGTGTGACTTGAGGTTACACTCGGACCCGCCCCGGATTCGCGGCGTGGCCCATCCCTTTTCTCCCACGCCATCCTTCCCGTCCGCCCTTGCGGCGGGAGCCCTTCCGACGGCCATGATTCGTCGCGTACGTGCATTCAGGAGGAAGCCGTGATCGATCGAAGCAGTTCCGACGCAGCCTTGTCCGACGCCTGGCTGGAAGGAGGCCCGGGGGCCGTGTCCATCAGCCGCAACGTGGACCGCCTGCTGGATGCCGTCCGCCGCCATCTCGACATGGACGTGGCCTTCGTAAGCGAGTTCCACGGCCGTCATCGCGTATTCCGCCATGTCGCCACGCGGCTCGACCGCGCGCCCATCCTGCCCGGCGACTCCAGCCCCCTCGACGAGGGCTACTGCATGCGAGTGGTCGAAGGCAGCATCCCGCAGCTGATTCCCGACACCGCCGCCATTCCATTGCTGGAGCGCGTGCCCGAAACGCGCGACCTCCCGATCGGCGCACACATCAGCGTTCCCATCCAGCTGCGCGACGGACGCGTCTACGGCACCTTCTGCTGCTTCAGCCTGTCGCCCAACCTCTCGCTGGGCCAGCGTGACCTGCACATGATGCGCGCCTTCGCCGACCTGCTGGCCTACCAGATCGACGGCGACCTGGATGCCGTGCAGGAACACGAGGAGAAGGTGGAGCGCATCACCTCGGTGCTGGAACTGGGCCAGCCGCACATGGTGTACCAGCCCATCTACCGCAGCAGCGAGCGCCGAATCATCGGCGTGGAGTGCCTGTCGCGCTTCGACCTGGAACCGCGCCGCCCGCCGGATGTGTGGTTCGCCGAAGCCAGCGAGATCGGCCTGGGCGTGCGCCTGGAACTCAACGCCATCCTGTCGGCACTGGATGGCCTCCGCCATGTCCATGGCGACTTCTACGTGGCGTTGAACGTTTCGCCGCAGACGATCATCAGTGGTGGCATCGACGGCTACATCGACGACCTGGACCCGCATCGCGTGGTGCTGGAAATAACCGAACATTCGCTGGTCGACGACTACACGCTGCTCAACGAACGCCTGGTACCGCTCCGCGAGGCCGGTGTGCGCGTGGCAGTGGACGATGCCGGCGCCGGCTACGCCAGCATGCGGCACGTGCTGGCCATCCATCCGGACATCATCAAGCTCGACCTCAGCCTCACCCGCGACATCGACACCGATTCACCACGGCGTGCGCTGGCCGCGGCACTGATCGAGTTCGCCCGCCAGACCCAGTCCCGCGTGGTCGCCGAAGGCGTGGAGACCGCCTCGGAACTGGCCGCATTGCAGGCGCTCGGCGTGGATGATGTGCAGGGCTATCACCTGGCGCGGCCACTGGAGGTCGAGGCACTGGCGCAGAAACTCGTGGCCGAGCGCCAGCGCAACTGACGCGCGACGACGCTCTGGCATGATGCCGCCTCGCCCCTCCGCACGCACATGATGAAGACCTTTCTCCTCGCCCAAGACCTGCCGGTATCCCGCATCGGCTACGGCTGCATGCAGCTGAGCCGCGCGTGGGACGGCACGCCAGTGACCACCGACGAACGCCGCTTGGCACAGCGTCTGGTCGAAACTGCACTGGCCCATGGCATCACCCTGTTCGACCATGCCGACATCTACGCCCGCGGCAAGTCCGAACAGGTGTTCGGCGACGTACTGCGTGCCTCACCCGGCCTGCGCCAGCACATGGTGCTGCAGTCGAAGTGCGGCATCCGCTTCGCCGACGATCCGCCGGGCACGCCGGGACGCTACGACTTCAGTCATGCGCACATCGTCGCATCCGCCCATGGCAGCCTCACGCGACTGGGCGTGGAGCACCTGGATGTCCTGCTCCTGCACCGTCCGGATGCGCTGGTCGAGCCCGAAGAGGTCGCACGCGCGTTCGATGACCTGCATGCTGCCGGCAAGGTGCGTCATTTCGGTGTGAGCAACCACACGGCCGGACAGATCGCGCTGCTGCGCAAGCATGTGCGGCAGCCGCTGGTTGCCAACCAGGTGGAGGTCAGCCTGCTGCACCATCACTTGATCGACGACGGCGTGCTGGCCAACACCACCGGCCATGCCTACGCGGCAGCGGCCGGCACGCTGGACTACTGTCGCCTGCACGATATCCGAGTGCAGGCGTGGTCACCCCTGGCAGGCGGCAAGTTCGCGACCGCTTCGGAGTTCGCCGATCCGGTGGTCCGCAACACCTCGACGCTGCTTCGCCAACTGGCGGAAGAAAAAAATGTCACCCCGGAGGCCATCCAGCTCGCCTGGCTGCTGCGCCACCCCGCCGGCATCCAACCCATCGTCGGCACCACCGACCCGGTTCGCCTGGCAACGTGTTGCGCGGCCGACGGCATCGAGCTGAGTCGGGAAGATTGGTACGCATTGTTCACCGCGGCGCGCGGCGAACGCATGCCCTGAAGCAGTCCCTGGTCCCACCTGTCTACCCGCGGCAGTCCGCGCTTATGATGCCGCATCACGGCGGATCCGCCGGCCAGCCGACAAAGAGAGCGCAGCGGTGATCACTCAGCGGACCGTCAAGGGAACCTGCCATTGCAAGGCGGTCGAGTTCGAGGTTGACCTGATCAACGGCCACGAGAACATACGCCGTTGCAACTGCTCCATGTGCAGTCGCCGGGGCGCCATCATGGCGGGCGTCACCGTGGACCGGTTGCGCGTCACTCGCGGTGAGGACAAGCTAAGCGTGTACCAGTGGAACACGAAGATCGCCAGGCATTATTTCTGCAGCGTCTGCGGCATCTACACGCATCACCAACGCCGCAGCGTCCCGACGGAATACGGCTACAACCTTGCGTGCATCGAGGGGATCGATCTCGCGACCATCGGCGAGATAGGCGCCAGCAATGGTGCCGCGCAATCGCTGGTTTCACCCTGACGTTGCTCCAGATCCTCGCCGGAAAGCAGTCCATGACGTGACCGAGATGTTCGGCATCCGTGGCAGATCGATACGCATGCATCATTTGATGGGTTGCCGGGGATCGGATGCTGGAAGGACCTGGACACGCGAGACGAAGAACCTCGATCCTCTTACCGACGTACGCCGTCTAGCATCCGACACCACCACAGGCAGACCGCATGGCTGACCCCTACAACTCCCCGGCAGCGCGCCCGACGGCTTCACCTCTGAATGACACGATGGTCACCACGGCACTGGAACTGCCGGGCTACCGCATCATCCGCAATCTGGGCTTGGTGCGGGGCATCACGGTACGGTCGCGCTCGATCGTCGGGAATTTCCTGGGCGGACTGCAGTCGCTGTTCGGCGGCAACATCACCATCTATACCGAACTGTGCGAGCAAGCGCGCGACGAGACTTACCGCGACATGCTGCAGCACGCGCGTCAGTTGGGCGCCAACGCGATCATCGCCGTCCGCTACGATGCCACCGACGTAATGGCCGGCCTGACCGAAGTGCTGTGCTACGGCACGGCGGTGGTGGTTGAGCCACATGACATTTGATGCTGCGGCGCCTTCTGTAATGCCCATGCCACCGTTGAAACGAAAACGTCGGTGGCGGACCGGGCTAGTACTGCTCGTACTGCTCATGGTGGCCTACCCTGCCTTCGTCCTGACCTACACCTGGTCCCACGTCCTGCAAAGCCCGCTCCCGGGTGGTCGGCATGGGCCGCTGGACGCGTACCGGCACACCCTGGCCAGCGCCGTCGTGGCCTATACCCTTGATGCGCGTGCCGTCCACCTCGTCAATGGCGTCATGGAGCGGCGGGGAAAGCGCTCCAACAGCATGGACATCCACAACAACCTGATCGGCGCCGGGATCGGCGCGCGCGCGATGCGGTTCTCGGACATCGAACCGATGGTGGCGCGCAGCGTGGCGTCAGGCAGCATCGACGCTGCATCGACGGACCAGACGACGTGGTTACCGCAAAGCGAGTGGAAGGAAGGGTTCGCGTGGTGACCCCGTGGCGCGTCCCGGGGGACACCAACACCCATGTCCGACAGCGTGTCTGTCGACCGGCGCGGGCCCGGCTATAGTCGCCCCAAGTCACGGCCGGCCCCACACCGACGGGCAGTCCCTCGCATCCTTGCAGGAGGTTGTCATGCAGCGCGTGTTCCGCTTGATCCTTGCCGTCATCGCCGGCCTGTTCGTCGGCAGCATCGCCAACATGGCGCTGGTCATGCTCAGTGGCCATGTCATCCCGCCGCCGGCCGGCGTGGACACCACCACTGCGGAAGGCCTGAAGGCGGCGATGCCGCTGTTCGGACCGAAGCATTTCCTGTTCCCCTTCCTGGCCCACGCGGTCGGCACGCTGGTGGGCGCCTTCGTCGCCACGCTGGCGACGCCCGGCCGGACCAGCGGCCCCGCGTGGGTGATCGGTGCCTGCTTCCTGATCGGCGGCATCGCCGCCATCACCATGCTGCCCTCGCCGCTCTGGTTCACCGTAGTGGACCTGGTGTTCGGCTACCTGCCGATGGCGTGGCTGGGGCACCGGATGGCGGCGCGAGGGCAACGCGCGACCTGAAGGCAGCCGCCTTCACCCACGATGAAATCAGGCTGTGAGCTTCGCGACGACCCGACGGACCCAGGGCGCCACCAGCGTGACGGCGACAAAGGCCACCGGCCACGTCGTGGCGCAGCTGCGCGCCCAGGTTGCCAGGAAGTCCGCATGCAGTCCCTGGTTGACCAGCAGCACGAACGCGGACACCAACGACACCATGATGGCGGAAAGCAGCGCACCGAACAGCAAGGGCGCGAAACGGGCGGGAATACGCATACAAGACTCCTGTTGGAAGAACGGGATCAGAAGGAAAAAAACGGACGTACGAGCAGGGCCGACAGATAGAGTCCCGCACCGAACATCAGGTGGTTCAACACGCTGTGCATGCGCGCATTGGCCGGACGCGGCGTCCTGGACGCCGCGACGCCGGCGCCCATGCCCGGCTGCATCAGCAGGAACGGAGCGGCGACAGTGACCAGGCCCACCAGGAGTGCCGGCCCCGGCGCAGGGTCACGCAGCCACGCAACGCCCCAGACAATGGGGAGCACACCGGCAAAGGCGATCCCGGTCAGGTAGTGCGCGCACCACCCCAGCGTCCGTTCGCCGCGGACGGCTGCGCTCCGGGCGATGGAGGCATGGCAGAATCGCCCCGCCGGCATGTGGCCGAGCCAACGTCCCACCAGGGCGTAGTCGGCGGCCGGCACGCCGAAGAGGCCGCGCCGCAACAGGCCCCAGGCATCCATCGTGAGCGTGGCGCCGATGCCGATGAGCAGCGTGCAGGTCAAGTAATCCATGACGATCTCCCAGGCTGAGGGTCCGGCGCACGCTTGCGCCGCATGACCATGGCGCGCACGATGCCACTTCAAGTCAACTTCAAGTCAAGCGGGGTCGTGATGGATATCGGCGAGGTTGCGAAACGATCCGGCCTGCCTGCGTCGACACTGCGCTATTACGAACAGAAAGGGCTGATCGCATCGATCGGACGCCATGGCCTGCGCCGCACTTTCGATCCGGACGTACTGGAACGCCTGGCGCTGATCGCCTTGGGGCAGACGGCTGGGTTTTCGCTCGACGAAATCGCGGCGATGTTCAGCGCCGATGGCCGGCCCGACATCGACCGCCGCAGCCTGCGCGCGAAGGCGCGGGAACTGGACGTGATGATCCTGCGCCTGACCGCGATGCGCGACGGACTGCGCCACGCTGCGGCCTGCTCCGCGCCCAGCCACCTCGAATGCCCGCGGTTCCGGCACCTTCTGCGCGAGGCGGCCACGGGCGGGCGCCGCTCGGACAAACCGAAGATGCGCTGAGTGGCGTTCTTCCTGCCGCGTCATGTAGCGGTAACCGCACTGCAATGCACGCTACATCTCCCACCCCCAGCATGCGCAAAACGTGGAGCTGCGCATGCGCTTTGCCATTGTCACCGAGACCTATCCGCCGGAGGTCAACGGCGTCGCCCTCACCGTGCAGGGACTGGAATCCGGCCTGCGCCAGCGTGGGCACGCAGTGTCGCTGGTCCGCCCACGGCAGGCGACCGATGCCGGTGCGGCCGATGACACGCTGCTCGTGCGCAGCGCCAGCCTGCCGCGCTATCCCGGACTGAGATTCGGCCTGCCCGCCACCCGGCGCCTGTTGGCGCAGTGGAAGCAGTCTCCGCCAGACGCGATCTACGTGGCCACGGAAGGCCCCTTGGGGTGGTCTGCCGTGCGCGCCGCGCGTCGGCTGGGCATTCCGGTGGCCACCGGCTTCCATACGCGTTTCGACGAATACATGCGCGACTACGGCGCGCGCTTCCTCGAACACACTGCGCTGCGCTGGATGCGCCGCTTCCACAATGACGCGGATGCCACGCTGGTCCCGACGCGCGAACTGGCCGACTTCCTGCAGTCGCAGGGCTTCCGGCATGTGGTGCGATTGGCGCGGGCGGTGGACGCGCAGCATTTCAGCCCGGCGCGGCGCGATGACCGCTTGCGTGCGCAGTGGGGCCTGCAGCCGGACGACCTGGCGGTGATCTACGTGGGCCGCATCGCAGCGGAGAAGAACCTGGACCTGTCGATCCGGGCTTTCGATGCGATCCGGCAGCAGCATCCGGCCGCGAAGTTCGTTTGGGTGGGCGATGGCCCGATCCGCGCGCGGCTCGCGCAGGAGCATCCGGACTTCATCTTCTGCGGCGTGCAGCGTGGCGACGCGCTGGCGCGGCACTTCGCCAGCGGCGACCTGTTCCTGTTTTCCAGCCACAGCGAAACCTTTGGCAACGTGACGCTGGAGGCGATGGCCAGCGGCGTGCCCACGGTGGCCTTCAATTATGGGGCCGCGCGCGAGCACCTGATCGACGGCGTGCACGGCGCCGCCGTCGACAGCGACGACGATTTCGTCAGCGCGGCCTTGCGGTTGGCGGGCGATGCCCCTGCGCGCCGCGCCATGGGGGATGCCGCCAGCGACGCGATGCGCGCGCTGCACCCTGACCAGGTGTCGGCCGATTTCGATGCCCTGCTGACCGACCTCGCCCTGACACGGAGAAGCCGCCATGCGTCCGTTGCTGCCGCGTAATCCCCTCATCGGCCGCGACACCGGCTGGTGCCTGCTGGCCAATCGCTGGGGCGAATGGAATGGCGTGCGTCGTTTCTTCGCCCTTGTCAGCCGGCTGGGCGATGGCGTGTTCTGGTACGTGCTGATGGCGGCGCTGGTCGTCGCCGATGGCCTGGACGGGCTGGCGGCTTCGGCGCACCTGGCGGCGACCGGCGTGATCGCACTGACGCTGTACAAGGCGTTGAAGCGCTGGACGAAGCGGCCACGCCCGTTCGCGTCGGATGTGCGCATCCGCGCATGGATCGCGCCGCTGGACGAGTTCAGCTTCCCGTCCGGGCATACGCTGCACGCGGTCGCATTCACCATCGTGGCGCTGGCGCACTACCCGGTGCTGGCCCCTTTGCTGATCCCGTTCGCGGCCTGCGTGGCGGTCTCGCGCGTGGTGCTGGGCCTGCACTACCCCAGCGACGTGCTGGCAGCGACGGTGATCGGCAGTGCACTGGCGACGCTTTCGATCTGGCTGGTACCGGGCGTAAGCCTGCTGGGCTGAGCCGGGCACCGCCCAGAGCGACAAGAAAATCGAACTCCGAGTTACCTTTCGTCAACTCAATGTTAGATTTTATTGATATTGAGTAAACTATTAATTACCTTGCTCCCCGTCCATCCACCAACGGGGAGCACCACCATGCTGTCGAAAGAACGTTTCGCCTGGGTCTGGCTGACGGCGCTGGCCGTCGTGTTCGCGCTGTACTTCACCTATATCTCGGTCAATGCCGACGCTGTCGCCGGCATGCACATGGGGCAGCGGATCGGCCTGCTTGCGATCGCGCTGGGCTCGCTGGGGGTGATTGCCCTGCTGACGACCCTGTTCGGACGCCATCGCGAAGAAGACGGCACGCCCACGCCCATCGACGAGCGCGACCGCCGCATCGAAGCCCGCGCCTCGGTCTACGCCTACTACGTGCTCATGGCCGGCATCATCCTCGTCGGCTGCGTGATGCCCTTCACCACCGGCGGCTGGACCATCGTGCACGCCACCCTGCTTGCGATCGCCGCCGCCGAATGCGTCCACGCCACGCTGGTCATCCATGGCTATCGTCGAGGCGGACATGTCTGAGGCCCGGGTCACCAACCAGATCCGCACGCTGCGCTTCCTGGCCGGCGAAATGACCCAGGCCGACCTTGGCAAGCGCGTGGGCGTGACGCGGCAGACGATTGCCGCGATCGAGGCCGGCAAGTATTCGCCCACGCTGGAATGCGCGTTCCGCATCGCAGAGGTGTTCGACAAGCCGCTGGTCGAAGTGTTCGGCTGGGAGCGCTGAACACCGGAACAAGCAGGAGCGCCAAAGGGTGCGCCTACAAGGGATCGAACCCGACCGCTCTCGCCCGCACCAGCGACGGCTGCCATTGGCCCGACCAGTCGCGGTCGTTGGCAACCTGGGCATTGGCCCGGCTGCGCTCCAGCGCTTCAACGTCGAGATCCGCGATGGCCCACACCTGGTCGTCGCGGGTCTGCACCACCACCCCGTCATCGGGCAGGCCGCGATCCATGGGCGCGAAGATCGCCGCCTCGCCGGTGTTGACGTCGAGGGCGGGACTCCACGCAGCTTCGCCCGCGGTGACCGACTGCGCCACGAACATCCGGTTCTCCAGCGCACGCGCCAGGCAGCCGACACGCACACGCGTAGCGCCGGCATCCGTATCCGTGCAGCTGGGCACCAGCAACAGGCGCGCACCGGCCTCGGCCTGCGCACGCACCGGCAGCGGGAATTCGCAGTCGTAGCAGATGGACACGCCGGCACGCACGCCGTCGATGTCGAAGACCTTCAGCGCATCGCCGCCCTCGATGACGCCCAATGCTTTCTCGAAACCGGTCAGCTGCAGCTTGTCCTGCCATGCGTGCGCGCCCTGCGGCGCGAACACATCGCTGCGGTTGACGTAGCGGCCATCGCCCTGCGCCAGCAGGAAGCTGCCGGCCACGATGTGCAGGTCCAGTTCCACAGCCAGCCGCCGGTACAGTGCCAGCCAATCATCGCGATAGCGCTGGATCGCCGCCAGCGAGGCGTGCAGGTCGGCCCGCGTGGCACTGTCGAAGGTCGCGGCCAATTCCAGCGACAGGTACTCCGGCAGGACGGCGACGCGTGCGCCGAGCGTAGCGGCCTCACCGAGCACAACGGCCTGTCGCTCGGCGAAGTCACCGAAATCCGCGGGCGCCTCGACGACGTACTTGGCGACGGCGACCTTCATCGCAACGGTCCCAGTCCGCGCAACCAGAACGTCAGCGCATGATCCACCTCGCCGCGGCCGATCTCGTTCCACGCCAGCCGCATCGTCATGCCCGGTTGCCGCGTATAGCCGCGTCTGTCCCAGAACGCCTCATGGGTGCGATGCCCGACCGGCCTGCGAGGATCGTCCGCATCACGATCGACGGCGCAGAAAGCCGTCCACCCAAACCGTCCCAGTGCGCGCGCATGCGCTTCGCGGTGATCGAAGAACGCGTGACCAATGCCATGACCGCGGTAGGCCGGCAGCAACACGGATTCGCCGAAGTAGAAGACGTCCTCCGGATCCATCCCGCTATCCAGGAACGGCTGGCGGAAGGCTTCGGTGTCATCCGCCAACGGCACGCCGGTGGAGGCACCGACCACCTCCCCGCCCTGCATCGCCAGCACGAACACACTTTCCGCCGAGCGCGCATATGCGGCCAGGTAGTCGCGCTCGAAGTCCGGATCGCCCTCGTAAAGATAGGGCCAGTCGCGGAACACGGTCACGCGAAGGCGCGCGACGTCATCAAGCCAAGGCGTGATTTCCGGCCCGCGGAAGAGGCCGATGGTGTGCGCAGAGTTCATCCCTGAACTCTAGCGCACGCCACCGGCCGGGGCGAGGCAGCCGCACGGCGTCCCGCCGCTAGCGGCGTGTGGAGAATGCGTCGATGTGTTGCAGTCCGCGATCGTCCCAGATGTACACCGCGCAGGCCGCGGCAGGCAGCAGGCACAACGCCGCGCGGCCGTCGTCGCTGCGCGTGTCGAACCGCTGCGACGCGCCCTGGCCCTGGTCGCGCCACGCGGTGTACGTAAGGGGATGCGTCCAGCGCCCCAGGCCTTCCCTGGCCTGGCGTGCATCCTGCAGATAACCGGCCGCGCGCGATACCAGGGCGGCGATCGTCTGCGACGAAAGCCTGAAAAGCAGGCACCCCCTGCGCCGATGCACGAGCGGGAACAACAGCGTGGCCAGCGTGGCATCGTCCATGGCATCGACGATGACCGCGTCGGTCCCGATCTTCTCTGGGAGTACGCGCCGGGCACGCCGATGCAGGGTGGCGGGATCGATCATGGCCGCCTCAGCGCAGTTCCGTGCCCAGCGCATACCAGTCCACCTTGCGGGTGACCCACATGATCACGGCCAGGATGCCGAACAGCAGCAACGAGCCCATCAGCAGTGCGTTGTTCTCGGACTTCAGCAGGATGTACAGCACGCCGTACAGCGCGGTCAGCATGGTCGCGAAGCCTGCCGCGCGCAGCCAGCTCTGCAGTACGCCCGACAGGTAGAAGAACTGCAGGCCGATGCAGGCCGCGGCGGAGACGAGGTAGGCCTGCCAGAACGCGATGTGCTCGGACAGGCTGAGCAGCAGCAGGAAGAAGATCGCCAGCGCCAGGCCCACCAGCAGGTATTGCAGCGGATGGATCGGCAGGCGCTTGATCAGTTCGAACAGCGCGAAGCCGACGAAGGTCAGTACCACGAACAGGATGCCGTACTTGCTGGCACGGTCGACCTGCGTGTAGACGTCGACGGTATCCGCCAGGCTGACCACCGCGCTGTCGATGGCGGTATCGCTGCTGCTGTCGGCACCGTAGCCGGATGGCGTGGCGCTCACCGATGGTGGCTGGGTCAGCTTGCCCGATGCGGATTCCAGCTGGCTCTGCGCGGCGCTCGCCAGTGAGGAGACCTGCCAGCGCGCGGTGAAGCCCGCATCGCCCAACGTCTTGCTGTTGGGCAGGAAGCGGCCGCCGAACAGCGGCTGGCGCCAGGGCGAACTCATCGCAATGTCGTTGCTGTCCGCGATCGGCGCGATACCGATCGTCTGGGTGCCGGCCAGTGCCATGTCCAGGTGCACCTCGCTCGCCGGCAGCGAGCTGCCCTGCACCTCCAGCAGCGCGTGAATGCCTTCCATCCGCGACGACAGCGCGCCGGTGCCGGCGGCCAGCGTCCGTGGCACGCCATCGACCTTCAGCGACGGCGTGCCGACCAGGCCGCGCACATCGGCCATGCCGACCACCATGTAGGGCTGCCCGTAGATGCGCCCGTCGGTACCCGGCACCTGCAGCGGTGCGAAGCTCGCCTTCATCGCCGCCTTCCATTCGTACACGTTGACCGTGTACAGCCCGATGCGTCGCTCGCCTGGCTGCAGACGGCCGTCCACGGTCAGGGTTGCCGGGGTCTGAAGCAGGTAGCCTTCCTTCACATCCCGGCGCACCTCGGGCTTGCCGTCTTCGTTCAACGCGTTGACGAGGCGCTCTTCGCGCCACGGGACGACGCGCAAGGGGCCGACCACCTGCTGTGGCCCGGCCATACTCTGCGAGACGCGTGTTTCGGCCAGCGTGCGGTAACGCTCGCGGTCCTGGATGACCCCGCGGATCATCACCAGCGGAATGAGCAGCAGCAGGACCAGCCCGCCGACGGTGAGGAAACGCAACAGCAACTTCAATGACTTCATGTCGATGCCCCGGTTGGATACGGGATGCATCGTCCGGTGCCGGTGTGCAACCGGCAGGAAGCGTGTTTGAAGGCTGTGTGAAGTGCGGACTAGAGCCTGGGCAGCGACAGCACCGCTTCGGCACCACCGTCGTGGCGGTTGTCCAGCGTGGCTTCGCCCCCGTGCAGGCGCATCACTTCGCGCACGAACGGCAAGCCCAGGCCGGAACTGCGTTGACCTCCATCGGGCCTGGGCAGCGAGTAGAAGCGTTCGAACACGCGCTCGCGCGCATAGTCGGGCACGCCCGGCCCGCGGTCGCGGACGATGAAGCGCACAAGTCCGTCCGTGGCCTCGACCGCGAGCTCCACCGTGCCGCCCGGCGGCGAAAAGGCGATGGCGTTGTCCAGCAGGTTGCCCAGTGCGCGCCGCAGCAGGAAGGCGTCGCCTTCCACCGCCCAGACCCCCGCCTGCGGCACGCGCACCACCTCCACGCCATGCGGGGTGAGCTTGGCATCCAGGCCCTGCACCACCTCGTCGGCCAGCGCCCCGGTGTCCACGCGCTCCCGGCGCTGCAGCCAGCCGTGCTGTTCCACTTCGGCCAACGCCAGCAGCTTGTCGATGGTCTCGGTGAGCCGGTGTTCCTGGGTCTGGATGTTGCGCACGAAACGCTGGTGGTCGGCTTCGGGCAGGGGTTCCTGCAGCAACTCGGCGGCGCCGCGGATCGCCGCGAGCGGGCTCTTCATCTCGTGCGTGAGCGACTGCACGTACTGCTCCACGTACGCCTTGCCCTGCAGCTTGCGGCGCATGGTTTCCAGTGCGCGGCCAAGGTCGCCGATCTCGTCGGCGCGCGGGCGCGGCGGCGGCACGGGCTCACCGGCGCTGACCGCCTGCGCGTAGCGGTTCAACCCGCCGATGCCGCGAACCAGCCACCACGTCATCAGCACGCCGATCAGGGCGGAGATGCCGATCAGCCAGGCGCCGCGCAACAGGATGCTGCGCTGGCTGGCAACGATGAAGGGCTCGATGCTGCGGTTGGGCTGCGACAGCGTCAGCACGCCCAGCAGCGTGGCGCGATCGGCCGGATCGTAGATCGGCGCGGCCACGTGCATCACCGTATTGGTCTCGTCACCCGGCGATTCTGGACTCGAACGGGCTCCGTACTCGCCTCGCAGGGTGCGGTAGACATCGTTCCAGCGCGAGTTGTCGCGGCCGACATCGCGCCCCTCCGAGTCGAAGACCACCATACCGCGCGCGTCGGTCACGGTTACACGGTAGTCCACGGAGCGCTTCTGGAAGCGCCACACCCAGGCCTTGGGGTCGCGCTGCTGCGCAGCGGCCACGTTGCCGGCGAAGGCACCGTCGGTGATGCGGCCCGCCTTCAGGTCGTCGGCGGCCATTTCGGCCAGCACGTTGGCCGCGTCGACCAGCGTCGATTCCATCGCCTGGCGCACGCCCGGCTTCACTTCGTTGACGAACACCCGCATCACGAAGAATGCGGCGATGCCGACGATCAGGAAGAAGCCGAGGACGAGCTTCAGCCCCAGCCGCATCTCAGGCCTCGATCGCGTAGCCCAGCCCGCGGTGCGTGCGGATCGGGTCGGGGTCGGCGCCAGCCGCGCGCAGCTTGGCGCGCAGCGTCTTGATGTGGGTGTCGACGGTGCGGTCGGCGCTGTCGGCGTCGCTGTCCCATACGCGGTCCATCAGCTGCGCACGGGTGAGGATCGCGCCCGGCCGCTGCAGCAGCGCATCCAGCAGCGCGTACTCGTAGCGGGTCAGGTCCAGCACCTGCTGCCGGTAACGGATGCGGTGGCCGTCGCGGTCGATGGCGAAGTCGCCGCGCGCGGTCCATTCCCCCTCCGTGGCCTTGACGGTACCGCCTGCACGCCGCAGGCGGGCACGCACGCGCGCCACCAGTTCGCGTGGCGAGAACGGCTTGGTGACATAGTCGTCCGCGCCCAGTTCCAGGCCCAGCACCCGGTCGATCTCGTCGTTGCGCGCGGTCAGGAAGATCACCGGCACGTCGCTGAAACCGCGCAGTTCGCGGCAGACATCGAAGCCGCTGGCATCGGGCAGGCCGACATCGAGCACCACCACGTCCACGCCACCGGCGCGCACACGCGGCGCGACCTCGCGCGCCAGCAGGCAGTGGTCGGCTTCGATCCCTTCGCTGCGCAGGGCATACAGCACGGCATCGGCGATGGCGGCTTCGTCTTCGGCAATCAATACACGGGGCATGGCGCAAGCATATATGCTGCGCGCCATGAATTACCGCCATGCCTTCCACGCCGGCAACCATGCAGACGTCCTCAAGCACGTCGTGCTGCTGGCCATGATCGATGCACTGAAACGCAAGGACGCGCCGTTCTTCGTGCTGGACACGCATGCCGGGCGCGGTCGTTACCTGCTCGGCGGCTCGGAAAGCCGCAAGACCTCCGAGGCCGACGAAGGGGTGTTCAAGCTGCTCGACGCGCCTCGCATGCCGGAACTCGTCGAGGCCTATCTTCGCGCGGTGCAGGCGAGCAATCCGGTCGGGGCGCTGATCGCCTACCCCGGTTCGCCGCTGCTGACCGCGCAGGCGCTGCGCGAGCACGACCGGCTGGCGGCCTGCGAACTGCAACCGGACGAGGCGCAGGCGCTGAAGGACCTGTTCGCCGGCGACGACCGCGTCGCCGTCCACGCACGCGACGGCTACGCTGCGATGAAGGCGTTGCTGCCACCCCGCGCGGGTTCGCAGCGCATTGCACGCGGCCTGGTACTGATCGATCCACCCTACGAAGCCCAGGATGCGGAGTACCCGCAGATCATCGCGTCGCTGCGGGACGCGCTGGAGCGTTGGCCGGCCGCGACCTATGCGGTCTGGTACCCCATCAAGCAGCGGCGCACGCTGTCGCCGTTCTTCCGCAAGGCGACCTCGCTGCCCTCCAAGGGGGCGTTCGTCGCCGAGTTGCAGGTCCGGCCGGATGACTCGCCGCTGCGCCTCACCGGCAGCGGCATGCTGGTGCTCAATCCGCCCTGGCAACTGGACAAGGCGCTGGCACCCGTGCTGCCGGCGCTCGCCGCCGCCCTGGGCGAGGCCGGCGCAAGCCACCGGCTGGAGTGGCTGCGCGCACCGGACTGACCCCGGCGTCGGGATCACGCGGCCCGGTCAGGGGGCTGTGCGAGAATCGCCCCTTTCCCTTTCACGACGACCCTCATCCATGGCCGGATCCAGCCTCTTCGCCCTGATCGACGACATCGCCACGTTGCTGGACGATGTGTCCGTGATGACCAAGGTGGCCGCGAAGAAGACGGCTGGCGTGCTGGGCGACGACCTCGCGCTGAATGCCCAGCAGGTCACCGGCGTGAAGGCGGACCGCGAGTTGCCCGTGGTATGGGCGGTGGCGAAGGGATCGGTGGTCAACAAGGCCATCCTGGTGCCGGCCGCACTGGCGATCAGCGCGCTGGAAACCTGGCTGCACGGCAAGGGCTACAACATCCCGCTGGTGACACCGCTGATGATGCTGGGCGGCGCCTTCCTGTGCTTCGAGGGCGTGGAGAAGCTGGCGCACAAGTTCCTGCATGGCAAGGACAAGGACAGCCAGCACCACGCCGAACTGGTCAAGGCGGTGCAGGACACGAACGTGGACATGGTCGCGTTCGAGAAGGACAAGATCCGCGGCGCCATCCGCACCGACTTCATCCTGTCGGCGGAGATCATCGTCATTTCGCTGGGCACGCTGACGGGACGCACCTTCATGGAGCAGGTGCTCACGCTGGTGGCGATCTCCGCGATCATGACCGTGGGCGTCTACGGCCTGGTGGGCGGCATCGTGAAGCTGGACGATGCCGGCCTGGCGTTGACCTCGGATGTCCGCGAGAACGGCTGGGCGCGGTTCAAGCGCGCCTTCGGCCGCGGCATCCTCTACAGCGCGCCCTACCTGATGAAATTCCTTTCGATCGCCGGCACCGCCGCGATGTTCCTCGTCGGTGGCGGCATCCTCGTCCACAGCATCCCGGCGCTGCACCACTTCATCCAGCCTTACGCAGAAGGCAGCGTGGGCTGGTTGTGGGAAGGCCTGTTCAATGCAGGTGTCGGCGTGGTCGCCGGCGCGATCATCGTGGCCGTGGTCACCGCCATCTCGCGCCTGCGCGGCAAACGCCACGGCGCCTGAACCAGCGACGCCACGGCCCTCGCCCCGTCTCCGGATTTCATGCGAGCATCACATCATGACCGCACCGAAACGCCTCCCGCCCTGGCATGAACACTTCCGCCTACCCAATGGGCGCGAATTGTTGATCCGGCCGATCCGGCCTGAAGACGCCGGCCCCATCCAGGGCGCGTTCGGACTGCTGGGTCCGGAGGAAATACGTCACCGCTTCCTCTACGCGCTGAAGGAACTCACGCCCGAGATGGCGCAGCGGCTGGCGCACCCCGACCCCAACACCGAATTCGCGCTGGTCGCCGCCGAAACGCTGCCCCCGGGCGAAGCGCTGGTGGGTGCGGTAGCCCGCGCGGCCATGGTTTCGCGCACGCGCGATGCCGAGTTCGCCATCCTGGTCAGCCACTTCATCGCCGGCCAGGGTCTGGGCCGCCACCTGATGCGCAAGCTCGCCAAGTGGGCGCGTTCCAAGAAGCTCGACCGCCTGTATGGCGATGTGCTGGATTCCAACCAGCCGATGCTCGCGCTGGCGCAGTCGCTGGGGTTCAAGCGCGTGCGCGAGAACGACGGCTCCGGTCTGGTCCGTGTGGTACTGGACCTCAACGAAGAAGCCTGAGCCGCGCAGCGCTGACGTTCCGATCAACGGCCGCCCCGGCATCGGCGCGCAGGCGTAGGCTGCCGTGCAGGGGGCTGGCGGCAAGCCCTGCCGTGTTCGCCCAGGTCACGGCCCATGGCTATCGACAATGATCGCCTGAACACCTTCCTCAGCCGCGCGGTCGGCGATCTCGGTGCAGCGATCAGCGCCACGCTGATGCTGGTCGGCGACCGCCTGGGCTTGTACCGCGCGCTGGCGGTCTCCCCGGCCACGCCTGCCGACCTCGCCCAGCGCACGCACACGCATGAGCGCTACATCCGCGAATGGCTGGCCAACCAGGCCGCCGGCGGGTACGTCACCTACGACGCCGAAAGCGGCCGTTATTCGCTTGACGACGCGCAGGCGCTCTGCCTGGCGAGTCCCGACAGTCCTGTCGATCTGGCCGGCGCCTACTACATCGTCGAAGCCGCCTTCCATGCACTGGAACGCACCACCGAGAACTTCCGCAGCGGCCAGGGCATGGAATGGGGCGAGCACCACGCCTGCCTGTTCCATGGTACCGAGCGTTTCTTCCGCGCCGGCTATCACGCCCACCTGCTGACCGAATGGCTGCCCGCGCTGGACGGCGTGGTGGACAAGCTCACGCACGGTGCGCTGGTAGCGGACGTGGGCTGTGGCCATGGCGCCAGCACGGTACTGATGGCCCGGGCTTTCCCGCATTCGCAGTTCGTCGGCTACGACTACCATGCGGATTCGATCCGCACCGCCAACGAACGCGCGCAGGCAAGCGGCGTGCGCAATGCGCGCTTCGAGGTGGCCGACGCGGTCAGCTACGGCGAAGAGGGCCTGGACCTGGTGACGTTCTTCGACTGCCTGCACGACATGGGCGATCCGATCGGCGCGGCACGACACGCCCACGACGCCCTCAAACCGGATGGCCACTGCCTGCTGGTGGAGCCCTTCGCTGGCGACCACGTGCAAGACAATCTCAATGCGGTGGGGCGCGTGTACTACGGCGCGTCGTCGCAGATCTGTGTGCCGGTATCGCTGGCCCGCCATGGGCCTGCGCTCGGCGCCCAGGCCGGTCAGGCCCGCCTGCACCAGGTCATGGCGGAGGGCGGGTTCCGGCGTTTCCGGCGCGCGGCACAAACGCCGTTCAACCTGGTACTGGAAGCCCGCCCCTGAGCCCGCCGAGGAGATCGCCATGCCCCGTTACCTCATCGAACGCGACATCGAAGGGGCTGGCCTGATGACGCCGGCCGAACTGAAGGCCGTCTCGCAGAAGTCCTGCAGTGTGCTGTCCGAACTCGGCCCGCTGGTGCAGTGGGAACACAGCTACATCACCGACGACAAGGTCTATTGCGTTTACCGCGCACCCAGCGAAGCCCTGGTCCGCGAACACGCGCGCCTTGGTGGCTTCCCGGCCAACCGCATTTCCACGGTAACGCAGGTGATCGATCCCCTTACCGCGGAGTGACCCGTCCCGGGCGTGACGGCCCGTCGGCGCACACTTGGTAAACTCCACCTCCCTTTGCGCTGGGCACCCCATGGTGTCCGGCGCTGCCGCTGTTTTGTGTACCCATGACCGATACCAAGAAACCTGCCCCGCCCGCTCCGCCCCTGCCTCGTGGCGGCCAATCCCGCGCCTGGTGGCGCGCGCCCGCGTCGCCCACCGCGCTGGCCTGGTCCATCGCCTCCGCCGCCCGCGCGCATGACGGGCCATTACTGGTTGTCGCGCGCGACAACCACGAAGCGCACCAGTTGGAAGCGGACCTGCACACCTTGCTGGGCACGGTGGCCGACGTGCCGGTGGTGCCGTTCCCGGATTGGGAGACGCTGCCCTACGACCAGTTCAGCCCGCACCCGGACATCGTGTCGCAACGCCTGGCCGCGCTGCACCGCCTGCCCACGCTGGCGCGCGGCATCGTGATCGTTCCGGTGCAGACACTGATGCAGCGCCTGTCGCCGCTGCGCCACATCGTCGGCGGCAGCTTCGACTATCGCGTCGGCCAGCGCCTGGACTTCGATGCCGAGAAGCGCCGGCTCGAAGCGGCCAGCTACCGGCACGTGCCGCAAGTACTGGACCCGGGCGACTTCGCCGTGCGTGGCGGCCTGCTGGATGTCTATCCGATGGGCGCGGAGGCGCCGCTGCGGATCGAACTGCTCGACGACAGCATCGACTCGCTCCGCCATTTCGATCCGGAAAGCCAGCGCTCGCTCGACCGGACCGATACCGTTCAATTGCTGCCAGGGCGCGAAGTGCCACTGGACGAACGGTCGGTGGAACGCGCGATGACGCTGCTGCGTGACCGCTTCGACGTGGACACGCGCCGTAGTGCGCTCTATCAGGACCTCAAGTCCGGTTTGGCACCGGCCGGCGTGGAGTACTACCTCCCGCTGTTCTTCGACCAGACCTCCACGCTGTTCGACTATCTGCAGGAAAACACGCTGCCCGTGCTCACCGACGGCTTCGGTGAAGCCGCCGAGGCCTTCTGGGCGCAGACACGCAATCGTTACGAGCAGCGCCGCCACGACATCGAACGCCCGCTGTTGCCACCGGAAGAGCTGTACTTGCCACCGGATGGCCTGCGCGAGCAACTCAACCAGCGCGCTCGCATCGAGGTCTGCGGCGCGCAACACAGCCGATACGCCGATGCGCAGCCGCTGGGCGACCAACCGTTGCCGCCGCTCCCGGTCGCGGCGAAGGACGCACCCGCCGGCGAGGCCCTGAAGTCGTTCCTCGGCCACTACCCGGGCCGGGTGCTGATCGCCGCCGATTCGGCAGGTCGTCGCGAGGCACTGCTGGAAGTGCTGCAGGCGGCGGAACTGAAGCCGGAAGTGGTCCCCGATTTCAGCGCCTTTCTCCCTTCTCCCCCCGGGAGAAGGTGGCGCGAAGCGCCGGATGAGGGTGCGGCGGAGACCTCGACAACTGAACCATCGCGCACGTCCCGCACCCTCACCCCAACCCCCGCTGCGCGCCCCGGCCCCCGCGTCGACGCGGGCGCGCTCAGCGATCCGCGAACCGATGGTTCGCAAGCAGATCGCTTCGCCCCGAAGGGAGAGGGGCTCCTACGCTTCGCCATCGCCGTCGCCCCACTGGCCGACGGCTTCGCCCTCGACGATCCGCGCATCGCGGTGCTCACCGAGCGTCAGCTGTTCCCCGAACGCGCCACCCAGGCGCATCGCCGCAAGCGCACCGGCCGCGAGCCCGAAGCGATCATCCGCGACCTTGGCGAACTGACCGAAGGCGCGCCCATCGTCCATGAAGACCACGGCGTGGGCCGCTATCGCGGACTGATCGCGATGGACGTGGGCGGCATGCCGGGCGAGTTCCTCGAGATCGAATACGCCAAGGGCGATCGCCTGTACGTGCCGGTGGCGCAGCTGCACCTGATAAGCCGTTACTCGGGCGCGTCGGTGGAAACGGCGCCGCTGCATTCGCTCGGTGGCGAGGCATGGGCCAAGGCGAAGAAAAAGGCCGCAGAGAAGGTCCGCGACGTCGCCGCAGAACTGCTGGAGATCCAGGCGCGCCGGCAGGCCCGCGCCGGCCTGGCGCTGCACCTGGACCGTGCGATGTACGAGCCGTTCGCGGCAGGCTTCCCGTTCGAGGAGACGCCCGACCAGCACCACGCCATCGAAGCGGTCATCCGCGACCTGGCCAGCAGCCAGCCGATGGACCGCGTGGTCTGCGGCGACGTCGGCTTCGGCAAGACCGAGGTGGCCGTGCGGGCCGCCTTCGCTGCGGCCAGCGCCGGCAAGCAGGTGGCGGTGCTGGTGCCCACCACGCTGCTGGCCGAGCAGCACTACCGCAACTTCCGCGACCGCTTCGCCGACTGGCCGCTGAAGGTGGAGGTGCTGTCGCGCTTCAAGACCACCAAGGAGATCAAGGCCGAGCTCGATCGCCTGGCGGAGGGCAAGCTGGACGTGATCGTCGGCACGCATCGCCTGCTGCAGCCGGACGTGAAGTTCAAGGATCTCGGCCTGGTGATTGTCGACGAAGAACAGCGCTTCGGTGTGCGCCAGAAGGAAGCGCTGAAGGCACTGCGCGCCAACGTGCACCTGCTGACGCTGACCGCCACGCCCATCCCGCGCACGCTCAACATGGCGATGGCCGGCCTGCGCGACCTGTCCATCATCGCTACCCCACCGGCGAACCGCATGGCAGTGCAGACCTTCGTCACGCCGTGGGACGCGGCCATGCTGAAGGAGGCGTTCCAGCGCGAACTCGCGCGTGGTGGTCAGGTGTACTTCCTGCACAACGACGTCGAAAGCATCGGCCGCATGCAGCGCGACCTGCAGGAGCTGGTGCCCGAAGCACGCATCGGCGTCGCGCACGGGCAGATGCCGGAACGCGAGCTTGAACAGGTGATGCTGGATTTCCAGAAGCAGCGCTTCAACGTGCTGCTGTGCACGACCATCATCGAGTCCGGCATCGACATTCCGAACGCCAATACCATCATCATGAACCGCGCCGACAAGTTCGGCCTGGCGCAGCTGCACCAGCTGCGTGGCCGCGTGGGCCGTTCGCACCATCGCAGCTACGCCTACCTGGTGGTGCCGGACAAGCGCAGCATCACCGCCGACGCGCAACGCCGGCTGGAAGCGATCGCATCGATGGACGAGCTGGGCGCCGGCTTCACCCTCGCCACGCACGATCTCGAAATCCGTGGTGCCGGTGAACTGCTGGGCGAGGACCAGAGCGGCCAGATGGCCGAGGTGGGCTTCAGCCTGTACACCGAACTGCTCGAGCGCGCGGTGCGCTCGATCAAGGCCGGGCACCTGCCCGACGTGGACCTGGGCCAGGAACGCCGCGGCGCCGAGGTTGAGTTGAACGTGCCGTCGCTGATCCCGGACGACTACCTGCCCGACGTGCACACGCGCCTGACGCTGTACAAGCGCATCAGCAGTGCGCGCGACAAGGACGAACTGCGCGACCTGCAGGTCGAGATGATCGACCGGTTCGGCCTGCTGCCGGATCCGGCCAAGTACCTGTTCGCCACGGCAGAACTGAAACTCGCCGCGAACGAGATGGGCATACGCAAGCTGGAACTGGGTGAACAGGGTGGACGCATCGTGTTCGAAGCCAAGCCGAAGATCGACCCGATGGCCGTGATCCAGCTGATCCAGAAACAGCCCAAGCTCTACGCGATGGATGGCCCGGACAAGCTGCGCATCAAGGTGCCGCTGCCGGAAGCGCCCGACCGCTTCAATGCAGCCAAGGCATTGCTGACCACGCTGGCGGTGTGATGCAAATTGGCCCCTGCTGGAGGCGCTTCAGCCCCTCCAGGGGTGAGGCGATGCGATCCGTCGCGACCGCGTACGACCCTGGCGCTACAGCTGCGATTCGATCGGCAGCCAGCCGACGGCACGCGCCACCCATCGGCGCCATGCGCTGGCTTCAGGTTCACGTTTCCACACCTTCGGCGGCTGCGCAGAGGCATCTTCCCAGCGCAGCGCGCCATCCTGCAGGTACACGCGATAGCTCATGTCGGGCGCGATCTTGGCCTGGTAGCTGCGCAGCAGCGCGGCGGCGGCACCGCGATCGCGGAACAGCACGCCCATCTCGGTGTTGAGGTTGACTGAACGCGGGTCGAGGTTGAAAGAGCCGATGAAGCCGGCGTTATCGTCCACGGCGAAGGCCTTCGTATGCAGGCTGGCGCCGCTGGAACCGAACAGGCTGCTGTCCTGGTCGCCATGCGGCATCAGCTCGAACAGCGTCACGCCGCCTTCCAGCAAAGGTACCCGGTAGGGTGCGTATCCCCCGTGCACGGCCATGACGTCGTTGGCGGCAAGCGAGTTCGTCAGGACGCTGACATCCACGCCCTGTGCACGCCTGGCCACCAGCCAGCGCGCGCCCTCGTCGCCCGGCACGAAGTACGGCGAGATCACCCGGAGCTGGCGCTTGGCCTCGCCCATCGCCCTGCCCAGCCGATGGACCAGCCACTGGCCCTGCCCTTCCCCCTGGCCCTTGGAGGCGGGATCGGAATACACGCCCACGTCATCCAGCCAGTGCAGCGTATTGCCTCCCACCAGCGCGCGGACACCGGGGGAACGCCGCAACCTCGCCACGTAGTCGCCCGCCTGTGCGGACGCATAACCGGCATCGCCGTTCTCGCGCAACCGTTCCAGCGCGCCCTCCTCCGCGGTCGTCAGCGCTGCAAGTGGAATGACCGAGGCGCTGTTCCAGAAGTCGTCGAAGATCGCCGCTGTCTGGGCGACCGCAGGTCCGATGAGTGCCGCATCCAGATCGAGGAAATTGGTCTGCGCGGCGGCGTCGAAATACTCGTCGCCCACGTTGCGGCCACCCACGACCGCCACGCGCCCATCGGCAATCCAGGCCTTGTTGTGCATGCGGCGGTTCATGCTGACCGGGCGCAGCAACATCTCGCTGGCACGGCCCAGCACGCCGGCACGGCTGCGCGAAGGGTTGAACAGGCGCACCTCGATGTTGGCATGCGCATCCAGCGCGGCGAGCTGGGAATCCTTGCCATGCGCGGTCATGTCGTCCAGCAGCAGGCGCACCCGCACGCCGCGATCGGCCGCGCGCAGTGCCTCATAGCTCAGCAGGTTGCCGGTGAAGTCCTGGTTCCAGATGTAGTACTGCAGGTCCAGGCTGCGGCCTGCCGCGCGCGCCGTGGCGGCACGCACGGTGAAGGCGTCGAGGTTGTCCTGCAACAGGGCCATCCCGCTCCGCCCCGGATGCTCGCGCAGCAAGGGCGCGATGGCGCGGTCGAGCGGCGTGGCATCGGCGGCGATCGGCAGCGACATCGAGGCAGGCCCGCGCGCGGCCTCCGCGAACCTTCCGTAGCTGTACAGCGCCGTGCACGACGCCACCACCAGGATCAGCAGCAGGATACCCAGCCGACGCAACCACTTGCGCATGGTGCCCCCTTTCTTCACGCATGTAACCTTATCGTAGCCGCAGCCGTGTGAGGACACCGCTTGCGCGGTTCCGCCCACCGTTGCACGCTCGATGCCTCCGCCATGTCCGGGATCGCCATGCGCCTGCCGCACCTGCTCCGCTTTTTCGCCCTGTCGCTCATGCTGTCGCTGGTGGCTGCATGCGTGACCACACCGCCGCGTGATGCCGCTTCAGCACCGCTTACTTTCATCGTGGTGCGGCACGCCGAGAAGGCGACCGACGACAAGGAGAATCCGAGCCTCTCCACTGAAGGCCTGGCCCGTGCCGAGGCGCTGGCCCAGCGCCTGCGCGGTGTCCCGCTCGCCGCGGCATTTGCCACCGAGTTCCGCCGCACCCAGCAGACCGCGCAGCCTGCCGCCACCGCCCATGGATTGGTGGTGGAGGCGTATTACGCGCGCGGCCCGGCTGCCGACATCGCCGCGCAATGGAAGCAGAAGCATCGCGCTGGCACCGTGCTGGTGGTGGGCCACAGCAACACCGTGCCCGACCTTGTGGCTGCCTTGTGCGGATGCGTCGCGGCGCCGATGGACGAGACCGAATACGACCGCGTCTCCATCGTCCGTGTGCATGCCGATCGGCCGGCAACCCTCGAGGTGCAGCGCTACGGCGCACCGACCGCGCGATGAAGGCCCTGTTCGGCGAATGGGATGGCAGCATCGCGCACGCGCGCCGGCTGCAGGAGGTGCTGGCGGCGGAGGTCGTGCTGCGCGACGACAGGCCCGAGGTACCGCGCTGGCTGGCAGGATTCGATGTCGGTTTCGAAGACGAAGGCGCCATCACGCGTGCCGCTGCCGTGCTGCTGACTGCCGACACGCTGCAACCCGTCGCATCGGAGGTGGTGCGCGTCCCCACCTCCATGCCCTACGTCCCCGGCCTGCTGAGCTTCCGCGAGTTGCCCGCGCTGGTGGCGGCGCTGGAACGCCTGCCGCACGCGCCGGATCTCGCCTTCATCGATGGCCAGGGCATCGCGCATCCGCGCCGGCTGGGCATCGCCGCACATTTCGGCGTGGTGACCGGACTGCCCAGCATCGGCGTGGCGAAAAACGTGCTGTGCGGCAAACACGATGCGCTCGGCGCCGCACCCGGAGAGCGCACGCCCCTCATCCATCGGGGCGAGCAGATCGGCTGGGCGCTGCGAAGCAAGGTGCGCTGCAATCCGCTGATCGTGTCGCCCGGCCACCGGGTGTCGATGCAGGGTGCACTCGACGGCGTTCTGCGGACCTTGCGGGGCTATCGCCTGCCCGAACCCACTCGGCTGGCCGACCGGTTGGCATCGCGACGGGACTGAAAGCGACACACCTCGGCTCATGCCCTTGATGGGGGATGCGCTGCAACGGATCGTTTCCGTATCGTCTGCCAGCGCCACGGCCCCGCGTGCGATGCTTCCGCCCACCCCGATCAGGACGCCCCCATGACCACGATCATCGCTCCCCGCGTGCACGACCTCGGCGGCGGCTTCAATGTGCGCCGCGCGGTACCCAGCCTGCAGGCCCGCAGCGTGGGGCCGTTCGTATTCGTCGACCACATGGGGCCGGCGGTGTTCGAGCCCGGGCGCGGCATCGATGTCCGCCCGCATCCGCACATCGGCCTGGCCACGGTGACGTTCCTCTGGTCCGGCGCGATCAACCACAAGGACACGCTGGGTTCGGAACAGGTGATCACGCCCGGCGACGTCAACTGGATGACCGCCGGTCGCGGCATCGCCCACTCCGAACGCACGCCGGTGGATGTCCGCACCGGCCAGCACGCGGTGCACGGCATGCAGACCTGGGTGGCGCTGCCGACGTCGTACGAAGAGGTCGCGCCCGAGTTCCACCACCACACGGCGGCCACGTTGCCGGTACTGGAGCGCCCGGGTGTCCGGTTGCGCGTCATCGCCGGCCAGGCATACGGCCAGGAATCGCCGGTGAAAGTATTCAGCGGCACGTTCAACGTCGCCGTCGACCTGCAGCCGGACGCGGAACTGGAGATCGACAACGGACACGCCGAACGCGCGCTCTACATCCTTGAGGGCGACGCCCAGGTGGACGGCGCCGACATCCCGGAGAAGCATCTGGTGGTGTTCGACCGTGGCACCCGACCGGTACTGCGCGCGAAGACGCCGCTCAAGGGCCTGCTGATGGGCGGCGAGCCGCTCGACGCGCCGCGTCATATCTGGTGGAACTTCGTTTCCAGTTCGAAGGAGCGCATCGAACAGGCCAAGCAGGACTGGCTGGACGGTCGCTTCGGCCATGTACCGGGCGAAACCGAGTTCATTCCCCTGCCCGAACGCTGAAGGACCCCCGCGTCCGCGCAAATGTGACACTTCCTTCATTGCCGTTTGAATGCGCGCGGCATAACGCAAAGCAAACACTTGCGGCGAGCGGCTTCCGCTATCGTGCGCGCACCGTCATGTGACGGGACGCACACCGATGGGGGTTGGCATGAGTCTGGCAAAGAAGCTCGCGGCGGAGTTCCTGGGGACATTCTGGTTGGTGCTGGGCGGCTGCGGCAGCGCGGTGTTGGCAGCCCATTTCGGCGGTGACGGCAACCCGCTCGGCATCGGTTTTCTCGGCGTGGCACTGGCTTTCGGCCTGACCGTGCTTACGGGTGCGTACGCGTTCGGCCACATTTCGGGCGGGCACTTCAATCCGGCGGTGAGTTTCGGCCTGTGGGCGGGCGGCCGGTTCCCCGTCAAGGACCTGGTGCCGTACATCGTGGCGCAGGTGCTGGGCGGCCTCGCGGCCGGCTTCATCCTGTGGCAGATCGCCAGCGGCAACCCGGCCTTCGCGGTCGATCCGAACGCGGCGGGGGCCTTCGCCAGCAATGGCTATGGCGCGATGTCGCCCGGCGGGTACTCGGTGGCGGCGGCATTCCTGACCGAAGTGGTGCTCACGGCGTTCTTCCTGATCGTCATCATGGGTTCGACCCATGGACGCGCACCCGCCGGGTTCGCACCGATCGCGATCGGTCTGGCGCTGACCCTGATCCACCTGATCAGCATCCCGGTCACCAATACGTCGGTGAACCCCGCACGCTCCACCGCAGTGGCGTTGTTCGCCGGCCCGGCGGCCATCGGGCAGCTGTGGCTGTTCTGGCTGGCTCCGATCCTGGGCGGCCTGATCGGCGGCATGCTCTACGGCTGGATGGGACGGGATCGCGACTGAGCCCCGCAACCTGTGCCCGGAAACACCGGGCACAGGCCCGACCCGTGGCGTGACGGATGTCGCCCTTCGGCCGCCCCTTGCGTTGTTTTGCGACGCAGCATGGGCTATGGTCGGGTCAACTGCCGGGGGAAAACGGCAGCCGACGTCGTGGAATGCCAGTGGACTACGCAGCGGCCGCACGCGGCCTGCCACGACGCGGACGAATTGGCTCCGCCTGCCGGGGCGATCCACCCAGGGGATTTCCATGAAGACCGTGATTGCTGCTTGCCTTTGCCTCTTTTCCGCCTCCGCGTGGGCACAGGCTGCCCCAGCGTGCCCCACCCTGCCCGCCAACGCCGGCCTGCAATGGGAACAGCGCGCCGATGCCAGCTTCATCGCCTGCAAGGCGGTCACCGCCGATGGGCGCCAGGTGCTGAACGTGATGCTGACCTCGCGCGACCCGAAGATCCGCCTGGAACGGCGCCTGCGCGAAGAAGAAAGCACGTTCTCCGGCGAGGAGATCTACTGGTACAAGCTGGACCTGGGCGGACGCGACATGCCTGGCATGGAGTCCCGTCGCATCACCGTGGTCGAACTCGACGACGACCAGTACGCGCAGGTCTGGATCAACGCGGACTCGGCGGAAGAACTGGGCTCGATGATCTCGTTGGCCCAGCAACTCGATGTGCGCGCCGCCAGCGCGCAGCTGTCCGCCGGCAACTGACGACGCCAGCGGACGCATCACCGGCGGGAATGTGTCCCGCCTCTCCGGGTCAGAACCGGCCTTCCTGGAAATCGACGAAGGCCTGCATCAGTTCCTGCCGCGTGTTCATCACGAAGGGGCCATGCCGCATGACCGGTTCGCGCAGCGGACGGCCCGCCACCAGGATCAACCGCGCAGCCTGACTGCCTGCACGCACCTGCAACGTGTCGCCACCGCCCAGCACCCCCATCTCGTGAGTGTCCAGCGGGCGGGCTTCGTCGCCTTCGCCCACCGTCACCGCACCCTCGAACACATAGGCGAACGCGTTGTGGCCGACCGGCAGCGTGTACTCCCATGCATGTCCAGGCTGCAGCGCGATGTCGAGGTAGACAGGGTCGGTGGCCGGTTGCGAGATCGGTCCCTGCGTGTCACCGACGTTGCCGGCGATCACCTTCACCGCGATGCCCTTGGCCGGGTGCGCAACCGGGATCTTCTCGGGCGCGAATTCCTGGTATTTCGGCGCCGTCATCTTGTCGCGCGCCGGCAGGTTCACCCACAACTGGAAGCCGCGCATGCGCCCGGATTCCTGTTCGGGCATCTCCGAATGCACGAGGCCGCGCCCGGCGGTCATCCACTGCACCGCGCCCGGTGTCAGCAGGCCTTCGTTGCCATGGTTGTCGCGATGGCGCATGCGGCCGTCCAGCATGTAAGTGACGGTCTCGAAGCCACGGTGCGGATGCTCGGGGAAACCGGCGAGGTAGTCCTCGGCCTTGTCCGTGCCGAACTCGTCCAGCAGCAGGAACGGATCGAGGTCCGGCAGATCGGGGCCGCCGATCACGCGCGTCAGCTTGACGCCCGCGCCATCGGACGTTGGTCGGCCGCGGATCGTGCGGATCACCCGGGCGGGCGTGGTATCGGTCAGGGTGCTCATGGTGCCTCCAGTTCAACTGCCGACAAGATGGCACCGGCATGACCGCTTAGGAACGGCAACCTACGTAACCATCCGTTCCACGCATGGATCATCACGCGACGTGGGAGCGACGTCAGTCGCGAAACCAGGATGCCGCCAAAACCTCGCGACTGACGTCGCTCCCACATTCCCCACATCGCCGACGAACCTCAGGCCACGTAGACCGACTTGATGTTCATGAACTCGTGGATGCCATGCCCGGCCAACTCGCGGCCGAAACCGGAGCGCTTGGTGCCGCCGAATGGCAGCCGCACGTCGCTGCGGACGATGGCGTTGACGAAGGCAGCACCCACCTGCAGCTGCCGCGCAATGCGGTCGCCCCGCTCCACGCCCTTCGTCCACACGCTGCCACCCAGGCCGAACGTGGTGTCGTTGGCCACGCGGACGGCTTCGGCATCGTCCTTCACCCGCAGGATGCTGGCCACCGGGCCGAAGAGTTCTTCCTCGTAGGCCGGCATGCCGGGCACGACCGCGTCGAGGATCGACGCCGGATAACCGGCATGGGATGCATCGGGCTGGCCGCCCAACAGCACCTTCGCGCCCTTCGACACGCTGGCCTGCACCTGCTTGTGCAGTTCATCGCGCAGGTCCTGGCGCGCCATCGGTGCGAGCGTGGTGGCCTCGTCCTGGGGATCGCCGAGTTGCAGCTTCGATGCCGCCTCGACGAAGCGCCTCACGAACTCGTCCGCAATCGCGTCCTGCACGATGAAGCGCTTGGCCGCAATGCAGGTCTGGCCCGCGTTGCCAAAGCGCGACGCGACAGCGCCGGCCACCGTTTTCTCCAGGTCGGCATCGTCCAGCACGATGAAGGCATCACTGCCACCCAGTTCCATCACGCTCTTTTTCAACTGGCTGCCGGCATTCGCGGCGACGGAACGCCCCGCACGCTCGCTGCCGGTCAGCGTCACGGCGACGACACGCGCATCGCGGATCACCTCGGCCGCCTGGTCGTTGTCGATATGCAGCACGCCGAACACCCCGTCCGGCAAGCCGGCGGCCGACAGCACCTCGCCGATGATGTCGGCGCAGCGCGGCACGTTGCTCGCGTGCTTGAGCACGGCCACGTTGCCGGCCATCAAGGCAGGCGCGAGGAAGCGGAAGACCTGCCAGATCGGGAAATTCCACGGCATCACCGCCAGTACGCAGCCGAGGGGCTCGTAGCGCACGTAACTGCGCTGGCCATCGGTGGCGACAGACTGATCCTGCAGGTAATCGGCCGCGTGGTCGGCGTAGTAGTCGCAGGCCCCGGCACACTTGTCGACTTCGGCCAGGGCTTCCTTGCGCAGCTTGCCCATCTCCGCGGTCATGATGCGCTGGATGTCGTCGCGGCGACGGCGCAGTTCGGCGCCGACGGCGCGCAGGACCTTGCCGCGCTCGGCCAGCGACAGCGCCGCCCACGCGGGAAATGCCTGCTGCGCGGCCGCGAGCGTGGCATCGACCTGCGCGGCCGTCATCAGTTCGTGACGATACTCGACCTTGCCGGTCGCGGGATTGATGGTTTCGACGGTCATGGGTATTCGAGTCTTCGTGCGTCGGAAAGTGAAGGGAATTCTGGAGGCTGCAACGTGATGGCGCCGTGGCGACCCGGATCATGTCGTTGCGCAGGATGCGGGCGTCATCCCAGCGGGAACGGGGATCCATTTTGCTCTTCGCTCATCCGTCGGGTAATCGAAAGGCAAGATCAAGATGGATCCCGGCTTTCGCCGGGATGACGGACGAGTGCGACGACGGCTTCATACCGGGTGCGCCGCACGCCGTCGCTCTACCCGTTCTCCTGCAACGCCAGTTGCACGTCGCGCTGGCGACGCTTTTCCTCGCGATACATGAACCACCAGCCCAGAAATGCGGCCGCACTGACCACCAGGATCATCAGCGTGGCCAGCGCATTGATCTTCGGGCTCAGGCCTCGTCGCACCGACGAGAACACCTCGATCGGCAACGTGGTGGAACTGGGGCCGGCGACGAAGCTGGCGATCACCACATCGTCCAGCGACAGCGTGAAGGCAAGCAGCCAGCCCGACACCAGCGCCGGCGCGATGATGGGCAGCGTGATCAGGAAGAACACCTTGATGCGGTTGGCACCCAGGTCCATCGCCGCTTCCTCCAGCGATTTGTCCAGTTCGGACAGGCGTGAGGACACGACCACCGTGACGAACGCCAGGGTGAAGGTGACGTGTGCGATCCAGATGGACAGGATGCCGCCCGGCTTGAAACCTATGAACTGCCCCAGCGACACGAACATCAGCAGGATCGACAGGCCGATGATCACCTCCGGCATCACCAGCGGCGCGGTGATCAGCGCACCGAACAGCGTCTTGCCGGGGAAGCGGCGCATGCGGGTCATCACCAGCGCCGCCATGGTGCCCAGTACCACCGCGGCGCTGGCAGTCCAGAACGCGACCTTGATGCTGATCCATGCTGCACGCAGCATCTTTTCGTCGCGGAACAGCTCGCCGTACCACTTGAACGAGAAACCCGACCACACTGTGGCGAGGCGCGATTCGTTGAAGGAGTACACCATCAGGATGAAGACCGGCACGTACAGGAAAGCGAAACCCAGTCCGAGCACCATCCAGTTGACCGTGCGTTGTCCGACGCGGCTCATGTCAGTCTCCCTTCCAGCTCGCGTTGCTGTACGCGGTTGAAGATCAGGATCGGGATCAGCAGCAGGATCAGCATGACGATGGCCACGGCGGATGCGGCGGGCCAGTCGCGGTTGTTGAAGAACTCGCCCCACAGCACACGGCCGATCATCAGCGTATCCGGCCCGCCGAGCAGTTCGGGAATGACGAACTCACCCACCGCCGGGATCATCACCAGCATGCAGCCGGCGATGATGCCGGCCTTGGACAGCGGCAGGGTGATGGTGAAGAACGCTTTCCACGGCTTGGCACCCAGGTCGTAGGCCGCTTCCAGCAACCGGTTGTCGTGCTTCACCAGGTTGGTGTACAGCGGCAGCACCATGAACGGCAGATAGCAGTAGACGATGCCGATGTACGCGGCCATCGGCGTGTACAGGATCTGCAGCGGCTCGTCGATGATGCCGATCTTCATCAGCAGGTTGTTGAGCAGGCCGTTGTTCTTGAGGATGCCGATCCACGCGTAGACCCGGATCAGGAACGATGTCCACGACGGCAGGACCACCAGCATCATCGCGATGTTGCGCGACGAAGGCGGCAGGCGTGCGATGACGTAGGCGATGGGGTACGCCACCAGCAAGGCCAGGAACGTTGAAATGGCCGCGATCTTGATCGAGCTGAGATACGCCTGGATGTACTGCGAGTCGGTGAAGAGCGCGGTGTAGTTGCCCAGGTTCAGCTTGAGCGTCAATGCCTCGTCGATGTACTCGAGGATGGGCGTGTACGGCGGCATCGCGATCGCCAGCTTGGCGAATGAGATCTTCAGCACGATCAGGAACGGGATGGCGAAGAACAGCAGCAGCCACACGTAGGGCACCGAGATCACGCCCCAGCGTGGCCCCGGCAGGCGCTTGCCCAGGGAGCGGAGGATGTTCATGAGGTCAGCACCACGCCGTCGTTGTCGCCCCACCACACCCACACTTCGTCATTCCATGTGAGTCCCTCGCTGGCCCAGCGCTGCACGTTGGCGAAGTTGGCCATGAACTTGTAACCGCTCGGCAGGCGCACGTGGTAGACCGAGTGGCTGCCGAAGTAGGCGATGTCCTCGATCACGCCCTTCGCCTTGTTGTGTGGCTGTTCGGGTTCCTGCTTGCCGATGCCCAGCTTTTCCGGCCGCACCGCGAAGCCGACCTCCTGCCCTTCGAAGCCCGAGATGCCATGACCGATGTAGATCGGGTCCGGAAGCTGCGGCGATCGGATGGTGACGTAGTCGGCTTCGTCTTCCTCCACCACGCCCTCGATCAGGTTGACCGAGCCGATGAACTCGGCAGCGAAGCGGCTGGTGGGTTGTTCGTAGATTTCGTCGGGCGTACCGACCTGGCGGATCCAGCCCTGATCCATCAGCGCGATGCGCGTGGCCATGGTCATGGCCTCTTCCTGGTCGTGGGTGACCATCACGCAGGTCACGCCGGACTTCTCGATGATGCTCACCAGTTCCAGCTGCATCTGCGAGCGCAGCTTCTTGTCCAGCGCGCCCATCGGCTCATCGAGCAGCAACAGCTTCGGGCCCTTGGCCAGGGAGCGCGCCAGCGCCACGCGCTGCTGCTGCCCACCGGAAAGCTGGTGCGGCTTGCGCTTGGCCAGCTTGCCCAGCTGCACCAGCGCCAGCATCTCTTCCACGCGCTTCCTGATCGCGTCCTTCGACAGGCCATCCTGCTTCAGGCCGAAGGCGATGTTCTGCTCGACCGTCATGTGCGGGAACAGCGCGTAGGACTGGAACATCATGTTGAGCGGCCGTTCGTACGGCGGCAGGTCGTTGAGCAGCTGACCGTCCAGATAGATCTTGCCGGACGAAGGCTTCTCGAAACCGGCCAGGCATCGCAGCAGCGTCGACTTGCCACTGCCCGATCCACCCAGCAGGGCGAAGATCTCGCCCTTGCGGATGGTCAGGTTGGTGTCGTCCACGGCGACGAAGCCGTCGAACTCCTTGCGCACATCGACGATGCGCAGGTACTCCTGCGGGTTCGCCTTGCCGCCCTGTCCCGCGTCCTTGCTACCGTTGCCCTGTTCTGCCGCCATGGAATTCCCCTGGTCGCCGGACCGCGTGGGCGCCGGCCATCGATATATCGCGTGGGTCCGCCGGACACCGGCACGGGCATCGCCCGTACCGGTCGCGGCGCTTACTTGCCGGTCTTCAGTTCCGTCCAGATACGGGTGTACTGGCGGTCCACTTCCGGCGGGATGATGGCGAAGGTGAACAGCTTGGCTTCCACCTCGGGCGTGGGATAGATCGTCGGATCCTCGGTGATCGTCTTATCCATCAGATCCTTCGCCTTGGGGATCGCGTTCGGATAGCTGATGAAGTTCGAATTGTTCGCCATCACCTGCGGGTCGAGCAGGTAGTTGATGAAGGCATAGGCCTCATCGACGTGCTTGGCGCCCTTCGGGATGGCCAGCATGTCGAACCATTGCGGCGCGCCTTCCTTCGGGATGGCATAGGCGATGTTGACGCCGTTGCCCGCTTCGGCGGCGCGGTCGCGCGCCTGGATGATGTCGCCCGACCAGCCCACGACCAGGCAGGTATCGCCATTGGCCATCGCATCGATGTACTGCGAGGAATGGAAATTGGTGATGTACGGGCGGATCGTCTTCAGCAGCGCGGCGGCTTTGTCGATCACCGCCGCGTCCTGGCTGTTGGGATCCTCGCCCAGGTAGTTGAGCGCGATCGGGATGATCTCCGAGGGCGTATCCAGGAAGGTCACGCCGCAGTCCTTCAGCTTGGCGATGTTCTCCGGCTTGAACACGATGTCCAGGCTGTTGGCGATGTCGGTGTTGCCGAACGCGGCCTTCACCTTGTCCACGTTGTAGCCGATGCCGGTGGTCCCCCACATGTATGGGATCGCATGCTGGTTGCCGGGGTCCTGGTTCTCCAGCCGCTTCATGATGGCCGGGTCGAGGTTGGCGTAGTTGGGGATCTTGCTCTTGTCCAGCGGCAGGAAAACGCCGGCCTGGATCTGCCGGCCGAGGAAGTTCATCGTCGGCACCACCACGTCGTAACCGCTGCTGCCCGCCAGCAGCTTGGTTTCCAGCACCTCGTTGCTGTCGAACACGTCGTAGGTCACCTTGATGCCGGTGCTCTTCTCGAAGTTCGGGATGGTGTCTTCGGCGATGTAGTCGGACCAGTTGTAGACGTTGACCTGCTTGGCGCCGCCAGTATCGGTGCCGCCTTCTCCGGCGGATTTTCCGCCGCATGCGGTGAGGGTACACAGGGCCAGGGTGGTTGCCAGTACGCGCAGTTTCATCAATCTCTCTCCGTTCGGCCCGCGAGGGCGGCTTGATGTGGTCCCGTGCCGGCCAGTGGCCGCCGCGGGCATGCTGTCATTGCAATGGCCTGTTCCGTGCCGGCGTTGCTCCCCTTCTCCCCTCCCCTGTGCCGCCACCCGCTCCCGTGGGTAACGCCACGATGACGAAGGGCGCGTCCGTCACGGCCCGCGCCCTCGTGTGTTTCAGCGTCCGGTCTTCAGCTCCGTCCAGATGCGTGTGTACTGGCGATCCACTTCCGGCGGCAGTACTGCGAAAGTGAACAATTTCGCGTCCACGTCCGCCGGCGGATAGATGGTCGGATCGTCCGCGATGCTCTTCTCGACCAGTGGCCGGGACGCAGGCACCGGGTTCGGATAGGTGACGTAGTTGGTGTTCGCTGCCGCCACCTTCGGGTCGAGCAGGTAGTTGATGAAGGCGTAGGCGTTGTCGACATTCTTAGCATCCTTCGGGATGGCCAGCATGTCGAACCACTGCGGCGCCCCTTCCTTCGGGATCGAGTACGCCACGTTGACGCCGTTGCCCGCTTCGGCGGCGCGGTCGCGCGCCTGGATGATGTCGCCCGACCAGCCCACCACCAGGCAGACATCGCCGTTGGCGAGGTCATTGATGTAAGAAGACGAGTGGAAGTTGCGGATATACGGCCGGATCGACTTCAGCAGCGCCGCCGCCTTGTCGATGGTGGCCGGATCGAAACTGTGCGGGTCTTCGCCCAGATAGTTGAGCGCGATCGGGATCAGCTCCGACGGCGTGTCCAGCACGGTGATGCCGCAGTCCTTCAGTTTGGCCGCGTTTTCCGGCTTGAACACCACATCCCAGCTGCCGGTCACGGCGGTGTCGCCGAAGATGGCCTTGATCTTGTCGACGTTGTAACCGATGCCGCTGGTGCCCCAGAGATACGGCACGGCGTACTGGTTGCCCGGATCCTGCAGCGCGATGCGCTCGAGCATCTTCGGGTCGAGGTTCTTCAGGTTCGGGAGCTTGCTCTTGTCCAGCGGCAGGAACACGCCGGCCTGGATCTGCCGCCCCAGGAAGCTCAGCGACGGCACCACCACGTCGTAACCACTGCTGCCGGCCAGCAGCTTGGTCTCGACCATCTCGTCGCTGTCGAACACGTCGTAGGTGACCTTGACGCCCGACTGCTGCTCGAAGTTAGGGATCGTGTCCTCGGCGATGTAGTCCGACCAGTTGTAGACGTTGAGGGTCTTCGAGGGCGCGCCTGTGGCGGCCGTCTCGTCCTTGCCGCCACAGGCAGCCAGCACGGCGGCGGCCAGCATGACGGTGAGGGTCTTGAGCTTCATCGGGGTCTCCATGGAATCAGCATCGGGGGAAGGAAACATCATACGCCCGGGCCGCGGCGCTGTGACGCAGCGCACGGACCGTTCGGTGAGGTCACATCCCGAGATCCACCGCCGTGTCGTTGAGAGCCTTCCATGTCTTGTCGAACAGCTCGTCCACCTGCGCGCGCGTGATCACCAGCGGGGGCGAAAGCAGCATCGCATCCCAGGTCGCGCGCAGGATCAGTCCATGCTTCAGCGCGTGGTCGCGGCAGCGAGGACCGACGGTGCCGCGCTCGGGGAAGAACGCGCGTTTGCCCTTGTCCGGCACCAGTTCCAGCGCACCGACCATGCCGGCGATTCGCGCCTGCCCGACCAGGCGGTGCTCGCCCAGCTCGGCCCAGCGCTGCGCCAGGTAAGGCGCAATCTCGGTCTTCGCACGCTCGACGATCTTCTCGTCCTGCAGGATACGGATATTCTCGAGTGCCACCGCCGCACAGACCGGGTGACCGGAATACGTGGCGCCGTGCGCCAGTTCGCCTCCCTGCTCCTTCAGCACCTTGGCCACGCGGTCGTTGAACATCGCCGCGCCCAGCGGGATGTAACCGGACGTGATGCCCTTGGCCACCGGCATAATGTCCGGCTGGAACCCGAAGTATTGTGAGCCGAACCACTCGCCGGTGCGGCCGAAACCGCAGATCACTTCGTCGGCCACCAGCAGCACGTCGTACTTCCGGCAGATGCGCTCGATCTCGGGCCAGTAGGTCTTCGGTGGAATGTAGACACCGATGGCGCCCATGATGGGTTCGCCGATGAAAGCGGCCACGCGATCCGGGCCGAGTTCGAGGATCTTGTCCTCCAGCCGGCGCGCGGCGACCAGGCCGTACTCGTCCTCGTCCATGTCGCCGCCGTCGGCGAACCAGAACGGGGGATCGATGTGGTGGATGTCGGGGATCGGCAGCCCGCCCTGCTTGTGCATGCCCTTCATGCCACCCAGGCTGGCACCGGCCATGGTGGTGCCGTGGTAGCCATCATGGCGACCGATGAAGATGTTCTTCCGAGGCTGGTCCTGCACCGCCCAGAAGTGCCGGACCATGCGCAGGATGGTGTCGTTGGCTTCCGAACCGGAATTGACGAAGAAGGAATGGTTGAGGTCGCCCGGCGCCAGTTCCGCCAGCTTCGCCGCCAACGCGATGGTCGGCTCGGTGGTGCACTGGAAGAAGCTGTTGTAGTAGGCGAGCTGCGTCATCTGCTTCGACGCCACCTCGCCCAGTTCCCTGCGGCCGTAACCGATGTTGACGCACCACAAACCGGCGAAGGCGTCCAGCAACTTGTTGCCGTCGGCATCCCAGACATAGCAGCCCTCCCCTTTGGTGAGGATGCGCGTGCCCTTCTTCGCCAGTGCAGCGTTGTCGTTAAACGGATGCAGGTGGTGCTCGGCATCGAGCTTCTGCAGGGTGCGGGTGTCGAGTTGGTTCATACACGCTCCAATGATTGAGCCCCTCTCCCATTGGGAGAGGGGTTGGGGTGAGGGTCCGGCAGAACCATCGGCGGTGAACCATCCCGATGCAGCCGTACCCTCATCCGGCGCTTCGCGCCACCTTCTCCCGGCGGGAGAAGGGAACAGCATTCAGACGTTCAACAACAGGAACTCCCGCTCCCACGAACTGATCACGCGGAAGAAGGTCTCGTATTCCTTGCGCTTCACCGATACATAGGCACGCACGAAACGCGCGCCCATCAATTCCTGCAGTGGTTTGCAGTCCTCCAGCGCATCCAGCGCCTCGCCCAGCGAGCGGGGCAGCTCGAAGCCGAGATCCTGCGCGCTGCTGGCCAGCGGTTCGGTCGGCTTGAGCTGTTCGCGGATGCCCAGCAGGCCGCACGCCAGCGTGCCTGCCATGGCGAGATAAGGGTTGGCATCGGAACCGGCGAACCGGCTTTCCACCCGCATGTTTTCCGGCGTATCCATCGGCACGCGCAGGCCGCAGGTACGGTTGTCGTAGCCCCACTGCACGTTGATCGGCGCCACCTGCCCCAGCGCCAGCCGGCGATAGGAATTGACGTTGGGACCGAAGAACGCCATCGCCATCGGCACGTATTTCTGCAGGCCACCCAGGTAATGGCCGAACAGCTTGCTGCCCTTGCCTTCGGTCTTGCCGGTGAAGACATTGCGGCCGGTCTTCACGTCGAGCAAGCTCTGGTGGATATGCATGGCGCTGCCGGGTTCGTTCTCCATCGGCTTGGCCAGGAAGGTGGCATACACGCCATGGCGCATCGCCGCCTCGCGCATCGTGCGCTTGAACAAGAACACCTGGTCGGCGCGCGACAGCGCATCGTCGTGGGTGAAGTTGACTTCCAACTGCGCGGCGCCGGATTCGTGGATCAGCGTGTCCACGTCCAGCTCCATCGCATCGCAGTAGTCGTACATCAGGTCGAGGATGGGATCGAATTCGTTGACCGCATCGATGGAGTACGACTGGCGCGCGGTCTCCGGACGGCCGGATCGGCCCGCGGGTGGCAGCAGCGGGAAATCCGGATCGGTGTTCTTCTGCACCAGGAAGAACTCCAGTTCCGGCGCGACCACCGGCCGCAACCCTTCCTTTTCATAGGCCGCCAGCACGCGCCGCAGCACGTTGCGCGGCGCAAGATCATGCGGTTTGCCGTCCTTGGTGTGGCAATCGTGGATGACCTGCGCGGTGGGATCGGTGGCCCACGGCACCATGCGGACGGTGTCCGGGTCGGGCCGCAGGAACATGTCCGAGTCCGACGGCGAAGTAAGCTCGTAGTAGTCATCCGGATAATCGCCGGTGACGGTGGTGGCGAAGATGCCCTCGGGCAGGCGCGTGCCGTAGTCGTGGCTGAACTTGTCGGCGGGAATGATCTTGCCGCGCGCGATGCCGGTGATGTCGGGCACCAGGCATTCGACTTCGGTGATGCTGCGCTCTTTCAGCCACCGGCGCAGTGAACTCTCGGAAGGCTCGGCGGCCGCGACGGTCTTTCGTTGTGTCTGTTTCTGGCTCATGGGGAACACGGTCCTGGGAAGGGAGGTGCCGGCGCGAGGGCCAGCCACATCGGACACGGGCGCTTCAGCGCCCGCCCTCCCATGGCGGTGGATGCCGCCGCTTCATGCCACGGCTCCGCGGTGTGCCGCACGGGCACGGCAGGCTTTGCCGAAAGCCTGGAAAATCGCGAGGTAGAACGGGTTCTCCGCGACCTTCCATTCGGGATGCCACTGCACCGCCAGCATGAACGCTGGTCCGTCGTGGCGGAAGGCCTCGATCAGGCCGTCTGGCGCCTGCGCCTCGACCACCAGTCCTTCGCCCAGTCGGCGCACGCCCTGCCCATGCAGGGAATTGACGGTCGCCTGCGTATCGCCGACCAGCGTCGCCAGCATGCCGCCCGGCACCAGCGCGATGCTGTGCGCCGGCCCGTACTGCACGTCGAGTGGATCGTCCTTGTTCTCGCGGTGATCCATGAAGCCGGGCTGCTCATGGACCTTCTGGTACAGCGTTCCACCGAAGGCGACGTTCACTTCCTGGAAGCCGCGGCAAACGGCGAGTACCGGCACGCCCATCTCGATGGCGAGCGGAATCAACGGCAGGTTGGTGGCGTCACGACGTGGATCCAGCAGGTTGCCCTCGTAACTGGACTCGTCGCTGTAATGGTGCGGCTCGATGTTGCTCACCGCCCCGGTCAGCAGCAGACCATCCAGACCCTCGAGGACCTGCCGCAACGGCAACACCGGATCCAGCGTGGGCACCAGCATTGGCAGGCAGCCCGCCCCGTCGACCACCGCGCGCACGTACTTCTCGCCAACGGCAAGGAAGGGATGCGCACCGATTTGCTTGTGGTCGGTCGGCAGACCGACCCGCGGCAGCGGGGTCATGCAGGAAGCCCGAAGTGGCTTGCAGGCAAGTTAACCCGGCCGTTTTATTTTTACAACACGAGACGCCAGAATGGCGTTTTGGGCGCCTATATGGTGCGCTGCGGCACCAATTTCGGGCATTTCATCGACCTGCCGGATTCTTCGCGTTGAGTATTCTTGACGCACCGACCGCTCTGCTAAGCTGCCTGCAGCCTCCTGGATGACCACCATGCGCCCCGATTCCGCTGCGCCTCTCCTGCCTGCCGACGATGCCGCCACGCTGGCCTCGATCCCCGATTGCGAGCAGATCGACCTGCTGCTGCCGGACATGAACGGCCTGCTGCGCGGCAAGCGCATCACGCGCGATGCACTGGAGAAGGTCTACCGCGACGGCGTGTGCCTGCCGATGTCGTTGATCGCTACCGACATCACCGGCAATACCGTCGAGGAAACCGGCCTGGGCTACGACATCGGCGACGAGGACCGCGTGTGCCGCCCCGTGCCGGGCTCGCTGCGGCCGGTGCCGTGGTCGCCGCGCCCGGCCGCACAACTCCTGCTGAGCATGGAGGACGCACAGGGTGGCATGTTCGAAGCCAATCCGCGCGAAGTCCTCAAGCGTGTGCTGGCGCGTTACGCCGCGCGCGGCTTGAAGCCGGTGGTGGCGGTGGAACTGGAGTTCTACCTGTTCGACCAGCGCATGGACGATGCCGGTCGCCCACGCACGTCGATCAACCCGGCCACCGGCCAGCGCAACACCAGCACGCAGGTCTACTACATGGAAGACCTCAACGACTATCGGGGCTTCACCGATGCGGTGGCCGCCATCTGCCGGGCGCAGCGCATTCCCGCTGACACCGCGGTGGCGGAATACGCGCCGGGCCAGTTCGAGATCAACCTGAAACACCGCGACGACGCCCTGCTCGCCTGCGACGACGCCATCTACCTGAAGCGCGCGATCAAGGCCGCCGCGCAGCAGCAGGGGCTGATGGCCAGCTTCATGGCCAAGCCGTTCGCCGAGCAGGCCGGCAGCGGCATGCACATCCATGCCAGCGTGCTGGATGCCGCAGGCCACAACATCTTCGCCTCGCCGCCTTCCGCACCGGCCGATGCCCTGAAACACGCCATCGGCGGCCTGCAGCGCAGCGACCAGGACTGCCTGCTGCTGTTCGCACCGCATGCCAACAGCTACCGCCGCTTCGTGCTGAATGCCTTCGTGCCGCTCAACGACGTGTGGGGCTACAACAACCGCACCGTCGCCATGCGCATCCCGCACAGCGACGAAGCCAACACGCGAATCGAGCACCGCATCGCCGGTGCCGATGCCAACATCTACCTGGTCACCGCCGCGGTGCTGGCCGGGATGCTGCACGGCATGGAGCAGGGCTTCGATCCCGGCCCGCCGATCACTGGCAACGCCTACGAGCAGACCGAGGTCCGCACGCCGTTCTGGCGCGAGGCGATCGGATCATTCATGGGCAGCGAGTTCATACGCGAGCAGTTCGGCACTTCCTTCCAGCACATCTACGGCCAACAGAAGCTCAAGGAGATGCACAGCTTCTATACCGAGGTGACGGATCTGGAATATGCGTGGTACCTGCGGTCGGTGTGAGACGAATGTCGCGCGCTCTTCCAGTCGTCATTCCGGCGTACGCCGGGCTCTCAACCGCCGAACGGCGGGTCATCCATCTTGCCCTTGCTGCTGCCGGACAGCGAAACAGCAACGTGGATTCCGGTGTACGCCGGAATGACGGCAAGGGAACGTCATGACCGTCTCCCCCGGCACGTCCTATCCCGACAGCTGGTACGCAGCCAGCGCGACGCCTCTGCCCGCACAGCCCACACTGCAGGGCCGGATCGATGCGGATGTCTGCATCCTCGGCGCTGGCTATACCGGCCTGTCGGCGGCACTGGAGTTGACCGAAGCCGGCTACAAGGTGGTCCTGCTGGAAGCCGAACGCATCGGCTGGGGTGCCTCGGGGCGCAATGGTGGCCAAGCGATCGCCGGCTTCAGCTGCGGCGAGGCCAAGCTGGAAGCGCTGGTCGGCTTCGACGATGCGAAGAAGATGTTCGATCTGTCGCTGGATGGCCTGCTCTGGCTACGTGGCCGCATCGAACGGCATGGCATCGACTGCGACTGGCGCGACGGCCACGCCACAGTACCGATCAAGCCGCGCCAGCAGCGCGAGGTCGAACACGCAGTCGAGGACTTCAACACCCGCTACCAGCACCCGGTGCAATGGTGGGGCCGCGAGCGCCTGCGCAGCGAACTGGCCAGCGACCGCTACCTCGGCGCGATGTACGACCCGGTCAGCGGTCACCTTCACCCGCTGGCATACGCACTGGGCCTGGGCCGCGCCGCACTGGATGCCGGCGTGCAGATCTTCGAGGGGTCGCGGGTGACGCAGCTGGTGCGCGGCGCACGCCCCATGCTGAAGACGGCACAGGGCGAAGTCGTCTGCGACACCGCGATCCTCGCCGGCAACGCACTGCTGCGCGGGATCGCGCCGGAACTCGAGTCGCGGATGATGCCGGTCGGCACCTACATCGCCGCCACGCCGCCGCTCGGCGAGGCGCGTGCACGCGACCTGATCCGCAATGACATGGCGGTCGCCGACACCAACTGGGCGCTGGACTACTTCCGCCTCGGCCGCGACCACCGCCTGCTGTTCGGCGGCCGCGCGAGCTACTCGACGATGACGCCACCCAACCTGCGCGGCGTAATGACCCGGCGCATGCATCGCGTGTTCCCGCAACTGCGCGACGTGGGCATCGAGTACCTGTGGGGCGGGATGATCGACATTTCGCTCAACCGCGCACCGCACTGGGGCCGGCTGGCGCCGAACCTGTACTTCGCCCAAGGCTTTTCCGGCCATGGCTTGATTGCCGCGGGACTGGCCGGCACCACGCTGGCCCAGGCCATCCGCGGCCAGTCCGAGCGGCTGGACCTGTTCGCGAAGATCGACCACCGCACGTTCCCGGGCGGACGCGCCCTGCGCACACCCCTGCTGGTGGCGGCGATGGCTTGGTACAAACTGCGCGACGCGCTCTGGTAAACGCCGCGCGAGCGATCCGATTCCGTGACGGCGCTCTCAAGTACGCCCCGGGCCGGTCGATAACGGGTTCATGGATACCCCGTAGCGCCGATGACGATGCCGACACCCCTGCGTGTTCCGCCCACCCCCGCCACGCCTGCCCCCTTGCCCCAGCGGATCATGGTGGTGGAGAACTCGCGCACGCACGCGCGACTCATCGGCGAGGCCATCGAGCAGAAACTCAACCTGCCGGTGGTCTACGCGTCCACGTTGGCCGAAGCGCGCACGATGCTGGAAAAGCATCCGGACTGGTTCATGGTGGTCACCAGCCTGGTGCTCGCCGATGGCAGCCACGACGAAGTCGTGGAGTTCTTCCTGTCCCGCCAACTGCCGACGGTCGTGGTCAGCGGCGTCTACGACGACACCCTGCGCGAGCAGGTGCTGCGTCGGCAGGTGGTGGACTATGTGCTGAAGAACACGCCCGGCAGCATCGACTACCTGGTGTGGCTGGTGCAGCGGCTGGAACGCAACCGCCGCATCGCCGCGCTGATCGTCGATGACTCGCGCTCGGCCCGCCAGCATGCGGCCGCGCTGCTGTCGATGTACGGTTTCCGCGTGGTGGAAGCCGCCGATGGCGAGGCCGGCCTGGCGGTGCTGGACGCCAACCCGGACATCCGCCTGGCCATCGTCGACCAGGAAATGCCCGGCATGAAGGGGCATGAGTTCACCCGCCGCCTGCGCGCACGCCATGCGCGCGACCACCTGGCGATCATCGGCATCTCGGGCACCAGCGATGGCAGCCTGGTGCCGCGCTTCCTCAAGAGCGGCGCCAATGACTTCCTGCACAAGCCGTTCTCGCGCGAAGAATTCTTCTGCCGCGTCTCGCAGAACATCGACCAGCTGGAACTGATCGGCACGCTGCAGGACCTGGCCACGCGCGACTTCCTGACCGGCCTGCCCAACCGGCGCCACTTCCTGGCCGAGTGCCACGCGCTGCTGCCGAACACGCTGGGCAGGCAGCAGGCGGTCACCTCCGCCATCATCGACATCGACCACTTCAAGCACATCAACGACACCCATGGCCACGAGGCCGGCGATGTCGCGCTGAAGGCCGTCGCGCAGGCGATCGCGCGACATGCCGGCACGCAGGACCTGATCGCCCGTTTCGGCGGCGAGGAGTTCTGTGCACTGGTGCCCTACCTGGGTGAAAGCGAAGCGGTGGAGTACTTCGAATCGCTGCGCACCGCGATAGAAGCGCTGGAGGTCGACATCGGCAGCCACAAGCTGCGCATGACGGTCAGCATCGGCGTGTTCCGAACCCGCTTCCCGGGCCAGACACTCAATCATCTGCTCAGCGAAGCCGACCGACGCCTCTACCTGGCAAAGGCAGGTGGGCGGAACCGGGTGGTATCCAACGGCTGAGGGGCGCTGCTTTTGTGTAGGAGCGACGTGAGTCGCGACCGCAAGATCGATACAACCGCGTCGGGTCGACGCTGCAAAAGCCGGCACAACATCGGGAATGGTGTCGGCTGAACCCGAGGCTGCCGAATCCGTTGGGTCTATGGTCGCGACTCACGTCGCTCCTACAACGGCCAACCTCTGCTGCGACCACCTGTCGCGGCATTGATCCCGATCAATGCCGCGACACAGGCGCACACCTAGATTGCCCCTGCATTCCGGCATCCGCCGGCAGGGGACACACTCATGACACTGCTGATCTGGCAGGACGACATGGATACGGGCATCGACATCATCGATGGCCAGCACCGCCGCATCGTGGAGATGATCAACCACCTGCACATCACCCAGAAGTCGATGGAACGCTTCGCCGTGGCCGAGGTGATCGATGAATTGGTCGACTACACGCTGTCGCACTTCGCGTTCGAGGAGGAACTGATGGAGGAAGCCGGCTACCCGTTCAGCGCCGCGCACAAGCGCGTGCACGAGGTGTTCACCAAGCGGGTCTCCGAGTACCGGCTGCGCTTCGAAGCCGGCGAGGACATCGTGGACGAACTGCGCAGCATGCTGTCACGCTGGCTGTTCAACCATATCCGCAACGACGACAAGGCCTACGCGGACTCGGTGAAGCGCCATCTCAACCAGTTCGTGCGGGACCACCAGCAGGGCGGCTGGCTCAGCCGCACGGTGAAGCGCCTGTTCGGCTAGCGCGCTGGCCTGCCCCGCGGCATCACCAGCAGCGCCAACAATGTCATTACCGCCATCGCGGCCAGATACCAGCCCACCGATGCCAGGCCATAGCGTTCGCCGAGGCGCGTGGCGATGTAGGGCGCGGGCGACGCGCCAAGGATGCCCGCAAGGTTGAATGCCAACGACGCGCCGGTATAGCGCACCGCCGTGGGAAACATCTCTGCCAGAATCGTGCCGCAGGGACCATAGGTCAGCCCCATCGCACCCAGCCCCAGCGCGAGGAACGCGAGCACGCCGAGATCACTGCCGGATTCCAGCAGTGGGGCGAAGATGAACCCGAAACCGATGATCAGCAGCGTGGCCACGGTCATTGCGTTCCGGCGCCCGAAACGGTCCGCATACAGCGCCGACACCGGGATGGTGAGGGCGAAGAACAACACGCCCGCCATCTGCAGCAGCAGGAAATGCTCGCGCGTGTAGCCCAGCTTCGACGTACCCCAGCTCAGCGCGAACACGGTCATCAGATAGAACAGCACGAACGTCGCCACCAGCGCGAACGTGCCGGTCAGCAGCGCGAAGGGATGTTCGCGCACCGTGGTCAGCATCGGCACCTTGACGCGTTCGTCGCGGTCCAGTGCCTTCTGGAAATCCGGCGTCTCGGTGATGCTCAGCCGCACCCACAGGCCGACGAACACCAGCACCGCGCTGGCGACGAACGGGATGCGCCAGCCCCAGGCGAGGAACTGCGCGTCCGTCATCACCTCGGTCAGCAGCAGGAAGATGCCGGTCGAACACAGGAATCCGAGCGGCGCCCCCAACTGCGGAAACATGCCGTACCACGCGCGCTTGCCGGGTGGTGCATTCTCCGTCGCCAGCAGCACCGCACCGCCCCATTCACCGCCCAGGCCGATGCCCTGCCCCAGCCGGCACAGCGCCAACAGCACCGGCGCCACGATGCCGACCTGCGCATAGGTCGGCAGCAGCCCGATCAGCACGGTGGAAATGCCCATCGTCAACAGCGCCGCCACCAGCGTCGCCTTGCGCCCCACGCGGTCGCCGAAATGCCCGAACAACGCCGACCCGACCGGCCGCGCGATGAACGCCAGTGCGAAGGTGGCGAACGATTGCAACGTCGCAGTGGTGGGATCGCCCTGCGGGAAGAACAGATGCGGGAACACCAGCACCGCCGCCGTCGCGTAGATGTAGAAATCAAAGAACTCGATGGTGGTACCGATCAGGCTGGCGAACAGCACGCGGCCGGGCGAGTTGGTGGGCGGGGACGCAACGGCGGTGGCGGTCATGGGCGAGCCGGTCGGTGGGACGGGGCGATTCTGGCAGAAGCCACGGCATGCGCGCTGGATCCCCTCTCTCCCCTTGCGGGGAGAGGGTGCCGAAGGCGGGTGAAGGGCGAACGAAGAAGCGATGCGCGAGCACCGATCCATTGCCGCGCTCGCCCCTCATCCGCCCTCCGGGCACCTTCTCCCCGCCTGGCGGGGAGAAGGAGAGAAGACTCAGCTCCCCAGATTGATCCAGGTCGCCTTGATCTCGGTGTACTTGTCGAAGGCATGCAGCGACTTGTCGCGCCCGTTGCCTGACTGTTTGTAGCCGCCGAACGGCGCGGTCATGTCGCCGCCGTCCCAGTAGTTCACCCAGACGCTGCCCGCACGCAGCTTGCGGGCGACGCGGTGGGCACGGCTGATGTCGCGCGTCCACACGCCGGCCGCCAACCCGTACTCGCTGTCGTTGGCCATCCGCAGCGCTTCTTCCTCGCTGTCGAAGGCGATCACCGACAGCACCGGTCCGAAGATCTCCTCGCGGCTGATCGTGTGCTCGTGCGCCACGTCATCGAAGACGGTCGGCTCGATGTAGCACCCGCCGCTCACCACGTCGGCGCGCTGGCCGCCCAGCGCCAGCCGGGCTCCCTCGGCCTTGCCCTTCCCGATGTAGTCGAGCACGCGCTGCGTCTGGCCTTCATCAACCATCGCGCCCATCGGCGCGCCGGGGTCGAGCGGATGGCGCGGGCGCATGGCCTTGCCGGCCTCGACCACGCGGGCGACGAATTCATCCTTGATCGATCGCTCCACCAGCAGACGCGAGGCCGCGGTGCAGACTTCGCCCTGGTTGTAGAAGATGCCGCCGGCCGCGGCCTTCGCGGCCACGTCCAGGTCGTGCGCGTCGGCAAAGACAATGTTCGGGCTCTTGCCGCCGCATTCCATGTACGCACGCTTCATGTTCGACAGGCCCGCGCACTGCAGCAGGCGCTTGCCGACCGCGGTGGAACCGGTGAACACCAGTCCGTCCACGTCCATGTGCAGCGCCAGCGGCTCGCCCGCCGTCTTGCCGAAACCGGGCACCACGTTCAGCACGCCGGCCGGGATACCGGCTTCGACGGCCAGTTCGGCCAGGCGGATCGCGGTGAGCGGCGATTTCTCGGACGGCTTCAGCACGATGGAGTTGCCCATCGCCAGTGCAGGCGCCAATTTCCACGACGCCATCAGCAGCGGGAAATTCCACGGCACGATCGCACCGACCACGCCCAGCGGCTCGCGCGTCACCAGGCCGAGCTCGTCCTGGCCGGTGGCGGCGACTTCGCCGTAGATCTTGTCCAGCGCCTCGGCAGTCCAGCCCATGCAGCGGATGGTCGCTGCCAGATCGACACTGCGTGCGTCACTGACCGGTTTGCCCATGTCCAGCGATTCCAGCAGCGCCAGTTCGTCGGCATGCTGTTCGATCAACTGGGTGAGCTTCAGCAGCACCTTCTTGCGGTGGGTCGGCCGCGCATTGGACCACGCGCCGGCGTCGAAACTGCGGCGCGCGGCGGCGACCGCGCGGTTGATGTCCTCCTCCTGTCCATCAGCCACCTGGCCAAGCACCCGCCCGTCGATCGGACTGATGCAGTCGAAGGTCTTGCCACTGGCGGCGTCGACGTACTGGCCGTCGATGAAGGCCTGGGTACGGATCGACAGCGCACCGGCCATCGCCTGCCAGTCCTGTTGCGTGCGGGGGTTGCTCATGGGGACTCCTGATGTTCTGCCCCTCCCCCGTTCACGGGGGAGGGTTGGGGTGGGGGCAAGCAGGCGCAAAGAACGCTTGCCCTTCGTAATGGCGCGAGTGCGGCGACAGGTCAGTCGCACTGGAACTTTCGCTTGTTCGGATGGAACGCGGCACCTTCGCCCCCATCCCAACCTTCCCCCGCATGCGGGGGAAGGGGCTTTCCTCAAAACGTCGCCGGCGTGTTCGCGCTGACGATCACCGCATCGACCTCGCCGACGTTGCGGAAGCGATGCGGCGTGCGGCTTTCGAAGTAATAGCCCTCGCCAGCCTTCAGTACGCGCACCTGCTCGCCGACGGTGACCTCCACCTCGCCGGCGATCACCACACCGCCTTCTTCGCCGTCGTGCGCAAGCATGCTGTCGCCGGTATCGCTGCCCGCCGGCATGACTTCGCGCAGGATGCACATCTGGCGCTGCGGGCGGTGCTGGCCGACGAGGAAATAGTGGATGCCGTTGCTGCCCACGTCAGGCAACTCATCGGCGACATAGAACGGGTTGTCGGGCAGCCCCTTTTCGAGGTCGAGAGTGAAGAAGTCGGCCAGCGAAATGGGAATGCCGTCCAGCACCTTCTTGAGCGAACTGACCGACGGGCTGACCTTGTTCTGCTCGATCAGCGAGATAGTGCTGTTGGTGACGCCCACGCGCTTGGCCAGCTCGCGCTGGCTGAGGCCTTTGGATTTGCGGACCAGTTGCAGGCGTGCGCCGATGTCCATCACCACCCTTGCCGGATGACCGAAGCGTTGCGGGATACTTTACACCCCGTGACAGCCCCGTTGGGAACCCCCGGACCGGCTTCTGTACGAGGGGCTTAAGCTCCGACGCCTGGTTGCAGAAAAGCGCCGGGGCTGAAGCCCCTCCTGCAGGGCAGACCGCGCCCTTCGTCAGTTGTAAAGTTTTTTCAACGCGCTAAGCTGCGCCCATCCGCCCCGCCCCCCCCTTGGAGCCGCGATGAGCGCCAACGACACCTCCGCCGCCCTGGCCGACCACTACGCCCGACAGAACCTGGAAGCGCCCGGTTCGCTGGACCACTTCTGGATGCCGTTTACCGCCAACAAGCAGTTCAAGGCCAAGCCGCGCCTGCTCGCCAGTGCCTCCGGCATGTACTACCGCGACGTCGACGGCAACGAGGTGCTGGATGCCACGGCCGGCCTGTGGTGCTGCAACGCCGGCCATTCCCGGCCGCGCATCGTCGAGGCGGTGAAACAGCAGATTGGCACACTCGACTTCGCTCCGAATTTCTCGATGAGCTCGCCACTGCCGTTCAAACTGGCAGAACGCCTGGCTGCGCTGGCGCCGGGCGACCTCAACAAGGTGTTCTTCAGCAACTCCGGTTCCGAAGCGGTGGACAGCGCGCTGAAGATCGCGCTCGCCTATCACCGCGTGCGCGGCGAGGGCCAGCGCACGCGCTTCATCGGCCGTGAGAAGGGCTACCACGGCGTCGGCTTCGGCGGCATGTCGGTAGGCGGGCTGCCGAACAACCGCAAGTGGTTCGGCCCCGGCCTGCCCGCGGTCTCGCACATCCGCCACACGCTGGATGTGTCGCGCAATGCGTTCTCGAAAGGCCTGCCGGCGCACGGCATCGAACTGGCCGAAGACCTGGAGCGGCAGATCGCGCTGTACGACGCCTCCACGATCGCGGCCGTCATCGTCGAGCCGATCTCCGGTTCCGCCGGCGTGGTCATCCCCCCGCAGGGCTACCTGCAGCGGCTGCGCGAGATCTGCGACAAACACGGCATCCTGCTGATCTTCGACGAAGTGATCACCGGTTTCGGCCGCGTAGGCCACGCCTTCGGTGCTCAGCGCTTCGGCGTCACGCCGGACATGATCACCGCCGCCAAGGGCATCACCAACGGCTGCGTGCCGATGGGCGCCACCTTCGTGTCGGACCGCATGTTCGACGCTTTCATGAGCGGGCCGGACCATGCCATCGACATGTTCCATGGTTACACCTACTCCGGCCATCCGCTGGCGTGCGCCGCCGCGCTGGCCACACTGGATACGTACGAAGAGGAAAACCTGTTCGACAAGGCACTCACCCTGGGCGACTACTGGCAGGACGCGCTGCATTCGCTGAAGGGGTTGCCGAACGTGATCGACATCCGCAACGTCGGCCTGGTCGGTGCCATCGAACTGGCCTCGCGTGCGGGCGCGCCCGGCACCCGGGCCTACGACGTGTTCGCCCGTGCCTTCCACGAAGGCCACCTGCTGACCCGGGTGACCGGCGACGTCATCGCCCTGTCGCCGCCACTGATCGTGGAAAAAGACCACATCGACCGGATCGTGAATGTCCTGGCGGACACCATACGGGCAACCGCGTAAAATTACGGACCAACGGCCCCAGCGCTCCCCCGCGCGCGAAGCCCCTTCCCGCTACTGGAGAGCAACATGCTGATTGGCGTCCCCAAGGAAATAAAGAACCACGAATATCGCATCGGCCTTACCCCGGCCGGCGCACGCGAGCTGGTCTCGAATGGCCACCAGGTCCTCGTCCAGCGCGACGGCGGCAAGGCCATCGGCCTGACCGACGAGCAGTACGTCAAGGCCGGCGCGCAGATCGTCGATACCGCGGAGGAGATCTTTTCGCGCGCCGACATGATCATCAAGGTCAAGGAGCCGCAGCCGAACGAGTGCGCCATGCTGCGCCCCGGCCAGGTGCTCTACACCTACCTGCACCTTGCGCCCGATCCGGAGCAGACCAAGGCACTGGTCGCTTCCGGCGCCACCTGCATCGCCTATGAGACCGTCACCGACCGCAAGGGCGGCCTGCCGCTGCTGGCGCCGATGTCGGAAGTGGCTGGCCGCATGTCGATCCAGGCCGGCGCGCACGCGCTGGAGAAGGCGCAGGGCGGTTCCGGCGTGCTGCTCGGCGGCGTGCCGGGCGTGAAGCCGGCCGAAGTGCTGGTGATCGGCGGTGGCGTGGTGGGCATCAACGCCGCGCGCATGGCGATGGGCATGAACGCGCACGTCACCATCCTGGACCGCTCGCTCGACCGCCTGAAGTACCTGGACGAGCTGTACGGCCACCAGCTGACCACGATCTACTCGACCCGCGACGCCATCGAAGAGCGCCTGCCCGACACCGACCTGGTGATCGGCGCGGTGCTGATCCCCGGTGCCGCCGCACCCAAGCTCGTCTCGCGCGACCAGCTGAAGCTCATGCGCCCCGGCTCGGTGCTGGTGGACGTGGCGATCGACCAGGGCGGCTGCTTCGAGACCTCGAAGGCCACCACGCATCAGAACCCGACCTACGAAGTGGACGGCATCATCCACTACTGCGTGGCCAACATGCCGGGCGGCGTCGCCCGCACGTCCACCTTCGCCCTGACCAACGCCACCCTGCCTTTCGCCGTGCAGCTGGCGAACAAGGGCGCGAAGCAGGCGCTGCTGGACGACGAGCACCTGCTCGCCGGCCTGAACGTGCACGCCGGCAAGATCACCTACAAGGCCGTCGCCGACGATCTGGGCTACGCGTACGTGCCGGCACGCGAAGCGCTCGCCTGATCCTGCTGTTCCCTTCTCCCCGCTTGCGGGGAGAAGGTGCCGAAGGCGGATGAGGGGCACGCCGGAGCCATTACCGCCTCGGCGATGACGACCCTATCGAGCGACTGGAAAAAGCAACACTCGAAACACCGCGCCACGACTGAAGACAAGGGCTCCGTCGCCCCTCACCCGCCCTTCGGGCAGCCTCTCCCCGCACGCGGGGCGAGGGATTCCACCAGGTGGTCCGCCATGACTGAATCGCTGCATCATTTCTTCAACGGACAGCAGGTGGAGGGCAGCAGCGGCCGCTTTAGCGACGTCTTCGATCCCGCCACCGGCACCGTCACCGCGCGCGTTCCCCTGGCATCGGCCGATGACGTGAAGCAGGCGGTGGACGCCGCATCCGCCGCCTTCCCCGCCTGGGCCGCCACCACGCCGTTGAACCGCGCGCGCGTGATGTTCCGCTTCAAGGAACTGCTGGAAGCGCATGCCGGCGATCTGGCGAAGATCATCACGTCCGAACACGGCAAGGTGCTGTCCGATGCGCGCGGCGAAGTGACGCGCGGGCTGGAAGTGGTGGAGTTCGCCTGCGGCATCCCGCACCTGCTCAAGGGCGAGCACTCGATGAACGTCGGCCGCGATGTCGATTCGTGGACCGAATACGCACCGCTCGGCGTGGTCGCCGGCATCACGCCGTTCAATTTCCCCGCGATGGTTCCACTGTGGATGTTCCCGGTGGCACTGGCCTGCGGCAATACCTTCGTACTGAAACCCTCGGAGCGCGATCCGTCCGCGGCGCTGTTCATGGCCGACCTGCTGAAGAAGGCCGGCTTGCCCGATGGCGTGTTCAACGTCGTGCACGGCGACAAGGCCGCGGTGGACGCGCTGCTCGACGAGCCGCGCGTGCAGGCGCTGAGCTTCGTCGGCTCCACCCCGATCGCCGAATACATCTATGCGCGCGGCTCCGCCAACGGCAAGCGCGTGCAGGCGCTGGGCGGCGCGAAGAACCACATGGTCGTGCTGCCCGACGCCGACCTGGACGGCGCCGTCTCCGCGCTGCTGGGTGCCGGTTACGGCTCGGCCGGCGAGCGCTGCATGGCCATCTCGGTCGCGGTCTGCGTGGGTGATGCCACCGCGGACGCACTGGTGGCGAAGCTGGCGCCCAAGGTCGCCGCGTTGAAGATCGGCCCCGGCTGCCTCGATCCCGAGATGGGCCCGCTGGTTACCGGCGCGCACCGCGACAAGGTGCGGGCTTATGTCGATACCGGTGTTGCTGAAGGTGCGGTGCTGGTCGTCGATGGCCGCGGCTATGTGGTCGATGGCCACGCCGATGGCTTCTTCCTCGGCGGCTGCCTGTTCGACCGCGTGACGCCCGACATGACGATCTACCGCGAGGAGATCTTCGGCCCGGTGCTGTGCGTCATGCGCGTGCCCGACCTGGATGCCGCGCTGCAACTGGTCAACGAACACGAGTACGGCAACGGCACCGCCATCTTCACCCGCGACGGCGGCGCCGCACGCGAGTTCGCCCATCGCGTGCAGGCCGGCATGGTCGGCATCAACGTGCCCATTCCCGTGCCAATGGCCTTCCACAGTTTCGGCGGCTGGAAGCGCTCCATCTTCGGCCCGCTGCACGTGCACGGCCCCGACGGCGTGCGGTTCTACTCGCGACTGAAGACCATCACCGCCCGCTGGCCGGACACGCATGCGGCCGAGTTCGCGATGCCGACGATGAAGTAAAGTCGGGACCGGTCCCAACACGGTACTGGCCCATGTTGCTACGTCGCCTCACCCTGTCGCTGTCCTGCCTCGGCGCAGCCCTGGCTGCCTCGGCTGCGGAACCCGTCGCGCAGGTCCGCGTCGCCTTCGACCGCGATGGCGTCGTCGCCACCCACGCCGAAGGCAAGGCGGATCTCGCCACGAGCCGCAACGTCACCGCCGACGATCCCGTGCGGGTGGCTTCCATCTCCAAGCTGGTGACCGCGATCGGCGTGATGCGACTGGTCGAGGCCGGCACGCTGGATCTCGACGCCGACATGTCGCGCTACCTCGGCTGGACCTTGCGTCATCCGCGGTACCCCGACACGCCGATCACGCTGCGCCTGCTGCTTTCGCATCGCTCCAGCCTGACCGATGCCGCCGGCTACTACGCCACGCCGTTGGGCGAACCGCTGAAGACGATCCTCGATGACCCCAAGGCCTGGGACGACGCGCACGCCCCGGGCACGCACTTCCGCTACACCAACCTCAACTTCCCGCTGGTGGCGATGGCGATGGAGAACGCCACCGGCGAACGCTTCGACCGGTTGATGCAGCGTCTTGTTCTGGACCCGCTGAAACTCGATGCCTGCTACAACTGGGCGACCTGCGACGACGCCACCGCCGTGCGCGCTGTGGTGCTGTACCGCGAGGGCCAGGTGGTCCGCGACGACAACCATGCAGGCAAGCCCCCCTGCGCCGTTGTCACCGTCGAGGGCGACGACTGCGACCTGGCGCGCTGGAAGCCGGGCGAGAACGGTGCGTTGTTCTCGCCGCAAGGCGGCCTGCGAATCTCCGCGAACGGACTGGCGAAGATCGGCCGCCTGCTGCTGAACCATGGGGAGATCGACGGTGTGCGCCTGCTCGAGCCCGCCAGCGTCGATGCCATGGTGGTGCCGCAATGGACCTTCGACGGCGGCAACGGCGTGACACACGAAGAAGATACCGGCGACGGACGGAACCAAGCGTTCTTCTGCCGCTACGGCCTTGCCGTGCAGACGCTGGCCACCCCCGTGGACGGCTGCGGCGACGATCCATTCGGCGACGAGGTTGCCCGCGTAGGTCATTCCGGCGACGCCTATGGCCTGCGGTCCGGACTGTGGCTGGATCTGCGCGCGGGCACCGGCGTGGTGTACTTCGCGACGGATGCCGGTGCTTCGCCGGCCGGCGCGCATTCCGCGTTCAGCCGCATCGAGGAAACGCTGGCGGCCGGCACGGCGCACTGAGGCCCGCTCGCTCAAGAACTCCCCGGATCGGCCGATATGGCCTACATGTCGCCCCGCGTCGCATCCGCGCGCGGCCTACACGATCCACAGGGGGATCCTTGAAATGACGTCACGTCCGACGGTTCTGCTTTGCGATGATTCGCGCGCACTGCGCATGCTGGCGGCGCGCCAGCTCGACGACTGCGGCTTCCATGTGGTGGGCGAAGCCGGCAACGGCCTTGAAGCCGTCAGCCAGTACCTGGCACTGAAGCCAGACGTGGTGTTGATGGACCTGGTAATGCCCGAATGCGACGGCAAGCAGGCACTGGGCCGGATCCTGGCGCAGGACCCGGGTGCGCGCGTGGTGATCCTCAGCTCGCTCGGCGCACAGAGCGACATCGAGGAATGTCTGATGCTGGGCGCCAAGTCGTACCTGCAGAAGCCCATCGATCCCGAAGTGATGGATCGCGTGTTGCACGAAGCGGTCGCCTGACCGCCACGCACGTCCTTCCTTCACCTCCGCACGAGACGACACCATGGCAGCGAAATTCCTGGGCCAGTTCCTGCTGGAACGCGGCACCATCACCTCCGCACAACTCCTCGCCGCGCTCGATGCGCAGCGTGCCTCCAATCCCCTTCTCGGCGAGCTTGCCGTCCACCATCGCATGCTGGATGCCGCGCAGGCCCGCCGCATCAACGAGCGCCAGCGCGCCGAAGACCGTCGCTTCGGCGACATCGCGCTGGAAATGGGGCTGCTGGATGCCGGGCAGCTCGATGTGCTGCTGACCGCGCAGAAGAAGGGCCGCAAGCTGTTCGGCCAGATCCTGGTCGAACAGGGCGCAGTGAGCGCGGAAGTGCTCGACGCAGAACTGGTCGCGCATCGTCGCGACCTCGACGAGGCCAACCATGCGCTGGCGCTGGGCATTGCCGGCCACACGCTGGCCAACATGGCCACCAGCACGATCCGGGTCTGCAATCGCCTGTTCCCGCGCCTGGCCGGCAGCCAGTGCCAGGCATCGGGCATCGCGGACGATGCCGCGCTGGAGGCCTGCGACGTCACCGCGCACGTGCGCATCGACGCCGGCTCCGAATCCCTGCTCGTGGGCGTGGGCTGCAGTCGCGCAACCGCCCGGGCCATGGCCTGCTCGCTGCTGTCGATCCCGCCGGAGGAATGCGACGAAGAACTCGCCATCGATGCACTCGGCGAACTGGTCAACGTGCTGATGGGCTACGTGGTCCGCGACACCCTCGCCGAGGACGCCAGCTACCGCGCACACCCCCCGAGCACGGCGCTCTCCGCCGCCGACCTGGCCTCCAGCCGGAGCACGCTGGCCATGTCGATGGCGTCCCAGCGCGGCGACTTCGTCCTCATCGTAGGTTGAGGCCGCTTACGCCCGTGTCAGCCGCCACGCGCGATGGATGCGGGCGTTGCGCTCGAAATCCGGCGGGATGGTTTTCGCGCTGATGTCCTCGCAGCGCGCGAACTCGGCCACCGCGTCCTCGTCCAGCTTGAACCGGCGGAAGTTGTTGCTGAAATACAGTACCCCGCCCGGTGCCAGGCGAGCGACTGCCGCACGCAGCAAACGGACGTGCTCCTTCTGCACGTCGAAATCGTCGGCGCGCGCGGAGTTCGAGAACGTCGGCGGATCGCAGAAGACCAGGTCGTACTCGGCCTGCTCGGCTTCCAGCCAGCGCACGGCATCGGCCTGCACCAGGCGGTGCTTCGCGCCACCCAGGCCATTCTCCGCCAGGTTGTCCGCGCACCACTGCAGGTAGGTGGCCGACAGGTCCACGCTGGTCGTACTCGTCGCGCCGGCCACCGCCGCCTGCACGCTGGCCACGCCCGTGTAGCAGAACAGGTTGAGGAAGCGCTTGCCGCGCGCTTCCTGCGCCATGCGCCATCGCAGTGGGCGATGGTCGAGGAACAGGCCGGTGTCGAGGTAATCGAACAGGTTGACCCGCAGCAGCGCACCGGACTCGCGCACGACGATGAACTCGTCCCGCTGCTGCATGCGGCCGTACTTGGCGCCGCCCTTGCCGCGTTCGCGCGACTTCACCGCGATCTGCTCCTGCGGCACGCCGAACACTTCGCGCGTGGCCGCCAGCAACTCGCTGAAGCGGCGGCGCACGTCATGCTCGGGGATGGTGGCAGGTGCGGCGTATTCCTGCACGTGCAGGAAGGTGCGACCCAGTCCTCCTTCCTCCACGTAGACATCGATGGCCGCTGCGTACTCGGGCAGGTCGGCGTCGTAGGCGCGGTAGCAGGTGACATCTTCGCGGGCGCGCCAGCTCTTGAACTTCTTCAGGTTCTTGCGCAGGCGGTTGGCGACCATCTGTGCGCCCTCAGACAGCGGCTTCGCTTCACGCGGCTCGCGCGCGGGCACCGCGACCGGGTCGCAGACGATCAGCGCGCACTCGATGGCGCCGTTGAAAAGTTGGTACTTCTTCGCTGCGCGCAGGCCAGTGGCGTAGCCGAGGTCGGCGTTGCCGCACAGCAGGCTGGCCCGCCACTGTGGTACCGCCCTCTGCAGGGCATCGCCCAGCGCACGGTAAAGGTCGGCATCCGCAGCGAGGCGTTCGTCGTAGGGCGGATTGCAGACCACCAGGCCACGCGGCTCTTCGCTTGCGGGCAGTTGTACTACGTCACGCGCGTCGAAATGCAGCTGCCCCGCCAGACCGGCCAGCACCGCGTTGTCGCGCGCGGCGCGGATTGCGCCACCGTCGATATCGCTGCCGAAGAACACCGGACGCAGCGCCTTGCGTCCTTCCGTTTCGCGCTGTACCGCCTCGGCGAACAATGCTCGCCATGACGCTACGTCGAAGCCGAGCCAGCGCGACGGCAACGCGTTGCCGTGCCGTTGCAGGCCGGGTGCGACGTCGGCGGCCATCAGCGCGCCCTCGATCAGCAGGGTGCCGCTGCCGCACATCGGGTCCAGCAGTGCGCCGCCTTCGTGGTACAGCGCCGGCCAGCCGCCGCGCACCAGTACGGCGGCCGCGAGATTTTCCTTCAACGGCGCCTCGTTCTGCGCCTGCCGCCAGCCGCGACGATGCATCGGCCCACCACCCAGATCGATGGAGATGGTCGCGCGCCCCTTGCGCAGCGACAGGTTGATGCGCACGTCGGGCTGCTCCACGTCCACCGAGGGCCGTTCCAGCCCCTGCTGGCGCAGCCGGTCGACCACGGCATCCTTGACGCGCTGCGCGGCATAGCGCGCATGGGTGATGGCCTCGCCAGAGACATGCGCATCCACCGCCAGCGTCAGCTCAGGCCGCGTGTGCTGCTCCCACGCGATCGCCATCACGCCGTCATACAGCGCCTGCTCGTCGAGGCACTCGAACTCGGCGATCGGCCACAGCACGCGGCTGGCCAGGCGCGACCACAGCACGACGCGCTGCGCATCCACGGGCTCGCCGTCTGCATTGACGCCGGCCACGGTGGCAGTGGCCTTGGGCACGCCGAGTGCAAGCAACTCATCGGTGAGCAGGTATTCCAGGCCCTTGGCGCAGGAGATGAAGAATTTCACAACGGAACCTCGGATATTGAACGTCGTCATCCCCGCGAAAGCGGGGATCCATCTTTATTTTGCTTCTGATCTTGGCAGTGACAGCGCGAAGCAACATGGATGACCCGTCGTTCGGCGGTTGAAATCCCGGCCTGCGCCGGAATGACGGCAAAGGAAGTCAAAGACCCGCGAGCAACTGCCCGAACGCCTCCGCCGCAGCGTCGACATGGTCGGAGAGTCGATGCCCGTCATTGACCAGCAGCAGGCGTGCGCGGCGCGCATGCGCCCAGTCGGTCACGGCTTGCGCGGGAATCAGTTCGTCATCCCATCCGTGGACGATGGAAACCGGCACCACCGCGGCGTCAAGTTCCGGCAGCGGGCCCATGTTGATCGGCGGCGCCATCAGGAACAAGCCGCGCACCGGCACCTCCAACGAGATGCGGCCAGCGATGTAGGCGCCCAGGCTGGAACCGGCCAGCACCACGGGGCCGCGCGCTGCCGCCGCCTGTGCCAAGCCGCGCAGGCGATACAGCCGTGCGACCACATCGCCCAGCGAACTGACATCGCGCCGCGCGTCCAGATCGGTGTAATCGGGACGCTCGTGGCTCCATCCCAGGCGTTCGGCGACATCCGCCAGCGCGGTGACCTTGGTGGCGTCGGGGCCGCTTTCGAACCCGTGCGACAGGATGCAGTGGCCGCGCATCAGAGCGCTTCCACCGCGTCACCGATGCGGAACGTGCCGCCTTCGACGATGCGCGCGCACAGGCCACCATGGGAGCGCATCGCGTTGTAGCCACCGGGACCCAGCGCGTCCTCCATCCGCGAGCACGGATCGCACTCCTCGGTGCCCTCGAACACGGCGGTGCCGATGCGGAAGCGGCGTTCCTTCAATGCGATCAGCGGAATGCCCGACACCACCACGTTGCGGCGAAGCAGCGCCGCCTGCAGGTCCGTACGCTGCGCCAGCGCCGCGATCACCGGCAGGTGCTCGGCCTGGATCAGGGTGATGCCGCGCTTGCCGCTGCCCCCTTTGTAGCGGTCACCGACCAGCCCGCCGCCGGTGACGGCTTCGACGGCCTCGGTGGCGACCATGACCTCATCGCGTGCCGGCCGCAGGCCGATCCATTCCACCTTGCCGGCACGCGGCAGGGTGGCCATCAGTTTGGCCAGCGGGGATTCGGGATTGAGCGGCATGGGGAACCCGCGCGGCGGAAAGGTCGCCAGTTTACCGGACCGGCCTGTTCCCCGCCCCGCCTGATAGCATCGAGGCATGAGCGCCGACCTGCCCGTCTTCGCCCCCCGACTGGACCCGCTGCCGTACGAGGTCAAGCTGGAGGCCCGCCCACTGCAGCAGATCGACCTGGTCGTCATCCACTGCACGGAATTGCCCGACCTGACGATGGCACGGCACTACGGTGAGCGCATCCTGCATGCCTCCGGTACCGGCAACAGCGGCCATTACTACATCGACCGGGACGGCAGCGTGCACGTCTACGTACGGCCGGAACGCGTCGCCCACCATGTGCGCGGCTACAACCCGCGCTCGGTCGGCATCGAGCTGGTGAACACCGGCCGCTACCCGGATTGGCTGACCGTCGGCAGCCAGAAGATGGAAGAGCCCTACACCACCGCACAGATCGATGCGCTGACCATGCTGCTGGACCACCTGCGGCAGGAGTTGCCTTCGCTGCGTTATATCGCCGGCCATGAGGACCTGGACACCGCGCACGAGCCCGCCAGCGACGATCCCACCGTCACCGTGCCGCGCAAGATGGATCCGGGTCCGCTGTTCCCATGGAATGCCGTGCTGCGCGCCACCCCGCTGGAGCGCCTGGTGCCCCAGAGCTCCGGATCCCTGTAGGAGCGACGTCAGTCGCGACCGCGCGTCCGAAGCGTCTGTCAGCCACGGCTTGACGCGGATCAGCGCCGACAAGCGGTTCGATGCGAAAACTCCATCCCCTTCGATCAATGTTCCATGCCGCATTCGAGCGTGCGGTCGCGACTGACGTCGCTCCTACAAGGGGCAGGCCGATCACGGACGGCCCGGTATAATCCGCCGCCACTGCATCGAACAGGCCCTGCCGTGCCCGCCCCCGAACCCGTCGTCTCCGAACTGATCGAACTGCTGTCGCTGGAGCGGCTGGAAGACAACCTGTTCCGCGGCCAGAGCCGCGACATCGGCACCAAGTACGTCTTCGGTGGCCAGGTGCTGGGCCAGGCGCTGTCGGCCGCACAGGCCACTGTGGATGGCAGCAGCGGCGAACGCCGCGCGCATTCGCTGCATGCCTACTTCCTGCGTGCCGGCAACATCGAGGCACCGATCGTCTACGAAGTTGACCGCACGCGCGACGGCGGCAGCTTCTCCGTGCGCCGCGTCACCGCGATCCAGCACGGCCGTGTGATCTTCTTCTGCGCAGCCTCGTTCCAGGCCGAGGAAGACGGCGCGGAACATCAACTGTCGATGCCGGAAGTCCCGCAACCGGAAGACATCGCCACCGCCCCGCCGGTGCCCGCGGAAGTGATGGCCACCCTGCCGCCGAAAGTGCAGCGCTGGATGTCGCGGCGCGGTCCGTTCGAGTTCCGCCACGTCTATCCCCGCGATGAACTGAACCCGCCCAAGCGCCCGCCGTTCCAGCAGGTCTGGTTCCGCCTGAGCGAACCGGTCGGCGACTCGCCCGAGTTGCATCGCGCCCTGCTCGCCTACGCCTCCGATTTCCAGCTGCTGGGTACTGCAACGTATCCGCATGGCATCAGCTACTACCAGCCGAACGTGCAGATGGCGTCGCTGGATCATGCGCTTTGGTTCCACCGCCCGTTCCGCGCCGACGATTGGCTGCTGTATTCCATCGACAGCCCCAGCGCGAGTGGTTCGCGCGGACTCGCGCGCGGGCAGATCTTCGACCGCCAGGGCCGGCTGGTCGCAAGTTCCGCGCAGGAAGGCCTGATCCGCGTGGTGCCGGACGCTGAAGCGGCCTCGGCCGTGCCGGCAAAGGACTGAGGACACCTGCATGCGGCAAGTCTTTTCCAGCCAGCGCATCGAAACCGTCGAAGGCGTGGCCAAGATGCTGGCCGAGGCGGGCATTCCCGTCTTCATCAGCAACGGCCGCTCCTACCACAGCAAGCGCGGCGGACAGTTCAGCTATACCGAACCGGTGAAGGCACAACTTCAACCCGCGCTTTGGGTACGCCACGCCGAGGACCAGCCACGCGCCCGGGCCCTGCTGCGCGAAGCGGGCCTGCTGGAAACCACGCGCCCGGGCCAAGGGCCCACGCTGACGTTCCGCACCGATCAGGAAACGGACGCCGCGCCGCAGCGGTCGTGGGCCTGGCGCATACGTCTGATCCTGCTGGCGCTGATCGCCCTGGCTGCGGCCGTGATGTGGATGCGGCGCCCCGTGCCTGCGTCCGCACCTGTGCCGCAACCGCAGGAGACGCCCGCGCCAGCACCGGCGGATGACGTCCCGGAAGAAGACCGCATCCGCATCCAGCCCGCCTCCGGCGGTTGAGCCTGCCACCTCGAGTGCCGGTTGCGGTCACATCTGCCTCACCGGCCCGTCAGGGTCATCAGGCCCCCAGATGACCCTGACCCGATGAACGCCCTTGCCCTCGACCTGATGCTGCAGACCGAACTGCCCGCCGCCGCGCGCGGCAGCCACGACGCCTATGGCCGTATCGTCAACGCGTGCCAGAACACCGTTACCGCGATTGCCTTGGCGATTACCCGCGACGTGCAGGCGAGTGAAGACATCGCACAGGAAGCCTTCCTCAGGGCCTGGCAGCAGCTCGACAAGCTCAAGAACAGCGCCAGTTTCCTGCCTTGGCTGCGCCAGATCACCCGCAACCTGGCCCGCGACTGGCTGCGTGCGCAGCATGGTCGCCCCATGTCGGGCGAAGTGGCCGAGATCGCGATCGGCATGGCGGCCGATCCCGACCCCACGCCGGCCGAACGGTTGCTGCAGACCGAAGAAGAAGTCGTCGCGACCGACATCATTTCGTCCCTACCCGAAGACAGCCGCGAGGCGCTGCTGCTGTTCTATCGCGAAGGCCAGAGTTCGCAGCAGGTCGCCGAGTTGCTGGGACTCAGCGACGCCGCCGTGCGCAAGCGCCTGTCGCGCGCCCGCGCCTGCGTACGCGAAGAATTGCTGAAGCGCTTCAGCGACTTCGCGCGCACCACGGCGCCCGGCGCAGCCTTCACCATGATCGTGCTGGGCGGCCTGGTCGGCGCAATGCCAGCGGCAAGCGCAGCGACAGTCATCGGCTCCGGCGTGCTCGGCACCGGCCTGGTGGGCAAGCTGGGCACGGGCGGCCTGACCACCGGCGGCGTCACCGGCGGCGTGGCCGGTGGCTCGCTGGGCGTGATCTTCGAACAGATCACCCAGCATCCGGCCGCCCTCGGCGGTGCCCTGGGCGGCGTGATCGGTGGCCTGGTCGGTTACGCCTTCACCTGGTGGTATCTCGCGCGCTTCTGCCAGACCGCGCAGGAACGCCAGCAGGTGCGTCGCTTCATGGCCCTCAATACCGTGACCGGCTCTGCGTGGCTGTTCTGCCTGATGCTGGCGACCGTGTTCTTCACCGGATCACAGGCCATTCTTGCGGTAACGCTGGTCGGCATGTGCGTGATCAACTACCAGTACCTGGTCACGCTGCCCCGGATCATGGACCCGATCCTCGCCCATCCCGCCAACACGCAAAGGCGGCGCGGTTACGACTACGTGATCGGCAGGAAGGCCGTGGCACTGACCAGCGCGCTCGCTATCGGCGCCATCCTGTATGCGCTCACCAACAGCGGGCGACTGACGCTGTAGCATCCAGCCCGGTCAGGGTGGGTCACACTTCGGGACGCCCGTCGTCGTGCCTGCATGGCCCGGAAGAATGGAGACACGATGGACACCCTGGCGATCGAACTTTCCCAGCGTGACGCATTGCCAGCGGCCGCGTGGTGGCGATGTGCCAGAACGCCATCACCGGCATCGCGCTGGCGATCACGCGCGATGTACGGGCCGGCCACGCGTGGCCGCACTGGGAACGCTCATCGGCATCAGTGCGGTGTGATTCGGCATCCGCAAGCCATTGAAGGACCCGCCGGACGCGCGCGAACGGCGTGATCTGGTGCGTTACGGCGTGTTCCGCACCGTACTGATCATCGCGTTCGTCGTGGGCATCGTCGCGCTGATACAGGTGCGCGGATGGATACCGCACCTGGGGCTGGCGCTGGTTGCATGGGCGGCATCTGCTGGGACAGCGCCCTCTGGTTGCCGCGTATCCTGAAGCGACGGCAGGCGCGCGACGCGATGCGCGACCCGGAAGGCATGCGCCGGCAAATGGAACGCCAGCGCTTCTGGCGGGTCTGGGGTCTGGTGCTTGCCGTCGGACTCGCGAGCGCGTGCGTGCTCGCGGGATTGGTGATGTCGGGCCGCCTCTCTTTCTGACGACCCGGTACGCACGCACCCGGAAACCCGGGTGCGTGCGTGTTGCTCAGCGTCGGGAGGGCTTGCCGGCAGCCAGTTCTTCCCGCGACAGGACGCCATCCTTGTTGCTGTCCAGCGCATCGAAGCGGCCGGCCAGGCGACTGTTGTCCTTCACTTCATCGCGCGACAGGCGACCATCCTTGTTCTTGTCCGCAGTGGCGAAACGCTCATCCATGCGGGCTTGCATGCGCTGCTGGAACTCGGCGCGGCGTTGCACGTCCGCCTGGTCGATCTCAACGCGGGTCAGCTTGCCGTCCTTGTCGGCATCGGCCTTGGCGAACCATTCGTCGCGACGTTGCTTGCCGCGCGCCTCACGGTCGGCGCGATCGATCACACCATCCCTGTTCGCATCCATCGTGTCGAACCGTTCGGCGAAACGCGGCTGTGCCGCGGCTTCAGCACGGCTGACCTTCCCGTCGCCATCGGTATCCAGCTTCCTGAAGCCATCGCCGTGACGCGATCCGCCGTGACGACCATGTCCACGCATGCCCTTGTGCTGCGGGCGTTCGTCGGCGGTCAACCTGCCATCGCCGTTCTTGTCCAGATCGGCGAAACGCTCGGCCAGGCGTGGATGCGCTGCCGCTTCAGCCTTGTCGATGGCACCATCGGCATTCTTGTCCAGACTCGCACGCGCCGGCTTCTGCGCGTCGCCGGCCTGTGTGGCGGCCAGCGCGGAGCCGGCGCCAAGGGCGGCCAGCACGGCCACGAAAAGCAGGGTCTTGCGGTTCATCATGTTCTCCTGGAGACGCGGCGCGGTTGCGCCACTGACACCGAAAACGCGCCGATGCCGCCCCCGTTGACGCGCCGACGGCCGTGTTCAGCCGGCGGACGGTCGCGGTCCACGCGACACCGGCACCGCAGTATGCTGGCCGCATGCCTGCCCCACTCGCCCGCGCCCTCTCCATCTTCGGCCACCCGATGCTGGTGTTGCCGATGGCGGTGCTCGCCATCGCGCTGGCGCGGGGAGACCGCCGTACCGCCGTGTGGTCGGCACTGGGCTTCGGCGCATTTGCCGCGCTGGTGATGGGCTTCTCCTGGTGGCAAGTCCGTCGTGGGCGCTGGGGGCACGTGGACGCCAGCGCGCGGCATGAGCGCAGCACCTTGAATCGCTTCCTGCTGGCCGCGCTGACGGCCGGCGCCCTGCTGGTCGCATGGCGCGGCACACTGCCGCTACTTGCGCTCGGGCTGGCGTTGTCGGCCTTCATGATCCTGGGGGCCATGCTCATGGCGCGCTGGTGCAAGCTGTCCCTGCACCTCGCGTTCGTCGTGTTCGCCGCGCTCCTGCTGCACAGGGTGGGAACGCTGTGGATGGTCGTCGCGCTGGTGTTCGCGATCGCTATCGCATGGTCGCGCCTTGCGCTGGAACGCCACACGCATCGCGATCTCCTCGCGGGCGCGCTGGTGGGTGCGGTGGCGGGCTTTGCGTTCTGGCCCATCGCGGCACGCTGGGGAGGATGACGTGGGCGAGAACAACCAGCCTATCGATGACCTGCGCCTGTTCCATACCGGCGAGCATCCCTGCGGCTACTGGCCCGAACGCGTCGCGCGCGACCTGGTGCTGGACCCGCGCGACCCGCGCCTGCCGCAGCTGTACCCCGATGCGCTGGGCTGGGGCTTCCGTCGCTCGGGCGATATCGTCTACCGCCCGCATTGCCGGCAATGCCGTGCATGCGTGGCGGTGCGGATCCCGGTGGACGACTTCGCCCCGGACCGCAGCCAGCGCCGCTGCGCGAGACGCAACGCGCGCGTGGAAACGCGGATCGTCGCCGCACTGCGTGGCGAAGAACACCTGGCGCTCTACCGGCGTTATCTTGCCGCCCGCCATCCCCTGGGTGGCATGGACGACCACGGGGCGACGGAGTTCGACCAGTTCCTGGTGGGCAGTTGGTCGCGTGGCCGCTTCGTGGAGTTGCGCGAGGACGGCCAGTTGCTGGCGGTGGCGGTGACCGATGTCATTCCGGGCGCGCTTTCAGCGGTCTACACCTTCTACGACCCTGCGCTGGAAGACCGCAGCCTGGGCACGCTCGCCATCCTGCGGCAGATCGAATGGGCGCGCCGCGATGGTTACAAGCACCTCTACCTGGGTTACTGGATCGATGGCCATCGCAAGATGGACTACAAGCGGCGTTTCCGGCCACTGGAGCATTTCGACGGTCGCCACTGGCACCGCAGCGCGGAATGACGACACTGTGGTGCATACGGGTGTCATGCCTGCATGGCATCATGCCGGGATGCGAAAATCCACCGTCCTGCTTCCGATGATCCTCGCCCTGGCCGCATGCAGCGGCTTCATCCCGCACAGCGACAACCACGGCACAACGGGGCCGGCGTTGCGCGTGGCGACCTACAACACATCGCTCTTTTCCGACGAAGCGGGCGGCGTCATCCGGCAGCTTGAAGGCAACAGCGCGCATGCGCGCAAGATCGCGGCGGTACTGCAGAAGGTGCGCCCGGACCTGGTGCTGCTCAACGAGTTCGACTACGACGACGCGCATCGCGCCGCCGACCTGTTCCAGCAGCGCTACCTCGAGGTCGCCCAGCCCGGCGGCGGCGAACCGCTTCGATATCCTTACCGATACCTCGCGCCGGTCAATACCGGCGTGCCCAGTGGACTGGACCTGGACCGCAACGGCAGCGTTGGTGGCGCGGGACGCGAGCGCGGCAACGATGCCTGGGGCTACGGACTGCACCCCGGCCAGTACGGCATGCTGGTGCTGTCGCGCTTCCCGATCGACGAATACCAGGTGCGTACGTTCCAGTTGCTGCGCTGGAGCGCGCTGCCTGGCGCCGTCAATCCGGTGGATCCGACCACGGCCACGGCGTTCTATACGGACGCGGCCTGGAAGCAGTTGCGCCTGTCATCGAAATCGCACTGGGACGTGCCGGTGCGCACGCCGGGCGGCGTGATGCATTTCCTCGTCTCCCACCCCACGCCGCCGGTGTTCGACGGACCGGAAAACCGCAACGGCATCCGCAATGCGGACGAGATCCGGCTATGGCGCGAATACCTGACGCCGGGCGATGCGCCCTGGCTCTGCGACGACAAGGGCTACTGCGGCGGTCTGGCGGCCGACGCCCGCTTCGTCATCGCGGGTGACCTCAACAACGATCCGGCCGACGGCGACGGCCAACACGAAGCGATCATCGAGCTTTTGGAACACCCGCGCGTGATGCGCATGGCCACGCCCCGCAGCGAAGGCGGCGAAGAGACAGCGCTCGCCTACGCGGCAAAGGGCTTGCAGCGCCGCGGCGCACCCGCGCATGTCACCGGTGATTTCGGGCGTCGCAACGGCGCGCTGCGTCTGGACTACGTACTGCCGTCCACCGGCTTCGCGCTGACCGGCAGTGGCGTGTTCTGGCCGAAGAAGGACCACCCGGATGCCGCCATCGCCGATGGCAGCGACCATCACCTGGTGTGGGTGGATCTCACGCTGTAGGCGTGGACGACGCGACCGCTGCCGCGCGCGGCCCGAAGCCGAATATCGATTCGTTCTGCGCTGACACGATCATCCGGATCATGCTGCCCGGCACCATCAGTTCCACCTGCACGTCATGGCCTTCGGCGTCCTTGCCCACCAGCGTCATTTCGGTGAAGGCGCCGCCGGTATCGATTTCCCTGCAGAAGATGTGCGGGCCTTCGGGCTGATTGGTCAGATAGGGCTTGATCGCTTCACCCAATGCTTCCAGCGCCTGCGGGAAGAAGAACACGGCGTAGCCGGTATTTCCGTTCATGGCGCGCGCCTCATTCCAGTTCGATAGTGATGGCGGCGGCGGCATCGCGTGCGAAGCTCCGCGCGGCGTCGATGCTGTCCGCACGCGCCAACGTCACGCCCACGCGACGATGCCCTTCCACACGCGGCTTGCCGAACAGGCGAAGTGAGGTATCCGGCGTGGCCAGCGACGCTTCCACGTTGCCGAACACCGGCACGCCGTGGCCATGCGCCAACATCGCACATGATGCGGACGGTCCGCTCTGGCGGATGACCGGAATCGGCAGGCCGAGGATGGCCCGCGCATGCAGCGCGAACTCCGACAGCTCCTGCGACACCAGCGTGACCAGTCCGGTGTCGTGTGGGCGCGGCGAGACCTCGCTGAACCACACCTCATCGCCTTTCACGAACAGCTCCACGCCGAACAAACCCCACCCACCCAGGTCATCCGTCACCGCGCGGGCGATCCGCTGCGCGCGTTCCAACGCTTGCGCCGACATGGGCTGCGGCTGCCAGCTCTCGCGATAATCGCCGTCTTTCTGCCAGTGTCCGATGGGGTCGCAGAACGACGTGCCGCCGGCGTGGCGCACGGTCAGCAGGGTGATCTCGTAGTCGAAGTCGATGAAGCCTTCGACGATGCAGCGACCGGCACCGGCGCGGCCACCGGTCTGGGCATAGTCCCAGGCCGTGTCGATGTCCGCCTCGCTGCGCAGCGTGCTCTGGCCCTTGCCGGAGGACGACATCACCGGCTTCACCACGCACGGCAGGCCGATCGTCTTCACCGCGTCGCGATACTCTTCGCGCGTGTCGACGAACCGGTACGGCGACGTCGGCAAGCCCAGCGTTTCAGCCGCGAGCCGGCGGATGCCTTCGCGGTCCATCGTCAGCCGCGCGGCCCGCGCGGTGGGAATGACGCGTGCAGCCCCGTCGGCTTCCAGGGCCACCAGGGTTTCGGTGTGGATGGCTTCGATCTCCGGGACCACCAGGTGCGGCTTCTCGCGCGCGATGAGCGCGCGGATCGCGGCGGGGTCCAGCATGTCCAGCACGTGCGAGCGGTGGGCCACCTGCATGGCAGGTGCGTCGGCGTAACGGTCGGCGGCGATGACTTCCACGCCCATTCGCTGCAGCTCGATGGCCACTTCCTTGCCCAGTTCGCCGGAACCCAGCAGCAAGACGCGGGTGGCGTGGGGCGTAAGCGGGGTGCCGAGGGTCGTCATGCGCGATGGTCCGTGGAGAGAGGGCGCCAGTTTACCGGGCGCGCCGACGGACGGCGGATGCATCCCGTTGACATTTGATATCAAATTGATATCTTTCAGCCTCTACCAAGGGGATGTGCCATGAGAGAGAACGCCAAGTCGTCGCTGCCCGGAATTCCGGTCCTGTTGGGAGTCCTGCTGCTGGCCCTGGGGGCCGCCGCCATCTTCATCGCGGCCGCCGCCAACAAGCAGCCTGCCGGCCTGCTGCTGGGCGCCCTGCTCGGCGCCACCGCCATCTTCATCATGGCCGGGCTGTACAAGCTGGAACCCAACCAGTCCGCCGTGCTCAGCCTGTTCGGCAAGTACGTGGGCACGGTGAAGGACAACGGCCTGCGCTGGAACAACGTCTTCTTCACCAAGAAGAAGATCTCGTTGCGCATCCGCAATTTCGAAAGCAGCCGCCTGAAGGTCAACGAGCTGGATGGCAGCCCCATCGAGATCGCGGCGGTGATCGTGTGGCAGGTGGTGGATTCGGCCGAAGCCGTGTTCAACGTAGACGACTACGAGAGCTTCGTGCACATCCAGTCCGAATCCGCGCTGCGCGCAATGGCCTCCAGCTATCCCTACGACCAGCACGAAGATGGCCAGATCGCGCTGCGCAGCCATCCGCAGGAGATCTCGCAGCACCTGCAGGAACAGATCGCCGAACGCCTCGGCAAGGCGGGCGTGGACGTGATCGAGGCCCGCATCAGCCACCTCGCCTACGCGCCGGAAATCGCCCAGGCCATGCTGCAGCGTCAGCAGGCCAACGCGGTGATCGCCGCACGCACCCGCATCGTCGCCGGCGCGGTAGGCATGGTGGAGATGGCGCTGGCCGAACTGCAGAAGAATGACGTTGTGAAGCTGGACGAGGAGCGCAAGGCGCAGATGGTCAGCAACCTGCTGGTCGTACTGTGCGGCGAGCGCGGCACTCAGCCCATCGTCAACGCCGGCTCCATCTACTGACGCGGGCGCACGCGTATGCACGCCCTGGTCCCGCTGATCCTCGCCGCCTCCGGACTGCCCGCCCTGCTGATCGGCGCGTGGATGAGCCGCGAACCGGATGCCCGCTCGCGCGGCATGGCCGTGCACTGGGTGCTGGTGGGACTGGCGATCCAGGCCGGCGCCGTGGGCGTGTACTGGGCCGGCGACGACGACGGACGGGTGCACGCCATCGTGATCGCGATGGTCGTGCTGGTGAATGCGCTGATCGTGTCGATGCTGCTGCAGCTGCGCCGCAACAGGAACAACCCGTGAGCGAGAAGCAGGACAAGAAGGCCTATCCGCTGCGCATCAATGCCGAGGTCCTGGCCGCGGCGCAGCGCTGGGCGGACGACGAACTGCGCTCGCTCAATGCCCAGATCGAATACGTACTGCGCGATGCGTTGCGCAAGTCCGGACGGTTGCCGAAGGGCGATGCGTCCGCCAACACTAGGGAGGAATCGCCATGAACCACCGTTGGAGCCACAAGGTCGTCGAAGTGCCCTACAAGATGTTCGCCGGCAAGCTCACCGACCGCATCCAGCAGGAGCTGGACAAGATGAGCACGCAGGGATGGGAACTGGTCAGCACCCTCTTCATCGAACACGAAGTATCGGTGCGCCTGTTCTTCAAGAAGCCGGCCTGAGCGCCGACGCATTGGCCGGGCTCGTTCGACGGATCAAGCGCATCTGGGTCACGCTGGGACTGGCGGCCACAAGCGATGAAGGCGTCTCGATCGTGCATGCCGGTGGTCGCTGGGAGCTCCGGCCGCGCACCGCGGTGGCGCAAGCGACCGGCCTGCTGTTCTCCTGCCGTGCACTGGTCGACCCGCGCGCCTAAGCCGACATCCTCCAGACATGTACTCCTTCCGCCGACGCGCACCAGGAACCCCATGCAACAGAAGCAGGAATTCGACGTCGCCCCACTACCCTCCCACGTCGCCTGGTGGCTGTGGCTGCCGGTGCTTGCCGCGATCGGCGCGATGATCGTGGCGATGACGATGGAATCCCGCACCCCGCCGCCCTCGGCGGCATGGCTGGCGGTGCCGTTCGTGCTGGCCGTCGGCGTGGTGCTCACCTTCGCCCTGCGGCGTCGCCGGATCGTGTTGGACAACCGCGAACTGCAGGTGCTGGCGACGTTCTATACCAGGAGGCTCGCCGTGGAAGCCTTCGACCTCGACAAGGCGCGTGTACTGAGCCTGGAAGAACACACCGACCTGGCACCGATGCTTAAGACGAACGGCTTCAGTCTGCCGGGATTCAAGGCCGGCCATTTCCGCTTGCGCAACCTCACCAAGGCGTTCTGCCTGGTCACTGACCGTACCCGTGTCCTGCTGCTGCCACAACGGGATGGCGGCCTCCTGATGCTCAGCCCGACACGCCCTGCCGAGATGCTGGCGCGCCTGCGCGAACTGGCGGCCCCCACGCCGCGCCGCTAAGCTGCGGGCATGCATCGCCTGCCCGCCCGACCGCTGAAATCCATCCTGCTCAACACGGCCCAGATCGAACTATGGCCTGCCGATCTGCTGCGCGTGCGCAGCAACGCTGACGCGCGTGCTGTCGCGGCCGCGCATACCGTATTGCGCCGCAAGCACGACGGCCGCTACCTGGCCGCGATTTCCCACCGTGCCGTGCAACCGCTGGTGCCATGCCTTCGTCGGGAACCGGGGCTGGACGACGCGTGGGATGCACTGGACAGGCTTGAAGCAGGCACGCGCGGTTTTGATGCCGGCGCGCCGGACGCGTTGCCACTGCATGCCTTGCAGGATCGTCTCGACGCGCTGGGACTGGATGAGGCTTACGGCGAACGAACGGGGTTGCCGCTGGTTGCGGAACCCGCTGCCCTCGCCTTCGCCGGATTCGACCGCTACCGCCGACCGCTGTGGCTGACCGCCGGTGCAGCCCGGGCCTGGCGCGCAATGCAGGCGGCCGCCGCACGCGAGGGCATAGCGCTGGAAGCGATCTCCGGTTATCGCAGCCACGATTACCAACTCGGCATCTTCGCGCGGAAGCGCGTGCGCGGGCAGACGGTGGACCAGATCCTCACCGTGAACGCCGCACCCGGCTACAGCGAACACCACAGCGGCAATGCGCTCGACATCGGCACGCCCGGTGAACCGCCTGCCGAAGAGTCGTTCGAGGGTACGCACGCATTTGCGTGGCTGACCCGTTGCGCGGGCGACTTCGGTTTCACGATGAGCTACCCCCGCAACAACCCACACGGCATCATCTACGAACCGTGGCATTGGCGTCACCGGCAGGACCTCTGAGCGGCATGCATCGTCGCGAGGCGCTAGGACGTGCGCTTGCTGCCGGCACCATCGGGCTGCTCTCCGCGTGCGGCCGCCATGCCGACTCGGCCGCGCGGGCGGCGCGCGATATTTCGGGCCTCGACAGCAGCCGCATCGCCGGCGTGGTCAGGCCGGCAACCACTGCCGGCGTTGCAGCCGCACTGCGTGCCTGGCGCGGTGCCGTGTGCATTGCCGGCGCGCGCTTCAGCATGGGAGGGCAAACACGCGAACCGGACGCGCTCCAGTTCGATCTCTCCGGCATGGACCGGATGCTCCGGCTGGACACGGCCGCACGCACCGTGCGCGTGCAGGCTGGCATGCACTGGCGCCGCCTGCAGGCGTTGCTTGATCCGCATGACCTGGCTATCAAGGTCATGCAGAGCTACAGCAATTTCAGTGTGGGTGGCTCGGTATCGGTGAACTGCCATGGTCGTTACGTCGGCGAAGGCGCCATCGCCGGTACGGTCCGCGCCCTGCAACTCGTTACGGCGGAAGGCCGTGTGCTTGAGCTCTCCCGGGATCGCGACCCCGACCTCTTCGGCGCGGCACTTGGGGGCTACGGTGGCTTGGGCGTGATCACTGAGGTGGAACTCGACCTGGCGCACAACGCGCGCATAGGGCGTCAGGTCGCGGCGGTACCGCTCTCCGAGTATCCGGCCTGGTTTCGAGCAAATGTGTTGGGAGGGCGCGATGTCGTCATGCACAACGCCGACCTGGTTCCCCCGGATTTCGATGCCCCGCTGGCCATCACCTGGTCGCGAACGGATGCGCCTTTGACGGATGCGCGCCGGTTGGTGCCGGAGGGGCTGGACTACAGCCGCGAACAGAACCTCATCTGGTCGGCAACCGAATTACCCGGCGGCGATGCACTTCGCGATCGCTACATGACGCGCCGCCTGCTGACCGAGCCGCGCGTGATCATGCGCAACTGCGAGGCCAGTCTGGACGTCGCCTCGATCGAACCCCGAACGCGCCGGGTTTCGACCTATCTTTTGCAGGAGTACTTCATCCCGATGGCGGCGTTCGACCGCTTCACCGCCAGGATGCGCGCCATCCTCCGTGCTGCGGACGCTGACATCCTCAACGTTTCCATACGGCATGCCATCGCGGATACCACCTCACTCATGCGCTGGGCGGACTGCGATATGTTCTGCTTCGTTCTCTACCATAAACAGCGCACATGGCAGGACGCGCGTGCAGCCAGCTGGACGCGAGCGCTGATCGACGCCGCGCTGGACCATGGTGGCCGCTACTACCTGCCCTACAGGCTGCATGCCACGCGACAGCAGTTCGCGCGCGCCTACCCACAGGCGAACATCTTCGCCGCCATCAAGCGCGAGATCGACCCTGCCAACCGGTTCCGCAACTTGCTCTGGGACCGCTACCTGTCCGTTGCGTAGCGCAGCATCAATCCTGCGAACGCTTCGTCGGCGTCTTCGCCTCGACACCGAAGTCCGCGATGCGCCACAGGTACTGCGCTGCGTAGGTCCGGTAAGGGCCCCATTTCTCACCGCGAGCCAGCAATTCCTTCGGCGTCGGCATGGCGTCGAGCTTGTCGACGAACTGCGCACCCTTGCGTACGCCAAGGTCGTCGATGGGCAGCACGTCGGGCCGTCCCAGGCGGAACATCAGCATCATCTCCACCGTCCAGCGACCGATGCCACGGATCGGCACCAGCGCGGCGACGATGTCGTCCTCATGCATGGTGGACATCTGCCGCAGCGTGGGGATTTCGCCCCGTTGCTCACGCGCTGCGAGATCGCGCAACGCCAGCGCCTTGTTGCCGGAAACCCCGCAGGCCCTCAGCGCGAGGTCGTCGATGCGGCCCAACGTATCGAAGTGCAGGCGGGTGCTGCCGATAGCGGCCTCCACGCGTCCCACGATGGTGGCGGCGGCCTTGCCGCTGAGCTGCTGATAGAGGATCGCTCTTGCCAGCGCATCGACCGGATCGAAACTCTTCTTCCAGGTGGGTTGCGGTTCGATATAGCCGATCCGCTTCATCCACGCACCCAGCCTGCGGTCACGCCGGGTCAGGTGATCCCAGGCATGCTCCGTATCAAAGCCGCGCGCGTGACGGGGCATGCCGTCAGCGCCGGACCGCGTCCAATGCCCACAGCAACCAGCCCAGCATCAGGGTGATGCCCCCGACCGGAGCGAGGCGCGTGCTGAGACCCCCCAGCGCACCGGCCACCAGACTGCCCGAAAAAAGCAGCGTGCCCATCAGCAGCAGGCACAACGCCACTTTGCCCATGCGCCGCGTGGTGCCGGGCGCCAGCGCCGCCAGGGCAAGCCCATGCCCGAAACCGAACAACGCGGCGGTCTGCAGGTGCGACTGCGCGATACCGGTACCCACGCCGTGCGAGGCATACGCCGACAGACCGACAGCCGCAGCGGCGAATACGGCCCCGGAAAACGCGAGGAAAGAAGGCTTGCGCTGGCGACGGTCGTAGTTCATGGGTGCTGGAGACCTCGTGGAGGGGCCGGCATCCTGCCAGGGGCGGAAAGAAACGCGGGGATCCGCATTCCCACAAACGCAACGCGCCGCATGAAGCGGCGCGTTGGCGTGGTACTCGTCATTGCGGACGATGGTTCGGGCAGGTTTACTGCTTGACCGCCCAGTAGATGTCGAACTTGCCGCCGGCATCGAAGGAGCCATCGACACCCGACTTCCAGGACTCGTACGGACGATCGACGACTTCGTGGCCGGCGGTGACGGCCCAGGCGCGCAGCGCATTGCGCTGGTTGTCGAGTTCGGCCATGTAGCCGGTGTAGCTGGCGAACGCCGACTTGCGGGCTTCGGTACGGACGTACTCGACCGGTGCGCCCGAGGGGATGGTGACCTTCAACTCGCCCGCGGAAGCGACCGGCGCAGGCGCATCGACAGGCGCCGCGCCACCTTCGGCGGCGGCATCGGCCTTCGGCGCCGCACTGCCCTTGCGGACCGGCTGCGCCACGTCGAACGCGTACTTCTCGGTGCCGAAGTCGGTGGTGATGATGCGCAGCGGACCGGCGGCGACCAGGCCGTTGGCATCCATCACGCGCTTGATCCACTCCTGGTTCTGCTTGATCGACGCCTTGATGGCGTCGTTGGTGCGGTCGATGTTGCCGGCGTTGACGACCAGCAGATCTTCGGCCGGCACCTCGACGACCTTCAGGTCGGTCAGCGGGCTGCCTTCGGTGCGGTAATCGAAATTCGGCACGGTGGCCAGCATGTTGGTCAGCTTCGACAGGCCGGCCTTGACGGCGTCACCGACGTGGCGGCTCACGTACATGCCGGCGTAGCGGCCAAGCAGGTTGAAGCCGTACTTCACCTCGTAACTCTGGGTGATCTTCACGTTGCGGTTGTTCTTGCCGCTCGGCTCCAGCATGAAGACGCTGCGCTTGTCGCTGCCCATGCGCTTGTCGGTGATCGCGTACACGATCTTGCCGGTGCCACCGCTCGGCGCCGGACGCTCGCTCTCGACGATTTCCCAGCTGCCCTGGCCCCAGCCCGCATTGGCGGAGTTGAAGTCCACCTTCGCGCCGACGCCGGCGTTGTCTTCCCCGCCCGAGTAGCTCAGTTCGTTGGCCGCGCTCGGGATCAGCGGGTTCCAGTCCTTCAGTCGACGCACGTTGTTCAGCGTGTCGAACACGATGGTCATGCGACGGTTGGTCTCGACACTTTCCTGCAACTCGCGCGAGGACGGCAGGACCAGGCCGATCACCAGAAACAGCGCCAGAACCAGCGCCAACGCAATCACGAACTCGATCAAACGGGTCATTCAGGAGTCTCCGGGGGCCGGTGCCTCGGCCGTGAAAAAATGCAACGCGCATCCTAGCAGGGTTGGCAGCCTTCGGGCAGCCCACCTGACACCGGTTGGCCGCCCTATTCCGGGGCGTATGGAAAGGGGCCTCGGCAGCCATGGCGCACCTGTGCGCTGCAGCAACAGACCCTGCCGCGGGCTTCAGACCAACTGCAGTTCGAACGCCTTGAGCACCGCCCGCGTGCGGTCGCGCACACCCAGCTTGGAGAGGATGTTGGAGACATGGTTCTTGATGGTCCCCTCGGCCACGCCCAGCGAGTTGGCGATCTCCTTGTTTGAGAAGCCGCTGGCCATCAGCCGGAGGATCTCGGTCTCGCGGTCCGTCAACGGGTCCGGGCGGTCCAGGCTGACGAACTCGTTGCGCATGTGCTCCAGGCCGGACAGCAGGCGCTGGGTGACGGCCGGCTGCACCAGCGAGCCGCCGCCGGCCACCGTGCGGATGGCGCCGACCAGCTGCTCCAGCGACACATCCTTCAGCAGGTAGCCCTTGGCGCCCGCCTTCAACCCGGCAAGGACGAGCTGGTCGTCGTCGAACGTGGTCAGGATGATGGTGGGGGGAAGCTGGCCCGTCCTGGCCAGTGCCTGCAGCGCCTCCAGGCCCGACATCACCGGCATGCGCATGTCCATCAGCACCACGTCGGGGTTGACCTGCGGGACCAGGTCGACGGCCTGCTTGCCGTCCGCGGCCTCGGCCACCACTTCGATGCCGTCGTCCAGCGCCAGCAGGGAACGGATGCCCTGGCGCACCAGGGTTTGGTCGTCGACCAGACAGACACGGATCACGGGGTTCCTCCGGAGCTGAGCTCGGGTGTGGGTTCGGGTTGGGGAAGTGGGCGGGGCGCGAGGCCGGGAATGGCCTCGTTGACGGGCAACGCGATGTGCAGGCAGAAGCCGCGCCCGGGCTGTGTCTCGATGCGCAGGTCGCCACCGTACTGGGAAAGGCGCTCGCGCATGCCGGTCAGACCGTTGCCGGCGATCACCTGCCCACTGCCGGCACCGTCGTCGCGGGCGTCGATCAGTATCCTGGCCCCATCGCGCCGACAATGCAGCCAAAGGTTGCGGGCGTCGGCGTGGCGCACGGCATTGGTGATGATCTCCTGGGTGCACCGCAGCAATACATGAGCGCGGTGCGGATCTTCGAGGGTCAGTGGCTCTTCGATGTCCATGTGGATGGCCAGTGAAGGGACCTTTTCGGCCAGCGGGACCAGCGCCGCCCCCAGGTCGATGGCGCCACTGTCGCGCAGCTGGCTGACCGCCTCGCGCACATCCGTCAACAGCAGGCGTGCCAGCGTGTGCGCCTGACGCACATGCTCCTGCGCCCGGCCCTCGGTCATGTGGCCGGCCACCTCCAGATTCAGGCTCAGCGCGGTCAGGTGGTGCCCGAGCAGGTCATGCAATTCGCGGGAAATGCGGGTGCGCTCATTCACGCGGGCGCTTTCCGCGAGCAGCACGCGGGTGGCACGCAGCTCCGCGTTGAGTCGACGCTGCTCTTCACGCGCCTGGGCCTGCTGGCGCGCCACGTAGGTGGTGATCAGCACGAAGGCCGAAAACCCCACGTAGAACATCGACTGGAACAGGGCCTCCCAGAAATTGAAGTCGTCGCGGGCCATGAACGACGGCACCAGCAGGACGTGCGCGGCCAGCAGCCAGGCCACCGCGAAGCGCAGTTCCAGCAGCCAGGGCAGCACGCCGGCCATGATCAGCAGCAGCACGGCGCCCAGCCCGGTCTGGGTGTAGAACCCCACCCCGATCGCGGTTGCCGTCAGCACCATGGCCAACGGCACGTTCCATGCCACCGGCACGCCATCCCGGTGGCCATCTAGCGCGCGCGTCGCCAGCCAGTACACGACGCCAAAGGTGAAGTAGCACAACGCGGTCAGCGGCAGGTTCACGCCCTGCTCGTCCGTTCCACTGGACGGAGGCAGCACCCACACATTCAGGATGATGGGGATCCCCACCAGGGCCCACGTGTAGAGCCCGGCGGCGCGCAGCAGGCGGGTATGGCTGAGTCGTCCCAACATCCGGGCATCTTAGGCGGAATCGTATGCGGCCATGTCCCAACTAAAGTCATGCCCGCGTTGGAACGGGGGAAGGCCGGGTTCATCCCCCGCTCACCCACCGCCTCGCCCGTCGCCGCGGCACCATGCGATAATCCCCGCTTGGCCGTGCGCCACCCTGCAAGACCCGTTCGGAGTCAGGTAATGTCGATTGTCATCCGCGACGTGCGTGAGCACGAGCTGGATTCCGTCCTAGCCCTCAACAACAATGCCGGACTGGCGATCCTGCCGCTGGATTCGGCCAAGGTCCGCCGCTTTTACGAACAGGCCGAGTACTTCCGCGTCGCAGAGCGCGACGGCAACCTCGCCGGTTTCCTGGTCGGCTTCGGCTCGGACGCCGGCCATGACAGCAGCAATTTCGCCTGGTTCCGCGAGCGCTACCCGCAGTTCTTCTATATCGACCGCATCGTGGTGGCCAGCCGCCGCCGCGGCGGCGGCGTGGGCCGTGCGTTCTACGCCGACGTGCAGAGCTTCGCCGAGCTGCGCTATCCACAGCTGGCCTGCGAAGTCTTCCTCGACCACGGTGCCGACCCGGCCCTGCTCTTCCACGGCAGCTTCGGTTTCCGCGAAGTGGGCCAGAACGTCATGGCCGAGGCTGACGTTCGCGCCAGCATGCTGATGAAGGAGCTCTGCAGCTACCCGTGGGTGCGCGACACGTACGGCGACGCCCTCCCCGATGTCCCGTGGGCCCGCACCCGCTTGCTGGCCGACGCCAGCGCGCAACGGCCGACGGGTACATGAGCGTGACGCGAGCCTCCATGGACTACGAACAGGCCGGCGAACTGAAGATCGGCCAGGTCGGCATCGCCAACCTCCGCATCCGCACCCTCGATGTCGACCAGTTGATCCGCGAGATGCGCGAGCGGGTGGAGCGCGCACCCAAGCTGTTCGGCCGTGCGGCCGTGATCGTCGACTTCGGCGGGCTGACCCGCCTGCCGGACGAAGCCACCGCGCGCGCATTGATCGACGGCCTGCGCGGCGCCGGCGTGCTCCCGGTCGCGCTGGCCTACGGCACGCGCGAAACCGAAACCCTCTCCGAACAGCTCGGCCTGCCCCTGCTGGCCAAGTTCCGCGCCCAATACGAACCTGTAGCAGGCGCTCCAGCCCCGGCCGCTCCCGCCGCCCGCTCGGCCGCGGTTGAGGCCGCTCCTGCCAGAGCGGCAGCGGCGCCCGCCGCTTCCAAGGCGGTGGACACCAAGCCCGGCCTGGTCCAGAAGACCCCCGTGCGTTCCGGTCAGCAGTTGTATGCCGAGAACCGCGACCTGACCGTGCTCAGCACCGTGGGTGCCGGTGCCGAAGTCATCTCCGACGGCTCCATCCACATCTACGGCGCGCTCCGCGGCCGCGCCCTCGCCGGCGCACGCGGCAATGCCGATGCGCGCATTTTCTGTCGCGAGTTCCATGCCGAACTGGTCGCCGTCGCCGGTCACTACAAAGTGATGGAGGAAGTACCCAAGGAACTGCGCGGCAAGGCCGTGCAGATCTGGCTGGACCAGGACCAACTCAAAATCGTCGCGCAGGAATGATGCGCGGCGTTACCCCGAATAGAAGAACGACCAAGGAGAACACCGTTGGCTGAAATCATCGTAGTCACGTCCGGCAAGGGCGGCGTGGGCAAGACCACCACCAGCGCCAGCATCGCCTGCGGCCTCGCGCGTCGCGGCAAGAAGGTCGCGGTCATCGACTTCGACGTCGGCCTGCGCAACCTCGACCTCATCATGGGCTGCGAACGCCGCGTCGTGTACGACTTCGTCAACGTCACCCAGGGCGAAGCCACCCTGAAGCAGGCCCTCATCAAGGACAAGCGCTTCGACACGCTGTACGTGCTGGCCGCCTCGCAGACCCGCGACAAGGATGCGCTGACCAAGGAAGGCGTGGAGAAGGTGCTGAAGGATCTGTCCGACGATGGCTTCGACTACGTCGTGTGCGACTCGCCGGCCGGCATCGAGAAGGGCGCGTTCCTGGCGATGTATTTCGCCGACCAGGCCATCGTGGTGGTCAACCCGGAAGTGTCCTCCGTGCGCGACTCCGACCGCATCCTCGGCCTGCTGGACTCCAAGACCCGCAAGGCCGAGAACGGCGAGACGCTGAAGGCCAACCTGCTGCTGACACGCTACAACCCGGCGCGCGTGGAAGGCGGCGAGATGCTCAGCATCAAGGACGTGGAAGACGTACTGGGCCTGAAGACCCTGGGCGTGATCCCGGAGTCCGGCGACGTGCTCAACGCCTCCAACAAGGGCGAACCGGTCATCCTCGACCTGGAGTCGCCGGCCGGCCAGGCCTACGACGACACCGTGGGCCGCCTGCTGGGCGAAGACCGCCCGATGCGCTTCATCACCCTTGAAAAGAAGGGTTTCTTCACCAAGTTGTTCGGAGGTTGAACATGGGCCTGTTCGATTTCCTCAAGGCGAAGAAGAACACCGCCGAAACCGCGAAGAACCGCCTGCAGATCATCATCGCGCAGGAACGCAATTCGCGTGGCGCTCCCGACTACCTGCCGCTGCTGCGCCGCGAGTTGCTGGAAGTCATCAAGAAGTACGTCAACGTCGACGTCGATGCGGTGAAGGTCGACCTGATCAAGGACGGCGACCACGACGTGCTGGACATCTCGGTCGCGCTGCCGGAAGGCAATCCCTGACGCAGCCGACCTCGTAGAGCGGAGCTCGCTCCGCTCAAACGGCATCCGGTTGTTACCAAAAAGCAGCGGAGCAAGCTCCGCTCTACCCGTCCATGACGCCTGCCTCCGCTCCCGTCGCCATCGAAGCTGTTGACGTGCTGCGGGTACGCGACCTGCCGGTCGACGCCGCCGATAGACTGCTGTCGTCCTACGGGCTGCGGCTGCACCGCGTGGCCGATGATGCACCGATCCCCGGCAGCTTCTGGGGCGAGCCCGAGGCCGGCGTCATCGCCCACAACGTCTATGCGCGCGGCGACACGCCCGTGCATTCGATGCTGCACGAAGCCTGCCACCTGATCGTGCTTCCGCCCGAGCGGCGGGCGCAGGTGCATACCGATGCCACCGACTCGGTGATCGAGGAAGACGCCACCTGCTGCCTGCAGATCATCCTGGCCGACCAGTTGCCGGGCGTGGGGCGTGGACGGCTGATGGCCGACATGGATGCCTGGGGCTACACCTATAGGCTCGGATCGACACAAGCGTGGTTCGAGCAGGATGCCGAGGATGCCCGGGCGTTCCTGCGAGAACGTGGTCTGCCGCACCGCTGAGGCTGGGTGTCTATGTAGGAGCGACGTAAGTCGCGACCGTCCACCTTCCGGCGACGTGCAAGCCGATGCATCCGGCTACAGAGGGAGATGGGCGCCGACGCCTTGCGGTCGCGACTTACGTCGCTCCTACAGGGGAAATGGGCGCCGCACTTGCACCCCCTCCCCCACCCTCACTACCCTTCCGGTTCCTGCGCCCGCGCACCCTGAAGGACGTCCCGTGAAGCATCGCCACCTCCTGCTCGCCCTCGCCGTCGGCGCGAGCATCGCCACGCTCGCTGCCTGCAAGAAGGATGAGCCTGCCACCGAAACGGCCACGCCCGCTGCGCCGAAAGGCGAGACCGCCGACCAGTTCATCGCGCGGGTCAACGACGAACTCAAGAAGATGTACCCGGAACTGACCGCCGCGCAGTGGCTGTCCAGCACCTACATCAACGACGACAGCCAGCTGCTGGCCGCGAAAGGCAACGAGCGCTACCTGACCCAGCTCAACAGCTGGATCGAACAGGCGAAGAAATTCGAAGGCCAGAAGATGTCGCCCGAGACCGCGCGCGCCATTCAGCTGCTGAAGCTGGCCACCGCGATGCCTGCACCGAAGGACCCGGCCAAGCTGGCCGAGCTGACCCAGATCGCCACCAAGATGGAAGGCACCTACGGTGCCGGCACCTACTGCACCGGCGAAGGCGACGACAAGAAGTGCCGCCAGCTGGGCGAACTCGAGGATGTGCTGCGCAGCAGTCGCGACTATGACGCCCAGCTCGACGCCTGGCAGGGCTGGCACACCATCGCGCAGCCGATGCGCACCGATTACACGCGCTTCGTCGAACTGGTGAACGAGGGCTCGAAGGAAATGGGCTTCGCCGATGCCGGCGAGATGTGGCGCAGCGGGTACGACATGACGCCCGCCGAAATCGCCGCCGAGACCGACCGCCTGTGGGGCCAGGTCAAGCCGCTTTACGAGCAGCTGCACTGCTACACCCGCACCAAGCTGCAGGCCACCTACGGCGTGGAAAAGGGCCAGGTCAACGGCCTGCTGCCCGCGCACCTGATGGGCAACATGTGGCAGCAGGACTGGGGCAACCTCTGGGATGTGCTGGAACCCTACAAGGGCGCAGGCAGCCTGGACATCACCGGCGCACTGGAGAAGCAGTATCAGGCCGACTACCAGGCCGCGCTCGGCAAGGCCGGCCCTGGCCCGGGCACCGACAAGCTGTTCCAGGCCGAGCGTGAGGCGCAACTGCAGGTAGCCAAGCAGATGACAGAGCGCGCGCAGGAGTTCTACACCAGCCTCGGCATGCCCAAGCTGCCGGAGAGCTACTGGACCAAGACCCAGTTCATCAAGCCGATGGACCGCGACGTGGTCTGCCACGCCAGCGCGTGGGACATGAACATGAGCGGCGACGTGCGCACCAAGATGTGCATCAAGCCGAACGAGGAAGACTTCACCACCATCTACCACGAGCTGGGCCACGTCTATTACTACCTGGCCTACAACAAGCTGCCGCCGCTGTTCCAGACCGGCGCGCACGACGGCTTCCACGAAGCGATCGGCGACACCATGGTGCTGGCGATGACGCCGGACTACCTGAAGTCGATCGGCATGGTCGATGCGCCGCAGCAGAGCAACGAGGCGCTGATCAATGCTCAGATGCGCATGGCACTGGCGAAGGTGTCGTTCATGCCGTTCGGTCTGATGATCGACCGCTGGCGCTGGGGCGTGTTCGACGGCAGCATCAAGCCGACCGATTACAACAAGGCGTGGTGGGAACTGAAGGCGAAGTACCAGGGCGTTGCACCCGCCACCGCACGCGGCGAGGATTTCTTCGATCCGGGCGCGAAGTACCACGTGCCGGGCAACACGCCGTACACGCGCTACTTCCTTTCGCACGTGCTGCAGTTCCAGTTCTACAAAGGTCTGTGCGACGCGGCCGGCTACAAGGGTCCGCTGTACAACTGCAGCTTCTACGGCAACAAGGCGGCGGGCCAGAAGTTCTGGGCGATGCTGGAAAAGGGCGCAAGCCAGCCGTGGCAGTCCACGCTGAAGGAACTCACCGGCGGCGAAAAGATGGACGCCGGCGCGGTGCTGGAATACTTCGCCCCGCTGCAGGATTGGCTGAAGCAGCAGAACGAAGGGCAGACCTGCGGCTGGCAGGTGCCTGCGGCGGCAGCAACGCCGGCGCCCTCGACACCCGCGAAGTCGTAAGCTCCGGCAACGGGACGGGCCGGTGACGGCCCGTCTTTCCATTCAGAACACACGGCCATAAGGATGTCATTGATGAAAGCGCGCTACCCCCTCCTGCTGCTTGTCTTGCTGGCCTCGCCTCACTGCGCCGTCGCACAGACCAGTCCGCAGGTCGGCAGCGAAACCAGCCGCACGCCAACATTGGCGCCATCGCAATGGAAGCTCGGCGCCTTCCCGTCACGCAGCGTCACCCCACTGGACTACCGGGAACTACACATCAACCGGTTGCTCGACGTGCAACGGTACAACACGATCCAGCGTATCAAGGCCACCCAGATAGGCGTGGGCCGTGGGCTCGCGGGTGAAGGCGTCGACCGCACGACGCCGGTGCTGCGCTGGATTCCCCTGAAGACGGGCGGCGCGGTCGCACGCTTGCAGGTCACTTCGCCGGATGCCCTCGGCCTGCGCGTGGGACTGAAACTGCAGGGACTGCATCCGCATGTCGAACTGCGCTTCGGCGGCTCCGACGCACCTTCACAGGTGATTGCAGCAGTGAACGCATCCGAGGCACAGCGACTGGTGGATGCGCAAGGCATCTACTGGACACCCGGCACCGACGGCGCCACCCAGATCATCGAGATCTATCGTCCCGCACACGTCAAGGCATTGCAGGCACGCCTGCAGGCACCGAAGCTGTCGCACTTGCTGACCAACAGCCGCAACGATTTCAAGCTACTCAAGTCGCTGGGCGACGCTGGCAGCTGCAACATCGACGTGGTCTGCAAGGTTGCCGAGTACGGCCCTGCCTTCGTGCAGGCGAAGAACGCCGTGGCCCACATGACCTTCGTCGAGAGCGACGGCAAGGGCTATGTCTGCACCGGCACACTGCTCAACGACACCGTCCCCTCGACGCAGGTGCCCTACTTCTATACCGCGGCACATTGCATTTCCAGCCAGTCGGTAGCCAATACGCTCAACACCTATTGGGCATACGAGAACTCCACCTGTGGCGGCGCGGATGGCGCGAGGCGTAACCCGGTCGTCGGCGGCGCGGACCTGCTGTATGCGGACGAAGACCTGGACGCGCTGCTGTTGCGCCTGAAGAATCCTGCTCCCGCCAATGCCACGTTCGCAGGCTGGGATGCCAGCACCCTGGCCAGCAGCGCGGACGTCATCGCCATCCATCATCCCCAAGGCGACGCCAAGAAAGTATCCCGGGGCCAGCATGTCACCGATACCTACGCCGAGCTCTATACCGTGGCCTGGCTCGAAGGCACCACGGAAGGCGGCAGCAGCGGCTCGGGCCTGTTCACGCGCTACCGCGACAACAGCCTGCGCCTGCGGGGTGGCCTGCTGGGTGGCGATGCCCTGTGCTCCAACACCGGTTCCACCGGAAATGCCCTCAACCGCGACCACTACTCGCGGCTCGACCTGGTCTTTCCGCACATCAAACAGTGGATAGCCTCGGAGCCGGTACGCGAGAACAGCTCGCAGCCGCTGGTACGTTCTGCCGGCGCCGTCGCGCAGGGCCAGGGCTCACGCACCCTCACCCCAACGGAAACCATGACAAGGCCGACAGCGCGGCCCGCCATCGAACGTCCCCGCGTGATGACTCCCACGCGACACACGCTGCGCGAGCGCTGATCGCAGCGAGCAGGTGACGAAGAGGCCGGCGTATGCCGGCCTCTTCCTTTGCGGACCCTCACAGGCTTCATCGCCAGCACACATCGCGCACGCAGGCTGGATGCTAACCGACCGAAGAGCATCCACTGACATGCCGACCATCTTCACCCACGCCTTGATTCCCCTGGCCGCCGGCGTTGCCCTGGGGCGGACACGTCTTCCTCCGAAACTGGTCGTCGCCGGCATGGCAGCCGCGATGCTGCCGGATGCCGACGTGGCGATGTTCAAGCTGGGGATCGAATACGCTCATGATTTCGGCCATCGGGGCGCAAGCCACTCGCTCGCATTCGCCGTTTTCTGCGGAGTATTCACGGCGGGCTTCGCGCGATGGTTGAGGGTGCGCGCCGTCACCGCATTCCTGTTCATCGCCCTGTGCGTGGCCTCCCACCCGCTGCTGGACATGCTGACCGATGGTGGCCTGGGCGTCGCGCTGTTCTGGCCGTGGTCCGACGCACGCCACTTCGCTCCATGGCGGGTGATCGAAGTCTCGCCATTCGTGAATCGTTTCTTCAGCGCGCGTGGCGCCGAGGTGCTGGCCTCGGAACTGCGCTGGGTCTGGGTGCCGGTGGGCGTCACGGCGGGTCTGACAGTGTGGCTGCGCCGACCGCATGCGACCTTGTAGGAGCGACGTCAGTCGCGACCGCACGGCTGGAGGAGTCGAGTGCGACCAAGATAAGCACAGAGCGCGGCAGCAGAATCACCGCCGCCTCGTGACTCGTCGATGGCCAATCCCAGGCCGCGGTCGCGACTGACGTCGCTCCTACAGGGATACAACGCGCCTCAGTTCACGTCCGGCGCCGGATCCGGCTTGCCCGTCTTCATCTGTTCGGCGAGCTGCGCTTCGAACTGTTCCAGCGTCAGCCCCTGCGTGGCGGCTTCGATCACGGCGGTGTCGCGCAGTTCGTCGGAATACACCAGGCGCACCACGTTGCCCTGTGCTTCGTGCAGCACCGCCGCCTGCTTGATCATCGCCAGTACTTCGGCGGCGCTGTCGGAAGTGCCCGCGATCCGGCCGTCCATGCCCAGCACCCAGACGCCAGCCTGGCGCACGACGCCGGCCAGCAGCTCGCCTTCGGGATTGCGCAACTCGGCATGCGGCTCGATGGCGGGCGCATTCGCCCGTGCCTGGTTGTGCGCCTTGGTCGCCTTGCGCTTCTTCGCCTCGCGGCGCGCCTTGGACTGGATGGACATGGACGGTCTCGCAGGAAGTCAGAGTTGATCGGTGGGTTCGAGCGCAGCGGGCTCGCGCGGGCACGCGGGCAGGCGCCGGCTGGCGTTCGCTTCCCATTGCCACATCAGCCAGCCTGCCAGGACGAAGCCGGCCATGCCCAGCGCCAGGTGGAGGCCATGCTGGCTCAGCAGCGGCGAAAGCAGGCCGGCGATGATCGCGTTGATCACCAGGTTGCTGAAGGCCTGCAGCGACGACGCGGCGCCACGCTGGCGCGGATACATGTCCAGGATGGCCAAGGTCAGGATCGGGAACACCAGCGCCACGCCCAACGCCGCCAGCATCATGGGCAGCACCGCCCAGGGCACGCGGATGTCGTCGCCCGCCCACGCGTTGTAGGCCACGTTCGCCACCATCGCCACCGCCATGCACGCATAACCGATCTTCACCAGCCGTGCGCCCTCGACACGCCCCGCCGCACGCCCGGACAGGAACGCGCCCAGCACCATGCCGCCGATGGTCGGCAGGAACAGCCACGCGAACTGCTGCTCGTTCAGATGCAGCAGATCCATTACGAACGCCGGCGCAGAAGCGATGTACAGGAACAGGCCGCCGAAACTCAGTGAACCGGCCAGCGCCAGCCGCACGAAGCGCCGGTTGCGCACGATGCCCACGTAATCACGCAGCAGGCGCCGGGGCGAGACTTTCAGGCGCGCTTCCGCAGGATGCGTTTCCGGCAGCCAGCCAACCACCGCCACCAGCAACAGCAGCGAGAAGGCGGCGAGGAACCAGAAGATCATCGGCCACGCACTCCAGCCCAGGATCCAGCCGCCCACGATCGGCGCGATGGCCGGCGCGATGCCGAAGATCATGGAGACTTGGCTCATCAGCCGCTGCGCATCGTCGCCGTTGCGCGCGTCGCGGATCACCGCGCGCCCGACGATGAAGCCCACGCCCGCCGACAGGCCCTGCACGGCGCGAAAGAACAGCAAGGTGGCCATGTCGGTGGACAGTGCGCAGCCCACCGACGCCAGCAGGAACACGATCAGCCCCCCCAGGATCACCCGTTTGCGGCCGAACGTGTCCGACAACGGGCCATGCACCAGGCTCATCAGCGCATACGTCAGCAGGTACACGCTGATCGTCTGCTGCATGGCCACCTTGTCCGCGCCCAGGTGCACGCCCATGGCGGGGAACGCCGGGAAGATCGTATCGATGGAGAACGGACCGAACATCGCCAGCCCACCCAGCAGGAGGGCCAGGCGGCGGTTGGAGATGGCGCGGGGGGCCGTCATTGCGGGGAAAAACTCCAGGCGGGCGCGGCCGGCATGCATGAACAGGCGACGCGGGGCTGCACATGGTACGCCGAAACCGCCGGCGGCCCGCCGCGGCGGGCTATAATCCGCCGGCAAGACCAGGTGGGAGAAGCCCGTCGCCCGCGACGTGCTGCCGAAGGCGCAAACGCCCGTAATCGCTCAGGCCCGATACCACCGCTGCTGCAAACACTCTGGAGAGACCGGCCGCCCATGCGGCAGCGCCGGCGCCGAAGGGGCACGAAGCACGCGACTTCCTCGTCGGCGCGCTTCCAAACTCTCAGGCAAAAGGACAGAGGGGCACCCCACGTGCGGCTTCCGCACGCTGGCCCTATTGCCCTTCCGGATGCCTGCCATGTCGAACACCCCCTCCCTGCGCGAGCTGGAACACCACGGCGCGTTCCTCGAACGCCACATCGGCCCCAACGACGCCGAGATCGCGCACATGCTGCGCGTGGTCGGTCACGACTCGCTGGATGCGATGACCGACGCCATCGTGCCGGGCAGCATCAAGTCGGCGCAGCCGCTGGCCCTGCCCGCACCGATCAACGAGGAAGAGGCGCTGGCCAAGATTCGCGCCGTGGCGGACCGCAACCAGGTGTTCCGCAGCTTCATCGGCCAAGGCTATTACGGCACCCACACGCCCAAGGTCATCCTGCGCAACATCCTCGAGAACCCGGCCTGGTACACCGCCTACACGCCGTACCAGGCGGAGATCTCGCAGGGCCGCATGGAAGCGCTGATCAACTTCCAGACCATGGTCACCGATCTGACCGGCATGGAGATCGCCAGCGCCTCGCTGCTGGACGAAGCCACCGCCGCCGCCGAGGCGATGACGCTGGCCAAGCGCTCGGCCAAGTCGAAGTCCAACACCTTCCTGGTCGCCGGCGACACCCATCCGCAGACGCTGGAAGTGCTCGCCACGCGCGCCGAACCGCTGGGCATCACCGTCGACGTCGTCCGTTCCACCGACGCCTTCCACGAGAAGCTCGCCGCCGGCGACTACTTCGGTGTGCTGGTCCAGTACCCCGCCTCCAGCGGCTGGGTCGAGGAATGGTCGAAGGACGCCGACACCATCCATGCGAACCAGGCGCTGTTCGTCGTCGCCACCGACCTGCTTGCACTGACCTTGCTGAAGCCGCCGGGCGAGATGGGCGCCGACATCGTCATCGGCAACTCGCAGCGCTTCGGCGTGCCGTTCGGCTTCGGCGGTCCGCACGCAGCCTTCATGGCCTGCCGCGACGCCTACAAGCGCAGCATGCCCGGCCGTCTGATCGGCGTGTCGGTCGATGCCGAAGGCAAGCCCGCCTACCGCCTGACGCTGCAGACGCGCGAGCAGCACATCCGCCGCGAGAAGGCCACGTCCAACATCTGCACCGCACAGGTGCTGCTGGCGGTGATGGCCAGCATGTATGCCGTCTACCACGGCCCCGAGGGCCTGGCGCGCATCGCCGGTCGCGTCGCCCGCCTCACCGCCATCCTCGCCGAGGGCCTGCGTACGCTCGGCTACCCGACCGTGCATGCCAGCGCGTTCGACACCCTGTGCGTCGAACCGGGTGATGCGGGTGACGCCATCCTCGCCCGTGCCCGTGCCGCCCGCCTCAACCTGCGCGTGCGCGGCAACGGCTCACTGTGCATCTCGCTGGACGAAACCACCACCCGCGCCGACATCGACGCGCTGTGGGGCGTGTTCGCCGGCGAAGGCGCCGCACTGCCGTCGGTCGACGCGCTGGACGCCAGCGCGCCGTCGCTGATCCCGGCCGCCCTGCGCCGCACCAGCGACTTCCTGACCCACCCGGTGTTCAACACGCACCACAGCGAACACGAACTGCTGCGCTACATGCGCGCGCTTTCCGACAAGGACCTGGCGCTGGACCGCACCATGATCCCGCTGGGCAGCTGCACCATGAAGCTCAACGCCACCGCCGAGATGATCCCGGTGACGTGGCCGGAATTCGGCAACATCCATCCGCTGGCGCCGGCCGAACAGGCCGCCGGCTACACGCAGCTGATCGACGAACTGGAAGCGATGCTGGTGGAGTGCACCGGTTACGACGCGGTCAGCCTGCAGCCGAACTCCGGCGCACAGGGCGAATACGCCGGCCTGCTCGCCATCCGCGCCTACCATCGCGCGCGCGGTGAAGCACACCGCGACATCTGCCTGATCCCCGAGTCCGCGCACGGCACCAACCCGGCCAGCGCACAGATGTGCGGCATGACCGTGGTGGTCACCAAGTGCGATGCCAACGGCAACGTCGACGTGGAGGACATCCGCCGCGCCGCCGAGAAGTACAGCGACCGCCTGGCCGCGATCATGATCACCTACCCGTCCACGCATGGCGTGTTCGAGGAAGACGTGGTCGCCATCTGCGACATCGTCCACCAGCACGGCGGGCAGGTGTATACCGACGGCGCCAACATGAATGCCCTCGTCGGCGTCGCCAAGCCCGGCAAGTGGGGCTCGGACGTCTCGCACCTCAACCTGCACAAGACGTTCTGCATCCCACACGGCGGCGGCGGCCCCGGCGTCGGTCCGTGCGCGGTGAAGGCACACCTGGCGCCGTACCTGCCCAAGAAGCTGGGCGACGAAGGCGATGTCGGCATGGTCAGTGCGGCCAGCTTCGGCAGCGCCAGCATCCTGCCGATCAGCTGGATGTACATCACGCTGATGGGCGCGGCCGGCCTGCGCAAGGCCACCCAGGTTGCGTTGCTCAACGCCAACTACATCGCCAAGCGTCTGGAACCGCACTTCGAGACGCTCTACACCGGCCGCAACGGGCTGGTGGCGCACGAGTGCATCCTCGACCTGCGCCCGATCAAGGACGCCACCGGCATCAGCGCCGAGGACGTCGCCAAGCGCCTGATCGACTTCGGCTTCCATGCGCCCACGCTGAGCTTCCCGGTCGCCGGCACGCTGATGGTCGAGCCGACCGAGAGCGAATCGCAGCACGAACTGGACCGCTTCATCAACGCGATGATCGAGATCCGCGAGGAGATGCGTGCTGTCGAGGACGGCCGACTGGACCGCGAGGACAACCCGCTGAAGAACGCGCCGCACACCGCCACGATGGTGATGGCCAGCGAGTGGACCCACGCCTATCCGCGCGAACTGGCCGCGTTCCCGCTGGCCACGCTGAAGCTGCAGAAGTACTGGCCGCCGGTCGCCCGCGTGGACAACGTCTACGGCGACAAGAACGTCATGTGCGCGTGCATTCCTGTGGATGCGTACAAGGACGACGTGGAGGCGTAATCCGCCAGGGTTCCATCCACGAGAGAAGGCCCCGCAGTGCGGGGCCTTCTACTGTCCGGACCGGATCTTCCAGCTTGCGGGAGCGACGTCTGTCGCGATGCCTTTCAGCGATACCTCGGGCTCTCTTCGCACCTGACGTCGCTCCCACAGGGCAGAGGGACAGCACACCGCTGCCGACAGGCGGCGACGCCATGTGCGCGGCACGGTTAACATCGCCGCCATGACCGGCCTGACTGCGCTCGCCCTCGACGCCCTGATCTTCATCGGCCTCGCCTGGACGGCGTGGCGCTTGCTGGGGCGTTCCATTCCCATCGCCGTCATCCCCATCATCATCGGCTTGCTGCTGGCCGCCACCGGCGTGCTGCCTGCCAGCTGGGGCGTACCGTCGAAGATCGGCGACCAGATAGGCTTCATCGGCGTGCTGCTGCTTGCGTTCACCGCCGGCCTGGAAACGCGCCAGTCCGCGCACCTTCCCACCACCGCCGATGCCAAGCCACTGCCTCCCACGCAAGCGCTGCGCTTCGTCGCCAGCGCGGGAATGGCGCTGCTGCTTCCGTTCACGCTCGGCACGCTTGCAGCGCATGCCTACTTCACCGGTTTGCCGGGTTGGGACGCGCCGGAGGGCGGCGCCTGGATGGGGACGCTTGCGATCGGCCTGTGCATCGCCGTCAGCGCGCTACCGGTGTTGATCGGTATCGTGCGCGAACTCGGCCCACTGCACCGGCCGCTGACCCAGCTCGCGCTGCGCATCGCCGTGATCGACGACGCCGTACTGTGGATCGGCTTGGCACTGCTGTTGTTGGTGGCCGAAGGCGGTTCGCTGCTGGCCGGCGTCTCCGCCCTGCACCTGCTCGCGGTGGGAACGCTCGTCATGCTGGCCGCCACCGGCGCTCTGGCGCAGCGCATGCCCGGACAGCTGCCCCTTTGGCTGGTGTGGCTGTCATTACCGGTGTTCCTCGTGGCCGGCGCCTGGGCGAGTTCGCAGCTGGGCCTGCATGCGTTGCTCGGCGCCTACTTCGGTGGCGCGATGGTGCCGCCGGCATGGTCCAGGCGACTGCCGGTGGAACGCCTGGGCCAGTTCGCCCTGATCGGGCTGGCGCCGCTGTTCTTCGGCCACAGCGGCCTGAAGATCGATGGCGGGGTGCTGGGCTGGGCCTCGCTGCAGGCGTCGCTGGTGCTGCTCGTCCTGGCGGTCGTCGCCAAGCTGGTCGCGGTGCTGCTGTGTCCGCCGGCCCCCTCGCTGTCGCGCCGTGAAGCGCTGGCCGTGGGTGCGCTGCTGCAATGCAAGGGGCTGATGGAAATCGTCGCGGCCACCATCCTGCGTGACCATGGCCTGCTGTCCGAACACGCCTTCGCCGCACTGGTCACCCTGGCCGTGCTGTCGACCCTGCTGACCGGCCCATTCTTCCGCCTCCTCGTGCGACGCCGCGCGCAAGTCGATACCGGCGGACGGCAGACCGCATGAGGTGCGCCGTGCACGCCACGTCGTGGATCAGGCGTCCAGGGAGGGCCGCACCGTCTCTGCCAGCCACGCCATGAATGCCTGCACGCGCTGTGGCAGGTGGCGGCGGTGCGCGTACAGCAGCGTCACCGGCATCGGCTCCGCGGCGTACTGCGGCAGTACTTCCACCAGCAGTCCCTGCTCCAGCAGCGCGCGCAGGCCGGCGACCGGTGCCTGGATCAACCCCAGTCCGGCGATGCAGGCAGCTTCGTAGGCGTCGGAACTGTTCACCGTCAGCGCACCTTCCACCGGCACGCTGGCGTAGCGCGCGCCGTCCCAGTACTCCCAGCCATCGGGTTTGCCGCCGAACTGGCTGGCGTAGTGGATCAGCCGATGCGTGTGCAGCTCATCCGGCGACCGCGGCACCCCATGCCGTTGCAGGTAGTCCGGGCTGGCGCAGGTCACCACGCGCAGCTGGCCCAACGGCCGTGCGATCAGGCTGGTGTCGGCCAGCGTACCCACGCGCAGCACGCAGTCGAAGCCCTCGCGCACCACGTCCACGCGACGGTCGGTGCAGCTCAGTTCCAACGCCAGTTGCGGATGGTCCTGCAGGAACGCCGGCAGGTGCGGCAGCACGAAGTGCCGTGCGAAGCGCGCCGGCATGTCTACGCGCAACCGGCCGCGCAGCGCCTGCGGCGAACGCGCGAACAGATGCTGCACCTCGTCCATGTCCGCCAGCAGGTCCTGGCAGCGCTCGTAGAACGCCTGCCCGTCCTGGGTCAGCTGCACGCGCCGCGTGGTCCGGTGCAGCAGCTGCGTGCCCAGCCAGGCTTCCAGCTGCTGCACGGCGGTGGAGACGCTCGCCTTGGGCATGCCCAGGCTGTCGGCGGCGCGGGTGAAGCTGGCCATCTCCGCGACCCGGACGAAGGCCTGCATGGCGTCGAGACGATTCATGGCAGCCTTGGCGATTGTTCGTACTGGACGAATGATCCAATCATTCTATGCCGATTTATCCGTCGAATCTCACCCAATACAGTGCCTCTACGGTGAATCCACCGCATTCCCCGACTGGAGACCTGCCATGACCGCGACTGCTTCTTCCCCCTCCCCCCTCACCCTGATCTCCGGCGGCAGCCGCGGCCTGGGCCGCAACATGGCCCTGGCCGTGGCTCGCCAGGGTCACGATATCCTCATCACTTACCGCAGCCAGCAGGCCGAAGCGGCGGCGGTCGTCGCCGAGATCGAAGCCTTCGGTCAGCGCGCTGCAGCGCTGCCGCTGGACGTGGGCCAAAGCGACACGTTCGACGCTTTCGTTGACGCGGTGCGCGCCCAGCTCACCACTTGGGGTCACGATCGCTTCGATCACCTCGTCAACAACGCCGGCATGGGCGTGCACGCCGCTTTCACCGAGACCACGCGCGCGCAGTTCGATGCGCTGGTAGACGTGCACCTGAAGGGGCCGTTCTTCCTGACCCAGGCGCTGCTGCCGCTGCTCGCCGATGGCGGTCGCATCATCAACATCTCCTCGGGCCTGACCCGTTTCGCCCTGCCCGGCTACGCCGCGTATGCGGCGATGAAGGGCGCGGTGGAAGTGCTGACCCGCTACCAGGCCAAGGAACTGGGCGCGCGCGGCATCGCCGTCAACATCGTGGCGCCCGGCGCGATCGAAACCGACTTCGGCGGCGGCGCCGTGCGCGACAACGCGCAGCTCAATGCCTTCGTCGCCTCACAGACCGCACTGGGCCGCGTCGGCCTGCCGGACGACATCGGCGGCGTGGTCGCCTCGCTGCTGTCGCCGGCCAACCGCTGGGTGAATGCGCAGCGCATCGAGGCGTCGGGCGGGATGTTTCTGTAAGCCAGCGCGCACAATCGCCGTTCCCTCTCCCTGCGAAGCGGGGAGAGGGTGCCCGAAGGGCGGGTGAGGGGCGAACGGAGCCGAGGCAATCGACGTAACGCGGTGCCTCCACGTTCGGCGCTCGCCCCTCATCCGCCTTCGGCACCTTCTCCCCGCCACGCGGGGAGAAGGATGTTTCAGAACTCCACCTTGACCGACTGCGCACTGCGCTTGGCTTCGCCGTGGTAGACCGCTTCGATGTTGTTGCCATCCGGGTCGAGCACAAACGCGCCGTAGTAGCCGGGATGGTAGTCGCGCAGGCCCGGCGCGCCGTTGTCCTTGCCGCCGTGCGCGAGCGCGACCTCATGGAAACGGTCCACCATCGCGCGGTCCTGCGCCTGGAACGCGAGGTGGTGGCGACCGGTGAGCTCGCCGTGCGCGGCTTCGCTGTCCGCGGTGGAGACGAACAGTTCGTCCGCCCAGAAATACCCCGCGTCTTCGCCGCCCATCGGCACGCCCAGCACGTCGAACACCGCGCTGTAGAAGGCCTTGCTGGCCTGCAGGTCGCGCACGACCAGCTGGATGTGGTCGATCAGGCGGCCGCGATGCAGTTCGTTCGTTTCCATTGCGTCATCTCCAAGGGGAAAGGCGACAGTGATGCCACCGGATGCGGACAGCCAGTGTCCGCGACCGCGCGTCGGCCCGCCGTCAACGCCTCCTAACGCGGTCTCCACGCGGCCACGCCGATGATGAAGCGTGCCAAGGCCCTCCACCACGGAGTGCCCACGCCGTCCAGGAGCCCCCCATGGCAGCGCGCAAATCCCCCGCGAAATCCTCCCCTCGTCCCACCGCCGACAACGCGACGCGCGGCGCGGGCGGCGAACTCCACTTCAGCGCCGGCGGCAAGCATCCACCGCTGACCACCAACCAGGGCATCCCGGTCAGCGACAACCAGAACTCGCTGCGCGCGCACGACCGCGGACCGACGCTGCTGGAAGACTTCATCCTGCGCGAGAAGATCACCCACTTCGACCATGAGCGCATCCCCGAGCGCATCGTGCATGCGCGCGGTTCCGGCGCGCACGGCTACTTCGAGTTGACGAAGTCGCTGAAGAAGTACACCACCGCGTGCGTGTTGAACGAGACCGGCGTGCGTACGCCGGTGTTCTGCCGCTTCTCCACCGTCGCCGGCGGCGCGGGCTCGGTGGACACGCCGCGCGACGTGCGCGGCTTCGCGGTGAAGTTCTACACGCAGGAGGGCAACTGGGACTTGGTGGGCAACAACATCCCGGTGTTCTTCATCCAGGATGCGATGAAGTTCCCGGACCTGGTGCACTCGGTGAAGATGGAACCGGACCGTGCCTATCCGCAGGCCGGCAGCGCGCACGACACGTTCTGGGATTTCATCTCGCTGACGCCGGAAGCCTTCCACATGATCATGTGGGCGATGAGCGACCGCACGATTCCGCGCTCGCTGCGCATGATGGAAGGGTTCGGCGTGCACAGCTTCCGGCTGCTCGACGCCAAGGGCAACAGCACCTTCGTCAAGTTCCACTGGCGGCCGAAGCTCGGCATCCAGTCGACCGTGTGGGACGAAGCCGTGAAACTGCAGGCGGCCGACAACGACTTCCATCGTCGCGACCTGTTCGAGGCCATCCAGAAGGGCGACTTCCCGGAATGGGAGCTGGCCGTGCAACTGTTCACCGAAGAACAGGCCGATGCCTTCCCGTTCGATCATCTGGATCCCACCAAGCTGATCCCCGAAGAGCTCGTGCCGCTGACGGTGATCGGCCGCATGGTGCTGGACCGCTGGCCGGACAACTTCTTCGCCGAAACCGAACAGGTCGCCTACTGCCCCGCCAACATCGTGCCCGGCATCGACTTCAGCAACGATCCACTGCTGCAGGGCCGGCTGTTCTCGTACCTGGACACGCAGCTCTCGCGGCTCGGCGGGCCCAACTTCCACCAGATCCCGGTCAACGCGCCGAAGTGCCCGTTCGCCAACCTGCAACGTGACGGCCACATGCAGGTGCAGGTGCCGAAGGGCCGCGTGAACTACGAGCCCAGCAGCCTGCAGGGGGACACGCCACGCGAGACGCCCGCCGGCTTCCGCAGCCACGCGAGCATGGCCGACGGCCACAAGGGACGCGTGCGGCCGGAGAGCTTCGCCGATCACTACAGCCAGGCACGGCTGTTCTTCCGCAGCCAGACCGCACTCGAGCAGGCGCACATGGCGGGTGCGCTGGTGTTCGAACTGTCGAAAGTGGAAACCCTGCACGTGCGCGAGGCCATCGTCGGGCACCTGCGCCACATCGATGCGGACTTGGCCAAGCGCGTCGCCGATGGCCTGGGCCTGGAGGCGCTGCCGCCCGCACCGCCGACCACGGTGAAGCCCCAGGACATGCCGCCATCGCCCGCGCTGCAGATCATCGGCAAGATGAAGCCGACCCTGCAGGGCCGCTGCGTGGGCATCCTGGTCGACGATGGCTCGGATGCGGCAACGATCGCTGCCCTGCGCAAAGCGGCGGAAGCCGACGGCGCGCAGGTCAAAATCGTCGCGCCGAAGATCGGGGGCGCCAAGCTCGGCAACGGCAAGCGATTGCCGGCGGACGGACAGCTCGCCGGCACGCCATCGATGGTGTTCGATGCCGTGGCACTGGTGCTGTCCGAAGCCGCCGGCAAAGCTATGTCGACGGAGTCCGCCGCGGTCGACTGGGTGCGCGATGCGTTCGGTCACCTGAAGGCGATCGCCCATGACGATGGCGCGTCCGCCGTCATCAAGGCCGCCGGTATCGGCAAGGATGCGGGCGTGGTGAAGGCGTCGGAGACGGCAGCGTTCATCAAGTCCGCGCGTACCCGCCAGTACGCGCGCGAACCCAAGGTACGCACCCTGCCCTGATCGTTTGCCGTTCCACGCCGCTCGCCAGGACATTGCCCATGCCCGAAACCATCTACGACGCCCTGCACGAAAGCCATGAAACGCAGCGCTCGCTGTGCCGCCGCCTGCTGCGTTCGAAGCCCGGCACGCGCGAGCGGCTGGACCTGTTCACCGCGCTGCGCATCGAACTGGCGGCGCACGCAGCCGCCGAAGAGCGGTTCCTCTACGTCCCGATCCTGATGGACGACCGCGGCCTGAATTCCTCGCGCCACGCCCTGCACGAGCACCACGAGATCGATGAACTGGTCGAAGACATCCAGTCGCTGGATCCCCGCTACGCCGCCTGGCTGAAGAAAGTCCGCGAACTGTCGGAGAAGGTGCACCACCATCTGCGCGAGGAGGAGAAGAAGTTCTTCCAGGTCTCCGGCAAGATTCTCAGCGCCACGAAGAAGGCGCAGCTCGCGCGCCAGTACCGCCGCGACCATGCGCGCATGCGACAGGAACTGGCGGCGGACTGAATCCGCGACGGCGGACCGGCGGCGCGGTAGGCTGCCGGCATGGATTCCCTGATCTCCGCCGCCGGGCGCGCCCTCTCGTCCGGCGATGTCCTGGGCGCACTGAACCATGTCGGCTGGCGGGACGATCCGCCCGCCCTGGCCCTGCGCGGCATCGCGATGGCGCAGCTCGGCGACTACCCGCGCGCACGCGATCTGCTGCGGCGTGCCGCACGCGGTTTCGGCATGCGCGAACCGGTGTCGCGCGCACGCTGCGTGGTCGCCGAAGCAGAGGTCGCACTGGCCCTGCGCGACTTCGGCAATGCGCCACGCGCGCTCGATGACGCCGCCCGCACGCTCGCCGCCCGCGGCGACCATGCCAATGCCACGCACGCGAGCCTGATCGCCGTCCGCCGCCACCTGCTGCTGGGCCGTCTCGACGCGGCTGCCACCTCGCTCGCAACACTTGGCGTGGACGTGGGTGCGCCCGCGCACCAGGCGCTGGCTGCGCTTGCGCGTGCGGAGATCGCACTGCGTTCGTTGCGCCTGCGCGACGCCCGCCAAGCGTTGGCGCGGGCAGGCGCCGCCGCCGCGCAGGCCGGCATTCCCGCGCTGGCCGCCGAAATCGCGGGCGTTTCCAACATCCTGCACCGGCCCGCCGCCCGCCTCCTGCAGGGCGGCCACGAGCAACCGGTGACGCTGGACGACGTGGACGCGTTGCTGGCCAGCGGCACGCTGGTCGTCGACGCCGTGCGCCATGGCCTGCGGGAGGCCGATGCGACGCTGCCGCTCGCACGACGCCCTGTGCTGTTCGCCCTGTTGCGCGCGCTCGCGCTCGGCTGGCCTGGCGACGTGGACCGCAATGCACTGATCGCGCGCGTGTTCCGGACACGCGATCCGGACGAGACGCACCGCGTGCGCCTGCGTGTGGAAATCGGACGCCTGCGTCGCCTCATCGCACCGCTGGCCGACATCACCGCCAGCGACCGCGGCTTCCTGCTGGTGCCGCACCGCGCAGGCGCCGTCGCCGTACTGGCGCCTCCGCTGGATGGCGAACAGGCGTCCCTGCAGGGCCTGCTGGCAGACGGCATGGCGTGGTCCACCTCGGCACTGGCGCTCGCCACCGGCATGGGTCAGCGCTCGGTGCAGCGCGCGCTCGTTGCACTGGAAAGCGCCGGCCACGCGCGTTCGGTGGGCCGTGCCCGCGCACAACGCTGGCTGGCGCCGCCGCTGTCTGGATTCACGACCATCTTGTTACTCCCTGCCGTGTTGCCGGCTGCGTAGAGTGGCCACACACCCAGCGCATCCGGAGTTCCGCATGAACGACACTGCATCCACCCCCCACCATGCCGCCCCGGCACGCACGGCGGAAATCGTGCGCGAATACGGACCGTTCGAGGGTGCGCCCAGCATCCATGGCGTGACCCACGACGGCCACCATGTCTGGGCCGCTACCAGCGAACGCATCCTGGCCATCGAACCCGCCAGCGGCGACGTCGTCCGCAGCATCGACCGCCCCGGCGACGCCGGTACCGCCTTCGACGGCACGCACCTCTATCAGCTCGCAGAAGCCCGCATCGACAAGATCGACCCGGCCACCGGCGCCGTGGTGGCGTCGATTCCCGCGCCGGGCGCGGGCCGCGACTCGGGCATGGCCTGGGCCGAAGGCAGCCTGTGGGTGGGCCAGTACCGCGATCGCTGCATCCACCAGATCGATCCGGAGACCGGCACCATCCTTCGCACCCTCGCCTCCGATCGCTTCGTCACCGGCGTTTCCTGGGTCGACGGCGACCTGTGGCACGCCACCTGGGATGGCGACGACAGCGACCTGCGCCGCATCGACCCGCGCGACGGGCGCGTGCTGGAACGCCTCGACATGCCGGCGGGCGCGCACATCAGCGGCCTGGAATCGGACGGCGCCGACCTGTTCTATTGCGGCGGCGGCCCCAGCGGAAAGCTCCGCGCCGTACGCCGACCCTCGCGCACCGCCTGACACACCCGCCGCATCGCGCGGCACCGCCCGCACCCTCTTCCTCGATGCTCCCGCGGCATCGGCAAGGCCGACGCACGCCTGCGCCTCCCACCGCCAGCCGCCACGACCGGAATCCCGCCATGGACATGCTTGCCCACGACACGCCCACCATCGTCACCCGCGACGCATGGCGCACCGCCCGCCTCGCGCTTCTGGCACACGAGAAGGAACTCACCCGCCTGCATGATCAGATCGCACGCGAACGCCGCGCCCTGCCATGGGTGCGCGTTGAAACACCCTACACGTTCGACACGCCGCAAGGCGCGCGCACGCTGGCCGACCTGTTCGATGGCCGCCGCCAGCTGATGGTGCAGCACTTCATGTTCGCCCCCGGCTGGGAACAGGGTTGCAAGAGCTGCTCCTTCATGGCCGACCATCATGCAGGCGCCCTCGTGCACCTCGCCCAGCGCGACCTGACGCTGGTCGCCGTCTCGCGCGCGCCGCTGGCCGATATCGACGCATTCCGCCAGCGCATGGGCTGGAATTTTCCGTGGGTGTCTTCGTACGGCACCTCGTTCAACCACGACTTCGGCGTCAACTTCAGCCACGATGAAATGTCGCGCGGCGCGGTGGACTACAACTACACGCGGCAACCATTTCCGCATGAGGAAGCCCCCGGCATCAGTGTGTTCGTGCGCGACGATGCCGGCCAGGTCTTCCACACCTATTCGCGCTACGGCCGCGGCGTGGAAGCGATGATGCACACCTACGCGCTGCTGGACTTCACTCCGCACGGGCGCAATGAAGACGCCGAGGCCTATCCGATGGCCTGGGTGCGCCATCACGACCGCTACGATGCGGCTCCGGTCGTCGCGGCCGACGGATGCTGCGCGGCGAAGCCCTGAAGCCACGCCATCATGTCGCTGCCCGACGCCTGGTGGCCGTGGCTCGTCGTCGCTGGTCTCGGCGCGCTGCACGGCTTGAGCCCGGCGAACGGCTGGCTGTTTGCTGCGGCACAAGCAACCCGCAGCGGCGATGCGCGCGACGTGCGGCGCGCCTTGTTGCCCATCGGCGCCGGACATGCGCTGTCGGTGGCGCTCGTCGTGGTGCTGGTGATGGAGGGCGTGTGGCTGGCGCCGCAGCGTATGCAGATCGTGGCAGGCGGATGTCTGCTCGCGCTCGCGGCGTGGCGACTGGTACGGCGTGCACGCATCACAACCTCCCCCACATCGCAGGTCGTCCGCCGATCACACGTGGACCTGGCCGTCTGGTCCTGCCTGACGGGCACAGCACACGGCAGCGGCTTCATGCTGGTGCCCGCACTGGTCCCGCTGTGCATGGCGGAAGCGCCTGCGCGCGCGATCACCGCCACCGGGTCGCTGTTGCTGATGTTGGTGGCTGTCAGCCTGCACCTGCTGGCCATGCTCGCGACCATCCAGCTCTTCGCCGCCGGCGTCTGCCGCGGCGCGTGGTGGCATCGCGCATGCGCGTCCGACACGGCGTGGGCCGGGGCCTTGGCACTGACCGGCGCGATAATGATCGCGCAGCGCTGAAACGCTACGCGTTCTTTACGCACCCGGCGCCGAAACGCATGGAGCCGTTACGCGGCACGGACCTATCGTGGTCCCACCGCACGCGATGTGCGCCACGACCCGCTCCATGTCCATCCTGATCCTGCGCGGCCCCCATGCCGCTCGCCCCGATACTTCCTCCCTCGACCGTCCGCTGCGCGAGCGCGCGCACGCGGCTGGCCAGGCACTGCACTGCCGCGTCTTCGCGACCCTGCGTGGCCTCCTCGCCGGCCTGCGCCGCGCGCGCGCCGAGCGTGCCGACATGCTGCTGCTTGATGTCGGCGACCTGACACTGCCGGATGCAGCGCAGACGCGAGCCCTGCGCGATGCGTTGGATACGCTGCCCTCGCCCTATATCGAGTTGCACGACGATGCCGCGCACGCGCTGGAACCGCGCCTACAGCCCCGGCACGCACCGCTGGTCACCGTGATCCTGCGCAACGATCTTCCGCGCGCGTACGCAATGGCGCTGGACATCGCGCTGCGCCGCACTGGCCGCACCTACGTGGCGGGGCCCCTCCATGCCTGAGCCGGAGCCTCTCATGTCCATCCTCGTAATCCGTGGCCCCGAGCGCCACGACAACCTCGCCTTGCCAGCGCGTCCTCTGCCGCCGTCGGTACTCGGCGCGCTGGCGCAGCGGGCCGGCTGTGCCGGCCAGACGCTGGCCGTGCGCAGTTGCGGCTCCATCACGGACGTGCTGACCGCGCTGCGCCTGGCCAACGAATGGAGTGTGCGCGCCACGCTGCTCGACCCCGGTGCGCTCACCGACCATCCGCTGCTGCAGCGTGCCGTGCAGGGCCTCGCCCATCCGTACGTGGAAGTGCATGACGACCTCGACGAAGGCACCCTGCCCGCCGCCACCGGCCGTCGTCTAGCGGTGGTCGACGGCTACGGCGCGCGCAGCTACGCCCTGGCGTTGGAGATCGCGCTGGAACAGCTTGGCTACGCGGAATGCGAGTGCGATGTGCACGTCGGCACCTGACGCGGACGACGCCACGAAGACCAACCATTATTTCGCCGACTACGAGGTCTACGACGCCGGCCAATGCATCGCCTGGGGCCAGGTGACGCTCGCATCCACGACACCGGGCACGGTCGTGCAGGCACTGCGCATGCTTGCGGCTGCACAGCAGGGGGTGGCCGTCGGCGCGATCCGTCTGCGCGGCGTCAGCCGCCTCTGATGGCAGGCGCATGTCACTGAACCGTCATCCTCATCGCGTACCTTGCCGCCCTTTCCGACGGGGCGAAACGGGACCTTGGCCGAACACGCTCTCCGCGCACTCACCCGCGTGTTCACCGACCAGGCACCGGCGCTGCGTGGGTTCTTCGCCCGGCGCGGCGCCAACGACGAAGCCGAAGACCTGGTGCAGGAAACCTACCTGCGCCTGTTGCGTGCGCACCAGGGCCAGGGCGAGCAGATCGCCAACCCCGAGGCCTACCTGTTCACCGTCGCGCTCAACCTGGCGCGCGAACAGGCCGCGCGCCGGCAGCGCACGCCCGTGCCGATGGAAGATGTCGAGCAGGTGGCGGCCCTGGTCACCCACGCGGAAGGCGTGGAAGACGCGACCGAGCGCGCCCAGCGCCGGCAGCACATGCAGGCCCTGCTCGCGACCCTGCCCGCGCGCACGCGCGCCGTCCTCGTCATGCAGTACCGCGACGGTCTGACCTACCGCCAGATCGGTGAGCGTCTGGGCGTGTCGCCGCACATGGTCAAGAAACACGTGGTGCGCGGACTGGCCGTCTGCCGCCGCGCGATGGGGACCACGTGATGGCCACGCCCCTGTTCCCGCCCGGCGCGTCCGCCGCCACCCGCGACGCCGCGCACTGGCACGTGATGCAGCGCGAGGGCGCGCTGAGCCCGGACGACCAGCAGCGTTTCATGGCATGGCTGGTGGCCTCGCCCGTGCACCTGCGCGAGTACCTGGCCATCGCCCGCGTCGCCGCCGAGATCGGCGATGCCGTGCGCGGGCTGCCGGCGGACTCCGCTCTGCCGGACGAGCGCGACAATGTCGTGCCGCTGCCCCTGCGCCCGGCGCGCCCCCTCGTCGCGCGCACACCGCCGCGGCGTCTACCGCGCATCGCGACCGCGGCGGCCCTGCTGCTCGGCATCGGCATCGCAGTGCACGTGGCACTGCCGTCGACGCGCCACTACGTCGCCGGGCAGGGCGCGCCGCGCGTGGTCACGCTGGAAGACGGCACGGTGATGCACCTCAATGCGGAAAGCGACGTCACCGTGACGGTCGGCCTGTTGCGTCGGCGCATCGAACTGGCGCGCGGCCAGGCGAGTTTCGTGGTCGCCGCGGATCGCCGCCCGTTCACCGTGCGGACGGTCGGGCTGGAGGTGCGCGACATCGGCACCACCTTCGACGTGTCGCTGCAGCGCGACCAGGCGCGCTTCGGCGTGGCCGAGGGGCGCATCCACGTGGTCGACCGCGCGGGCAAGGGGCGCCTGCTCGCCGATCTCGCCGCCGGGCAGTCCGCGCGCGTGGCCTATGCCGACCACCACGTCAGTGTGGTGCAGGAAGATGTCGCGGCCATGACGGCATGGTGGCAACGGCGCGTCGTGTTCCGTGACGAACCGCTGCGCGACATCGCCGACCGCTTCAATCGCATGAACACCGTGCGGCTGCACGTGGACGACAGCGAAGCCGGCGCGCTGCGCCTGACCGGCAACCTGCGCGCCGACGATCTCGCCTCGCTGCGCGCCTTCCTCGACGAACAACCCACGCTCGCGGTGAGCGCAGATGCGCGCGAAATCCGCGTGCGTTCGCGCCGCGCGCCCGTGCACGGACCGTGGTGATCCCGGCGCTGTAAGAAAAAATTCACGGAGAAAACGGTGCCCGATCGCCGCCGTGCACCCTCGTAGTGGAGGTGCGTGCGAGGGATCGCGCGCCACCACCCCACTCCACCCGGACACCACGATGCGCCGAATCCTCGCCCTTTCCATCGCCCTTGCCCTGCAGGCTGCGACCGCCAACGTCGCTGCCCAGCAGGCGACCGTCGCGACCGACGCCATTCCGCCGCAATCGCTCGACAGTGCGCTCAATGCGCTCTCGCGCCAGACCGGCCTGCAGTTCGTCTACACCGCGCAGGCTGGCAATCCACGCACGCGCGCCGTTCCCGCCGGCCTGTCTTCGGACCAGGCACTGGCGCAGTTGCTGCAGGGCACCGGCCTGCGCTACCGCTACCTCAACACCAGCACCGTCACCATCGAAGCTGACACCCCCGCGACGCCCGTCCCGTCGTCCACGCCCACGCCATCGCCGGCCGACGCGGCCACCGCGCCGACGCCGCGCGCGCAGACGGTGGATGCGCAGGACCTGGAAAGCGTCACCGTGGTCGGCAGCTACAGCCGAAGCCTGGAACAGGCCGTCGACATCAAGCGTTACAACGTGGGCTTCTCCGATTCCATCGTCGCCACCGACGTGGCGGACTTTCCCGAGCAGAACCTGGCCGAAGCGCTGCAACGCATGCCCGGCGTGACCATCGAGCGCAACAAGGGCATGGGCAGCAAGGTCAACGTGCGCGGCCTGCCTTCCGAATACACCCACGTCTCCATCAACGACCTGGCCACCGCCTCCGGCAGCGGCGGGCGCGATGTCGAATTCGACCTGTTCGCCTCTGAGATCATCCAGCAGGTCACCGTGCAGAAGTCGCCGACCGCCGCCGACGAGGAAGGTGGCATCGCCGGTTCGGTGAAGATCTCCACCGCGCGGCCGTTCGACTACAGCGACCGCAAGCTGGTGTTCTCCGCCGAAGGCGCGCACAACTCGATCTCCGAAGAGACCGATCCCAAGTTCGCCTTCCTGGCCAGCGACACCTGGGGCGACTGGGGCGCGCTGGTCTCCTTCGCGCATGCGCAGCGCACCAACCGCACTGACTCCACTTCGGGCATCAATTTCCGCCCGCTGTCGCGCTTCCTCGGCGCCTCCGGTACCCGTGGTTCGCAGGCCGAAGCCGTGGTCGAGCGCGACACCGGCTGGACCATCGACAACCGCGCCGATACCACAGAAAGCAACCTGATCATCTTCCAGGACAAGGTCGGCGACCGCCTCTACCTCAACGATCAGGAGAAGTGGGGCGCCACCGCCTCGTTGCAGTACCGGCCCAGCAGCACCTTCAGCCTGACGTTCGACGCGATGGTGGGTGGCTACGACACGACCGAAGACGAATACGACGCCGCCGCCTACTCCGCCTCCAGCCGCAGCACACTGGAGACCATCCACGAGTACGACGACACCACCCTGTCCGAGTACGGCATGCTGGTGCTGCGCGACGTGTCCTATACCGCCACCCAGCATGAGTTCCTCAGCAAGGAGCGCATCAACAAGACCGACTACGGCCAGTACAGCCTGGCGCTGGACTGGAACAACGAGCTCTGGGACGTGGAAGCGATGACCGGCTACTCCGGTGCGGAGAAGATGCTGGACTATTCCAACCTGAAGCACGTCGCCTATGCGCCGTCGCGCACGCGCTGGACCGGCCGCGGCGGCGAGACCATCCCCAGCGCCAGTTCCGCCGGCTTCGACATGTACGCCTCGCCCGAGCGCTACCTGTTCGAGGCGTATGAAACCACGCTGGAGAAGATCGACGACGACAAGTACGCCGCCAAGCTCGACGTCACCCGCAAGCTCGACCTGCCGTTCCTGCCTGCGCTGCGCAGCGTGCAGTTCGGCGGCCGCTACACCGACCGCAGCAAGGAGCGCCAGTACGGCGAACTCAAGATCACCGGTCCGGGCCCCGGCGACACGTCGTGGGTCAACACACGCACGCTCGCCGACAGCCCGCTGCAGTGGATCGGCGACATCGTCCCCGGCGGTGCCTACAGCGTGAAGGACCTCGACTGGCAGCAGGTGTCCAACGACTTCGCCCGCGGCTATTTCCGCTACCCCGGTTTCTCTACGCCGTTCGACGACGCACAGTACTACCGCGTGGACGAAGAGGTCGCCGCGCTGTACGCGATGACCAACTTCGACTTCACCCTCGGTCGTGTGCCGGTCACGGTGAACGCGGGCGCGCGCTACGTCGACACCTCGGTGGTGTCGTTCGGCTACCATCCTGTGCAGAATCCGGACGGCAGCACCGGCTATACCGACACGCCGGTGTCGAGCGACGGCGGCTACACCGACGTACTGCCCAGCTTCAACCTGACCGCCGAACTCGCCGACGGCCTGCTGCTGCGCGCCGCCGGCTCCGAGACGCTGATCCGTCCGGCACTGACCGACGTGGCCTACAAACGCACCGCCAGCTGGAGCTCGTTCCGCTTCACCGACGGCAACCCGGACCTGAAGCCCACCTACGCCAAACAGTGGGAAATCGGCCTGGAGAAGTACCTGGACAACGGCGGCCTGCTGGCGGCGTCGTACTTCCGCAAGAAGATCGACGGCGTGGTGGTGAACGCGCTGACCGGCGTGGTCGAGGACGTGGCCGTCTACAACGCCAACGGCACGCTCAACGGCTACTACGACTTCGACGTGTACCAGCCGGTGAACGCCAACGGCTCGTACGACGTGGACGGCATCGAGCTGATCGCCAACCTCCCGCTGTCCGCGCTGCACGCATCCCTCGACGGCTTCGGCATCAACGCGAACTACACGATGCTGGACAGCTCGCTGGCCGGCGAATCCGACCTGGGCATCCGCACGCCGATGCCGGGCCTGGCAGAGAAGACCTGGAACCTGACCGCCTACTACGAGAACCAGCATTTCGATGCGCGCGTGTCGTACAACCACAAGGACGAGTACGTGGAGTCGATCGGCTACAACATGTACCCGATCTGGCGCGACGCCTATGGCCAGCTGGACGTATCGATCGGCTACCGCATCAGCGACCACCTGAAGCTGAGCCTGAAGGGCATCAACCTGACGGACGAAGTAACCAGCGGCTACACCATGGACCCGTCGTTCCCGACGATGTACGAGAAGTCGGGCCGCCGCATCAGCCTGGGCCTGCGCGCGGACTTCTGAGTACCTGCGCGCCGCCGGCGGATGCCCGCGGCGCGCTTCTTCTTCCCGCGATACCGTCGTGCACCGCGGCGGCATCCTGCTTCGCGAGGACTTCGATGCGCTTCCTCTTCCTGCCGGCCTTGTCGGCCCTCCTCCTTTCCGCCTGCGCCACCGATCCCCACGCCGGTCGCAGTTGGCAAGCCGGTGACCACCACGTGCACAGCGAATGGAGCGTGGACTGGGATCGCAGCACCTCCCCACCCACACCCATCCGCGGTGGCGATTCGCCGTACACGCGCAGCCGCAACGCCCGGCAGGGGCAGACGTTCGGCCTCACCTGGATGGTGCACACCGACCATGGCGGCCCCGGCCACTCTGCTGTAACCCGCGACCACGCCTGGCCCGCGCTGGAACAGGCGCGCCGCGACGTGCCCGCGCTGATCCAGTTCAACGGCATGGAGTTCGACGTGCCGGCCGCGGAACACGCCTCGCTGATCATCGCTCCAGGCCCGCGCGAGCGCGATGAACTGGTCGAGATCGAACGCCGCTTCAGCCGCAACGAACCGGTGGACGGCGTGCAGCGCGACGACACGCAGACCATGCTCGATGCGCTGGCGCACATGCGCACCCTGCCCGCACCGCCGCTGCTGTTCGTCAACCACCCTTCGCGCACCGCCACCGGCGTGGGCCAGTGGGGCGAGGTGGAACCGGCCGAACTGCGCGCCTGGCACGACACTGCGCCGCAGGTCCTGGTGGGCATGGAAGGCGCGCCCGGCCACCAGGCCACGCGCACCGAGCGCGGCCTGTACCGCAACGCCGCCGCGCCGACGTTCGGCGGCTTCGACCAGATGACCACGCAGGTGGGCGGCGTGTGGGACACCTTGCTCGCGGAGGGCCGCCGCTTCTGGATCACCGCCACGTCCGATTCGCACCACAACCTGCGCGACGGCGGACGCGATTACGATCCGGGCGAATACAGCAAGACCTACGTATGGGCACGGCGCGATGCCGGCGACATCCTCGACGGCCTGCGCCAGGGCCGTATGTTCGCCGTCACCGGCGACCTGATCGATGCACTGGAACTGACGGTGCGCGGCACCGACGGCACTGCACACGTCGCAACCCTGGGCGACACGCTCGCGCTCCCGGCGGGCACCACGATGCACATCGAGCTGCGCGTGCGGCAACCGGCAGTCCCGAATGCCCATGGCAAACGCCCCCTGCTGGCGCAGATGGAGCTGATCGTCGGCACGCCCGGCGACGACGGCATCCCGGTGATGCAGACGCGTCGTTGGGGCGCGGACACGTGGCGTTGCGACGGCGACTGGCTCATCGTCACCTGGGAGGTGCCGGTGCCTGCTCGCGGCGCATTCCTGCGCGCGCGTGGCAGCAGCACGCACGAGGCGACGCCGCAGGCGGATGTGCCCGGCGAGGATCCATGGCAGGACCTGTGGTTCTATTCCAACCCTGTCTTCATCGACGTCACTGGCACCTCGTCGCAGACAGCCACGCACTGATGCGCAAGACAGCACGCGTTCACGCCGCGGTGTGAACCGGCCCGCACTTCAGGCCGGTTCGGCCCTGCGCGTTGACATGGTCTTTGCGAACCGCGCGCGACACTGCACGCGTGGTCGATGCCGCAGCAGCGGTCTGCCGGATCCGGTGAAACAGCCACGGCGACCACGCGGGTACCGTTGTGCGAAGCCCTAGCTTCGCCCAGCTTGGCTGCAAGTGCGTCCCCGTCAAAGGATCGCTGGCGCGGTGCCCTCTTCCTGATGCAGGACATTCGCACTCACCGCCGAAGTTTCCTTCTCCCCGCAAAGCAGGGAGAAGGTGGCCGAAGGCTGGATGAGGGGCAAGCGCGATGCGTGACTCCTGCCTACTCGCATCTTCGATGTCGGTGGCACCGTGCACAGCTCACTGCTACCGGCTTCGTCGCCCCTCACCCGCCTTCGGCACCCTCTCCCCGCGCTGCAGGGAGAGGGATGCAGGTCGGCAGTGCACGAACGTCCGTTGGTGCTGCGCTTGAGTCGTGCCGTGCCTCAATCGTGCTGTGCTCGGCATACCCGGCAACGCGGAGCCGGCGCAGCCATGCGCACTGCATCGCGAAGTCCCTTCTCCCCCGCATTGCGGGGAGAAGGTGGCCGAAGGCCGGATGAGGGGCGAGCGCGATGCGTCCGGCACAGCCACCGCGCCCATCGCCACCACCGTCACAGCCAGCAGGCCTGCGGCGCGCAGGGGTGTCAGCGCGGGGGCACTGCCTTCGCAATGGCGGCGCGCGCGCAGTACGCGACGGCGGCCGGCATCAGGTGAGGCGCGCCTCATACGTTGGGCGGCAACGGCATGCGCACGCGCGGCGTGACATCGGTGGGCGCGGCCAGCGATTGCAGTTGACAGAACGTGGCGTCGTAGGCAGCCACCTCCTCCTGGTACTGGCACAGCGCACGGAATGGGCTGCGTGCGGACAATGCCTGTGCGGTCGCACGCAGGCGTTCGCCGTCGGGATGGGTCTGTACCAGCGCCGCCACCCACACGGTGAGCGCTTCGAGTTGGCCGGTGGTACGGGCGTCGCTGGTTTCCAGGCGGTCCAGCAGGTTGTGCAGATGGGTTTGCGAATACAACAACATGAGGCATGACATCCGGTGAGTGATCACCGCAGCCTGGCCCCTGTTCCAGCGCGTTGGTTTTCCCTGTTCACGGGCGTCACAACGCGCGCCGGCCAAACCGGTGCGGCCGGAGTCAGGCGCCGTTGGGGAAGGCGTGACTTCCGGCCTATCGATGCCCCCCGGATCAAGCAGGATGGGTACGCAGGTCCACGTCGGCCACCTTGTCCTGGTAGTCCTCTTTCGGGTCCACGCCGAACAGCAGCTTCACGCCAGCCAGCAGGCTCTGCTCGTTGAGCCATATCTCCGCATGCTCGGCATCGAAGCGCAGCAGCGCCAGCTTGGGATCATCCTTGCCGCCCTCGTACCATGCGGCGACGAAGGGATTCCACAAACGATCGATCACCGCTCGATCATCGTCGCGAACCACCATGCCTTGCAGGCTGGCGAACACATCGTGTCCCATCGACGCGAACGTGGCCAATGCCCGCTGCGAGGATCGCGTGCGCTGGGCAAGCTGGTTGTCGGTGGCGGTGAAGATCCACAGCGGACCACGGCCTTCATGTTCCAGCAGCGCGGTCATCGGCCGCGTATGGCCCGCCTCCGCGCCATCGAGCCCCAGCATCAAGGTGCGATCGGATTTGATTGCTTTCCAGAGCTTCTTTTCCAGTTCTTCAGGGGTATGCATGTCGCGACTCCTCTTGTCTCGTTGCCCGCAACGTAAGACCGCCTGTGTGGTGCGCCCGTCAAGATCACACCCCATCCGTCAGCCCGCCGTCATGTTTGTGGCGGGGGCGTCACGCACAGCGCACTGGGGGATGAACGCGCAACCTGGATTTCACATGTCGTTCGCCACGGGCCGCGCAGGCTCGCATGGCGATACCCACCAAGGAGATTCGCCATGAACACCCCTCGCCTCCTGCTGTCGCTGGGCCTGATGTCGGTGATATCGGCCGCTGCGGCGCAGACGTATGGTCCGGAAGACGAAGGCCGCCGTTTCAGCGACGGCAGCAAGGTCGTCTGCAAGAACGTGGAAGTGCAAAAGAACGGCAAAGACCCCAATCGCGTGGCGGGCACCGCCATCGGCGCGGTCGTGGGCGGTCTGCTGGGTAATCAGGTCGGCAGCGGCAGCGGCAAGAAAGTCGCCACTGTCGGCGGCGCAGTGGCCGGCGGCGCCATCGGTCGCAAGGTGCAGGGCAACAGCCAGGAAGACAAGGGCGACCGCATCGTCGAGCGCCGCTGCGAGCGCGTATACCGCTGAGCGCACCTGCTTCCGGAAAGGTGCCGACCGGCGCCCGCGGTGACGAGGCCGCGGGCGCTTTTCTGTCTCTCATCCGGGCACGGGCGTGCGGAGAGTACGTCTCGCCGCATGGTGGGTTTGAAGCAGCTGCTTTCTTCGCGGCGCCATTCCCCGGCCAGTGCGAGGCTGGCGCCAGGAGCCGTCAGGACACCAGTTGCAAGCGCAGTTCCTTGGGCAGGGCGAAGACCATGTTCTCAGGCTCGCCTGCGAGTTCGCTGATGCCGCCCGCGCCCAGGTCGCGCAGGCGCTGGATGACGCCTTCGATCAGCACATCGGGCGCGGACGCACCGGCGGTCACGCCGACGCGCTGCTTGCCCTCGACCCAGCGCGGATCGATCTCATGCGCGCCATCGATCAGGTATGACTCCACGCCATCACGTTCGGCCAACTCGCGCAGGCGGTTGGAGTTGGAGCTGTTGGGCGAACCCACGACCAGCACAAGGTCGCATTCCTTGGCCAAGTCGCGCACGGCGTCCTGGCGGTTCTGGGTGGCGTAGCAGATGTCGTCGTTCTTCGGGCCCTGGATGGCCGGGAACCGCGCCTGCAGCGCCTGGATGATGCCGACCGTGTCGTCCACCGACAGCGTGGTCTGGGTGGTGTAGAACAGGTTTTCAGGTTGGCTCACGTCCAGCGTGGCCACCTGCTCGATGTCTTCAACCAGGTAGATGTGGCCATCGCCGCCCTCGCGGCTCCACTGGCCCATCGTGCCTTCCACCTCGGGGTGGCCGGCGTGGCCGATCAGCACCACGTCGCGACCGCCACGGCAATGACGCGCCACTTCAAGGTGCACCTTGGTGACCAGCGGGCAGGTAGCGTCGAATACCTTCAGGCCACGGTTTTCAGCCTCGTTGCGCACGGCCTTGGACACGCCATGCGCACTGAAGATGACAGTGGCGCCGTCGGGCACTTCGTCGAGCTCTTCCACGAAGATCGCGCCGCGCTGCTTGAGGTCATCGACGACGAAGCGGTTGTGCACCACTTCATGCCGCACGTAGATAGGCGCGCCCAGCGTTTCGATGGCGCGCTTGACGATCTCGATGGCGCGGTCGACACCGGCACAGAAACCACGGGGATTGGCGAGCAGGACGTCCATAAGACCGATATTACCGAGGGCTGGGAAATGAAAAGGTAAATCTGTTGCCGGCACCGATCCCGCATGGCACCTGCGCCCCTCGCCCGCCTGCGGGAGAGGGGAACGAGGTGAGAGCAGACCACCGCGACGCGTTTCGTAGGGTGGGCCTTGGCCCACCGTGTTAATGCATCATCGCGCGGCGGGCCAGGGCCCGCCCTACGCGGTCTTCTTCTTGCCGTCGAACAGGCCGAACAGCGCAATGCCGATGGCCCCGCCCACCACCGCGCAATCGGCGATGTTGAACGCCGGCCAGTAATGCTCACGCCAGTGCCACTGTATGAAGTCGATCACGTGGCCGTGGATCTGGCGGTCGATGACATTGCCCAGCGCGCCACCGATGACCAGCGCGTACGGCAACGCCTGGCGCCAGTCGCCGCGCGCGGTACGCGACAGCCAGAAGCCCAGCAGGCTGCTGATGCCCACCGCCAGCACGGTGAAGAACCACAGCTGCCAGCCGCCGGCATCGGCCAGGAAGCTGAAGGCCGCGCCGGTGTTGTAGGTGCGGTACCAGTTCCAGAACCCATCGATCACCGGGATGGCGGTGTACTCCGGCAGCGAGGCCAGCACCCAGGCCTTGGACCACTGGTCGAGTGCGATGACGATGACCGACAGCAGCAGCCAGATGAGTGCGTTGGGTTTCGGCTTGGCGACCATCAGAACCACACCCTGTTCTCGCCGGCACCGTCGATGTTGTCGACGCAACGGCCACACAGTTCCGGATGCGCGGCGTGCTGGCCCACATCGGCACGGTAGTGCCAGCAGCGCACGCACTTGCTCTTGGTGGTCGGCGTGGCCAGCACGAAGACCTCATCGGCACTGACCTCGGAAATGGTGACGTCGCCGCTGATGAACAGGAAGCGCAGTTCATCGGCCAGCGGCTGCCACTTCGCTGCCTTGATCGCGCTCACCGACACCGTGATCTCGGCTTCCAGCGCGGCGCCGATCAGGCCGTTGGCGCGCATCGGCTCCAGCACCTTGGCGACCTGCTCGCGCAGCGCCAGCAGTTCGTCGAAGTCGACGGCATTCAATGCGGCGTCTTCCGGCAGCGGTACCAGGCCTTCGTACCAGGTGGCGAACAGTACGTTCCCCGTGCGCTCACCAGGCAAATAGCCCCACATCTCATCGGCGGTGAAGCTGAGCACCGGTGCCACCCAGCGCACGAAGGCCTCGGCGATGTGGAACATCGCGCTCTGCGCGCTACGCCGGCCGCGCGAGTCCTCGCGCATGGTGTACAGGCGGTCCTTGGTGACGTCCAGGTACAGCGAGCCCAGGTCGACGCTGCAGAAGTTCAGCAACGCCTGCACGATTTCGGCGAAGTCGTAACGGTCGTAGGCGGCTTTGATCTTCTCCTGCACCTCGAAGGCGCGGTGCACGATCCAGCGATCCAGCGCGACCATGTCGGCCGGGGTCACCAGATCGCGGGCGGGATCGAAGCCATTGAGGTTGCTGAGCAGGAAGCGCGCGGTGTTGCGCAGGCGCCGGTAGGCGTCGGCATTGCGCTTCAGGATCTCCTGCGACAGCGACATCTCATTGCTGTAGTCGGCGCTGGCGATCCACAGGCGCAGGATGTCCGCGCCGAGGGTCTTCATGATGTCCTGCGGCTCGATGCCGTTGCCCAGCGACTTGGACATCTTGCGGCCGTGCTCGTCCACGGTGAAGCCGTGGGTGAGGCACTGCTTGTACGGGGCTGCCTTGTCGATCGCCACGCCTGTGAGCAGCGAGGACTGGAACCAGCCGCGGTGCTGGTCGGAGCCTTCCAGGTAGAGGTCGGCCGGCTTGCCGATGCCGCGCTCCAGCAAGACCGCTTCGTGGGTGACGCCGGAGTCGAACCAGACATCGAGGATGTCGGTGATCCTGTCGTAGTCCTTCGCCTCGTCGCCCAGCAGTTCGGCGGCGTCCAGCGTGTACCAGACATCGACGCCACCCTGTTCGACCCTGTCGGCGACCGCGCGCATCAGCTCGACGCTGCGCGGGTGCGGCTCGCCGGTCTCGCGGTGCACGAACAGCGCGATCGGCACACCCCAGGTGCGCTGGCGCGAGATGGTCCAGTCCGGACGGCCGTCGATCATGCCGGCGATGCGGGCTTCGCCCCACTGCGGGAACCAGCCGACCTGCTTGATCGCCTCCAGCGCATCGGCTCGCAGATGGGCCTGTTCCATCGAGATGAACCACTGCGGCGTGGCACGGAACGCGATGGGCGTCTTGTGGCGCCAGCAGTGCGGATAGCTGTGTTCCATCTTGCTGAAGGCAAGCAGCGTGCCGTCCTGCTTCAGCACGTCGATGATGACGTCGTTGGCCTTCCAGATATGCAGTCCGGCCAGCTCCACGCCATGCGCGGCCGGCGTGGACGGCAGGTACACGCCGCGACCATCGACCGGGTTGAGCTGGGCGGCGGTGTACTTGTCCAGCAGGCCGTACTGCTTGCTGACCACATAGTCTTCCTGGCCGTGGCCAGGGGCGGTATGCACGGCGCCGGTACCGTCTTCGGCCGACACGTGGTCGCCCACCAGCACGGGAATGTCGCGCGTGTCGTAGAACGGGTGCGCGAACAGCAACCCTTCCAGCGCACTGCCTTTCACCCGCGCGTGCACGACCACGTCGTTGACGCCGTAGCGCTGCAGCGCGCGCGCGGCCAGCGCATCGGCCAGCACCAGCCAACGACGCTTGCCGTCGTGTGTGGGGCCTTCGACCAGGGCGTACTCCAGCTCGCCGCCGACGGAGATCGCCAGCGAGGCCGGCAGCGTCCACGGCGTGGTGGTCCAGATCGGCAAAGCGACCTCGACATCGGCCGGCACGTCGGCCCCGAACGCCTGCGCCACCGCCTGCGCATCGCGCGCGGCGTAGGCGACATCGACGGCGGGCGACACCTTGTCGGCGTATTCAATCTCCGCCTCGGCCAGCGCCGAGCCGCAATCGAAGCACCAGTGCACGGGCTTCACGCCGCGGGTCAGGTGGCCGTTGGCGACGATCTTCGCCAGCGCGCGGATCTCGTTGGCTTCGAAGCGAAAATCGAGCGTCTTGTACGGATTGTCCCAGTCGCCGATCACGCCCAGGCGCTTGAAGTCCTTGCGCTGGATGTCGATCTGGGACTCGGCGTATTCGCGGCACTTCTGCCGGAACTCGACCGCATCGAGCTTCACGCCGACCTTGCCGTACTTCTTCTCGATGGCGATCTCGATCGGCAGGCCGTGGCAGTCCCAGCCGGGGATGTACGGCGCATCGAAGCCGGCGAGGTAGCGCGACTTGACGATGATGTCCTTCAGGATCTTGTTGACGGCATGGCCCAGGTGGATCGCGCCGTTGGCGTACGGCGGGCCGTCGTGCAGCACGAACAGCGGGCGGCCCTTGGCGTTGTCGCGCAACTGCGCGTACAGGCCCTGGCTTTCCCAGCGGGCCAGCGTGTCGGGCTCGCGCTTGGGCAGGTCGCCGCGCATCGGGAAATCCGTGGCAGGCAGATGGAGGGTCGCTTTGTAGTCCTGGCTCACGCCGTCGCTCGTCGTTGATGTTCGGAAAGGATCCCGCGCGCGTCGTCCGCATCGCGATGCATCTGCACGGTGAGGCTGGGCAGATCGGGGAATTTGAGTTCGTCGCGCAGCTTGGCGACGAATTCGACTTCGATATGGCGCCCGTAGAGGTCGCCGGTGAAATCGAACAGGTGGGCTTCCAGCAACGGCTCCACGCCGTCCACTGTCGGCCGCGTGCCGAAGCTGGACACCGACGGCCAGGGCTTGTCGCCAACGCCGTGTACCCAGGTGGCGTAAATGCCGGACAAGGCCGGCGTCTTCGGAAAGCGCAGGTTGGCGGTGGGAAACCCGAGCGTGCGGCCTAGCTGCTTGCCGCGCACGACACGGCCGCCGATCGCGTACGCCCGGCCCAGCAAGCGGGTGGCGGTGGTGAAGTCGCCGCTCTTCAGCGCTTCACGGATGCGAGTGCTGGAGACGCGGTCGCCCTGGGCGTGAACGGGCTCGATCTCGCCGGCGCTGAAACCCAGTTCACTACCCATCGCCTGCAGGAGGGCGAGATCGCCACCGCGACGGTGGCCGAAACGGAACTCCGGGCCGATCCATACTTCGCGTGCCGCCAGGCGACCGACCAGCAGCGTGCGGACGAAGTCTTCGGCCGACATGGCCGAGAGTTTCGCGTCGAAACGCAGCAGGCCGACGTGGTCGGCGCCCAGATCCAGCAGGCCCTCCACCTTGGCCCGGGCCAGGGTCAGCCGCGGCGGCGGCGGGTTGTCCCGGGCAAAGAACTCGCGTGGCAGCGGCTCGAAAGTGACCACCACGGCCGGCACACCCAGGGTGCGGGCACGCGCAACGGCATGCCGCACCAGCGCGCGATGGCCCGAGTGCAGGCCATCGAAGGCGCCGATGCAGACCACGCTACCGTGCGGGCACAGAGACCCGCCATCGACGTCACGGAACAGCCTGCTCATGGATTCCTGTCAGAACGGATGCGCCCGATGGCGGATCCGGGATATTGCAAGACCTTGAAGTATAGCCGCCTGCGTCAACCTCAATGCCCACGCAGGTCACGCGGGCGGATGCCCTGCAGCCAAAGCAGGCCGCCGTAAAGTGCGCCGCCTACGCCGACCGTCACCGCCAATCGCCACCCACGCTCCCACCAGGCCCAGGCCGACCAGTCCGGCCAGGCCAGTCGGAAGGCCAACACCACGAGCGTCATGGCGAGCGTCGCCACGCCGATCTGACGCAGGAAGCGCCCCCACCCCGGCTGGCGGCGATAGACACCGGCCTTCCGTAGCAGCCAGGCCAGCTGCAGGGCATTGACCCAGCCGGCGATGGCGATGGCCAGTGCCAGCAGAGCATGGGCACCCGGGATCGTGGCCAGCGCCTGCGTCCAGCTGCCACCTGCCGCCTGCAGCGCGGCCTGGCCCGTCGGCGTGGCGTACAGCAGCCCCGCAAACAGGCCGATCGTGCACAGGGCGTTCGTCAATACGGCCACGACGGCCGCCTTCACCGGCGTGCGGGTGTCCTGGCGTGAGTAGAACGCCGGCGCCAGCACCTTCACCAGCAGGAATGCAGGCACGGCCGTGGACTGCGCGATCAGGCTCCAGCTGCTCATGCGCGCGTCTTCCACGGTAAAGCTGCGGTACTGGAACAAGGTCGACATCAGCGGCTCAGCGCACAGGATCAGGCCCGCGCAAGCCGGCAGACCGATCATCAGGCAGAGTCTGAAACCCCAGTCGAGACCCTTCGAGTAACCGTCGGGGTCGGTGGCGGCGTGCCGGCTGGACAGGTGCGGCAGGATCACGGTGCCGATGGCGACCCCGAACATGCCCAGCGGGAACTCCAGCAGACGGTCGCTGTAGTAAAGCCAGGTGATGCTGCTGCCGATCAGGTACGACGCCGCCATGGTGTTGAAGAGCAGGTTGAACTGCACCACGGACGAGCCGAAGAGCGTGGGCACCATCAGGGTCAGGATCTTGCGGACCCCGGCATGGGCGACATCCAGCCTGGGGCGTGGCAGCAGGCCCAGCTTCGCCAATGCCGGCAACTGGAAACAGAGTTGCAGAATGCCGGCGACGAACACGCCCCACGCCAGCGCCTTGACGGAATTCCCCATCAGCGGTGCCAGTCCCAGCGCCGCGGCGATCATCGCCAGGTTCAGCAGCACCGGAGACAGCGCCGGAATGGCGAACTTCTGGTAGCTGTTGAGGATGCTGCCCACCAGCGAGGCCAGCGAGATGAAGAGGGCATACGGGAAGGTGATGCGCAGCATTTCGATGAACAGCGCATGTTTCTCGCTGCCCACCTCGAAGCCGGGCGCGATGACTCGTGCCAGCCAAGGCGCGGTCAGCAACACCACCGCCGTGACGACCAGCAGGGCCGCCAGCAGGGCGCCGGTCACGCGGTCGACCAGGCCCTTGACCGCGTCCTGCCCGTGTTTTTCCTTGTACTCGGCCAGCACCGGCACGAAGGCCATCGAGAACGAGCCCTCGGCCGACAGGCGCCGCATGAAATTAGGGATGCGGAACGCGGCGATGAACACGTCCATGGCCGGGTTCGCGCCGAAGACAATGGCATAGATCTGGTCCCGGACCAGCCCGGACACCCTGGACAGGAAGGTCATTGAGCTGAAGATGGCGGTGGAACGCAGGAGCCGGTTGCCGCTCATTGCCCCCCCTTTTCCCGGGGACGACCCAGGTTGACGCAACCCATTGAATGCCCCATAATTTCCGGCTCAATTACCCGTCTTCCGTTCACCCCCTGAATTCTCTCAGGTATTCATCAGGAATCCCACCGTGGCCAATATCAAGTCCGCCAAGAAGCGCGCCAAGCAGACCGTCGTGCGCAATGCGCGCAACGCCGGTCAGCGTTCGATGCTGCGCACCGCCGTCAAGAAAGTCCTGAAGGCGCTCGACGCCAACGACGCCGCCGGCGCCCAGGCCGCGTTCGTCTCGGCCCAGCCGATCCTCGACCGCCTGAGCTCGCGCGGCCTGATCCACAAGAACAAGGCTGCCCGCCACAAGAGCCGCCTGAACGCCCGCATCAAGGCCCTGCAAGCGGCCTGATTCACGGCGGTACGCAACGCGAAGACACGGGAACCCGCCGCAAGGCGGGTTTCTTTTTGCCTACGCGTCGATGCCGGGATGCCGGAACCGGACGGTCGCCCGACCACACAGAAAAAGCCCGCCTTCCGGCGGGCTCTTTTTCTCAGCCCTCGCGGGCGGCCTCGTCGGCCTCTTCCTTCTGGCGATCGAAGAACGCCATCACGTCCTTCATGATCGGCCAGGTGCCTTCGCGGGAAATGGCCGAGACCTGATACCACGGCTGCGTCCAGCCCAGGCTGGCGATGATCTCATCGGCGCGCTCCTTGGCCTCGTCCTCGAACATCAGGTCGGCCTTGTTGAGTACCAGCCAGCGCGGCTTCTGCAGCAGCTCGGGATCGTGCTTCTCCAGTTCGCGCTCGATGGCGCGCACCTGCTCGACCGGATCGACACCTTCCACGCCCCCCTCCATCGGCGCCATGTCCACCAGATGCAGCAGGATGCGCGTGCGCTGCAGGTGACGGAGGAACGTCGCACCCAGTCCGGCACCATCTGCCGCGCCTTCGATCAAACCCGGGATGTCCGCGATCACGAAGCTGCGGTGGGCTTCCACGCTGACCACGCCCAGGTTCGGATACAGCGTGGTGAACGGATAGTCGGCCACCTTCGGCGTCGCCGCCGACACCGCGCGGATGAAGGTGCTCTTGCCGGCGTTGGGGAAGCCGAGCAAGCCGACATCGGCCAGCAGCTTCAGTTCCAGCTTCAACAGGCGCTCCTCGCCCTCTTCCCCCGGCGTCGCCTTGCGCGGGGCACGGGTGATCGAGCTCTTGAAATGCATGTTGCCCAGGCCACCCTTGCCGCCCTTGGCCACCAGCAGGCGGTCGCCGTGCTGCGTGAGGTCGCCGATCACTTCATCGGTACTGACATTGGTCACCACTGTGCCGACGGGCACCGTGATGGTCAGGTCTTCGCCGGCCTTGCCGTACATCTGCCGGCCCATGCCGTTCTCGCCACGCTGGGCGCGGAACTGGGTCTGGTGGCGAAAGTCGACCAGGGTATTGAGATTCTCGTCGGCCTGCAGCCAGACGCTGCCGCCGTTGCCGCCATCACCTCCGTCCGGCCCGCCAAGCGGAATGAACTTCTCGCGGCGGAACCCCACGCAACCGTTGCCGCCGTTGCCGGCGCCGACCTGGATTTCTGCTTCGTCTACGAGTTTCATGGGGGTGTGATTCGTGATAGGTGATTCGTGATTGGGAATGCCGTGACGACCATATGGCTGCGTGCTGCGATCGGTGATGCGGCGCCGAAAGGCGAGGAGCCGAACGCGCTCGCGAATCACTCACCACGAATCACCAATCACGGCTCCACCAACGAAAAGCCCCGCACGCGGCGGGGCCCTTCGCTCAGCGTGCGCGAAAGCCTCAGGCTTCCGTCACTACGCTCACGGTACGACGCTTCTTGGCGCCCTTGATCGAGAACTCGACCTTGCCGTCGACCAGCGCGAACAGCGTGTGGTCGCGGCCCAGGCCGACGCCCGGACCCGGATGGAACTGGGTGCCGCGCTGGCGGATGATGATGTTGCCTGCATCGATCGCCTGACCACCAAAGACCTTGACGCCCAGCATCTTCGGGTTGGAGTCGCGGCCGTTGCGCGATGAGCCTACGCCCTTTTTATGTGCCATGACTGCTTCTCCTTACTTGTTGATGCCGGTGATTTCGATTTCGGTGTAATGCTGCCGGTGACCCTGGCGCTTCATGTGGTGCTTGCGGCGGCGGAACTTGATGATGCGCACCTTGTCGGCGCGGCCATGGCCGACGACCTTCGCGGTGACGGTGGCGCCCTTCAGGGCGTCGCCCAGGCTGATGGTCTCGCCATCGCCCAGCATCAGGATGTTGTCGAAGGTGAGTTCGTTGCCGGCTTCGGCTTCGAGCTTCTCGACGCGGAGCGTCTCGCCCTTCATCACGCGGTACTGCTTACCGCCCGTGACTACGACTGCGTACATGTGGATTCCTTGGTTTCTGTAGTTATTTTCTGGAGCCTGCCTGCCATCGAGGGCGGACAGAAGCGGAATTTTAGTGGATTCAGCGAGTTACGGTCAACCCGTTCCCCGCCCCGACCAGCCTCCGGGTCCCCAGGGATCTCCTTCACGGACAGAGAATGTCCGCATTGGCGCGCAGACTGGCGCCTGATGGCGGCAACAGGTCCCGCCGGCCACGGGGCAGACCATTGTAGATCAATGACTTGGATGGATCGCTCCCCGCAGCCCTGCTTGCGGACTGCGGACTGCGGTCGCGGGCACGGCGGTGGCCTGGCCCACCCAACCGGCTGCCCGGCTGACTGAGCGCCCACCCGAACCCGCTGCTTCGCTGGCAATGACGCCATTTGCCCCCACCTAGGCAGATCGCTACGCTTCCTTGTTCGCTTTCCGGATCCCCCCACCCGATGGCCATGGACTTCATCCGCATCCGCGGAGCCCGTACCCACAACCTCAAGAACATCGATCTCGACCTGCCGCGCGACAAGCTGATCGTGATCACCGGCCTGTCCGGTTCCGGCAAGTCGTCGCTGGCGTTCGACACCATCTACGCCGAGGGTCAGCGCCGCTACGTGGAATCGCTGTCCGCGTACGCGCGGCAGTTCCTGTCGGTGATGGAAAAGCCCGACGTCGACCACATCGAGGGCCTGTCGCCGGCGATCTCGATCGAACAAAAGTCGACCAGCCACAACCCGCGCTCGACGGTCGGCACGATCACCGAGATCTACGACTACCTGCGTCTGCTGTACGCGCGCGTCGGACTGCCGCGCTGCCCGGACCACGGCTACCCGCTGGAAGCGCAGACCGTCAGCCAGATGGTCGACCAGGTGCTGGCCCTCGACGGCGAGCAGCGTTACATGCTGCTGGCACCGGTGATCCGCGAGCGCAAGGGCGAACACGCCCAGGTATTCGATCAGCTGCGCGCGCAGGGCTTCGTGCGTGTTCGCGTCGATGGTGAGTTGCACGAGATCGATGCCGTGCCGCCGCTGGCATTGCGCCAGAAGCACACCATCGAAGCGGTGATTGACCGCTTCCGCCCGCGCGAGGACCTCAAGCAGCGCCTGGCGGAAAGTTTCGAGACCGCGCTGAAGCTGGGCGACGGCATGGCGCAGGTGATGTCGCTCGACCAGCCCGATGCGGCCCCGCTGCTGTTCTCGTCGAAGTATTCCTGCCCGGTCTGCGATTACTCGCTACCGGAACTGGAACCGCGCCTGTTCTCGTTCAACTCGCCGGTCGGCGCCTGCCCAACCTGCGACGGCCTGGGCGTGGCGCAGTTCTTCGACCCCTCGCGCGTGGTCGTGCATCCAGAGCTGTCGCTGGCCGCCGGTGCCGTACGCGGCTGGGATCGTCGCAACGCGTATTACTTCCAGCTGATCGCCTCGCTGGCCAAGCACTACCAGTTCGACACCGACGCGCCGTGGCAATCTCTGCCGGAGAAGGTGCAGCAAGCCGTGCTGTACGGCAGTGGCGAAGAAACCATCACCTTCACCTATCTCACCGAATCGGGCGGACGCACGCAGCGCAAGCATCGCTTCGAGGGCATCGTGCCGAACCTGGAGCGCCGCTACCGCGAGACGGAATCGCCCGCGGTACGCGAGGAACTGGCGAAGTACATCAGCGATCGCCCCTGCCCAGATTGCCAAGGCGCACGTCTCAACAAGTCCGCGCGCAACGTGTTCGTCGCCGACCGTCCACTGCCATCGCTGGTGGTACTGCCGGTGGACGAAGCGCTGGCGTTCTTCCGCAGCCTCGATCTGCCCGGCTGGCGCGGTGAGATCGCCACCAAGATCGTCAAGGAAATTGCCGAACGCCTGGGCTTCCTGGTCGACGTGGGCCTGGATTACCTGACGCTGGAGCGCAAGGCCGACACGCTGTCCGGCGGTGAAGCACAGCGCATCCGCCTGGCCTCCCAGATCGGCGCCGGCCTGGTCGGCGTGATGTACGTGCTGGACGAGCCGAGCATCGGCCTGCACCAGCGCGACAACGAGCGTTTGCTGGGCACGCTCACGCGCTTGCGCGATCTCGGCAACACCGTGATCGTAGTGGAACACGATGAGGACGCCATCCGCATGGCCGACTACGTGCTCGACATCGGCCCGGGCGCCGGCGTGCATGGCGGCGAGATCGTCGGCCAGGGCACACTTGACGACCTGCTGAAGTCGCCACGCTCGCTGACCGGACAGTACCTGTCCGGCAAGCGCCAGATCGAAGTGCCGAAAGCGCGCCACAAGGCGAACCCCAAGATGACGCTGCACCTGCGCGGCGCCACCGGCAACAACCTGAAGGACGTGGACCTGGACATCCCGTCAGGACTGTTCACCTGCATCACCGGCGTATCGGGCTCGGGCAAGTCCACGCTGATCAACGACACGCTGTACTCGCTGGCCGCCAACGAGATCAACGGCGCCTCGCACAAGCCGGCACCGTATCGCGAAGTGACCGGGCTGGACCTGTTCGACAAGGTCGTCGACATCGACCAGTCGCCGATCGGCCGCACGCCACGCTCCAATCCGGCCACCTACACCGGGCTGTTCACGCCGCTGCGCGAACTGTATGCGCAGGTGCCCGAGTCGCGCGCGCGCGGCTACTCGCCGGGGCGTTTCAGCTTCAACGTGCGTGGCGGCCGCTGCGAGGCCTGCCAGGGCGACGGCATGATCAAGGTGGAGATGCACTTCCTGCCTGACGTGTACGTGCCCTGCGACGTGTGCCACGGCAAGCGCTACAACCGCGAGACGCTGGAGATCCTCTACAAGGGGTACAACATCAACGACGTGCTGGAGATGACGGTCGAGGATGCGCTGACCCTGTTCGAGCCGGTGCCGTCGATCTCGCGCAAGCTGGAAACGCTGATGGACGTGGGCCTGAGCTACATCAAGCTGGGCCAGAGCGCGACCACGTTGTCCGGCGGCGAAGCGCAACGCGTGAAGCTGTCGAAGGAGCTCTCGCGCCGCGATACCGGCCGCACTCTGTACATCCTGGACGAGCCGACCACCGGCCTGCATTTCCACGACATCGAGCACCTGCTCGCCGTGCTGCACAAGCTGCGCGACGACGGCAACACCATCGTGGTGATCGAGCACAACCTCGACGTCATCAAGACGGCGGACTGGGTGGTGGACCTGGGGCCTGAAGGCGGCCATCGCGGTGGCCGGATCCTCGCCACCGGCACGCCGGAGGACATCGCCGCGCATCCGGATTCGCACACCGGACGTTTCCTCGCCAAGCTGCTGCCGGAATCGAAGACGCCCAAGGCCAGCAAGCCTGCCGCCGTCGCCAAGCCCGACGTGCTGCCCCCGCGCAAGTCCGCCACCAAGAAAACCACCAAGTCCACGACGAAGAAGGCCGCCCGATGAGTTCCACGCACGACGCCAACGCCGCAGGACGCAAGCTGCTGGCGAAGATCCCGATCAGCGTGCGCTGGCGCGACATGGACAGCATGGGCCACGTGAACAACGCCAAGTACATTTCGTACCTGGAAGAGGCGCGCGTGCGCTGGATGCTTACCGTGCCCGAGGTATCGATGACCGACCGCATCGCACCGGTCGTGGCGGCCAACAACATCAACTACAAACGCCCGCTGACCTGGCCGAACGACGTGGTGGTGGAGCTTTATGTCGACCGTCTCGGCACCAGCAGCGTCACCATCGGCCACCGCATCGTGTCGGCAAAGGACGACAGCGTGCTGTATTCGGACGGCAATGTGGTGGTGGTCTGGATGGACACGCAGACCGGCCACAGCGCGCCGCTGCCGGCGGCGATCAGGGCGGTGTCGGAGTAACGGCGCCCTTGGCCCCCTGTAGGAGCGACGTGAGTCGCGACCGGAATCTTCCGGAGACAGTGGATGCAAAAGGCTATCCAATTGCTTCCGTCTACGCTGGTCCATGCTTCCGGTTCTGCCGTGTCGCTTCAGGTCCGCGGTCGCGACTCACGTCGCTCCTACAGGAATCGACGCGTTCAGGGCAGGCTCTTGCGCACCTCGAACTGCACCGGCAACGAGCGGCCGTCGGCGAGCCTCAGCGTGATCACCACTTTCTCACCAGCCGCTATCGGCGCGTAGGGGCCATGCAGCATCAAATGCAGCCCGCCGGGCTTCAGTTCGGCGGCCTTGCCGGGCGCGATGGGCAGCGCGGCCACTTCGCGCATGCGGCTGACGCCGTTCGCTTCGCGCGTTTCGTGCAGGGACACGTCCTCGAAGGCGAGGCTCTCCGCGCCGACGATGCTGACCGGGGTCTTGCATGGATTCTCGATGCGGGCAAAGCCAGCCATCATCGGCATCGCAACCGGTGGCATGCGCACCCACGCCGCCTTGGCGACGGGCAGGCATTCGGCCGCGTGGGCGGTGCCCAGGCCCGACATCAGCAGGGCCGACAGGCCGATCATTCCGGTGCGACGGTTCATGCGCCTATGATACCGGCCTGACTTCAGGGAGCGAATGAATGACCGGACTCATCGACACCATCGACCATGGCGACATCCGCGAGATCCGGCTTGCGCGCCCGCCCGTCAACGCTTTGAACACCGAGCTGTGTCGCGCCCTGATCGACGCGCTCAACGCCGCGCTGGACCAGGGGGTGCGCGGCATCGTGCTGGCCGGCAACCCGAAGATCTTCTCTGCCGGCATGGACGTTCCCTATCTGCTCTCCCTGGGCGACGACCGCAAGGCACTCCTCGACGCCTGGCAGGCATTCTTCGGCGCGGCGCGCACGCTGGCCGAATCACGCGTACCGGTGGTGGCGGCCATTACCGGCCACGCGCCGGCAGGTGGCTGCGTCCTGGCGCTGTGCTGCGATTACCGCGTCATGGCGCGCAGCGCGGATCCCGCCCGTCCCTTCGCTCTGGGCCTCAACGAGACCCAGGTGGGGCTGGTCGTACCGGAGGGCATCCAGCGCCTGATGCGTCGCGTCGTGGGCAATTACCGCGCGGAACGCCTGCTGGTGGCGGGCGAAATGGTGCCCGCCGAACGCGCCCTGGAGATCGGGCTGGTCGATGAACTCGTGGGTCAGGACGATGTCGCCGCACGTGCCGTCGCATGGCTGCAGCAGCTGCTGCGCCTGCCGCACCACCCGATGCTGCAGACACGCGCCCTCGCCCGTCGCGACCTGGTCGAGGCCCTGGATCCTTCCCTGATCCAATTGGAACGCTTCGTCGATGCGTGGCACGCGCCCGACACGCAGCAAGCGTTGCGGGCGCTGGTGGACAAGCTGAAGAAGTGAAGCGTCGCGCCGTCAGTCGCCGCGGGCGACAGGACGCGATGGATCGCTGATCCAGCCGCTCCACGAGCCGGGATACACCCGCGCACCATGCAGGCCGGCGTGTTCGAAGGCGAGCAGCAGGTGGCAAGCCGTCACGCCGGATCCGCACATCAATACAGTGTCGCCGGGAGCGCGCGCGCCCAACAGCGAAGACAGCTCGCGGCCGAGCTCCTCGGCCGGTTTGAAACGGCCCTCGCGCAGGTTCTGTGCGAACGGACGGTTGAGCGCGCCCGGCACATGCCCGGCGACCGGATCGATGGGCTCGACATCGCCACGGAAGCGCTCGGCCGCCCGCGCATCGACAAGCCAACCGCTGTCTTCGTCCAGCCGGTCCAGGACTTCGTCCGCACTGACGAGCTGACGGGCATCCATACGAGATGGATACGCCGCGACGGGTGCCGGTGTAGCAACCTCGGCGGTTTCCTCTCCACCCATGGCACGCCATGCGGCCAATCCTCCATCCAGCACCGCCACGCGCGGATGCCCCATCAGCCACAACAACCACCACAGGCGCGCTGCCGCCATGCTGCCGTCGCCAGCGTCGTAGACCACCACCTGGTGTGCCGGCCCGATCCCCCATTCGCCCAACCTGCGTGCGAGCACGTCGCTGTCGGGCAACGGATGGCGACCCTCACCGACCTTCGACAGATCCGACAAGTCGAGATTCAGGTCGGCGTACACCGCACCGGGCAGGTGCGACTCGGCATAGGCCTGGCGGCCCGCATCCGGTGCCGGGTTGAGCATCACGAAACGCGCATCCACCAGCCGCAACCCCGGATCGCCGAGAGCGGCGGACAACGCAGGTGCATCGACCAGGGTGGTCCAGTTCGTGTTCATGCAAGCTGCTCCAGCCGTTGCCGCAGGTTGAACAGGATGGCGGCCGTCGCACCCCAGATGCGCTGCCCCGGCCACGCGTACTCAAGCACGACGCGCCGGCGTCCGCGATAGTCGACTTCGACGCGGCGGAGGTTGTCCGGCGACAGCAGGTAGTCGAGTGGTACTTCGAACACATCGGCCACTTCATTCGGTTCGGGCACCGGCACGAAGGCCGGATCGACCAACGCGACCACTGGCAACACGCGGAACCCACTGATCGTCGTGAACGGATCGAGGAAGCCCAGTGGCGTCACCTGCGACGCCGGCAACGCGATTTCCTCGTGGCTTTCGCGCAAGGCCGCCGCGACGGCATCGGCATCGGTCGGCTCGATGCGTCCGCCCGGGAAGCTCACCTGCCCGCCGTGGTGGCGCAGGCCATCGGTGCGGCGGGTCAGCAGCACCTGAGTACCTTCTTGGCGGGGAACCAGTCCGGCCAGCACGGCCGCTTCGGCCAATGGTCCCGGCGGCAGCAGGTCGACCAGGTCATTGTGGTTCCAGCCCGCATCGGCCGGCATGGCACCCAGCGGATGCAGTGCACGACGCAGTGCGCCGCCTTCGCGCAAGCGCTGCTCCAGCGGCGAGCGCACGCGTTCGCGCGCAGGCAGCACGTACTCCATCAGACGCAGGCGTTCGTCATCGTTCATCTGCGACCAGCGCGCTATCTCGGAGGTGGTACGGAGGCAGCCTTCACACAACCCGTTGTCGTTCAGCGTACAGACGCCGATGCATGGGCTGAGCACGGCGCGGAATGCGGTATTCATTTCATCTGACACCTGCGGAGGGTAGCGCGGAAACGCTGCCCGACGCTGGAAAGCACTGCGCCGGCACGGGGCCGGCGCAGATGGAACGTTGCTTCTACAGCCCCTGGACCCCCGCCTGCGCGGGGATGACGCAGTGACCCAGGCGCCCGCGCGATGCGCGGACGCGTCATTGCGTCACTTGACGCTGACCAGCTTGATCTCGAAGACCACCGCCACGTTGGGCGGGAAGCCGGTGCGCGGATCGGCGCCATAGGCCTTGTCCGGCGGCAGTGCGACTTCCCACTTGGCGCCTGCGGGCATCTGCAGCAGGGCTTCACGCATGGCCGGCATCTCGACCGCGCTGACCTTCAAGTCCTTCATCTGCTGCGCCGGGCGTGCCTCGGCCGGACGCTGGCCGAACGGATACGGGCCGGATACCAGCAGTTCCACCGTGCTGGCCTGGGTCGGCTTTGCACCGTTGCCGTTCTCCAGCACCTTGTAGGGGACGCCACTGGCCAGCGACTTCACGCCCGGCTGACCCTTGAAGGTACCGATGAACTGGTCGCTCTTGGTCTTGTTCTCGGCCGCCACCTTGTCGTATTCGGCCTTGGCCTGCTGCGCGCGGGTCTGCTCGCGCTTCTGGAAGGCTTCCAGGGCGGGCTTGAGCTGCTCGGACGTCAGCGCCGGCTTCTGCTTGGCGTAGGCGTCCTGCAGGCCCTTCACCACCGAATTGATGTCCAGCTGTTCGCCACGTGCGGTCAGCTCGGCCAGATTGTTGCCATAGTCGTAACCGAAGTAGTAGCTCAACTTGCCCTTCTCGGACGAGACGTCCTGGGCCAGGGCGCTACCGGCCATGGCGAATGCCGCAACTGCGACCACTAACGAACGCACCTTCATCAACACACTCTCCGGATTGGGCGGCGGCATACCGCCTGGAAATGGACGCGCTAGGATAGCCGCCGGGGCGCTTAACCGCCACTGACGACAGGCTGGTCTGACCGGGCCTTCATGGCAGAGTTCCCGCTTCACTCAAATTTTACAATTCACCGCAGAAAACCCATGCCCGACAGTCTCGTCCTTGTTACCGATGCGGAAGGTGTCCGCCGCATCACCGTGAACCGCCCCGACAAGCTGAATGCCCTCAATGCCGCCACGCTCGATGCGCTGCAGGCGGCGTTCGACGCAGCAGCTGCCGATGCGGCCGTCAGAGTCGTCGTGCTGACCGGCGCCGGCCCCAAGGCATTCGTCGCCGGCGCCGACATCGCCGAAATGGCAGACCTGCGCGCCACGGAGGGTCGCGATTTCTCCCTGCGCGGCCAGAAACTGATGCGCAGCATCGAGAAGCTGCCCAAGCCGGTCATCGCGATGGTGAACGGCTTTGCCCTGGGCGGCGGGCTGGAACTGGCCATGGCCTGCCATCTCCGCATTGCGGCGGATACGGCCAAGGTAGGCCAACCCGAGATCAACCTTGGGCTCATCCCGGGCTTCGGCGGAAGCCAGCGGTTGCTGCGCCTGGCCGGGCGTTCGGCCACGCTGGAGCTCTGCCTGCTCGGCGCCCCGGTTACGGCCGAGCGTGCACTGAAGCTGGGTATCGTCACCCGTGTGGTGCCGGTGGCGGAGCTGGAGGTCGAGACGGCGAAGATCGCGGCCCAGCTGGCAGCGTCCGCGCCTCTGGCGTTGCGCGCCACGCTCGACGCCGTGAATGTCGGTGGCGAGTGCAGCATCGAAGAAGGGTTGCAGTACGAGACCGCCCAGTTCGGCCTGATGTTCGCCACCGATGACATGCGCGAAGGCACACGTGCCTTCATCGAACGCCGCAAGCCGGCCTTCACCGGCCGCTGAGTGAAAGGGCATGGCGATGACCCCATGTCGTTGCCCGACGTGCGACCTCGCGCAGTCTCTGCACGCCCTGCTCATGGCAGACGATGTGGATGGCGCCATCGAGGCGGGCCTGATGTCATTCGCTGCCTGCGATTGCACTACTGACGATGTCGTCATCATCACGTCAGTGATGCAGGCACAGGCGCGACTGCGTACCGCCTGGGAGGCCCGCCGCCGCTACCGGTTGCGCCAGGCGCGCCTGGCGCGACGCGCCCAGGAACGCGAAGCCCGACGCCTGGCGGCGGCGCCGGCCACCACGGACACCGCATCTTCCGCACCGGAACGTCCTGCACTGCCCGCCAGCGCCGCAGCGATCCTGGCGCGTGCCAAGGCCAAGGCAGCCGACAGGATGAAGCGATGACGCGTGCACCCCGGCGCAGCGCCACGTTGACGCGCGCGGAAATCGTGGAACTCTTCTCGCGCTTGCGCGAGCTCAACCCGAAGCCCACCACCGAGCTGGAATACAGCACGCCATTTGAATTGCTGGTCGCGGTGACCTTGTCGGCGCAGGCGACCGACGTGGGTGTCAACAAGGCGACCCGGCGCCTGTTTCCCGTGGCCAATACGCCTGCGGCCATCCTGGCGCTGGGCGAGGACGGGCTGAAGCAGTACATCTCGACCATCGGCCTGTTCAACGCGAAAGCGAAGAACGTCATCACCGCCTGCCGCATCCTGCTCGACGAACACGGCGGCGAAGTGCCACGTTCGCGCGAGGCACTCGAAGCCTTGCCCGGCGTGGGCCGCAAGACCGCCAACGTGGTGCTGAATACAGCGTTCGGCGAGCCCACCATGGCGGTGGACACGCACATCTTCCGCGTCGCCAACCGGACCGGGCTTGCACCGGGCAAGGATGTGCGGGCGGTGGAGGACAGACTGGTGAAGGTAGTGCCGGCAGAGTTCATGCAGGATGCGCATCACTGGCTGATCCTGCATGGCCGCTACGTCTGCAAGGCGCGCAAGCCGGATTGTCCGCAATGCGTGATCCGGGACCTCTGCCGGTTCAAGGACAAGACGCCTTGAATGGGATTGGCTTACCAACGAACCCCAGCTCCCATGTAGGAGCGACGCAAGTCGCGACCGTGCATGCGGGCCGCTACAGAACCATGCGATGCATGCAATGTGGCAGCCATCACCGGAACGCTGCCTGTTCCCCTCCGGTCACGGTCGGCGGTCGTGACTGATGTCACTCCTACAGAAAAGCCACATAAAAAAGCCCCGGGACATGCCCGGGGCTCTTTGTTACTGGTGCCGCGTGACGCTTACCAGCTGAACTGCGTGCGCAGTGCGTACTGGGCAGTCTCGTCGCCGGTGACTTCGTTGTCGCCCTGCGTGTAGTTGAACATGAAGCGCAGGTTCGGGTTGACGTAGTAGTTCATGCCGAGGATCCAACTGGTGACTTCGCGGTTCAGCGTTTCGTTCTCCGCGTAGTCGTAGCGACCGGTCAGCTCCCACAGGCCCTTGTCGGCGACCTTGGGCGAACCGAACACGCCGGTACCGCCCTTGTACGGCTTGTGGCCGCCATTGAGCATGAAGCTGCCCTGCACGTAGTACGTCTTCACGTCCTGGTCGGCGCCGAGCGGCTGACCGAAGGAAGCGTCGGCATACTCGGCCTGGAAGAACGCCGGGCCGAACGAGCCCGCGGCTTCGACGGCGTACACGGTGACTTCGTTCCGGCTGGCGCCCGTCGTGGTGGCGATGTTCTGCGACGGACCGCGACGGCCGGCGTAGTTGAAGGAGGCCGACAGGTTGTCCGAACCCTGGTTGGCGTTCTCGTAGCTGTACCACGCGCCCAGGTGCAGGGTGTTGTTGTCGTTGTTGATCGGCGCGAAGGTCACGCGGCCGGAAGCGCCCATGCCTTCGTTACGCGAGTTTGCCGCGCCGCGCAGGTTGAACACGGTGGCGCCGGCGGTGTAGTTGTCGCCGGCACGCAGGTAACCCACGCCCTGCTGGAACTGGCGACCACCGAACAGACCCGTGGCCGAAGCGAACGGACGCTCCATCACAAGCAGTTCGTTGGAGCTGGTCAGTTCTTCCATCGCGCGGTAGGGCTTGAAATGACCGATGGTGAACTTGCCGCCCAGCGCCGACTTGGCGATGTAGGCATCACGCAGGCCGTCCAGGTTGGTGCCGGCGCCGAAGTCCTGCTCCAGCTTGTATTCCCAGCCATAGGCCTTGCCGCCCAGGGTCAGGCGGGCGCGACGGAACTCGGTGGTGCCCGTGGTGCTGGCGAGATCGCGATCGAACGCGTAGGTGTCGAAGTGGATGCGGCCGCCCATCGACGCTTCGAACTTGCCGTCGGCCGACGTCACCTTGATGCCGCCCTTGGTATCGATCTTCGGCGAGCCGGTGTTGAGCTTGTCCAGCTGAGCCGCCGTATCCAGATTCACGTCCGACTGCGCGTCGGTGCGTTCTTCCAGTTCCAGCAGTTTGGTCTGCATGGCTTCCAGCTGCGCCTTCAGTTCGGCGATCTGCTGGTCACGGTTGTCGGCAGCGGCGGCCGAAAAGCTGGTGCTGCCCATGGCAACGGCAAGCGCGGCAGCCAGGAGGGAATAACGCATGGTGACTCTCCGAGTGGAAGTAGAAGTAGGAGCACAAGCTTCGTGGGCGCCCTGCTTCGCTTCCGAGATCACCTTCGGAAATCATTAAGCGCCCGTCAAAGATGCGCTAAAGGATGGGAGTGAAATCTTGCAGTCACATGTGAGTTTCATGACCGTAGTGTTACAGCGAGACTGCCGCCGCGCCCACCAGCGGCTCCTCCTTGGTCAGCCACATGTAGAGAAGGAAGTGGATGGCGGATCGAGTCGAGGGACCGATTCCTCACCGAGCTCTGCTCGCCCTCAGTCACAAGGGGGCATAGGGCGACCGCACATGGGCTGCCCGGATTCCGTCACGCGACTGTCGCAATCACGACACGGCGCTGTCACACAAACGTCGTGGAATGGCCACCAACGGGCACGCCCGTGCCTTCCACCCTGCCAAACCCAGGAGACTTCAGTGCTCAAATCCATCAAAGCCCGCGCGGCGGCCGTGGCGTTCGCCGCCACGCTTTCGACCGGCGTGCTTGCCGCCGATATCACCGGCGCCGGCGCGACGTTCATTTATCCGCTGCTGTCCAAGTGGTCGGCCGACTACAACACCGCTACCGGCACGAAGATCAACTACCAGTCCATCGGTTCGGGTGGAGGTATTGCCCAGATCAAGGCCGCGACGGTGGACTTCGGTTCGTCGGACGCCCCGATGAAGCCGGAAGAACTGGCGAAGTACGGCCTGGGCCAGTTCCCGTCCGCTATCGGCGGCGTGGTGCCGGTGGTCAACGTGGTCGGCGTCAAGGCCGGCGCGATGAAGTTCGACGGTCCACTGCTGGCCGACATTTTCCTGGGCAAGGTCAAGATGTGGAACGATCCGCGCATCGTGGCGCTGAACGGCGGCGTCCAGTTGCCGGAACAGAAGATCACCGTGGTGCACCGCTCGGACGGTTCGGGTACGACCTTCAACTGGGTCAACTACCTGTCCAAGGTCAGCCCGGAGTGGCAGTCCACCGTGGGTGAGGGTACCAGCGTGAAGTGGCCGGCCGGCGTGGGCGGCAAGGGCAACGAAGGCGTCGCCGCCTACGTGAAGCAGATCAAGGGCGGCATCGGCTACGTCGAGCTGTCGTACGCGCTGCAGAACAAGATGGCCTATGCCCGCATGAAGAATGCCGCCGGCAACTTCGTGCTGCCGAGCGACGAAACCTTCCAGGCCGCCGCTGCCAGCGCCGACTGGGCTAAGGCGAAGGATTTCTACCTGATCATGACCAATGCCCCGGGCGAGAACGCCTGGCCGGTGGCGGCGACGAACTTCATCATCATGTACAAGAAGCCGAAGAACGTGGAGCGAGCCAAGGCCACCAAGGAGTTCTTCCGCTGGGCCTACGCCAACGGTGACGCCCAGGCCAAGTCGCTCGACTACGTGCCGCTGCCGGACCCGCTGGTCAAGCAGATCGAGGCGTACTGGGCGCAGAACTACAAGTTCTGATGCTGGCAAGGCCAGTGCTCGCTCCGAGCACTGGCGGGCATGCAGCACCCCTCCCTCAGCTGCATGTGCAAGGCGGGCCTTCGGGCCCGCCTTTTTTTCGCCCATCGAACAGGTTCGACCTGTCGCATGACAGCGCGAGACCAGCATGTCATCACGCTGTAACAAAAACATCATTTCATAGCGTGGATCACAAACGACACGCCCGGAGATCCCATGCACGCCCTTAACGCCCGTTTGGCCACGCTGGCCCTCGCCACCGCCCTGTTCGTCGCCGGTTGCGGCGGCAAGACCGACGCGCCCGCCGCGACGGCAGGCAGCGACTCCGCATCCGCACCCGCCGGAGGCGTGCAGCAGATTTCCGCCGAGATCACCGGTGCCGGCGCAACCTTCATCTACCCGCTGCTGTCCCGCTGGTCCGCCGACTACAACAAAAGCACCGGGGCCAAGATCAACTACCAGTCCATCGGCTCGGGTGGCGGCATCGCCCAGATCAAGGCAGGCACGGTGGACTTCGGATCGTCGGACAAGCCGCTTCCGCCGGAGGAACTCGCACAGGCAGGCCTGGGGCAGTTCCCCTCCGCGATCGGCGGCGTGGTCCCGGTCGTCAACATCGAAGGCATCGAGAGCGGCAAGCTGCGCCTGACCGGCACGACGCTGGCGGACATCTACCTGGGCAAGATCACGACCTGGAACGACCCGGCGGTCGTCGCGCTGAATCCCGGCCTGGCCCTGCCCGCCACCAAGATCAACGTGGTCAAGCGTTCCGATGGCTCGGGCACCACCTTCAATTTCGTCAACTATCTGTCCAAGGTCAGCCCCGAGTGGAAGGACAAGGTCGGTGAAGGCACCTCGGTCAACTGGCCGGTCGGCATCGGCGGCAAGGGCAATGAAGGCGTCGCTGCTTACGTCAAGCAGATCAAGGGCTCCATCGGTTACGTCGAACTGGCCTATGCCACGCAGAACGGCATGGCGTACACCGCCATGCAGAATGCCGCCGGCTCGTTCGTGCAGCCCAGCGCCGCCAGCTTCCAGGCGGCCGCCGCCACCGCCGACTGGACCAATGCCAAGGACTTCAGCCTGGTCATCACCAACGCACCCGGCGCCGATGCCTGGCCGATCGCGGCCACCAACTTCATCCTGATGTACAAGCAGCCCAAGGATGCCAAGCGTTCCAAGGACGCGTTCGACTTCTTCAAGTGGGCGCTCGAGAACGGGCAGCCGCAAGCGGACGAGTTGCACTTCGTCCCGCTGCCGAAGCCGCTGGTGGAGCAGGTGGAAGCCTACTGGGCATCCGAGTTCAAGCTGTAACAGGAACGACATCGTGCACGGGCCACCATGGGGCCCGTGCACGCTTACCCCAGCACACCACTCTTCCGGTTGAACTCCCACGATGAATGCTGCTGCCTTGCCCGCTGCGAAAGTCAGTGACCGCGACGTGAAAGACACCCGTGCCGACCGCGGATTCCGCTGGCTGGTGACGGGTGCCGGTCTTCTCGTCCTGCTGTCCCTGACCTCGGCAGCGCTTTCGATGCTGTGGGGCGGACGCGCCGCCTTCGCCAAATTCGGCCTGGAGTTCTTCTGGCGTGATGCCTGGAACCCGGTTTTGCAGGACTTCGGTGCGCTGGTACCGATCTACGGCACGCTGGTCACCGCGCTCATCGCCATGCTCATCGCCGTGCCGGTAAGTTTCGGCATCGCCATGTTCCTGACCGAAATCGCGCCCAAGTGGCTCCGCACGCCCATCGGTGCGGCCATCGAACTGCTCGCCGGCATTCCCTCCATCATCTACGGCATGTGGGGCCTGTTCGTACTGGTGCCCTTCCTGGCGGAGCACATCTATCCGTGGATGGATGAAAACATGGGTCAGATTCCGTTGATCGGCGCGCTCTTCTCCGGACCGCCGCTCGGTCTGGGCATGGGCACGGCCGGCCTGGTATTGGCCATCATGGTGATCCCCTTCGTCTCATCGGTGATGCGCGAGGTCTTCCTGACCGTGCCCGGTCGCCTGAAGGAATCGGCGTATGCGCTCGGTTCGACACGCTGGGAAGTCGTGTGGGACATCGTGCTTCCGTACACGCGCTCCGCTGTGATCGGTGGTGTGTTCCTTGGGCTGGGCCGCGCATTGGGCGAGACGATGGCTGTGACCTTCGTGCTCGGCAATGCCCACAGCCTGACCCTGTCGCTGCTCGAGCCCGGCAACTCGATCGCCGCCACCATCGCCAACGAGTTCGCCGAAGCCGATTCGCCGATGTACCTGTCCTCGCTGATCGCACTCGGCTTCGTGCTGTTCATGGTGACGTTCGTGGTACTGACCATCGCGCGATTGATGCTGCGCCAACTCAGCAAGCGGGAGGGCAACTGATGAGTGCTTCCCTCTATGGTGTCCGCCGGTTCAAGAACATCGCGGCGCAGACACTCGCCATCGCGGCCACTGTGTTCGGTCTGTTCTGGCTGGTGTGGATCCTGTGGACCACGTTCACCAAGGGCCTGAGCAGCCTGAACATGGACCTGTTCACGCACATGACGCCGCCGCCGGGCGATGAAGGCGGCGGCATGCTCAACGCCTTCTTCGGCAGTGCGGCCATGAGCCTGCTGGGCATCGCGATTGGCGCACCGGTGGGCGTGCTCGCCGGTACCTTCCTGGCCGAATACTCGCAGAAGAGCTGGATCGGCGAATCCGTGCGTTTCGTCAACGACATCCTGCTGTCGGCGCCGTCCATCGTGCTTGGCCTGTTCGTGTACACGCTGGTGGTGGCACAGATGGGCCACTTCTCGGCACTGGCGGGCGGCATCGCGCTGGCCTTCATCGTGCTGCCGGTGGTCGTCCGTACCACCGACGAGATGCTGCGGCTGGTGCCTTCGCAGATGCGCGAAGCCGCGTTGTCACTGGGTGTCCCGCAGTGGAAGGTGATCGTACAGGTGCTCTACCGCTCGTCGCTGCCGGGCATCGTGACCGGCATCCTGCTGGCACTGGCTCGCATCAGTGGCGAAACCGCACCGCTGCTGTTCACCGCGCTCAACAACCAGTACTGGACCACGGACCTCACCTCGCCAATGGCCAATGTGCCTGTGGTGATCTTCCAGTTCGCCATGAGCCCCTACGAGAACTGGCACACGCTGGCCTGGGCGGGCGCGTTCGTCCTGACCATGTTCGTGCTGTTGATCAGCCTGCTGGCCCGCGCCATCGTCCTGCGGAACAAGATCACCCATGAATGACATGACTTCCCCTACCGTTGCCCGGACCCCGGCCATGAACGACGCACGACTCAACCTCGCGATGCCAGACCGCGCCGTCTCCGACGAGCACGCCAGCGTCAAGCTTGCCGCCAAGGACCTGGACTTCTACTACGGCGACTACCACGCGCTGAAGAACATCAACCTGGAAATTCCGGAGAAGCGCGTGACCGCGCTGATCGGCCCGTCCGGTTGCGGCAAGTCCACGCTGCTGCGCGTGTTCAACCGCATCTACTCGCTCTATCCGAAACTGCGCGCGACCGGTGTCGTGTCGCTGGATGGCGAGAACATCCTGGACGCCAAGTACCCGATGAACCGCCTGCGCAGCAAGGTGGGCATGGTGTTCCAGAAGCCCGTTCCGTTCCCGATGACCATCTACGAGAACGTCGCCTACGGCATCCGCCACCACGAGCGCCTGGGCAAGGCCGACATGGACAACCGCGTCGAGCAGGCCCTGCGCCAGGCCGCCCTGTGGGACGAAGCCAAGGACAAGCTGAAGCAGAGTGCACTGGGCCTATCCGGCGGCCAGCAGCAGCGCCTGTGCATCGCGCGAGCGGTGGCGCTGCGCCCGGACGTAATCCTGCTGGACGAACCGACCTCGGCACTGGACCCCATCTCGACCAGCAAGATCGAACAGCTGATCGAGGAACTGAAGCACCAGTACACCATCGCCATCGTCACCCACAACATGCAGCAGGCCGCGCGCGTCTCGGACTACACCGCCTTCATGTACCTGGGCGAGCTGGTGGAGCACGACGTCACCTCGACGATCTTCTCCAACCCCGGCAAGCAGCAGACGGAAGACTACATCACCGGCCGTTTCGGCTGAGGACGCCCATGAACATCCAACCGAACGACCATATCGTGAAGAGCTACGACGAAGAACAGCGCCGCATCGTGGCCGAGATCGTGCGCATGGGCGAGACTGCCGTCGCCCAGCTGGAAGCCGCGCTGGACGTGGTCGAACGCCGCGACGACAAGGCCGCCCAGCGCATCATCGCCAACGATGAGGCCATCGACGCCATCGAGCACCAGGTCAGCCACGACGTGATGCACCTCGCCCTGCGCGGCCCGATGGCGCGCGACCTGCGCGAGATCCTCGCCGGCCTGCGCATCCCGGCCGACATCGAACGCATCGGCGACTACGCGGCCAACGTGGCCAAGCGCTCGATCGCCCTCAACGTGTCGCCGCCGATGCCGCAGATCACCGGCCTGCGCGCGCTCGGCAAGCTGGCGGCCCGCCAGGTGCGCGACGTGATGGTGGCCTACCAGAACGGCGACGCCGAACAGGCCGTCCAGGTGCGCGCACGCGACGCCGAACTGGACGCGCACTACACCGCGCTGTTCCGCGAGCTGCTGACCTACATGATGGAAGACCCGCGCAACATCACCCCATGCACGCACCTGCTGTTCATGGCCAAGAACCTGGAACGGATCGGCGACCATGCCACCAACATCGCCGAGAACGTCTGGTTCCTGGTGCACGGCGAACAGCCCCTGCCGCCACGCGACAAGCGCGACGAGACCAGCACCACCGGCGTCATCTGAGGCTTTCGCCGCACCGCAGCACCTGGAACGCCCCGCCATTGCGGGGCGTTTCCGTTCCAGCCCCCTGCCCACACGAACCGCTAACGTCCCGCGGCTACAATCCCGCCACGTTGGTGCGGATACCCCGCCCATTCCCGGGAGAGACCACGATGTCCAAGAACACCACCAAGCCCGCCGCCGTCGCCGTTGCCCTGGCGGGCGGCATCCTGCTGGCCGGTTCGAGCTTCGCGATGGAACCACTGGCGCAGGGTTACCTGCTGGCCGCACCCGAGGCCGCCAAGGCGGGCGAAGGCAAGTGCGGTGAGGGCAAATGCGGCGAAGGCAAGTGCGGCATGGCCAAGGCCGACACCGACAAGGACGGCAAGGTCTCGCAGGCCGAGTTCGCCGCCGCCCATCCGGACAAGACGACCACGTTCGCCAGCATCGACACCAACAAGGACGGCTTCATCGACGCGACCGAGCACAAGGCTCATGCGGGCACCAAGGGCGCCGAGGGCAAATGCGGTGAAGGCAAGTGTGGCGAAGGCAAGTGCGGGGCCGACAAGAAGAAGGAAGGCTGATCCGGCCTCATTGAACGACCATCCCGCCTTCCTTCGAAGGCGGGACGTCACCGCAACCCGATGACAGCTTCCCTGCTTGCCGCCTCTGCCGGCCTCGGCCTGCGCCGCGCGCTGCTGGATGAACTGCTGGCAGCGCCGGCTGGAGCATTCGACTTCCTCGAATGCGCGCCCGACAACTGGATCGGGGTGGGCGGCCGCTACGGTGAAGCGCTGCAGGCGCTTTCCTCGCGCCATGCACTGACCTGCCACGGCCTGTCGCTGTCGCTCGGCGGCGTGGCGCCGCTGGACGATACCTTCCTCGCCCGCACGCGCCGGTTCCTCGACCAACACGGCGTGGCGCTGTACAGCGAACACCTGAGTTACTGCACCGACGACGGCCACCTCTACGACCTGATGCCGATTCCCTTCACCGAGGAAGCGGTGCGGCATGTCGCGACGCACATCCGCCAGGCGCAGGACGCCCTCGGCCGGCGCATCGCGGTGGAGAACGTCTCCTACTACGCCGCGCCCTACCAGGCGATGGACGAAGCCGACTTCATCATCGCGGTGCTGTCCGAGGCGGACTGCGACCTGCTGCTGGACGTCAACAACATCTACGTCAACGCGATCAACCATGGCTACGACGCGCGTGGTTTCCTGGCCCGCATGCCGTCGGCGCGGATCGCCTCGTACCACATCGCCGGCCATTACGACGAAGCGGACGACCTCAAGGTGGACACGCATGGCGCGCCGGTAAAGGACGATGTGTGGTCGTTGCTGTCGCTGGCCTATGCGACGCATGGCGTGCGCCCCACCCTGCTGGAACGCGATTTCAATTTCCCGCCGTTTGGCGAACTCGCGGCGGAAATCCAGCGCATCCGCGAGCTTCAATCGGCGCACGCGACCTCCGACGGACGCGCGCTGCATGGCTGACGCGCTGCACGACCAGCAGTTCGCCCTGTCGCGCCACCTGCGCGATCCCTCCGTGCATCCGCCACCACCGGGCATCGAGGCACGCCGGCTGGCGGTCTATCGCGACCTGTTCTTCAACAACATCAAAAACCTGCTGGCCGGCAACTTCCCGGTGATCCGCAAGACCTTGGGTGACGATGCCTGGCGCATGCTGGTACGGCAGTTCTATGCCGAACACCGCAGCAGGACGCCCCTGTTCCCGGAAGTGGCGCGCGAGTTCATCCGCTACCTGGAATCACGTGCCGGACGCGACGACTCACTGCCCGCCTGGCTGCGCGAACTAGCGCATTACGAATGGGTCGAACTGGCGCTGCAGATCGCCGACGACACCGTGCCCCCCCACGTGCCGGACGGCGACCTTGTCGCGGGTGAACCGGTGGTATCGCCTTTCGCATGGGCACTCGCCTATCAATGGCCCGTGCACCGCATCGGACCGGACTACCTGCCCGAGGCAGCGCCCTCCGAACCGACCTTCCTGCTCGTCCGACGCGATGCTGGCCACCAGGTGAGATTTGCGGCCATCTCGCCGCTGGTGTACCGGCTGATGGCGCTGCTGGGCGAAGGCGGTCGCAGCGGTGGCGATGCGCTGCGGCAACTCGCGGTCGAAGCGGGCGTGGAAGACCTGCCCGCCTTCGTCGACCAGGGGGGCGCCATGCTTTCCCGTATGCGTGAAGAAGGCACGCTGCTGGGTACGCGTCCCTGACTTCTGTAGGAGCGACGTGAGTCGCGACCGCAGACCCGGGGCGCACGCGTGCCCGTCCGACAGGCGGGTGTCGCATGACCGCTACGCGAAGATCCGGGAGAACCGGAACGCCGATCGCGTGCGGTCGCGACTCACGTCGCTCCTACAACTGCGAGCTCGCGGCTGGGCATCCAGCCGAGGAAGCGCCCTCGCCCTCTGCTACCCTTTCCCACATGGAAAACGCCACCGAACCCACCCGCATCACCCCGATGGCCCAGCGCTTCCGTGGCTACCTGCCGGTGGTGGTGGACGTAGAGACTGGCGGCTTTGACTGGAACCGGCATGCGCTGCTGGAAATGGCTGCGGTGCCGCTGGACCTGGACGAAAACGGATTGCTCGTCTGCGGCGAGACCGCCAGCGTGCACCTGCATCCCGCACCCGGCACCGAAATCGATCCGAAGTCGCTGGAGGTCACCGGCATCGACCTCGACCACCCGTTCCGTTTCGCCAAGCACGAGAAGGACGCGTTGGACCACGTCTTCGCGCCCGTGCGTGCGGCGGTGAAGAAGCATGGGTGCCAGCGCGCGATCCTGGTGGGCCACAACGCCCACTTCGACCTGAACTTCCTCAACGCCGCCGTTACGCGCGTGGCGCACAAGCGCAATCCCTTCCATCCCTTCAGCGTATTCGACACGGTGACGCTCGCCGGCGTGGCCTATGGCCAGACCGTGCTGGCGCGTGCGGTGCAGGCTGCCGGCTTCGACTGGAATGCCGAGGACGCACACTCCGCCGTCTACGATGCCGAGCAGACGGCGCGCCTGTTCTGCAAGATCGCCAACGCCTGGCCTAAGCCGCTGGGCTGACTGCGCAGATCGGGCACTCCGCGATGCCATTGGCAGCGATCCAGGCCAACATCACTACGCTGCAGTTCGACGCCATCGTCAATGCGGCGAACAGTTCGCTGCTCGGCGGTGGTGGCGTGGATGGTGCCATCCACCGCGCAGCCGGTCCGGACCTGGTGGCCGAGTGCCGACTGCTGGGGGGCTGCAAGACCGGCGAAGCGAAGATCACGAAGGGGTATCGCCTGCCGGCACGTCATGTGATCCACACGGTCGGTCCGGTATGGCGCGGCGGCGAACACGGCGAAGCCGGGCTGCTGGCGGCCTGCTACCGCAACAGCCTGGCGCTCGCGGCGAAGCACGACCTGCGCAGCATCGCCTTCCCCTGCATCAGCACCGGCATCTACGGCTATCCCGCTGGCGCCGCCGCACGTGTCGCCGTCGATACCATCCGCGCCGCGCTGGCGTCGTCACCCAGCCCACCCGACGTGATCTTCTGCTGCTTCTCCACCAGCGACCTGGCGTACTACCAGGCGCTGCTGGCCTGACCTAGGCGCTGCTGCCGGCGGTCTCCACCGGTGCACGCGAGCTCAAGGCTGCGCCGGCGGACGCCACGATGATCGCGGCGATCGCCAGCCACTGCAGCAGCGACAGGTGTTCGTGCAGGAACAACAGGCCGCACAGCGCGGCGATGGCCGGCTCCAGGCTCATCAGCATGCCGAAGGTGCGCGTGGGCATCTTCGTCAGCGCGACCATCTCCAGGCTGTAGGGTATCGCGGTGGACAGCAGCGCCACCGCCAGCGCGACGGGCAGCAACGCGGGCGCCAGCAACGCTGCCCCGGCGTGCGCGACACCGAACGGCACCGCGATGGCCGCGGCGATGCAACTGCCGATCGCGACCGTCTGCGGGCCGTGCGCATTGCCGGCCTTCTGGCCGAACACGATGTACATCGCCCAGCACGCCCCCGCGCCAAGCGCATACGCTACGCCCATGAGGTCCACTGCCCGGGCGCCCTGCTCCGGCACCAGCAGCACCAGTCCGACGACGGCCAACGCCACCCAGACGACGTCGCGCAGATGGCGCGAACCGAACAGCGCCACAGCGAGCGGGCCGGTGAATTCCAGCGCGACGGCGATACCCAGCGGCACCGTTTCCAGCGACTTGTAGAACAGCAGGTTCATCAGCCCCAGCGAGGCGCCGTAGAACAGCAGCAGCGGCCATTGCGCCCGCGTGATGCGTGCCCGCCACGGGCGGAACACCATCACCAGGATCAATGTCGCCAACGCCAGCCGCAATGCGGTGGCGCCGGTGGCACCCACCGCCGGGAACAGGCTCTTCGCCATCGACGCACCGGCCTGGATGGACAGCATGGCGATGAGCAGCAACGCGATCGGCTGCCAGTGGACGGGCGCGGGGGAATTCGGGGACGGCATCGCGACACTACCTGCGGACACCGGAAGCGCCGCGCTTGAAGGATGAACGAATTGCGCACTATATTGCGCACATCGAAGCTTACCGGATGCGCAATATAATGCGCAACCCCTGCCCATGAGCGTACTTGAACACGTTGCCGAGAACATCCGCCGCCTGCGGACCGCAGCCGGCCTCAGCCAACAGGCGCTGGCGGATGCCTCGGATGTCAGCCGCCGCATGCTGGTCGGGATCGAATCCGGGGATGCCAATGTCAGCCTCAATACCCTCGACCGGATCGCCGAGACCTTGGAGGTGACGTTCGCCGACCTGGTGAAGGCGCCGGGCAATCCGAGCCGGGACCGCATCGAAGCCCTGGTCTGGAGCGGGCGCACGCCGGGCTCGCAGGGCGTGCTGCTGGCCAGCGCACCGGCAACCCACGACGTGGAGCTGTGGGCTTGGACGTTGATGCCCGGGGACCGTTACACCTCGGCGGCCGACCCGAGCGGATGGCACGAAATGTTCTTCGTCATCGAAGGCACGCTGGTGGTGGAACTGCCCGACGGAGAGCATGCCATCGATGCGGGCGACTTCTTCGTGTTCCCCAGCGACCGCGACTACGCCTATCGCAACGACGGCGACACACCGCTGCGCTTCATCCGCAACGTGGCGCACTGAGCTCGCACTGGACTATCGCGTGGGCGCAATGCCATGGTGGCGCAGCACGTCACGCACGCGGTCCAGCGGAATCGCCTCGACCGTCTCGCCATTGCCAGTGACGGTGGTGGCCATGAACAGCGAGTTGTAGATCGCCTCTTCCACCGCTTCCACGCTGGCCTGGAATACCGCGCTCATCTGCTCGTTGGCGAGTTCGGAGGTCTCCAGCCGTGGCGCATCGAAGGCGCGCCGCACCGATTCCGCGGTCGAAAACGCCAGAACGTAGTCGCCACTGCCGTTGGACGCGGAACTGCCGGTGCGGCCTAGGCCCATCATCGCGCGCGAGGCGACGCGCCGCAGGTTGCGGTCATCCAGCGGTGCATCGGTGGCGATGACGATGATGATCGATCCATCGCCATGGTCGTCCGCGAGGCCGCGGCGCCCATCGGCCTGCACGGCGACGGCGTTCTGGAAGGCGTAACGATCCAGTTCACGTCCCACCGGCGCACCCGAGACCTGCAGCACGCCGCCGAAATTGCTCTGTACCAGCACGCCCACCGTCCAGCCGCCCAGTGATGCGGGCAGCTTGCGCGACGAGGTGCCGATACCCCCCTTCCAGCCGAACGCCACCGTCCCGGTGCCGGCGCCGATGCTGCCTTCCTGCACCGGACCATCGGTCGCCGTATCGAGTGCACGCCGCACCGCGTCCGCCGTGACCGGCCGCGCCCGGATGTCGTTGAGTCCACCATCATTGGTTTCGCCAACGACCACGTTGAGCGAGCGCACCTGCTGCATGTCGGGGCGCTCCAGCATCCACGCCGCCATCGCATCGGCGGCCTTCCACACGCATAGCGTGCAGGTCAGCAGGATCGGCGTTTCCAGCTCGCCCAGTTCGTTGACCTGCGTGCTGCCGATGAACTTGCCGAACCCGTTACCGACATGCACCGCGGCCGGCACGCGCGAGCGATAGACGTTGCCCGCGTGCGGCAGGATCGCAGTGACGCCGGTGCGCACGGTGTCGCCTTCCTTCAACGTCACCTGCCCGACGCGCACGCCGGCGACATCAGTGATCGCGTTGTGCGTGCCGGGGGCGAAGATGCCCGGGGCGACACCGAGGTCCCGGGCCCTTGCGCGCGGCGCTTCCTGCGCGACGGCCGTGAGCGAGGACAGCCCCAGCAGCAGCGCCGCCAGTCGAAGGAACGAAGGATGCGGCGTGCGGGACATGGGGACTCCTTTACTGGCGCTGGCGGACAGCCTCGAACAGGGTGACGCCGGCCGCGACCGACACGTTGAGGCTTTCGATGTCACCGGGCATGGGAATCTTCACCAGCCCGTCGCAATGCTCGCGGGTCAGGCGACGCAGGCCGTCGGCTTCGCCGCCCAGCACCAGTGCCACGTTGCCGCGCAGGTCAATGGAATACAGCGAGGTGTCCGCCTCACCGGCCAGGCCATAGATCCACACCCCGAGTTGCTGCAGATCGCGCAGGCACCGCGACAGATTGGTGACCTGCACGACCGGGATGCGGTCCGCCGCGCCCGCCGATGTCTTGCGCACGGTCGCATTGACCCCGACCGACTTGTCCTTGGGGATGATCACGGCGGTGACGCCTGCCGCTGCCGCGCTGCGCAGGCAGGCGCCAAGATTGTGCGGATCCTGCACACCATCCAGCACCAACAGCAGTGCCTTGCCTTCGGCGGCTTCCACCAGGCCCTGCAGTTCGTTCTCGTCCCAGGTCCTGGCAGCGGCGTAGCGTGCGACCACGCCCTGGTGGCGCAACGCACCCGCCACGCCGTCCAGCGCCTGCCCTGTGACGCGGCGCACATCGATGCCCTTGCGGCGGGCGTTCTCCTCGATCTCGGTCAGGCGCGCGTTCTTGCTGCCTCCTTCGAGCAGGATCTCGCGCACGTTGTCGGCATCGTTCTCGACGGCCGAAGCGACCGCGTTGACGCCGACAATCCACTGGTTCTGCTTGCTCATGCGCTGTACGGTTGCGTTGGAAAGGCGGGCATTATCGCACCGACCGGTCGCTCAGCGCGGCGGCCACGCAGTCGTGTCGTGGTCCGGATGCTGGAACGACACCACCCCGGCCAGGAAGGCCGCAGCCGCCTCGTCCTCTTCGGTGCGCCGCTGTGGCAATGCCGGCAGGGTATCCACGTACGGCAGCTTGGCTTCCACCCCGTACTGGACCCAGGGCGATAATCCCGAGGGGTCATCGAATGCGCCCGCCGCCAGCGCTACGCCATCCGGGGCCTCGTAGGTCAGTGGCGTACCACAGTCGCCGCAGAAACCGCGCCGGACGACGTTGGACGAGTGGAAGCGCTTCGGTTCACCACGCGTCCACTCCAGCGCCGCGCCACGCGTCGACACCAACGGCGCGTAGTAAGCACCGAACGCCTTCTGGCACATGCGGCAATGGCAGATCGACGCGTCACTCAGTTCGCCCGTGATGCGAAAGCGGATGGCGCCACATTGGCAGCCGCCGGTATGGATCTGGGTGGACATAGCGGCTCCTCATCAAACAGGGGAAACGCGAGAACCGACACCGTCATCCCGGCGAAGGCCGGGACCCAGCGACTTTCGTTCGTCGCGGTGATGTCTGGACAAAACTTCGCAGCGCTGCAGGCAAAAGGCACTGGGTCCCGGCTTGCGCCGGGATGACGAGAAGACCTCAGTATTTCTGCTTCTTCCGCTTGGCCGGCTGGCCGCGCGGCGAGGAAGGCGGCGGCCCAGTGTCCTTGCCCTTTTCGTCGACCAGGCGGAAGTCGATCTTGCGCTCTTCCAGGCTGGCCTTCAGCACGATGATGCGGACGCGGTCGCCCAGGCGGAACGACATGCCGCGGCGCTCGCCCGACAAGGTCTTGCGCAGTGGATCGAAGTGGTAATAGTCCTGCGGCAACTGGGTCACATGGACCAGGCCGTTGACCTTGGACTGGTCCAGTTCCACGAACAGGCCGAAGCTGGTCACGCCGCTGATCACGCCGTCGAACTGGCCGCCGACATGCTGCTCCATCCACGCCGCGCGATAGCGTTCGTCGACCTCGCGCTCGGCTTCGTCGGCGCGGCGCGCACGTTCCGAACACTGCAGCGAAAGCGCCGCCATCTCGTGCCCGGAATACTGGAATTTCTCCGGCTTGCCCTTGCTCAGCGCGTACTTGATGGCGCGGTGCACGAGCAGGTCGGGATACCGGCGGATCGGCGAAGTGAAGTGCGCATACGCTTCCAGCGCCAGGCCGAAATGACCCGCATTGTCCGGCGAGTAGACCGCCAGGCTCTGGCTGCGCAGCACCACCGATTCCAGCAGGGCCACGTCGGGACGTTCGCGGATCTTCTTCAGCAACTGGGTGAAATCCCGTGGCTGCACCTTGCCCCAGGCCGGCAGGCTCAACTTGAATTCCTTCAGGAACTCGAGCAGGTCCGCGTACTTGGATTCCGGCGGCCGGTCGTGCACGCGGTACGGCGCGGGAATGCGCGCGCCCAGCAGGAACCGGGCGGCCTCCACGTTGGCCGCGATCATGCATTCCTCGATCAGCTTGTGCGCATCGTTCCGCTGCAGCATGCCGGCCTGGGTGACTTCCCCGCGATTGTCCAGTTCGAAGCGGACTTCGGACGTCTCGAACTCGATCGCCCCACGCTTCTCGCGCGCCTTGGCCAGCAAGCCATACAGTTCGTGCAGGCGCTCGACCTGCGGCAGCAGCGCGCCGATGGACTGGCGCGCCTCGGCGTCGCCCTCGCCCACTGCCTTCCACACCTGGTCGTAGGTCAGGCGTGCGTGCGAACGCATCACCGCCTCGTAGAACTTCGACTGGGTGACTTCGCCCTCGCTGTTGACCTGCATGTCGCAGACGAAGCACATGCGGTCCACTTTCGGATTCAGCGAACAGATGCCGTTGGACAAGGTCTCCGGCAGCATGGGCACCACGAAACCCGGGAAATACACCGACGTCGCGCGCTTCTGCGCTTCGTCATCCAGCGGGGTGCCGGGGCGCACGTAGTGCGAGACATCGGCGATGGCGACGACCAGGCGGTAGCCGCTGCGGTTCTTCATGCGCAGGCCCTGGCGATTGCTTTCGCAATACACCGCATCGTCGAAGTCCTTCGCATCGGCGCCGTCGATGGTCACCAGCGGCATGTCGCGCAGGTCCACGCGGCCACCGATCATCGAGGGCTCGATCACCAGCGGTACGGCGGTGGCTTCGTCCAGCACCTCCTGCGGGAACTCGTGCGGCAGGTTGTGCCCGTGGATCGCGGCTTCCACCACCAGCGATGGCGTCAGGCTGTCGCCGAGCACGGCGATGACCTTGCCGATGGGCGGGCGCCGCGTGTCCGGCGCCTGAGTCAGTTCGACTACGACGAGCTGGCCGTCGCGCGCACCGCCCGTGGCATCCTGCGGGATCTGGACGTTGCGCTGGATGCGCTTGTCGTCCGGCGCCACGTAGGCGATGCCCACTTCGAAACCGAACCGCCCGATCAGGCGGGTGACGCCACGCTCCAGCACGCGCGCGATGCTGCCTTCGCGACGACCGCGGCGATCGATCCCGGTGACATTGGCCAGCGCGCGGTCGCCATGCATGACCTTGCGCATTTCGTAAGGTGGCAGGAACAGATCGTCGCCGCCCGCATCAGGACGCAGGAAACCGAAGCCATCCGGATTGGCGATCACCGTGCCGGAGATGAGGTCGGTCTGCTGCACCGGCGCGAAACCTCCGCGCCGGTTCTGCACGAGTTGGCCATCGCGGACCATCGCGCCCAGCCGCTTGGACAGTGCATCGAAACGCTCGGGTGAGTCCAGGCCCAGCGGACCGGCGATTTCCTCCGCGGTCTGCGGACCTTCGGCGGCCTCCAGGAAACCGAGGATGGCCTCGCGACTGGCGATGGGTTGTTCATAACGTTGCGCTTCGCGTTGCGCATGCGGATCGACGAAACGACCGCCCGTACGTGATCCGGAGCCCGGGTTGCGGCGGGCGGGCGGTGCGCCGGCATGCGTGCGGGAAGGCGCTCGCGCGGGCACATCGGGCATCCAGGGGGGGAGGCTCTTCTTGGCCGGCTTGCCGGACTTGCCAGAGGGGGCCGGCTTGCCGGCGTTGCGGGAACCCGGCGTGCCGCCCGGCTTGCTTCCTTTCCCGGCGGGCGTCTTGCCGCCGCTGCGTGGTGTCTTCTTGGTCATGGGGGGATGGTACACCCCGCCTGAACAACGCCATGCGAAGGGAACCGTTGACAATCCCCTGCACTCCCCACAAAATGCGCGCCTCGCTTACCTGCCCAGGTGGCGGAATTGGTAGACGCACTAGTTTCAGGTACTAGCGGGTAAAACCGTGGAGGTTCGAGTCCTCTCCTGGGCACCATGCATCATGAAACCCTCGCGCAAGCGGGGGTTTCTTGTTTTGCGGCGCTGTACATCCCGCCATGGCGCGAGCGCCGGCCAACGCAACGCCGGGCGCACGCGCCACCACACGCGTTAGGCTGGGCACCTGAGACCCGACCCGACATCGAACAGGGGGCGCGAATGGAGTTCCAGCAGATCCTCTTTCTTGCCATCCTGGCAATCACGTTGGGTCTGTTCGTCAGCGAAAAACTCCGCGTCGACCTGGTTGCGCTGCTCGCGCTGCTCGCGCTCACGCTGACGGGCATCCTCGGCCCGAAAGAAGCGCTGTCGGGCTTCGCGAGCGAACCGGCGATCATCGTGGCTGCCGTGTTCGTACTGTCGGCCGGCTTGTCCGCCACCGGCATCACCGATCGCATCGGAGCCGGCATCGGCAGGGCGGCCGGCGGCAGCGAATGGCGAACCATCGCCGTGGTGATGCCCGCCACTGCCGCGCTGGCGGCGTTCTCGCACCACGTGATGGTCACCGCGATGATGCTGCCCATCCTGATGCGGATTGCCCGCGAGCAGAAACTGGCCGCATCGCGCCTGCTGATGCCGATGTCGCTGGCGGCGTCGCTCGGCACCACGCTGACCTTGTTCAGCGCGCCCGCCTTCCTGCTGTCCAACGACTTGATCAAGCGCGCGGGATTGCCGGGGCTGGACATCTTCGCCATCACGCCCATCGGTGCCGCCCTGGTGGTGCTGGGGACCGCCTACATGCTGCTGGGGCGCTGGCTGGTGCCCAAGCGCGAGGGTGAAACGCCGCAGGGCGACTATCTGAAGCTGGACCGCTACTACACCGAACTGCTGGTGGAAGAAGCCTCGCCGTGGGTGGGCAAGACGCGTGGCGAATTCGCCGAAGCGTTCGACAAGCGGCTCCAGGTGGTGGACTGGCTGCGCCAAGGCATGCGTCGCCGCAACCAGCGGATGGACGGCAAGCTCGATGCCGGTGACGTGCTGCTGGTGCGCGCCTCGCCGGACGAGATCGCCTCCATCCGCAACGAGCCGGGCCTGGCCCTGCACGCAGTGGCCAAGTACGGCGAAAAACCGAGCGAGCAACCGAAGACCGAAGCCTTGGGCGAAGAGCAGCTGGTGCAGGCCGTGGTCGCGCCGCACTCGGAGTTCGTCGGCCGCAGCGTCGCCGACATCGATTTCCTGCGGAACCTCGGCGTGGTGGTGGTCGGCCTGTGGCGCCGCGAGGGCTGGCTGCATGGCGAGCTCTCGGAAATGGTGCTGCAGGAGGGTGACCTGCTCGTGCTGTGGGGCCAGCAGCAGAACCTCGAACCGTTGGCGGCCCATCACGGCTTCCTGATGCTGATGCCGTTCGGTGGCAGGGCGAAGCCGCGTCGTCGTGCGCCCATCGCCCTGCTGATCATGGCGGCGGCGGTGGCGGCCGCGGCCACCGAGGTGCTCGCGCCGCACATCGCCTTCCTTGCCGGCGCGGTCGCCATGGTGCTGACGCGCTGCGTGGACATCGAGCGCGCCTACCAGGAAATCGACGTGCGTATCTTCGTGATGATCGGCGGCGTCATCCCGCTGGGCATCGCCATGGAGAAGACCGGCACTGCGGCGCTGGTGGCGGACCTGCTGCTCAACCACACCGCACACTGGTCGCCACTGGTGCTGTTGCTGGTGATGTTCGGTACCGCCGCGCTGCTCACGCAGATCCTGTCCGACGCCGCGACGACGGTACTGCTCGCCCCCATCGCGCTGGCGCTGGCGGGAGGGCTGGAGCTGAACCCGGTGCCCTTCGTCGTGTGCACGGCGATGGGAGCGGTGGCCTCGTTCCTCACCCCGATCGGCCACCACGGCAACCTGCTGATCCTCAACCCCGGCCGCTACACCTTCGGCGATTTCCTGCGCGTCGGCGTTCCGCTCACGCTGGGCATCGCCTTCACCACGGCGTGGCTGGCGCGCTGGCTGTGGCTGGACGGTCCGCTGCTGCCGGGTAGCATCGGGTGAGACGGGGTGGCGGGTAGAATGGCGGGGTCGACCACGACCCGCAGACTGCAAGCCCGCAATGACCGAAACGATCCGCCCCACCTTCCACGGCTTCGAGCAGATCCCGCTGCGCGAATACGCCGAGCGCGCCTACCTCGATTACTCCATGTACGTGGTACTGGACCGCGCCCTGCCCTTCATCGGCGACGGTCTGAAGCCCGTGCAGCGGCGCATCGTCTATGCGATGAGCGAGCTGGGCCTGAATGCCGGCGCCAAGCCGAAGAAGTCCGCGCGTACCGTCGGCGACGTCATCGGCAAATACCACCCCCACGGCGACAGCGCGTGCTACGAGGCGCTGGTGCTGATGGCGCAGCCGTTCTCCTACCGCTACCCGCTGATCGAAGGCCAGGGCAACTTCGGCTCGCCCGACGATCCCAAGTCGTTCGCGGCCATGCGCTACACGGAATCCAAGCTCACGCCGATCGCCGAAGTGCTGCTGGGCGAGCTGGGCCAGGGTACCGCGGACTGGACGCCCAATTTCGACGGCACGCTGGAGGAGCCCACCTGGTTGCCGGCACGCCTGCCGCACCTGTTGCTCAACGGTACCACCGGCATCGCGGTCGGCATGGCCACCGACGTGCCGCCGCACAACCTCAACGAGATCGTCAGCGCCTGCATCCGGCTGATCGATGACCCGGATGCCACCGTCGCCGACCTGTGCGAGCACGTGCGGGGCCCCGACTATCCCACCCGGGCCGAGATCATCACTGCGCCGTCGGACCTGCGCGCAATGTACGAAAACGGCACCGGCAGCGTCCGCGCGCGCGCCGTCTGGCGCAAGGACAACGCCAACATCGTCATCGATGCCCTGCCCTACCAGGTATCGCCGTCGAAGGTGATCGAACAGATCGCCGCCCAGATGCGTGCGAAAAAGCTGCCCTGGCTGGAAGACATCCGCGACGAATCCGACCACGCCAACCCCGTGCGCGTAGTGCTGATCCCGCGCTCCAACCGCGTGGATGCCGAACAACTGATGGGCCACCTGTTCGCCACCACCGACCTGGAGAAGAGCTACCGGGTCAACCTCAACATCATCGGGCTGGATGGCCGGCCGCAGGTCAAGAACCTGAAGATGCTGCTGACGGAGTGGCTGGCCTTCCGCAGCGACACCGTCACCCGCCGCCTGAAGCACCGGCTGGAAAAGGTGGAGCGTCGCCTGCACCTGCTGGAAGGCCTGCTGGTGGCCTTCCTCAACCTGGATGAAGTCATCCGCATCATCCGCACCGAGGACGAGCCCAGGGCTGCGCTTATCGCACGCTTCGCACTGAGCGAGGAACAGGCGGACTACATCCTCGACACCAGGCTGAAGCAGCTCGCCCGCCTTGAGGAAATGAAGATCCGCGGTGAACAGGACGAACTCGCCCGCGAGCGCGAGAAGCTGATCGCCACGCTGGACTCCAAGAGCAAGCTGAAAAAGCTGATCAAGGATGAACTCACCGCCGATGCGAAGAAGTTCGGCGACGCCCGCATGTCACCGCTGGTGCAGCGCGATGCCGCACAGGCGCTGGATGAAACCGAGCTGGTCGCCAGCGAGCCGATGACGGTCGTGATGTCGGCGAAGGGCTGGATCCGCGCAGCCAAGGGGCACGACATGGACGCGGCTGCGCTTTCCTACCGTGACGGCGACAGCCTGCTCGCAGCGGTGCGTTCGCGCAGTACGCAGCAGGTGGCGTTCCTCGATTCGGAGGGCCGCAGCTATTCCACCGCCGTGCACACGCTGCCATCGGCGCGCGGCAACGGCGAGCCCCTCACGGGCCGGTTCTCTCCTACCGCGGGCGCATCGTTCCAGGCCCTGGCCAGCGGCGACAACGACACGCGCTTCATCGTGGCCTCTTCGCACGGCTACGGCTTCGTGACCCGCTTCGAGAACCTCATCGGTCGCCAGAAGGCGGGCAAGGCCATGCTCAACCTGACCGCCGGCGCCCATGTGTTGCAACCTGCGGCGGTGCCGAACACGGAAGCCGACCGCATCGTCGCGGTCACCAGCGCCGGCCACCTGCTCGCGTTCCCCGTCAACGAACTGCCGGAACTCGACAAAGGCAAGGGCAACAAGATCATCGAGATCCCCAAAGCCAAGCTGGGTACCGAACATGTCGTCGCCATCGCCGCGGTGTCGCCCGGCGGCACGCTGCAGGTGAAAAGCGGCCAGCGCACCATGAGCCTGTCGTTCAAGGACCTGGATGCCTACGTCGGCGCGCGCGCGACGAGGGGTGGGTTGTTGCCGAGAGGTTGGCAGAAGGTCGATGGACTGGATGTCCAGTAATTCACTACGTTGACGCGCTGCGGCGCGTTCGTGATCGCAACGACCTGCATGCAATAGGGCGCCATTGCTGTAGGGGCCGCGCAAGTTCGAATCCAGGGATTTCCAACGAGGGCCGCACGAATGGATGCCGATTTCTGGTTGCAGCGCTGGCAGGAAGGCCAGATCGGTTTCCATCGTAGCGACGTGATGCCGCTGCTGGAAAAACACTGGCCATCGCTGCAGGTGCGCGCGGATGCCCGTGTCCTGGTGCCACTGTGCGGCAAATCGCTGGACATGCACTGGCTGGCCGCGCAGGGATACCGCGTGCTGGGCGTGGAACTGTCGCCCCTGGCCGTGGCGCAGTTCTTCCAGGAGGCGGGCGTGGAGCCGATCAGGACGATCAGCCGGTACGGCGAGCACTTCACTGCCGGCCCCATCGAGATCATCCTGGGTGACGCCTTCGGCCTGGATCCTGCCCTGCTCGCGGACGTGTCCTGCGTCTACGATCGCGCCGCCCTGATCGCATTGCCCCCGGACCTGCGCCTGCACTACCGCGATACGGTCTATGCGTCCTTGCCCGCCGGGTGCCAGGGATTGCTGATCACCCTGGAATATCCGCAGACCGAGAAAGCCGGCCCGCCGTTCTCGGTGGAAGCAGCGGAAGTCGAGACGCTGTTCGCCGCACCGTGGCGGCACGCGCTGCTGGAACGTCGCGACATCCTGGACCAGGAGCCGCGCTTCCGCGAAGAAGGCCTTAGCGCACTGGAGACAGCGGTCTACCGTCTTCAGCGGTCGTAGAGCGGAGCTTGCTCCGCTGCTTTTCCGACGCAGCGTCCGTGTCTCGCCCAGCCGGGCAAGCCCCGGCTCCATGCCGGTCGGTTACGCGGCGCTTGCCTCGCCATCCAGCTTCGAGGTGAGGTACAGCTCGATGCCCAGGCGCTTGATCAGGCCCAACTGCTGCTCCAGCCAGTGCGCGTGGTCTTCCTCGGTGTCCTTCAGCTGGGCCAGCAGGATCTCGCGGCTGACATAGTCGCCATGCTGTTCGCACAGTGCCACGCCCTTGGCAAGATGCGCACGCACGGCGTACTCGACGTCCAGGTCGCGCTGGAGCATCTCTTCGACCGTGGTGCCGGCCACGAAGGGCTCCGGGCGCATGTCCGGGTCGCCTTCCAAGAACAGGATGCGGCGCAGCAGGGCGTCGGCGTGCTGGGTTTCTTCCTGCATCTCATGATCGAGCCGGTGGAACAGGGCCTTCAACCCCTGGTCTTCGTAACGACGGGAATGGATGAAGTACTGGTCACGCGCGGCAAGTTCGCCACGCAGCAGGAACTTGAGGTAATCGACGACGTCGGGATGGCCTTTCATGGCGCTTGGCTCCGGTAGCGAGGCGCACAGGATGCCCGATCGGGCACCATGATGACCGAATCGGAATCACTCTCGTTCGTCGTTGCGCTGCGGCAGTGACGGTCATGGCTTCCGTGGAATAATCGGCCGCGACCCTCACGCCCCTACCGCAAGGATTCCGCAATGCTGAAGTGGACCCGGCGCATCGCGCTGTTGCTGTTGGCCCTCGTTGTCGTGGCATTGCTTGTGGTGTGGTGGTTGATGCGGGGCAGTCTGGCCCGGCTGGAAGGCGAGTCCGGCCTGGCCGGACTGTCGGCACCGGTCTCGATCCAGCGCGATGCGCTGGGCGTGGTGACCATCGACGCCGCCAGCGAGGCCGACGCCACCCGCGCACTGGGATACGTGCACGCCCAGGAGCGCTACTTCGAGATGGACCTGATGCGGCGCAGTTCCGCCGGCGAACTCTCGGAACTGTTCGGCCCCATTGCGGTGGACATGGACAAGGAGCGCCGCACCCACCGCATCCGCGCACGGGTATCCGCGCATCTGGACGAATTCGCGGGCGACCGCATGCCGCAGCTCGAAGCCTATACCGCGGGCGTCAACGCCGGACTTGGCGACCTGCGCGCGCGTCCCTGGCCCTACCTGTTGCTGCGGCAATCGCCACGCGTCTGGGAAGTGACCGACTCGGCGCTGGCCGGATACGCGATGTACTTCGACCTGCAGGATTCCGGGAACCTGCGCGAGCTCGGCCTGTGGAAGATCCGCCAGCACGTGCCGCCGGCCTTGTTCGAGCTGCTGACCCACGATGGCACCGAATGGGACGCACCGCTTTACGGGCAGGCACGAGGCAATGCCGCGCTTCCGACGGCGACGGGCGTCGACCTGCGCACGCTGCCGATGCCGAAGACCGACTCGCACCAGCGCCTGGCCGACAAGGGCACACCCGGCAGCAACAACTGGGCGGTGGCCGGCGCACTGACCGCCGACGGCCGCGCCATCGTTGCCGACGATATGCATCTTGGCCTGCGCGCACCCAACATCTGGTTCCGCGTACGCCTGCGCTATCCAAACCCACGCGCGCCCGGCGGGAGGGTCGATGTGTCCGGCTTCAGCCTGCCCGGCCTGCCCGCCATCATCGTCGGCAGCAACGGGCATGTGGCATGGGGCTTCACCAACAGCTATGCGGACACTGCGGACTGGTATCCGGTGAAGCCATGCAACAAGGGCGATGATCCGGCCACCTGCGATGCGACCGAGCACCATGCCGAAACCATCCGCGTGGCCGGTGCCGATGCCGTCACGCTGGACGTTGTCGACACGCGCTACGGCCCCATCGTGCATCCCGCCACGCCCGGCGAGCCAGCACTGGCCCTGCGCTGGGTCGCACACCAGCCCGGCGCGCTGAACTTCGGCCTGGTGGATTTCGCCACGGCCGGTGATCTTCCCTCCGTGCTGTCGGTCGCGCAGCGCACCGCCACGCCGGCACAGAATCTTGTCATCGCCGACCACAAGGGGCGTGTCGCCTGGCGCATCCTGGGCCCGCTGGCGTCGCGCGCGGGCGCATGCACGCACTCACTGGAATTCACGCGCGGCAGTGCGGAGGCATCCGCAGCCACCCCCGCACCACCGAGCCGTTGCACGCCGTGGCTCATCTCCAGCCAACTCACGCCGATACTGACCTCGCCGCCCAACCATCGTTTGTGGACCGCGAACGCGCGTGTCCTGGAGGGAGACGCGTTGGCACGGGTCGGCGATGGCGGCTATGCGCTGGGCGCGCGTGCCAGGCAGATCCGCGACGGCCTGCTGGCGAAGGAACGCTTCACCGAAAAGGATCTGCTGGCCATCCAGCTCGACGATCGCGCCGTATTCCTGCAGCGCTGGTGGCAACTGCTTCAGGATGAAGCCGGACGATCGCCCGCGGATTCCTCCGTGAAGGCACTCGCGGATGCGGGCAGGACCTGGGAAGGCGTCGCCAGCGTCGACTCCGTCAGCTATCGACTCGTACGCGCCTGGCGCCTCGCCGTGCATGCGCGCATCGCCGATGGCCTGACCGCACCCGCACAGGCAGCCCTGGGCAACGGCTTCATCATGCCCGACCTGCCGCAGTTGGAAGGCGTCGTCTGGCCACTGCTCGAACAGCGCCCCGCGCACCTGCTTTCGCGCCGCTACGAGAGCTGGGACGCGCTGATGGAAGATGCGGCGAAGGAAGTGCGCGACGATCTCGCCGGACAGGGGCCGCTGGCCGAACGCCGCTGGGGCGAACGCAACGTCGCGAAGATCTGCCATCCGCTGGCCAACGCCCTGCCCAGCTTCCTCAAACCCAAGCTGTGCATGCCCGGACAAGCGCTCGCCGGCGATGGCGCCATGCCGCGCGTGCAGGGTCCGGCGTTCGGCGCGTCCGAACGCATGGTGGTGTCGCCGGGGCATGAGGCCGACGGCATCATCCACATGCCGGGCGGCCAGAGCGGTCATCCGATGTCGTCGTTCTGGGGCGCGGGCCATGACGATTGGGTGCACGGCAGGCCGACGCCTTTCCTGCCGGGCGAAGCGACCCACACGCTCACGCTGCGGCCCGCCAACGCTCAACCCAAATAGTGATCCGGCACCGCCAGCCCCTGTTGGCGGAAGAAGCTGAGCTGGTCGAAATAGCCGCGCTGGAACACGATGCGGCCGTCGCGCACCTGGAAAAAGCCGCAGCCGCGCAGTCCGAGCGGGTCGCGCCATTCCATGACGGCCCACTCGCCGTCCTCGAGGATCTGCTCCACCTCGCACACCATCGTCGCGCGCGTGAATTCGGTACGGAACAGGTTCGCGATCGCCTCGCGTCCGTGCAACGGATCGGCCACCACCTGGTGATTCACCGCGTCTTCCGCATACAGCGCGGCCAGGCCGTCCACGTCCGCCGCGTTGAAGCGGCGGACCCATTCGCGCACCACGTCGGCGGGTGACATCGTCAACCCGTCTGCAAGGCCGCCGCGTGCACGCCGGCCACGGCACGACCGGACGGATCGGCCATCTTCGCGAAGCTGGCGTCCCACGCGATGGCGGCCGGCGAGGAGCATGCGATCGACTTGCCGCCGGGCACCGTCTCGGCGCAGGCCTGGCCCGGATAGTGCTGTTCGAACAGCGTGCGGTAGAAGTAGGCTTCCTTGGTCTGCGGCGGGTTCACCGGAAAGCGCTTGTCGGCCGCCGCCAGTTCGCGATCGCTGACGTGCGCTTCGGCATGTGCCTTCAAACCGTCGATCCAGCCGTAGCCGACGCCATCGCTGAACTGCTCCTTCTGCCGCCACAGGATCGATTCCGGCAGGTAGCCCTCGAACGCCTCGCGCAGCACGCCCTTCTCCATCCGCTGCGCACCTGCACTGCCCTTGTCGATCATCTTGTGGAGGGCATCCATCTTCATCGCTACATCGAGAAACTCGACGTCGAGGAACGGCACGCGCGGCTCCACGCCCCAGGCCATCATCGACTTGTTGGCGCGCAGGCAGTCGTAGTTGTGCAGCGCGTCCAGCTTGCGCACCAGTTCTTCGTGGAATTCGCGCGCGTTCGGCGCCTTGTGGAAGTACAGGTAGCCGCCGAAGATCTCGTCGCTGCCCTCGCCCGACAGCACCATCTTCACGCCCATCGCCTTGATGCGACGCGCCAGCAGGTACATCGGCGTGGAGGCGCGGATGGTGGTGACGTCGTAGGTCTCGATGTGGCGGATCACTTCGGGAATCGCATCCAGGCCTTCCTGGAACGTGTAGGTGAAGCCGTGGTGCACTGTGCCCAGTGCCTTTGCCGCCACCTCCGCCGCCGCCAGGTCGGGCGACCCCTCCAGCCCGATGGCGAACGAGTGCAACCGCGGCCACCAGGCTTCCGTCGTATCGTTGTCCTCGATGCGGTGCCGCGCATAACGCGCGGCGACGGCTGCGACCAGCGAGGAATCCAGACCACCGGACAGCAGCACGCCGTAGGGCACGTCGGTCATCAGCTGGCGATGCACGGCGCGCTCGAATGCTTCGCGGAGCTCCTGCCTGGCGACGTCCACATGCTTCACCGCGGCGTAGTCACGCCACGGCTTTTCGTAGTACTTGACCAGCGTCCGCGTCGCCGTCTCGTAGTAGTGGCCCGGCGGAAACTGGGCAACATCCGCACAGATCGGCGACAGCGCCTTCATCTCCGATGCCACGCACAGCCGGCCCTCTCGATCGTGGCCCCAGTACAGTGGGCACACGCCGATGGGGTCGCGCGCGATCAGCGCCCGGCCTGTCGCCTTGTCCCACAGCGCGAACGCGAAGATGCCGTTGAGGCGGTTGAGGAACGACGCCGGTTGATCTTCACGGTAGAGCGCATTGATGACTTCGCAGTCCGACCCGGTCTGGAACGCGTAGTCCTGCGCAAGTTCCGCTTTCAGTTCGCGATGGTTGTAGATCTCTCCGTTGACCGCCAGCACCAGGTCCCCATCGGCCGAACGCAGCGGCTGCGAGCCGCCGGCCGGGTCGACGATGGCCAGCCGCTCGTGCACCAGGATGGCGCCGTCGTCATGGTAGACACCGCTCCAGTCGGGTCCGCGATGGCGCTGCTTCTGCGAAAGTTCCAGCGCCTGTCGCCGGAGGGCCTGGATGTCGTCGCCGGGCTGCAGCCCGAAGATGCCGAAGATGGAACACATGGGAGGAAGCTCCTGGTGGGGTTCGAAGATGAAAGCCGGAAACGAAAAAACCCGCATCTCGCGATGCGGGTTTCTGGTATCCGGCAGGTCTTTCGTTGCCTAGTCGCAGAGCCGCATCGCCCGCGTCCCGTTGTTCGGGCGCAGGTTATTGCGGTTGTTGTTGATGGCGGTGCGGCAGGGCATGGCGCGACCGTAACCGGTCCCGCCGGCGCTTGGCAACTGTTTCATCCGAAAACGAACGGCGACGCGCATACCTCAGGGCACGCGCGTCGGCAGCATCAGCCGCTCGACCAGCGCCTGGTACAGGCCCGGCAGTGCCTCCAGGTCCGGGACGCGCACGTGCTCGTCGACCTTGTGGATGCTGGCGTTGACCGGCCCGACCTCGATGCATTCTGCGCCCAGCGGCGCGATGAAGCGCGCATCGGACGTGCCGCCCGCCGTGCTTTCCTCCGGCGGCGCACCGGCGAACTCGCCCAGCACCGCGCGCGCGGTGGCGCGCAGGTGGCCTTCGGGCGTGTAGAACGGCTCGCCACCGCGATGCCACTGCACGCGGTAGTCGAGGCCGTGCCGCTGGAAGATGGCTTCGATCTCCTGCTCCAGCTTCTCCGCCGTCCAACTGGGATTGAAGCGCAGGTTGAACACCACCTGCAGTTCGCCCGGGATGACATTGCTGGCACCGGTACCGGAATGGATGTTGGAAATCTGCAGGCTGGTCGGCGGGAACGTCTCGTACCCCTCGTCCCACTGCCGCGCGGCCAGCTCGGCCAGCGCCGGCAAGGCCTTGTGGATGGGATTCAGCGCCTTGTGCGGATAGGCCACGTGACCCTGCACGCCCCGCACGCTGAGCGTGCCGGTCAGGGTGCCGCGGCGCCCCACGCGCAGCAGATCGCCCAGCGTCTCCTTCGAGGATGGCTCGCCGGTGATGCACCAGTCGATCTTCTGGCCGCGCTCGCGGAACAGCGCGGCCACTTTCTTCACGCCGTCATGCGCATCGCCTTCCTCATCCGACGTGACCAGCAGCGCCACGGTGCCGGGATGACCGGGATGCGCATCGACGAAACGCTCCAGCGCGATGGTGCATGCCGCCACGCTGCATTTCATGTCGGCGGTCCCACGCCCATACAGCACGCCGTCGCGCACGGTGGGAATGAACGGATCGCTGGTCCATGCATCAAGCGGGCCGGGCGGCACCACGTCGGTGTGTCCCAGCAGCACCAGCACCGGCGACCCCGTGCCATGCGTCGCCCACAGGTTGTCGGTGTCGCCGAAGCGCAGCGACTCGCAGTGGAACCCGGCCTGGGTCAGCCGCGTCGCCAGCACCTGCTGGCATCCCGCGTCATCCGGCGTCACCGAGTGGCGGCGGATCAGTTCACTGGACAGTTCGACCACATCGCTCACGCGCCGACTCCGAAGATCTTCTTGAAGCCATTGTCGCTGAAGCCCTGTGAAAAGCCGCCTTCACCCGTCACCACCACCGGACGGCGGATCAGCTGCGGGTACTCCTTCAGCAGCAGCTTCCACTCCGCGTCCGAGCCCGGCGCCTTGCGGTTCTCCGGCAACTGCCGCCAGGTCGTCGACGACTTGTTGATCAGGGCATCCCATCCGCCCGCTTTCTCTGCCCAGTCCTTCAGCGTTTCAGGTGACTGGCGGTTGTCGCGGTAGTCGACGAAGGTGTAAGCCACGCCGAAGCGGTCCAGCCACTTGGTCGCCTTCCTGCAGGTGTCGCAGTTCTTGAGGCCGTAGATCGTCGTCATCGCGCGCTCAGTCCGCCAGCCCGCGCAGCAGTTCGTTGACGCTGGTCTTGCTGCGCGTCTTCTCGTCGACCTGCTTGACGATCACCGCGCAGTACAGCGAGTGCGAACCGTCCGCGGCCGGCAGCGAGCCGGAGACCACCACGCTGCCTGGGGGCACGTAGCCGTAGGTGATTTCCTTGGTCGCACGGTTGTAGATGCGCGTGGACTGGCCGATGAACACGCCCATGCCGATCACGCTGTGGTGACCGACCACCACGCCTTCCACCACTTCCGAACGCGCGCCGATGAAGCAATGGTCTTCGATGATCGTCGGGCTGGCCTGCAGCGGCTCCAGCACGCCGCCGATGCCGGCACCGCCGGACAGGTGGCAATGCTTGCCGATCTGCGCGCACGAGCCGACCGTGGCCCACGTATCGACCATCGTGCCCTCGCCCACGTACGCGCCGATGTTGACGAAGCTGGGCATCAGCACGACATCCTTGCCGAAGTACGTGCCACGGCGGGCGATGGCGCCCGGTACCACGCGCACGCCCAGCTTGCGAAAATCGTTCTCGTCGAAGGCGCCGAAGCGCGCCTCCACCTTGTCCCAGAACGGCGCGGGATAGGCTTCCACCAGTTCCATCTCGTTGACGCGGAAGTACAGCAGCACCGCTTTCTTCAGCCACTCGTTGACCTTCCAGCCGCCTTTGCCATCGGGCTCGGCAACGCGCAGCTTGCCGGCTTCCAGGCCTTCGATGGCCAGTTCGACGGCGGTGCGGGTGGAGCCTTCGATCTCGGCGGGCGTCAGCTCGGCACGGCGCTCGAACGCGCTCTCGATGGTGGACTTCAGTTCTTCGGTCTTGGTGGCTTTGCGGGTCATCTAAAGGTCTGCCGGATGATCGTGTTTCAGGTGGGGGTGTCCATGCCGGCGCGCAGCGCGTCGCGCAGCGCATCCTGCAAGGAAATGTCGGTAAGTGGCTGGTCGTGCTCGTCGGTGATCTGGAAAACGTCTTCCGCGCGCTCGCCGAACGTGGCGATGCGTGCGTCGTGCACGCGCAGGCCCTGCCGGCGCAGCACCTGGGCCACGTCCGACAGCAGCCCCGGGCGGTCGGGCGCGACCAGACCAAGGATGGTACGGCGCCCGTCGGGCGTGGTGCCGAATTCTATGCGAGGCGCGAAACGGAAGTGCCTGAGCTGGCGCGGTACCGCGCGCCGCGATGTGCGCACGCGGTCGAGCGGTCGCGCCAGCGCCTCACCGAGCGTGCGCTCGATGTCGCCGGGATCGCGTGGCGCATATGCATCGGCGGGCAGCACTTCGAAGGTGTCAAAGACCGCGCCCTGCGGCCCCACCAGCACGCGCGCCTGATGGATGGCGAACCCCATGCGGTCCAGGGTGGCGAGGATGGCGGCAAACAGGCCGTCGCGGTCGGGCGAATGCACGAATACTTCCATCGCATCCGCGTCATCGGCGATGCGGCGTGCGCGCACCCGCGTCTCGCCAGGCATCGCGCCACGGATGGCCTGTGCCTGCCAGGCCAGTTGCTCCGGACGGAAGCGCAGGAAACTCTCTTCAGGCATGGTCGCGAACAGGGCATCCGCCTGGGCGGCCGCCATGCCCCGCACTTCCAGCAGCGCACGCACGCTTCCGCGCGCTTCGTCGAGACGCTCGTCCACGGCGACCGGATTCTCCAGCCCCTCCCGCAACACGCGCCGCGCCGCGAAGTACAGATCGGCGAGCAGGCGGTCCTTCCATGCATTCCAGAGCTTGGGGCTGGTGCCAGCGATGTCCGCGCAGGTCAGCAGGTAGAGATAGTCCAGCCGCTCGCGATCTCCGACCAGCGTGGCGAAGGCATGGATGACGTCCGGGTCGGAAATATCCTGCTTCTGCGCCGTCACCGACATGCGCAGGTGCTGTTCCACCAGCCACTCGACCAGCGCGGTATCCGCCTCGCTGAGCCCGTGCGCCGCGCAGAACTCGCGTGCATCCACGGCGCCCAGCTCCGAATGATCGCCACCGCGACCCTTGGCGATGTCATGGAACAGCCCGGCCAGCAGGAGCAGTTCGGGCTTGCGCAGGCGTGGCCAGACTTCGTGCGCGATGGAGAAGCGATCGTCGGCGCGGCCGGCGGCGAATGCGGCGATGTTCCGCAGCACCATCAAGGTGTGCTGGTCCACCGTGTAGACATGGAACAGGTCGAACTGCATGCGCCCCGACACGCGGGCGAACGCAGGGATCCATTGCCCCAGCACGCCCAGGCGCGCCATGCGTGTCAGCGTTTCCACCGCGCGCGGGCCACGCAACAGGGCCATGAACGCATCGCGCTGCTCTCGCGTCGCAGCGGGATATGCGGACAGCTTCGGCAGCGACTCGGCCAGCGCACGCGCGGTGCGCGAATGCAGCCCGCGCACCTGAGGATGGGCGGCCCAGACCGCGAACAGAGCGAACACCGGGCCAACGTCCTCCGCTGGCCAGTCGCCAGCGCGCGCGGCCAGGTAGCCGCGACGCAGGGCGAAGTGTCCGTCCAGCGGCTCGGGCAGTGCTTCGCCGTCGAACTGCTCTTCGAAGCGTTGCAGCAGGCGGTCGCTGATGCGCCGCACGATGGCCGCGCTGCGATAGAAGCCCTGCATCATCTTCTCGACGCCGAGGCTACCGGCGTCGTCTGCGAAGCCCAGCCGCTGCGCCAGCGTTTTCTGGTAGTCGAAGCGCAGGCGTTCTTCCGGCCGGTTCGCCACGCGATGCAGGCCGTAGCGCAGCCGGCCCAGTGCGCGCCGTTCGCGCGCCAGCGCGGCGGCTTCGTCGGACCCCAGGTGGCCCAGCCCTACCAGTGCCTCCAGGTCCCGCACGCCGAAAGTACGCAGCGCCATCCAGCCCAGCGTGTGCAGGTCGCGCAGGCCGCCAGGGCCCTCTTTGATGTTGGGTTCCAGGTTGTCCGAGGTGTCGCCGAAGCGCGCGTGGCGGATGCGCAGCTCCTCGCGCTTGGCGACGAAGAAGTCGCGCGCGGGCCACACCCGCGCCGGGCCGATGGCATCGATCAGCAAGCCTTCGTCGACCGGCTCGCCGACGATCAGCCGCTCTTCGATCAGGGCGGTCAGCACGCTCTGGTCGGCAGCGGCGGCCACCGTGCACTGCCCCGCCGAACGTACGCTGTGGCTGATCGGCAGGCCAGCGTCCCAAAGCAAGGCGAACAGGCGCGCCACGGCGCCATGGTGGGCCTGCTGCACGTCGGAGGCGGCCAGCACCAGCACGTCGACATCGGAGTGCGGGAACAGTTCGCCACGGCCGTACCCGCCGACCGCGAACAGCGCCATCGGCGCCTCCGCCGGAATGCACCGCAGCCAGGCGTCCTTCAGCAGGTGGTCGACCGCCCGTGCACGCAGCGCGAGGATGCGGTCCATGCCGTCGTCCTGGTCGAAGCGCTTGTCCAGCCGTGCATCGGTGTGGCCCAGCGACGTCCGCGCCGCGGCCGCCCAGGCCGGGTCATCGGCGACGTCCGGGCCGATGTCCGGAAGCCGCGTTGCATGTCCGTTCGCGGCTGGCGGGCTGCTCACAGGTCGTTGTCGTCGCCCGGCACGCGGGTCAGGATCTCGACGCCGTCCTCGGTCACCGCCACGGTGTGCTCCCACTGCGCGGACAGCTTGCGGTCCTTGGTGACCACGGTCCAGCCGTCGGGCAGCACGCGGGTGTGGCGCGCGCCTTCATTGATCATCGGCTCGATGGTGAAGGTCATGCCGGGCTTCAGCACCACGCCCTCGCCCGGGCGGCCGTAGTGCAGTACCTGGGGTTCATCGTGGTAGACCTTGCCGATGCCGTGGCCGCAGTACTCGCGCACCACGCTGAAGCGCTCGCTTTCGGCGTACTGCTGGATCGCGTGGCCGACATCGCCCAGGGTCGCCCCCGGCTTCACCGCGCGGATGCCGCGGAACATGGCCTCGCGGGTGACGTCCACCAGCCGCTTCGCCATCACCGAGGGCGTGCCGACGATGTACATGCGGCTGGTGTCGCCGTGCCAGCCGTCCTTGATGACGGTGACGTCGATGTTGAGGATGTCGCCGTCCTTGAGCACCTTCCCCTCGCTGGGGATGCCATGGCAGATGACGTTGTTGACCGAGGTGCAGACGGTCGCCGGGAAGCCCTTGTAGCCCACGTTGGCCGGAATGGCTTTCTGCACGTTGACGATGTGATCGTGGCAGATGCGGTCCAGTTCGGCGGTGGTGACGCCCGGCTTCACGTGCGGGGCGACCACCTGCAGCACCTCGGCGGCAAGGCGGCCGGCGATGCGCATCTGGGCGAGGTCTTCGGGGGTTTTCAGCTGGATGGCCATTGGCCGATTATCCCCCATTTGGCCGCCGGGCTGAACGTCCAGGCCACCGTGCGCCGGTTCAGGCAGGCCTTGATTTGCCGCGACCCGCCCTGCCCCGCTATACTCCCGCGGCTTCGCGCCCGGGTCTGCCCGGCCGGACCGCCCACGTCGGGCGAAACCGACGAATCCACACCTGCTGCCCCAACCCGTGCCGGGGTGCCCTTCGCTGAAGGGTTCGGACACGGAAGCCGCAGGGAGGCCCAACCCCGGAACCCCGCCCTCACCGGCGCCGTCCTCCCTATGAACCGGACGGTGGGTTCCCCTTCGATGGAGTTACTGCAATGCCCCAAGTCACCATGCGCCAGATGCTGGAAGCCGGCGTCCATTTCGGCCACCAGACCCGCTACTGGAACCCCAAGATGGCGCCGTACATCTTCGGTGCCCGCGGCAAGATCCACATCATCAACCTCGAGAAGACCGTTCCGCTGTTCAACGACGCGATGAACTTCATCTCGGGCGTCGCGCAGAAGCGCGGCACCATCCTGTTCCTGGGCACCAAGCGCAGCGCGCGTGAGGCCGTGAAGGAAGAAGCCGAGCGTTGCGGCATGCCGTTCATGACCCAGCGCTGGCTGGGCGGCACGCTGACCAACTTCGCCACCGTGAAGAAGTCGGTCGCCCGCCTGAAGGAACTGGAAGCCGCCGAAACCGACGGCACGTTCGAGAAGCTGGTCAAGCACGAAGTGCTGGGCCTGCGCCGCGAGCGCGAAAAGCTGCTGGCCTCGCTGGGCGGCATCAAGGAAATGAACCGCCTGCCGGACGCGCTGTTCGTCATCGACATCGGCCATGAAGATATCGCCATCAAGGAAGCCAAGAAGCTCGGCATCCCGGTGATCGCGGTGGTCGACTCCAACTACGACCCGGCCCTGGTCGATTACGCCATCCCCGGCAACGACGACGCCATCCGCGCCGTGCAGCTGTACGCCCGTGCCGCCGCCGACGCCGTGCTGGAAGGCAAGGCCGCCCAGCCGAACGCCGCCAGCGTGCGCGAGGAAGAGTTCGCCGAAGGTGGCGACGACAAGGGTGCCCGTCGCGCCCCGGCCAAGAAGGCCGCCGGCAAGAAGTCCGACGAAGCCGCCGCCGAGTAATCCGGCTGCAACGCCGCCGCGCCATGCTGCGCGGCGGCTCCCTTCCCTACCGCGCGACCGTGTCGCCGGCCGGGAAACGATACGACGGACTCCATTCCGTCCACCGAATTCGCTAACCGAGGTAATCCCGTGGAAATCACCGCTTCCCTGGTCAAGGAACTGCGCGAGCGCACCGGCGCCGGCATGATGGAGTGCAAGAAGGCGCTCACCGAGAACAACGCCGACATCGACGCCGCGGCCGAGTGGCTGCGCAAGTCGGGCCTGGCCAAGGCCGACAAGAAGGCCGACCGCGTCACCGCCGAAGGCCGCGTGGCCGTGGCCCAGGACGGCGGCAAGGCCGTGCTGGTCGAGATCAACTCCGAGACCGACTTCGTTGCCAAGGATGCCAACTTCATCGCCTTCACCGACGCCATCGCGCAGGCCGCGCTGACCTCGGGTGCCGCCGATGTCGAAGCGCTGAAGAGCGCCAAGCTGGCCTCGGGCGAGACCGTCGAGGAAGCCCGCGCCGCCGCCATCGCCAAGCTGGGCGAGAACATGCAGATCCGTCGCCTGGTGGCCATCGACAGCGCCAACAACGTCGCGGCCTACGTGCACGGCGGCAAGATCGGCGTACTGGTCGAGGTCAAGGGCGGCGATGCTGAACTGGCCCGCGGCCTGGCGATGCACATCGCCGCGATGAACCCGCCGCACAACAAGGCCGCCGACGTGCCGGCCGAGTTCGTGGCGAAGGAAAAGGAAATCGAACTGGCGAAGATGTCGGACAAGGACAAGGCCAAGCCGGCCGACATCCTGGAGAAGATCATCTCCGGCAAGATCAACAAGATCGTCAACGAAGTGACCCTGTACGGTCAGCCGTACGTGCTGGACAGCGACAAGTCGGTCGAGCAGGTCGTGAAGGCCGCCGGTGCCGACGTGGTCGGCTTCCAGCGCCTGGTGGTCGGCGAAGGCATCGAGAAGGTGGTGGAAGACTACGCCGCCGAAGTCATGAAGCAGGCCGGGCTGGCGTAAGCCTTTCCCTCAGCTTCGACGGAAAAGCCGCGGGGAACCGCGGCTTTTTTGTTGCCCGCGTGGCTGTCGGGAGCGAATGCCGCTGCGCACGCCGTGACCGTTGGTCGACCACGACTCAAGTTTGCACGTTTCGTGCCGAAACTGGTTTCAAACGCGACACTTCGTCGCGCGTTGCCGGCATCCTGCCGGCAATCCCCACCTGCGTGGCCCGCACCCGGATGCGTCCCGAACTCGAAGCCCTGCTGCTGAATTGCCGCAACCTGCCCAGCCCGCCCGGCGTTGCATTGCGGATCATCGAGCTCGCGCAGGATCCCGACGTGGTGATGGCGACGGCCGCCGATGCGATCGGTCTGGATGCGGCATTGAGCGCGCGCATGCTGCGCATCGCCAACTCCCCGCTCTACGCCAGTCGCCGCAGGGTGGAGAACCTGTCTCAGGCGCTGACGGTGCTGGGCCTCAATGCCACGCTGACCTTGGCATTGGGGTTCTCGCTTGCCCACTGCCGCAGCGGCAACCACCCGGCCGCGCAGGAGCGCGTCTGGCGTCGCAGCGTCATCGCCGCATTGGCCAGCCGGGTGCTGGGCCAGCATTCCGGCATCAGCAAGGTGGAAGAGCTGATGCTGGCCGGGCTGCTGCAGGACATCGGGGTGCTGGCCCTGCTGGAGGTCCTGGGCGATGACTATGCGCGGCTGGCCGAACGCGCCGTGGGCAATGCCGAACTGCTGGCAGCCGAGCGCGACTGGCTGGGGTGCGACCACGCCATGGTGGGCGGCTGGTTGGCACGGCAGTGGAACCTGCCTGCGCTATTGAGGGAAGCGATCATCGAGAGCGAGATGCCCGCGTCGGACACCCCGTTCAATGCGTGCGTGGCCGTGTCCGGCCACATTGCCGACATCTGGCTGGCTGGAATGGATCAAGCGCGAACGGAGGAAGCGCATCGCCACGCGGCGATGCAGGCCGCCACGCGGCTCGGGATCGATTACCCGGGGTTTCTCGCCCTGACCGAGGAGATGCTCGTGGCGCTGCCCGAGATCTACGCATTGTTCGACGTACCCCCCGCCCCACCCGCCCGCATCCAGGCTTTGCTGGACCAGGCACGCGAACTGCTGGTCGTGCGCAACCTGCGCGAAATCCAGGACGCAGCGCGTGCCCGCAAGGAAGCCAACGAGCACGAAGACCGTGCGCGTCGGTTGGCGGAGGAAGTGCGGCGCGACCCGCTGACGGGGGCATACAACCGCAGCCAGCTGGAAGAAGTACTCGAGAAGGAGTTCGACGCCGCCACGCGGCACGGCTGGCCGCTGTCGATCGCCTTCATCGACCTGGACGACTTCAAGCAGGTCAATGATCGCTGGGGGCACCTGGTTGGCGATGAAGTGCTGCGCAATTTCGCCAAGGCGCTGATGCGCCAGGTGCGTAGCAGCGACATCGTCGCCCGCTACGGCGGCGAGGAGTTCCTGGTGGTATTGCCGGGCATCGGCGAAGAGGCCGCCGCCCAGGTCGTGCGGCGCATCCTGTCGGAAGTGGCCGACGTGGCAATGGCCGATGTCGACGGCCAGCCACTGCACATCACCTTCTCGGCGGGGCTGGCCACGCAGGGCGCACTGGAACAGTTCCGCCACGTCGATGACCTGCTTCGCGCGGCGGATGAAGCGCTGTATGGCGCCAAGCGCGAAGGCCGCAACCGGGTATCAGTGGGCGCCATCGGTCCCTGACGGGCGTCGTGGCTACGGCCTCGGCTGCAGCGCCACTTCCTCGTAAGGCTGTACCACCACCCAGCCGTCGCCCGCGAAACGCAACTGGATGCTCTCGCCCGACCCGCGCCCCAGCAGGGTGCCGAGCGAAATATCGGTGATGATTTCCGGCGTCAATCCGCCCGACCATGCCACGGTGGCATTCGGGTCCGTGAACACGGGCCCGGTCTGCGCATTCACCGGCAGCGTGAGGGGCTCGTAGTGCGACGTGATGGCGACGATGCCATGTCCGCTCAGGCGCACGTTGAACAAGCCGCCCGAGAGCATGCCCGCCACCTTGCGCATCATCGTGATGCGGCTTTCGATGCCGGATTCGACCGCCAGCACGTCGTTGCCATTGACGAAGATGGCTTCGCCCGCCAGCCGCAGCAGCGTGATCCGCTTGCCGGCATCGGCCAGGTAGACGCGCCCCTGCCCCTCGATCTTCATCAGCTGCATGCCTTCGCCGCTGACGGCCTTCTTCAGCAGGTTGCCCAGCCCCTGCTCCAGCACGCCCTGCCGGGTGAACTTCACTGCACCCTTGCGCGCGACCATCGCGCCGGCCTTGGCCCAGACCAGGCCGTCCAACCGTACCTCCAGCAGGTGCGGACTCTCCAGTTCGAAGGCTTCCGGACTGGCGTCCTTCTCCCGTGACGAGGCGAGGAATTCCTGCAGAGTGCGCACGCTCATGGTCGTTTCTTGATGGCTGCCGAAAGGGAGGGTCATCATAGCGGCCCCACTCCCAGGTGCCGCCCATGCCCCGCATCGTTGCCGTATCGCACACGCCGGATGACGCCACACGCGCACCGGTCGCCGCCGAACGCCTGGTCGAAGGCACGCCGCTCCAGGCCGTCGCCAATGCGTATTCCACGCAGGACGCGCGGTTCCACTGCGGGGTATGGGAGGGTGGCGTGGGCACTTGGCGCGTGCACTACACCGAGCATGAGTTCTGCCACCTGCTCAGCGGGCGCGTGCGCCTGCGCGGCGACGATGGCAGCGAGGTGCTGCTGGAGGCAGGCCAGAGTTTCGTCGTGCCGGCGGGCTTCACGGGCACGTGGGAAGTGCTGGAAACCGCGCGAAAACTCTACGCCATCTACGAACCCGGCGACTGAGGGATGGCCACTCGGCTAGAATTGCCGCGTTTGCCCCCTCGCCGAGAAACCCCATGCCCGCTCCCCTCGTCTATCGCCGCATCCTGCTCAAACTGTCCGGCGAAGCGCTGATGGGGGCCGAAGACTACGGCATCGACCCGGCGGTCATCACCCGCATCGCCCGCGAGATCATCGAGGCACGCGACGCCGGGGCCGAAGTGGGCCTGGTGATCGGCGGTGGCAACATCTTCCGCGGCGCCGGCCTGGCCGCAGGCGGCATGGACCGCGTCACCGGCGACCAGATGGGCATGCTGGCCACGGTCATCAACGCGCTGGCCATGCAGGACGCACTGGAAAAGCTTGGCGCCAAATGCCGCGTCATGAGCGCCATCAAGATCAACGACGTATGCGAGGACTACATCCGACGCCGCGCCATCCGCCATCTGGAAAAAGGCCGCATCGCGATCTTCGCGGCCGGCACCGGAAACCCGTTCTTCACCACCGACTCCGGCGCCGCGTTGCGTGCGATCGAGATCGGTGCGGACCTGCTGTTGAAGGCCACCAAGGTCGACGGCGTCTACGACAAGGACCCCAGCAAGCACACGGACGCGGTTCGCTACGACCAGCTGACATACGACGAGGTGATCGCACGCGACCTGCAGGTGATGGACACCGCCGCCTTCGCCCTGTGCCGCGACAGCGATGTGCCGCTGCGCATCTACGATCTGTCCGTGCCCGGCAACCTGATGCGCATCCTGCGCGGTGAGCATGTAGGCACGCTGGTGAAAGGCCGCGGCTGAGATTCCGGTGGGAGGGGCTTCTGCCCCGACGACGGAAAGAACGTGTGGCCAGGCTCGAATGGGCATGCGGCGGCGCGTTTCACCCCCCATCCGATCGACGTACCGCGCACCTTTTCGCACATGCTGGATCGCGGGCGAAATAGAGTCTGGGGCTGAAGCCCCTCCTGCAAGCACATCCTCTCTTCCGCTGTAATAGTGTCCGGCCACGCCTGCCGGCACCCTGTGGTCGCATGGGACACGGACACCACCACGGCCACGGGGCGCATGCCCATCCGCAGGCATCGACCACGCGCACCTTCGCGTGGGTCACCCTGATCAACCTTGCCTACACCGCCATCGAGGCAGGCTACGGCTTCCATACGAACTCGCTGGCACTGCTGTCGGACGCACTGCACAACCTCGGCGACGTGCTGGGCCTCGCCTTGGCCTGGGGCGCCGCCGCCCTGGCCGGACGCCCGCCGCGCGGACGCCATACTTATGGCTGGCGACGCGCCACGCTGCTGTCGCCACTGGCCAACGCGGTCCTGCTGGTGGTCTTTTCCGGCGCGCTGGGCTGGGAGGCCGTCCGGCGATTCAGCGCCCCACCCGAAATTCCCGCCACGCCTGTCATCCTGGTCGCCTCGCTGGGCATCCTGGTCAACCTGGGTGCCGCCTGGCTGGTGAAGGATGGCCATGCGCACGACCTCAACAAGCGGGGGGCCTTCCTGCACCTGATGGCCGACGCCGCCGTGTCGCTCGCTGCGGTGCTGGCTGGTGTCGGCATGGCCACGCTGGGTTGGGCCTGGCTGGATCCGGCCACGGCGCTGCTGATCGCGGTCGTGGTGGCGGTCGGGTCGTGGGGACTGCTCCGTGCCAGCTTCGATGCGGCCATGGACGCCGTGCCGGCCAGCGTGGACCCCGATGACGTCCGCCGCTTCCTGCAGGAACAGCCCGGCGTCTCGGCCGTGCACCACCTGCACATCTGGTCGCTGGGCGCCAACGAGATCGCCCTGACCGCGCACTTGGTGCGTGCGCAGGAGGACGACCACGATGCCTTCATCGACGCCACCGTGCACACGCTGGACCATCGCTTCGGCATCAACCACGCCACCCTGCAGATCGAACGCGGTGGGGCATGCGGCCATGACCTGCACGATGCGGCGCCGCATCATTCCCACTGATCCGTGCGCGGCAGGTCGGCAACGGCACCGAATCGCCCTATAATCGGCCGTTTACAGGCTTTGCAACGGAAAGGGCGATGCTCAACGACATCAAGAAAGACGCGCAGGCGCGCATGACCAAGAGCATCGAGGCGCTCCGCCATACGCTGGTGAAGGTCCGCACGGGACGCGCTTCCACGGCCCTGGTCGAGCACTTGAAGGTCAACTACTACGGGTCGGACATGCCGCTGAGCCAGGTCGCCACCGTGACCGTCTCCGACTCCCGCTCGCTCACGATCACGCCGTGGGAAAAGCAGATGGTCAGCGCGGTCGAGAAGGCCATCCTGGCATCCGACTTGGGCCTGACCCCGAATACCGCCGGCACCACCATCCGCCTGAACCTGCCGGCGCTGACCGAAGAACGCCGCAAGGAGCTCTCCAAGGTCGTCCATGGCGAAGGCGAGGACGCGAAGGTGGCGATCCGCAACATCCGCCGCGATGCCAACCAGCAGGTCAAGGACCTGTTGAAGGACAAACAGATCACCGAGGACGAGGAACGTCGTACCGAGGACGAGATCCAGAAGCTGACCGACAAGTCCATCAAGGACGTCGACGACGTGGTCAAGGCCAAGGAACAGGAACTGATGGCGGTCTGAGGACTGCCATGTCCCCTGCCGTCCCCGCGTCCGTGCCCCGCCATCTCGCCGTCATCATGGACGGCAATGGCCGGTGGGCCGAACGCCGCCGCCGCCCGCGCGTGATCGGCCATCGCGCCGGCGCGCGCGCGGTCAATACCTGCATCGATTTCTGCCTGGAACGCGGTATCGGCGCGCTGACCCTGTTCGCGTTCTCCAGCGAAAACTGGGGGCGCCCCGAGGAAGAAGTCGGTGCGCTGATGAAGCTGTTCCTCAATGCGCTGGACCGCGAGGTCGACGAACTGCACCGGCGCGAGGTGCGTGTGCGCTTCATCGGCGACCGCACGCGATTCTCACCCGACATCCGTGCCCGCATGGATGCCGCCGAGGCATTGACCCGCGGCAACACGCGACTGCACCTGATCATCGCGGCCAGCTACGGCGGGCGCCAGGACATCGCCCACGCGGCGCGTGCACTGGCCACCGAAGTCGCGGCCGGACGCCTGAGGCCCGAGGACATCGACGAAGCAACGCTCGGCGCCCACGTCGCACTGGCCGACCTGCCCCCGCCCGACCTGTTCATCCGCACCGGCGGCGACCATCGCATCAGCAATTTCCTGCTGTGGCAGTTGGCCTACACCGAACTCTGGTTCACCGACGTGCTGTGGCCCGACCTGGACGCGACGCTGCTGCAGCGCGCCCTGGACGACTTCGCGCAGCGCGAGCGCCGCTTCGGCCTGACCAGTGCGCAGATCGCCAGCGGCACCCACGAGGACACAACCGCATGAGCACGCCCAGCGCCACCCGCACCCGCGTCATCGCAGCGCTGGTGATGGCGCCCTTCGCCATCGGCGCGATCCTGCTGCTGCCCACGTCGTGGCTGGTGATGCTGGCGGCGCTGGTGTTCCTGGTGGGGCTGTGGGAGTGGTTCAAGCTCGCCGAGATAGACGACACCCTGCAGCGCACCGTGCTGCTGACCGCCAACCTGCTGCTGATGGTGCTGCTGGTGTGGGCATCGCGCGGATCGACCGATCTGGTCCCCTTGCGCCTGATGGCTCTCGTGGGCGCGGTGTGGTGGCTGCTGGCCCTGCTGTGGCTGCGCTTCTTCCATTTCGCGTCCGATCACGAGACATGGGCGCGCGTGTTCAAGCTGGCCGCCGGCACGCTGGCCGTGGTGCCCGCCTGGTGCGCGCTGGGCCTGATCCACTCCTCCGAGCCGAACGGACACATCTGGTTGTTCGTCGCGCTGGCCATCGTCTGGGCGGCCGACAGTGGCGCGTATTTCGCAGGGCGCCATTTCGGCGGCCGCTGGTTCCGCGGCAGGAAGCTCGCTCCGCGCATCAGCCCCAACAAGACGCTGGAAGGGCTGCTCGGTGGCCTGGCAGCGGGCATGCTGGTGGCGGGCGTCGGTGCACTCGTCGCCGGTGTGGGCGTGGCGCAGGTGCCCGGCGTGCTGCTGGTGGCGGTGTTCACCGTGCTGTTCTCGGTGGTCGGCGACCTGTTCGAAAGCCTTCTCAAGCGGCATGTCGGCGCCAAGGATTCGGGCGACGTGATCCCCGGCCATGGCGGCGTGCTGGACCGCATCGACGGGGTGCTGGCGGCACTGCCCATCTTCGTGCTGGGCAAGGAAGTCTTCGGGTTCTGAACATGGCCGCGCACGCACAACGCAACGTGGCGGTCCTCGGCGCGACCGGCTCCATCGGCGCATCGGCGCTGGATGTCGTCGCACGCCACCCCGAGCGTTATCGCGCCAGTGTGCTTGCCGCCGGCAGCAGTGTGGATGCGTTGCTTGCGCTGTGCATCCTGCACCGCCCGGACCATGCCGTCGTCGCCGACGAAAGCCAGTTCGCACGCCTGCGTGACGGCCTGTCCGACGCCGGACTGGCGACTCGCGCACATGCCGGCGCTGCCGCCCTGGATGCCCTGGTGTCCGACCGGGGCTGCGACATCGTCGTGGCTGCCATCGTCGGTGCTGCCGGGCTGTCATCCACCCTGGCAGCGGCCCGCGCAGGAAAACGCCTGCTGCTGGCCAACAAGGAATCGCTCGTCCTCGCCGGCGAGCTGATGACCGCCGCCGCGGACGCCGCTGGTGCCGAGATCATCCCGATCGACAGCGAGCACAACGCGATCTTCCAATGCCTGCGTTCACGACAGGCTCAGGGCGAGGTCGCCCGCATCGTACTGACGGCGTCGGGTGGCCCGTTCCGCGGGTGGAGCCGAGAGGATCTCGCCCACGTCTCGCGAGAACAGGCCGTCGCCCACCCCAAATGGTCGATGGGCCCTAAGATTTCGGTCGACTCGGCGACCCTGATGAACAAGGGGCTGGAACTGATCGAGGCCCATCACCTGTTCGGCGTGGAGCGCGAACGGCTGGACGTACTGGTGCATCCTCAGAGTCTGGTGCACTCCCTTGTGGAATTCGTCGATGGTTCCACGCTGGCGCAGCTCGGGTTGCCCGACATGCGTACGTCGCTGGCCGTGGGATTGGGCTGGCCGGACAGGATCGCATCGGGCGTGCCCGGCCTGGACCTGTTGCGGCATCCACGGCTGGACTTCGAGGCGCCCGACCTGGATGCCTTTCCCTGCCTGCGGCTGGCCTGGCACGCAATGAAGGCCGGCGGCACGGCGCCAGCGGTCCTGAACGCTGCGAACGAAGTCGCAGTTTCAGCCTTTCTTCAGGGCCGGATCGGTTTCCTATCCATTCCTGCGCTGGTCGAGGATGCCCTCGCCGCGTTGCCCGCAACGCCGGCCGATTCGCTGGATGCGCTGCTGGAAGCGGACGCGCAGGCACGCCGACTGACCGAACGCAACCTCGCAGGCCACCTCTCCCCATGAGCGCCGACATCCGATGAGTGACGTGCTGGGCTCAATCTGGTGGATGATCGTGGCCCTGGGCGTGCTGGTCACGTTCCACGAATTCGGCCACTACTGGGTGGCGCGCCGCTGCGGCGTGAAGGTGCTGCGCTTCTCCGTGGGATTCGGCAAGCCGCTGTGGTCGCGGCGCGACCGCCATGGCACCGAGTTCGCCCTTGCCGCCATCCCGCTGGGCGGCTACGTCAAGATGCTGGACGAAGCCGAGGGCGACGTTCCCGCCGCGCAACAGGACCAGGCGTTCAACCGCAAGTCGGTCTGGCAGCGCATCGCCGTGGTCGCCGCCGGCCCGTTGGCGAACGTCCTGCTCTGCGTCGTCCTGCTGTGGGCCATGTTCGTGCTGGGCAAGCAGGACTACTCGGCCACGCTGGGCAGCGTGAGCGGCATCGCTGCCGACGCGGGCTTCATGCGCGGCGACAGGATCGTCCGGATCGGCGACCGCAAGATCGATACCTGGACCGACGCCTCCATCGTGCTCACCAAGGCCGCCATCGATGGCGATGACGTTCCGGTCGAAGTGGAAACCGTCTCCGGCAGCCAGCTGACCCGTACGCTGCCGCTGTCCCGCTTGGCGGTCGGGTTCGACCAGGAGAACGCCATCGGCCTGAGCGGGCTGGTCTGGCGACACTGGATGACGCCGGCGGTCATCGGCAAGGTCACCCCGGGCTCGGCCGCCGATGGCGTGCTGCAGGTCGGCGACGTGGTGACGGCCGTGGATGGCCAGCCGGTACACGGCTTCAACGACATCGCCACCCAGGTCGATGCCTTGGGCAAGCGCGGAGGGGCGGCCATGATCGAAGTCGATCGTGCCGGTGAGCGCCTGGCCTTCGAGCTGGCGCCGCGCCGGACCCGGCATCCCGAGGCAGGCCAGGGCGACTACTGGGCCCTGGGCCTGGCGCCCCCCACGAAGGTGCAGATGCCCGGCTACGACGCCACGCTCCACTACGGCCCGGTCGCCGCCATCCCGGCCGCCCTGCGCGAAACCGGCAAGCTGACCGCGGACTCGCTGGGCATGATCCGCCGGATGCTCACCGGGGACGCCTCGCTGAAGAACGTTTCGGGCCCCATCACCATCGCCCAGGTCGCCAACGTATCCGCCAAACGCGGGCCGGATTGGTTCCTCTGGTTCCTGGCGGCCATGTCCCTGAGCCTGGCTATCATCAACCTGCTGCCGATTCCCGTCTTGGACGGCGGCCACCTGCTGTATTACCTTATTGAATTGGTCAAGGGCAGCCCCTTGAGCGAGCGCCACATGGTGGCTGGACAATATGTGGGCCTGGCCGCGCTGGCGGGCCTGATGGGACTGGCGTTCTACAACGACATCCTGCGTCTGGTGACCTGATGCCCCTGAACTTTTCCGGGCTGGCCCGCTCCAAGTCGGCCTGCCCCTTCCTGGCGACACCCCGGACCGCGGCCCTGCGATCCACCCCTGCCCTGCAGGAATCACCCCAACCGGATGTAATGATGACGCGACTGCCTTCCCGCCGCCTGATTGCCCTCGCCCTGGCTTCGGCCATCGCCATGCCGGCACTGGCCCAGACGACGGAACCCGCCGCCGCACCTGCAATGGCCGAACCGCTGGGCAGCGCGTCCTTCACCGCCACGGACATCCGCATCGATGGCCTTCAGCGCATTTCCACCGGCACCGTCCTGACCTACCTGCCGATCGAGCGGGGCGACCAGGTCACTTCGGCCGGCGTGTCAGAGTCGATCCGCGCGCTGTACAAGACCGGCTTCTTCGAGGACGTGAAGCTGGACCGCCAGGGCGATATCCTGGTGGTGACCGTCACCGAGCGCCCGGCGATCAACAAGCTGACCCTCACCGGCAACAAGGACATCAAGACCGAAGACCTGCTGACGGGCCTGAAGGACATCGGGCTGGCCGAAGGCGAGACCTTCGACCGCCTGAGCCTGGACCGCGTCACCCAGGAACTGGTGCGCCAGTACAACAACCGCGGCAAGTACAACGTCGAGATCACGCCCACGGTCAGCCCGCTCGACCGCAATCGCGTGGACGTGACCATTGCCGTCAAGGAAGGCAAGGCGGCCAAGATCAAGCACGTCAACGTGATCGGTGCCGAGAAGTTCCCCGCCGAGGACCTGCTGGAGAGCTGGGAATCCAAGGAAAGCACCTGGCTGTCCTGGTACCGCCGTGACGACCAGTACTCGAAGGAGAAACTGTCGGGCGACATGGAGCGCCTGAACTCCTGGTACCTGGACCGTGGCTACGTGGACTTCAGCATCGACTCCACCCAGGTTTCGATCAGCCCCGACAAGCGCGACATGTTCATCTCCGCCGGCATCACCGAAGGCGAGCAGTACAAGATCTCCGACGTGAAGGTCACCGGCGACACGGTGCTCCCGAAGGAAGAAATCGAAAAGCTGGTGATCGTGAAGCCGGAGCAGACCTTCTCGCGCATCCTGCTCGAGATGACATCCGACACCATCACATCGACACTGGGCAACATCGGTTATGCGTTCGCGCAGGTGAATCCGATCCCCACCATCGATCGCGAGAACCGTACCGTCGCGATCAACCTGCAGGTGGTGCCCGGGCCGCGCGTCAACGTGCGCCGCATCACCTTCAAGGGCAACACGCGCACGGCGGATGAAGTGCTGCGCCGCGAGATGCGCCAGTTCGAAGGCAGCTGGTTCTCGCAGGTGGCCGTGGACCGCTCACGCGTGCGCCTGCGCCGCCTGGGCTACTTCGAGACCGTGGAAGCGGAAACCACGCCCGTACCGGGCACGACGGACCAGGTCGACGTGGTGTTCAACGTGAAGGAAACCACCTCGGGCAGCTTCGTGTTCGGCCTCGGGTATTCGCAGCTGTCCGGTCTGACCACCTCGATCCAGTTGTCGCAGAACAACTTCCTCGGCGGCGGCAACCGCGTGTCGGTGGAAGCGCAGCGCAGCGACTACCTGCAGCGCTACTCGTTCTCCTACACCAACCCGTTCTTCACCGACGAAGGCATGTCGCTGGGCTACAACCTGTGGTGGCGCGAGTTTGATTACTCGGACTTCAACACCGCCCAGTACTCCACCACCAGCGCTGCGGCACAGGGCATCCTGGGCCTGCCAATCTCCGAAAACGACACCGTCTCGCTGCTGTTCGGCGTCGACAGCAACGAGATCCTGACCTTCGGCGGCTCCACGCCGCAGGCGATCATCGACTACATCGATGCCGTAGGCCAGCGCACCTTCCATGCCTGGCGTGCCGAGCTGGGCTGGGCGCGCGACACGCGCAACGACTACTTCATGCCCACGGGGGGCACCTACCAGCGCATTTCGGCCGAAGTCGCGCTCCCGGGCTCCACCGTCGAGTACTACAAGCTCAACTACGAGTTCTCGAAGTACTGGTCGCTCAGCCCCGCTTTCGTGCTGAACACCCGCGCCGAGATCGGCTACGGCGACAGTTACGGCTCGGACATCTACCGATACATCTGCCGCGTCAACGGTTCCGACCCGCAGATCCCGGGCCAGGGGACCACGACCCCGCCGACGGCGGACGGCACTTGCGCCGATGGCGGCACGCTGGACAGGACGCTGGTGGCGACCGGCCTGCCGTTCTTCGAGAATTTCTACGCGGGCGGCACGCGGTCCGTGCGCGGTTTCCGCGACAACACGCTGGGCCCACGCTCGGAGGTGATTTCCGGCTACCGCGGCCAGCCGTTGGGTGGTTCGCTGAAGACCACCGGCTCGGTCGAATTGATCTTCCCGAAGCTGTTCGACTCTAACGCCGCGCGCGTTGCGGCGTTCTTCGACTTCGGCAACGTGTTCGACGGCGTGGACAACTTCGATGCCGGCGAGCTGCGCGCATCCACCGGTATTTCGCTGCTGTGGCGTGCGCCGGTCGGCCCGATCTCGATCAGCTACGCCTTCCCGATCAAGAAGGAAGACGGCGACGAGCTGGAACGCCTGCAGTTCACCTTCGGCGGCGCGTTCTGATCCCAGCGTCCATGCGGGCGATGCGACGGGGGGCGCAAGCCCCCCGTCTGCTGTCCACCATACGCCACCGTGAAAGCGGTTCGCGGGCCGCAGGGGCTAAACTACGCGCCCTATGACCTCCCCATCCTTTACCGCTGGCGAGCTGGCCGAGCGCTTCGGGCTCGAACTGCGCGGCGATACGGACCTCCGCATCCACGGCGTGGCCACGCTGGCGAGGGCCGACGCCGGACAGCTCGCCTTCCTCGCCAATACCCGCTATCGCGCCCAACTGGCGGACAGCCGGGCCAGCCTGGTCGTATTGCGGGCGGACGATGCCGATGCCGCAACCGGCGCCGTCCTGATCGCCAAGGACCCCTACGCCGCCTTCGCCCGCATGGCCGCGCTGTTCGAGAGCAAACCGGACCGTGCACCGGGGGTGCACACCAGCGCCGTGGTCGATCCGACCGCACGCATCGCACCGGGCGCCCATGTGGGTCCGTTCGTCACGGTGGGCGCGCGCAGCGTCATCGGCGAAGGCAGCGTGCTCGGGCCCGGCTGCATCATCGGTGAGGACTGCGTGGTCGGCGACGGTTGCGAACTGATCGCGCGCGTCACCTTGGTCACGCGCGTACGCCTGGGCCAGCGCGTGCTGATCCATCCCGGCGCGGTGATCGGCGCTGACGGCTTCGGGCTGGCGATGGACGGCGGCCACTGGATCAAGGTGCCGCAGCTCGGCGGCGTGGTGATCGGCGACGACTGCGAGATCGGCGCCAACACCACCATCGACCGTGGCGCGCTGGACGACACGGTGCTGGAAGAGGACGTGCGCCTGGACAACCAGATCCAGATCGGCCACAACGTCCGCATCGGCGCGCATACCGCGATGGCGGGCTGCAGCGCCGCCGCCGGCAGTGCGCGCATCGGCCGCTACTGCCTGATCGGTGGTGCCGCCGGCGTGCTGGGCCATCTGGAGATCTGCGACCGCGTGGTGATCACCGCGATGTCGCTGGTGACCAGTTCGATTACCGAACCCGGCGAGTACTCCAGCGGCACGCCGCTCACCGACAACCGTACCTGGCGCAAGAACGCCGCCCGCTTCAAGCAACTGGACGCCTTGGCACGACGCGTGCTGGCGGCCGACAAGGAAACCTGATGACCCTGGACCTGCAACTGCCCGTCGACGCGGCCACCATCCGCCAACTGCTGCCGCACCGCTACCCGTTCCTGCTGGTGGACCGGGTGGTGGAGTTCGAGAAGGACAAGCGCGTCCTGGCCTACAAGAACATCACCCAGAACGAACCCTTCTTCACCGGCCATTTCCCGGACCGTCCGATCATGCCGGGTGTACTGATCATCGAAGCGCTGGCGCAGGCCGGTGGCTTGCTGACGCAGCTCTCGCACCAGGGCGATACCGCCGGCCGCATGTTCTACATGGTGAAGGTGGAGAACGCGCGCTTCACCCGCATGGTGGTGCCGGGCGACCGCCTGGACCTGGACGTCACCCTGAAGCGACTGATCCGCAACATGGCCTTCTACACCGGCGTGGCCTCGGTCAACGGCGAACAGGTCGCCTGCGCCGACGTGCTGTGCGCCGAGGACACCCGCTGAGATGAGCGCCCCCACGGCCATCCATCCCAGCGCGGTCGTCGACCCCGGCGCGACGCTGGGCGAAGGCGTGCGCGTCGGCCCGTTCGCCTACATCGGCCCGGAAGTCGAGATCGGCGACGGCACGGTGATCGGTCCGCATTGCTCCATCACCGGTCCCACCCGCATCGGCCACGAGAACCATTTCGTCGGCCATGCCGCGATCGGTGGCGACCCGCAGGACAAGAAGTTCAAAGGCGAGCGGGTGGAACTCGTCATGGGCGATCGCAACCAGGTGCGCGAGTTCGTCACCGTGAACCGTGGGACCGGCACCGGCGGCGGGATCACCCGTGTCGGCAGCGACAACATGCTGCTCGCCTATACGCACGTGGCGCACGACTGCATCGTCGGTAACCACTGCGTGTTCTCCAACAACTCCACGCTGGCCGGCCACGTCACCATCGAGGACTGGGTGATCATGAGCGGCTTCGCGGGCGTGCACCAGTTCTGCCGGGTCGGCGCCCACGCATTCATCGGCATGGGCGTGCTGCTGAGCGGCGATGTGCCGCCGTTCACCATGGTCGCCGGCGACGCCGCCGGCCGGCCGCGCGGTATCAACAGCGAGGGCCTCAAGCGGCGCGGCTTCGATGCCGGGCGCATCGCGGCCATCAAGCGCGCCTATCGCACGCTTTACGTCGCCGGCCTGCCGCTGGCAGAGGCCAGGCAGCAATTGGCAGAACAGGCCCAGGCCAGCGATGACGTGAAGGCGCTGCTGCACTTCATCGACAGCGGCGGCCGGCCGTTGCAGCGGTGATGGAAGCGACACCCGCGGCGCAGCCGCTGCGCATCGCGCTGTGCGCGGGCGAGGCGTCCGGCGACGGTCTGGGTGCGGGGCTCGTCGAAGCGCTGAAGCAACGCTTTCCGCATGCCGAGTTCGCGGGCATCGGGGGCGATGCGATGCGCGCCGCCGGCTGCGACACCTGGTTCGACGCGAACGAACTCGCCGTGATGGGCTTGGCCGAGGTGTTGCGCCACCTGCCGCGCCTGCTGCGCCTGCGCAAGGCCTTCCGCCAGCGCGTGCTGAACTGGAAGCCGGACGTCTATATCGGCATCGACGCACCCGACTTCAACCTCGGTATCGAACGCTGGCTCAAGGCCCGTGGCGTGCGCACCGTGCACTACGTCAGTCCCTCGGTATGGGCGTGGCGCGAGAAGCGCGCCGAGAAGATCGGCCGCAGCGCGGACCGCGTGCTCTGCCTGTTCCCGATGGAGCCGCCGATCTATGCGCGTCACGCCGTGGACGCGCGCTTCGTCGGCCATCCGATGGCGGACGAGATCCCGCTGGATCCCGATCGCGTGTCCGCGCGCACCGCACTCGGCCTCGCGCCCGACGCCCTCGTGCTGGCGGTGTTGCCCGGCAGCCGCCTTGGCGAGATCGCAAGGCTTGCGCCGGACTTCTTCGACGCGGCACGCCGGGTGGCCGCGCATATCCCGGACCTGCAGATCGTCGTGCCAGCGGCCAATGCGGCTTGCCGCCAGGCGCTGGAAGCACAGTTCGCCGCGCACGGTGCCGACGCCGCGTGGCACCTGCTCGACGGACGTGCGCGCGAGGCGATGATCGCCAGCGATGTGGTCCTGCTCGCCTCCGGCACGGCGACTCTGGAGGCCATGCTGTGCAAGCGGCCGATGGTGGTGGGCTACCGCATCGCGCCGTTGACCTACCGCATCGTCAAGTGCCTCGGGATGCTGAAGGTGGAGCGGTATGCGCTGCCCAACGTGCTGGCGGGGGAAGACATCGCGCCGGAACTGATGCAGGACGATTGCACGCCGGAGCAGCTGTCGGACGCTGTCCTGCGCTGGTTCCGCGAGCCGAAGGCCGTCGCGGCCCTGCAGCCGACCTACCAGCGGTTGCACGAAAAACTCCGTCAGGATGCATCCGCAAGCGCTGCTGCGGCAGTCGCGGAATTGATCGCCCCCTCTGTAGGAGCGACGTGAGTCGCGACCGCAAACCATGACTGCCCCGACGCCTTCATCGCTCGCCGCAGAAGCCACCGCTTCATTCCTGCTGGCCAGGAGAAGGGTTTGCGTGAATGTCGTTCCCACGGTCGCGACTTACGTCGCTCCTACAGGGGGCGTCGCGCGATGACCGCGGCCTCGCTGTTCCCGATGCCCGACGTCCGCCTTGTCGCAGGCGTCGATGAAGCCGGCCGCGGACCGCTGGCGGGCCCGGTCGCCGTCGCCGCGGTGATCCTGGACGCGTCACGCCCTATTCCCGGCCTCAACGACTCCAAACAACTCAGCGAAGCGAAACGCGAGGCTCTGTTTCCCCTGATCCAGGAGCGCGCGCTGGCGTGGCACGTGACCTTCGTCGAGCCCGCCGAGATCGATCATCTCAATATCCTGCAGGCCACCCTGGAAGGCATGCGCCGTGCCATAGCCGCGCTCCGGCCACTGCCGGAACTGGTCCGCATCGACGGCAACCGCGCCCCGAAGGGTCTCGACTGCATGGCCGAGACACTGGTCGGCGGCGACGCGATCGAACCCGCCATCATGGCAGCGTCGATCCTGGCGAAGGTGTCGCGCGACCGCCTGATGGTGCAGATGCACGCGGACTTCCCGCAGTACGGATTTGCCGTGCACAAGGGCTATCCGACGCCAGCGCACCTGCGCGCGCTGGCGGAATACGGGCCGTGTCCCCACCACCGTCACAGCTTCGCCCCGGTGCGGGCCGTTCTCGCGCCACGATAGTCGCGGGTGCGCCCGGCGGCGCATGACCCACGGCACCCTGTCCATGGTCACGATGGCTTCCTGCAGACGCGCGCGCATGTGCGGGCAGGCAGCATGGTCACGCGGTCCCGCCCCCGCCGGGACCGGCCCCACGAGGCTTGTCATGACCCAGTCCACCACATCCCTGTCTTCCCCTTCCCCGCCTTCCACCGCACATGCCATCGACGACGAACGCCTGCAGCTGCTGCGCTGCATGCTGGCCGACCGCGACTGGACGCATGACCCCGTCCTACGCTCCCGCCTGCAGCAGGCCATCGCCGCGCTGGGCGCGCCCACCGCGATCCCGATGGATGAAGCCACCTGGACCCTGATCGCCGACGAGACCGCCGGCTACCTGGATTTCCGCCGGCTGCGCAATCTCGAAGCCCAACTGCGCGGCTGCCCGCGGGATGCGCTGCATTTCACCCGCGCCGACTGGGAAGTCCTGCGCGTGACCGAAGCAGCGCTGGAGCACCAGCTGCGCCACGTGCGCGACCGCAGCTATGCGCCGGAACCGGTGCCGCTGTTCCGCATCCACTGATCCGGTAGTCGTCCGCGCATCCGTACGCGAGCCATCCCACCCGAGCCCTCGGGTTTTCCCCTGAGCCGTCCCCCCGGACGGCTTCTTTTTTCACTGTCGCGGACATTCCGTCGACCCGGGAAAGTCAAGCCTTGCCCCTCCCCACCGGCGCCGGTACGCTGCCCCGACAGCCTTCCGAGCCGGCATGTCCTCCCGTTTCGTCCACCTGCGCCTGCACACCGAGTTTTCGCTCGCGGATTCGATCATCCGCGTGCCCGAGAAACCGGACCACGCCGATCCGAAGAAAGCCAAGCAGCCCAATCTGCTGAGCCGCGCGGTCGAACTGGGCATGCCCGCGCTGGCGGTCACCGACCGCAACAACCTGTTCGCGCTGGTTAAGTTCTACAAGGCCGCCGAAGGCGTCGGCATCAAGCCCATTGCGGGCGCCGACGTGATGGTGGCCGATGGCAGCGATGCGCCGTGGACGGTGACGCTGCTGTGCCGCGACCGCGAGGGCTACCTCTCGTTGTCGCGCCTGTTGTCCCGCGCATGGATGGAAGGCCACCGCACCGACGGCGTCGCCATCCATCCGGATTGGCTGCGCGCCGACCATGAGGGCCTGTTCGCAATCATGGGCCGGCAGAGCATGGCCGGCCGCTTGGCCCACGGCGGGCGCCATGACCTGGCCGAGCAGCACCTGGCCGACTGGCAGCGCAGCTTCCGCGACGACCTGCATCTGGAACTGACCCGTACGCAGCGCGACGGCGAAGAAGCCTTCAATGCGTTCGCCCTGCATGCCGCCGCTGCACGCGGCCTGCCGGTGATCGCGAGCAATGACGTGCGTTTCCTGTCACCGGACGGGTTCGAGGCGCACGAGGCGCGCGTATGCATTTCCTCCGGCCGCGTGCTGGACGACCCCAAGCGTCCGCGGGACTACAGCGCCGAGCAGTACATGAAGTCGGGCGAGCAGATGGCCGCGCTGTTCGCCGACGTGCCGGACGCCATCGACAACACGCTGGCGCTTGCGCAGCGCTGCAACATCGAGATGCGGCTGGGAACCTACTTCCTCCCGGCCTATCCGGTGCCGGACGACGAGACGCTGGACAGCTGGATCCGCAGCCAGTCGCACGCCGGACTGAAGGCGCGCCTGGAGAAGAGTCCGCTGGCACCCGGCCACACGCGCGCGGACTACGAGCAGCGGCTGGATTTCGAGCTCGACACCATCTGCAAGATGGGGTTCCCCGGCTACTTCCTGATCGTGGCCGACTTCATCCAGTGGGGAAAGAACAACGGCATCCCGATCGGCCCGGGCCGCGGCTCCGGCGCAGGTTCGCTGGTGGCGTGGGCACTGCAGATCACCGATCTTGACCCGTTACCTTACGGCCTGCTGTTCGAGCGTTTCCTCAACCCGGAACGCGTGTCGATGCCCGACTTCGACATCGACTTCTGCATGGACCGGCGCGACGAGGTAATCGACTACGTCGCGCGCAAGTACGGTCGCGACCGCGTCAGCCAGATCATCACCTACGGCACGATGGCGGCCAAGGCGGTGGTGCGCGATGCCGGCCGCGTGCTCGGCTACCCGTACGGCCTGGTCGACGGCGTGGCCAAGCTCATCCCCAACATCCTGGGCGTATCGCTGAAGGACGCGATGGGCGAAGGCAGCAGCGAGATGGCCTCGCAGGAGCTGATCGACCGCTACCGCGACGAGGATGATGTCCGCGACCTGATCGACCTCGCGCGCCAGCTGGAAGACCTCACCCGCAACGCCGGCAAGCACGCCGGCGGCGTGGTGATCGCACCGTCGCCGCTGTCCGACTTCTGCCCGCTGTTCGCCGAACACGACGAAGACGGCCGCGGCAAGAATCCGGTCACGCAGTTCGACAAGGACGACGTGGAAGCGGTCGGCCTGGTGAAGTTCGACTTCCTGGGCCTGCGCACGCTGACGATCATCGATTGGGCGGTGAAGGCGATCAACCAGCGCCACGCACGCGCGGGCCTGCCGCCGGTGGACATCACCACCATCCCGCTGGACGACGCCAGCGTGTATCGCGACGTGTTCGCCAATGGCAACACGGGCTCGGTTTTCCAGTTCGAATCCTCGGGCATGCGGCGCGCGCTGAAGGAAGCCAAGCCCGATCGCTTCGAGGACCTGATCGCGCTGAATGCGCTGTACCGCCCCGGCCCGATGGACATGATCCCGTCGTTCGTCGAGCGCAAGCATGGACGCGAGGAGTTCGATTACCCCGACCCACGCACCAAGACCATGCTGGAAGAGACCTACGGCATCATGGTCTACCAGGAGCAGGTCATGCAGATGGCGCAGATCGTCGGCGGCTACTCGCTGGGTGGCGCCGACCTGCTGCGCCGGGCAATGGGCAAGAAGGTGCCAGCCGAAATGGCCAAGCACCGCGAGATCTTCCGCGAGGGTGCCGCGAAGGGCGGCGTGGACGAGCGCAAGGCCGACGAAATCTTCGACCTGATGGAGAAGTTCGCCGGTTACGGCTTCAACAAGTCGCACGCCGCCGCGTACTCGCTGGTCGCCTACCAGACCGCGTGGCTGAAAAAGCACTATCCCGCCGAATTCATGGCGGCCACGCTGTCGTCCGACATGGACAAGACCGACAAGGTGGTCGGCTTCCTCGACGAGGCGCGCGGACTCCGCCTGACCATGCTGCCGCCGGACGTCAACCATTCCGATTTCATGTTCGTCGCCACCGACGCCCGCACGGTCCGCTACGGCCTGGGCGCGGTGAAGGGCGTCGGACAGGGCGTATGCGAGAGCATTGCCGAGGCGCGCCGCGACGGAGGGACATTCCGCGACCTGCTGGATTTCTGCAAACGCGTCGATTCCTCGAAGCTCAACAAGCGGGCTCTGGAAGCGCTGATCAACGCCGGCGCGCTGGACGCGCTGGGCCGCAATCGCGCGTCGCTGGCGCTGCAGTTGCCGGAAGTCCTGAAGGCCATCGACCAGATCAGCAAGAACCGCAGTGCGGGCATCGTCGACATGTTCGGTTCCAGCAGTGGCGGGGACGATATCCACGTCGATCTGCCCGAAACCGACGAATGGCCCCTCACCCAGCTGCTGCACGGTGAGCGCGAGACGCTGGGACACTACCTCAGCGGCCATCCGATGGATCCTTATCGCGAGGACCTGCGATCGCTGGTCGGCAACGACCTGGGCAATCTGGACGCGATCTGGGCCAACCAGTCGCCCGGCGAGAAAAAAGGCTGGCGGCCCGAAGTGTCCTGCGTGATCGCGGGTCAGGTAGTCGGGGTGCGACGCAAGGGGGACAGCCAAGTCTTCGTGCAGGTGGAGGACGGGTGCGGTCGCATCGAATGCAGCGCGTTCTCCGACGCGCTGGCCGAGTTCGGTCCGCTGTTGACGCGCGATCGCGTGCTGGTCATCAAGGGCGGCCTGCGCGAGGACGAGTTCAGTGGCGGCTACAGCCTGCGCATCCGCCAGGTATGGGACTACACCCAGCTCTGCCAGCAACACGCGCAACGCCTGCAACTTCGCCTGGACCTGCGCGTGCCCGGTCTGTGGCAGCGCGTCGATGCCCTGCTTTCGCGGCACCGGCCCGGCGGTACGCCGTTGCGGCTCGACCTGTTGATGGCTGCGGGCACGACCGCCATCGCCGGCATGCTGGACCTCAATGGGCAGAAGGCCGTGCGCGTGGACACGGAGCTGCTGGACGCGTTGCGCGCCCTGCCCGGCGTACGCACGGCCAAGCCCGCGTTCCATCGGCCCTGGACCCACTGACACAGCGCGTGCGCCGCATCACGGCCCTACACCCCCGTACGTGACCGTCCGGACGCTTCGGCTACACTTTCCCCCTTTCCGGCCCCTGGCCCGCAGATGAATCCGAACTACCTCGATTTCGAACAGCCCATCGCCGACCTGGAAGCCAAGATCCAGGACCTGCGTACCGCCAGCACCGGCCCGGCGGTGAATGTCGATGCCGAGGTGCACGCGCTGCAGGACAAGCTGCGCATCCGCACCGCGCAGATCTTCCGCGACCTGTCTCCGTGGCAGGTCTCGCAGCTGGCCCGCCACCCGGCGCGCCCGTACACGCTGGACTACATCAAGGTGTTCTGCGACGAGTTCCAGGAACTCGCTGGCGATCGTGCCTTCGCCGACGACAGTGCCATCGTCGGCGGCCTGGGCCGCATCGACGGCCGCAGTGTGATGATCATCGGCCACCAGAAGGGCCGCGACACCAAGAGCAAGATCGCCCGCAATTTCGGCATGCCCCGCCCCGAGGGCTACCGCAAGGCGCTGCGGCTGATGAAGATGGCCGAGCGCTTCAAGCTGCCGCTGCTGACCTTCATCGATACGCCCGGCGCCTACCCCGGCGTGGGTGCGGAAGAGCGCGGCCAGTCCGAAGCCATCGCGCGCAACCTGATGGAGATGGCCGAACTGAAGATCCCGATCATCTGCACGGTGATCGGCGAAGGCGGCAGCGGCGGCGCGCTCGCGATCGGCGTCGGCGACCGCACGCTGATGCTGGAGTACGGCACCTATTCGGTGATCTCGCCGGAAGGCTGCGCGTCGATCCTGTGGAAGGACGCCGCCAAGGCCAAGGACGCCGCCGAACAGCTCGGCCTGACCGCCAAGCGCCTGCACGGACTCGGCCTGGTCGACAAGGTCGTGCGCGAGCCCATCGGCGGCGCGCACCGCAATCCCCGCCAGATGGCGGTGCGCCTGAAAGCAGTGCTGCTCAACGAACTGGATGCGCTGGAGCAGTTGCCGGTTGAACAGCTCCTGCAGAAACGTTACGAGCGCCTGCGCGGCTACGGCGCGTACGAAGCCGCCTGAGCGGTCCGCCCTGCGTTCCACTGAAGCGCCGGCAGACCCGGCGCTTTCTTATTTCGTTCGCTCGCGTTCAGAGCGACCTGAGGAAATCCACCAGCGCGCGACGGTCCTCGGCACTCATCGCCTCGAAGCGCTGCTTCGCAGACGTGCCCTGGCCGCCGTGCCAGAGCACCGCTTCCTCGAGCGTGGCGGCGCGACCGTCATGCAGGTAGCGCACGTTCGGATCTATTGCCGCTGCCAGGCCCAGACCCCATAACGGCGCGGTGCGCCATTCGCGAGCGGTGGCGCGGCCTTCGACATAGGTATCGGCCAGGTCGGGTCCCATGTCGTGCAGCAGCAGGTCGGTGTACGGCCGGATGGTCTGGTAGCGCAGTTCGACGAACCGGTGATGGCCCGTGCGCAACTCCGGCGCGTGGCAGGTACTGCAACGGGCGGCTTCGAACAGTTGTGCGCCGCGCTTGACGCGCAGTTGCCGGGCGCGCGCCTGCGCATCCTGCTCCAGCGGGTTCTCGAAGTCCCGTTTCGGCGGCACGCCCAGCAGGCTCAGGTAGAGCGTGGTCTGGTGGATGTCGGCAGCGGTCAGCTTTGCGCTGCCACTGTTGACCTGCGCGCAGGCCGTGCCCTGGCTGCCACGTGCACATTCCAGCGACAACATCAGCGGCGAAGTGACGCCCATGTCGATGTTGAACGCCAGCGAGGTCTGCTGTTCCAGCGTGGCGGCGGCGGCCTTCCAGCCGAAGCGCCCCACGCGACTGATACCGGCGTCGCGCGGATCGGCCACGATCTGCAGCCGGCCGGCCACGCCGTCCGGATCGCCCTGTTGCGCCAGCACAAGGCGTTCGAGCTGTTGTTCGGGCACTGCTTCCAGCAGGCCCAGCCCTGTCAGCGATGGCGCCACGCGTACCGACAAGGCGCTGGGCAACGCCAGCGGCTGGCCGGCACGGTCGCGCAGGGTGTAGTTCGGCCGGCGCAGCACGAAGCCGGTGCCATCGGCGTAGCGACCCGGCAGTTCCGTGTAACCGGTGAGCACCAGCTCGGCTTCACGCCCGTCCACGTTGGCCCCGGCCTCGCGATAGACGCCCTGCTGCAGGCGCAGGCCGAAGCGCGCATCCGGTGCCTGCGTGCCTGCGCCGGCTACGCCGACGAACACGCCCAGCCGGTCCAGGGGCGCACCGACGCCGGGTGAACTGCGTCCATTGCCCGCATGACAGTCCACGCAGCGCGTCTGCGAGAACCGGGGCGCGGTCTTGCCCGCATGCGCGGCGAACACCGTGTTGCTTTCTTCCGAATGGCGGCCGCTCGCGAACGAGGTATGGATCAGCCGGCGCCCTTCCGCCCATGGCTGCATGTTGTAGCCGGCGATGTTGTGCGACGCCTGCTGCAGCATGCGGAACGGCTCGCTGGAGGTGTCCTCGTGCAGCGTCATCCACGGCCCGGCGCTGAGCGCTTCTGCCGGCATGGCCAGCGAGTCCAGCGGACGTTGCACGCCGTAGCCTGGCCCACGGAACCAGGACACGATGCCCTGCGACCCCGCACGGTAGACGAGTGCCTCGGCGTAGTAGTTGAAGCGGCCGATGAGATCCGGATTGCCCGCCAGGAAGATGCCCAGTTCGAACTCCACCAGGTCGCCCTTGCGCAAAGGCCGATGGGCGTCGTTGGCGGCCGTGCGGATCTCCTTCACCAATACGAAGGCATTGCCCGGCGTGCCGGCCGGCGGGGTGTAGTTGGCGTTGGGATCCTGCCCGAGTTGCGCGTAGTTCGCGATCGGCGTCTGCGCCGCGACGCCACCGGGCAACAGCTTCATGCCGCCGTTGTCGGCATACAGCGCGACCGAAGTGGGTTCCAGCGGATCCTCGCTGCGGCGCCCGATGTATCCATGGCGGAAATTGGTGCCGTACCAGTAGTGCTGCGGCTTGACGAGGATGGTCAGGATGCGCTGCTCACCGGACGTGCCGGGCACCGCATCGTCGTGGATCACGATCTCGTGCGTGCGCCGCTCGAAGTACTGGGGCGGAAAAACCTGGTAGCTGTCGTCGACGATGGGCTCGCGCGCGTGACGGTCGCGCACGCGGCCGCCCACATGGGTGACCAGCGTGCCGTCGTCCTGGGTGTACTGGATGGGGTCGGCATCGTCGGACCATAGCAACGGCTGGTAGCTCGCGGAAGGCGGCACCTGTGGAGGCGGCGGAATCAACGGATGCGATCCGTTCTGGTGCACCGGCTGCGGTTCGCCAACGGCCAGGTGGAACTGCTGCGCGGGCACCGCAGCGCACGCGATCTGCTCGATGGAGGCCCCGGCGGTCGTCGAAGCGCCCACGATGCCGATGCACTTGCCGCTGTTGACGTTGACGATCCGGTAGCGGTCGCCGGTGTCGACGCGCTGCAGGCGGAAGCGTTGCGCGCCGCTGCCGTTGTCGTCCCATTGCTGCACGATGACGTGGTCGGCGCCCGAGCCCGCGGGAATGTCGGCCGACTTCTGCGTGTGCAGGTTGCGCAGGCGGTACTGGCCGGCCGCCGTCTCGGCGATGTCGAAGAACTGCCGGTGCAGCGTGCCCTCACAGGCGGCCTGCACCAGCGGCGTGCCGTTGGCGGTGCTGCCGTCGCGGACCTCGATGCACAACCCGCTCAGCACGCTGGCGATGCGGTAGCGGCCCGGCGGTACCGGATCGACGTTGATGTTCTGGGGTGGCGCGGCCTGCGCCTTGGCGGCAACGACCGCAGCTCTCTGGTTCATCGCCTGACTGTACGGGGATCCCGAAGTGGATCGCGCGGTGCTCCAGAAAGGGGTATCACGCGCTTCATCGGGCTGCGCGGAGCAAGCCGCCAGCGACATCGAGGCCAACACAATGAGCGACGCCAGCACTCGGCGATGCAGGAAGACTGCAGGACAGGGGCGATGCATCGGGATACCGATTCCTTGGGGACGCGTGGGGAACGTCGGCGGCGCCACGGCGTCTCTCCCCGAGACGCGGCGGCACGCCATCCAATGGCAGGACGCGGCATCGTCGCAGAGGCATAGCCATGCCGCTGTGACCGATGCCGCACAACCCGCCGGCCCGCACGCGGGTGGCCGCGGTCGTTTCAACGTTCCCTGCCACCGGCTGGCGCAGGCCACGTGGATGACGGATGCTTGGCGTTCCGCCGACGGCGCCGCGCTACCCGCATGAGTCCACTCCTCCTGCTCTCCTTCGCTCTCCAGATCGCCTGCTGCGTGCACGTGGTGCGCACCGGAAGACCGCTCTACTGGGTCTTCATCCTGCTGGTGTTCTCCTTTATCGCGGTGATCGTGTACTTCATCGCCGAGATCCTGCCGGACCTGCGGCACAACCCCTCGGCGCGGCGCACGGTGCGCAACGTGCGGAACCGGATCGATCCCGAGCGCGACCGCCGCGACGCAGCCAAGTTGCTGAAGGCCGCGGATACCCCGGAGAACCGTCGCCGACTGGCGGAAGAAAGCCTGCGCAGCGGCGATTACACGCACGCCGCAGAACTGTACGAGCAGGCGCTCAAAGGCCTGTATGCCACCGATCCGGACCTGATGCTGGGACTGGCGAAGGCGCAGTTCGGCATGGGCGACGCGCATAAGGCGCGCGATACGCTGGATGCACTGATCACCGCCAACCCGGGTTTCCGATCCGCCGACGGCCACCTGCTGTACGCGCGTGCCGTGGAGGACACAGCCGATGCGGCCGCCGCCATCCACGAGTACGAAGCCGTGGTACAGGGCTATCCCGGTGAGGAAGCCCGCGCCCGCTTCGGCCTGCTGCTGAAGCGGCATGGAGATCAGGCGCGCGCACGCGCGGTGTTCCAGGAGATCCTCGATCGGTCCGACGCGGCGCCACGCTACTACCGTCGCGAGCAGCAAGACTGGATCGCCGTGGCGAAGCGCGAACTCGCGACGCTCCAGGATTAGCCTGGCCCGCGCGATGCGACGGACGGTTGATCGCGATCAATGCCGGGGGACGATGGACACGCGATGATGCAGGCAGTGATCGGCGCATCGCCGGTCCGCGCGCAGGAGGGTGGCCATGGACCTGCTTTCGTTGCCCTGGTGGCTGCTGCCCACCGTACTCTTCGTGCTGCCCGTGCTGGTGGCGCTGGCGGTGAACCGCTGGCGCTTCCACCGCACCGGCGTCAGCCAGCATCTCGTGCTGGGCCTGTTCGTGGGTGCCTGCTGGATCGCCGCGCTCATCGTCATCCTGCAGCAACTCCGATGAGCATCCGGCGCCCTCTCATGCCGCCTCGCGACGATCCGCAAGCGCGTCCTTCCGCAGGCTGAGGTCTTCCTCCGCGCGCAGGTAAACGTGCAACAACGCCTCGTCGGCCGGAGAAGCCGACGCCGTGCCCGCCAGCAATTCGATCCCGTGCCGCTGCCGCGCGGCCTGTGCGGCGTTGCGCAGCGCTTCGATCCTCGTCTCCGTGCCGGCCCCCTTCAGCAGGACGACGAACTCGGCGCTGTCGGTGACGCGACTGACATGGTCGCCAAGGTCGTGGCGCACGCAGGCGTCGAAGAGGGATGCAAGTTCCTGCAGGGTCTTTTCCAGCGTGCGTTCGCCCAGCCGGCGAGCCGCCTCGGCCATGCCCTGTGCTTCCACGATCACCACGCACCATGGCTCACTCGGCGCCACGGACGCCTCGCCATGACCCTGCAGCGCCACCACCACCTGGGTTTCGTGATGCATGCGATGGGAGTCCAGCAGCGCGACGGTGATCCGTGCGAGCGCCCGCAACGAAGCCTTCTGCTGGTTGCTCAGGCGGCGCGGGTGGGTGTCCACCACGCATACCGTGCCCAATGCCTCGCCCGTGCCGGCCACCAGCGGCATACCAGCATAGAACCTCGCCTTGACATCGCCTGTGACGATGGGGAAATCGGCGAAGCGCTGGTCTTCGCTCAGGTCGGATATCTCGAGCAGTTCATCCGGTTGCCGGATGGCGTGGTCGCACACCGCAGTGTCGCGGGTGGTTTCATGGTCATCCAGGCCGATGCGCGCCTTGAACCACTGGCGGTCGCGGTCGATCAGCGACACGACAGCGATGGGCGTGCCGCAGATCGCGGCAGCCAGCCCCACCAGATCGTCATAGGCCGTGCCGGGGAGGGTATCGACGGCATGGTAGCGATCCAGCGCATGTTGGCGCCGACGTTCGTTGTCGCGGGTGTCGGTGGAAGATGGATTCACGGCGGGTCCTCGTGTGGATGCGTGGACATGGTCGACGCGCACCGGTTCAGATCCCGTCAACGGCAGCGGAAATCGCAACATCCATCACATTGTGCTGCAAGCCGCACGCATCGTCGCTAGCATGCGTGCATGGATCCCGCGCCATCGCCCCTGCCCCTGTTGCCCGCACGCGCCGAGAGCCGCGTATGGGTCGCATTGAGTGGTGGACTGGATTCGACGGCATTGCTGCACCGGCTGGCCCACGACGCATGGCATCGTCGCCACGGGCTTGCGGCGATCCACGTGCACCATGGCCTGCAGCTCGACGCCGACGCGTGGGCAGCGCATTGTTCGGCGCTGTGCGCCGCGCTGGACGTCCCGCTGCAGGTACGGCATGTTCGGGTGGACACCACGCGCGGCGAGGGAACCGAAGCCGCCGCGCGGCGCGCGCGACAGCAGGTGTTCGCCTCTGTCATGGGTGCCGGCGATATCCTCGCCACGGCGCATCACCGCCAGGACCAGGCGGAAACCTTCCTGTTGCGCGCACTGCGTGCCTCCGGTCCCGATGGACTGGCGGCCATGCGGCCGTGGCGCGCCTTTGGTCCGGGTTGGCAATGGCGTCCGCTGCTGGAAACGCAGCGCGAGGCGCTGCTGGCATACGCCGACAGGTTCGCGCTGGAATGGATCGAGGATCCCAGCAACGCGCACACCGACTTCGACCGCAACTTCCTGCGCCACGAGATCCTTCCTCTGTTGCGGCAGCGCTGGCCGCACGCGGACGCGGCCTTCGCACGCAGCGCGGTGCTCAGCGCTGAAACCGTCGAACTGCTGGAGCCACTGGACGGGCAGCTCCTGGCGGCCGCCGCTACGGCGGATCCCGCCGCCTTGAACGTCGCGCCGCTGCGCGCAGCCGGCCCCACACAGCGTGCACGCGCGCTTCGACGCTGGATCGACAGGCTTTCCCTGCCGCCACTCCCGGCCGAAGGCGTGGCGCAGATCGAGGCGCACCTGCTGGACTCTCGGGCGGACGCGCAGGCGGAGTTCGCCTGGCAAGGCGCGATCGTGCGGCGCTGGCGTGGCCTGCTTCACGCCGAACGACAGCGCCCCACCTTGCCCGTGAACTGGCAGACCCCGTGGGATGGAATGGCACCGATCCTGTTGCCCGATGGCGGCACGCTGTCGCTGGAGGGCACACGCGACGGCTTCGGGGCCCCACTGCGGCTGACGGCCCGCCAGGGCGGCGAACGCATCGCGCTGCCGGGCCGTTCGCACCGGCATGCGCTGAAGGACGTGCTGCAATCGCTCGGCATTCCGCCGTGGGAACGCCGGCAGCTTCCGCTCGCGTGGCTGGGCGACCGCCTGTGGGCGGCAGGCGACGTGGCGCTGTCGGCCGAATGCGATGCCTGGCTGCGTGCGCACAGCGCCCGCCTCGTCTGGCAACGCGGCTGAATCGACGTCGCGTTGACCTGACCGCCACCGATCCCCACACTTGCGACATGGCAAAGAAAACTTCCCCTGACGCCTCGCCCGTCGCCCACTTCGAGCAGTCGCTGGACGAACTCGAACAACTGGTCGAGAAGATGGAACACGGCGACCTGAGCCTGGAAGCATCGCTCGCAGCTTACGAGCGCGGCGTGGGCCTGTACCGGCAATGCCAGGCGGCGCTTGAGCAGGCCGAACTGCGCGTGCGGTTGTTGAGTGATCCGGAACAGCCCGGAGACGGCGAACCATTCGCTCCCGCGCCCGATGGCCGCTGATCCCCGCTTCGCCGCCTGGGCGGCGGGCCTGGAAACCCATCTCGACCACGTACTGCCGGCGGCCGCTGCGGCGCCGCAGCGCCTGCACGCCGCCATGCGCCATGCCGTGCTCGGGGGCGGCAAGCGCATGCGGGCCTTGCTCGTTTACGCCAGCGGCACGCTGCTGCGGGCGGATGAAGCCACGCTGCAGGCGCCCGCCGCCGCGGTCGAACTGATCCACGCCTATTCACTGGTGCATGACGACCTGCCGGCGATGGACGACGACGACCTGCGTCGCGGCAAACCCACCGTGCACATCGCGTTCGACGAAGCCACCGCCATCCTCGCTGGCGATGCCCTGCAGACACTGGCGTTCGAACTCCTGGCATGCGCCGATGCACCCGCCCTGCTGCGCGTGGACTGGCTGGCCACGCTCTCGCGTGCTTCCGGCGCCGCCGGCATGTGCGGTGGGCAGGCGCTGGACATCGACGCCACCGGTACGCAGCAGACGCTGCACGCGCTCCAGCGCATGCACGCACTGAAGACCGGCGCGCTGATCCGCGCTTCAGTGCGGATGGGCGCGCAGGCCGGCGCCGCCGACACGGGAACGCTCGCGCGCCTGGATGATTTCGCCACCGCGCTGGGCCTCGCATTCCAGGTGCGCGACGACATCCTCGACATCGAAGCCAGTTCCGAACAGCTGGGCAAGACCGCCGGCAAGGATGTGGCCCAAGCCAAGTCGACCTATCCCGCACTGCTGGGCATGGACGGTGCGAAAGCCAAGCTGGAGGAACTGGCTGCCGCGATGCGCGATGCGCTGGTGGGCTATGACGCGCGTGCCGATGCGCTGCACGCACTCGGCGAACTGGCGGTCCGTCGCGCGCATTGACCTGCTCGGCCTGCCGGCGCGAAAAGAAAAAGCCCGGCATTGCCGGGCTTTTTCATGCGACGTTGAGCGCGCTTTACTTGATCAGGCGCAGCGCGAACGGGTAGCGATACGCTTCGCCGTTGTTGGCCTTCACGCCAGCGATGATCGACAGCACCAGCGCGGCGATGCCGATCAGCGGCATCAGCAGCAGGCCGATCAGGACGAACGCCAGGATCCACGAGATCACGAACGCGATGAACACCGTGATCTGGAAGTTCAACGCTTCCTTGGACTGGTCGGTGACGAAGCCCTTGGAGGCGTCATCCTTGCTGATCAGCCAGATGATCAGCGCGCCGATCGGCCCGGTGACGATGCCCAGCAGGTGGGACAGCAGCGCCATGGTGCGCTGGTCCTGCGGTGCGTCGCCCGCGGTCGGCGGCGGAGGCGGTGCGGTGACGTTGTCGAATTCGCTCATCTGGTGGATCCCCGAAATGGTGAGGTGGGCGGTCGAGCGCTGCGATCCCCCGCAGCACTCCGCGTGTCAAGCATAACGGGTAACGGCGTCACCGTCGGCCACGTGGTGGCCGATGAGCGTCATTCGCCCGCCACGGTCATCCGGCCGACCAGGATCGACCCGACGCCGACATGGGACCGGCGGTCCACATCGCGACCCACGGCCTCGATGCCGGCGAAGATGGCCTTGAGGTTGCCGGCGATGGTGATGCCGTCGACCGGGTACGCGAGTGCGCCATTTTCCACCCAGAAGCCTGCCGCGCCGCGCGAATAGTCGCCCGTCACAGCGTTCACGCCCTGCCCCATCAGCTCGGTGACCAGCAGGCCGGTGCGCATGCCGGCGAGCAGGTCGTCGAAACCTCCCGCGTTCGCCTTCACCTGCAGGTTGTGCACGCCGCCGGCATTGCCGGTGGTCTGCAGGCCGAGCTTGCGCGCCGAATAGCTGCCCAGCACGTAACGCTCGAGCACGCCATTGCGGATCAGGTGCGAACGCTTCGTCGCCACGCCTTCTGCATCGAAGGCCGAAGAGCGCAGGCCATGCGGCAGCAAGGGAAGCTCCTCGATGTCGAACCAGTCGGGAAAGATCCGCTGGCCCGCATGGTCGAGGAGGAAACTCGCGCGCCGGTACAGCGCACCACCGGAAACGGCACCCAGCAGGTGGCCGATCAGCGAACGCGCCACCTCAGCAGAGAAGAGCACGGGGTGCTCGCCGGTCGCCAGCGAGCGCGGCTGCAGGCGCGCCACCGTCCTCTCAGCGGCCTTGCGGCCGATGGCCGCAGGGTCCTCGAGTTCCAGGTGCGACAGCGCCGTGCTGTACCAGCCATCCCGCTGCATGCCATCGCCCTGCCCCGCGATCAGCGCGCAGCCGATGGTGTGCTGGGTATCGCGCTCGCGGCCGATGAAGCCGTGCGAATTCGCGTAGACGGACAGGCTTTCGCCGCTTCCGATGGATGCGCCGTCAGAGTTCTCGATGCGCGCGTCCGCCTCGCGCCCGGCCGCCTCGCAGGCCAACGCCAGATCCACGGCACGGTCCATGTCGAGCGCCCAGGGATGCCAGACGTCGAGATCGGGGAACGCGCCATCCGCCTGCGGGCGCGCCATCAGCACGGCATCGGCAAGGCCGGCCGCTTCGTCGTCCTCGGTGTAGCGGGCGATGGCGCAGGCCTGCGCGACCGTGGCTTCCAGGCTCTCCTCGCGCAGGTCGGCCGTACTGGCACTGCCCTTGCGCTGTCCGAAGTAGACCGTCACGCCGATGCCGCGGTCGCGGGTGGATTCTACGGTTTCCACATCGCCCAGGCGTACGCTGACGTTGAGTCCGGTTTCTTCGCTGCAGCTCACCTCGGCCTGGGTGGCGCCCAGCGCCTTGGCGCGTTCGAGAAGACGCTGCGACAGCAGCTCCAGGCGTTCCAGTCGGGCCAGGCTGTCGTCGGCGGAAGTCAGGGCGATGGCGTTCAATGCTTTATCCTTGTGTCCTGTGATCCGCGCCCGGGCGCCGGATCGGTATTGGATCAGGCTTCCACGCGATGCGGCGGAAGCGAAAGAGAGGCTCCACGATGCGCGGACGCGACCCCGAAACCGGCGAATTCCTCGGCCCCAGCCGCACCCAGCAACGGGGCGAGGCGCTGGAGATCCGCAGCCTTGCCGAGAAACTGGTGGCGCTGCCGTCCGCGCAACTGGCGCGCCTGCCGATTCCCGAAGACCTGATGCCGCACATCGTCGAGACGCAGCGCATCACCTCGCACATCGCCCACAAGCGCCAGCTGCAGTTCCTGGCCAAGCAGATGCGGCGCGAGGACGACGAGGTACTGGAAGCGATCCGCGACGCGATGGACGAAGGCGGCGATGCCGCGCGCCGCGAAACCGCCCTGCTGCACCGCGCGGAACAGTGGCGCGACCGCCTGCTGGCCGGTGGTGACGAGGCGCTGGCGGACCTGCTGGAAGAGTTCCCCACGGCCGACCGGCAGAAGCTTCGGCAACTTGTGCGCAACGCCGTGGACGAAAAGACCAAGAACAAACCGCCACGCGCGTTCCGCGAACTGTTCCGCGAAGTGCGTGAGCTGCTGGCCGAAGCCGGCAGTGCGCAGGACGACGAGGAAGACGAAGCGACGTAGCCCCTCTCCCATCGGGAGAGGGGTTGGGGTGAGGGGCGACGAAAGTCGAGACGCATCAAACATCGTGACTCCGCTCGCCCCTCATCCGGCGCTTCGCGCCACCTTCTCCCGAAGGGAGAAGGACATGCGCGCACTGACTCACGCCTTCGTCCCACCCACCGTCAATCCTTCGATCAGCAGCGACGGCTGGCCCACGCCCACCGGCACGCTCTGGCCGTCCTTGCCGCAGACGCCGACACCTTGGTCCAGCGCCAGGTCGTGGCCGACCATCTTCACCTTCTGCATGGTTTCCGGGCCGTTGCCGATCAGGGTGGCCCCCTTTACCGGGGCCGTGATGCGGCCGTCCTCGATCAGGTAGGCCTCGGTGGCGGAGAACACGTATTTGCCGCTGGTGATGTCGACCTGGCCGCCGCCGAAGTTGACCGCGTACAGGCCCTTCTTCACCGATCGGATCATGTCCTCCGGGTCGTCCTGCCCGGCCAGCATGTAGGTGTTGGTCATGCGCGGCATCGGCAGGTGCGCGAACGATTCGCGCCGGCCGTTTCCGGTGGGCGCCACGCCCATCAGGCGTGCGTTGTGGGTGTCCTGCATGTAACCCACCAGCACACCGTCCTCGATCAGTGTGGTGCAGTTTGTCGGCGTGCCTTCGTCATCGATGTTCAGCGAGCCGCGACGGCCCGGCAGCGTGCCGTCGTCGACGATGGTGACGCCCTTCGATGCGACCTGCTGGCCGATCCTGCCCGCATAGACGCTGGTGCCCTTGCGGTTGAAGTCGCCTTCCAGTCCATGCCCGACCGCTTCGTGCAGCAGCACGCCCGGCCAGCCGCTCCCCAGCACCACCGGCATCACGCCGGCGGGCGCGTCGATGGCGTCAAGATTCACCAGTGCCTGACGCAATGCCTCGCGCGCGAGATCTTCCGGTTTGCCGTCGGCAAACAGTTCCGCATAACCGTAACGTCCGCCCATGCCGGCATAACCGGACTCGCGGCGGCCGTTATGTTCGACGATCACCTGCACGTTCAAGCGCACCAGCGGACGCACGTCGGACGCCAGCACGCCGTCGCTGCGTGCGACCAGCACGGTGTCGATGCCGCCGGCCAGGCTGACGGTGACCTGTTGCACGCGCGAATCGGCGGCGCGCAGGAAACGGTCCACCGCACGCAATGCCTCGACCTTGGCATCGTTGCCCATCGCATCGATGGGATCATCGCCGGCATACAGCGCGCGGCCGCCACTGCGCACCAGCGTGCGTGGTGAATGCGCGGCGCCGTCGCGGGCGATGGCGCGCGCAGATTTCGACGCATCGAGCAATGCCTGTGCATTGATGTCATCGGAGTAGGCAAAACCGGTCTTTTCGCCCGAGATCGCGCGCACCCCGACACCCTGTTCGATGGAATGCGCGCCGTCCTTGACGATGCCGTCCTCGACCGTCCAGCTCTCGCGGCGGGCATGCTGGAAATACAGGTCGCCGAAATCGATGCCCGGCCCCAGCAAGGTACTGAAGGCGCGATCCAAGCCGGACGGGTCCAGGCCAGCGGGAAGAAGGAGACGGGTTTCGGCGAGCGTGATCGGCAGGGTCATGGTCATCACAATGGGGGCGAAAATCGCTGCCGGCAAGGACGCCCTCGCCGACCGGCGGATTCAGGGGGCGCCGGCGCTGTCGGTGCGATCGTCGCTTCGGACGCGCGACTGCTCGCGCCCCACCACTTCGACCTTGGGCGACTTCCACGGACCGGTGACGCGGTAGGTCTTGGCGCCCATTTCCGCCAGCGGCTTCTTCAGCACGGCGTTGGCCACCGCACCCACTGCGGCGCCGATGGGCCCGCCCGCTACCGCGCCCACGGCGGTGAGGACGTTGGCGGATTTCGGCTTCACGTCCACGGTCTGGTCGAACCGTTCGGCCCGCAGGTCGGTGTCACCGCGGATCAGGATCTCGGCGGCGGGGCCGTCGATCAGCAGGTTGTCGCTGCGCGCCATGCCGCCGGTGAGGCGGATGTCGCCGTCGACGCGGTTGAACGCAAAGCCCTTGGAGAAGAAATCGCTGAAATCGAGCATCAGGCGGCGTCGTACTTCCGCCACGCTCAAAAGGCCCAGCACACGGCCCGCGCCCGGCTCGACTTCAAGCAGGTGCCCGTCGCGCGCGGCAAGCTTCACGCTGCCTTCCAATGCGGCCAATTGGAAGCCCGCGGGACTGCCCGACCAGCCGGCCTCCGCGGTGATCTGCCCGTGACCACCCCGCACACGGTCGCCCAGGCCCAGGTCGTCGAGTAGTTCGCCGAAGTTCTCGCTCTTCACGTCCACGGCAAAGTGCGTCCGCGCCGCGACACCGGAGCCGGTCCACTGGCCACGCACATCGATCTGCTGCCCCGGTGAGCGCAACTGCAACGGGTCGACATGCATGCCGTCCGCCCGTTGCTGCGTCCGCAGCTTGGCGGCCCCCAGTTGCGCATCGCCAAAGCGCAGATCGTCGATATCGAGCGACAGTGGAGGAATGGCGGCAGGATCGATGTCGTCCGTGGCTGCGCGCACGTTCGGATCGGCGCGCGCTGCGCTGCCCGCACCCGCCTTGCGCCAATGGACGCGCGCGAGCTTGCCGGCAATCGGCGCGCCCTTGGCATCCGGCACCAGCAGCGCGCCGGACAAAGCCTCGCCATCCAGCGAAACCGCGAGTGCCTGTTGCGCCGGGGCGAGCTGCAGCCGCGTATCGGGGAAGGAAGCGCCAATCATGAGCAGCTGGTCCGCGGTCACGTCGATATGGCGCAGTGGCAGGCTGTCGCTTCCACCACTGCCGCCACGCGCCACCGTCACCCACTCCATCGCGTCCAGCGTACCGGTATGTCCGGTGGCCACCAGCCCGGACGGCGGAGGCGCATCCTTCACCTCGTTGCTGCCCAGCACCACGCGCACACCGGTCTGGCCATTACTGGCGCGCGCGCGCAGCGCGAGCACCTTGCCGAAGGCCACGTCGATCTGTCCGCTGCCCATCGGCAACGGCGCACGCACGGTTGTCGCCAAGGACGTGGCGGCAGACTTGCGCAGCGGCGCCGGCAGGCTCATCGCGGTACCCACCAGATCCGATGTCAGGTTGAGCTGCGTCGGCGCTGCCGTCTTGCCCGCCGCCACGCGCGGGATGTTCACGCCCACCGTCCATTGCGAACGTCCGTCCATGTAGGGCTTCAGCCACGCCATCTCGGTGGCGCGGTCCAGCAAGCGGTCGGCTTCGACCATCGCGGACAGGTCGGCTTCGAACGCCTGCGTGCGATCGCGCGTGCCACTGCCTGCGCGCAGGCCCAGTATCCCCGCCTGCCCGTCGTGAACGACCTGCAGCGGACCCGAGGCGAACCCGCCATCGTCGTAGCGCGCCTTGCCACGCACATCGTCGAACACGAGGTCCCAGCGTTTCTCGGCCAGCTGCGCACCTTTCAGGTCCACCGTGCCGGCCAGCTTCTTGCGCGCCTGCTCACCCGCGTGCAGCGGTTGGAGCAGATCGAACGTCGCCGCCACCGGACCCTTGGCCTGCAGATGGTCGAGCGTGTCGCCGTAGGTCTTGTGCAGCGGACTCTGCCGCAGCAGCGCGAGCAGCTTGCCCGCATCGGTCTCGGTGCGCGCGATGATCTTCAGGTCGGCATCGCGGAAATCGGCGATGCCGGCCTGGAACGCCGGAATCGTCACGCCCGCCAGCGCCCCTCGTCCCTGCAACTGGAACCCGTTGCCGATGAAGACGATCTCGGCGTCGACCTGATCCAGCTGCGGCCACTCGGGCTGGAACTTGAACTGGCCATCGGCGATGCGGGCGACCGCTTCAAACCTGCCGTTCTGGTGAAGGAACGGCCAGTCGTCGAGGTCGCCGCTGACGATCGCGCGCCCTTCCCGCACGGTGCCGCCCACCAGCGCGGCATTGAGCCAGTCCACTGCGGTCTTGGGCATCTTGTGGTGGATCCAGAATCCCTTCGCCACCGGCACCGGCGCATCGGCCAGGTCCGCCGCGATGTCGATCCACGGTCGCGTGCCATCGCCCTGGAACCACATGCCGCCACGCACGTCGGCAGCGTAGTCGGTTCCCTGCACGTGCAACGCCGATGTCCCCACGCGCCAGCCCGTGCCTTCACGCCAACCCACCACGTCGCCTTCCAGACGCACGTCGTGCACCACTTCGAACCCGCTCGGCCAGTCGAAGCGCATGGTCGCTTCCGGATCCAGTTGCAGACGGAACCCCGCAGCGTCGCCATCGAAATCCCCCGCCAATCCGCGGATGCCGGGGGTATCGCCCACCGGGCGGAACGCGATGTCGCGCAACTGCCCTTCCACCCGCATCGGGCCGTTCATGCGCCCAGCCAGCGCCAGCCGCGCGAGGCGTGCGCCGGGCCGGGCCTGGAACAGCCAACGGCGCATGCCGGGATCGACCTTGTCGCTCAGCCCGAGCACCGCGAACAAGGGCCCCGCATCCACCTGGTCCGCCAGCAATGCATAACGCTCGCCGCCGGCCAGCACCAGGCCATCCAGCGTCTGCACCACGGGCGCCGTGCCCACCCGCAGGCGCGGAGCGTCAAATCGCCAGCCACCGGGCACCAGGCGCCAGCGCATGCGCCCTTCCATCTGTTCGAAATCGATGCGCGTCGGTGCGGCCGATGCAGGCAGCGGCGCGCCACGCAGACCAACCTGGCGCAGGTCGGCGTCCGCCGTCACCATCACCACGCGATGCCGGCGCAGTTCCGTCCAGGCCCGCACGCGACCCTTGCCGCGCTCGGCCACCACGCCGGCGTAACGCAGCAACGGCGACCAGGCGCCGATATCTTCCGCGGCCACATCGAGATAGGCACGGCCATCGCCGGCCTTGCGATCGAAGTCCACCGCCACGTTAAGTGGCGCCGCGTCCTTGCGTATCCAGGCCCGCGTGCCTGCGCGCACGCGATCGCCCTGGACGCGCAGGCGCAGGTCGATCTCGGGCAAGCGGATATCCCACCCCAGCGACGGCGCGATGATCGCAAGCCGTCCGTCGATGACCTGCAGCTCGCCCAGACCTTCAAGGCTGTCCAGCGGGTCCTCGGTGGATTGCTGCTGTCCGGGCAGCCCCTGTACCGACCAACGTCCGTCGTTCTCACGTTGCAGCGTCAGCGCCAGGCCACGCAAGCGCAACTCGGTGAAGGAACGGCCGGGCAACAATCCACCGTACATCGACACCAGCACCTCAGCCTGGCCGATACGCACACCGGCATCGCCTTCACCCAGGCGCAGGCCTTCGAGCTGCAACAGCGGTCCGCGGCGCGTCCATTGGGTCTTCACCGCATCGAAGGCGACGGGCCGGCCAGCGCGCTCGCTGAGCCATGCCGCGATACGATCGGGATGTCGCTCCGCCAGCGGCAGCACTTGGCTGGCGATGCCGAGCACCACGGCCATGCACACCAGCACCACCGCGATGCCATAGACGGCACTGCGACGAGCGAGGCGCAGGCGGCGGCGCAACGGGGTGGGCATCAGCTCGCTGCGCTCGCGGTGATTTGTGATTCGCGATGGGTGATTCGCACAAGCGAAGCGCGACTCGTGCCTTCGCGAATCACCCATTCCGAATCACAAATCACGGCTTCACAGCAACACGACATCGAACTGCTCCTGCAGATACTGCTCGTCCGCCTGGAAACGGATCGACTTGCCGAGGAACTCCTCCAGTTCCGCCACCGCCGACGATTCCTCGTCGGTGATGCGGGCGACGACCTTCGGCGAGGCGATCACCAGCAGGCGTGCGGCCTCGAACTGGCGCACCGCGCGGGTGATCTCGCGGAAGATCTCGTAGGTGACGGTCTCGGCCGTCTTGATGGCGCCACGCCCGCTGCATTCCGGGCAAGGCTCCGACAGCTGGCGCGCCAGACTTTCCACCGTGCGCTTGCGCGTCATCTCAACCAGCCCCAACGGCGAGAATTCGTACACCGTGGTCCTGGCGTGGTCCTTGGCCAGCGACTTCTCGAGCGTGCGCAACACCTGGCGGCGATGCTCGGGATCATCCATGTCGATGAAATCGATGATGATGATGCCGCCCAGGTTGCGCAGGCGCAGTTGGCGCGCGACGGCCTGCGCGGCTTCGAGATTCGTGCGATAGACGGTCTCTTCCAGATTGCGCTGGCCGAGGAACGAACCGGTGTTGACGTCGACCGTGGTCATCGCCTCGGTCTGGTCTATCACCAGGTAGCCGCCGGACTTCAGCGGCACCTGCTTGTCCAGCGCGCGGCCGATTTCATCTTCGACGCCGTACAGGTCGAAGATCGGGCGCTCGCCGGTGTACAGCTCGATGCGCTCCGCCAGCACCGGCATGTACTTGGCGACGAACGCCTGCAGGCGCTCGTAGGTTTCGCGCGAATCCACCTTCACCTTCTCCACGTCCTTGCGGATCAGGTCGCGCACGGCGCGCAGCGGCAGGCTCAGGTCTTCGTACAGGATGCTGCACGGCGGCAGCTCGCGGCCGCGCTTCTCGACGATGTTCCAGACGCGCGACAGGTAGGCCAGGTCCTCGGCCAGGGCTTCCGCCGGCTGGCCTTCGGCATTGGTGCGGATGATGTAGCCGTGTCCGCCATGCTGGGCGGCGAGATCGGTCACCACCTGCTTCAGTCGATGGCGCTCGGCATCGTCCTCGATGCGCGCGGAGACGCCGATCACCTTGGATTGTGGCAGCAGCACCAGGTAACGCGACGGTATGCTGATCTGCGTGGTGAGCCGCGCGCCCTTGCTGCCGATGGGATCCTTCACCACCTGCACGACGATGTCCTGCCCGTCGCGCAGCAGATCCATGATCGGTGCCGGCGGCGGCGCGGGCATCGGGGCGTCCTCGCCATTCACCACTGCGCCAGGCGAGGAGCGCACGATGTCGTTGGCATGCAGGAACGCCGCACGGTCCAGTCCGACCTCGACGAAGGCCGCCTGCATGCCGGGCATCACACGCTGCACTTTGCCTTTGTAGATATTGCCGACCACGCCACGGCGCCAGCCGCGCTCGATGTGCAGCTCCTGCAGCATGCCGTTTTCGATCACCGCGACGCGCGTTTCGCGCGGTGTGACGTTGACCAGGATTTCTTCCGACATGCTTTCCTTCCCTCAGGCTGACGCGGTGGCGACAGGCGCCGATGGATGGATGTCGAACTCGCGCAACAGTCTCGCGGTTTCGTGGAGAGGCAGGCCCATCACCGCCGAGTAGCTGCCGGCCAGGCGGGTGACGAATTGCTCGGCGAGTCCCTGGATCCCGTAGGCACCCGCCTTGCCCATGGCTTCGCCGCTGGCCACGTAGGCCGCGATGTCATCTTCGTCCAGTTCGGCGAAACTCACGTCGGTGACGACGAACGCCTGTGCTTCGCGCGCGGCACTGACCACCGAGACCGCGGACACGGCCTGGTGCGTGCGGCCCGACAACCGGCGCAGCATGGCGGCGGCATCGGCGGCGTCCACGGGCTTGCCGAAGACCTCGTCGTCCAGGATCACCTCGGTGTCGGCGCCCAGGACCACGGCACCGGGCGAGCCGATCACCTTCAGCAAACCGGCACCCGCCTTCTCGCGGGCGACCCGGCGCACGTACTCCGTGGCGGGTTCGCCGGGCTGGCGGTGTTCGGGGATGTCGAGGTCGATGCGGCCGAACGAGAGCCCCAGGCGGGTCAGCAGTTCGGCGCGACGGGGGGATTGGGAAGCCAGGTAGAGCATCCCGGAAGAATAACCCGCGGCGCCTGACTGAATGACCGCTGATGATGGCCGGGACGGCGCAACCCTGCAGCGCATCACGGCCCGTTCATGTCATCGTGAACACCCTTGCGCGTCGACGACGACCGGGTGCTCGCAAGCCCGAACCACGAAAAGGAGATCCCATGCGTCTGCCCCTGCTTCGCCCGCTGCTGCTCGCCATCACCCTGTCTCTGGGAACCACTGCCGCCATGACCACTTCCGCCCAGACTGCGCCGGCCTATGCCATCCCGGCCGACGGCACGTTGCTCAATGTTTCGGCGCAGGCCGAAGCCTCCCGCGTTCCCGATATCGCCACCCTTTCCGCCGGCGTGGTCACCCAGGCCGTCGACGGCAACACCGCCATGCGCCAGAACAGCGAGCAGATGGCCAAGGTCGTGGCCGCGATCAAGGCCGCCGGGATCGCCGACAAGGATGTGCAGACCAGTGGCATCAGCCTCAATCCGCAGTACCGCTACGCCGAGAACGAAGCACCGAAGATCACCGGCTACCAGGCCAACAACACCGTAAGCATCAAGGTCCGCGACATCGCCAAGCTGGGCAAGGTGCTGGACGCCCTGGCCGGCGTGGGCGCGAACCAGATCAACGGTCCCAGCTTCGAGATCGACAATCCGGAGCCGGTCTACGACGAGGCGCGCCTGGCCGCGCTGAAGAAGGCCCAGGCCCGTGCCGAGACCTACGCGAAGTCGCTGGGCCTGAAGGTGCGCCGCATCGTCAGCATCTCGGAGGGCAACGGCGGCTTCCGCCCGATGCCGATGATGGCGATGGCCAAGGCGGAGTCCTTCGATCGCGCCGGCGCAGCGCCCCCGGTCTCGCCGGGCGAAACCACCGTGTCGATTAACCTGGACGTAGTATTCGAGCTGGGCAAGTAAGCCCTGCCTTCACGCTTCCGACGACGGCGCCCTGCGGGGCGCCGTTTTTTTGGATGTGCGGATGGCCGGACTACGCCGAAGGTCGAACCCCCACCCCCTTGCGCACGCCATCCGCCGGAGTACAGTCTGGACGTGCGGCGCCGGGACGTTGCAACCCCACTCCCCGCGACCGAGCGTTGTTCCGTTCACAGCCCTCAAGGAGGTGGATCATGGTTCGCGCACTACCCCACGGTTCCGATACCCGCATCGACATCGGCCGCATCGCCGCCATCGCGGCCGCCATCGCGGTCCACGCCGCCGCCCTGCTCATGCTGCTGATGCCGATGGCGGCGCCGCCCATCGCGGTGGTCATCAAGCCAAAGCCCATTGTCCGCTGGATCGAAAAGGAAGAGACCACGCCCGTGGTCGTCCCGATCGTGGAGGAGAAGCGGATCACGAAGCCGGTTGAACCGCGACCGGTCACTACCCCGAGGCCTGCCACCGTCACTCCGTCGATCGAGACGCCTGTCATCGTCGAAGGCGGCAGTGAAGCCGTGATCGAAGTCTCCGTGCCCGACAGCACCGAGATCACCGGCCCGACGGTCGACCAGGGTCCTCTCGCCTCGGCCACACTGGAGTACGTCCGCGCGTCCTCTCCACGCTATCCGATCAGCGAGCTGCGCAGCGGCGTGCAGGGCACGGTGATCCTGCGCGTGCTGGTGGATATGGATGGCACGCCCCTTGACGTGACCATCGAGAGTAGCAGCGGCAACCGCAATCTGGACAGGTCCGCCCTCCAGCACGTGCTGAAGACCTGGCGCTTCAAGCCCGCTATGCGGAACGGGCAGCCAGTGCAGGCTTACGGCCTGGTGCCGATCGCTTTCAGCCTGCAGTGATCTTCCTGGAAGGAAAGCAGAAGCCCGCCTGCCGGCGGGCTTCTGCTTTCTGTAGGCCCGACGTGAGTCGTGACCGCGCGTCGTGCATGCACGGGAATCGGCATCCGCCACGGAAAGCGAGCCGATGTGGTGACAGATCAAGATCGGACGGTCTGCGGTCGCGACTCACGTCGTTCCTACAGGAAGCGCCAATCGCTCACGCGCGGTGGTAGGGATGGTTCGCCAGCATCGCCGCTGCGCGGTAGACCTGCTCGGCCACCAGCAGTCGCACCAGCATGTGCGGCAACGTCAGCGGGCTGAGCGACCACTTCTCGTGTGCAGCAGCCACGACATCCGGTGCATGGCCTTCAGGCCCCCCGATCAGCAGCGCGATATCGCGGCCCAGCGTCCGCCACTGTTCCAGCCGCTGGGCGAGTTGTTCCGACGAGTACGGCTTGCCGGTCACTTCCAGGGCGACCACATGGGCATTCTTCGGCAAGGCCGCGAGCACGCGCTTGCCCTCGTCCTCGATCGCACGCTGCGGATCGCGGCCCTTGCCACGCATGCCCGGCTCGATCTCGACCAGTTCGAACGGCAACCAGTGCGAGAGGCGCTTCTGGTATTCGGCAAAGCCCTGCGCGACCCAACTGGGCGCACGCTCGCCGGTGGCGATGAGACGGCATTTCATCGCGCCATGATAGCGGCGAGGGACGCCGCGCGGCATGAGAACCCGTTGGAGCGGACTAAGAAGTCCGGGGGACCACTTCGCATTCCCAGCCGCCATAGCGGCCGCCACATTCGCACGCAAGGTCGTACAGCGGCAGGCAGATGTCGTCGATGGCGCCATAGGCAGGCACATCGCGACGGAACACCTGTGCGCCCCACTCTTGCTCCCCGTCATCGTCGCGATTCGGTGTACGGTTTTCGAAGCCCATGACGGCGGCTTGTTGCAAGAACTCGTCACGTGCGCTGGCGCTGGGAAAGTAAGCCCAGTGATCGATGTCGCGCGGCTGTTGCAGCGCATCGCCCCGATCTTCGAGTGCGGCGCAGACATCGCGGTTCTCAATCGACTCCCGCTCGCGCGGGCCGGGATAGAGGAACTCGTGGTATGCGCTCCACGTCGAATCGGGGCGATGTCCTGACTGGTAGCGATATTCGGGCACCGCGCGCATCACCCACCCGACCTGCGCGTCCCAGGAATCGCCCTGCGCCAGGTAGAAATAGAAATCGCGGCAGCCCGACGAGGTGTTGCGGCCGGCATAGACGCCCTGGCCGTCAGGTACCAGCAAAGGGATCACCCGGTCTTCCAGTGCCACCAGCGCATCGAATTCCTGCTGACTGGACAGTCCGTCATCACGGGGTTCGCGCATCTCCACGCGTAACCACGCCATGACCGGATAGTCGTCCGCCGAGACTTCATCCGCCAGGCTCAGGTCGAGGTAGATCGACGCGGGCTGGTCGTCTACCCGGAGTGCATAGAAATTCCAGCGACCTTCCCTGGCCAACGGCGATCTCCTAGAGCCGCGATTCGTCCGCCGTCTCGACATCTTCCGGCGGCTGGTCGCCGACGGTCCACAGACGTTCGAGCGCATAGAACTCCCGCACGCGCGGCAGCATGACGTGGACGATGACATCGCCCAGGTCCACGAGCACCCACTCCGCCTCGCGCTCGCCTTCCACGCCGAGCGGCATCACGTCGAGCTTCTTGGCGAACTTCACCACTTCGTCGGCGATCGACTTCACGTGGCGGGTCGACGTACCGGACGCGATCACGAGATAGTCGGCAACGCTGGACTTGCCGCGCACGTCGATCTCGACGACATCCTTGGCTTTCAGTTCCTGCACGGCGGCATGCACCGTGGCGAGCAGGTCCGGCAGGGCCGGCGGCGGACTGGGGAGACGGGTCTTGATGACGTGGGCTTGGCTGGACAAAGGCTTGGTGGCTCTGGGAATACGGGAACGATTATAGCGAACCGGCGCCGGCAGCCCGTGATGCGTAAAGCCTTTCGTCGGCAATCGCGTCCGCCACCGCCGCAGGCACGAAATGGCGCCAGGCCTCGCCAGCGGCAATGCGGCGGCGGATCTCGGTGGCCGATTCCTGCTGGAGCGGCTGGCTCAGCCGGAATACGCGACCGGCGGGGGCACGATGCAGGTCTTCTGGCCGGTCGGTCCAGCGCCCTTCCAGCCGGGCAGCCAGCACCGGAGCGAGGCCGGCATCGAGCCCGCTGCCAGGGCGATCGGCGACGACGAAGTGCGCCAGGTCGAAGAGCGCGGACCATGTCCGCCAGGTGGGCAGGCCCAGCAGGCTGTCGGCCCCGATCAGCAAGGCGATGGAGGCCGCCTGACCGAGCTCTCCACGCAGCTCATGCAGCGTATCGATCGTGTATGAACGTCCGGCCGGATCGCGTTGTGCACGCTGCAGCTCGCGTCGATCCACGCGAAAACCGGGCACGTCCCGGACCGCGAGATCGAGCAGGTGCGCGCGCTGCGCCGCAGTGGCGCCAGGTGGTGCGCGATGTGGCGGGTCCGCAGCGGGCATCAGATCGATCGGCACGCCGAACTCATCACGCGCGGCACGCGCAATGGCCAAATGTCCGTTGTGGACGGGGTCGAACGTGCCGCCGTAGAAGACTCGCAGCATCGCCCCGTCAGGCCACCAGCAAGCGCACGGCCTTCGCCTCGGCGATCGCCAGCAGCAGGCGCTCCAGACCCACCCAGGCATCGCCATCGCCCCGCCCTTTCGCAGTGCGGTCGATCTTCGAGGCTTCGGCGACGAAACGGTCCCAGCGCGCAGGGGTTGCATGCCGCTGCAGCGCGCGCTTGAACGGCGCCTGCTTGGCTTCCCAGATGCCCTGCGACTTCATTTCGGCAGCGAGGTTGCCGCCGCTGGCCTGCACCCGCGCCAGCGCCGCGGTGCGCAATAATTCCTTGACGATCATCGGCATCAGGCCGGCGACCATGTCGCCTTCTGCGCGCAGGCCGGCGAGGATGCGCGACACCTGTGCGCCCTGCCCGGCCAGCACCGCGTCGGTCAGCCGGAAAACGTCGTAGCGGGCGGCGTTCGCAACCAGCGATTCCATGCGCTCGACATCCAGCACCTCGCCCGCGCTCAGCAACGCAAGCTTGTCGATTTCCTGCGCGGCCGCCAGCAGGTTGCCCTCGACGCGATCGGCCAGCAGTTGCACGGCATCGCGGTCTGCACGCACGCCCTTGCTGCGCAGGCGGCTTTCGATCCAGCCTGGAAGCTCATGCGGCTTGATCGCCCACGCCACTGCGACCACGCCGACGCGCGCGATAGCATCGCTCCATTTGCCTTGATAGGCCTTGCCCCATTCGCCGGCGGTGATCAGCAGCACCACGTCCGGCGGCGGGTTGGCGCAGAACGCGCTGATGATCTCGGCGCCCTCCTTGCCCGGTTTGCCACCCGGCAACCGAACCTCGACCAGGCGACGCGCACTGAACAGGCTGGGCGCATTGAAGCTCGCTTCGAGCCGGTCCCAGTCGAAATCACGCCCGTCAGCATCGAAGACTTCACGCTCGCCGATGCCCTGCGCGCGCGCTTGCGCACGCACCGCATCCGCCGCCTCCAGCACGCGCAGCGTTTCGGGGCCCGCGATCAGGTAGACCGGATGCAGCGTCTCGGACGCGCCGCGCGCGGCCAGCTGTTCCGGCTTGAGTTCCATCAGGGCGCTACGTTCGCCGGGCCGGAGCGCACCACGCCGTCGATGCGGCGGAGGATGGAGGCCGCCATGTCGCGGCGCAGCTCATCCGCGAGCACTTCGCGCTCGGTGGTGGTACCTGTGGCGTTGTCGGGTTGTGAAACATAGTCGCGCGACAGCTCCACCACCTGCTGTGGAACCAGATCGGTCCCGTCGGCCCGCCTGAATGCGAAGACCACCGCGTAGCGAAGACTGAACTCCTGGGATCGACCGAACTGGTCGACCGCGATGGGGAGATCGCCCCAGCGTTCGGACAGAATGCGCAACGTTGCAACCTGGTCTTCGCGCGCGGTTGTTGTGTCTTCGCCTGCGGGCGCGGCCAGCGTCGCACCCGCGCCCTGCAGGCCGCGCGAAAGGCTGGTGACCAGCGCGCTGTAGGACGTGGACGGTCCCATGACCCTGACAGGCCCGAGGTCGGACGGCAACGCAATCCTGTTGCGCAGGTGGAAACCACAACCGGCCAGGAAGACCAGGGCGACGACGAGCAGAGGCAGGCGGAATCGGGTCATGGGCGAAGTCTGGACGAGGCCGTCATGGGCGGCAATAGCGTAGCCGGACCGCAGGTGAACACCGGGGCAAGGCATCCTCCGCCGGTTTCCATCCGCAGCACGGCTTCGCCGCTCAACCCGCCACAATGTTGACGATCTTGCCCGGGACCACGATCACCTTGCGGATCGCCATGCCTTCAAGGAACTTCGCGGTATTCGGCTCCGCCCTGGCCAGCGACTCGACCTGGTCGCGCGGCGCATCGGCGCCCACCTCGATCGTGCCGCGCAGCTTGCCGTTTACCTGGACCGCCAAGGTGACCGAATCGCGCACCAGTGCGTCCTGGTCCACCTGCGGGAACGCCACATCCTCGATCAGCGTCTCGTCGTGGCCCAGCGCCTGCCACAGTGCGTGGCTGGCATGCGGTGTGATCGGGTTGAGCAGCAGCACCGCGGCCTCCAGTGCTTCCTGGCGCACCGCACGGCCCTGCGGACTGTGGTCGTCGAACTTGCCCAGCGTATTGGACAGTTCCATCACTGCGGCGATGGCGGTGTTGAAGCTGTGCCGCTTGCCGTAGTCGTTGCCGACCTTGTCGATGGTCTCGTGGGTCTTGCGCCGCAGCGCCTTCTGATCGGCCGTCAGCGCAGCGACGTCCAGCGCTTCGATGCCGGTGCCGTCCGCGACATGCTTCTGCACCTGCGTCCACAAGCGACGCAGGAAGCGCGCCATGCCTTCCACCCCGGCCTCGTTCCATTCCAGCGACTGCTCCGGCGGCGCGGCGAACATCGAGAACAGGCGCACGGTGTCCGCGCCGAACTTGTCGACCATCGATTGCGGATCGACGCCGTTGTTCTTCGACTTCGACATCTTCTCGACCGGGCCGATCTTCACCGACTGGCCATCCGCCTTCAGCGTGGCGCCGACGACGCGGGCCTTGTCATCGCGCTGGATCTCGACATCGACCGGATTGATCCAGTCCTTCGAGCCATCGGCGTTGTCGCGGTAGAACGTCTCGGCGATCACCATGCCCTGAGTCAGCAGGTTGGTGGCCGGTTCGTCGCTGTCCACCAGGCGCGCGTCGCGTAGCAGCTTGTGATAGAAGCGGAAGTACATCAGGTGCAGGATCGCGTGCTCGATGCCGCCGATGTACTGGTCTACCGACAGCCAGTAGTTGCCGCGCTTGTCGACCATGTCCTTGGCGCCCGGCGAGGTGTAGCGCGCGTAGTACCAGCTCGACTCCATGAAGGTGTCGAAGGTGTCGGTTTCGCGCTCGGCGGCGCCGCCACATTGCGGGCACGTGGTCTTGCGCCATTCGGGATCGGCCTTGATCGGCGATTTCACGCCGTCCAGGGTGACGTTCTCAGGCAGCACGACCGGCAGGTCCGAATCCGGCACCGGCACCGCGCCGCAGCCTTGGCAATAGATGACCGGAATCGGGCAACCCCAGTAGCGCTGGCGGCTGACACCCCAGTCGCGCAGGCGGTAGTTCACCCGGCGCTGTCCCTGGCCCTTGCGCTCGAAGCGTTCGGCCAGCGCCTCGAAGGCGCCGCGGTAATCCAGTCCGTCGAATTCCCCGGAGTTGACCAGTTCCAGGTCGTCGCGGGTCTTGTCGCCGTACCAGTCGCGCCAGGTGGTCGGGTCGTAGGTCTTTTCGTCGTCGTTCTTCGGTGCCTTCAGTGCGATGACCTGCTGGATCGGCAGCGCGTACTTGGTGGCGAACTCGAAGTCGCGCGGGTCGTGGCCCGGCACCGCCATCACCGCGCCGGTGCCGTAGCCCATCAGCACGAAGTTGGCGACCCACACCGGGACCTTGTCCCCGGTGACCGGATGGACGGCCCTCAGCCCGGTGTCCATGCCGCGCTTTTCCTGCGTCTCCAGCTCGGCTTCGGACACGCCGCCGTGCTTCAGTTCTTCCAGAAACGCGGCCAGCGCCGGATTGGACGCGGCCGCCTTCAGCGCCAGGGGATGCTCACCGGCGATCGACACGAAGGTCACGCCCATCAGCGTGTCCGGGCGGGTGGTGAATACCGTCAATGGCTCCTGGCCTTCGACGACGAACTGGATTTCCAGGCCCTCGGAGCGGCCGATCCAGTTGCGCTGCATGGTCTTGACTGCATCAGGCCAGCCGGGCAACTCGTCCAGGCCGTCCAGCAGTTCCTGTGCGTAGTCGGTGATGCGCAGGAACCATTGCGGGATTTCGCGCTTCTCCACCACTGCGCCGCTGCGCCAGCCGCGGCCGTCGATGACCTGCTCGTTGGCCAGCACGGTCTGGTCGACCGGGTCCCAGTTCACCACCGAGTTCTTGCGGTAGGCCAGGCCCTTGCGCAACAGCCGCGTGAACATGCGCTGCTCGTGCACGTAGTACTCGGGGCGGCAGGTGGCGAACTCGCGCGACCAGTCAATCGCGTAACCCAGCGACTTCAGCTGGGTGCGCATGTGCTCGATGTTGGCGTAGGTCCACTTGGCAGGCGCGGTCTTGTTCTTGATCGCGGCGTTCTCTGCCGGCAGGCCGAACGCGTCCCATCCCATCGGCTGCAGCACGTTGTGGCCGGTCATGCGCTTGTAGCGGCTGATCACGTCACCGATGGTGTAGTTGCGCACATGACCCATGTGCAGCGCACCGGACGGATACGGCAGCATCGACAGGCAGTAGTACTTCGGCTTGTCCGACTGCTCGTCGACCTCGAAGGCGCGCCGGGCCTCCCAGAAGGCCTGGGCCTGGGACTCGACGGTTTTCGGATCGTAGGAAGCGGGTTCGGCAACAGTGGACATGGCGGTGTGCGGCTAAGGCGACGGCAAAGCGGCCAAGGGTACCGCAGCGCACCATGGCCCGCCACGCCAACGGTTAGCATGGGCGCGTCGAAACCGGGGATCCAAGATGACCAAGCGCCTGTTTGCCCTAGCCCTGGCAGCCGCCAGCCTGCCCGCTGCGGCCGCCGAGCCCGCCCCTCCCGCCACGCTGGCCCTGCATTGCGGCCGGTTGTTCGATGCCCGCAGCGGCAAGGTGCTGGGCGAACACACGGTACTGGTCCGCGACGGCAGGATCGCCGAAGTCATTCCCGGCCGCGCCAAGCTGGCCGACGCCGAATCGATCGTCCTGAGCGACCACACCTGCACGCCCGGCTGGACCGACCTGCATGTCCATCTCGGCAGCGAATCCAGCCCGCAGAGCTACTCCGAAGGTTTCCGGCTGGACCCGGTGGACTACGCCTTCCGCTCCGTGGGCTTCGCCGAAAAGACCCTGATGGCCGGCTTCACCAGCGTGCGGGACCTGGGCGGCGACGTGGCGCCGCACCTGCGCGACGCCGTCAGCCAGGGCCTGGTGAAGGGTCCGCGCATATTCGCCGCCGGCAAATCCATCGCCACCACCGGCGGCCATGCCGACCCCACCAACGGCTACAACGACCGCCTCTCTCACCTGCTCGGCCCGCCCGGCCCGACCGAAGGCGTGATCAATTCGCCCGACGAGGCGCGCCAGGCGGTGCGCCAGCGCTACAAGGACGGCAGCGATGTCATCAAGATCACCGCGACCGGCGGGGTGCTGAGTTACGCCAAGTCGGGCGATGCGCCGCAGTTCGTGGTGGACGAGATCAAGGCCATCGTGGATACCGCGCGGGATTACGGCTTCCGCGTGGCCGCCCACGCGCACGGCAAGGAGGGCATGAAGCGCGCCATTCTCGGCGGCGTCACCAGCATCGAACATGGCACCTACATGGACGACGAGATCATGCGGCTGATGAAGCAGCATGGCACCTGGTACGTACCGACGATCTACGCGGGCCGCTTCGTGGCCGACAAGGCAAAGATCGACGGCTACTTCCCGCCCGTGGTCCGGCCGAAAGCGCAGCGCATCGGCGCGCTGATCCAGCAGACCGCGAGCAATGCGTACCGCAACGGGGTGAAGATCGCCTTCGGCACCGACATGGGGGTAGGCCCGCACGGCGACAACGCGCGCGAGTTCCTCTACATGGTGGAAGCCGGCATTCCCGCCAACGTCGCCCTGCAGGCCGCCACGATCCGTGCGGCGGAAGTGCTGGGCGTGGACGACCAGGGCGTGATCGAGACCGGCAAGCGTGCCGACATCGTGGCCGTCCCAGGCGATCCAGTGGCCGACATCAATGCGGTACTGAAGGTCGACTTCGTGATGAAGGACGGCAAGGTGTATCGCCAGCCGTGACCCTTGCCGTTCCCTGGCGGCGGACTACCGTCGCCAGGCCACCACGCACAGCCAGAGCAGCCACGCGGCATAGCCGAGTCGCTGCGCCACGCCCGCCGGCATCCATTCGACCGCCAGCAGCGCGCTGAACAGCACGATCGCGGCCGCCGCAACGCTCGCCACCACCGCCGGGCGCCACCCGCCCCGCCCCCGCATGCCGAGGGCGAACAGCGCTGCACCCGGCACGAATGCCACCCACCACAACAGCCATGCCGTCGCGTGCAGGCTGCTCGCGTCATTGTGCAGGTCATCGGGGTCCAGCGGCATCACGCCCAGCCCGGCGAAACCCAGCGCGGACAACAGCAGCAACTGCGCGCCGACGCGGGAGGGCCATCCTGCATCGGCCGGCAACCGGTGCCTCAGGTCCAGCGCAGTGCCTGCGGCCAGTATCCCCGTCAGCATGAAGCCCAGCAGGTTGAAGCCCAGCGCATGCGGAACGCCCTTCGCTCCAAGTACCGCCACCGGATGCCCGATCTGCGAGTACCCCGACAGCGCCAAGCCGAAGCCCAGCACGGCGCAGGTGAAGACAATCGCGGCGGCCACGCCGGTCAGGGGCAACAGGCGGGACGAGGGGATCAGCATGGCGTTCGCGGCGGGAGGAGACGATGTGTGCCGACGAACCAAGCCTGCACGCCGGGGACGCGCATCTTAGCGCCGGGGCCCTATTCCTTTTCCCAGCCGGTGCGGCCGCCCTGCGCGGTAGCCTGGTTTTCCTTGAGGTAATCCAGTGCCAGCGAGGCGCTGCGGACCAGCATGCTGTTGTCGGCGGCACCAAACGTCCAGGCACCCGCCATCCCCTTCGCATGCTGGTAGAACTCGGGCTCGGCGATCAATGCGCCAGTCGCCTGGTCGGTGAGCTTCACCTTCACCAGGATGCGCGAACTGCCCGCAAAGGCGCCCGCCCAGAACCGCGCGCCCCCGCTGATGAAGCGGATCTTCTCGATGCGCGGCTCGATCACCAGCGTCCGCACGGGTGCATGCGTGGCAGGTGCCGCGTTGCGCTCTGCAACCCACGCGCCCACGCGCTCGTCGAGGTTGCGCTGGAACGACGCCAGCGCCTCCTGGTTGGCCTTGTGCCCGGCATAGTCGGAGGCGAGCGTGGCGGGCTTGAGGTCGTAGCGGTCGAACTGTCCGAGTGCCTCGACCGGCGGCGGGTTCAACTCGGCCGACGCCTGGATCTCGTCCTTCGCCAGCACCTGGCCGACGAAAGCCCAACCCAGCAACATGCCCACGACGACGCGACGCACATCCATCACAGCCTCCGAACCGATCATCGACGCGGCCGATGCCGCGGCGGGGACCTTAGCAGAGCGCCGCCGTGAGGCCCTATGCCAAAGGTTGCCAATGGAAAACGTCCTCCACGCCCACCCCGAAGGCCCGTGCGATGCGGAAGGCCAGCTCCAGCGAGGGCGCGTAGCGCCCGGCTTCCAGTGCAATGATGGTCTGCCGCGTCACCCCGCAAGCATCGGCCAGGCCCTGCTGGGTCATCTCGCCACGCTCGAAGCGAAGCCTCCGGATATCGTTGGCGATCGGCGTGCCGGTCATCGGCAGTCGCCCCCATGTGGCGGTGAAACCCGTGCTGACTCTTCACCACCGTTCACGCCTGCGTCCCCCGCCTGTCCTTCCAGTACATCAGCGCGGTGGCCGCGTACTCGCAGAGCCACCCCCACATCAGCGCGAACACCAGCAGGTTGGCGATCATGAAGTGGGTCGCCCACGCCAGCCGATCCGCCGGCGAGAACGCCAGCATCACCGCCAAGCCAACCAGGCAGAACGTCAGCGCACTGCGTCCCAAGCCGGCAGCCTGCTTCTCGATCTCGCGGTCGCGTTCGTCCTCCTGCACCCGCCCCTTCCAGCGTGCGCCCAGCACACTGGTCAGCACGCTCCAGGCCACCAGCAGCAATACCAGGTTGCGCCCGACCGCGCGCGCATCCGGGTTGTCCCAGGCCGGGCCGGCGACGAATACCTGTGACTTGGCGAGGAAATAGCCCGTCGCCACCAGCATGAACGCCGTGCCCACCCAGGCCTTCCACTCGCCCGGTGACAGGCCGCGCTCGGCCTCGCCCATGGGCATGCGCGAAACCGCATACATCGACACCCAGGCCACGGTCACCAGTAGCGCGGTGCCCCATTTGCCCAGGTCGACGCCCAGCAGGATTCCCGGGCCGGCCAGCAGGGCCCAGAACGCCAGCAGGGCCCCGACAAGCAGCAACAGCCAACCACCGCGTCGCATATCCATTGACGTAACTCCTGCCGGACAAAATGTAAGCTGTACTTTACATTCGCATTGAGTAATGTCAAATCCTTTTTACATCACCTTGTATCCTGCCCGCCGCGGCACCATGTGAACGCGACTTCCCCACCCGCCACGAGCGACCCGATGAGCGAGCTGCCCCACGTTTTCGACGCCACCACCGAAACCTTCGAGGCCGACGTCCTGCGCAAGTCGCTGGAAGTCCCGGTGCTGGTCGACTTCTGGGCGACCTGGTGCGGGCCCTGCAAGACGCTGGGACCGATCCTCGAGAAGCTGGCCGGCGAGTACAACGGCGCCTTCCTGCTCGCAAAGGTCGACGTCGACAAGGAGCAGCAGATCGCGGCGGCCTTCCAGATCCGCTCGGTCCCCACCGTGTTCCTGGTCAAGGACGGACAACTGGTGGACGGCTTCCCCGGTGCGCTGCCGGAAGGCCAGCTGCGCGAGTTCCTGGCTTCGCACGGCGTCCAGCCAGCGGAAGCTGCCGCGGAGGTTGCCGACGCCGCGCCGCTCGACCCGCAGTCGCAGGTGGCCGCACTGCGCGAGGCCGTGGCCGCCGAGCCGGACAAGGACGAACTGAAGCTCGATCTGGTCCTCGCTCTGCTGAAGACCGGCGAGGCCACCGAAGCCGAGCGCCTGCTCGACGCGTTGCCTGCCAACCTCGCCACCGACGACCGTGCGGTCAAGGCACGCGCACGGCTGGGCTTCGCGTCGGCACTCAAGGACGCCCCGTCGCCCGACGCGCTGCGCGCTGCCGTGGCGGCGAACGCGGACGACCTGCGTGCGCGCCACCTGCTGGGCGTGCACGCACTGGTCGCCGGCGATTCGGAAGGCGCGCTGGAACAGTTCCTCGAAATGCTCAAGCGCGACCGCGCCTTCGAGGACGGCCTGGCACGCAAGAGCCTGATCGACGCCTTCCGCGTGATCGAAGATGAGGTCCTGGTCAGCCAGTACCGCCGGAAGATGTCCTCCCTGCTGTTCTGATTCCCGAATTGCCACGTACCTGTCCCTTTTGCACGCGCAGTACCCATGAAGCCCACTACCCTGCGACACATCTTCAATGTCTGGCCGCCGTTCCTGTTCAGTGGCGTCCACGTCACCGAGATGGCCGAGGACTGGAGCTTCGCGCGCGTCGAACTGCGCATGCGCCCGTGGAACCGCAACTACGTGGGCACCCATTTCGGCGGCAACCTGTTCGCGATGACCGATCCGTTCTGGATGATCCTGGCCAAGGAGCGGCTGGGCAGCGACTATTACGTCTGGGACAAGGCGGCCGAGATCGAATTCGTGAAGCCCGGCAAGGGCACGCTGCATGCGGAATTCCGCCTGGACCAACGCGTACTGGACGAGATCCACGCCGAGGCCGCCAACGGTCAGAAGCACCTGCGCTGGATGCCCGCTGACGTCTTCAATGCCCAGAACGAAGTCGTCGCCCGCGTGCGCAAGCAGATCTACGTGCGGCTGAAGCCCGAGGCTCGGCAGACCGGCGGCTGATCCACCCGCCGCTGCACAGCGTCCCGGCGATGGCGTTACGGAAAGGCCTGCGCGCCGGCCTACAATATCGCCATGCCCCCCGACCATCCCCCGCACCGCGTTTCGGTGCAGAAGCTCTTCATCACCGGTCTACTGACCCTGTTGCCTATCTGGCTGACGTGGGTGGTCGTCAAATTCGTGTTCGTGCTGCTGTCGGACATCAGCAAGCCGTGGGTCGAGCCGATGTCGCACCAGATCGCGGCAACCTTCCCGCAGTCGCTGGGCTGGTTCAACGGCCTGTGGGTGCAGAACACGATAGCCATGATCGCCACGCTGTTCGTGATCCTCGCCGTGGGCGCTTTGACGCGGCGCGTGGTCGGGCAGCGGCTGCTGCGCTGGTTCGAGGCCCTGATCGCGCGCGTGCCGCTGGCGAACGTCATCTACACCAGCGCGCGCAAGCTGCTGGACATGCTGGAGACCAAGCCGGGCAGCACGCAGCGCGTGGTGCTGATCGATTTCCCGCACCGGGACATGAAGTCGGTCGGCCTGGTGACCCGCGTGATCCGCGAGGAGGGCAGTGGCCGCGAGCTGGCTGCCGTCTACGTGCCGACCACGCCGAATCCGACCTCCGGCTATCTGGAGATCGTGCCAGTCGAGCTGCTGACGCCGACCGACTGGACCGTGGACCAGGCAATGAGCTTCATCATCTCCGGCGGCGCCGTCGCGCCGGAGACCATGCCGTTCACTCGCGCCGGGGACCGCTGAACCATGCACGCGCCGCGCACCCTGGATGATCGTGCGGTCCGCCTTTTCATCGTACTGGCGGCGGTGTTCTGCGCCAACGCGGTGCTGGCCGAATTCATCGGCGTCAAGATTTTCGCACTTGAAGACACGCTGGGCATCGCACCGCTGGAGTGGAACCTGTTCGGCCAGACCGGCTCGCTCAGCTTCACTGCCGGCACCTTGCTGTGGCCGTTCGTGTTCATCCTGACCGACACCATCAACGAGTTCTTCGGCAAGCGCGGCGTGCGCTTCATCTCATGGCTGGCCGTCGCATTGATCGTGTACGGCTTCCTGTTCGCCTTCGCGGCGATCGCACTGGCACCGGCCGGCTGGTGGGTGGAAGCGGCGCAGGCGCAGGGTGTGCCCGACTACCAGAAGGCCTTCGCAGCCATCTTCGGCCAGGGCATGTGGACCATCGCCGGCTCGGTGGTCGCCTTCCTGGTGGGCCAGCTGATCGATGTGTCGGTGTTCCACCGCATCCGCAACGCCACCGGCGAGCGCTGGGTATGGCTGCGCGCGACCGGTTCGACCGCGATCTCGCAGCTGGTGGACAGCTTCGTGGTGATTTACATCGCCTTCGTGCTGGGCCCGCAGAAGTGGCCGACTTCCCTGTTCCTCGCCGTCAGCACGGTCAACTACGCCTACAAGATGCTCGCCGCGATCGCGCTGATCCCGCTGCTGTACGTCATGCGCTACGGTATCCGCCATTACCTGGGGCACGAACGCGAACGACAGCTGCGCGTGGAAGCCGCCACGGACTGACGCCGGGCACATGCGCTAGGCTTGCACCGTTTCATCGAGGGGAGACGGCGATGAAGGCCATCTGGATACTCGGAGTGCTGCTGATGACCGCAGGCGATACCGGCACCTCGACGCGCGATGCCACGATCGACGCGTGGATGCGGGACTACACGGGCACGGTGCCCGGCGCATCCGTCCTCGTGCTCCACGAAGGCGAAGCGGTGTTCCAGCGCAGCTATGGGCTGGCCGATCTCGAGGCCGGTGTCGCCGCGACGCCGCAGACCAACTTCCGGCTGGCGTCGATCAGCAAGCAGTTCACGGCCGCGTGCATCCTGTTGTTGGCGGAAGAAGGCGCGCTGACCCTGGATGACCCCGTGCGCCGCTGGCTGCCGTCGTTGCCCGCGGTGACCGATGCAGTGACGCTCCGCCACCTGCTCAGCCATACCTCCGGCCTGATCGACTACGAAGACCTGGTGCCCGGCGATCAGGCCACCCAGGTGCATGACGCAGACGTGCTGCGACTGCTCGAACGTGAGGAACGCCTCTATTTCGCGCCCGGCGGCGACTATCGCTACAGCAACAGCGGCTACGCCCTGCTGGCGCTGGTGGTGGAACGCGCCTCGCGGCAGCCGTTCGCTGCATTCCTGCATGCACGCATCTTCGCGCCACTGGGCATGGATGGAACAGTCGCCCGCGAAGACGATGGCCCCAGCGTGGCGCACTGCGCATACGGCTACAGCCTGGTGAACGGCACATGGCAACGCACCGACCAGAGCACGACCAGTGCGGTGCTGGGCGATGGCGGCATCTATTCCTCCATCACCGACCTCGCGCACTGGGACGCCGCGTTGTACGACAACCGCCTGCTCAATGCCGCTTCACGCGCGCAGGCGTTCCAGCCAGCTACCGTTACCCGTGAGCCCGATGTGGCGCACTACGGATTCGGCTGGCGCCTGCAGGGTGGGATGCAGTGGCACTCCGGCGAGAGCATCGGCTTCCGCAATGTGCTGGTCCGCTTCCCCAAGCAGCGCTTGACCGTGGTCGTGCTGACCAATCGCGACACACCGGAACCGTATCCCCTGGCACGCCGCATTGCGGGCCTGTGGGGCGCCTCGCCCTGATCCACAGGCAAGCGAATAGGCTGGGCAAACGGAGCTAATGTGACGTGAAAACCGGCGAGAGCCGGCCAGCCGTTCAACTGGAAGCGCCTATAATTGTGACCGATTCAACATTTCGCAGACGCTTACGCGGGAGTGACGATGCACAAGTGGGCGATCCAAGGGAAAGGATGGCTGGGTTGCGGACTGGCGATCCTGTTACTGGTTTCGTGGTCGGCCCAGGCGCAGGAATGGGCCTACCGCGTGCGTCCCGGTGACACGCTCTGGGATGTGACGGGAGCGTACCTCAAACCCACTATTCCCTGGCAGCGGCTGCAGGACCACAACGGCATCGCCAATCCCTATGCGCTCACACCGGGCTCCACCCTTCGCATTCCGCTGCAATGGCTGGACAGCCAACCCGCCCGCGCCAAGGTCGTGGCCGTGCAGGGCAGCGCGGTCACCCGGACCACCGCGGCCGGAGCCGATGCCCCCGTCACCGCCGGCATGTCACTGGGCAGCGGCGCCATGCTGAAGACCTCGCCGGACGCATCGCTCAGCCTACAGTTCGCCGATGGTTCGCGCCTGTTGTTGCTGGGCGGCAGTGAACTGCTGTTGGACCGCCTCACGCGTTTCGGCCGCTCCGGCATGGCCGACACGCGCCTGCGCCTGCAGCGCGGACGCATTGGCAACGAAGTCCGCCGCCTGCGCGGACCTGCAGCGAACTTCATCGTCGACACGCCCAGTGCATCCTCCGCGGTGCGAGGCACCCAGTTCCGCGTCGAAGCGGGTGACGACCACACGCATGCCGAAGTCCTCGAAGGCCGCGTCGCGGTGAGCGCACGCAACCAGCGCGGCGCGCTGCTCCGTCCGGGTTTCGGCACCGTAGTGGCCATGGGCCAGTCCACCGTGACGCCCGTGAAACTGCTGCCGGCACCCGACCTGTCGCGGACTCCATCGCTGTCGCAAAGCGCACGCCCCGAACTGAGTTGGCCCGCGGTGCCGGGCGCGCAACGCTACCGCGTGCAGGTCAGCGAGCGCGCTGCTTTCGACAGCCTGCGGGTGGATGCGGAAAGCGATGCGCCGGCCTTCACTTTGCCCGCGCTCGGTGCCGGTCGCTACTTCGTCCGCGTACGGTCGATCGATGCCGTCGGCCTGGAAGGCCGCGATGCCGTCGTCCAGCTCCGGATCGACGACCAGCCCGTGCCGCCGTATTCCGTCGCCCCGGCTGCCGCAAGCGTCGTGCGCACACCGGAGGTCGCCCTGGCATGGACCGGCGCACCCGGCGCAGTCGCCTATGAGTACGAAGTGGCCGGCACCGCCGGATACGCTCGGCCGGTCGCACGGGCCCGGGTGAACGACACCACCTCCACCCGCCTGCCCGACGCCCTCCCGCCGGGCGAATATGCCTGGCGCATCCGCAGCGTGGACAGCCAGGGGAAAACCGGCCCCTTCGGTGACAGCCTCGCCTTCACGGTGCGCCCCCTGGTCGAAGTGACCGCCATCGATGGCGCCGAAGCCGAAGCCGGCAACACGCGCGAGGTGACCTTCCGCTGGCCCGCCGGCCAGCCCGGCCAGCGCTACCGCTTCCAGATGTCACGCACCCCGGACTTCAGCGAGGCAAAGGTGGACACGCTGGTCGACCAGCCTGAAATCACCCTGCCGCGCCTGCGCAGCGGCACGTGGTACCTGCGCGCCCAAACGATCGATGTCGACGGGTTCGAGGGTCCGTTCCCGGCGCCGCAGGTGATCGACGTACCCTGCCGGCTGTGCCGCATTGGCGTTGGAGCAGGGGCATTGCTCATACTGCTCGCCCTGTGAGTACCGCCGCGCCCGCGCCCAAATGGAAACCCCGCCTGCTGACGGCGGTGGGCGCGGCTGCGCTGGCGATTCTGGTCACCCTGTCCGGCCTGACCCTGGCGCCGGACGCCGCGATCTACGACACGCTGGCGCTCGGCGCGGCTCCGGACGCCGACCCTCGCATCGTGGTGGTCGACATCGACCAGAAGAGCCTGGCCGAACTGGGCCGCTGGCCCTGGTCGCGCCGCACGCATGCCCAACTGGTCGACCGGCTGACGCTGGCCGACGCGAAGGGCATCGCGTTCAACATCCTGTTGTCCGAGCCGGCCCTCTTCGACCCCGAAGGCGATGCGCTGCTTGCGCGTGCGATCAGTCGCAGCGGCCGCGTGGTACTGCCGGTGTTCGCCGAGCCCGTCCAGCTCAACGGCGCGACCGTCGAACTGATGCCGATCCCGGAATTCGCCGCCTCGGCCGCTTCTCTGGGCCACGCCGAGATGGTGCTGGATGAAGATGGCGTGGCACGCAGCGTCTACCTGCGTGCCGGCCTGGGCTCACCCCACTGGCCGGCACTTGCGCTGGCTTTGCTCCAGTTGGAACAGTCAACCGGCGCCAATGCGGAGCTGCCGGGACGCAGGCTGGTGACCACCGACCTGGCGCCGGCATCGCCTTACGAGTGGGTGCGCGACCACGAAGTGCGCGTGCCGTTCGCTTCGCCGCCCAACGCTTTCCGCCACGTGTCGTATACGGACGTCCTCAATCAGCGCATCCCCGCCTCGCTCCTGCGCGGCAACTGGATCATCGTGGGCGTCAGCGCAACCGGCATGGGGCCGATCACCCGTGCGCCCGGCCAGCCGGCAACCGCCAGCATGAGTGGCGCGGACTACCAAGCCAATCTGTTGAACATGCTGATCAAGGACGCCGCCATCACCCCGCTGGGAGAAGGATGGCAGGCAGGCTTGTCCGCGGCGCTGGCCGCACTGCCGTTGTTGCTGTCCCTGCTGCCGGGGCTGCGCCGTATCTGGCTTCCCACGGTACTGACCATGGCAGGCACCGTGGTGATTTCGGTACTGCTGCTGCGCTACGGACACGTCTGGTTTTCTCCTGTGCCGGCATTGCTGGTGCTCGCCCTGGGCGCATCGCTGTGGATCTACCGGCTGCTGCGCAGGACCCACAAGCAGGCGCAGTCGGATGCATTGACGGGGCTCGCCAACCGCACCCGTTTCGATCACGCGCTGGACCAGGAGTTGCGCGTCGCACGTCGCAGTGACCAGCCGCTGTCGCTGCTGGTGATGGACATCGACCACTTCAAGCAATTGAACGACACCCAGGGACACGCCGCAGGCGATGCCGCATTGAAGGCGCTGGGCCGCATCCTGCGCAGCCGCGCGCGGCGACCGCGCGATCTGGTGGCGCGCCTGGGTGGCGATGAGTTCGCACTGCTGCTGCCGGAAACCTCGGCGCAGGCAGCGGCCACCATTGCCACCACCATCCACGTGGATCTGGCCAACCAGGGCCGGAAGCCCCACGGCACCAGCGCGGGCACATCACCGCCGTTCACCGCCAGTATCGGCATCCACACCCACATGAGTGGCGACGACGCCGGGCCGGAAGACGTGTTCGACCGAGCCGACGCCGCGCTCTACCGGGCCAAGCAGGCCGGCCGCAACCGCAGCGTCAGCCATACCGGCGAGCCCGACGCTATCGGAACGTCCGCCACGCGGGTGTGAGGTCCGGTACCGGCTCCGGCACGGGCCATGCGTGCAACCCTCAGACGTCCAACACCATTCCCGGCCTCGCCAGTTCCACCGGCGCGCCGTGGCGCTCCCCGATCTCGCCCGCAAGCGCTTCACGCGCCTTGTCTTCGCCATGCACGAGCACTAGTGGCGGCGACGGCTGGAAGTTGTCGTACCACGCCAGCAGGCCGCGCTGATCGGTATGCGCGGACAGGCCGCCGACCGTGTGGCGCTGGGCGTTCACGCGATAGTCGCGGCCGTGGATGCGGACCCACGAAGCGCCATCCACCAGCCGCCGGCCCAGCGTGCCTTGTGCCTGATAGCCGACGAACACGATGTGGGCGTTGCGGCGCCCCAGGTTGTAGCGCAGGTGATGCTGGATGCGTCCACCATTGGCCATGCCGGAACCGGCGATGATGATGGCGCCGTTCTCGATCTGGTTGATGGCCATCGACTGCTGCGTGGTCTCCGACACGTGCAGGTTGGGCAGGCGGAACGGATTGGGCGCCTGCGACCACACCCGCCGCGCATCCTCATCGAACAGTCCGTGGTGGCGCGCGTAGACATTCACCACCTTGGCCGCCATCGGGCTGTCCAGGAAGATGCGCCAGCGCGACAGCTTCCACGCCTCCCAGTGCCGGGCGAACCAGTACAGCAGTTCCTGCGTGCGCCCGACCGCGAAAGCGGGTATCAGCACGTTGCCGCGGTCGCGCCACGCATGGTCGAAGATCTCGCCGAGTTCGCGGATCGTCTCCGGGCGGTCGCGGTGATTGCGGTCGCCGTAAGTCGATTCCATCAACAGCAGGTCGGCCTGCGTGACCACGGCGGGGTCGCGCAGGATCGGCGTACCCTTCGGTCCCAGGTCGCCGGAGAACACCAGCTTGCGCCCTTCGGCCCACAGCTCGACGATCGCCGAACCGAGGATATGGCCCGCATCTCGCAGGGTGATGTCCACGCCCGGCAGGATGGTCGTGCGTTCGTCGTAGGGCAGCGGCTGAACCTGGCGCAGGGTCGCGTGCACGTCCTGCGCGGAAAACAGAGGCTGTGCTTCCGGCTCGCCACGGCGACGGTCGCGGTTGGCGCGCTCAGCCTCGGATTCGGACAGCGATGCCGTGTCCAGCAGCATGATCGGCAGCAGTTCCGCGCTGGCGCCCTGGGTATGGATGGGGCCCCGGAACCCGCGCTTGACCAGCAGCGGCAACCGGCCGACGTGGTCGATATGGGCGTGGCTCAACACCACCGCGTCCAGCGTGGCCGGGTCGAACGGGAATGGCTCGGCATTGCGCGCCTCGGCCTCGCGACTCCCCTGGATCAGGCCGCAGTCCAGCAGGATGCGCTTGCCGGCCGCCTCGACCAGGTGCATGGAGCCGGTGACTTCGCCGGCGGCGCCGTGGAAATGGACCTGCATGCAAATGCCCTCCTCGAACGTGCACCCAGTATGGGCCCTGCGGGGCGGGGAGGCATGACCTTCGACACACCTGCCCTCCCCGGGACAGGCGTAGAGTCGCGGCACGCCCCCACCCAGGGGGTTCCTTTTTTCCATTGCCCTGCCCGGGGCCGGAGTAGAACGTGATTGCCCGCAAACCCCAGATCCTGATGCTGTCGCTCGCCGTGGCCACCGTGCTGGCCGCCTGCGCCAAGAAGGAAGACGCCGCGCCCGCCGCCGATACCGCCGCCAAGGCGCCGGCCGCGCTGGAGCTGAAGCTGGACGAGAGCACCCTGCCGGGCGTGAACCGTTTCCAGATCGGCGACCTGGATACCACCAAGAACGCCTGCACCGACTTCGCCGGCTACGCGAACGGCACCTGGCTGGCCGCCAATGCGATTCCCAGCGACCGCACCAGCTGGGGCGCGTTCGAGATGCTGGCCGAGCGCTCCACCGCCATCCAGAAGCAACTGGCCGAGCAGGCCGCCGCGCACCCGGGCGCGACCGGCGTGGAGAAGATCGTCGGCGACCTGTGGGCGACCGGCATGGATGAGGCCAAGGTCAACGCCCAAGGCATCGAGCCGATCAAACCCATGCTGACGGCCATCGACGGCCTGCAGGACAAGGACGCCATCGTGGCGTACCTCAACGAGTCTGCCGCCAAGGGCCAGGCCTTCCTGTTCGGTTTCGGTGCCGAAGCCGACTTCAACAAGCCCGACACCAACATCGCCTACGCGTTCCAGGGCGGCCTGGGCCTGCCGGACAAGAATTTCTACTTCGACGCCGACAAGAAGACCATCCGCGACGAATACGTGAAGCACATCGCCAAAGTCCTGGAGCTGTCCGGGGTGGCCGCGACCGATGCGCAGAAGCAGGCCACCGACATCATGGCCTTCGAGACGCGCCTGGCGAAGGTGTCCAAATCGAACGAGGAAATGTCGCGCGACGTGTCGCTGTACTACAACCCGGTGACGTTGGCCGATGCGGACAAGCTGACGCCGAACTTCTCGTGGACGAAGTTCTTCGCTTCGCAGGGCGTGGCGCCGCAGGAGAAGTTCTCGCTGGCCGTGCCCGCCTTCCACCAGGAAGTCAGCACGATGCTGGGCGAAACCGACCCCGCCGCGTGGCGCGCCTACCTGCGCTTCCACACCATCGACGGTGCATCTCCCTACCTGAGCGACGCCTTCGCCAACGAGAACTTCAATTTCTACGCCAAGACGCTGCGCGGCCAGAAGGAGATCGAGCCACGCTGGAAGCGCGTGCTGGGCACCATCGAGAACCAGAGCGGCGAGGCGCTGGGCCAGATGTACGTGAAAGTCGCCTTCTCGCCGGAGTCGAAGGCGAAGATGGAGACGCTGGTGGCCAACTTGGGCACCGCGCTGAAAGCCCGCATCCAGAACCTGGAATGGATGAGCGACGAGACCAAGGCCAAGGCGATGGAAAAGCAGGCCGCGTTCACCACCAAGATCGGCTACCCCGACAAGTGGCGCGACTGGACCGGCCTGTCGACCGGCCGCGACAGCTACATCGGCAACGTGATCTCGGCCATGGAATTCAACTACAAGTGGAACCTGGGCAAGATCGGCAAGCCGGTGGACCGTACCGAATGGGGCATGCCGCCGCAGATGGTCAATGCTTACTACAACCCGCTGCAGAACGAGATCGTGTTCCCGGCCGCCATCCTGCAGCCGCCGTTCTTCGACCCCAACGCGTCGGATGAAATGAACTACGGCGGCATCGGCGCGGTGATCGGCCACGAGATGACCCACGGCTACGACGACCAGGGCAGCCGCTTCGGACCGAGCGGCAAGTTCGAGAACTGGTGGACCCCGGCCGACGCCAAGGGCTTCTCGTCCCGCACCGACAAGCTGATCGCGCAGTTCAATGATTACCGCACCAGCGACGGCCAGAAGATCAACGGCAAGCACACGCTGGGCGAGAACATCGCCGATCTCGGTGGCCTGGCCACGGCCTACGACGCGATGAAGGCGGCAGCCGGCGACACGCCTGACCCGAAGACCGACGGCCTGACGCGCGACCAGCGCTTCTTCCTCAACTGGGCCACCGTGTGGCGCCGCAACTTCACTCCGGAGGAACTCAAGAACCGCATCGCCACCGACGAACACGCCCCGGCGCAGTTCCGCGCGATCGGTGCACCGTCGAACCTGCCGGCGTTCGCGGCGGCGTTCTCCTGCAAGGCGGGTGACGCCATGGTGCGCAGCGGCAACCAGCATGTCGTGATCTGGTAAGTCCCGCGCAAGCGTGCGATGCAGGAAAGGCCCGGCGATGTCCGGGCCTTTCCTTTTGCGCATCCGCGGTTACGGTCCGCCCGACGGTCGGCCGTTCGAGAGTGTTCCGGGCGTCACCCCTGTGCTGGCCACGCATCGAGGGGGCGTTGTACGGCTGTGCTTCCATCCATCGAAGGAGGACTGCCATGACCCGTCTCACCGTGTCGATACTGGGCGCCGCGATCGCCTGCGTCGTGCTGGCCGCGTGCCAGAAACAGGAAACACCGCCCCCTGCGGACGCGCAGGCCACGGCTGAATCCACCGCCGCCGAGCCCTCCGAACCCGCCGCGCCGCCCGTTGACCTGGAGCAGCTTGCCCAGCGTCTGGTTGCCAGCGCAGCGGTCAAGGAGGGTGATGCCGTCATCATCGTCGGCAGGACCCACGATGCCGAACTGCTGGAAGACATCGCGCTGCAGGTGCGACGCGTAGGCGCTTTCCCGATGATCGAATACACCAGCGACCGGCTCGCCAAGCGGATGTTCTTTGATGTACCGGCGCAGTTCGACAGCCAGGCGCCGGCGCTGGACCTGGCGCTGTCGAAGGTCTTCGACGTGGTCATCTCGTTGAGCAACGGCACCTCGGAAAACCTGTTCGAGGGTGCGGACCCGCAGCGCGTGGCGGCGCGCGGCAAGGCCGGGGAAGCCATCGGCCAGGCGTTCATGAAGGAGAACGTGCGCCAGGTGGAGATCGGCAACGGCCTGTATCCCACGCCATGGCGCGCGCAACGACTGGGCATGTCCGAAACCGAGCTGGCCAGGACGTTCTGGGAGGGTGTCAACGTGGATCATGCCGCGCTGCAGACCCGGGGACAGGCGGTGAAAGGCGCGCTGGCCGCCGGCAACGAGCTGCACATCAGCCACCCCAACGGCACCGATTACCGGATGCGGATCCAGGGACGCCCGGTGCTGGTCAGCGACGGTGTCATTTCACCTGAGGACATCCGCAGCGGCGGACCTGCACTGCAGGTCTTCCTGCCTGCCGGCGAGGTCTACACCACGCCCGTCGCAGGCACCGGCGAAGGCCGCATCGTCGCCACCCGCGACTACTTCCGCGGGCAGGCCATCGACGACCTCGCCGTGACCGTCGCCGGCGGCAAGATCACCGCACTCACCGGGACAGGGCCTGGCTTCGCAGCACTGAAAGCCGAATTCGATGCGGTGGGCGATGCCCGCAAGAACGAAGTCTCGTTCTTCGACATGGGCATCAATCCGAACGTCAAATTGCCTTCCGGCAGCCAGGTGAGCAACTGGGTGCCGGCCGGCACGGTGACCCTGGGTCTGGGCAACAACCTGTGGGCAGGCGGCGACAACGCCCTCGCCTACGGCATGAATTTCTTCCTGCCCGGCAGCACGGTGACGCTGGACGGCAAGGTCATCGTGGACAAGGGGCAGTTGGCGTTGTGACGTCCTGGGTGGGCGGGCGCACGGACGCCTGCCCACCACGGCATGTGCGCTCTGTGACACAGCGCATGAATGCGTCGCCAAGACCGCTGGCAGATGTGGGGAAACGTGACCGGGCAGATGGGGCACGCTTGCTAGAATCGCCCGACCCCTGAACCCCTGGATTCTCCTGATGCCCAGCCCGCGCCCCGCTCTCGGCCGCCCCACCCTGATCGCCTTCGCCCTCGTCATCGCACTGGGCGCTCCCCAAGCCGAAGCGCAGCGCAAGAAGCGCGCGACCGCACCTGCCGTGAGCGCGCAGTGCACCGACTTCTATACCGCCACCAATGCGGACTGGCTGAAGAACAACAGCCTGCCTGCCGGTATCGGCAGCGTCAGCGTGCTGGGTGCCTTCCGCGAACGCACCCTGGAGCAGCAGCGCGCCCTGCTGGATGGCGCCATGAAGGCCCCGCAGGGCAACGTCCAGAAGCTGCTCGGGGACTTCTGGGCCAGCGGCCTGGACGAAGCCGCCGTGGAAGCGGATGGTTCCAGACCCATTGCGCCATTGCTGGACCGCATCAACGCCATCAAGAAGCCCAAGGATGTGGCGCCGGCCATCGCCGCGCTGCATCAGGTCGGCGTGCCGGTAACCTTCAACTTCAGTCCTGACGTGGACCTGCAGGCGTTGGACCGCCACATCGGCTACTTCATGCAGGGTGGCCTGGGCCTGCCCGACCCGGCCTACTACACCCGCACCGATGCCGACACCCGCGAACTGCTGGGCCGCTACCGCACCTACGTGAAGCAGGTGCTGGCCCTGACCGGCACGCCGGCCAACAAACTGGATGCCGAATCCGCACTGGTCATCGACCTGGAAACCAAGCTGGCTCAGGTGTCCAAGCCGTTGGTGGACTTGCGCAGCCCGTTCGCCAACTACGCACCCGTGCCCACGAAAGATCTGGGCAAGCAGTACCGCAATCTGCAACTGGATGCCTTCCTCAAGGTGCAGGGCGTCACCGACGACACCGTGTCGATGGCCGACCCTGCACTGTTCACGCGCCTCGATAGCCTCGTCGGCAGCCTGAAGCCGGACCAGTGGAAGGCCTATCTGCGCTGGCGCGTGGGTGACGCCATGGCACCGTACCTGGCAAAGCCCTTCCGCGATGCCGAATTCGAATTCCGCGGCCGCGTGCTGCGTGGCGAAGCGGCCCCGGCACCACGCTGGCGCCAAGTGCTGGATGCCATCAACCTCGCTGCCGGCCCGATGCTCGGCAAGGAGTACGCCGAGCGCTACGTGCCCAGCGAGCACAAGCGCCGGGCCGAGCAGATCGCCGGCCAGGTGCGCGACGCACTGGGTCGCGGCATCGAACGCAACACCTGGCTGAGCGAGGCCGCAAAGGCCGAAGCCAAAGCCAAGCTCGACAAGTTGAAGATCGAGGTCGGCACGCCCAGGCGCGACCTGGACTACAGCGTGCAGCCGATGGGACGCGGGAGCTTCGGCGGCAACATGCTGATCGCCTCCACCTGGCGCCATCGTGAGGAAATGAAGCGTATCGGCAAGGGCAACGCCGATCGCCGCTGGGACGTGCTGCCGCAGCAGCCTGCGCTGGCGTACGACCTGGCCCAGAACCGCTTGATCGTGACCGCCGCAGTGCTGCAGGAAGAGATCTTCGACGCAAAGCAACCGGCTGCCGTGCAGTACGGCGCGTTCGGCGCACTGGTCGGCCACGAGCTGAGTCGTGGTTTCGATGGGAAGGGGCGGATGGTCGATGCCAAGGGCCAGTTGCGCGACTGGTGGAGCGCAGCCGATGTGGCCGCATGGAATACATTGGGCAGCAGGGTGGCGACGCAGTATGGCGCTTACGCCTATCCGGGCCTGAAGAACATCAAGGTCAACGGCACGCTGACCCAGGACGAGAACCTGGCCGACCTGGCCGGTGTGGAACTGGCGTGGGATGCCTTCACCACCGCCGAGCCGCAAGCCAATGCCGCCGCCAGGCAGTCCTTCTACAAGGCATGGGCCACGCTGTGGGCGCAGAACCTGTCGGAAACCGAGGCCGCCCAGCGCGCCGCCGTGGACGTGCATGCACCTGGCCAGTGGCGCGCCAACGGCCCGCTGACCCAGCAGCCGGCCTTCGCCCAGGCCTTCACCTGCAAGGCAGGCCAACCGATGCAGGCGAAGGAAGCGGACCAGGTCCGGATCTGGCGCTGAGCCTCACGCGGGCATGATGGGAAAACGGCGCGGAATTCCGCGCCGTTTTTTCTTCATCCCCTTCCGGTATGGCCTATTTGACGGCGCGCAGGTGCGGCGGCTTGGGCTTGCGCGGTCCTTTGCGGAACGGTGGCTGGCCGCGCCAGTAGCGGATCATCAGCCATCCGAACAGCATGCCGCCGAGATGCGCGAAATGCGCCACGCCAGGCTGCAGGCCGGTGAAGCCGAGCACCAAGGCGAGGACCGCGTAGAAGATCACCAACGTGCGTGCCTTGATCTCCATCGGCAAGGGAAACACGATCATCCGCTGGTTGGGGAACAACATGCCGTAACCCAGCAGCAGGCCGAACACGCCACCGGATGCACCGACCGTGGCGTACGGCAGCGCGCCGGCGGACACCATCCACCATCCCACGATCAGCTGCAGCAGGCCTGCGCCCACGATGCACACCAGGAAGTAGGTCAGGAACCGCTTCGGGCCCCATGTCTGCTCCAGCGACGAGCCGAACATGTACAGCGCCAGCATGTTGAACAGCAGGTGCGTCAGACCACTGGTGTCGTGAAGGAAGCCGTACGTCAGCAATTGCCAGGGCATGAAGCCGTGGCCCACCGGCCACAATGCGAACCATGTCTGGAACGCATTGCCCAGCATGAGCTGCAGGAGGTAGACGCCGACATTGGCGATCAGCAGGTTCCGGGTGACAGGAAGCAAACGGGGAAACATGGGAAACCTCGTGACGGTCAGCTCACATCATAAGGGGCAGCGTGTCACCGCGCGCCTGGCCCCCACAGGGCGGCATCGAGGTCATCTTCCCTGCGCGGGCGTTTCACTCGTCCGTTCTCCACCTTCACGCCTTCCGCACGCAAGCGCTGGCTCTGTTCGCGGAACGCCTTCGAGCCGTCCGGGAACGCGATGCGACCATCCGACCGCAGCACGCGGTGCCACGGCAGCGTGGCGTCGTCGTTCTGGCTGAGGATGCGCGCGGTCAGCCGCGCACGGCCGGGCAATCCGGCGAGGTGCGCCACTTCGCCATAACCCGCCACCTGCCCGCGCGGAATGGCGCGGATGGCGGCCAGGATGCGATCTTCGGGAGACTTGGCGCTCATGGCGGATTAGCATAGCGGCATCGGCAACACGGGAGTACACCATGCAGAACTTCGAACAGGTGCGCGGCCACCTGCATTCCTCCGGCTACAAGGTGGCGATGCACGACGCCTACGTGGCCTGCGTGGAACTGTCGCTGGACAACGGAAAGCGCCACCAGTCCATCTTTCTTTCGGAACTGGGCAACGACGACGAGCGCGGCTACCTGCGCGTGAGCACGGTGATCGCACCGATGACCGGCATCGACGCCAAGCGCGCGCTGAAGTTCAACTGGCAGAGCAGCGTCGGCTATCTGGCCATCGGCGAACTCGACGGCGTGCCCTACCTGCAGCTGTGCGAGAACCGCCCCTACGAAAGCCTCAGCCCCGCGGAAGTGGATCGACTGGTGCTGGAGATCGGCGGCCTGGGCGACAGCATGGAACGCGCACTCTCAGCAGAAGGCGATCTGCTTTGAAGCCGTGATTGGTGATTGGTGATTGGTAATTAGCAAAAGCAAAGGGCGGGTCATTGACCCGCCCTTCTTGCATCTGGAATTGGGATATCTGCGGGTGATGACAGTTCCGCTCGTGCGAATCACCAATCACGAATCACGCATCACGAATCACCGCCCCATCACGCCCAGCCGATCGCTTCCAGCAGGCGCAGCAGGCCGTAGGCGATACCGCCGGCCGCCGGGATAGTCAGCACCCACGCCCACAGGATGCGTTCGATCACGCTGAATTTCAGCGCGCGCGGATTCTTGGCGAAGCCCACGCCCATGATGGCGGTGGAGATGCTGTGCGTGGTGGACACCGGCATGCCGAAGTGCGCGGCCACGGTGAGGATGGTGGCCGAACTGGTTTCCGCAGCGAAGCCGTTGATCGGGTGTAGCTTCACCATCTTGTGACCGAGGGTCTTGATGATCTTCCAGCCGCCCGACGCGGTACCCAATGCCATCACGATGGCGCAGGTGATGACGATCCACATTGCGATGTCCTGCTCGCCCGCCGCACCGGGATGCAGGAAGGCCAGCCAGCCCGGCAAGTCGTCCAGCGCCCCACTGGCCTCGGCACCGAACAGCGTCAACGCAATGATGCCCATGGTCTTCTGTGCATCGTTGTGGCCGTGCGCGTAGCCCATGTAGGCGGCGGACAGGATCTGCGCCTTGCCGAAGAACCTGTTGACGAAGTGCGGACGCGCCAGTCGTCCCAGCCAGCCGCCGGCCCGCGACAGCAGCGCGATCAGTCCCCACAGCGCCACCATCACCAGGATGCCGAGCAGGAAGCCTGCCACCGGCGAAGTGACCATCGGCAGCACCACCTTCCACAAGATGCCCTTGTTCTTGGTCCAGTCGCCCACCGTCTCGGACCAGATCAGCGCCGCCCAGTCATTGTGGGCGGCGGCAAGCGCGGCACCGCACAGGCCACCGATCAGGGCATGCGACGACGACGATGGAAGGCCCTTCCACCACGTGATCAGGTTCCACACGATGCCGCCGAGCAATGCACACAGGATCACCTGCGAGGTCACCTGCACCACGTCGGTGTTCACCAGGCCGGACGCAATCGTCTTGGCCACCGCCGTACCCATCAGCGCACCGACCAGGTTCATGCCCGCCGCCAGCATCACCGCCTGGCCCGGCGACAGCACCTTGGTGGCGACCACGGTGGCGATGGAATTGGCGGTGTCGTGGAAACCGTTGATGAACTCGAAGACGAGCGCGGCGAAGATCACCACCAGCACAAGGGTAAGCATGATGGAGACCCGTCAGCTGTTCTTGAGGACGATCTGGTACGCCACCACGCCGGCCTCGCGGCAGCGGTCGATGGCCTTCTCCAGGATCTCGAAGAACTCCTTCAACAGGAACATCTGCAGATGGTCCAGGCGACCGGAATAGATGTCGCGGTACAACTCCAGCATCAGCCGGTCGGCTTCGTTCTCGATCGCGCGCAGCTTCTCGTTGAGCGAGGTCATGCGATCGATGTTCATCTTCTTGATCTCATGCACCATCTCCACCACCACGCTGGACGCCTGCTCCAGCATTGCCGCGCGCGGCGCGAAGTCGATGCCGTCCAGGTGCTGGATGGCCAGCGAGTAGCGGTCGGCGAACTTCTCGACCTGCTTCGGGATCTTGTACAACGCCGAGCCCAGGGCCTCGATGTCCTCGCGCTCGATCGGCGTGATGAAGCTGTCCACCAGCGCCTTGCCGATCTTGTCCGAGGCCGCACGCTCTCGCAGGCGCGCCAGTTTGAAGGCATCGAGCGCCGGCTGGCGGTCGGTGGCCTTCATCATGATGTGCAGGGCCTGGGTGCTGTCGTGGGCGGCTTGGGCGGCCTCGTCCAACAGCGTGTAGAACTGCTGGCCGGAGCCGAAGATCGTCTGGAGGGAGAACATCGGGCGGTCCCACCGTCACGGGATGGACGGCTTCAAGGGACGGAATTATGACCGTTTCATGACTTTCCGCGACAGCCCGGCGACGCAAAGGCCGGGACACCGGGCCGGCATTGGCCGAATGCCTCGTTCAGGTTCACGTCTCGGCCCCCCGGCCGTTTGCTAAACTCGCCCCGCGCCTCCGGGTGCACCCTATGGACGACGACCCTACTTCCCCCCACTGTCCCCCGCGACAGATCCCGCCCGCCCTGCCGGCCCTCCTCGCCCTGAACGGAGGTTGCCGTGCTTGAGCTGCTTATCGTATTCGCCCTGGTCCTGCTGAACGGCTTCTTCGCCATGTCCGAGATGTCGGTCATGACCTCGCGCAAGAGTCGCCTCAAGCAGATGGCACAGACCAGCCACCGTGCCCAGCGCGCGCTGGACCTGTCAGAAAAGCCCGAGAACTTCCTGTCCACGGTGCAGATCGGCATCACGCTGATCGGTGTGCTGACGGGCCTGTTCGGTGGCGAAGCCATCGGCATGGCCATCGCCGACCGACTGCAGGGCATGTTTCCGTCACTCGCGGCCAGTTTCACCCTTGTGGGTGAGCCACAGCCCTGGTCGGAGCTGATCGGCAAGACGCTTGCCGTCGCCTTGATCACGTTCCTCACGTTGATCTTCGGCGAACTGGTACCCAAGCGTCTTGCGATCACGGCGCCGGAAACGATTGCCGGTGTCGTCGCGGTGCCCATGGGCTGGCTGGCGAAAGCCGCCTTCCCCTTTGTCTGGCTGCTCTCCCACAGCACCCGCCTGGTACTGCGCCTGCTGGGTCTGGGCAAGGACCAGGTCTCCACCATCAGCGAGGAAGAAATCCGCATGCTGGTGTCCGAAGGACACGAGGCCGGCGTGATCGACGTCGACGAGCGCAACATGATGAATCGCGTACTGCGCCTCGGCGACCGCACCGCCGACAGCCTGATGACGCCGCGCAAGAAGATCACCTGGCTGGATGCGTCAGCATCGTACGAGGAGAACCTGCAGACGATGCACGAGTCCGCGTTCTCGCGTTTCCCCGTGTATCGCAGCAACGACCAGGACGTCATCGGCGTACTGGAAGTGAAGTCGCTGCTGGACCGTTTCGGCATCGACAAGCCCGATCTTTTCATCAAGCTGCGCGAGCCGCTGTTCGTCTCCGAATCGACCCATGCGATGAAGCTGCTGGAGATCTTTCGCGAAGAGCAGCAATCGCTGGCGCTGGTCGTGGACGAATACGGCGAGATCCAGGGCCTGGTCACCCAGAGCGACCTGATGGGTGCCGTGGTCGGCCGCCTGCAAGCCAGCGAGAACACCGAGGATGCGCCGCTGGTGGTGGTGCGCGACGATGGTTCGCTGCTGGTGGACGGCTCGCTGCCGAACGATGACCTGCGTGAGTTGCTCGGCGGCGTGGCGCTGCCGGACGATGATGAGTACAACACTCTGGCCGGCATGATGATCGAACGCTTCGGCCGCATCCCGCATGTCGGCGAGCGGCTGGATTGGGCGGGCTGGCGTTTCGAGGTGGTGGACCTGGATGGCGCACGCATCGACAAGCTGCTGCTGCAGAAGCTGCCGGAAACCGACGGCGAAGACCTGGCCGTCTGACATGGCTCCCGATGCGACACCCCATACCAGCACAGTCGCCCTGCTGGACGGCTTCGCCACCGGCGATCCAGACGATGTACTGCGCCTGGGCGACCTGCTGAAGGACTTCGGTCCCGCCGCCTTCGGCATGCTGCTGTTCCTCGGCGTACTCCCCGCCTTCATCCCGGTCCCTGGCGTGGGCGGCGCCATCGGCGGCCCGATGGTGATCCTGGTGGGCGCGCAACTGCTGCTGGGCATGCGCAAGTTGTGGCTGCCGCAGTTCCTGGCCCGCCGTGGTCCTCATCGCAGCGCGATGATGCGCTTCCGTCAGCGCATGGCACCGTGGCTGCGCCGTCTGGAGAAGCTGGTGCGCCCGCGCATGGCCGCGTTCCTGGACAACCGCATCGCGCTCAGCTTCACCGGCCTGCTGCTGATCCTGCTGGGCCTGTTGCTTGCGCTGCCCATTCCGTTCACCAACTACGTGTTCGGCATCCTGCTGCTGTTGTTCGCTTTCGCATTGCTCGAACGCGACGGCGCGCTGCTGCTGGTGGCCTGGGTGGCAGGCGGCATCGCCATCGTGGTCTTCGGCTTCCTCTCCGGCAACCTGGTCGAATCGCTGACACAGCTGTTCGCGCGCTGGTTCTGACGCTTCCTGCTTTTGTAGGAGCGACGTGAGTCGCGACCGGAGCAATCAAACTGTCCTAGAAAAAAGAGCGCGCAGGGAAGGTCGGGCGATGCATCATCGCGTCATGTCGTGGCGCACGGTCGCGAACCACGTCGCTCCTACAACAGCGCCCTCTTTCAAGCCACGAGCTGCGCGAATTCGGCGGCGGTGACGGGATACCCCAGCCAGTAGCCCTGCGCAAGGTCGCAGCCGCGCTCGCGCAGCAGGTTGAACTGGCCTTCCTTCTCCACGCCCTCCGCCACCACGGTGATGCCGAGCGAATGCGCCATCGCGATGATGGCCGTGGTCAGCGCGAGGTCGTCAGGGTCGCGCAACATGTCGGCGATGAAGCTGCGGTCGATCTTCACGCCGTCCACCGGCACGCGGCGCAAATGGCTCAGGCCTGAGAAACCGGTGCCGAAATCGTCCAGCCAGACCTTCACGCCGGTGCGATGCAGCGTGGCCAGCAGCGCGCTGGCGTGCGCCTCGTCGCTGATGACGGCGGTCTCGGTGAGCTCCAGGTGCAGGCGCGACGCCGCCAGACCGGTGTCGCGCAAGCACTCCGCAACCACCTCGGGCAGATCACCGCTACGCAACTGGCGCGGCGACACGTTGACCGAAACGAACAGCGGATCCAGCGCGTCACGATCGGTACCCCAGCGCGCGGCTGCTGTGCAGGCAGCACGCAGCACGCGGGGGCCGATGTTCTCGATCAGTCCGCTCTGTTCGGCCACGTCGATGAAGACGGACGGCGCCACCATGCCCAGCTCCGGATGCTGCCAACGCAGCAGCGCCTCGGCACCCACGATGCGGCTGTCCGCCATACGGAACACCGGCTGGTACATCAGGCTCAGTTCGCCACGTTCCCACGCGCCACGCAGCTCCTGCTCCATGCGCACGCGCCGCTCCACGGCCTGGTCCATCGCACGGCTGTAGAAGCGATAACAGTTCTTGCCGGCCACCTTGGCCTGGTACATCGCGATGTCGCCGTTCTTCATCAGCGCGGTCGCACCGGAGGCGTCTTCCGGGAACAAGGTGATGCCGATGGAGGTCCCCAGGAAGACCTGACGTTCCTGCACCACGATGGGACGGCCCAGCTCGGCGACGAGCTTCTCCGCCAGGCGCGTGGCGCTGCCGCGCACGTCGCCGTCCTGGATCAGGATCACGAACTCGTCACCGCCGAAGCGGGCGAGCAAGGCATCATCGCCCCCCATCTGCTCCACGGCATCGCGGATGCGGTGCGCGAACAGCTGCAGCACTTCATCGCCCGCCTCATGACCCAGGGTGTCGTTGACGCGCTTGAAATCATCGATATCGGCGAACAGCAGGGCCAGCTGCCGCCCCGCGCCACGCAGCATCATTAGTCGGTGATCGAGGCTTTCGCGGAACGCCAGCCGATTGGTCAACCCGGTCAACGAGTCGGTGTAGGCCATGCGGCGCACATCGCGGTCGTGCCGCGCGATGCTGTCGCTCATGGTGCCGAATGCACGTACAAGTTCGCCCACTTCGTCCTGGCGTTCGCTGGTCATGCGCTCGCCGTTGTAGTTGCCTACCTCGATGTCATGCGCTGCGCGCGCGAGTTGCCGGACCGGACGGATCAGCGTGCGCTGCACGTACAGCATGGTCGCCACGCAGGCTGCGACCAGCGCGGCCAGCAGCAAGGCGATCCAGCCGAGGTGGCGCGCGCCGAGTTCGTTGAGGCGCGCCCGCGCGGCCGCGATGGCCTTCTCCTCGTACGCCCGCACGGAGGCCACCGAGTACCCGACGCGTACCCCGCCGATGCGTTCGCTGCCGATCATGATGGGTTCGGACACGTCCACGATCTGCGCCGACCACTGCGTGTGCATGCTGCGCGCGTTGACCGCCTCGTAGGCCAACGGGTCGGTCATCGTCTGTCCATAGACGGCGATGTCCGCCGTGCCGTCATGGATGATCCTGCCCTGGTTGTCGTACACCAGCACGTAACTGACGTCAGGCTCCTTCTGCGCCGAACGCACGATGCTGCCGATGGCGTCCAGATCGAAGTAGTACAGCGGGTTGGCCAGCGCATCCCCCAACTGGTCCACCGTGGCCTCGCCGTGCCGACGCAGGCTGTCCTCGACCATGCCATGCATGGCGTCGCGCCCGAGATCAGCGACCTCCTGCTGCATCATCTTCTGGCGCTGCAGCAGTGTCGCGAGCAGCGCGATGACCACGACCAGCATGATCGCCATCGCCACCAGGAAGCGCGCCTGAAGGCCGAAGCGTAGCGCTCTCACTCGACCTGCTCCCTGACGCGGGCGATGCCACGGCGCAGGTTGTCCAGCGCCTGCTGCGATGCCGGATCCACCGGCAGGAAGCGGGTGGTACGGAAAAAGACGTTGAGCGCGTCGCGGGCAGCCGGGTCGTTTGCGGCTTCCAGCAACACCTCGCGCAGGCGCGCTTCCACCGCGGGGTCGAGGTCGTCGCGCACCATCTCGAGTGCGCGCGGGAAATCCTGGGTTTCGTGGATCACACGGAAGTCGCGCCTGAAGCCCGGCGGCATGCGGCGCACATCGTCCCAGTCGAGGTTGCTGACCACGCCGGCATCGACCAGACGCTTGTGCACCCACGCCGCGATGTTGAGCTCGGACCTCGCGAAGACATAGCCCACCGAATCGGCAGAGGGGCGGTCCATGGGGGAGAGCAGGATCTCCATCCGCTGGCCCGCTTCCATCAAGGCCACGGAGGGCGCGAAATAGGCGCTGGTCGATGCGGTGTTCTGGAAGGCCACCGTGCGGCCCTTGAGATCGGCCAGCCGCTCCAGCCCGCTGTCGCGGCGGACGAAGAACACACCGTGGTAACGGCTCACGCCCCCGCGCTCCGTCAGCAGCATCGGGCGTGCGCCCGCGCGCTCCTGCAGCCGCATGCCGGTGCCCGCCGTCTCGGTGACCCAGTCCACCCGGCCGCGGCGCAGGTAGCTGGTCATCTGCTGGGCATCACGCGCCATGAGGATGCGGCCTTCAGTGATGCCCACGTCGCGCATCCGCGGCACCACGTAATCGAGCAGCGGCTTGAGTTGCTCGTAGTGAGCCTTCGGATCGTCGCTGATGCGCCCCAGGACCAGGACGCGCTCGTCTCCGGCAGCGCTGGCCGGCGCGATGCTTGCGGGTAGCAATGCTGCGCCGATCGCGGCCAGCGCCAGGCTGAACCAGGTTGTACGCAACGATAGACGCCCGCCAGAACGATGGCGGCAGCCTATCGGAAAACGTGAGCTTAAGACAGTGATCCGGATCCGCCAGCGCCCGCCAACCGCGCCATGCGCTGTGCATCGGCGAGGATGCCGCGCAGCAGACGGACCTCCTGTTCGTTAAGGTCGGCCTTGGCGAACAGGCGACGCAGCTTGCGCATCGCGGAGTCGGGCGTGCGCCCTTTGTGGAAGTCGATCGCATCCAGCGTGTCGGCCAACTGGGCGAAGAACCCTTCCATGTGTGCGTGGCTCGCGGGGACATCGTCCGGGTGTGCCGGGGAAGCCGCTGTCGCCGGCGCCCCGTCCAGCAACGCCATCCTCAGCTCGTAGGCCAGCACTTGTACGGCGGCCGCCAGGTTCAATGAGCTGTATTCGGGGTTCGCGGGGATGTGCACGGCGGCATGGCAGAGCTGCAGTTCCTCGTTGCTCAGCCCGGTGCGCTCGCGGCCGAACACCAGCGCCACCTCGCCCCCTGCCGCGGCTCGGCCGACCGCGAGTGCAGCTGCCTGTCGTGGCGCATGTTCTTCCAACTGCACGCGACGGCTGCGGGCGGTACAGCCCAGGACCAGCTGGCAGTCGGCCACGGCCTCGGCCAGCGTGGCGACCACGGCGGCATCAGCCAGCAGGTCGTCGGCCCCGGCCGCGCGCCGGTACGCCTCTTCCGCGGGGTAGTTCTCGGGCGCCACCAGCACCAGCCGCGCCAGACCCATGGTTTTCAGCGCGCGGGCGGCCGCACCGATGTTGCCGGGGTGCTGGGTGCCCACCAGCACCACGCGCAGGCGGGCGGAGGCGGCCAGGGAAACGGGATCGATGAAGGAAACGGGCGTGTTCATGGGGGCAAATGGTAAACTGCGCGGGCCGGTCTACGCGCCGTGCTGCTCTTTTCCACTTGTTCGCCCCACCCCACGCCTGTCCGAGGTTCGTTCGCATGCAGAAGCCCGTCGTCACCGTCATGACCAAGGCAGCCCGCCTGGCAGGCAACGTGCTGTTGCGCAGCATCAACAAGCTGGATGCACTCAACGTGGTGCAGAAGGAGCGGATGGATTACGCGAGCGAAGTGGACGCCGACGCCGAAAAGGTGATCATCAAGGAACTGCGCCGCGCCTATCCGGATTACGGGTTCGTGGGCGAGGAGAGCGGCGCCCAGATCAACGGCCGTTACACCTTCGTCATCGACCCGCTGGACGGTACCAGCAACTACCTGCGCGGCTTCCCGCACTACTGCGTGTCCATCGCCCTGGTGGACAACGGCGAACCGACCGACGCGGTGATCTTCGACCCCCTGCGCAACGACCTGTTCACCGCCAGCCGCGGTGCCGGTGCGCAGCTCAACGAGCGCCGCATCCGCGTGGCCGACCGCAAGGAACTGGCCGGCACCGTCATCACCACCGGCTTCCCGCCGCGCGAACGCGCCCGCGCCGGTGCGCAGCTGGAATGCGTGCGTGAGCTACTGGTGCACGCCGAGGACATCCGTCGCACCGGATCGGCCGCGCTCGACCTGGCCTACGTGGCCTGCGGGCGGGCGGACGCCTACTTCGAAGCTGGCGTGAAGGACTGGGACATCGCCGCAGGCGTGCTGCTGGTACGCGAAGCTGGCGGCAAGGTCTGCGACTTCCGCGGCGCCGCGCTCGGCAAGATCGATGGCCGCACCGCGCTGCCCCGCCAGATCGTGGCCGGCAACCTCAAGGTCGCCGAAGCGCTGCAGAAGACCATCGTCGGCTCGGGTTACGCGGCGGCGTTCAACGCGTGACGCCCGATGGGCGGGCTTTTGTAGGAGCGACGTCAGTCGCGACCGCGCATCCAGCGCGCCAGGGACACCCGCTGCACGCGCCGATCCCAGCCGGTCGTGTCTCGCCGATCCATCCGATGGTCCAGCCGTGCGGTCGCGACTGACGTCGCTCCTACACAAGACAACGCCACGAAAAAGGCCGCGCAATGCGCGGCCTTTTTCTTTCGGAAACCGCTGCTTAGGGACGACGCGCCAGCAGCGCCTCGTCCTTGGCCTTCGGCATCAGGTCCTGCTTGGTGACGGTCAGGAAGCCGATGGTCAGCAGCGGGCAGGCCACGAAGATCGAGGAGATCGTACCCAGCACGATGCCGATCATCTGCGACAGCGCCATGCCTTCCAGCGAACCGCCGCCATACAGATACAGCGCGAACACGGTCAGGAACGCCACGAACGAGGTGATGATCGTGCGCGACAGCGTCTGGTTGATCGAGCGATTCAGGATCTCCATCGGCTCGGCGCGCAGGTTGCGGAAGTTCTCTCGAACGCGGTCGAACACCACGATCTTGTCGTTGATCGAGAAGCCCATCACCGACAGCAGGCCCGCCAGGATGGTCAGGTCGAACTCGATACCGCTGAAGGCGAAGAAGCCAGCCACGATCAGCACGTCCGCCAGGGTGGTGACGATCGCCGAGACCGCGAACTTCCACTCGAAGCGCACGGCGATGTAGATCAGGAAACCCACCACCACGAACAGCAGCGTGTACAGGCCGTTGAGCGCGAGTTCCTTGCCGACCTGCGGGCCGACGAACTCGCTGCGCATCACCGTCGCCGTGTTGCCTTCACTGGACGCCAGGCGCAGCACATCCTGGGCGGTGCGGTCGCTGGCCTCGGCACCGGCCGCCGTACCGGCGTCCTCGCGCGGCTGCAGGCGCACCAGCAGGTCGCTGCCGGTACCGAAGGTCTGTACCTGGGCACTGCCGTAACCGCCGGCTTCCAGGCGCTCACGCACGCTGTCCACCTTCGGCGGGGTCTGGAAGCGCAGTTCGACCACCGTGCCGCCGGTGAAATCCAGTGCGAAGTTGAAGCTCTTGAACGCGATGGCGCCGATCGCGGCGATCGCCAGCAGCGCGGCGATGCCGATGGACACCCAGCGCACGCGCATGAAGTTGAAGTTGGTGGTGTGCGGAATCAGCCGCAACGGGAAAAGGCTCATCTTCTGTCTCCCGTCAGATGGCGATGGACTTGATCTTGCGGCGACCGCCGTAGATCAGGGTGGCGATGCCGCGCGACACGGTGACCGCGGTGAACACAGACGTCAGGATGCCGATGACCATCGTCACCGCGAAGCCCTTCAGCGGGCCGGTGCCGAAGGCGTACAGCGCCACGCCTGCCAGCAGCGCGGTCATGTTGGAGTCGAAGATCGTGCCGGACGCCTTGTCGTAACCGGTCGCGATGGCGGCCTGGGGTGGTACCCCCGCCCGCAACTCCTCGCGTATGCGTTCGTTGATCAGTACGTTGGCGTCCACCGACATGCCGATGGTCAGCGCCAGGCCGGCGAAGCCGGGCAGCGTCATGGTGGCGCCGAACAGCGACATCACCGCCACCACCATCACCAGGTTGAGCAGCAGCGCGATGCAGGTGATCAGGCCGAACATGCGGTAGTACACCAGGAAGAACGCCAGCGCGAACACGAAGGAGAACACCACGGCCTTGGTGCCGCGCGCGACGTTCTCGGCGCCCAGGCTGGGGCCGACCACGCGCTCCTCGATGAAGTCCATCGGCGCGGCCAGCGAGCCGGCGCGCAGCAGCTTGGCCAGGTTGTCGGCCTCGGTCTTCTCCAGACCGGTGGTCTGGAAATTCTTGCCGAACACGCCGGCGATGCGGGTCGGCGCCAGCGCTTCCTCGCGCACGCGCACGCTGCGCACTTCCTTGCCGTCGACCATGGTCACGGTCGGCACGCGTTCGATGTACACCACCGACATCAGCTTGCCCACGTTGGCGCTGGTGTAGTCGAACATGCGCTGGCCGGCGATATTGTTGAGGGTCACGTCTACGGCCGGCAGGCCGTTGTTGTCAACGCCCACGCGGGCGTTGACCATTTCGTCGCCGGACGCCAGCACGCGCTTGTTCAACAGCACCGGACCGGCGTTGTCGCGCAGCTGGTAGACCTTGGCCTCCGGCGGGATGCGGCCGCTGGCCACAGCGTCGGCGGCATTGCCTTCCACCACGGCGCGGAATTCCAGCGTCGCGGTCGCGCCGATCAGGCGCTTGGCCTCGGCCGTATCCTGCACGCCGGGCAGCTGCACGACCACGCGGTCGTTGCCCTGGCGCTGGATGATGGGTTCGGACACCCCGATCTCGTTGATGCGGTTGCGCAGCGTGGTCAGGTTCTGCTCGATCGCTTCGCTGGCGATCTGCTCCAGCTCCGCCTGCGGCAGGCCGATGGTGATCTGGTTGCCCGCCGCCTGGTAGGTCAGGCCCGAACCCGTGGCCAGCGTGCCGCCCGTGTTGCCGCGTGAGCTCAGGGTCTGCGCCAGCGCCTGCTGCGCGGCGGCAACGTCTTCGCCATCTGCCAGCGTCACGACGATGCTGTTGTCGGGGCGACGCTCGACCGCCGTGTAGCGGACGCGCTTGTCGCGCAGGGTGACGCGGGTGTCTTCCAGATAGCCGTCGACGCGCTTGTCCAGCGCCGCCTTCTGGTCGACCTGCAACACGAAGTGCACGCCGCCTTGCAGGTCCAGGCCCTGCACCATCGGACGCGCACCGACATTGCCCAGCCAGTCCGGCACGGTGGAAGCCAGGCTCAGCGCGACCAGGTAATCCTGGCCCAGCGCCTCGCGCAACGCGTCGTTGGCCGTGGTCTGTGCCTCCAGGCTGGGCAGGCGCACGAGCATGCTGGCGGCCTCGGTATCGACCTCCTTGGCCTGCACGCCCGCATCCTTCAACGCGGCATCCACGCGGCTGCGCAGCGCGGCGTCGATGGCGAAACCGCGATTGGCGGTGATCTGCACGGAGGGATCCTGCGGATACAGGTTGGGCAGCGCATACAGTGCGCTCGCCAACACGACGATCAGGATCAGGACGTATTTCCAGCGAGGGAATTCAAGCATCGTGGCGACCCGCGCAGGCCCTTCCCGGGCACGCGCTCAGCAATGGTTCGGAAACAGCGGGAATCCGTCCCGCCGCAGGCGCGGCGGAACGGAAGAAGCGGATCAGGCGGACTTCAGCGTGCCCTTGGGCAGCACGTTGCCCACCGCGGCCTTCTGCACGCGCACGCGCACGTTGTCGGCCACTTCCAGGGTGACGAAGTTGTCGCCGATATCGGTGACGGTACCGGCGATGCCGCCGGAGGTGATGACCTCGTCGCCCTTGGACAGCTTGTCCAGCATCGAGCGATGTTCCTTCGCGCGCTTCATCTGCGGGCGGATCATCAGGAAGTACATGACGGCGATCAGGGCGATCGGCATCAGCAGACCGAAGCCACCCATGCCCTGCGGGGCCGGCGCGGCCTGCGCGATCACGGGGGCGACGAAGAAATCAAACAGATTCATGGACTTGTCCATTGGGTATGAAAAGCAGCCGGGGATTATGCCATGCGGCGGGAGACCCCGCCCGGGCCACCCCGCTGGCCCGGACCGGAAAAGACCGCCCCGGAGCGGTTTTGGTTCCCGCAGCGGGCAAATCGGCACCCAAGCGCAGGAAAAACCTAGAGCGGACCTTGCTCCGCTGCCTTTCAGCCCGCAGCCGGACGTCAGCCGTGCGGAGCCGAGCAAGCTCGACTCTGCGGCATGAAGGAGGTCAGCCGCCCGGCGTGTCCACACCTCGGGCCGCATAGAAGGCGGCCCGGAAATCCGAAAACCGGCCTTCCGCAATGGCTGCGCGCATCTGCGCCATCACCTGCTGGTAGTACCAGAGGTTGTGCAGGGTTCCCAGCATCGGGGCCAGCATCTCGTTGCAGCGGTCCAGGTGGCGCAGGTAACTGCGGGTGAAGCCATTGCGGCAGGCGTAGCAACCGCACCCCGGCTCAATCGGCTGCAGATCGTGCTCGTACTTGGCGTTGCGGATGCGGACCGTGCCGAACGAGGTGAAGTAGTGGCCATTGCGTGCGTTGCGGGTCGGCATGACGCAGTCGAACATGTCCACGCCGCGCGCCACCGCCTCCACCAGGTCTTCGGGACGGCCGACGCCCATCAGGTAGCGCGGCTGGTCCGCCGGCAACTGCGGGCATGTGTGTTCAAGCGTCGTGTTGCGTTCCTGCTCGGTCTCGCCGACCGCCAGACCACCGATCGCGTAACCGCCGAAGCCGATCGCCTTCAGTCCGTCCGCCGAGCGCGAGCGGAGGTCGTGGTGCACGCCGCCCTGCACGATGCCGAACAGTGCCGCGTCATTGCCCTCGTGTGCGCGCTTCGAACGCTCCGCCCAGCGCAGCGACAGCTCCATCGAGCGCTCGATTACGCGCGGATCCACCGGCTTGCCGCCCACGTTCACCGGCGGGCACTCGTCGAAGATCATCACGATGTCCGAACCCAGCACGCGCTGGATGTTCATGCTCTCCTCGGGGCCCAGGAACACCTTGCTGCCATCCACCGGCGAGGCGAACGTCACGCCCTGCTCGGTGATCTTGCGCCGGTGCGCCAGCGAGAACACCTGGAAACCGCCGGAGTCGGTGAGAATCGGCTTATCCCAGCGCGCGAACCCGTGCAGGCCGCCATGCGCGCCGATCACGTCGAGGCCCGGCCGCAGGTACAGATGGAAGGTGTTGCCGAGGATGATCTCGGCGCCCAGATCTTCGACGTGCTCGGGCAGTATGCCCTTCACCGAACCGTAGGTGCCCACCGGCATGAAGGCCGGCGTCTCGATCGTGCCTCGCGGGAAAGTCACGCGGCCGCGGCGGGCGGCGCCATCGGTGGTGAGCAGGTCGAAGGACATGCGGCTCATGCGGACCGCTCCATCTCATCGGAGCCATGCTTTTCCCCGTCATCCCGGCGCAGGCCCGGACCCAGTGCCTCTGGCACGGGAAGAGCGGAAGTCGCTGGGTCCCGGCCTGCGCCGGGATGACAGTAGAAGGGAAGTCGCAACGTCATTGCCCGTGCTCCGGGAACAACAGCATTGCGTCCCCATACGAAAAGAACCGGTACTGTTCGCGCACGGCATGGGCGTAGGCAGCCATGATCCGGTCCTTGCCGGCGAACGCGCTGACCAGCATCAGCAGCGTGCTTTCCGGCAGGTGGAAGTTGGTGACCATCGCATCGACGCTGCGGATGCGGTAGCCGGGGAAGATGAAGATCTGCGTCTCGCCCGCGAACGGCTGCAGTTCGACGTCGCCGGCTTCTGTACGGCGTGTCGCCGACTCCAGCGCGCGCACGACGGTGGTGCCGACCGCGATGACGCGGCCGCCGCGGGCGTGCGTCGCCCGCACCTGCTCGACCAGCGCCGGCCCGACGTTAAGCCACTCGCTGTGCATGTGGTGCTCGTGGATGTTGTCCACGCGCATCGGCTGGAAGGTGCCGGCGCCCACGTGCAGCGTCACGTGGCCGAATTCCACGCCGCGTTCGCGCAATGCCGACAGCAGTACATCATCGAAATGCAGACCGGCGGTGGGCGCGGCGACCGCGCCCAGCTCGCGAGCGAAGACCGTCTGGTAGCGCTCGTCGTCGTCCCTGCCGGGATCGCGCTGGATGTAGGGCGGCAGCGGCAGGCGCCCGGCTGACAGCAGCCAGCTTTCCAGCGAATCCGGCACGTGGAAGCGCAACTGGTAGAACTCGCCGTCACGCCCTATCACTTCAGCCTCGCCGCCGGCGTCCAGCTGGATGCGGCTGCCGGGCCTGGGCGACTTGCTGGCACCGATCTGCGCCCGCGCGGCGTTCTCCGGCAACAGGCGCTCGATCAGGATCTCGACGCGCCCGCCACTTTCCTTCTGGCCGAACAGGCGCGCGGGAATCACGCGGGTGTCGTTGAACACCAGCAGATCACCGGGCTGCACCCATTCCGGCAGGTCGCGTACATGGCGGTCCGCGAACGGCACATCGCCTGGCGGCACCACGAGCAGCCGGCTCGCGGAACGCTCGGGCAGCGGCGCCTGGGCGATCAGAGCCTCGGGCAGGTCGAAATGGAAATCGGACTTCTTCACGGTCGGGGCCTTGCGGGGGCGTGCATTGTACGGGAGCCCGCCGGGACGCCCCGTCGTCAGCGTTCGAACTTGGTCGACAGCACGATCGACGAGGTGGTGCGCTCCACGCCGTCCAGCGCACCGATACGATCGGTCAGCACATCCATGTCGCCAACCGTCGGCACCGCGCCGATGGCGATCAGGTCGTGGCTGCCGCTGACCGAATGCAGTACCCGCAGCTCCGGCATCGCACGCAAGGCAGCGACCACCGAGGTCATCTGCTTGGGATGCACGGCGATCATGATGTGCGCACGCAGGTGGCTGCGGTCATACTCGTCGTGCACCCGCACCGTGTAACCGCTGATCACGCCTTCGCGTTCCAGCCGCTCGATCCGGCTCTGCACCGTGGTCCGGGACAGGTTCAACCGCCGCGCGATCTGGGCCGTGGACGCCCGCGCGTTCTCACGGAGCATTGAGAGCAACTGCTGGTCAGCGTCGGTGAGCTTCATTACGCGGGTCACGATTCGTCGAATCGACGAAATATCCACGAATTTCGCGCAGTTCACAACTGTCAAATGACGAGTTTATCCAGATAATAGGGGTTTGCCCTTCCTGCCGGAGCTGTCCCATGGCCCTGATCGACGCCCTCGCCCCCCTGCGCGCCCACGCGGGCCAGCGCCTGACCCGCGGACTGGACGATGCCACCATCGAACGACTGGCGAAGGGTCATCCGGACCTGGCGGCCGTCATCGAGGCCGCCATTGCAGAACATGCGCGCCTGAAGGACGAGTTCGCCGAACTGTTCGACCTGGACGAAGCCGAGCAGCTGCGCGCCGTGCAGGCCGGCTACGTCAACTTCTACGCCGATGACGCGATCAACCCCTACATCGCACTGGCCGCACGGGGCCCGTGGGTGGTCACGCTCAACGGCGCGGTGCTGTACGACGCTGGCGGCTACGGCATGCTCGGCTTCGGCCACACCCCCGCCGCCGTGCTGGACGCGATGGCGCGGCCGCAGGCGATGGCGAACATCATGACGCCCAGCCTGTCGCAGCTGCGCTTCGACCGCGCCCTGCGCAAGGAAATCGGCCACACCCGCGGCGGTTGTCCGTTCGCGAAGTTCCTGTGCCTGAATTCCGGCTCCGAGTCCGTCGGCCTGGCCGCGCGCATCGCCGACATCAACAGCAAGCTGATGACCGACCCGGACGGCCGCCACGCCGGCCGCACCATCAAGCGCATCGTGGTGAAGGGCAGCTTCCACGGCCGCACCGAACGCCCGGCGCTGTATTCGGATTCCTCGCGCAAGTCTTACCAGCAGCACCTGGCCAGCTACCGCGGCGAAGATTCGGTCATCGCCATCCCGCCGTACGACGTGGATGCACTGAAGCAGGCCTTCGCCGATGCGGAAACCAAGGGCTGGTTCGTCGAAGCCGTGTTCCTGGAACCGGTGATGGGCGAAGGCGACCCGGGCCGCTCGGTGCCGCCGGCGTTCTACGCCGCCGCCCGCGAACTGACCCGTAGCCACGGCAGCCTGTTCCTGGTGGATTCGATACAGGCTGGCCTGCGCGCGCACGGCGTGCTGTCGATCGTCGATTACCCCGGCTTCGAAGGCCTGGATGCGCCGGACATGGAAACCTACTCCAAGGCGCTGAACGCCGCGCAGTACCCGCTGTCGGTGCTCGCCGTGAACGAGCGCGCCGCCGGCCTGTACCGCAAGGGCGTGTACGGCAACACCATGACCACCAACCCGCGTGCGCTGGACGTGGCCTGCGCCACCCTGGCCCAGCTGACCCCGCAGGTGCGCGAGAACATCCGCAAGCGCGGCGTCGAAGCGGTGCAGAAACTGCAGAAACTGCAGGCGGAGCTCGGTGGCCTGATCACCAACGTGCAGGGCACCGGCTTGTTGTTCTCGTGCGAACTGTCGCCGGCCTTCAAGTGCTACGGCGGCGGCTCCACCGAGGAGTGGCTGCGCCAGCAAGGACTGAACGTCATCCACGGCGGCGCCAACTCGCTGCGCTTCACCCCGCATTTCGCCATCGACGGCGAGGAACTCGACCTGCTGGTCGGCATGGTGGGCAAGGCACTGCGCGAAGGCCCGCGCATCAGCCAGGCCGCGGCGGCCTGATCTCCGCGGACGCTTCACGAAAAAGGCGAGCTTCGGCTCGCCTTTTTTGCAGGGCGGGCCTTGGCCCGCCGTCTGGATCCGGCCGGTGGGCCAAGGCCCACCCTACGGTTGTGCGGTGAAGCGCTCCAGCGATTCGCGGATCAGCGCCTTCGCTTCCTTCGCATCGCCGTAGCCGTTGAGCTGCACCGGATTGCGACCCTTCGGCAGGTCTTTGTAGACCCGGAAGAACGCCTCCATGCGATCCCGTTCGATCTGCGGCAGGTCGGCCAGGTCGCGGATGCCCGCGTAGGTCGGATCGACCTTGTCGGTCGGCACGCCGATGATCTTCTCGTCGTGCTTGCCGTCATCGAGCATGCGCAGCACGCCGATCGGCCGGAACTTCACCAGCACGCCGGGATGCAGCGGCTCGCGCGTCAGCACCAGCGCGTCCAGTGGATCGCCGTCGCCGGCCAGCGTGCGCGGCATCGAACCGTAGTTGGCGGGATACGCCACGGGCATCGACTGGAACCGATCGACGAAGACCAGCCCTTCGTCGTTGATCTCGTACTTGGTGAAGCTGCCCGCGGGAATCTCCACGGCCAGCAACACTTCCTCCGGCACGGCCTTGGGCTGCTGGGCGAGGAAAGGGTGGCGGATGTGTGCTTCGCGGGCGAGGGCGTTCCCCGCGCAGAAGACAAGCAGGACCATCAGGCAGACGAAGCGCATGGAAGACCTCATGTAGGAGGGGCTTCAGCCCCGACAGAATAGGTTGGGGAAAACTCGGCAGTCGGGGCTGGCTTTCAACAACCGAACGGCTGGTCAGCCCTTCCTACAGGAACCGGACTATTCCCAGCACCGGTCGGCGCGTCCTTTCAGGGTTTCGGCGCGGGTGCAGGTGCGCTCTTCGATGCGGCCCTCCGCATCCTCGACGAGTTGCTTGCCTGCCACACCGCCATCGACGAGGTCGAATGCATCGTAGAGACGACCGGTCGCCGTGCGTGCTTCGTAGCGCAGGCGCGGACCGTCGAAGCGCAGCACCTGGAACAGCTGGGTATCTTCCGCGACCGGACGCATCGTCTTGCGCGCCTCGTCGGAGAGCCGGTACTGCTTGGCACCGGTGACGGACACGACGAACACCGGCGTCGGCGCTTCGTTCTTCAGGCGACCGTAGACATGGTCGTGCCCCTGCAGCACCAGGTCGACCTTGCGTTTGCGGATCACCGGCAACAGCTGCCGCCGCAACAGCACGTTGTCGCGTCCCTCGCGCGGAGAAAAGAACGGCTGATGGGTCAGCACGATGCTCCAACGCTTCGGATTGTTGGCAAGGACGCCATCCAGCCATGTCGCCTGCGCCTTTGCCGTACCCAGGTCGAGCGCGGACGTACCGTCGATCACCACCACGCGCACGTCCTGATAGTCGAACCAGTACGTCGTGCGCTTCGCCTGCGCCACGCCGTTGCCGGGCAGCGCGAACGTCACCGGCCAGTGTGCGCCGAGCACGCGGCGTTCCTGCGGCGTGTCCTCGAACTCCTCGAAATATTCGTGGTTGCCAGGTGCCGGCGCGACCACCAGCGAGGTCGGCAGCACTTCATTCGCTTCGAACCACTCGCCCCACTCGTTGTCGTCTTCGCCATCGCCACCGCTGACCAGGTCGCCGGCGAACAACGCCAGACGCGCATCCGGCGCGGCCCGCATCGCTTCGCGCACGACGCGCGTGGTCAGGCTGACGTTCTTGTTCTGGGTGTCGCCGAAGTACAGCAGCGCCAGCGGCGCACTTGCCGCGGCCGCCGTTCGGGTGTGGTGCCAAGCGCTCCAGGTGCGGTCGCCCTGCACGCGCCAGGCGTACAGCGTGTCCGGTTGCAGGCCGTCGATATCCGCTCGGTGGTGGTGGGCTTCGCCGTTCTCGGTCTTCAGCGGGGTGCTGATCGCCTTGACGCGACGCGGCTCGCCCATGTCGGGCGAGTCACCCGCGACGACGATCTCGAGCGAAGGCGCGTGGACCCTCGCATCCGTGCGCCACGCGACCGAAAAACCGTTGGCGGCGTCCTGCGCCGGCGAGGCCACGATCCGGTCCGGAAAGCCGCTCGGTGCGTAGCGCGCGACGCCTTTCGGCACCCGCGTGTTCGGTTCGGGCTGGCGCGTCGTCGCTTCCTGCGCGAGCGTCGTCGCACAAGTCCCCAGCAACAGCAGGGCCAGCACCCACTTCATTCCCGCATCCGCTGCACGCTTCATTCGGCTCGACACTCCGGCAACGACAGCGCCTTGGCGATATCGCGCCAGTCGAACGCGGCCACGGCCTGGTCGTCATCCACCGCATAGAAAGCACCCTGCGGGAAGCGCGCGTCCGCGCTCTGGTCCAGCCACACGCCGTCGGTATTCGCGGTCCTGTTGCCGGCGAATGCACCCTTGTACGTCAGCGTGATGCGATCGAAGACATGGAACACGCTGCGGTCCTTGAACTGGTCGGTCGCGATCCAGTAACCGGTACCGCCCGCGCACTGCGCCAGCGCCATGCCCTCGGCCTGCGCATTGAACAGGTCCGCGCCGATGTCGCGGCCGCGATAGGTGCCATCCAGGGCGTATTCGCGCAGACGCGTGCCCACGGCCACGTCCTCTTCGGCCAGCAGCAGGCGGTCGTTCGCCGCGTCGCCGAACACGGACTCCGCAATGCGGATCGCGCCCGCCTCGCCGGTATCGCCGAACGTGCCGGCCAGATTCGCCTTCCAGCCGCCCTCGGCGCGCTGCAGGTGGTAGCGCTTGAAGCGCTGGCCCAGCTCGGCCAGCGGCGGTGGGACGTCTTCGTTCTGCGGCGACATGTAATTGTCGCTGACGATGATCTCGTACGCGTCCTTCTGCGGGCGCACCCACAAGCCGTACGGCTGCTTCAGATCGTCCGCGCCGAACACGATCAGCGGCTTGAAGTCGGGCAACTGGAACACCTGCACGCGCCGGTTGTCTCGCTCGACCACCAGCACCAGGTCGTCGATCACCGTGATCCCGTTCGGCCGCTGCATCTGGCCCAGCTCGCTGCCCGGACCCGAGACCGTGCGCAGTTGCTTGCCGGTGCCGCCGTCGTAGACAACCAGGCGGTGCGTGTCCTTGGCGGTGGCGATCAGCCAGCGCGTGCCGTCGGCCGCGCGCCAGCTTGCGGGCGAATCGACATTCTCCGCGGGCGTCGCCGGTGTGATGAAAGCTTCCGGCACCACGACGTGCGCGATCTTCGCTTCACTCAGCAGGGGATCCTTCTCGACGTTCTCGTCGGGCTCCTTCTCGCGTACCTGCGCACCGGTTTCCGCCACAGGTGCGGCCGGCGGGGCGGGTTTCCCACCGCATGCGGCGATCAGGAGCGGGACTGCAAGCAAGGCAAGGCGTGGTTTCACTGGTTTCCCCATGACATGACGGCGTCAACAAACGGTCATGTTCTACGCAGGCTTCGTGACGCTTTCGTGTCAGCGTACGACACGCGGATACCTGTCATGCGGCGGGAACCTGCCTGTCATGTTGCCGCCATGTGACGTGCTTACAAAGTGCCGTTTACTTTCGTCACGGGGACGACACACGATGAAACGCAATGCCTTGGCCGCCTCGCTCTCGCAGGTGCTGTTCTGCGCTGCACTGCTGCCGGCCAGCTTCGCCGCCACCGCCCAGAACCAGGCGCCGGACGCCGGTGCCGCGGGTGATCCCAAACAACTTGACACCGTGGTGGTGCAAGGCGAGATCGCTTACCGCGACCGCACCGACGACATCGCGCCGACCCTGGTCTACGACCTGGAGTACTTCCAGCGCTTCGAGCCCAACACCGTGGGCGACATGCTCAAGCGCGTGCCGGGCGTGGGCTTCGTCGGCTCGGACATCATGGAATACGACGGCGTGCAGCTGCGCGGCCTGGGCGGCGGCTACACGCAGGTGCTGATCAACGGCAAGAAGGTGCCGGGTGCCGGCGACGACCGTTCGTTCTATGTCGACCGCATCCCCGCGGAGATGGTGGACCACATCGAGATCAAGCGCAGCGCCAGCGCCAACCGCAGCGGCGATGCGATGGCCGGCGCGATCAACATCGTGCTGCGCGACGCGTACGAATTCACCGGCAGCTACATCCGCGTCGGCGTGAATCGCTGGGATGATGGCGAGGTCAACCCGACTTTCGGCGCCGTGACGTCGTTCGAGGCGCTCGGGGGCCGCCTGTTGGCCGGCATCAACGTGCAGGATCGGTACCGCGCCAAGACCAAGCGCTCCGACCGCTTCACCGACAACACCCAGGAAGAGAAAGTCAGCTGGGAAGACCAGACCGAAGTGAAGGACGGCCGCGACTATTCGGCCAACCTGTCCTACACTGCGGACGTGGGCGACACCGGCCGTTTCAGCATCGACGGCTTCTACGTCAAGACCGATCGCGACGTCACCGAAGTGTCGTTCGAAGAAGAACTGGACGACGACGAGACCATCAACCTGCGTGTACCCGGCCGTGACCCGTACGACCAGAAGAACTACGGCATCGGTGCCGAGTACAGGTTCGACATGGCCGGCGGCACCACCGCCGTGAGCGTCGACTACGCCCGTTTCGAGAATTCGCAGGCGACCACCGAAGGCGAACACGTCTACGTGAGCGGCGCGGAGAACTGGGACGATACCTGGAGCATCCCGGCGGACGCGGAGTGGGACGAAACCGTCTACGAAGCCGAATCCGTGACCGCCAAGGATGCCGAAACCGGCTTCCGACTGACGCATGCCCGGCCGGTAGGCAACGCCGAACTGGAGTTCGGCGTGGACTATCGCACCAAGAAGCGGGAAGGCCTGCTCGTGAGCTACGAGTGGGAAGCCGAAGAGGAAGACGAGACACCGGCGTCCCTGGCCGATTACGAGCTGGATGGCAGCGTGGCCTCGGTGATCGAAGAAAAGCGGCTGGATCCGTACATCATGCTCAGCGGCAAGGGCGACGCTTTCTCGTGGGAGGCCGGCCTGCGTTACGAGACTACCAAGTCAGAAGTGGAGTACCTCGAGGACGAAGAGAGCGAAGGTCGCGTCAGCAAGGATTACAACGAGCTGCTGCCGTCGGTGAACCTGCGCTGGAATCTGGGCGAGGCGGACCGCGTCAGCCTGTCGCTGGCCAGGACCATCAAGCGTCCGAACTTCAACGAGCTGCTGCCGGCCCTGCTGGACGGCGAGTTCGGCGACAACGACTACATCGGCAACCCTGAGCTGGATCCGGAGACCGCGAACGGCCTGGACCTCGGTTTCGAACACCGCCTTGGCCGCAAGGGCGTCGTCGGCCTGAATTTCTTCTATCGCGACGTCAAGGACCTCATCGAAGTCGTCAACACCGGCGAGCCCAGCGAAGAGATGCAGGACACCTGGGAAGAGATGATCGAGGACGGCGACGCTGTCGACCTGGCCGACGCAATGGCGCAGGAACCGGCGTCGAGCTGGCTCTACACCTCGTCCAATGTCGGCGACGGCAAGGTCTACGGCTTCGAGTTCGACGTGTCCACGCCGCTCTCCGCCATCGGCCTGGAGAACACCGGCATCTTCGCCAACTACTCATGGGTGAAGTCCAAGGTCGATGACTTCCTGGGCGAACGCCGCTTCAACGACCAGGCCAAGTCGGTCTACAACATCGGTTTCATCCACGACATCCCGACCTGGGGCGCAAGCTTCGGCGCAACTTACCGCAAGCAGGGCGATGCCTACGCGCGCGTGCTGGGCGAGGAAGCCATCATCCGCTACGGCGGCGAACTGGACGTCTTCGTCGAGAAGCGCTTCGGCACGAACGTGTCGGTGCGCCTGAGCGCCAACAACCTGCTGGATGCCAGCAAGGACGAGTTCTTCGACAAGTTCGACACCCTGCAGGACCAGATCGACCGCGACTACGACGAGTACGAACTGGAGACCGAAGAGGCCGGCCCCAGCTACCAGTTGGTCATGCGCTGGGCGTTCTGACCGGCGGCACCGCCACGCTCAAAGCAGAAAGCCGGCGCATGCCGGCTTTCTGCTTTGTGGGAGCACCGGGTTTGATGCAGACTTCCCGCATCTCCTGCTGCCCTGCCCCGCCATGAAGACCGTCGAAGTCCGCCACCCCCTCGTCCAGCACAAGATCGGCCTGCTGCGTAACACCGGTCTCAACACCAAGGATTTCCGCGAGCTGGTGACCGAACTGGGTACGCTGCTGGCCTACGAGGCGACGGCCGATCTGGAATTGACCACCGAGACCATGGCGGGCTGGGCAGGCCCGGTGCAGGTGAAGAAGATCGCCGGCGCCAAGATCACCCTGGTGCCGATCCTGCGCGCCGGCCTGGGCATGCTGCCCGGCGTACTGGCGCTGATCCCCGCCGCGCGCGTCAGCGTGGTCGGCCTGCAGCGCGACGAGGAGACGCTGCAGCCGGTTCCGTACTTCGAAAAGCTTACCGGACGCCTGGAGGAACGCGATGCGCTGATCCTGGACCCCATGCTGGCCACCGGCGGCACCCTCATCGCTACCATCGACATGCTCAAGCGCGCCGGCGCGAAGCGGATCAAGGGCATCTTCCTGGTCGCCGCACCGGAGGGCCTGAAGGCGCTGGAAGCCGTGCATCCCGATGTCGAGGTCTACACTGCGGCCATCGACGAACGCCTCAACGACAAGGGCTACATCCTGCCGGGCTTGGGCGACGCAGGTGACCGCATCTTCGGTACGCGGATCGGTTGAAGCCCTCTGCTGGTGTGGGAGCGACGTCAGTCGCGACGGCAAGCCACCGCGTCGCGACTGACGTCGCTCCCACTTTCCTGCCGCTTCACGCCGCCAGCGTACGCGCGTGCAGCTCAGCGGCCTCGTGGGCGACGCCAAACTTGCCCTTCTCGTCGCGCGTGACCTGCGCCAGCGCGCAGCCGGGATCGTGGGTGAAGAACAGGTGGACGTTGCGCGCCAGCTTGTCTTCCAGGAACGCGCGCTTCTCGTCGATCAGCAGTTCGGCGTTGCGGTCGTAGCCCATGGTGATGGGCACATGAACCCACGAACGGCCCGGGATCAGGTCGGCGCAGAACACCACGCCGCCATGCGGCTGGCCGTCGACGCGTTCGGGCCCAACGATTTCGGCCAGCATCAGACCCGGCGTATGGCCATCGCTGAAGCTGAAGCGCACGGACTGGCCCAGTGCCTGCGAGTGTTCACCGGAAACGAGTTCGAGCCGCCCACTGGCTTCCAGCAACGGCTGCAGTTCCGGGATGAAACTGGCGCGATCACGCGGATGCGGTTTCAGCGCGCGCTGCCAATGATCGGCGCCGACGACGTAGGTCGCATTGGGGAACAACAGTTCCGGCGCCTTGCCCTCCTGCCAAGATGCCAGCAAGCCCCCGGCATGATCGAAATGCAGGTGGCTGAGGACCACGACGTCGATCTCCTGGTGCGAGAAGCCGGCCGCGTGCAGCGAATCGAGCAACACGTGGCGCTCTTCCTGTACACCGAAGCGGGCACGCATCTTGGGATCGAAGAATGCGCCGATGCCGGTTTCGAACAGCACCGTCCTGCCGCTGAGCGGCTGCACCAGCAACGCGCGGCAGGCCAGCTCGATGCGGTTCTCCGCATCGGGCGGCGACCACTTCTCCCACATGGCGCGCGGCGCGTTGCCAAACATCGCGCCCCCATCGAGTTTCTGGGAATTGCCCAGCAGCGACCAGAGTTTCATGGGGCGATTCTACGCCCCGATTTGCTCCCTGTAGGAGCGACGCAAGTCGCGACTGCACGGCCTGCAGACACGTGACGAGTCGCGCGTGCCGTTCAGACAGTCGCCCGACGCGCCGGTGCCGGGGCCGCGAAGTAGCGGTCGCGACTCACGTCGCTCCTACAGAGGGGCCAAGCCCTTTCAGGGCTTCGCGGCGGATTCCACCACCTTCGCCGCGCCCACCGGATTGCGCGGGTCGCTGCCGCCGTGCAGCGTATTGGTCACCTTGTCCCACTCCACCGTTTGCAGGTTGCCCCAGACATGGCTGGAGCCTCGGCCACCCTGGGCACTGTTGCCTGGCACCTTGAACCTGTGACCCATCGCTTCCAGCGCCTGCTGCGACGCGGGACTCAATGCGTCGGTCTCCATCTCGATCAAATCCGGCATCCACTGGTGATGGAAGCGTGGAAGGGCGGCAACTGCCTGCGGATCCAGACCGGCGTCGTAACCCAGGATGCCCAGCAGCACCATGGTGATGATGCGGCTACCCCCCGGCGTGCCCAGCACCGCGACTTTGTCCGGCGACTCCAGGAAGGTCGGCGTCATCGAACTGAGCATGCGCTTGCCGGGCTTGGGCGCATTGGCGTCGTAGCCCATCACACCGAACGCATTCGGCGTCCCGGGCTTCAGCGCGAAGTCGTCCATCTCATTGTTCAGCAGCACGCCCGTGCCCGGCGGCATCAGGCCCGAGCCGTACAGCAGGTTGACGGTCTGCGTACCGGCGACGCGGTTGCCTTCGGCATCGATGATGGAGAAATGCGTGGTTTCCTCGTCTTCCAGCGGCGTCTGCTGGCCCGACAACTGATCGCTGGGCGTCGCTTTCTGCGGGTTGATCGTCGCGCGCAGGCCGGCCGCGTAGTACGGGCTGGTCAGCGTCTTCATCGGGATCTCGACGAAATCGGGATCGCCGAGATAGAAGGTACGATCGCGGAACGCGCGGCGCATCGATTCGACGATCAGGTGCGTGCGCTGCGCCTGGTCCAGCTTCGACAGGTCGTACGCATCGAGGATCTGCAACATCTGCGTCAGCGCCACGCCGCCGGACGACGGTGGCGGCGCGGTCGTCACCTGCCAGTCGTTGTACTTGAACGTGAGCGGCTCCCGCTCGCGTACCGTGTAGCCGGCCAGTTCCTTCTCAGTCCACTCCCCACCTTCGGCCTTCACGCCGGCCAGCAGCAGCTTCGCGGTCTCCCCGCGATAGAAACCGTCGAAGCCCTGCGCGGCGAGACGCTCCAGCGTGCGTGCGAGGTCGGGCTGCCTGAAGAGATCGCCTTCCTTGATCGGCTGACCGCTGGCCAGGAATACCGCGCGCGTGCCTTTGTACCGCTCCATCACGTTACGACGGGCCTGGTAGCCGCGCGCCATGCGTGCATAGACCGGAAACCCCTCGCGCGCCGTGCGGATGGCCGGCGCCAGCGAGGCCTTCAATGGCAGCTTGCCGTAGTTCGCCGCCAGGTGGACGAAGGCGGCAGGCAGGCCGGGAATGCCCGCGGCCCACGGGCCGTTCTCGGCGCGATCGCGGTTGAAGTCGCCATTCGGCAACAGGTACTTGTCCGGCGTAGCCGCTGCGGGTGCGGTCTCGCGCGCATCGATGAAGACGTCCTTGCCGGTCTTGCCATCGTGCAGCAGGAAGAAGCCGCCGCCGCCCAGTCCGGAACTGATCGGCTCGACCACGGACAGCGTCGACGAGACCGCGATGGCGGCGTCGAAGGCGTTGCCGCCCTGAGCGATGACATCAAGACCAGCCTGCGTGGCAAGCGCGTGCGCGCTGGCGATGGCCACGCCCGGGGGATGCGGCGCGGAAGTGCGGGAAGCATCGGCCGCCCACGCGGCAGGCGCGAAGGCGACGACGAACAGCAATGCGAAAAGACGGCGTTGGATCACGATCGCTCCTGTTGCGGAAACCGGCACGAAGCGATGACGCGCGAGCGGATCAGCCGGCCTGCAGCCGCAGCATCTTCGCCAGCAGTGCTTCGTGGGTCTCAGGATACGCCGGATCGGGATCGATGCACTCGACCGGGCACACGACGACACATTGCGGTTCGTCATGATGGCCGACGCATTCGGTGCAGCGCGCCGGATCGATCACATAGATCGTCTCGCCCATCGAGATGGCCTGGTTGGGGCAGGCCGGCTCGCAGACATCACAGTTGACGCAGAGTTCGTTGATCTTGAGGGACATCTTCTTTCGTCATTCCCGCGTCAGCAGGAATCCAGTGACCTTGACCGGACATGCGTCGGATGCGCCGGGACCTTACATCCGGTCGTCGCAGGCTGGCTGCGGACGAAAGGCTGGAAGGCACTGGACCCCCGCCTGCGCGGGGATGGCCTTTCCGCCAAGGCGTGGCCGCCGGAGCGGCCACGCGCGGAAAGGTCACTTGGCTTCAACGAACACGTATTCGGCGCTGCTCGGGGTGACGGCAGCCTTCACGCGCTCGCTGTCTTCCGCCTTGCCGATGAAGAGGATGCGCACGCCCTTGAACGTGTCGGCTTCCACGCCTTCGAACGCAGCCACGGCCAGGTCGGCGATCTTGACGCTGGATGGCGAGCCGAACGCGATCAGGTTGCCACTGGTCACGCCACGCGCCACGGCGCCCTTGGCCTGTTCCAGCTGGCGGCCGTACTTGGCCTCGAACTCCGGATCGGTCTCGGCCGGCAGGTAGTACACGTAAGGCGTGTTGGTGATCGTGCCCATGTTGGCGTCGACCACCTTGCTCAGGTACTCCTTCCACGCGCCATCTTCGGTCGTGGTCGGCGCGACGAGCGCGACTTCGGCCGGTTCGGCCGGGGCTTCGTCCTGCTTCTTGCACGCCGCGAACGGCAGCACGAGGCAGGCGGTGAGCAGCATGCGGGTTGCGATGTTCTTCATGGGTGTTCCCCCTCCTGTTGGATCTGTTGTCGGAATGCGGGCGCTCAAGCGCCCTTCTGTGACTGCCATTGTGCCTTGAGCGCGGCGACCACCGCCGGGGGCACGAAGCCGGACACGTCGCCGCCCAGGCGCGCGATCTCGCGCACCAGCGACGAGGAAATGAAGCCGTACTGCTCGGCCGGCGTCAGGAACAGCGTCTCGACCTCGGGGATCAGATGCCGGTTCATGCTGGCCAGCTGGAACTCGTACTCGAAGTCGGACACCGCGCGCAGGCCACGCAACAGCACGCCGCCGCCCACGTCCTTCACGAAGTGCGCGAGTAGGCCGTCGAAGCCCTGCACTTCCACGTGCGCATGCTTGGCCACGGCCTCGCGGGTCAGCGCGACGCGCTGCGCCAGCGGCAGGGCGGGCCCTTTGCCCGGGCTTTCGGCCACGCCGATGATCACGCGCTCGAACAGCGGCGCGGCGCGGTCGATCAGGTCGATATGGCCATTGGTGATGGGGTCGAACGTGCCGGGGTATACGGCCGTCCGGGTGCGCGCCACAGTCATTCAGTCGTCGCCGGCGGATCGTCGGGGCGCAGTGTAGCAGTGGGCTGCGCGGCCGGGGTCCGGTAAAGCGCGTAGCGGACCTCGCGCGTCCGACCCTCGCGGTGCAGCGCCCAGGCCGGCGGGACCCCCGGCTGGAGGTCCGCCGGCGATTCCACGTAGACCCAGGCCCCGGGCGCCAGCCTCGGCGCCAACCCGTCCAGCGCGCGCGCCCACAGGCCATCGGCGAAGGGCGGGTCCAGGAATACCAAGTCGAAAGCGTCCCCACGGCCGCCCAGCCACGCCAGTGCGTCAGCCGCATGTACCTCGGCGGGCGCGGACAGTTTCGCCGTTGCCTCGCGCAGCGCCTCGGCCAGCCCGGGGTCGCGCTCCACCAACACGGCGTGCGCCGCGCCGCGCGACAGCGCCTCCAGCCCCAGCACACCAGTACCGGCGAACAGGTCCAGCACGCGCGCGCCAGGCAATGCCGGCATCAACCAGTTGAACAGGGTCTCGCGCACGCGGTCGCTGCTGGGCCGCAGGCCGGGACGGTCCGGCACCGCCAGCTTCGTGCCGCGCCATCGCCCGCCGATGATCCGCACCTGGCCGGTGCCGCGCGGCGAAGAGGCAGGTGCTGGGGAGGGACGGCGGGGGCTTCGGGACATCGGGACGACGGCGACGGCAGGCCCCGCATGATACGTCCCCTTGTTGCAGGAGGGGCACGGTTGAGAAAGCCGGACCCGGCCCATACACCGGGATGCATCGGCCGCGCCTGCGGCCCGCACACCGATCCAAGGAGCACGTCCACGATGACCACCGAAACCCGCAAGGAAACACTGGGCTTCCAGGCCGAAGTGAAGCAGCTGCTGCAGCTGATGATCCACTCGCTGTACTCGAACAAGGAGATCTTCCTGCGCGAGCTGGTGTCCAACGCCGCCGACGCCGCCGACAAACTGCGCTTCGAGGCGCTGAAGGAACCCGGCCTGATCGAGGAAGATCCCACCCTGCGCATCCGCATCGGCTTCGATGCCGAAGCACGCACGGTGACCATCGACGACAACGGCATCGGCATGAGTCGCGATGAAGCCGTCGCCCATCTCGGGACGATCGCGAAGTCCGGCACCAGCGACTTCCTCAAGGCGCTGTCCGGCGACCAGAAGAAGGACGCCAACCTCATCGGCCAGTTCGGCGTGGGGTTCTACAGCGCCTTCATCGTGGCCGACCGCGTGGACGTGTTCAGCCGTCGCGCCGGCCTGTCCGCCAGCGAGGGCGTGCACTGGTCAAGCGCCGGTGAAGGCGATTTCGAGGTGGCCACGGTCGACAAACCCGAACGCGGCACCCGCATCGTGCTGCACCTGAAGGAGGGCGAGGAAGGCTTCGCCGACGGCTGGAAGCTGCGCGGCATCGTCAAGAAGTATTCGGACCATGTCGGCCTGCCGATCGAGATGGCAAAGGAACATCACGGCGACGACGCGCCGGCCACGCCCGAATGGGAAGCGGTCAACAAGGCCAGCGCGCTGTGGACGCGCCCCAAGTCCGAGATCAAGGACGAGGAATACACCGAGTTCTACAAGCACATCGCCCACGACTTCACCGATCCGGTGGCGTGGAGCCACAACAAGGTCGAGGGCAAGCTGGAGTACACCTCGCTCCTCTACGTGCCCGGCCGCGCGCCGTTCGACCTGTACCACCGCGACGGCGCCAAGGGCCTGAAGCTGTACGTGCAGCGCGTCTTCATCATGGACCAGGCCGAACAGTTCCTGCCGCTGTACCTGCGTTTCCTGCGCGGCGTGGTGGATTCCTCGGACCTGTCGCTCAACGTCTCGCGCGAGATCCTGCAGTCCGGCCCGGTGGTCGATTCGATGCGCTCGGCGCTGACCAAACGCGCGCTCGACATGCTGGAGAAGCTGGCCAAGGACAAACCCGAGGACTACAAGGCGTTCTGGACCAACTTCGGCCAGGTGCTGAAGGAAGGCCCGGCCGAGGACTACGCCAACCGCGAGAAGATCGCCGGTCTGCTGCGCTTCGCATCCACCCACGACACCTCCGGCGCGCCCAGCGTGTCGTTGGTAGACTACGTGGATCGCCTGCAGGAAGGCCAGGACAAGCTGTACTACCTGACCGGCGAATCGCATGCGCAGATCAAGGACAGCCCGCACCTGGAGATCTTCCGCAAGAAGGGCATCGAGGTACTGCTGCTCACCGACCGCATCGACGAGTGGCTGATGGGCTATCTGACCGAGTTCGACGGCAAGTCTTTCGTCGATGTCGCCCGCGGTGATCTGGACCTGGGTGCGCTGGACAGCGAGGACGAGAAGAAGGCTCAGGAGGAAAGCGCGAAAGCGAAGGAAGCCCTCACCGGCCGCATCAAGACCGTACTTGGCCTGGACGTGGCCGACGTGCGCGTCTCGCACCGCCTGACCGACTCACCCGCCATCCTCGCGATGGGCCAGGGCGACCTGGGTGTGCAGATGCGCCAGTTGCTGGAAGCCAGTGGTCAGCAGGCACCCGAGAGCAAGCCGGTATTCGAGTTCAACCCGGAGCATCCGCTCATCGCAAAACTCGATGCCGAGAACGATGCGAATCGCTTCAACAACCTGACCCGCGTGCTGTTCGACCAGGCCGCGCTGGCCGCGGGCGAGAGCCTCAAGGACCCGGCCGGCTACGTGAAGCGGCTGAATGCATTGCTGTTGGAACTGTCGGCCTGAAAGATCCCTTCTCCCCGCATGCGGGGAGAAGGTGCCCGAAGGGCGGATGAGGAGCGAACGAAGTCATGAGACGTGGACTGAAGAGCGCACTGATATCACTCGACGGGGCGTCGCATCATTGAAGCGCTGCGGCTCCGTCTGCCCCTCACCCACCTTCGGCACCCTCTCCCCGTGAACGGGGAGAGGGGATGGACTGACGAGCTATGAGGCTCTACGCACTGATATCCAGCAGGCCGCCCAGCGCTTGGTCCGCGACCTTCAGCACGAACAGGTTCGCGCCGGCCATCGCCTCGTAGGTCAGCATCGCCGCCACATCCTCCACCGGAGCGGCCGGATCAACGGGCACCTCGACAACCGTCGCCGACACTCCGCCCATCACCTGGGAGGACAGCGCAACGCCCTGTCGCGCAGCATCCGGCGTGGCCAGGTTGGCGATGTTGTGCACTGCGGCCTGCATGCCGAGCGAGGCCGCGCGCAGGCCGGAAGCAGCGATGCCGGCGATGGGGGTCATGCGATGACTCCACAGGGTTCCAGCCTCGATATCGGCCGCCGCCGGCCCCACTTTAGCCCAGCGTCCACGGCCGCCCGACAGCCGGGTGGTAGCATGTCGCCCTCTTCGAGAACCCCCTGCAATGATCGGTTTTTTCCGCCGCAAGAAGCCCCAGGACGGCCCGGACGCCGCCCAGACCCGCCCCAGCACCGAAGAACTCGCCGCCGCCTTCCCGCGCGCGCCGGGCGAGATGCTGCCGACGGACGCAATCCCCGCCGCCGCTTCCGTGGTGGATGAAGCGGGGCCGAAGACGGACGAGCGCCATGATGATGCCGGCGCCCTCTCCGAACCCGCCGCTGCTGCGTCACGAGCAGACGAGCCAGAACCCGCCGATGCCGCGCCCGCCGCGCCGGCCGGCAAGCCCGGCTGGCGTGACCGCCTGCGCCGCACCAGCGCCGCACTGGGCCTGGCCGGCCTGTTCACGCGCAATCCGCGCCTGGACGACGACCTGCTGGATGAGATCGAAACCGCCCTGCTGACCGCCGACGTGGGCGTGCCCGCCACCACCGCCATCATCGACGACCTGCGCAAGCGGATGAAGGAACGCGAGTTCGCAGACGCACAGGCCTTGCTGAAGTCACTGCGTGCCGACCTCATCGCACTGATCGCGCCGGTCGCCAGACCGTTGGTAATCGACGCCAGCCGCAAGCCGTTCGTCGTGCTGACCATTGGCGTCAACGGCGTGGGAAAGACCACCACCATCGGCAAGCTGGCGCGCCGCTTCAAGCAGGACGGCCACAGCCTGATGCTGGCCGCCGGCGACACCTTCCGCGCCGCCGCCGTCGCGCAGCTCCAGACCTGGGGCGAACGCAACGGCGTGCCCGTGGTCGCACAGGGCCAGGATGCGGATCCGGCGTCGGTTGCCTTCGACGCGCTCCAGTCGGCCAGGTCGCGCGGCTTCGACGTGCTGATCGCCGACACTGCAGGCCGCCTGCATACGCAGACCGGCCTGATGAGCGAACTGGGCAAGATACGCCGCGTCCTCGGCAAGATCGACGAGAGCGCGCCACACGAAGTGCTGATGGTCATCGATGGCACCACCGGCCAGAACGCGCTCTCGCAGCTGCGCCAGTTCCATGCCGCCGTCGGCGTTACCGGCCTGGTGGTCACCAAGCTGGATGGCACCGCGAAGGGCGGCGTGGTGTTCGCGCTGGCGCGCGAGTTCGGCATCCCGATCCGCTACGCCGGTATCGGCGAGCGCGTGGAAGACCTGCGCGTGTTCGATGCAGAAGCCTTCGTCGATGCGCTGTTGCCGGAAGCGCTGGGTGCCGGCTGACACAAGCCTCGCTCCTGTGGAGGAAACGACGTCGGTCGCGATGACGCCATCGCGGTGGCCGATCGCGACTAACGTCGCTTCCACAGGCCGTCTTGCATGAGCACCCTTTCCGAAACCTTTGCCCATCGCCTGTTGGCCTGGTTCGACCGGCACGGCCGCCACGACCTGCCGTGGCAACACCCGCGCACGCCGTATCGCGTGTGGTTATCGGAAATCATGTTGCAGCAGACGCAGGTGGCCACGGTCATCCCGTACTTCCTGCGCTTCGTCGATCGCTTTCCCACCCTGCCCGACCTGGCCGCGGCTTCCACCGATGACGTGATGGCGCACTGGGCGGGACTGGGCTACTACGCCCGCGCCCGCAACCTGCATGCGGCGGCGAAAGCGTGTGTCGCGCAGCATGGCGGCGACCTGCCACGCGATTTCGACGTACTGCATGCACTGCCCGGCATCGGGCGCAGCACGGCGGGCGCGATCCTGGCACAGGCGTGGAACGACCGTTTCCCCATCCTCGATGGCAACGTCAAGCGCGTGCTGGCGCGCTTCCACGGCATCTCCGGCTGGCCCGGCCTGCCGGCAGTGGAAAAGCCATTGTGGGCGCTGGCGGAAACGCACCTGCACGACGTGCCCGACGGCCGCCTGGCCGACTACACGCAGGCGCAGATGGATTTCGGTGCCACGCTGTGCACGCGCGCCAGGCCAATCTGCGTGGTGTGCCCGCAGCAGGACGACTGCGTGGCGCGCCGCGATGGCTTGGTCGACGTGCTTCCCACGCCCAAGCCCTCGAAGACGCTGCCGGAGCGGGAAGCCATGGCGTTGTGGCTCGAGAACACCGACGGCGAAATCCTGCTGCAACGGCGTCCGGAAGCCGGCATCTGGGCGTCGCTATGGACGCTGCCGCAGGCGGATACCGACACAGGCATGCGCGACTGGTTCGCGCACGAAGTGCAAGGGCATTACGACAGCGCCGAAGAACTGCCGGTGGTGGTGCACACCTTCAGCCACTACCGCCTGCATCTGCAGCCGCTGCGGGTACGCGGGGTCGCCCTGCGCGGCAGGGTGCGCGACAATGACGATCTGCGATGGGTCGCGCGCGGCGAACTCGCGAAGCTGGGCCTGCCCGCGCCGATCCGCAAACTGTTGGGAAATTGACCGATGTCGCGCACCGTCTTCTGCCAGTACGAACAACGCGAAACGGAAGGGCTCGACTTCGTCCCCTACCCCGGCGACCTGGGCAAGCGCATCTACGCGAACATCGGCAAGCCGGCGTGGGCCGCATGGTTGGCTCACCAGACCATGCTGATCAACGAGAACCGGCTGTCCCCGCGCGATCCCAAGCATCGCGCTTTCCTTGAAGTGGAACTGGAGAAGTTCCTCTTCGGCGGCGGCGCGGACAAACCGACCGGGTACGTGCCGGAGTCCTGAACTGCGCGCCCCCCGCTGCCCTCCCCGGACAGCAGGGTCCAGCATCGGGTCACGGGACGAGGTCAGGAAAGCGACAGCTTTCCTGCGCTATCAACGCTTTCCAGCTTCCCGCTCCACGGCCGCGGCTTCGCGCAACTCTTTCTGGCTGGCGCGCAGGGCCTTCACGTCCAATGGCCTGATGGTCTCGATGCGGCAGGGAATATTGATGCTGGAGGTGCCCGCCCCCAAGGGGATCACGTCATCGAACTTTGCCGACACCCGACCGCCGAACTGGGTCACGGAGATGGCGGTGGCGTAGTCCAGGTCCTGGCAGGGGCCGGACAGCTCCAACAGATACCCTTCGCTGGGCTTGGTCCATACGGCGAGCGCGCCATCGCCCAGCGGCGTCCAGCCATTGAGCGTGCCGAAATACTTGAAGTCCTTGACCGGCTCCCCGGCATGACCGCGGTAGAAGACGAGTTTTTCGGCATCGGTCTGCCGGCCGTCGGTCGCGCAGGCGGCCAGTCCGGTCGCGATCAGCAGGGCGAAGGGAATCATGCGTTTCATGGTCGTCCTCTGTCGGTGCGTTGAGGAACGCACTCCCGAGGATGCATGATGCCCCCGCCCGGTGCAGCCTGCGGCGGCCAAGAGGCCGGCCATTCAGGGGCGGTCCGGCTTGCCATCGCCTCGACCGGTCCGTATCATTGCCGCTCTTCGCGCCGGCACCGCCGTACCGCGACAGATCCTGGCCTGGTAGCTCAGTTGGTAGAGCAGCGGATTGAAAATCCGCGTGTCGGTGGTTCGAATCCGCCCCGGGCCACCATTCATTCCGAAGGGCTTGCCGCAAGGCAGGCCCTTTTGTTTTGCCTGCGCCCAAGGGGCGCCGGTGCGCCCGATCCCGCACCCTCATCGGCTTACTCCGCAGCGGCCGCTTCCCTGCCCTGCTGGCGGATGATCGCTTCCTGTCGCGCGTCCTCGATGGCGTGCCGCACGCTGTCCACATCCACGCGCGACGCGTCGTGGGCGAACAGGCCGGTCAACTCCGTATCCGGGCGCAAAGCGCCAGCTTCGTACAGCGCCCACATCTCCTCGCCATACCAGGTATCCAGCAGCTCCGGTGCGTAGCGCCCCAGGCGTGCCGTCAGGGCATTGACGTCGCGCAACAGCAGGCGCCGACTGGCGTTGTTGCCGGCGGCGCTGACCACCTGCGGGAAATCGATGATCACCGGGCCTTCCCCGCCCACCAGCACGTTGTATTCCGACAGGTCCCCGTGGATCAGGCCAGCACACAGCATCTTGACCACCTCGCGCACCAGGAAACGGTGGAAGTCGCGCGCCTGCTCCGGTGTCAGGTCCACTTCGCCCAGACGGGGCGCGGAGTGGCCGCTGGCATCGGCGACAAGCTCCATCACCAGCACGCCGTGCACATAACCAAACGGTTCTGGCACGCGCACGCCGGCGTCGCGCAACTGGTACAGGGCGTCGACCTCGGCGTTCTTCCACGCCACTTCCTGCTGCTTGCGCCCGTAGCGTGTGGCCTTGCCCATCGCGCGCGCCTCGCGGCTGCCGCGGACCTTGCGCCCTTCCTGGTACAGCGTGCGCTGCTGGAAACTGCGCTGCGCCATGTCCTTGTAGACCTTGGCGCAGCGGACTTCGCCCCCCGCATCCACCACGTAGACGGAGGCTTCCTTGCCGCTTTTCAGCGGCCGCAGCACGCGGTCGATCACACCGTCATCGATCAGCGCTTGCAATCCTGGGGGCGTTTTCATGCGGTCCTGGCGAGAAAATGAAGATTAAGAACGAAGATTCGACGCGGGGCGTCCCCGCTATCTTTACACTAGCCGCCCTGAAACGCCGGTGTTCCCATGCCTGAACCCATCCGCCTGGCCAAGCGTGTCGCTGAACTCACCGGCTGTTCGCGCACGGAGGCCGAGCAGTACATCGAAGGGGGCTGGGTCACCGTGGATGGTGAGACGGTGGAAGCGCCACAACACCCCGTCACCACCGAACGCGTGGAAATCGACCCGGCTGCCGAACTCACGGCCACCGAGCCAGCCACCCTGCTGCTGCACAAGCCCGAAGGCACTGCCTGGCAGGATACGGCGGCCTTGGCCACCCCGACCACGCATCTGCTCGAAGACGACAGCGGCGTGCGTCCACTGAAGCGCCATTTCCATCGATTGACCCCACTGATGCCGCTGGACACCGAGGCCAGCGGACTCATGGTGCTGAGCCAGGATGGCCGCGTGTGGCGCCGCCTGACCGAGGACTACGCGGAGATCGAGCAGGAGTTCGTGGTGGAGATCCGCGGCGACACCGACCCTTACACCCTCAGCAGAATCGGCCACGTGGCCACCTACCAGGACCGTGGACTGGCGCCCTGCAAGGTCAGTTGGCAGAACGAGGTGCGGCTTCGCTTCGCGATCAAGGATGTACAGCCGGGCGAGCTCAGCCATCGCTGCCGCGCAGGCGGGCTCGAGGTCGTGTCGATCCGGCGGCTCAGGATTGGCCGCATCGCGCTGTCGAAGATGCCGGTGGGCCAATGGCGCTATCTGCCGGTGGGTGCGCGCTTCTAGACGTGCATCAAGAGCCCGGCGGCACACCGCGACACCGGGCGCCCTGCCAACTGCCACCCGCACATGCAATGCGCCGTCCCGAGTCGGCGGCTATCCCGCTCGGCGCACCACGTCGGGCCTTATCGCTGGCAAGGGATTACGAGCGCGGAGTAGCGTTGCGCGTGCGCAGCACGTGGCTCGGCGCATCGCAATCCACCCGCAGTGCGTCTGCGTGCGACGCCTCATCGCGCTCGCAGGGGGTGCAGTCGCACAACTGCTGCGCCCGCACCCCGCTCGCCCCGCAATGCGACAGGACCCCGTCCAGATTCCTGCCATTGCCGTGGAACCAGGTCGCCAGCAGGATGACGGCCGCACTGACACGCCGGCGATGAGACGGGAGTTCGCGTCGAGGGGCATGGAGGGAAAGTCCTTGGGAAGTTCGGATGCGCAAGGCGGGTCGTACCCGATCAACACGGCTCAACGCGCCCATCGTGGAGTTCCAGCTCCACCCTCCGATATCGCCCCCACTTTGCCGCATCGGGTCATTCAAGCCTTCATGCCACCGCGCCACGCACAACCCGCCATGCCCTGCTTATCCTGAGCAGCTCCTTCCGCCGTTTCCGATCTCCATGACGACCGCCCTTGCCTCTGCCCCCTATGCCGTCGGCCAACGCTGGCGCTGTCGTGGCCGCGGCACCAGGGAGACGCCGGTACTGACGATCAATCGCATCGATCCGCACCCGCTCGGTGGCGAGATCCTGCACGTCAGCGTGAGCGAAGCGCGCATCCGACATCCGGGGCTGCCTGCAGGCGTCATCACCACCTTCGCCCATCTGCCGATCATCGGCCAGGTACTGGAACGCAGTGGCGCCGAACTGGTCGGCCAGGGCGCCACCGACCCGGCCTACCTGGAGGGCTACGGCGAGTGGAAGCAAGCCTTCGACGCCGGCCAGGCTGGCTCCTACGGCATCAGCGTTGCGGAGATCCTGGATCTGATCGAGGACATGCTGGCCAAGCGCAGCGGCACGGCGGCGCGCTGACGCCAGCGCGTGCTCAGGGCGTAGCCGGGCGCGGCTTCGGCTTCGGAATGTCCGCCTTCGGCGCACGCCCGGATCCGATCATCGCCACCGCGCGCATTTCCACCACCGCGCCGGGTGCGAGCAGCGCGCTCGTGCCGACCGCACTCCACGCGGGGTAGTTCGCGGGGAAGAACTCGTGGTGGATCGGGGCGAAGCGGTCGAACTCGGCCTGGAAGCTCTGTGGATCAGTCGGGCCGGTGTGGAAGGTCGTCAGTTCCACGACGTCGGCATAGGTCGCCCCGGCCTGTGCCAGTTGCTTGCCCAGCCCAACGAACATGCGGCGCACCTTTTCTTCGTAAGTCCCTGGGCCGGCGGCGGGAATGCCGGACACGATCACCATGTCGCCCACTTTCACTACTGGCGTGTAGTGCCAGTCGTGGTACGCCGCTTCGTGGCCGGGAGTGGCGAAGTGTTCGCGCGTCGGGGCTTCCTGCGCCGTGGCGTGGAAGGCAACAAGCGAAAGCAGCAGGCATGACAGGCGCGGCAACATGGGCGTGACTCCGGCGGAAGTTTCGCAGTCTTGCCCCCGCCGGGACCTGCGCCATGTCCCATCCGTCACGCCGCCGCCCCGTCCATCCACGACGGCCGGCGCGCAGCGATCGCACTTCATGGAGCCCCCCACGATCTCCGTCGACGCAGCTGTCTGCGTCCTTCGTTGCCATGCCAGCCCCGGAAGCCAGATCCGGGAGGGCGATGTTGCTCCTCTGCGCGCGAGGGCAAAGGAACGGCAACCCAAAAGAAAAGCCACCGGGCTGGAGAGTGGCCCGGTGGCTTGGGGGATGCGCGCCGGCCTCTCTCCGGCGCGCACCGCACTCAATGGCCGTTGCCGGCGGCCAGCTTGTCCAGGTCGATGCCCTGGTTGCGCAACGTACGGGTGGCAGCGATCGCATAGAAAACAAGGTAAGCGAAGCACGCCACGCCGACGATGAAGCTGAAATGGACGCCGACCTTGTCGGCCAGCGCCCCCTGGGCAAGGCTGACGAAACCGCCACCCATGATCATCATGATCAGCAGGCTGCTGCCCTGGTTGGTGTTGTTGCCCAGCCCGGTGATGGCCAACGCGAAGATGCACGGCCACATGGTGCTGCAGAACAGGCCGACGCTGATGAAGGCCACCACGCTGGTCCAGCCGGTGGTGAACATGCCGATCAGCAGCGCCGCAATGCCGCAGATGGAGAAGTACAGCAGCATGCGTGCCGGATTGCCCTTGCTGGCCAGGGTCGCGAGGATCATCAGCACGATGACGGCGGCGTAGCCCAGGAACTGCGAGACGTCGTGCTTCATGATGGCGTTGACCGCCAGGAACACAGCGAACGCCACGTACGGCAGCAGCAGCGTCAGCCAGCGCTTCGCGCCCGCTCCCACATTGAACGCACCGGCCGCGCCGCCCCAGCGGCCGATCATCAGGCTGGCCCAGTAGAGCGACACGAACGGCGCGATTTGCGACGTATCCAGGCCCAGGCCTTCGGGCGACTCGAGATAGGCCGGCAGGTTGCTGATGGTGGACACCTCCACGCCGACGTAGACGAAGATCGCCAGCATGCCCAGTACCAGCTGCGGGTAACCCAGCGCCGACTTCTTGTGGATCAGCTTGCTGCTGTCCTGGGCTTCGGTCTCGGACAGCTTCTCCAGGTCGATGTGGTTGGGCACCGAGGAGAACTTCAGGAAGATCGCCACCAGGATGAAGGCGACGCCCAGCACCAGGTACGGCGTCTTCACGCTCTCGATGCTGGCTTCGGTGTTGCCGGTCAGCACGCTGCCGAAGATCGCCACACTCACCAGCAGCGGCCCGATGGTGGTGCCGAAGTTGTTGATGCCGCCCGCCAGGGTCAATCGCTGCGCACCGGTCTTGGGATCACCGATGACGATGGCCAGCGGATTGGCCGCGATCTGCTGCAGCGAGAATCCCAGGCCGACGATGAAGAGGCCCGACAGCATCAGGCTGAACGAACCAGTGTTGGCCGCGGGGTAGAACAGCAGCGTGCCCAACGCGGATATCACCAGCCCCAGGCAGATGCCGTTCTTGTAGCCGATCCTGTTGAGCAGGTCGAGCCCGATGACCTTGGAAATCGCCACGTAAATCAGCGAGCCGACGGTATACGCCACGTAGAACGCAACGGCGACGTACTGGCTCTGCGCCTGCGTCAGGTCGAAGGCCTTCTTGAACACCGGGATCAGGATATCGTTGCTCGCCGCAACGAAGCCCCAGAAGAAGAACACGGTGATCAGCACGCCGAACTGCGACCATCGGGTGGTTTGTGTGGTCATGGATTGGTATGCCTGCTGGTATGGGATCCGGACGGAACGGCCAGCCTACGGGGCCGCCGCGCGATTGCAACTTGCACTGCGTCAGCGCCCTGCGGTTTCGCCGCAAGGCGCAGGATACTCACTGCGCGCACTTCACCACATCGGCGCCATCCGCCGCACCGGCGACCACCTGGATATTGGTGAATGCGGCAGCGAACGGAGCATCGGCGGCGATGCTGAAGGGCGTATCCACGCCGGTCAGGTCCGCACCGAGCTTGCCGAAACAGGCCAGCGGCACCTTGACGGTCTGCTTCCTGCCGACTGCATCACCAGAGAACGTCGCCGTCAGGTCGAGGCTGGCACCGCAGTTGGTGCCGCATCCCAGCGTGAACTGCACCGGCTTGACCGGCGCCTGTTTCACCACCACGTCGAACTGCACCACGCCACGCGCGGTGGCCATCGCCGCGAGGTTGTTCTTCGACGGATTGCGGGCGAAGAAGCGAGCCGGTGCCAGCCAGGTCACCTCCTTGGCGTCCTGCTGCGTGTTGACCTGCACCGTTGCAATCTGCAGCGCAGGCTTCGCCTGTGGCCAGCGCTGCGTGGCATTCATGTCGGAACCCACCGCCTTCTCTTCGCTGCCTGCAGCCATCTGCAGGGTGAAGGGTGCGATGTCGGACTGCTTGAAGATGCCCAGCGTGGTCGCATCACCGCAGCTGGCCGCGCTGTCTTCCGGCAGCTTGCCAACCGTGCTGTTGTCGCCATAGCGCAGGCCGGTGTCCAGCGCGAACTGTGGCGTACTGTCGGCCTTCGGACAGGCCACGGCCGGCCAGGGGAACGTCAGCTTGCCGCGGAAATCATGCGCCGGCTTGCCATCCGCACTCGCAACCAGCACATCGGTGACGCCCTTGCCTTCCGTACCCGGCAGCCACGCGGCGACGAAGCTGTTGGACAGGTTGATCAGGTCGTTGGCGTACAACGCGCGGCCGGACAGGAACACGGTGACGACGGGCTTGCCGCTGGCGGCAGCCGCCTTCAGCGCGGCCAAGTCTTCCGGATGGCGACGGCTGTGCGCCATCGTGTCGGAAGGCACGATGTCGCCATTCGTCTCGGCATACGGCGTCTCGCCGATCGCGGCCACAATGACGTCGTAGCTCGCCGGATCCACGCCCTCGACACTGTCGCGCAGCAGCACGTTCGCCTCGCCCAATTGCTCGCGCAGGCCGGCCGCGATGCTGTCCGCATTCGGGAAGTCAGCGTTGGTGTTGTCTGTGCCCTGCCACGTCAGCGACCAGCCACCGGTCTGGTTGGAAATGCTATCGGCGCTCTTGCCGACCAGCAGCACGCGCTGGCCCTTCTTCAACGGCAGCGTGCCGCCGTCGTTCTTCAGCAGCACCAGCGACTCGCGCGCGGCGCGACGGGCCAGGTCGCGGTGCACCAACGCCTCCGGTTTCCCAGCGTACTGGCTGGCCGATGGTTTGTGGTCCCACAGCCCGGCGCGCAGCTTGACGCGCAGGATGCGGGTGACGGCGTCGTCGATGCGCGCCTGCGGGATCTCGCCCGACTTCACCTGCGCGATCGTGTTGGTGATGAAGGACTTCCACTTGTCCGGCACCATCACCATGTCGATGCCGGCATTGATCGCCTGCGGGCAACTGTCGTCGCTGCAGCCGGTGACCTGGCCGATGCCGTTCCAGTCGGAGACGACGAAGCCATCGAAGCCCATCTTCTCCTTCAGCGCCACCGTCAGCAGATCGCGCGTGCCGTGCATCTTGCCGTAGTCCTTGCCCTCTGCGACGTCGTTCCAGCTGTTGAACGACGCCATCACGGTCTGCACGCCCGCTTCAATGGCGCCGTAATAACCCTGGCCGTGGACGTTGATCATCGTGGACCGGGTGACGGTAGCGTTGCCCTGGTCCTTGCCACCGTCGGTGGCACCGTCGCCGATGAAGTGCTTGGCGGTGGCGACGACATTGCCGTCCTTGTCCAGCACGCCCTGCATGCCCTTGACGTAGGCGGCGGCATATTCGCGGATCAGCGCCGGCTGCGATGAGTAGCTTTCGTAGGTGCGCCCCCAGCGGGCGTCCTGCGCCACGGCGACAGTCGGCGCGAACGTCCAAGCTACGCCGGTGGCGCGGGTGGACTGGCCGGTGGCTTCGGCGATGCGCTCGATCAGTTCGACATCGTGCGCGGCGCCCAGGCCGATGTTGTGCGGGAAGATGGTCGCGCCGTGCACGTTGCTGTGGCCATGCACAGCGTCGGTGCCCCAGATCACCGGCACCGGGATCTTCGCATCAGTGGACATCGACGCGTCGTAGTAGGCGTCCGCCAGCTTGACCCAGTCCTCGGCCCTGGCATGCTTGTTCATCGCTGGCCAGGAACCGCCGCCGTTGAGCACCGAGCCGATGTAGTACGTACGCACCTCGGCCGGCGTGATCGATTTGATCTCCGGCTGCACCATCTGGCCGATCTTCTGCTCCAGCGTCATGCTAGCGAGGATTTCCGCCGCACGCGCTTCCACGGCAGGATCCTTGGCGAAGCTGCTCTTCAGCGCCGGCCAGTCCTTCAGTTCCGCGGCATCGCTCACGGTCGCATCGGCGGGCTTCTGTTCTGGCTCCTTCTTGGCCGTACACGACAGGCAGGCCAGCAAACTGGCCCCCAGCAGGGTCATTCGGATCGGATTCACTCGCTTCTCCCTTGGATGAAGGCGCGCACGACATCCCCGACAGGATCCGCGCCTTGACGAAAAGTCCGACGGGACGCAGGGCCAGGCCCCGCATCCCGTCAGGTACTGCGGTTATCGACGGACAGGTGCGGTCACAGCTTGTAGCGGAAGCCCAGCAGATACTGACGACCGTACTCGGTGTACTCCTCCGGGAAGAACAGGTCCGGATGCGTGCCGGAACTTACTTCGGTGCGGAACGGCTCGTTGTTGACGTTGTTCACCTGGAACAGGATCGACAGGCCCGACAGGCGACTGGATTCCGGGAAGTCGTAGCCCAGTTGCAGGTCGATCGTGCGCTCGTTCAACGTGTAGCGATACGTGCGCTGGTTGAAGATCGAGCCGTACTCGCCGCGGTACGGGTCGCGAAAGCGTTGGCTGACACGCGCCGAGAAGCCATGCTTCTCGTAGTACACCGTCGCGTTGGCGACAATCTTGGACAACCCAGGGAACGTGTCGGTGCCCGACCCGATGCCCGGGCCGTCAGGATCGATCGACGACTCCGTGTACGACGCATTGAGCAGCAGGCCGAATCCGTCGAGCGCATCGTGGATCAGCTCGCCGCCCAGTGCGGTGGAGAACTCATAGCCGCGCATGTAGCCGCCGGTGCCATTGGCCGGCGTCGAGAACAGACCCATGTTGGACGCCGGCGGCTCATCACCCTCGTAGTCGTAACCGGAGAAGTCCCATGGGATCTCGCGCGTATAGATGTACGAATCCATGTCCTTGTAGAACGCCGCCAGCGCGACATAACTCGCTTCGCCGAAGTACTTCTCGATCGAAAGGTCGTAGGCGTTGGCGCGGTACGGCTCGAGCGCCGGGTTGCCGCCGCTGCCACGCCATTCGGACGGACCGCCCTGCGACGTCTGCACATAGACACTGGCGCGGGCACCCATGTCGTTGATACGCGCGCGCATCATCTCCCGGGCAGCACCGAAGCGCAGGTTCCATCCGTTGCCGAAGTCGGCCACCAGGTTGAGGCTGGGCAGGATGTCGCCATACGACGCACCCGCCGTGCCGGCCACGAGCGCCTGGCCACTTTCGTTCTGCTGGATGACGACGCCTTCGGACGTCTGCTCGGTGCGGATGTACTGCACGCCGGCATTGCCGCGCAGGCGGACCGTATCGGTCAGGTCCATGTCGAGGTTGGCCTTGAAGTAGAACGTCTTCACGTCCTCTTCGGTGATCGCATCCTTCTGCAGGTCATCGTTGGACTCGCTGAGGTAGACGTCGTAGTAGCGTGACAGCAATGCGCGCGGATCGTAGGTGATGACGCGGCCCATGCCGGCGAATCCGAGATCCGTCGGAGTGGACAGCAACGACGGATCGACCAGTGTCGGCGTGCGACCGGGAAGGTCGGCGAAATAGACCTCGGCACTCTTCTCCTTGGTGCGCTTGCTGTAGTGCACGCCGGCATCCCAGCTGCGCAGGAAGTCGGACGACTCGATGACGTGGTTCACGGCCACGCGGAATGCCTTCATCTCATCCTTCTGGTGGCTGTCCTCCAGGCGGCCGTCATGGCCCCAGTTCTGCGGGTCGCGCAGGTAAACAGCGGCGGGATCCGCCATGTCCGGCAGCGCGTAGTAGCCATAGCCGGGCGAGAGGCGCGCACGGAAGTCGGCAGACACGCCGCCCAAGCGGCCCGCATACGTCTCGAGCTTCGAATCCTCGACCTTGGCGCGCGAGTAGCTGAGGTCGGTGGCCAGCGTCCAGGTCTCATTGAGCTTGAACTCGTTGTTCCAACCCGCCGAGAACAGACGCGACTCACGGGTGTTGTTGTCGTTGCGGATCGCCGGCTGGATGCCGTTCAACGTGCCGCCGGTGACCACCGGCGTGCCGTGGTAGTCCGTCGTGCTCACGTCGCTGTAGCTGACCGCGCCGCCGTTGAACCAGGGGTCGTTGCTCCACATCGCACCGCGCATCCACTCTTCCTGGTCGAAGCGCGACGCGTACATGTCCAACACGCTGTGCCAGCGGTCGTTCGGCTTGAATTCCAGGACGGCCATGACACCATCACGCGTAGTGTCGCGCGACTTCACCCAGGCTTCGGCGCCCTGCAAGGCGATCGCGTCAGCGGGCTTGCCCGGCTGCGGCGCGCCCCACATGTCGGTGTTGGCCCACCACCACGACTTGTAGTGCTTCTCCTGGAACGGCGCATCCATGCGCGCCACGCCAATCGCGAAGCCCACGGTGTCGTTTGCGAACTGGTCGACATACGAGGCCGATACGCGGTAGCCCTTGTTGTTGCCGCCTTCGGTCAGTTCGTCGAACGAGTTCACCTCGCCCTGGCCGGTGAACACGATGCGTTGCTCGCCGAACGACAGCGGGCGGATCGACTGCAGGTCGACCGTGCCGGAAATGCCCTGGCCGATCAGCGATGAATCCGGGGTCTTGTACACCGTGACGCCATTGATCAGCTCGGCGGGATACTGGTCGAGCTCCACACCACGGTTGTCACCGGTGGTGACCTGCTCGCGGCCATTGAGCAGCGTACCGGCGAACTGTTCGGACATGCCACGGATGTGGATCACCTGGCCGCGGCCATCGAGGCGCTGCATGGTCAGGCCGGGCAGGCGCGAGATCGAGTCCGCGATGCTGATGTCGGGCAGCTTGCCGATGTCTTCGGCAGAGATCGCTTCAACGATCGAGGTGGACTCGTTCTTGGTCTCCACCGCGTTGGCGATGGCGGCGCGGATGCCGGTGACCTTCACGGTATCCAGGGTTTCGACGGTCTGTTCGGCAGAGGAAGCTGCCTGCTGCGCGCTCGCGAGACCCGGGAATGCCAGCGCAAGACAGCAAGCAGCGGCCAGATGATGTTGGTGCAGCGTGCGACGCGAGGATGGATATGCGGTGTGTTTCAAGTGCTTCATCTGGTCCCTCTCCGACCAATGTTGACAGCGCTGTCATATAGAAGCTCCAATGCGCTGTCAACAAATTCCTAACGAACGCGACATATGGGCGCATGCAGGATCGGTTTTCCTTGTCGCGCGGCCATACGTCGAGAAAATTGCGCTGCGCTGCAGCACCCGCTTTGCGTGGACTCCGGGAGGGGTTCGCGTATCCCCACCGAGAGGATTCCGCCATGACACGACAACGCATCCGACGACTCCCCCACGCCTGCCTGGCGTCCGCGCTTGCGCTCATGTTCGGCCCGTTGGCCCACGCGCAGGAGGTCTCGGTGTGGATCACGACGGCAGACCACGAGGTCACGTTGTCGCCGTCGACGCCTGCCCGGTTCCGTGACGCCGCTTTGGCGGAAAATTCAGGCATCCTCATCGACGAGGCACAGCGATTCCAGGAGATGGTCGGTTTCGGCGCCTCGCTGACCGATTCATCCGCTTGGCTGATCCAGCACAGGCTGGACCAGCAGCAGCGCGATACTCTGCTGAAGGAACTGTTCGGCCGCGACGGCAACGGCCTGGGCTTGAGCTTCTCCCGGTTGACCATCGGCGCATCGGATTTCTCGCGACACCACTACAGCCTGGCGGATACACCCGACGGAAAACCGGACCCCGGACTCAGGCATTTCAGTATTAACGAGAACCGGCGCGATGTGATCCCGGTGGCGCGCGCGATGCTCGCCATCAACCCGCAGCTGAAGGTCATGGCGTCGCCGTGGAGTGCGCCCGGATGGATGAAGGACACCAACAGCCTGATCCAGGGGAGACTGCTGCCGCAGTACTACGATGCGTTCTCGCGCTACCTGCTGAAATATGTCGATGCTTACGCAGCGGAAGGTATTCCGATCTTCGCACTGACCGTGCAGAACGAACCAGACTACGAACCGAAGGACTATCCCGGTATGCGGCTCAACGCGCCGGCGCGGGCGCGCCTGATCGGCGACCACCTGGGTCCAATGATCGCGACGCGCGGCAAGGGCCCGCTGATCTTCGACTGGGACCACAACTGGGACAAGCCGCAGGAACCGCTGGGCGTGCTGGCCGACGCGAAGGCCAATCCGCATGTCGCGGCCGTGGCATGGCATTGCTATGGCGGCGACGTGGCCGCTCAGTCGCCGGTGCATGACGCGTTCCCCGACAAGGACGCCTACATGACCGAATGCTCCGGCGGCGACTGGGAACCGGTGCGCAGTGGCGGCCTGCCTCTTCAGATGAAGAACATCATCATCCGCAGTGCACGCCATTGGGCACGCGGCGCGCTGTTCTGGAACCTGGCGCTGGACGAGAACAACGGACCCTATGCGGGGGGCTGCCATACCTGCCGCGGCGTGGTCACCATCGACTCACGCACGGGTGCGATCACCCGCACCGACGAGTACTACGCGCTGGCACACGCCAGCCGCTTCGTGCGTCCGGGCGCGCACCGGATCGCCTCCAGCGAGGCGGCCAACGACCTCGACAACGTCGCCTTCCGGAACGCCGACGACGGTTCGCTGGTCTTGCTGGTCGCCAATTCCGCGGAGCAGGCACGCCGATTCAGCGTCGGACAGGAAGAACGGGTGTTCGACTACATCTTGCCCGCACGCAGCGTCGCCACGTTCGTCTGGAAGCCTGACGCAGTGCAGCACGACTGATCCGCCTCCAGCCTGGGGACTGTCATCCCCGCCGCCATACGCCGTAGTATCCTGCCGCATTCCCTCACGGAGCGGCGGCATGATGCGACGTACTTCCCTGCTGGCACTTCTGGCAGCCATGGCCCTGTTGGGCGGTTGCGGCGATGGCATGGTGCGGCGCGTTTCCGATCCCGCGGTCAGCGTGCAGCAGCTCACGGTGAAGGCTGACGGCCAATGGTCTGTCGACCTGCGCCTGCAGAACTACAGCAGTATTCCGATGCGGTTCGACACCGTCGACATGGACGTGCAGGTCGGCGATCAGAACGCAGGCAATCTGCGCGCCACGCCCGGCCTTTCCGTTGGCCCCGAATCGGCCGACGTGGTCACGGTGGCATTCGCACCAAGCAGCGCCGGCCGCATCGTGGTGGCCGACGCCCTCGCCGGTCGTCGCGCCCTGCCCTACACATTGAAGGGCAGCGCCAGCGCGACGCCGGAAGAAGCGAAACCCCGCACGTTCGACATCGAAACCCGCAACACCCTCAACCCGGTCCCCGGCCTGGATGGCGTGCTGCGCTGAGCGCCGCCCCACCCGCCCCTACACGCCTTTTCGAGAACCTGCATGCCTGCGTCCTACACAGCTCCCCTGACCGATCTCCGCTTCGCCCTGTACGACGTGCTGGGCGTGGAGCCGCTGTTCCAGCGGCTTGGCTATACCGAGGCGACCCGCGACATCCTGGATGCCGTCCTCGACGAGGCCGCGCGTTTCACGGAAACCGTCCTTGCGCCGCTGAACAGCGTCGGCGACGAGATCGGCAGCCAGCTCGACAAGGCCACGGGCGAGGTCACTACGCCACCAGGCTTCAAGGCCGCGTACACGCAATTCGTCGAGGGTGGCTGGACCGGCCTCACCTCTTCGCCCGAGTTCGGCGGCCAGGGCCTGCCACACACGATGGGCGTGCCCCTCAACGAACTGGTCAACGCGAGCAACCTGGCCTGGGGCAACTTCCCCCTGCTGTCGCACGGCGCGGTGGAAGCGCTCAAGCATCACGGCGAGGCGTGGCAGCAGGAGGTCTTCCTGAAGCCGCTCGTGGAGGGCCGCTGGACCGGCACCATGTGCCTGACCGAGCCGCATTGCGGCACCGACCTCGGCCTGCTGAAGACCAAGGCCGAACCGAACGCCGATGGCAGCTACGCCATCACCGGCACCAAGATCTTCATCACCGCCGGCGAGCACGACCTGACCGACAACATCGTGCACCTGGTGCTGGCGAAACTGCCGGATGCACCGGCGGGCGCGAAAGGCATCTCCTTGTTCGTCACGCCCAAGTTCAAGGTCGCACGCGATGGCACGGTCGGCGAACGCAACGCGGTGGCCTGCGGCTCGATCGAACACAAGATGGGAATCAAGGCCTCGGTCACCTGCGTGATGAATTTCGACGGCGCGCAAGGCTACCTGGTGGGCCAGCCCCACAAGGGCCTGCAGGCGATGTTCACCATGATGAATACCGCACGCCTCGGCGTGGGCCTGCAAGGCATCGGGCTGAGCGAACGCGCCTACCAGAATGCATTGCGCTACGCGCGCGAACGCTTGCAGACGCGCTCGCTCAGCGGCCCCAAGTCCCCAGACAAACCGGCCGATCCGATCATCGTCCACCCTGACGTTCGCCGCATGCTGTTGACGATCAAGTCGCTGATCGAAGGCAGCCGCCTGCTGGCGCTGCACGCCGGTACGCTGATCGACATCGCCAACCACGCCGAAGACCCTGCCGAACGCGAGCGCGCCGATACGCTGGTGAGTTTCCTCACGCCCATCTCGAAGGCCTGCCAGACCGAATGGGGCATCGAGAACACCTACCACGCGCTGCAGTGCTTCGGTGGCCACGGCTACATCCACGAACACGGCATGGAACAGCTGGCACGCGATGCGCGCATCACCACGCTGTACGAAGGCACCACCGGCATCCAGGCGCTCGACCTGATGGGGCGCAAGACCGCGTCCACGCAGGCCGCCGGCCTGAAGTTGTTCCTGGCGGACGTGCACGCCTTCGTCCAGCAACACAAGGATGATGCGTCGCTCACCGAGTTCATCGACCCCCTGCAGCAGAAGGCCGCCGAATGGGCAGGCCTGACGAAGAACGTCCTGCAGCGAGCCGCCGCGAACCCTGAGGAGATCGGCGCGGCCAGCACCGACTACCTGTTCTATTCCGGCTACGTGGTGCTGGCCTACTGGTGGGCGCGCAGCGTGGCCGCTGCCGATGCCTCGACGCACGGCGATGCGTTCAAACAGGCCAAGCGCGAAACCGCGCGGTTCTACTTCGCCCGCATCCTGCCGCGCACCCTGGCCCACGCCGCCGCCATCGAGTCCGGCGCAGACACGCTGATGGCAATGGACGAGGCTCGTTTCGGCGAGGCGTAATCCTGCACCGGAGGAGCGCGGACAACGCGCTCCTCCGGTGAAAAGCAACACCCGATACACATTTCGTCAACATTTGGGTATAACCTGCTTCTCCATGGAAGCAGACAGAGCTCAGCTTCACCTGGTCAAGACCGGTTCCCTCCCAACACCGGTCCCGTCTCCGTCGTCGCCCCGCCCCCATCCCGCCGCCCTGCGACTGCTGTCGCTGGATGCGCATGGCCGCGTGCTGGACTGGATCAACTGGCAGGATGCGACCTGCCTGTACGCACGCGGCGCGGTTGCATGGACACTGGGCGACCCCTGCCTGCATGTGCATGGCGGCGTCTCGCGGCTGACCGGCGAACAGAGTCTGATCGAATTGCATCCCATCGTGGCCTCGCGCGGCCACGCCCGTGCGCATGCCCTGTCGCCCACGCCAACGCTCACCAACACCGCCCTGTTCGCCCGCGACGCGCACCTGTGCCTGTACTGCGGCCACGAATATTCGCGCCCGCACTTGACCCGTGATCACGTGCTGCCGCTGTCCAAGGGCGGCCGGGACATCTGGGAAAACGTGGTGACCGCCTGCTTCCACTGCAACTCGCGCAAGAGCAACCGCACGCCGCAGCAGGCGCACATGCCGCTGCTCGCCGTGCCTTACCGGCCCAGCTGGATCGAACACCTGATCCTGTCGAACCGCAACATCCTGGCCGACCAGATGGCGTTCCTGAAAGCCCAGTTGCCGAAGAAGTCCAAGCTGTCCGCCTGAGCGGGGCCAAGGCCCGCCTCGACCTTCCTGAACCGCCCCGGCCGGCCCCACGCCTGCTTCACACGCTTGCTTGCCCCACTTCACTTCGGGGGGGGACAATGACGGCTCAGAAGAAGCCTGCTGCCGATGATCGCCCCCGACCGCTACCCCCGCCTGTCACGCATCCATGTCCCGGCCGACCTGCGCCAGTTCGACGAATCCGAACTGCCCGCGATCGCCGAGGAACTGCGCGGTTACCTGATCGAGTCGGTTGGCAAGAGCGGCGGGCATTTCGGGGCGGGCTTGGGTGTGATCGAACTGACGGTCGCCCTGCACTACCTGTTCGATACGCCGCGCGACCGCCTGGTGTGGGACGTCGGCCACCAGACCTATCCGCACAAGATCCTCACCGGCCGCCGCGACACCATCCACACGGTGAAGCAAAAGGACGGCGTGGCGCCGTTCCCGAAGCGCGAGGAAAGCGAGTACGACACCTTCGGCGTGGGCCACTCGTCCACCTCGATCTCGGCCGCGCTCGGCATGGCGATCGCATTGCAGCAGCAGGGCGACGACCGCAAGGTGGTCGCGGTGATCGGCGATGGCGCGATGACGGCAGGGATGGCCTTCGAGGCGCTGAACCATGCCGGTGGCATGGAGCCGGAACCCAACCTACTGGTGATCCTCAACGACAACCAGATGTCGATCTCGGAGAACGTCGGCGGCCTGACCAAGATGCTGGGCCGGCTGAGCAGCAGCCGCACGCTCAACGCGCTCCGTGAAGGCGGCAAGAAGCTGCTCGGCGACAAGAAGAAGCCGCCGGCCCGCTTCATGCGCCGCTGGGAAGAACACTGGAAGGGTATGTTCGTGCCGTCGACGCTGTTCGAGCAGATGGGGTTCCACTACACCGGTCCGATCGACGGCCACGATGTCGAGGCGCTGGTCGGTGCATTGAAGACGCTCCAGACCCTCAAAGGCCCGCAGCTGCTCCACATCCTGACCACCAAGGGCAAGGGCTACGAGCTGGCGGAAGGCGACCAGATCGGTTACCACGCCGTCGGCCCGTTCGATCCGGAGAAAGGCCTGGTCAGCAAGGGGGGGGCGAAGAAGCCGACCTACACCGACATCTTCAGCGACTGGCTGTGCGACATGGCCGCCGCCGAACCGAAGCTGCTGGGCATCACACCGGCGATGCGCGAGGGTTCCGGCCTCGTGCGCTTCAGCAAGGAGTACCCCGACCGCTACTTCGACGTCGCCATCGCCGAACAGCATGCGGTGACGCTGGCCGCCGGCATGGCCTGCGAGGGCAGCAAGCCGGTGGTGGCGATCTATTCGACGTTCCTGCAACGCGGTTACGACCAGTTGGTGCACGACGTGGCGATCCAGCAGCTCGACGTACTGTTCGCCATCGACCGCGGTGGCGTGGTCGGTCCGGATGGCGCCACGCATGCAGGCAATCTGGACCTGAGCTACCTGCGCTGCGTGCCGCACATGGTGGTGATGGCGCCTGCCGACGAGAACGAATGCCGACGGATGCTCAGCACCGGCTATCACTTCAATGGGCCGGCGGCAGTGCGTTATCCACGCGGCACCGGTCCAGGCGTGGCGCTCGAATCGAACCTCGACAAGCTGCCGATCGGCAAGGCCGACCTGCGTGCACGCGGCAGCCGCGTGGCACTGCTCGCCTTCGGCTCCACCGTCGCCGCCGCCGAGCAGGTCGGTCGCGAGCTGGGCCTTACCGTGGTGAACATGCGCTTCGTGAAGCCGCTGGACCGCGAACTGGTGCTCGAACTGGCGAAAACCCACCAGGGGTTCGTCACCATCGAGGACAACGTGGTGATGGGCGGCGCGGGCTCCGGCGTCGCCGAACTGCTCAACGCGGAAGACGTGTCGCTGCCGGTGCTGCACCTCGGCCTGCCGGACGAGTTCCAGCACCATGCCAGCCGCGAAGATCTGCTGGCAGAAGCCGGCATCGATGTCCCCGGCATCCGTGCCGGCGTGCTGAAGCGCTGGCCGGCGCTGGCCGCCACGCAGCCGCCGAAGACCGCCGCGGGCTGACCGCCGCGGCCAGGCGCCGCATCATTCCGGCGCTTCCACCTCGTAACCCTTGGCTTGCAGCGCGGCCAGGTAGCCGTCGGGTTTGACCAGCTGCCAGACGGGCAACGTGGCGAACGTGATCCGGTTCTTCGCCAGTGCGCCTTCGGCCACCTCCATCCAGCGCGCCTGCATGCGGGCCTCGACATCGGAGATGCCGCGCTTGCGCGCCGTTTCGGTGCTGAACCAGGCGGTGGCGCACGCCTGCTGCCAATCCTGGCGCGAACTCGAGCGCAGCGCGGGCCAGTCGCCGACAGCCCACGCATTGGCGCGCGCCGCCACCTGCGGCAGATCGCGCTCGATGACGTCCAGTGTCTTGCCGAAGCAGACCAGATCTTCGGGCTTGAGCGTTTCCTTGCGGAAATCCGCCAGCGCCGCGCGCGGATCATCCAGCTTGAGCTTTAATAAAGTGGGAGTGCGCTTCATCTTGCGCTGTTTCAGCGCCGCGTCGATGACCGGATCAATGACGCCGCCTTCGCGCAGTCCGGAATCCGACAGCGCTTCGCTGTAGAGCTGGTAGGCGGCAATCAATGGGCGCTTCTTCTCAACCCCCCCATCCCGCCCCATGTAGCGCTGCTTGAGCGAACTCCAGCGCGCATAGAGATCCGCAGGCAGGACTTCCTGCAGTTTCCGACCATCCGGATTCCTGGAAGCCTTCATGGCCGATGGCACCAGCGTCAGCCCCCGGAAGAACCCGACATCGGCATCGACGGTGATTCCGGGCGAAGCCAGGACTTCATCGGCGATCTGCAGGACCTGGTCGACCTCGTCCGACCGCCAGGTGATGCGCTTCGGCAGCGGTGACTGCGTGCCCAGCACGTACAACAGATGGTCGCCACGGCGCACCTTCCACAGCCCCGGCCCGGGTTGCACGCCGGCCACGACCACGGCATCCATTTCGATCACGCCATCCTCTGCTGCGGTCGATGCCTCCCCGGCTTCCTGCGCACCTGCGCGCGGCACGAGCAGCAACAACGCGCACAGCACCCCATAAAGCGACAGACGCATCCGAGAGACTCCATGCAGAAGGATCCGCCGGAGTGTGCCCGCTGCAAGCCGGCATGGCGCGCGACGGCACGCAGCCGTGCGGAGTTTGTTCAGGCGACCTTGCCGCCGGCCTCGCGCAGCGTGCGCGCGACATCGCTGCCGCTCTGCATCAGCTCGAACCCTTTCCAGCTGAAGCCCGGCGACACGGAGCAGTCGACCAGGGTGAAATCGCCAAGCGAGCGGGCGCTCTGCCAGACACCGGCGGGCACCACCTGGCTAGCCTGCCCACCCCTGGCCGACGTATCCAGTTGCACGCGGGTCAATGTGCGCTGCTCAGGGTCGAACATCGACAGTTCCATTGCACTCCCTTCATGCCAGTCCCAGACCTCGGTCGCGTCGACGCGGTGCCAGCGTGTCACTACACCGTGCGGCAGCAGGAACTTGATGGCGGTGAGCGTGGGGCGCTCGATCCCGTTCACCTCGGTGCGTTTGGTCGATTCGTAGACACGACGAAAGTGCCCGCCCTCGGGATGCGGCACCAACTGCAACGTACGGATCAGCTCTTCGCTGCGTGGATGCATGGGCTGTCCTGTACAGGGCGTCCGGGAGTTGCCGTCGCCAGCGGCGCTCGACAGGCACAAAAAAGCCCACGCGACAGCGCAGGCTTGATGTCGAACCGCGATTGGTCGGGACGGCCGGATTTGAACCGACGACCCTCTGCCCCCCAGGCAGATGCGCTACCAGGCTGCGCTACGCCCCGAATCTCGCGGATCGGCCCGCCTTGCGACGGGCCACGCATTATAGCCGGAATTCCTCGGCGACTCCCAGCAGGAGCGCCGTGATGCCTCAACGGCGGAGCAACTGGAGGATTTCCTCCAGTTCCATTCGCACCTGGCGCACGATCTGCGCGCTCATCGCGGATTCCTGCTTCGCACCTTCACCCTCAAGACGCAGGCGTGCACCACCGATGGTGTAGCCCTGCTCGTAGAGCAGGCCACGGATCTGGCGCACCATCAGCACGTCATGGCGCTGGTAATAGCGGCGGTTGCCGCGGCGCTTGGCAGGCTCCAGGCTGGGGAACTCGGTCTCCCAGTAGCGCAGCACGTGAGGCTTCACGTCGCACAGTTCGCTCACCTCACCGATGGTGAAGTAGCGCTTGGCCGGGATCGGCGGAAGCTCGCGATTACTGCCCGGATCCAGCATAGGTCTCCACCCGCTCCTTGAGTTTCTGGCCCGGCCGGAAGGTCACCACCGTCCGCGCCGAGATCGGGATCTCTTCGCCGGTCTTCGGGTTCCGCCCCGGGCGCTGGTTCTTGCGGCGCAGGTCGAAATTGCCGAACCCCGACAGCTTCACCTGCCGGCCCTGTTCCAGGGCCTCGCGCAGCACATCGAAGTAGGCGTCGACGAATTCCTTCGCCTCGCGCTTGTTCAGGCCGACCTCGTCGAACAGACGTTCGGCCATCTCCGCCTTCGTCAATGCCATGGATACTGCTTCCCCATTGCGGCCGTCGCCAGCCCCGCCACTGTCTTCTTCATCCGGTTCAACCGCGGATCCTCGCGCCGTGCGCGCTGTCGATAGCGGCCACGACAGTCGCCACTACCTGCGCCACGTCGGCTTCCGTGAGAGTGCGTGAGTTGTCCTGCAAAATCAAGCCCATAGCGAGACTCTTTTGACCTGATTCGACCCCCTGCCCGACGTACCGGTCGAACAGCTGCACATCGCGCAGCAGCGGGCCTGCGGCGCTCCTGACTGTCGCGGCCAGGGCCGCCCATGAGACCTCCTCGGCCACGACGAACGCGAGGTCCCGGCGGACGGACGGATAGCGCGACAACTCCGCCGCGCGCGGCACCGCCCGTGCGGTCAATGACGCCAGATCCAGTTCGAAGGCGACCACGTCGGCATCCAGGTCCAGCTGGCGCTGCAGGCGCGGATGCAGCTGCCCGATCCAGCCGATATGGGCTCCGTCGCGGTAGACGTCAGCCGACCGGCCGGGGTGGCCATGGGCTGCGCGCGAGGGCCGGAAATCGAGGAGCGCGCCCGCCAGCGCCGCGACGCTTTCCAGGTCGCCCTTGAGGTCGTGGAAGTCGGCCCTGCGTGCCGGCACGCCCCACTGCTCCGCCACCGCATCACCGGTGATGGCGGCCGCGATACGCAGCGCCTCGACGGGCGCATCACCGGGCTGCGCGGGCGCATGGAAGACGTTGCCGATCTCGAACAGGCGCACGCGCCCGGCTTGCCGCGCGGCATTGCGCTGCACGGCCGCCACGACGCCAGGCAGCAGCTGCGTGCGCATGATCGCCAGTTCCGCGCTCAGCGGATTGGCCAACGGTACGGCGCCGTCCGCCGCCCCCCAGCATGACAGCCACTGTGCGTCGACAAAGGCGAAGTTGACCGTTTCAAAATAGTCGCGCGCGACCAACTGGCGACGCACCATGCCGGGCTCGACCCGGGTCTCGCTGGGCGCCGCGACACGGGTCGCGCCGCCCGGGAGCGTGGTCGGTATGCGGTCGTAGCCGTGGATGCGCGCCAGTTCCTCGATCAGGTCCTCCTCAATGGCGAGGTCGAAGCGTCGGCTGGGCGGCACCACGCTCCAGCCCTCCGCGACGGCGGCCGCCTGCAGGCCCAGGGCACGCAGGATGCGCTCGATTTCCGCATCGGGAATCTCGACGCCCAGCACGCGCGCCACTCGCGCGCGGCGCAGCAGTATCGCGGTCGGCCGGGGCAGATGCTCAGGCAGCACGGCCTCGGTCGTCGGTCCGGGAACGCCCCCGGCGATGTCGAGGATCAGGCGAGTGGCGTACTCCACCGCGATACGCGGCAGCTCCGGATCGACGCCACGCTCGAAGCGATGGCCGGCGTCGGTGTGCAGGCCCAGCTTGCGGCTGCGGCCGATGATCGCGGACGGAATCCAGTGCGCGGCTTCCAGGAACACGTTGCGCGTGGCGTCGGTGACGCGGGTATCGAGCCCGCCCATGATCCCGCCGAGCGCGACGGCGCGGGCGCCATGGCCACCCCGGCCATCCGACACGACCAGGAAGTCGTCGTCGAGCGACACGGTGCGCCCGTCCAGCAGCGCGACCGTCTCGTCCGCGCGCGCGGCACGCACGACGATGCCGCCTTCCAGCGTGTCCTTGTCGAACGCGTGCATCGGCTGGCCGAGTTCCAGCATCACGTACTGGGTCACGTCGACCAGGAAGCTGATCGGGCGCACACCGCTACGGCGCAGTCGTTCCGCCATCCATACAGGTGAAGGTGCGGTAGCGTCCACACCTTCGATCACGCGGCCGACGAACCGGGGCACGCGCGCGCCGGCCTCCAGTTCGACGCTTAGTTCGGACAGGCTTTGCGCCGGAACGGGGGCGACGTCGAACGGTTTCACTTCGCTGCCCAGCGAGGCTGCGACGTCGTACGCAATGCCGCGCACGCTGAAGCAGTCGGCACGGTTCGGCGTCAGCTTGATCTCGATGCTGGCGTCGGGCAGCTGCAGGTAGTCGGCGATGGGCGTGCCCACCGGTGCGTTGGCCGGCAGTTCCAGCAGGCCGGACGCGTCGGCATCGATGCCCAGCTCCTTCGCCGAGCAGAGCATGCCGTTGGACTCCACGCCGCGCAGCTTTGCCGCCTTGATGGCGATGCCGCCCACATTGGCACCCACCATGGCGAGCGGCGCGATCAGGCCGGGACGCGCATTGGGCGCGCCGCAGACGATCTGCAGCAGCTCACCCTGTCCCGCATCCACCTGGCAAACCTGCAGGCGGTCGGCCTCGGGATGCCTGGCGCACTCGACGATGCGCGCCACCACCACATTGGCCAAGCCATCGCCCAAGGCCGTGACCTCTTCAACCTCCAGGCCGATCGCGGTCAGCGTCGCGGACAGTTCATCGCGGGTGGCCTGGGTGGGGACGTGGCTGCGCAGCCAGTTTTCGGAGAATTTCATGAGAAGCCGTGATTCGTGATGGGTGATGGGTGATTCGATAAAGCAAAATCACACAGCGGCTGGAATCGCGTCAGTGATGAGAGACTCGCTGTTGCGAATCACGAATCACTGATCACGAATCACAGCCGTCAAGCAAACTGCCTGAGGAACCGCACATCGTTCTCGAAGAACGCGCGCAGGTCGTTGACGCCGTAGCGCAGCATCGCGAAGCGCTCCACGCCCAGGCCGAACGCGAAGCCGGTGTAGCGCTCCGGATCGATGCCACAGTTGCGCAACACGTTCGGGTGCACCATGCCGCAACCCAGCACTTCCAGCCAGCGCGTGCTGTCGTCCGGCTGCTGCCAAGCGATGTCGACTTCCGCGCCCGGCTCGACGAACGGGAAGTAGCTCGGGCGGAAACGCATCTCGAAGTCGCGCTCGAAGAACGCGCGCACGAACTCGGCCAGCGTGCCCTTGAGGTCGGCGAACGTGGAATGCTCGTCCACAAGCAAGCCTTCGACCTGGTGGAACATCGGCGAATGCGTCTGGTCGCTGTCACTGCGGTAGACCTTGCCTGCCGCGATCATGCGCAGCGGCGGCGTGTGGGCATCCATGTAGCGCACTTGGACGCCCGAGGTGTGCGTGCGCAGCAGGCGACCATCGCCGAAGTAGAACGTGTCGTGCATGGCGCGCGCCGGGTGGTGCGGCGGGAAGTTCAGCGCCTCGAAGTTGTGCTGGTCGTCCTCGATTTCAGGGCCGTCGGCCAGCTCGTAGCCCAAGCGGCCGAAGATGTCGGCGATGCGCTCGAGGGTTCGACTGATCGGGTGCAGCCCGCCGCGCGTGCCGTTGCGGCCGGGCAGCGTGACATCGACGGTCTCACCGGCCAGACGCGCGTCGAGCGCGGCGTCTTCCAGGACCGCCTTGCGGGCCGACAATGCGTCGCCGATGGCATCGCGTGCACGATTGATCGCTTCGCCGGCCGCCTTGCGCTGGTCGGCGGGCAATGCGCCCAGCTGCTTCAGCTGCGTGGTGATGCTGCCGCTCTTGCCCAGGAGGGCGACGCGCAACTGCTCCACCACGTCGGGCGTCTGCGCGGCGGCGATTTCAGCCAGCGCTTGCGTGGACAGGGATTCGATATCGCTCATTGGAGGTCCATGAGAGGTGCCATCTTGTGGGAGCGACGTCAGTCGCGATGGGGCACCCGGACGCCTTCATCGCGACTGACGTCGCTCCCACAGAACAGAAACCACAAAAAACAATGGGGAAGGACTCGCGCCCTTCCCCACGTGTTCCCGGCGCTGGACTGCCGGAGTGCTGTACGGTGGAGACGCGGCTTACGCCGCGAGTGCGCCCTTCGCCTTTTCCGCCAGGGCCGCAAAACCCACCGCGTCATGCACGGCGATGTCTGCCAGCACCTTGCGGTCCAGGGTGATGCCGGCCTTCAGCAGGCCGTTCATGAAACGGCTGTAGCTGAGGCCATTCATGCGGGCAGCCGCATTGATGCGGGTGATCCACAGCGAACGGAAGTTGCGCTTCTTCTGCTTGCGGCCGATGTAGGCGTACTGACCCGCCTTGATGACCGCCTGCTTGGCGACGCGGAACACCTTGCGACGGGCGTTGTAGTAACCCTTGGCCAGGTGGAGGACCTTCTTGTGACGGCGACGCGCCGTCACGCCACGCTTAACTCGTGCCATGTCTCAATCCTCAGAGGTAGGGAAGCATGCGGTTCAAACGGCCGCTGTCCTCGGCGCGAATGATATTCGTCGCACGCAGGCCGCGCTTACGCTTGGTCGCCTTCTTGGTGAGGATGTGGCTACGGTTGGCGTGGCCAGCCTTGAACTTGCCGGATGCGGTCTTGCGAAAACGCTTCGCCGCCGCCCGGTGGGTCTTGATCTTGGGCATTGCTTATGTCCTTGACGGGTTTATGTCACTGATCCGGGCGCCACCCTTTCGATGCTTTGCGGCGTTGCCGCGAAGGTCGAAAGGCCAGTCTTTCCATCCATGCCCATATCGGCTTGTAAGTCGTTGATTCCAGAACGGAACCCCCGACGGGTCCATCGGCTGCGAGCAGCCTCCCGGCGTACCGGGCCGCGTATTATGCCCGCTGCCGTTTTTTCTTGCAAATCCGGCTACTTAGCGGAAAAGCGAAAGGCGCCTTGCGGCGCCTTCCCCTCACCCTTTGCCCTCTCCCCGCACGCGGGGCGAGGGGGAACGGCAGGCGTCGGCGGCAAGGCCGCTGACGTCATTTTTTCTTGGGGGCGATCATCATGACCATCTGGCGGCCTTCCAGGCGCGGGCGGGACTCGATCACGATCTCGTCGCCCAGCTCGGCCTCGATGCGCGCGGCCATCTCGCGACCCAATTCCTGGTGGCTCATTTCACGGCCACGGAAGCGGATGTTGACCTTGACCTTGTCGCCCTCTTCCAGGAAGCGGCGGATGTTGCGCATCTTGATCTGGTAGTCGCCCTCGTCGGTGACGGGACGGAACTTCAGTTCCTTGATCTCGACCTGCTTGGTCTTCTTCTTGGCCTCGTTGGCCTTCTTCTGCATCTCGAACTTGAACTTGCCGAAGTCCATGATCTTGCAGACGGGCGGCTCGGCGTTGGGCTGGATCTCGACCAGATCCAGGCCCTCGTCTTCCGCCTTGGCCAACGCCTCGTCGCGCGTGAGCACGCCGATCATTTCGCCATCCGAACCGATCACGCGCACGCGCGGCACGCGGATTTCGAGATTCTTGCGGTTTTGCTTGTTGTCAGGGGTGCTGATGTTGCAGTCTCCAGGGAGGGGTGCGCCGGCCCACAGGACCGGAACCAATTATTGCGCGGCGTGCTCGTTCCGCAAACGTTCGGCGAAGGCGTCGACGGACATGCTGCCCAGGTCCTCGCCGGAACGCGTGCGCACGGCGATGGCGCCATTTTCCTTCTCGCGGTCTCCGACCACCAGCAGGTACGGCACCCGCTGCAGCGTGTGCTCGCGAATCTTATAGCCGATCTTCTCGTTCCGCAAATCCGCCGCGACCCGGAAGCCTTGATTTGCAAGGGTTTTCCGAACCTCGTCCACATAACCGGCCTGGGCATCGGTGATATTCATCACCACGGCCTGCCGGGGAGCCAGCCAGGACGGGAATGCACCAGCATGGTGCTCGATCAGGATGCCAATGAACCGCTCCATCGAACCCACGATGGCCCGGTGCAGCATGACCGGGTGCTGGCGCTGGCTGTTTTCGTCCACGTACTCGGCGCCCAGGCGGCCCGGCATCATGAAGTCGACCTGCATCGTGCCCAGCTGCCAGGTCCGGCCGATGGCGTCCTTCAGGTGGTACTCGATCTTGGGGCCGTAGAAGGCGCCCTCGCCCGGCAGCTCCTGCCATTCCACCCCGCAGCTGCGCAGGGCGGCGCGGAGGGCGGCCTCGGCCTTGTCCCAGGTGGCGTCGTCGCCCAGGCGCGACTCGGGGCGCAGGGCGATCTTGATCTGGATGTCCTCGAAACCGAAGTCGGCATAGACCTTCAGCGCCTGCTGGTGGAACGCTGTCACCTCAGCCTCGATCTGGTCTTCCGTGCAGAAGATGTGGCCGTCGTCCTGGGTGAAGCCGCGCACGCGCAGGATGCCGTGCAGCGCGCCCGAGGGCTCGTTGCGGTGGCAGGCGCCGAATTCGCCGTAGCGGATCGGCAGGTCGCGATAGCTGTGCAGGCCCTGGTTGAACACTTGCACGTGGCCCGGGCAATTCATCGGCTTGACCGCGTAGGTGCGGTTCTCCGACTCGCTGAAGAACATGTTTTCCTTGTAGTTGTCCCAGTGGCCGGATTTCTTCCACAGGGCAACATCGAGGATCTGCGGGCAGCGCACTTCCTGGTACCCGCTGTCGCGGTAGACCTTGCGCATGTACTGCTCGACCACCTGCCAGATGGCCCAGCCCTTGGGGTGCCAGAACACCAGGCCCGGCGCCTCTTCCTGCAGGTGGAACAGCTCCTGCTGCTTGCCGATCTTGCGATGGTCGCGCTTCTCGGCTTCCTCGATGCGCTGGATGTAAGCCTCCAACTGCTTCTTGTCGGCCCAGGCCGTGCCGTAGATGCGCTGCAGTTGCTCGTTCTTCGCATCGCCGCGCCAGTAGGCGCCGGAGATGCGCGTCAGCTTGAACGCCTTCAGGAAGCGCGTGTTGGGTACGTGCGGGCCGCGGCACATGTCCACGTATTCCTGGTGGTAGTACAGGCCCATGGCCGTCACTTCCGGGCCCATGTCGTCGATCAGGCGCAGCTTGTAGTCCTCGCCACGGGCCTTGAAGACCTCCACCACTTCGGCGCGGGGCGTCATCTTCTTGATGACGTCATAGTCCTGCGCGATCAGCTCCTGCATGCGCTGCTCGACCGCGGCAAGGTCTTCCGGCGTGAAGGGACGCTCGCTGTAGATGTCGTAGTAGAAGCCTTCGGCGATCACCGGGCCGATGACCATCTTCACGTCCGGGTACAACTGCTTCACAGCGTGGCCGACCAGGTGCGCGCTGGAATGCCGGATGATCTCCACGCCCTCCTCGTCCTTCGGCGTGATGATGCGCAGCGAGGCGTCGCGGTCGATGACATCGCTGGCGTCGACCAGCACGCCATCGACGGCACCGGCCACGGTGGCCTTGGCCAGGCCGGCGCCGATGGACTTCGCCACCTCCATGACAGAGACGGGATTTTCGAACTCGCGGCGGCTGCCGTCGGGGAGCGTGATGGTGATCATCGGGTGCGGACTCGATCTGGAAGGGCGCCGGCGCACGGGGCGGCCTGGCAAGGAAACGGACATGAAAAAAGCGCCACGAGGGCGCCTACGGGATGCAGAGCCTCGGGCAGTACCAGATTCAGGCGGTGGTAGTGCTCATGTCGCACGCTCGGCCGGCGTTTCCGCGGGCCACCTCGTGATGCTGCGGATGGCGTCAAAGGGAAACGATGCCACGCTGTGGAAGCGTGGTGGGCGGTACAGGGTTCGAACCTGTGACCCCTACCATGTCAAGGTAGTGCTCTACCGCTGAGCTAACCGCCCGGTCTGCCCTTTGCAGGGGCGCGAATTCTATCCCGGATGCGGGGTCGCCGACAACCGGGCCACGATTTCCGTTGCTCAGCCGCCCAGGCTGGCTTCCTTCAGCCGCTGGATCTGGTCACGCAGGCGCGCGGCATCCTCGAATTCCAGGTCACGGGCGTGCTGGTACATCTGCTGCTCCAACACCTTGATGCGGGCAACCGCCTTGGCCGGATCCATCACCCCGTATTCGGCGGGCTCTTCGGCCACCCGGCGCGATTTGCCTCGCCCCGCCTTGCCCTCGTTGGCCGCTTCGCTGCGCGCGCCCTCCAGGATGTCCACGATGGGTCGCGCCACCGACTTGGGCGTGATGCCGTGTTCCAGGTTGTACTCCACCTGTTTCTCGCGGCGGCGGCCCGTTTCGTCGATGGCCGCCTGCATCGACCGGGTCATGCGGTCGGCATACAGGATGGCCTTGCCGCGCAGGTTGCGGGCGGCGCGGCCGATGGTCTGGATCAGTGAGCCCGTGGAGCGCAGGAAGCCCTCCTTGTCCGCATCAAGGATCGCTACCAGCGACACCTCGGGCATGTCCAAGCCCTCGCGCAGCAGGTTGATGCCGACCAGCACATCGAACTTGCCCAGGCGCAGGTCGCGGATGATCTCCACCCGCTCCACGGTATCCACGTCCGAGTGCAGGTAGCGCACCTTCACACCGTGCTCGCCCAGGTACTCGGTCAGGTTCTCCGCCATGCGCTTGGTCAGCGTGGTCACCAGCACGCGATCGCCCCAGGACACGCGCTCGTTGATCTGCGACAACAGGTCGTCCACCTGGGTGCCGACCGGACGGATCTCGACCTCAGGATCGATCAGGCCGGTGGGGCGAACCACCAGTTCCACGATCTCGCCGTTGGACTCACGCAGCTCGTAAGGTCCCGGCGTGGCCGACACATAGATGCTGCGGGGCGAACGAGCCTCCCATTCCTCGAAACGCAGCGGCCGGTTGTCCAGCGCCGACGGCAGGCGGAACCCGAACTCCACCAGCGTTTCCTTGCGTGAACGATCGCCCTTGTACATGGCGCCGATCTGCGGAATGGTCACGTGCGACTCGTCGATCACCAGCAGCGCGTCGGCCGGCAGGTAATCGAACAGCGTGGGCGGCGGTTCGCCAGGCGCCTTCCCGGTCAGGTGGCGCGAGTAGTTCTCGATGCCGGAACAGAAGCCGACCTCCGCCATCATCTCCACGTCGAACTGCGTACGCTGGGCAAGCCGCTGCGCTTCGACCAGTTTGTTCTGCGCGTAAAGCTGCTCCAGCCGGTCCTTCAGCTCGACCTTGATGGTGTCGATGGCGGCCAGTACGCGCTCGCGCGTGGTGGCGTAGTGCGTCTTCGGGTAGACCGTATAGCGCTGCAACTTGCGAAGCGATTCACCCGTGAGCGGGTCGAAGAGGCTCAGCCCCTCCACCTCGCCATCGAACAGTTCGATGCGCACCGCCTCGGCATCGCTTTCCGCCGGATGCACGTCGATGATCTCGCCGCGCACGCGGAACGTACCGCGCTGCAGTTCGTACTCGTTGCGGGTGTACTGCAGCTGGGTCAGGTGGCGGATCAACTCGCGCTGGTCGATGCGTTCGCCCAGCGACAGGATCAGGCGCAGCGACAGGTAGTCCTCGGGCGCACCCAGGCCGTAGATCGCGGACACCGTCGCCACCACAAGCGCATCTGGCCGGGAGAGCAGGGTCTTGGTCGCCGCCAACCGCATCTGTTCGATGTGCTCGTTGATCGAGCTGTCCTTCTCGATGAAGGTATCGCTGGACGGCACGTAGGCTTCGGGCTGGTAGTAGTCGTAATAGCTGACGAAATATTCCACCGCGTTGTGCGGGAAAAATGCCTTGAATTCGCCATACAGCTGCGCGGCCAAGGTCTTGTTCGGCGCCATCACCAGGGTCGGCTTCTGCACCTGCTGGACCACGTTTGCGATGGTGTACGTCTTGCCGGACCCCGTCACGCCCAGCAGGGTCTGCTTCGCCAATCCCGCTTCGAAGTTCTGCACGAGCCTCTCGATGGCCCGCGGTTGGTCACCGGCGGGGGAATACGGAGAAACAAGATGGAAACGATCAGTCATTGCACGTTGCCGGGAAGTCGACTGTTGAGTATAGCCGCGCAGGCGTGACGGCCCTTGCGGCGATTTCCTACACGCGGACAGGCACCGCCCTTATAGAGCGTGGCCGCTTGGCGGATGACTGTGGTAGCCGTCAATTGGGACAAGGAGTCGTTGATGGCATGGATGCCCTCTTCTCCCCAATACGGGGTCCGCTCGGGCAAGAGAACCGGCAAGACAGGATTCACCCTGGTCGAGCTGTCGGTCTGCCTCGCAGTTCTCACGATGCTGGTCGCCGTCGGCTTGCCGTCGTTCCAGCGATTCCGGGTGCGCCAGCAGGCGACCGCGACCATGCACCTGCTGACTTCGCATTTCGCATCGGCGCGGATGGCCGCGATTGTCCAAGGGGTGCCGGTCGTGGTCTGCCCCAGTGCCGGCAATGGTCGATGCCGCCAGGACAGCAACTGGAGCGATCACTGGCTGGCCTTTCGCGATCCGGACGGCAACCGCCAACCCGACGAGGAAATCGACATCTACCGGAACGACGCCGCGCCTTCGGACCCGAAAATAAGGATCGTGTCCAGCAACGGCCGCCGATTCCTGCGCTACCAGTCCTCGGGGCTGAGCTACGGCACCAATCTCACCGTCCGCATTTGCCATGACGGCGTAGTGGCCGGGAGCGTGGTCGTGAACAGCACCGGTCGAGCCCGCACGGTCCGCGGGGATATGAGCACCCCATGCTGAAGCCCCGATACAGGCTGGCTCGACCACGCGATTCGCGGGAGGCTTGTTCCCGCCTCGGCGGCTGGCTACAATACGCGCCCCGCCCGAATAGCTCAGCCGGTTAGAGCACTTGACTGTTAATCAGGGGGTCGTTGGTTCGAGTCCAACTTCGGGCGCCAGATTGAAGAAAAAAGCCGCATCAAAAATGCGGCTTTTTTTTACGCTTGATCTGAACAAACATCCCTTCTTTTCGAGCCCCGGGATTACGAGGCCGGCAAGGCCATCAAGCGGTACCTCCTAAGCTCCGCTTGGAATGCTAGCCGTCGCCTCTGCCCACGCGTTACCAGCAGCCAGCGTCTCCCGGCAACCTGTTTCCTGCTTGGTCGATTGTCAGCGTGCCGCATCGGTCACCATCCTGCCTTCCGGTAGGCGTAGCTGACAGGGTGTATGTCTTGGCGCCGAGATCCACCTCTACCGATTCGACGTTATAGAACTCTTCGGTATCGCCGTCGCAATTGAATTCGTCCGGCGCATCCTCGTAGGACAACTCGGTGGTGTAGAGGCGTTCCATCTGCTGCGCAGCCTGCAGCAGGCACGCAGTACCCGCTGCGCGCCGGCTCTTGCGAAGATGTTCGTTGTAGCTTGGCAGCGCGATCGAGGCGATGATCGCCATGATCGCGACCACGATCATCAATTCGATCAGGGAGAAACCCTGGGCGCTGCCACGCGATGCGCCACTCTTGAAAGTAATCATTACGTCAGTCTCTCCTGATTTCTCGCCAAGATGCACGGTCCCAGCGCGGAGTGCTGGTCCGCGGAGACCGCAGATCACCACCACCCGTGCCGCCCACCACAACCAGTCCACGCAACAGGTTGGGCAATGTCGGCATGCCGATGCCCACGTTCACCGAACCCACGGGCAGGTTGTCTCCGCCCACGGCGGCGTCGTCCGTATGGCCGTCTCCGTCCAGGTCGAAGTAGGACCCACCCGCACTGGTGCCAGTGAAGGCGTCCAGTGCATTGATGAAGCCGGTGCCGTCCGCATCGCACGCGTTGCCTGTCGGCACCATGCTGGCGGTGACCAGGAACGTCGAGACCACCTGGGCGTCCTGCACGATGCGCTCGCCTGCCACCGGCAGATCGATGAACCAGCCCTTGGACGTCGCAGGCAAGCCTGTCCTCTCTTCGAACGCGCGTACGGGATAGCCGTTGACGGTGTCGCCCGTCACGGCGATGGTGCGCTGGGTCAGGCTGGATCGGTTGTATGCCGCATCCTCATCCATCACCCCATACATGCTCTGCACAGACGTGCTGGTCGAGTCCGCGTCACTGGCCGTGAGATAACGACCCGTCCCGAAGAATACCCAGCGCTTGTTGGTCCTGGGGTTCGTTGCAATAGCAACGCCAGCGGTGATCGGTTGGGCGTTGCCATCCGGATCCTGGGCACTGAACAGGCGAGTCACGCTCCACGAGCCGGGCGTACTGTCGCTCAGGTTGAACTTCCATACGTTACCGAGCATGTCACCCGCGTAGACATAGGCCAGCGTCCTGCCATCTGCACCGTACACACCGGTGGGCGCGAAGAGGCCATTCGGCGCGAGCGCCGAGCCGACGCCCGTGTCGATCTCCCGAATCACGGCGCCCGTTTCGGCATTGAGCACCACCAGCACCGCACGCTCGTTGGTGCTGTTTATGCCATTGCCGATGATGGCCGCAGTGCTGCCGCCCTGCACCCGGGCAAGAATCGGCTTGCCCAACACCAGCCCCATGTTGGACTCCGGCGTCTCCGCGAGTTCCCACTTGTGGATGCTGGCGGCCGTGGCGTCCGCCGGCGCTGACACGTCGAGTGCGTAAACGCCTTTGCCACCCTTGCCCAGCGTGCCGACCAGGATATTCCTGCCAGGCGTCAATGAGCGGCTGGTGACGCTGATGGGGCCGTCCACGAAGAACTTGTGGGTGTAGTCGCCGCGACTGAGGGTCGACAGGTTGCCCATGTTCACGATGCGCGGCACATAGGCGAACTGCTCGACGCCCGTGCGTGCGTCGAAGGCATGCAGCATGCCGTCGTTGGCGCCCACGTACAGCGTGTTGGTGTCCTTCACGTAGGCTGGCGACGAGCCGACGATGTCGCCAAGGACGGACGTGCGGTTGCGCAACAGCCCGCCATTGCGTTCTTCCCGCGTCGCGTCGCCCTTGATGTAGTTGGCGTTGTCCGCACCGGTCACCGGATAGTTGACCGGGCCACCGGTGCGGGCAAGCAGCGCCGACTGGGTGCCACTGGGGAATGCCGTGCCGGCCGTGCCCGTGCTCGTGAACACCTTGCGCGTGGACCAGGCGGGGATGGAAGAGGTCCAGCTGATCGTGCTGGATACACCGCTGGTGGTCACCGGGCGCGCCGTCAGCTGGCCGGTCCATACGCCGGAGACATAGCTCGCATTGAACACCTGCGAACCGGTATCCAGCGACACCGAGTTGGACGCAACGTTGGAGAAGGAACTCGTGCGCTGGGCGATCGCGGCCAGAGCCTCACCGAGGCCCATGGTGAACTCGGACGGATTCGACGCCGAGACAAACGTGCCCCGCCCGTTCACGGCAGCATGCAACAGATCGTCGATGCGATCGGCATCTTCCGTATCCGTCGGATCATTCCAAGTCGCATTCGCGGGCACTGCGGCCACACTCGACCAGCCCTTGCGTCCACTGAGGCCAATGGAAATGCCGAACGTGACCATGTGCTGCCAGAACGCCGGGTTTGCGGCGGTGGGCGGCACGTTGTTGGTCATGTGCGACTCTGTTCGCAGGTCAGTCTTCCAGTACCTCATCGCCACGTCGGCCAGGGTGTTCGAATAGCCATCCTGGTACGGCGCACCAGGCGAGTACTGGAAGCTCTGATTGTTCGGACCGGTAATTGCAGCGCCGGCATCGTTGTCCTGGTTTCCGGCATCGATGTCGACATTGTTCCAGTAGCCGTCGGTCGTCAGGATGGCGAAGTTCTGGCGGCAGGAATACTGGTTCACGCCGGATTGCGGCCCATAGGGGCCCGACTGCGAGTTGCTGCTGAAGTACTGGCCCGCGCCGTCCAAGGCGCCATGCAGGGGCGTACCGTTGTAGCCGATGACGTTCTGCAAGCGGCTGTACCACGTCGAACGCGAGGTGGTCACCACGTCCCCGGTGCTGTCGACAAACCGACCATCGTTGCCGTCATTGACGGGAATGTCGAAGCGGCTTCCGCTCCGGTCCCAGATGGTCCTGAAGCCGGCGCGCACCTTGCTGTCCAGGGAAGAGAACGCCTCGCTGGCACCCGCCTTCGCAGCCTTCATGCGGCTCCGGTGATAGGAAAACCAGGTGGCGTAGTTGGTGTGCTCAGCCGTGACCGTACGCCCCGTTGGCGTCGTGTTCGACTGGCAGTTGATCCAGCCCGAACCGCTGGTGGCGCCATCGCAACTGTTGGTGGTGTAACGGATCGCGCTGAGCCGGTAGGCCGTGCTGCGGTCGTTGTTACGTTGCACCCGCACGCGGTACTGGCCCGACGCGGTCGGATTGACGGTACACAGCGCATTGTTGCCCTTGCCCACCGTGCCGGTGCATACCTGCACGCCACCGGGACTGTAGACCCAGTAAGTCAGATTCCGCGTGTTGTTGCCCGTTTCCGTGTTCTGGACGGTGACCTCGAGCACCACATTTGCCGTCACCGTGGCCAGCGTATGATCCACCGCAGTGTTGTTGCCCAGCGTAGCGGAATACGGCGTAGCCCCATTGATGGCAACGTTCTGCTGGTTGGACCGGACAACATTGCCGTATTCCGAGCGAATGACGTCTCCGCCCGTAACGTGATACCGATAGTAGTTGATGCCCACATCAAGATAGGCGGCATCCGTGCGCGACGTGTCCTTGGGGGCATAGAACACCTGATCGCCACCGCACACCTGGCTGCCACCGCTACTCAACTCATCCGTGGTGGCATTGCTGTTGTAGTTGTATCGACGGCAACTGGAGGCATCGCCAAGATTGATGGTGCCGCCGCCCACCAGATTGAAACTGCCGTACGCAGCCGTGAAGCTGGTGCCGCCCGTCATGCGCGTGCCGTCCGCCCTCATCCACGGCAGATAGGTCACCGTCGGGTTGTAGTACAGCGTATTCCGTGTGTAAGCGCGACTGGCCACGTTCGGTGTGCCCGTGCTCGGCGGGTTTTCCGGCATGCTCGTGAACGCCATCGACCCCGAGTCGTCGAGGATGAAGAGGACGTTCGGCGCCACACGGCTGGCCGTGGTCAGCGGATCCTCCGGGATCGCGATGCCGGCATTGACCGGCAGCGCCAGAAGGGTTGCGATGAAAGCCGCCGGAGCCGCCCACCATTGGCGCGTGGCGCCGGACGACTTCTTGATTCGAATGTTCTTCATGGCTCAGGTCCCCGGTTCCGGGATGCGGCTTACGATATTGGCTTGGACCACCACATCCGCACGGCCTACACCTCGGCTGCGGGCAGTGACGCGATACATCGGACTTTGACAATCGACCGACGGCGGAAGGGTGTCGCAGGCGCCCTTGTAACCCGGGCCCACACCGAGATACTCGATCCAGTACTCGGGGACCGCACCGGCAAGCCGATCTTCGTCGTACGTCCCGGGAAGCACCTCCACCCAGACCGGATCCGACCCCGTGGGACAGATACCGTCGTTGGCGCAGTCAGCGGGGGTGGGGATCTGTGTATCCCAGTTGCCCGCTCCCAGCACCTGATCCTGCGCAAAGCGGAGCGCCCCTTCGGCCGCCTGGAAACCGAGGCTGCGGTCGCGCAGATTGGCGCTCATCCGTTCCTGCATGGCCGAACTGCGCATGATCACGATGCCCAGGATCGACATCACGATCAGCAGGATCAGCACGACGATCAGGGCGACACCCTGTTGATCCCGCGCCGCGGACACCGTCGGGATTCGGCTCACGGAACTCATAGGGTACGCCCTCTCAGGCTGACGACATTCGACGACTGACGCGTAAGTGCCCTGCCCTCCACGTCCTGCCCCGTGAGCGTCATGGTGACGCGCACGGCCACCACATCCACCCAGTTGCCGGGCGCGTCGGTGTAGGCATTCGCACCGGATTCCAGGTACTCGAAGGCGAGGTCCTGGATGCCTTCGGCCACCTCTTCTGCTGGGCCGTCGGAACGGCTCACGAAAAGAGAGCTGCCTCCGCGGGGATTGGCGGCAACGAACCAGTGGACATCACGCATGCGCGACAGCACCACGGCGGCCGGCGGCGCGAACTCGTCTTCGCTGGGGTTGTAATTGTCGGGCAGGGCCGCGAACCCAACCGTCATTCCCGCCACGCTGTCGGCGCGCACCAGGTGGGTCTTGCGCGCATTGCACAGCAGCAGGATGTCGTCGACATCGAAGGCCTCGTCAGCCGCATCCAGTTCATCCGGATCCAGGCTGACGGAGGTGCTGGTGGACGCCAGCACCCGGTACGCGGTGTCGTCGCCCGACATCACTTCGAGCTCCGTGGCGCTGCCTGCGACCGGCGCGTCGCGGAAGCTGTTCGCTTCGGCGCTGCCGCCTTCGACGACGGAGAAATTCGAGCACGCGGTACCCCCGGCTGCGCGGATGTCGCGCGACATCAGTTCGAAGGCGATGCGGGCGTTCTCCTGGATGCGGTTGAGGCCCTCGTTGGAGCGATAGGTCGTCTGGTTGGACTGCAGGATAGCCAGCGCAGCACCTGCCACCAGCAGACCCAGCACCATGGCCACCATCAGTTCGATGAGACTGAAGCCCGCTTCCCGTTGCCGCACTGCCCCCATCCTGTCGAGAACCGGCTTCATATCGTAGTCCTCGTCACAACCTGCCGCGTATTCTCGCCGCCAGCGCGCGAGTCGTCCCACTGCACGGTGATGACACAGGCCGCAGGGCAACCCGTGATCTGGCCACAGACCGTAGGATCATCGGCGTCCGCACCGATGGTTGTCTTCATCGAGGTGATCCAGTCACCTACATCCTCCTGCGCGAGGCTGCCGCCGCCCGGCGCCGCACAGACCATGCCGGCCGTGTTATAGGCTGCGGCGTTGATCCGGTTGGCCCGCATGGCTTCCAGGATCGCCGAGGTCTGGATAACGGCCTGGCTGCTTTCAAACGAACTCTGGCCACCGCGCAACGCGATGGATTGCATGGCCGCGACGCCCAGCAGCCCGATGCTGAGGACCACCACGGATACCAGCACCTCGATCAGGCTCACGCCGCGCGCGTTACGCCGCGCGCCACGTGGCGCGCGCAGGCGTCGGTCAGCTTTGCAGGAATCACCACGCTTCATGGACATGCACCTCCACCATTGTTCCGTCCTCCCAGCACTGCGCCGCTGACAAGCACCGTGATGACGCGCTGATTGTCTGCAGGCTCGTCGGTGGGGATGCACACCGTCAGGTTCTGCTGCGCGGCGATGAGGCCGGCGGAGTTGAAGCGGATCCCCGCGGCAGGCCCGCTGATCTGCAACCCATTCGGCAGCGTCCCGCTGCGCACGACTTCAATGGCTGCGTCCTGGTTGTTCTGTCCCGCGATGATCCAATTAGCCCAGTTCGCGCCATTGGTGCAGGCAAGGCCGTCGGCGCTGCCACACACGGTCACCGGCGCGCTGCGCCGGACGGCCTCGGCACGCGCGAGTTGCAGCGCGGCCGTCAGCTCTCCCGCCGTACTGCTGAGCCGGTTGGAGTTCATCAGCGTCACCATGGCCGGAGCTGCCACGGCCGCGAGCAGGGCGACCACCGCGATGGTGACCATGAGCTCTATCAGGGTGAAGCCCCGCATGCGCCGGGGCGCGCAAGGCTTGCACCGACTGCGGTCGGATGGACACGGGACAGGCATATCACTCCCCTTGTAGTCGGGCCAAGCTAGCCCGCGCGCCCCTGCCCACACCAGCGTTTCCAGAATGAACGGCGGAATCCGGGTCCCGAAAGGCAAGGGATGCGCGAACCGCACGGTACCTTGCGGCATCATGGGCCGGACACACCGCCGCCCGAGCGAGCCAATGCCGCCCCGTTCCCCCACCCTCCTCAGTCCCCTCGACACCCTGTGGCAGGCCAGGACGCTGATCTGGATTCTGTTGACTGGAGAGACGTTGGCGGCGGTGCTGGCGGTGGCACCGGGGCTGGAGGCGGACCGCCTGACCTATTTCGGCGTGGCGTCGCTCGTCATCCAGTGGGTCGCGCTCGCGTCGTTGGGCCTGCTGTATGTGCTTCGCCACAGACTCGCCGGGATGCGGCCACCCGTGGTGGCCCAGATCGGACTCGGTGCGCTACTGCTGAGTACATGGTTCGTGCTGGGAGCCGGCTGGCTGGCGATGCGAGGGCTCGCGCTGGCGCCAGACGAAGGCTGGATGCGCTTTTCGCTTCAGATCACGGCGATCTCCCTGATCGTCGGTCTGCTTGGCCTGGGCGCCTTCCAGGCCCAGTGGCGGGCAAGGCAACTCGCGGTCAACGCCGAACACGCCAAGCTCCAGGCCCTGCAAGCCCGCATTCGGCCGCATTTCCTGTTCAACACCCTCAACACCGGCATCTCGCTTCTGCACGCAAAGCCAGACACGGCCGAACGGCTGCTGCTGGACCTTTCCGATCTGTTCCGCGCCGCGCTTTCGACACGGGACACCATCCTCCTATCCGAGGAGCTTTCCCTCGCGCGCCGCTATCTGGAGATCGAACATCTCCGGCTGGGTGATCGCCTGCACCTGACCTGGGAGCTGCCCGAGACGCTGCCCGATATCAGAGTTCCGACGCTGTCGATCCAGCCGCTCGCGGAAAACGCCATCCGGCATGGCATCGAGCCTTCCACGGACGGCGGAGAGGTGAGCATCCGGGTCGAGGTAGGGCCAACAGAGCTGCTGGTATCGGTGGCCAACACCCTGCCCTCCGACTCCGTGCGGGTCGCGACGGGCCACCAGGTGGGACTCAGCTCGGTGCGTGCGCGCATCCATGCCCTGACCCAGGGCCTGGGCGGCGTCAGCATCAAGACAGCGGATGGCCGTTACCTGGCGACCATCCGCATGCCTTACGACGCATCAGCCGCGGGTAGTCCCGGGCCTCAGGTCACAACGCGATAGCAGGGCTTGTACTCACCGGCGATCTTCATCCGCCGCTGTTCGACGAACGCCCGCAGCAGCGCATCCAGTGCCTGCATCATCGCCGCGTCGCCGTGGATCTCGAACGGGCCGAATTCTTCGATCCGGCGCATGCCATCTTCCTTCACGTTGCCGGCCACGATGCCGGAGAAGGCGCGGCGGAGGTCGGCGGCCAGGTCGTGCACGGCGCGTCCCGGCCGCAGTTGCAGCGCCGCCATCGCTTCATGCGACGGAACGAACGGCTGCTGGTAGTCCTCGGGAATCTCGATGGCCCAGTTGAAGAAGAACGAATCCTTGTGCTCGATACGGTACTCGCGCACGCGCCGGACGCCCGCGATCATCTTCTTCGCGACGGCCACGGGGTCGCCGATGATGATTTCGTAGCGTTCGGCGGCCTCATCGCCCAACGTCAGGCGGATGAAGCGGTCGATCTGCTCGAAGTACGGCGCGGCGATGGTCGGGCCGGTCAGGATCAGCGGGAACGGCAGGTGCGCGTTGTCCGGGTGCAGCAGGATGCCGAGCAGGTACAGGATCTCTTCGGCCGTACCCACGCCGCCCGGGAACACGATGATGCCGTGGCCGATGCGGACGAACGCCTCCAGGCGCTTCTCGATGTCCGGCATGATGACCAGGTGGTTGACGATCGGGTTGGGCGATTCAGCGGCGATGATGCCCGGCTCGGTCACGCCGATGTAGCGGGTCTTGGCGCGGCGCTGCTTCGCGTGCGCGATCGTCGCGCCCTTCATCGGCCCCTTCATCGCGCCGGGGCCGCAGCCGGTACATATGTCCAGCCCGCGCAGGCCCAGCTCGTAGCCGACCTGCTTGGTGTAGAGGTACTCGTCGCGCGAGATCGAATGGCCACCCCAGCAGACCACCAGGTTGGGGTCGCTTGGCTTCAGGATGCGCGCATTGCGCAGCAGGCCGAATACCGCGTTGGTGATGCCCGCGGAAGACTCCAGGTCGGTCGCGTACTCCGGGCCCAGTTCGATGGCGGTGTACGCCAGATCACGTACCACCGCGAACAGCAGTTCGGCCACGCCGCGGATGATTTCGCCGTCAACGAAGGCCATCGAAGGCGCGTTGATCAGGTCGATGCGCACGCCACGATCCTGCTGCAGTACCTGGATGTCGAAATCCGGATACAGATCGCGCGCAGCGCGCGGATCGTCGGACGCGCTGCCACTGGTCAGCACGGCCAGCGCGCAGCGGCGCAGCAGTTCGTGCATGCCGCCGGAGGAGGCGTCACGCAGGCGCGCCACTTCGGCGCGGGAAAGCACGTCCAGGCCACCGCGCGGGTAGATCCGCGCGTCCTGAACCGGCAGCGCCCTCGATGCCGTTTCACTCATGGGTTGTTCCTGTCTTCGTTCGTCAGAGGCGGGACTTTAGCGCAGTCGCGGAGACAAGAGGAGCCCGCCCAAAAGAAAACGGCCGGGTTGCCCCGGCCGTTTTCGGTACTGCGGTTAAGCACTATCAGAACTTGTAGCGGTAACCCAGCTGCAGCGACCAGCGCGACTCGACATCGGTCAGGAAGCGCTTGTACACGGCGCTCTCATCGAAGTTGTACACGTACTTGCCGGTGGCCTGGTCCAGACCAACGAAGCGGACGGCACGCATGTCGCTGTACGGCGACTGGTACTCGATGTGGCCCCAATCCTTATTGATCAGGTTGCCGACATTCATGATGTCCAGCCAGATCTCGGACTTGTGGCCCTTGAAGAAGCCGGGCAGCTCCTGGCTGATGCGGATGTCGATGTTGTTTACCCACGGATTGCGGCTGCCGTTGCGCTCGGCCACCTGGCCACGGTAGCGGGCCAGGTCCGGGTTGCGCTCCAACCAGTCGAAGAACGCGGTTTCCATCGTCGCGCCGCCGCTGAACAGCACGTCACCCGGGCCGTTCGGCACGTACAGCAGGTCGTTGGTGTAACCGTCGCCATTCATGTCGTTGAGGTAGCGCCACGAGTGCGGCGAGCCCGAACGACCTTCATAGAAAGCCGAGACCGTGGTGTTGTAGTCGCCGAAGAACGCCTTGCGGAACTGCAGCGAGGCGATGATGCGGTCCTTGATCTCGTAGTTCGAGGTGGCGGCTTCATCGGAGTTGGGATCGAACACGCCGATGTTGGACCAGTTCGAGATAGCACGCGAGGACGTCAGCGGATTCACTTCCGTCGCGTCGGTGTAGGTGTAGCCGACCGACCAACCCCACGTATCTTCCAGCGGCTTGCTCAGGCTGACCGTCAACTGGCCGCTGCGACCCTTGTCGGTGTTCTTCATCAGGATCACGCCGTCGCCGTGCCAACCGGTGACGTTCTCGTAGCCCGGGATGGTGTCGGCGATGGCACCGATACCCGTGTTGCCGTTGGAACGCGTGCCGCTGGCGGTACCGTACAGGTTGCGCCAGTACAGGTTGCGGCCGTCCGCGCCGGCGGTGTAGGTCGGCGCGCCAAGATCAAGGCGCTCGAAATAGATCGCATTGTTGACCTTGGTGTACAGCAGTTCGGCCGACGCCACCAGGCCGTGCCAGGGCAGCTCGGTGTCGAACGCCAGGTTGGCCTTCCAGACCGACGGCTGCTCGATGCCGTCTTCCATCAGGTTGACCATCATCGTGTAACCGGACGCCGGCGACGGACGGGTCGGGTTGTCCGGGTCCAGATTGACCGGCAGGCTCGTCCAGATCGCCTCACGCTCGGCATCGCTCAGGCCGGCGATGCCGCTGGGGAATGCGTTGTAACCGATCAGGCCGAAGCCCGAGTTCTGGTAGGAGTTGCCGACCCACACGTTGGCGGCCGCACCCTGGAACAAGCCCACGCCACCGCGCAGCTGGGTGGGACGGTCGCTGTCGAAGGTGTAGTTGAAGCCGAAGCGCGGCTGGATCAGCACGTCATCCAGCTTGTTGCGGTTGTCCAGGCCATAGACCTCCTGCACCAGCAGGTTGTGCACCGGAACGTCGTCCATGCTCGGCAGGTCGGCGCGCAGGCCGAACAGCAAGGTCAGGTTGTAGTTGACCGCCCAGCTGTCCTGCACGAACAGGCCGGTGTTGCGGTGCTTGTAGCGCATCGCCACCGAGTTCAGGTCGTTGCCCGGCACCGGCGCATTCAGACGGTACTCGCCGTACTCGCCGTTGCGGAAGTGCTCCAGGCTGGCGAAGGTGTAGGAGCCCCAGATGTTCTGGGCATACAGGTTGTAGACGTCGTTCTCTTCCAGGTCGAAACCGAACTTCAGCGTGTGGTCGCCCACGTACCAGGTCGCGGCACCGAACGCGGTGTCGGTCGTGGTGTTAATCTGGTTGCCGTGGCGGAACTCGTCAGCACCGAAGTTCAGGTACGGCGAAGCCGCCTGGTCCGGATCGTTGGCGGTGCCGAAGCCGATGCTGATCTGCGGCAGGCGCGAATTGACGCTGCTCAGCGAGTCATAGGTGCGGCGGCCGACCTTGAACTCGGTGGAGAAGTTGTCGGACCAGTCGCTGAACAACTGCACGACCGAGGTCTCGACGTTCTTGGAGATGTCGTACCAGCGGCTGTCCAGGCCGAGCGACGAGCTGCTCGAACCGGCGAGGTTCGGCTCGATCTGCTCCAGCTTGGAGTAACGCGCCGAAAGGCGGTGGTTGTCGCTGATGTTCCAGTCGATCTTGGCCGCGTACTCTTCGACTTCCTGCTTGATGCTGCTGGGCGCATTGAAGCCACCGATATCGACACCGTAACGGGTGCGCGCGATTTCCTGCGCTTCAGCGATCTGCTCCTGCGTGATGTTGACGGTGTTAGTCGCGCCCGAGCCAACTGGACCGAACGAGGCAGCCGCACGGTCGCGCTCGAACTTCTCATAGTTGACGAAGAAGAACAGCTTGTCCTTGACGATCGGGCCGCCGAAGGTCATGCCGTAGGTGCGCTCGTCGTTGAAACCGGTGAACGGAGCGTCATTGGTGGGGTTGTCGCCTACCATGTCCTTGTCGCGGTACACGCCGTAGACCGAGCCATGGAACTCGTTGGTACCCGACTTGGTCACCGCATCGATCACCGCGCCGGTCGCGCCGGTGATGGTGGTGTCGTAGTTGGAGATATCGACGTTGATCGCTTCAATAGCGTCCATGGACACCGGCTGGCGGATCGTCGGGAAGTTGTTGGACTCCAAGCCGAACGTGTCGCTGGTGTTCACACCATCGATGCGGATCGCGTTGTAGCGCGGGTTCTGGCCGCCCACCGTCAGCTCGCCGCGCGCTTTGTCGCTCTGCGAGATGCGGGGATCCATGCGGACGTAGTCCTGGATGTTGCGGTTGATCGACGGCAGGGCCTCGATCTGCTCGCGATTCAGGTTCGTGCCCGCGCCCATCTTACTTGAGCTGAACACTTCAGAGCCACCAGCGAAGCCCACGGCGGTCACCGTTTCCAACGTCGCCACGTCGCCAGTCAAGGCGGCGTTGACGGTGTTCACCTGGTTCAGACCCAGGAACACGTTGTCTTCGGTCTTGGTGCCTTCACCCGACTTGGTGATCGTCACCTGATAAGGACCGCCCACACGCAGGCCGCGCGCGTTGTAGCGACCGCTGGCATCGGTGGTGGCGCGGCTGACCGTACCGGATTCGACGTGGGTGATGGTCACCTCGGCGCCGACGACGGGCTGGCCGCCATTGTCGGTGACCAGGCCGCCCACACCGGCCGAGGTGCTCTGCGCGAAGGCAGGCGCGGCGGCGAGGGCGACGACGAGGCCAAGGCTGAGCTTGGACAGGCGAAGACGACGGGATTGGTTCATCGGATAAACCTCGGTACGGGAGTGATGTGGCGAAGCTGGCTGACGAGACGTGCGGAACCACCCGGTGGGGTCGGTTCTGAAGGGCGTGCTAGGGGTTCCCATGGCCCACGCGGCGTCCGCGGAGGTTAATAACAGGTTAACACGATAGGACCATTTTGTGACCGCGGCATGACAATGTTTCGCACTGCAGCAGAGCGTGCAGCCCACGGGCGGGCGGTCGTCGGCGGGCCCTGCGATGGGCGGGCCGGAACGCCGGAATGTCAGATGTTGGGCGGGGTCAACTTGAGGTAAGTGCCGATGCCATCCAAGACCATTTGCACGGAAATGGCGACCAGAAGCATACCCATTAGCCGCTCGATCGCGGTCAAGACGCTTCTTCCCAGCCACTTGTAAAGCACTGTCGCCGAGAACAGGATCGCCGCGGTGGCACCCCAGGCCAGCAGGAGCGCCAGGCTCCAGTCGCCGAGGCGCGAAGGATCGTTGCTGCCCATCAGCATGACGGCGGCCATGCCGGAGGGTCCGGCGACCAGCGGGATGGCCAGCGGCACGATGAAAGGTTCGCCGCCGGGCAGTTCGCCCATCAGGCCCTCGGGCCGGGGGAAGATCATCCGTACGCCGATCAGGAACAGGACGATGCCGCCGGCAATGGCGACCGACTCCTGGCGCAGGTGCATCATTTCCAGCGCGTACTTGCCACCCCACAGGAACAGCATCAGTACGACCAGCGCAATCAGCAACTCGCGCACCACCACGATACGCTGGCGACGCGGTGGCAACGGCTTGAGCACGCTGAGGAACACCGGAATGTTGCCCAGCGGGTCCAGGATCAGGAACAGCAGCAGGGCCGCCGACAGGACGGTCATGCCCGTACCTTCCATATCTGCCCCCTGTGTGCTGCGCCGGCGGATGACAGCAGGGTGACGCAGGCCGCTGCGTAATCGGTGGCGTCCCGGGCCTGCGCATCGTTGTCGTCGGCATACGCACGCGAGCGCAATGCGGTCCGCATCGGTCCCGGCTGCAGTGCGGCGACACGCACGCTGCTGCTGGCAAGTTCGGCGTGCAGCATGCCCACGAGCGATGTAAGCCCATGCTGGGCCACGCCATACGCACCCCAGTACGCCTGCCCCACCCGCGCAAGATCGTCGACGCTGAAGACCAGCGCCGCGTCGTCCGACTGCTTCAGCAGGGGCAGGCAGGCCTGCGACAACCACCAGGGTGCGGTGAGGTTGACGTGCACGACGCGCGCGAACGCGGCGGGGTCGGTATGTTCCAGCGGCGTCAGCCCCTTGAACTCGGCGGCGCAATGCAGCACGCCGTCCAGACGGCCCAACTCGGCGTGCAAGCGGTCAGCGAGTTCGGCGTAATCGTCGGGCGTCGCGCCTTCCAGATCGAGCGGATACAGCAGGGGTTCCGCGCCCACCTGCGACACGGCGTCGTAGATCCGGTTCAACTTCGGCACTTTGCGGCCCAGCAACACCACCGTGGCGCCCGCTTCGGCACAGGCGACCGCCGCCGCACTGCCCAGCCCACCATGCGCGCCACTGACCAGCACCACTCGCTGGTCCAGCGCGCGCGGCGCACGCTTGGGCAACCCGATCAGGCTCACTGCGACAGCGCCTCGGCCACGATCCGCTGCAGTTCGCCGGACTCATGCAGCTCCAGCGTGATGTCGCAACCGCCGATCAGTTCGCCATTGATGAAGAGCTGGGGGAACGTCGGCCAGTTGGAGAAGCGCGGCAGGTTGGCGCGGATCTCGGGCTCTTCCAGCACGTTGATGGTGTAGACATGCTCCGCGCCCGCTTCGCGCAACGCGTGTACCGCACGGCTGGAGAACCCGCACATCGGGAACTGCGGCGTGCCCTTCATGAAAAGGACGATCGGGTGGCCATCCACTTCGGCCTGGATGCGTTCCATCACCGGCATGCTGATTTCTCCTTCCTTGACGGTTTGGCAACCACCGTCGGGTACACTTTCGGTCCGTTCCGCCGGCTTCGCCCGCGGATTGCATAGTGTAAGCCCTCGCATCGCGCCGACGGTGCCCGCACACCCTTTTTACCCGCCTAGCGTAAGGAACCGAGCCATGGCCATCGAACTCCCCCCCCTGCCCTACGACCGCACCGCGCTGGAACCGCACATCTCCGGCGAGACGATCGACTTCCACTACGGCAAGCACCACAAGACCTATGTGGACAACCTCAACAAGCTGATCGAAGGCACCGAGTTCGCCGACGCATCGCTGGAAGAGATCGTGCGCAAGTCGCAGGGCGGCATGTTCAACAACGCCGCGCAGGTGTGGAACCACACGTTCTACTGGAACTGCCTGAAGCCCAACGGTGGCGGCGAACCGACCGGCAAGCTGGCCGAACTGATCAACAAGGCCTTCGGTGATTTCGCGAAGTTCAAGGAAGAGTTCACCAAGACCGCCATCGGCACCTTCGGTTCAGGCTGGGGCTGGCTGGTGCAGCGTCCGGACGGTTCGCTGGCCTTGGCCAGCACGTCCAACGCCGCCACCCCGCTGACCGGTGAGGACAAGCCGCTGCTGACCATCGATGTGTGGGAGCACGCCTATTACATCGACTACCGCAACGCACGACCGAAGTATGTCGAGTCGTTCTGGGCGCTGGTCAACTGGGATTTCGTGGCCGGCAACCTGCGCTGAGCCCAAGTCCACGCACCAAGGGAAACGGCCTGGGAAACCCGGCCGTTTTCTTTTGCGTACGTGCGCGAGCCGGGTTACGCGGACAGGCGCGCCACGACCGGCGCCACCTGCGCGTCGCGTCCCAGGCCCGCACCTGCGCGCGCCAGCGCCTGGGCCAACGAAGACGCGTCCTCGGCTCTCAGCGTGGCGTGGCCGACCTTGCGACCGGCGCGCGATTCTTTGCCGTAGTCGTGCCAGTGCCCGCCCGCTTCCTGCAGTACGACCCCGGCAGCCGGCATCTCGCCGATCCAGTTGAGCATGCAGGCGTGGCCGAGCACGCGCGTCTCGCCCAGCGGCAGGCCAAGCACCGCGCGCAGGTGGTTCTGGAACTGCGACGTTTCCGCGCCTTCGATCGTCCAGTGGCCGGAATTGTGCACGCGCGGCGCCATCTCGTTGGCGAGCAACTCACCCTCGCGGTAAAACAGCTCCAGCGCGAACACGCCGACGTAGTCCAGCGCCTCGGCCAATCGACGCGCATGCGCGCGCGCCGCCTCGGCCAAGGCGTCGTCGACGCGCGCCGGGGCCAGGCTCGCCGACAGCACGCCATCGACATGCCAGTTCTCGGTCAGCGGCCAGGTGCGGAATTCGCCATCGCGACCCCGCACCGCGATCACCGACAACTCCCGCTCGAACGGAATGAACGCTTCAACGATCAGGCCGACCGTCGCGGCCTGCGCGCCAAGCGCCTGCCAGGCGGCATCGACGTCCGCCGGTGACTTGATACGGAACTGGCCCTTGCCGTCGTAGCCCAGCCTGCGCGTCTTGAGGATGCAGGCACCGCCCAGTTGCGCGACCTCCGCCTGCAACTGCGCGCGCGTTTCGATGTTCGCGAAGGCGCCGACCGGGATCCCGAGTTCGCGGAACAGCGTCTTTTCCACCAGCCGATCCTGCGCGACGGCGAGCGCGCGCGGATTCGGGAACACCGGGACGCGACGTGCGAGCCACTCGGCACTCTCGGCCGGCACGTTCTCGAAATCGAACGTGGCCACGTCGACTTTCGACGCGAACTCGGCCAGCGCGGCTTCATCGCGGTAGTCGCCGACGAGCAGCGGAGCGAACTGGCCGGCGCACGCATCGGCCGCCGTATCCATCACGAGGAAGCGCAAGCCCAACGGCGCACCCGACAGTGCCAACATGCGCGCGAGTTGCCCGCCGCCCAGGATGCCGACCGTGGTCATAGCGGCTGACGGGGATCGTCGTGCGCCATCACATCCTCGGTCTGGCCTGCACGGAAAGCGGCAAGCGCAGCACCGATGGCCGGATACTCGGGCGCCAGCAGGGCGGCAGCGAAGAGGCCTGCATTGGCGGCGCCTGCGTTGCCGATCGCGAATGTCGCCACCGGAATACCTGCCGGCATCTGCACGATGGAAAGCAGTGAATCCATTCCGTTGAGCGCCTTCGACTGCACGGGCACGCCAAGCACCGGCACCGCCGTCTTCGCCGCCAGCATGCCCGGCAGGTGCGCAGCACCACCCGCCCCGGCGATGATCGCGCGCAGCCCGCGTGACGCGGCCGCGTCCGCATACGAGAAGAGGACGTCCGGCGTGCGGTGCGCCGATACCACCTTCACTTCGTAGGGAACGCCCAGCGCATCCAGTTTCTGCGCGGCATGCTGCATGGTCTCCCAGTCCGAGCGGGAGCCCATCACGATACCCACCACGGGGCTGGAAACGCTGGCGGTCATGGCCGTCCTCAGTCGCAAAGACGTATTCTACCCTCCTGACCGAACCGCTGATCGAGTGCCCCATGGATCGCAAACTGCTCGACCTCCTCTGCTGTCCCGCCACCCGCCAGCCATTGGCCATGCTCGACGCCCGCAGCCTGGAGACACTCAACCATGCGATCAGTGCGGGACAGGTCAGGCGTGCCGACGACACCGCCCAGACCGAACCCCTGCGCGAGGCACTGGTCACGCATGACCGCAAGATCGTCTACCGCGTCGAGGACGGCATCCCCGTGCTGCTGGCGGAAGAAGCGATCGCCACCGCACAGGCCAGCGACTTCGCCAGCCGATGAGCATGCGTCCGACGCCACCCGACGCGGGCGTGATTGCCGATGACGTGGCGCGTGCGCTGACCGAGGACATCGGCAGCGGCGATGCCACCGCAGCCCTGCTGCCAGACGTCGCCGACATCGCCTACCTGCTGTGCAAGGAAGAGGCCGTCATCGCCGGCCAGCCCTGGTTCGATGCCTGCCACCGCGCGCTCGATCCGCAGGTACGCATCGACTGGCGCTTCCAGGACGGTGATCGTGTGCCGGCCGGCACGGTGCTGGCCACACTGGAGGGCCGCGCGCGCGCACTGGTCACTGCGGAGCGTTCGGCGCTCAACTTCATGCAGACGCTGACGGGAACGGCCACGATGACGGCCGCTTACGTCGACCTCGTGCGCGGCACCGGCTGCACGATCCTGGATACGCGCAAGACCCTGCCAGGCCTGCGCCTGGCGCAGAAGTACGCGGTCCGCTGCGGAGGCGGGCAGAATCACCGCATGGGTCTGTACGACGCCGTGATGCTGAAGGAGAACCATGTCCGCGCGGCGGGGTCGCTCACCGCTGCGATCCGCGCGGCATGCCATCTGCACCCTTCGTTGCCGCTCATCGTCGAGGTGGAAACACTGCTGCAGCTCGATGAAGCGCTGGCTGAAGGCTGCGACCGCATCCTCATCGATGACTTCGATGCAGGCACGCGGCGCGAAGCGGTTCGTCGCGCCAGATCCGCACCGTATTCGGGCCGCATCCCGCTGGAGGTCTCCGGCGGGGTCGATCTGGGAACGCTGCGGGGCATTGCCGCAGATGGCGTGGATTTCGTTTCCATCGGCGGGCTGACCAAGCATGTGCGCGCCATCGACCTCTCGATGAAACTCGGCCCCGTGCCATGAGGCCCGCATGTCTCCGCTGAGCGCCTTGTTGTGGTTGATCGCCGCAGCGGCGGCGTTCGCCTACTGGAATGCGGCGCGCGCCGCCGCCGAGCGCGCCGGCGCACTCGGCCGGAACGCCTGCCAGGCCGCCGGAGTCATCTGGCTGGACCAGAGCGTCCACGCGAACGGGCTCCGCCTGCGCCGTGGCGAAGATGGCTGGCTTGGATTCGAGCGCAGCTTCCGCTTCGAGTATTCCCACGACGGCGTCGATCGCCACGTGGGCCGCCTGGTGCTGCGCAAGGGCCAGCTGGTCTCGTTCGTCGGGCCGGTGGCGCGCTCGGTCGCGCCACCCGACCTACACTGATTTCGCCGCGCGGGTTTGTCGGCAGATCCGCGCTGACGCCGTACTACTTGACCACGCGCAGGAACGGCGGGCGCTTGCCCGCAGGCGGCGGTGCATCGTCATCGGGCGGCGTGTCCGGAGAGGGCGGCTGATCATCGTCACCCCCACCGGCATCGGGATCGTGCGCTACGTCATCCGGCAACGCCATGCCCTGCCCGGTTTCGCGCGAGTAGATCGCCAGCACGGCACTGACCGGCACGTACACGGCCTGGCTGACCCCACCGAACCGCGCGGTGAAGCTGACGGCCTCGTTGTCGATCAACAGCCGCACCACCGCACGTTCCGCGATGTTCAACACCACCTTGCCTTCCTTCACCGCGCTGACAGGCACCTGGACACCCGCCTGCGTGGCGTCCACCAGCAGATGGGGCGTCATGCCGTTGTCGGCGATCCACTCATTCAGGGCCCGCAACAGGTACGGGCGATGGCTGGTCATGCGGGGCGTGGCGTCAGTCATTTTGCGTCTCGGCTGCCGGTCGCTGGGCTGTCCTGCAATGCCTGCGAACCAAGCCTTGCTCGGATGCCGGCTAGGCCGGGATCTCGCGCAGCTTCCTCTCCGCATCCGTCAGGCTGCGCAGGAAACCGGGGTGGCGGAAGATCCGGTTGCCATAGTCCTCGATCGCTTTGCCGTCCTTCGGCAGCGGCACATCGAGCGAAGGCAGGCGCCAGATGATCGGGGCCATCGCACAGTCGGCCAGGCTCATTTCGGGGTTGAGGAAGAACTTGCTCGCCTTGAACAGCGGCACCGAGGCGGTCAGCAATTCCTTCAGGCGCTTGCGGCCCGCTTCGACCTGCTGCTTGTTGCCCAGTTGGATGGCCTGGACCTGGGGCACCCAGTCGTGCTCGATACGCAGCATGGCCAGCCGCAGGCGTGCGCGTGACAGCGGATCCACCGGCATCAGCGGCGGATGGGGATAGCGTTCGTCGAGGTATTCGCTGACGACGGAGGCGGCGTACAGGACCAGGTCGCGCTCCACCAGGGTGGGCACGGAATGGTAGGGATTCAGATCGATGAGGTCTTCAGGCGGATTCTGCGGATCCACAGGCACGAGGTCGTAACTGACGCCCTTGGCGGCGAGCACCAGCCGCACGCGGTGGCAGAGCACGTCATCGGTGGAAGAAAACAGCGTCAGTGTATTGCGCATACGTGGACTCGCAGCCATTCACGGCTCTCCGACGATCGGAATCCGCCGATCGCACCGACGCCGCCAGCCCCTTGCTGACGGTCGCCACGGTCCCTGAGTGTGCAATCCCTGCCGAAAAAAGCCAAGCAACCCCAGGCCCGGCCAATTTCGCCTTGCGGTGCGGGCATCGACCCTGCACCGCTGCAGTGGATGCGCGACGGTCCTTAGTGGACGTCCTTCCAGTACTCCTGCTTCAGCAGGTAGGCCAGGAACGTCAACGCCGCCAGGAACAGGATCACCCACACGCCGATGCTCTGGCGCTTCAGGGCCGCCGGCTCACCGACATACTCCAGGAAGTTGGTGATGTCGCGCGCGGTCTGGTCGAACTGCTGCGCGTTCTGGCGACCCGCCTGGGCCACCTTGAGACCCTCGACGTGGCGCTCGCCGGTGGCAGGATCGACGGGGCCGAACTCGGCATGCTGCAGGCCCTGCAGTTCCCACAGCGGGTTGGGCATGGAGGCGTTCGGGAACAGCTTGTTGTTCCAGCCCAGCGGGCGGGACTCGTCCAGGTAGAACGACTTGAGGTACGTGTAGATCCAGTCGCTGCCGCGCACACGGGAAATGACGCTCAGGTCAGGCGGCATCTTGCCGAACCACTTCTCGCCACCTGCGGCAGGCATGGACACCTGCACCTGCTCGCCGAACTTGGCGCCGGTGAAGTTGAGGTTCTTCATCACCTCGTCTTCGGTCAGGCCCAGGTCTTCGGCCATGCGCGAGTAGCGCATGTACTTCAGCGAGTGACAGCCTGCGCAGTAGTTCATGTACAGCTGCGCGCCGCGCTGCAGGGAGGCGCGATCGCTCAGGTCGTTGCCGGCCTGGAGCGTGTCGCCGCCGCCGGCAGCGAAGGCAGTGAACGAGATCAGCAACCCGCTGGCGAAGACAGCTAGGCGAGAGGCGAAAGTCTTAGTCATGCGTCGTCACCCGCTCGGGCACTGGCTTGGTCTTGTCGATCTTGGTCCAGATCGGCATGGTCAGGAAGAACAGGAAGTAGAAAGCGGTCAGGAAACGGCCGACGATGGTTTCCACCGGGTCCGTACCCGGGCCGGCACCGATCTTGCCCAGCCACACAAAGCAGATCGCGAACACGCCCAGCAGCACCTTCGACAGCAGGCCGCGGTAGCGGTAGGACTTGACCTTGGCGCGATCCAGCCACGGCACCAGGAACAGGATCGCGATGGCGCCGAACATCACCAGCACGCCGCCGAGCTTGTCCGGCACTACGCGCAACATCGCGTAATACGGGGTGTAGTACCACACCGGCTTGATGTGCGCCGGGGTCACCAGCTTGTTGGCCTCGGAGAAGTTGTCGTGCTCCAGGAACCAGCCGCCCATCGCGGGCGCGAAGAACACGATGAACGCCGCGATGATCAGGAAGCCGCCGACGTAGAAGCCATCCTTCACCGTGTAGTACGGGTGGAACGGCACGCCATCGGCCGGTGCCGTGGGCGACCAGCGGTTGCCCTTCGGGCCCTTCTTGATCTCGACGCCATCGGGGTTGTTCGAGCCGACTTCATGCAGCGCGAAGATGTGCAGCACCACCAGCAGCAGCAGCACCAGCGGCAGCGCGATGACATGCAGCGCGAAGAAGCGGTTCAGTGTGGCGTCGCTGGGCAGGTAGTCGCCCATGATCCACTCGGTCAGGCCGTTGCCGATCACCGGAATCGCGCCGAACAGCGAGATGATGACCTTCGCACCCCAGAACGACATCTGGCCCCACGGCAGCACGTAACCCAGGAAGGCTTCCGCCATCAGCACCAGGTAGATCAGCATGCCGAGGATCCACACCAGTTCGCGCGGCTTCTGGTACGAGCCGTACATCAGGCCGCGGAACATGTGGATGTAGACGACGATGAAGAACAGCGAGGCGCCGGTGCTGTGCATGTAGCGGATCAGCCAGCCCCACTCCACGTCGCGCATGATGTATTCGACCGAGGCGAAGGCTTCCGCCGCGCTCGGCTTGAAGTGCATCGTCAGGAAGATGCCGGTCAGGATCTGGTTGACCAGCACCACGATCGACAGCACGCCGAAGATGTACCAGATGTTGAAGTTCTTGGGCGCGTAGTACTCGCTCATGTGCTTGCGGTACACGGGCATGAAGCCCGGCGCGCGCGCGTTGAACCAGTCCATCACGCCATCGGCGGTACGGGTAATGATGTTCGCCATGGCTTATGCGCCCCCCTGCGGGTCGAGACCGACGACGATGGTCGTGTCGTTCTCGTAGTAATGCGGCGGCACCACCAGGTTGGTGGGGGCCGGCACGCCCTGGAACACGCGGCCCGCCATGTCGAAGCGCGACTTGTGGCAAGGGCAGAAATAGCCGCCCTTCCAGTCAGGGTCGTACGGCTCGGGCTTGATCTCGGCCGCCATTTCCGGCGAGCAGCCCAGATGCGTGCACAGGCCGACCAGCACGGAGATCTCCGGCTTCAGCGAGCGCGTCTCACCCTTGATGTACGACGGCTGCTGGTCGAGGTTCTGCGACTGCGGGTCGCGCAGGTTCGCGTCTAGGGTCGGCAGCGCATCCAGGATCGCCTTGGAGCGCTTGACGATCCAGATCGGCTGGCCGCGCCACTCCAGGATCAGGCGCTGGCCTTCCTGCAGACCGGTCAGGTCGGCGGTCACCGGGGCACCGGCCAGCTTGGCCCGGGCGCTCGGATTCCACGACTTGATAAAAGGTACAGCTGCAATACCGGCACCCACTGCACCCACCACAGCGGTGGTCGCAGTCAGGAACCGGCGTCGGCCCGTATTCACAGGCCCATTGACCCCATCGATGGCCATCCGGCACTCCGCAAAACAATCAGGTAGCTAAAAAGGCTGCCAAGGCCGCACCCGAAACGCCGGTGCGGGCCGCATAAAGACGGCAAAGTGTAACGGATGGCTTAATGAGCCGACAACGGCTGCCGTGGAATCAATGGCTTGCATGCGCCCAAAGCGCCCGCCGCGGCTCAACGCGCGGCGACCGCCTGCCGGTAGCGATCGGCCAGCACGGCCACGCGCTGCACGTAGCGCTGGGTTTCCTTGTACGGCGGAACGCCCCCGTGGCGGTCAACCGCACCCTCACCGGCGTTGTAGCCGGCAGCGGCCAGGGTCAGGTTGCCGTTGAAGCGCTTCAGCAGCCAGGACAGGTACTGTGCGCCGCCACGGATGTTCTGCGCGGCGTTGTAGGAGTCGGTGACGCCGAACCGGCGCGCCGTGGCCGGCATCAGCTGCATCAGGCCTTGCGCGCCGGCATGCGACAGCGCCATCGGGTTGTAGGACGATTCCGCGTGCATGATCGCGCGCAGGATGGATTCCTCCACACCGAATTCGCGCGACGCCGCGGCGATCTCGGCCTGGTAAGCGGAGGTGTTCAATCGCAGTCGCCCGAAGTCGACGCTCGGATTCCCGCAGGCGAAGCAGGTCTCGATGTAGCTGTACTTGATGGTGCGCAGGCTGGCGACCTGGGTGCCGCCGCGCGGCCGCGTACTGGTGTAGTGACGTACGCCGTCCTTGATGTAGGAGTAGACCTGCCCGCTGACCACGCGGCGCGGACCGGTGGCGGGCGCGGGGACGGACGCGGCTGGCACAACTGCCGGGACGATGGCGCTGGCCGAATCGGACAGGGCGGGCGAGCTGGCCGCCCCCACCGCTGGTGTAGCGACGGCAGGCCGTGACACGGCGGAGACCTGCGTCGGCCGGTTGCGGTCGGGCGTGTAGCGGCTGACCACTTCGCAGCTTGCGCCACTGACGCGCTTGCTGACGTAGTTCGGCACACCGTCATTGCCGGTGCACTTGTACAGCGTGCCCGCGCTGGCCGGCAGTGCGGTCAACGCGGCCAGTGCGGCCAGTGCGGCCAGAAGCGTCAGAGTCCCCCTCATGCCGCGCAGTGTCCCGAATTCCCGGGGGATTGCCAAGTCCTTGTCCAACAAAGGTTTCCTCCAATCTGTGCGGCCGGTCGGAGTTCCGACTGCCGGACGCCGGCCCCTTCATGCCGGGCTGTTACCCGCTATCAACGCCAGCGGGGACGGGGACCGGCCGTCGCGCAGCGCGTAAACTAAGCGCCCCCTGCCCGCCCACCCGACTGGATTAAGCGCCATGACCGGGACGCAAGCCCCCGCACTGCCGACCACGGCCGGCCCCGCCGTGACCGACCCCGCCCTCGTTCCGCTGCCGCTGGCCAAGCCGCGCAGCCCGGACATCGTGCGCGGAAAACTCTTCATCAAGACCCACGGGTGCCAGATGAACGAGTACGACTCGGCCAAGATGGCCGACGTGCTCGCCGCGTCCGACGGTCTGGAGCTGACCGACAATCCCGAGGAAGCCGATGTGGTGCTGGTCAACACCTGCTCCATCCGTGAGAAGGCGCAGGAGAAGGTCTTCAGTCAGCTCGGCCGGTGGAAGGCACTGAAGGCCGGCGGCCGCGACGTCATCATCGGCGTCGGGGGCTGCGTGGCTTCCCAGGAAGGCGAAGCCATCGTCAAGCGCGCGCCCTACGTGGACCTGGTGTTCGGCCCGCAGACCCTGCACCGCCTGCCGGAGCTCATCCGCGCGCGCCGCGAGCAGAACAGGCCGCAGGTCGACATCAGCTTCCCCGAGATCGAGAAGTTCGACCGCATGCCCGAGCCGCGCGCGGAGGGGCCCTCAGCGTTCGTGTCGATCATGGAAGGCTGCTCGAAATACTGTTCGTTCTGCGTGGTGCCCTACACCCGTGGTACCGAAGTCAGCCGGCCGTTCGAGGACGTGCTTGTGGAGGTGGCGCAGCTCGCCGCGCAGGGCGTGCGCGAGATCAACCTGCTCGGCCAGAATGTCAACGCCTACCGCGGCCCCTACGGCGACGGCGAAGTCGCCGACCTCGGCCTGCTGATCCGCACCATCGCCGAGATCGACGGCATCGGCCGCATCCGCTTCACCACCTCGCACCCGCTGGAATTCAGCGATTCGCTGGTGGACGCCTACCGCGACGTGCCGCAGCTGGCCAACTTCCTGCACCTGCCGGTGCAGGCCGGCAGCGACCGCGTCCTCTCCGCAATGAAGCGCGGCTACACCGCGCTCGAGTTCAAGCAGAAGATCCGCAAGTTGCGTGCGGTGCGGCCGGACATCTCGGTCAGCTCGGACTTCATCGTCGGCTTCCCCGGCGAGACCGACGCGGACTTCGAGAAAACCATGAAACTGATCGAGGACGTGGGCTTCGACCAGAGTTTCTCCTTCATCTATTCGCGTCGCCCGGGCACGCCGGCCGCCGACCTGGAAGACGACACGCCGGATGCCGTCAAGCATGCGCGGCTGGAACGGCTGCAGGCGCACATCAACGCCCACGCCGCGTCGATCTCGCAGGCGATGGTGGGCTCGGTGCAGTCGGTACTGGTGGAAGGGCCGTCGAAGAAGAATCCGAACGAACTGACGGGCAAGACCGAGAACATGCGCCCGGTGAACTTTCCCGGCCATCCGCGCTTGGTCGGTCAGTTCGTCGACGTGTTGATCACCGAGGCGCTGACCAACTCCCTGCGCGGGCGCGTGGCCGGCACCGACTGACGCCGGTCAGCCGACGGCAGGCAAGGGCACGCCGTCGCGCTCGTTGTCCCAGATCATGTGGATGATCTTCCAGCCATCCTCGCCCTTGTAGAGCTGGATGCTGTTGATGCCACGACGCTCCGGCACGGGATCGTCGGGCGACGTGCGGGCTTCGTACGCGCTCCACACGTGGGCGATGTTGCCGAATACGCGCACTTCCCGCCCGGTCTCGACCTCGAAGAAATCCATCTCCGCCAGCAACGTATCGGCGTTGACACGGTACTCCGCCAGCGAGAAGGACAGCCGCCACGGCGCACCCTGCGCATCGACGCCCGTGCGGATCTGCCGGCAGTCGGGATGGAAGACCTCGTCCTGCGTGGACCAGTCGCGCGGGCCCGCCGGGCCCGAGATCATCGCGTACATGCCATCCACCACCGCACCGATCGCTGCTTCGTCCATCGCTCGCTCCATCCCTGCCGGAAGAGCGCCAGCCTATCAGTCCAGGCGCTTGCGGAACCGCAGGATCGCCGCCGTCATCATCACCGTCGTGAAAGCCAGCAATGCCAGCACATCCGGCCACAGCTCCCACAGGCTGGCGCCACGCAGCATCACGCCACGTATCAGTCGCAGGAAGTGCGTGAGTGGCAGTGCCTCGGCGATCCACTGCACCACCTTCGGCATGCCGGCGAACGGAAACATGAAGCCGGACAACAGGATCGACGGCAGGAAGATGAAGAACGTCATCTGCATGGCCTGGAACTGCGACTGCGCGCGGGTGGAGATCAGCAGGCCCAGCGTCAGGTTGGCCACGATCAGCAGGCAGGCGGCGATGTAGACATGCAGCAGGCTGCCACCCAGCGGAACCTGGAACAGCCACATGCCCAGCGCCAGCACCACTGTAGTCTGCACCAGGCCGATGGCCACGTAGGGCAGCACCTTGCCGATCATCAGCTCGGCGCTGCTTACCGGCGTGGCGATCAGCAGTTCCATGTTGCCGCGCTCGCGCTCGCGCACGATGGCCACGCCGGTGAACAGCACCATGGTCATCGTCAGGATCACGCCGATCAGCCCGGGCACGATGTTCACCGCCGAGCGCCGTTGCGGGTTGTAGAAGCCGACCACGCTGATGGTGCGTGTCGCCAGCGGGCCGCTGCCGCCGTCCAATGGCATCTGCGCGAGCTGGGCGGCTGCGCTCTGCACGGCGTTGTCGCTGCCGTCGACGAAGATCTGCACCGCCTCGCGACCTTCCGCGCGGCGGCGCTCGTAGTCCGGCGGAATGACCACGCCGATGCTGATCTCGCCGCGCCGCATGGCCTGGACGAGCTCCTGCGGGGTGGCGGCTTCCCGCGTCGGCGTGACCACCCCGGTGGCGACGATATCCATCACCAGCGCGCGCGAGGCAGCCGTGCGCGACTGGTCGGCGATACCGGCGGACAGGTCGCGCAGATTGGTATTGATCGCATAGCCGAACAGCAGCAACTGCATCACCGGGATGCCGACGATCATCGCCAGGGTGATGCGGTCGCGCCGCATCTGACGCAGCTCCTTCACCATCACGGCCATCAGGCGGCGGAACTTCATGCGGCCTCCTCACGGGCCGGCTGGCCGCGCGTGGCGGAGACGAAGACGTCCTCCAGGTTGGCCGATGCGGCAGACACGTCCGCGCCGATGCCGGCCGCGCGCAGGCCCTGCGCGATACGGTCCGCGGCTTGTCCGTTCTCCGACAGCAGCACGCGCAGCACGTTGCCGATCTGCGCCACGCTGATGACGCCCGGCATGGCGACCAGCGCCTTCTGCGCCTGCCGCGGCTGCGCGGCTTCGACCACCAGCGTGCGGCCGGCGAGTTCGCCGGTCAGCGCATCGGGCGTACCGTCCGCCACCAGTACGCCGCGGTCGAGGATGGCGATGCGGTGGCAACGCTCGGCTTCGTCCATGTAGTGCGTGGACACCAGCAGCGTGGTGCCCGCGTCTGCGAGTTCGAACAGCTTCTCCCAGAAGTCGCGGCGCGACTCAGGGTCCACCGCACTGGTCGGCTCATCGAGGAACAGCAGTTCCGGTTCGTGGATCACCGCGCCCGCCAGTGCAAGGCGCTGCTTCTGTCCGCCGCTCATCGTGCCTGCGAGCTGCTTCTGCCGGTCCTGGAAGTGGTACTGCTCGACCAGCGCGTCGATCCGCCGCCGCGCCTGCGCGCGCGGGATGTCCTGCACTGCGGCGAGGAACTCGAGGTTCTCGCGCACCGTCAGGTCCTCGAACAGCGAGAACTTCTGGGTCATGTAGCCGATGCGCGTGCGCAGTTGCTCGGCCTGCTCGGGAATGCGCAGGCCCAGCACTTCGATGTCGCCGGCGGCCGGGGTCAGCAGCCCGCACAGCATGCGGATGGTCGTCGACTTGCCCGATCCGTTCGGACCAAGGAAGCCGTAGACGTTGCGTCGCGGCACATCGAGATCGACATCGTTCACCGCCACCAGCGCGCCGAAGCGCTTGGTCAGTCCGCGGACGCGGATCGCAAGATCGTCCCGGCCCTGCAGGAGGGGCTTCTGCCCCGACCGCACGTCATCAGGATCAAGCATCGGGGCTGAAGCCCCTTCTGCAGGGGGCGCCGGCGGCGGCTCACTGCGCTTCATCTGACACCACATGCAGCGGCGCACCCACCGGCAGACCTGCAGCGTCCGTGCCCAGGCTGATCTCCGCCAGATAGCTCAGGCGCTCCGCGTCCTGGCCGGTCAGCGCGAAGTACGGAGTAAAGCTGGGCTCACTGCGGATCATGCGCACGCGCCCTTCGTAGGTCGTGTCCTCGCCATCCAGGCGCACCCTCGCAGTGTCACCGACCTTCAGCCGGTTGCGCATGGCCTGCGGCAGGTAAACGCGCGCATAGGGGGCCTCGCCCACCAGCATCACCGCGAGCGGCGCGCCCACCGGTGCCTGGTCACCTAGCTTGTACGGGAGGCTGTCGATGCGTCCTGCGCGCGGCGCGGTGATGTTGAGCTTCTCCAGCGTCACCGCCTGCACACGCGCCTGTGCGTCCGCCGAGGCGACGGCGGCTTCACCCTGCGCGACCTGTTCGACGCGCGTGCCGTGCTCCAGTTCCAGCAGCGCGGCCTGCGCCTGCCGGACCTGGGCCTGCGCGCTCTGCGACGCGGCGCGTGCGCGATCCACTTCGGAAGCCGCGACCAGCCGCTGCCTACCCAGCGGCTGCAAGCGCGCGTAGTAGGCGTCCGCATCACGGGCCTGCGCTTGCGCGGCGGCCAGGCTGGCGCGGGCCTGCGCGATGGCCTCGCGGCGCGGACCGGCGCGCAGCTCCGCCAGGGCTTCGCGGCTCTGCACGGCCTGCGCCTGTGCGACCGCGAGCTGCGACTGAGTGCGGGTAAGTTCCAGTTGCAGCAGCGGGGCGCCGGCCGGTACCTGCTGTCCTTCGCGCACATCGACCCGCACGATCTTCTCCGCCACCGGCGACGGCAGCGTCACGCGGTCCCATTCCAGCGTGCCCAAGGCTTCGGGCGCATCGGCGGCGCAGCCCGCCAGCATCAGGATGGCGGCCGCGAGGAGGCCGCGTGGCAGTTCATTTCGCACGGTCAAGCTCCAGTCCACGGTCCAGCAGCACCAGCGTGTGCCGGCGCAGGTCGTTGAAATCGATGTCGTCGGCACCGAACAACTGGCGCCAGATCGGCGCACTGGCCATCGGAAACATGGTCAGCCCGATCAGCGACACCATCAGCAGGCGCGGGTCGAGATCCGGATTGAGTTCTCCCGCCTGCTGCGCGGCGGCGAAGCGGCCCGCCATCATCTTGGGCAGCATCGGCCCGACCTGGCTGATCATCATCTCGCGCAACGCGCCGCCTTCGCACAAGATCTCGCGCACCCACAACGTCGGCAGCCAGGGGTGCTGCGCGACCACGCCGCCGATCCCGTGCACGAAGCCGGCGACCAGTCCGGCCACGTCACCCTCGCCCGCTTCCACGACGGGCGCGCGCATCTGCGCCACGACCGGCAGCAGCCGCTCGGCCACCACGGCCTGCTGCAGTTGCGTCTTGTCGCCGAAGTAGTAGTGCACCAGTGCCGGCGTGACGCTGGCTTCCGCCGCAATGTCGCGCAGCGAACTCGCTGCGATGCCCTTCCTGACGAAGCAGGTCAGCGCGGCGTCGAGCAGCGTGGCGCGCAGATCGGCCGATTCGGAGGTCGGGCGCCGTCCGGGAGTGCGCTTGCGTGCAGGCCTCTTCAACGTCACGCCGGACGTGGCGCCGTGCGCGGATCGTGGTGTACGGATGGTTCCGGCGGGTGGTTTGGGGGTCGTCATGCGGCTTATTTAATTTTATGATTAATTAAATCTCAAGGCTAATCCGACGAACGGCATTGGCTGGCCGGTTCCGGGGCGCCGGGTTACGCTGCCGACCCGCCTTGTGTTTGCAGGAACAGCCGCCATTTCCACCGATAACGTCCAGTTGTGGGTGTTCACGCTGGAAGCCCGTCCCCTGCCCGACAGTCCCGACTTCGCGGAGGCCGGTGGTGCTTTCATCACCTGTTACCTGCGCCCCGCTTTTACGCCAGACCCCATGCGCCGCGCGGTGGAATTCGTCCGCGAGCAAGGCTGGGAAGTCATCGCGGTGGAAGACGAGCCTCTGCAGATCGAGCGCCACGACGCACCGGAAGCCGAACACTTCGACCAGGCACTCGTCGATGACGAGGTCTATGTCTTCCACCAATGGCCGGTGGACGACGCGGGCGACGAGACGCGCCACTAACCGCTATTGCCACGAGTATTCCCCCGCCCCATGACTGTCCCCAGCAAACACGAATTCACCCTGGAACCCGAGAACATCGAGCGCCTGGCCAACCTGGCTGGCCCGTTCGACGCCCACCTGCGCCAGATCGAACTGCGCCTGGGCGTGGAAATCGCCAATCGCGGCGCCATCTTCCGCGTCACCGGGCCGGAGAAATCCGTCGCCGCCACGGAAAAGCTACTGCACGCGCTGTACGAAGAAACGGCGGGCGAGACCTTCGACAGCGAAGCGATCCACCTGCGCCTCAACGCGGCCAACGTCGACCGCATCGCCGACGATGACTACCAGCCACAGGACGTAGCCATCAAGGTCAAGCGCGGCACCGTGCGCGGCCGCGGTGCGAACCAGGCCAAGTACCTGCACGCCATCGCCACCCACGATATCAACTTCGGCATCGGGCCGGCCGGCACCGGCAAGACCTTCCTTGCCGTCGCCAGTGCGGTGGAAGCGCTGAACGAATCGCGCGTGCAGCGGCTGATCCTGGTGCGTCCTGCGGTGGAGGCCGGCGAGAAGCTCGGCTTCCTCCCCGGCGACCTGACCCAGAAGGTCGACCCCTACCTGCGCCCGCTGTACGACGCGCTGTACGAGATGCTGGGCGTGGAGAAGGTGGTCAAACTGCTGGAGAAGAACGTCATCGAGATCGCGCCGCTGGCCTACATGCGCGGTCGTACGCTCAACGATGCCTTTGTCATCCTCGACGAGGCGCAGAACACCACCATCGAGCAGATGAAGATGTTCCTGACCCGCATCGGTTACGGCAGCACCGCCGTGGTCACCGGCGACCTGACCCAGATCGACCTGCCCAAGCACCAGAAGTCCGGTCTGAAGGATGCGCTGGACGTCCTGCACGGCGTGGACGGCATTTCGTTCAACTTCTTCACGAGCCGCGACGTGGTGCGTCATCCGCTGGTGGCGAAGATCGTACGGGCCTACGATGCGCGGGACGGCAAGGATGCGGAAACAGGACCGGTCGCGTAGGCTTCCGGTCTGCCGTCGTCCCAGCGCATGCTGGGCTTTCAACCGCCGCACGGCGAGCCAGCCATGTTGATTCTGCCTGCCGTGCGTCACCTCATCATCAAGCAACAGCCACATGGGTTCCGGCGTTCGCCGGAATGACGAGCGAAGAAGATGACCCAAGGCCCCGTCCGTCTCGAAGTCGCCGTCAGCTACGCGCTGCCACGCGCCGGCATTCCGTCCGCGATAAGTTTCCGCAAGTGGGTGGCAGCGGCGTTGAAAGGCCGCATCCGCGAAGCCGACCTCGCCATCCGCATCGTCGACAGCAAGGAAGGCCGCGCGCTCAACCGGCATTACCGGGGACGGGACTACGCGACCAACGTGCTGAGCTTCCCGGCCGAGATGGCCGAGGGCGTCAAACTGCCCAAGGGCGTGAAGATGCCGCTGCTGGGCGACCTGGTGATCTGTGCGCCGGTCGTGGCACGCGAGGCGAAGGAACAGAAGAAACCGTTGGCCGCGCACTACGCGCACATGACCGTGCACGGCGCATTGCACCTGCTGGGCTGGGACCACGAGGACGACCAGGAAGCCGAGTGCATGGAACAGCTGGAACGCGAGATCCTGGCCGAACTTGGCATCGCCGATCCCTACGCGGAAGACTGACGGCATGCTGCGCACCCTGCTGTTCGTACCGACACTGGTATTGATCCTCCCCTTGTCTGCTGCCGCGCAGGATGCGCGACCGGACCTGCCCGCCCTGATCGAGTGCCGGAGCGACATCGCCCGGTTGACCGCGCTTGCACCCGCGTTGGAGGACCCGCTGAAGGCGGTCGCACTGGGCTGGCAGCCGCTGCCGCAGGCGAACATGTTCATGACCGAATACCGGTTGGCCAGACCGATCCGCGTCTTCGGGCACGACACTGACCACATCGCATTCTCCGGCGGCAGCGTGATCGCGCTGCTCGACCTGCCCGATCCCCGGCCGCTGGCGAAGCAGTTGGCGCTCGAAACCGCCATCGACACACCGGCCAAGGCGATGTTCGGCAAGGAGCTGCGCAGCGAGGAAATCCGCGACACCGCGACCGGCAAGCTGCTGATCGAATCGGCCGTATTGAACGTCAGCAACGTCGCCTCGCACCCCGGCAAGACACTGGTGGGCTGCAGTTACAGCCTGGACCTTCCGGAGGAAGCGCCTGCGGACGAAGCGGCACCGCCTGCCGGGACCGCGCCGCCTGCGTCCGGCGCCCAACCGGGTTAGACTGACCGCCACGCCCCGTGGGCGACCACATCCCCCGAGATGTCAGAAGACGACAGTACCTTTGCGCCGGACGGCTCCGACAAACCTGCGGAGAAACGGCGCTCCTGGCTGGACCGCCTCAGTTCGGCGTTCTCCGGCGAACCCAGCACACGCGATGACCTGGTGGCCATCCTGCGCGATGCGCAGTCCGACGGCCTGATCGGCGGCGACACCCTGAAGATGATGGAAGGCGCCATCGCCGTCGCCGACCTCACCGTGGGCGATGTCATGGTGCCGCGCGCGCAGATGGTCTCGCTGCCGGTGGAGGCGCGCTTCCTCGACCTGATGAAGGATGTGGTGGAATCCGGCCACTCGCGCTTCCCTGTGCATGGCGAGAACAAGGACGAGATCCTCGGCATCCTGCTGGCCAAGGACCTGCTGCGCGGCGTGGTGGCCGACAATGGGCCCGGCAGCGTGCGCGAACTGCTGCGCCCCGCCGTGCTGATCCCCGAGTCGAAAAAGCTCAACCTGCTGTTGAAGGAATTCCGGCTATCGCGCAACCACATGGCGATCGTCGTCGACGAGTACGGCGGCGTGGCCGGCCTGGTCACCATCGAGGACGTGCTGGAACAGATCGTCGGCGAGATCGACGACGAACACGACGAAGCCGAGGATGGTGCCGCGCTGATCGCCGCGCAGGCCGACGGCCAGTTCGTGGTCGATGCACTGACGCCTATCTCCGATTTCAACGAGCGTTTTGGCGCCGACTTCCTCGACGACGAGTACGACACCGTCGGCGGACTCATCACCGCCGCGATAGGCCACCTGCCGGAGACCGGCGAAGAACTCACGCTCGGGCGCTTCATGTTCCGTGTCGCCCGTGCCGATGCGCGCCGCGTACACGCCTTCCATGTCGGAGTGCTCGCCGATGCGTAGCGTGGCTGCACGCCTGGCGCTGCTGGGCGTGCTGTGCCTGCTGGCCGCGACGGCATGGGCCGCCCCGCGGATCGGCGTGGCGACGATGCAGCCGGGCGAGGTGTTCTTCGAGCGCTTCGGCCACAACGCGATTGTCGTCGTCGATCCGGCCAGCGGCGACGCGATCTCGTACAACTTCGGCTTCTTCGATCCGGGCGAGTCCGACTTCGTCGGCAATTTCGCCCGCGGCCACATGATGTACTACCTCATGGCGCTGCCGTTCGAGCAGGATCTGCTGCAGTACCGGGACAGCGGCCGCGGCGTCTCGCTGCAATGGCTGGACCTGGCGCCGGCGCAGGCGCAGGCACTGGCGGATGCGCTGGTTGAACGGGCCAGGCCGGAGAATGCGCGCTACCGCTACGACTACTTCACCTCCAATTGCTCGACTCAGGTGCGGGACGCACTCGATGCCGCGCTCGGCGGCACGCTGAAGTCGCAGCTCGCCGGCCGCTCGCGCGGCAACACCTTCCGCAGCGAAGCCGTGCGACTGGCCTCGCCCGCGACATGGATGTGGCTGGGCTTCGACGTGGGGCTGGGACCGTCAGCCGACAAGCCGATGTCGCGCTGGGAAGAGGCTTACGTCCCCATGCGGCTGGCCGACAGCCTGCGCGAAGCGAAGAACAATGAAGGCCGCCCGCTGGTGCAGTCGGAAATGCAGCTGCTGCCGCACCGCATCGCGGCCGAGCCGGCGGAAACGCCGCGTCGATGGCTGCCCTGGCTCGGCGCGGGCGCCGTGGCGGCCCTGCTGATCGGTTTCACAGGTCGCCGCTGGCCGCGTGCCATCGCTACTGCTGCGGTGCCGTTCTGGCTGCTGTGCTTCGCCGCCGGCGGCCTACTGGTCTACCTGTGGGGCTTCACCGACCACTGGGCCGCATGGGCGAACCGCAACCTGTTGCTGCTGAACCCGCTCTGCGTGCTGCTGATTCCCGGCGCAATTTCCGTGCTGCGCCGCCGCACGCCGCCCGCCTGGTTCGGCTGGCTGGTCTGCGCCATCGCGGGCGGCGCGCTGATCGCCTGGTTCCTTCACTGGCTGCCGCTGCGCCTGCAATACAACCAGCCATGGATCGCGTTGCTGCTGCCGGTGCACCTCGCGCTTGCATACGTATTCATGCCGCGACGCTTGTCGCGCTGAGTCCCGCCACGCACGATGCGGCCCTCTGCATACCGCGAGGGTCGCATGCTCCGTTATCTCTTCCCGCTCATCGTCCTGCTCACCGTTGGCGCGGACGTCGCGCATGCAGCCCCGGGACCGCGCGTCGCGTCGCCCGACGGCTCCATCGTGGTGGAACTGTCCACCGACAACGACGGGCGCCCCGCCTACGCCGTGTCGCGCAAGGGCCAGCCGGTCATCGCCTCGTCGCGGCTCGGCTTCCTGCTGCTGGACGCGCCGAAGTTCGAGCGCAATATCGAGATCGTGCAGCCGCGCACGCGCACGTTCGACGAGACCTGGGAACAGCCCTGGGGCGAGCGCCGCTTCGTCCGCAACCACTACAACGAACTGATGGTCACGCTGAAGGAGAAGGCCAAGCCCTTCCGCAGCTTCGACGTGGTGTTCCGCGTGTTCGACGATGGAGTGGGCTTCCGTTACCGCTTCCCGAAGCAACCCGGCCTCGAGCAGGTCAAGATCGGCGAGGAACTGACCGAATTCTCGCTGGCCCGTGATGCGACCGCGTGGTGGATACCCGCCGGCGAATGGAATCGCGAGGAATACCTGTACCACCGCACGCCGGTGCAGCAGGTCGGCGACGCGCAGACGCCGATCACCTTCAAGTTCGACGACGGCTCCCACCTGTCCATCCACGAGGCTGCGCTGGTCGACTACAGCGGCATGAACCTGACCCGGGTGGAAGACCGCAAACTCAAGGCGGACCTGACCCCAGGCATCGGCGAAGGCAAGGTGGTGCGTGCGGCGCCGTTCGACACCCCCTGGCGCGCGCTGCTGCTGAGCGACGATGCCGCCGGGCTGGCGATGTCCAGCCTGACCCTCAACCTCAACGAGCCCAACGCGCTCGGCGATGTGTCGTGGGTGAAGCCGATGAAATACGTCGGCGTGTGGTGGGAAATGCACTTGGATCTGAAGAGCTGGGCCTCCGGGCCAAAGCACGGCGCCACCAACGAGAACGTCCGCAAGCACATCGACTTCGCCGCGAAGCATGGCCTGGGCGGCGTGCTGGTCGAGGGCTGGAACGTGGGCTGGGACGGGGACTGGTTCGGCAACGGCGAGGACTTCAGCTTCACGAAGTCGTATCCGGATTTCGACCTGGAAGCACTGAGCGCCTATGCGCGCTCCAAGAATGTCGTGCTGATCGGCCACCACGAGACCTCCGGCAACGCGGCGCACTACGAGTCGCAGCTCGACGCCGCGTTCGACCTGTACCAGCGCGTCGGCGTGCCAGCGGTGAAGACCGGCTACGTGGCCGATGCCAGCCAGGCCAAGGTCGCCGGCAGCGACGGCAAGCGTCACTACGCTTGGCACGAAGGCCAGGACATGGCCCGCCATCATCTGAAGGTGGTAACCGAAGCGGCCAAGCGCCGCATCTCGGTCAACCCGCACGAGCCGATCAAGGACAGCGGCCTGCGCCGCACGTATCCCAACTGGATCACCCGCGAGGGTGCGCGCGGCATGGAATTCAGCGCGTGGGGCCAACCCGGCAATCCGCCCGAGCACGAAGCCAACCTGGTGTTCACCCGCCTGCTGGCCGGGCCGATGGACTACACGCCCGGCATCTTCGGCATGAAGACGCGCTCCACCGACGGCATCGCCACCACCTGGGCCAAGCAACTCTCGCTGTACGTGGTGATCTACAGCCCGCTGCAGATGGCGGCCGATCTGCTGGAGAACTACGAGAAGAACCCGGCGCCGTTCCAGTTCATCAAGGATGTCCCGGTCGATTGGGACGACACGCGCGTACTGAACGGCGAGGTCGGCGACTACGTGACCATCGCGCGCAAGGAACGCGGCGGCGACAACTGGTACCTGGGTGCGCTGACCGATGAAGACGCCCGCACGCTGAGCGTGCCGCTGTCGTTCCTCGACGATGGCCGCCGCTACACCGCGCAGATCTACCGCGATGGCGACAAGGCGAACTGGAAGACCGCGCCGCAGGACATCGTGATCGAGGAACGCAGCGTGATGCGTGGCGACACGCTGACGCTCGAGCTGGCGCCGGGCGGCGGGCAGGCGATCCGGTTCGTCGCGCAGTAATGCATGCGTCCCTGTAGGAGCGACGTGGGTCGCGACCGCAGAGACAAAACCACCCAGACCTTTCGAAAGACGGATCCTGCGGACGAGACATCACCTCGCGCCGTAGGATCCGTGTCAGCCGCCCGTCCATGGAGCGTCGTCGCGACGGTCGCGACTCGCGTCGCTCCTACAGGGAGCCAGGGTTGCCGCAACCGCGCGCATGGCGCACGATTCCCGCCATGAACGACCTCGCCGCCGTCGACACGAAACCCGCCCTGCCCCAGTGCGTCATCAACTGCGTGGTATACGACCGGGGCGGCAAGCGGCGCGATATCGGCTTGGACGAGATCAGCGACGTGCTCGCGATCGACGACGGCAGCTTCATCTGGGTGGGCCTGTACGAACCGGCCGATGCGATCCTGGAGAAGCTGCAGGAAGAGTTCTGCCTGCACGACCTGGCCGTGGAGGACGCGCAGAACGCGCATCAGCGCCCGAAGCTGGAGGCCTACGGCAACTCGCTGTTCGTGGCCGTGCACACCGCGCAGGTCGTCGACGACCGCATCCGCTTCGGCGAGACGCATGCCTTCCTCGGCCCCCGCTACCTGGTGACTGTGCGCCACGGCGCGTCGCTGTCGTACGCGCCGGTGCGCGAACGCGTGCAGCGCGAAGCCGACCTGCTGGCGCTGGGTCCTTCGTACGGGCTGTACGCGGTACTGGACTATGTCGTCGACAACTACCGCCCCATCATCGACCAGTTCAAGCAGACCCTGGACGCGCTGGAGAAGGACATCTTCGCCGACACCTACCGGCGCGGCACGGTGGTGAAGCTGTACGACCTGAAGCGCGAACTGACCCAGATGCGGCTGGCGGTGGCACCGCTGCAGGACGTGCTGGCACAGCTGACCCGCTCGCAGAGCGCGCTGATCCCGGAAGAAGTGCGCCTCTACTTCCGCGACGTGCAGGACCACGTGCTGCGCGTGAACGAGTACACCGACACGCTGCGCGAGATGCTGACCGCCGCACTGAGCGTCAACCTGTCGCTGGTGACGCTGGCGCAGGGCGAGACGGTCAAGCGCCTCGGTGCATGGGCGGCCCTGCTCGCGGCGCCCACGTTGATCACCAGCTGGTACGGCATGAACTTCGAGCACATGCCCGAACTGGGCGGACGCTTCGCTTATCCGATCCTGATCGCGGGCGTGGCGCTGGCCTGCTTCGGCCTGTACCGGCTGTTCAAGCGCTCACGCTGGCTCTGACGGCAGTACGCCGTCGCACTGCGACCAAAGTCGAAGGCTGAATCCGGGATTACGGATTGACCGGTCTCCCGCATGGGGCGACCCTTGTGCGGACTTGTCGGAGGGTTGCCGAATGAACGGTTTTTCCAAGATCGGCTGGGCGGCGCTCGCGCTGCTCGGCGCGGTGTGCCTGGGTGTGGTGGCGCTGCGCCAGGGTGAGCAGATAAGCGCGCTGTGGATCGTCGTGGCGGCGGTGTCCATCTACCTGGTCGCCTACCGCTACTACAGCCTGTACATCGCGAAGAACGTGATGGGGCTGGACCCGCGCCGGGCGACCCCCGCGCATCTGAACAATGACGGGCTGGACTACGTCCCCACCAACAAACACGTGCTGTTCGGCCACCACTTCGCCGCCATCGCCGGCGCCGGCCCGCTGGTGGGCCCGGTGCTAGCCGCGCAGATGGGCTACCTGCCCGGCATGCTGTGGCTGATCGCGGGCGTGGTGCTGGCCGGCGCGGTGCAGGACTTCATGGTCCTGTTCATCTCCAGCCGCCGCAACGGCCGCTCGCTGGGTGATCTGGTCCGCGAGGAAATGGGTCAGGTGGCCGGCACCATCGCGCTGTTCGGCGCGTTCCTGATCATGATCATCATCCTGGCGGTGCTGGCGATGATCGTGGTGAAGGCGCTGGCCGAGAGCCCGTGGGGCATGTTCACGGTGATCGCCACGATGCCCATCGCGATCCTCATGGGCGTCTACATGCGCTACATCCGGCCCGGCAAGATCGGCGAGATCTCGGTGGTCGGCATCATCCTGCTGCTGCTGGCCATCTGGTTCGGCGGCAAGGTCGGTGCGCACCCCACCTGGGGCCCGGCGTTCACCTTCACCGGCACCCAGATCACCTGGATGCTGATCGGCTACGGCTTCGTGGCCGCGGTGCTGCCGGTGTGGCTGCTGCTGGCGCCGCGCGACTACCTGTCGACCTTCCTGAAGATCGGCGTGATCGTGGCGCTGGCCATCGGCATCGTCATCGCCAGCCCGGAAGTGACCTCGCTGAAGATGCCGGCGTTCACGCAATTCGCCAGCACTGGCGACGGCCCGGTGTGGAAGGGCGGACTGTTCCCGTTCCTGTTCATCACCATCGCCTGCGGCGCGGTCTCCGGCTTCCACGCGCTGATCGCTTCGGGCACCACGCCCAAGCTGCTCGCCAATGAAACGCATGCGCGCTACATCGGTTACGGCGGCATGCTGATGGAATCGTTCGTCGCCATCATGGCGCTGGTCGCAGCCTCCATCATCGAGCCCGGCGTGTACTTCGCCATGAACAGCCCCGCCGCCGCCATCGGCACCACGGCGGTGGACGTGGCCGCGAAGGTCAGCAGCTGGGGCTTCCTGGTGACGCCCGAAATGCTGGAACAGACGGCGCACAATATCGGCGAGGGCACCATCATCTCGCGTGCGGGCGGCGCACCGACGCTGGCGGTCGGCATCGCGGTGATCCTGCACGATGCCCTGCCTGGCGGCGACGCGATGATGGCGTTCTGGTACCACTTCGCCATCCTGTTCGAAGCGTTGTTCATCCTGACCGCGGTGGATGCGGGCACTCGCGCGGGCCGCTTCATGCTGCAGGACCTGCTGGGCAACTTCATCCCGCCGTTGCGCAGGACGGATTCATGGAGTGCCAACGTCATCGGTACGGCCGGCTGCGTCGCACTGTGGGGGTACTTCCTCTACCAGGGCGTGGTGGATCCGCTCGGCGGCATCAACACACTGTGGCCACTGTTCGGCATCGCCAACCAGATGCTGGCCGGCATCGCGCTGATGCTGTGCACGGTGGTGCTGTTCAAGATGAAGCGCGACCGCTATGCGTGGGTGACGGTCATCCCCACCATCTGGCTGCTGATCTGCACCACGTACGCGGGCCTGATCAAGATCTTCGACAGCAATCCGGCGGTCGGCTTCGTGGCGCAGGCCAAGAAGTACCAGGCCGCCATCGCCGACGGCCAACTGCTCGGCGCGGCGAAGAGCATGGGCCAGATGCACCAGGTGGTGGTCAACAGCTACGTCAACACGGGTTTGACCGTGCTGTTCCTGTTCGTGGTGCTCAGCGTGCTGGTATATGCGCTGCGGGCGATTGCCAAGGCCCGTCGCAGCAGCGAGCGCAGCGACCGCGAGACGCCGTTCGTCGCGCTGAGCGAAGAACAGCAGAAGGCCTGGCTGTAAGCCATGGGCACGGAACTCGTTCCGCTCTCGCACTTCGCCACGCACAAACGTGTGTGGCGAAGGCTCGTGCAGACGGCGCGGCTGTGCTGCGGCGTGCCGGATTACGACAACTATGTCCGGCATGTGCTGGAGAAGCATCCGGACCGCGAGCCGATGGACTACAAGACGTTCTTCCGCGAACGGCAGGAAGCGCGGTTCGGCGGCAGGAGTGGGTTTCGCTGCTGCTGATCGGACAGAAATGAGGAAAGAAGAAGGGCGAAGCCAATGGCTTCGCCCTTTTTTGCTTCTGTAGGAGTGGTGCCGGCACGCCGGCACCGGTGAGTCGCAACCGGAAATATCAACGTCGCGACTTACGTCGCTCCTACAGGAGACCCTGATCTTGCCCTACCCCGCCATGCCGCGCAGCACGATGCCGGTGATGTACGCGCAGTACGTACCCAGCGCATAGCCGAACACCGCGAGCAGCACCGCAACGGGAGCGAGAGACGGATGGAATGCGCTGGCCACGACCGGCGCGGACGCCGCCGCGCCGATGTTCGCCTGCGAACCCACGGCAGCGAAAAACAGCGGCGCCTTGATCAGCTTGGCGACGATGAAGAGCAGCAGGCCGTGCGTCAGGATCCAGATCGCGCCCAGCAGGAACAGCCACGGTTTGTCGACCAGCGCCTTCAGGTCCATGTGCATACCGATGGTGGCGATCAGCACGTACAGCATCGCGGTGCCGACTTTCGATGCACCGGCGCCCTCCATCTGGCGGGCGCGCGTGAAACTGAGCAGCAGGCCGACCGTGGTGGCGATCACCACCATCCAGAAGAACGTGGAGGTCAGACTGAAGTCCTCGAGCCTCCATTCTGTCGGCAAGGTCTTGATCCACTCGACCAGGGGGGTGGCAAGGAAGTGCGCCAGGCCCGTCGTGCCCAAGCCGATGCCCAGGATGATCATCAGGTCGGTGAGCGTGGGATTGCGGGCATGCTGCGCGTGGTAACTCTCCATGCGCTCGCGCAGGTCGTCGATCACGCGGGTGTCGGCCCCCATCCAGCGGTCGATCCTGGCGGCGCGCGGAATCAGGAACAGCAGGAACGCCATCCACACGTTGGCGACCAGGATATCGACCGCGACGAACTGCCCGAACAGGGTGGAATCGACGGCGAATACTTCCTTCATCGCGGCCTGGTTGGCACCACCGCCGATCCAGCTGCCGGCGAGCGTGGCCATGCCACTCCAGGTATCACCGCCCACGGTTTCCGGATGGATGATGCCCAGTGCGAGGAACGACACGACGGCACCCAGCATCACGCCCGCTGTGCCGGTCAGGAACATGATGATCGCCTTGGGCCCCAGCCGCAGGATCGCGACGAGGTCGATGGCGATGCAGAACAGCGCCAGTGAGCTGGGCAGCATGTAGTCGCGCGCCATCGCGTACAGGCCCGACGCGCTGCCATCGATCAGCCCGACGCTGTTGTAGATCGCCGGGAGCAAATAGCACATCAACAGCGCGGGTACGACGGCGTAGAACTTCTTCCATGCGCCGGCCGGACGCGAGGCGCCCCAGAAGACGAACGCCAGCGTGGCGGCGAGCAGGCCCATCACGACGGCGTCGTTCTGGATCAGTGCAGTGGATGGTGCGGTGGCTTCGATCGCCATCGATCAGGACTCCCCTACGGACTTCGGAAAAGACGATGGCCGGCACCCGGCCGGCCATCGCATGACGCTCAACGGCCGATGTGCTGCTTCAGCCAGGCATTGACGGTGTCGTGCCACAGGATGCTGTTCTGCGGCTTGAGCACCCAGTGGTTCTCGTCGGGGAAGTAAAGCAGCTTCGAGTCGATGCCCTTGCGCTGCAGCGCTGTGAACGTGGACAGGCCCTGGTCGACCGGCACGCGGTAGTCCTTCTCGCCCTGTACCACCAGCATCGGTACTCGCCACTTGGCGACGTGGTTGACCGGATTGAACTTCTCGACGTTCTTCGGCACGTCGTACGGCGTGCCGCCGTTCTCCCACTCGGTGAACCACAGCTCCTCGGTCACGTAGCCCATCGAACGGATGTCGAACACACCGTCGTGGTTGACCAGGCACTTCCACGGCTCGTTCCAGTTGCCCGCGATCCAGTTGATCATGTAGCCGCCGTAGCTGGCGCCCAGGGCGCACGCGTTCTTCCCATCGAGGAAGGTGTACTTCTCCTGCGCGGCGGCCCAACCCTTCTGCAGGTCCTCCAGCGGACGGTCGCCCCAGTGCTGGCTGATCGCATCGGTGAAGGCCTGGCCGTAACCGGTGGAACCATGGAAGTCGATCATCACCACCGCATAGCCCTGCCCCGCGTACGTCTGCGGATTCCAGCGGTAGCTCCAGCCGTCGCCGAAGCTGCCCTGCGGGCCGCCATGGATCAGGAACGCGACCGGATACGTCCGGCCTTCCACGTAGTCGTGCGGCTTGACCACGTAACCGTGCACGGTCTCGTTGTTCCAGCCCTTGAAGGTGAACTGCTCGTAATCGCCGAACTGGACGTCCTTCAGCATGTCGCCGGCGCTGGGGGTGATGGCGCGCAGTGGTGCGCCGGACAGATCCGTCGTGAACAGCTGATCGCCACTCTTCAGCGTGTTGCGGGTGAGCGCCAGCGTGTCGCCGGCGATGTCGAAGGCCGAGATGCTGCCGTCGCCGATGACCTTCTTCACGTCGCCACTCGAGGCATCCACGGCGAACAGGGGATGCTGGCCCACGTCCTGCGCGGTTGTGTAGATCGTCGCGCCATCCTTCGACAGCACGATGCCATCGGCGGAACGATCCCACGTCGGTGCGATCTCGCGCACCTGCTTCGTGGCGAGGTCCATCGCCATCAGGCCGAAGCGGTCGGCTTCGAAGCCTGCGCGCTTCATGGCGCGGTAGTAGAGGGTCTTGCCGTCGGCACTGAAGACCGGGCCGGTATCCCACGCGGGATTAGCGGCGGTAAGGTTGACGGGCGCTGTGCCGCCATCAGCGGCGAACTGGTACAGGTCGAAGTTGGTGGACCAGGCTTCGCCCTTGCCGGCGACGCGGATAGCGGCGACGACGGCGCTACCGTCGGGTGACCAGGTGTACTCTTCAGCACCGCCAAACGGCTTGGACGGCGCATCGCCATCGATCGCGTCCGTGAGCGAGGTGGCGTTGGCGACCGGCTTGGCCTTGCCTTCCGGCAATGCGGCCACGAACAGGCGGCTGCGACGGCCGTCGACCCAGGTATCCCAGTGGCGGACGAACAGGCCGTCGTAGATCACGCCGGTGCTCTTCTTGGCGGCGGTGTCGTCGAGCTTCTTCTTCGTGCAGGCGAAATCGGCCTTGCACTCGGCGAAGGTGTCGGTGCTGAAGAGCACGCGCGCTCCATCCGGCGAGAGTTTGTAGCCGGCCACGTCGAGTGCGAATGCCGTCAGCTGGCGCGGCGTACCACCGGCAACCGGCAGCGCATACAGCTGCTGCGTGCCGGACTTGGCGCTGAGGAAATAGACCGTCCTGCCGTCTGGTGAGAACGAGGGCGAATTGACGCTCCAGCCTTCCGGTGTCAACCGCTTGGGCGGCGCCATGTCACGGGTCAGCAGGTTGCGGACCCACAGGCTGCTGCTGGCCTTGACCACCTCGGCATCGACAATGCGCTTGGCAAATACGACGGTGCCGCCGTCAGGCGAAAGGACCGGCGAGGACACGCGGTCCAGCTTCTGCAGGTCACGCACGTCCAGGCCACGCGCGTGGGCCAACGACGGCAGCGCCGCCAGCAGGCAGAGGGGCAACAGGGCGGATTTCAGCTTCATCCGGGGCTCCGGCAACAGGGAAACCCCGATGGTAGGCGCTAAGCGCGCCGCGGCGCAAAGGCGTGAGGTCACGCCTTCGCGCCATGTGTCCGGTCAGCGGGGACCAGGCTCCACGTCGCCCAGCGCCTTCGACTTGGCGCCGGTGCGGTACAGCAGCCAGCCGACGATGGCCAGGATCACCAGGCCGACGATCTCACCCTGCTGGAACGCCTCGGGCAGCACCAGCACGTCGCGATCCTTGGTGGCGTAGATGGCCACGCCGACGGCTATGCCCATCAGCGCCTCACCCGTGATCAGGCCCGCCGCGAACAGGGTGCCGGGACGATGCAGGCGGTCGCGCGCCTCCTCGTCCTTCGTGCCGACCATGCCATGGCGCTTCTCGACCAAGTACGCCAACAGGCCACCGAGGAAGATCGGCACCATCAGCTCCAGCGGCAGGTAGATGCCGATGGCCGCCGCCAGCACCGGCACGCGGAAGCTGCTTTTCCGGGCCTTCAGCATCTCGTCGATGGCGATGATGACCGCACCGATGACGGCGCCGATGGCGATGATGCCCCACGGCAGCTCGCCACCGAACAGGCCCTTGGCGACCGACGCCATCAGCGTGGCCTGCGGTGCGGAGAGCGGATTCGGATGTTCGGCCGTCGGCGCGCCGATGCCGTAGGCCTCGGACAGGATGTTAAGCACCGGCGCCATGATCAGCGCGCAGGAGAACGCACCGATGCCCAGCATCAGCTGCTGCTTCCACGGCGTGGCACCGACGATGTAGCCGGCCTTGAGATCCTGCAGGTTGTCGCCGCCCACGGCCGCCGCGCAGCACACCACCGCGCCGATCATGATCGCGGCGACCGCACCCAGCGGCGCGCCGCCGACACCGACCGCCATGCGTCCGCTCTCGCCCAGCAGCAACAGCAGCACGACCGAGGCGAACAGGATGGTGGCGATGGTGATGCCCGACACCGGGTTGTTCGACGAACCCACCAGGCCGGCCAGGTAGGCCGACACCGACACGAACAGGAAGCCCGCCACGATCATGATGATCGCCATCGGGATGCTGACGTGCCACATGCCCACGATGGCCTGGTACAGCAGCAGCAGAGGCAGCACGAACACCACCAGCGCCACCAGCATCCACTTCATCGGCAGGTCGCGCTCGGTCTCCGCGACTTCGGCACCACCCGATCCGGCGCGCGCGGCCGCGATGCCGCTTTTCACGCCCGACAGCAGCGACTTGCGCAGGGAGAACAGCGTCCAGACACCGCCGATCAACATGGCGCCGACACCCAGGTAGCGGATCTTGGCCGACCAGATCGCACCCGCGATGTCCTCCGGCCCCGCTCCCGCGATGCTCTGCGCCAGCGCAGGATCGGTGCCCATGAACGCCATGTGGTACAGCGGAATGGCGATATGCCACGACAGGATGCTGCCGGACAGCACCACGATGCCGATGTTCAGACCGACGATGTAGCCCACGCCCAGCAGCGCCGGCGACAGGTTGGTGCCCATGTAACCGAGGTACTTGCCGAAGAAGCCCGCACCGGCGGCAGTATCCGGGATCAGGCGCATGCCGCTGTGGGCGGCGACTTTCAGCACGGCGCCGATGGCGGCGGAGAAGGCCAGGATCTTCAGGCCGGGGCCCGGGTTCTCGCCAGCCTTGAGCACTTCGGCCGCGGCCTTGCCCTCGGGGAAGGGCAGCGGTTCTTCGACGATCATCGAACGCCGCAGGGGCACTGAGAACAGCACGCCCAGCAGGCCGCCGAGACCGGCGATGGCCAGCACCCAGGAGTACTGGAAGTCCTGCCAGTAGCCCAGGATGATCAGCGCCGGGATGGTGAAGATGACGCCCGCCGCGATCGATGAGCCGGCGGAAGCACCGGTCTGCACGATGTTGTTCTCCAGGATCGTGCCGCCGCCCAGCAGGCGCAGCACGCCCATCGAGACAACGGCCGCCGGGATGGCGGTGGCCACGGTCAGGCCGGCGAACAAGCCCAGGTAGGCGTTGGCGGCCGACAGCACGACGGCCAGCACGATGGCCAGCACGACGGCACGGAAGGTAAGTTGCGGGGTCCCCGGCGAGCTCATGATGCGTTCCCGAATGGCGGAAAGCGGACACGCTAGCGTTCGCTGCGCGGCAAGTCCAGCTGCGTCCTCCTGCGCGCCACCTATACTCGGCTGGTTTTCCCGATGCCGGAGCGATCCTTGAGCCACTCTGCCCCCTGGGTCGCCGGTCGCGACGACTTCCTGGGCCACCCCAAGGGCGTCTATGTCTGCTTCTTCACCGAGATGTGGGAGCGCTTCTCCTTCTACGGCATGAAGGCGTTGCTGCTGCTGTACCTGACCAAGTACCACCTGTTCGCCGACGGTGCCGGCTACGACCTGATCGGCGCGTACGGCGGCCTGGTCTATTGCATCCCCGTGATCGGCGGTCTGCTGGCCGACCGCTGGCTGGGCATGCGCAAGGCGGTGGTCTTCGGCGGGCTGCTGCTGGTCGCCGGGCATGCCGGCATGGCGCTGGAAGGTACGGCCGCAGTCTCGGATAGCGGTGTGGTGACGCGCGACGAAGGGGCGCTGCGCACCATGTACCTGTCGCTGGCGTTGATCGTGATGGGCGCTGGCTTCCTGAAGCCCAACATCACCGGCATCGTCGGACGGTTGTATCCGCCGGGCGATCCGCGCCGCGATGGCGGTTTCAGTCTGTTCTACGCGGGCATCAACCTGGGTGCGCTGCTGGCCTCGCTGGTGTGCGGCTACCTCGGCGAGACGCTCGGATGGAAGTACGGTTTTGGCGCGGCGGGCATCGGGATGCTGCTCGGTCTGGCGATGTTCCTGTGGGGCCAGCGTTACCTGCAGGGCCACGCGGAGCCACCCTCGCCGGGCGCCCTGCGCGTACCCGTGCTCGGCGTTCCGCGCGAGGCGGCGATCTATCTCGGTGCCTTGCTCGGCGTGCTGCCGCTGGCCTGGCTGATGTGGGCGGCGGCGAACGGCGCCTTCGCACTGGGCGGCGAGCTGTCGCTGGCACTGGTCCTGATGCTGGTGGTGCTGATGCTGGTGCTGGGATGGTTCACCTGGTTCGTCACCACGCAATGCACCCCGCCGCAGCGGCGCCAGATGATCGCGCTGATGGCGATGATCTCCATGTGCCTGGCGTTCTTCACCCTGTACGAGCAGACCTACGGCTCATGGGTGATGTTCACCGACCGACTGCTGACCAAGGATCTGTTCCCGTCGCTGGTGCAGGCACGAAGCGTGGTGGTGTGGTCGGACAGCCTGGCCGAGAACCTGGGCTTGTTCGTGGCGACGGTGCCTTGGTCGATGTGGGGCTTGCTGGCGATGCCGGTGGCGTTCGTCATCGCCGCGCGATCCAGTGAACGCGACGCACGCCGCCCACTCCCGCGCGTGCTGTTCCTCGTCGCGGTCGCGACCCTGGTGGTGCTTGTACTGCGCGATTCCGTGGTCCTGCCGCAGACCGCAGGCTCGCTGACGTATCTCGGCGCGCTGTTCCTGGTAGTCCTGGCGCCGGCCTTCGCATGGCTGTGGGCAGCCCTGGGCCGGCGCGGGCGCGACCTTTCCAAGCCAGTGAAGGGTGCGCTGGGTCTGCTGTTCGGCGGGATTTCGTTCGTGCCGCTCGCCATCGCCGCGCAACAGGTCGGCGACACGGGCGTGATGGCCAGCGTGTGGTGGCTGGTGCTCGCCTACCTGCTGCTGGAAGTCGGCGAGATGTGCCTGGCCCCCGTCAGCCTCGCGGCCGTCACCGAGTTGTCCGTGCCACGCGTGGTGGGGCTGATGATGGGCATGTGGCTGCTCGCCACCGCCTTCTCTGAAACCCTGGCGGCACAGTTCGGCAAGCTGGCAGCCGTGGATATCCCGAAGGATCAGACATGGGACATCGCGCAGGCAGCCGCGGGCTACGCGGACCTTTTCTGGCTGATGATGTGGATCGGCCTGGGGTGCGCGGCCCTGGCACTGGTGGCGGCACCCGCATTGAAACGGATGATGCGCAAGGCATGAACGACAACGGCGCCCGCAGGCGCCGTTGTGGCTCGATCGAACAGGCGACCTACTTGGCCTTCGCACCACCGAGATGGCGGTGGAAGAAGTCCAGCAGCTTCGTGTAGTACTCGCGTTGGTTGGCTTCCATGTAAAAGCCATGCCCTTCCGTCTTGTAGTACAGCGACTCGACCGGCACGCCTGCAGCCTTCAGCCGACGCTCCATGATTTCAGTGTGTTGAACCGGGGCGCGTTCGTCCTCGCCACCTGCAGCAAGGAACACGGGCACCTTGATCCTGTCGGCCATGTTGACCGGCGAAACCGCAGCCAGTTCATTGCGCGGCCCGATCCACTGATTCAGATAGGTATCACCCGAGCCCCGTCGCTGGACGTCGCCACGCGTATGCATCATCGGAAGGTCGTAGACACCCACGTATCCCGCGGCACAGCGATAGAGCCCGGGTTCCTTGGCTGCCCCCGTGACAGCCGCATATGCACCATAGCTCGCACCATAAATGCAGATGCGGAGAGGATCGGCGATGCCCTGCTGGATGGCCCACTTGGTCGCATCGGTGACATCGTCCTGCATGGCCAAGCCCCACTGACGGGCACCCGCCTCCCGGAACGTGCGGCCGTAGCCGCCGGATCCGCGGAAGTTCGGCTGGAGGACCGCGTAGCCAGCGCCGGCAAGCATCTGCGCTTCGTCATCGAAGTGCCACATATCGCGCACGCCGAAAGGTCCGCCATGCGGAAGCACGACCAAGGGGAGGTTGCGTGGCTCTACGCCCCTGGGCAAGGTCAGGTAGCCATGCAGTGGCGAGCCATCACGCGCGACCAACTGCACCGGCTTGGACTCGGCCATCGCCTCGGGATCGAACCAGTCCCGACGGCTGAGCAGATAATCCGCCTTCCTCTCGTTGATGCGGAACAGGTAGAAATCGCCCGGGTTGCGGTCACTGGACATCTCGACCAGCGCAGTGCCGCCATCGGCTGTGATGGAGGTGATACCGACAGTGTGCCCGGCGAAGGCCTGCTCGAGCTCACGCTGCAGGATCGCCTCCTTGGCTTCCTTGTCGAAGAACGCCGTGCGGGGACGCCCATCCAAATAGAGCGCGCCCACCGGTACGCGGCCACCAGTTGCGTCGGTGTCCAGACCCACGACACCATCGCTGTAGATGATGGCATGCGGATCGACAGTGGCATCCTGCAGCACGGTCTTGCGCTGACCCGAATCCACGTCGTAAGCAACGATGATGTCGGGACCCTTGCGCTGCTCGCTCAGCAGATAGGCGATTCGGTCATCTGCGGAAAATCCAATCGCATACTCGCCGATCCCGGTCGCGGACTCGTCGTTGATGAGCATCCATTCGGCGCCTTCACCCGGCCGGTAGTAGAGCTTTCGGATATTGTCGGAACCGGCGCCGCTGGCGAACCTCACGGTGCCGGCGTTGTCGGTCACGAAGCTGGCACGCCGGATCGGCGCGCGCGCCACCTGTGTCCGTCGACCGGAGTACACGTCCATGCGCTCCGCACGCGTGTAGGGGTCTTCGCTGAAGGGCCACACCGAAATGATGACGTTCTTGTCGTCACCCGGAAGTGTGTCGACCAGGAACGCGGCCACGTCCTCGACCTTCTTGGGCTGGATGCGAGTCCCTGCGCCGCGACTCTGCACCCGATAGCCGACCAGCATTTCCAGCTTGGTGCCGTCGGCATTGATCCCGTACAACTCACCGGTCGGCTGCGGTTCGTCCAGCGCGCCGTACTTCTCGGAAATGGAAATCAGAACGCGCTCGGGGTTGACCCACCAGAAACCGGATACATGCGTGTTCTTCCCCAGCACGAAATGCGCGGTGAGCTTGTTGCCGCTCCTCAACATGATCGCGAGTGCGGTCCTGTCCTCTAGCCTGACGGTCGCAGCATAGTAGTCGCCACCCGGCGAGAGCTTGATGTCATCGAACTTGTCCTTGCGGACGAACGCACCCACGTCGACGTCATTGGCCGCGTCCGCAGACGCGGCGGCAAAGCACACGCACAACAAGATGGCCTTGACGGCCACATGGATCCACTTCGTCATACTGCCTCCCCAGGCGATGCAGGCGACCATCGTTCCACACCCACGAGCCGGGTTCAACGGTCGCGGATGCATGGATGGCGGGGCGTGGCTGCGTGCCGGCCGTCAGCCGCCGAGCACCTGTTGCAAGCCAGTCCGCCAGTCCGCCAACGGATGCCCCAGTTGTTGCTCGAGCTTGCCTATGTCAAGCGGCGAGTAGGAGGGGCGTTGTGCCCGCGTGGGGTAATCCGCCGTTGTGATGGCCAGAACGCGGGGGGCACGCGCCAGCAAACCCCGCGCGACTGCCTCATCGAAGATGGCTTCCGCGAAGCCATGCCAACTCGTCTCACCGCGCGGCGTCAGGTGGAAGGTGCCGGAAACCGGGACCTGCTTGCGCAACAACTCGGCCGTCACATCCGCGATCAGGCTCGCGGGGGTCGGTGTACCGATCTGGTCGGCCACCATGCGCAGTTCGTCCCGCTCGGCCCCTACCCTCAGCATGGTTCTCAAGAAATTGTGGCCATGCTGGCCATAGACCCACGCGGTTCGCAGGATCAGGTGATGGCCACCGGCCTCGCGCACCGCCTCTTCGCCGGCCAGTTTGCTGGCGCCGTACACACCGAGCGGCGAGGTCGCATCATCCTCGCGGTAAGGACGTATGCCCCATCCGTCGAAGACATAGTCCGTCGAGTAGTGCACGAAGGGAATGCCGCGGTCCTTACATGCCCGTGCCAGCACACCCGGCGCCTCCGCGTTGGCGCGAAACGCGGCCTCGATGTCGTCTTCCGCTTTGTCCACCGCCGTGTAGGCGGCTGCGTTGATGACGACTGTCGGCCGGATGCGCTCGACCAGCTCAACCAGGGTGTCCGGCCGGTCGAAGTCGGCGATCTCACAGCGGCCACCATCGGGCAGCTCACCGCACCGCGTCGTAGGCACGACCTCGCCCATAGCCGCCAGGCTGCGCCTCAACTCATTGCCGACCTGTCCATTGGCCCCCAGCAGCAGGAACGTCACGGCGCGTATACCGGCAGCCGCTCGGGCGCGATGTCGGCCAGCAGCGGTGCGGTTTCATCCTTGGCGGACAGCAACGGCGAGGACACGGGCCAGTCGATGCCAATCGCAGGGTCATTCCAGCGTATGCCTGCATCTGCCGCCTTGTCGTACTGGGCCGTACAGAGATAGCTGAAGATCGCTTGCTCTGACAGCACCGCGAAGCCGTGCGCGAACCCTTCCGGAATCCAGAACTGGCGCTTGTTCTCCGCGCTCAGGATCACCGCCGCCCATTGGCCGAAGGTCGATGATCCGCGACGGATGTCGACGACGACATCATAGACTTCGCCCTCCAGCACACTGACAAGTTTCCCTTGTGGATTCGGCCATTGGTAGTGCAAACCGCGCAGCACCCCACGCGAGGAGAACGACACGTTGCTCTGCACGAACTTCGTTGGAAGACTGTGCTGGCCGTACCGCTCCGCGTTCCAGGTCTCGAAGAAGAAACCGCGGCCGTCGCCGAAGACCGTCGGCTCGACAATCACACAACCGGGCAGACTGGTTTCAACGACCTTCATCTGACGACTCCACGTGCGGCCAGCGAAAGCAGATACTGCCCATACCCATTCTTGGCCAGCGGTACCGCCAACTTCTCCAGCTGATCCGCATCTATCCAGCCATTGCCATAGGCAATCTCTTCGGGGCAGCACACGCGCAGCCCTTGGCGCGCCTCAATGGTCTCGATGAAAGTCGACGCTTCGAGCAGCGACTGATGCGTGCCGGTGTCGAGCCAAGCGTGCCCGCGACCAAGCTGCTCGAGGTGCAGGTTGCCGGCATCGAGATAGCAGCGATTGAGATCCGTGATCTCCAACTCACCACGGGGCGATGGCTTCAGGGATGCCGCATATTCGCTCGCCTGCCCATCGTAGAAATAAAGACCGGTAACGGCGTAGTTGGATCGCGGCGTCAACGGCTTTTCTTCTATACCGATCACGCGTCCGTCCTTGTCGAACTCCGCGACACCGTATCGTTCAGGGTCATTGACCCAATACCCGAAGATCGTCGCACAGTTCTCGCGGGCATCCGCACGACGCAACTGGTCAGTGAACCCATGTCCGTAGAAGATGTTGTCACCCAGAATCAGGCAGCTCGGCTTCCCATCGACGAAATCGCGACCGATGAGGTAAGCCTGCGCCAGGCCATCAGGACTTGGCTGGACCGCGTACTGGATGTTCATGCCCCACTGGGATCCGTCACCGAGCAGAGTCTTGAACAAGACCTGCTCGTGCGGCATGTTGATCACCAGGACGTCACGGATGCCCGCCAGCATCAGCACGCTGAGCGGGTAATAGATCATCGGTTTATCGTAGACCGGTAGCAGCTGCTTGCTGATGGCTTGGGTCAGAGGATAAAGGCGGGTGCCGGAGCCGCCCGCCAGGATGATGCCCTTGCGTGTCGTCATCTGATGCCCTTTTGTCAGACAGTGGTACCCACGCGTTCCAGACGATAGCTGCCGTCCAGTACACGCCGCACCCAATCCTGATTGCAAAGATACCAATCAATGGTCTCCGCAATGCCCTGCTCGAACGTGTACTCCGGACCCCAGCCCAGTTCGTTGCGCAGCTTGGAGGCATCGATGGCATAACGGCGGTCATGTCCCGGTCGATCGGCGACGAAGGTGATCTGGCTGCTGCGCGACCGACCATCGTCCCGGGGCGCACGGGCATCCAGCAACGCGCAGATCGTGTGCACGACTTCGATGTTCTGCTTCTCGGCATTGCCCCCGATATTGTACGTTTCGCCGACCCGCCCCTTCGCGAGCACAGTACGGATGGCGCTGCAATGGTCGCCGACGAACAACCAGTCGCGGACATTCTTGCCGTCGCCGTACACCGGCAAGGGCTCTCCCGCCAAGGCGCGCGCGATGACCAAGGGAATCAGTTTCTCGGGGAAGTGGTACGGTCCGTAATTGTTGGAGCAGTTGGTCGTGAGGACCGGCAGCCCGTACGTGTGATGGAACGCGCGCACCAGGTGGTCGGAGGCCGCCTTGGAAGCCGAATACGGTGAATTCGGCGCATAGGGCGTAGTTTCCGTGAACTTGCCGGTATCGCCCAGCGAGCCGTAGACCTCGTCCGTGGACACATGCAGGAAACGGAAGTGTTCGCGGCGCTCGCCGTCCAGCGCCTTCCAGTAATCGCGCGTCGCTTCCAGCAGGCCCAGCGCGCCCACGACGTTGGTCTGGATGAAGGCGCGCGGGCCATCGATGGAACGATCGACGTGGCTCTCTGCGGCGAAGTTGAGCACCGCGTCGGGCCGGTGCTCGGCCAGCAGGCGTGAAACCAGGTTCCGGTCACCGATATCGCCTTCGGCGAAAACGTGCAGCGGATTGCCCTGCAGGGATGCCAGGGTATCCAGGTTGCCGGCGTAGGTCAGTGCATCGAGATTGATCACCTTGACGCCGCTGGCGACCGCGCGCAGCACGAAATTCCCGCCAATGAACCCGGCACCACCGGTGACCAGCCATGTCGTCACGCCACTACTCCTGAATTCGCACTATCGGACTGGCGGCGAGCGGCACGAGCGCCTCAGAACGGAATGTCGTCATCCGCGAAGTCATCCATCGGCGCCGGTTGCGATGCAGGCGCGGGCGCGGAACGACGCTGGCCACCACCGCCCTGGTTGCCGTACTCCTGGCGCGGCGCACGGGCCGGCCGGTCGCCACCAGCCGCTCCACCACCACCTTCGCGGCCGCCGAGCATCTGCATCTCGTCGGCGATGATGTCGGTGGAATACTTCTCCTGCCCGTCCTGACCGGTGTATTTGTCGTAGCGAATCGAACCTTCGACGTACACCGAGCTGCCCTTGCGCAGGTATTCGCCGGCGATCTCGCCGAGCTTGCCGAAGAACACCACGCGGTGCCATTCGGTGCGCTCCTGCTGGTTGCCGTCCTTGTCCTTGCGCACGCTGGTGGTGGCCAGGCTGATCCGGGTGATCGCCATGCCGCCCTGCGTGTAGCGGGTTTCGGGGTCGTTGCCGAGATTGCCGACCAGGATGACTTTGTTGATGCCGCGGGCCATATCGATATCCGTTCAGGGATGCCCGCCAAGCGCGGGCAAAGACCAGTGGAGTATACCTGCCCGACCCTCACCATCGGCCGCCGACCCACCCGCCTGTAGGGCATTGCCGCACCCAAGACCCTATAATTACGTGACTTTCCGGCCCGTCGCCCCATGTCCGTCGTCGAATCCATCCGCACCGCCCTCGCCCTCCCCGGCATCCAGTCACTGGCCCAGGCCGACATGTCCGCCGTGGATGCCCTGATCCGGGCGCGGCTGGCATCGGACGTGGTCCTGATCAACCAGATCGCCGACCACATCATTTCCGCCGGCGGCAAGCGCCTGCGACCCATGCTGGTGGTCCTGGCGGGCCAGGCCTGCGGCCCGACCACGCCGGACCACCACCAGCTGGCGGCGATCATCGAGTTCATTCATACGTCCACCCTGCTGCACGACGACGTGGTGGACGAATCCGACCTGCGCCGTGGCCGCAGCACGGCCAATGCCCTATGGGGCAACGCGCCCAGCGTGCTGGTGGGCGACTTCCTGTATTCGCGCAGCTTCCAGTTGATGGTGGAACTGGACCACATGGACGTGATGCGCCTGCTGGCCGACACCACCAACCGGATCGCCGAGGGCGAGGTACTGCAGCTGCTGCACGTCCACAACCCGGATACGGACGAAGCCGCCTACCTGCGTGTGATCGAACGCAAGACCGCCGTGCTGTTTGCAGCGGGCACGCAACTGGGCGCAATGGCATCCGGTGCGGAACCGGGCACGCAACGGAAGCTCTACGACTACGGCATGGCGCTGGGTTATGCCTTCCAGATCGCCGATGACGTACTCGACTACACGGCCGATGCCGAAGCCCTCGGCAAGAATCTCGGCGACGACCTGGCCGAAGGCAAGGCCACGCTACCTCTGATCCACGCAATCCGCCATTCCGATGCTGCCAGGGCGGAGCGCCTGCGCACCATCGTGCGGGAGGGAGACGCGGACGCCATGCCCGAAGTCCTGGCCGCCATCCGTGCGACCGGCGGACTGGACTACAGCCGCGGGCTCGCGCACCACTACGCGACGATGGCCGAACAGGCACTCGATGGCCTGCCCGAATCCGATGCCCTGGCGGCCTTGCGGGGTCTGGCGCGCTACGCCGTCGAGCGCGGGCACTGACCCGCGCGGCGCGTTACTTGACGAACGCCTCCGCGAAGAAGTCCGCCATCATCCGGTAGGCGCGCTTTGCCGAGCGCTCGTGATACACGCAACCGGGTGGATTCTGCGCATCCGCCTCAGCGAAGCAGTGCACCGCGCCGCTGAAGTTCACGAACTGCCAGTCGGCGCCGGCCTCGCGCATCTCGTCCTGGAAAGCGGTGATCTCCGCGGCGGACACATAGGTATCGTCGCCGCCGTTGAGCACCAGCACCGGCGACTTCACCGGACCGGTTGCAGGCAGATCGGTGGCGAGTCCGCCGTGCAGGCTGACCACGCCGGCCAACGCATCGCCCGCGCGGACGAGTTCCAGCACCGTGCTTCCGCCGAAGCAATAACCGAACGCGCCGATGCGCGTGGCATCGACCAAGGTGCCGGGTTGCTGCTTCAGCACCTCGACCGCCTTCTGCACGCGGGCGCGCAATTTCGGCCGGTCCGCGCGCATCGCGGTGGCGACCGGTCCGGCCTCGGCATCGGTCTTCGGGCGGATACCCTTGCCGTAGACGTCGGCTATCAGCACCACGTAGTCGTCGCTGGCAACCAGGCGCGCCTTCTCGATCGCGGACTCGTTCACTCCCTTCCAGTTCGGCACCATCACCAGGCCTGGACGCGGCTGCTTCACTGCGTCGTCGTAGACGAGCACGCCGGCGAATGTGTCGCCGCCGATCTTCCATTCCACGGGCTTGGCCACCGGCGCCGCCAACAGCGCGGGCGACCACAACAGCGACAGCAGACAGGGCAAGAGCAGCATGCGGCGCATCACGCGTCCTCCTTGGGGGATGGCCTGCGAGTGTACGCCCGCGGCATGCAGGCAAATTGACCGACCGTGCGAGCTCAGCCCGATCCGAGGCCGGGGATGGCGGTGATGGCGTCCGGATCGAATCCGGCGAGTTCCGCGAAGTGGCGGCCGCGTGCCACGTAGTCCCGGTATTGTCCGAAGCTCGGTGCGCCGGGCGACAGCAGCACCACGCCGTCGTCGCCCAACGCCTCGCGTGCGGCCGACATCGCTTCCGGCAGCGTCTCGACGCCAATCAGCCTGAATCCCGCCTCGCACGCCACAGGAGCGAGCAACGCGTGGATGCGCGGGCCGTTGGCGCCCATCGTGATGATGGTGGCCGGCGCTTCGTGGCGCATGTGCGCCGCGAAATCGGACCAATCCACTCCCCGGTCATGTCCGCCGACCAGTAGCGCGATGTGGCGTCCCGCGAAGCACTCCAGCGCGGCCAGTGTGGCGTGCGGCGTGGTGCTGATGGAATCGTTGACCCAGGTGATGCCGTCGCGCGTTCCCATCGTCTGCAGGCGGTTGGGTAGCGGACGGAACGACTGCGCCTGCGCGGCCAGCGGCAGCGCATCGATGCCCCGCGCCTCCAGCGCCGTCAGCACGGCGCACAGGTTGCTCCGGTTGTGGCGTCCCGGCAGGGGCAGCGGCCGGGTATCCATCACGAACACGTCGTCGCGGTACAGATCGTCCTCGCGCAGGTGCCAGCCATCGGCATGGTTGAACCAGCGCACTTCGCTGCGCGGCAGATCGAGCGCGGCCAGGCGCGGATCGACCGCATTGAGCACGGCGATGCGGGGATGCGCAGCGGTGACGAGCTTCAGCTTGTCCTCGATGTAACGCGCCTCGCTGCCATGCCAGTCCAGGTGCTCGGGGAACAGGTTCAGTACGATCGCCACGTCCGGGCGCGCACCGCTGGCCGCGACATCGCCGGTCTGGTAACTGGACAGTTCGATGGCCCACTCGTCCGGCGCCGGCTGCGGATCCAGCACCTCCAGCATCGGCAGGCCGATGTTGCCCGCCAGCACTGTGCGCCGCCCCGCTGCGCGCAACAGGTGCGCCAGCAACGAGGTGGTTGTGCTCTTGCCCTTGGTACCGGTAACGCAGAACGTATGCGCGACCACGCCGTCGTCGCCAGCGTGTTCGCCGAACCACAGGCCGGTGCCGCCGATGAAGCGCGTCCCCGATGCCGACGCCGACAGCGCCGTGGAGGTGTTGGGGCTGATGCCCGGCGACTTGATGACGACCCCGAAGGCCGACAGCCGCTCCGCCGTCGCCTGCGTTTCGATGGAGAGATACGCATCGCCCAGCGCGGCGGCCTCGACTGCTTCCGCGTCGCTGCAGAACAGCGTCAATGGCAGCGACGGCAGCCGCGACCGTACGGCAAGATGGGCAGCGCGACCTTCGCGCCCCCAGCCCCACAGCGCAACACGTCGACCCTCAAGCTGCGAAATTCGCACGCAGGCGCTCCCACAGCGCAGCCGGGATGCGGTGCTCGCCGCCGATCTCCAGCAACGGCGCCACCGCCAGTTCCCCAGCATCGAGCTGCGGGCGGATTTCATGATTGAAGCGCGCCACGATCGCGTCCTCCCGCCATTCCGGCCGGTCGCCCAGCGCGGCCATCGCCGCGCGCGATTCCTGGCCTTCGCCGACGCATTCGAACGGCTTGTGGTCCTGGTACTCGAGCAGCGCGTCGAAGCCTGCGGTCTGGTTCATGTCGTCGAGCAGGTTGCGGCCGAAGATGCCGACCAGCCGAGGCTTGGGCATGAAGGGCGCCAGCGCGAGGAACACGAAGTGGCACTTCGGGCAGACGCCGCACCAGCGGTTGGTGGGGCGCTCGCCGAGCAGGTGGAAGTTGCGATTGCAGCTGGAAAAGTGCGCGTCGTAGTGGTCGGTACGCGCGAACTGCCGTGCCACCGCCAGTTCCGACATGGGCCGCAGCAGCGAGTAGTAGTGCAGGTCCGCCGCGACATGCGACTGCACATAGGCGCCGAATGCCTGCTCGAACGCCCACCCCTTCGACCACTGGTGGTTCACTTCGCCAGTGCCGGGGATCATGCTGCCGTAGCTGGCGGAGCGCTCGTTGGAGAACACCACCTGGTCCACGCCGTGCAGCAGCGCGGCCAGTACCATGATGGAGGAATTGATCGCCGTGACCGGAATATGTCCGTTCCACGCGCCCTGGCGGTTGTAGTCGAACAGCTCCGGCGCCAGCGCACGCCCGATATTGAGCGTCGGCAGACCGGTGCGTGCGGCGCAGGCCGCGATCAACTGCGAGCCGCCGATCCAGGTGACGGTCTGGCCGATGCCGGCGCCACGCAGCGCCTCGATGCTGACCAGCGAGTCCTTGCCGCCGCCGATGGCGACCAGCGCATGTTCGCGCAGCGCCGCCACCGGCGCAGGTGCCGGCGCTTGCGCCGCAACCGGGAAACGGACCCGCCCATGCAGGCTAAGGCCGTTGCGGTAGGCGAACTCGCCCAGGCCGTGGACATACACCTGCTCCATCAGCACCGCAGTGGCGGCGTCGATGGCATAGCCTTCGATGCGGATCTCGTTCGGCACAGCCGCCTTGTAGTAGCTGACGCCAGTGACCAGGTGCAGCAGCCGAACCGCCTGCTCGACTGCCTGTGCGCGTGTCGCATCCAGCGCGAACGGCGCGCCCGGGATCGTCACCGTCTCGGTCAGCTCCGGGCCTTCGTCGAAGGCGTACACCAGCCGCGCGATGCCGCTCTCCGCCTCGAAGGAACAACGGACGAAACGGAACGTGCGGATGCTGGATTTGTCGAAAGTCGTCATGCGTGACCTGTGATGGCAGCCATGCGTCGCAGATAGCGACGGCAAGCGAAGTATTCAAGAATAAACGTAGGTATCACGCCGGCGGCAGTGGCGAAAAAACCCAAAAAGAAGCCGATCATGAGCACGTAACCAACGTCGTTTATGGATGAGGCATGTGTCTCAGACGTCAGTTGCAGGATCGCCCACCCCATGCCGACAGCGAGCGGATAGATCGCGAGAGTCGCGAGCACGGCATGCATATTTAGACGGGCTGGCGTCCAGCGCATGCGCAACTTCCGGGTATGTGAATGCGACGCCGCGGCATAGAAAGCACCGAGCGCTGCCGACGCGGCCGCCGGCAGGATGAAGCTCAGAGCAAACCGGAAACTCTCCTCCGAAAATCCGGAGCCCGCGTCGCCGGGCGAACACAGGTAACCCAACGTCGCCAGCACGGACGCTAGCAAGCTACTGAGCAAGACGAACTCAATGCGCGGCGACATCGCCTGCCACCCCATCGATTACATCCTCCGCCGGCAAGCCCCGCAGGTTGTAGTGACTCGCCATCACGAACCCGTAAGCGCCCGCATCTGAGAACAGCAGCACGTCGCCTTCGGCCGTCGCCGATGACAGCTTGCGGCGCTTGCCGAAGATGTCGCTCGACTCGCAGATCGGTCCAACCACGTCGAACGGCTCCTGCTCCGGGTCGTCCAGGCGCGACAAGTTGGCCACGTCGTGCCAGGCGTCGTACAGCGCAGGGCGTATCAACGTGTGCATGCCGGCATCACTGCCGACGCGCCGGATACCGAGCTTTTCGACGACCTGCGTCACCTGCGCAAGCAGCACACCCGCCTCGGCCACGAGGTAGCGCCCCGGTTCGATCACCAGCTGGTAGGCCGGATACGCCGCCTTGATCGCCGAGAGACCCTCGCCCCACGCAGCCAGATCGAACGGCTCGTCGCCTTCGGCATAGGGAATCGGCAGGCCACCGCCGATGTCGATGGTCTCGATGGTGCCTATCTGATCCGCCAGGCCTCCGAGTTCGTCGGCGATCTGGTTCCAGTGCTGGGGGCTTTCCACGCCACTGCCGAGGTGCGCATGTAGGCCGGTGATGCGCACATCCAACGTACGCGCTGCCATGAGGAACGCTTCCAGCTTGGCCAGTGGCAGGCCGAACTTGGAGGTCTTGCCGCCGGTCTTCACCTTGTCGTGGTGGCCGTCGCCGCGGCCCAGGTCCACGCGCAACCACAGGCGGCGGCCGCGGAACACCTCCGGCCATTGCTCCAGCGCCTCGACGTTGTCCAAGGTGACGTTGATGCCGCGCTCCAGCGCGAACGCGTACTCGGCTCGCGGCGCGAAGCTCGGGGTGAACAGCACGCGATCCATCGGCAGCGATGGCGCCACATCGAACACGCGTTCCAGTTCGCCGCGCGACACGCACTCCAGGCCGAAGCCTTCCTCCACCAGCGTGCGCAGGATGGCCGGATGCGAGTTCGCCTTGATCGCGAAGAAGCGACGATCGACCGCCGCGATGCCAGCCAGTGCACGGGCGCGGGCGCGCACGATGTCGAGGTTGTAGGCGTAACGCGGCGTGCTGGCCTGCGCCAGCGACAGCAAGTGCTCACGCATGGCCGGCGCGCTCCACCAGCGCACGCCGCGGTGGCGAACGGCACCGTTGATCTCGCGCCAGCTCGGCCCGAATACGCTGGCTTCATCGACGGGCATCGCGCCACTGTCGATCAGCGCCTCGTGCAGTACGGGCAACAGGCCCTCCGCGTCCGCTTCATCGATCACGAACGTCAGGTTGAGATCGTTGGACGATTGCGATATCAGGTGCACGCGCTCGCGGCCGAACATCGCCCACACATCCGACAGCTTGTGCAGCAGCGACCGCATGCCACGGCCCACCAGGGTGATCGCCGTGCAGGGTGCGATCACCTTCACCCGGCAGATCTCGGCCAGGTCGGCGGAAAGCGCGGCCAGCACGTCGGTGTTGACCAGGTTCTCGCTCGGATCCAGCGACACGGTGACGTTGGTTTCCGACGAACCGATCAGGTCCACCGAAAGGCCATGCTTCTTGAAGCGCGCGAACACGTCCGCCAGGAAGCCCACCTGCTGCCACATGCCGATGCCTTCCATCGACACCAGCACGATGCCGTTGCGGCGGCTGACCGCTTTCACACCGGGCACCGTGATCGCGCTTCCGTCGATGGTGGTGCCGGGAAGATCAGGGCGCTCGGTATCCAGGATCGCCATCGCCACGCCAGCATCGCGGCATGGCTTGATGGAGCGTGGATGCAGCACCTTGGCGCCGGTGGTCGCGATTTCCTGCGCTTCGTAGTAGTCCAGCCGCGTCAGCAGGCGCGCATCCGGCACTTCGCGCGGATTGGCACTGAACATGCCCGGCACATCGGTCCAGATCTCAACGCGCTGCGCGCCGAGCAGCGCACCGAAGTACGCCGCCGAAGTATCCGATCCGCCGCGACCGAGGATGGCGGTGCCGCCATCGACATGCCGCGAGATGAAGCCTTGCGTCAGCAGCATGCGGCTGGTCTGGCCCGCGAACGCGCGACGCCAGTCCTGGTCGGGCGCGGTATTGCACGACACCGACAACCGCTGCGCCCACGGGCTCTGGTTGGGCAGGAAGTTCGCCTGCAGCCAGTGCCGCGCATCGACCCAGCCGAAGTCCAGGCCTTGCGCGCGCAGATAGGCCACGCCCAGCGTGGAGGACAGCAGCTCACCCTGGCCCAGTACCTCGGCTTGCCAGTCCAGCGTGCGGCTGGCCGCGCGCGGATCGGCCAGCAGGTTGCGCAACGCCCCGAGGCGCTCACCCAGCACGGCGTCCGCATCGAGTTCCAGTTCGGCGACGAATTCGCGATGACGCTGTTCCAGCTTTGCCACGCGCTCCGCGCTGTCCGTCGCACCATCGGCAATCGCGGTCAGTTCGTTGGTGACGCCGGACAGGGCCGACACCACCACCAGGATGCGGGCATCACTTTCTTCCGCGCGTTTTTTCGCCAGCGTGCCAATCGTGTTCCAACGGTGGCGACGCGACACCGAGGTGCCGCCAAACTTGAGGACAATCCAACGATCAGACGCGGGGGTGGCAGAGGGCATGGATAGAATGGGGACGAATGCCCGAACCCTTCGGGCGTGAGCCCGCGATTCTAGCCGAACCCCACGCGGCCGACCGGACCGTACCGCATGCAACGAACCTCACATCGCTACCTGCAGGTCGACGTGTTCGCCGACCGGCCGGGTGCAGGCAACCCGCTGGGCGTGGTGCTGGATGCGGCCGGCTGGGATACCTCCCGCATGCAGGCGTTCGCGGCCTGGACGAATCTGTCCGAGACCATCTTCTTCCTGCCCCCGACGACGCCCGACGCCAGTTACCGCATCCGCATCTTCACACCCCGGCAGGAACTCCCGTTCGCCGGGCATCCCAGTGTGGGTGCAGCCTGGGTCGCGCTGCAGGCTGGCCTGGTCTCCGCATCCGAGCGTCTGGTGCAGGAATGCGCTGCCGGGCTGTTGCCTGTCCGGATCGACGACAGCGGACCGCAACTCACGATTCAGTTGAGGACGCCGCAGGCGCATCTGGTAGAGATGCCGCCGCTGCCGGCCCTGGATGCCGTCCTTGCATCACTCCCGATTGCGGGCCTCCGCCCCGGGTTGTGGAACAACGGACCTTCCTGGTGGCTCGTGGAGCTGGAGGACGCCGCAGCCGTGCGACACCTGGTGCCCGATCTCGCCACCATCGCTGCGTTGACCACGGCCACGGGCGCGGTGGGCCTGTCCGTGTTCGGCCGGACGCCACGGGGCAGCGACCACCACCTCGCCGTGCGCGCGTTCTGCCCTGCCGACAACATTCCGGAAGACCCGGTGACCGGCAGTGTCAACGCTTGCATCGCCGCCGCGCTGCACGCCGCGGGCGCGTTGCCAGGCGACTCGGGATGCTATCTGGCCAGCCAAGGCCGCGAACTGGGTCGAGACGGCCGCGTCCGGGTGCAGGTGGATGACGGGAGCCAGGTCTGGATCGGTGGTCAGGTGCAGTTGGTCATCGACGGCCGGGTGACTTGGTAAGCTGCGCGGCCCCCACGCGAAACCCCGACATGACTTCTCGCCGTTACGTCCAGCTGGACGTGTTCGCCGACCGCCCTGGCGCCGGCAATCCCTTGGCCGTCGTTCTCGATGCCGCCGGCCTGGACGATGCGGCCATGCAGGCCATCGCCCGCTGGACACGCCTGCCGGAAACAACCTTCGTGTTCGCGCCCACGCAGCCCGGTGCGAGCTACGCCGTACGCATGTTCAGCCCGCGCCGCGAGGTGCCATTCGCCGGCCACCCGAGCGTGGGCACGGCGCATGTCGTGCTCGATGCCGGACTGGCGACGCCCATCGATGGCCTGCTGGTGCAGGAGGGCGTGGCCGGCCTGCTGCCGTTGCGTGTCGAAGACGATGCTGCCGGCCGCACCATCGCCGTACGCACGCCCCGTGCCCACGTGGTGAAGACAGGCGACACGTACAGCGACGAGGTACTGCGCGCGGCCATCGCGAACCTGCCTGCGGGCCGGTTGCCTCCCGCCTTGATCGATGGTGGACGCCGCTGGTGGCTTGCCGAAGTCCGTGACGAGGCGGCGCTGCGTGCCGCCGCACCGGACTGGACGGCGATCAGCGCGCTGGCAACCGCCACCGACAGCATGGGTGTGTGCGCCTATGCGCGCGCGCAGGGCCAGGGCTACGATCTCGCCGTGCGTGCCTTCGTCGGCGCGCCCGCCGCGTTCGAGGATGCGGCCTCGGGCGCCGCCAACGCGACCCTGGCCGCCTGGCTGGCATCATGCGACGCATTGCCGGGTCGCAACGGACAATACATCGTCAGCCAGGGCCGCGAAGTCGGCTACGACGCCCGCCTGCAATTGCGCGTGGATGAGGCCGGTGACGTCTGGTCCGGTGGCCACGTGCGCACCATCGTGACGGGTCGCATCGACTGGTAGCGATCACTGCCTCTGCAGGAGCGACGTCAGTCGCGACCGCGTGGCCTTAGGCATGCAGGAAATCCCGGGAATGGAGTAACGCGCCCGACCCGCGCATCTGTAACCACTCTGGCCGTGCGGTCGCGACTGACGTCGCTCCTACAGGAAAGCCGGCCTACTCCACTTCGTAGACTGGCTTGCCGTCGACCCACGTCGAACGCACATGCAGGTCATCCAGCTGCTCACCCGGCACCGCGAGCGGATCTTCGTCCAGCACCACGAAGTCCGCGCGGAATCCCGGCGCGAGCCGCCCGACGTCGCGCTCGTCATGCGCGGCCCAGGCGGCATCGGCGGTGAAACCCCGCAGCGCTTCCGCAGCACTCAGGCGTTCGGCCGCCCTCCAGCCGCCCGCAGGATGATCGTGCACATCCTGCCGCGTCACCGCCGCGTGCAGGCCGCGCCGCGGGTCGACCGATTCCACCGGAAAATCCGAACCCAGCGCCAGCTTCACGCCGTTGGCCTGCATGCGCTGCCACGCATACGCGCCCTTGATGCGTACCGGACCCAGACGGTCCTGTGCCCATGGCATGTCGGATGTGGCGTGCGTGGGCTGCATCGAAGCGATCACGCCAAGCTCGGCGAAGCGCGGGAACTCCTCCGGCGCAACGACCTGCGCATGCTCGATGCGCCAGCGATGGTCCATCTTCGCCGTGCCACCCAGTACGCGCTGGTAGGCATCCAGCACCAGGCGATTGCCACGATCACCGATCGCATGCGTGGCCACCTGCACGCCACAGCCGTGCGCCTTGCGCATCGCGGCTTCCAGCGCGCCGGGTTCGGTCACCAGCAGGCCCCGATTGCCGGGGTCGTCACTGTAGTCCTCCAGCAACGCAGCGCCGCGGCTGCCCAGCGCGCCATCGGCATACAGTTTCACGCCGCGCATCTGCAGTCGGCCACCCGCATGGCCGTACAGACCGCGCGCGCAAAGGTCTGCAAGCGCGGCACCGTCCCCATCCGCATACGCGTCGATGCGCAGCGGCAGGCGTTGTTCATCGGCGAACTGCACCATCAGCGCCAGGTCCTCGCGCGACACGCCCATATCGTGCACACCGGTCAGGCCATTGCGCACTGCGGCCTGCAACGCCTTCTCCAATGCCTGGCGGCGGTAGGCGGTATCGGGCGCGGGAACGACGGCGTGGACCAGCGACATCGCGGCATCCACGAACACCCCGCTCGGCTTGCCCTCGATGCGCTCGATGCGCCCACCGTCCGGCTGCCAGTCGCCTTCCAGCGGACGCACCGCCTTGGCTGCCGCCGCGCGCAGCGCCGCGCTGTTCGCCCAGCCGGCATGGCCATCCACGCGCTCGAGCCAGACAGGACGCTCGGGGAAGGCCGCATCCAGGTCGGCGGCTGTCGGGAATGCCTTCTCCGGCCAGTCGTTCTGGTCCCAGCCGCTGCCAAGCAGCCATGCGTTGGGTGGAAGCTGTTTCTCGTACGCGCGCAGGCGCACGATCACCTCGGCCTTGTCGCGCGCATCGACCAGATCGACACGCATCAGCGCATAGCCCAGCCCCATCACATGGCCGTGCGCGTCGATCAGGCCGGGGATGACGGTCTTGCCGGTCGCATCGATGCGCTTCGCATCGGGATACCGCGCGAGCAACGCCTTGGCATCGCCCACCGCCAGGACGCGGCCCGTGGCGTCCCATGCCAGCGCCTCAACAACAGGGCGGTCCGGATCGGAGGTATGCACGCGCGTCGCCGTCAATACCCGCACCTGCGCCTGCGCGGCACCTGCCAGCGCCAGGGCACATCCGATTCCCAATGCCAGACGCCGCATGCCCCGCTCCCCGTTTGGTGACCGGCCGGACTATGCGGTCTCGCGCGCACTGCGGCAACCCGGATACGGAAGAGAGGCCTTGCGGCCCCTCCGGTTTTCGACTGATTTGCGTTGCCGGGCGAGACATCCGCTGAGCGGACGCGCCTGCAGGCTCATTCGGGGCGGACATCCACGCGGATGCGGATGCGGTCGCCGGGATGATGGTCCGTGCGCGTCCGGTACGTGCGGTTGGCGTACTCGTAGGTCACGTCGTAACCGTTGACGCGTCCGTCGCCGTAGTAATCGTCACCGTAGCGCCCGTCGCTCACCGGTACGGGATCGCAGACCCGTACCCGGCCGCGCCGCACCTGACGATCGCGCTGGGCGCTGTCGTAGATGGAACGGCCCGCCATGCCACCGACCATCGAACCGACGGCGGTACCGACGTAGCGACCACTGCCGTCCCCCACCTTGCTGCCGAGCACCGCGCCGGCAATGCCGCCGATCACCGTGGCCACGGTGCGGCCCGAGCCGTTGTCGCCGGCAGGGTAGCGACGGTCGTCGCCGTAGCGGTCCTGTCCATAGACGTCACGGTAGTCGCCGTTGTCGTATACATCGTCGCGACGGACATCGCGCGCGTACACGTCATCGGCGTCGCGGTAATAGCATCGCTCACCACCGCCGGTGCTTCGGTACCCGCTGTCGATGACCGGATCCACCCGGACTACGCGGGCATAGTCGTAATAGGGCTGGTCGCCGTCACGATCTTCGGTACCGTAGTAACGCGAGGATTGTGCGGACGCCACGCCCGTGGTCAGCAAGCCGATGGCCAGCACGGCCGCGGATAGACGCTTCATGTCGGGTACTCCCCTACGCCGGGTTGGCGTGCCGGCATGCTCGGGGGCGCCGGGTGAAACATGGCTGAACTCAGGCGGCCGGCAATGCCCGGTTTAGCCATTCGACAGCTTGCGCGGCGATGCCGGCAGCCTCACGCCCGAGCAGCGGCCCGACGTGCGAATCCGAAAGCGTTTGCAATGTTTCCGCGCCCCAGGCATCGGCCATGGCGCGGGTCGTCTCCGGCGGTACGTCTTCGTCATATCGCGACACCACGCACAATGTCGGGCACGCGGGACGCCCCCGTGCGACGCCGCCCTGCGCCTCGCGCAGAACCGCGCCGGATTCGTCGCGCCAATGCCGGAAGGCGAACAGCGCGGTGGCCTCGTCCGTCCCGGGCAACGCCCTGCGCGTGCCGGCAAGCCGGGCATCGCGTCGCCACGACACCACGTGGGGCCAGGCGCGCACAGGCAGTCCGGCGTGCCACGGCGCAGGCGGCAACGGATTGACCAGCACCACGGCATCCGCGTCCGTGGCTGCACCCAGGGCCAGCAGGCCGCCAAGGCTCGCACCCACCAGCACGCGTGGCCGGGGCAGGTCTGCGAGCGCAGCGCAGACCTGGGCCTGGTAGTCCTCGAGGCGCGTCGCCGCCAGTCCGTCGCGCACGGGCTCGAGGTCGGGCGCTTCCACCCGGATGCGCGCGGCCTCGAACACGCCCCGCCATACGTTCCATTCCCAGCCACCGCCACCGGCGCCATGCACCAGCAGCGCGGCACGCACGGCCGTCAAAGCAGCGTGGCCTCCAGCGACACCGGCACCGACAGCGCGCGCGAGATCACGCAGCCCGCTTTCGCCTGCTGGGCGATCTCCTCGAACTGTGCAGCGCTGATGCCCGGCACGCTGGCCGATACGGTCAGCTTGATGCCGGTGACGGTGGGGCCCGGGTCCATGCCCGGCTCCATCGTCGCCTCGGCACGGGTCTGGATCTTGTCCGGCGTGAAGCCCGCCTTTCCCAGCACCGCAGACAACGCCATGCTGAAGCAGCCCGCATGCGCGACCGCCAGCAGTTCCTCCGGGTTGGTGCCCTTCTCGTCGCCGAAGCGTGTCTTGAAGGAGTAGTTCTGCGCTTCGAACAGGCCGCTCTGCGGCGTGCTCAGGCTGCCTTTGCCGGACTGCAGGTCACCGTTCCACACCGCATCCGCATAACGCTTCAAAGCCATGTTCGTACTCCTCGGGTAAGGGACGCGCAGCGTACACCCGCCAATGTTCACGCCGCGTTCCGCAGTGCGACTTGACCCCTCCGGCAGCCGCGCCGATGCTGACCGCCCGCCATGACCGCCCGCCGAGCGACACCGCTCACGGGATGCGCTCAGCCCGGACAGCCATGACGGCCCTTCGACCCCAACCCTCGGGAGGAACGGCCTCATGTCGTACAGCACACAACAGATCCGCAACGTGGCCCTGGCGGGCCACCCCGGCGCCGGCAAAACAACACTGTTCGAAGCCCTGCTGCATGCCGGCGGCGCCCTCCAGGTGGCAGGCACCATCGAGCGCGGCACCACCGTGTCCGACCATGACCCGATCGAGAAGGCGCGCGGGCATTCCATCGACACCGCCATCGCCAGCACCGATCACGGCGGCATGCACGTCAACCTGATCGACACGCCCGGCTACCCGGAGTTCCGCGGGCCCGCCCTGTCGGCATTTTCCGCCGTGGAAACCGTACTGGTCGTGGTGGATGCCGATACCGGCATTGCGCACGGCACGCGCCGGTTGATGGAGCGCGCACGCGAACGCAACCTCTGCCGCGCCATCGTCATCAACAAGATCGACCACGAAGGCGCCGACTGTGCCGGCGTGCTGGCGGCGTTGCGCGAGGAATTCGGCCCCGAACTGCTGCCGCTCAACCTGCCGACGGATGGTGGCAAGACGGTGATCGACTGTTACGGCCAGGCCCAGGGCGACTCCGACCTCGGGCCCGCCGCCGACTGGCACCAGAAGATCATCGACCAGGTGGTGGAGATCAACGAGACGGTGATGGAGCACTACCTGGACCTGGGCGAAAGCGGACTGTCGGGCGAGGAACTGCACGATGCCTTCGAGCAGTGCCTGCGCGAAGGACATCTGGTGCCGGTGTGCTTCGCCTCCGCGCGCACCGGCGTGGGCGTGAGGGAACTGCTGGACGTGGCCGAGCGCCTGTTTCCGAATCCGGCTGAAGCCAACCCGCCCCCGTTCGTGAAGCTCAACGGCAGCGGCCCGCGACCCATCGAGGCCGTGCCCGATGCGCGCGCTCATGTCATCGCCGATGTCTTCAAGATCGTCAACGACCCCTTCGTAGGCAAGCTGGGCGTCTTCCGCGTCTACCAGGGCACACTGAAGAAGGACACCCAGTTGTTCGTCGACGACGGCAAGAAGCCGTTCAAGGTCGGGCACCTGTTCAAGTTGAAGGGCAAGGACCACGTGGAAGTCGACCAGGCCATTCCCGGCGACATCGCCGCAGTGGCGAAAGTGGACGATCTGCACTTCGACGCCGTGCTGCACGACAGCCACGACGAGGACCACATCCACCTGGCGCCGATCGATTTCCCCAGGCCGATGTTCGGCCTGGCCATCGAGGCCGCCAGCAAGGGCCAGGAGCAGAAGCTGTCGGTGGCGCTGCAGAAACTGGCCGAGGAAGATCCCGCGTTCGTTGTCGACCACCAGCCTGAGTTGAACGAGACCGTCATCCGCGGCCTGTCCGACCTGCACCTGCGGGTGATGCTGGAACGCCTGAAGGAACGCCACGGCGTGGAAGTGAAGACACGCCCACCGCGCATCGCCTACCGCGAAACGGTCAGCGCGAAAGCCGAAGGCCACCATCGCCACAAGAAGCAGACCGGCGGCGCCGGGCAGTTCGGCGAAGTCTTCCTGCGCATCGAACCTTTGCCGCGCGGCGGCGGCTTCGAGTTCGTCGACGAGGTCAAGGGCGGCACCATTCCCGGACAGTTCCTGCCGGCCGTGGAGAAAGGCGTGCGCCAGGTGCTGGGCAGCGGCGCGCTGGCCGGCTATCCGCTGCAGGACATCCGCGTGATCGTCCACGACGGCAAGCACCACGCGGTGGACAGCAAGGAGGTCGCCTTCGTGGCCGCCGGCAAGAAAGCCTTCCTCGACGCCATCGCCAAGGCGCGGCCACAGGTCCTCGAGCCGGTCGTCGATCTGGAGGTCGCCGTGCCGGAAGCACAGGTGGGCGACATCACCGGTGGCCTGGCAGGCAAGCGGGCGCGCATCAACGGCACGGATGCGCTGCGCGGCGAGATCGTGGTGAAAGCGCAGGTGCCGCTTGCGGAACTGGAAGGGTACGCGGCCGAACTCAAGTCGATGACCGCAGGCCAGGGCCGCTATAGCCTGGATTTCAGCCACTACGAGCCCGTGCCGCCCAGCGTGCAGCAGAAGCTGGTGGAGGCTTACAGGCCCAGGCACGAGGAAGAGTGAGTGTGCATTGCGGTGCGGCATCCGGTCGCGGCGGCACGCGATGGATGCCGCTTCCGGTGCGCGCAGGCGGTCCGGTTTGCTCGTCATATCCGGCCATTTCCGACGTGCGGCGAGCGTCAGACCAAAGAAAATCGAAAAAAACCGAAGAAAAAGGCGTTTTGGGGCCTTCCTGCCCTTGGCGGCGCGATTCCTTTGCCCTACATTTCGCTTGCCGATGCGATCGGCCCGATTACCCAACCACTCGACAGTAGAGACAGGACACATGGCAAAGAGCACCAAGAAGGCCGCGCCGAAGAAGGCCGCCAAGAAAGCTGCACCGAAGGCCGCCGCCAAGCCGGCCGCGCCGAAGCCGATCAAGGAAGCGCTGAGCAAGTCGGGCCTCGTCGCCCACATCGCCGAAGCGACCGCCATCGCCGCCAAGGACGTCCGCGCCGTGCTGGCCTCGCTGGAAAGCGCCGTGCACGCTTCCGTCAACAAGAAGGGCGCCGGCTCCTTCACCCTGCCGGGCCTGCTGAAGATCAGCGCCGTCAACGTGCCGGCCAAGCCGAAGCGCAAGGGCATCAACCCGTTCACCAAGGAAGAGCAGTGGTTTGCTGCCAAGCCCGCCTCGGTGAAGGTCAAGGTCCGTCCGCTGAAGAAGCTGAAGGACGCCGCAGCCTGATCGCTGCGCACCTCGTGCCACCAGAACGGGACGGCCATGCCGTCCCGTTTTTTTTGCGGCACATCATCTCGCCCGCACAGCATTCCCCCGACGCGCATCAGTGCGATGCCCGCCCGCGCGTGCTTCGCCGAGCGGCGTGCCATCGGTCACCCTTGTGATCGCCCGGCCTCGCCCGCAACTCTGTTGCTGTCCTTCTTCCAACCAGGTACGCAACGCATGAAGATCCAGGGCTTCCTCGACCATCTGCTGAAATCCTCCCAGGGCGGCGGCAGCCTGCTCAACGCCGACTTCGGCAAGGGCGCGGTCACCGGCGGCGCGCTGGGCCTGTTGCTGGGCAAGAACAAGACCACGCGCAAGCTGGCTACCTATGGCGGCCTGGCGGCGATCGGCGTGATGGCGTATCGCGCATACGGCGACTACAAGCAACAGCAGGGTGGATTCGCCGCCGGTGCCGGTCCGCAGACCGTGGATCGCCTGCCCCCGCCGCAGGCCGAACTGCACAGCCAGGCCATCCTGAAAGCGCTGGTGGCCGCGGCGAAGGCGGATGGCCACATCGATGCGCGCGAACGCCAGGTGATCGAGGGGGAGTTCGCCCGCATCAGCAACGATGGCGAACTGCAGCAGTGGCTGCATGCTGAACTGGAGAAGCCACTGGACCCGGTCGAGGTGGCGCGTTCGGCCAGCACGCCGGAAATCGCCTCCGAAATGTATCTCGCCAGCCTGATGGTCGCCGACGATCAGAGCTTCATGGAACGCGCCTATCTGGATGAACTGGCGAAACAGCTGAAGCTCGACCCGTCACTGAAGGCCCAGCTCGAACGCCAGCTCTCGCAGCCGCAGCCGCCCCCGCTGCCCTGACCGGCGCCATGCGACCGACCGCGCGCCGTTTTCGACGCCTCGCATGGTCGCTGCTGTGGCTGGTGGCGCTGGCCGTGCTGCTTGCCTGGGCGTGGGGCCGGCCGTTCATGGCGTCGGCGCGCATGCTGTGGGAGGTCTCGCGTGCAACGCCGCCGAGCGAACTCCCGGTGCCCGTGCAGGGCGTGCGTGCTCGGCAGATAGCGGACACGTTCGGCGCTGCGCGCGGCACCGACCGTACCCACCAGGGCGTGGACATCTTCGCTAAGCGTGGCACGCCCGTCGTCAGCGCCACGCGCGGCGTGGTGGTGTCGGTGCGCGACGGCGGACTCGGCGGAAAGCAGGTGTGGGTGCTCGGCCCCGGCCGCGAACGCCACTACTACGCCCACCTTGACGGCTGGGCCGACGATCTGTCCACCGGGCAAGTCGTCCAGCCCGGCGATGTGCTGGGCTACGTCGGCACCACCGGCAACGCGCAGGGCACGCCGCCGCACCTGCACTATGGCATCTATGGCGAACAGGGGGCCTACGATCCGCTGCCGCTGTTCAAAGCCTCCGTGGACACGCCCCGCATTGACTGAACGACGCCGTCCGGCAGAACAGTCCATCGCGACAGCAGCCCTCGTTCCACTGCACGCACGGGCCTATCTTGGCTTTGGTCCCCACCGCGCTCCTGCGCCTGCCGCCATGCCCAACAACACCCACCGCTATCGCATCACCGTCACGCCCATCGAGGACGATGGCCTGCAATGCAACGGCCGTTGCACCATCGAGTTCGAACACGCCTGCCACGACGACTGGATGCGCATCCTGGAAAAGCTCCAGCGCCAGCGCGGCCTCAGCGGCGACGAGCGCGCCGCGCTGGTCGTCGGCACCAAGCTGCTCAGCGGCCTGATGCTGGATCATCGCAAGGACGCCGACGACCTGTTCGCGCCATTGCGCCCGCACATGGGCGAATTCATCGCATCGCTGAAGGAACGCGGTCGCGACGCAGGCTGACATGCCGCCCATCCCGCGCCAGCCTGCGTCGAGGAAAGCACGCCATGCCGACGACGCGCGGGTACTTGAGGACATCCCCAACATCGGGCCGTCCATCGCCGCCGACCTGCGCGGCATCGGCATCGCCCGACCGCAGGAGCTTGTCGGCCAGGATCCCTTCGCACTCTACCGACGCGTAAACGAAACCACCGGCCAGCGTCACGATCCCTGCCTCTGCGACTGCTTCATCGCCGCCGTGCGATTCATGGAAGGCAGCGGACCGGTGCCGTGGTGGCACTACACGGCCGAACGCAAGCAACGACTCCAGCAGGATCCCGCGCTCGCCGGTTAGCCTTCGGACAGGCGGCGCCGGCTAAGGTGCGGCGACCCGTCACGGAGCTTCCCATGCGTACCCGCCGCCGCTTCCTGGTCGCCGCCCTCGCCGGTACCACCGCGCTTGCCCTCGCCGGCTGCGAGACTCTCAACACGGTCACCGGCCTGTTGGGCAACCAGATCAATTTCACCCAGCCGCAGCTGCAGCGCTACCTCAACCACAGCTTCCCGCGCGAGTTCGACAAGCTGGGCGGGCTGGTATCGGCCACGCTCACCAATCCGCGCCTCAGCATTCCGTCGGGCGATGATCGCCTGCGTCTGGATTTCGACATCGGGGTGAGCGCACTGGGCGCACGCGATGTCAGCCGCGGCCATTTCGCGCTGGCCAGCCGCCTGCGCTACGACCCAGCCACCCAGGGCCTGCATCTGGACAACCCTGAAATCCTGTCGGTCGACGTGCCGGGCTCCGGCTCGCTGATGTCCGGCGGCACGCGCCAGCTGGTCAACACGGTGCTGGCCGAGTACGCCCGCTCCGAACCGGTATACCGGATCGACAGCGACACCTTGCGGCGCCTGCCGGCCAGCAAGCGGATCGGCAGCACGCTGATCGAAGACGGCCGCGTGGTCATCCACCTGCAATAAGGGACTGCAATGAAGAACCTGCTCTTGCGCGTCGCGCCGCTCGCCCTGCTCGCCCTGTTCGCCATCGCCCTGGCCGATACCGGCAATGTGCTGCGCTTCAACGCCGCCCAGCTGCAGACGGCGGCGCGCGCCGGTTTCCCGATGGAACAATCGCTATTGGAGGGCTTTGCATCGCTCACGCTGAGCGATCCGGATGTGCGCATTCCCTCGCCCGGTGAACGGCTGACGCTGCAGATGGACTACGACATCGCGCTGGCCACGGGCGAACGCCTGGAGAACGGCAGCGTGGTGGTCAGCAGCGGACTGCGCTACGACCCAGGCACCCGCGGCCTGCACCTGGTGGATCCGCGGATCGAACACCTGGGCACCGGCGCCGCCGGTCGCGGCCTGCCCGGCGGGTCGCGCGAGGTCCTGCAGGAGCTGATCGGCGAGTACGCCCGCACCCGGCCGCTCTACACGCTCACCGAAGAGGATCTGGCCCAGGCACCCGGCGCGTTGGGCGCTGACTCGCTGCGGATCAACGACGGCCACGTGGAGTTGCGGTTGGTGCTCGCCGCGACGCCGTGACGTCCGCCTGACGTAGGTCCGCAGGGTCCGGAGACTCGCCTGCGAACCCTCGAAGCTTGCGCGCGACCTTCTGAGTCTCATCCGCAAGCAGCAGACACTTGCGTGCAAGGCGCCGATACCGAGCCATGGGTCGCGAAGACGCGCGCGCAAGCTGCCGGGACCGGGGCGCAAGGCCGCGCCTGCCCAAACGCGAGTCGCGGAACCTTGCGCGCAAGGCTCCCGATACTCGCCGCCCGGAATCCAGGCCTTGCGCGTCACCTGAAGACGACGCCTTCAGATCTCGAAGCGGTAACTCAGCTTCACCACCAACTGCTCGTCGTCGCGCAGGCGGAAGCTGTCCTGCAGCAGGTCCTCCACCCCTTCGGTGCCGGTGCGCTGCTCGTAGCCACCGCGGGCATAGACCACGTACAGGTACGACAGCGGCGCCAGCTCGTAGCGGTAGCGCACCTGGAACCCCAGGTTGCGCACGCTGAAATCCTCCACCGTGTCGGTCGCCGCCAGCGCGTAGCCCTGCGGATCGAAACGCCAGGCATCCTGCACGCGCGCGTCCAGCGCGATGGCCTGCATCTTCACCCGCAGTTCGTGGCGGTCGTCGACCACCCAGTCCAGGCCGGCACTGACGTCGAACTGCCGCCGAGTAAAGCCACCCACCAGATCCTCGCGCTGCCACACCAGCCAGTCGGGGGTGTACAGCGCATAGCCGCCGGCGTAGACGCTGAAGGCATCACTGATGAAGTAGGTGGCGGTATATCCGGCGCCCGCTCCCAGCTTCCGGTTGCCCGCCAGGCCGCCGGTGGAGGTTTCCAGTTCCGTCTCATGCGCCCAGTCGCCCTTGCGCGGCCGCTCGAACTCGAAGTAGGTGTTGAAGTTCGCCGGCATGCGCACCACCCCGTTGCCACGCAGCAGCATGTCGCTCAGGCCCGCGCTGTTGACGTTGATCTGGGCGTATTCGTAACTGCCGTTGCGCAGCTGACCCTCGCGGCTCATCCGGAACTGGTCGTTGAGCTTGTCGCCGTGGTTGTTGTGGCTGCTGCTCACGCGCCAGCGCCAGTCCTTGGAGGAATAGCGCGAGGCGTCCGGCAGTCCGGTGAACCGCTTGCGGACTTCCCAGTGCAGGTAGTTGGTGCTGTTGCGCGAGAGATAGCCGAAGTCGTTGATCTGCAGATCGTTGCCGAAGTGCATGGCGATCCATTGCTGGCGCCAGCCATCATCCATTTCGTAGTCGGCCCACACCGTCGCACCCAGGTCCTGCACGCGATCCCCAGCCTGGTCGATGCGGCTGCCCAGCACGCGGCTGCGGATGTTCACGCGCGCCGTCGGCCGCCAGTTGTGGTCCACGCCCAGCACAGTGGCCTCGCGGTCGGTGGCGTCCTGCTCCACGCGGGTCAGCATCGCGCCGAGGTTCTGCTTTTCGAAATCGCGCACCACGCGCAGCGCATGGAAGCTCCTTCCGTACTCACCATCCTCGTCGGCCGAGAACAGGCCGTAGTTCGCCTTGCCCAGGCTGCCGTTCAACTTCAGCGCCGCAGTGATGTCGCCCGTGCTGCCCACGCGACGCGTGTACAGCTGCTGGCTGTCGTCCGACGGCGTGGTCAGCTCGAAGATGCCCTGGTTCTCGGTGAAGAATGGCCGCTTGTCGCTGATGAAGGTCTCGGTGGCGCTGAAATTCACCACCAGGTCGTCCGCCTCCACCTGACCGAAGTCCGGGTTCACCGTGGCGGTGAGCTGGAAGCGACCGTTGGGCTTCCAGAACACGTCCGCACCACCGTTGAAGTCGCTGCGCCTGCCCACGTTGTCGTACAGGCCCGACACATACGGCGTCAGCGCCAGCAGGGACTGGTCGTAACGCGGCACGGTGACGGACGCGAAATCGGACATGAAGCGCGGGCGCTCGAAGCTGGCGCTCGGCCAGGCCATGCGCTCGCCGGTCACGCCGATCACGCGCGCCAGGAACACTTTCAGCGTGCGTTGTCCGTCGGTGCCATCGCGCATCGGCGCGGTATGCCACGGGATCAGCAGTTCGACGCTCCAGCCCTGCTCGTCTTCGCCCACGGCATGCCGCCACTGGCCGTCCCAGTCGCTGTTGAACTGGTTTTCGTTGGTGATGACCTCGTCGGCAATGCCACCGGTGGAGCTGACGGTGAACGCATAGCCGGTGCGCCCATCCCCATCGAAATCGATGAACGCGTTGACGCGGTCGACCTGTTCGTCGAAATCGCGCTGCACTCTCTGCCGCGTGCGTGGCACGCCGGCAGGGTGCGTGTTGCGGAACGCGATGGCCAGGCCGTCCGGCGTGGCCAGTATCCAGGCCTCGGTGGGCAACGAACCCGGTTCGCCGGTCAGCGGCTGGGTCTTGCGGAAGTCGGTGACGTGGCGTGCGCCCTGCCATTCGGCAGGATCGACCCGGCCGTCGATCTCGACGGCATGGACGGAGGCGCAGGGCAGGGCCAGGGCAAGCAGGCCGATCAGTCGTGGCAGGGTCATGGAGGCTGGGTGGTGGTCCGGTGCGCGCACGTTAGCGGCGGGACACGCGCGCGACACCTGCCTTCGGTCATTTCAACCGTTCGGCCTTCCGCGGCATCCGTGCCTGATGGGGATCAGCGACCCTTCTTGGGTTGCAGCATCGTGCCAGTGCACTTCTTGCTGCCGCAACGGCAGGCCCAGATCTTCTTCAGGCGCGCGGTGTGCGGTTCGGACAGGGTGATGCCGTAGTTGTACGTCAGCTCCTCGCCGGGCTTGATCGCGCGGATCGCCTCGATGAAGACCTTGTCCTTCTTGCGGTTCTTGCCGTCGTGCTCTTCGATCACGGCTTCGCAGTTGGGGTCGCAACTGTGGTTGATCCAGCGCGCCTTGTTGCCCTTGTGGTTCGCGTCGATGACGTAGTCGTCGTTGAGCGTGAACAGGAACGTGTGGCCCGAATCCACGTCGCCGGTGTCGTCGGCGTCCACTTCGTCATGCGTGCGGCGCTTGCCCTTGTATTCCACCACGCGCTCGCCCTTCTCGATCGGGGCGATGGCGAACACGCCGTTGCCATGGATGTCGGATTGACGGGCTTCGATCTTGCGGGGCATGCGGTATCCAGGGAGGCAGTGGAGTGCGGAGGGGGGATTCTCGCCCAATGCCGCCGCGTTTCCCACCTTCCATGCCGCTGAACGGCATCGCGCGGCACATGGCCGGTCCCCACGGGGCGGTGCGTTCCTTGCCCGGTCCCCTTCAATTCTCCTCGCCATGCCCCCTGTCCGTGCCCTGCTGATGCCTGCCTCGCTATTGTTCCTGGCCGCGTGCCAGCCCGCCGGGCCACGCGCCGTCGCGAGCCTGCCGCCGGCGTCCACGTCAGCGACGGGAGGCGACCTTCTCGCGCGCGGCGAATACCTGGTCCGCATCGCCGGCTGCAACGATTGCCACACGCCGGGTTATGCCGAATCGGGCGGCAAGGTCGACAAGGCGGGATGGCTGGTGGGTTCGCCGATGGGTTTCCACGGCCCCTGGGGCACGACATACGCCAGCAACCTGCGCCTGCGCATGCAGCAGCTGACCGAGGCGCAATGGCTGGAATACAGCGCCAACCTGCGTACCCGCCCGATCATGCCGGACTTCGCCGTGCGCGACATGAGCGAAGAGGACCGCCGCGCGATCTACCGTTTCGTGCACGCGCTCGGCGCCGCAGGACAGCCGGCGCCGGAGGCGTTGCCGCCGGGCAGGACGCCACCACCGCCCTACTTCGGCATGGTGCTGCCGGCACCGCCCTCGCCGCCCGCCGCCGCCCAGTGAGCGGTGCTGGCGGGCTCCACTATGAAAACTCCACCATGGACACATTCACCAGGGAAACACGCGGCCACTGACCATCCAGAACAGGCCGAACGCCAAGCCGAACAGCGTCCAGAACAGCTGGCCCAGCCCGCGGAACAGCTTCACCGCCAGATAGACGCCGCCGATGGCGAGCAGCACGCGCCACAGGAAGCCCTGGTCCAGGCCGTGACGGGAGGAAGCGGATTCGGGGTGACGGTGGATCGTGTTCATGGCGACTGTCCTTGAAGAGAGGCTGTCCGCGAGTGGACGCTGCCCATCTTCCTGACCGGACCCACCCGGCATCAGTCGCAGCCGTCAGCTATCGCGGGTGACATTCGTCAGCCCGCGTCCGCACGCCTGAACGGGGAATCCGTCGGGATTTGAGCCCCGGGGGACAAAAGCGTACAATTTCGGTACGTTTTTAAGACCCACCTCTCCCATGCTCCGTGTCACCAAGCTCACCGACTACGCCACCGTGGTCCTGACCGTGCTCGCCGCGCGTCCGGGCGAGGTTCTCAGTGCGTCCGACCTGGCGGAACATTCCGGCCTGGAGACGCCCACGGTCAGCAAGGTGCTGAAGCCTCTGGCGCAGGCCGGGCTGGTGGAAGGCCTGCGCGGCGTGCACGGCGGTTACCGCCTGAGCCGCGACGCGGCCGACATCAGCCTGATCCAGATCGTCGAGGCCATGGAAGGGCCCCTGGCGATGACCGAATGCAGCCAGAGCGAAAGCCACTGCGGCATCGCCCACCAGTGCGGGGCGCGCGCCAACTGGCGCCTGATCAACGACGTGGTGGCCGACGCCCTGAGCGGCTTCACCCTGGCCCAGATGATCGCCCCTCCCCTCTCCTCTTCCGACGACGTGCGCAGGCGACCCATCGCCGTGCATGTCGCCACTCGTTGAACCGCAGGCAGCCCCATGGCCACCGAAAACGCTGAAATCCTGGAACAGTTGGGACGTCGCTACGACGCCGGCTTCATCACCGACATCGAATCCGATTCGCTGCCGCCCGGCCTCGGCGAGGACGTGGTGCGCGCACTCTCGGCGAAGAAGGAAGAGCCCGAGTGGATGACCGAGTGGCGCCTGGCCGCCTATCGCCACTGGCTGACCATGCCGGTGCCGCACTGGGCCAAGCTGAAGATCGCGCCGATCGACTTCCAGGCCATCAGCTACTACTCCGCGCCGAAGGCCAAGTACGCCTCGCTGGATGAGGTGCCGCAGGAGCTGCTGGACACCTACGACAAGCTCGGCGTGCCACTGCACGAGCGCGCCAGGCTGGCCGGCGTGGCGGTGGACGCGGTGTTCGACTCCGTCTCCGTCGGCACCACGTTCCGCAAGGAGCTGGCCGAGAAGGGCGTGATCTTCTGCTCGATGAGCGAAGCCATCAAGGAACACCCGGCGCTGGTGAAGCAGTACCTGGGCAGCGTGGTGCCGGTGGGCGACAACTACTTCGCCGCGCTCAACTCAGCGGTGTTCTCCGATGGCAGCTTCGTGTTCATTCCCAGGGGCGTGCGCTGCCCGATGGAGCTCAGCACCTACTTCCGCATCAATGCCGGCCATACCGGCCAGTTCGAACGCACGCTGATCATCTGCGAGGACAAGGCGTCCGTGTCCTACCTGGAAGGCTGCACCGCGCCGATGCGCGACGAGAACCAGCTGCATGCCGCGGTGGTGGAACTGGTGGCGCTGGAAGACGCAGACATCAAGTACAGCACCGTGCAGAACTGGTACCCCGGCGACGAAGAAGGCCGTGGCGGCATCTACAACTTCGTCACCAAGCGCGCCGAATGCCGCGGCGCCCGCAGCAAGGTGGTGTGGACGCAGGTGGAGACCGGTTCGGCGATCACCTGGAAGTACCCCTCCTGCGTGCTGCTGGGCGACGACTCGGTGGGCGAATTCCACTCGGTCGCCCTGACCCACCATCGCCAACAGGCCGATACCGGCACCAAGATGATCCACGTCGGCAAGCGCACCAAGTCGAAGATCGTCAGCAAGGGCATCAGCGCCGGCCGTGGCCAGAACACCTACCGTGGCCTGGTGAAAGTGGACCGCAACGCCGACGGCGCGCGCAACCACACCCAGTGCGACAGCCTGCTGATCGGCAAGAAGTGCGGCGCCCACACCTTCCCCTATATCGAGGTGAAGAACCCGACGGCGACGCTGGAGCACGAGGCCACCACGTCCAAGATCAGCGACGACCAGATGTTCTACTGCCGCGCCCGCGGCATCAGCCAGGAAGACGCGGTGTCGATGATCGTCGACGGTTTCTGCAAGCAGGTCTTCCGCGAACTGCCTATGGAGTTCGCAGTGGAAGCAAAGAAGCTGCTGGAAGTCTCGCTGGAAGGCAGCGTGGGCTGACGGCTTTTCCCTTCTCCCTTGCGGGAGAAGGTGCCCGTAAGGCGGATGAGGGGCAACGAAGTCCGGTGGCATCAAACATATGGACTCCATCGTCCCTCACCCCAACCCCTCTCCCGTTGGGAGAGGGGCTCGAAAGAATCAAACGGAAACAAACATGCTCAAGATCGACAACCTCCACGCCAGCGTCGCCGGCAAGGAAATCCTGAAAGGCCTCTCGCTCGACGTGAAGCCGGGTCAGGTGCACGCCATCATGGGCCCAAACGGCGCCGGCAAGTCCACGCTGGGCAATATCCTGGCCGGCCGCGAGGGCTATGAGGTCACCGCGGGCACGGTGGAATTCGAAGGCAAGCCGCTGCTGGAACTGGAACCGGAAGAGCGCGCCGCCGCCGGCGTATTCCTGGCGTTCCAGTACCCGGTCGAAATCCCGGGCGTGAACAACACCTACTTCCTGCGCGCCGCGCTCAACGCCCAGCGCAAGGCGCGTGGCGAGACGGAACTGGATTCCATGCAGTTCCTCAAGCTGGTTCGCGAGAAGCTGGCCGTGCTGCACCTGAAGGACGAGCTGCTGCATCGCGGCGTCAACGAAGGTTTCAGCGGTGGCGAGAAGAAGCGCAACGAGATCTTCCAGCTCGCCGTGCTGGAACCGAAGCTGGCCATCCTGGACGAAACCGACAGCGGCCTGGACATCGACGCGCTGAAGAACGTCGCCGAGGGCGTCAATGCCTTGCGTTCGCCCGATCGCGCCTTCCTGGTCATCACGCATTACCAGCGCCTGCTCGACTACATCAAGCCGGACGTGGTGCATGTGCTCGCCAATGGCCGCATCGTGGAAACCGGTGGCCCCGAGTTGGCGCTGGAACTCGAACAGCACGGCTACGCGTGGATCAAGGACCGCGTGGCGCCGGAGAAGGTCGCCTGATGAGCGCGCTGCTGGATTCCCTGTCCGCCGGTTTCAATGGCGACGCGGCGCGGCGCGCCCTACTGGATGAAGCCCTGCGCGACGGCCTGCCCGGCCCGCGCACGGAAGCATGGAAATACACCTCGCTGCGCCAACTGGAGCGTCGCAGCTTCGCCGGCGTGGACGCCGCGCCCGCCGTGGACCCGATGGTCTTGGCCCACATCCCGGCACCACGTGCGGTGTTCGTCAACGGCCGCTATTCCGTCGCACTGTCGCTGACGACCGACCTGCCCGACGGGGTCAGCCTGCAGTTGCTGTCCGAAGCCCTTGCCGAGGGCGGCGATGCGGCGCGCTTCCTGCAGCGCCGCTTCGAGCGTGGCGACGAAGTATTCGCCCGCCTCAACGCCGCGCTCGCCACCGAAGGCGTTCTGCTGCGCGCCGGGGAAGGGACGCGCAGCGAACAGCCCTTGCACCTGGTCTTCATCGGCGCCGAAGACGGCATCGACCGTGCCTGGCACCTGCGTAACCTGATCGAACTCCGCGCGGGCGCCGCACTGACCGTGGTGGAGCACCATGTCGCCATCGGCGCGCACGCGCACCTCATCAACGCCCTGAGCCATGTGCACCTGGCGCAGGGCGCCCGCCTGACGCATGCGCGCGTCGAAGCCGACAGCGCACGCGCCACCACGCTGCTGCGCACCGACGCGGTACTGGCCCGTGACACCGTGTACCGTCGCGTGGACCTGGAGCTCGATGGCGGCCTGTCCCGCCATGAACTGAATGTCCGCCTGGAAGGCAATGGCGCGCGCCTGATCGCCAATGGCGTGCTGCTGGCGCACGGTCGCCGCCATGTGGACACGCGCCTGGGTATCGACCACATCGCCCGCGATACCGCCTGCGAGCTGACCTGGCGCGGCCTGGGTGCCGGCCGCGGTCGCGTGGTCTTCCATGGCGGCATCCTGATCCGCGAGGGCGCGGACGGTACCGACGCGGCGCTGTCGAACAAGAACCTGCTGCTCTCCGACAACGCAGAGATCGACACCCAGCCGGTGCTCGAGATCCACGCCGACGAAGTGAAGGCGGCTCATGGCGCCACCGTCGGCCAACTGGAAGCCAACGCGCTGTTCTACCTGCGCTCCCGCGGCCTGTCGGCGCCGGAAGCCCAGCAGCTGCTGACGGCCGCATTCTGCCGCGAACCGCTGTCGGTCATCGAGAATGCGGGGCTGCGCGACCTGCTGGTGGCGCGCGTCGATGCGGCGCTGGCGACCTTGGGCGCGGCATGAACCACGAGACCTATCATGCGCCTGCGGCGGAAACCGGCGTCGACTGGGACCGGGTCCGCGCCGATTTCCCCTTGCTGACGCGCCAGGTCAACGGCAAGCCGCTGATTTATCTTGACAGCGCCAACACCGGCCAGAAGCCGTCATCGGTCATCGAGACCGTCGACGCGTTCTACCGGCAGCACAACGCCAACGTCAGCCGTGCCGTGCACACGCTCGGCACCGAGGCGACCGAGGCCTACGAAGGCGCGCGCAGAAAGCTGGCACGCTTCCTCAATGTGCGCCCGGACGAACTGGTGCTGTGCAGCGGCACCACGTTCGCAATCAATCTGGTCGCCTACTCGTGGGCACTGCCGCGCCTGAAGGCCGGCGACACGATCCTGGTGTCGCGCATGGAGCACCACGCCAACATCGTGCCGTGGCAGCTGGTCGCCCAGCGCACCGGCGCGACGGTGAAGGTCGCGGAGATCCATGCCGACGGCACGCTCGACCTCGATGCGTTGTATGCCGCGATGACCGGCGACGTGAAACTGCTGGCCATCACCCACACCTCCAATGTGCTGGGGACCGTGAACCCGGTGCGCGAAATCTGCCGCGAGGCCCGCAAGCGCGGCATCGTCACTGTCGTCGACGGCTCGCAGGCCGTGCCGCACCGCGCGGTCGACATCGCCGCCATCGGGTGCGACTTCTACGCGTTCACCGGCCACAAGATGTGCGGCCCCACCGGCACCGGCGCGCTGTGGGCACGCAAGGAACACCTGCAGGCCATGCCGCCCTTCATCGGTGGCGGCGAGATGATCAAGGAAGTCAGCTTCGACGGCACCGTCTTCAACGACGCGCCGCACAAGTTCGAAGCCGGCACGCCCAACATCGCCGGCTTCATCGGCCTGGGCGCCGCGGTCGACTACCTGGATGCGCTGGGGATGGAGAAGGTCGAGGCACGCGAAGCGGAACTGCTGGCGCATGCCACCGAGGAACTGGACAGGATCGAGGGGCTGCGCATCTTCGGCCGGGCGCAGGAAAAGGCGGCCGTGATCTCGTTCCTGATCGAAGGCGCCCATGCCCACGACCTGGCCACGCTGCTGGACCTGGAGGGCGTTGCGGTGCGCTCAGGCCAGCATTGCGCCCATCCGCTACTGCAGTTCTACGGCGTGGCGGCCACGCTGCGGGCGTCGTTCGCGTTCTACAACACGCACGAGGAAGTGGAGCGCTTCATTGCCGCACTGAAGAAGGTGCGTACCCTGCTGGCGTAACACGTTCTTCTGCGGGAGCGATGTCAGTCGCGACCGCGACTTCTCTGGCTGCAGGAACTGCCGGGGCCTGGTGGGATCGCGGTCGCGACTGACGTCGCTCCTACAGGTTGTCGGATTTCCGTAGAATCCGGCCATGGACACCCTGATATTCCGCACGGCCACCTTGGCCGACATTCCCGACCTCGTCACCCTGGTAACGTCCGCCTATCGCGGTGACGTAAGCAAGCGGGGCTGGACCACCGAAGCCGACCTTCTGGACGGCCAGCGCATCGATGCCGACGCGCTTCGCCGCGACATCGAACGGCCGCGCAGCAGGATCGTCATCGCCGAACGAGATGGTGCGCTACTCGCTTGTGCACACGTAGCGGACGACGACGGCACCGGCTACTTCGGCATGTTCTCGGTGCGTCCGGACCTGCAGGGTGCTGGCGTTGGGAAAGCCATGCTGGCGGAGGCAGAGCGTATCGCGCGCGCCGAGTGGCGACTGCCTGCCATGCGCATGACCGTGATCGACCTCCGTGATGAATTGATTGCCTTCTATGAGCGGCGCGGCTATGCGCGTACCGGGATCAAGAAGCCGTTCCCCTATGGCGATGCGCGCTACGGCATTCCCAAGCGCGACGACCTGCGTTTCGAGGTCCTGGAGAAGCCGCTATCGGGGGACACGGCATGAGCGGGACATGGACCTTCGTCTGTGCCACCGGCGAGTTGCTGCCCGGGGAAATGAAGACCGTCTTCGACGAAGTCACCGGCACACCGATCGTGGTCGTCAACCAGGACGGGGCGCTGTATGCGCTCGAGGATAAGTGCAGTCATGAGGATTTCGAGCTGTCGTCGGGCAGTTTCGACCCGGCCGAGGGCAGCATCGAGTGCGTGCTGCATGGTGCGCGGTTCGATGTCAGGGACGGGCGCGCCCTCTGCGCACCGGCTTATTCGCCGGTGGTGAAGTTTCCGACCCGGATCGAACACGGTGGCGTCTGGACCCGGGACGACCGGGACTGAGTCCGGAATGTGAAGCTTTTGTTGTAATCGCAAATAATTCTCATTATCCTGTCGCACCGCTGCGACAGGCTGTCGCAGCCGACCCGTCCGAGGCCTTGGTGCTGCGCGAGACCCGCCCTTTCCCGACCATGTTCGCCAGCTTGCTGCTGGCGTGCCTGCTCGTGCTGGCAGGCGGTTCGCCCCGGATCTTCTCTGACATGGTCGCCCAGACCGGAAGCGCATCGGCAGCGTCATCCCAGCACGATGATCTGTCCGATCTACGGGACGACATGCACGCTGCGTCCGCCGCTCTGGTGGACAAGGCAACGGAAAGCCCACCGGTGCCGGCGGAGTGCGAAGGCGATGACGCTGTCGTCTCGCCCCCCTGCGGGCCGGTGTTGTCCCGGACACGCGCTGACGTTGGTGGTCACACCGACATGGCACCGCCGCGCGACATCCGTCACCCGGGCCGCGGACCGCCCTACGCCTGACCGCGTGCGCCGCATCCGTCGGCGCCGCCGGCTGCTGCCTCCCGATCCTTGCGCCGACCGGGGTCGACCCGTCTCCATTACCTTCCCGCCAGCCTTCGCCACCGGGTGTTCCTTCACCGCACCTGAGGATGCTCATGAACCTGCGCCACTCTCCCCTCGCCACTGCCCTGCTGCTGGCCATCACCACGCCTGCCTTCGCCGCTCCGGCCGGCGACGCCCCCGCCGACGCGGCCATGCAGGCCAAGGAACTCGACGCCATCGAAGTGCACGGTGAACGCGTGCAGAAAGCGAGTTCACCGAAGTACACCGAAGAACTGCTCGACACGCCGCAGACCATCACCGTGGTCACCAGCGAAGTGATGGCGCAGCAGAACCTGCTCGGGCTGCGGGACGTGCTCAGCACGCTGCCCGGCATCACCTTCGGCGCCGGTGAAGGCGGCGGCGGCTACGGCGACAGCATCAATCTGCGCGGCTTCAACGCCACCACCGACATCACCGTGGACGGTGTGCGCGACAGTGCCCAGTACACCCGCACGGATAACTTCAATCTCGAATCGATCGAACTGATCAACGGCGCCAATTCGGCCATGTCGGGTGCGGGCTCGGTGGGCGGCAACATCAACCTGGTCAGCAAGATGGCAAGGGAGGGCAGCTTCAATACCTTCACGCTGGGTGCCGGCAAGGACAGCTTCGGTCGGGCAACCGTGGACAGCAATACCGACCTGGGCAAGGGCCAGGCGCTGCGCGTGAATGCGATGATCCATCGCAACGACGTGCCCGATCGCGATGTCGAGGAATACAAGCGCTGGGGCATAGCGCCTTCGTTCGCGATCGGTCTCGGTACGGATACCCGCTTCACACTCAGCTACGTGCACCAGCACGACGAGAACATTCCGGAGTACGGACTGCCTTACTTCGCGGCCTATGGCGGATTGCTGCCCGGCGTCAGCCGTGAAGCCTACTTCGGCTACCGCAACATGGACACGCAGGAGATCGATGTCGACGTACTGACGGGCGTGTTCGAGCATGATCTCAGCGATACAGCCTCGCTGCGCAGCCTGGCCCGCTATCAGAAGGTGGACCAGTACACGGTGGTCAATCCGACCCAGGGCACCTGGTGCCTCGACAGCGGCGTCAACCCCGCCAACGGTCAGTCCTGTGCTGCGCCGGGAACCTACCAGCCCAGCGGCCCGCGTGGAACCACCCGCGACACGACGAACGGCCTGGCCCTCAGCCAGACCGATCTGACCACTCGGTTCAGCACCGGCAGCGTTGAGCATGCACTGGTCGCCGGCGTCTCGTTCATGCACGAAACCTACGAACTGGACAACGGCAACACGCAGCGCAACGCCGACGGAACGTCACCGGTCTATCCAGTGATGGACATCCACAATCCCAATAACGTGTACACGGGGCCGGTCAACTACATTCGCGCAGGGCACACGGACGGCACGCTGGACAACCAGGCGCTCTACGCGTTCGACACGCTGAAGTTCAATCCGAGATGGGAACTCGCGCTGGGCGCGCGATACGAACACAACGAGGGCGACACCCGGACCATCAACTTCAGTACCGGAGCGATCAGCAAGTTCGAGAATGAAGACGACTTGTTCTCGTACCGCGCCGGCCTCCTGTTCAAGCCGGCGGAGAATGGCAGTGTCTACCTGTCCTACGCCAACTCGAAGACGCCATCGAAGGCATCCGTGAACGGAGCCTGCAATGCAGCGACTTGCGAGGTCGATCCGGAAACCGCAGTCAACATCGAACTGGGTACCAAGTGGAATCTGCTGGAGGACAGGCTGGCAGTGACAGCAGCCCTGTTCCGCAACGAACGCCAGAACTACAAGGTGGCCGACCCCAACAACCCGGACAATCCCTCCGGCACGCAGCAGCTGGATGGCAAGGCGCGCGTGGACGGTATCGCACTGGGCATGGCCGGCAACATCACCCGCGCGTGGTCGATCTTCGCCAACTACACCTACCTGGACAGCGAAGTCCTGCAGAGCGTGTCGGACCATGTGCGCGAGACCACCGGCGTCGACGCCCAGGCAGGCAATCCGCTGCCGAATACGCCGGAGCATTCGGCCAGTGTTTGGACCGCCTACGCGCTGCAGGGCTGGACGTTCGGTTACGGCGTCACCTACCAGGGCGATTTCTATACCGCGAGCACGGCGAATGCCCCGCGCGTGAAGAGCTACACCATGCACCGTGCGATGGCGGGTTACCAGTTCAATGCGCGCTTCGGACTGCAGCTGAACATCGACAACCTGTTCGACAAGGCGTATTTCACCCGCGTGCGCAACAACGGCTGGGCGACGCCGGGCGCGGCCCGCTCCGCAGTGCTGACAGCCACCTTCAAGTTCTGATCCGCAGGATGCGCTAGGCCCCACTTGCCCCGCCCATGCAGAATGGGCGGGGTTCTCCGTTCAAAGGCGACCGACGATGCTGCTGCCCATTCCTGATGTGCTGACACCGACCCAGGTCGCTCGGGCCCGCACAGTGCTCGACGCCGCCGACTGGGCCGACGGCCGCATCACCGCCGGCTATCAGTCAGCGAAGGCCAAGGACAACGCGCAACTGCCGGAGGACTCGCCTGCTGCGCGTGATGTCGGCGCCATGGTGCTCGACGCGTTGGCGCGCAACAGCACGTTCTTTTCCGCAGCGCTGCCGAAGCGCATCTATCCGCCCCTGTTCAATCGCTACGGCGGCGGCCAGTCGTTCGGTTACCACGTCGACAACGCCATCCGCTACGACCGCAGCCGCGGTGGCGTGGAGCCGGTTCGGACCGACCTGTCGGCCACGCTCTTCCTCAGCGCGCCGGACGAGTACGACGGCGGCGAACTGATCATCGAAGACACTTTCGGCACCCAGAGCGTGAAGCTGCCGGCCGGACACATGGTGCTGTATCCCGGCACCAGCCTGCACAAGGTCACCCCGGTGACGCGGGGCGCGCGCGTGGCGTCCTTCTTCTGGATGCAGAGCATGGTGCGCGACGATGGGCACCGGCGACTGATGTTCGACTTGGACGTCTCGATCCGCCGCCTGAGCGCCGATGTGCCCGACCATCCCGCACTGGTCCAGTTGACCGGCGTGTATCACAACCTGCTCAGGCAGTGGGCCGAGACCTGATCCCCCGCCCGGGACGCGGCCAAGATTCGTTCTTGTTTGCACTTGATAAGTATTCTCATTTAAAATGACCCTGTTCGACGTGCCGCTCTTGGCACGTCGCCGGGGAGCCGCTTGATCCACGTCCGTCCCACCGCTGTCAGCCCAATCCGCGTGTCCCGTCGACACGCGTCGTCTTGGCATGCGGGCTTGGTGGCCGCCGTGTTGTGGGGCGTGCTGGCCCTGTTGGGCCTCGCCGCTGCCGGTCTGCTGCACCCCGATGCCTCCAGCGTCCATGCCGTCTCCTACACCGGGCATGTGTCGGCGCATGTCCAGGATGGCGACCCACCGTACGACGTTCGACACCGCGCGCATCACCTGAAGAAACCGCGTCTCAGCGCACTGCAGGTCTTCACGCTCGTGTCGCCGGTCACTACGCCGACCGTGTTTTCTTCCCGCGATTCCGACGCCCCAGGAAGTTGCGACCTGCATTCACAGCGCCGTGTCTCCCACGACGCGTTGCCTCCTGGCCGTATCTGTCCCGCCCTCCGACTGCATCCGGGCCAAGCGCCGCCGCCGCACGCAGCCTGACGGCCTCTTCGCCCGTACCGCGGGGGCCTGCATGACCGCACGCCGCCAGGCGCGTGCCTCCCTACCCTGTCCCCACTTCGATGAACCTCATGAAGAACTCTTGCAGCTCCCTGCAGGCGCCGCTGCGCCGCACCCGTCTTGCCATCGCACTTATCGCCGTCGTGTCCGCGCCGGCACTCGCCCAGCCGATGCCGGATGGCGCCACCGATGCCACCGATCTCGACACCGTCGTGGTCACCGCCGCCGGCTTCGAACAGAAGATCACCGATGCGCCGGCCAGCATCAGTGTGATCACGGCGGAAGAGCTGCGCCAGCGCCCCTATATCACGCTGATCGACGCCGTGCGCGACCTGGAAGGCGTGGACGTCGGCGAGACGTCGGACAAGACCGGCCAGAAGACGATCAGCATTCGAGGCATGGGGCCGGACTACACGTTGATCCTCATCGACGGCAAGCGCCAGAACAACCACGGCGACATCTATCCGAACGCGTTCGGCGGAAACCAGTTCAACCACATCCCGCCGCTGGACATGATCCAGCGCATCGAAGTGATCCGGGGCCCGGCCTCCACGCTGTACGGCGCGGATGCGCTGGGCGGCGTCATCAACATCATCACGCGCAAGGTCTCGGACCGCTGGCAGGGCTCGGCCACGCTGGGCCACGGGATCCAGGAGAACAACGATTTCGGCAGCGACAGCACCTTCGACTTCATGCTGATGGGGCCACTGGTGAAGGACCGCCTGGGCATGGGGGTACGCGGCTCCTGGTACGAGCGCAATGCATCCACGCCGGAATATGAAGCCATCACGGCGCCTGACGGCACGGTGTTCGAGCGGGCACTGGGCTTCGGTGGCGGCGGCAAGACGGTGGACAACACCAACAAGAGCGCTGGCGTCACGCTGAGCTGGACGCCGACGGACAACCAGAGCTTCGTCTTCGACTACGACACGTCGAAGCAGGTGTATGACAACACGCCGTACATCAACAATCTCGGTACCGAAACCTACCCGCTGGGCACGGTGGACGGGCTGGCCGGCATCTGGCGCGCGGCGCCCCAGGTGGGATACGCGGCCGACCAGGAATTCACCCGGGACCAGTGGTCGGTCACGCACAACGGCCAGTGGGCGCTCGGCGACAGTTTCATCTCGCTGGCCCACATCGATACCGGCAACCATGGCCGCACCCTGCCGTTCACCGTCGCCGAGCGCCTGCTGCACCGGCAGATCTTCCAGGGCACGGGAGCGTACGCAGGATTGAGCGTCGCCGAGCGCCAGGGCATCGCGGTCTCCACCTTTCTGCCGCGTCCGAAACGCACCATGGACAGCAGCCAGTACACACTGGATGCGAAGCTCGACTTCGCGCTCGGCCAGGCTCACCGCGTCGTGGTCGGCGGACAGCTCATCGATGGCGAACTGGAAGACGGCGTCTTCGGCATGGAAGGCGGCGGCGATGGTGGCGGCACCGTGCAGGAGCACAAGATGTGGTCGCTGTTCGCCGAGGACAACTGGAACCCGCTCGATGCACTGACCATCACGCTGGGTGTGCGCCATGACGACCACAGCGTGTTCGGCAGCCAGCTGAGTCCGCGCGCCTATGCCGTGTGGGATATCAGTGAAGCATGGACACTGAAGGGCGGCGTCAGCACCGGCTTCAAGACGCCCAAGACCACGGACCTGTACGACGGCGTCACCGGCTTCGGCGGCCAGGGCACCACGCCCTTCGTCGGCAACCCGGACCTGCAGCCCGAGACCAGCGTCAACAGCGAGATCGCGCTGTACTGGACATCGCCGGACAACGCGCACAACTTCAACGTCACCGTGTTCCGCAACGACTTCGACGACAAGATCGCGCGCGGCGAGACCAGCCTGAGCTGCGAGCAGACGGGTGGCGTACGCCCGTGCGCCAATCTGGGCGACTACGCGCTGCTGGGTTACACCACCTACGCGCAGAACATCAACATCGACGAAGTCCGCATCCAGGGTGCAGAGATCGCGGGCCGTTGGGGCATCACCGAAACCCTCTCACTGCGCGCCAACTACACCTTCACCGACAGCGAACAGCTCAGTGGTGCGCAGAAGGGCCTTCCGCTGACCAATACAGCCCGGCACATGGCGAACACCAGCCTCAACTGGCAGGCCACCGAGAATTTCAGCCTGCAGCTGCTGGCGGAAGCCCGTTCCAAGCGCTATCGCGACACCATCAATGGCGTGCGCCGCGACTACCAGGACTACACGGTGCTGCACTTGGGCGCGCAATACCGCTTCAACGAGCATGTCTCGGTATCGGGCCGCATCAACAACCTGCTCGACGAGGACTTCACCACCTTCCAGACGGTCTTCAGCGACCTCAACAACGACGGCATCTATACCTCCAACGAAGTGTCGTACCTGGACGACTACAACAACAAGGACAAGTCGCGGAACCTGTGGCTGAGCCTCAACGTCAACTTCTGACGCTGAAGTGCCTTCCCCTCTCCACGTGGGAGGGGCGCACTCTTAATTGAGAGCCATTCTCATCTGTGATGTAATGACTACCCGCCTCAACCTGCGCCGAGACTGCCGTTGTCCCCTCCCGCTTCCCCTGCCCTCCAGCAACAACGCCGTGGCTTCTGGCTGCGCACGTTGCACCAGTGGCACTGGATCAGTTCGGCGGTATGCCTGATCGGCATGCTGCTGTTCGCGATCACGGGGATCACGCTGAACCACGCCGCCAAGATCGAAGCCACGCCCGAGGTCACCCACCTTACCGCCACCCTTCCTGCACCCGTCGTCGCCACGCTGGGCGATCGGCAGGAAGGTAATGCACCCCTGCCTGCGGCCGTTGGCGACTGGCTGGCGCAGGAACTGTCGATATCGATCGGCACGCGACCCGCAGAGTGGTCCGACACGGAGTTGTACCTCTCGATGCCCGGGCCCGGCGCCGATGCGTGGCTGAGCATCGACCGCGAAACCGGCGCCGTCGAGTACGAGCGAACCAGCCGAGGCTGGATCTCCTACTTCAACGACCTGCACAAGGGCCGCAATGCCGGGCCGGCGTGGGGATGGTTCCTGGACATCTTCGCCGTGGCCTGCCTGGTGTTCTGCATCACCGGCCTGTTCCTGCTCTACCTGCACGGCCGGCAGCGCCGCATGACCTGGCCGATGGTGGGCCTGGGCCTGCTGGTACCGCTGCTGATCGCGCTGCTCTTCATCCATTGACCCTTTCCCCTACCCGGAACCTCGCATGTCGAAGATCGCTGTCCACACCACGCTGACCATCGCGCTCAGCGGCCTGCTGGCCGCGCCGGCCTACGCCGCGACGCTCGAGGTCAATGTCGAGATCCCCAAACTCAACGTGGCCGAATACCACCGTCCTTATGTCGCCGTATGGATCGAAGGTGCGGACCAGAAGGTCGCCGCCAACCTCTCCGTCTGGTACCAGCAGACCAGCAACTCCGAAGGCCATGGCACCAAGTGGCTGCCTGACATGCGCCAGTGGTGGCGCAAGTCCGGCCGCGCGCTGAAGGTGCCGGTGGATGGCGTGACGGGGCCCACCAAACCGGTCGGCAAGCACGCGTTGAGCTTCAGCGACAAGCAGCACCTGGCCAAGCTGGCGCCCGGTCAGTACACGCTGGTCGTCGAAGCAGCGCGCGAAGTCGGTGGTCGTGAACTGCTGAAGATCCCTTTCACCTGGCCCGCCAAGGGCGCTCCTCAGTCGGGCAAGGCGCAGGGCGCCACCGAACTGGGCGCCGTCACGCTGACGGTCAAGCCTTGATCCTCATCCACCTGCCCCGCTGGAGATTCCGATGAAGCGTTCCCTCGCCGTTGCCATTGTCCTGGCCTCCACCATCCCCGCCACCGCGCTGGCGCACAAGGCGTGGCTGCAGCCCTCGCAGACCGTCATCGCCGGGACCAATCCGTGGATCACGGTGGATGCTGCGGTGTCCAACGACCTGTTCTACTTCAACCACGTGCCGCTGCGCACCGAAGGCTTAGTCATCACCGCGCCGGATGGCACCTCCGCCGAGGCGCAGAACCTCGCCACGGGCAAGTACCGAACGGTGTTCGATGTCGAGCTGAAACAGCAGGGCACCTACCGCATCGCCACGGTCAACAAGAACCTGATGGTTCGCTGGGAAGGCGCCGACGGCAAGCCGGGTGGCCTGCGGGGCGCGAAGCCTGAAGATCTGGCGACCAAGGTACCGAAGGACGCCAAGAACCTGCAGGTGTCGCAGTCGATCGGCCGCATCGAAACGTTCGTGACCAATGGGGCGCCGAACGACACCGCGCTGAAGAGCACGGGGGAAGGCATCGAACTGGTGCCGGTGACGCACCCGAACGACCTCTTCGCAGGTGAAGCGGCCACCTTCCGGATGCTGGTCGACGGCAAGCCCGCGGCCGGCCTGGAATTCGAGATCACGCGCGGTGGCACGCGCTATCGCAACGCGCAGGAAGAGATCAAGGTCACCACCGACGCAAGCGGCGAGTTCAGCGTGACCTGGCCGGAAGCCGGCATGTACTGGCTTGAAACCGGGACACAGGATGACAAGACGTCGATCCCGCAGGCCAAGCAGCGTCGCTTGAGCTACGTGGCCACGCTCGAAGTGCTGCCGCAGTAATCCCACATGGCGCCGCCGGACAGGCATCCGGCGGCGCCCATTCGAATGAACGTCTCCCTCTCCCCGCCCTCCGCACCTCCATCGCCCGTGCAAGCAATCCACGGGCAGACCATGGGCACTACCTGGTCGGTGCAATGCTCGAGCATGACGCGCCTTGATCTCCACACACTGCATGACGCGGTCCAGGCGCGCCTGGACCAGGTCGTGGCACAGATGAGTACGTGGCATGCGGACACGGACATCATGCGCTTCAGCCGTGGCAGGGCGGGAGAATGGTTCGCGTTGCAGGACGACTTCCTGCACGTGCTGACAGCAGCGCTCGAGATCGCGGCCGCCAGCGAGGGCGCCTTCGATCCGACCGTATCGCCCCTGGTGGCCGCGTGGGGTTTCGGCGCGCATGCGGGCGGGCGCGGACGTCCCACGCCGGCCAATCTCGTCGCGGCGCGCGCGCGCGTTGGCTGGCAGCACCTCTGCTTCGATGCAAACCAACGCCGCGTCAGGCAGCCCGGCGGCCTCATGCTCGATCTGTCGGCCATCGCCAAGGGCTACGGCGTGGATGTCATCGCGACGCTGCTGCGCCATCGTGGCATCGACAGCGCGCTGGTCGAAGTCGGCGGCGAGCTGTACGGCTATGGACACAAGTTCGACGACCAGCCCTGGCGCGTGCTGGTGGAGTCATCGCCGGATGAAGAAGTGGACAGCGAGGGCTTGGAGCCGCGCGTGCTCATCCTCGATGGTGTGGCGGTCGCGACCTCAGGTGATCGCTGGCATGCCTATGCGCATGAAGGTCGTCGCTACTCGCACACCATCGACCCGCGCAGTGGCGAACCGGTGACCGATGCCGCAGCGGCGGTCACCGTGGTGGCGGCCGATGCCATGCGAGCCGATGCGTGGGCGACCGCGTTGACCGTGATGGGGGCAACTGCTGGACAGGCATTCGCAGCGCGCCACGGATTGGCTGCGCGCTTCCTGCAACGCTCTGCACAAGGTCTACAGGAAACGATGACGCCCGCGTTCGAGCGACACCTCGCGGCATGAGGGCGTCCCCGGCTCCCTCGCGCGGAATCGCTCCGCTGCTGGGCAACACGTTCGCAATCCTGCTGCTGGCAGCATGCGCGTGGCTGTTCGCACGCCTGCACGAGGGCGACTGGTGGTTGGCCACTCCATCGGCGGCACGCGGATATGCCGCTGCGGCAGCGCTGCTTGCGTACGCAGGATTGACGGGCTTGTTCCTGCAACGCGCCCGCGTGCGCCAGCGCACCGCCCAGCCCAGCACGCAGGCCGCGCACGATGCAGTGTGGGTAGTGCATGCCAGCCAGACAGGCTTCGCGCTGGAACTGGCCGACCTGACCGCCGCCTCGCTCCGCCACAGCGGCGTGGCCGTGCAACGCGCGGGACTCGAGCACCTGGATGCGGTCAAGCTGAAGAGCATGACCCGCGCAGTCTTCGTGGTCAGTACGACCGGCGAGGGCGATCCCCCGGACCCCGCCCTGGGCTTCGTGCGCCGGGTGATGCCGCAACCGCTTCCGCTGGCGGGATTGCAGTACGCCGTGCTCGCTCTGGGCGACCGCGAGTACGCGCACTTCTGTGCTTTCGGTCATCAGCTTGACGACTGGCTGCGCCGCCACGGTGCGCAACCGCTGTTCGACCTGGTCGAAGTAGACAACGCCGACGACAGCGCGCTGCGCCATTGGCAGCACCACATCGGCCAGCTCGGCAACGGCGCCGACATGCCCGACTGGTCGACGCCACGCTACGAATCCTGGCGGTTGCGCGAACGCATCGAACTGAATCCCGGAAGCCTCGGCGGCCCCGCGTTCCATCTTTCGCTGGAGCCCGTTGAAGGCACGATGCCGGCATGGACTGCCGGCGACATTGCCGAGATCGGTCCACGACACGCCGTGGCCGATGTCGAGGCTCTCCTGCTTGCCTGTGGCCTGCAGGGCGATGCGGTCGTGGACTGGCAGGGCGAACGGGTGGCGCTGGCCGACGCGCTCGCACGCAGTCAGTGGCCCTCCACGACCCGAGGGGCCCTGCTTACGGACGCGCAAGTGCTCATTGACGCCTGCGCGCCGCTGCCTCATCGCGAGTACTCCGTTGCGTCGATACCCGAAGATGGCGCTCTGCACCTGCTGGTCCGCCTGATGCAGCGCGCAGACGGTGCGCCCGGACTCGGTAGCGGATGGTTGTGCCGTCACGCCCGACCTGGAGAAACGATTGCCCTGCGCATCCGGAGCAATCCGAACTTCCACCCCCCTGCTGCCCACGTGCCGATGGTGCTGATCGGCAACGGTACGGGGCTGGCGGGATTGCGCGCGCACTTGAAGGCACGGTTGCAGGCGGGAGCGACCCGAAACTGGCTGCTGTTCGGCGAACGCCAGCGTACCCGCGACTTCTTCCATGCCGACGAACTGATGGCATGGCACTCACAGGGTGCACTCGAATACCTTGACCTGGCGTTCTCCCGCGACGACGGCGAACACCGGTATGTCCAGCACGCCCTGCTGGCGCAAGCCGAGCGTCTTCGCCAGTGGGTCGACGAAGGGGCCGCTCTGTACGTCTGCGGCAGCCTGGCGGGCATGGCGCCGGACGTGGACGCCACGCTGCGCCAGATACTCGGAGATGACAGGGCCGAGCTACTGCGTGGCGACGGGCGCTACCGCCGCGACGTGTACTGACGCCATCCGCTCAGGCGTTCTTGCCAGCGCCCTCGTCCTCGATGCGGATGGCCAACAGTTCGCCACCACCGTGAAGCGCGTAGCGGGTACGCGCCGGCCCGGCGGCCAGAATGGCAGTGTCACCGCTCCAGAGATTCCCGAGCCCGCAATCGGCATCGAACGCCGCCTGCCCTGCAAGCAGGTGAACCACCCAATGCACGCCAGGCTCGGTGAAGAATAGCATCGGTCCAACCAAGGGGCGATGCAGCAGTTCGGTGCGGACGACATCGCGTCGCCACATCAGATTGAAGTCATGCGTGGGGCCGTCTACCAGTTCGCCAGTCACTGCGTCTTCGCCCCCGAAACGATGGCGACCATGCGGGGGTGCAAGTTCCACGACGCGTCCCTCGTTAAAGCGGAGGCGCAAGCCATTGCCGCGCAGCAGGACCAGTTCGCGATCAATGCCGGGAAACCCGGAGAAAGCAGCATCTTGTTCGATCTCGGCGATCGAGAGACGCCAGTCCCATGCCTCGGTGTCGGGCACGCGCAGGATTTCACGGGTCCAGCCCAAGCCATTCCTCCATCGCTCCCGCCGGTACTCGTTGGCAGGAATGATGCGCGACACGTCCGGCATGGTATTTCCCCGTCAGGATGCGGCGCGATTCTAGCCCCTTCGCACTTCTTGGGCAGCCATGCGGCGACCCGAAAACGACATCGCCCGGATGCGCTTCCTGCGCACCCGGGCGATGTCCACATCCATGTCGGCGTCCTGACAGTGACAGGCCAATGCCTGCTCCTGCCCTTGCGCATCCTGCGCGTTGTAGTTACGTCCTTGTCGGCCTCCTGCCTGTTTCCCCCTTGGCATCCAGCCCCTGTGTCCGGCGTTCCACATCCTGTGGAAGTGCCGGACACGGGAATCCATCAGCGTCGCGCTACCGGCTTTGCGGGTGTTGCGGCGGCCGCACCCGGCTTGCGCACCGGGGTCGTACCAGCCCGCAGTTCGATGCGGTCGCGGTTCTGTTCCACGGTGCTCAGGCCGATGCCCTTCACCATCGCCAGTTCCTCAGCGCTCTTGAACGGCCCATTGACCTTGCGGTATTCGACGATGGCGACAGCCTTCGCCGGACCCACGCCCACCAGCACGCGATCAAGTGCGGCCGCATCCGCCGTGTTGATGTTGACCTTCTCTGCGGCCATCGCCTGCATGGCGAGCAGCAGCGAAAGAGCAGCGGCAGATACGATGTGGATGAATGACTTCATGACAACTCTCCTTGTGACGTTGGACTCTCCATGGATGGCGGATGCGTCGACGCATCCGTCATGTCCGTCGGTCGCCTCAGGCCCGCGACGGTAGGGAGAGTGTCCAGCGCCCATGGGTGTCAAGGTATCGCCACTGCGCGTGTGAATCTGCCCGTAAACACCCCGGCCATGCGTAGGAAAAGTCCTACCCCAGGCAAGAGCGTAGAATGGCGCACTACGTCTCAAGTACTCCGGAGTTGCCATGGATACCGCCAAAGTCGACCGCTACGTAGCCGAGAAATGGGATGACGACATCGTCCCGCAGCTGGTCGAGTACATCCGCATCCCCAACAAATCGCCGATGTTCGACAAGGACTGGGTGGCCAACGGGTACATGGAACAGGCGGTCCAGCTGATGGAGCGCTGGGCGAAGGCGCAGTCCGTCCCCGGCATGCAGGTCGAAGTGGTCCGCCTGGAAGGCCGCACGCCGCTGATCTTCATCGAGATTCCCGCCAGCGGCCCGGAAACCGGCGCCGATACCGTGCTGCTGTATGGCCATCTGGACAAGCAGCCGGAAATGACCGGCTGGGACGACGACCTGGGCCCGTGGGTGCCGGTGATCAAGGGCGACAAACTCTACGGTCGCGGCGGCGCCGATGACGGCTATGCGATCTTCGGCTCGCTGGCGGCCATCCAGGCGCTGCAGCAGCAGGGCGTGCCGCACGCGCGCTGCGTCATCCTGATCGAAGCCTGCGAGGAATCCGGCAGCTACGATCTGCCAGCCTACGTCGATCACCTGGCGGGCCGCATCGGCATGCCGTCGCTGGTGGTGTGCCTGGATTCGGGCTGTGGCAACTACGATCAGCTCTGGTGCACCACCTCGCTGCGCGGCCTGGCCGGTGGCAACTTCACCGTCAAGGTGCTTGAGGAAGGCGTGCACTCCGGCGACGCATCCGGCGTGGTGCCGTCCAGCTTCCGCCTGCTGCGCCAGTTGCTGTCGCGGGTGGAAGACGAGCAGACCGGCCGCATCCTGCCGGACGGCCTGCAGGTCGAGATTCCGGCGGACCGCCTCGCGCAGGCGCAGGAAGCTGCGCGCGTACTGGATACGGCCGTGTTCGACAAGTTCCCGTTCCTGCCCGGCATGACCCCGATGACGGACGACCTTGCCCAACTGGTGCTCAACCGCACCTGGCGCCCGGCGCTGTCGGTGACCGGCGTGGACGGCATGCCGCCGCTGTCGTCGGCGGGCAACGTGCTGCGACCACATACCTCGGTGAAGCTGTCGCTGCGCCTGCCGCCCACGCTGGATGGCAAGCACGCCGGACAGTTGCTGAAGAACTTGCTGGAAAAGGATGCGCCCAACGGCGCGCAGGTCAGCCTGGACTTGGAGAAGGCGAGCACCGGGTGGAACGCCCCGGCGATGTCGCCATGGCTGGAGAAAGCCATCGACGCCTCCAGCCGCGAGTTCTTCGGCGCCCCGGCGATGTACATGGGCGAAGGCGGCACCATTCCCTTCATGGGCATGCTGGGCGAGAAGTTCCCCGGTGCGCAGTTCATGATCACCGGTGTGCTGGGCCCGCATTCCAACGCGCACGGTCCGAACGAATTCCTGCACATCCCGATGGGCAAGAAGGTCACCGCCTGCGTGGCGCGCGTGATCGCCGAGCACCATGCGGCCAGCGTGCGTGGCGAAACCACGGGCGTGGGCGTGGCGGCCGGCGGCGAGCAGCACGGCGACCACGGCTGCTGCTGATCGTCCCTCTGCATCGCGGCAGCAGAAGGCCGGGGCAACCCGGCCTTCTGCGTTTTCAAGCCGGGTGGGTTGACCGATCTGCCTTCGAACGCCAATGCCCCCTCTCGGGGCGTCTGGGTTACGCTGCGCATCGCCCCACACCTTCCCAACTGGAGTGACTCGATGGAACAGATCTTTGGCGGCGGCATCCTCTGGACGTTGTTGATCGGCTTCCTCGCCGGCTTGCTGGCACGGGCCCTCAAGCCGGGCAACGACAAGCTGGGCTTCTTCATGACCATCCTGCTGGGCATCGCCGGCGCGTTGCTGGCCCGTTTCATCGGCGGTGCACTGGGTTGGTACGGCCCGGGCGACCCGGCCGGCTTCATCGCCTCGGTGGTTGGCGCCATCGTGCTGCTCTTCATCTACGCCATGGTGAAGAAGAAGGCCTGAGGCCCCGGGAACATCCGGACGGCCCAACGCCATCAAAAGCCCCGCCATGCGGGGCTTTTTCTTGCGCCCGCACGGCGCGGGCGATCGCTTTCATAATTCTTCATTCGGCTGTCAGGCCCTTCATCGAGACCCGCGATGCAATGACGCTCCCTACCAAGGAGTCATGCCATGCGTCGTTCCCTGCTGTTGCTCTTCCTCGCCATGTCCACCGTTGCACACGCGGCGGAGCCATCTGCCAGCGCCCCAGTCCTGCCGGAAGCCTATCGCCCACCCGTGCCGACACAGGATGGCTGGCAGACCGCTGACGCCCGTCGCGGCGGCTGGCAGGTTGATCGTCTGCAGGCGCTGGAGGTGGCCATCGCCAAGGGGGATTACCCGGGGGTCACCAGCATCGTCATCGCCCACCAGGGCAAGCTGGTGTACGAGCGCTACTTCAACGGCGGTGGCCCGGACGTGCTCAACGACACGCGTTCGGCCACCAAGAGCGTCACCGCTCTGCTGCTGGGGGCGGCGATCGATCAAGGGCATATCCCGGATGCGCAGGCGTCCGTGTACACCTACTTCGCCGACCAGCAACCGTGGCAGAACCCCAGTCCGCGCAAGCAGCGGATGACGCTGGAAGACCTGCTCACGATGAGCTCGGCATGGGAGTGCGACGACGAAAACCCGTTCTCCGCCGGCAACGAAGAGCGCATGTACGTGAGCGAGGACTGGACCCGGTTCGCGCTGGACCTGCCGATGCGTGGCTTCGCGCCGTGGATGACGCACCCCGAGGACAGCCCGCATGGTCGGGCCTTTTCGTACTGCACGGCGGGCAGCTTCCTGCTGGGTGCGGTGATTGAACGGGCAACAGGCAAGCCGCTGGCGACCTTTGCTGCCGATGCACTGGAGCGCCCCCTGGGCATCCAACAGGTGCAGTGGAACAGGTCGTCGGAGGGTGTGGGCATGGGCGGGGGTGGCACGCGCTATCGCAGTCGCGACCTGGCCAAGCTCGGGCAACTGGTGGCCGATGGTGGCCGCTGGCAGGGCCGGCAGATCATCTCCACGTCCTGGATCAACGCGGCACTGACGGTACATGCGCAGGCGCGCGAGGACGCGGACTACGGCTACCAGTTCTGGCGGTTCCGTTTCCCGCGTGCGGAAGGAGAGCAGGCAGCGTGGGCGATGTCGGGCAACGGCGGCAACTACGTCTTCATCGTGCCCGAACGGCAGCTGGTAGTGGTGATCACGCGTGCCTCGTTCAACCAGCGCAACGTACACCCGCAGTCGCAGCAGATGTTTGGCGACTACGTGCTCAAGGCGATGCCGTAAGGCTTTCCAGCAACGCGCCGGGCACCTTGCGGTGCTCGAGCGCGACGCGACGGTTCAGCGCATCCACACTACGGGCGAAGGCCGGCTCGGCCGCCATCGTCCGGAACAACGGCGACACCCGCAAGTACGCCGCATCGCTGTAACCCGCATCCACTGCGCGTTGCAGCGATGCGAGCGCCGCCGCGCGATCGCCGGCGGCCTCACGCAGCACCACGACTTCAAGCCAGTCGGAGGGGTAGCCAGCGCCGCCTTCCAACTCGCGGGCAAGGCTGTCGGCACGCGCACTGGCCCACGCCGGGTCGACGGCGCCGGCATGGAGGCGGGCCAGCGTCGTCGGCAGGCTGGCACCGGGACGCAAGGCTTCCGCTTGCCGGTAGGCGGTCAGGGCAGCGGCGTGATCGCCCCGCAGTTGCGCCAGTTCGGCCGCCAGCTGGAACAGGTCGGCATGTTCCGTGCCGCGCCGCATGGCCTGGTCCAGCGCGGCCTGCGCTTCCGTCGTGCGACCGTGGCGGAACAGGAAACGCGGCCAGGCGATGTTGGAGAACACGTTGTCGGGATACAGTGCGAAGCTCTGGCGATAACGCGCTTCCGCCGCCTGCGGATAGCCCAGCAGATCCAGGATGCCGGCGATCTGTACCTGCAGGTAGCGCACACGCGCCGGGTCGCCGCGCAAGGATGTGTTCGCGAGCAGCGCCTGGGCGAGCAGCCCCTTGCGGTCATAGAGGTAGGCCGCGGACGCGCGGCTGTTGTCGGCGGCGGGGTCCAGTGCGACGGCACGTTCGTATCCGGCAAGCGCATCGTCGATACGGCCGCGACAGTCATGCGAATAGCCCAGCGCGGCGTGGGCAGCCGCGCGCCTGGGCTCGGCGCGGATGGCCAGCTCGGCCAGCGCCTGCGCGCGCGCTGCCCATTGCGGGGGAAAATTGAACAGACAGACACGGGCACTGTAGGCGCGGCTCAGTCCGACCAGCGCATCCACGTTGCCGGGCTCTTCCTTGAAGGCCTGGCCAAAGAGTTCGATGGCGCGTTCGTTGTCGTCGCGTTGACCGATGCTGGCGTAGTAGGCGGCACGCTGCAGCAACGAAGGCTGGACCGGTGCGGGGGCCGCAACATGGGGATCGGTGCGGCTGGCATGCTGCGTCCACGCCCACAGCCCCACGCACGCTGCAAGCACCACGACCCCTGCCACGGCCATCATCACGGCGCGAGATCGATGCCGGGGAAGCACCGGCATTCCGGCGGACGCGATGGCAGGCATCGGTTCTGGCGGAACGCACAACTGGTACCCCTGCCCGCGCACCGACCGCAGGTAGCGCGGACGGCGTCCGTCATCCCCCAGCGCTTGGCGCAGCAGTTTTACTCGTTGGGTAACGGTCTCCTCGTTGACGACTGCGGGTGCCCATACGCGCTGTATGAGCTCGTCGAAACCCACGACGCGGTCGCCCTGTTTCAGCAGGTGGCGCAGCAGCTGGAAGCTGAGGCCTGCCACATTGAGGAGTTCGCCGTCGCGCTCGACGCGCTGCCGCTCCAGATCGATCACCAGATCGTCCAGGCGGTAGCGCACGGAGCTCACGCCATTACTCACTGCGACCGTAGACATCCTCGAATCGGACGATGTCGTCTTCACCCAGATAACTGCCGGACTGCACTTCTATCAGCTCCAGCGGCACCTTGCCGGGATTCTCGAGGCGATGCTTCACGCCCAGCGGGATGTAGGTGCTCTCGTTCTCGGACAGCAGCAATGTCTCGTCGCCCCGCGTCACCTTGGCCGTGCCGCTGACCACGATCCAGTGTTCGGCGCGGTGGTGATGCATCTGCAGGCTGAGCGCGGCGCCCGGCTTGACCTTGATCCGCTTCACCTGGTGGCGGTCGCCATTGTCGACGGAATCGTAGCTGCCCCACGGACGATGCACCTCGCGATGCAGGACCGCCTGACTGCGCTGTTCTTTCTTCAGCTGGGCAACGACCAGCTTGACGTCCTGCACACGGTCCTTGCGTGCGACCAGCACCGCGTCGTCCGTTTCGACCACCACGATGTCGTCCACGCCCACCAGCGCGACCAGGCGCTGCGCGTAGGCATAGCTGTTGCGACTGTCAACGGCGATCACGTCGCCGTGGTGCGCGTTGCCATCGGCGTCGCGCTCGGCGACCTCCCACAGCGCGGACCAGCTGCCAACGTCGCTCCAGCCGATATCCACCGGCAGCACCATCGCGTGATCCGTCTTCTCGAACACCGCGTAGTCGATGGAGTCCGACGGGCACGCCGCGAAGGCCTGCTTGTCGAGCCGGACGAAATCGCCGTCGTGGCGCGCGGCTGCATGCGCCGCGCGCGCAGCGTCGACGATGTCAGGACGGAACCGTGCGAGTTCCTCAAGATAGCGGCTGGCGCGGAACAGGAACATGCCGCTGTTCCAGTAGTAGCCGCCGGCATCAAGGTAAGACTGGGCCGTGGCGGCGTCGGGCTTTTCGACGAAGCGCGACACCTTGCGAATCCCGTCGCCGGCTTCGGCCTGGATGTAGCCGAAGCCGGTCTCCGGGGCGGCAGGAACGATCCCGAACGTCACCAGCGCGCCCGCATCCGCGGCAGCCGAGGCTTCGCGCACGGCGCGCTGGAAGCCGGCCACATCGCGGACCACATGGTCAGACGGCAGCACGAGCAGCAGCGGATCGGCACCGCCCGCCATCGCCTGCAGCGCCGCCGCCGCAATCGCAGGAGCCGTATTGCGGCCGACGGGCTCCAGCAGGATCGCCGGCGCGGGCGCGCCAACCTGTCGCAGCTGCTCGGCGACCAGGAAGCGGTGCTCTTCATTCGCAACCACGATGGGCGCAAGTTCGGCGATGGCCTCCACGCGGCGCCATGTCGCCTGCACCATCGTGTCGTCACCCGCCAGCGGCAGGAACTGCTTGGGATAGGCCTCGCGCGATAGCGGCCACAGGCGCGTGCCGGAGCCGCCGGACAGCAGCACGGGTTGGAGGTGGGCCATGCAAGCCTCGCAAGTCGGTGGGGCGCCAGTTTACCCTGTACGCCTTATCGCCTTTGCGTGGCCGCGACTGCATGAACCCAACGATTCAGGACCCTTCCGGACGCGGCGCCCAGCGCCTGGAGTGGGCGCGCGGCGCGCTTGGCGACCCGTACGCACAGCTCGAACGCGCATCGATGGACGCGGGCTACCGCAGCTACTGGCGCAGCCTGGGCGATGGACCGGGACGGATCGTGATGGATTCCCCACCAGGTCTGGAGGATGTGCGGCCCTGGCTGGCGATGCGCGAACTGCTGGCTGGTGGCGACGTACGCGTGCCGGACGTGCTCGCCATCGACACGGAACTGGGCTTCCTGCTGCTGGAGGACCTGGGTGGCCCGACGCTGGCGCACGTGATCAGCGAAGACAATGCCGACACCTGGTTCGACGCCGCCATCGAACAACTGCTGCGCCTGCAGGCCATTGCGCCGCCGGAGGGCATGGGGGAGTTCGGCGAGGCGCTGCTGCAGCGTGATGCCGGCCTGTTCGACGAATGGTTCCTGCGCCGTCACCTGGGCCTGACACTGGACTGCGGCGAGGCCGAGAGTCTGGAGCTGTCCCAGCGCCGGCTGATGGACAACGCGCTGTCGCAGGCGCGCGTACTGACCCATCGCGACTTCATGCCGCGCAACCTGATGCCGGTGACCCCCGGCCCGGCAGTGATCGATTTCCAGGACTGCGTGCGCGGCCCCGTCGCGTACGACGCGATGAGCCTGTTCAAGGATGCGTTCCTGAGCTGGCCGATCGAACGCGTCGACGGCTGGCTGGCGCGCTACCACGCGCGCGCCACCCGTGCCGGGCTGCCGGTGCCGGAGCTGAAGGTCTTCCTGCGCGACGCGGACTGGATGGGCATCCAGCGGCACCTGAAGATCCTCGGCATTTTCTCGCGCCTGCATTACCGCGATGGCAAGACCCGCTATCTGCCCGACGTGCCGCGCTTCATCCGCTACCTCGACGAGGTGCTGCCACGCTACCCCGAACTCGCGGGCCTCCACACCCTGCTCGACAAGCGCATCAAGCCGGTGTTGCATGCGCGCGGTGAGATCGCATGAAGGCACTGATCTTCGCGGCGGGGCTTGGCGAGCGCATGCGCCCGCTGACCGACCACACACCCAAGCCACTGATCGAAGCCGGAGGCAAGCCGCTGATCGTCTGGCATCTCGAAAAGCTGGCAGCGCTCGGCGTGCGCGATGTTGTCATCAACACCAGCTGGCTGGCTGACCGGTTCCCGGAGGCGCTGGGTGATGGCGAACGCTGGGGAATGCGCATCCATTACCTGTACGAAGGCGACACGCCACTCGAAACCGGCGGCGGCATGCTCAACGCGCGCCCGCTGCTGGGCGAAGCGCCCTTCCTGCTGGTCAATGGCGATATCTGGACCGATTTCGATTTCGCGCGGCTGCCGCGCGAACCGCAGGGCCTGGCACACCTGGTGATGGTGGAGCCTCCGGTCTTTGCGCCGCGCGGGGACTTCGCACTCGACGCTGCCGGCCAGCTGCACCGCGAAGGCGAACAGCGACTGACGTACGCTGGCCTGGGGCTTTACCGCCCCACACTGCTGGATCACTGGCAGGAGCACATCACCGGCGAGCTCCGTGTCACGCCCGGTGGCAAGCCGCGTTTCCCGTTGCTGCCCCTCCTGCATGCCGGCATGGCCGCAGGACGCGTGACGGGCGAGCGTCTGCAGGGGCGCTGGACCGATGTCGGCACGCCGCAACGGTTGGACGAACTGGAAGCCACGCTGCGCGCGTAGCCAGTCTTCTTCCCTGCACTGCGCGAACAACATCGCAGGCAGAGCGCGCCCCTACAGCACGCTGCGCAGGAACGGGACCGTGACGCGCCGCTGTGCCGCGAGGGATGCGCGGTCGAGGCGGTCCAGCAGTGCCACCAACGTACCCAGGTCGCGATCGGTCCGCGTAAGCAGCCATTCCAGCGCGGCATCTTCCAGCACCAGACCGCGCCGCTGCGCACGCTCACGCAGCACATCGCGGCGCCCCGCCTCGTCGAGCGGATCGAGCATCACACGCAGGCACTGCTGCAGACGTGAACGCAAGTCGGGGAGCTCAAGGCCGATGTCGTCCGGGATACCGCGCGCGGTGTACAGCACGTTCAATCCGGAGGCGCGCGCGCGGTTGTGGAAATCGAACAGCGCCACTTCATCCTCACGGGTACCTGCGATCACTTCGATGCCGTCCAGCGCGACCACATCGTTGCCCTCCAGTGCGTCGAGTGCATCGCGCAAACGGCCCGCGGCGGCGGCCATCGGCAGGTAGGCCGCGCGACGATGCTGCTGTTCGGTGGCGGCACACAGTGCCAGCGCCAGATGGGTCTTGCCCGTCCTTGACGGGCCGGCCAGATAGACCCAGTCCGCGCCCGGCGTGGTTGCCAGTGCCCCTAACGCCGCCAACGCACCCTGCGGAGGACCGATGAAACTCTCGAAGCGCTGATCCGGCGGATAGCGCAGCGCCAACGGCAATTGCGGACCGAGATCGGTACCCTGCATGCCCCTGCTCACGGCGTATCGATGTCGCGCGCCGGCGCCTGTTCCACGCTGCCCTTGTCGATGTACGAATCCAGCACGATGGACGGCCGGTCGCCGGCATACAGCCGGCTCTGCGTGTAGCGCTCGTGGGCGAAGCGAAGCAGCACGTTCGCAATCGCCGCCACCGGCAGCGCCAGCAGCATGCCGAGGAAGCCGAACAACTGGCCGCCGGCCATGATGGCGAAGATCACCGCCACCGGATGCAGCCCGATGCGATCACCCACGATGCGCGGCGTCAGCACGTAACCTTCCAGCATCTGGCCGACCACGAACACCCCCAGCACCATCGCCACCAGTGACCAGTCGCCACCGGACTGCACCAGCGCGGCGATCACGCCCAGCACGATGCCGGTGGCGGTACCGAGGTAAGGTACGAAACTGATCAGGCCGGCGATGATGCCGATCAGCAGACCCACCTTCAGGCCCACCACCGACAGGCCGGCCGCATAGATCGCGCCCAGTGCCAGCATGACCAGGAACTGGCCGCGCAGGAACGCGCCCAGCACTTCATTCGATTCCAGCGCCAGTCGGGTGACGGTCGCGATGTGGTCGCGTGGCACCAGTGCGGCGATGCGCTCGACCAGCAGATCCCAATCGCGCAGGAAATAGAACGTCAGGATCGGTAACAGCACCAGATTGGCCACCCATGCCATCACCGCGAAGCCGGAGCGCGAGAAATAGCCGAACATCGTGGCAGCCACCCCACCGGCCTGCTGCCAGTGCCCGCGCACCCATTCCGTCAGCCGGTCCGGATCCAGCCAGGCGACCAGTTCGAGCCCGGTGCGACGCTCCACCCACGGCAGCGCCGTCTGAACGAACCAGTCCCGGTACGCCGGTAGCGATTCGATCACCGTGACCACCTGACGTTCGATCATCGGCACCAGGATGACCAATGCCAACACCAGCAGCAGCAGCATCAGCGTGAACACCAGCACCACCGCCACGGTACGCGAGCGTCCTGAGCGTTCGAGCCGGTCGACCCATGGGTCACCGAGCCAGCCCAACAGGGCCGCGCAGACGAACGGCGTCAGCACCGGCGCCAGCAGCCAGATCAGCCAGCCGACGATCACTGCGATCAGCAGCCATTGCCAGCGGCGGGCCAGCGTTCCGACCGGCGTGGGGGAAAGATCCATGGGCATCCTTGTGTATCAGCGCATCTGGTAGGCCGGTGGCTCGCCTTCGCCCCCGGTGAAGGGGGCTTCCTCGCCCATGGTGCGACGGAATCCTGCAAGGCCCGAGACAAGCTCCAGATCGAACTCGACCACGTCGCCACTGGCGCGCACGGGGGTGATGCCCCGGACCACCGCCATCTTCTGCAGATGCCCGGTCAGGCGCAGGTAATCGTCCGTGCTGCGGATGCCCGTGAAGAGCACACGATAAGTGCCCGCGGGGCCCGCACTGCCGCGCTTGCCGTATCGCTTCACCAGCGCATCGGCCGTGCCGTCGGCACCGGATGCCATCGCACGACGCGCATCGGCATCGGTCACCGACCATTTGGCCAGCACCTTGCCGGCGTCGACGAACACCCAGTCGGCTGTCCAACCACCCTTGTTGCGATACAGCTTGCCCACCAGTTGCATCGGCGGGCTGTAACGCGCGGATGCGCGTGCGACCGCAGCCGTATCCTGACGCCAGATCGCACCGACCAGCGCCTGCTCCGCAGCGCCGCCGGCAGGCAGGCCGAGGCCGTAGCCGCGCTCGATGGCGCGATTGAGCAGCGGCCGCGCGGCATTGGCGTGCTGCAAGCCCATCAGGCGCGGACCGCTGCCATCGTTGATCGCCAGCCAGACTACCGGTTTCGGGCGCGGCTGCGGCCACACGGGCAGGCCAAGCGCGCCCGCCAGGCCGTTGACCTGGTCTTCGTCGAAACGCACCACGAGTGTCGTGCGGAAGGTCGGCGCGCCGGTGGGCGACGTACCCTGGTCCTGCCGGTAGTCGTAGCCGTCCACGTAGTCCTTGGCATTGCGCAGCTCGGCGCCGACGCCAGGACGTGACATCGCCGACCGGTCGCCCGACAGTTTTCCCAGCACCGTCCCCAACGCGCGTGCGAAACCGCCCTGTCGCTCTTCCTCGCCCTGCCCGTTGACCGGCACCTCGGCCTGATACAGCCCGCGCGCGGAGACCGCGTCGCCTTCGGTGCGCAAGCCCGATTGGGCGTATGCGACGGGCGTCGTGGTAATGGCCGCCAACAGCACGGCGGTGGCGAGGGCGAAACCTGGGATCCAGCGCATCGAGCGTCCTTGGGCTCAGCAGACCCGGTGAATTGTTGCCCGAATGGCACGCCATCGCCAACGCCACCCGTTCAGGACGGCCGCGAGGCGCGTCGATTCCATTAAAATCACGCCTCTTGCCCCATCGACGACCGCCCGTGACCCAGCCGACGCCTTCCGCCCCCACCCCGATGACCTATCGCGACGCGGGTGTCGATATCGACGCCGGCAATGAACTGGTCGAACGCATCAAGCCGCTGGTCAAGCGCAGCTTCCGGCCAGAGGTGATGGGCGGCCTGGGCGGCTTCGGCGCGCTGTTCGACCTGTCCGGCAAGTATCGCGAGCCGGTGCTGGTCTCCGGCACCGATGGCGTGGGCACCAAGCTGAAACTGGCCCAGCAGCTGGGCCGCCACGACACCATCGGCATCGACCTGGTGGCGATGTGCGTGAACGACGTGCTGGTGCAGGGTGCCGAGCCGCTGTTCTTCCTGGATTACTTCGCCACCGGCAAGCTGGACGTGGACACTACGGTTGCGGTGGTCGGCGGCATCGCCCGTGGTTGCGAGCTGTCCGGCTGCGCGCTGATCGGCGGCGAGACCGCCGAGATGCCGGACATGTACGGTCCGGGCGAATACGATCTGGCCGGCTTCTGCGTGGCGGCGGTGGAGAAGTCGAAGCTGCTCGACGGCGCCAAGATACGCGCGGGCGACGTACTGGTCGGTATCGCCTCCAGCGGCCCGCATTCCAATGGTTACTCGCTGGTCCGCCGCATTTACGACCGGGCCGGCCGGCCGGCGGACGTCGACGTCGGTGGCGTGAAGCTCGCCGACGCATTGATGATGCCGACGACTCTGTACGTGAAGCCGATCCTGGAACTGCTGCAGGCGCACGACCTGCATGGCATGGCGCACATCACCGGCGGAGGACTGACCGAGAACATCATCCGCGTCATCCCCGACGGCCTGGGCCTGCAGATCGATGCCAGCGCGTGGACGCTACCGCCGGTGTTCGACTGGCTGCAGCGCGAAGGCGCCGTGGAAAATACCGAGATGTGGCGCACCTTCAATTGCGGCATCGGCTTCGTGCTGGTGGTCGCGCCGGACCAGCTTGCCGCCGTCCAGTCGGACCTGGCCCGCCTGCATCTGACGCACTGGCAGATCGGTGAAGTCGTCACCGCCCACGGCGGCGAACGCGTCCGCATCGGCTGAGCGCGGCATGCCGCGCAGCAAGGGGGTCGTCTTCGGACTGACGCTGGCGGTGTTCGCCGCCAGCTGGATCGCGCCGCGGTGGCCGGTCGAACAGGCCATGCACAGCAGCCTGACCGTGCTCGGACTTGCGTGGCTGTGGTGGCATGACCGCCGCTGGCCGCTGCGGCCGGTGCATTTCGCCCTGATCTGCGCCTTCATCGTGGCGCACTGCATCGGCGCGCGCTGGCTGTATTCCTATGTGCCGTACGACGCGTGGCTGCAGGCCGCGACGGGCTGGTCGCCGGCGGAAGCATTCGGCTGGCAGCGCAACCACTTCGACCGTTTCATCCACCTGATGTATGGGGTCTGCTTCACGCCCGCCGTCTGGCATTGGCTGCGCCAGCGCTGGCCACGGCTATCGGTGGCCCAGGCGTTCACGCTGGCGGTGATGCTGATCATGTGCACGAGCCTGGTGTACGAATGGCTGGAGTGGGGTATTGCGCTGACCATGTCGCCCGAGGCGGCCGAGTCCTACAACGGCCAGCAGGGTGATGGGTGGGACGCGCATGCCGACATGCTGCTGGCCACGGTCGGTGCGTTGCTGGCCTGGCCACTGGCGCGCGCCGAGCGTCACGGCGTGACGGCATGACCGCGCGCATCGCGGTACTGGCCTCCGGCCGCGGCAGCAACCTGCAGGCCATCCTGCAGGCCATTGCTGACGGCACCCTCGACGCCGAAGTGGTGGGCGTGTTCTCCGACAAGCCGACCGCCCCTGCCCTGCGTCTGGTCCCGGCAGCACTGCGCTGGAGCGCGCGACCCGCGGCATTCCCGGATCGTGCCGCATACGAGGCCGCCCTGGCGGACGCTGTCGCCGCCACCGGTCCGGACTGGGTGGTCTGCGCAGGCTACATGCGCATCCTGGGCGATGCCTTCATCGCCCGCTTCCGCGGCCGGCTGATGAACATCCATCCGTCGCTGCTGCCCAAGTACCGCGGCTTGCACACGCACGCCCGCGCGCTTGAGGCCGGCGACACCGAGCATGGCGCCAGTGTCCACTTCGTCATTCCTGAACTGGATGCCGGCGCTGTGATCGCCCAAGCGAGGGTACCCGTCATGCCCGGCGACACCCCGGAAGCACTGGCCGCACGACTGCTCCCGCGCGAGCACGCCCTGTTGCTGGCCGTGCTGCGCCTGGCCGCCAGCGGCGACCTGGCTGAACAGGGCGACATCACGCTCTGTCACGGTCAGCCGCTATTAAATGCCCTGTCCCTAGATTCAGCCGACCGTCTGCTGCCCTGACCTGCTCCTCCAATGCTTCTCACTCTTCGCTCCCTGCTGCTCGGCCTGTCGCTGGCCGGTGCCACCGCGCCCGCGCTGGCGCTGGAGCCGTTCGTGGCCAGTTACCAGGCTTACAACGAAGGCAAGCTGGCCGGCAGTGCGAGCATGAAGGTCGTGCCGAAGGCGGGCAGCCAGTGGCAGATCGACCTGAACGTGAAGGGCACGCGCGGTTTCGCGCGGCTGGCTGGGCTGAACATCGAGCAGAGCACCGTCTTCGATACCCCCGACGGGCAGTTCCGCCCCCTCAGCCAGGCCACGGTCCGCCGCGCTCTGCTGATGGGCAAGAAGATGGTGGGCACCTACAACTGGACCACCCGCACGGCACAGTGGCAGGGCGACATCAAGAAGAACCGGCGCGCACCCCTGCCCCTTCAGGCGGGTGACATGAGTGCGCTGCTGATGAACCTGGCGGTGATCCGCGATGCCGCCCCCGGGAAACAGCTCGACTACCGGGTGGTGGACAATGGACGTATCCGCGAATATCAGTATCTCGTATCGCCCGAACCGGAAAACGTGACCGTCGAAGACCTGAGCTACAGCGCGCTGCGCGTGAGTCGGGCCAATGGCGGCAACGACGAAACCATCTTCTGGGTCGCCGATGGCGTGCCCACCCCCGTGCGCATCCTGCAGCGGGAAAACGGGCAGGACGGCGTGGACCTCCGCCTGGTCGAATACCAAGGAGCACCATGAACATGATGAAGACCGCATTCCCCATGTCGCGTACGTTGCTGGCTGCCGCGCTGCTCGCCGGCGTCAGTGCGCCCGCCCTGGCCGTCGAGGCCTTCACCGCGCAGTACAGCGCCAGTGCGCTGGGCATGGTGGGCGAAGGCCAGATGTCGGTCTCGCCACAGCCCGGCAACCGCTGGCAGTACTCGCTGAGCGTGCGCAATCAGGCCGTGGACCTCAGCCAGAAGACCGTGTTCGACGTGCAGGATGGCCGCATGCGGCCGCTCAGCAGCAGCGATAGCTCGCGCCTGCTGATCAAGAAGAAGAACGTCAACACGGTCTATGACTGGTCGAAGGCCCAGGCCACCTGGAGCGGCGACGTGAAACCCGACCGCGCCGGCCCGGTGAAGCTGGCCGCAGGCGACATGGATGCCCTGCTGGTCAACCTGGCCATTGTCCGCGACGTGGCAGCGGGCAAGCCGTTGACCTACCGCATGGTGGAGAACGGCCGCGCCAAGCCGATGACCTACCAGGTTGCCGGCAAGGAGCGCATCACCATCGGCGGCAAGCCGCAGGACGCCACCAAGGTGGTACGCACCGACGGAGACAAGCAGACCATCGTCTGGGTCGTGGCCGACGCGCCGGTGCCGGCGCGCATCCTGCAGCGTGAAAACGGACAGGACACCATCGACCTGACGCTCAAGTCCTGGCGCTGACGCGCCACAGGCCTTCCTGCATTGAAAATGCCCGGCAACGCCGGGCTTTTTTTATTCCGCGTCGGGCTGGAATACCGTCTTGCAGTCCATACGGATGGTCCCGCTGCCGTTACGCCACGCATAAGCATTGCACTGCCGGTTTCCGTCTTGCGTCTGCTCGACCACCACCGAGAACACCGCCTGCGCGATCTCGCCCTGGGTCACCGTGCCGTCACCGTTCCAGTCCATGTCGCGGGTGGTGATGCCATGCGTGGCTGCCGAGCCGGTGTAGTGCAGCCACGCGACCAGCGCCAGCAGCGCAATGACGATGCCCAGCAGGATCTTGCGGCGCAACGGGAAGCGCGTGCGGATCCCGGAAAGCGTGGGGGCGCGCTTACTCACGACACACGCCTGATCTTCGCGCCCAGGCCGCCCAGCTTCTCTTCGATGTTCTCGTAGCCGCGGTCCAGGTGGTAGATGCGGTCGATGGTGGTTTCACCGTCGGCGACCAGGCCGGCGAGGATCAGCGATGCCGACGCACGCAGGTCGGTCGCCATCACCGGTGCACCGCCCAGCCGCTCAACGCCGCGCACGATGGCGGTGTGGCCTTCGACGCGGATGTCCGCGCCCAGCCGCAGCAGTTCGTTGACGTGCATGAAGCGGTTTTCGAAGATCGTCTCGTTGATCACGCCCACGCCGTCGGCCACGCAGTTGAGCGCCATGAACTGCGCCTGCATGTCGGTGGGGAACGCGGGGTACGGTGCGGTGGTCAGGCTGACCGCCTTCGGACGCTTGCCCTGCATGTCCAGGGTGATGCTGTCGGCCGTGGTCTCGATCTTCGCGCCGGCTTCGGTGAGCTTGTCGAGCACGGCTTCCAGCGTGTCGGGGCGCGCATTGCGCGCGGTGACCTTGCCGCCGGTCATCGCTGCAGCGACGAGGAAAGTGCCTGTTTCGATGCGGTCAGGCACCACCGAATGGCGACCGCCACCCAGACGCTCGACGCCATGGATGACGATGCGCGAGGTGCCCGCGCCTTCGATCTTCGCGCCCAGCGCGTTGAGGCATTCGGCCAGGTCGGTGACCTCCGGCTCCATCGCGGCGTTTTCCAGCACCGTGGTGCCTTCGGCCAGCGTGGCCGCGGCCATGACGTTCTCGGTACCGGTGACGGTGACCATGTCGAACACGAAACGGGTGCCCTTCAATCGCGCCGCGCGTGCCTTGATGTACCCGTTCTCGACGGTGATCTCGGCGCCCAGCGCCTGCAGGCCCTTGATGTGCTGATCGACCGGACGCGAACCGATCGCACAGCCGCCCGGCAACGACACCACGGCCGCACCGTGGCGTGCGACCAGCGGGCCGAGCACGAGGATCGAGGCACGCATCGTCTTCACCAGTTCGTACGGCGCGACAAAACGGCTCACCGTGGTGGGGTCGACGGTGATGCCGCGCCCTTTCGCCAACGTGCCTTCGTCGATGGTGATTCCCGCGCCCAGCTCGCCCAGCAGCTTCACCGTGGTCACCACGTCGTGCAGGTGCGGCACGTTGGTGATCTCCACCGGCGCATCCGCCAGCAGGGTCGCGCACAGGATGGGGAGCACGGCGTTCTTGGCGCCCGAGATGGTGACTTCGCCGTTGAGCGTGTTGCCACCGGTGACGATGATCTTCTGCATGTGTGGTTCGGTTCTGGGAAAGGGAGGGAGAATTGCAGGCCGCGCTACGGCCGTTTGCCGGGGGCCGTAGGTGACTCGAGCATTCTGTCGAGCCGTTCGGCGTGCTGCGCCTGCCATGGATCGGTCCGATCCAGCTTGGCGAGCAACACCCGGACGTCCGCCTCGTCGATCATCGATTCGGCCATGACGTCGTGGTAGAACAAAAAGACGGGGACGCGCCCGTCACCCGGGTACTCGGCGTTGATCCGGTCGATGTAAGGCTTGGCGCGCTCAGCATTGGCCTTGCGTGCACGGACGCCGGGGTCGCGGAACAGATGGATCTCCGCCAACGCACGCAACGATTGCTGTCTCAGCCCCTGGTCCTTCGCCGAGGCCTCGAACTCGCGCACGGCGTCGTCGTATCGTGCCATGTTCTGGTAAGCGGCACCCGCGTAGAAACGCGCGCTGGCGTTGTCGGGCTCCAGCGCGAGCGACTGCAGCGAATACCTGAGGCTCCATTCGGGTTCCGTCGACAGCAGCAACGAGCTGATGACCCTCGCTGTCCATGCGTCGACCTTGCGGAACCGGCTCACCTGCAGGAAGTAGGCAAGCTGGCGGGCGCCACCCGCCGGTTCGCTCAGCACATTCCGCGCGGCCGTGCCGGCATTCTTCAGGGCATCCTCGTCGCTGCCCATCGCGATCGCTGCTTCCAGCACCTCCAGCGCCGCCTCCGGTACCGGCTCTTCCGCCAACAGCAAATTGCCCTGGTCGGCCAATGGCTGCGCCAGGTGGATCGCAAGGTGCGGGCGTTGCGCTACCAGTTCGGACAGCTTGCCGGCATGGACCAGCATGTCCCGGTAGCTCCCGCCCCACCGCGGCCTCAACGACCGCATGGTCACGTTCGCCAGTTCCGGGCACGCGGGATCCAGCGCCTCGGCGGCACGGCGCGCGCGCGCCTCCAATGCCGGCCGGGAGTCCATCATGCCGATGTCGATCATGCCGGTGTAGGCAGCGATCAGGCGTGGCTTGATGGCGATCGCCTTCTCTAAGTGCGGAATGGCCTGCTCGGCAAACGCACTCATGCGACGCATGTTCTCGCGCGGGGTTTCGGAGGCATACTTGCCGCCCCGCGCCTTCCAGGCGGCGCCGTTGAAATACGCCGCACGCGCAAGGTGCGCGTACGCGCTTTCCGGCGCCTGCTGCAGCCACGCCTCGCTCAGGACGTCGACACGTTCCGAGCTCGACTTGGCCGTCAGCAGGTAGTTGAACGTGTCATGGATGTCGTCGCTGAAGTGCTCGCCCGCGTAATGGCGGCCCAGGCTGGCATCGAACAGAGCCTCCAGCTTCGCCATCTCGCCGCGCTGGACCATGCTCTCGATGTCGTCCAGCGTGGGGCGCTCGATCAAAAAGTGATGTCGGCAATGCGCCGCCGCATGACCTTCCGGCCAATGGTTGACTGGTAGATCGGGGAAAGCCAGGCAACGCTGCAACGGGTCCGCGATGCGCTCCGCCGCACGCACCTGGCCCAGGTAAGCGCGCCAAGGTTCGGGCACGCCCACAAACATCGCGCCGTCGTCCTTGTCCGGAATCGCTGGCAATGCGGCCGCGTCTGCACATGCCAGCCAGACCCACAAGAGGACAAACACCCGCTTCATTCCCATGAACGCGCCCCCGATGACAGAAGAATCAGGCGCCGGTCTCTTCTGGCGTCTGCGTACGCAGCTGCAGCGCATGGATCGCACCGCCCATCAGTTCGCCCAGGGTGGCGTAGACCATGCGGTGCCGGGCCAGCGGCAACTTGCCCCGGAAGGCCTCTGACACCACGGTCGCCTCGAAATGGACGCCATCATCGCCCTGGACGTCGACATGGGCGCCCGGCAGGCCGGATTCGATCAGTTTACGGATGGTTTCGGCGTCCAACGGGCTTTCCTAATAAAATACCCGGCCATTCTACCCGTCGGCGCCCCGTCCGCATGTCCCAGCCGTCCCCCCTGCCCTCCGCCGTCTCGCCCGCCAGTCTGGCGGCCAGCGGCCGTCGGGTCATCGAGATCGAGGCGCGCGCACTGGATGCTCTGGCGGCCCGTATCGACGGTTCGTTCTCGGCGGCCTGCCACGCGATCCTCGCCGGCCCGGGCCGCGTGGTGTGCACCGGCATGGGCAAGTCCGGCCATGTGGCCCGCAAGATCGCGGCGACGCTGGCCTCCACCGGGACGCCGGCGTTCTACGTGCACCCGGGCGAAGCCGGGCACGGCGACCTCGGCATGATCACCGATGCCGACATCGTGCTGGCGCTGTCGTATTCGGGCGAGTCGGATGAAGTCCTGATGCTGCTGCCGGTGCTGAAGCGCCAAGGCAACCTCGTCATCGGCATGACCGGCCGGCCGCAGTCCACGCTGGCGCGCGAGAGCGACCTGCATCTGGACGTCAGCGTTCCCGCCGAAGCCTGCCCACTGGACTTGGCCCCCACCAGCAGCACCACTGCCTCGCTGGCGATGGGTGATGCGCTGGCCGTTGCGCTGCTGGATGCGCGCGGCTTCACCGCCGATGACTTCGCCCGCTCCCACCCCGCCGGCAGCCTCGGTCGCCGCCTGCTGTTGCACATCACCGACGTGATGCATGCCGGTGAGGAAGTGCCGCGCGTGGACGTGGACGCAACTCTGAGCCAAGCGCTGGTGGAAATGAGCCGCAAGCGCCTGGGCATGACCGCGGTCGTCGATGCCGACGGCCGCCTGGCCGGGCTGTTCACCGACGGCGACCTGCGCCGCACGCTCGACAACCCCACGCTGGATGTCCGCAGCGCGCGCATCGCCGAGGTGATGACGCGCGCGCCCAAGACCATCGGCGCGGACCAGTTGGCCGTGGAGGCCGCGCGCCTGATGGAAACCCACAAGATCAGCGGTCTGGTCGTGGTGGACGATGAACAGCGCCCCGTCGGCGCTCTCAACATTCACGACCTGTTGCGCGCCCGCGTGGTGTAACCCGCAGGGTTGTCCGTCTCTGAACCCTTGCGTTGCCACCATCCCCACCCGATCCTGTCCCCATGCCCCTTCACCATCTCCATGACCTGACCGATGACGTGCTGGCCCGTGCCGCGCGCATTCGGCTGGCGTGTTTCGACGTTGACGGGACGCTGACCGACGGCCGCCTGTATCTGGACGGCGAAGGGCGGGAACAGAAGGCGTTCCACGTCCAGGATGGCCAGGGGGTGGTGTTGCTGAAGCGCGCCGGCATCGAAGTGGCCTTCATCACCGCCCGCGGCGGCACGGTTGCCGTCGCCCGGGGCCGCGAGCTGGGCGTGCAGGTCTTCACCGGGATCAAGGACAAGCTGGCCAAGGTGCATGAGCTGTGCCATTCGGCCGGCATCGGCCTGGAGCACGTCGCCTTCATGGGCGATGACCTGCCCGACGTACCGCCGTTCTCCGCCGTAGGCCTGGCCATCGCACCCGCGGACGCGCACCCATGGACAGCCAGACACGCGCATTGGCGGACTCGCCGGACGGGAGGCCAAGGCGCGGCGCGCGAGGCTTGCGACCTGCTGCTGGGCGTACAGGGCCATGCACCCACCTTCGAAGGCGGCACCGCATGAGCTGGCGCACCACGCTGGGCCTGGTCCTGCTGCTGGCCGCCATCGTGAGTGGCTGGTCGGCCTGGAAGAACCGCGACATTCCCGCAGCCAACCGCGTGGTGGTCGACCGATCGGACTACGTGATGCGCGACTTCGAGATGATCGCACTGAACGGCGAGGGCCAGGAGGCTGTGGCGGTGCGTGCCCCCGAGATGGCGCGCAATCCGCACGACCAGACCTACACCATCACCACGCCGCTGTTCCTGCTTCCGGAAGAAGAAGGCCGGTCGTGGGAGTTGCGCTCGAAGACGGGCTGGCTCAGCGCGAAGGGCGAGGAATTGCGCCTGAAGGGCGATGTGCATGGCACGTCACCGAAGGGCGGTACCCGCCAGGCGGAATTCCGCACGGACACGTTGAAGGTGTTCCCGGACCGGGACGTGGCGCAGACCGATGACGTGGTGACGGTTACCCAGCCCGGCTCTAGACTGAGCGGGCGCGGTTTTGAGACCAACCTCAAGACCAAGGACTACACATTCAAATCCGAGGTGAGATCCATCTATGAACCGCGCTCTGCTCGCTAGTGCCGCACTGTTGCTCCTGCTGCCCGTCGCAGGTGCCATGGCCAAGTCCACGGACCGCAACCAGGCCATGACCATCGATTCCGGCAGCCAGTCCGGCAACATGGAAGGCAATGGCAAGACCGTGCTGGGCGGTGGCGTGGTCGTCACCCAGGGGTCGCTGGAAATCCGCTCCAACGCTGCCGAGATCCACATGGCCGACGGCGAAATCTCACGCTCCATCTTCACCGGCAAGCAGGTGAAGATGAAGCAGCAGATGGACGACGGCAGCTGGATGGATGCCCAGGCCGATCGCGTCGAGTACGACATGAAGTCGGAGACCATCACCTTCATCGGCAACTACACCGTGAAGTCCGACCGCGGCTCCAACAGCGGACAGCGCATGGTCTACAACACCAAGTCCGGCAACATGGAAAGCGGCGGCGACGGCACCCGCGTACGGACCGTGATCCAGCCCAAGGCGGCGGCACCCTCACAGGGCAAGAACTGATGTTGACCGCGAAGGGACTGCGCAAGCGCTACAAGCAGCGCGAGGTCGTCGCCGATTTCGGGCTGACCCTGCAGCCGGGCGAAGTGGTGGGCCTGCTGGGTCCGAATGGTGCCGGCAAGACCACCTGCTTCTACATGATCGTCGGCCTGGTGGCTGCGGACGCAGGCACCATCGAACTGGACGGCAAGGACATCACCGCGCAGCCGATGTACCAGCGCGCCAAGCTGGGCGTGGGCTACCTGCCGCAGGAACCTTCGGTGTTCCGCAAGCTCAGCGTCGCCGACAACATCCGCCTGGTGCTGGAACTGCGCGAGGACCTGGACAGCGCGGGCATCGAACGCGAACTGGCCTCGCTGCTGGACGAACTGCAGATCACCCATGTCTCCGACCAGCTGGGCGCCAGCCTGTCCGGCGGTGAGCGCCGGCGCGTGGAAATCGCCCGTGCCCTCGCCGCCCGCCCGCGCCTGATGCTGCTGGACGAACCCTTCGCCGGCGTCGACCCCATCTCGGTCGGCGAGATCCAGCGCATCGTGAAACACCTCAAGGACCGCGGCATCGGCGTGCTGATCACCGACCACAACGTGCGCGAAACCTTGGGAATCTGCGACCGGGCGTATATCCTCAATGCCGGTAGCGTTCTGGCGCAGGGGGCCCCGGACGCATTGCTGGCCAATCCGGACGTACGCAGGGTCTATCTGGGCGAAACCTTCCGCCTGTGATCCCGTCGGCGGCTCTTGGCCGCCTTTCGGGTTCCTGGGTCGGACATGAAGCCACGCCTGCAGACATCGCTGGGACAACACCTGGTCATGACGCCACAGTTGCGTCAGGCGATTCGGCTGTTGCAGATGTCCACCGCCGAACTCGAGATCGAGCTGACCGAGGCCGTGGAGACCAATCCCCTGCTCGACTGGACCGAGGCCGACGAAGAACCCGCGCCCGCGCATGGCACCGAGGATGATCGTCCACCCGAAGAAAGCCCCAGGGAAGCCGAACGCGACGCGCCCGATGATCGCGACGACTGGTCGCCGGATGAAGGCCCATGGACCTCCTCGGGCGGTGGCTCGTTCGACGACGAAGACGGCGGCAGCCCGGCCGAACGCGTGGCCGAAGCCGATACGCTGCACGGGCACCTGCTGTGGCAACTCCACCTGTCCCACCTCTCCCCGCGCGACCGCCGCATCGGCGCCACGCTGATCGATGCCCTGGAAGAAGATGGTTACCTGCGCGAACCACTGTCCGGCATCGTGCAGGCGCTGCGTCCGGATATCGAAGCGGACGAAGAGGACGTCCTCGTCGTCCTGCACCAGGTGCAGCGTTTCGACCCGGTGGGCGTCGCAGCCCGGACGCTGGGCGAATGCCTGCATCTGCAATTGGCCGTGCTGAGCGACGACACGCCGGGCAAGGCGTTGGCCCTGCAGATCGCGGACACGGCCCTGGAGCGCCTGCCGCGCAGCGGCGTGGCCGGCATCGCCCAGGAGATGAAGCGACCGGTCGCCGAGGTGGACGAGGCCGTGCACCTGCTGCGTACGCTCGATCCCAAGCCAGGGGCGCAGATCGGCGACCTCTCGCACGACACCTACGTGGTGCCCGACTGCGTGGTCTGGCGCCAGCGGGGCGTGTGGCGCGCCGCGCTCGCAGGCAGCACGCTGCCGCGGATCGCGATCCATCGCGGTTACGAACAGATGATCCGGCAATGCGGCGACAGCGATGCCGGCTACCTGAAGGCGCAACTGCAGGAAGCCCGCTGGCTGCTGAAAAGCGTCGAAGCGCGCGGCGAGACCCTGCTCAAGGTCATGCGCTGCCTGCTGCACCAGCAAGCCGGCTTCCTGGAATTCGGCGAGCAGGCGCTGCGACCGCTGACACTGCGCGACGTGGCCGAAGAAGTGGGCCTGCATGAATCCACCGTGTCGCGCGCCATCGCCCGCAAGTATGTCCGTACACCGCGCGGCACCCTTCCCATGCGCGCCTTCTTCGCCTCCGGCATCGACACCGAGGGCGGCGGTGAAGCGTCCAGCACCGCCATCCAGGCGATGATCCGCCGGCTGGTCGACGCCGAGAATCCCCGCAAGCCGCTATCCGACGCGAAGCTCGCGGACCTGCTCAAGGCGTCCGGCATTCCGGTGGCACGGCGCACCGTGGCCAAGTACCGCGAAGCACTGAACATCCTCTCTTCGCACGAACGCGTGCGCATCGCCTGAATCCTGCTTGGCGCGCACCGGTTCCGTGACCGCGTTCCAAGGCGGCGCAACGCATTTTTCACACCTGCTCGTAGTGCGCGAAAAAGAACGCGCCAGAGGTTGATAGTTGCCGCCGACGGGTCCATCTTTGATCCTGGAAGCACCGCTTCCCATCACAACTGCCAGAGGAGGATTGCCGGAACCCAGACCCTGTCCGCGTTGTCATTCCATGACACGCCATCCGCGCCCCGCGCGCGGTTCTACCGACCCGAAGGAGGCAACATGCGTATCGAGACTTACGGCCATGAAATCGAAGTCACTCCCGCCTTGCGCGAATACGTCGAAACCAAACTGAAGCGGCTCGAACGCCACTTCGAGCAACCCTTCGAGGTCCGTACGCAGCTGGGAACCCGCAAGCCCGATTACCTGGCCGAGGCCACGATCATCGTGGCGGGTCGCACCCTGCACGCCGACGCCGGTGCGCAGACCATGTACGCCGCCATCGACATCCTGGCCGACAAGCTCGACCGCCTGCTGGTCAAGCACAAGGAAAAGCGCAATGACGTCCATCGCACGGCGGCGCGCGGCGAGCTGATCGGCTGACGCCGGCCGCACGTGATGCCACGCAAGGTCGCTCCGCCCTGCGGAGCGGCCTTCACTGATCGCGGCGCGCACTACACGCACGTAGCGCGCCGCCAAGCGCCCACGCGGTCGCGAACCTGCGGATGGGCCATTACACTGGCAGACGCCGCCTCCCGGCATGCGAACGTGACGACGGTGTCGATGCGCGCGTTGCTGCCCGGGCCCGGCACCCCCTCCTGCCGGCCGCATCCGCATGATGAATACCAGCATCACCGCCCGTGAACTGTTCGATCAGCAGAAGGACAAGCTGGCCCTGCGCTGGCTGGCCGGCCAGAAAGGCGAGAAGCGGATACTCGAATCCGGCGATACCGTGTCGCGGCGCCCCTCGCTCGCCGGTTATCTCAACGCGGTGTATCCCAACAAGGTGCAGATCCTGGGCACCGAGGAACTAACCTGGCTGGATTCGCTGGATTCCCGCCAACGCTGGGAGACCATCGAGAAGATCGTGCAGGCCAAGCCGCTGGCGCTGGTGATCAGCAAGAACCAGTCCTGCCCCGAGGACCTGCGGGAGGCGGCAAACGAGAACGACACGCCGCTGTGGCTCTCCCCCAAGCGCGGCCATGAACTGCTCAATCATCTGTCCTACCATCTGGCACGCACGCTGGCGCCGCGCGTCACGCTGCATGGCGTGTTCATGGAGATCTATTCCATCGGCGTGCTCATTACCGGCGAAGCAGGATCCGGCAAGAGCGAGCTCGCCCTGGAACTGCTGAGCCGCGGCCACCGGCTGGTGGCCGACGACGCACCCGAGTTCACCCAGATCGCACCGGACGTGCTGGACGGCACCTGCCCCGAGCTGCTGCAAGACCTGCTGGAAGTGCGCGGCCTGGGCGTGCTCAACGTCCGCGAGATGTTCGGCGACACCGCCGTGAAGAAGAACAAGTACCTGCGCCTGATCGTGCACCTCACGCGGCCGATGACCGAGCCCAACCCGCATGGCTACGAGCGCCTGACCGGCGATTCCGGCACCCGCCACGTGCTGGACCTGGACGTGCCGCTGATCACCCTGCCGGTGATGCCCGGCCGCAACCTGGCCGTGCTCACCGAAGCGGCGACGCGCCTGCACATCCTGCGCACCAAGGGCATCGACCCTGCCGCAATGTTCATCGCGCGCCACAGCAACCTGCTGGAGCGCAGCACGCCATGACGCAGGCCGGCAACAACCCCGTGGACGCGCACGAAGAGAACGGCACCACACCGCCACTTCCACCGACCGTGGTGATCGTCAGCGGCCTGTCCGGCTCGGGCAAGTCGGTGGCGCTGAAGACCTTCGAGGACCTCGACTACTACTGCATCGACAATCTGCCGGTGGACCTGTTGCCATCTTTCGTCCGCAGCCTGATGCGCGAGGACGAACTGCCGCCCAGAATCGCCATCGGCATCGATGTGCGCAGCCGCCAGAGCGACCTGTCCAAACTGGCCCAGTGGCGCGCCGCACTGGCGCAGTTGGGGCTGGAAGGCAGACTGATCTTCTTCGATGCCGATGACGAGGTGCTGCTGCGGCGTTACTCGGACACCCGCCGCCGCCATCCGCTGGGCCACGGTGGACTGTCCCTGCAGGAAGCCATCCACCAGGAGCGCGCGATCATCCAGCCCCTGCGGGACGAGGCCGACGTCGTCATCGACACCAGCCAACTCAACGTCCACCAGCTGCGCCGCCGGATCATCGCCGAGTTCGCCTTCAACAAGGGCACGCAGCTCTCGCTGCTGTTCGAGTCCTTCGCCTACAAGCGGGGCGTGCCCGCCGACGCCGACTTCGTGTTCGACGCGCGGGTGCTGCCCAATCCGCACTGGAATCCCGAACTGCGCCCGTATGCCGGCCGGGATCCCAAGGTGCGGGCGTTCCTCGACGCCCAACCGGAGGTCGCGGAGTACGTCGGCCAAGTCAGCGGTTTCCTGGATACCTGGCTGCCCCGCCTGCGCGGCGAGACCCGCAGCTACGTGACCATCGCCTTCGGTTGCACCGGCGGCAAGCACCGTTCGGTCTACCTGGCCGAAACCATGGCGCGGCATGCGCGCGAGCAGGGCTGGGAAGAGGTCGCCACCTTCCACCGCGAACTGGATTGATCCCCGGTTTCGTGGAGCCGAGTTTGCCCGGCTGACACCTTCCGGCGCTTCGTACAGCAAAGCAGCGGAGCAAGCCCCGCTCTACGAGGTCAAGGAGCGGACACCCCGGAACCCTTACCGTTCCATCCGCACCGCTTCCAGCCCGTCATGCCCGTCTGTTAACGTTCCGGCATGGCCTGTGGCATTCTTCTTGTAACTCATCCTGGCGTGGGCGCGGCGATCCTGGCGGTCGCCACCGCGCTGCTGCGGCAACTTCCCTTGAAGGCGGAGGCCTTCGAGGTGGCGTTCGACGCCGACCTGGACGCGCTGCTTCCGCAGGCATCCGCGGCGCTGCGGCGCGTGGACAGCGGCGATGGCGTGCTGGTGCTCACCGATCTGTACGGTGCCAGCCCCAGCAACCTGGCCGGCAAGCTCGCGCGCCTGGGCACGCCCGTGCGCCGCGTCTCGGCGCTCAGCCTGCCCATGTTGTTGCGCGTGATGAATTATTCGGAACAGGGACTGGACGAACTGCCGGCCACCGCTGCGGCCGGCGCACGCAATGGAGTCATTCACGACGATGCTTGAACGCGAACTCACAATATCCAACCGCCTCGGGCTGCACGCGCGTGCCACCGCCAAGCTGGTACAGACGCTGTCCGGCTTCCGCTGCAACGCCACGCTGGCGGCCAAGGGCCGCGAAGTGAACGCCAAGAGCATCATGGGCGTCATGCTGCTGGCCGCCGGCCAGGGCACGCCGGTCATCGTCCGCATCGAGGGTGAGGACGAGGCCACCGCCATGCAGGAAGTGGTTTCGCTGTTCGAACGACGGTTCGACGAGGACGCCTGATGCGGGCGCTGCTGCCGGGCCATGGAGCGTCGCGCGGCAGCGCGCTGGGACGCGCCCGGGTCCGGCTGCCGCATGTCCTGGATGTCGCCGAGCAGCACATCCGCCCGGACCAGGTCGATGACGAACTGGCCCGCCTGCACGACGCCGTCGACGCCACCCGCCGCGAGATGCACAGCCTGCGCGCGCGCCTGCATGGCGCGCTGGCGAAGGAGGTGGGCGAGTTCCTCGACCTGCATGCCCTGCTGCTGGACGACCCCGAACTGCTGCATGGCCTGGACGAACTGATCCGCACCGGCCGCTATTCGGCGGACTACGCGCTGCGCCTGCAACGCGACCGCCTGGCCGCCGTCTTCGACGGCATGGACGACGCCTACCTCAAGAGCCGCATGGACGACCTCGATCATGTGATCGGGCGCATCCACGCACACCTGCACCAGCGCGCGGACGATACCCCCGGCGCGGCAGGCGAGATCCTGGTCAGCGACAACGTGGCGCCGTCGGAGCTGGCGGAACTGCAGCAGCAAGGTGTCGTCGCCGTCATCACCGCCGCCGGCAGCACGCTGTCGCACAGCGCCATCCTCGCGCGCAGCCTGCACCTGCCGCTGGTGGTCAACAACGCGCAGGCCCTGCAGAAAATCAACGATGGCGACGTGCTGTTGGTGGACGGCAGCACGGGCGAGGTCGTGGTCAATCCCGATCCGGAGGACCTGCGTCGCTACCGTGAGCGCCTGCGTGATGCGGCACGTGAGGCGCGCGAACTCGGCCGGCTGCGTTCCAAGCCCAGCCGCACGCGCGACGGCGTCGACATCGCCTTGTGGGCCAACGCCGAGTCACTGGAAGATGTGGCGAATGCCCATGCACTGGGTGCATCCGGCGTGGGCCTGTACCGCACCGAATTCCTGTTCCTGCAGCGCCGCGAGTTGCCCGGCGAGGACGAACAGTTCCAGGTCTACCGCGACCTCGTGCTTGGCATGAATGGCCGCCCCGTCACCATCCGCACGCTCGACCTGGGGGCGGACAAGGCCGACCGCACCGGGCTCGTCGTCGGCGACGAAGAAAATCCGGCGCTCGGCTTGCGCGGCGTGCGCCTGTCGCTGGCGCATGCCGGCGTCTTCGACACACAACTGCGCGCCATCCTGCGCGCATCGGGCTACGGGCCGGTGCGCATCCTCGTGCCGATGGTCAGCAGCCGCGAAGAGATGATGGAAGTGCGCCGCCGCGTGCGTCGCTTGACTCTGCAACTACGCAAGCAGGGGCACGAGATCGCCGGGCAGGTCGAGCTCGGCGCGATGATTGAAGTGCCCGCGGCCGCGATCGCGTTCCATGGCTTCGTGGACGTGGTGGATTTCGTCTCGATCGGCACCAACGACCTGGTGCAGTACCTGCTGGCGGCCGACCGCAACAACGAGGCCTTGGGCGAACTCTATTCCCCCCTGCATCCCGGCGTGCTGCGCCTGCTCCGCCATGTCATCAGCATCGGCGCGGAGCACAAGGTGCCGGTGGCGATGTGCGGCGAGATCGCCGGCGACCCCGCGCTCACCCCGATGTTGCTGGCACTGGGCCTGAGGGAGTTCAGCCTGCACCCGGCCACGCTGCTGGAACTGCGCAAGGCGATCCGAGACAGCGACCTGTCGGACCTGCAGGCACGCGCGGCCAAACTGCTGCAGGCGCGCGATCGCGCCGGCATCGAGCGCTGGCTCAAAGCCGCCACTGCGGCCTGAGGTACCTGTTGTGGGAGCGACGTAAGTCGCGATGGGGCATTCCCGGTGGTCCATCGCGACTTACGTCGCTCCCACATCTGGCCCCACTTCTCCTCCTTCTCCAGGGTGTCCATAAATCGCAGCCCGGGCGATAATGGCGGAATGAACGCTTGATGCCCCGGTCGCATCCGCCTGACGGATCGGCCCCATTCCGGAGTACCGAATGGTCGAGACCATCCGCCACGACAAGACCGCACGCCAGTTGCGCCTGCTCTCCGACGCGCTCGACAGCGGTCGGCTGGGGCCCGTGCGCCGGCTGGTCAACACCTTGTCGCCCGCGGAGATCGGCAACCTGCTGGAATCGCTGCCGCCCGGCAAGCGCGAAGTCGTCTGGGGCCTGGTCGATCCCGAGGACGACGGCGAAGTGCTGGTGCACGTCGGCGATGAAGTGCGCGAAAGCCTGCTGGCGGACATGGACACCGACGAGATCGTCGCCGCGGTCGAGGACCTCGACATCGACGACCTCGCCGACCTGGTCGAGGACCTGCCTGACACCGTCATCGACGAAGTGCTCAAGTCGATGGACCGCGAGAACCGCGAGCGCCTGGAGCAGGTGCTGTCGTACCCGGAAGACACCGCCGGCCGCCTGATGAACCCGGACGTGGTCACCGTGCGCGCCGACGTCAACGTCGACGTAGTGCTGCGCTACCTGCGCCTGCGCGGCGAACTGCCCGACCACACCGACCACCTGTACGTGGTCAGCCGCCGTCACCAGTACCTGGGCCGCGTGCCGCTGGCCGCGCTGGTCACGCACGAGGACACCACGCCCATCAACCGGCTGATCGACGACGAGCAGCCGGCCATCGACGTGGGCGAGAGCGCGCAGGAAGTCGCGCGCCAGTTCTCCGACCACGACTGGGTGTCCGCGCCCGTGGTGGACGACAACAACATCCTGCTCGGCCGCATCACCATCGACGACGTGGTGGACATCATCCGCGAGCAGGCCGAGCACCAGGCGCTGGGCGCCGCCGGCCTGGACGAGGACGAGGACCTGTTCTCGCCGGTCAAGCGCGCCGTGCGCGGCCGCGTGGTGTGGCTGGGCATCAACCTGTTCACTGCGTTCATGGCGGCCAGCGTGATCGGCCAGTTCGAGGTGACATTGGAGAAGATCGTCGCGCTCGCCGTACTGATGCCGATCGTGGCGGGCATCGGTGGCAATGCGGCGGTGCAGGTGCTGACACTGATGGTACGCGGCCTGGCGCTGGGCCAGGTGGGTTCCAGCAATGCGCGGATCCTCTTGTGGAAGGAAATCCGCGTCGCCCTCATCAACGGGCTGCTGATAGGCAGCATCGTCGGCGTGATCGCCTTCGTGTGGTTCCGCAGTCCGCTGCTGTCGCTGGTCATCGCACTGGCACTGATCATCAATTTCTGCGCCGCCGCCACCGCTGGCGTGCTGCTGCCGCTGCTGCTCAAGCGCATGAACATCGACCCCGCCGTCGCCGGCACCGTAGTCGTCACCGCGGTGACCGACGTGATGGGCTTCTTCTGCTTCCTGGGTCTGGCGACGCTGATCCTGCTGCACTGACCGCTGCACTTCACCTCTGTCCACCGCGATTCAAGGAAGGCTTCGCCCATGCAACTGAACCTGCACCTGATCCTGATCTGCAGCGCCATCTTCCTGCTGCTCACCGGCTGGGTCTGGCTGCTTCGCAACGCATTCCGTACTCATGTGTTGTGGGGCTTCGCCGGACTTTTCATGCCACCCACCCTGATCCTGTTCGGATTGCTCCATCTGCGGGGAAGCAGGACCGCCCTGCTGACCTATGTGGCCGGGATGATCGTGTTGGGGGTCGGATTGGCGCGACCAATCACGGTCTACCTCCCGACTGAGCCCTACTCACTTTCGTCTTGAAACACGGGCGCGCGCGCAATTTCGCATCTCCAGTGGCGGGCGCAGCGGCGATGATCGCCTATGGGTTGTTCCTCTCCTGGGCCTTCCGCACTGACCGACTCCCGCTGCAAGCGGTGTTCGTGCCGCTGGTCCTGTCGGCGATCACCTTCGTCGCCTACGCCCTCGACAAGCATGCAGCGCAGACCGGCCGCTGGCGCACCCCCGAATCCACCCTGCACCTGCTCGAACTCGCCGGCGGCTGGCCCGGTGCATGGATCGCGCAACAGACGCTGCGGCACAAATCGCGCAAGCCCGGCTACCGCGTAGCGTTCTGGACGATGGCGGTCCTGCATGGCATCGCGCTGGTCGCCTGGTGCTGGACGAGGTCGTGAATCCAGCGCCGCACGCTTCCTCCTTTCCTCGGCATGACCACGCTGATCCTGCTGATCCTGCCGGTCTGAGCGATCACCTCACGGGGCACTTTCCTACACACCACCGCGATGTGCGCTGATCCCGACGATCAACCCTGCGCGCGACGCTGGCCTTGCTCCCCTCGGCCTGCCGCCATGCGCCTGCTCCTCACTGCCCTGCTGTACCTGCTGGTCTGGCCCGCCCTTTCGGCCCCGCCTCCCGAGCCGATGCTGGCGACCCCCTATCGCGAAGGGGTGCCGGTCAGCGCCTTCCTTGTCAGCGAGAAACTGGACGGCGTGCGCGCCCGCTGGGACGGTCGGATGCTGTGGACGCGCGGTGGCATGCGGGTCGCGGCGCCCGCCGTTTTCACGCTCGGCTGGCCGGCCGAGCCTATGGATGGCGAGCTGTGGATTGCGCGCGGCCGCTTCGACGACGTCAGCGCCGTAGTCCGGCGCATCGAGGCCGATCCGCAGGCGTGGCAACACGTGCGCTTCATGGTGTTCGACCTGCCGGCGCACCGGGGGTCGTTCGCCGACCGGGTCGTGCGCATGCACTCCCTGGTCGCGGCTGCCGGCAGCGCGAGCCTGGCGATGATCCCGCAGCGTCGCTTCAACGCTGCCGCCGATCTGGATGCGGAACTGGCCCGTGTGGTCGCCGCCGGGGGCGAGGGGCTGATGCTGCATCGACGCAACGCCCTCTACCGTTCCGGGCGCAGCGAGGACCTGCTCAAGTACAAACCCCACCAGGACGCAGAGGCGCAGGTGGTCGCGCACCTACCCGGCAAGGGCAAGTACGAGGGCATGATGGGGGCGTTGCAGGTACGCACGCCGGAGGGACGCAGCTTCCGGATCGGCACCGGCTTCACCGACGCGCAGCGTGCCGCGCCTCCGCCGCTGGGCGCGTGGCTGACCTACCGCTACACCGGCCTCACCTCGACCGGGTTGCCGCGTTTCGCCCGCTTCGTCCGCCTGCGTGACGACATGCCTCCGCCTGATCCGAAACGCTGACGCGGCCGGGCCAACACTTGCTTGCCGTGTGGACTTCGAAGCCGGCTCGGCTCCGCGCCGTGCCCATCGGGTTATGCTGCCGATCGTTATCCTTTGACCGCCACCGCCATGCGCTTTCTCGCCACCGCCTGCCTGGGCTTGTTGCTCATCCTGATGACCGCCTGCACCACGACGCCCCCGATGAACCCGACCGGCGAATTCGTCTCGCGCGAGGTCTTACTCGAAGGAAAGACCCACCGCTACCAGGTGTTCGTGCCCGCGGCGCGCTTCCGCAGTGGCAAGCCGCCGGTGGTGCTGTTCCTCAATGGCTCAGGCGAACGAGGCAGCGATGGCGTGAAGCAGACGATGGCGGGGCTGGGGCCGTACCTGCGCGAGCACGCCGATACGTTCCCGGCACTGGTGGTGTTCCCGCAGGCACCGGATGGCACGGAGTGGACCGAGGTCGCCGGCCCCATCGCCTTCGCCACGCTGGATGCCGCACTGCGCGAATTCGATGGCGATCCGGACCGCGTTTCGCTGACCGGCATGTCGATGGGCGGCTATGGCACATGGGAACTGGCGCTGCAGCAGCCGACTCGCTTCGCTGCGCTGGTGCCGGTGTGCGGCGGCATCACCGTGGACTGGGGGCGGGACCGTTCAAGCATGAACGTGCACAGCGTCGCGGGTGCCGCCGATCCCTTCGCCGCCGCCGCGCAACGCCTGAAGGACGTGCCGGTGTGGATCTTCCACGGCGGCAAGGACGACGTGGTGCCGCCGTCCCAGTCGCGCCGCATGGACGTCGCGCTGAAAGCGGCCGGAGCACGCGACGCGCGCTACACCGAATTCCCGGACGCCAACCACAACAGCTGGGATGCCACCTACGCTTACGCCCCGATGTGGGAATGGCTGTTCGAACAACGTCGCGGACGTTGAGCCGTGGCCGAACTCGTCACCGATTACTTCAGCGCCGGCTGGCGTGAGCGCGAGCTGCCTTGCCCCTGCAACTGGCAGGGCGACAGCCGTGCGATGGCCATGGAACTGCACGACGCGGTCACCGACTACGCCTGCCCGCAGTGCGGCAACCTGCTGATGATCGTCTCCCACCCGACCCTGGACCAGGTGCGTGCCGCGGCGGCGATGGGCCACGGCGAGGCCATGGCCCAACTGACCATCATCGAGGAAGCCCGGGTCCGCTACCCCCCGGATGCCGGCTGATGCCGCACTGGCGCCTCCTGCGTCACGCTTCGCACCGCCCCGCCTCCTGCGGATACCACCGGCCCTCAACCGCAGCCCATTACAGCCGATAACCCGGCATCCCCTGGTGGCCGACGGGCATCCGCCCATGGCCGTGCGAGCGACTTGAATGGCTGACGTGGCCGACGAAAACTCCGGTATTGCGGGCGGCTTCCGCCGGCTGTGGCCACGCCGCCGCGAGGCAGCCACACCGACGTCGCGTGAACTTGCCACCACCCCGCCGGCCCGTCCGGGGGCCGCCATCAGCAGCGCGCAGTTGCAGGCGCTGTTCGCCCATGCGGAAGAGCCCGGCGCCCTGCTGTCCGCGTTCGCCGACGGCGTCGCCGGTCTGCCGGGCGAACTGCACGGCATGGGCGAGCGCCTGCAATCCGCGCATGCCGACGCTGACTGGCCGCGCTACGGGCGCGCCATGCGGCAACTGATCGACAAGTACATCCGCACGATCCAGGACGAGCCGCTGTCCGGCGAAGCCGAACAGCTTCGCGACCTGCTGCACCACCTGTTGGTGGGCGGCATGGAACACCTGCTGCGTGACGACACCACACTGCTGCCGCAGGCGCACGCCCTGGCCGACCGCGTGCGCCAATGGCAGCCCGCCCAGCCGCTGGCCGAGCTCGGCAACGACATGAAGGAACTCTGCCTCCAGGTCGGCCTGCGCACGCACGAAGTGAACGATGCGCAGGAGCTGATGCGCAGCTTGTTCGACCTGCTGCTGGAGAACGTCGGCGAACTGATCGAGGACGGCAGCTGGCTGCAGGACCAGATCGGCGCGGTACGCCAGTTGCTCTCCGGCCCGCTGGACCGCACCGCGCTGGAACAGACCCGGGCCGGTCTGCGCGAAGTCATCTACAAGCAGGGCCTGCTGAAACAGGGACTGGCCGATTCCAAAGCCTCGATGAAGGACATGATGGTGACCTTCGTCGAGCGGCTGGACGGCATGGCCAGCAGCACCGGCGAGTACCACGACCGCATCAGCTTCCACGCGCAGGCCATCCGCGACAGCCGCAGCATCGCCGAGCTGGGCAAGCGAATGGAGGACATCCTGGAAGACACCGCACAGGTGCAGGCACAGGCCCTGCGCGCGCGCGACAGCCTGATGGAAGCGCGCCGCGAGGTGGAGGAAGCCGAGCGTAGGGTCATGAGCCTTGAACAGGAACTGCAATCGGTCTCCGAACTGGTGCGGGTCGACCAGCTGACCGACGCGCTGAACCGGCGCGGCTTCGACGAACTGTTCAAGCGCGAGTCGGTGCGCGCACTGCGCAGCGGCCAGACGCTGAGTCTGGCACTGCTGGATCTCGACGACTTCCGCCACATCAACGCCGCCCATGGCCACCTCGGTGGCGACGCGGCGCTGTGCCACGTCGTGGCTTTGGCGCGCGCCACCCTTCGCGCGAGTGATGCCGTGGCGCGCTTCGGCGGCGAAGAGTTCGTGCTGCTGTTGCCGGACACCAGCTTCCTGGAAGCGATGGGCACACTGGAACGCCTGCGCGACCGGCTGGCGCACAAGCCGCTGGTCTACGAAGGCCGCGGCATCGTGGCGACGTTCAGCGCCGGCGTCGCGCGCTGGCTGCCTGGCGAATCGCAGGACGAACTGCTCGCCCGCGCGGACCGCGCCATGTACCAGGCCAAGCAGGCAGGCAAGAACCGGGTGGTCGCGGCGACGGAGTAGGCCTTACTACCTGCAGGAGGCCCTTCAGGCCCGAGGCATTCCGGTCGACCCTGAAGGGCCTCCTGTAAAAAGGCGCGGAGGCGCCGCCTTACGCCAGCAGCATTTCCAGCACCGCCATGCGGATGGCGACGCCATTGCTGACCTGGCGCAGCACCAACGACTGCGGGCCGTCGGCGACCTCGTCGGTGATCTCCACGCCGCGGTTGATCGGGCCGGGATGCAGCACCACGGCATCCTTCGCTGCGCGCGCAAGACGCGTCGTGGTCAGGCCGTAACCACGATGGTAGTCCTCAAGCGAGGCCACCAACCCTTCTTCCATGCGTTCGCGTTGCAGGCGCAGCATCATCACCACGTCCACGCCTTCGAGCATGGCGTCGACATCCTGCCCCACCTCGCAGCCCGCCAAGGTGCCATCGTCGGGCAGCAGCGACTGCGGTCCGCACACGCGGATCTCGCCCGCCCCGAGCGTGCGCAACGCATGCAGGTCCGAGCGCGCCACGCGCGAATGCTTCACGTCGCCCACCATCAGCACCTTCAGGCGCGAGAAATCGGCACCTTTGGCCTGGCGGATCGTCAGTACATCCAGCAAGCCCTGGGTGGGGTGCGCGCTGCGGCCATCGCCCGCGTTGATCAACGCAGTGCCCTCGCCCGCCTCGCCGGCCAGCGCGGCAACCGCGCCATCGTCGGCGTGACGGACAATGAAGCCGCGCACCCCCATCGCCTCCAGATTGCGCAGGGTGTCGCGCGCGGTCTCGCCCTTGCGCGTGGACGAGGTGGATGCGTCGAAGTTCAGCACGTCCGCACCCAGTCGCTGCGCGGCGATGTGGAACGAACTGCGCGTGCGGGTGGACGGTTCGAAGAACAGCGTGCAGACCGTCGTGCCGTCCAGGACCTGCCGGCGCGGCGTGCGACCGAGCGCGGCATCGCGGATCTGGCCGGCACGGTCGATCAGGCGGCAGAGGGTCTCGCGGGGCAAGCCCTCGAGGGTCAGCAGGTGCCGCAGGCGTCCATCCGGATCAAGTTGGGAAGTCATGGAGTTTCGTCAGGGAAGAATCAGGTCAACTGGGTCGCATCCTGGGGAGCGGCCAGCCAGCGTTCGATGATCACGGCCGCTGCGACGGCATCCAGCGCCACCGCATCGCGACGGCGCTTGCGGCCTTCGGCGCGGTCCAGCGCGAAGCGTTGCGAGGCTTCGACGGAACTGGTGCGTTCGTCCACCAGCACCACCGGCAGGTTATAGCGCGCACGCAGTTCGCGGGCGAAGGCATGCGCGCGCTTGCGGATCGGCTGGTCGCCGCCGTCCAGCGTCATCGGATCGCCGACCACCAGGCCATCGGGCTTCCACTCCGCATGCAGTTTGTCGATCGCCGGCCAGTCCGGCCCGTGGCCATGCACGTCGATCACCGCCAGCGCACGCGCGCCGGTACCGAACGCGCTGCCGACCGCCACGCCGATGCGGCGGGCGCCCACGTCGAATCCCAGGACGGTGCCATCCAGCTTCATGCCATCTGCCTCCGTTCGATCACGCGTGCACCATCCTGCACTGGCCGCTGTGGAGACGACGTCTGCGGGCGCAGGTACGGGCTCATGCGTGGCCGCTGTAATCCGTCAGGCGCGTCATGTCTACGCCGATCCGCTGGCCTGCCGCCTGCCAACGCTGCTCCAGCGGCAGCGCGAACAGCAGCTCGACATCCGCAGGTGCCGTCAGCCAGCTGTTCTCGCCCAATTCGTATTCCAGCTGGCCCGCCCCCCAGCCGGCACAGCCGAGCGCCATGACGGCATTGGCCGGACCATCCCCCACCGCCATCGCTTCGAGGATGTCGCGCGAGGTGGTCAGGTACAGACCGTCCGCCACTTCCAGCGTGGACTCCCATGCGCGCGCATCGTCATGCAGCACGAAGCCGCGCTCCGGATGCACCGGCCCGCCCGCCAGCACGACCTGGTCGTCCAACTGTGGATCGTGCGAAGCGAGGTTCATCTGCCGCAGCACTTCACCCAGCGTGTACTCCGACGGGCGATTGACGACCACGCCCATGGCGCCTTCGTCATCGTGCTGGCAGATCAGCGTGACGCTGCGCGCGAAATTGGGATCGGCCAGCGCCGGCAGGGCGATCAGCAACTGGTTGGCCAAAGGTGTGGCGACATCGTGCATGGTCGCCATTCTAGCCCGGACGCGCGCGGGCGGTTCCTGTCCGCAAGACCGCCTAGAATCGGGAATCCCCGCTCGACCCCCTTCACCATGTCTGGATACTGCGACATCGCCCCCGGCCACCCGCTGCACGGCCCCTACCACGATCGCGAGTACGGCTTCCCGCAGCGCGACGAAGCGGTCCTGTTCGAGCGCCTGCTGCTGGAAATCAACCAGGCCGGCCTGAGCTGGGAGACGATGCTGAAGAAGCGCGAGGGCTTCCGCGCCGCCTACAGCGGCTTCGACGTGGATACGGTGGCCCTTTATGGCGAGGAGGACCGCGCCCGGCTGATGGCGGACGCCGGCATCATCCGCAACCGGCTGAAGGTCGAGGCCGCGATCCACAACGCACAGGTCATCCGGCGGCTGCGGACGACCCACGGCGGATTCGCCGCGTGGCTGGACGCCCACCATCCTTTGCCGAAAGCCGACTGGATCAAGCTGTTCAAGAAGACCTTCCGCTTCACCGGCGGCGAGATCACCAACGAGTTCCTGATGAGCCTGGGCTATCTGCCCGGTGCGCACCGCGAGGATTGCCCGGCCTTCCGCCGCGCTTCGAAGCAACGGCCGCCATGGATGATCGCGGCGGGACATTGATCCGGCGCAATCCGTGCGTGAGCCGACGCCCGTATCCTGTGGGGCGATAATTCCCATTTCGCCTCGTTGATGCCCATCCCGATGCATGAAGACCGTATCCGCCACGCCGGCCTGCGCGACCGCGTGATCAGCGCCGAACACGCCGCAAGCCTCATCCAGCCTGGAGAGACCGTCGCCATGAGCGGCTTCACCGGCTCCGGCTACCCCAAGGCCGTGCCGCTGGCACTGGCCTCGCGCATCGAACAGGCGCACGCCGCCGGCCTCCCCTTCCAGATCAAGCTGATGACTGGCGCTTCTACCGCGCCGGAACTGGATGGCGCGCTCGCCAAGGCCGATGCCATCGCCCTGCGCATGCCGTTCCAGAGCGATCCGGACGCACGCAAGCGCATCAACGACGGCACGCTGGACTACATCGACATCCACCTGAGCCACGTCGCCCAGCATGTGTGGTTCGGCTTCTACGGCCCCATCGATACGGCGGTGATCGAGGTGTCGTCGATCCGCGAGGACGGAACACTGGTGCCGTCCACCTCGGTCGGCAACAACAAGACCTGGCTGGACCTGGCGAAGAAGGTCATCGTGGAGGTCAACGACTGGCAGCCCGCCGACCTCGAAGGCATGCACGACATCTACTACGGCACGGCGCTGCCGCCGCACCGCAAACCGATTCCGCTGGAACACGTGCGCGACCGCATCGGCGACACCGCGCTGCACTGCGACCCGGCCAAGATCGTTGCGGTGGTGCGCACGAACGGCCCGGACCGCAACAGCCCGTTCACGCCCATCGACACCACCAGCGAGCGCATCGCCGGATACCTGATCGACTTCCTCAAGCACGAGGTCAAGCTCGGCCGCCTGCCGCCGAACCTGCTGCCGTTGCAGTCCGGCGTGGGCAACATCCCCAACGCGGTGCTGGCCGGCCTGGCGAAGAGCGGTTTCCGTGGCCTAACCGCGTTCACCGAGGTCATCCAGGACGGCATGCTCGACCTGTTGCGCGAAGGCGTGCTGGAGGTCGCCTCGTGCACCGGCTTCGCCCTCAGCCCGGAGGCGAACGAGGCGTTCAAGCGCGACATCGCCTTCTACCGCGAGCGCATCATCATGCGCACGCAGGAGATGTCCAACCATCCCGAACTCGTGCGACGCCTGGGTTGTATCGGCATGAACGGCATGATCGAGGCCGACCTCTACGGCAACGTCAATTCCACCCACGTGATGGGCAGCCGCATCCAAAACGGCATCGGTGGCTCGGGCGATTTCGCCCGCAACGGGTTCATGTCGGTGTTCCTCAGCCCGAGCACCGCCAAGGGCGGCAGCATCTCCGCGCTGGTGCCCATGGTCAGCCACGTGGACCACACCGAGCACGACGTCTCCGTCATCGTGACCGAACAGGGCCTTGCCGACCTGCGCGGCCTCACGCCCAAACAACGCGCCCGTCTGCTGATCGACAACTGCGCGCATCCCGACTACCGCGACGCTTTGCAGGATTACTTCGACCGCGCCCTGCACCACAGCTACGGCAAGCACACCCCGCATCTGCTGCCGGAAGCGCTGTCGTGGCACCAGCGGTGGCTGGATACGGGGAGCATGAAGGGCTGAAGCCCTCTGTAGGATGGGTATCGCCTTCGGCTCAACCCATCCTGCGTATTGCCTTCACCATTGCGCGCTCCGGTACTTGACCAGCTGCTCGACGACGGCCGAATCGATCCGCGAGGTCCAGGCGCCGTTCAACAGCATTCGGAACGACGGACTGCGTCGCGCCAGAACATCGACCTCTTCGATCATGACCGGATTCAGCCGTCGTGCAATGAGGTGCCAGAGGTCCTTCGAGGGCAAGCGATCGCCCACGAAAAAGGGGCGGTCGCTCGCCCCTTTCCCTATGACGCGTCGGGCGGAGGTCAGCGGACTTCCGCAATCTCCACGCCATCCAGCCCCTGCGCCAGCGTGCGGGCGTCGCCGCCCTGGGCCAGCTTGATGCGCAGGCGTACTTCGTTCTGCGAATCGGCGAAGCGCAGCGCGTCCTCGTAGCTGATTTCGCCGGCCTGGTACAACTCGAACAGGGCCTGGTCGAAGGTCTTCATGCCGAGGTTGGTGGATTCCTTCATCACTTCCTTCAGCTTGTGCACCTCGCCCTCGCGGATGTAGTCCTGCACCAGCGGCGTGCCGAGCAGGATCTCCATCGCCACGCGGCGCGCCTTGCCGTCGGGGGTGGGAATCAGCTGCTGCGCCACCACGCCCTTCAGGTTCAGCGACAGGTCCATCAGCAACTGGGTGCGACGGTCTTCCGGGAAGAAGTTGATGATGCGGTCCATCGCCTGGTTGGCGTTGTTGGCGTGCAGCGTGCACAGCACCAGGTGGCCGGTTTCGGCGAAGGCGATGGCGTGGTCCATGCCCTCGCGGGTGCGCACTTCGCCGATCATGATCACGTCCGGCGCCTGGCGCAGCGTGTTCTTCAGCGCCGCGTCCCAGCTGTCGGTGTCGATGCCCACTTCGCGCTGCGTGATGATGCAGCCCTCGTGCTTGTGCACGAACTCGATGGGGTCTTCGATGGTGATGATGTGGCCGGTGGAATTCTGGTTGCGGTAGCCGATCATCGCCGCCAGCGAGGTGGACTTACCCGTGCCCGTGGCGCCGACGAAGATGATGATGCCGCGCTTGGTCATGGCCAGCGTCTTGATGACAGGCGGCAGGTTCAGTTCTTCGATGGTCGGGATGCGCGTCTCGATCCGGCGCAGCACCATGCCCACCTGGTTGCGCTGGTAGAAGCAGCTGACACGGAAGCGGCCCACGCCGGCTACGCCGATGGCGAAGTTGCACTCGTGGGTCTTTTCGAACTCCTCGCGCTGCGACGGCGTCATCACGTTCAGCACCAGGTCGCGCGACTGCTGCGATGTCAGCGGCGTCTGCGTGATCGGCGAGATCTTGCCGTTCACCTTGATGGACGGCGGCATGCCGGACGTGATGAACAGGTCCGACGCCTTCTGGTGCGCCATCAGCTTGAGGAACGAGGTGAAATCGATGGTGCTCATGGGTGGCTCCTTTCGGAGCCGTGGTTCGTGAGACGTGAGACGTGATTCGCAAGAGCCATTGCCTTGACGATCCACTGTGCATCACCGCATCAGAACCCCGGCTATTGACGAATCACAAATCACGAATCACGAATTACTGGCCTTACTCGAACAGACGCTTTTCCTTGGCGTATTCCTTGGCCTGCTGCCGGGTGATGAGGCTGCGCTTCACCAGGTCCTGCAGATGCTGGTCCAGGGTCATCATTCCGTAGTTCTGGCCGGTCTGGATGGACGAGTACATCTGCGCCACTTTGTCCTCACGGATCAGGTTGCGGATGGCCGGCGTGCCCACCATGATTTCCCACGCTGCAGTACGGCCGCCGCCGATCTTCTTCAGCAGCGCCTGCGAAATGACCGCACGCAACGATTCGGACAGCATCGAACGCACCATCGGCTTCTCGCCGGCGGGAAACACGTCGATGACGCGGTCGATGGTCTTTGCCGCCGAGCTGGTGTGCAGGGTGGCGAAGACCAGGTGACCCGTTTCCGCGGCGGTCAGCGCCAGGCGGATGGTTTCCAGGTCGCGCAACTCGCCGACCAGGATGTAGTCGGGGTCTTCACGCAGGGCGGAACGCAGCGCCTCGTTGAAGCCATGCGTATCGCGGTGCACTTCGCGCTGGTTGATCAGGCACTTCTGCGAGGTGTGCACGAACTCGATGGGGTCCTCGACGCTGAGGATGTGCCCGTACTCGTTCTTGTTGATGTGGTCGATCATCGCCGCCAGCGTGGTCGACTTGCCCGAGCCGGTCGGGCCGGTGACCAGGATCAGGCCCTGCGGCTGCTGGATCAGCTCGCGGAACAGCGGCGGGCAGCCCAGGTCCTCCAGGGTCAGCACTTCCGACGGAATGGTACGGAAGACGGCGCCGGCGCCGCGGTTCTGGTTGAACGCGTTGACGCGGAAGCGCGCCAGCGACGGGATTTCGAACGAGAAGTCGACTTCCAGGAATTCCTCGAAGTCGCGCCGCTGCTTGTCCGACATGATGTCGTAGACCAGCGCGTGCACCTGCTTGTGGTCGAGTGCCGGGATGTTGATGCGGCGCACGTCGCCATCCACGCGGATCATCGGCGGCAAGCCGGCTGACAGGTGGAGGTCCGATGCCTTGTTCTTTACCGAGAACGCCAAGAGTTCGGCGATATCCATGACGCTGCTTCCCCAAGTTGCTGCGAACTGGAACGTTACTTCCCCGAAGGGCAGTATAGCGCCCTTGCCGTTCCCGCCAATGGTTGGATGAACATGCTCGCCGACGCTCTCAGCGAGACCCTGCAACGTCTTGAAAACGCAGCAGATGCCGCCCATCGGCCAGTCCCCGATCTGTTGGCCGTGTCCAAGCTGCACCCTGCCGCCGCCGTGGCCGCACTGGCCCGTGCCGGGCAGCGCGCCTTCGGCGAGAACTACGTGCAGGAGGCACAGGCGAAGATCGGCGAACTGGCCGGCATGGGGCTGGAATGGCATCTCATCGGCCACCTGCAATCCAACAAGGCGGAGATCGCCGCGCGCATCTTCGACTGGGTGCAAACGGTAGACCGTCACACATTGATCGGCGCCCTGTCACGCTATCGACCCACGGATCGCCCACCGCTGAACGTGCTCATCCAGGTGAACATCGACGACGAAGCGAGCAAGCACGGCTGCCGTCCCGACGACGTTATGGCCCTGGCCGATGCCATTGCCGCCGCGCCTGGCTTGAGACTGCGTGGACTGATGGCGATTCCCGCACCGCATCCGGACCCGACCGCACGCGCCGCTGCATTCAGCCGCATGAAGTCGCTGCAGGACGCGCTGGCATCGCGATACCCCGGCATCGATACCCTGTCGATGGGCATGAGCGACGACTTCGCACAGGCCATCGCGCATGGCGCCACGATGGTCCGCATCGGCACCGCACTGTTCGGCGCGCGACCGGCGCGAACCGCCTGATGCCGCGCCCCAACCCGCCACTTCCACGAGGCTCCACCCCATGACCCGCTCGAACACTTCCCCTCTGCTGACGCATCCGCTCGCCTTCGTCGGCGGCGGCAACATGGCGCGCAGCCTGATCGGCGGCCTGCTCAAGCGTGGCGCGGATCCCTCGCGCATCCGCGTGGCGGAACCCGCGGAACCCCTGCGTGCCGCGCTGGCGGCGGATTTCGGCGTGCAGGTCTTCGCCGAGGCGGCGGAGGCGGCATACGGCGCCGATACCTGGTTGTTCGCGGTGAAGCCGCAGGTGATGCGCGCGGTATGCGAAGGCCTCGCACCGCTGGCTCAGTCGCAGCGCCCGCTCGCCGTGTCCATCGCGGCCGGCATCACGACCACGCAGATGCAACGCTGGCTGGGCGGAGGCCTGCCGGTGGTCCGCAGCATGCCCAACACGCCTGCCCTGCTGGGTGCCGGTGTCACCGGGCTGCATGCCAGCAGCGAAGTCGATGCGGCGGGTCGGCAGCGCGCCGAGCTGCTGCTGTCCGCCGCAGGTCCGACCGTGTGGATCGAGACAGAGGCCACGATGGATGCGGTCACAGGCGTATCGGGCAGCGGACCCGCGTATGTCTTCCTGCTCGCCGAAGCGATGGAAGCGGCGGCGAAGGCGGAAGGCCTGTCCGACGAAGCGGCACGCACGCTGGTACTGCAGACCATGCTGGGCGCGGCGCGCATGCTGACCGAGAGCGGTGAAACACCGGCCGAACTGCGCCGTCGCGTCACCTCGCCCAATGGCACCACGCAGGCGGCCATCGAGACCTTCCAGGCAGGCGGCTTCGAGGCGCTGGTGGCCCAGGCCGTGCACGCCGCCACCGTGCGTGGCGGCGAGTTGTCTGCAGCGAACGACTGAGCCTGCATCCGCCTTCTTTCCGACGTCGTACGCTACCCAGGCCCACATCCCCATGCACATGAAACGATTCGCCGCCCCGCTCGCCCTGGTCCTGCTGTCCGCCTGCTCCGGCGGCGAGGCTCCGCGCACCGCGGAGTTCGTGCAAGCCACGCCGGCCGAGGCCGACTTCGGTTCCCTGCGCGTGCGCTACAACGCGCTGCCGACGCTGGCGTTGAGCGAGGCGGTCGCCAGGCAGTACGGCGTGCCACGCGACGACGGCACGGCGCTGGTGCTGGTCGCGCTGCGCACCGTGGACGGTGGGGAAGAGGTCGATGCGGAGGGCGACGTCAGCGTCACCGCGCACGACCTGTCCGGCGCGCGGCAGGCCATCACGCTACGCAAGGTCGACGCCGGCGGCTACGCGGACCATATAGGCACGGCGCGCATCTCGCCGCGCAATTCCTACCGTTTCGAAATCGTGGTGACGGCCGGCGGGCGAACCGAGACGGTGAAGTTCCAGCGGAATTTCTGACGGCCAGCTTGTCCCCATGCAGGAACGACGTAAGTCGCGACCGTACGCCATCCGTGACATCGACCCATGGCAAGCGTGAGGATCGCGAACGTCCCATTCTGCCTCGCGACGTCCAGTCCGCGGTCGCGACTTACGTCGCTCCTACCACGGACACCAGCCTCACGCCCACCGCGCCGCCCACGCCTGCACGATCGCCGCGATCGCCCGTACACCATCCGTCAGCGCCGCCGGCCCAGGCTGCAGGATAAGCGGCGACTTGATCTCGTGCAGCTCGCCGTCGCGCACGGCGGGAATGGCATCCCAACCCGGCCGTTGCGCGACCTTGTCGGGGCGGAACTTCTTGCCACACCACGAGCCGAGGATGATGTCCGGCGCGCGTCGTACGACCTCGCTTCCATCGGCGAGGATGCGGTGCTTCGCCAGCGACTCCTTGGCCAGTTCCGGAAACACGTCGTCACCGCCTGCGATGCCGATCAGTTCCGACACCCAGCGGATGCCGGTGATCTGCGGTTCGTCCCACTCCTCGAAGTAGACCGCCGGCCGGCGCGGCAGGCGCGCCGCCTGTGCACGCACGTCATCCAGCCCGCGCTGCAGCGCATCGGCGTACTCGTTGGCGCGCGCGGCGGCACCGACCAGTGCGCCGAGCCGCCGCACGTAGTCGACGATGCCGTCCACGCTGCGGTGATTGCTGATCCAGACCTCCACGCCCTGCCGCACGAGTTCGGCGGCGATATCAGCCTGGATGTCGGAGAAACCGATCGCGAGATCCGGCTGCAGCTTCAGGATCTCGCCGATCTTCGCGCTGGTGAACGCGCTGACCTTCGGCTTCTCCTTGCGCGCCTGCGGCGGCCGCACGGTGAACCCGCTGATGCCGACGATGCGATCCTGCTCGACCAGCGCATACAGTGTCTCGGTGGGCTCCTCGGTGAGGCAGACGATGCGTTGCGGGCCCATGGCTCAGTCGACCAGCCGCTTGCGGAAATACACCACGCGCTCGGTCTCCTCGAAACCGCAGGCCGCGTGCGCGGCATGGCTGGCGGTATTGTCGAGCAGCGCATCGGACGCCAGTTCCGCACAGCCCCGTGCCCGCGTCCAGGCTTCGACTTCTGCAGCCAGCGCGCGTCCCACGCCATGGCCGCGCCATGCAGGATCGACATACCAGCCTTCCAGGAAGCCCACCGGCGAGCCGTCGGTGCCATTGACGTAGTCGTGCCGCAGACTGGCTTCGGCCAGGCCGATCGCGCAGCCGCGGGCATCGAACGCCAGCAGGGCGACGGCCGAGGCGGCATCCCAGGCAAGCGCTTCCTCACGCAGTTCCGCAAGGTCGGCATCGGGCCACAGCGCCAGGCGCAGGGCGGCCCATGCCGCGATGTCCTCCGGCGTGGCCGCGGCGATGCGGATAGCGCTCAAGGAAACAACATCCGCTTGCTCCACGCACCGGCGGCATCGCATTCATAACGCCAGCGCTCGTGCAGCCGGAACTGGGCGCCGTACCAGAACTCGATCGCTTCCGGCGCCACGCGGTAACCACTCCATCCGTCCGGGCGCGGCACATCGGTACCGGCGAAGCGTGCTTCCACCTCCGCCATGCGCGTCTCGAAGGCCTCGCGCGAATCCAGCGTCTCGGACTGGATCGACGCCCAGGCACCCAATTGGCTCTGGCGCGGGCGCGAGGCGAAGTAGCCATCGGCTTCCGCATCACTGACGGGCGTCACGGTGCCTTCCACGCGTACCTGGATGCCGGCGTCGCGCAGGCTGCGCCACAGGAACAGCAGGGCGGCCCACGGATTGTCGTGCAACTCGCGCCCCTTCTGGCTATGGGTATGGGTGTAGAAGACGAAGCCGAGTTCGTCGAACGCCTTCAGCAATACGGTGCGTGCGGAAGGACGACCGTCCGGCGTGGCGGTGGCCAGCGTCATCGCGTTGGGCTCGACTTCGGTGCCCGACGACTTGGCCTCGCCGAAGAGCGTGGCGAACGTGGCGAGGGCTTCGGCGTACAGATCGGTCATGGCGTCGTCAGGGCAGCGCCCGCGTGCCGGGCATGCGCTATTGTCGCGCGATGACGCAGGCAACGCACCCCGAGGGCTTTCCCGACGTTCTCGTCGGCGAGGCGCTGGCCGCCGCGCGTGCATTGCCGACCCGTACGCCGGTCTTCGCCATCACCGGCCTGCAGGGAAGTGGCAAATCGACGCTGGCCCATCAGATCGCCATGCAGGCGGAAGCCTCCGGCCTGCGCGTGGCCGTACTGTCGCTGGACGACCTCTATCTGACCCGCGCCCAGCGCATGCGCCTTGCCGCAGAGGTGCATCCCTTGCTCGCCACGCGCGGGCCGCCGGGGACGCACGACGTGGCGCTTGGCTGCCACGTGCTGGATGCGTTGCGTGCCGGTGAGAGCATCGCACTGCCGCGGTTCGACAAGCTGGCCGATGACCGCCTGCCAACGACTGGATGGCCACGCATATCGGAACGCGCGGATCTGGTGCTGTTCGAAGGCTGGTGCCTGAATGCCATGCCCGAGGACGACGTTGCCCTGTCCGCGCCGGTCAATGCGCTCGAACGCGACGAAGATCCCGACGGGGTGTGGCGCCGGCATTGCAATGATGCGCTGCGCCGGGACTATCCCGCGCTGTGGTCGCGCATCGACGCGCTGTGGTTCCTGCAGCCGCCGGGCTTCGAGATCGTGCGGACATGGCGATGGCAGCAGGAACAGGCGATGCTTGCCCGCGATTCCGCCCGCACCGGCATGGATCGCGCGCAGTTGGACCGCTTCATCCAGCACTACGAACGGACCAGCCGACACCTGCTGGCGACGCTGCCGGGAATGGCGGACAGGACGATTCAGCTGGATGAGGCGCGGCGGCCGCTCCTTGTAGGAGCGACGTAAGTCGCGAGCGTACGCCAACCACTCCGACGGCGCATGAAGCGCTGGCATTTGTTCCTGGTCCAGGCGATTTCCGTGCGCATCCTATCCGCGGTCGCGACTTACATCGCTCCTACAACGGCACTGCTCCTTACGCCACCACGAAGCTGATCCGCAGGTTGACGCGCCACTCGGTGACGTTGCCGCCGTCGTCGGTGACGACCTTGATCTCGTTGACCCAGGCGCCCTTGATGTTCTTCACGGTCTCGGACGTCTTCTTCAGGCCGACCTTTACTGCGTCTTCCATGCTGGTCTTCGACGACGCATTGACCTCGATGATCTTGGCGACGGACATGGTGCTTCCCTCTTCGGTTGCCCCGGCACGGCGCCGGACAGCCACCGTAGACCCGTGGGTGTTAAGGCCACGCCATGCGTTCGCAGTGCTAGCATCTGGCGCATCATGAATCCGGCCCCCAACCTGATCCTGGTCGGCCCCACCGGGGCCGGCAAGACCTCCATCGGCAAGCGCGTGGCCGAGCGCTTCGGGCTGGTCTTCGTCGATGCGGACCAGGCCATCGTGGACCGCACCGGCGCCAGCATCGCCACCCTGTTCGAGCATGTCGGCGAAGCGGGATTCCGCGAGCGCGAGAAGGCGGTCCTGCGCGAACTGCTGGCCGGCGGCGGCCGCCTGGTCTCGACCGGCGGCGGCGCCGTGCTGGATGCCGACAATCGGATACAGATGAAACAACGCGGCTACGTGGTCTATCTGCAGGTCAGCGTGGAAGCGCAGCTGAAGCGCCTCGGCCGCTGCACCAACCGTCCGCTGCTGCAGCGCCCGGATCGCGAGCAGGTGCTGCAGGACATGGCCACGCTGCGCGAACCGCTGTACCGCGACGTCGCCGACCTGGCCCTGGATACCGACGGCCTGACGCCGCCGGAAGCGACGGCCCGCCTGACCCAGTTGCTGGCGCACCGCTGGCAGCCCATCGAAGAGAACGCATGAACCACGCACGCACCGTCGATGTCGGCGGCGAGATTCCCTACACCATCGCCATCGGGCCGGGCCTGCTGGGCGACGGTGCCGCGCTGGCGCGGCATGTCCGCGGCCGCCACGTGCTGCTGGTCAGCGACTCGGTCGTCGCGCCGTTGTACGCCGGCACGGTACGCGAAGCGCTGCACACCGCACGTCCGGACCTGGCCATCGGCACGTTCATCCTGCCTGCGGGCGAGGAATCGAAGACGCTGGCCCACTTCGGCCATGCCATCGAGGCCCTGGCCACGCTGGGCGCCACCCGCGACGCCTGTGTGGTCGCACTGGGAGGCGGCGTGGTCGGCGACCTGGCCGGATTCGCGGCCGCGTGCTGGATGCGCGGCGTGGACTGCGTGCAGGTGCCCACCACGCTGCTGTCGATGGTGGACTCGTCGGTGGGCGGCAAGACCGCGGTCGACATCCCGCAGGGCAAGAATCTGGTCGGCGCCTTCCATCCGCCGCGTGCCGTGTTCGCCGACACCGATGCGCTGGCGACGCTCCCCCCGCGCGAACTGCGCGCCGGGCTGGCCGAAGTGATCAAGTACGGCGCCATCCGCGATGCGCGCTTCTTCCAGTGGCTGGAACAGGAACGCGAAGCGCTGCTGGCGATGGATGGCGAAGCGCTGGCGCTGGCCATCGCCGCCAGCTGCGAGCACAAGGCCGAGATCGTGGCCCGCGATCCGCTGGAAAAGGGCGAGCGCGCGCTGCTGAACTTCGGCCACACCTTCGGCCACGCCATCGAGACCGAGCAGGGTTACGGCGGCCTGGGGAACGACAACCTCAACCATGGCGAAGCCGTGGCGGTGGGCATGGTGCTGGCGGCGCGGCTGTCCGCCGACCTGGGCTTGGCGCCGGCAACCGACACCGTCCGCCTGGAAGCCCTGCTCTCGGCCTGTGGGCTTCCGGTCCGGATACCGGCCGGCCTGCCACCCGAGGCACTGCTGGCGCGCATGCGCTTGGACAAGAAGAACCTGGCCGGTCGCCTGCGGCTGGTGCTGTGGCGCGGCCTGGGCCAGGCCGAGGTGGTGCCCGACGTGGACGAAAGCCGCGTGCTGGCCGTGCTCTCCGGCTAAAATGCCGGCATGCGCGTCTTCCTCCAGCAACGCCCCGACGCGGGCGAAGCGCCCCGCTACGTCCAGCTGACCTTGCAGCCCGATCTGTTCGGGGGCTGGGAGCTGTTGCGCGAAACCGGCCAGATCGGCGGTCGTGCCGCGCTCAAGCGTGAGCAATACCTGCTGCAGGACGAGGCCAATGCGGCCTTCGAGAAAGCCCGCGACAGCCACCTCAAACGCGGCTTCCAGCTGATGTTCGCCCGCGGTGCCGACGCGCCCAAGTAACAACCCTTCCCCCCCGGACACCCGATGACTGCCTTGAAGAACGATCGCTTCCTGCGCGCCCTGCGCCGCGAATCCGTGGACCGCACGCCCGTGTGGCTGATGCGCCAGGCCGGCCGTTACCTGCCGGAGTACCGCGCCACCCGCAAGGAGGCCGGCAGCTTCCTCGGCATGGCGAAGAACCCCGATATCGCCTGCGAAGTCACCCTGCAGCCCCTGCGCCGCTTCGACCTGGACGCGGCCATCCTGTTTTCCGACATCCTGACCATTCCCGATGCGATGGGGCTGGGCCTGTACTTCGTCGAAGGGGAAGGCCCGAAGTTCGAGCGCACCGTGCGCAGCGCCGCCGACGCCGCGAAGCTGGGCGTGCCGGACATGGAAACCGAACTGCGCTACGTGATGGACGCGGTGCGGGTGATCCGCCGCGAACTGGACGGCCAGGTGCCGCTGATCGGCTTTTCCGGCAGCCCGTGGACGCTGGCCTGCTACATGGTGGAAGGCGGCGGCAGCAAGGACTTCGCGCGCATCAAGGCGATGGCGCTGAACGAGCCTGCCGCCCTGCACCGGTTGCTGTCGGTCAACACCGATGCCGTGATCGCGTACCTGTCCGCCCAACGTGCAGCCGGCGCGCAGGCGCTGCAGGTGTTCGACACCTGGGGCGGCGTACTGAGTCCGGCGATGTATCGCGAATTCTCCCTGCCCTACCTGCAGCGCATCGCGCAGGAACTGCAACGCGGTGACGGCGCCGAGCGTACCCCGCTGATCCTGTTCGGCAAGGGCACCGCCGCCTATCTCGAAGACCTGGCCGCCACTGGCGCCGAGGGTGTGGGCGTGGACTGGCTGGTCGAACTGGGCGAGGCCGCACGCCGCACCGGCGGTCAGGTCGCGCTGCAGGGCAACCTGGACCCGGCCACGCTGTACGGTTCGCCCGAGGCGATCCGCCGCGAGGTCCGCCGCGCCCTGGACAGCTATCGCGACGGCAATGGCGGTTCGCGCGAGGGCCATGTGTTCAATCTGGGCCACGGCATGTCGCCGGACATGAACCCCGACCATGTGGCCGTGCTGGTGGACGAAGTGCACGCCTACAGCGCACGCTGATCCACGCCGTTTTCCGCCGGAGTGACGCAATGGAATGCCGCCCCCTGCTTGCACCCGCCGCTGCCGGTCTGTTGCTGGTGGCGGGCACACACGCCCACGCAGCGGACAAGGTCGCGTCACCCTTCCTGCATGTCGCGGGGGGTGACTTTCCTGCATTGGTGATGGTGGTGCCGGGCGACCACGCGACGCATGCCTTGGGTGCCGCGCCCGGCTGCGAGCGCATCCGCGCGCGTCGCCTGGATGAACTCGCGCCCGGATGGCGGCAGCGCGTGGCCCGCGTGGAACTGGACTGCGATGACGCCGTGGCCGATGACCAGAGTGAGCCGCTCACGGCGGTGAATGCACGCGCGCTGCTGCATCCGGAACGCGTGTGGTTGGCGGGTCTGCCGGTCATGGAGGTACGCCTGATGGATTCCCAGCGCTGGGGCGACCATCAATACGTGCTGGCGACGCCTTACGTCGCTGCCGCGCCCGCGCTGCGACGGTTCGTCGAAGACGCCTGCCGCGAACAGGCCACAGCGCAGGAAACGGTCAACACGGCGTGCACCATGCTCGAAGCCGAAGACGGCCTTTACCTCCCGGCTGGCGATGCCGGCGGCATCTGGATCCATGCCGACCCGGAGGATGACACCCGTACGCTGTACGTCGAAGCCTGGGCAGACTGATCCCCATGCGCCGCTTCGCCTTGCTGCTCCTGTTCTGCATTCCGTGCCCGTTCGCCGATGCTGGCGAACCACCGGCCTTCGTCGGCAAGTATGGCCACGGCGCGACCGCGCTCCCCGATGACGTGGTGTGGATCGTGCAGCAGGCAGACGACCACTGGCGCGTCGTGCAGGTGGCCGATGGCGCTGCGTCCGACGCGTATCGATTGCAACGGCGTGGCCGCGACGCATTCTGGGCCCGCATGGATTGGCCCGAGGGCACCGACGCCGAAGCGGACTGCCTCAGCTGGGGCGAAAAACCCGGATCGCTCGAAGACCTGCTGTCGGATGTTCCGCCCGCGCCTTCCGCCCCTGGCGAAGACTATGGTCATGCCCTGCTCTGCCACGTGCCGCAGCCGTCACGCGCGCGGATCGCGTGGCTGGCGGACCATGCCAGCGACTGGTTCTACTACGATCCTGTTTTCGGGGTGATCGAAGTGCGCGCATTGCGCTGAGGGCGCAGGATCATCCCACGCCCGTGCGGCGTCCGCGCAACCGTGGCGTGGTACCGTCCGAGCGCTCCGGCGGCAAACGGTATTCGAAGCGGATTTCGCGCATGCCGTCCGGCACGGCGATCTCCATCATCTCGGGCGACACGCACCGGCCGCGCAGCACGTCGCGGATCGATTGGGCCTCGCTTCGCAGCCGCACCACGTCCTGCTCCCGTGCGATCACCGACGGGCGGAGATAAACGGTGTCATCGGCGATCCACATTTCGTCTTCGCGTCCGTCGTTCGTGCTGGCCATCACCGCTTCCGGTTGCACACCGTCCGCCGGCAGCGGACTGACCTGCAGGATCTGCCGGCAGCGCCCGGTGTTCAGCACGCGCACTTGCGTGGCGAAGCCGGCAAGGAAGGCCTCCGCCTGCCCCTGCACATCCTCGTCGGAAGCATTGTCGGCCTCCACGCTGTAGCGGATCTTGATGAAGTACATGTCGCGCACGGTCATCGCGAGCGCGGACCGGTACCGCTTCTCGCGCATCGGGATCTCCATCGCGAACGAACGAGCCTTGACGGCCAAGTCGCCCAGCATGCCCTCGCCTGCCACCGGCTGCGTGGGGAGCGTCCGCGCGCCGCCCAGGCGTACGTCGCCGGCGCCGCGTTCACGCGCGATCTGTACGATTTCGTCGACGCTCTGGTTGAACACGCGCTCGAATGCGGGATCGAACGTCACGCCGGCCGGGTACAGGTACAGGTCCATCCAGCGGTCCGGCTTGCGGGTGTCCTGATAGCGCACCGACACGCCCAGTTCCTGCTGTTCGTAGCGTTTTTCCCCAAGCGCCTCCCAATCCCCCACGCGCAGTGGATACAGCGCACGACTGTCCGTGATGTAGTCGCCCAGCAACGGGGGCTGCGGTGTCTCGGCCGCCGCAGCACCGGCCAGTGCCAGTGCAAGTACCAGCAGCACGCCGATCACGGATTTCAGGGTCTTCAAGACGCTTCTCCCTTCTCCGGACCGTCGCTGCGTTCGAGGAGCAATGCGATCGCCGTGGCCAGCATGTCGCCCGTCACGGGCTTGCGGATGAAGTCGTCGAAACCGGCCTGCCGCGCGAGCGGCTCTGCCTCCGCATCGGTGCGCGCGGTCAGCGCGACCAACGGCATGGTCACACCCCGCAACCGCAACTGCTGCGCCAGTGCCATGCCATCCAGCCCGGGCAAGTCCAGGTCGAGGAACGCCAGGTCGAAGACGGTACCTGCGACCTCGGTCAACGCCGCCAGTCCGTGGGGAGCGTGCAGCACGCGATGGCCGCGTGCGCGCAGCAATCCGGCCACGACGTCCGCCACTGTCGTGTCGTCCTCGACCAGCAGGATGTCCAGCGGCCTCACCTGCGCCTGCGCCCCCACGGGCGGCGCAGGCGCCTGCACGGGTTCGCCCGCGCTTGCATTCAATGCGGGCAGATCGACGAAGAAGCGCGTGCCCTTGCCGGGTGCGCTCTCCAGCTCGATGCGCCCTCCCATCGCCACCGCCAGTTCCTGGCAGATCGCCAGGCCCAGCCCGCTGCCGCCGTAGCGCGATGTGGTCTGCGCACCCTCTGCCTGCTCGAAGCGACGGAAAAGCCGCATCTGCTGCTCGGCGTTGATGCCCGGCCCGGTATCGCCCACTGTCAGGCGCACGCCCTGCGGCGCCAGCGGCAGCGCGTGCAGCGATACATGGCCCGCCTCGGTGAACTTGATGGCGTTCCCCAGCAGGTTCAACAGGATCTGCCGCAATCGCAGCGGATCCCCGCGCACCACGCGCGGGACACCCGCTGCGATGCCGTGATGGAAGGCGAGTCCGCGCTTGCCCGCCACCGGGCCCATCAGCGCACCGACGTCGCCGATCAGTGCATGCAGGTCGAATTCGATCTGTTGCAGCTCCAGCTTGCCTGCCTCGATCTTGGCCAGGTCCAGTGCATCGTTGACCAGCCGCAGGAGATGCGTGCCCGCACGCTGGATCGCATTCGTGTAGCCCTGCTGGCGCTCATCCAGTGGTGTGGCCTGCAACAGCTCGGTCATGCCCAGTACGCCGGTCATGGGCGTGCGGATCTCGTGACCCAGCGTGGCCAGGAAACGCGTCTTCGCCAGCGAGGCCTGCTCGGCCACTTCGCGCTTGTGCTCGGCCAGCTGCCACGCGCTCCGGCGGCGCACCCGCCTGCGATATGCCGCGCCGGCCGCCAGCAGCAACAGCAGGCCGATGATGGCGAACAGCACCAGCCCCCAGGTACTGCGCCACCACGGTGGCAGCACATGCACCGGCAGCACGAGTTCCTCCGATGCATTGCCCGCGGCGTCGAACGCCTGCACCCGCAGGCGGTAACGGCCCGGCGTCAGCGTCGAGAACACGCGCTCCCCGCTGGAGCCCTGGTCCGTCCAGCCGCTGTCGAATCCCTCCAGCAGGGAGCGATATCGGTTACCCAGCGGATTCTCGTAGCTCAGCAGGCGGGTGCCTACCAGCAGTTCGTGGTCCTCCGGGCGCAGTTCCAGCGATGCCATCGGTGGCAAATGCAATACCGTGTCGCCTCGACTCACCTGCAGGCTGTCCAGCACCAGGTTGGGCGTTATCGGCCGCGGGTCGGGCAGATGCGTGTCGAGCAATGCCACCGAGCCATCCGCGGCGGTCGTGGCGAGCAGACCGTCGGTGGTCATCAATATGCCGCGGTCGTTCAACTCCTGGCTCAACAGACCTTCGCGCACACCGAAGTTGCGCAGCAATGCGCGTGAACCACGCAGGTTGGGGTCGATACGGAACAGGCCACGACGCGTCCCCAACCACACGCGACGCTGCGGATCCACGGCGAGGCCCGTGGACTCGACGGCCGGCAGCCCTTCCGCCGCGCCGATCCGCCGTTCGCGCACCCAGCCATCCGCATCGCGACGCCATGCCTCCACCCCCGACATGCGATGCAGCCAGAGACGGTCACCGTGCTCGAACGCGAAGGCGTACACGCGCTCGCTGCCCAGCGCAGGCACGGCGACGAAACGGGCAGCGGCGGCATCCCAGTGGAGCATGCCTTCCGCACCTCCCAGCCACACACGGCCACTCGGAGCGACCGCGATACCCTCGATGTCGGGAAGACTGCCACTGCCACCATCTTCCTTGCGTATCGTCCTCAGTACCCGCCCGCTGGCGGCGTCGCGCTGCTGCACGCTGCCCATCTGCGTGACCAGCCACACCGTGTCGTCCTTTGCCTCGACCAGCCAGTCGATGGACGTCTTGTCAGGTACGGCGTCGATACCTTCGTGCGCCCACTGCATCATCACGCCGGTATGCGGATCGGTACGGATCAGGCCATTGCGGTGGCCGATCCACACCTGCCCACGCCGGTCCTCCAACACCGAGGTAAGTCGCAGTTCGGCCAGCAGAGCTGCATGGTGCGGCATCGGCGTGACATGACCACGACGCGTATCCAGACGTTCCAGCTTGCCCGTGCTGCTGGCGATCCAGAGGCCGTCGGCGCCCGCCTGCGACAAGCCGCGATAAAGCCCGCCGCCGAGCCCCTGCGCCGGAGAGAACGCGGCGATGCGCCTCCAGTCCGAACGGAGGTAGGCCAGGCCGCGTGTCGGTACCGGCACCCACAGGCCGCCGTCCGGCAACGCGATCACCGCCTGCAGCACGCGACCGATGCCCACGCTCTGCGCGTCATAGTTCACCGGTGCCGGCGCGCGGTCGCCCTCGGTCCGCCACAGGCCGCCCTGGCTGGCCAGCCAGTATTCGCCCTGACCATCACTGGCCATCGCAATCAGCGCATTGGGGCGCGCGAACATCGGCGACCAAGGCGGCGACACCCAGCGGCCCTCCGGCAACCAGCGATGCACGCCATCGGACGCGCCCACCCATACCGAGCCCGCGTCGGCGCTCACCGAATAGATGATCAGCGCGTCGCCGCCGGGCAGTGCCAGCCGCTGCACACGCTGGCCGTCATAACGTGCCAGGCCACCCATGGTGCCGATCCACAACACGCCCTTGGCGTCGAAGGCCAGCGACAGCACGCTGTCCGATGGCAGGCCGTCGGCACCTCCCGCTTCCGCGGTGAACCGGGTGATGCCACCGTCGGCCGACAGCCTGTGCAGTCCTCCGCCGAATGTGCCGAACCAGATGTCGCTGCCACGGCTGGTGATCGCGAACACATCGTCGCTGCCCATCTGCCGATGGGTGGCCCGTCGATAGTGCCGGAAACCCTTGCGGTCGTTCCCCATCACGCTCAGGCCGCCGTTCTCCGTCGCCACCCAGACCCGGTCGGCGCCATCTATATGCAGCGCCTGCACTACGTTGCCGGGCAGCGACGCCGGGTCGGCAGGATCGTGGCGCCACACCTTGAACCCGACGCCGTCGTAGCGGGCCAGGCCATCCCACGTAGCCACCCACAGATAACCGGCACCATCACGCGCGAGCGCAGGAATGGTCGTGGAAGGCAGGCCGTCACCCGCCCCGAGCAGGCGGAAGCGCGGAATCTCGGGCACGGTCGCCGGCGCGGATGCGCACAACAGAGACAGCAGCAACAGCCACCACGCACGCATCACCATTCCTGCCCGCCCTCGTTCCCTGATTGCTCCTCGGGCATCGTCGCAACGGACCGTTGCACGCGCAAGCGGGTTATCTTCATGGGCCGGCCCCTAGAATCCGTTCCCATGCCCGGATCGTCCTACCGCTGCCTGCTGTTGCGCGCCCTCTGCCTGGCCGCCTTGTTGCCCGCGACCGCGTCCGCCCGGGACGCACTGGCCGAATACCGGTTGGACCCGGTGCACACGCGAGTGATGTTCGCCATCAGCCACGCGGGTTTCTCCAATGCCATCGGGACCGTCTCGGGCAGCACCGGCACGCTCGCTTTCGATCCCGATGACTGGACCCGCGCGCGCGTCGACGTACGCGTGCCGCTGGCGCGCGTGGACCTGGGCGACGCGGACTGGAACAAGGCCACGCTGGCGAAATCACTGCTGGATGCCGAAGGCCATCCCGAAGCGCACTTCGTGTCGACGCGCGTGGAACCCATCGATGCGACACATGCGCGGGCGCACGGGGAGCTGACCTTGCGCGGCATCACGCGCGACATCGTCCTCGATGTCGTGCTGAACGCCGCCAAGCGTCATCCGATGCCACCGTTCCGCCGTACGGTGGGATTTTCGGCCACCACGACGATCAGCCGCGCCGATTTCGGCATCACGGCCTGGAAGTCGGTGATCGGCGACCAGGTGGACCTTCGCATCGAAGCCGAAGCCATGCATGACGGCAAGGCTGACGACCGCAACCCCGCTACCCTGCCTCCCCCGCCACCGCCGGAGCCGACGCCATGACCCTCAAGAACACCGACGAGCGCTGGGGCGCGATCAGCCAACTGCTCCACTGGCTCATCGTGCTGCTGATCCTGGTGATGGCCTACCTCGGCCTGACCATGGGCGACCTGCCCAACGGGCCGCGCAAGATCGACATCTACGCACTGCACAAGTCCGTCGGACTGACCATCCTCGCCCTGGTCGCACTGCGCGTGCTGTGGCGGCTCTACGCGGGCGCGCCCGCACCGGTGGCGGGCACGCCCACATGGCAGCAGCGCATCGCCTCCATCACCCACGTCCTGCTGTATGCGTTGCTGTTCGCGATTCCCCTGTCGGGCTGGGTGCTGAACTCGTCCGCCGGCTATCCGCTGCAGTGGTTCAAGCTGTTCAACCTGCCGGCCATCACCGGCCGCGATGATGGCGTGCACGAGGCCGCTGAAGGCGCACACGAACTGCTGTTCTGGGTGCTCGTGGTACTGGTGCTCGCACATGCCGCCGCCGCGCTCTACCACCACCTGTTCCAGGGCGATGCCACGCTGACGCGCATGCTGCCGGGACGCCGCAAGGCCGTTGCTTCCGCTTCCGCTTCCCCCTCCCCCACACCGCAGGATTCTCCCGATGAAACCGTCTGACCGCGCGCGCCTGGCGCTCGCTTCCCTGTTGCTGGCCACTGCGCCGGCCATGGCCGCCGATTACGTGCAGGCTCCCGGCTCCACGCTGGTCTTCGCCAGCAACTACCAGGGCGAAACCTTCACCGGCAAGTTCGGCGGCTTCACCACCACGATGAGTTTCGATCCTGCGCAGCTCGCGGCCAGCAAGCTCGATGTCGCCATCCAGCTTGCCGGCACGCAGACCGGCAACAAGGACCGCGACGACACGCTGGTGTCATCCGACTTCTTCAATGTGGGCAAGTTCGCGCAGGCGCGCTACACGGCGACCAGGTTCCGTTCACTGGGCGGCAACCAGTACGCCGCCGACGGCACGCTGTCGCTGCGTGGCGTCAGCAAACCGGTCACGCTGACCTTCAGCTGGACGCCCGGCGCACAGCCGGTGCTGACCGGCAGGGCCAGCGTGAAGCGCCTGGACTTCGGCATCGGCGGCGGCGAATGGGCAGATACCTCGACCATCCCGAACGACGTGGCCATCAGCACGAAGGTGGTGTTGAAACCCAAGCCCTGAGGCCCGGCATCGTCAGCCGGCCGGTACCGGAGGAATCCCGAAACACCCGCGCCTGCCCGCTTCGTCCGTGAGGCAGGCGCGTTGCGCACCCTCCCCGGCCGCGTCAGCGCCGGGACGGATGACGAGACCGAATACGTCGCCTGCCCGCGTCAGCAGGACGGCTTCCCAGATGGTGTCGTTGCCACCCAGTTGCAGAAACGCGCGCTCGTCATCGTTGGCCGCCTGCAAGGAAGCGCCGGCAGCATGCGGCGCAGATTGCGCAGGTCGAGGTCCGCGGGCGCGCTGGTCACTGCCTTCAGCAGCACGATGCGGTCGATGGCATCCACCGGCAGCACTTGCGAGAGCGTCCGGCCTTGCCACGCAACAGCCTCGGCACGGCCCGGGCCCGTCTTTGCCAGGTCTACATCCGTCGCCGCGGCGCTGCCGGACGCGATGCCCAGCAAGGCAAGCCAACGCGACCAGATGCGCATGTTCACGGCAGCCATGCCTTGACGCGGTCCGCATTGAACGGCCAATCCAGCTCCGCGCCGGTCGCGTCATCGCGCAACACCGGCACTCGTGCGCCGTAACGCGCTTCCAGCACATCGTCATGATCGATGAACACGCTTTCGAATGCCGGCGCCCGTGAAGCGGCCAACACGTCCAGCGCCAGATCGCAAAGGTGGCAATCGTCACGCTGGTAAAGGATCAGGGGCATCGGCGTCCTCGTTCCGGCAATCTGTTGCGACGCGGGAAGGGTTGTCCGCGCCGGCGGCATAGAATACGCGGCATGGCAGTCAGCACGTTCGACCTCTTCAAGATCGGCATCGGTCCCAGCTCCTCCCACACGGTCGGCCCCATGCGGGCCGCCGCGCGGTTTGTCGCCCGCTGGCTGGAAGACCCCGGCCGCCTGCACGACGTGGCACGGATACGTGCGGAAGTGTACGGCTCACTGGCCCTGACCGGCCGTGGCCACGGCACCGACAAGGCCGTGCTGATGGGGCTGGAAGGCCACTATCCGAACGAGATCGACCCGGACATCATCCCGCCGGCCCTGGAGCGCATCCGCAAGGAAAAGCGCTTGCTGCTGGGCGGCACCCACGCGGTCGCCTTCGACGAGAAACGCGACCTGCTGATGAATAAGCGGCAGAAGCTGCCCTACCACACCAACGGCATGCGCTTTACCGCCTATGACACGCAGGACGAGGTGATCGCCACGCGCGACTACTACTCCGTAGGTGGCGGGTTCGTCGTCAATCAGGATGACGCCGCAGTGGACCGCATCGTCGCTGACGAGACCCCGCTGCCGTACCCGTTCAAGAGCGGCGACGAGCTGCTGGCGCAGTGCCAGCGCAGCGGATTGAGCATCGCCGCAATGATGTTCGAGAACGAGAAGGCGTGGCGCAGCGAAGACGAGATCCGCGACGGCCTGCGCGCGATCTGGAACGCCATGCAGTCGTGCATGGCGCGCGGTATCCGCGAGGAAGGTACCCTGCCCGGCGGCCTGCACGTCTCGCGGCGCGCACCCGCGCTGCACCGCGAACTGTCCAGCAAGCCCGAAGCCGCCATGCGCGATCCACTGACCGTGCTGGACTGGGTCAACCTGTACGCGCTGGCGGTGAACGAGGAGAACGCCGCCGGTGGCCGCGTGGTCACCGCGCCCACGAACGGCGCGGCCGGCATCATTCCGGCGGTGCTGCACTACTTCGACCGCTTCTGCCCGGGGAACAGCGAGCAACGCGTGTTCGATTTCATGCTCACTGCCGCGGCCATCGGCATCCTCTATAAGGAAAACGCCAGCATCAGCGGCGCCGAGGTCGGCTGCCAGGGTGAGGTGGGCGTGGCGTGCTCGATGGCGGCCGGCGGGCTGGTTGCGGCGCTGGGCGGCACGCCGAGCCAGATCGAGAATGCGGCCGAGATCGGCATGGAACACAACCTGGGCCTCACCTGCGACCCGATCGGCGGACTGGTGCAGATCCCGTGCATCGAGCGCAACGCGATGGGCGCGGTGAAGGCCATCAACGCCAGCCGCATGGCCATGCGCGGCGACGGCAAGCATAAGGTCAGCCTGGACAAGGTCATCAAGACCATGCGCGACACCGGCCGCGACATGCAGGACAAGTACAAGGAAACCAGCCGCGGTGGGTTGGCGGTTAACGTGATCGAGTGTTAGGCGGCATAACGTGAATCTTCACGACCTTGAAAAACTGGCATTGCGTCTGAACGAGCTTTACGAGCAGCTCGAGATCAAACGTTATGGCCGCGTCTGGACCACTGAGGAACTCGCACTCGGGTTCGTCGGAGATGTAGGGGATCTGGCCAAGCTGATCCAGGCAAATGCCGGCATCAGGCATATCGATGACTGCAAAGCCAAGCTTGGCCATGAACTGTCTGACTGCCTGTGGTCAATCATTGTTCTGGCGCACAAGTGCGGCATCGACTTGCAGGCCGAGTTCGTCAGGAACACCACCGGACTAATCGAGCATGTCTCCAGCGAGTTGGGCGCAAATGCAGATGCCACCTGACAATGTGAACCAGCCTGATCCGCTTTGTCGGCAGGCTTGATTCTGGTTTGGACCTCGATGATCGCCAAACCCGAGTAATGGATTGACATCGTCTCTCATGGCAACGGCTACCTGATCCCCAGCCTGCGTGCGCGGGATAGGCGACGCCCATCCAACTGCAGCGCCGACACACTGCGCGGATAGGGCCCTGGGCCATGGAAGCCATCTGGTACGGTTCCTGGACTGACTCCAGACGCCAAAGCTGCGCAGCCTGGGTACGCGAAGCGCACCCGGGTTCCGGCCTGCCGATATCTCCCGAGTCCTGACATCCGCCTTGCCCGGGCGATGCTGGCCATCGCACATCTTCACCTGCGTTCTTTTCATGGGCGGACGATGGCCTACCGGTTCAGCCTGCCGCCCTTTAGACGCGCGGAACCGCGCCGATAGGATGGAGGTAAATAGACTTACCGGAGACGTGTCCTGTCCAGTCCCACGGACATGGCCCGCCGCGTCCGTCCTTCCTGGCGGTGCCGGCTGGCCGCCTGGTGCCTGCCCCTGCTCGGCGGGATGGCGGCGTTTTGTCCGCCGGCACAGGCGCTCGACCCGTCCAAGTCGTTCCACCACTACGTGCGCAATCACTGGGCGCTGGAACAGGGCCTGCCCCAGCTGAGCGTCCTGGCCATCGCCCAGGACCGGCCGGGCTACCTCTGGTTCGGCACCCAGGCCGGGCTCAGCCGCTTCGATGGGGTGCGTTTCACCAACTTCGACCTGGACAACACGCCCGGCCTGCCCAGCACATGGATCGAGGCGTTGCACACCGATGACGAAGGACGCCTGTGGATCGGCACGCCACAGGGGTTGGCGGTACGCGAAGGCAACCAGGTTACGTCGCTGTCCCTGGCCGATGGCGAAGCTCCGGGCGTGCTGGACGTGAACGCGCTGGCGCGCGATGTCCGCGGCAGGCTGCTGGTGGCGTCGAACCGGGGCGTGATGGTGGTCGTTGGTCACCGCCTGCAGACCCTCCACCGGATCGAGGACGGCGGTGCGCTGGCCCTCCATGTCGATGCTGACGGGACGCTATGGGCCGGTAGCCGCGGGCGGGTGCATGTCTTCGACGATGCAGGCGAACGCACGCTGACGCTCCCCGGCAACGTCTCGGCGGACGCGGTCACCTCGCTGGCGCGCCACGACGGGCGGCTCTGGGCCGGATGCGGTACTGGCCTGTTCGTGTTCGATGGCCGTCACTGGCAGCGGCACGGCGAAGTCGCGCCGGTGAGCGGGGGCGTGCAGGCGCTGCACGAAGACCGCGACGGCATCCTGTGGGCGAGTACGCGCGACACGCTCTATCGCTTTCGCCAGGGCCGACGCCTGGAACGGATCCGCGCCGAAGGTCCGCTGGCGGAGATCCGCGCGCTGTACGAAGACCGTGAATCGAACCTGTGGCTGGGCAGCAACAACGAAGGCGTCAGCCGCGCCTGGAATGGCTGGACACGCCGATACAGCCGCTCTGAAGGGCTCGTCCAGCCACTGCTGTGGTCGGCCGCACGCGCACCTGATGGCCGGACATGGGTCGGCAGCGACGATGGCGTGAGCGTGCTGGAAGAGGGCCGCTTCCGCACGCTGATACCGGGACGCGCACTGCCGCATCCCGCCGCCTACAGTCTGTTGCCCGAGAACGGGCAGACGTGGATCGGCACGCGCAACGGGGCCGCGCTCTATCGCGACGGACGCGTGCAGCGCCCGCGCATGCTGGCGGCGATGGATACCGCGCAGGTGAATGGCATCGTGCGGGACCGGAGCGGACGGTTGTGGTTTGCCACCAGCACCGGGCTGTACCGCTGGGATGGCGGAGACCGCCTGCGTCGCTACGCCGAACAGGCCGGCCTGCGCGACATCCGCGTCCGCGTATTGCTGGAAACCCGTGATGGCCGCCTGCTGGTCGGCACGCAGAGTGGCCTGTACGAATTCGTCGACGAACATCTCGTCGCGATTCCGTTCGGCGGCACCGGCCTGGATGCGCCGCACGTCGTCGCGCTGCACGAACTCGCCGGCGGCCAATGGCTGGCGGGCACGCTGTCGGAGGAAATGCTGCTGCTGTTCGACGGCCAGCGCTGGACGCGCCTGGACAAGCAGCGTGGCATCCCGGCGAATGCCCCGTTCTTCTTTGGCGAAGATGCCAGCGGATTCCTCTGGGTCGGTGGCCTGCGCGGGATCTACCGGGTCGCCGTCGCCGACCTGCTGGCCGCCACCGAAGATCCCGGCGTGCGCCTCAACGCCAGGACGCTGCTCAACGAGCGCGGCGACCGCCACGGCGGCCAGAAGGGCGACTGCTGCAATGGCGCCGGCAACAGCCGCGGGTTCCTGGTCGACAACGCACTGTGGCTGCCCACGCGCGACGGCGTGGTGGTGATGGCGACGGACCAGGACCTGGCCAACGCCTACGTGCCCGAATCGGTGGTCGAACGCGTGCAGGTCCAGGGCAAGTGGCGCCCGGCGGATCCCGCCGCCGACTGGTCGCTGCCCAGCGCGGCGCGCGATCTGCGCTTCGAGTTCACCACCCTGAGCTTCCAGGCCTCGGACCACATCGACATCCGTTATCGCCTGAGAGGTTATGACGAAGACTGGCGACTGCTGGAAGATACGCACCAGCGCAGCGCCACCTACACCAACCTGCCTGCAGGCCGATACGTGTTCGAGGTCATCGGCACCAACAACAGCGGCGTCTCCGGTCGTGCTGCGGCCACGCAGTCGTTCTCCATCGCCCCGTACTTCTACGAAAGCGCGTGGTTCTATCTGCTGGCCATCATCGGCCTGGCGATCCTGGTGGTACTGTCCAACCGCTGGGTGCTGCGACGCCACCACAACAAGCGCGTCGCGCTTGAGCGGCTGGTGCAGCAGCGCACACGCGACCTTCAGCAGGCCAACCGGCAACTGGAAGCCATCAGCCTCACCGATCCGCTGACCGGCCTGCACAACCGCCGCTACCTGACCAGGCAACTGCCCGCCGACATCGCCTACTACCAGCGCATGCCCGGATTCGCCGCCGGTGTCGACGTGCTCGCTTTCGCACTGCTGGACATCGACCACTTCAAGTCGATCAACGACGGCCATGGCCACCAGGCCGGTGACCACGTGCTGCAGACCGTCGCGCATCGGCTGCGCACGCTGTCACGCGACGGCGACTACGTGATCCGTTGGGGCGGCGAGGAATTCCTGATGGTATTCAGGCCGATGCCTCGCCACGAGCTGCACGCGCTGGGTCGTCGCATCTGCACCGCCATCGCCGCACAACCGATGGAAGTGGCCGACACGCGACTGCAGGTGACGGCCTCGTTGGGTCTGATTGGCTATCCGCCGTTCGCGGCCGTGCCCGACCTGCTGGGCTGGGAACAGCTTGTATCGCTGGCGGATCGCGCGCTGTACGAGGTCAAGGGGAACGGCCGCAACGGCTGGGCACTCTACGAAGCCACGGCGCTACCGTTGCCACCGCTCGATCCCGACCTGCTGCGCCGCGATCCCGGCGAACTGGTCCGTTGCGGCAACCTGGCATTGCGCGGTCCGCATCATCCGATCACGACGCCTCCTGCGCCTGCGCCCGACGATTGACGTCGTCCGGAGGGCATCCGCGATACGCTGTCACGCCACGTTGCGGAACCCTTGCATGAAGACTGCTCGCTGGAAGCTGGCCACGCTGGCGATGGCCCTCGCCTCGCTCTCGTCCGCGCATGCCGGAACACTGCCCCACCACGGCGCACGGCTTGAGGGGTTCGACTACCCGCATCCGGTGCGGACCTTCGCACTCGTGTCGCAGGCACAGTCGCTTGAGATGGCCTATCTCGATGTCGCGCCCGCCACGCCGAATGGCCACACCGTCGTGTTGATGCACGGCAAGAACTTCTGCGCCGCCACGTGGGAGTCGGCGATCACCGCACTGGCGCAAGCGGGCTATCGCGTCGTCGCGCCGGACCAGATCGGTTTCTGCAAGTCGGACAAGCCGCAACGCTACCAGTACTCGTTCGACCAGTTGGCTGCCAACACGCATGCGCTGCTGGAGCATCTCGGCATCGACCGTGCGGTGATCGTGGGCCATTCGATGGGCGGCATGCTGGCCACCCGCTATGCGCTGCAGTATCCGCAGGCCACGCAGCAGCTGGTGCTGATCAATCCGATCGGGCTGGAAGACTGGAAGGCCAATGGCGTGCCATGGCGGAGCATCGACGCCTGGTACGCGCGCGAGCTGAAGACCTCGTTCGACAGCATCCGCGACTACCAGCGCACCGTGTATTACGGCGACAAGTGGAAGCCTGAGTATGAGCGCTGGGTACAGATGCTCGGCGGCATGTACGCGGGCGAAGGCAAGGCGGCAGTGGCCTGGAGCCAGGCGCTGACCTCTGACATGGTGTTCAACCAGCCTGTCGTCCACGAATTTCCGCGGATCGCCGTACCCACAACTCTCTTCATCGGTCAGAAGGACCGCACCGCCATCGGCAAGGATCTGGCCTCGCCCGAACTGGCGAAACGGCTGGGTGACTATCCAGCGCTAGGCAAGCGGGCAGCCGCTGCGATCCCCGGCGCGAAGCTGGTCGAGTTCGACGACCTGGGGCACTCACCCCAGGTGGAAGCCCCAGCGCGCTTCAACGCCGCGTTACTGGCCGCTTTGAAACCCTGACGCGCCCCGAAGCGACTACGCCGCCTGCGAGATCGCCAGCACGTCATCCAGCAACGCCGCCGCGGTGACGTCCGCGCCAGCGCCCGGACCCTGCACCACCAGCGGTTGCTCGGCGTAGCGGTCGCTATAGATCGCCACGCGGTTGTCGGTGCCGCCACCGCCGCACAGCGGATGATCGACCGGCAGGGCCTGCAGGCCGACGCTGGCACGCTCGGCATCGAAGCGACCCAGGAAGCGCAAGCGCGCGCCATTCCGGTAGGCGTCCTTGAAACGCGTCGCCAGCGACGCATCCAGCTGGACCAGTGCGGCGTCCAGGTCGGCCAGCGGCAACGCCGCGAGCTCTGCCGGCACCAGCGAATCCACCCGCACGTCTTCGGCGTGCAGCGGGAACCCCGCCGCACGCGCCAGGATCAGTAGCTTGCGGCGCACGTCCTCGCCGGACAGGTCCAGGCGCGGATCGGGCTCGGTGAAGCCGGCCTGTCGCGCCTGGCGGACGAAGCCGGAGAATGCGCGCATGCCGTCGTACTGGTTGAACAGCCACGCCAGCGAACCGGACAACACGCCTTCGACGCGATGGATGCGGTCGCCACCGGCCACCAGTGCGCGCAGGCTGCGCAGCAGCGGCAGTCCCGCGCCGACGGTGGCGGCATCGCCGTACTGCGCGCCGGAATCCGCTCGTGCACGTGCGATGGCCTGCGCGCGCGGCAGCGAGCTGCCGCTTCCCAGCTTGTTGGCCGTCACCACGTGCACTCCGCGCGACAGCCATTCCGCATGCCAGTCGGCGACCGTTTCGCTGGCGGTGGCATCCACCACGATATCGCCGGCACGCAACGCTTCACCTTCGGCCCAGGGAGGCAGCTCGTTCGTGCGGGCGACGGCCTGGTTGGCGTCGTCCAGCGCCTGACGTGCAGACACGTCGCAGGGCTGCAGGGCACGCGAATTGGCCAGCCACGCCAATGTCGGCACCGGCAATGCATGCGCCTGCAGGCGCTGGTAGCGCGCGACGAACGCACTGCCCACCACGCCCGTGCCCAGCAGCGCCAGTTTCGGTGCGGCACGCGGCGCGGTCGCCAGCCGGACGACGGTGCTCATGCGTCGGCGAGCTTGCGTTTGGACTCGGCGACCACGGCTTCGGCCCGCGCCAGGGCGGCACCGATGTCGGCCAGCAGGTCGTCGGTGGATTCGATGCCCACCGACAGGCGCAGCAGGCCGTCGGAGATGCCCGCCTTGGCGCGCGCTTCCGGCGTCATCGCCGCGTGCGTCATCGTCGCCGGATGCGCGACCAGGCTTTCCACACCGCCCAGCGATTCGGCCAGGGTGAAGTAGCGCAGGCCTTCGACGAACGCGCGCACGGCTTCTTCGCCGCCCTCGAGCTCGACGCTCAGCATGGCGCCGAAACCCTTCTGCTGCCGCGCGGCGACCGCATGCCCCGGATGCGTCGCCAAGCCCGGGAAGTACACCTTCGACACCACCGAATGCCCATCCAGCAGGGCGGCGATGGCATCGGCATTCTCCTGGTGCACGCGCAGGCGGGCATCCAGCGTGCGCAGGCCGCGCAGGGTCAGGAAGCTGTCGAACGGCGAGCCGGTCAGGCCCAGCGCATTCGCCCACCACACCAGTTGCTGGTGGGTGTCCGCATCGCGCGCCACCACCGCGCCACCGACCACGTCGCTGTGACCGTTGATGTACTTGGTGGTGGAATGCAGCACGACGTCGGCGCCGAACGCGATCGGCGTCTGCAGCGCCGGCGACAGGAAGGTGTTGTCCACCACCGTGCGCGCGCCGGCCTTGTGCGCGGCGTCGATGACGAAGCGCAGATCGGTGATGCGCAACAGCGGGTTGGACGGCGTCTCGATCAGCACCAGCTTTGGCGACTGCGCCAACGCATCGGCCAGCGAGCGCGGATCGGTCAGGTCCGCGGTGATCAGCTCGAAGTGGCCCTTCTTCGCCAGCGCGTTGAACAGGCGCCAGCTGCCACCGTAGGCATCATGCGGCACCACCAGGCGATCGCCCGGCTCCAGCAGCGCATTCAGCACCAGCGTGATCGCACCCATGCCGGTCGCGGTGATCACGGCGCCCGCGCCACCCTCGAGTTCAGCAAGCGCTTCGGCCAGCAGGTCGCGGGTTGGATTGCCGCTGCGGGTGTAGTCGTACTCGCGCTTCTGGGCGAAGCCGGCAAAGCTGAAGTTGGACGACAGCACGATGGGCGGCGTGACGGCGCCGTAGGCGGTATCTCGGTCGATGCCGGCGCGCACGGCGGCGGTGGCGGGACGACAGGTGGCGTCGGCGTCGGTGGGGATGAAGCTGCTCATGCGAGGTCTCCGGCGGCGCGCAGGGCCGAGGTGAGGATGGAATCGATGCGATCGGTTTCTTTCAGGAAGGCGTCGTGGCCATAAGGCGAGCGCAGCACGCGCAGCTGGCCCAGCGTGCCGAGCCCTTCCACCAGCGCCACGGAATCGGACAGCGGCACCAGGCGGTCGCCTTCCACCGCGACCACCAGTGTGGGCACGCGCACGTCGGCGGGATCGACGCGGTGCAGGTCGATGGATTCGGACAGGCGCACGTAAGCGGTCACCGGCGTGCGCGCGACGTATTGCGCGCCGGCGGCATCCAGATAGTCCTCGGCGGCCACGCGCACGCGGCCGTTGACGATCTCGGGCGCGCTGTCGAAGCGCTCGCCGAATTCCTCCGGCGTGCGGTAGCTGAGCATGGCGAACTGGCGTGCCAGCGACAGGCCCTGCGCGTCGGCGCATTGCAGCTGCCCCAGCGTGACGGCCCGCCGCTGCAGGGCGCGCCAGGCGGCCGCATACGGATGCGCGCGATGGGCACCACTGACGGCGACCAGCTTATTCAAGCGTTCGGGATGGCGGGTGGCGAACTGCAGGCCGACCAGTGCGCCGTATGAGTAACCGACCAAGGCTTCCAGGCGCGCGATGCCGAGCGCCGCCAGCAGCTTGGCGATGGCGTCGGCCTGGTCAGCGGTATCGATGGGGGCGTCGAGGCGGCCATCGGCACCGACGAAATCGAAAGCAAGCAACTGACGCTGCGCCGGATCCAGCGCTCGGCCGGCGCCGACCAGGTCGTTCAACCAGCCGCTTTCGGGGAACACGTGGCTGGCGGTCAGGTGCCGGTGCGCGGAAATACCGCCGGCGACGAACACCACCGGTGCGCCCACCGTTCCCTGCAGTTCGTAGCGCAGCGTCACCGCGCGCGTGCCGGCGTGGCGCATGGCCAGTTCCACCACCACTTCGCCGCGAACGGCGCGAGGCACGTCATCCTGCGTGGACGACAGCGGGAGGCCATCGATCGACGAAGGTTCGGCAAGACGATGAAGTGAAGGACTGACGAAACTCATGGCGGCATCCGGTGGGCGTGATCCCTTGCGGGACGGGACTGCACCACCGAGCTTCGCGGAGCTCGCGTTCGCCGTGCTGAGGACACGGTACGAACCATCTTCCGGCAGACGCTGAGGTCCCCGCAGGATTTGGCACCTACACGGCGCTTGCGCGTCGCTGGCTGCCCCGGCTTCTTCGGGCCTGTCCCTCTGCCGGTCTCGATGGTGGCGCCACTCTGCCGCCGGTTTCCGTCGATGTCAATCGCTTTATTCGGATGAAGCGATGAAATTTGACGCTCGTCTCTCTGCCAGCCGTCACAGCGATAACGCATAATTCACAACATGACCCGGAATTGCCTCCTGGGCGGTCTCTGTGCGGTGCTGCTGGCCGCCTGCTCCACCGCCCCCCTGCACACCTCCACCCCACCTGCACCGCCGCCCAAGACCGCCGCGGACGCCATCATTCCCGAGGCCTGGGTGTCCGAGCCCGTGGCCGGCAACGAGTTGGATTCGCTCGTGGCGTGGCCGACCGAGGACGGCCAGGTCTGGCTGATCGCCACGGCCAAGGCCACCCACCACCTCGCCATCTACGACGCGGACACCGGCCAGCGCCTGCGTACGGTCGGCGCGTCCGGCGACGCGGTGGGCCAGTTCAACCGTCCCAACGGCATCGCGGTGTTCGGCGACCTGCTGTTCGTGGCCGAACGCGACAACCACCGCGTGCAGGCGTTCCGGCTGCCCGAATTCGCACCGCTGGGCGCCTTCGGTGCTGATGTGCTGCGTGCACCGTACGGTCTATGGGTGCACGAAACCGCACCGGGCGAACTGGAGCTGTTCGTCACCGACAGTTTCATGGCCGATTTCCGCACCATGAAACTGCCTCCGATGGAGGAACTGGTGGGTCGCGTGAAGCGATTCCAGGTGCGCGTCGAGGAAGGGGGCAAGCTGGAGACCCGGCTGCTGGGCCAGTTCGGTGATACGGGCGCAGCGGGCGCGCTGCGCATGGTCGAATCGATCGCCGGCGACCCGGCACACGGGCGCCTGCTGATCGCCGAGGAAGACCGGCGTGTCGGCTCCACGCTGCGCGACTACACGCTGGCCGGCCACTACAACGGCCGCAGCCTGGCCACCTTCGACGCCGATGCCGAAGGCATCACGCTGTGGGCATGCAGCGCGGACGCCGGTTACTGGGTGGCGGTGGACCAGCTGACCCCGACCCGCTTCCGCGTGTTCGACCGCGCCACGCTGGCCCCCGCCGGCGTGTTCTCCGGCAAGGTCACGTCCAACACCGATGGCGAGACCGTGTACGCGATGCCCACGGCGCGTTTCCCGGCCGGCGCCCTGTTCGCCTTGCATAACGACGTGTCGCTGGCCGCGTTCGACCTGCGCGACATCGCCCGCGCACTCGACCTGCAGGGCGACTGCCCACGGTGAGCGCACGCCTACTGGCCCTGGCCTGCGGCGTCGCCGTGCTGGTTGCCAGCGCCGGCGACGTCCACGCGGCCCGCCTGTACCGCTGGAAGGACAAGCAGGGCTATACGCAGTACGGCGACCAGCCCCCGCCGCCCGACCAGTTGGCGGACAGCAGCCTGGACGTCATGCGGTTCCGGAATCCGCCCAGTGCACTGGTGCGCCTGCGGCTGGAAAAGCAGGGCCTGCGCTACCAGGCCTGGGCCGACAACCTGATGCATGGGCCGGTGGAAGTGCAGCTCGGCTTCCGTCGCCAGCGTGACGTACGCAGCGTGCCGGCGTTGCCCGCCCGCGCCGTGGTCCCGGCGCGCAGCAGCGTGCTGGTGGCCGACATCGGGGTGACGGACCCGCTGCGGGGCGGCGATTTCGAACTGACCCTCGACGGCATGCCCGGCGACCCGACCAGCCTTCCGCAGGACTACGAGTACCGCCTGCCGTTCGACTACGGACGCGTGCGCGTGGACCAGGGGCCCGGTGGCCGGTTCAGCCACAGCGACGTACAGAACCTGCACGCGGTGGATTTCGCCGTTCCCGAGGGCACGCGGATCGTGGCGGCCCGCGAAGGGCTGGTGATGCAGGTGGAATCCGACTTCAACAAGGCCGGGCTGAACCGCGAGAAATACGGCGGGCGCGCCAATTTCATCCGCATCCTGCACTCGGACGGCAGCATGGCGCTGTACGCACACCTCAAGGCGGAGGGCGCACAGGTGCGCGTGGGCCAGTACGTGCGCAAGGGCCAGTACATCGGACTGTCGGGCAATACGGGGTTCTCCACCGCACCGCACCTGCATTTCGTGGTGCAGGCCAACCGCGGCATGCGGCTGGAATCGGTGCCGTTCCGGATGTTCGGCCCCTTGGGTCGGTTGCAGTTCCCGGTCAGCCGTTGAGCCGGCGCCGACGATCCATCCCCCGCGCCCCGCTATAATCGCGCCCCTCCCCGCTTCCTCCGTGCCCGTCCGGGCACCCGCCCCATGTCCGATCCGAAAAGCGCAGTGGCCCCCGAAGCGGCGCGCCGCCGCACCTTCGCCATCATCTCCCACCCCGACGCCGGCAAGACCACGCTGACCGAAAAGTTGCTGCTGTTCGGCGGCGCGATCCAGATGGCAGGCTCGGTCAAGGGTCGCAAGGCCGCGCGCCATGCGACGTCCGACTGGATGGCGCTGGAGAAGGAGCGCGGCATCTCGGTGACTTCGTCGGTGATGCAGTTCCCGTACGACGGCAAGATCGTCAACCTGCTCGATACGCCCGGCCACGCCGACTTCGGCGAGGACACCTATCGCGTGCTCACCGCGGTGGACAGCGCGCTGATGGTCATCGACGTGGCCAAGGGCGTGGAGGAACGGACGATCAAGCTTATGGAAGTCTGCCGCCTGCGCGACACGCCCATCATGACCTTCATCAACAAGCTGGACCGCGAGGGCAAGGACCCGATCGACCTGCTGGATGAAGTGGAAAGCGTGCTGGGCATCCAGTGCGCACCGGTGACCTGGCCGATCGGCATGGGCCAGCGCCTGAAGGGCGTGGTGCACCTGCTGACCGGCGAAGTGCACCTGTACGAACCGGGCCGCAATTTCACCCGCCAGGATTCCACCATCTTCGCCTCGCTGGACGACCCGCAGCTGGAAGCGCGTATCGGCAGCGAGATGCTGGCCTCGCTGCGCGATGAACTGGAACTGGTGCAGGGTGCCAGCCATCCGTTCGACAAGCAGGCCTACCTGGACGGCAAGCAGACGCCGGTGTTCTTCGGCTCGGGCGTCAACAACTTCGGTGTGCAGCCGCTGCTGGATTTCTTCGTCGAGCATGCGCCGTCGCCGCAGCCGCGCGAAACCACGGGGCGCGAAGTGCAGCCGGACGAGAACAAGCTGACCGGGTTCGTGTTCAAGATCCAGGCCAACATGGACCCGCAGCACCGCGATCGCGTGGCGTTCATGCGCGTGTGTTCGGGACGCTTCGAGGCCGGCATGAAGACCTTCCACGTGCGCAGCGGCAAGGAGATGAAACTGGCGAACGCGCTGACCTTAATGGCCAGCGACCGCGAGATTGCCGCCGAGGCATACCCTGGCGACGTGATCGGCATCCACAACCACGGCACCATCTCCATCGGCGATACCTTCACCGAAGGCGAGGCGCTGTCGTTCACCGGCATCCCGAACTTCGCGCCGGAACTGTTCCGCCGCGCGCGCCTGCGCGACCCGCTCAAGCTCAAGCAGCTGCAGAAGGGCCTGGCGCAGCTGTCGGAGGAAGGCGCCACCCAGTTCTTCCGCCCGCTGATGAGCAACGACCTGATCCTGGGCGCGGTGGGCGTGCTGCAGTTCGACGTGGTCGCCTACCGCCTGAAGGACGAGTACGGCGTGGACGCGTCATTCGAGAACGTCAGCGTGGCCACGGCCCGCTGGATCCGCTGCGACAACGCGAAGAAGCTGGAAGAGTTCCGCGACAAGAACGCCATGAACCTGTCGCTGGATGCCGCGGGCCAGCTGGTCTACCTGGCGCCGACGCGGGTGAACCTGCAATTGGCGCAGGAGCGCGCGCCGGACGTGCAGTTCCTCGCCACCCGCGAGCATGCGCACAGCGTGGACCTGGGATGATCGACGTCGATGGACGTGCAGGTTCATCGATGTCGCCCGCATTGCCCACCCCACCCCCGGAAGCCTTTCCCTGCGCTGACCGCCCGCGGCAACGCCATGCACCGCGTGCTGCGTTGCGGTAACGTTGCATCATGTCCGATTCCTCCCCCCTCAAGTCCCTGCGCGCCCGCAAGCGGGCGGATCACCTGATCGACATCCGCGATGAGATCGCGAGCGCGCTGACGCACGGCCTGGGTGCCGTCGCCGCACTCGCGGGCGGCGCGGTGCTGATCACGCTGGCGGCCATCCATGGCGACGGCTGGCAGCTGGGCGCCTCCATCGTGTTCGGCGTGACACTGCTCCTGCTCTACACGGCCTCCACGCTGTATCACGCCATACAGCACCCGGTAGCGAAGGGACGGCTGAAGGTCTTCGACCACTGCGCGATCTACCTGCTGATCGCAGGCACCTACACCCCATTCACCCTGATCGGACTGCGCGGCCCATGGGGCTGGGGACTGTTCACGGCCATCTGGACGCTCGCCCTTGCCGGGGTGATCTTCAAGCTCTTCTACACCGGCCGCTTCAAGCTGCTCTCCACCATCATCTACATCGCGATGGGCTGGCTGGTGGTCGTGGCGGTCAAGCCGCTGCTGACCTCCGTCGACCCATGGACGCTGGGATGGATGCTGGCCGGTGGCCTGTTCTATACCTTGGGCACTTTCTTCTATCACCGCGAATCGATCCGCTATTCGCATGCCATCTGGCATCTTTTCGTGATCGCGGGCAGCGTCTGCCACTTCGTGGCGGTCACCCAGCAGGTGCTGCAGCCGCGCCTGGCGCCCTGAACCGGATCTCGACGTTCGTGTCCCGCACATGAACCGGCGGGCACGCACTTCGCAACACATGAACACGCGGCGCGGGACGATGGGGCCATGGACGAAGCGCCATCCCCACGCAGCCGTTTCGCTCTACGCACGTTGACGCGCACCCGCACGCTGGTGCTGGGCACGCTGGCTGCGTGTTTGGTGGTGCTGGTGCTGCTCTTCCAGTGGAACTGGCTTCGCGGCCCCATCGAACGCATCGTCACGTGGCAGACCGGGCGCAGTTTCGAGATTGCGGGCGATCTGGACGTCGACCTCGGGCGCGTGACGACGCTCCGCGCGGACACCCTGAGCTTCGGCAATGCACCCTGGTCGAAGGTCCCAGTGATGGCCTCCGCAGAGCGCGCAGAACTGAGCGTGGAAATCTGGCCGCTCCTGTTCAAGCGGGAAACACGCATCACGAACATCCGGCTGACGAAGCCGCACCTCCGGCTCGAAACCGGGCCCGACCGCGAGGGCAACTGGGTGTTCGGTGACCGCGATGGCGAAAGCCGCATCATCTATCGGGCGCTCTGGATCGACGACGGACGCCTGCTGTTCCTCGACCCGGCACGCAGGACGGACGTGGATATCCGGCTGGCAAGCACTACGGGGGCGACGCCTTCGGATTCGCCCCCTGTCGATATCGAAGGCAAGGGCCGATGGTCCGGAAACCGGTTCACTCTCTCCGGCCAAGTGGCCTCGCCTCTGGCACTGCGGGAGACCGACAATCCTTACCGTATCGATCTCCGCGCCACTGCCGGCGCTACCCGGGCGCACGCACGCGGGACACTGCTGGATCCGTTCCGCCTGCGCGACTTCGACCTCAAGCTCATGCTCGCGGGGCAGAACCTGGAAGACCTGTTCCCGCTGATCGGCGTGGCCACGCCACCCACACCACCCTACCGCCTTGATGGCCGCTTCACCCGCGACGGCAACACCTGGAACTACGATGGATTCACCGGCGTCGTCGGCGACAGCGACCTGGGTGGCTCCGCCAGCGTGACGGTCGGCCGCGAACGTCCTTTCCTGAAGGCAAACCTCGCATCGAAGCGGCTCGACTTCGACGATCTGGCGGGTTTCGTGGGTGCACCACCACAGACCGGGGGCAGCGAAGCCGCCAACGCCCAACAACGTGCCGCGGCCACCGCACTGGCCGCCGACGCCCGGATGCTCCCCGACACGCCCTACAACCTCGCGAAGCTGCGCGCGATGGACGCCGACGTGCGCTGGAAGGCCCACCGCATCAATGCCCCGGGCCTGCCCCTCGATGACATGGATGCACATCTGCTGCTCGAAGGCGGTCTGTTGCGCCTGGAGCCGCTGAACTTCGGTGTCGCGCAGGGCGACATCCGCTCGCAGATCCGCATGGATGCGCGCAGAAGCCCGATTCGCACCCAGGCCCGCATCGCGGCGCGCGGACTCGACCTGGGAGAACTTTTCCCCCGGGCCGAACTGACAAAGTCCGCCATCGGGCGCATTGGCGGCGATATCTCGCTGACAGGCTCCGGCAATTCCATCGCCGCCATCCTGGGCAGCTCCAGCGGCGACGTCGCCATCGGCATGGGCCGTGGCCAGATCAGCAACCTGCTGATGGAATTGGCGGGCCTCGATATCGCCGAGGCATTGAAGTTCCTGTTGACGAAAGACCGCACCGTGCCCGTCCGCTGCGCATTCGGCGACTTCGCCGTCAAGGGCGGCGTGATGCAGACACGTGCACTCGCGTTCGACACCACCGATACGCTCATCGTCGGCAAAGGCGAGATCAGCCTGAAAGACGAGACGTTGGACCTGGAGCTGCGTCCAAGACCGAAGGACCGCAGCATCCTGGCGCTTCGCTCACCCCTGGTGGTGGGTGGCACGTTCAAGGACCCGTCGTTCCGTCCCGACTTCAAGCGACTCGGGCTGCGCGGCGCCACCGCGCTCGCATTGGGCAGCATCGCACCGCCCGCCGCGCTGCTGGCGACGATCGAAGTGGGTCCCGGTGAAGACAGTGGCTGTGGCGGGCAGTACGCGAAGTAGTGATGTCAGGCTCAGCTGGCGATGTAGCGCTGCAACTGGTCCAGCTCGACCTGCTGGTCCTCGATCACGGCCTTGACCAGATCGCCGATGGAAATCACGCCGACGATCGCCTCGCCTTCCACCACCGGCAGATGACGGATGCGATGTTCGGTGACGATCTGCATGCAGTGGTCGACACTGTCGTCCGGACGTACCGTCACCACCTTGGCCGTCATGATGTCGCGCACCGGCGTGTTGGATGAAGACCGTCCCTGTAGCACCACCTTGCGCGCATAGTCGCGCTCGGACACGATGCCGCAGAGTCGCTCGCCCTGCATGGCGAGCACCGCGCCCACGCCCTTCTCCGCCATCAGCTTGATGGCATCGAGGACGGAGGCATCGGGAGAAACCGAAAAGACCTCAGGGGTCTTCGACCCCAGCAACTGACGAACCGTGCGCATGGCGATCTCCGGAATGGGGAGCGGGTCGATCTGGCACGGGCAAGGATACTCCTGCCGCCGCCGGTTGCCACGCGTCGACGAGGTATAGCGGACGCTGCTTGGATTCCTCGTACAGACGGCCCAGGTATTCGCCGATCAGTCCCAGCGCTACCAGCTGCGTGCCGCCGAGGAACAGGATGACCACCATCATGGTCGGCCAGCCCGCGACCGGATCCCCGAACAGGAACGCCTTGGTCACGATGTAGATGGCGAATGCGAACGCCAACAGTGCCGTGAGCACGCCGATGTAGGTCGCGACCCTCAACGGCGCGGTGGTGAAACTGGTGATGCCCTCCAGCGCGAAGTTCCACAGCTTCCAGAAACCGAAGCTGCTGCTGCCTGCCACCCGTGCTTCGCGATGGTAGGGCACTGCCACCTGGTTGAATCCGACCCAGCCGAACAACCCCTTCATGAAACGGTGCCGCTCCCGCAGTTCGCGCAATGCGGCAAGCGCACGCGGCGAGAGCAGCCGGAAGTCGCCGGTGTCGGCGGGGATGGGTGTCTTCGACAAACGGCCGATCACGCGGTAGAACGCATGCGCAGTGGCGCGCTTCAGCCAGCCCTCGCCGTCGCGCGCGATCCGCGTGCCGTGCACGTTGTCGTAACCGGCCTGCCACTGGCGCACGAATTCCCCAATCAGCTCCGGAGGGTCCTGGCCATCGGCATCCAGGATCAGGGCCGCACCGGTTTCCACCCGATCCAGTCCCGCCGTCAGCGCCGCTTCCTTGCCGAAGTTGCGTGAAAGCCGCAGCACCGAGACCCGGGAATCCGCTGCGGCCAGGGCGCGCAGCACCGGCCACGTGTCATCCCGGCTGCCATCATCCACATACAGGACGCGACCCTGCACCTCCGGGATCGCGTCCAGTGCAGCCATGATGCGCGGATGCAGCAGTGGCAGCGATTGCGCTTCGTTGTAAGCGGCCACCACCACGGTGACCTGCCACATGCCCACAGCGCTCATCGCAACGTCTCCAGATAGGCCGTACCGCCGATCTGGCCGACCTGCCGCTGGATGCGTCGTGCCTGGCGCTGCACATAGGGACCGGGCTTCTGCGCGCTGTAGCGGCGCGGTGCTGGCAGCACCGCGGCCAGACGTGCGCTTTCGGCCGGCGTCAGGCGCGCCGCATCCTTGCCCCAGTAACGCCGTGCCGCCGCCTGGCCTCCGTATACCCCGTCACCGAATTCCGCGACGTTGGCGTACACCTCCAGGATGCGATGTTTCGGCCACAGGATTTCAATCAACACCGTGTACCAAGCCTCCAGCCCCTTCCGCGCCCAGCGCGTGACGGCATGGCGGCCTTGCCACAGGAACACGTTCTTGGCGACCTGCTGGCTGATGGTGCTGGCGCCACGCAGCCGCGTTACCGGCCGGCCGCGCTTTTCGGCACGCTCGACCATCTTGCGGTTATGCACGCGGGCCTTCTCGATGGCAGCCAGGTCGAACCCGTGGTGGCTTGCGAAGTTCTGGTCTTCCGCCGCCACCATCGATACGGGCAGGCTGGGGGCGATGCGTTCCATGTCACGCCAGTCGTAGGCAATGCGGAAGCCCCATTCCCCCTGCCCCCAGGCTTCGAACATCCGGGCCGCCATGAACGCGGTGAACGGCGGATCGACGAACCTCAGCACGGCGACCTGCAGGATGCTGGCGGCCGCGAACAGCAACGGTAACGCGAGCAGCCAGCGGAACCAGCGACGCGGTCGCCGCGCCTTGGCGGCCGTCGGAACATTCATCGGGCCATCCCGAGCTTGAGGATGGTCATGGTTGCCCCCATCGTGGCGTTTCCCTTGGCGGATTCGTACGGCGCATTATGCCGAGACGCTCCGCCCGACCGCACTTCCCATGTATGGATCTCCCGTGACCGCCGACGCCACCGCCGATACCCTGACCCGATTCCTGCTCCCCGCTGCCGGCGTCCGTGGCGTGGCCGTGCGCCTGGACGATACATGGCAGGCCGTGGCCGGACAGGACGCATATCCGCCGGCCGCCCGCGAACTGCTGGGTGAAGCCAGCGCTGCAGCGGTGCTGTTCACCGGTCACACCAAGGTGGATGGGCGATTGTCCATCCAGCTCCGCAGCAGCGGCGCCCTGCGTACCCTGTTCGCGGAGTGCACGGCGGCTGGCACCGTACGCGGCATCGTCCAGATGCCGGAAGAACAGGATGCCCCCCGCGATCTGCGCGATCTGGGCGACGACGCCTTGCTCGCCATCACCATCGAAAATCCCGGACTGGACCCCCGCGAGCCCCAGCGCTACCAGAGCCTGGTCGGACTTCGAGCCAGCCGTCTGGCCGAGGCCTTCGAGGACTACTTCCGCCAGTCCGAACAGTTGCCCACACGACTGCTGCTGGCCGCTGACGGCGACCGGGCCTGCGGCCTGATGCTGCAGAAGCTGCCTGGCGACGAAGGCGACGTCGACGGCTGGAACCGGGCGGGCGCCCTGTTCGACACTCTGGGCGAAACCGAACTGCTGGGGGTGCCCACCCGGGACCTGCTGCATCGCTTGTTCCACGAGGAAGCACCGCAAATACTGACCGAACGCCCAGTTCGGTTCGGATGCTCTTGTTCGCGCGAGCGGGTTGAGAGCATGCTGCAGTCGTTGGGGGAGGAAGAGGCGACGGCCGCACTGGCCGACGGGGTGGCTGAAGTCCGTTGCGAGTTCTGTGGGCAGCAGTATCGGTTCACGCCTTCGGAGATCGCGGAACTTTTCAGCCCGCACCCGGTCGAAGCCGAAGCGCCGCACCGCCTGCAGTAGTCCGGTCATCAGCCGGACGCCCCGGGGACTTGTTAAAGAAACATAAAAGGCATAGCATCGGTTCCCCTTCGGGAGGGGAACTCCAGGTTGTCTTAGGAGTCTCAAGCGAGCCATGAATCTGCGTAGCCTGTCACTGTCGCTTGCCCTGCTGCTCGCCTCCGGCGTGGCGGTGGATGCGCATGCGCAGAAGAGCACGCGCAAGCCGGCCGCCGATACCCAGGCCACCGCCCTGCCCATCTGGAACAACGATGGCAAGGTCGAGGCCGTCCTGTTGCTGGAACCGACCGGACAGGCCGAGGCCGGCGCCCGCTGGCGCATGGGCCGCAATTCACTGACCACGGCATTCGGCCTGGAAAGTGGTGATGCGCTGGGGCTGGTCTGCAACCGCAAGGCCGGTGTGGTCGGCAACATCGGCAATCTCGCGAGCCACTGCATGCTGGCGACGCTGGATGACGAGGACGAAGCGACCTCCAGCCAGCGTATCAGCGCGTCCGCAGTTCTCAGCCGCCCGGGCGGCAAGCTCGGCCTCTCGGCCGGCACTGGCCGTGACACGCTGCCGGCATGGCTGTCGTCCGGCCGCAGCACGGGCCGCGTCGAACAGAACGATCTGGCCGTGTTCGGACAGAAGAACATCGGTCGCGAGGGCTTCGTATCCATCGGCGGCGCAGTCGCCAAGGCCACGCTGGTACCTGCCTCCGACGTGCCCGCGTTCGCCGAACGGTGGAACAGCCGCAGCCTCACCGTTGGCGGCGGCTACGGTCCCTTCAGCGCAAACATCATCGGCCGCGTCATCGACGTGCCTGGCCAACCCGGCAAGTTCGAGGGCTTGGGACTGGGACTGACCTGGCGTACTCCGTGGAGCGGGCAGCTCACCGTAGGCGCCGAAAACGTCATCACCCGCGGCAAGAATCCGTTCTCGCTGACCAACGACAACGCCGACGAAGGCACCGTGCCTTACGTCCGGTACGAGCAGGATCTCTAAGCCGTCACCGCCTTCCGTGGCTCGCCTCAAGCCGAGGCGGAATAGCCGTGCTCCCGTGAATGGACCACCCTGACTTGCCTCTCCCGCCCCCATCCGGGCACGCGTGGAAGCTGAATTGTGTGCGTCATCTCACAAATACGTAACAAAACTTACGTCTCCCCCTACTCAATCTTCACGCGGGTTTAATTCCCGTTAAAAGCCGACTAGTATCCGGTCACCCCCTCGTTTCGTGGTCACCCTTTTGACCGCCTCGAGGGACACCTTGGGATACCCCTTACGGGAGAGAGAGACAAATGAACTGCAAAACCACGAAGCTTCGTGACGCGATTTCGTTCGCGCTCGCGGTCGGTACTGTGTCGGCCACGGGCGTGGGCGCTGCCTTCGCTCAGGAAGCCAGCAGCGATCAAACCACCACCCTCAATCGCATCGAAGTGACGGGTTCGCGCATCAAGCGCACCGATATCGAGACAGCGGCCCCGATCACCACGATCACCCGTGCGGACATCGAAGCGGCGGGCGAACTGTCGGTCTCCGACTTCCTGCGCAACAACGTCTACAACTCGTTCGGCTCCACGCGCGAATCTTCGGGCTCGGCCACGGGTTCGCAGGCCACCATCAACCTGCGCGGCCTGGGCTCGGCCTACACGCTGGTCCTGATCGACGGCCGTCGCATGACCAACTCCGGCGCCCTGGCCGGCGGTGCGGCCAACATCAACATGATCCCGACCTCGGCGGTCGAGCGCATCGAGATCCTGCGCGAAGGCGCCGGCGCCGTGTACGGTTCCGACGCGATCGGCGGCGTGGTCAACATCATCCTGCGCAAGGATTATGAGGGCATGAACGTCACCGCCAGCTACGAGACCTCGTCCGAAGCCGGCCCCGATGGCAATACCCTCAGCGTCTCGGGTGGCATCTCGTCCGACCGCGGCAACGTCACCTTCGTGCTGGACCACCAGCAGCGCGACATGATGTTCAACCGGGACGTCCGCGACAAGATTCCCGCCGCGCTGTGGACCGCGGGCCTGAGCCCGTACAACTCCTCGGCCACCTTCCTGGGCGGCGCCGGCCTGCAGAGCGTTGCCAACTGCGACCAGTTTGAGAACAGCATCCGCATCAGCGCGACCCGCTGCGCCTTCGACCACGGTGCCACCTCTGCGAACGAATCCTCGCTGCGTCGCAATGCCCTGTTCGTCAACGGCAACTACAACCTGACCGAGTCCACGCAGTTCTTCTTCCGCGCATTGAACTCGGAAACCCGAAGCCTCGGTGTCTACGCCTCGGCGCCGGTCGACAATGGCGGCCGCGGTCCCGGCCTGCTGCCCACCATCTCGGCCACCAACCCGTTCAACCCATTCGGCGAAGCCGGCACCCTGTACTACCGCTTCACCCCGCTGGGTACGCGCGACTCGATCCGCCAGGACAAGCAGCGCGAGTACATGGTCGGCCTGAATGGCAGCAATGAGTGGTTCGGCGGCGCCGACTGGGAAGTCAGCCTGGGCCACGGCCTCAACTCGCAGAACAGTGTCAACTACAACTACGGCATCGGCAGCACACTGCAGCAGTTGATCGACTCGGGTTCCTTCAACCCCTTCGATCCGACCCATGCAAGCGTGGCCGCCAACGCCGGCCGTATCGGCCACACCGTGTTCGTGGAATCGCAGATGCGCTCGGTCACGGGCGATGGCCATATCAGCTTCGACCTGTTCGAGATGCCGGCCGGTGCGGTGGGCTTCGTGACCGGCTTCGAGTACCGCGATGACCGCTTCACCCAGACCTACGATGCCCAGAGCGCCGCACGCAACGTGTTCGGCTCCGCGGGCGCTGGCGGCGAAGGCGAGCGTTCCTACTACGCGGCCTATTTCGAAGCGCTGTTCCCGATCTTCGAGTCCCTGGACGTGACCCTGGCCGGCCGTTACGACAGCTACAACGACCTGGGCAGCAAGTTCTCGCCGCGTGTGTCGCTGGAGTTCCGTCCGCTGGATGAACTGCTGTTCCGTGGCACCTGGGGCAAGGGCTTCCGTGCACCGACCCTGGTCGACATGTACGGTGACAGCTCCAGCACCAACCTGAACAGCCCGCCGGTCAACACGCTCAGCCCGCCGCATGCCGGTGGTGACGAACTGGCGTGCGCGGCGCTGACGGCCGTCCGTACCGCGACCGGCGATGCCGCGTACCAGCCTTACCCGGTGAATCCCTGCACCTCGTCGGGTCAGTACACTTGGCTGGTTTCGTCCAACCCGAACCTGACCCCTGAAGAATCCACCAACTGGGGTCTGGGCGTAGTGTGGAGCCCCACCGCCGACCTGTCGTTCGCGCTGGACTACTACGACGTCGAACTGGAGAACGTGATCGGCACCGTGCCGCGCGCACTGGCCTTCCGCAACGGCGATGCCGGTGTGCCGGGCTACGGCGTCACCCGTGGCGCTCCGATCACTGCCCCCAATGGCACCGTATTGCCGGGCGCTCCGAACCTGATCCTGCTGCCGACCGACAATGGTGCGTTGCAGACGGCACGGGGTCTGGACTTCGAGGCCAGCTGGCGCTTCCAGACCGACAGCCTGGGTACGTTCAATACCAAGCTGGCGTGGTCGCATCAGCTCGAGTACGACTTCACCCCGATCGCGGCTGGCACCATCGAACGCGCCGGCACGGCAACGTTCCCGGAAGATCGTGGACAACTGGCCCTCAACTGGACCGGCGGCATCTACAACTTCGGCGTGATCACCAACTACATCGGATCGAGCTCCAACGGCACCGCAGCAACGACGCTGCCGTCGTGGACCACGTTCGATGTCCAGGCAGGTGTGAGCCTGCCGTGGAAGGCGAAGATCTCGGTCGGTGCGCGTAACGTCACCAACAAGGATGCGCCCATCAACAATGCGTTGTTCGGCTTCCCGTTCTACAGCAACACCCTGTACAACATGTACGGCCGCATGATGTACATGAAGTACGAGCAGAACTTCTGATCTGATCAGAGACTGTGCACCGGACCCGGTCCATCGGGCCCACACGATGCCCCCGGAAGGGGGCATCGTGCTTTCAGGGCCACGCCTTCCGACATGATGGTGGCGTGGCATCATTCGCGGATCGCACGATGGGATGCCCGCATGGCAAGCAACGAGATTCAGGCGCAGGTCTTCCCGCTTTACGCAGTGCCGATGCTGCAATGCCAGATCGCCGACGCTTCACGGCTCAACGCTGAACTGGCGTCGTTGTTCCTGCGACTGGAAAGCCAGGGCGACAAACATCGCGACCCGATACGCCGGGACACCCAGTACGGCATCTTCGAGAGCCACTTTTTCCTGCATCAACGCCCGGAGAGACCCATCCGGGAACTTTTCGGTTTCCTGCGTGCGTCACTGCAGACCTTCATCCAGGGCATCAACCAGCTGTCTGACGAAGACATGGCCAACATCAACCTGGACATGCACTCCTGGTTCCATGTCACCAGGAAGGGCGGGTTCCAGAGCCTGCACAACCATCCCAACGCCAGCTGGTCCGCCATCTACTGCGTCGACCCTGGCGATGCGGATGCACCGGAAAGCGGTGCCGTGCGATTCCATGATCCCCGGACCGGTTGCGACATGTATCGCGACCCGTCCATCGAACGCATGCAGACCCCCTATCGGATCGGCCCGTGGCAGCTGAACCACAAGCCCGGCCAGATGATCGCCTTCCCTTCCTACCTGCTGCACGAAGTGTTCCCCTACACCGGTGAGCGTCCCCGGATCGTCGTTGCACTGAATTCCTGGTGCCGCTGGAAGAACGTGCCCGCACCGTGAACCACGAACAGGCCATGCCCACTGGACCCGCACCTCTTGAAAGCGATGCATGGAGCAGGCTCTGGCGCGCCGGCGTGCTGCACTCCTGTTCCACCGCCATCGAAGGCAACTACGATGGCGAAATCGCGGCATTCTGGAATGCCCGCTTCAACGGCCTCCAAGCAGGGCAGCGGGTGGTGGACATCGGCACCGGCAACGGCGCGTTGGCCCTTCTCGCCAAGGGGCATGCCGCGCAGCGTGGCATCGACTTCGACATCCATGGCGTGGATGCGGCGGATATCGACCCTCCGCACTGGGCATCCGGCGCGACGTCATTCGACGGGATCACCTTCCATGCCCGTACGCGCATGGAGGAGCTGCCTTTCGAAGCAGGCAGTGTCGCGCTCGTCACGTCCCAATACGCCTTTGAATATTCGCGCACGCGAGAACCTGCGCTGCAGGAGATTTTCCGGATCATCGGGCACGCGGGCACGGCGGCGTTCCTGCTGCACAGCTCGGATTCGCTGATTTCCATGACGCTGCGCCAGCAGCATGAAGCGTGCGCGCTCTTGTTCGACGAAACCAAGATCCTCGACCTGGCGCACCAGTGGGTGTCGAGCTTGGCTGGGTCGCCGGCTTCTAGCCAAGGCACTGCGCACATCCAGCACGCCTTCCAATCGGGGTCCACCCGGCTTGTAGCCGCCGCTTCGGCGCTTCCCGAGGCGGCGATCCTGCGCAAGGCATTCCATTACCTGCACGCCACGCTGGAACAGGCGCAAGGTTCGCCATGGCAGGCGCTGCAGTATCTTGCGAATGCACGCGACGACCTGGAAAACGAACGCACGCGACTGCAACACCTGGCCGGCGCCATCATGGACCTGCGGGAACTCGAGGTCCTGCACCAACATTGCATTGAGGCAGGTTACGCATCATCCATCCTGCGTCCCCTCGACCAGGTCGCTGGCAGCCGCATGGGCTGGACCCTCGTCGTCTCGCCATGACGGACGCCGAGCAAGCGCGCCGTTCGCTCGCGGCCGGGGATACCGTCACCGCAGGCATCCATTACGAACGCGCCCTCGCGGCGGATCCGGCAAATGCCGCGCTCATGTTCGACTACGCGCTCCTGCTCATGCATACGGGGCATGCCCGGGATGCGGCGAAGATGCTGACGGATGTCCGTCGCCTCGCGCCCGGCGACGCCCAGGTGCTGCTCGCGCTGGCCGCATGCCTGCGAGCGGGCGGCGCCATCGAAGACGCGTTACAGGCGGCGGACGAAGCCACCCGTCGTTTACCGCATGACGCGATGGCCTGGATGCTGAAGGGGAGCATCGACGTCCGGGCGGGCGAGTATCCGCGTGCGGAGACGTCGCTGCGGCGCGCGCTTTCGCTTGCGCCGGGATTCGGTGAAGCCTGGCATTACCTGGGCGAAAGCCTTCATCAGCAGCAACGCTGGGAAGAGGCTATACACGCCTACACGAGGGCCTCGGCGGAACAGCCGGGAGAGATCTACAACATCGCGATGTGCGCCGAGCAGGCAGGGAACCTGGAACTCGCACGCAGTGGCTACAAGCAGGCATGCCACATCTATCCCGACCGTCCGGACATCCTTCTTCGCCTGGCGCAGACCGAAGCACGACTCTGCGAGTTCTCGAGCGAACATGAAACGCTTGAGCGGTTCCGGCGCGTGGTCGCCGATGGCATTCCACGCGAGCCCGTTCTTGAGGCGTTCCCGCTCACTTATCTCCCGCTGGAGAGCGCGTTGGTCCGGGCCGCCCTGGACCACTACATGGAGGCTGTTTCCGCGCGCACGACTGCAGTGGTCCGACTCGCGCCTGCAACCCCGCAACCCATTCCAGCCGGCGGCAGGATCCGGATCGGCTATCTCTCCGCGGACCTGGGCATGCACGCCGTGGGGCAGCTGGTAGGCGATGTGTTCCGCTTCCATGAGCGGGAACGATTCGAGGTCTTCGTCTATTCCCTCCGCCGGCACGATGATGCAGTGGCGTCGCGGATCCGCGAGAGCAGCGATGTGTACGTGGAGTGCGAGGATCTGGGTGTCGCCGGCGTCGTCGAGCGCATCCGGCAGGACGGCATCCATGTACTGATCGATCTGAACGGACCTACCACGGGCGCACGCCTGGAAATCCTGGCGTCCCGGCCCGCAGCGCTGCAACTCGGCTGGCTTGGCTTTCTTCATGCTCAGCAGGCGCCTTGGCTGGACGCCATCCTGCTCGATGAGCATGTGCAACCGTCAACGCACGCTTGGCCCTTCGATGACCGTGTCGTCCACCTTCCGGTAAGCGTCTTCCCTCCTCCCCCGCGGGTTGGCGGTCGCAGACAGCGTGAGCGTTTCGGCATGCCGGCGGAGGGAAGCGCGGTTCTTGCGAGCTTCAACAACAGCTACAAGCTGGACGCAGCGCTGGCGGCGGCATGGGTCGAGATCCTCCGGCTCGCGCCCCGGGCCACACTGATGGTGTATCTGCCTCCTGCGGCCCGCCCGGGCTTTCTCACGCATTGGAGCTCCATCGGTGGTGATCCATCCCGGCTCATGTTGGTCGACGCACTGGCGCCGGAAGACCAGGCCGATCGCGCGGCGAGCTGCGACCTGATGCTCGACGCCTTCCGCTATCAAGGTGGCGCCACCACACTCGATGCGGTTGTCAATGGACTGCCGGTGCTCTGCCGCGCCGGGCAGACCCCTCCGTCACGCCTTGGTGTCAGTATCAACCGGGCCCTTGGGCTGGAAGAACTCGTGGTGGCGGATACCACCGAATATGTGGAGCGGGCCGCGTGGCTCGCGAACCATCCCGGCGAACTGGAAGCGCTGCGCGATCGCGTCGCGACCATCGTGCGGGAAGGCGTCTTGTTCGACGCGAAGCGTTCGGCAGCAGGAATAGAAGCGACCTGCGAGCAGATGCTCCGGGAGAAAGGCATTCTCTCCTGACGGACCATTCCCTCCGTACGGCAGGGTCCAACCGGTGTCCACGAGATGACGAACGAACATTCCTCCATCGCAGAACTGATTTCCCAAGCGCGCGCAGCATTGCAACAGGGCCAGACCGGTGACGCGATCCGGCTTTACCGCGTATGCCTGGAAGCGGGGGCTCCCGTCGCCAGCGAACTGGCCGGCGTGCATTACCAGGCGGGCAACCTTGCCGCCGCGCGGGAGGTGCTGGATCGCGCCATCGCGCAAGCACCGGGACACGATGACTGGTACTTCCAGCGCGGTCTGGTCCTCATGGGATTGACCGAGCCGGCACTGGCGTGTGCGGATTTCGACTACTTCATTTCGGCTTCGCCCGGCTTCGCACCGGCCTACTTCCAGCGCGCGCTGGCCCACCTCAGCCTGCACCGGCTCGGCGAGGCCCTGGACGATTTCCGGCACGCCACGCAGCTGCAACCCGATATGGTGGACGCCTGGGTCAACATGGGCATCCTGCTGCTGCGGAAGGGCGATGCGACCGGCGCCGTCCACGCATTGCGCGCTGCGGAACTGCGTTCGCCCGCGCAGCCTGCGATCCTGCATGCGCTGGCGAGCGCCTACGATGGCGCGGGAGATGTTCCATCTGCGCTGCAGCTTTATTCCCGGCTCGAACCCGCAACGTCGTCCAATCCCGAGTTCCTGACCAACCACGCCCTGTGTCTTCTGCGGGGACGTCAGCCCGACGCTGCCTACCGGCGATTCGAGCGCGCGCTCGCACTGGCGCCGGGAGACCAGACCGCCCTGGCAGGCCTGTACATCGCAGCCAACGAGCTTGGCCGCCACGACGAGGTGGATGCGCTGATGGACTTCGCCGCATTGCTCGGCGTGACGACACTCGACTTCCTTCCGAAGACCGCTCTGGACGGATTGCGCGTGGCCGTCGAATCCCATCCCGAGCTCAACTGGGAGCCGGCCGGCCGTTCAACGGTACGCGGCCAGCAGAGCATCATGCTGGACCTCACGGAAGGGTCCCCCTTCCATGCGCTTGGCGATGCGGTGTCCGAAGGGGTTACCCGCCAGATGGCGGCACTGGCCGCCAATCCCGGGCTGGCAACGCATCCCTGGCGGCTTGCCATGCCCCGGCGCTGGCGATTGCAGATGTGGGCCACCGTCCTGCATGAAGGAGGCCACCAGACGCCCCACATCCATCCGGCGGGCTGGTTGAGCGGCGTCTTCTATCTGGACGCCGGCCAACCTACGACTGCGGACAGCGGGGCCATCGTGTTCGGGCAGCCGCAGCCCGAGTTTGCCCAGAGCGCCCCCCCCCGCCGCCTGCAGCATCTGCCCCGCAGTGGTGAAGTGCTGCTTTTCCCTTCGTATTTCTTTCACCACACCATCCCGTACAGCGGCGCTAGCGCCCGCATCAGCCTGGCGTTCGACGTGATCCCTGCCTGATCCCGTCCGGATGTACTGCCTTCATCTATTCATCACAAATATGAATAGAGAGAAATGGCAATTTCCCATGCCCGCGGCCCCCAAAGCATCTTAACGACTCTTTAATTCTCGCCACGGCGCGTCTATGATCGGGTCACCCCAGCATTTTGGTAGCCGTATTTGGCTTGCCAGCCGGGTATCCCTAGGGCGTAACAGACCTCATCTGGAGAGAGAATGAACTTCAAGACCACCAAGCTGCGCGAAGCCATCGGCTTCGTCCTCGCAGTGGGTGCGACCAGCGCTGCCGGCACCGGCCTCGCGTTCGCGCAGGAATCCACCACCGAAGGCGCCAAGACCCTGGACGCCATCCAGGTCACCGGTTCGCGCGTTGCCCGCGTTGAAACCGAGACCGCCAGCCCGGTCGTTGTCATCGATCGCGCCGCCATCGAACAGACCGGCAAGCTGACCCTGGGCGATCTGATCCAGGAAATGCCGGCCATGTCGGGCGCCCCGACCAATCCCCAGGTCAACAACGGTGGCGGTGACGGTTCGTCCACCATCGACCTGCGCGGCCTGGGTTCGGCCCGCACGCTGCTTCTGGTCAATGGCCGTCGCGTAGTCAACAGCGACGTCAACTCGATCCCGGCCTCGGCCGTGGAGCGCATCGAAATCCTGACCAGCGGCGCGTCCGCCGTGTACGGTTCCGATGCCGTTGCCGGCGTCGTGAACTTCATCCTGCGCCGCGACTTCGACGGCCTGACCGCGTCGATCGACTTCGGCATCACGCCCAGCCACCAGGACGGACAGCGCAGCGGCGGTTCGATCACCTTTGGCCAGGTGGGCGACAAGGGCAACATCATCGCCGGCCTGAACTACAACAAGTTCGACGGCATCTCGTCCAACGATCGCGACTATTCGAAGGACGCCACGTACCTGTACAGCGGTTACGTCACCGTCTTCGGCTCCAGCCGCAACCCGAATGGCCGCATCTTCTTCCCGGAAGGCAGCCCCCTGGTTGACCAGTATGGTTGCGGTTCGGTCACCCTGACCCCCGGCACCAGCGGCACATCGCAGGGCGACTTCCGTTGCTACAACGGCGCACGCGACTCCTACAACTACCAGGCGACCAACCTGATCATGACGCCGCAGGAACGCACCAATGCGTTCTTCCTGGCCAACTACCAGATCACGGACAACCTGAACGCGTTCGCCGAGGTCTACCACAACAAGACCTCGTCCAACTTCGCGATCGCCGCGCTGCCGTTCGATGCCAACAGCGACGGCGTCGTCATCTCGGCCGACAACTACTACAACCCGTTCGACCAGAACTTCGGTCCGGCGGCCGACGGCAGCCAGAACCAGTTTATGACCCGCTGGACCTCGCTGGGCCAGCGCCGCTCGTACTACGACACCACCACCTCGCAGGTCGTCGCCGGCCTGGAAGGCTTCGTGGGCGAGACCTGGAAGTGGGATGCCGCGTTCAACTACGGCCACTACTTCAGCGAGAACACCAGCTACGGCTACGTGGACTACGCCAGCCTGACCGATGCGCTGGGTCCGTCGTTCATGGATACCGACGGCGTGGTCAAGTGCGGTGCACCGGGCGCCATCATCGCCGGCTGCACGCCGCTGAACATCTTCAACATCTTCGACCCGCAGTCGGTCGCCACGATGCAGGCGGCGGAAGCGCGTCCGGTCTACTCGACCATGTACCAGACCCGCAGCTTCGAGGCCAACGCCTCGGGCGAACTGTTCAGCCTGCCGGCCGGTGCCGTGCAGCTGGCGTTCGGCGGCGCATGGCGTGAAGAGTACCAGCGCAGCGAAGTCGACTACATCGCGATCGCCGATGAAACCGGCCGCTGCATGATCTCTCAGGAAGCCTGCTCGTCGCCGGTGGGCGGCAAGTACGACGTGACCGAGGTCTACGGCGAACTGTACGTGCCGATCCTGTCCGACATGCCGTTCGCGCACCTGCTGTCGGTCACGCTGGGCAGCCGCTACTCCGACTACAGCACCTTCGGTGACACCACCAACAGCAAGCTGCAGGTGGAATGGCGTCCGATCGAGAACCTGCTGTTCCGCGGCACGGTGGCGGAAGTCTTCCGCGCCCCGACCATCGGCAACCTGTACGACGGCCCGCAGGGCAATGCTCCGCAGCTGAACGACAAGTGCGAAGGCTATGGCGCCACCGGCGCACCGCGTGACCACGAGAACGCGTGCGGTGCGGGCGCAGGCGCCACCAACATCCCGACGACCGGCATCGGCCCGGCGCCGACCAGCCAGTCCAACGGCGTATGGTCGGGTGCCGTCGCCGCAGGCTTCGACCTGCAGCCGGAAGAAGGCAAGTCGTTCTCCTACGGCGTGGTCTATGACCCGCAGTGGGCCCCCGGCCTGTCGGTCAGCCTCGACTACTGGCGCCTGTACCTGAACGACACGATCACCCGCGCCGACGCACAGATCGTGGTCGACACCTGCTACGCCGATGACAGCCACCCGTTCTGCGAATTCATCAACCGTCGTGCCGACGGCCAAGTGGACTTCATCCGCGAGCCGATCGTCAACCTGGGCCGCCTGGACACCAACGGCTGGGATCTGGCCGTGCGTTACCGTCTCCCCGACACCGCGTGGGGCAGCTGGCTGTTCGGTCTGGACGCTACGTACATCGACCGCTACGACAACGACACCAACCCCCTCAGCGAAGACGATGCCGTCAAGCACATCGCCGGCACGTACAACAGCTCGTACGGCATGTACGCCCGTACCCGCGGCCGCCTGTTCGTCAACTGGAACAAGGGCGACCTGGGCCTGAGCTGGCGCGCCCGTTATGTCAGCGGCTTCGACATCGGCAGCAACGACCTGCGTCAGAGCGTCAGCGCGGATGCCGGCTGCAACCCGCAGTTCGCTCCCGAGTACTGCTATGCACGCCGCTTCGACGACTACCTGGTGCACAGCTTCAGCGCCGCGTACTCGCTGCCGTGGTTCAACTCGAAGATCGAGGTGGGCCTGGACAACGCGTTCGACAAGCAGCCGCAGACCATGTTCCAGAACAACGTGCTCAACTCCAACACGGACGTGCAGACCTTTGATACGGTCGGCCGTTACCTGTGGGCTCGCTACACGATGAACTTCTAAGCAGCACGCGGTAAACGTTGCACCCTGGCCGCGCGGCGCAAGCCGCGCGGCCTTTTTGTTGCCACGCTAGAATCCGACCATGAATCAACCGCTCATCCAGCAAGCCGTCGCGCTGTTCCAGAACGGCCGTTTCCAGGACGCCGCGCAGTTCTGCCAGCAGGCCCTGGCGCGCGTGCCCGGGGACGAGAGCCTCGCCACGCTGTGGGCGATGAGCCTGCAGAACCTCGGGCGTGACCAGGACGCCGCGCCTGTGTACCGGCAGTTGGCCCAGGGCCGCCCGGAGATTCCGGCGTACTGGGCGAACCTCGGGCTGGTACTGCGACGCCTGGGCGAATACGCCGAAGCCGAGGCTGCCTACCGGCATGCGCTCGAACGTGATCCCCGCAACACCGGCTTCCTGGTCGACTATGGGCTGCTGCTCTTGGACATGGGTCGCATCGCCGATGCGCGGCATCGCTTCCTCGATGCCGTCGACCTGCACCCCGGCCTCGCCGAAGCGCACATCTATGCCTCTCTCGCCTGCTTCGAATGCGGTGATGCCCAACGTGCCGCCGCGCTAATCCCGCCCCCCGAACAATGGCGCGGCCTGCCCGACCACCTGCGCGAAGAACTCGCGACCGCGTTGATGCAGGTCGGCCGCACCAGCGAAGCCGAATCCCTGCTGATGGCCCCGGGCATGCGGCAGTCGCTGTCGGGCATCATCCGCCTCGCGCAGCTCAACGAGCGCACCAACCAGATCCCCCAGGCCCGCGCACTGATGGATCAGGCGCGCGCGCAGGCCGCTACGGCAGGACGCCAGGAGCAGATCGACCTGCTGCATCTGGAAGCCTCACTGGCCATGCGCGACAAGGACCATGCCAAGGCACGCGCTGCGGCGGAATCGATCATCGCGCTGCGACCCCACGTGCAGGCGGAAGCCAACGCACACTTCACTCTCGCCAACATCGCCGACAAGCAGAAAGACCCGGCAACGGCGATGTCGCACCTCGAACACGCGCATGCCATCCACTTCCAGCTGGCCGCCGATGTCGTGCCCGAAATCGCCCATTCCGACGCCGAGCCGCTGAAGGTCTCAGGCAAATGGTTGACTACGGACGAAGGCGCGTTCCGCCACGACCCCCGCGCGCCGTCAGCGGCTGATTCCCCCGTCTTCATCGTCGGCTTTCCCCGCTCCGGCACCACCATGCTGGAACAGATGCTGGACGCCCACCCGCATTACGCCTCGATGGACGAACGCGCCACGCTGCAGCGCTGCATCGAACGGATGGAAGCGCGCGGCTTCGAGTATCCGCATGCCCTGGACATGCTTGATGGCACGGCCGCCGACGAGCTGCGCGCCGTGTACTGGTCCGAAGTAGCCAAGGTCATCACGCTCCAGCCCGGGGAGCAGTTGGTCGACAAGAACCCGCTCAACATGCTCCGCCTGCCGATGATCCTGCGCCTGTTCCCCAATGCGAAGATCATCCTGGCGCTGCGACACCCCTGCGACGTGCTGCTCAGCTGCTACATGCAGAATTTCAGGTCGCCCGCCTTCATGGTGTTGTGCTCCAGCCTTGAGCGGCTGGCGAAAAGCTACGTCAATGCGATGAAGTTCTGGATCCATCACCAGGCATTGCTGGCGCCCGACACGCTGGTGCTGCGCTACGAGGACACCGTCGGCGATTTCCCCGCACAGGTGGAACGCATCGGCAGCTTCCTGGGTATCCAGGACCGCGACTTCCTCGCGCAGTTCAGCCAGCATGCCGCGCGCAAAGGTTACATCAGCACGCCCAGCTATTCGCAGGTGGTCGAGCCTGTGAACGCGCGTGCCGTCGGCCGCTGGCAGCCATATTCGCGCTGGCTGCTCCCCGCGCTGCCCATCCTGCAACCCGTGGCAGACCACTGGGGCTACGACCTCACCGTACGATGACCCCATGAAAGCGCTGGCCGACTACATCCGCATCTACGACGACGCACTGCCGGCGGCGTTCTGCCAGCAGCTGATCGACGGCTTCGAGTCTTCGGCGCAATTCCAGGCGCCCAACGGGCGTGGCTACCGGCCGGCGTTGGACGACAGCCGCTGGACTGAATTGAATCTCACCCGCCTGGCCGATCCCGCCTTCGTGGGGTTCTTCATGACCCGCATCGAAGAAGCGCTGGCACGCTACAACGCAGACCTGTCGCTGACCCTGCCCGTGCCGCTGCGCCCGCGCATCGACCGCCTGACGATGAAGAAGTACCGCGCCAATGCAGGCGAAGGCTTCCAGCCGCATTTCGATTCTGTCGACGAGGTCGCGGGGCGCTACATGGTGTTCCTGTGGTACCTCAACGACGTGCAGGAAGGCGGCAGCACCCGCTTCATGGACCTGGAGGTCGACGTGCAGCCACGCGCGGGGCGGCTACTGGTGTTCCCGCCGTACTGGATGTTCCAGCACGTGGGCAACGCACCGGTTTCGAACGACAAGTACATCCTTTCGACCTACCTGCTGTTCGACAAGCCGGGCAGTCCCGAGCACACGCACGAGTAAGGCAGCGATCAGTTCAGGCCCGCCTGCCTGTTGAATCCGCCTATGACCTCCACCAGCTGTTTCAGCGCTTGGGTTTCCTCGGGCCTGAGGCGCGGATGCCAGGTGTCCAGGATCATCACCACGCGCAATTGGCTGCTGTGGTTCCAGGCCTGGTGCAGGTAGGAGTCGTCGAAGGTCACGCAGCGTCCTTCCTGCCAGTCGTGTTGCACCCCGCCCACCTCCAGCGCGCAGTCCACAGGCACGATCAGCGGCAGGTGGGTGACCACGCGGCTGTTGGTCACCCCATGGTGTGACTTGATAAGGGTCCCCGGTGACAACAGTGAGAACAGCACCTCTGGCGCGTGCGCGTCGATGCGCGTCAGCGGCACCTGCGCCAGCGCCCGGGCGGTGGCGGGACACGCAGCCAGGTGTTCGGGGTAGGCCTGCCCATGGCGATGGAAGAAGTACGCATCCCACGCGGCCGCGTCGATGTCCTGCCGACTCGCCAGGAAATCGTCCTTGCGCGCAGGGCCACTGAAATCGAGGAAGGGCTGCAATCCGTCACGCGCCTGCAACACCCGCTGCAGTTCGGCACGGATCGCATCCGTTGCCTGCTCCAGCGCTTCGTACCACGGGAACAATGCGCGCTCGAAGTACGGCTCGGGCTGCAGGTCGGGGATGTACAGGAACGTGGGGCGTTGGCGCGGGTCCGGGCTGCCGCCCGGTGCGATGCCCAGATAGGCCTCCAGCGCGCGCGTGACCCGCGACAGCGCCTGTGCGCCGTGCTGTTGCTGCAGAGGCGCAATGGCCGAGAAGAACAGGCGGTGCCGGCCTTCATCGATCAGCCGCATGGCAGTCTTCACCCGCTCCCGCAGCTCCGGCGCGGTGGTCGCATCATTCAGCCATCGCCCCTGTGCCTGCGCCGTGGTCACGGCCCGGAAGTACTCCACCAGCGCCGCATCCGGGTCGCCCGGCAGCAGGCATTCAGCCAGTTGCAGCCGTGCTGGCGCCGCCTCCGGCATGAGCGCCAGGCCCCGCCGCAACGCCGCTGCGGCGGCCAGCGGATCGTCCAGCCGTTTCAGGCAGGCTCCCAGCTTCAGCCAGGCATCGCCATGGTCGGGTTGGGCGTGCACCAGCGCTTCAAGTTGGCGGGCTGCAGCGGCAGGTTGCTGCAGTGCCACCAGGCTGAGCGCGGCCACCCATTGCAAGTCCGGGTCATGCGGATGTACTTCCAGCCCCTGCCCGGCCGCGGACAACGCGTGCGCGGCATTGCCGGTTGCCAGGTGGCGTCGCGCCTGCTGGACGTGGAATGCCGCACTCGTCATGCCTGCCTCTGTATCACCGGAAACCCGCCCCGATGATACGGGAGATGCGGCGCGCGCCCGTGCGGCCGACTTACTCCACGCGGACTTCCGCGCTACCCGAGAACGTCTCCACCGTGACGCGCGCACTGCCGCTGCCGTAGCGCGTGGAGAAACTGGAACCCGGGCCGCGGCGCTTCTCGATCTCCACGCCTGTCGCCTTCAGGCCGCCGCTGAAGCTCTCGCCGCTGACCTGCGCAGACACATCCTTCGGCAGGCGCAGCAGCAGGTCGCCACTGACCGATTCCATGCTTATCTCGCCGCCGGGCGCCAGGGCCGTGGTGACATGCGCCGTGCCACTGACGGTGCTCGTGTTGAGATCACGGATCTGTTCGCCGGTGACGGCGACTTCGATACGGCCGGATACCGTCTCGGTGCTGATGTCGCCGTTCAAGCGACCGCGCAACACGATGTTGCCGCTGACGGTCTGCACGTCCACGTCTGCGCTGTTGAGGGTCAGGTGGGCGCTGCCACTGACGGTTTCAATGTCCGCTTTCTGCGGCGCGGCGGCGGCCGCCACACTGCCGCTCACGCTGCTGATGGAAAGTTCGCCTGATGCAACGCCGGTGACGTGGACGTCGGCCGCCACGGACTCGATGTCCAGGTCGGCGCGCAACGGCACCATCAGCACCAGCTCGGTCGGGCCGGTCTGGTTGCCACCCCAGCCGCTGTTCTTCGGGTAGCGGACTTCCACGCTTAGGTGCGGGCCGCCGCCGTCCACCTCCAGGCGCTCCACGCCCTTGCCCAGCGTGCCGGTGATCTTCACCTCGTCGCGCTCCCAGCCGCGCACTTCGATGCGGCCCTTGAGGTTGCTGATGTCCACCCGGCCGCGCGCATCCAATGGCCGTGTTTCGTTGATGGCGGTCTGCGCCAGCGCCGCGGGCGCCAGCAGTGCGCTGCCCAGCAGCAGCGAGAAAGCAAGGGTCGTACGCATGGAAAACTCCTCAGGTCATGGCCGCGCGCTGGGTCAGCGCGAGGCGTCGTGCATAGGTGCGGCGCAGCTGGTTCAACAGGAAGTGCGCGTTGGGTTCGGTGGCGATGGCGTGGCGGATCTGGGCGGCGCTTTCGTCCAGCGCATGCAGCGCCGGGGCGATCTCGGGTGCGGTCTGCACCTGCGTGTCCAGTTGCGCCAGCGCACCGGTGTAGTCGCGGGTCAGCGCGGCGGCTTCGCGCTGGATCAGCGCATCGCCTTCCGGCGCCTTCTGCAGTTGCCAGGTCACGGTGACCGCGAGCAGCACGGAGGCGGCCAGGGCGAAGGGCGTCACGCGGCGGCGTGGCGGTGCCATGGCCTGCTGCGGCGTGACGGCCAGGCGCGCAGCTAGGTCCGGCCACAAGTCGCGCGACGGCGGCGTGTCCTGCCGCAGCGCGCGCAACTGCCAGCGCAGCACGTCGTCGGAAAGCGGGGCGGGATCATGGGGGGTCATGCGTGTCCTCCTAAACGCTCGCGCAGCAGGTGCCGCGCGCGGTGCAACTGTGCTTTTGAACTTCCGACCGCCATGCCCAGCTCGGTGGCGATCTCCTCGTGCTTCCAGCCTTCCACGTCGTACAGCACCAGCACGGCGCGCGCGCGCGGCGGCAGGGTGGCGACGGCGCGCTCCAGGTCCAGCGACAGCGCCGTGCCATGGCCGGCGCTGTCCGCCATGCCCAGGTCGTCCAGCGCGTCCTCGTCGTCGTCGAAGCGGGGACCGTTGCGGCGGCTGCGCAGCTCCATCAGCGCGGTGGTCACCGCCAGGCGGTGCAGCCAAGTGGAGAAGGCGCTCTCGAAGCGGAACGCCGGCAACGCCTGCCAGGCCCGTACGAACGCCTCCTGCGTCAGGTCTTCCGCCCGCACGCCCTGCGCGCCCACCAATCGCTGGATGACGCCATGCACACGGCCCGCATGGCGGCGGTACAGCGCTTCGAAAGCCCGCATGTCGCCCCCCGCAGCCGAACGGGCCAGTGCGGTGTCCTGGGCGGCGGTGGCCTCCGGGGAGAGGCTGTCAGCGAAAGGTTCGATCACGGCATTCAGCATACTGACTGGGATGCAGCAAGGAACGCAGGGGTTTAGAGGTGCGCGGCATTTTTTGCCAGCGATTGTTCAGCCGGAAACGCGTTGCTCTCTCCCCGTGCGCAGATCCCGTCGCCCCGTGGAGCGGGGAGAAGAAAAGCCGATGCAAGAAAAAGCCCCGCGGCGTCCGGTGTGGACGCGCACGGGGCGTGCGCAGGAAACAGGATGCGCGAGGCGGGGAATCAGTGCGCCAGACGGGCGGCGATGCGTTGCTGTTCGTCCTTCAGCGCCTGCGGGGTGCGGGCGCCGAACTCCTCCAGGTACGCGCCGATGCCGGCCAGTTCGGCCTGCCAGCCCGCACGGTCGAAGCCGAACAGCAGCTCATGGGCCTCGTCGCTCAGCGCCACGCCGTCCAGGTTGAGGTCCTCGGCGCGCGGCAGGTGGCCGATGGGCGTTTCCACCGCGTCGGCCTTGCCCTCGACGCGCCGGATCATCCACTCCAGCACGCGCAGGTTCTCGCCGAAGCCCGGCCACAGGAACTTGCCGTCGCCACCCTTGCGGAACCAGTTCACGTGGAAGATCTTGGGAAGCGCCGTCTTCGGCAGCGTCGCATCGGCCTGGCCGAACGACAGCCAGTGGGCGAAGTAGTCGGCGAAGTTGTAGCCGCAGAACGGCTTCATCGCCATCGGGTCGCGGCGCATCACGCCGACCGCGCCGGTCGCGGCCGCGGTGGTTTCGGACCCCATCGCCGCGCCGACCAGCACGCCATGCGTCCAGTCGCGTGCCTCGAACACCAGCGGCACCAGCGAGGCGCGGCGTCCGCCGAAAACAATCGCGCTGATCGGCACGCCCTGCGGATCCTCGGCCTTGGCCGAATAGCTGGGGCACTGCCGCGCGGAGACGGTGAAGCGGGAGTTCGGGTGTGCGGCCGGGCCATTGGCCGGGTCGTACTTGCGACCCTGCCAGTCCAGCGCGGGCGTGCGCGAGTCCAGCCCTTCCCACCACGGCTCCTGGTCGTCGGTGACGGCGACGTTGGTGAAGATGGTGTGGTGGCTGATGGTGGCCAGCGCATTCGGATTGGAACTGTCCGAGGTGCCGGGCGCCACGCCGAAGAAGCCGGCTTCCGGGTTGATCGCATACAGGCGCCCATCGGCGCCGGGACGCATCCAGCAGATGTCGTCGCCGATCGTCCACACCTTCCAGCCAGCCTGGCGGTAGCCCTCCGGCGGGATCAGCATGGCCAGGTTGGTCTTGCCGCAGGCGGACGGGAACGCCGCGGCGATGTAGTGCGTTTCGCCCTGCGGGTTCTCGATGCCGACGATCAGCATGTGTTCGGCCAGCCAGCCTTCCTGCCGCGCCTGGTGCGAGGCGATGCGCAGGGCGTGGCACTTCTTGCCCAGCAGCGCATTGCCGCCGTAGCCAGAGCCGAAGCTCTTGATGGTCAGCTCGTCGGGGAAGTGCATGATGAAGCGGCGGTCCGGGTCCAGCTCGCCGGTGGAGTGCAGACCCTTCACGAAGGTCCCTTCCCGCTCGATGCGCGCCAGCGCGGCCGCGCCCATGCGGGTCATGATGCGCATGTTCGCCACCACGTACGGCGAATCGGTGATCTCCACGCCGCAGCGCGAGAGCGGCGAATTGATCGGCCCCATGCAGTACGGGATCACGTACAGCGTGCGCCCGCGCATGCAGCCGGCGAACAGCGCATCCATCTTCGCGTGCGCCTCGGCCGGGGCCATCCAGTGGTTGTTGGGGCCGGCGTCTTCCTGCTGCGGCGTGCAGACGAAGGTCAGGTGCTCCACCCGCGCCACGTCGCTGGGGCTGGAGCGGTGCAGCCAACTGTGGGGGTGGGTTTCCGGGTTCAGCGGCAGCAGGGTGCCGTCGGCCAGCATCTGCTTCGTCAGCAGCGCGTTCTCGGCATCGCTGCCGTCGCACCAGTGGATATGGTCGGGTTGGGTGAGCGCGGCAACCTCGGCAACCCAGGCATTCAACGCGGCAAGCGAACTGCCTGGAAAATCGTTGCGTTTGAAAACATCGACCGCTGCGTTCATGCCACGCCCTCGAAAAGTGAGACCAAAATGATACCAATGTCTTGTCCTCTAGACGAGGAGAACGACGACGGGCGGTCATCACTGACGCTGGCGCAGGGACGCTTCTTTCTCAGCGCGGCCAGAGAACGACCGCCCTACAAGGCTTTGCGAGGCGTGGACGGGGTTCCGGGCGCGAAGGATGGAGCTCTGAGGGTGATCGCTCAGGCTCGGAGCGCGATCGATGCGGCGCGACGGGCGGTCGATGGAGCACAAAGCGCCATCGATGGGGCGCCGAAAGCCATTGATCGCCCTTGGAGCTCCATCGATCACTGTGGGAGCCCCATTGATCGGGCTCGGAAGGCGATCGATGGAGCTCCCACAGTGATCGATGGGGCTCACCGGGCGATCGCTGGAGCACACAGGGCCATCAATGGCCTTCCGAGCCCGATCCACGGCATTCCGGGCTCGATCTCCGCCACAGCGCTTACCCGTCGCGCGAGCGCCGGTACGGATTGAACAGCTGCAGCAGCCAGGGCTTCTGCGCCAGCACCAGGCTGACGCCGACGCGGTCTTCCGCCGGCAGTGTGGCATCGCGGGCCAGCAGCGCATCGAACTCGCGCGCGACTTCCTCCAGTCGCTGGCGCACCTGCTTCACCCCGTCGATGCTCAGGCTGCCGCTGAGCAGCAGCAGTGCGTCTTGCTCGCCATCGAAGGGATCGGCGAAGTAGTCGGTCAGCAGGGTCAGCCGGAAGTAGCGCTCCATGGGCCCATCGGCGCGCCAGCGGAAATTGCGTGCAGTCAGCGCGCGGCCACGGTTGCCGGGCATGAGTTCGATGATGCCCAGCCGGTCCAGCTTCACCAGCAGGCCGGTCCACTGCGCAGGCGTAAAGCCGAAATGGCCCATCACGTCGTCCTCGCGCCAGCGGTTGAGGGTGAGGAACAGCGCCATCAGCAACGGCGGATCGTCCACCAGCGCCTGTTCCTGCGCTTCGCTCAACTGCGCCATCGCCTTGCGCCCGCGCGAGGCTTCGGCGCTCAGCTCGGCCAGGCCCACGTCCAGCACGTCGCAGACCTGCTCCAGCCGCTGCAGGCTCATCGCGCGGCGGGAGAACATGCGCTTCACCGCCGCCTCGCTCATGCGGATGCGCGCGGCCAGGTCGCGGTAGGTCATGTCCTGCGCGCGCAGGCAACGCTTCAGTGCATCAACCAGGTCCACCGAGACGGCCATGGGTAGCGGATTCCTATACCTGTCGTTCCGCCAGAGCTTACCTTGTCGATGATCCTTGAATCCCTGCGAAGCCTGCGCCCACCCTCCGGCGTCCCTGGAGGAACCCCGCATGCGCCGCCTGATCGCCCGCTCACTGACCCTGGCCCTGGCCACCGCGCTCTCTGGCGGCATCACGCTGCCCACCCGGGCCGCGCCGCAATCCGATGGCGCCAGCCGGATGTCGCAGGCCAGCCTGGAGGCGTCCATCGAAGTGCCGGTGGCGGTGATCCACGCGCTGGGCCACGGCGCGTCCGCGGTGGTCACCGGGGTGGCGGTGGTCGTCGGCAGTGTGGCGGTGACGGTCTCCGTGGCTGCGGCCGGCGTGTTGGCGGGCGCGTCGTTCGTCGTCTATCTGAGTGCGGAGGCAATCCGGCGTCTGGGTATCGCGGTGGGTACGGCGATCAGCGTCACCGTGGTGGCGACCGGTTGGATCCTGAGCGCCGCGGGCGAAGCGCTGTGCTTCATCGCCAACGACGCCGCGCGCCCGCACATCCACAGCCATCGCTACGGCGGGTGAGCGCATGCGCCTGCACGCATTGATGGCCGTGTTCGTGTTCGCCCTCGCGCTGCCAGGGACGGCACGCGCGGGCGATGCCTGCAGGCAACTGGAAATGCCACCGCATAAGGTGGCCGACGCCGCGCGCACCGCCCTGCTGGCCGCGGAACAACTCGACGAGGTGGACGCGCCGGTGGCGATGCTGGCGCGCGTGGGCACTGACCTGTCGAAGCAGGGCCTGGTCTACAGCCACGCAGGCTTCGCGGTGCGCGACCACGCGCAGGGACGCTGGACCGTCGTGCACCTGCTCAACGAATGCGGCAGCGACCGCTCCGGCCTGTACGCGCAGGGACTTGTGAACTTCTTCGCCGACGACCTGGTGAACCAGGACCTGCGCATCGTGTGGTTCGCGCCGGACGTCGCCGACCGGCTGGCCGCGCGTCTGCAGCAGATGCCACGGCACAGCCTGCACCACGCGCGCTACAACCTGATCGCGCGGCCCGGCAGTGAGGACTACCAGAACTCCACCGCGTGGATCGTGGAAGTGATGGCCGCAGCGCTGGCCGACCGTGGCATCTACGACCGCCGTAGCGCGTACGCGTTCGCGCGGGGCGACGGCTTCGTGCCCGACACGGTGCACGTCGCCTATTCCAAGCGCGTGCTGGGCGGGCTGTTCTCCGCCAATACGGATTTCTCCGATCACTCCGTTGCCACGCGCCTGTCCGGCGACTACCCCGTCGTCACGGTGCGTTCGATCTTCCGCTGGCTGGAACGCGCCGGGTATGTGCGCGAGCAACGGGAATGGCGGGGTGGTGTGCGGCAGGCGGCGATGGGGCCGGCGTGAACACTTCCATGAGGAGATCGACATGTTCCTGACCCTGCTCGCCGTCACCCTTCTATTGTCCGCCGCTGTCGCATGGGGCGTGACGTGGATGTTCTCGAAGCCTATCGAGCGCATCCTCACCCGCATCATCGCTGACGACATCAGTCACGCATGGCTGCGCTACATGAAGTTCGCCATCCTCGTCGTCGGCGTGTCGTCCGGCGTACGGATCCATGCCCTGGAACGCTATATCACCGCCCCGCAGTGGATGGAGAAGGACAAGACGGAGATCATCGCCCTGACCGCCGAGCGCTGGGTGCTGGAGGTTTATCGCACCGTGATCGAAACGCTGCAGGGCATCGCCTGGATGCTGCTGGCGTTCTTCGCGGTGGCGTTGCTGGCGTATGTGGTGGTGCGCTTGTCGGAGCTGAAGCGGGCGGCCCCGAGCACGCCGTAGGGCAGGCCTTGGCCCGCCATCGCCACGAGGATCATGCGCGGTGGGCCAGGGCCCACCCTACGTATCAGGTTGGGATCAACGTCGAGATGACGTGTTCGAGATAGGTCTCGAATTCTTCCGAGGTCATGCGCGGCTGCTGCAGCTGCAGCGACAGCTGCAGGAAACCCACGTAGGCCGCATAAGTCAGGCGCGCACGGTGGGTGGCGTCGGTCCGCTGCAGGCCGGCTTGGCGGAACATGGCGACCAGATAGTCCAGGCGACGCTGTGAGATGCGGTCGATCACCGGCTGCACGGCCGGATGATCCAGTGCCTTCAGCAACTCGCTGTAGATGATGTGCGGCTTCACCTCGTGGCCGACCAGTTGGAACAACGTGCGCAGCCGCTCGCGCGGATCGACGACCTTTTCCAGGCTGCCGAAGATGTTCTCCTGCTCACCTGCTTCCCAGCGCTCCAGCGCGGCCTGCAGCAGCGCGTCGCGCGACGGGAAATGCCAATAGAAGCTGCCCTTCGTGACACCCAGCCGGCGCGCAAGCGGCTCCACCGCGACTGCCGAGACGCCCTGCTCCGCGATCAGGTCGAGCGCCGCCTGTGCCCAGTCGTCCGCGCTCAGGCGGGCGTTGCGGGTCGGAGCGCTGGGGGGTGTTTCCGGACTGGGTGTGCTCATGTGCCGCATTTAACCATACGCCGGGGTGTGTAGCGGTACGTTTGCTGCGCCGCACAACAAATAAAGGCAAATCAATCGGTTGCATGTGAAACCCGCAAGACCGAACCGATTGACTGCTCTAAATGCGACAACCCATACTAGGCCGTATGGTAACCCGTGCTTCCCCTGCCTCCATGACTCCCTCCAGCGTCGACCACGCCGGATCGGATCGCGTGGTGAACGGGCAAGGCGATGTCGCCCTCGCGATCCGCCGCTTCCCGTCGCCTCGCGCACTGCAGTCGCACCCCGCGCTCATTTACGCGCATGGCTTCGGCCAGACACGGGGCGCGTGGAGCCGCACCGGCGAACGGATGGCGGCGCAGGGTTATGCCGGCCTCGCTTACGACGCGCGGGGCCATGGCGAATCCGACCGCAATGCCGCCGAGCTTCCCTACGCGGGCGACCAGTTCGCCGACGACCTGATCGTGCTGGCCGGCGAGCAGCCGGAACCGCCGGTGCTGGTCGGCGCCTCGATGGGCGGGCTGTTCGGCCTGATCGCCGAGTCACGCTGGCCTGGCCTGTTCCGCGCGATGGTGCTGGTGGACATCACCCCACGCTGGGAACACGCCGGCCTGCAGCGCATCCTCGCCTTCATGACGGCGTTCCCCGACGGTTTCGCATCGCTCGAGCACGCGGCCGACATCATCGCCGCCTACCAGCCGCAGCGGCGCACGCGTAAATCCGCGGACGACCTGCGCGAGCTGTTGCGCGAGGGCGCCGACGGTCGCTGGCGCTGGCACTGGGATCCGCGCCTGGTGGACGAACTGGCCCGCGACAGCCCACAGCACCAGGACGCCATCGCCGAAGCGGCGCGCCAGGTACAGTGCCCCGTGCTGCTGATCAGCGGCGGCCGCAGCGATCTGGTCTCGGAGCAGACCGTCGAAGAGTTCAAGACACTGGTGCCGCATGCGCGCCACGTGCACCTGCCGCTGGCCACGCACATGGTGGCCGGCGACGACAACGACGCATTTACCGCCACTGTGCTGGAATACCTGGCAAGCCTGTCGGCCGTGCCGGGTAATGCCGAATCCGATGTAACCGAATCCGTGTCCGGAGCAACCCCATGAGCATCGTCATCCCCTTCCTCGCCTTCCTGCTGGCGGGCGCATTCGCCGCCTACCACCGGATCCGGCTCGCCTACTGGGCGGCGATCACGGCCAGCCTGCTGGTCGCGTGCTGGCTGCTGGGCGCCCATCCCACCGCCACCATCGTCGCAGCCCTGGTCGTGGTGGCGATCGCGCTGCCGCTGCTGATCCCGGCGATCCGCAAGCCGCTGATCACCACACCGGCGCTGGGCTTCCTGCGCCGCGCATTGCCGCCGCTGTCGCAGACCGAGCGCATCGCACTGGAGACCGGCTCGGTCGGCTTCGAGGGCGACCTCTTCACCGGCGATCCGGACTGGAACAAGCTGCTGGCGTATCCGAAGCCGCAGCTCACCGCTGAAGAACAGGCCTTCCTCGACGGCCCGGTGGAAGAGCTGTGCAAGATGACCAACGACTGGGAGATCACCCACGTCCATGCCGACCTGCCACCGGAGCTGTGGGACTTCATCAAGAAGAACAAGTTCTTCGGCATGATAATCCCGAAGCAATACGGCGGCCTGGGCTTCTCCGCGCTGGCGCACCACAAGGTGATCCAGAAGATCGCCTCGGTCAGCAGCGTGGTCAGCTCCACCGTCGGCGTGCCGAACTCGCTCGGCCCGGGTGAATTGCTCAACCACTACGGCACGCAGGAACAGAAGGACTACTACCTGCCGCGCCTGGCCATCGGCCAGGAGGTGCCCTGCTTCGGCCTGACCGGTCCGTTCGCCGGTTCCGACGCGACCTCGATTCCCGACTACGGCATCGTCTGCAAGGGCGAGTGGAATGGCGCCAACGTGCTGGGCCTGCGCCTGACCTTCGACAAGCGCTACATCACTCTGGCGCCGGTCGCCACGATCATCGGACTGGCGTTCCGCATGTACGATCCGGACGGCCTGATCGGCGATACACGCGACATCGGCATCACTCTGGCGCTGCTGCCGCGCGATACCCCTGGCGTGGACGTCGGCCGTCGCCACTTCCCGCTGAACTCGCCGTTCCAGAACGGCCCGATCCACGGCAAGGACGTGTTCATTCCGCTGAGCCAGCTGATCGGTGGCGTGGAGATGGCCGGCAAGGGCTGGAACATGCTCAACGAATGCTTGGCCGTGGGCCGTTCGATCACCCTGCCGTCCACCGCCAGCGGCGGTGCGAAGGCCGGCGCGCGCGTCACCGGTGCGTATGCGCGCATCCGCAAGCAGTTCGGCCTGTCGGTCGGCCGCTTCGAAGGCGTGGAAGAAGCCCTCGCCCGCATCGGCGGCAAGGCGTATGCGATCAGCGCGCTGTCGCAGGCCACCGCCGCCGCCGTGGACCGCGGCGACGTGCCGTCGGTGCCGTCGGCCATCGCCAAGTACCACTGCACCAACATGGGCCGCGACGTCGCCAAGGACGTGATGGACATCGTCGGCGGCAAGGGCATCATCCTGGGCCCGCGCAACTTCGCCGGCCGCGCATGGCAGGCCTCGCCGATCGCCATTACGGTGGAAGGCGCGAACATCATGACGCGCAGCCTGCTGATCTTCGGCCAGGGCTCGATCCTGTGCCATCCGTACATCATCAAGGAGATGCGCGCCGCGCAGGACCCGGACACCCGCGCCGGCATCCAGCAACTCGATGCCGTGCTGTACCCGCATATCGGCGGCGCGATCTCCAACGCGGTGCGCTCGTTCTGGTTCGGCATCACCGGCTCGAAGATCGGCAGTGTGCCGGGCGACGCGTACACCAAGAAGTTCTTCCGCAAGCTGGACCGCTACGCGGCCAACCTGGCGCTGCTCACCGACATCTCGCTGGGCGCGCTGGGCGGCAAGCTGAAGTTCAAGGAATCGCTGTCCGGCCGGCTGGGCGACGTGCTGAGCCACCTGTACATGATGGGCGCGGTGCTGAAGCGCCACCATGACGAAGGTGCGCCGGAAGCCGACAAGCCGCTACTGGCCTGGGCCTTCCACAACAGCGCGTACGAGATCGAACTGGCGCTGTCGCAGGCGCTGCGCAACTTCCCGATCAAACCGCTGGGCTGGCTGCTGTGGCCGGTGGTGTTTCCGTTCGGCCGCCGCGCCGTGGCCCCGGGTGACCGCCTGAGCCATCGCGTCGCCATGCTGCTGATGGCGCCGAACGAAGCGCGCGACCGCCTGGGCCAGGGCGTGTTCCTGACCCCGTGCGAGAACAACCCCGGCGGCCGCATCGACAGCTACCTGGCCACGGCCGTCGCCGCCGAGCCGGTCGAGCGCAAGTTCCTGAAGGCGCTGAAGACCAAGGACATCGAGGCACTGGATTACAGTGCGCAGCTGGACGAAGGCGTGCGTGAGGGCTGGATCACGGCCGACGAGCGCAAGCTGCTGGAGGAACTGCGCTCGATCACGCTGGACACGATCACCGTGGACGACTTCGAGACCCACGAACTGCGCGCGGCCAGCTTCTACGACCTGCCGCAGAACAAGCGCCAGCCCCGCGAAGCGGCCTGACGCCCACACCAGCTGACACGACGACGGCGGGCATGTCCCGCCGTCGTCGCGAGAGGAGCCCACGATGAGCGCGGATGTCCTGAAGATCTACCGCAACCTGAGCAAAAAGCCGCTGGGCAACTGGCTGTTCTCGCGCCTGATCTGCTTCAAGGCGCCCTACTTCGGCAGCATCGGCCCGCGCATGACGCGACTGGAACCCGGCCGCGGCGAAGCGACGATCCGGCATCGCCGTTCGGTCACCAATCATCTGGGCACGGTGCACGCCATCGCGCTGTGCAACCTGGCCGAATTCGTCGGCGGTCTGACCACCGACGTCAGCATTCCGCGGTCGATGCGCTGGATTCCCAAGGGCATGACGGTGGAATACCTGAAGAAGGCCGTGGGCACGATGCATGCCGTGGCTACCCCGGCCTTCGGGCCCCGCGAATCGGCGGAAGGTTACGACCTGCCGATGGACGTGGTGGTCAGCGATCCGCAAGGAGAGGCGGTGTTCCGTGCCCGCATCAGCATGTGGGTGTCGCCACGTCCGCAGACGGCCGGCTGAGGTGTTGACCGCCGCGGCCGTGCTGATGATCCTGCTCGGCTTGGCGCATTCGGTGCTCGGCGAGCACTACCTGCTCATTCGCCTATTCCGCCGTCCTGATCTACCCAAGCTGTTCGGCGGCACCGCGTTCACCACGCAGACCCTGCGCTTCGCCTGGCATCTGACCACGGTGATCGCCTGGGGGCTCTCAGCCGTGGTGCTGCAGCTAGACGAGCTGCCGGATGCCGACGGACGCCGCATCGCCACCACCTTGGCCGTCACCCTGGGAATCTCCGGGTTGCTGCCGCTGATCGTCACCCGCGGGCGCCATCTTTCATGGCTGGTGCTGTTTACCTCGGGCGGACTGCTGCTGGCGTGGTCGCTGCGCTGAGCGTCGCGCGCCACCCGTTCAGCGCGAGATGTCGCCCATCATCACCACGAACAGCACCGCCGCCATCGCCGCGATCGCCGGCACACCCTGCACGAAGAAGATGCGCTTGTTGACGCTCCACGCGCCGTAGAGCGCCGCCACGATCACGCACAGCAGGAAGAAGACGACCACGTTCCACTGTGCGGTCACCAGGCCCCACAGCAGGCCGGCCGCGAGGAAACCGTTGTAGAGCCCCTGGTTCGCGGCCAGCACACGGGTGGTCTCCGCCTTCTCGGGCGTATTGCGGAAGGTCTTCAGGCCCAGCGGCCGGGTCCAGAGGAACATCTCCAGCACCAGGAAGTAGACGTGCAACGCCGCCACCAGCACCACCAGCAATGTCGCGATCAGGTCCATCCCCTACCTCCCGTCATGTGAGGGGCAGCATATCGGTTGCGCCGGGCGGCGTCTGCCGCTGGGTTTCAGGCCTTCACCGGATCGGTCGACGCAGTGGACGCGGCACGCTCAGCAGGCAGCTTCGACTCTTCGCGCAGCAGGCGCCAGGCACTGAACGTCATCGCGCCGGCGACCAGCAGCCCGGCGCCGAAAACGACGTTCGACCCGAAGGCGGACAGGAGCTTGTGCAGCCAGACGAAGCTCAGGTCGCCGCCGCGGTAGATCACCGTGTCGATGGCGGCACCCGCCTTGTAGCGCCACTCACGGCCGACGCGCGTGTAGATCGTCTCGCGCGCGGGCTTGGCGAGCGAGAACTCGCTCGCCCGGGTGACCACCTGCACGATGGCGATCATCAGCGGCAACGGCGAGGCGGACAGGATGGAAAAACCGATGATGATCGCGCAGCCGGGGATCAACAGCGCCGGCGCAATGCCGAAGCGCGACAGCAGGACGCGCGTGAGCAGCAATTGCACCACCAGCGTCAGCGAATTGACCGCCAGGTCAAGCGTGGCGAAATAGTCGGCGCGGGCCTCGGCAGAGGAGAACATCGTGCGCGCGATGGCGTTCTGTTCGTTGTAGAGCAGCGTGCCCACGCCGACCCCCATCACGACCATGGCGGCCAGCCAGCGCAACAGCGGCTCGCGCGCGATCAGCTTCAGGCCCGCGAGCACGTCGCCCCCCATCGGGATCTCGCCACTGACCTGCCTGCGTGCCGCCTCGCGCACCACGGCCCAGGTCCTGAGCTTGAAGATACACAGCACGCAGACCGAGAACAGGAAGGCCGACACCAGCATCATGTTCGGGATGCCTACCCGGACGACGAGGGCCTTGGTCAGCGCCGGACCAACGAAGGCGCCGATGGTGCCGGCGGCGCCGATGTAGCCGTAGTACTTGCGCGCTTCGACGTTGCTGAAGACGTCGGCCATGAAGCTCCAGAACACGGCGACCGCGAACAGGTTGAACACCGTGATCCACAGGATGAAGGCCAAGCCCCGACCGGCGATGCCGCTGTCGAACATGGCGTAGAACACCAACAGCGTTGCGATGAAGAAACCATAGATCACCGGCAGGAACACCCGCCGCGGGAAACGGCTCACCAGCCAGCCGTACACCGGCTGCAGCACCAGCATGATCAGGAAGACGGCGCTGAAGATGAACTGCAGCGTGAACTCGCCCAGCGCGATGCCGCGGCCTGCGAAGAACGCGATCAGCGCCGGCGGGAACACCGCCTCGATATCGCTCGATGCCGCCATCGCCTCACGCACCGGTCGCAGCACGTAATAGCCGCTCAACAGGCAAAAGAAGTAGACGAAGGCCCACAGCAGCGGCGGCGATTCGGTCATCGCGGAGCGGAACCGGCCGAACCGGGTGGTCGCTGGGGAGGACGGGTCCATGCTGTGCGGCCTGCCAATCGCATCATCGGGAGCGGACAAGGTCCGCCTGTGGCGCGCAAGGTATCCGATGCACTGCAACATCGCCAGCCTTTCCCGGACTCACCCCCATCGCGAATCCGCGTTTACGCCCACCCGCAGTGGTGACCGTACCGGCCCGAGCATTTGCTCTACCCCTCGCCGCTAGGTTCGGTCGGACTTTGCAGCAGGGCAGCATGTGTACGACTACATCATCGTGGGCGCCGGTTCGGCCGGCTGTGTCCTGGCCCACCGCCTGAGCGAAGACCCTGCCTGTCGCGTACTGCTGTTGGAAGCCGGTCCGCGCGACTGGCATCCCTTCATCCACATGCCCGCCGGCCTGGCCAAGCTGGTAGGGCAGAAGGGCGTGAACTGGAACTACGACACCGCGCCCGAACCGAACCTCGACAACCGCCGGCTGTGGTGGCCGCGCGGCAAGGTGCTTGGCGGTTCCAGTTCGATCAACGCCATGTGCTATATCCGCGGCGTTCCCCAGGACTACGACGATTGGGCGAATGCCGGCGCGGACGGCTGGAACTGGGATAACGCACTGCCCTACTTCCGCCGCTCGGAGCGCAACGCGCGTGGCGCGGACGCACTCCATGGCGGCGACGGCCCCCTGTCCGTGTCCGATCTGCGCTACACCAATCCGCTCTCCGCCGCCTTCATCGAGGCCGGGGCGCAGGCCGGCTACACCCGCAACGACGATTTCAACGGCGCGACGCAGGCGGGCTTCGGGCTTTACCAGGTCACGCAGAAGGACGGCGCGCGCTGCTCGTCGGCGGTGGCGTACCTCGACCCCGCGCGCGACCGGCAGAACCTGGACATCGTCACCGGCGCACTGGTCCGCCGCGTCCTGCTGGAGAAGGGGCGTGCCATCGGCGTGGCCTACGCCCGTGGCGGCCATGAAGTCGTCGTACGTTGCCGGAGCGAAGTCCTGCTGAGCGGCGGCACGATCAACTCGCCGCAACTGCTGATGCTGTCCGGGATCGGGCCGTCGGAGCATCTGGAGGAGACGGGCATCAGCGTGCGCCACGCGCTGCCGGGCGTCGGCCGCAACCTCCAGGACCACCTCGACATCTGCACCCTGCAGCACAGCACTCAGCGCATCACCTACGACCGCGCCAGCGAGCTCAAGACCGCCTTCGACTATTTCCTGCGCGGTCACAGCGGCCCGGGCAGCAGCAACATCGCAGAAGCCGGCGCCTTCGTGCGTTCGTCGCTGGCCCCGGACGACCGCCCCGACATCCAGATGCACTTCGTGCCGGCGATGCTGGACGACCATGGCCGCAATCGGCTGGCGGGCGACGGCTATACCGCACATGCCTGCTTCCTGCGCCCGCGCAGCCGTGGCCGCATCCTGCTCGCCAGCGCGGACCCGCGCGCCGACGCACGCATCGAAGCGAACTACCTGAGCGACCCTGAGGGCTTCGACCTGAAGATGATGGTCGAATGCGCCAAGCTGTCGCGCGACTTGTTCGCGCAGCCGGCCTTCGATGCCTACCGTGGCGCGCCCATCCATCCCGCGCGCAACGACCTGTCGGACGCCGAACTGGTCGCCTTCATCCGCGCCAAGGCCGAAACCGTCTACCACCCCGTGGGCACCTGCCGCATGGGTGAAGACGAAGACGCGGTGGTGGATTCCGAGTTGCGTGTGCATGGCATCGCGGGGCTGCGCGTGATCGACGCCTCGGTGATGCCTTCGCTGATCGGCGGCAACACCAACGCGCCGACGATCATGATCGCGGAGCGCGCATCGGACCTGATCCGCGGACTGCCGGTGTTGTCCGGCCACCATGCGCGCGCGGCGGCCACGGCACCTGCCGAATTCTCCGCCGCCGACTAGGACGGGATGGGCAGCGCGCGCCATTCGCGCATCACGCACCTCCAGGCTGCCACTTGCCACGGTTACGGCCAGACCCCGCATTCAGCCTGGCCGACTCCCGCCGCGGCGCATGGCGCATGCTGAATGCGTCGTCGGAAGCGCTTCGACTGTGGACCTTCGAGCCTCCACGACGATCCACATGCCCCGCACCACAACGGATCTCATCGAAGCGGCGCAGAAGTTGCATGCAAAGGGAGGCAGGCATTCCTGAACGTGTCGCACGTGTTCAGCTGCCTGTTGCAGGCGCCCGCGCCCGACTGAACTGGGACGACCGCCACACCTGTAATCAGCAGCAGGATGAACAACATGGACATGGAATCTCTCCCTGTTTGTGCAATCGAAAAAAGCGGCGTTATGATCCCGGGAGGCAAGGGTCTTACGCAGGCGTCACGCACGATGAAATACAAGACAAGCCGGCGCTCGCTGCACGTCTTCCGTATCGGCCTGATCGGGTTGATGCTTCCGCTGACGCTGTCGTCCACGGCGCAGACGCCGTTGCGCTGGACGTCCACCAACCACGGTGTTGAAACCGCCGCACTCTCCGCCAACACCGCGGCCAGTACGGGCGCCTACAACTCGCCGACTCAACCGCTCCCGTACCGAACGGCGTTGGCGGGACAGAACATCCAGCCCCTCGCGGCGGGCTTCGACGTGCGTGCGTTCGAGGCCATGGCCGAGCACCTGACCGTGGGGCATCGCGTTCCCGGCCTCGCCATGGCCATCGTCCACAACGGCCGCGTGATGAGTGCGCGTGGCTACGGCGTCACCGACGTGGTCAACCCGCAGCAGGTCGACGCGCATACCGTGTTCCGGCTGGCGTCGCTGTCCAAGGCCTTCGCCAGCACGCTGACCGGCCTGATGGTGCAGGACGGTTCGCTGCGCTGGGACAGCAAGGTCAACCAGTACGTGCCGGGCTTCCAGTTGAGCGATGCGAACGCGACCTCCCACGTGACCGTCGCGGACGTCCTGAGCCACAGCGTCGGCCTGCAGGCACACAACGCCTTCGATCGCGACATCGAAGCCAATGCGGAGTACTACGACGTGGCCCGCAAGCTGGCGTACGCGCCATTGAAGTGCGCGCCCGGCGAGTGCTATGCCTATCAGAACGTCGCCTTCAGCCTGATCGGCGATGTGGTGTTCGCCGCCACCGGCACCTTCTACGACCAGGCAGTGGACCGGCGCATCTTCAAGCCGCTGGGCATGAACGATGCAAGCATGGGCCTGGCCGGCATCGAAGGCAGCACGCGCTGGGCGCGACCGCACGTGCGCAGCCGCAACGGCTGGGTCTCGCTGACGCCCAAGCCCACCTACTACCGCCTGCCGCCTGCCGCCGGCGTCAATGCCAGCGCCAGCGACCTGGCACAGTGGCTGATTGCCCAGACAGGCCATCGCCCCGACGTGCTGCCGGCACCCTTGCTGGCGACGCTGCATGCCCCCGTGGTCACCACGCCGGGTGAAATGCGTGGCGGCTGGCGTCGCGAACGCATCCATTCGGCCAGCTATGCGCTGGGCTGGCGCGTGTTCGACTACGCGGGTCAGCAGGTCGTCTTCCATGCGGGCGCCGTCCAGGGATATCGCGGTCTGGTCGCACTGGTTCCCGGCCAGGATCTTGGCGTGGCGATGGTGTGGAACAGCGACAGCTCACTTCCTTCCGGCCTGTTGCCGACCATCCTTGATCGCGCGATGGGCCTGCCCGGTGAACCGTGGGTCGAGACACCGGCGGATTACGACCTGCTGTTGGCCGAGTCGCCCGAGGCGACGCCTGCAGACAACAAGAAGGACAGCGGCACGTCTTCGCACCGCAGCACCGCATCTCCGCGCTGAGATGCCGATGCACGGCGGACTGCCCGCCGCCGTGCCCATCGGGTCAGGCCTGCGTGCCTTCCAGCAGTGACTTGAGCTTGTCCAGTCCCTTCTCGTAGTCCGCGCCAATCATCCGGTCGAACAACAGGCCCAGCCAGCGCTTGAACGGATTCATTCCGTGCTGGGTATCGAACGCCCACGTCAGGCGCGTGCCATTTCCTTCCGGCTCCAGCAGGTAGGCTGCCTGCGCCTGGCTGCCGTCGAAGTCGAGCGCCACCACGACGCGCCGGTGCGGCTCGCTGGCGGTGATCTCCTGGCTACCGCTGCCCACGGAACGATTGCCAGACCATCGCATGCGTGCACCGACGCCGCTGGCCGGTCCCTCGAAGGTGTACTTCGCCTGCGGGTCGTACTCTGCCCATGGCGACCAGGCACTGAAGCGTTCGAAGGAGTTGAGCGTTGCGAACACCTGCTCGGGACTGCGGTCGATCACCACGCTGCGCTCGACGTGGGTCGTCGCCGGCAGCAGCAGGCCTCCCAGCGCCAGTACCAATCCGATGGCGGCAATCGCTGCCAGTACCCACTTGAAGAACCTCATCCGCGCCCTCCTCCATTTCCGAAGGATGCAGCCTAGCCGTTCGCCCATAAAAAAACTCTCCCCCCGCTGGGCACAGGGAGAGAGTCCATGGTGTTACGGCTAATCGGGGTTGGCTTAGATCAGCGGAGCCGGGGTTGCCGGCAGCGCGACCGGGGCCGCTTTCTTCTTGGACTTCTTGGCAGGCTTCTTGGCGGCCTTCTTCGCGGCCTTCTTGGCCGGCTTCTTGGCTACTTTCTTGGCAGCCTTCTTCGCGGTCTTCTTGGCAGCCTTCTTCGCCGTCTTCTTGGCGGGCTTCTTGGCTACTTTCTTGGCCGACTTCTTGGTGGCCTTCTTCGCGGTCTTCTTGGCAGCCTTCTTCGCCGGCTTCTTGGCTACCTTCTTCGCAGCCTTCTTGGCGACCTTCTTCACTGCCTTCTTGGCCTTGGCGACCTTCTTGGCGACCTTCTTGGCAGCCTTCTTCACTGCCTTCTTCACGGTCTTCTTAGCAGCCGCCTTCTTGGTGGCCTTCTTGGCAGCCTTCTTGGCGGCCGGTTTCTTTTTCGCAGCTTTCTTCGTTGCCATGTGATGGCTCCTCGTCAATGAACTATGGATTTTTACGTCTGGTTACAGCACATCTGCCCGGAGGCAGGCCCAGCTGCAAGAAACGCCGCGGGAGTCGGACCCGTCGGCAGCCGTCGTCGCGACACGCGCGACGATGCGGATTCCCCAGGGGGCCAGGCGTGCGAAACCCGGCTCCCTACAAATACGAAAACACCCGTGTCGCCAAGCGACACGGGTGCGATGAAAGAGGTGCTTTGCGTTTTTCCGGGGGAAGCGAGGCCTGCGTCCACCGTGATCCCGGTGCGGACGATGGGCTGTGTTGTCTTTCGCGCTGTCGTGTTGATTCGACTCACTCGCTTCCGCAGGACGCTCTGCTTGGGGCGAAACCTAATCACGGTTTTTCAAGGTGTCAACACCTTCGCTCAACTTTTTTTCTCTGGTCGTCACGGCCGGACGGCGCCGGCAAGCGTGGATGGCGGCAACGACGCGCCGCCGATCGGCGCACCCGATTCGACTGATCGACATGCGCCTGAAAAAAAACATCGGTAAAACGCGCTTTTTTTTCTCCAAGGTCCTGCAACCCAAAGGTTGAAGCGACGATGCGATGCGTCCTCGACAGCTGCGCGCCACTGCCCGGGCGGGTTGAACACCGGCTAAAAAAAACTTTCGTCGAGGGCGGCCGATTTCGCGTCGCACAAGTCGGATTGCGCCGATTTGCGCAAACTTTTTTCCTTCCACCTGCGACTTCGCCGTCATCGCCGGCGCCGGAAAGTCGACGCGCCGAGGCAGCGCATCGCAGCCTCGGCGCGTCACTGCGCGTGCGCGCATCAGGCAGGTGTACCTGTCATTCCGCTTCGCCGCTCGTCGGCAACGACCTTCGGCGCGTGTCGCCCTCCACGCAACGCGACGGCGGACGCGACCCGCCTGGCGGCCGATGATCCGTCCTGGGTGGTGGTGGGGAATCCGTGGCGCCACGCAGGCGCGGGAAACGAAACGGGGAACCGGCAACGGGGAACGAAAGGTCCCATCGTTCCCGGTTCCCCGTCGGGGGACAGCCTGTACGGATGCCTCAGTTGTCGTCGTCTTCGATCAGTTCGGCATAGTCGTCGGGCGACAGCAGGTCATTGAGCTGGTCCGGCTCCTCGGCCTCGATCACGAAGATCCAGCCGTCGCCGTAGGCGTCCTCGTTGATGGTCTCCGGCTTGTCGGCCAGCGCGGCATTGACCTCCACGATCTTGCCGGTGACCGGGCTGTAGACATCGGACGCCGCCTTCACCGATTCGACCACCGCGCTGGCGTTGCCCGCTTCGATGCGGTCGCCGACGTTGGGCAGCTCGACGTAGACCAGGTCGCCGAGCAGGCCTTGCGCGTGGTCGGAGATGCCGACGGTGATGCGACCGTCACCTTCGAGGCGGGCCCATTCATGGGACTTGAGGAATTTCAGATCGCCAGGAATTTCACTCATTGGGGGCTCCGGATTGCTGCTGGGGTCGGGTAGGGAAAGATAGTTTAGCGGAGGAATGCGCGGGTGAAGAATGCCGGGGTGCGATCATTCCAGCACGCCGGGCTGGGCCTGGCCGTCGCGCACGAACGGGAACTTCACCACACGCACTGGCACCTCCTTGCCACGGATGTCCACGCGCACGCCGCCCTCGGTACCGAGCGGGATATCGCCGGCCGGCACGCGCGCGAAGGCGATGGCCTTGCCCAGCGTCGGCGAGAACGTACCGGACAGGATCTCGCCGTCGCCATGCGCGGTGAGCACCTTCTGGCCGTGGCGCAGCACACCCTTCTCGTCCATGACCAGGCCAATCATCTGCCGCGGCGCGCCGCCGGCCTTCTGTGCTTCCAGCGTGGCGCGGCCGGTGAAGGCGCGACCTTCGTCCAGCGCGACCGTCCAAGCCAGCGCCGCCTCGTACGGCGAGACCGTGTCGTCCATGTCCTGCCCGTACAGATTCATGCCCGCCTCCAGCCGCAACGTGTCGCGCGCACCCAGGCCGGCGGGCTTGACGCCCGCCTCGAGCAGCGCGTTCCAGAACGCCACGGCCTGCGCCTGCGGCAGCACGATCTCGTAGCCGTCCTCGCCGGTGTAGCCGGTGCGCGCGACGAACAGCGGCACGCCTGCGGTGCTGGTGGCGTCGGCGGCGGCGAACCGGGCCAGCTTGCCGACCTTCGCGCGATCCTCCTCGCGCAGCAGGCCGTGAACGCGCTCGCGCGCCGTCGGACCCTGCACCGCGACCATGGCGAAATCGGGACGCTCGGTCACCTGCACGTCGAAGGCGGCGGCCTGCGCGGTGATCCATGCCAGGTCTTTCTCGCGTGTTGCGGCATTCACTACCAGGCGGAAGAACGCCTCATCCAGGAAATAGATGATCAGGTCATCGATCACTCCACCTTCATCGTTCAGCATGGCGGTGTACAGCGCCTTGCCCGGCTTCTGCAGCTTGTCCACCGAGTTGGCGACCAGCTGACGCAGGAACTCCCGCGTGCGCTCGCCGCGCAGGTCGACCACGGTCATGTGGCTGACGTCGAACATGCCCGCGTCACGGCGCACCTGGTGGTGCTCTTCGATCTGGGAACCATAGTGGATCGGCATGTCCCAGCCGCCGAAGTCGACCATCTTGGCGCCGAGCGCGCGATGGGTGTCGTTGAGGATGGTCTTCTGGGTCATGGCGGCGTCCGGGCGGGCAAAGAAGCGCATTATCCCAGAACGCACCAGCAGGGTGCGCCGTCGCTACAGCCCGTAGTACGCCTCGTTGATGCAATCGACGGTGCGCGCATCCAGCACCTCGAAACGGGCATCGGGCAGGCGCAGGCGACCCGCCCAGGCGACATCCTTCAACCATTCCGTCGCCGTGTCGTGCTGGCGCACGATGGCCGCGACGCGGGCATCGTCCTGCCCCTTCACGCGACAGGTACCGAACTGTAGGTAATAGCCCGGCCGCCCACCCGCGTAGGGCACGGCATCAGTGATGCGCCATTGCGCGCGAGGCCCGTCGCGTCCCGCCAACCGGCCGGCCACCACGAAGCGCGGCACCGGCTCATCACTCTCGTCGGCGGCGGGCGAGGCCAGCACGCCGACCGAGTACTCGCACACACGGTCAGGATCCCGGGACAGGGAAACGCAACTCCCGCCCAGTTCGTCGAGCCCGTCGGGATACGGCGGCATCACCCGGCCGACGAGGTCCGCCGCCGTGACGGACAGCGTCGCCAGCACGGATATCGATCGCGCCAGCCCCGTCGCACCCATCTAGGCCTCCTGCACCTTAAGCGTCATGCCATTCACCGCGATCACCCTCACGCGCGTGCCGACCGGCAGATCGGGGCCTTCCACTGCCCAGAACGCGTCGTCGATCCTGACCCGGCCGCGTTCTCCCACGATGGCCTGGTCCAGCACGGTCACCGTGCCGACCAGCTGCTCCGCGCGGCGGTTGAGCAGTGGCTTGTCGCTCTGGCGACCCTTGCCACGGAACCACGTGCGGTAGATCTGGATGGATACGAAACTCAGCACGACGAAGGCCGCCACCTGGGCCAGCAGCGGGATGTCCGGCACCACCAGTACGCCGATGAACACCACCACGGCGGCAAAGCCCATCCACAGCATGAAGGCGCCTGGTGCCATGGTCTCAGCGGCGAACAGCAACAGTGCCACCGCCGCCCAACCCGCAACGTCCCAGCGCATGGCTCAGCCCCCCACCCGCGGCGGCGCAGCCTGCTGCTTGCCCAGGGCCTCCTTGGCCAGCTCGGCAATGCCGGCGATGGAGCCGATGATGCCGCTGCTCTCCATCGGCATCAGCACGAACTTCTGGTTGGGCGCCGTGGCCAGCTCCTTGAAGGCTTCCACGTACTTCTGCGCGATGAAGTAGTTGATCGCCTGCACGTCACCCTTCGCGATGGCGTCGCTGACCATCTGGGTGGCCTTGGCTTCCGCTTCGGCCAGGCGCTCGCGTGCCTCGGCGTCGCGGAACGCGGCTTCCTTGCGGCCCTCGGCCTCCAGCACGGCGGCCTGCTTCTCGCCCTCGGCACGCAGGATCTCGGACTGGCGCGAGCCCTCCGCTTCGAGGATCTGGGCACGCTTCTCACGTTCGGCCTTCATCTGCCGCGCCATCGAGTCGATGAGGTCGCGCGGCGGCTGGATGTCGCGGATCTCGATGCGGTTGACCTTGATGCCCCACGGATTGGTGGCCTGGTCGACCACGCTGAGCAACTGCGCGTTGATGGTTTCGCGCTGGCTCAGCGATTCATCCAGGTCCATCGAGCCGATCACCGTGCGGATGTTGGTCTGCACCAGGGCGATGGTTGCGACCTCGAGGTTGGACACCTCGTATGCCGCCTTGGCCGCGTCCAGCACCTGGAAGAACACCACCCCGTCGACCTTCACCACGGCGTTGTCCTTGGTGATCACGTCCTGGCTGGGCACATCGAGCACCTGTTCCATGACGTTCACCTTGCGGCCCACGCCATAGATGATGGGCACCAGGAAGTGCAGGCCCGGATCCAGCGTGTGGGTGTACTTGCCGAAGCGCTCCACCGTCCACTCGTAACCCTGCGGCACCATCCGCACGGTCTTGAACAGGATGATGACGCCGGCCACCAGCAGGATGATGGCCACGAAACTGGTCTCGAACATCGATGTTCCCCTCTTGGTCCCTGATGCGACCCAGTATAGACCCGTGCGCACGGCCGTCCGGGGCAGCGGCATGCCGGTGATCGATGAACTTTCCGCACGCTGCGACGGTATTGCCCTCTGCCGCATCCCTGTATGGGACGACCCGACGAATCCCCCCGCTTGAGCCGATCGCAGTTCGCCATCGACGTCCCCGACAGCCTGGTCGCCCGTGCGCGCACAGGATGCAGGGAGGCGTTCGAACAGATCTATCGACGGTTCGAGCGCCCGGTGTTCACGCTGGCGCTGCGCATCTGCGGCGACCGGGAGCAGGCGGGCGATGTGCTGCAGGACACCATGCTGAAACTGTTCCACCACCTGCCCGACTATCGCGCCGATTGCCCGTTCTGGGGTTGGCTGCGCCAGATCGCGGTGAATGAAGCGCTGCTCCGACTGCGCCGGCAGAAGCGGCTGGTGGCCGAGATCGCGGTCGACGAAGACGACCTGCCCGAAGACCAGGGCCTGCCACCCACTGCGGCAGCCGACGCCTTCCTGTTGCAGCGCGCGCTCGATGCCTTGCCGGCCGCCACCCGCAGCGTGCTGTGGCTGTACCACGCGGAGGGCTACACCCACGACGAGATCGCTGTACTGATGCAGCGCACGCCCAGCTTCTCCAAATCGCAACTTTCGCGCGGCACTCGTCGCCTGCGCGCATTGCTGCAGATCGAGGAACCCGTCCATGCCTGATGTCCGCACCCGCGATGCCGTGCCGCGTGACTGGGGAGACGCCTTTGCAGGCCTGCCGCTGGAAGCAGCACCCGCTGACAGCTGGGCGATGCTGGCTGCCCGCCTGCCTCGGCCGGTGGTGGTACAGCCCCATCGCTGGCCGCGGCGCGCGGCCATGGCCGCCGCGCTTGCGCTCGCCGTGGTGCTGCCCCTGCGATGGACGAACCCAACCACGCCTTCACCCGCGCGCCCAACCACTTCGACACATCAACCCGCCCCGCCGGCGGACAAGGATTCGCCACCTTTATATGCGGAGGCCGCGAAAGGCCTGCCCATCCCTATCGGCACGCGCGCCACGGACGCCGCAACCACGTCGTCCAAGCTCCAGCGCGGCACCCTTCCGGTCGCCCGGCAACGCGCGGCACGTCCCACCGGTGACGTCGACCCTGCGAAGGCCGCCGCGCCCCCCGCCACTGATCCGCTGGATGCGCTGTATGCCGAATCGGCACAACTGGAAGCCGTGCTGGCACGGCTGCCCGAATCGCGCATGGCCAACGCCGCCACGGAAGCGCTGTCCGCCGGACTGCAGGAGCGGGTGGCCAGCATCGACATGGCGCTGTCGCAGGCCGCCTTGCCCAACGACGCGCAGGCGCAACTGTGGCAGGCGCGCGTGGACACGCTCCGGCAGTTGACCGGCGTGGAAACCACCCAGCGCTGGCAGGTGGCACGCGGCGAACCCTATCCGCACCCCGACACCGCAATTTACTGACCCGACACCGACCCATGCCGGAGGCACGCATGAAACCCGCCCTGCTCACCGCTTCGTTGCTGATCATCGCAACGGCATCACCCCTCGACAGCCTCGCCCGCCAGGACGCGGGCTCCATGCAACAGAAGGAACTGGAAGCGGCGCGTGCCGACTTGCAACGGGCGGCCAGGCGCGTGGCCGAACTATCGCGGGGCACCGCGGCACATCCACACGCCATTCCCAGGGACAGTCCGCTGCAGCGCAAGCCACGCCTGGGCGTCCTGCTGACCGGCGATGACGACACCGGCGTGCGTATCACCGGCATCACGCCCGACAGCGGCGCGGCGAAGGCTGGCCTGCAGGCCGGCGATCGGCTGGTCGGCATCGGCGGCAAGCCGATTGCCGGCGCCAATCCTGACGAGCGCCTGGCCAACGCACGCGCGGCCCTTGCGGACTTGAAGATCGACGTGCCCGTTTCGATTTCCTACCAGCGTGACGGTCGGGACCACGAGGCCAAAGCCATTCCCATACCCCTCCGTCCCCAGTTCGCCTTCTCCACCTACCGGATGGCCGGGTCGGACGCGCTCAGTGGTCTGGATGAAGACATCACCATCACGCTCGATGATCTGCCGGTGGGCATCGCACCGGAAGTGCAGCGCGAGCTCCGGCAACTCGGCAGACTCGGGGATTGCAAGGAGCAGGAATGCAGGCTGCCGGTCCTGGCCGAAGCTTTCCGCTGGAGCGACCTGAATCTCGCCCGCGTCGACCCATCGCTGGGGCGCTACTTCGGAACCGATACCGGCGTGTTGGTGCTCTCGGTGGGGGAAGAGCTGAAGGGACTGCAGGCAGGCGACGTCATTCGCAGGATCGAAGGCAAGCCGGTGACCACGCCGCGCGACGTCATGCAGGCACTGCGTGGCAGGCCCGAACAAGCCAAGGTGTCGATCGAATACCTGCGCGACCGCCGGACGCAGACCACGACGCTGACGGTCCCCGAAGCCAGGTCGTTCCGTTTCCCCGCCATGTCGCGGATGGAAGCAAGGCCGCGCGTTGGCGCGACACCTGGCACGGCGCCGAAGGTCCTCGAAAGCCGGCGCGTGATGATCATCGACCAGGACGGCAACGTGCGCCCGTTCGAGGACGGGAAAGCCGCCCCGTTGCCGCCGCCCGCACCCCCTGTTCCACCCGCCGGAAAAACCGGCACTCTGCTCTGACCTGCACTACAACAAGAGACTCGTTGAATCCCCTGCCCTCGCATCTGCGGGGGTCTTTTTTCCAGGAAGAAAGGCACGTCCCTGTGCCGGAGAGAACGTCAGCGGACCGTGTCCGCGGTGCCGGCGTGTTCGGACGGCGCGGACTCCACCCAGTCGGTGAACACCTTGGCGATGTCCGCGTCCGGCACCGGCTTGCCGGCTTGCACATCGCCGGCCTGGGTGAACAGCGGGATGATCATGGCCATGCCATCGACCTTGGTTTTCAGGCGCAGGCCCGGCGCCTTGGACAGGAAACCGTTCCAGTGCGCCCGCACCTTGGCCCAATACCCGGCCGTGGCCTGCCAGTAGTCGCGCGCCGGTTTGAAGTCGACCTCGGTGGTCTTCACGTAGTCGTTGAAACCGAACTCGCGTGCCAACTCCACCTGTGTACCATCCGGCGTGCGCAGCACCTTGGTGTTGAACTGTTCGTGCGTCCAGCCATTCGGTGTCAACGTGTGGCGGTTGACGACCGAAAGCGCGTTGTAATCGCTGCGCTTGGTGTACTCGCGTCGCGGCAGCGGTCGCCAGCTGATATCGCTCGTCCAGGTGGCCACGCCGTGGGCGTAGTCCCAGCGGCCGGTGCCGCAGTACCGCGGCGCATCGCTGACTTCGTAGACGCACTGGGTCCAGGCACCGTGGGTCGCCTCGACCGGGACCGGACGCACGCTCCAGGTCTGGTCGGCACTGAACTCGAAGCGCGTCGGCGCCTGGTAGACCCAGTCCTGGCGCCAGTGCTTGGTGACATGGCCGCTCTTGGCGTCGACCAGGATGTGCTGCAGGACGATCTTGGTCGGCGTGTCCTCGACGACGATCACCGTCTCGTCGCCACCACTGCGCATGGCCGCCTGGCGTTCGTAGCCGGGTTGCAGCAGCACGGTTTCGTCGAAAGCGAAATCAACGATGTAGTCACCCTGCATCGCCAGGATGGACTGGCGGTCACGGGCGGGATCGGCCGCGGCAGAGGCGGCGTGGCACAGGGCAGCAATCGACAGGATGACGGCGACCGGCTTCTTCATGGTGGCTTCTCTCATTTCAATCTGACCAGCGGAACGACGTTGTCGTCCGCCTCCTTTTCATTCCGTGGATATGCGCCCACAGCGCGCACGGCTGGCGCGCAACAGCCATCGTGCAGTCCGCTTTCAAGCTCGGCGCCTTCGGCATGCGCGATGCGGCGTGCGGTGGTCACGCCGAGGGCGGACATCAACGACAGGCTCGCCGCCAGCACCGGCAGCGAGGCAGGCTGCGGCACCGCGTGCAGTTGCAGGGCGCAGGCGCGCCACTGGCCGCCCAGAAGGCGGCCGGCCAGGCGCTGCCACAGGCGATCGGCCAGTCCGGCCGTGTGCTCGTCGCGCCCTTTCGGCAACGAGGCCACCAGACGGTCCCAGGCAACGAAGTCGCTGTCCGGCAGGAGGCAAAGACGCCAGCAGCAACGTCCCTGTGCATCGAAGAACAGCAGCCGCTCATCCAGGCCATCGCTGTCGAGTCCGGCATGCGCCTGAACGCGCACCGCCTGCTGCCAGCCCGCGAGTTCGCTGCCCTGCTGCGTTGGGTACAGGCACAGCACCGGACCCAGCGCCGCCACCTGGACGACGGTAGGGAACGTATCCCGTGACGCTCCGGTGATGGAGCCCTGTAGCGCGCGCAGTGTCGCCATGGCGGCTACCAACTCACCGCCACGCTGGCCGACAGCGAGCGCCCGGACGCGGTGTAGCGGTCCAGCGTGGTGCTGTCGGCTGCGACCAGCGCGATGTCGCCCGCCTCGATGTAGGTGCGATCAGCAAGATTGAAAACACCGACATTGAACTTGGCCCCGGGCGCGAAGTCCCAGTGCGCGTACAGGTCCAGCACGCCATAGCCCGGCTGTCGGTAGTAGCGGGCATCGGACACGCGCTGCTTGCGTTCGACGAACCGGCCCGCCAGCTCCAGGCCCCAGGCATCGGCGTCGTAAGCCAGCCCGAGCGTCGCCGTGAGCGGATCCACGCTGTCCAGGTCACGGGTGACGACCTGTTCGACGGTGTTGCCGTTGCCGAGATCCACAGACTCCGGCCCCCTGCCCTTGCCCCGCGACCATGCCACCGCGCCACGCAGCGACCATCCCTGCCAGCGCTCGGACAGGGCGCCGAAATCCACGCCCGCCTTCATCTCGACGCCATGGATGCGCGCCTCGGCGATGTTCTGCGACTGGTACACGGACAATCCCGCCGGCCCCAATGTCGGGTCGAACCCGATATTGCGCATGGAGGCGATGAAATCTTCGTACTCGTTGTAGTACCCGCTCAGTTCGGCATACATCGCGTCACCCGAGTAACGCACGCCAAGCTCGAGCCCATCGCTGGTTTCCGGCTTCAGATCCGGGTTGGCGATGGCCGTATAGCCGAACTGCACGTTGGTGAAGCCGATGTTGACGTCGTTGTAGGGCGGCGAACGGAAGCCATGCGCATAGCCGCCGAACAGCGACCAGCCCGGCGCGAATTTCCACACCATGCCCAGCTTGGGCGACACGCTGGTCTCGCGGATGTCGGCCAGCGCCACGTCGGGGTTGTCGGCATCGAAGATCGCGTCATGCCGTGGATCCAGGCGGTAGTGGTCCACGCGCAGGCCCGGCACCAGGCGGAGAGCGCCCTCGGCGAAGCCGATTTCGTCCTGCACGTACAGCGCCGCCGTCGTGGTCCTGCTGACCGGGAAATCGCGCACGGGAAACACGTCCGGCGACATCACCGGCGTGCTGGCGCCTGTCAGCGGAAAGGTCCTCAGACCGTCGCGCTTCTGCCGTGTCTCGCCGCGGGCCACGTCCACGCCGTAGACGAGGTCATGCCGCACGGCATCACCGAACGCCTTGCGGAAGTTCGCCTGCAGGCCATACGTCCGCTGGTCGAAATTGAACTCGCGCTCACGGATGTCGCGCAGCGCCGGCGCCGCCAATGTGCGCTCCTCTCGCGTGTACTGGGTGGTCTCACTGTCCTGGCGATACACCTGCCAATCCAGGCTGTCGGCGAAGCCCGCCGACAGGTCGTCCCATTCATGCGCAAATGCCACCCGCGCGCGGGTCTGGTGATCGCGCGCGATGACGCGATCGTTGATGGCGCGCGTCAGCGACTGGTACCCCTGCTGGTTCAGCAGGTCGGTGTCGGCGCTGTCTTCGTTGCCTTCCACCGTCAGCTTGAAACGCTGACCTTCACCAGGCGCGAACACCAGTTTGGCCAGCAGGCTGCGGCCGTCACGCTCCTGCGGGTTCGGCAACGTGCGCGCCGCCCCCGTGCCACCGGCATCGGCCTGGTTCTCGGTCTCCTGGCCCTGGCGATGACTGACGTTGACCAGTCCGCTCCAGCGTTCGCCGCCGAACGCGGCGGTGGCATTGCCGAACAGGCCATTCCAACTGCTGTCATGACCGAGGCGGAAACCGAAGTAGGCGTCCTTGCCTTCATCCAGGTAGTCGGACGGATCCTTGGTGATGAAGGACACCACGCCGCCGAGCGCATCCGAACCGTACAGCGAACTGGACGGGCCGCGCACGATCTCGACCTGCTTCAGCATATCGAGATCCACGAAATCGCGGTTGGCATTCGAGAAGCTGCCGATGGAGAACGCATCGGACACGGCGATGCCGTCGGTCTGGATACGCACGCGATTGCCTTCCAGTCCGCGGATGCGGAAGCCCCCCAAGCCGAAACGGCCGAAGCTCGACGTGACGGTCACGCCGGGTTCGTAGCGCACCAGATCCTTGATGTCGCGGACGAGGTGATCATCCAGTTCCTCGCGATCGATGACGCTGACGGCATTCGGCACATCGGCGACCGCGCGTTCGCTGCGCGTGGCGGTGACCTGGATGCGCTCCAGTTCATGCGTGCCGGCATCGGCGGAAGCGGGCGAGGCCGCGGTGGCGTCGGGTGCGGCGTAGGCGGGCCCGGCAAAGGCCAGCCACACGGCCGCGGTGAGCAGCGTGGGGCGCATCATGGCGTACAGCATTCCTGTGGGTGGTGGAAAACCCGGAAGGCTGGCGGCCGGAGAATCCTTGGCTGGCGCCCGGTGGAGAGAGGGAGGTGATCGCAGGACGACGGCCTACGACGGGCATCGCCTGGAACGGCGACGCCGGATTGCGCAGCTACTTGGTAAGGATCAGCTTGTCGTTGCTGGTGTGGCGCAGGCGATAGAGGCGATCACCATGGCGGATCAGCACTTCGCGCTGGCCTTTGAGCAGTGCATCGCTATCCAGCGCTTCCTCGCCGCGAGGCGCAGCCTGCGGCAGGGACAGGCGCTCGCGCAGCGCCGGCGTGTCGATCGTGGGCAAGGCAGTGACGTTCGAGATCATCGGGAAGCTCCGTGGCGGAACGGAACTTGATGATAATGATTCTTATTACTGAGTCAACGGGTCCGTGCCGACTTTCATGCGTTCAATCGGCCGCCGCGGTCAGCCGGGCCCACACGGCATCGTCGTAGCGCGCCGCCAGTTCGAGCGCCGTGAGGTTTTCGCGCAGTTGCTCCGGGCGGCTGGCGCCCAGGATGACGCTGGAAACGTGCGGGTTGCGCAGGCACCAGGCGATGGCCAGCGGCGCGGGCTTTTCGCCCAGGTCGCCGGCGACCTGGGCGTACCGCCGGGCGCGCTCCCGCCTGCGTGCGCCCGCGGCGCCGAAGACCATGCGCTGGAGTTCCTCGTGCCCGGGCTGGCCGAGTCGCGTGTCCGCGGCTACGCCAGCGTCGTACTTGCCGGTCAGCAGACCGGACGCCAGGGGCGACCAGGTGGTGGTTCCCAGTCCGAGTTCTGCGTACAGCGGCGCATATTCCAGTTCCACCCGCTGCCGATGAAGCAGGTTGTACTGGGGCTGTTCCATGGTCGGCCCGTGCAGATGATGCCGGCGCGCAATCGTGGCGGCCTCGCGGATGCGCGCGGCCGGCCATTCCGACGTGCCCCAGTACAACACCTTGCCCTGTCGCACCAACGTATCCATCGCCCACACCGTTTCCTCGACCGGCGTGTCCGGGTCGGGACGGTGGCAGTAGTACAGGTCCAGGTAGTCGACCTGCAGCCGTCGCAGGGCGGCGTGACAGCCTTCGACCACATGTTTGCGCGACAGTCCGCGCTGGGTCGGGCGCGGATTATCCACGGCACCGAAGCAGACCTTGCTCGATACGCAGTAACCGTCACGTGGCAGGTCCAAGTCGTGCAACACCTCGCCCATGACGCGCTCGGCTTCGCCATGGCCGTACACCTCGGCGTTGTCGAAGAAGTTGATCCCCTGGTCCCAGGCCAGCGCGATCAGTTCGCGCGCCTCTGCGCGTCCGACCTGTTGCCCGAAGGTCAACCAGGCACCAAAGGACAGTGCTGAGATCTGCAGGCCAGAATTGCCCAAGCGTCGGTAGTGCATGGCGTGCTCCGGTGACAACGCCCCATCCTAGCGCCGTTCGGCCGGGTGACCACGCGATGCCCCGGACAAATGAGAATGACTCCGCCGCGGCGGGCGGCGCCTCCGTACAATGCGCGCACTTTCCTCCTCCGGGGAGTAGCCCACCCGTCCTGACGGGGTCCGCGCGTCAACACACTTGGTCGCCGACCATGGTGCGCGGGACGAAGCGATCCGCTTCGCCGGGCAAGACCGAAGGCAGGCGTCGCGCTTACCCGGGCCGGGCAGTGCGTCGTTTGCCTTCGCGCTCGACGCGAATGCCTGGCCCCGGAGTCGTAGATGCTGTCCCTGCATGCCCTGCTGGTCTCCACCGGCACCGTCACCTTGGCCGAAATCGGCGACAAGACCCAGTTGCTCGCCCTGTTGCTGGCAGCGCGTTACCGCAAGCCATGGCCGATAGCGCTGGGCATCCTCGTCGCCACGCTGGTCAACCATGCGATCTCGGCGTGGCTGGGCGCGGAACTGACCGAATGGCTGTCGCCCGAGGTGCTGCGCTGGGTCGTTGCGGCGAGCTTCCTGGCCGTGGCCCTGTGGACGCTCAAACCCGACACGTTGGAAGACGAAGCCGACAACCTCCCGGCCCGCGGCGCCTTCGTGGCAACCACTGTAGCCTTCTTCCTGGCCGAGATCGGCGACAAGACCCAGGTGGCCACCGTCCTGCTGGCCACCCGGTACGACCCGATGTGGCAGGTCATCGCCGGCACCACGATCGGCATGTTGCTGGCCAACCTGCCGGTGGTATGGCTGGGCCACCGCTTTGCTGACCGGCTGCCGCTGAAGCTGGCCCGCAGCCTGGCGGCGGCGGTATTCCTCGCCTTGGCCGTGTGGGTCGCCGTGCGGGGCGTTGGCTGAACAACCGGGGCCGGGCCGGGCGCTGCTAGACTCCGCGGTCAGAACAATATGCAAGGTCTGGGGGAATACATGCTGGAAGTCTTGGGGCGGATCGGCTTCGGCCTGTTCGGTCTGGCGGTGCTGATCGGCATCGTCTGGCTGTTTTCCAACAACCGGAAGGCCATCGACTGGAAACTGGTCGCCACCGGCATCACCCTGCAGATCGCCTTCGCCGCCGTGGTGCTGCTGGTACCGGGTGGGCGCGAAGTGTTCGATGCGCTGGGCCACGGCTTCGTGAAGATCCTGAGCTTCGTCAATGCCGGTTCCAGCTTCATCTTCGGCAGCCTGATGAACACCGAAACCTACGGTTTCATCTTCGCCTTCCAGGTGCTTCCCACCATCATCTTCTTCGCCGCGCTGATGGGCGTGCTGTACCACCTCGGCGTGATGCAGTTCATCGTGCGGATCATGGCGCTGGCGATCACCAAGGTGATGAAGGTGTCGGGCGCGGAAACCACCAGCGTCTGCGCCAGCGTCTTCATCGGCCAGACCGAGGCGCCGCTGACGGTGCGCCCGTATATCCCGAAGATGACCGAGTCCGAGCTGATCACGATGATGATCGGCGGCATGGCCCACATCGCCGGCGGTGTGCTGGCGGCCTACGTGGGGATGCTGGGCGGGGGTGACGCCGAGCAGCAGGCGTTCTACGCCAAGCATCTGCTCGCCGCCAGCATCATGGCCGCCCCGGCCACACTGGTCGTCGCCAAATTGCTGATCCCGGAAACCGGCACGCCGCTGACCCGCGGCACGGTGAAGATGGAAGTGGAGAAGACCTCCAGCAACATCATCGATGCAGCCGCCGCCGGCGCAGGCGATGGCCTGCGGCTGGCGTTGAACATCGGCGCGATGCTGCTCGCCTTCATCGCCCTGATCGCGCTGCTCAACTGGCCGCTGACATGGTTCGGTGAAGCCACCGGCTTGGCTGCGGCGATCGGCAAGCCGACCGACCTGGCCACGATCTTCGGCTACCTGCTGGCCCCCATCGCGTGGGTGATCGGTGTGCCGTGGCAGGATGCGACCACGGTCGCCTCGCTGATCGGCCAGAAGGTCGTCATCAACGAGTTCGTCGCTTACCTGCAGCTGGCCGACATCGTCAACGGCAAGGTCCCGGGCGTGACGCTGTCGGAAGAAGGCAAGCTGATCGCCACCTATGCGCTGTGCGGCTTCGCCAACTTCAGCTCGATCGCCATCCAGATCGGCGGCATCGGCGGGCTTGCACCCGAGCGGCGCTCGGACCTGGCGCGCTTCGGCCTGCGCGCCGTGCTGGGCGGCACCATTGCCACGCTGATGACGGCCACCATCGCCGGCGTGCTTTCGAACTTCGGCTGATCCGGCCCGGGCGGCCGACGGCCGCCCCGCTCCTTCCGTTTACGTTTCCCTCCCGTGACCGTGGCGCTGCTGCGGTCCGGACTGCAGGTACCGCACCATGAACACGCCATCATCCTCCGCTTCCCGCGTCGTCGTCGTGGGCTCCTTCAATGTCGACCACGTATGGCGCTGCGATACCCTGCCGAATGCCGGCGCAACCATCGCCGGGCGCTATGCCAGCGGTCCGGGCGGAAAAGGCTTCAATCAGGCCATGGCGGCGGCCCGCGCGGGCGCCTCCACCACCTTCGTCTGTGCCTTGGGCAACGATGCAGGCGGCACGCTCGCGCGTGAACTGGCGGCACACAACGGTATGGACCTGCGCGCGCAGGCCACCGACGAACCCACCGGTACGGCCGGCATCTATGTGGATGGGCACGGCCGCAACATGATCGTCATCGGTGCCGGCGCCAACGCGGCGCTCGATACCGCATTCGTGGCGCAACAGGATTCAGCGTTTGCGAACTCCGCCGTCGTGCTCGTGCAGCTGGAATCACCCACGGACGCCGTGCTGTCGGCCCTGCAGGCCGCACGCCAACATGGTGCGATGACGGTACTGAATCCCGCGCCCGCGAATGCCGCCACCACGACCGATCTGCTGTCGCATGCGGACATCGTCACGCCCAACGAAACCGAATTCGCCGCCCTGCTGGCGCGCCACCTGGGCGAGCGCATCAGTGCCGACGATGTCGCCACGCTGGATGGCGTGACCCTGCACCAGCATTGCCGCCTGCTGTTGCCGCACGGCATCGTCATCGTCACGCTGGGCGCCACCGGCGTCTACGTATCGCACCCCGACGAGCAACTGCGCGGCGATGCGCGTGCGCACTACCGGGTGGCGGCGGAGAACGCCAATGCCATCGACACCACCGGCGCCGGTGATGCCTTCAACGGCGCGCTCGCCGCATCGCTCGCGGCGGGCGGGTCGCCGGTATTCGCTGACCACGTTCGCTTCGCAAACCGCTACGCGGCCCTTTCGACTGAAAGGAACGGAGCGGCACTGGCCATGCCGTTGTTGAGCGAGATGCAGGCACGCTTCGACACGGTGTCTGGTTGAACAAGGGTTCCGGTCGGGAGTTGCGCCGGATGGCCGCCGTGGACACCCCTAGCTACTGATAACCATTCTCATTTAAAATGGACGGGTCCGATATCCCAGACCTGTCCCCCATGCCCCTTCCGCTTCGTCTGAGCCTGCTTTCGCTCGCCCTCTCATCTGTCCTGAGCCCCATCGCCGTTGCGCAGTCGAATGACGCTGTCAAACTCGACCGCGTGACGGTCTCGGCCAGTACCAGCCGCATTCCGGATTCGGCCGCGGCACTGCCGAATACCATCACCATCATCGATCGCCAGCAGTTGGATCAGCAGCTGGCGCTCACGCAGGACCTGTCCCAGGTCCTCGCCAACTTGATTCCGGCATTCACGCCTTCACGCCAGAAGCTGACCAACGCCGGTGAGAACCTGCGCGGCCGCAAGCCGCTGTATCTGGTCGACGGCGTACCGCAGTCGACGCCATTGCGCGAAGGCGGACGCGACGGTCACACCATCGACCCGGCGATGATCGAGCGGATCGAAGTGATCCACGGCGCCAATGCGTTGCAGGGCCTGGGCGCCTCCGGCGGCATCATCAACATCATCACCAAGCGCGCGCCCCGCAAGGACGGCGAGACGTTCCACGATGTCAGCGTCAGCGCAAGCGTGGCGGTCCCCCGCGAAGACGACAGCGCGGGCTACAAGGCGTCCTACGTCTTCGGCACGCGCAACGGCGACGTCGACTTCGTCGGCGGCGCATCCCTGGCCAGCGAAGGACTCTATTACGACGGCGATGGCCGGGCGATCGCCGTCAACGACGTCCAGGGCGACCTGATGGACGCGCGCAGCCACAACCTGTTCGCCAAGGTCGGCTGGAACCTCGACGACCGGCGCCGGCTGCAGGTCAGCGCCAACCACTACGAACTGCAGGGCAACAACGACTACCGCACCGTGCCGGGCAACATCGCCACCGGCCAGCTGGCCACGTCCGCGCCCGGCGGCAGCGAAGGCGAAGGCGCCCGCAACCGCTCGACATCGGTGGTGCTGGATTACACCGATCATGACCTGGCCGGCGGCTTCCTGCAGACGCAGCTGTACTGGGTGGATTTCAAGGCCCTCTACGGCGGCAGCTACTGGGGCGACTTCTGGGGCGACGGGCGCGACCCGGACTGGTACGACCAGTCGCAGAATGCGTCGGAGAAACTCGGCGGCAAGTTCAGCTGGTCGCGCGGCGACCTGTTCGGAATGGACCTGCGGGCCACGTTCGGGCTCGACCTGGCCCGCGACAGCACCTACCAGGAGCTGGTCTACGCGCAGATCGACTGGGTGCCTGAAACGACCTACGAATTAGTCTCGCCCTTCGTGCAGGCGGAATGGCGGTTCGCCGACGCCTGGCTGCTGACGGGCGGCCTTCGGCATGAGCGCGGCGAACTGCAAGTGGACGACTACCTGACCATCCCCGACCAGCGCACCGTGCCGGCCGGCGTGAAGGGCACGCGCTATCTGGTCACCGGCGGCACCACCAAAACCACCGAGACCCTGCCGAACCTGGGTCTGGTGTGGGAAGCCACCGACGCGCTCAAGCTGTACGCGTCCTACGCCGAAGGCTACACCGTGGCCGACATCGGTCGCGTGCTGCGTGGCATCACCGCGGCCGGCCAGCGGGTGGACAACCTGGTCGACCTGCAGCCGGTCATCGCCGACAACCAGGAGATCGGCCTGGATTACGACGACGGCCGCTGGCTGGTGCACCTGGCCCTGTACCGCTCCGACTCCGACCTGGGCTCGCGCCTGGCCTTCGATACCGCGACGCAGACGTATGCGGTGGTCCGCGAACGGACCGAGATCAAGGGCTTCGATGGCAGCCTGTCGTATCGCTTCAGCGACGGCATGCGCGCGGGCCTGGCCTACGCGCGCAGCGAAGGGCGCTACGACAGCAATGCCGATGGCCGCGTCGACAGCGATCTCCCGGGCATCAATATCAGTCCGGACCGGGTCACCGCGTTCTGGGAGGCATCGTTCACGCCCTCGGTGGACGTACGCCTGCAGGCGAGCAAGGCGCTGGATCGCGAATTCGACCTGCGCGGCACCCCGGTGGCCGACTTCGACGGTTACACCACGGTGGATCTGCTCACCCGCATCAAGCTGCCCGTCGGCACGCTGAGCGTGGGCGTGGAGAACCTCTTCTCGGAGCAGTACGTCACCTACTACTCGCAGAGCACGCCACGCAACGACACCTACACCGCCGGACGCGGGCGCGTGCTCACGGTGGGCTGGTCCCACCGCTTCTGACGCGCCTCGCCAACGCCCCGCATGCTCCGCCGCCAGGCCATGTCCACCTCCTCCGCATGGCGCTTCCGCCCCGTGCTGAAGTGGCTGCACCTGTGGCTGGGACTGTCCGTGGGCCTGGTGTTCGCTATTGTGTCGTTGACCGGCACGGTACTGGCGTTCCAATCCGAACTGCTGCTGGCTGCGCATCCCGAACTGGATCGCGAACGGCTCCCGCCGCTCGCGCTCCAGGGTCACGCGTTGGCGCGGATCGTGGCAGGGGCGGAGGACAGCGGCATCCGTTCCGTCGATCTGCCCTCGCCGCGGCTGCCTGCCTGGCAGGCGTTCGCCGCCAAGGGTGAACGCCACTACTTCGATCCCGCCAATGGCGAGCCGTTGCTGGTGCGCAACACCGGCAACGACGCGGTGATGTGGCTGCGCGACCTACACACGCACCTGCTCGCCGGCGAGGCTGGCGAGCAGGTGCTGGGCGCGTCCGGCGTCGTGGCGCTGTTCCTGCTGTTGTCCGGACTTTACCTGTGGTGGCCGCGCCTGGCCGCGCTGGCGGCGAGCCTGCGCTGGCATGCGGCGCCGCCTGCCCGGCGCTGGCTCAGCTGGCACCGCAGCCTGGGGGTTTTGCTGCTGCCATTGCTGTTGGTGGTGACCTTCACCGGCGTGGCGATGGTGTACAGCCAGCCGTTGCGAAGTGCGCTTCGCTGGACGTTCGGCGACGGGCCCGAGGTCGTGCCGCCATTGCCGATCGAACGGGAGACCACCTCCATCGATTGGCAGGCCGTGCTGCTCACCGCAGCGGATGCGGCCCCGCGTGGCAGCGAACTCCGCCGCATCAGCCTACCCAAGGGCGATGACGCCATGGTGTCGATCCGTTTCCGCGCTCCCGGCGAGTGGCATCCCAACGGCCGCAGCGTTGTCTGGATGGATCCATACCGCGCAAGCGCGGTGCAGGTGCACGATGCGACAGCGCAGGACGCCGGTGCCCGCATCAGCGAGGCGATGTATCCGTTGCATGGCGGCTTCGTGGGCGGGCGTGCATGGCAATGGGCCATCGCCGCCGCAGGCCTGTTGCCCGCGTTCCTCCTGGCGACCGGCTTCCTGTTCTGGCGCGCGCGAAGCCGCAGGCGCTGACCCTCCGGGGCCGGCGGTACAATGCCGCCATGCAAATCGGCCCTTACCGCATCGACCCGCCGGTGATGCTGGCCCCCATGGCCGGCGTCACCGACAAGCCGTTCCGGCTGCTGTGCAAACGGCTGGGTGCGGGCCTGGCGGTGTCGGAAATGACCATCAGCGACCCGCGCTTCTGGAACACGAACAAGTCGCTGCGCCGGATGGACCACGAGGGAGAACCCAGCCCCGTCAGCGTCCAGATCGCCGGCACCGAGCCGCAACAACTGGCCCATGCCGCGCGCTACAACGCCGACCACGGCGCGCAGATCATCGACATCAACATGGGCTGTCCGGCCAAGAAGGTGTGCCATGCCTGGGCAGGCTCGGCGCTGATGCGCGACGAGGCGCTGGTAGGCCGCATCCTGGAGGCCGTGGTGAAAGCCGTGGACGTGCCGGTCACGCTGAAGATCCGCACGGGCTGGGACTGCGACCACCGCAACGGGCCGACCATCGCGCGCATCGCACAGGAGAGCGGCATCGCCTCGCTGGCCGTGCACGGCCGCACGCGCGACCAGCACTACACCGGCATGGCCGAGTACGAGACCATCGCCGCGATCAAGGCCGCGCTGCGTATTCCCGTCGTCGCCAACGGCGACATCGATTCGCCGGCCAAGGCCGCGCAGGTGTTGGCGAAGACCGGCGCCGACGCGGTGATGGTCGGCCGCGCCGCGCAGGGGCGTCCGTGGATCTTCCGCGAGATCGCGCACTTCCTCGCCACCGGCGAACACCTTCCCCCACCGACGCTGCATGAAGTGCGCGACATCCTGCTGGGCCACCTGCAGGCATTGCACGGGTTCTACGGCGAACCACAGGGCGTGCGCATCGCGCGCAAGCACCTGGGCTGGTACGCCAGGGACCGCCCCGAGAACCTCGCATTCCGCGCGGTGGTCAATCGCGCCGAGAGCGCGGACGAGCAGGTTCGGCTGACACGCGACTACTTCGATGCCCTGATCGCCGGCGTCGCGCCGGTGTTGCCTGCCGCCGCCTGAGGAGAGAGTCCATGTCCGAGAACGATGAACGTCCTGCCTACCTTCATGGATTCTCGTCGGTTGAACAGGCGCGCCTGATGAAGCAGGCGCGCCTGCTGGAAAGCACGCTGTTCAACCATGTCGACTACACCGGGGCACGCCGGTTGTTGGAGGTCGGCAGCGGCGTGGGGGCTCAGACCGAGATCCTGTTGCGTCGCTTCCCCGACGTGCACGTGACCTGCGTCGACCTAAACGACGTGCAACTGCAGGCCGCGCGACAGAACCTGGCCACCATGCCCTGGTGTCGCGACCGCTATACCCTGCTGCAGGCGGATGCCAGCCGGCTGCCTTACGGCGCGCGTGAATTCGACGCCGCCTTCCTGTGCTGGATCCTGGAGCACGTGCCGAATCCCGCGCGCGTGCTGAGCGAAGTCCGCCGCGTACTGGCGCCCGGCTCGCCGATCTACATCACCGAAGTGATGAACTCGTCGTTCCTGCTGCATCCGTATTCGCCGAACACGTGGCGCTACTGGATGGCGTTCAACGATTTCCAGTACGACAGCGGCGGCGATCCGTTCATCGGTGCGAAGCTGGGCAACCTGCTGCTCGCCGGCGGCTACCGCGACGTCGCCACCGAGATCAAGACGGTGCACTTCGACAACCGCGAGCCCGCACGGCGCAAGGACATGATCGCGTTCTGGGAAGAACTGCTGTTGTCTGCCGCTGATTCCCTGGTGCAGGCCGACCGGGTGACACAGGATGTGGTGGACGGCATGCGGCGCGAGATGCACGACGTGCAAAATGACCCGGACGCCGTCTTTTTCTATGCCTTCGTGCAGGCGCGCGCAACGGTTTACTGATGAAGATATACGTGCGCTAAACATGACCTGAGTCACGGTGCTTTCCGGCACTGGGGCGCACGGCCACGCAGCGTGAGGATGGGCATGCCGGTTCCCCCGCCGGCCTGCGGAGTACCGCAGCCAACAAGCGGTAATCACCTCCCCTGGAGGCTGTCATGAACGCAAGAACCCCGCTCCTCGTCGCCTTGCTCGCCCTGCCCTTCTCCGTGCAGGCCGGCGACAGCATCAAACAACTTGCCGAGTACACCGGCATGAGCGAACGCAAGGTACAGATGGTGATCGGTCCGCGCACCGCTTTCCCGGAGTATCGCGCCTCCTACCAACGCGCCGCCACCCAGTTCCGCGCAGCCGTGGGCGAAGACAATTTCCGGCGTGCGTTGAACGGCGAGTCATTCGTCCTGGAACGCCGCACCGAAGCCGGCGAACAGCAACGCGTCGCCGTGGACGCGGCGGCGGCGCAACCCGCAGACCCCGTCCGCAAGGAAAGGCACACCGGCTCCTGACAATCTCCTGCCGCAAGGGGCTGACGCGCCGGCTTCCGCGACGCGTCAGCCGATGGCGGACCGCAATGGCTCCGTTGATGGGTGACGGATGCGATGCCACATGGCGGAGACCAACTTCAGCAGCCCTTCCGTGCCCGAGACCGGCGCGGCCCAGGGCTGCTGCACCGGCGTCACCGGAGACCACGCTCCGTCGCGTCGTTCGGCCACTTCGAAGCTGAAGCTGTAGTCCGGCTCCAACCCCATCCGCAGATCCGACAGCACCAAGCGATCCTGCTGCACTCGCGCACGCATGAAGCCGCGGTTGAACCAGGACAGCCGCTGGACCGCCGGAACAGCGTGCGCCTCCGCCAGCGCCTGCACGTTGGACGGATAGCCGCGGAACTGCAGCGGACCATCATCGGCCAGGACGGATCGCTCCGCCTCCACGTAACCCGACGGCGTCATCGCCACCACGCGCCAGAGCAGCGTATTGAACGGCATCGGCACCGAGAAATACGGCGCCCCACCCAGCCCCATGGAAGCGAGCGTCCGCTCAGCCTCGCGATCCACCATGGTCTTGGCCAGCAGCGACCATCCCAGGTACGCACTGCTCAACATCAGGCCGACGGCGAGCGCGCGTTGCGCCGCAGCGCGTTCGCGCAGGAACCACGCCGCGATGCAGGCCACCAGCAACCACACCGTATACAGCGGATCGATGATGAACATGCTGGACCACATCGTCGGCGGCGGCATCAGCGGCCACCACAGTTGCGTGCCGTAGACGGTGAAGGCATCCAGCAACGGATGCGTGATCAGTGCCAGCTGGATCGCCCAGAACCAGCTCACGGGCGCCGCCGCAACGCGTCCGTTGCCGAACCGCTTGAACAGCCACCAGACCAGCCAGCCGAGCAGAGGCAACACGAACAACGAATGGCTGAAGCTGCGATGCACGGTCATCAGCGAAACCGGGTTGTCCGAGAACAACGCGATGGGCAGGCTGTCGAGGTCCGGCAGCGTGCCGAGGGCGGCACCGGCGAGAAGTGCGGCACGGCGTTGGCTGGCGGGGGCGATGGCGGCGGCTACGGCAGCGCCAAGAACGATCTGACTGAGGGAATCCATGCGGCGATCCTAGCAGCCGCCGAAGGGAGTCCTCACGCCGCGCGCGGCACGTCCTGCGGGACCAGGCGCAGTCGCGGCGCGACCTCGGCCAGGACTTTGCCGGTATGCGAGAGCAGGCACAGGGTGCCGTCGGCTTCCTCGCTGAGCGCGGTAAGGCTTTCGACCCAGTCGCCGTCATTCGCGTACAGCAAGCCATCGCGCTGGAACAACGAAGCCCGGTGGATGTGCCCGCAGACGATGCCGTCCAGGCCGCGCCGGCGCGCATCGTCCAATCCTGCCTGCACGAAGCGGGCGATGTAGCGCTCGGCCGCATCGCTCTGTCGCTTCAGGTATTCCGCCAGCGACCAGTAGCGCAGGCCGAATCGGCGACGCACCTGGTTGATCAGCCGGTTGCCGGTCAGGATGCGGTAGTACAGCCAGTCGCCAAACTTTTCCTGCAGGCCACCGAAGTGGGTAATGCCGTCATAGTCGTCACCGTGCGTGACCAGCAAACGGCGGCCGTCAAGCGTGGTGTGGATGGCGCGTCGACGCACCTGCATGATGGGCAGCATCAGGCCGCAGAAGCGGCGGATCGGGCGATCGTGGTTGCCGGGCACGTAGATGAGCTCCGTGCCGTTGCGTGCCAGCGCGTGCAACGCCTCCACCACCCGGTTGTGCGCGGCATCCCAGGAGGCGCGGCGCTGGGCCATCCACCACAGATCGACGATGTCGCCCACCAGATACAGGCGTTTGCAGCGCAGGCCGGCGAGGAAGTCGGCGAACTCCGCAGCATGGCAATGCTTGGAACCGAGGTGCACGTCGGAAACGAAGACCGCGCGCCGCATCGGCGGTGGCGCGGCCAGCGGGCTCATGCCGCCGTCCCCATGGGACGCCACGCGTCGCCGAGGTAACGCTCCCGCTTCTTCGGCCGGATGCGGTGCAGGTCCACTTCTATCAAGCCGTCGATGGAATCGCTGAAGTCGGGATCCACCCCGAACGCGAGGAAGCGCGCACCACCGGGTTCGCACAGTTCGGTGTACTGCTTGTAGAGCATCGGCACGGTCGCTCCCAGCGTGTCGAGGTTGGTCTTCAGCACGCGGAACGCCGTGTCGGCGTCCAGCGCATCGAAGCGGGGGGGCGTGGCGGTGTAGCGGAACGGATGGCGCGAGCGCGCTTCGCCGTTGGGGTCGCCGTAGTAGTGCGCGTAGTACGCGACAATCTGTTCACGCGCGTGCAAAGGCAGCGCCGCGCTCATCGACACCGCGCCGAACAGGTAGCGCACACGCGGATGCCGGCGCAGGTAGGCGCCGATGCCCTGCCACAGGTAGTCGATGCTGCGGCTGCCCCAATATTCTGGCACCACGAAGCTGCGCCCCAGCTCCATGCCGGCGGCCAGGCGCGGCAGCGCGTCGTCGGCGTAGTCGAACAGCGAGGCCGTGTAGAGGCCCTTCAATCCCTGCGCCGCCAGTACCGGCGCACCGCGCGCAATCCGGTAGGCGCCAGCGATCTTCCGCTGCGCTCCATCCCACAGCACGATGTGCTCGTACCACGCATCGAACGCATCCACGTCCATCCGCTTGCCGGTGCCCTCGCCCACGACCCGGAACGTCAGCTCGCGCAAGCGACCGATCTCCCGCAGCAGCGGTGAGCCGCCGGCCAGGCGCCCTACGCAGATGCGTTTTCCGTCGGTCGTTTCGCCCAGCACGTCGAGCGCATCGATGCAGGCTTCCAGCATGTCGGGCGCCAGCGCCTCCGCCAGTGGCTCCGGTGAGTCGCCGGCTTCCGGCGCAGGCAGTGCCATCCCGCCCAGCGCATAGAGCGCTTTGCGGACCCGCAGGATCTGGGAAGCGGCGTCCTCGTCCGCATCCATGCGCAGGAGGTGCCCCACATGCAATTGCAAGCGTCGCTGGTGGCGACGGAACATCTCGCGTGCGAGCAACGCCGTACCCGCCGGTTTGAACAACGCCGATGCGCCGTAAAACAGCGCAGAATTGCGCGCTTCAACCCGGATGGGCAGTACCGGTGCGGCCGTCGTACGGGCGAAGCGGAGGAAGCCCCGGCGCCAGCGGGTATCGCGCACGCCCCGCGGACCCAGTCGCGACACCTCGCCGGCGGGGAATACAATCACGCACTGTTCGGCCTCCAGCGCCTGCTCGACCGCGCGCACGCTGTCCGCGCCCGGCTTGCCCCCAAGGATGCGGACCGGCAGCAGCAGACTGGCCAGCGGCGCGATACCCGTCAGGAAATCGTTGGCGACGATCTTCACGTCGCGCCGCACGCGGCCGACGAGTTGCAGGAGCGCCAATGCGTCCAGCGCACCGGAAGGATGGTTGGCCACGATCAGCAACCGGCCCTGTGCCGGGATGCGCCGCTCTGCGGCGGGATCGACCGTCGGCCTAAGGTTGAGATGGTCGATGGCGGCATCGACGAAGTCGAGTCCGTGCAGGTGACCGTGGTCGGCCAGGAAGGCATAGGCCTGGTCCAGCCGGGACCAGCGGCCCAGGGTGCGCAGCAGTGGCCGGGTCAGCCCGGCGCGACGGCCGCGGAACCAGTGCGGATAGCGTTCGACGATCTGCTGTTCCAGGGGGCGCATGGTCGTGGGCAAAGCCTGGCGGCGGGGTTTCGCCGCGCAGCCTGCGCCTGGCCGGCGACAGCCCGGTTTCCGTTTTCTGGCAGTCCGGTGACAGCGGAGCCGTGATCCCCGCTTAACCCGCGGCAACCCTGAACGACGCAGAATGCACACACCGCCCCCGGCGTGTATCATGCGCGCCCATCTTTTCATCCGAATCAAAGGATATAAGCCTGATGTCCAGCTACCTGTTCACCTCCGAATCGGTCTCCGAAGGCCATCCGGACAAGATCGCCGACCAGATCTCCGACGCCGTGCTGGACGCGATCCTGGCCCAGGACAAGCGCGCGCGCGTGGCCTGCGAGACCCTGGTGAAGACGGGCGCCGCCATCGTGGCCGGCGAAGTCACCACCACTGCGTGGGTCGACATCGAGTCGCTGGCGCGCAAGGTCATCAACGACATCGGCTACGACAATTCGGACGTCGGCTTCGACGGCCACACCTGCGCCATCATCAACATGCTGGGCAAGCAGTCCCCCGACATCAACCAGGGCGTGGACCGCAAGAAGCCGGAAGAACAGGGCGCAGGCGACCAGGGCCTGATGTTCGGCTATGCCTGCAACGAGGCGCCGGAATTCATGCCCGCCCCGCTGTATTACAGCCACCGCCTGGTGGAACAGCAGGCCAAGGTGCGCAAGAACGGCAAGCTGAAGTGGCTGCGCCCGGACGCCAAGTCGCAGGTCACCCTGCGCTACGACGGCAATAGCATCCTCGGCCTGGACGCCGTCGTGCTCTCCACCCAGCATGACCCGGACATCAAGCAGAAGGACCTGATCGAGGCCGTGCGCGAGAGCATCCTCAAGCCCGTGCTGCCGAAGAAGTGGCTGGACGCGTTGCCGAAGAACAAGGTGCACATCAACCCGACCGGCAAGTTCGTCATCGGTGGCCCGGTGGGCGACTGCGGCCTGACCGGCCGCAAGATCATCGTCGACAGCTACGGCGGCATGGCCCGTCATGGTGGCGGCGCGTTCTCGGGCAAGGATCCGTCGAAGGTCGACCGTTCGGCCGCCTACGCCGCGCGTTACGTGGCCAAGAACATCGTGGCTGCCGGCTTGGCCGACAAGTGCGAAGTGCAGGTCTCCTACGCCATCGGCGTGGCCGAGCCGACCTCCATCTCGGTGACCACCTTCGGCACCGGCAAGGTCGGCGACGACGTCATCGAGAAGCTGATCCGCAAGCACTTCGACCTGCGCCCGTACGGCATCACCCGCATGCTGGACCTGGAGCATCCGATCTACCAGCCGACCGCCAGCTACGGCCACTTCGGCCGCAAGCCTAAGGAAATCAGCTACGTGGACGGCGCCGGCAAGAAGCACACCGCGACCGCCTTCTCCTGGGAGAAGACCGACCGCGCCGACGCGCTGCGCAAGGATGCCAAGCTCAAGTGACGGTCTGGCGCGCCTGCGCACGCAGGCGCCTTTGCCAGACCGTCATCCCCGCGCAGGCGGGGATGCAGTGCCTTGGCTTTTCGCTCTAGTTTCAAGAACGGGCCGCTCATGCGGCCCGTTTTCTTTTCCGGCGACGGGCCCCGCACGCCCTACGCCGGGATCGGTTAGCCTGCGCGCCACACCTTGCGGAGGCCTGCCATGGAATCACTGAAGAGCCACCAGCTCACGATGACCGTGCTGATGACGCCCGACATGGCCAATTTCTCCGGCAAGGTCCACGGCGGCGCGATCCTCAAGCTGCTGGACCAGGTGGCCTACGCTTGCGGCAGCCGGTACGCCGGCAAGTACGTGGTTACCCTGTCGGTCGACCAGGTGATGTTCCGCCAGGCCATCAACGTGGGCGAGCTGGTGACCTTCCTCGCTTCGGTCAACCACACCGGCACCTCGTCGATGGAGATCGGCATCAAGGTGGTAGCCGAGGACATACGCAAGCAGAGCGTGCGCCACGCCAACAGCTGCTTCTTCACCATGGTCGCGGTGGACGAAGAGGGCCGTACCACGCCGGTGCCCCCGCTGGAGCCGACCACGCCGGACGAGATCCGCCGCTTCGCCGCCGCGCGCCTGCGCCGCCAGTTGCGCGAGGAAATGGAACGGCGGCACGCCGAACTGGGCAGCCGGGCGGCGGAAAACGCCTGAACCGCCGTTTCGGCCAGCGCGCGCCGGCTACAATACGCACATGTCCTTGATGCAATTCCAGCGGGTCGACTTCAGTGTCGGCGGGCCGCTTCTCCTCGAACACGTAGACCTTTCCATCGAACCCGGCGAGCGCGTCTGCATCGTCGGCCGCAACGGCATGGGCAAATCCACGCTGATGCGGCTGATGGCCGGCGAACTGAAGCCCGACGATGGTGAGATCCGCGTGCAGAACGGCGTAATCGTCGCGCGCATGGCGCAGGAAGTGCCGCAGGACACGCAGGGCACGGTGTTCGATGTGGTCGCCGAAGGGCTGGGCGACCTGGGCCAGTTGCTGGCGCGCTACCACCATGCGCTCCACGACGGCGACATGGACGCGATGGGCGAGGCGCAGGCACAGATCGAGGCGCAGCACGGGTGGGACCTGGACCTGCGCGTGCAACAGGTGCTGACGCGCCTCGAGTTGCCCGAGGAGACCGACTTTGCCGCCCTTTCCGGCGGCATGAAGCGGCGTGTACTGCTGGCGCAGGCCTTGGTGCGCAACCCCAACATCCTGCTGCTGGACGAACCGACGAACCACCTGGACATCGAGGCGATCGCCTGGCTGGAGGGCTTCCTGAAGTCCTTCGGCGGCAGCATCGTGTTCGTCACCCACGACCGCAGCTTCCTGCGCTCGCTGGCTACCCGCATTATCGAGATCGATCGCGGCCAGCTGACCAGTTGGCCCGGCGACTACGACAACTACCTGCGCCGCCGTGAAGAAAGGCTGCATGCCGAGGCGCAGGAGAACGCACGCTTCGACAAGCTGCTGGCGCAGGAAGAAGTGTGGATCCGGCAGGGCATCAAGGCGCGCCGCACCCGCAACGAAGGCCGCGTCACCGCACTGAAGGCGATGCGCCGCGAGCGCGCGCAACGGCGCGATTTGTCCGGCAACGTCAGGATGGAAGCCGCGGCGGCGCAGTCGTCGGGCAAGAAGGTCATCGAGGCGAAGGGCATCACCCAGGCCTACGACGGACGCGTGCTGCTGGACGACGTGTCGGCGACGATCATGCGCGGCGACCGTGTCGGCATCGTCGGTCCCAATGGCGCCGGCAAGTCGACGCTGTTGAAGATCCTGCTGGGCGAACTCGCGCCGCAGCACGGCGAGGTGAAGCTCGGCACCGGCCTGCAGATCGCCTACTTCGACCAGCACCGCAGCCAGTTGGACGACACGCGCACCACGCTGGAGAACGTGGCCGAGGGCAGCGATTTCGTCGAGATAAACGGCAGCCGCAAGCACGTCATCGGCTACCTGCAGGACTTCCTGTTCTCGCCCGAGCGCGCCCGCGCGCCGATCACCCGGCTGTCCGGCGGCGAGCGCAACCGCCTGCTGCTGGCCAAGCTGTTCGCGCAGCCCTCCAACCTGCTGGTGATGGACGAACCGACCAACGACCTGGACGTGGAAACGCTGGAACTGCTGGAAGAGCTGCTACTGGACTACAAGGGCACGCTGCTGCTGGTAAGCCACGACCGCGACTTCCTCGACAACGTGGTCACCAGCACGCTGGTGCTGGAGGGCGAAGGCCAATTGGGCGACTATGTCGGCGGCTATTCGGATTGGCTGAGACAGCGCCGCACGCCTGCCGCGACCTCCGCCTCGCCCGCCAAACCGACGCTCTCGCATCAACCCGAGCCGGTCGCCGCCAAGCGCAAGCTCGGTTTCAAGGAAGCCCGCGAACTCGAACAGTTGCCCGCGCGCATCGAAATCCTGGAGGCCGAAGTGGCCATGCGCACCCAGGCGATGAACGACCCTGCGTACTACCTGCAATCCCCTGCCGACCTGCAGCGCGCGAACGACGAGCTCGCCGCGAAACAGGCGGACCTGGACCACGCCTACCAGCGCTGGTCGGAGCTGGATGGGTGAGCAGTGGCATCACTGTAGGAGCGACGTCAGTCGCGACCGCATGCGTTGACTGCCGACATACATCAATACACGCGCCGAACCAAGCGCCATAGCTCTTCTGCGCTTCAATCCATTGCAACCGGATAGCGTGCGGTCGCGACTCACGTCGCTCCTACAGAAGACGGCAGCCGCACCTCATCCCGTATTCTGCACACCCTGCGAGACGCCGTTGATGCTGGCCACCAGTGCATGCAGCAGCGCCTCGTCCTCGCGATCACTGGCGCGCCAGCGCTTCAGCAAGTCGGCCTGCATCACGCTGATCGGGTCGATGTAGGGATTGCGCAAGCGGATCGACAGCGCGAGCCGCTGATCGTGCTGCAGCAACCATTCATTGCCGTTGAGCGTCAGCACCCAGTGCAGCACCGATGCGTGCTCGCGCTGTATCTGCGGGAAGAATGCATCGTGCAACTCGCCGGCCATCTTCGAGTACATCTCGGCGATGCTCAGGTCGCCCTTCGCCAGCACCATCGAAACGTCGTCCAGGAAGGTCTTGAAGAACGGCCAGTCGCGCGCCATCTCGCGCAGCGCGTCTTCGCCGTAGGCATCCGCGGCCGCCTGCAGACCGGCGCCCACGCCGTACCATCCGGGGATCACCGCGCGCGCCTGGCTCCAGGCGAACACCCACGGAATCGCGCGCAGGTTACCGAGTGCCGCGTCCTGCCCCAGGCGTCGCGAGGGACGCGAGCCCAGCGTCATCCGCTCGATCACGTCGATCGGCGTGGCGCTGCGGAAATAGTCCATGAAGCGCGGCGACTGCACGAACGCGCGGTAGGCCTGCGTGCTCTCGCTCGCGACCAGCGCCATGATCTCGCGCCAGTGCGCTTCGCGCGGCTCCGGCGGACGCGGGCGCAGGCTGGACAGCAACACGGCGCCGACGGACTGTTCAAGCGAACGCAATGCCAGCGCACGGATGCCGTACTTGCGATGGATCACTTCGCCCTGCTCGGTCACGCGCAGGCGACCATCGACACTGCCGCGCGGCGCCGCTTCCAGCGCGCGCGAGGTCTTGCCGCCCCCGCGGATGATGGAGCCGCCGCGACCATGGAAGAAGGTCAGCTTGATGCCGAGTTCCTGCGCAGCGTCGACAAGGTCCACTTGCGCCCGCTGCAATCCCCAGCGCGAGGCGGCGATGCCGCCGTCCTTGCCGCTGTCGGAGTAGCCCAGCATCACCATCTGCACGTTGTCGCGCGCGGCGAGGTGGGCGCGGTAGACGGGGTCGGCGAGCAGGTCGCGCAGCACGTCGGTGCCGTGCCCGAGGTCGTCGATGGTTTCGAACAACGGCGCGATATCGAGCGGCACCTGACCTGCATCGTCGACCAGCCCGCCCCGTCGCGCCAGCGCCAGCACGGTCAGCACGTCGGCACGGCTGTGCGCCATGCTGATGATGTAGGTGCCTAGCGCGTCGGTGCCATGGCGCGTGCGCGCATCGGCCAGTGCACGAAAAACTGCATCGAGGCGCTCGTTGCCCTCTTCGCTGCTGGCCGGCAGTTCCGCGTCGCCGTTGGCGTAGGGACCCAGCAAGGCCGCGCGATCGACGCTGTCGCGGTTCTCCCAGTCCGCGTCGCCCAGGGCCGCAGCCACGGCACCTGCATGCACGCTGGACTCCTGGCGCACATCCAACCGTGCGAGATGGAAGCCGAACGTGCGCACACGCCACGCCAACCGGCGCACGGCGAACCAGCCGGCATGGATGCCGCGATTGGCCTCCAGGCTGTGCAGGATCAGGTCGATGTCATGCGCCAGCTCCTCAGGCGAGACATAGCCTTCCGGCCGACCTTCCAGCGTCGCCTGCAGGCGCGCGCGCATCAGGTCGTTGAGCAGGCGGTAGGGCATGTCGCCATGGCGCGGGCGCGACTTCTTCACTGCCTCCGGCATCAGCGCGCGATAGGCCTCCACGCGCTCGGTCACATCGCGCGATACTCCGATCACGGAGCTGGACTGGCTGAGCAGCGTGGTGAGCTGACGCAGCTCCTTCAGATAGCGCGTCAGAATGGCGCGTCGTTGCGCATCCAGCGTCGCGGTAATCGTGCTGGCATCGACGTTGGGGTTGCCGTCCATGTCACCGCCGACCCAGGTACCGAAACGCAACACCCGAGGCAGGTGCGCGGTGATCTGCGGCGCAGCGCCGTAGACTTCGGTGATCGCGTTTTCCAGCGTTTCATACAGTACCGGGATGACACGGTAGAGCACTTCGATCAAGTAGAAGCCGACATGCTCGCGCTCGTCCTCGACTCCCGGCCGGACAGGCGAAGAATCAGCTGTCTGCCAGGCCGAGGTCAGCGCCATGCGGAAACGCGCGGTGTCGGTAGCCAGTTCGCCCGGCGTACGCGTACCGTCCAGCCCGTTGATCAGGCTGGCCACCATCAACTGCTCCTTTTCCAGCAGCGCCCGACGCACGGCTTCGGTCGGGTGCGCGGTGAACACCGGCTCCACGTCGATGCGCGGCAGCCAGTCGGCCAGCTCTTCCAGCGTCACCCCCTGCGCCTTCAGCTTGGACAGCGTGTCATGCAGACCATCGGGCTGCGGCCGCGCACTGCCTGCGCGCTGATAGTCACGGCGACGGCGGATGCGATGGACGCGCTCTGCGATGTTCACCACCTGGAAATAGGTGCTGAAGGCGCGGATCAACGATTCCGCCTGCTCGGGCGGCTGGCCATCCAGGAGCCCGGCCAGTGATTGCGGCGGCTCGCCGGCCTGTCGGCGCGCGATGGCGGTGGTGCGCACGCGTTCCACATCGGCCAGGAAATCGGACGACACCTGTTCGGCCAGCATGTCGCCGACCAGCGCGCCCAGTCGGCGCACGTCTTCACGCAAGGGGACATCGGGTGGAGCGAATTCGAGACTGCGGGGGCTGTTCATGCGTGGCGCGTGGATCCCGTCGTTCGTTTGGCTTGTATTGGTATTGCCAGGAAGGGCAATTGGTCTGCTGCAAGGCAACAATCCAAGCCTACCCGATCAGGCAAATCCGTGCGCCATCGTTTCATCCGGAACAAGCGATATAATGGCCGCCCTTCGCCGAGGGGCGCTGCGACCGTGACCAAGGGAGTCCGGCCAGGCTCGGCGGAATGAACCTGCAACGGCGCCCGGATAACCTGCGACCCTGATCGCACAGACCGGAGCAATGCCATGAACGCAGTACGCAAGTTTTCGACCGAGGGCGACTACAAGGTCGCCGACATTTCCCTGGCCGATTGGGGCCGCAAGGAACTCGACATCGCCGAGCACGAGATGCCCGGCCTGATGTCGATCCGCCGCAAGCACGCCGCCACCAAGCCGCTGAACGGCGTGCGCGTGACCGGCTCGCTGCACATGACGATCCAGACCGCCGTGCTGATCGAGACACTGAAGGACATCGGCGCCGACGTGCGTTGGGCCTCGTGCAACATCTTCTCGACGCAGGACCACGCCGCCGCAGCGATCGCCGCCACCGGCACGCCGGTGTTCGCCTGGAAGGGCGAGACGCTGGAGGAATATTGGGACTGCACGCTCGACGCGCTGACCTTCACCCTGCCCGACGGCACCCAGACCGGTCCGGAACTGGTGGTGGACGACGGCGGCGACGTTACCCTGCTGATCCACAAGGGCTATGAACTCGAAAACGGCAGCGACTGGGTCAACACCGCCTCGGGCAACCACGAAGAGCAGGTGATCAAGGACCTGCTGAAGCGCGTCGCCAAGGAGCGTCCGGGTTACTGGACCCGCGTGGTCAAGGACTGGAAGGGCGTTTCCGAAGAGACCACCACCGGCGTGCACCGCCTCTACCAGATCGCCGAACAAGGCAAGCTGCTGGTGCCGGCGATCAACGTCAACGACTCGGTCACCAAGTCCAAGTTCGACAACCTGTACGGCTGCCGCGAGTCGCTGGCCGATGGCCTGAAGCGCGCGATGGACGTGATGCTGGCCGGCAAGCTCGCCGTGGTCTGCGGCTATGGCGACGTGGGCAAGGGCTCGGCGCACTCGCTGCGCGCCTACGGCGCCCGCGTCATCGTCACCGAGATCGACCCGATCTGCGCGCTGCAGGCGGCGATGGAAGGCTTCGAGGTCAACACCGTCGAAGACAGCCTGGGCCTGGCCGACATCTATGTCACCACGACCGGCAACAAGGACATCATCACCCTCGAGCACATGAAGGCGATGAAGGACCAGGCCATCGTCTGCAACATCGGCCACTTCGACAACGAGATCCAGGTCGACGCGCTGTACGCCTCGGACGCCAAGCGCATCAACATCAAGCCGCAGGTGGACAAGTTCGTGTTTCCGAACGGCAACGCGATCTTCCTGCTGGCCGAAGGCCGCCTGGTGAACCTGGGCTGCGCCACCGGCCACCCGAGCTTCGTCATGTCGAACTCCTTCGCCAACCAGACGCTGGCGCAGATCGACCTGTGGGCGAACAAGGACGTGTACGAAAAGACCGTCTATCGCCTGCCGAAGCAGCTCGACGAGGAAGTCGCGCGCCTGCACCTGGAGAAGATCGGCGTGAAGCTGACCACGCTCACCAAGGACCAGGCCGACTACCTCGGCGTGGCGGTCGAAGGCCCGTACAAGCCGGACCACTACCGCTACTGATCGCGGCGGCGGTTTCGCTGCACTACCGGAACGGGCGCCCCAGGGCGCCCGTTCTGCATTGCGTGACGGAATGCGCTTTACCGTCACCGTCACCACATCCCGGCGCTTGCCTCCCCGGCGCGATCATCGCAAGCTTGGCCGCCGTTTCGGTTCGCGCCGGGCACTGTCCTTCGTGACCCGTCGCGCAACGACGTCAATCCGGGAGTGGACATGCAACGCGACCAGGGGAGCGGCGACACCGCGCACCCCACAAGCAAGGCAACACCAGCAACGGAACCCCGCCTGGGCGAAAAGGTCGGCTACGGCGTTGGCGATTTCGGCTTCAACCTCTATTGGGCCAACATCTCGGCGTTCCTGCTCATCTTCTACACAGACGTGATGGGGCTGGCGGCCGCTGCGGTCGGCACGATGATGCTCGTCACCAAGGTGGTGGACGCCGTCACCGATCCGCTGATGGGCGCACTCGCGGATCGCACGCGCAGCCGGTTTGGCCGCTTCAGGCCCTATCTGCTCTATGGGGCATTGCCGATGGCGTTCGCGGGCGTGCTGACCTGGACCGTGCCCGACCTGGGCGAAGGCGGACGGCTCGCGTGGGCCTATGCGACCTTCACCCTGATGATGCTCGCCTATACGGTGCTGAGCATTCCCTACTCCGCGCTCTCCGGGGTGATCACCGCCGACAGCCAGCAGCGCACCCAGCTGATCAGTTTCCGTTTCATCGCCGCCTTCGCCGGCACGATGGCGGTGAACTGGCTCACCCTGGACCTGGTGCGGTGGCTGGGACGTGGCGATGAGGCGCTGGGCTGGCAGCTGACGCTGTCGCTGTACGGCGTGATCGCCACGGCAGCATTCGTCACCGTGTTCCTGACCACGCGCGAGCGTGTCGCACCGCTGCCGCAACAACGCAGCGCCGTGCGCCAGGACGTGACCGACCTGCTGCACAACCGGCCGTGGATGGTGCTGTTCGCGCTGGCGTTGATCATCATGGTGACCATCGTGATGCGGGGCGGCTCGCTGGCGTATTACCTCAAGTACCACCTCGAGCGGCCGGAGTTGAGCGGTCTGTTCCTGGGCACCTATGCGCTGGCCCTGGCCGTGGGTGCCGGACTGACGCCACTGATGACCCGCTACGTGGACAAGCGGCGATTGATGGCCTGGCTGATGGCCGGCGTCGGCGTGGTGAGCTGTGCGATGTTCTTCATCCCCCCTGAAGCGGTCTGGCTCATGTTCACGCTCAACCTGCTGGTCGGCCTGATGCTGGGGCCCAAGTCACCCCTGGCCTTCTCGATGTACGCCGACTGCGCCGACTACACCGAATGGAAAACCGGTCGGCGCGCCACCGCGATGACCTTCGCCGCGGCGACGTTCTCGCAGAAACTCGGCGGCGCGCTGGCGTCGGCGACGATCGCCTGGATCCTGGCCGGGATGGGCTACGTGGCCAACGCAGCGCAGTCGGACGCTTCCCGGCTCGGCATCGTGCTGCTGCTGACCGTGATCCCCGGCGCCGTCGCCCTGGTGGCGGCGTGGGTGATGCGGTTCTACCCGCTCGATGCGACCACTCTGTCGCAGGTGCAGAGCGACCTGCAATCCCGTCGGGAAGCTGCTGCATGACCAAGGTGCCTTACGGTTTCCAAGAGCAGGGGCGCCGCTTCGTCCTGACAAGTCCCACCGCGATGCCCGCGGCATCCACCTTCCTGTGGAACCGGCGGATGCTGCTGCAGCTCAACTGCCGCGGGTTCGCCACGGCGCAGTTCATGCAGCCGGAGCCCGCCAAATACGCGCATGCGCCGACGCTGGAGGCCAAGACCTTCATGCAGCCGGAGCAGCCCTACTACGCGCATCACCCGGGTCGCTTCTGCTACGTCAAGGACGAGGAGGACGGCGGACTTTTCTCCGTGCCGCACGAACCGGTGCGACGGACGCCGGAGGCGTTCGCGTTTTCCGTCGGCCTGGCCGATGTGGCGTGGCGCGTGCGATGCGGGAGCATCGAGGTCGAGATGGGCGTGGTGTTGCCTGTCGACGAGGTGGCGGAGTTGTGGACGGTGCGCGTGCGCAACCGGTCGGGCCGTCGACGACGCCTCAGCCTGTATCCCTACTTCCCGGTCGGCTACATGTCGTGGATGAACCAGTCGGGCAGCCATCGCGCCGATCTGGGCGGCATCGTCTGCGCCAGCGTCACGCCTTACCAGAAGGTCGAGGATTACTTCCGCAACCGCGACTTCAAGGACCGCACCGTCCTGCTCTACGAGCGGACGCCGGATGCATGGGAAGCCCACCAGGCGAACTTCGAGGGCGAAGGCGGATTGCATGCGCCGCAGGCCATCGTCGGCCAGAATCTGCTGAGTGGTGGTGATGCTGCGTACGAAATGCCCACCGCCGTGCTGCAGTACCGGATGGAACTCGCCGAGGATGAAGTACAGGAGTACCGCTTCCTGTTCGCGCCGGCGCGCGATGACGACGAGATCCGGCGCCTGCGCGAAGGACACCTATCGAAGGAAGCGTTCGCGGGAGCGGCAGTAGGCAGCGCGGCCTACGTCGACGCAGGCAAGGGATGCCTGCGCGTCGAGACGCCGGACCCGTGGCTGGATGCGTTCGCCAACCACTGGTTGCCGCGCCAGGTCTACTACCACGGCGACGTCAACCGCCTGACCACGGACCCGCAGACGCGCAACTACCTGCAGGACCACATGGGGATGGGCTTCCTGCGTCCGGAAGCCGCACGGGCGGCGTTCCTGCACGCCCTGTCGCAGCAGGAGCCTTCCGGGGCGATGCCGGACGGCATCCTGCTGGTGGAAGGTGCCGAGCTGAAGTACATCAACCAGATCCCGCACACCGACCACTGCGTGTGGCTGCCGATCTGCCTGCGGGCCTATCTGGACGAGACCGGCGACGACGCCATCCTCGACGCCATGGTGACCGACGGCCACGGACAGGCGGCCAGCGTGTCGGAACGCATCACGCGCGCCATGCGCTGGCTGCTGCAGGCACGCGATGCGCGCGGCCTCAGCTACATCGCACAGGGCGACTGGTGCGACCCGATGAACATGGTCGGCTGGCGCGGACGCGGCGTGTCCGGCTGGCTGACGCTGGCCAGCGCCTATGCATTGAAGCAGTGGGCGGAGATCTGCGCGCGCCGCGGCGACGACACGCTCGCCGATGAGTTCCGCGTGGGCACGGAGGCGTGCAACGCCGCCATGAACGCACACCTGTGGGACGGCGACTGGTACGGGCGCGGCATCACCGACGATGATGTCGCGTTCGGCGTCAGCGGGGATGGCGAAGGCCGCATCTTCCTAAACCCGCAGAGCTGGGCCATCCTCAGTGGCGCGGCCGACGCCGAGAAGCGCGCGCGCATGCTGGCCGCCGTCGACACGTACCTAGTGTCGCCCTACGGCGTGACCATGTATGACCCACCGTACACCCGCATGCGCGAGGATGTCGGACGGGTGACGCAGAAGTTCCCCGGCACCGCCGAGAATGGCGCGGTCTACAACCATGCGGCGGCGTTCTATCTGTACAGCCTGTACCAGGCCGGCGAAGCCGACCGTGGATGGCAGGTACTGCGCGCGATGCTGCCGACGCCGGAAGCTGACGACTGCCTGCAGCGCGGCCAGCTGCCGGTGTTCGTGCCCAACTACTACCGGGGCGCCTGGCGGCTGCACCCGCGCACCGCCGGCCGTTCCAGCCAGCTGTTCAATACGGGCACGGCCGCGTGGCTGTACCGCTGCCTGGTGGAGGAGCTGTTCGGTATGCGCGGCGATGGCGATGCGTTGCGGATTGAACCGCACCTGCCATCGCACTGGCCATTGGCGCGCGCGTCGCGCCGCTTCCGGGGCGCCACGTTCGAGGTCACCATCGAACGCGTCGCCGGGCTCACGCAGGTACGTGTGGCGCTGGATGGCGTGTGGCAGGACGACGACGCCATCCGTGGCTTCGCAGCGGGGCGCACCTACCAGGTGCGGGTGGAAGTGCCGGCATGAGCGAGCGCGTGCGCATCGTCGTAGTGATGGGCGTGTCGGGCAGCGGCAAGACCACCCTGGCGCGCGCCTTGGCCGTTGCCTGGCCGGCAACGTTCCTGGATGCCGATGATTTCCACAGCGCGCCGGCGAAAGCGCGCATGGCCAGTGGTCAACCGCTCACCGACCGCATGCGCGCCCCCTGGGTACGTCGCATCGCCCTGGACCTGCAACAGCGTGTGGCGGCAGGCGAGCGCGTGGTGCTGGCGTTCTCCGGCCTGCGCCGGCGCCACCGTGACCGGCTGCGTGCCACCGGGCTGCCGTTGCGGTTCCTGTTCCTGCAGGGCGACAAGGCACTGGTGGCCGCTCGATTGCACGCACGCCATGATCACTACATGCCGGCCTCGCTGCTGGACAGCCAGTTCGCCGCGCTGGAAGCGCCGCGGGAGGAAGCCGATGTCGCGAGGATCGAGGTCGCCGATCCGCCGGCCGTGCAGCTGCGCGATGCGCTGGCGGCGCTGGCGTTGCCCTGAGCAGTAACGAAGCGTCTTCTACGGGCGCCAGTTGGCGTTGCGTTCCCAGAACGCCACACTCCGCCGGTAGGCCTCGGCATCCAACGGCACGCCCGAGCCACCCTCCTCCACGCCCAGCGCATTGCGCATCATCGTGATGGGCGCCATCGGGATTTCATGCGGCGTGGCGGTGTAGAGGCAGCCCACCACGCCCCAGTCGCCGTCGATCGGCGCCTCCTCCTTCGCCAGCTGCGCGGCGCTGTACAGGATGACGATCAGGTAGTCGGCCACCGGCGGTTCGACCCCTTCGAACCAGCGCACCAGCACGGGCAGTTCCGCCGACGAGCGCGCTTCGTAGCCCGACCGCAGCAGATGCCGGTTGTCGTCGGTGATGGGCACGGTCAGGCAGCGGGTCGCCGTCCAGTTCCGGTGCACGTGCAGGCGACAGAACGGCGCATAGCCCTCGAGTACGTCGAATGGCTTCTCTTCGTTCAGGCGTTGCTCGAATGCCTCCGGGGTGCAGTCCTGGATGGCATTTCGGCGCTTGTCGGTGGGGAACAGGCGGGTACGGGCGAAGGGCGTGAGGACGATGGTCATGCGGCAGCCGGCGGGGGATGGCGACAGGGTAGCCGCGCCACCCGCCGCGGGATACGGCCCGGCGCTATAAGGATGCATCATTCATCCGGATGAAGAGATATACTTCGCCCACGATCCGACGGGCGCCCGCCATGCCATCCATCAGCTTCGAGTTCTATCCTCCCAAGACCGATGAGCAGCGCACGCAGTTGGACCGCACCGCGGACAAGCTGAAGACGCATGCGCCCGACTACGTGTCCTGCACGTTCGGCGCCGGCGGCTCCACGCTCAGCTACACATCGGAAACGGTCCGGCACCTCAACCAGCACCACGGCTTCGACGCCGCGCCGCACCTCTCGTGCGTGGGGGGCAGCCGCGAAGAGATCCGCGAACTGCTGCGCCTGTACCGCGCGCTCGGCTGCAAGCGCATCGTCGCCCTGCGCGGCGACCTGCCTTCCGGCATGGGCCATCCCGGCGACCTGCGGTACGCCTCGGAACTGATCGAATTCATCCGCGCCGAGCACGGCGACACCTTCCATATCGAAGTCGGCGCATATCCCGAGACCCACCCTCAGGCGGCAGATGCGCTGATGGACCTGCGCCACTTCAAGGCCAAGGTCGATGCCGGCGCCGATGGCGCGATCACCCAGTACTTCTACAACCCGGATGCGTATTTCCACTTCGTCGATGCGGTGCGCAGGCTCGGGGTGGAGATTCCGATCATCCCGGGCATCATGCCGATCTCCAACTTCACCCAGCTGCGTCGCTTCTCCGAAGCATGCGGCGCGGAGATCCCGCGCTGGATCGGCAAGCGCATGCAGGCGCTGGGCGACGATGCGGATGCCGTCCGCGACTTCGGCGCCGACGTGGTCGCCGGCCTGTGCGAACGCCTGATCGCAGGCGGCGCGCCGTCGCTTCATTTCTACACGCTCAACTTGGCCAAGCCCACACAGACCGTGCTGGCGCGGCTGGGCTGGACACGCTGAGCAGCGGCGACCCGGTCCATCCTGCCGGCATGTGAATGGCCATCCCATTCCGTGCGTTTGCGCCATGACCTGGACGCAGGCGCGGATTAGGCTGTTCGCATGCGCCCCTTGTCGTGCCTTGCCCTGCTTTGCCTGGCCCCGTGGACCTGCCTGAAGGTGCATGACGCACGCGCCCAGCAGCAGGGCGTGCAGCGCTGCAGCACGATGTCCGGCCAGACCGTCTACACCGACAAGCGCTGCGAGGACATCGGCGCCATGGACCGGCTGCCGTCGGGCGACACGCCCACCGCCGCGACGGGCTCCCTCTACCGCGGAGGTTGCTCCCTCACGCTCAGCGACCTGGTGATGCAGGTCTCTTCCGCCATCCAGGCGAAGGACGTGAACCGCCTGGCCGGCGTTTACCACTGGACCGGCACATCAGACGCCACCGCACTGCGCATCCTCGACCGGCTCGATGCGGTCGCCCAGCGCCCGCTGGTCGACATCGTCCCGGTCCGCCCCACCCCTGCACCGGTGCTGGATGCCGCCGGACAGGTGGTCGACGCCAACCAGGATGGCTATTACCCGCACACCGCGCGGCGGCAGCGTCCCATCGGCCTGCGCGTGGTGCAGACGCTGAAGAACAGCGCCACACCCGCCGACACCACGTTCGGCCTGCGCAGGGCCTACAACTGTTTCTGGATCACGCTGTAAGGAAACCCAGGACTCACGCGCCTTGCGGCGCAGCGCCCGGCGAGTCCGGCGGCGTGTCCCGCGCTGGCGAGAAACGCAACGTGGCCACGACGCCTTTCGAGTCCCCCGGACGCACGCCGACCTGCCAGCCATAGAGCGCGCACAGGCGACTGACAATGGACAGGCCGATGCCGCCGCCTTGCGAATGGCCGGCATGCGTGCCGCGATAACCGCGCTCGAACAGCCGCGCGGCGTCTTCCTTGCTCAGCCCGGGCCCGGAATCGACGACTTCGACGGCGTCCGGCAACAGGCGGACGACCACTTCGCCATCCTTGGTGTACTTGACCGCGTTGCCGATCAGGTTGCCCAACGCCACCGACAGTGCGGCCTCGGGCGAGTCCACGGTGACACCACCTTCGCCTTCGACCCTGAGGATCAGCGGCTTTCCTCCCAGCGTGGCGCGATGGGCATCGAGCAGCTGGTCGACCACGCGCGCGACATCGGTATTGCCATGGCCACGCTCATTGCGCGACAGCAGCAGCAACGCACTGATCAGGTCCGTGCATTGCTGCTCGGCGCGCTGGATGCGCTGGATACGCGTGCGCGTCTTCTCGTCCATATCAGGGCGCGACAGCATCAACTCGACCGAGCCGCGGATGATGGCGAGTGGCGTGCGCAGTTCGTGGCTCACGTCGGCGTTGAACTCGCGGTCGCGCTGGACCACTTCGGTCAGGCGTCCGGAATAGTCGTCCAGTGCCTTGGCGAGTTCACCGACCTCATCCTCGGGAAAGTGTGACGCCAGCGCGCGAGGGTTGCTGCTGCCGCGATAGGAACGGAGACGTGCGGCGAGTTCGGATACAGGGCTCATCACGCGCGAAGCGGACCACCAGCCGATCAACAACGATATGCCAGTAAACACCACCACTACGCCGATCAGTGCACGATTGAACTTGTCCTTGCCTTTGGCGGACTCTGTCATGTCGTAAGCAAGGAAAAACCACGCGTCCGGCGTCTTCTGCACGGCAAGCCAATAGGAAAATGGCGACCCATCTTCGTCCGTGCCGGACAACGCATGTATTCCGTTCGCCAGTTCGTACCAGTCGGGCTGCTCGTTCTTGAGCTGATCGAACTTGTCAGGTGCAAACGCGTAGGCACGCATCGTCTGGACACGCAGGTCGCGCTGGCGTCCTCCGCTCTCGACATAGCGGCGCTGGTACTCGCTGATGTTCTGGCTCATCGCGTCGACCACGAGGTCTTCCTCGACGCGATTCCGCACCCAGTTCGCCGAGAACGCGAGGAGCAGCGTCAGGCAGAAGCCCAACAGCACGAACGACAGGATGATGCGGGTGCGCAGCCGCCGCCGGAAGCGGCGGTGGCGGCGGGGTTTCGACGACTCAGCTGCTGGCATCGGGTGCGGCGATGCGGTATCCGATGCCGTGGCGGGTCTGGATGTACGGGCTGTCGAACGGCTTGTCGACCACCGCACGCAAGCCGTGGATGTGCACGCGCAGGGAATCGGAGTCGGGCAACTCCTCGCCCCAGACGCGCGTTTCCAGCTCCTGGCGCGTCACCACGGCGGGCGACGCCTCCATCAAGGCCTGCAGGATCTTCAGCGCGGTCGGATTGAGCTGCAGCAGCTTGCCCTGGCGGCGCACTTCAAGCGTGTCCAGGTTGTACTCCAGCTCGCCGACTTCAAGTACGCGTGTCTGCACGCCCTTGCCGCGCCGCGAAAGCGCATTCAGACGCACCTCGACTTCCTGCAGCGCGAACGGCTTGATCAGATAGTCGTCGGCACCGGAATCGAAGCCGGCCAGCTTGTTGTCCAGCGAGTCCCGCGCCGTCAGCATCAGCACCGGCGTCTGCTTGCGGGCCTCGTTGCGCAGCTTGCGGCAGACCTCCAGCCCATCCATCCCGGGCAGGTTGAGGTCGAGCACGATCGCATCGAACTCGTGGACTACCGCCAAGTGCAGACCAGTCACACCGTCGGCCGCAAAGTCCACCGTATGACCCCGCTCCTCAAGGTAGTCGCCAAGGTTGGCGGCGATGTCGCTGTTGTCTTCGATAACCAGAATGCGCATGTCAGGCTTCAGTCAATTGATAGGCGAGCGGAAGTTCTTGTCCATCTCGTTCTGCGCCTCGTCACGATGCCGTCGACGCTCCGCGACCGTGATGCAGTGGGTGATGGCACGCCTCGTACCGACGGGGGCCTCCCTCTTGCAGATGAGCCGACTCTCTTCACCTGCATGGGTCAAAATGGCGTTGATCAACTCCTGGTCGTTCAACACTGCAATCTTCTGTTCGGCGGAAAGTCCCTCTACCGAGCCGTTTGCGCGAGCCAACTGGCTGGACATGCGACTCAGCGCTTCCTTCACCTTGGCCGAATCCTGGGGGCTGATCTCGCCATACTTCTTGCCTCCGGCAAGATCATTGAGAATCTGCTGCTGCTGCGTCTCGAAGGGCGACTTGATGTCCAGTGCACTGTCCGAGCCTTCTCGTGAAGACAGGGAATCAATCTTGGCGTGCGCTACGGAGGACGTGGTCAGCAATAAGCCCAGAACAATCGCCTTGTGCATGCTTTGAATCTCCTGTTGTGTGGCTGGGGAGCACGATCAAACAATTCTTGGACAGACCCTCCGGACGACCGACTCGAACAGCGATCATTCGAGCGACCACCCGACTACCAGGCGCTTCAACTACCCTTGTTGTAGGTACCCGATGGGTTACGCCGCATCATGTCCTGCGCCTCCTGAGCATCGCGACGACGCTCTGCAACGGTCTTGCACTGGGTCGTCGTACGCAGCGAACCGATCTGCGCTTCACGGCGGCAGATGAGACGGCTGTCGGCGGCGGCCTGGGACAGGATCTGGTTGATTTCGTTCCGTTCGTTGGCGAGCTGGGTCTTCTGCTCGGGGTTCAATGACCCGCCGCTCTCATTGATGATCGAGGCAAACCTGGCAAGGGATTCCTTGACCTTGGCACGGTCGGCAGCCGCGATCTCGGCATAGGTTTCGCCGTCGTCCAGTTGTTTCTGGATCAGCTCCACCTGCTCGGGCAACGGCTTGTCGAGGTCCAGTGCTTGCGGTTTGGCCGACTTGTCGCGGGAAGCACCGTGGGCGGTCGCTGCAAACAGCAGCAGCATCAATGCCATGAAGGGAGGACGACGCATGCTGCTTCCTTACGTGATGGGGATTACCGAATTTAGCCAACGGGACCCATGCCAGCAAGTATCGAAAGGGCTGGCCGAGAAAAACAAAGGCCCAAGCGGGTGGAAGCCCGCTTGGGCCAAACTGATGCCCCGATTACCGTAAACCTGTGCTTTCCAGATGCAAACACCGGGAGGAACGCAGAGCTGCGGTCCGAACAAGGCTACGCGGGTTTCGATTAAACCACCGTTAAAAGGCGCGTTAACTTCACGTGAAAATTCAATAACCTGCGGCGGAGTGTGTCCTGTCGCCCTATTCAGAATGGGCGGCCAGGTGCTCGACGATCCGTCCGGCGACGTCCACACCGCAGACCGCCTCGATGCCTTCCAGTCCCGGGGTCGAGTTGACCTCCAGGACCAGCGGACCACGCGCGGCGCGGATCAGGTCCACGCCAGCCACGCCCAGCCCCAACACGCGCGCCGCCCGTATGGCGACGGCGCATTCCTCTTCCGTCGCCACCGCGTGCTGGGCCGTGCCGCCCCGGTGCAGGTTGGACCGGAAGTCCCCCTCAGGGGCCTGGCGGCGCATCGATGCCACCACGTGGTCACCGACCACGAAGCAGCGCAGGTCTGCACCCTCCGCCTCCGCGATGAATTCCTGCACCACGAAGCTGGCATACAGGCCGCGCAGGGCCTCGACGACGCTGCGTGATGCAGACGGCTTCTCCGTCAGCATCACGCCGGCCCCCTGAGCACCTTCGTTCAACTTGATGACATGCGGTGGCGGGCCCAGCATCGAAAGCAGGTCGTGGGTGTCGTCCGGGTTGTCGCCGAATACCGTCACCGGCAGATCGATTCCCTGCGCCGCCAGCAACTGGTGCGCGCGCAGCTTGTCGCGTGCACGCAGGATGGCATCCGACGGGTTGGGACTGTACGTCCCCATGAGCTCGAACTGGCGCAACACGGCCGTGCCATAGCGCGTGATGGAGGCGCCAATGCGCGGGATGACCGCGTCGTAGTCGGCCAGCGATCTGCCCTTGTAGTGCAACTGGAAGCCGGTGGATGCGATGCGCATGTAGCACCGCAACGGATCCAGCACCCGCGCCGTATGGCCACGCTGGCGCGCGGCTTCGACGAGACGTCGTGTCGAGTACAGCTTGCCGTTGCGCGACAGGATGGCGAGCTTCATGGATATGCAATCACGGGGGCCAGGCACAGCATGCCACGCACCGGATACCGGGCGATGACAGGACGCGGGAAGGGGAATGCGAAGATGGAGCGGGTGATGGGAATCGAACCCACGCTAGCAGCTTGGGAAGCTGCAGTTCTACCATTGAACTACACCCGCACGATGCGGCGAGTCTATGCCGCAGGACGCGGCAAGGCAATGCGGCGCCGTCACCCGGCGCCGCATCGCGGGTCGTGCATCAGAAGTTGCCGCTCAGGGTCATGAATGCCGTGGTGTTGGTGCCACCGCCCTGGTTGACCGTCGTGTTGACGCCCAGGTTGGCGTCGAACCCGAACAGCCGCGTGCGTGCACCCAGCAGCAGGGTCCCGTAGCTGTCATCGGTATCCAGGCCCGGCACCGCATAGGGCGTCGTGCCCGGCAGCGACAGGACCTGCGCGAAGACTTCCTCCGCCGGGTCTTCGAATTCGCGATCCACCGTCAGCCGGGCATAGGGCGCCAGGTGATCATGGATGGCGTAGCTGACCTGCCAGCCCGCGCTGCCGATCAACGAATCGAAGTCCTGGTCCGGGTAGGCCAGCGCACTGGAATTGAGGTTGCTCTCGCTGTAGCCGTCCATCTCGATGGTCTGCGAAAGCACGCTGGCTACCGGACCATGGCGGAACGCGCCCTCGCCGAACTCGTAACCCACGCTGGCGCCCACGCTGAGGTTGGTGCCGTCCGGCGAGCCGGAATGGCGACGGGTCATGTCGCCCAGCTGCACCTCGCGGTCCACCTCGTAGGAGATCCAACTGTAGCTGATCTGTGCATTCGCCCAGAGATGATCGCCATACCACCCGGCGAAACCGCCCAGGGTGGCGTCGGACTCGTCGAAACTGCCACCACGGCGGCCGAAGTCGTATTGCGCACGACCATAGCCCGCGAAGCCGCCATAGACCCATGAGCCACGCGACCAGTCCACACCGAATGTACCGGTCGGGCCGACGCCGTCGTACACGTCACCGTCTCCGTAACGCAGGAAGTCGCCGCGCAGGTCGCCCCACCAGCGCATGCCATCGGCTTCGGGCTTGCCCGCCACGTGCGAGGCCACGCGGTCCGCGCGCGCGCGGCCATGCACGGACGCGGTATACGGCAGCAGCGCGATCTGGCGCGGCCCCTCCAGCATCGAGACCGCGTACTGCGACAGGATGCCGTGAGCGCGCGAGGTCGGATGCACGCCATCCGCGAACGCGTAGGTGTCGGGTGCATTCGGGGTGACGTACGAGGTGGGGTTGCAGGTCAGCGAGTTCGCGGTGATCTGCGGCTGGCAGGCAGTGCCGGTGACATTGGCGAAGCCGTATGCGGCCGGGCTGGCCACGATCTCCTGCAACAACGTGAACGTATTCAGCGGAATCACGCGCAGGCCAGCCGTGCTGATGGCGCCGTACAGCGCATTGTTGTACGTCGTCGCCAGTTGGGTGCCGCCCGCCATGGCCGCCGGGCCCTGTGCGCGGAAGCCCGGGGTGACGCCGAGGTCGGGCACCGTGGGCACCAGGATGTAGCGGGCGCCTGCGTTCTGCAGCGTGGCGATGATGCCGACCTGCGCGGTTACCGCAGAACCTATCGTCGTTGCAGGGTCCGCGCCGCCATTGGTGATCGCGAACAGGTCGTTGGCTCCGCCCCACACCGTATACAGCGCATCGGGGTCGGCGCGTCCGCCCGTGGAAGCCAGATAGGTGTTCACCTGACTGGCCAGCGACGGGATCGGCCCCAGCGCACCGGTGGTGTTCGTGCCCACGCGCGCGCCGCCGGCCGCGTAGTTGGTACCGACCTGGCCGTTGCCATTGGCGTAGGCGCTGGTGCCGTAGTACTCCGCCAGGTACTGCGACCAGACAAAGCCGGGGTTGGTGGTGAACTGGCCGGTCACCGGCCGCACCGAAGCCGGCAGCAGCGGCCGGAAGTAGCCTGCGTCGGTCAGGCTGTCGCCGAAGAAGATGGTCTGCGAATAGGGGCCGTCCTGCGCAAGGGCGGGGGTCGCCGCCGCAGCCAGCGCCAGGGCCAGCAACGAACGGACGGGCGAGATGGAACGCTTCATGGAATCTCCCGGGGCAATGGATGATGGGCTGCGCGCCGGCTCTGCCGTACGGCTGCGCATGGCGCGCATCGTTCCACCAAGCCCGTCGGCGCACACGCTGCAATGCGGCAAGTATGCGGGCCATCGGCGACAATGGCGGCATGGATATCCAGTTGAACGGGCAGCCTCTGGCGCTGCCGGACCGCAGCACCGTCGCCACCCTCCTCCACCTGCAAGGCTTGGCCGAGCGCCGCGTGGCCATCGAGGTCAATGGAGAGATCATCCCGCGCGGGCAGCACGCACAGCACATGCTGCAGGCGGGTGACCGTGTCGAGATCGTGCACGCACTGGGCGGCGGCTGAAACCGCGGATCGATCCGGATCGGCGGGACGCACCGGCATGACATGGGCGATAATCGCCGCATGTCCAACACCGCCCCCCATGACCCGCTGGTGATCGCGGGCAAGACCTATCGTTCCCGCCTGCTGACCGGCACCGGCAAGTTCAAGGATTTCGAGGAAACCCGCCTGGCCACCGAGGCCGCGGGCGCCGAAATCGTCACCGTCGCCATCCGCCGCACCAACCTGGGCCAGTCGCCCAACGAGCCCAACCTGCTCGACGTGCTGCCGCCGGACCGCTACACCATTCTTCCGAACACCGCCGGCTGCTACACCGCCGACGATGCCGTGCGCACCTGCCGGCTGGCCCGCGAACTGCTCGACGGCCACACCTTGGTGAAGCTGGAGGTCCTCGGCGACCAGAAGACCCTGTACCCCGACGTTGTGCAGACCCTCGCCGCCGCCGAGAAGCTGGTGGCCGATGGCTTTCAAGTGATGGTCTACACCAGCGACGACCCAATCCTCGCGCGACGTCTCGAAGAGATCGGCTGCGTGGCGGTGATGCCCTTGGCCGCCCCGATCGGCTCCGGCCTGGGTGTCCAGAACAAGTACAACCTGTTGGAAATCATCGAGAACGCCAAGGTACCCGTGCTGGTCGATGCCGGCGTCGGCACCGCGTCCGACGCCGCCATCGCCATGGAGCTCGGCTGCGATGGCGTGTTGATGAACACCGCCATCGCCGGTGCGAAGCACCCCGTTTTGATGGCCAGCGCGATGAGGAAGGCCGTGGAAGCCGGTCGTGAGGCCTTCCTCGCCGGCCGCATCCCGCGCAAGCGCAACGCCTCGGCATCGAGTCCGATCGACGGACTGATCGGCTGATGACGGACCCGTTTTCCAGCCCGGGCGCCAAGACACCGCCCAAGCCCTTCACGATCAGCGAAGGCCGGCGCGAAATCCGCAGCTTCGTGTTGCGCCAGGGCCGCTTCACCGAGGCCCAGCAACGCGCGTTCGACACGCAATGGCCGCGCTTCGGGCTGGACTACACGGGCACACGACGCGACTACGACGCGGTGTTCGGCCGCACGGCGCCGCGTGTGCTGGAAATCGGCTTCGGCAATGGCGAAGCACTGCGCTTCGCGGCCGCCCACGACAAGGAACGCGACTACTTGGGCCTGGAAGTGCATGCGCCCGGCGTGGGCCGGCTGTTGAACGCATTGGCCGATGACGGCAGCGACCACGTGCGCGTCTACCATCACGATGCGGTGGAAGTGCTGCAGCATGAGGTCGCGGATGGATCGCTGGACGAAGTCCGCATCTACTTCCCCGATCCGTGGCACAAGAAGCGCCACAACAAGCGCCGGCTGGTGCAGCCCGAGTTCGCTGCGCTCATCGCGCGCAAGCTGCGCCTGGGCGGCCGGTTGCACTGCGCCACCGACTGGGAAGCCTATGCCGAGCACATGTGGGATGTGCTGGATGCGACACCGGGGCTGGTGAACCGCGCCGGCGCGCGCGGCAGCGTGCCCCGCCCGGCATGGCGCCCGCAGACGCATTTCGAGACCCGCGGCCAGAAGCTAGGCCATGGGGTGTGGGACCTTCTGTACGACCGCGAGTAATACCGCAGCACGCACCAGGAAACCGACCGCGACATGGAAAACGCGCTGACGCTGACCAACGACATGAAGCTCGTCCTCGGGCTGGTCGGCTTCACGATGGCGATGTTCCTGTTCGAGCGCATCCGCGCCGATCTGGTGGCGCTGGTCGTGCTGGTGGTGCTGGGGATCACCGGGCTGATCGCGCCCGAGGAGATCTTCGGCGGCTTCTCGGGCAACGCGGTGATGAGCATCATCGCCACCATGATCCTCGGAGCCGGGCTGGACCGCACCGGCGCGCTGAACCGGTTGGCGTCATGGCTGCTGCGACGTGGGCACGGCATCGAGCAGCGGCTGCTGCTGATGACCACCGCCATCGCCAGCCTCAACTCCTCCTTCATGCAGAACCCATCGGTGATGGCGCTGTTCATGCCGGTCGCCTCCCGCCTGTCGTCGCGCACGGGGCTGTCGCTGCAGCGGTTGCTGCTGCCTATCGCGGCCGCGATCGTGATGGGCGGCGCGTTCACCATGGTGGGCAACTCGCCGCTGATCCTGTTGAACGACCTGCTGGTGTCGGCCAACAACAACCTGCCCTCGGGCATGGCCACGCTGGAGCCGCTGCGCATGTTCGCGCCGTTGCCGATCGGACTGGCACTGGTCGCCGCCTCGCTGCTGTACTTCCGCTTCCATGGTGATCGGAAGCTGAAGGAGGAAACCCCTGACGCTGACGGTGCCGTCACCCCGGCACGCACCGAGAGCTATTTCGCCAACACCTACGGCATCGAAGGCGACGTGTTCGAACTGGTGGTCACCGCCGAAAGTCCGCTGGTAGGCATGTCGCTGGGCGAGGCCGAGGCGCTGCACGATGCCCCGCTGATGCTGGCCCTGCAGACCGGCAATGACACGCGGCTGGCGCCGCCGGCCGACATGCGCATCTGGGTGGGCAGCGTGCTGGGCGTGATGGGTACGCGGCAGGAGGTCGGCGACTTCGCCCAGAACCAGTTCCTGCGCATGTCCTCGCGGCTTCGCCACTTCGGTGACCTGTTCAATCCAAGCCGTGCCGGCATTTCGGAAGCCGTGGTGCCGCCCACATCCAAGTTCATCGGCAAGACCGCGCGCGAACTGCGCCTGCGCAAGCAGAACGGCATCAGCCTGCTGGCGATCAACCGCGACAAGAAAGTCATCCGCGACAACGTGCGCGAAGAGAAGCTGCGCGCCGGCGACATGCTGGTGTTCCACAGCATCTGGCAGGACCTGGGCCAGGCGGCGGAGAGCCGGGACTTCGTGGTGGTGACCGACTATCCCAAGGGCGAGCAGCGTCCGCACAAGTTCAAGATCGCGATGACCATCTTCGCCATCACCATCATCATCGCGCTGACATCCAAGCTGCCAGTGGCGCTGACGCTGATGACCGGCGTGGCGGGCATGTTGCTGACCGGCGTGTTGCGCATGGACGAAGCCTACGGCGCGATCAACTGGAAGACCGTGTTCCTCATGGCCGGCCTGATCCCGCTCGGCTGGGCGATGGACAGCAGTGGCGCAGCGGCCTGGGTGGCCGGGCATACGGTGGAACGCTTGCCGGAAGGCATTCCCGTGTGGGCGCTGGAGATCGCCGTCGCGTTGCTGACCACGGCCTTCTCGCTGGTCATCAGCCACGTCGGCGCGACCATCGTGATGGTGCCCATGGCGATCAATCTGGCCCTCGCGGCGGGTGGCAACCCCACCGCATTCGCGCTGATCGTGGCGCTGTCCGCGTCCAACAACCTGATGACGGCCTCGAATCCGGTGATCTCGATGATCGTCGGCCCGGCCAACTACACCTCGCGCCAGCTGTGGCGCGTCGGCGGCCCGCTGTCGCTGATCTACACCATGGTGGTGGTGCTGGCGGTCAACGCGTTGTTCTGGTGGAACGGACGCGCAGGATGACGTCGTTGACGCTGGCCCTGCTGCCGGGTCGCTACGCGGTCGCGCAACTGCCTGCGGGTTCCGCACTGCCCGAGTGGTGGCCCAACACCGGCATGCGACACGCCGGCTGGACCGACGACGAACTGTCGCTGGTTTGCAAGGAAGCGCATGTTCCCCGGGACGTGCGCTGCCAGCGTGACTGGTGCATGTTCAAGCTGCAGGGTCCGTTCGATTTCGCTCTGACCGGCATCCTGAAGGCGGTGCTGGACCCGCTGGCGGCAGCGGGCATCGGGATCTTCGCACTGTCGACCTACGACACGGATTACGTGCTGGTGCAGGCACTTCGGCTGGACGAGGCGCTGTCGGCATTGCGCGACGCGGGTCACCGCATCGGCGCTTGAAAGATTGCGGCTACGTTACCGGCGCCGCAGCAGGATGCGCGCGGCCACGGCGCCGAAGTGCAGCCAGATCGCACCGAACACGCCCGTGCGGGTGACCACCCCGCATCTTGCGGCTTCGAACTTGCGGAAGTAGCGCCACAGGCCACGGTGCTTGTGCCACTCCACGAACATCGGCCGCGCGCGGCTCGATACGCCACGGATATGCAGCACGCGGATGTCGTTGGCGACGGCGATCTTTGCCCCTGCCGCGCGTGCACGACGGCAGAGGTCCATGTCCTCGGCATGCAGGCGATAGCCTTCGTCGAACCCGTCGATTCTGTCGAACAGCGCGCGCGGCATCAGCATCAACGCGCCCGACACGATGTCCACCGGCTGCAGCACCTGCCCGTCGTCGACCGGCACCGCCAGCCTGGACGCCGCACCCGGCGAGCGCAGCATCGCGGCGAACAGAGGATCGCGCCGACGCGCTGCCGCATCGCGCACGCCGCTCTCGTCCACCAGGTCCACGCCGAGCAACACTTCGCCCGCCGCATGGCGTGCGTGCGCGCGCAATCGCGACAGCGTGTCGGCCTCCACCATCAGGTCGGGATTCACGAACGCCAGCAAGGATCCACGCGTATCACGTGCGCCCTGGTTGCAGCCGACTGCGAAGCCGGGATTGTCGGGATTGGCGATGAAGCGCAAGCGCGCATCATGCAGCGCGTGGCGCTGCACGATCTCCATCGTGTCGTCGGTGGAGGCATTGTCCACCACACGGATCTCGTCCACGCCGTGCGCCGTGCGTAGACGCATCAGGCAGTCGTCGATGCTGGTGGCGCTCTCATGCGTGACCACCACCACGGCGATGCCGGCGATCTCAACCGAAGAGGTCACGCTGGCGCTCCGGTGATCCCGCTTCGGCGTACAGCGCACCCAAGCGGTCGCGCGGCTCGTGCAGGGGATCCTCCATCAGGAACGTTGCCAGCCGTGGCGTGAAGGCGGGCCAGCGTGCGTTCAATGCGTCCATGTCGCCATCGGCAGGCCCGCCCTCGCCTCCGCGTGCGACGAAGGCGGTCTCGCACAGGGCGTTGCGCCACCCCAAACCGGCCAGGCGCAGCGACAGGTCGACCAGCGCGGCGTACCACGAGCCGTAGCTCGCGGCATCCAGGCCACCGACGCGCTTGCGGGCGCTGCCACGCAACGCCACCGCGTGCGCGACGGCCGCCGGAAGCTCCGGGTGCAGTGGCGCCATCGCCGCGCAGGCGTGCGCCGTGCGCTCGAAATCAGCGGGGGGCGGGCTCACTTCGCCGAGCCGCGGCCAGGCAGCGGCTTCGCCCGCATTGCACCAGGGCGTGGCGGTGGCGATGGCGGCATCACGGGCGAAACAGGCGGCCAGTTGCTGCAGCCAACCCGGCAAGGGCTGCGCATCCGGTGCCAGCACCACCACGTCGGCATCACCGCAGGCCGCGAGCATCTGGTCCACATGCGCGACTTCGCCCAGCATGCGCGGCCGTCGCGTGTAGTCGGCCTGCAGGCGCGTACGCGTCAGCCAGCGCTCGATGATGGCCAGGCCGCGAGGACCGGCCTGCGCGTCGTCGGCCAGCCACAGGCGCGTGCCGGCCGGAGTCCCGGCCTCCAGTGCACCCAGGCAGGCGTCGAGTGCGTCGTCATCGGTGCCGATGGGCAACAGGACGATGGGCAGGGACGATGCGGCGGATGGCGTCACTTGTCGCGCGGCGTGTTCAAGGGTTCCAGCGCGCGGAAGCGCTTACCGTACTCGTCTGTCAGGTCGTTGGCTTCCTGCGGGTTGCTGACGATGGTCGGCGTCAGCAGCACGATGACTTCGCTGCGTTCGGTGCCGGTGGTCTTCTTGCCGAACAGCCCGCCGATGATCGGCAGGCGGCTCAGGCCCGGAATGCCGGACGATCCCTGGGTCGCCGTGTCGCTGATCAGGCCCGCCAGCATCACCGTATTGCCGGCCTGCACGGCGCCCTCGGTCTTGAAGCGACGCGTGTTGATCCGCACGTTGCCGTTGGCATCCGGCTCGCTGCCGGGCGAGCTGACTTCCTGCACGATATCGAGGAACACCATGCCGTCCCGGGTCACGCGCGGGCGCACCTTGAGGATCACGCCCGTGTCCAGGTACTGCACCTGGCTGTAGGTGTTGTCGGTGCCCAGCCCCGGATTGACGGTGACGGACGATATCGGAATGCGGCTGCCGACATTGAGCGTGGCTTCGGCGTTGTTGCGCACGAAGATGGAGGGCGTCTGCAGCAGGCGCACGTCGGACACCTCGTCCAGCGCGGTGATGACGGCGGCCGCGTCATTCTTGACCAACGTCCACACGGCCCCCGCGCCACCCACGCCGCCTATGCTGCCGGCGAGGGTGCTCCACTTGCTGGGTCCACCTGCAGCCGGCGAAGCGAAGGGCCCCAGGCCGTTGTCGGTCATCGCGCGTTCCAGGTACCAGTTCACGCCGTAGCTCAGGTCCCCGGTCAGCGACACTTCGGCGATCTGCGCTTCGATGTGGACCTGCAACGGCATCACGTCGAGCTTCTCGACCACCTCGCGGATCGATTGCCAGGCGCTGGCGCTTGAACGCACCAGCAGGGTGTTGGTTTCTTCCACGGCGGCGACGCCCACGCGACTGCCATCCACGTCCAACGTGACCGCGCCATTGCCGTTGTCGCGCTGATTGAGCGAGAGCGAGCCGCCGCCCAGTCCGCCGCCGGAGCCGCTGCTGCCCGAGCCACCGAAATCCACCGAGCCGCCGGTACCGCTCATGCCGCCGTCGTTGATCTGCACGGGATCGGTGCCCGGCATCAGCGACACATTGCCGGCGCCACCGGTGGAGCGATCATCGCCGCCGCTACCGCCACCCGACGCGCCGAACACTTCCGCCAGCCGCTGCGCGAGTTCGCGCGCCTTGACGTACTTCAGCTCGTACGAAAACAGCCGGCTGCCTTCGCCCGCACCGTCGATGCGCTCCAGCCACTGCTGGATCTGGTCGAGATAGGCCGGCTGCGGGGTGATCACCAGCACCGCGTTCGCGCCTTCCAGTGGCATGAAGCGGAACATGCCCGCACTGGGCGTCTTGCTGTCGTTGCCGAACACCTTCTCCAGGTCGGCGACCACGCGCGTGGCGCGGCCGGACTGCAGCGGGAACACGCCCACCGACATACCCGACAGCCAGTCGACGTCGAAGATCTCCACGGTGCGGAGGTAGTTCTCCAGCTCGGAGCGGGTGCCGGCGAGCGTGATGACGTTGCGGGTGGCGTCGGTGTTGACGATGGCGTTGGGCCGCGCATAGGGCTCCAGCACCTTTTTCATCTCGCTGGCGGAGATGAAACGCAGCGGCACCACGCGCACCTCGAAGCCACGCGCACTGGCGGGACTGCCGGTACCGGGCGCCACGCTGCCGGCCAAGGCCTGGTCGGCGGGCACGATGTTGTAGCGGCCACCGCTGTAGACCAGCCGGGCGTTGTTCCAGCCCAGCACCATTTCCAGCAGGTTCAACGCCTCGGCAGGCGACACCGGCTTGGGCGTGCCCAGCGTAACGGTGCCCTGCACGCCCGGGGCGATCACGTAGTTCTGCCCCAGCATGTCGCCCAGGATCGCCTTGACCACGGCGTGCACGGATTCGCCTTCGAAATTGAAGGTGGCCGATCCGCTGCTTGCGCTGCCAAGCGACGGCATCGGGGCAGCCGCCGCACTGCGGTTGATCATCTGGCCGCTGCCGCGGCGGATCTGCGCCTGCGGACCCCCGACCGGCGCCTCGGCATCCTTCAATGGCGCGGTCTGCGCGCTGCCGGGCACGACCTCGCCGGGCGGCGTGGGCGGCGTGGGCGACGTACGGCGCACATCCGGCACCGGCGCACTGGCACAGCCGGCCAACAGTCCGAGGCAAAGGGAAAACAGGATCACACGTGGCGTCATGCCGGCACTCTACTGTGTCTTGCCGGGCGTTGCCGGCGGCGTGGTGGGTTGCGCCTGCTGTTGGCGCAGTTGCGCACGGCGCTGCTCGATGCGCTGGCGGATGGCTTCCATCTGCTGGTCGGTGGTCGTGGCCGGTGCGGCCGTCGCGTCGTTGGCGCGTGGCGGCGAGGGGGCAGGCACCGGCGCCGGCCCCTGTGCAGCCGGCGACGGCACGGTCGGCATGACGGCAGGGGCATTGTTGCCGCCGGTCGTGCGGCTGCCCGGCGGCGCGGGCATGGGCACACCGGCCGGCGGGACGGCCGTCAGTGGAGGTCCGCCTGGCGCCCCGCCCACGAAGGGGGTGGGCGGCTGGCCGCCCACGCCGTCGAAGACACGCAGTTCCAGCTCGCGCCGACCGTCCGGGCCATCGAACACGGCCCGGCGCGGTGCCAGTTCGCTCAATCGCCAACCCGGGAAGCCCGCCGGGGATTCGCCCACCTTCACCCGCAGCCCCTCGCCGCCCTGAGCAGGCTGGACGATGGCCAGTTCCAGCGCAGGCGTGATCAGCACGCTGCTCAGCACCAGATCGAAGGCCGGCGCAGCAGCTTCCTCGCCGGACAGGAAGAACGGCTTGGGCCGGCGGTCCTCCGAGAACAACGGCCGTTCGCCGACCTCCGCGTACCGGGTCAACGCACCCAGGCGTTCCGGCGGGCCAGGAGGCAGGCGGGGCAATGCCTGCACGAGGGCCGGATCGGCAGGCAACGGCGTGATGCGGCCGCCCAGGCCGAACAGCGCCAGCAGCGCGACCAGCACCGCCCATCCCGCCGTGACGGCGAGGATCCAGGTGCGCGCGGTCCAGGTCTCAAGGCGCACGGGGCGGCTCCTGCACGGCAGCGGGCGTGGGCTTGAGATAACCGTACAGGTCGAAGTTCACGTCCAGCCCGCCTGCACCGCTTTCGCTGGCCTGGAATGCATACCGCTGCGCGAGGATGTTGAGATTCTCGACGAACAACCGCGGGCTGCCGGACTCGATCTGGTGCAGCACCGACGCGAGTTCCGGCGCACCACAGCGCAGGCGTACCTGCACCACCACGCGCGGATAGACCTCGCGGCCGGCGATCGCCAGCGGCGACTGGTTGGCGATGGCGCAACTGCGATTGCCGGGACTGGCCTGCCTGACGATGGTTTCCAGTCGCTGCACCAGCCCGGCGGTTGCGAGTTCCACCGTCGCCTCAGGCAGGAACCCCGGGCGCTGCGCCTGCTGCGCCAGGGCCGCGGCCAGTTCGCGCTGCACCTGCGGTGCCTGCTGGAGCTGGGTGCGGATGCGCAGTTCGCGGTCGCGCAGTTCCGCCACGCGAGCGTTCACGTCCTGCATCGGCACCGTCCACCAGGGATGGACCAGCACCAGATAGCCGAGCAGCAGCGCCACCAGCAGCAGCGCCAGGGCCAGCCAGCGGTCACGCTCAGTCACGACCAGCGGCATCGGCGCCTCCCTGCGTGCCCGCGTTGGCGGGATCCCGCTTGCCCAGCAATTCGGCGGTGAGGGTGAAGCGGTCCATCCGCGTGCGCGGGTCGGGCTGCAGCGCGCCGCTCAAGGCGGGATTGCGCCACAGCGGCGATTCCTGCAGGCGCGCGACCAACCCGGAGGCCTCCGGGCTGAAACCGATCAGCGTCAGCCGATCACCCTCGATGGCCAGCTTCTCGAGATAGGTGTTGTCAGGCAGACGCCGGGTCACATCGTCCATCACTTCCAGCGCGGTGGGGCGTTGTGCGCTGGTCTGGTTCAACGTGGCCGTACCGGCAACGAGATCGACGAGTTGCTGCCGTCGCGATGCCACCTGGCGCGCTTCGTCGGCACGGCTTTCCACCTGTGCGGCGAAGACGTCTGCGGCCGCGCGCCGATTGTCGAGCACCGCCCAGGCACCGAACACCAGTGCGATCACCGCGACCGCTGCCAGCGTCAGGTGCAACCCCCTCTGCGGTGCCTGGCGGGCGACGCGCGCATCCTCGGGCAACAGGTTCACGCCCAGCGGCGCGCCGTCGGCATCTTCAACGTCGGCCCCCGCCAGTCCGCCCGCCAACGCACCCAGGCGGCCCAGGCCCCCGGCGAATGCGGATTTCGGCACCGCCGCCAGTTCGACATCGAGTTGGCCGTCTTCACGGACGCCCAGCACGCGCGCATCGAAGCAGGCCTCGTTCGCGGTGAAAGGCGTCTGCCGGTCGAGTTCGAACCGCAGTACATCGCGCAGGCGATCCGCTGCTGCCGCCGGCAGCAGCATGCGTCGACGCAGCACCATGCCAGGCGGCACCAACCACCAGCGCGGCAGGTTCGCAAGGCGGCTGCCGAGCAGCGCGCGCAGATCATCGGGCGTGGTCGTGGCAGGCAGGCGCGCCAGCACATGGCGTTGCGTGCCCTCCCCCCATGTCATCTCGAGTTCATCGCCCTGGTGCTGGAAGAACAGCCGGTCGCGGGTCAGGCCGAGCAGCACGCGCCAGCGCGCCGGCAACCAGGTCGCCAGCGCCTGTCCCCACCACGCCAGGAAACTGCGTGGCCCAGGGCCCAGTCGCGCCCGGAACTGCTGCAAGGTGTCGCGTACGCCGCTCATTGTGGTGCCGCTCCCTCCTCCCAGCGCAACAAGGTATAAGCCGAACCCGGTACCGGGCTGGCTCCCGCGCGCACCACTGTCCATAACGACGCCTCGCGGCCATCGGCCAGCCGCGCACGGCTCTCGATACTATACGTGCCGCTGCCGGCACCGACGAGTTGGTTGCTTCCCGTGACACCGGTCGCGTTGCGCTGCGCCAGCCATGCCGTTGCATCCACCCCCATCGCGACCAGCACCGGCCCCTGCGCGTAGGTCGCATCGGGCTGGCCGCGCCCCGAATACAGGGTGAGGAACGGTGCCAACCGTGCGTACAACTCAGGTGTCATGCCCAGGACCTGTTCGACTTCCGCGAGGGTTTCGAACGGCGCGTCCTTGGCGCCGTAGTCGCGCCCCGCCGCTGCATAGTCGCCGTCCTCCGCGCCACCGACGGGCTGGCTGAGGTTGTCGGCATCACGCCAGTCCACGATCGCCGCGGCCATCACGTCGCTCGCATCGGCCGGTTGCCCGAGCGCCTGCATCAGGCGCGACAGCAGCGACATGTCGGCCTGGTTGAGGTCCACCTTGCCCGTCTCGTCGATGATGCGCACCTGCACGTCATGGCCATCGAACCTCCAGGCGTACGCGCGGCCATTGGGTTGCCAGTGCGTCTCCGGGTTGCGGTCCGCCACGCGTACCAGCGCGTATTCCATGCCGGAGCGCGCGATCTCCTGCGCCACCGTGCCGCGACTGCCCACCTTTCCCTGCAACGCCTCCATACGTGCGGTCAATGCGAACGCCCCCACCAGCGCGGTGAGCAGCGCCACCAGCCACAACACGATCAACAACGCGGCGCCGTGCTGATGTCTCATGGCAGTACCGGATTCCCGCCACCGGGAAGCAGCCCGCCACCCGCGCCGCCTTCGCTGCGCACCAGCGTGACCACCAGGTCCGGCCAGCGCCCGCCGCGCACGGCGTCCATTTCGACTTTCACCTGCAAAGGCAGCATTTCCGAGGTTTCCCAGCGGTCCTGCCATGGGCCCAGCCGGTTGTCGGCATCCAGTCCGCGATAACGGAAACGCACCGCGCGTAGACCGTCTGCCAGGCGCTCGGCGCGCAGTCCGCGTGCCCGCAGATCGACATCCTCCAGCGAGGCATCCGGTTGCGCGACGGCGAACAGCACCTGCAAACGACCCGCGTCATCGACCCCCACGTCGTGCAGATAGGGCCCGCCGTATCCCAGGTAGTCCGGCAGGTCGGCCACGAACCGCATGCGTTGCGGCGTGCCGATGAAGCGGGCTTCGCGAAGGGTGCCGCGATCGGTCGCGAACACGATGGGTTGCGCCGACGCCAGCCGTGCGCGCAGGTAACCGTGAACGGCGCGCATGCGCTCGCTGGTCTGCGCCATGTCCTCGCCGCGCGTGACGACCGCGGTGGACGAGCGCAGGGTGGCGAACGCCAGCGCCAGCCCGGCGGCCAGCAACACCAGCGCCACCAGCACTTCGATCAGGGTGAAGCCGCGCTGCGATGATCTCATGGCAGCGTCGCCTGGTTGATGTCGCGCGGCGCCAGCCGCAATGTCCGCCACTGCAGGGACTGGTCGCGCGCATCGCCCCAGCTCACCAGCAGACGCACATCCAGCAATTGCGGTGCGCCTGCGTCGCGTTGCGCACGCGCGGCCAGCGGGTCGGCGAAGGGCGACACCTCCAGTTGCCAGCGGTAGCGGTTGCCATCGAAGCTGCCTTCCTGCCGACCGGGTTGCAGGATTTCGCCGGTGCCCAGCTGGGCGAGCAGCGACTGCGCATGCAGCGTGGCGCGGCTGCTGTCGGCCGATGTCCGCACCTGCCGGCTCGCGCCCGAGAGCGCGCCGAGCAGCAACGTCAACGCCAGCGCCAGCAGCGCGAACGCCACGATGACTTCGAGCAGGGTGAAGCCGCGTTGCTGCCGTCGCGCGGGAATGCTCATCGCGCAGCGACCGCATCGCGCATCAGGCGCACTTCACCGGTCAGCCATGCCACGTCGGCACTCCACGCCGCCTGTCCGGCCACGAGGGTGACGCGTCCCCCGGTCGAGCCACCATCGGGAAAGAACAGGATCGCGCCTTCGCCCGCGCGCTCCTGCGCCTGCCGTGCGCCCGTGAAACGCACCGACAACGAAGTATCGATGTCGCCATGGCGATCACCGGCGGCCTCCCATCGATGCGCGCGCGGATCCACGAGAAAACGCTGCGGCTGTCCCGTGGCGATGGCACGTGCACGCGTGTAGCGCAGCTGCGCCGCGATCTCCTTGGATTCGGAGCGCAGGCGCATGCCCTCCATGCCGCCGGTGAACATCATCGCCGCCAGCAAGGTGGCGGCGGCCATCAAGGTCATGACGAGCAATGTTTCCAGCAGGGTGAAGCCGTCCGTCCGCGCCCTGGAGCCCAAGGGCCTGGTGGCGGTCACCGGTGAAGTGGCGCAGCGGAATGCCACGGTCGCGGGCGCAGGCGCTTATTCGTTCTTGATGTCCGCATTGACGCTGTCGCCGCCCGCCTTGCCATCGGCGCCGAGGCTGATCAGGTCGAAGCGCTGTGTTTCGCCGGGGATGCGGTATTCAATGGGATTCTTCCATGGATCCTGCAGTTCGCTTTCCTTCGCGTACGGGCCCAGCCAGCCGGCCGCGTTGCCCGGCTGTGTCACCAGGTCCGACAGCTGCGTGGGGTAATGGCCGGTATCCAGTTGGAAGGTCTCGACCTTGCCGGACAGCGTCTGCAATTGCGACTGCGCCAGCTTCACCTTGCCGCTGTCGGCGCCGCCCATCACGCGGCTGCCCACCAGCACCAGGATGCCACCGATCAGCACCAGCACGATGATGATTTCCAGCAGGCTGAAGCCCTGCTGCGACCTGGGGGAATGGAACGCGTTCATGGTGCGCATGCGGGACATGGTGGCGGGCTCTCCAGTGTTCTCAATTGATGGCGCCGGTCAGATCGTACAGCGGGACCAGCACGGCGACGATGACGATGCCCACGACGCCCGCCAGGACCAGCGTGATGGCGGGCACCAGGGCGGCCAGCATACGGTCCAGCACCTGAGCGGTTTCCTGCTCGAAGGTTTCGGCCGTCTTCAGCAGCATGCTGTCCAGGGCACCGGACTCCTCGCCCACCTGGATCATCTGCAGGGCGAGCCGCGGAAAGCGCTTGCCCTTGGCCAGCGACGCGGACAGGCCGTGGCCGTTCTTCACATCCTCGGCGGCGGCATCGACATCGGTCGCCAAGGCACGATTGCCCAGTACGTTGCGGGCGATGCCCAGCGCCGTCAGCAGCGGCACCCCGTTTTTCAGCAACGTACCCAGCGTGCGCGCCAGGCGCGCCGTTTCCAGCCGGGCCAGCAACGGTCCCGCCAGCGGCCTGTCCAGCAACCATGCATCCAGCCGGCCACGGAATACGGGATCGCGGCGGCGACGGTCGAACCAGAGCACCGCCAGCAATGGCAACGCGACCAGCACGAACCAGAAATCGCGCACGAAGCTGCCAACCCACAGCACGCCGCGCGTGAACCACGGCAGCGCGACATCCAGGCTTTCGTACATCACCGCGAACTGCGGGACCACGTAACCCAGCAGGAACAACAGCGCCAGGCCGACCACCACCAGCAGGATGGCCGGATAAACCAGCGCATTGACCACGCGCCCCTTCAGCGCGCGGCTGCGCTCGAGGTAATCGCCCAGCCGCTGGAGCGTATCGTGCAGGCTGCCACCCGCTTCGCCCGCGCGCACCATATTGATGTAGAGGCGGGAAAAGAGGCCATGCTGGCGGTCCAGTGCGGTGGACAGCGGCGCACCGCCACGCACGGCGTCGCGAACGTCGCTGATGACCCGCCGCGCCTTGTCGTCTTCGGGCAGGTCCAGCAGGATGCCCAGCGCACGATCCAGCGGCTGGCCTGCGCCCAGCAACGTCGCCAGTTGCTGGGTGAACTGCACCAGCCGGCCACCCGCAAACGCGTTCGGCCGCCACAACTGGCCCCAGCTGCGCCCACCTCCGGCAACGGCCAGCGCGGCCTCGACCGGCAGATGGCCCTGCTCCTGCAGGCGCGCCACCACCTCGGCGTCGCTGGCGGCCTCCATCTGGCCTTCCAGCATCTCGCCGTGTGAATCAAGTGCCTTGTAGCGGAACAGCGGCATGCGGGACGTTGGTCGGAGAATGCGCAAAGTTACCGCATTCCGCCGGGCAACGTCATGCAGGGATACGCGAGTGCGACATGAAACGGCCCCGGCATGCCGAGGCCGTCGCATCGCACCCGCACTTGCCTCACGGCGCGGTGAAGCTTCCCCTCAGACTGACGTTGGCGAACTTCGTCTTGCCCACCAGCGACACGTAATACGTGCCCGCCTGCGGCGCAGCGATGTTGATCACCTCATTGTTGCCGGGGCGTGCCGACCGCAGATCGTAGTTGGTCGCCGTGGCCGCGCTGCCGAACTTCACGTAGACATCGGCATTGCCGCTGCCCCCATAGCTGATGAACGACAGACTGGTGGCGCCGGCAGGCACGACGAGGGCGTACTGGATGACGGCGTCCTTCGCGCCCGTGTTGCCGCCGACGGCCACGTTGTTGGTCAGCAAGGTCGCCGCCGGAGGCTCGCCGCCATTGATGACGGCCTGTACCGCAGCGGCCGCATTGACGATGCCCGCACCGATCGGCCGATTGGCAGGTGGCGCGACCGGGAACGGACGCGCCGTCGACTTCAACGTGGCCAGCACCTGCGCAGGCGTCAGCGGCGTATCGGCGACGCTCTGCATCAACGCGACGACCGCCGCCACGTGCGGCGCGGACATGGAGGTACCACCCAGGCCGAAGTAGGTCTCGGTGGTGGGCACCGTTGCGCCCTCGTTGCCGGTGGACCAGACGTAGCCACCCGGATTGCCGTCCACGCCGCCGCCACCGCCCGGCGCCGAAATGTCGACACGCGTGCCATAGTTGGAATACGAGGCGATGCCGCCGGTGATGCGCGTCGCGGCCACGGTGATGACGCCGGCGCAGTTGCCGGGCGAGTATCCGCTCACGTTGCCGGCATCGTTGCCCGCCGCCACGACGACCGTGCTGCCGTTCGCGATGGCCAGGTTGAACGCATTCTGTTCAACGGTGCTGCAGGCACCCGATCCGCCCAGGCTCAGGTTGATCACTTCCGCGGGATTCGCGTTGGCCGGCACCCCGGCGACGGTGCCGCCGGACGCCCAGATCACCGCATCGGAAATGTCCGAGGTGTAGCCGCCGCACCGGCCCAGCACGCGCGCCGGCACCACCTTCGCATCGAACGCGCCGCCCGCCATGCCCTTGGCGTTGTTGGTCACTTCCGCAACCGTTCCCGCGACATGGGTACCGTGCCAGCTGCTGTCCTGCACCGGCGAGCCGGCATAGCATTCGCCCGCCACCGGATTCCAGTCGCCCTCGTCGCGCGGATCGGCATCGCGGAGGTCGCCATCGCGGGACACGAACGTGTCGCTGATGAAATCGTAGCCGGGCAGGATGTTCGCATCGAGATCGCTGTGCGCGGTGATGCCGGTGTCCAGCACCGCGACCACGACGCCCGCACCGGTCGCGTTGTCCCACGCAGCCGGCAGATTGATGCCGCCGACCGGATCCTTGAAGTGCCACTGATACTGGTTGTAATAGGTGTCGTTGGGGACGAGGCGCGCATAGCGACGCGCGTCCACCTCGGCGAACTCGACGTCCGGGTCGGTTGCCAACTGACGCAACAGGCTCTCCGCCTCAACGCGGTCCAGCCTGCGCGAGGTCTGCACCAGTTCCGCACCGATGCCTAGACGGCGCAACTTCGCGGCGCTTACCGCCTTGCCGTTCGCGGGACCCAGCGCGGCACGCGATACCGCGCCCACCAGTGAGCGCTGCAGCGTCGCGTTGCTGGCGCGTGCGCTGCTGCCATCGCGGTATTTCACGATGAACCGGTCGTAGGTTTCGCCATCGCGGAGACCGGCGGTACTGACATCGCCCGCGGATGCCGCGCCTGCGAAGGCACCGAAGGTGAAGATTGCGGCAAGTGCAGCAACGAGGGGACGACGACGCGAACGGTTGAATGAGGAATATGAATTCACTTGACCTGCTCCATGTCTGCAAGGAAGAACGAACTGGGTAACCCGTTTACTACGTGCTTACTCAACGACTTGCGGTTTCCATTTCAAGCGGATCGTGCAGGTACCCCTGTTTACCTGCCACGACACTCTTCACGCGACGGGAACACGTTGTGCACACCGCCTACACATGGCGTTAACGCCTTGTTTTCAGCCGTTTCGTCGCGTTCCGCCGAACGTAGCAAATCTCTCGCAAATTGCACAACGCAGATGTAGTGTTCGATCACACGGAGTTTTTTTGCATCATCTCGGGATGAGGGGATGGGGAATGCGGGAATCTTTATTCGACGCGACATCTAGCTTCGCAGATTCGCTTGCACGTCTTTTCCGCGACGTGCCCGTTTCGTGTTCGTTGCGCCAACGGCGGCACACCCCGGTGCCGACGTTGGATGTCCGCAGTTCTTTCCTCCTCGTTTCCGCTGCTTCGTGCGACCCGGCCATGCGTCTCCCCTGTCGCGTGCCGCGCTGTCTGTTTCCCTGACGTTATCCGCCTCGAAACCCCGTGCCGCGAGGCCCGGGTGCTGTCGTATTCCCCCGAAAACACAGAATGAAGGACGTGATCCATGAACAGGATTTACAGCAAGGTGTGGAACCCTTCCCTTGGCATGCTGGTGGTGGCCTCGGAGTTCGCGCGGCGCGCGCACGGCGTGATGTCGTCCGGTGCGCGCGTGCGTGCGCGCCTTGGCGTGACGCTGCTGATCTCGGCCCTGCTTGCCGGTGCTCCGTTCGGCGCGGCATTGGCGCATGACAAACAGAAGGGCCAGCCGCAGAACGACAAGCCTCAGATCGGAACGGGACCCGCCTACTGCGTGGATGCACGCGGCAATCCGATCAAGGACGGACGACCCGGCGAGAATGCGGTCTCGTGCGGCGACGGCGTGGATGCGTCCGGTCGCCATGCGGTCGCGGTCGGCTACAAGAGCATTGCCAACAAGGCGGGAGCGACCGCCGTAGGCGGTTACGCCGAAGCCACGGGCGTGAATGCCACCGCCGTCGGTTACGACAGCAGCGCGACCGCGCAAGGCGCGACGGCGCTGGGCAGCCAGAGCAACGCCGCCGGTGCGAATGCGACCGCCGTCGGCACCCAGGCGAACGCGGCGGGCGCGGGTGCCAGCGCGATCGGCACGGGAAGCCAGGCGACCGGTGCCTATGCCGGCGCCTTCGGCAGTTCCTCCACCGCATCGGGCACGCAGGCCTTGGCGGCCGGCCACACCAGCACCGCCACTGGCATTGCGACCGTCGCGATCGGCGGCTTCGCCAACGCATCGGGCGATTTCGACACAGCGGTCGGCTACGGCGCCGATGCCAGCGGCGGCGACAGTACGGCTCTGGGTTCCGGCTCCATCGCGACGGGCTACAACAGCGTGGCGGTCGGCGGTTCGCTGCTGGGCTTCCTGCCGACGGAAGCGTCGGGCGATTTCTCCACTGCGGTCGGTGGCGGCGCGTGGTCACCGGGCACCAATGCCACCGCCATCGGCAACCTCGCATCGGCGACGGCCGACAACAGCGTGGCGCTGGGTGGCGACTCGGTTGCCGATCGCGAAGACACGGTATCCGTCGGCAGCGCAGGTAGCGAGCGTCAGATCACCAACGTCGCCGCCGGTACTGAAGGTACCGACGCGGTGAACGTCGATCAGCTCAACGCCGTCGCCGACGCCGCTGAAAATGCCACGCGTTACTTCAAGGCGAACGGTGCCAACGATGGCACTGATGACGCCACGGCCAGCGGCGACTACGCCACGGCGTCCGGCTCGGCGGCACTGGCCGAAGGCGTCGGTGCGACTGCGACGGGCTCAGGCGCGTTCGCACTGGCCAACGGGGCGACGGCGACCGGCTTCAATGCCACCGCGACCGGCGAGAACAGCATCGCCAGCGGTGCGGGTGCGCAGGCATCGGGATCCGGCGCGGTCGCGGTCGGCGGACAGCGTCAGTTGTTCGACGAGAACGGCGATCCGCTGCTCGATGAAGACGGCAATCCGGTCTACGCAAGCACGGAGGCTACGGCAGACGATGCTACGGCCTTGGGTGCCGGCGCAGTCGCCAGCGACATCGGGGCGACGGCGACGGGCGCAGGCGCGAATGCGTCCGGTGCGTATTCCTCCGCGCTCGGTACTGAGGCCGCTGCATCGGGCATCCAGGCGACGGCCGTCGGCTTCCGCAGCGATGCTTCGGATGATGCCGCCTCTGCCATCGGCAGCTACAGCAGTGCCTCCAACTTCGGCGCCTCGGCGTTCGGCTACGGGGCCGAGGCCAGCGGCAACAGTGCAACTGCGCTGGGCTTCGGGGCGGTCGCCAGCAACTTCGATTCCACCGCACTGGGTTCCAACTCGATCGCCAGCGGCGACAACAGCGTGGCCGTCGGTGGTGCGTTCTTCGGCTTCATCCCGACCGAAGCCTCGGGCGACTACTCCGTCGCGGTCGGCGGCGGCGCATACACGCCCGGTTTCAATTCGGTCGCGCTGGGCAACCTTGCGACTGCCGAAGCGGACAACAGCGTCGCCATCGGTGGCGATTCCGTGGCGGACCGTGAAGACACGGTCTCCGTCGGCAATGCCGGCGGTGAGCGACAGATCACCAACGTGGCGGCCGGCACCGAGGGCACCGATGCCGTCAATCTCGATCAATTGACCGCCGTCGCCGACGCCTCCGAAGACGCCACCCGCTACTTCAAGGCGAACGGTGAAGGCGATGGCACCGACGACGCCACCGCCAACGGCGACTACGCCACGGCGTCCGGCTCGGCGGCTTTCGCCGACGGCATCGGCGCAACGGCGACGGGCTCCGGTGCGTTTGCGCTGGCCGACGGTGCAACGGCCACCGGCTTCAACGCAACGGCGACCGGCAGCAACAGCGTCGCCAACGGCAGCAGCGCCGAAGCCAGCGGCGAATCCAGCATCGCGATCGGCGGACAGGTGGATGCCTTCGATGCCGATGGCAATCCGATCACCGTCAACACGGTGGCCTCTGGCCTGGGCGCCACGGCGGTCGGCTCCGGCAGTCTGGCGTCGGCCCTCGGCAGTTCGTCGTTCGGCGTACTCAGCGAAGCGAGTGGCGAAGCGAGTTCCGCCTTCGGTTACGGCAGCACGGCGACCGGCTCGTATGCGTCCAGCTTCGGTCATGCGAGCGGCGCCACCGGCGACTACAGCGTGGCCGTCGGCGGCCCGGCGGACCTGATCCCCGGCTTCGGTTTGTTCGTCTACACGCAGGCAAGCGGTTTCAGCGCGGCGGCCTTCGGGTCCGGCGCGATCGCGGCGGGCGACTACAGCCTGGCAGCCGGCAGCCTGGCCGAAGCGTCGGGACTGGAGAGCACGGCGGCTGGTTTCTTCTCCTATGCGCCCGGCGATTACGCGACGGCGCTGGGTGCGGAATCGTGGGCCAGCGGCGACAACAGCACAGCGGTCGGCTTCTACAGCACGGCGCTGGGCGACAACAGCGTGGCGCTGGGCGCCAACTCGACGGCGGACCGCGACAACACCGTGTCCGTCGGTGACGTGGGCAGCGAACGCCAGATCACCAACGTCGCCGCCGGTACCGAAGGCACCGATGCGGTGAACGTCGATCAGCTCAACGCCGTCGCCGACGCCTCCGAAAATGCCACGCGTTACTTCAAGGCAAACGGCGCCAATGATGGCACCGACGACGCTACCGCTACCGGCGACTACGCCACGGCCTCCGGCTCGGCGGCATTCGCCGAGGGTGTCGGTGCGACCGCGACGGGCTCCGGCGCGTTTGCACTGGCCAACGGGGCGACGGCGACGGGTTTCAATGCCACCGCGACCGGTGAGAACAGCGTCGCCAGCGGTGCGGGTGCGCAGGCATCGGGATCCGGCGCGGTTGCGCTCGGCGGACAGCGTCAGTTGTTCGACGAGAACGGCGATCCGCTGCTCGATGAAGACGGCAATCCGGTCTATGCCAGCACGGAGGCGACGGCGGACGATGCGACGGCCTTGGGTGCCGGCGCGGTCGCCAGCGACATCGGGGCGACGGCGACGGGCGCGGGCGCGAATGCATCCGGCGCGTATGCCTCCGCGCTCGGCACCGAGGCTTCTGCATCGGGGATCCAGGCAACGGCCGTCGGCTTCCGCAGTGATGCATCCGACGACGCCGCTACCGCCATCGGTGGCTACAGCAGCGCCTCCAACTTCGGCGCCTCGGCCTTCGGCTACGGGGCCGAGGCCAGTGGCAACAGCGCCACGGCGCTGGGCTTCGGGGCGGTCGCCAGCAACTTCGATTCCACCGCGCTGGGTTCCAACTCGATCGCCAGCGGCGACAACAGCGTGGCCGTCGGTGGTGCGTTCTTCGGCTTCATCCCGACCGAAGCCTCGGGCGACTACTCCGTCGCGGTCGGTGGTGGAGCCTACACGCCCGGCTTCAATTCGGTGGCACTGGGCAACCTTGCGACTGCCGAAGCCGACAACAGCGTCGCCATCGGCGGGGATTCCGTCGCGGATCGCGAAGACACCGTCTCGGTCGGCAGCGCAGGCAGAGAGCGCCAGATCACCAACGTCGCTGCAGGCACCGAGGGAACCGATGCGGTGAACCTGGACCAGTTGAACGAAGTTGCCGACGCCTCCGAAAACGCGACGCGCTACTTCAAGGCGAACGGTGCCAACGACGGTACGGACGACGCCGTGGCCAACGGTGACTACGCCACGGCCTCAGGCTCGGCGGCACTCGCCGAGGGCGTCGGTGCGACCGCGACGGGCTCCGGCGCGTTTGCACTGGCCAACGGGGCGACGGCGACGGGTTTCAATGCCACCGCGACCGGTGAGAACAGCGTCGCCAATGGTGCTGGCGCGCAAGCCTCGGGCGCAGGTTCCATTGCCCTGGGCGGACAGCGTCAGCTGTTCGACGAGAACGGCGATCCGCTGCTCGATGAGGACGGCAACCCTGTCTATGCCAGCACCGAAGCGATGGCGGATGACGCCACTGCGGTGGGTGCCGGTGCTGTCGCGGCCGAGAGCGGGGCAAGCGCCGTCGGCGCGGGCGCGAATGCCTCCGGCGCCTACTCCACCGCACTGGGCACGGAAGCTTCCGCGGCGGAGACGCAGTCCACGGCGGTCGGCTTCCGCAGCAGCGCGGATGGACTGGCCTCCACCACGGTCGGCGGCTACAGCAACGCGGGCGGCGACTTCGCCTCGGCGTTCGGCTATGGCGCCGACGCGGCGGGCAGCGGCGCGACCGCGGTGGGCGAAGGCGCGAGTGCCGGGGGCGAGGAGAGCACGGCGGTCGGTGGCACCACGTTCTTCGGCCTGATCAACACGCGTGCAAGCGGCACGGGCGGTTCCGCCTTCGGCAACGGCGCCTGGGCCACCGGCGAGTACAGCACGGCCATCGGCCACAACAGCTACGCCGACGGTGACGACAGCGTGGCGCTGGGCGTGAACTCGGTGGCGGGCGCGACCAACAGCGTGGCGATCGGCGCCAATTCGTGGAACGACCGCGACGATACGGTGTCGGTGGGCGACATCGGCAGCGAACGCCAGATCACCAACGTCGCGGCCGGCACCGAAGGCACCGATGCGGTGAACCTCGATCAGCTCAACGCGCTGGCCGAGGCATCGGAGAACGCCACGCGCTACTTCAAGGCCAATGGCGCGGGGGACGGCAGCGATGATGCGACCGCGACTGGCGACTACGCGACGGCATCCGGTTCGGCCGCGCTGGCCGAGGGCGTCGGTGCGACGGCCACTGGCTCGGGCGCCTTCGCCCTTGCCAATGGCGCAACGGCCAGCGGCTTCAATGCCACCGCAACCGGCGAGAGCAGCGTAGCGAACGGCGCAGGTGCGCAGGCGACCGGCGCGGGATCGGTCGCGATCGGCGGACAGCGGCCGCTGCTCGACGAGAACGGCGATCCGCTGCTCGATGAAGACGGCAATCCGGTCTACGCCAGCACGGAAGCGACGGCGGACGATGCGACGGCCTTGGGCGCGGGTGCCGTGGCCAGCGACACCGGCGCGACCGCGACCGGTGCGGGCGCGACCGCGTCCGGTGCCTACGCCACGGCGTCCGGCACGGAAAGCGCCGCATCGGGCCTGCAGGCCACCGCGAACGGCTTCCGCAGCGATGCCTCGGGGGATGGTTCGGCTGCCATCGGTAGTTACAGCAGCGCCTCCGCTTTCGCCGCATCGGCCTTCGGCTATGGCGCAGAGGCGTCGCAGGAGAGTGCGACCGCGCTGGGCTTCGGCGCAGTGGCAAGCAACTACGACGCCACGGCGCTGGGCTCGAACGCGATCGCCAGCGGCGACAACAGCGTGGCCGTCGGTGGTGCGTTCTTCGGCTTCCTGCCGACCGAAGCCTCCGGCGACTACTCGGTGGCCGTGGGTGGTGGCGCCTACACGCCGGGCGTCAATGCGGTGGCCGTGGGCAACCTGGCCACGGCCGAAGCCGACAACAGCGTTGCCATCGGTGGCGATTCCGTTGCCGATCGCGAGGACACCGTATCGGTCGGCAGCGCCGGCAGCGAGCGGCAGATCACCAACGTCGCGGCCGGCACCCAGGCCACCGATGCCGTGAACCTGTCGCAGCTGAGTTTCGTCGCCAGTGCATTGGGCGGCGGCGCCGGCTTCTCCGGCGGCGTGTTCATCGCGCCGAGCTATACGATCCAGGGCACGTCGTACAACAACGTGGGCGCGGCATTCACCGCCGTCGACGCCAAGCTCAACGAGTTGTACGGGATGTACAGCGGATCGAGTAGCGGCACCACGGCATCCACCAGTGCGGCGCCGCCGACGCAGGCCAGCCAGGGCCATGTCGCCGGCGAAACGGCGTCCGCGCCGAGCACCGGCGGGACCGCGTCGACGCCGACACGCGGCACGGCGACGACCACGGATGCCGCCGGCAGCGGCGCCGTGGCCAGTGGCCAACCTGCGGTCGCGGCACCGACCGACGCCACCGCGGCAGCGGACGTGCCGGCAGCGGCCGCGTCCTACGCCGATGCGGGCGACGCCAACACGCTCAGCAGCGCACAGTCCTATACGGATCAATCCTCGGCGAGCACGCTGGCCAGTGCGAAGGCGTACGCGGACTTCCAGGTCAAGGCGCTGGAGGACGACTTCAATGCCTTCCGCGGTGACGTGGACCGCCGCTTCTCCGAGCAGGACCGCAGGCTCGACAGGATGGGCGCGATGAGTTCGGCGATGTTGAACATGGCGATCAATGCCGCGGGCAGCCGCAGCCCGCGTGGCCGCGTGGCCGTGGGTGCGGGCTGGCAGAACGGCGAGAACGCGCTGTCGGTGGGCTACTCCAAGCCGATCGGCGAGCGCGCGTCGTTCAGCATCGGCGGCGCGTTCAGCGGTGACGAGAAGTCGGCCGGCGTGGGCTTCGGCATCGACCTTTAAGTTCCATCAGTGCGACAGACAAGGGCCCGGCATTGCCGGGCCCTTGTTTTCTGCCGTGAGCCAGGACTCAGTCGCAGGCCATGCGGCCGGCAGGCAGCACACGAGGATTGCCCAGCGCGAAATGCTTCACGGGCTGTTCCCACATCTCGAACGAAGAAATGCCCGGCGTGACGCCGCAGCTGCTCGCGTAGGTGAACTGCTCACCATCCGTCGAGATGTAGAGGTCGAACTTGATCGCCACCGGCAAGGTGCTGCTGACCATCAGGGTGGTCTGTGCAGCGTCGCTACTGCGTGCGGCGCGCAGGTTGCCGGGTTCATCGCTGGCCGGCGCTGACGCCGTAACCTTGCCGTCGACGATCTCGACCTGCAGCGCCAGCGATGGCGATGCCGTGCCGACCGCGAAGCCGGCCGGGAGTTCGCCACGCGCCAGCGTCTTCGGCGCGGCCTTGCCGGCCGACGCGACGGCCGGTATCGCGCACATCGCCACCATCAGGCAGCCCGCAAGCATCCTGTTCATCGCCTCAGCCCTCCTCGGTCACGCGCAGCACTTCCTCGATGGTCGTCTCGCCGGCAAGCGCCTTGACGATCCCGTCCTCGTACATGGTGCGCATGCCCGAGTCGCGCGCGAGCTGTTCCAGTTCGCCCATCCCGGCGTGGCGCATGATGGCGCGGCGGATTTCGTCGTTCATCACCAGGAACTCGATGATGGTCGTGCGTCCAAGGTAACCGGTCGGCGCGATGGCGGAACCGCACGGTCGGTACAGGAATATCTCGCCCTGTGGCTGGAAGCGACGCAGGGCGAACTTCTCGATCTCTTCCGGCGATGCGGGGTATCGCTCCGCATGCGTGGGCTCCAGCCGCCGCACCAGTCGCTGGGCCAGGATACCGTTGACCGTGGAGGTCATCAGGTAGTCCTCCACGCCCATGTCCAGCATACGGGTGATGCCGCCGGCCGCATTGTTGGTATGCAGCGTGCTGAGCACCAGATGGCCGGTCAGCGCGGACTGGATGGCGATGCGCGCGGTTTCCAGGTCGCGCATTTCGCCGATCATGATGATGTCCGGGTCCTGGCGCACGATGCTGCGCAGCGCGTGGGCGAAGTCCAGCCCGATCTGCGGCTTGGCCTGGATCTGGTTGATGCCCTCGATCTGGTATTCGACCGGATCCTCGACGGTGATGATCTTGACGTCCGGCGTGTTGAGCTTGCTCAGCGCGGTGTACAGCGTGGTGGTTTTGCCCGAGCCGGTCGGGCCGGTGACCAGCAGGATGCCGTGCGGCTGCTCAAGCACTTTCTGGAACTGCGGCAGGAACGCATCGGTGAAGCCCAGCTTCTTGAAGTCGAACACCACCGTCTCGCGATCCAGCAGGCGCATCACCACGCTTTCGCCATGCGCGGTGGGCATGGTGCTGACGCGAAGGTCCAGTTCCTTGCCCTGCACGCGCAGCATGATGCGTCCATCCTGCGGCAGGCGGCGCTCCGCGATGTTGAGCTTGGCCATGATCTTGACGCGGCTGATGACCGCCGCGGTCAGGTTGGCGGGCGGACTCTCGCCCTCCTCCAGCACGCCGTCGATGCGGTAGCGCACCTTCAGGCGGTTCTCGAACGGCTCGATGTGGATGTCCGATGCACGCAGTTCGACCGCACGCTGGATCACCAGGTTGACCAGTCGGATGACCGGCGCCTCCGATGCCAGGTCGCGCAAGTGTTCGACATCGTCCAGGTCGGCGGTGGCTTCGCCGTCCGCGTTCTCGACGATGGCGCCCATCGCGCTGCGGCCCTGGCCGTAATATCGCTCGACCAGGTCGCTGATCTCCGAACGCAGCGCCACCCTGACACGCACGTCGCGACCGGTGGCCAGGCGCACGGCTTCCCGCGCGTAGGCGTCCTGCGGGTCCGCCATCAGCAGGTCGACGTGCGTTTCGTCCTCACCGACCGGGCAGACATGGAACTGCTTGAGGAAACGGAGCGAAAGCGCCACCGACTCGGGCGGCACGTCGGGCATGTCCTTCGCCGTCACCAGCGGCAGCCCGAGCACCTCCGCGGCCGTCTCCGCATGGTCGCGCTCGGACACCAGCCCCAAGCGCGACAGCAGCGACAGCAGGTCGCCCCCGGTCTCGTCCTGCAGGCGCCGCGCCCGCCCCAGGTCAGCTTCCTTCAGCCGCCCGCGGGCCAACAGGGCCGCGACGATGCGTTCGTCGTCGGAAAGCGGTGTGTCGAGCGCGGCAGCGTTCACGGGAGCCTCCTTCAGATTTCCGACTTTATCAGGTCGGCGTGCGTCGGCAGCCTGCGAACCGTCGTTCCGGGGAATTTTCCTGCGGCGCCGCAGCGACCGGGCGCTGGCGGCAATGGCCGCCGTCGGCTGTCAACCGGATGCCAACTGATGGGTGGGAGCCGGTGAACCACACCCTCGCGAAGACCCCATGGGGTCACCCCGAGAGAAAGCTTGTCAGTGAGATGGATGGAACCCGCATTATCGACACCGGCCATTTACTTGGCGAACGACAGAGGATCGCCCCTCATCACGACGACCTCGGAACTACTCTCGCTTCAAATGTTAATTGCATGAACTTCCGTGAACCGCTAGAAATCGAAACACGAGGCAGGGATCGAAACACATGAAAGGACGCGTAAATAAATCGCTGTGCTATTGCGCGTTGGCGGCCCTTCTTCTTGGCGCCTGCTCCAAGACCCCCGAGTCACCCGTCGCGAAGACCAACCCGAACCCCACGCAGCGTTACGAGATCACGGTGGGACTGGTCGATCCGCCCGCTGACATCAAGCGTATTTCTGGAGAAGCTCACTTCAGCATTCCGGATGTCGCCTGCATGCCCACGCCCGATCGCATTGCGGGATACACCCCAGGCTCCAGCTACATCAAGAATTTTTCCTTGACCTACGCCGGCGGCAATACCTACAAGGGCCACATTTTCCTCGACTGGCCCGTCGATGAGGATTACTACGGGCTTGGGGTATGCAAGTGGGAAATAAACACTGTCGGAGCAGTCATCGACTTTGGCGGGTACATGCAAAAACCCGTACTTTGGGGCGGAACCGACTTTCCCAGTGCTGGCCGCAAATGGTGGTGTCGCCGTCCCGACAGCCAGCGCATCATCGAAAATTGCACCTCACCCTCGGATCCGGAAAAAATCGAGCTGGAGAGCCGAGACTCCTGGCTTGTGATCCTCTCTGCCCACAGGAAGTGACATGCCCACCTTCACGGAAACCCACGCACGTCAGGCCGACGATGTGTACCGGCTGGACGGCTTCAAGCCACCCCGTCCCTATGAGGTCCGGACAGTCTACGAATCACCTTCCGGTTATCGTGGCGTCGTTTACAGAAACATGGAAAGTGGCGACTACGTGGTCGCCCACACCGGCACCGAGTTCGACACCGACAAGATTCGCGATGGACTGCTCACGGATGCCCAGATGATCCTGGTGGATGTGAACCAGCAACTGGATGATGCGCGCGATCTGGTGGAACTGGCCGTCAAAATGGCCAAGCGTGACGGTACTCGCGTCACCTCGACCGGGCATTCTCTGGGCGGATTCCTCACGCAGGCGACCTCGCATGAGTACGGAATCCCCGGTGAGACTTTCAATTTCCATCCACGACAAAGCACTGAGCATCATCACTGGAGCCACAAGATCATTCCCCTCCAAATGTTAGCTGCATGGCATACGGCGAATCGCTAAAAACGGCACAGGAAGCAGGGACCGAAACGCATGAACGGACGTGAAGGCCAATCGCTGCGCTACCCCACACTGCTAGCCCTTCTTCTCGGCGCCTGCGCGAAGACTCCGGAGTCGCCCGTCGCGAAGACCAACCCTAATCCTACCCAGCGCTACGAGATCACGGTGGAACTGATCGATCCGCCCCGTGACATCCAGAAGATTACCGGTGTTGCGCATTTTGGCGTCGGCACCCGGGCCTGCCTTCCCTACAGAGAGAAGATTGCCCGCGTCACGATTGGCGCCAACTACAAAAAGGAATTCGCCCTCATTCGCACGAGCGAGAGCACCTATAAGGGCCACATCTTCCTCGACTGGCCAATAGATGAGGACTACTACGGGCTTGGTGTGTGCAAGTGGGAGATAACCGGCGTGAATGCGATTCTCGCCCGGGGCAATGAGCTTACACAGACCCCCCGCCTCACCCGGACAGAAGTGACATCCCAATCCCGGAAGATTTCCTATTGCCGGAGAGACATGCGCGACAAATACGATTTCTCGTGCTTCACACCCATTGATGAAGCACTCATCAAGGAACTTGATTCCGTTTCCTACAAGGTAAGGATGTCATCGATAAAGGATTGAAATGACCACATTCACTGAGTCCCATGCCAGGCTATCCTATAAATCCTATGATCCTGGCAACACAGGTATAGATACGGATGCCTTTGAGCTTGTTATCGAGTCCAATCGAGCCTCCGGCTACCGAGGTTTCATCTTCAGAAACAACATAACCAAGGATTATGTAGTAGCCAACACAGGCACCGAATTCGACACCGACAAGATCCGCGATGGACTGCTCACCGATGGCCAGATGGTCTTGGCGGATGTGAACCAGCAACTGGACGACGCCCGAGACCTGGTGGAGCTTGCCATCGAGATGGCCAAACGAGACGGTACCCGCGTCACCGTCACCGGACATTCGTTGGGAGGATTCCATACCCAAGTCACGTGCCACGAGTACGGACTCAAGGGCGAGACGTTCAACGCTTATGGCGCAGCCGGACTCTATGACGTGCCCGTGGGCGGAAGCCAAGTGATCAACCACGTCCGTGCCACTGACATGGTTGGCGCGGCGAACCGACACTTCGGCGAGGTCCGCGTATACGCCACGCAGCAGGATGTAGACACCCTGCTCAGGCATGGCCCCTTGCCCAGCCAGCAGAACCGGTGGGGCCTGATCCAGGATCTGCGCGAACTGGGTCCGGATACGACACACGGTGCGGTCCAGTTCCACAGCGGACAGCGCAAGCCGGAAGAGCTCGCCATCTATGGTCCCAACACGATCATCAACAGTGAGAACCGCGCGCTCTACGAGCAACACAAGCCCGAGTTCGATGCCTACCGGGAGAGCATCCGCTCGGCTGCGGAGGACGTGGCGCTGGCGACGAAGCTCACCGGCGCGGGCATCGCCTACACGTCCGCGATCGGCTCCCAGTACGTGATGCACAAGGTCCGGCACGGCCTGATGGGCAACGAAGTTCACGACGAGCTGAGGGAGCTTCGACTGGCGGCGCAACGCGTGACGGACGAGAGAAATCGCGACTTCGTGCCGCCCGATCGACCACTGATCTATCGGGACGGTGCCGGCAGCCCCCTGGAGCAGATCGACGGGCGGATACAGGATCTTCGCCGCGCACCCACGGGGGAAGACAGCCAGTGCAAGCCGGAGCGCGGAAGTGGCTGGCCCTCGCGGTCCGCCAGCGATTCCACACCGTCGCCGGTCTCGCTACGCGATGACCCCCTCGCCTACATCCACCGCATGGTGGCCGCCTACGACGCCGGCGACCTGGGCGGCTTCCGCCGGATGACTCAGGTTGCAGCCAACGATCCTTATGCGAGGCGGGTAAGTGCGACTGCGGCGGGTCAGGTGGATGCCGAAGAACGACAGCAAGCGCTGCTGGCACAGGTCGCCGAGCAACAAAGTGCGGAGCAGAGGCAGGTCGCGGTGTCGGCCGGCATCGCACGCACGATCTGACGCTAACGTTGCCAAGGAAAGCAGGATGGACACCGACCGGATCACCGACCTCGTCGCCAGTGTGTCAGCCCTCATGGAGCGGTTCGAACGCCGTACGCAGCAGATCGAGGGCAGCTTGCAGGCTGCGCATCGGCAGCTCCACGATCTCTCGCAACAGTTGCCTGAAACGCTCCGTCGGGCGGCCGATACGGAAATGCAGCATCTGCAGGACAGTGTCGTGAGCGCCGTGGATGCAGGCATCGGACAATCCGTCTCGATCTACCAGACACGTCTGGAAACGTCGGGACAGGATGTACGGCAAGCCTCGCATGCACTGGCGGCGCAGATCCACGCCGCGCGCACCCTCCATCGGCATCTGCTATGGAAGGTCGTCGGCGTCTGTCTCGCCAGTCTCGCCCTGATCGTTCTGGGCGGCGGCTGGCTTTCCAGCCACTACTACGACGAGATCCGCCGCCACCAGCTATCGGCGCAACTGCTGAAAGCCTATGACGCCGCCGATGTGACCCTGTGCGATGGCAGGCTGTGCGCCAACATCGACCCGAAAGGCGAAGCGTTTGGCGATGAGGACCAATATCGTCCGGTCCGGGATCGCCCGTGAGCGCCCGGATCGGAAACCCTCAGCGCCTGCTCACCCCACCCACACCCGCGCGTTGCGGAACATGCGCAGCCACGGCGAGTCCTCCGGCCAGCCGGCCGGATGCCAGCTGTGGTTGGCGGTGCGCGGCGTGCGCTCGGGGTGCGGCATCAGGATGGTGGCGCGGCCGTCGTCGCTGGTCAGGCCGGTGATGCCGTCGGGCGAGCCGTTGGGATTGAGCGGATACGCCGTCGCGACCACGCCATCGCCGTCCACGTAGCGCAGTGCGACGCGCGCCGCGGCCTGGTCCACCGCGCTGGCGAACGAGGCGCGGCCTTCGCCGTGCGCCACCGCCACCGGGATGCGCGAGCCGGCCATGCCGCGGAAGAACACCGACGGCGACTCCTGCACTTCCAGCAGCGCCGTGCGCGCTTCGAACTGTTCGCTCTGGTTGCGCAGGAACACCGGCCAGTGCTGCGCGCCCGGGATGATGTCCTTCAGCTGGCTCATCATCTGACAGCCGTTGCAGACACCCAGCGAGAACGTGTCGGTCCGCGCGAAGAACGTCGCGAAGACATCGCGCAGCGCATTGCGCTCCAGGATGGAGGTCGCCCAGCCACGCCCCGCGCCCAGCACGTCGCCGTAGCTGAAACCGCCGCAGGCAGCCAGGCCGCTGAAGTCCGCCAGTGACACACGGCCCGCGATCAGGTCGCTCATGTGCACGTCGAACGCGTCGAAACCGGCGCGGGTGAAGGCCGACGCCATTTCGATCTGGCCATTGACGCCCTGCTCGCGCAGGATCGCGACCTTCGGGCGTTTGCCCGTGGCGATGAACGGCGCAGCGACATCGTCACCCGCATCGAACGACAGCTTCGGTTTCAGCCCGGTGCGGCCGAACTGGCGCGTGGTCTCGCGCTCCTCATCGGCCGTCTCCGGGTTGTCGCGCAGCTTCTGCATCGCATGCGTCACCGACCACCAGGCATCGAACAGCTCTTCCCAGCGCCACTCGGCCAGCACGTCACCCTCCTGCTGCACGCGCACCACGGCGGCGGTCGTCGGGCGCGCGATGCGCTGCGCGCACTCCGTCAGCGCATGGTGTTCGATCAGGTCGGCGAAGGCGGCACGATCCTCGTCGGCCACCTGCACCACCGCGCCCAGTTCCTCGGCGAACAGCGTGCGGAAGGCATCGTCGCCCCAGCCGTCCAGGTTGATGTCCAGGCCCCGATGCGAGGCGAATGCCATCTCGCACAACGCGGCGAACGCGCCGCCGTCGCTGCGGTCGTGGTACGCCAGCAGCAGGCCAGCTTCGCGTGCGTCGGCGATCAGGTGGAAGAAATCGCGCAGACGCTGCGGATCATCGAGATCGGGCACGCTTTCGTCACGACCATCGCCAGCGAACGCCGGCCACGCGCCCTCGCCGCCCGACTGCGGATACACCTGCGCCAGCACGGAACCGCCGAGGCGCTTCTTGCCCGCACCCAGGCCGATCAGCCACAGCTCGCTGTCGTCTTCGCGCGACAGCAGCGGCGTCAGTTGCTGGCGCACGTCGGTGACGGGCGCAAACGCGCTGATGATCAGCGAGACCGGCGAGACGGAGCGGTGATTCGTGATTCGTGATTCGTGATTCGAAGAAGCAGGGGCGCGTGCGACCGCCGGCTCCTGCTGTTCACGAATCACCAATTCCGAATCACCAATTACGCTCCACTGCGCCTGCATCGACAGCGAGTCCTTGCCCACCGGGATGCTGATGTCCAGGTCCGGGCACAGTTCCATGCCCACGGCCTTCACCGCGTCGAACAACAGCGCGTCTTCGCCCGGATGCCCGGCAGCCGCCATCCAGTTGGCGGAAAGCTTCACGCGATGCAGCGATTCCACCGGTGCGGCGCACAGGTTGGTGATCGCCTCGCCGACCGCCATGCGGGCAGCGGCCGCGGTATCGAGCAGCGCCAGTGGCGTGCGCTCGCCGATGGCCATGGCTTCGCCGACGTAGCCTTCATAGCCGCTCAGCGTGATGGCGCAGTCGGCCACCGGCATCTGCCACGGGCCGACCAGCTGGTCGCGTGCGGTGAGTCCGCCGACGCTGCGGTCGCCGATGGTGATCAGGAACTGCTTGGAGGCGACCGTGGGATGCGCGAGCACGCGCAGGCCGGCTTCATGCAGGTCCAGCCCTGCGGTCTGCAGGGCGGGCCATTTCGGTGCATCCGGGTATCCGGTGTCGCGGTGCATCTTCGGCGCCTTGCCGAACAGCACGTCCATCGGCAGGTCGATGGGGGCATCGGCAGGCGTGTTGCCCGGCGTCGCCCCATAGGCCACGACGAGATGCTCTTCCTTCGTCGCCACGCCCACGGCGGCAAACGGACAACGCTCGCGTTCGCACAGTGCCGCGAACTCGGCCAGCCGCGCCTGCGGCACGCCGAGCACGTAACGTTCCTGCGATTCGTTGCACCACAGCTGCATCGGCGACAGCGAGGGATCGTCGCTGGGCACCTTGGCCAGGTCGATCACGCCGCCGACGCCGGAATCGTGCAGGAGTTCGGGGATCGCGTTGGACAGACCGCCCGCGCCGACGTCATGGAACCACAGGATCGGATTGTCCTCGCCCATCGCCACGCAGCGATCGATGACCTCCTGGCAGCGACGCTCCATCTCGGGGTTGTCGCGCTGCACGCTGGCGAAATCCAGCTCTTCGGCGCTCTCGCCGGAGGCCACCGAGCTGGCAGCACCGCCGCCCAGGCCGATCAGCATGGCCGGACCGCCGAGCACGATGACGGCATCACCGGCCGACAGCGTCTTCTTCTCCACCTGGATGCGGTCGATGGCGCCCAGGCCACCGGCCAGCATGATCGGCTTGTCATAGGCACGGGTCAGACCTGCGCCTTCGGGCAGCTCGAAACTGCGGAAGTAGCCCAGCAGGTTCGGGCGGCCGAATTCGTTGTTGAACGCGGCACCGCCCAGCGGGCCGTCCAGCATGATCTCCAGCGCGGGCGCCATGCGCGGGTTCAGCGCGCGGGGCGCCTCCCACGGCTGCGGCAGCGTGGGGATGCGCAGGTGCGAGACCGAGAAGCCGGTCAGGCCGGCCTTCGGCTTGCCGCCGCGGCCGGTCGCGCCCTCGTCGCGGATCTCACCACCGGCACCGGTGCTGGCACCGGGGAACGGCGCGATCGCGGTCGGGTGATTGTGTGTTTCGACCTTGATACAGAAGGCCGAATCCAGCGTCGCCTCGAGGCGGTACTGGCCGCTTCCGTCCGGACGGAAGCGCGCCGCCGGGTAGCCTTCGACCACCGCGGCGTTGTCGCTGTAGGCGCTGAGCGTGTGCTCCGGCGTCTGCGCGTGGGTGTGCTTGATCATCCGGAACAGCGAGCGGTCCTGGTCCTTGCCGTCGATGGTCCAGCTCGCGTTGAAGATCTTGTGGCGGCAATGCTCGGAATTGGCCTGCGCGAACATCATCAGTTCAACGTCGGACGGATCGCGGCCCAGCTCGGCGTAGCGCGTGCGCAGGTACTCGATCTCGTCATCCGCCAGCGCCAGGCCGAGGCGGGCGTTGGCCGCTTCAAGCTGCGCCAGCGGGATGCGCTCCAGTTCGCCGCGGGCGGGTGCGGTGAACAACGCCTGCGCCTGGTCGCGGCCGGCGAGCAGGGACTGCGTCATCGGGTCGTGCAGCGCCTTGGCCAGCGCCGGCTGGCCGTCGTCCCAGCCTTCAAGATCGATGCGCAGGCCGCGCTCGACGCGCTTCACCGGCTGGCCGGCGCCGCGCAGCAGCTCGGTGGCCTTGCTCGCCCACGGTGACAGGGTGCCCAGGCGCGGGGTGACGAAGCGCGAAACTGCCCCATCAGCCAACACCGCATCCGTCTCACCCGCCTGCAGGATGCGGCGCAGTGTGGCCAGGTCCGGAGTCGCACCGGCCTCGGGTTCGATGAAATAGACATGCCAGGCGCCGCGAACACGCACCTTTGGAGCGTGGACATCGGATGCAATCGACTGGAGCTTGGATTCGAGCCGCGCGCGGCGGAAGTGCGACAAGGCCGATTGGCCTTCGAGGACGATCATGTCCGGAACCGTGGGGCGTAGCCGTCAGGACGGGGCCCGCTATTGTAGCGAAGCCGGCGCAGGGCCGGCTTCGTCGGGATCACGGGGCGGCGCCTGCTGCTGCGGCCGGGGCCTTTTTCGCGGCCAGTTCGTCCAGCTTGGCCCTAAGTGCGGCCGGCGGCAGGTAGCCCCCCAGCTGGACGCCCTCGGCCGAATAGATGGCCGGAGTGCCGCTGACGCCGATGCGCTGGCCCACGTCGAACTCCATGGTCACGGGGTTCTTGCAGTCGCGCGGAGGGATCGACTTGCCGGCCTTGGCGTCGGTCAGCGCGCGCTTCCGGTCCGGCGCACACCAGACCGAGATCATGTCCTTGTGGTCCTGGCTGCCCAGGCCCATGCGCGGGAACGCCAGGTATTCCACCGCGATGCCGAGACGGTTGAGCTCGCCCACTTCGCCGTGCAGCTTGCGGCAATAGCCGCATTCGATGTCGGTGAACACGGTGACGGTGTACTTGGCATTCGGGGGCGCGAACACGATGCGTTCGGCATGCGGAATGGTCGCGATCAGCTTGCTGCGGTAGCCGGCAAGCGCCGGGCTGGTCTGCATCAGATCCTGCTGCTGGTCCAGGTCCAGAACGGTGCCCTGCATCAGGTAGCGCCCATCGTCACTGATATAAAGCAGCTGGCCGCCCGCGATCACCTCGCGGAAACCCGGCAACGGTGCGGCGCCGACGTACTCCACCTTCGCCTGCGGATTGAGTTGGGCGATCGCGGAACGGGCACGCTCATCGGGGGTGGCGCCCACGCCGGCCTTGATCTGGCGCACCGCCGCCTGCGGCGTGGCGGCCGCGGCATCGCCCTGGGCGGGCGGCTGGGGGGCCTGCGCGCAGGCGGTCAGGCTCAGGGCACCCAGAAGGGCGGCAGTCATCAGGCGGGGCATCAAGGGCATCCGGGGTACGCCGCAGCGCGGCTGGGTGGCAGGAACAGACGGCGATTCTGGCACAAGGCGCCGCGCAAGCGGCTTAATCGCCTGCAAGCGTGACTCGCGTCATGCGCGCGGGTGGTGCCGGCCGTGCAATTGCTTGAGGTGCTCACGCGCGACCAGGGTGTAGATCTGCGTGGTGGACAGCGAACTGTGGCCCAGCAGCATCTGCAGCGCGCGGAGGTCGGCGCCACGGTTGAGCAGGTGGGTGGCGAAACTGTGCCGCAGCCCGTGGGGACTGATCCGGACCGGATCGATGCCGGCCAGCGCCGCGTAACGCTTCACCAGCACCCAGAACTGCTGTCGGGTCGGCGGTTCGGCGCTCGCGCCCATGAACAGGAACGGAGTGCTGCGCTTGCCCGCCAGAGCCGGGCGCGCCCGAGCCAGATAGGTTTCCAGCCAGTGCTGCGACTCCTCGCCCAGCGGCACCAGCCGGTCCTTGCTGCCCTTGCCGGTAACCCGCAGCACGCCCTGCCGCAGGTTGATCGCGGTCGCCGGCAGCGTGACCAGCTCGCTGACGCGCAGGCCGGCGGCGTACATCAGTTCCAGCATCGCGCGATCACGCAGGCCCAGCGGCGTGGTGGTGTCGGGCGCAGCCAGCAGCGCGTCGATCTCGGTCTCGGCCAGCGCCTTCGGCAACGAGCGCGGCAGGCGGGGCGGATCGAGCAGCGCGGTGGGGTCGTCCGCACGTTCGCCCCGGCGCAGCCGATGCGCATAGAACGCACGCAGGGCCGACAGCAGCCGTGCGTTGCTGCGCGGGGAATAGCCCTCGCGCGTGCGCCAGGCGAGATAGTCGAACAGGGCCGCGCGATCGGCCACCGCCAGCCCGCCGTCACGGCCGTTGCGCCAGCGCGCGAAACCCTCCAGGTCGCGCCGGTAGCTGTCCAGCGACGGCTTCGCCAGGCCGCTCTCGGCCCAGATCACGTCAAGGAATGCTGTGATGGCATCGGCGTCGGCATCGGGGACGGGCGGCAGGGCGTTCGCCTGCTGGCGGCGTTCGGCGGGCGTGCGGGCAGTCATGCGGCAAGCTTAGGCCATGCATATCCCTCTTGTGGGAGCGACGTCAGTCGCGAGAGACCACACGATCAGGAATGAACGAAGACAGCATGTCCCAGCGTAGCCAGGGAGCTCCGTCAAGCAGGCGCCCCCGGATATCGTTCGTGGTGAGCCTGTCGAACCACGCTTTTCACGGGAAAGCAGGCCTGTTGCGATCTGTCATGCAGCGCAAAGTGCATGGTTCGACAGGCTCACCACGAACGGGGTCAGTTGTCCGGAACTGCCTGAAGGAACCTGGCCATCGCGACTCGCTTCGCTCCCACAATGGGCGGCTGGGCCTTAGCCGGTATCCTGTCGCAATGACGAAATCTGCCCCCGCCATCGAAAAGCCCCGCGCCCTGATCGGCTGGCGCCTGCTCGCGCTGCTGTACGACTTCTGGCCCGTGCTGGCGCTGTGGATCGCCGTCGCGGTCCCGTTCGTACTGATCGACGTGGTGGCCAGCGGCAATGTCCGCCACAACATCCAACCCTTCAGCCCGTTGTGGTGGCTGCTCTGGATCTGCTGCTGGGCCGTCACCGGCGTATACGCCACGTGGAGCTGGCAACGCGGCGGGCAGACGCTCGGCATGCGGCCCTGGCGGCTGAAAGTGGTCACGCCCGCAGGGGATGCGCCGACACGCGCGGCATTGTGGCGCCGTTACACGCTGGCGACGGTCTCGACGCTGGCGGCGGGATTGGGGTTCTGGTGGGCGTGGCTGGATCGCGAACACCTGACCTTCCACGACCGCTACAGCGGCACGCGGATGGTGCGGCTGCCGAAGCGCGCCTGACGGCGCGTCAGCGGCTTCTCTGCCGGAACATCAGCCAGGAGATACCGAGCAGGGCGAAGGGTGGAATCGCATAGGCGATGCGGTAATCCAGCCGGAACGCACCGGCCAGTCGCACGAACATCGTCTGCAGCACATAGAAGCCCACGGCGAACACGATGCCGAGGAACAGCCGCTTCCCCATGCCGCCGCTGCGCAGGCTGCCGAAGGCGAAGGGGATGGCCGCCAGGCACAGCGCCAGTACGTTGAGCGGATAGAACCAGCGCGCCCAGTACTGGTCTTCGTAATCGCGCGCATCGAGCCCATTGCGCTTGCGGTAGTCGATGTTCTGGCTCAGCTCGTGGCTAGGCATGTTGCGCGCGCGGACTAGGCTGGACGACAGCACCGAGGCGTCCAGTTCCGATTCCCAGCGTTCGCCCAGCACAGTCACTTGGGTGGCGGAACGCTCGTTGAAGGTCGTACGGCGCACGTTCTTCAGCAGCCAGTAGCCGTCCAGGTGCTCGGCAATGGCCGCATGCGCGATGGAGGCGAGCCGCCCGTCGTCCGCCAGTTCGTACATGCGTACGTCGCGCAGTTGCAGCGACACCTTGCCGCCGCCCTGCTCCTTCTCTTCACCACTCTGCGCGTAGAGGAAGGTATTGCCTTCGCGCGCCCACAGTCCCGAGTAGCGATCCATCGCGACGTTGCCGGTGCGCGCAGCCATCTTCAACACGTCGGCCTGGCGCTGGCCCCATGGGCCCAGCGTTTCGCCACTGAAGATCATCAGCACGGTCAGGATGCCCAATGCCGCGGCGACCGAGACGCTCAGGCGCAGACGCGACAGGCCGACCGCGCGTAGTGCGGTCAGCTCCGAACTGGCCGCCAGCTGCCCCAGTCCCATCAGCGAACCGATCACGGCCGCCGTGGGGAACATCGTGTAGGCCCGCCGCGGCACGGTGTACAGCACCCACGCAACCGCATGGCCGAAGGTGTAGTTGCCGGTGCCCAGGTCGCCGATCTCGCCGGACAGCGCCATCACCACGTCCAGTCCCACCAGCACCGCCCAGGTCAGCAGCACGGTGACCAGGACGACCTGGCCCACGTAGGTGTCATGCAGGCGCGGCAACAGCCTCATGCGCGCCTCCGCGGCCGCGACAACTGACCGTCACGCAGGTAGAACCATAGACCTGCCGCGAGCAGGGGCAGCGTCAACCACCACAGGCCGACGACGCCGGGCAGCTTGCCATCGGCCAGCAGTTGGGTGCCGTTGAACATGAGACTGACGCCGACGAGATAGGCAAGGAAGCCCAGCATCACCCGCCCGTAGCGCGTCTGCCGGGGCGAGCTGCGCGACAGCGGCAGGGTCAGCAAGGCGAACGCCAGCGCCAGCAGCGGCGGCGTCAGGCGTGCGTGGACCTGGGCATTCGCCTGCGGCCGGCCGTCGCCCAGCAGTTGGGGCGTCGGCAGCAGCGCGGGGTCGTCCTTGTCCAGCGTATCGGCCCGGTCCGGCAGCGCGACCTCGTTGGCCTTGTAGCGGATCAGCCGATAATCGAGGCCGGCGCCATCAGGGCCTTCGACCCGGAACCCGTCGTCCAGCCTCAGGTAGCGGTTGCGTTCGCCCTCGAAGAACATCTGCCCGGATTTTGCCGTCACCACGTCGATGCGGCCCTCGTTGGCGCGGTGCATGAACACTTTGCTCAGCCCCGTGCCATCCGGCGACAGCGCACTGACGTAGACCACCGCGCCGCTGGACAGCACGGTGAACTTGCCGGCGTCCAGACCCGATACCACCAGGCTGCGGTTGGCGTGTTCCAGCATGTCCTGCGCGGTGCGCAGCGCCCACGGACCCAGCCACAGCGAGCACAGGCCCACCACCACCACCACCGGGACCACCAGCATCAGCAGCGGTCGCAGCAGGCGGCGCGGACCGATGCCTGTCGCCGTCAGCACCGCCATTTCCGAATCCCGATACAGGCGCGAGAACGCCAGCAGCAGGCCCAGCATCAGCGCCAGCGGGATGATGTAGGGCATGTAGTTGAGGAACTGAAGGCCCAATTGGGACAGCAGCAGGCGCGCCGGCACCTTGCCGTCGGCCACGTCGCCCAGCAGGTCCGCCATCACGCCGCCCACACTGACCATCAACAGGATGATCAGGGTAGCCAGGAAGCTCTGGGTGAATTCCCGGAAGAGATAGCGGTCCAGCTTCGGCATCAGGGGGGCTTGATTTACAATCTCGGGCTTGTGCGCCGCATCGATGGCGGCAGTCTCTGCGGTCCGGGATGGCGTCTGCCACCTTCATCCGGCCTGCGATTGTACGTAACTGAACCGGGAATCTGATCAATGACGCTGGAATTCACCCTGAACCACGAAGCCCCCGCCCAGGCCGGCGTCGATTGCATCGTGGTAGGCGCCTACGCCGACAAAAGCCTGACCGCCGCCGCGCAGGCCGTGGACGCGGCCAGTGGCGGCAAGCTGTCGGCGCTGGTCCAGCGGGGGGACATCGGCGGCAAGACCGGCAAGACCACCTTGCTGCATGACCTGCCCGGCGTGAGCGCACCGCGCGTGCTGGTGGTGGGCCTGGGCGAGACGGCCAAGTTCGGCGTGGCGCAGTACCTGAAGGCCGTCGGCGACGCCGCCCGTGCGCTGAAGACCGGCCCGGTCCGCAGCGCCCTGTTCACCCTGTCCGAGGTGGACGTGAAGGACCGCGATGCCGCGTGGAAGATCCGCCAGGCCGTGATCGCGGCCGACCACGCCTGCTACCGCTACACCGCCACGCTCGGCAAGAAGAAAAACGACGACCCCGGCCTGACCCACTTCGCCGTCAACGGCGAGGATGCGCAGGCACTTGCACAGGGCGTCGCCATCGCCGCCGGCGTGCAAGTCACCCGCGAGCTGGGCAACCTGCCGCCGAACATCTGCAATCCGGCCTACCTGGCCGAGCAGGCGCAGAAGTACGCATCCGAGAACGGCGCCGAGGCTGAAATCCTCGACGAAGCGCAGATGGAAGCGCTCGGCATGGGCTCGCTGCTGGCCGTGGCCCGCGGCTCGGCCAACCGCCCGCACCTGATCGTGCTGAAGTGGAACGGCGCCACCGACGCCGACGCCAAACCCTACGTGCTGGTCGGCAAGGGCATCACCTTCGACACCGGTGGCGTCAACCTGAAGACGCAGGGCGGCATCGAGGAAATGAAGTACGACATGCTGGGCGCAGGCAGCGTGTTGGGCACCTTCGTGGCCGCCGTGAAGATGAAGCTGCCGCTGAACCTGGTGGTGATCGTGCCCGCGGTGGAGAACGCCATCGACGGCAACGCCTATCGTCCGTCCGACGTCATCACCAGCATGTCCGGCAAGACGATCGAAGTCGGCAACACCGACGCCGAGGGTCGCCTGATCCTGTGCGACGCCCTGACCTACGCCGAGCGCTTCAAGCCCGCCGCGCTGGTCGACGTGGCCACGCTGACGGGTGCGTGCATCGTGGCGCTGGGCCGCTACGCCAGCGGCCTGATGAGCAAGCACGACGACCTCAGCAACGAACTGCTGGGTGCCGGCGAAACCGTGTTCGACCGCGCCTGGCGCCTGCCGCTGTGGGACGAGTACCAGACCCAGCTGGAATCCAGCTTCGCCGACGTCTACAACATCGGCGGCCGCTGGGCCGGTGCGATCACCGCCGGCTGCTTCCTGGCCCGCTTCACCGAAGGCCAGCGCTGGGCGCACCTGGACATCGCCGGCGTGTCCAACGACGAAGGCAAGCGCGGCATGGCGACAGGCCGTCCGGTCGGCCTGCTGAGCCAGTGGCTGCTGGATCGCGCTGGATGAGGCGGAAAGCGGGAACGGGGAACCGGGAACGGGAAATGAAGGTTTCCCGTGACCCGATCCTCTCCGCCGCGATCCATCGTCATTCCCCGTTCCCTGCTCCCGGTTCCCTGCTCTCATGCGCGCCGACTTCTACCTGATCGCCAAGCCGCGCTTCCTCGAGGAGCCGCTCAAGCTGGTCTGCGAACTGGTCCGCAAGGCCTACGACAGCAACCAGTGGACGCTGGTGCTGGCGCGTGACGCGGCCCAGGCCGAGGCACTGGACGAGCTGTTGTGGGAGTTCGATCCCGACGCCTACATCCCGCACCAGATCGCCGGTGACGAAGAGGACGAACTGACGCCCGTGCTGATCGCCACGCCGGAGTTCGACGCACCGGCCCGCGCGCTGGTGATCAACCTGCGCGATGCCGCCTACACCGGTGAGTGCGAGCGCGTGCTGGAGGTGGTGCCGGCCGACCCGTCCGCGCGCGAGCCGCTGCGCGAGCGCTGGAAGCAGTACAAGGCGCGCGGCTTTGAAGTGAACAAGCACGACATGTAAGCCCCCGTCATTCCAGCGAACGCTGGAATCCACTTTGCCGATGCTGTGGCCTCACCCCCAGACAACGCAAAGGCAAGATCAAGATGGATCCCGGCGTTCACCGGGATGACGACTCAAACATCCCGGAACCCCATGACCGACCTCGCCTCCAGCTACGACCCGAAATCCTTCGAATCCCGCCTGTACGCGCAGTGGGAAGCCGCCGGCTACTTCAAGCCCAGCGGCACGGGCCAGCCCTACACCGTGCTGCTACCGCCGCCGAACGTCACCGGCACGCTGCACATGGGCCATGCGTTCCAGCACACGCTGATGGACGCACTGGTGCGCTACCACCGCATGCGCGGTTACGACACGCTGTGGCAGATGGGGACCGACCACGCCGGCATCGCCACCGAGATGGTGGTCAGCCGCAACCTGGCGCTGGAAGGCAAGGGCGAGACGCGCGATTCGCTGGGCCGCGACGGCTTCATCGCCAAGGTCTGGGAGTGGAAGGCGCAGTCCGGCGACACCATCGAACGGCAGATGCGGCGCATGGGCGCGTCGGGCGACTGGTCGCGCAGTACCTTCACCATGGACGAGCAGGCCTCGAAGGCAGTCATCGAAGCCTTCGTGCGCTGGCACGAGCAGGGCCTGATCTACCGCGGCCAGCGCCTGGTCAACTGGGACCCGGTGCTGAAGACCGCGATCTCCGACCTGGAAGTGGAGAACGTCGAGGAAGACGGCTTCCTTTGGTCGATCGAATATCCGCTCGCCGACGGCAGCGGCTCGCTAGTGGTCGCGACGACGCGGCCGGAAACCATGCTCGGCGACACCGCGGTGATGGTTCATCCGGAAGACGAGCGCTATGCGCACCTGATCGGCAAGACGGTGAAGCTGCCGCTGACCGACCGCGAGATCCCCGTCATCGCCGACGACTACGTCGACCGCGAGTTCGGCACGGGCGTGGTCAAAGTCACGCCGGCACACGACTTCAACGACTATCAGGTGGGCCTGCGCCACGACCTGCCGCTGATCAACCTGCTGACGCCGACTGCGGCGATCAACGAGAACGCACCGGAAAAATATCGCGGCCTGGACCGCTACGAAGCACGCAAGGTCGTGCTCGCGGATCTGGAAGACCTCGGCCTGCTGGTCGAAACCAAGCCGCACAAGCTGCAGGTACCGCGCGGCGACCGCACCGGCCAGGTCATCGAGCCCTACCTGACCGACCAGTGGTTCGTGAAGATGGACGGCCTGGCCAAGCGTGGCCTGGAACTCGTCGAGTCGGGCGAGGTGAAGTTCGTCCCGCCGAACTGGATCAACACCTACCGCCACTGGATGGAAAATATCCAGGACTGGTGCATCAGCCGCCAGCTCTGGTGGGGTCACCGCATTCCCGCGTGGTTCGATGCCGACGGCACCTGCTACGTCGGTCGCGACGAAGCCGAGGCGCGCGCGAAGGCCGGCCTGTCCGCCGACGTCGAGCTGACGCAGGACGGCGACGTGCTGGAAACCTGGTTCTCATCGCAGCTGTGGCCCTTCAGCACGATGGGCTGGCCTGACGAACAGGCGATGGCCGAACGCGGCTTCGACCGCTACCTGCCGTCGTCGGTGCTGGTCACCGGCTTCGACATCATCTTCTTCTGGGTGGCGCGCATGGTCATGGCCACCGACAGCTTCGTCGGCCAGGTGCCGTTCCGCGACGTCTACATGACCGGCCTGATCCGCGACAAGGACGGCCAGAAGATGTCCAAGTCGAAGGGCAACGTGCTGGACCCGCTGGACATCATCGACGGCATCTCGCTGGAAGACCTGGTGGCCAAGCGCACCGGCGGCCTGATGCAGCCGAAGATGGCCGAGAAGATCGAGAAAGCCACGCGCAAGGAATTCCCGGACGGCATCGTGCCGCACGGCGCCGACGCACTGCGCTTCACCATTGCCGCGCTGGCGACGCACGGCCGCGACATCAAGTTCGACATGGGCCGCGCCGAGGGTTACAAGAATTTCTGCAACAAGCTGTGGAACGCCACGCGCTTCGTGCTGATGAATACCGAAGGCTTCGCCGCCACCGGCGCACCGCAGCCGAAGACTGATGCCGAAAAGTGGATTCTTTCCAGGCTGGCCAAGGTCACCGCCGAAGTCCAAACCCAGTTCGCCGCCTACCGCTTCGACCTGCTGTCGCAGGCGCTGTACGAGTTCGCCTGGAACGAGTTCTGCGATTGGTTCGTCGAACTCGCCAAGCCAGCCCTCAATGGCAATGACAAGGAAGCGGCCGACAGCACGCGCCACACGCTGCTGTACGTGCTGGAATCGCTGCTGCGCCTGTTGCACCCGCTGACCCCGTTCGTTACCGAAGAACTGTGGCAGCAGGTCGCTCCGAAGCTGGGCATCGACGGTGGCACGGTCTCGCTGCGCCCCTACTCGGTCGCAGCCGACTTCGCCGGCCAGGACTATGTGCAGGCCGATGCGGACGTGGAATGGCTGAAGACGATGGTGTCCACGCTGCGCCGCGTGCGCAGCGAACTCAACGTCTCCCCCGCGAAGACCATCCGCCTGCTCTTGCAGGATGGTGGCGACAACGACCGCACGCGCATCGCGCGCTTCGCCTCGTCGTTGTCGTTCCTGCTGAAGCTGGACGACATCGTCTGGCTCGACGTCGGCACCGATGCGCCCGCCTCCGCTGCCGCGATGGTGGGTGAACTGAAACTGCTGGTGCCGCTGGAAGGTCTGGTCGACCTTGACGCCGAGCGTACCCGCCTGGACAAGGAAATCGCCCGCGTCGCGGGCGAGAAGGACAAGAGCGAGGCCAAGCTGGCCAAGTTCACCGACAAGGTGCCGGCGGCAGTGGTCGAGCAGGAGCGTCAGCGCCTGGTGGACTGGAGCAACCAGCTGGCTGCCCTGCACGGACAGCGCGCGAAGCTCTGAGCCGACTGGAGACCCGCGTTCCACCCCCGGTGGTGATGGTGCTGAGTGGCGCCATCGCCTGGGGGATCGCGTACGCGGTGCCTGCGGGGATCATTGCCCTGCCGTCATCGCTGCGCCTGATGCTGGTCTCGTCGCTCGCAGGACTCAGCCTGCTGTTCAACCTGGGGCCGAAGCTCGCTTTCGGCCGGGCCGGCACGACGGTGAATCCACTTCGCCCGGCATCGTCTCGGGTACTCGTAGTCACCGGACTGCATCGCCTCTCGCGCAATCCGATGTACCTGGGACACGCGCTGCTGCTGGTCGCCTGGGCCTGCTGGCTGCGACAACCCGCCGCGTTGGTTGGCGCACCGTTGTACATGGCGTACGTCACCCGATACCAGATTCGGCCGGAGGAGCGCGCGCTTTCAGCGACATTCGGGACCGCGTACGAGGCGTATCGGGCCCGCGTGCGGCGCTGGCTCTAGCGCCCAACAGCCAGAAGCGAGATGGATTTCCGCATTCGCGGGAATGACGGACACAGACTGCGTCCACTGCATTTCATCATCCCGCCGACTTTCGCCGGGATGACGGTCGGGTTGTTTTGCGGTGGCGGCACGGCGGCGGGCCGGGGCCCGCCCTACAGCGGCGGCATCGTGGTGATGTCGCCCGCGACCAACTCGATTGCCATCACCAGGGCATCCTCGCGGCCGTCGCGGGCGGGGTAGTAGCGCGGGCGGCGGCCGATCTCGTTGAAGCCTTCGCTGTGATACAGCGTGATGGCGCCGGGATTGGACGGGCGCACTTCCAGGAACACGCGCTGCACGCGCAGGTCGCGGGCGATCTTCACCAGCGCCCGCAGCAGATGGCGACCCAGGCCGCGGCCCTGCCGCTCCGGCGCGATGCAGATATTCAGTACATGCGCCTCATCGGCGGCGATGCTCAGCAATCCGTAGCCGATCACCATGCCGTGTTCCGTCATCACCCACGAGGGATAACCCGCCTTCAGGCAGTCACGGAAGATGCCGCGCGTCCACGGAAAGGGATAGGCGCGCTGCTCGATCGCCATCACGGCATCAAGGTCGCCCTCGCGCATCGGGCGCAGGCTGGAAGCGGACGCCGGTGGTGCTTCGGCGCCCCGCGCACTCACGCGGATGCCCCGCGTCGCAGCCGCCTCAGCACGGGCCACAGCGCGCGCTTGGCGGCAGGGTTGCCACGCAGCTCCGCGGAACTGGGCCACTGGGCGAACAGCTCGGCAGCGCCGGGCGCATTGGGGTTGCAGCCCGAGGCGCGGATCAGCGCGAAGTGGAGGCGGTCCGGCAGCCGCGATCCGGGCGCTCGCGGCGCTGGTGCCTGGCGCACCGGCGGGGGTGCGTCGACAGCCTCACGCGCAGGCGGACGCGCACGCACGGCAGCGGGCGGAGGAGCATCGGGCGCGACACGGGCACGCGGCGTTTCCACGGCCTGCGCGACAGCGGCACCGGCTTCCGTCGGCCAATCCGCTGGCAGGTACACCGTATGGCCCAGCGCGCGCAGCCACCCTTGCTGTTCGGCCGACCACAGACGGTCAGACGCGAATGTCATGCCACGCCGTCCTTGTTGCGGCGCATCCGCTGCCATAGCCAGAAACCCGGGCCGGACAAGGCGTAGACGACGCCCACGGCCAGCAACGTGCGCGGCAGGTCGATGAACAGGATCGCCAGCACCAGCGGCACCAGCGCCAGCACCACGAACGGAATGCGGTCGGCCTTCGCGCCGCCTTCGCCCGTGCCCTTGAAGCTCCAGAAGCGGATACGGCTGACCATCAACAGCGCGGCAACCAGCGTGACCGCAAGCGCGACATAGCGCAGCTCCTCCCCGGTCCAGCCCAGCTCGCCGTCCGCGAACGCCCACACGAAAGACATCATCAACCCCGCCGCGGCCGGACTGGCCAGGCCGACGAACCAGCGCTTGTCCACAGTACCGACCTGCGTATTGAAGCGGGCCAGCCGCAGCGCCGCGCAAGCCGCATAGAGGAATGCCACCACCCAGCCCACGCGCCCCATCACGCCGCCGTCGAACTTCAGCGCCGACAGCGACCAGTGGTACATCACCAGCGACGGCGCCAGACCGAAGCTGACCAGGTCGGCCAGCGAGTCGTACTGCACGCCGAACTCGCTGCTGGTGCCGGTCAGGCGCGCCACGCGCCCGTCGATGCCGTCCATCAGGCCCGCGACGAACACCGCGATGGCGGCGTTGACGAACTGTCCGTTGGCCGCGGCGATGATCGCGAAGAACCCGGCAAACAGGCCCGCAGTGGTGAACAGGTTGGGCAGCAGGTAAATCCCGCGGGAGCGCGGGGGCGGCGTGATTTCGTTCATGGGTCGCAGTTTAGCCCAGCACCCCGCCAACCGGCTTGCCTGCGCGGCCCGGGGGTGCTGCAATCAGGGTTCCCGTGATCCGGAGCTTCCCATGCGCCTCCTGCCCTGCCTGTCCGTGCTGGCGCTCTGCCTGGCAACCGCCTCCACCGCGCAGGCCCAGCAGGTCTACCAGTGGAAGGACAAGAACGGCGTGACCCACTACGCGGACAGCCCACCGCCGAACCAGACCGTGCAGAACCGGCGCATCAATCAGTACGGCGCCCCGGCGGCAGAGGTGCAGCCCGCCGGCAAGTCGGTCGAGAACCCGCAATGCATCACCGCGCGCATGAACCTGCAGATCCTGGCCACCAACAAGGGCGCCGTGCAGCAGGACACCGATGGCGACGGCAAGCCGGATACCACGCTTGACGACGCCGGGCGTGCCAGCCAGCAGAGCTTGGCCGAAGCCGCCGTGAAGGCGTACTGCAAGCCTGCAGCCGGCGCCTGACCCTTCCCGTGCGCGCCTGGCTGGCCATCGTGGCGGGCGTGGCACTGGGCGCTGGCGTGGCCTGGTGGCTGGCCCGCGAATCACCGGATGCCGGGGCACGCAAGCAGGCCCGCGCGGACCAGGCGGCCGCTGCCCAGGCTCGCGACGCCCGCCCCTCGCTGTATCGCTGGCGCGACGATGCCGGTGTACTGCAGATCACCGAGCAGCCTCCAAAGGACCGTCGCTTCGAGCGCATCGACCGCGAAGCCCCGGCCAGCATCCGCGTAAGTGGGGACGTGGCGACCGACGCGGATTGACCCGTCACCGCCCCGGGGTGCGTCCAACGCTGGCAAAATAGGCGGTTCGTCCCTCCCGGATCCCCATGCCGATGCGCCTGTCGCAGTTCCACCTCCGCACCACCAAGGAAACCCCGGCCGACGCCGAACTGGTCAGCCACCAGCTGATGCTGCGCGCCGGCATGATCCGCAAGCTGGCCGCCGGCCTGTACACCTGGTCGCCGCTGGGCCTGCGCGTGCTGCGCAAGGTGGAGACCGTGGTGCGCGAGGAAATGAACCATGCCGGCGCGATCGAGATGATCATGCCGACCATCCAGCCGCGCGAGCTGTGGGAAGAGACGGGCCGGTGGGAGAAGTTCGGCGGCCAGTTGTTGAAGATCACCGACCGCAAGGAACAGCACTTCTGCTACAGCCCCACGGCCGAGGAAGCCGTCACCGACTTCGCGCGCCAGGAGCTGTCGAGCTACAAGCAGCTGCCGGTCAACTTCTACCAGATCCAGACCAAGTTCCGTGACGAGATCCGCCCGCGTTTCGGCGTGATGCGCGCGCGCGAGTTCGTGATGAAGGATGCCTACTCGTTCCACATCACCGACGAGGACCTGGTGCGCGAATACCGCAACATGCATGCGGCGTACACACGCATCTTCACCCGCCTGGGGCTGGACTTCCGCGCGGTGCAGGCCGACAGCGGCGCCATCGGCGGCGATGCCTCGCAGGAGTTCCACGTGCTGGCGGATTCTGGCGAGGACGCCATCGCGTTCTCCACCGGGTCCGACTACGCCGCGAATGTCGAAGCCGCGCAGGCGGCCGCGCCGGGCCCGCGCGCGGCCGCGTCGGAAGCGATGAACAAGGTCGCCACGCCCACGCAGAAAACCTGCGAGGACGTCGCCGCGCTGCTCGGCATTCCTCTGCAGCGGACGGTGAAGTCCGTGGCCGTCATGACCGACGCCGGCTTCGTGCTGGCGCTGGTGCGTGGCGACCACGCCGTCAACGAGATCAAGCTGGGCAAGGTCGCCGGCATGGCCGACTACCGCCTGGCGACGGAGGCCGAGATCCTCGCCCACCTGGGCAGCGAGCCGGGCTTCCTCGGCCCGATCGGCGCGAAGCAGGCGATCCGCGTAGTGGCCGACCGCGACGTGGCGGCGATGGCGGATTTCGTCGTCGGCGCCAACGAGGCTGGCTTCCACCTCGCCGGCGTCAACTGGGGCCGCGACCTGCCCGAACCGGAGACCGTGGCCGACATCCGCGACGTGGTGGAAGGCGACAGGGCCGCCGATGGTGGCGAAATCCGCATCGTCCGCGGCATCGAGGTGGGCCATGTGTTCCAGCTCGGCCGCAAGTACAGCGAAGCGATGAAGTTCACCGTGCTGGACGAGACCGGCAAGGCCGCCACGCCCGCGATGGGCTGCTATGGCATCGGCGTGTCGCGCATCGTGGCTGCAGCGATCGAACAGAACCACGATGCCAACGGCATCATCTGGCCCGTGCCGATGGCGCCGTGGACGGTGGCCGTGTGCATGATCAATCCGAAGAACGACGCCACAGTGAACAGTGCTGCCGAAGCGCTGCTCGACGAGTTGCAGGCCGCCGGCATCGAAGCGGTGCTGGACGACCGTGGCCTGCGTCCCGGCGCGATGTTCGCCGACATCGAACTGATCGGCATTCCACACCGCGTGGTGGTGTCCGAACGCGGGCTGGCGGCGGGCACGTTCGAATATCGCGCGCGCCGGGCGGCGGAGGCCGAGAACATCGGTCGCGACGAACTGTTGGCGCGCCTGCGGGGTTGATCGTGCGCTGCAAGCGTGGGCGCTGACGAGCGGCGCCCACGCTCGGTGTGATTTGTGCCGCCATTAACTCGTCCATTATCATCGGGACACCGCCAAGGATGGGCTTTCCCCTTCCTGACTGGAGATAGTTGATGTCGATCGACCTGCGTAACCTGTCCGCCAAGGAACTTGGCGCCCTGATCGCCAAGGCCAAGGAACAGCAGACCAAGCTGGCCAAGCGCACACCCATTGCCACCATCCGCAGCAAGATCACCAAGTTCGCCAAGGCCGAGGGCTATACGCTTGAGGAGCTGTTCGGCATGGGGGGCACGCGTCCCGCCAAGGCGGCTGCGAAACCCGGCCCACGCGCAGGCAAGAAGCTGGGCAAGGTCGCGCCGAAGTACCGCAACCCGGCCAACCCGAAGGAAACGTGGACCGGCCGCGGCAAGCACCCGCGCTGGATGGCCGCGCTGATCGCCAAGGGCAAGAAGGCGGACGACTTCCTGATCAAGAAGAAGTAATTGCCATCGTCGCAATCGAGAAAACGGGAGGCAATGGCCTCCCGTTTTCTTTTGCGCGCTTCAGAGATTCTTGCGCGAGGAGATCAGCAGGTTGCCGAACAGCAGGCCGGCGATCAGCGCCATCACCACGTTGGTGACCGCCAGCAAGGCGGACTGGCCCACGCCCACGTCCTGCTGCTGCACCAGCGTCAGCAGCCCGCGCAGGCTGGTGCTGCCCGGCACCAGCATGAGGATGCCGGGTACGCGAATCAGCGCGCCCGGCCGGTTGGCCCAGCGCGCGAAGGCGTTGCCTGCCGCCGTCAGCGTCAGCGCCGAAAGGAAGATGCCGACCGGTACGCCCCACGCCTGGCCCGCGTAACGCGAGATGCTGTAACCGGCAATGGCGGCGGCCATCACCCAGAAATAGTCGCGACGGTGCGCCTTGAACAACACGGCGAAGGCATAGGCGGCCACCACCATCGCGCCCCACTCCACCCATTCCGGTTGCGGTCGCGAGGCGCGCACGTCCGGATACAGGCCCAGCAACTGCGCCAGCGTCACCGCGATCATGCTGCCCACGGTCAGCTTGAGCACCGTCGCCAGTGCGCCCGCGAACCGCGCCACGCCGGATACCAGGTGCTGGCTGGTCAGTTCGTTTACCGCATTGGTCAGCGCCATGCCGGGCAGCAGCACGATCAGCGAGGCGATGATCACCGTGTTGAGGTTCAGCGGCGCGATGAAGTTGGCCACCAGGATCGCCACGAAGCCGGCGACCAGCGCCGAAATCGCATCGCTGGCCTCCTTCATTTGCGGGCGCCGCGCGATCCATTCGCCCAGCAATCCGATGATCAGGCCGATCAGCCCCGCGGTGGCGATATCCAGCCACGGCAGCCGCCACAGGCCGGCCACGGCAGCTGCCGCTAGCCCGGAGGCGAAGATCTGCATCGCCCGCCACCGCACGCTCGGTTTGCGGTCCAGCGCGCGCAGCGCGGTGTGGCCCTGGGCGATGCTCATCTGGCCGGACGACACCGCATCGGCGATGCGGTCGGCTTCGCTGAGCTTGTGCAGGTCTGTTTCACCCGGCGCCAGACGGATGACGCGGGTACTGTCACTGGCCCCCAGTGGGCGCGCGGGATCGCTGAAACTCAGGATCAGGCCCGTCGGATTCGACCACGGCTCGCAATCCAGGCCGAGGCGCTGGGACAAGCCTACTACCGTACCCTCCAGCCGCTGCGCTGTGGTGCCGTAGCTGTGCAGGCGCCCGGCGATCTCGCACACGAAGGCGATGCGTTGGGCGTAGGTGGCAGTAATAAGCATGTCGTCGGCCATCGGCACAGTATCGCCCAAGTCCCATCCGGTGACTTCACGCATCCCTGCTTACACTACGCATCGACGATGTGGCCAGGGGGCAAGGTGGGAATCGGCGAAGCGATGGCGCTGGGCAGTGCCGCCGCGTGGGCGGTGGGCGTGATCCTGGCGAGGCAACTGGGCGCGCACCTGCCTCCGCTCACCCTCAACCTGCTCAAGAACGGACTGGTGCTGTGCCTGCTGGCGCCGGTGGCGCTGCCGCTGTACGCGGGTGCCTGGCCCTCGATGCCGGTGCGCGAGCTGCTCCTCGTCCTGGCGAGCGGCGTGATCGGCATCGCGCTGGCGGACACGCTGTATTTCCGCGCGCTCAACGAACTCGGTGCCGGCCGCATGGGCGTCATCGGCAATCTCTACAGCCCGCTGGTGTTGCTGCTGGGGTTCGTGTTCCTGGACGAACGCCTCGGCGGCTTGCAATGGCTGGGCTTCCTGTTGGTGGCGGGAGGCGTGCTGCTGGTCAGCATGCCGGCACGCATGCGGGCGGTACGCCCCGCACACACGCTTCGCGGCATCCTGCTGGGCGTGCTAGCGATCGCACTGATGGCGATCGCCATCGTGATGGTGAAACGCACTCTGGAGACGCAGCCCTTGTTGTGGGTGACGCTGCTGCGCCTGTGCGGCGCGATGGTCGGACTGCTGTTCCTTGCATCGCTGCCCTCCATGCGCCAGCGCATGCACTTCGTGCCAGGCGATGTCGCCTGGCATCGGCTGGTGCTGGCGGCCCTGGTGGGCCAGGGCCTGTCGATGGTGCTGTGGCTGGGCGGCTACAAGTTCACCTCGGCCTCCGTGGCCGCCATTCTCAATGAATCCGCCTCGGTCTTCCTCGTCGTGCTCGCCGCCCTGTGGCTACGTGAACCCATGGGCCGTCGCGCGTTCGCAGGCGTGCTGCTCACGTTCAGTGGGATAGCCTGTATGCTCCTTGGCCGAGCGACGCCATGACCCCCACCCTTGCCCGCCCGCAGTACGAAGCCGACCCCGGTGACCCCCAGCGCGTGAAGCTGGCGGGTGACTGGACGCTGGCCAGCGCGCTGACGGTGGCGGAACAGCTCAAGACGCTGCCCGACGCCATCAACCGGCTCGATGCGACCGCGATCAACCGCATCGATTCGGCCGGCGTGCTGCAACTGTTGCGCTTCGCCAAGCGTCGCGGCATGGACCCGTCGGATATCGAATTCCGCCAGGATCACCAGGCGCTGGTCAGCACCATCGAAGACGTGGCCGACGACCGGCCGCCCCGCAAGCGCGACTACGGTTTCCTCGCCGCGCTGTCCCGCCTCGGCTACCGCGTGCACGAAAACAAGCAGGAGATCGTCGCCCTGCTCAGTTTCACCGGCGAAAACCTGGTCAAGCTGGTGCGCATGGTGAAGGAACCGCGCCGCTTCCGCCCCACCGCCACCGTGGCGCACATGGAAGCCGTTGGCCTGGATGCGGTGCCGCTGGTGATCCTGTTGTCCTACATGGTGGGCGCGGTGATCGCGTTCCTCGGCTCCACTGTGCTGCGCGATTTCGGCGCGGAGATCTACGTGGTGGAACTGGTCAGCATCGCGTTCCTGCGTGAGTTCGCCGTGCTGATGACTGCCATCGTGCTCGCCGGCCGCACCGCGTCGGCGTTCACCGCGCAGATCGGCGCGATGAAGAGCCGCGAGGAGATCGATGCGATCCGCACGCTCGGCCTGGACCCGATCGACCTGTTGGTGATCCCGCGCCTGATCGCCCTGCTGGTGATGCTGCCGCTGCTGACCTTCATCTCGATGATGGCCGGCTTGGCCGGCGGCGTCACTGTCGGCGCGTTCGACCTCGGCATTCCCCCGCAGATGTACATCGCGCGCATGCACGACACCATCGAGGTGAAGCATTTCCTGGTGGGCCTGTCGAAGGCGCCGGTGTTCGCGCTGGTGATCGGCCTGATCGGCTGTCTGGAGGGCCTGCGCGTGGAAGGCACCGCGCAGTCGGTAGGCGAGCGCACCACGACCAGCGTGGTGCAGACGATCTCGCTGGTCATCATCATCGACGCGCTGGCCGCGTTGTGGTTCATGCACATGGACTGGTGACGGCGCATGACCGACGAATCCCCCATCATCCAGGTGCGCGGGCTGGTCAACCGCTTCGGCGAACAGACCGTGCACGAAGGCCTCGATCTGGAAGTGCGCCGTGGCGAAATCCTTGGCGTGGTCGGCGGTTCCGGCACCGGCAAGTCGGTACTGATGCGCTCGATCCTGGGACTGCGCCAACCCGACGAAGGGCAGATCACCGTGCTCGGTGAGGATGCACGCTCGGAAGATCCCGTCGCGCGCCAGCACATCGAGCGCAACACCGGCGTGCTGTTCCAGGACGGTGCCCTGTTCTCGTCGCTGACCGTGGGCGAGAACGTGCAGGTGCCGCTCAAGGAACATCATCCCGAACTCCCGGACAGCTGGCGCTACGAACTGGCACTGCTGAAGGTCAAGCTGGCCGGCCTGCCTGCGGATGCGCTCAACAAGCTGCCATCACAGCTGTCAGGCGGCATGCGCAAGCGCGCGGGCCTGGCGCGTGCGCTCGCGCTGGATCCGCCGCTGCTTTTCCTCGACGAACCCACCGCCGGCCTGGACCCCATCGGCGCCGCCGCATTCGATCGACTGATCAAGACGCTGCAGGAAGCGCTCGGCCTGACCGTCTTCCTCATCACCCACGACCTGGACACGCTGTACGCGATCTGCGACCGCGTGGCGGTGCTGGCCGACCAGCGGGTGATCACGGTGGCGCCACTGCCAGAGGTCGAGCGCTTCGACCACCCCTGGGTGCAGGAATACTTCCACGGTCCCCGCGCGCGCGCCGCGCGCGACGGACAGCAGGCCTCCGGGCCCCTTCAATCGCAAACGGCGGTCTGATCCATGGAAACACGCGCCAACTACGTCCTCATCGGGGCCTTCACCCTCATCATCGCCGCCGCGCTGCTGCTGTTCGGCCTGTGGGCGGCAAAGTACTCGTCCGAGCGCACCTGGCAGGAATACCAGGTGGTGTTCCGCGAAGCAGTGACCGGCCTCACCGTCGGCAGCCCGGTGCAGTACAACGGCATCGCGGTCGGTTCCATCACCAAACTCTCGCTCGCCCCGAACGATCCGCGGCAGGTGATCGCGCGCATCCGTGTGGAGTCGTACACCCCCGTGAAGACCGACACCCGCGCCAAGCTGGCGATCACCAGCCTGACCGGCCCGACCATCATCCAGCTCAGCGGCGGCACCCCGCAGGCGCCGACGCTGACCAGCGTGGACACGCGCGAAGCCCCAGTGATCCAGACCGCACCTTCGGCGCTGCAGAACATCACCGACACCGCCAACCGCATCGTCGAGCGCCTGGACCAGGCACTGAGCGACAAGAACGTCGCCAGCATCACCACCACGCTGGCCAACCTGGAAACGATGAGCAATTCGCTGGCCAGCCGCGAGGATGGACTGGAGTCGCTGATCACCAGCGCCCGCGATGCGGCTCAGAACCTGGACAAGACGCTCGTCACCACCAATGGCGCCATCGAGCGGCTGGACAAGAACCTGGTGCAGGAATTGCCCGGCATCCTGGACAAGCTGGAAACCACACTGGCCAAGCTCGATTCGGCCGCCGGCAATGCGGACGCGATCCTCGGCGAGAACCGCGCCGCCATCAACAGCTTCGCCAGCGACGGCCTCGGCCAGCTCGGCCCCACCCTCACCGAACTGCGGGGCCTGGTGCGCGACCTGCGTCGCGTCAGCGACCGCCTCGAAGGCAATCCCGCGCGCTACCTGCTCGGCCGCGATGCACCCAAGGAGTTCGACCCGAAATGAAGCCGCTGCGACTCTTCTTCGCCCTTCCTTTCTCCCTCGCCCTCGCGGGCTGCTCGATCCTCGGCAGCGAACAGCGCGACCCGGTCACCATCTACGCGCCGGATGTCAGGGTCGCACCGGACCCCGGCTGGCCGCAGGTGGCCTGGACCCTCATCGTCGCGAAGCCCACGGCCGCGCGCGTGATCGACAGTCCGCGCATCAGCGTGCGGCCCACGCCCGGTGAACTGCAGGTCTATCGCGGCGTGTCTTGGGCATTGCCGGCGACCGATATGCTGCAGGACGCCGTGCAGCGCACGCTGGAGGATTCGGGGAAGATTCCCGCCGTGGCCAGCGCCGACGCCGGCATCCTCGGCGACTACAAGCTGGTGATGGACCTGCGCCGCTTCGAGGCCGACTATGCGGGCGGCGCGTTGCCGTCCGCCGTGGTCGAAGTGAACGCCAAGCTGGTCAACAACCGTGGCCAAAGCGTGGTCGCCTCACGCACGTTCCTGCAGCAGAAGCCCGCAGGAAGCGTGGATGTCGCGCAGGTGACCAGGGCCTTCGAAGACGCGCTGGAAGCCGCCACCGCCGACATCGTCGCGTGGGTACTGGTCTCCGGAAACGGCGACCCGAACGCCAATCGCTGATCCGCGCGGCGTGTCAGCGACGGCGCAACGGATCGATCAGGCGGAACGTCAGGTTGATGCGTTGCGCCACCGGTTTCACCGTGCGAGGCAGGGCGTGCCGGTAGTGGCGCTGCGTCTCGCCCGCCATCACCAGCAGGCTGCCATGGGGCAGTTCGAACGCCGCCCGAAGCGCGGGATCCTGCTTGTGCTTGAGCAGGAACCGGCGCACACCGCCGAGGCTGACGGAGGCGATGACAGGCTGCGGGCCCAGTTCGGGCTCGTCGTCGCTGTGCCATCCCATCGCATCGCGGCCATCGCGGTAGAGATTGGCCAGCACGCTGTTGAACGGCGTGCCCAGTTCGTCCTGCAGACGCTGCCGTAGCCCAATCAAGGCGGGAATCCACGGATGCGGCTCGAAATCGCTGCCGGAATAGCGGTAGACGGCATCCTCATCACCGATCCACGCGCTCAACCTCGGCGAATCGACGCTGCGTCCGAACAGACGGATACGATGCACGCTCCAGGGTAGCAATCGCTGCAAATCATCGAAAAGCGCATCCGCCTCCGCCAGGGGCAGCCAGGCTGGCTGGTAGGCGAGACGCGCGCCCGGCAGCGTCGCTTCGCCTCCATGCGCATTGAGCGGCAGGGGTATGGTCATGCCGACCATGCTCGCGGATTTGCCCCGCCCCTCGCAAACCCCGAAAATACCGGGAGCCTAACGCCATGCTGGAGCCGAGCCCGATGTCCGATGTCGAACGCGATGTGATGGAGTACGACGTCGTCACCGTCGGCGCGGGGCCGTCAGGCCTGGCGTTCGCCATCCGGCTCAAGCAGCTCAACCCCGAGATCTCGGTCTGCGTGATCGAGAAGGCCAGCACCATCGGCGCGCATATCCTGTCCGGCGCAGTGATCGAGCCCCAACCGCTCGATGCGCTGCTGCCAGGTTGGCGCGACAACCCGCCACCGGTGTGCGTGCCTGCCAAGGACGATGAGTTCTGGTTCTTCAGCAAGGACGGTGGCCACAAGTTCCCGATCGTTCCGCCGGGCATGCGCAACCACGGCAACTTCATCGTGTCGCTCGGCGCGATGTGCGCATGGCTCGCACCCCAGGCCGAAGCGCTGGGCGTGGAAATCTATCCGGGTTTCGCCGCCTCCGAGACGCTGCACGATGACGACGGCAAGGTTGTCGGCGTGCGCATCGGCGACATGGGCATTGCGAAGGACGGCAGCCACAAGCCCGGCTACACGCAGGGCATCGACATCCGCGCCAAGGTCACCGTGCTGGCCGAGGGCGCACGCGGCCACCTGACCAAGCGGCTGGTGAAGCGTTTCGCCCTGGACAAGGACAGCGATCCGCAGGCGTACTCGATCGGCATCAAGGAGCTGTGGCAAGTGCCGGAAGGCCGCGTCACGCCGGGCAAGATCGTGCATACCCTCGGCTGGCCCGCCAGCAACGACATCTACGGCGGCAGCTTCCTGTATCACTTGGAAAACAACCAGATCGCGCTGGGCTACGTCAGTGGCCTGGACTACAAGGATCCGGAGTACAAGCCGTGGGAAGCCTTCCAGCAGTGGAAGAACCACCCGCTGATCAAGCCGATCCTCGAAGGCGGCAACATCCTGTCCGCCGGCGCACGCGCCATCGTCACCGGCGGCTGGCAGTCTTTGCCGAAGGTCGAGATGCCCGGCGCGTTGTTGATCGGCGATACCGCCGGCCTGCTAAACGTGCCGAAGATCAAGGGCACGCACCAGGCGATCCGCAGCGGCATGCTGGCGGCCGAGCACCTGGTGTCGTCGCAACTCGCGCCAGAAGGTTTCGACACGAAACTGCGCGCGTCCGACGCGATGGCGGAGCTGAAATCGGTCCGCAACATCAAGCCCGGCTTCAAGAAAGGTCTGTGGTTCGGCATGGCGAACGCTGCGTGGGAAACCGCCGTGGGCGGCCTCTCGCCGTGGACCCTGAAAGTGAAGCCCGACTGGTCGTCGCTCGACAAGGTCGGCGAATACGAAGAGCCCAAGCGCGACTACGTGGACCGCATCCTCGCTCCGCGCGACCGCCTGCAAGGCGTCTACTACGCCGCTACCGAACACGACGAAGACCAGCCCGTGCACCTGCGCGTGCACGACACGTCCGTATGCGTCACCCGCTGCACCGCCGAATACGACAACCCCTGCACCCGCTTCTGCCCGGCCGGGGTCTACGAAATCGTCGACGATGGCGACGGCAAGCGCCTGCAGATCAACGCCGCCAACTGCGTGCACTGCAAGACCTGCGACATCAAGGATCCCTACCAGATCATCGACTGGGTGACGCCGGAAGGCGGCTCGGGGCCGAATTATCAGAATTTGTGATGCAAGCTAGCGGCTGACATTGCTCGCACATGTCTGCCCCCCCCGCCTGATCTTTAGCTCCAACTCCAACACGCCGCAACTTACTTAGGCTGAGCGCAGGACAAGGGAATAAGGGGCCGGCATCTCGGCCGACCCCTCGGTTGTCCAAGGCTACTAAGAAGTCAGTTTTAACGAACGACCACCCAAGCCTGACTAGTCACCGAAACCACCGCCTGCTGGGACGCATTGCTAGCGGCCTTCCAAATCACGTTGGCGCCTGTAACTGTGTTACGCCAAAGTATGTCGTCACGGCCGTCTCCATCAAAGTCAGCGATGCTGGCCACGCGCCAGCGCGTATCAGTGACGTTGGCAATAGCAATGCGCTGGCTGGAGACAGCGCCCTTCCAGATGGTATTCAAGCCCGTGGAACGATTGCGCCAAAGCACGTCATCCACGCTGTCGCCGTCAAAATCCCCCACTCCCACAACCTGCCAAGCTAGACCCGGAACGGAGTCGACCACCTGATAGTCTGAGTATTGACCAGAGCGCCAAATGGCATTGCTGCCATCCGTGTTTCTCCAGAAAATATCATCTTCACCATCACCATCGAAGTCGCCCACGCCCACAATGCTCCAGTTTCCACCGACGGTAGTTACGTATCGCTGTGTGCCGGAGTTACCGGATAGCCAAATCGCATTGGCCCCGCTTGAAACATTGCGCCAAAGAATGTCCGAACGCCCATCCCCGTTAAAGTCTCCGACCCCTCCTGCCTGCCAAGAAAGATTGGAAACGGAAGTAACTGCGGTCTGTGTCGCGTAGTTACCAGCTCGCCAGATCGTATTCGCACCGGTTGTTACATTACGGAACAAGATATCGTACTTCCCATCCCCGTCGAAATCACCGACACCAACCTTCTTCCAATTGAGGTCAGCGACCTGCCTTACCGCCTGCTGGCTACCGTAGTCGCCCGCTTTCCAGATTGCACTCGCGCCCGTGGAGGCATTGTTCCAGAGGATGTCAGATCGGCCATCACCATCAAAATCATTCCGCGCGTTGGTGAACGGGACTACGGTCGCGCGGAATGTCGCCACCACTGGAATCGTCTGGTTCAAACTGCGCGCATTGTCCTCGCTGTTTGCAATGCCACAAGGCAGGTTGCCGCCACTGCCGCAGGTGCTCTTCAACGGGGTGGAGAAGATGCGGTGCGATATCTGTCCGGTATCGCCGTAAGCCATCACGGTATAGAAGTTGCCATTGGCGGCGGAAGTCTTCAAACCGAAGGAGTAATCGAAGCGCCCATACTGCAAATTGTTGCCATCGCGGGAGTTGGCGCGGTCATGCGCCGACCCCATAAGATGCGCGGCTTCATGGACCAGGGTTTCATCAGCACAATAATAGGTCTTGCCATCGGTGCCCTGATCGTAACCGTCACTGATGACGGCATAGCCCCAAGAAGCATCTGCCGCCGTGATAGCCGTACGGTTGGCGCCATTCAACCAGGCAATGCCGCAGCCCTCGTTTTCAGGTGTACTGAATTTGCGCACCAGCACGGCAATATCCGCGCCGTACTGATCTCGTGCTGTGCGCAACGGGGCGAGGCTGGCGGGTACAGTGACGGGCGCCTGACCCGTGCTGCCGGTCAGTTCCTGAAGAGCCGCTTGGTTCGTATTGGTGTTGGTGTAGCTAACCTGCACCGCATTGACGATGCGCAGATAACCGTTCACATCGCTATTTGCAAAGGCTTGGTTGCCGACCTGGATCAGATAGACCAAACGCGTCGCGGCACCTGACGCACCATTATTGGCCGTCGCAAATTCAGGTGTGTAGCCGATGGCCACATCGATCGTATTCGCAGCGGTAGGAGGTGCCCCTTGGGCAACAGCGGTCGCAGTCTGGGTCACCTGGGCTGACTGACTGACCGCAGCGCCCATCGAAGAGCGCAGCGTCGAAGCCTCGGGCACCATGATATCCACATGACCCTTGGTTGCAGACACCACCTTCGACGGATCGGTCTGCACCGCAAACACAGAACCATTGCGCGTCTGCAGACTCAGCGCCGGCTTGCCGTTGGCTTGGGGAATCGAGCCGAACACGGCCTTTTCACCGAACGTGATGATGGCTTCCTGCATCGGATCGCCGCCGACGACGCGACCGATCCATGTCCAGTTGCCGTCGATCTCTTCGACGTGGCGCTCGTAGCGCAGCTTGACCTGGCTGCCATCAGGCGAAGGCACGGTCATTTCACCCGTGGCGATACCCTTGAAGGCATGCGCTTCGCTGATCGCGGTCGGGAACCAGGTGTAGGCACCTTCCTGCTTGGCGGGCGTCGCCTTGTTGGGGAAGGACAGCAACGCGCCGCGATCGGGCGCGTTGGCGATGGACGCGCCGATTGCGCGTGCCAGCGGGAGCGCCGTCGGCAGGCTGCCGGCCGTCTTGCTCGCGGCCACACCACGCATCCCTGCGATGCCCGATTCGGGGCTTTCTCCACTGCACCCGGCCAAGACCAACATCATGGCGCAAGCGCCGACCCGGAGTTTCATACGTACGCCTCTGAGAAAAACGGATAGAGCCCCTGAACCGACACTATAGCCCAGCTCCCGGGCCACAAAACAGCCAACAGGTTCGCCTCTCCGCGTTATCGGCCGGAAAACGTACAGCTGAAAGTCAGGCGTGCGCCATCGCGCACGACAACCGGACTTGCATCACGACTTAAAGTGATTCATGCGGCGGATCGGAAGGGCACGCCGGTCTTCGTCGCCAGTTCCGCTTCGGTAACGCCCTCGGCCTTTTCCACCAGCACCAGTCCCTCGGGCGTCACGTCAAAAACCGCCAGGTCCGTGATGATCCTGTCCACCACGCCCACGCCCGTCAGGGGCAGGTCGCACTGCGGCAGGATCTTGTGGCTCCCGTCCTTCGCCACGTGCTCCATCAGCACGACGATGCGCTTGACCCCGGCCACCAGGTCCATGGCGCCGCCCATACCCTTGACCATCTTGCCAGGGACCATCCAGTTCGCCAGGTCGCCTTTGTCGGTGACCTGCATGGCGCCCAGCACCGCCAGGTCGATGTGGCCGCCACGGATCATCGCGAAGGAGTCGTGGCTGCCGAAGTAGCTGGCGCCCGCACGGGCGGTGACCGTCTGCTTGCCGGCATTGATCAGGTCGGCGTCGACCTCGTCCTCGGTCGGGAACGGGCCGATGCCGAGCAGGCCGTTCTCGGACTGCAGCCAGACGTCCATGCCGGCGGGGATGTGGTTGGCGACCAAGGTCGGCAGGCCGATGCCGAGGTTGACGTAGGCACCGTCCGTCAGTTCGCGGGCGGCGCGCTGTGCCATTTCATCGCGGGTCCAGGGCATCACTTGTCTCCTTGGCGGACGGTGCGCTGCTCGATGCGCTTCTCGGGGGTCGGGTTGTGGACGATGCGATCCACGTAGATGCCCGGCAGGTGGACGTGTTCGGGGTCGATCGCGCCTACCTCGACCACCTCCTCGACCTCGGCAATGCAGACCTTTCCGGCCATGGCGCAGGCCGGGTTGAAATTGCGCGCGGTCTTGCGGAACACGAGGTTGCCCGCCTTGTCGGCCTTCCACGCCTTGACCAGCGCGACGTCGGCCATCAGGGCGGTCTCCATCACGTACCAGTGCTCGCCGAACTGGCGGGTTTCCTTGCCCTCTGCGACGACCGTGCCGTAGCCCGTCCGGGTGAAGAAGGCCGGGATGCCCGCGCCGCCAGCACGCAGGCGCTCGGCCAGCGTGCCCTGCGGGTTGAACTCCAGTTCCAGCTCGCCCGACAGGAATTGCCGTTCGAATTCCTTGTTCTCGCCCACGTAGGACGAAATCATCTTGCTGATCTGGCGGGTCTCAAGCAGCAGGCCTAGGCCGAAGCCGTCCACGCCTGCGTTGTTGGAGATCGCGGTAAGACCCTTCACCCCGCTGTCGCGCAGGGCGCCGATCAGCGCCTCGGGGATGCCGCACAGGCCGAAGCCGCCGACCGCCAGCGTTTGGCCATCAGCCACCACGCCCTTCAGCGCGTCCGCCGCACTGGGATAGACCTTCTGCTTGCCTCCGGAGCCGGGGTTACCCGTCATGGCGTGATCCATTCGATGAGGAAAGCCCGCATTCTACCCAGCCCCCCATCCCGGACACAGGTACTTTCGGGCAATGGGAATCCCGTGCGGGGCGTGCGCGTACACTGGTGTGCATGATGACCCTCGCCCTCGTCACGGCCGTGGCCGCCAGCGGCCACGACGACGATCTGCTGCCATTGCTTGATGCCTGCGCCGACGCCGGCCTGCATGCCCATGCCGTGGCCTGGGACGATCCGACGGTCAGCTGGGCGCGCTTCGACGCAGTGCTGCTGCGTTCGCCCTGGGACTACACCGAGCGCCTGCCCGAATTCCTGGCGTGGTGTATGCATGTCGACGGCGTGAGCGCGTTGCTCAACCCACTCAACGTGGTGCGCTGGAACACCGACAAGCACTACCTGGCGGATCTGGCCACGATCGGCATCCCGGTCGTGCCCACGCGCTTCGTTGAGCCGGATGCCGAGCCGATGGACGCGCTGGCGGCATTCCTGGGCGAGTTCGACGCAGAGGAATTCGTCGTCAAGCCCACGGTCAGCGCCGGGGCTCGCGACACCCAGCGCTACGCCCGCGACCAGCAGTTCGTAGCCGGCAACCATATCGGCCGACTGCTGGAGCAGGAGCGCAGCGTGATGCTGCAGCCCTATCTGGCTTCGGTCGACCAACATGGCGAAACCGCGCTGCTGTACTTCGATGGCCGGTTCAGCCACGCCGCCCGGAAAAGCGCCCAGCTGCCTCCCGGCGAAGCGGCGAGGCAAGCGCCGATGGCTCTCGGCGAGATCGTGGCGACCACCGCCACCCCCGCCGAGCAGGCACTGGCCGAGCGGGTCCTCAGCGCCACCGCGCGCCTGAGGCAGCTCGAGACGCCCCTTCCCTACGCGCGCATCGACCTGTTGACCGGCACCGACGGGCAACCGCAGCTGCTGGAACTGGAGCTCACGGAACCATCTCTGTTTTTCGCCCAAGCCCCCGGTAGCGCGGCACGTTTTGCAGGTGTTCTGGCGGAACAGCTGGCGGATGGCACCGTACGGGCTCGCATGGCCCCCGCCTGACCGCTAAAATCCCACGTCTGCCCTCGGCCAGCCGCCGCGGCCGGGCCTCACCGTCGCATACAGGAATTCTCGCAGGATGAAGATTCTCGTCGCTTACAAGCGCGTGGTGGACTACAACGTCCGCATCCAGGTCAAGCCGGACGGTTCCGGCGTGGTCACCGACGGCGTCAAGCTGTCCCCCAACCCCTTCGACGAAATCGCGCTGGAAGAAGCCCTGCGCTTGCGCGACAAGGGCATCGCCACGGAAGTCGTGGTCGCCACCATCGCCCCCGCCGACGCCCAGGCCCACTTGCGCAACGGCCTGGCCATGGGCGCCAACCGCGCCATCCACGTGGTCACCGACCAGGCCATCCAGCCGCTGACCGCCGCCCGCACCCTGCTGAAGCTGGTCGAGAAGGAATCGCCGGACCTGGTGATCCTCGGCAAGCAGGCCATCGACGACGACGCCAACCAGACCGGCCAGATGCTGGCCACGCTGTGGGGCCGTCCGCAGGCGACGTTCGCCGGCAAGCTCGACATCGCCGACGGCAAGGCCACGGTGGTCCGCGAGGTCGATGCCGGCCTGGAAACGCTCGAGGTCGACCTGCCCGCCGTCGTCACCACCGACCTGCGCCTCAATGAGCCGCGCTTCATCAAGCTGCCGGACATCATGAAGGCCAAGAGCAAGCCGCTGGAAACGCTGCAGCTGACCGATCTGGGCGTCGAATCCGCCGATACGCACAAGACCACGCACTACGCCCCGCCGGCCAAGCGCAGCAAGGGCGTCATGGTGAAGGACGCGGCCGAACTGGTCGCCGCACTCAAGCAGAAGGGGTTGCTGTAATGGCCAAGGTTCTCGTCATCGCCGAACACCTGGACGGCAAGCTCAACGCCTCCACCGCCAAGACCGTCAGCGCCGCCGCCGCGGTGAAGGCCGATGCCATCGACGTGGTCGTGTTGGCCGCCGACCCGACGGCCGTCGCCGCTGAAGCCGCGCAGATCGCCGGCGTCGCCAAGGTGCTGGCCGTCGCCAACGCGGCCCATGCGAACGCCATCGCCCAGGTACTGGCCCCGCAGATCGCCAAGCTCGCGACGGACTACACGCACGTGTTCGCCCCGTCCACTACCTTCGGCAAGGACCTGCTGCCCTGCGTGGCCGCCCTGCTCGGCGTCAACCAGGTCTCCGACCTGATGGCCGTGGAAGGCCCGCACACCTTCAAGCGCCCGATCTACGCCGGCAACGCCATCATCACCGTCGAAACGCCGGCCGACCAGATCGTCGTCGCCACCGTACGCACGGCGTCGTGGCCGGAAGCCGCCAAGGGCGGCAGCGCGACTGTTGAAGCCACCAGCGTAGAAGCCGCCCTGCCGACGCATACGCGTTACCTGGGCCTGGCCGCCGGCAAGTCCGACCGTCCCGACCTGCAGAGCGCCAAGCGCGTCGTTTCCGGTGGCCGCGGCGTGGGTTCGGCCGAGAACTTCAAGGTCATCTACGCCCTGGCCGACAAACTGGGGGCCGCCGTCGGCGCCTCCCGCGCCGCCGTCGACGCCGGCTACGTGCCGAACGAACTTCAGGTCGGCCAGACCGGCAAGATCATCGCCCCCGAGCTTTACGTGGCTGTCGGTATCTCCGGCGCCATCCAGCACCTGACCGGCATCAAGGACGCAGGCACCATCGTGGCGATCAACAAGGACGGCGAAGCGCCGATCTTCGAGATTGCTGATATTGGGTTGGTGGGGGATTTGTTTACGTTGCTGCCTGAACTGGAAGCAGTGATTCAAAGCTAAGGAAGCACGATGAAGAAGGTTATGGTGGTCTTCGGCACGCGGCCGGAAGCGATCAAGATGGCTCCCGTCGTGGCTGCGCTGAAGCAGCATCCCGGGGTGACGACGCTCGTTGCGGTGACCGCGCAGCATCGCCAGATGCTGGACCAAGTGCTGGACCTGTTCGGTATCGTGCCAGATGATGACCTTGACGTAATGCAGCCCGGCCAGAGCTTGGCCGCGCTTACATCACGGATTCTCCAAGGCATGACGGAACTCATTGATTCGAGGAAGCCGGACCTTGTCCTGGTGCATGGCGACACCAGTACGACGCTAGCCACGTCACTAGCCGCCTTCTACAACCGCGTCCCCGTGGGTCACGTCGAAGCCGGGCTCCGCACAGGGGACATGTATTCACCTTGGCCCGAGGAAGCGAACCGCAGGCTGACCGCTCCGTTGGCGAGTCTGCACTTTGCCCCCACCGAGCGCTCACGGCAAAACCTGCTGGCAGAGAATACGCAGGCCGGCGCCGTGCACGTCACTGGCAATACCGTCATCGATGCCCTGCTCGCGATCGTGACGCGAATCGACGCCGACCCGACACTCGAAGCATCACTGGCAAACCGATTTCCTTTCCTGGACCCGTCCAAACGACTCATTCTTATCACAGGCCACCGCCGCGAGAACTTCGGCAAGGGGTTCGAGGACATCTGCACCGCGATCCGCGAAATCGCCCGACGCGGCGACACCCAGGTGATTTATCCCGTCCATCTGAACCCAAATGTCCAGGAACCCGTCAAACGCATCCTTTCGGGCACGGACAACATCCACCTCATCGAGCCGCTGGACTATCTTCCGTTTGTCTACCTGATGTCCCGCTCGCACCTGATCATCACAGACTCGGGTGGTGTGCAGGAGGAAGCCCCTTCCCTTGGCAAGCCCGTACTGGTGATGCGCAATACCACGGAGCGACCGGAAGCCGTGGATGCGGGCACGGTCAAGCTGGTGGGCACCGATCCGGCGCGCATCGTCGCGGAAACCGTCGCACTGCTCGATAACGAAAACGCGTACTTGGCCATGGCGCGCGCGCACAATCCCTATGGCGACGGACTCGCTAGTCGCCGCATCGCCGAGATCGTGGTGACGGGCGATGCATCCCAAGCCTGAGGCGCCTGCGATGACACTCGGTTCCCCTGCCCGGCCTGGGCGCGATCCGCATTTCGAGAACAACGTGAACCTCAAATCCACACCCGCAGTCAGTGTCCTTGTTCCCTGCTACAACGAGGAGAATGCGATCGATGAAACCATCCAGAAGCTGGCTGGAGCGCTTGCGACGCTGGAAAGCTACGAGATCGTCGCGATCGAAGATGGATCGGTGGACCGTACCCTGGCCAGACTGCAAATGCTGAAGGAGGCTTTCCCGCAATTGCGCGTGGTACCGCATGACCGCAATCGCGGGTATGGCGCCGCATTGAAGACGGGCATGCGGCACGCAGAATCGGAGATGATTGCCATCATCGATGCCGACGGCACCTACCCGATCCACGATCTTCCCAGGCTGGTGAAGATGGCGGCCGATTACGACATGGTTGTGGGTGCGCGCACTGGCAACAATGTCACCTACTCCACGCTACGCAAGATCCCCAAGTTCTTCCTGCACCGCTGGATCAACTGGATCGTCAACATGAAGGTGCCGGACATCAACTCCGGGATGCGGGTTTTCCGCAAGAACATGGCGCAGAAGTTCGTTCGCATACTCCCCAATGGCTTCAGCTTCACCATCACCATCACCATATCGTCCCTGCGCAACAACTATCGCGTCCACTTCGAGCCCATCGACTATTATCAGCGCAAGGGGAACTCGAAGATCCACCCGATCAAGGACACATTGCGATTCGTGCAGATCATCGGGCGGACCGGCATGTACTTTGCGCCGCTCCGGATCCTCGCACCGCTGATCGTGGCGCTGCTGCTGGCCAGCGTCGCCAGCCTCGCTTACGACACCTTCATCCTGCGCGACCTTACGGAGAAGTCCTTGGTACTGCTGACGATGAGCCTGAACGTTGGGATCTTCGCGGTACTGGCCGACATGATCGACAAGCGGAGCAACGTATGAGCGGGGCCGGCGGGTTCGACTGGAGAAGCAATCCAGAGCACCACGCCGCGCAATCCATGCTGTCGCACATGACGGCTTACTACGCTTGGACGCTTGCGCTGTTCGGGCACGAATTTCAAGGGCCTGCGGCAGACGCTGGGGCAGGCTCTGGCCATTTTTCGGAACTCCTTTCCCATCGCGTCGAGCCCTTGGTGCTTTTAGAAGGCGGGCAAGAGAATCTCGACTTGCTCCGGCAGCGCTTCGCCGGACGGCCAGGCGTTCTGGTGGAAGATTGCGACCTAGCCCAGTGCGGCGGGACACTGGCTCGCCACGGGGTCAAGAGCATCTTCACCCTCGACGTACTCGAGCATCTTCCCGACGATCTTGCCGTGCTCAAGCAGTTCCATGAAGCGCTCGCCCCGGGCGGAGGGCTTTACATCAAGGTGCCCGCCCTGCAGTTCCTCTACGGCCCCGTGGACGAAGCTTCCGGTCACTACCGGCGCTACAGCCGCTCGCGCCTGCGCAAGGTGGTGGAAGCGGCAGGGTTCTCGGTGGAGAAATGCCACTACATGAACATCGCCGGCGTCGCTCCCTACTTCCTCAAGTCCCGCATCCTGAAGCGGCAGGAGAATTTCTCCCGCACATTCACGGTCTCCCAGATCCGCCGCATCCAACATGCGATGCCTTATCTGAGGGTCCTTGATCGTCTGACGGGACCGTTCATCGGGTTGTCCGTGATCTGCGTGGCCCGTCGCCAGTGAGCACGAAGTACTCGCTCGCCGCTTACGCGCGCGCAGCTGCCTTCTTCACGCTCTACGGGACCGTGAAATATCTTCCGCCTCCACTCGGCGATGCACTCCGGTTCGCCGTGCTCAAGCTGTTCGTCGCGGAGATTCGCAGCTGGAAGATCAAGGATGGCGTCACGATCTGGTTTCCGGAAGGCGTGCGTATCGGTCGCCACGTCACGATCAACGAGGGCGTGTTTCTCGATGGCTTCGGTGGCCTGTCGATCGGAAACCATTGCCGCATCGCCCATGGCTGCTCGTTCATCAGCGAGGACCATGTGTTCGATGACCCTGATACGCCCATCTGGCAGCAGGGCAAACGCGCGTCGCCGATCACGCTGGAGGATGACGTCTGGTGCGGTTGCGGCGTCAAGGTCATGCGCGGCGTCACCATAGGCCGCGGCTCGGTCATCGCGGCGGGGAGCGTGGTCACCCGGAGCATCCCCCCCAATTCCATCGCGATGGGCGTCCCCGCGCGGGTGGTCCGAACGCGCGGTACCGGCGGCGATCGTGGTCCGGCAGCCTGAACCCACCCCTGGCGGGGACGCCGCACGACGCCGACTGGGCGCGCTGGCGGGCGAAGGTTTCCGCATGGGCGTGCTGTCGGTAGTCAGCCTCGTGCTGGGATACGTGCTGACGATCCTGTTCCACAACATCGCCGGAATGGCCGTCGAAGCGGCGTATTCCTGCGCGGTCGTCACCTGCTCGGTACTCAATTTCTTCGGCTGCAGGCACTACGTGTTCCGTGGCGGGAAAGGGCCGTTGCTCGTGGAAGCAGCCAAGTTCTTCCCTTCCATCCTGATGTTCCGGGCAGTGGAGGTCGCGCTGTTCGCGGCAATCAACCGCCTGCTGCAGAACTACCACCTCGCCTACATCGCGACGGCGGTGGTCAGCATGGTGTTCAAGCTGCTGATCTCCCGCCTTTTCATCTTCAAACGCACCCGCTGACCGGCGCCGGCAACGCACACGAACTTTCCATGACCGACACACGCATTGCTCCGCCTGTCCCGCCGCGGCCCCGCACCATGACCTCCTGGGCCTGGCTTGCGGTAGCCGCCTTCATCGTGCTGATGTTCTATCCGGGCATCATGTCGAACGACAGCATCGCGTCGCTGCGGCAGGCCCGTTCGTTCGAGTTCAACGATTGGCACCCGCCGGTGATGGCGATGATATGGAGCGTGTTCGACCGCATCGTCGAAGGCCCCGCCGGCATGTTGTTGGCACAGGCGGCGCTGTATGCGTATGGATGTTCAGCCCTATGTGCGCAGGCGTTTCCGAAGCTGTCCGCCCGATTCCCGCGCTGGCTCGTGGTCGTTGTGTTCAGCCTGTTCCCGCCGGTGATGACGCTCTCCGGGATGATCTGGAAGGACATCTGGATGTCGGCCTTCCTGCTGCTGGCGCTGGTGCACCTGTTCCGCATGCGGGATGCCGGCAGCACCGACCGACGCTACGCGCACGGCGCCGCCGTCGTCCTGTTCTGCCTGGCCGCCACCGCATTCCGGCACAATGCGCTCGCCGCCACTGCGGGACTTCTGGCTGGCGCGGCCTATCTGGCCCTGCCGATGCAAGGCAAGTGGTGGCGACTGTTCATCGCCTCGGCCACGGGCGTCGCGACCGCCGTCGTCCTGTATTTCGGCGTGTCGATGGTCAACCGCCTGATCGCCAAGCCGGCGAATCCCACGACCGCGATCTACCTGTACGACATGGCCGGCATCATCGTGTATTCGGGTGATGCAGAGGCTGCTGCCCAAAGGCTGCTGAGTCATCCGATCGAGTTCACGGACAACAGACCGCAGTTCCTCCGGCGCATCTATCAGCGCTACTCACCCGCGGTGGCCGGCAACGTCATCCGCACCACGACCCGCCCGAATTCGCCGTTCTCGCTCAACGTCTATCGCCATCATGATGCGGAAGGTGTCAAGAAGGCGCACCGGGACATGGTCCGCGCCTATCCGATGGCCTACTTCAAGCATCGGACGACAGCCTTCTCCTGCCTCATGCAGTTGTGCGACAGGCAGGAATGGGTCAATCACAGCTACGTGCTGAATCCGCAATACGCACTGCCGAAGACACTGAATCCGGATTCACTGCAATACACGCTTCGCAGCATCGTGCTGAGCGGCAGTCTGGCGCTGCTTTACCACCCGGGCTTCTGGCTGCTCGTTACCGTGGCCGCCGGAATCATCGGTTTCGTCCGGATTGTCCGCGAGCCGCCGACCGCACCCCCCAGTCTGCTGCTCTTCATGGGGCTGAGTGGCGTCGGTCTTGCGTTCTCGCTCTACTTCACATCACCCATCGAAAGCTTTCGCTACATGCACTGGGTGATGCTGCTTGGCTGGACGACTCTCATGATGGTCGCCGAGCATTTCGTCGCTTCGCGTCGATCCGACCCCTGAGCAGCTGCGCCGCTCAGGGATCGATGCGCCTTCAGGCAGAACGCCACGTCAGATGGATCGTTCCGGTAGCGTTCGGCGCCTTCTTCTTGTTGAGGCGCTCGTCCAACTTCACAATGACCTGGGCCCCGTCCGCGCGGGAGTAGGTGAACTCGGTCACGCCTTTAACCTGCTGCGACACTGGTTCAACGAACCCTTTTCCCTTCAACGCTTGATCCAGTGCATCCCTTGCCTGCTGTGGTGCAGTGCCGAGGATTTCAACGAAGACCCGACGCTCTTTGTCCGCTTCCGCTGTCTTCACATTGTCATTCAACCGGTGATACGAAAAGGGGAACTCAAGTCCCTCGGGCAGCGGCGTGCGCAACGTGGAGGTCTTGAACTCGTCCGAGGGTACGACGGCGGCGGGTTCCGCGCTGACCTCCGGAGCCGGTTCGGGCGTCGTGGTCTGCGCGGGTGCAGAGGCGCCATTGCCACCGCAGGCCGCCAACAGGAACAACGAAACAAACAGCAGGTTACGCATAGGTGGCCTTCAATTGGTTCGAGGGTCTGGGGAAGGATTCGCCACGGCTCACGGCAACGACCGCTCGCATCAGGTGGCCGTGCTTGTGCTCGTGTTCATGGACACGCCGTGCGATTATTTCATACTCGTCCCCCCTGGGGCGCCTAATCCCCCGGCCCTGGAGCAAATCCGGGCAGCACCCCGGCCAAGGCCGGCAGCGAGACATCCATATGACGCAAAAAAAGAGAATCGGACTCATCGGCTTCTTCGGCTGGGGTAACTTCGGCGACGAGCTGTTCGTGGACGTCTACCGGCAGTGGCTGGAGCCGGAATTCGAACTGAAGGTCCTCAATGACCTCACCAAGAAGCCGTACTTCTCGCGCCCGGTGCCAGAGGTCTTGGAGGAGGTCGACGCGCTGGTTATCGGCGGCGGTGATCTGGTCATGCCCTGGACCGTTTCGGACCTGTACTGGAAGAAGGAATACTTGGAGAAGCCGGTCCATATCTGCGGCGTGGGCGTACCGACCTGGAAGGGGACGGCGGCTCCAGCCGTGCAGTACATGCATGAGTTCCTGTCGCACCCCAACATCCGCTACTTCAATGCGCGCGACAAGGAAAGCGCGGCATGGATCAGCAAGCATTTGAAACCGCGCATCGAGCCGACGAATACCGCCGACATCGTGTTCGCGCTCGACCTTCCGCCCGCCCCCAAGCCCAAGGGGGCGCCGATCCTCGGCGTGGTCACTCGTGACAGGGCAGACAAACCCGACGACCTGACCAATGTCATCGCGCTGTGCAACAAGGCGCAAGCGCTGGGATACCGCATCCGGCACATCATCCTCGGCAGCGGTGCCGTGGGCGAACGCGACGTGGCGCGCGCCAAGGATCTCGACATCCCCGGCAAGGAGGTCATCTACAGCGACTCCACGATGGACCTGTGCAAGGCCATCGGCGAATGCACGGCACTGACTAGCATGAAGTTCCATGGCACCGTGGTGGCCGCCGCCTACGGCGTGCCATCCTTCGTCCTTTCCGCCACCGACAAGAGCCGCAACCTGATGCGGATGATGGAGCGACCGGACCTCCTGAGCTCGATCGCGGACAAGCATCTGCCCGACCGGTTCTCCCAATACACTCCCGTCATCCCGTGGGCCACGCGGAACCTACTTCGCAGACGCGCGGAGAGCACCCTCAACTCGCTGATTGACGCCCTTCGCTTAGTGTAAAGCGATATTGGATTCTGACGTCCAGTCGCCCGCTGGAATCGTGCTAATGGCCCTGCCGCGATTCTGGGATAGTGCTGCACCGGTAATCCCCGCAGCAAGCTGCAACTGAAGCTGCATGGGATTCACTGCTTCCTGGCGAGCGCATCAACGCAGAGCGTTCTCGCCCCTTAGCGTGGAGAGCCTTTTGTTCAACTCCTCTGCTGCCCCAGAGGAAAATGTCAGGGCCACCTCAAGGGCGCCGGCTTTCTGGCAAACAAAGCCCAGCGCGTAGTTTGGAACAGCTACCCCTTGCGTGGGACTGTACCAACCCTGCAGCGCCGGGCTCTTGGTGCCGCGGTCCAGGCGCAGAGCGCAACCAGAGATACTTCGAATCGAAAACTCCGCTCCGTTCAAAGAGAACGAAGCAGAATCTCGCGATTGACGAAGAAGAATCACATCCGGGTTGAGGTGGAACCACTGAACCACCTCTCGATCCTGTTTCCCTCCAATCCAGTCCCTGACCAGAAGCCAGTCCCCGGGCCGATAAAGGAGCTGGCGCGTGTGAACGGCCCCCAGCTTTTTGTGTTCTACACGGCCTTGCACCTTTAAGTAGCCATCCGACCATTCCGCCTTCCTCAACGCACTTCCGTAGGCATCGGAATCGGCTCGACTGAAGTCCTTCCCTCCAATTTCCACGGTGTTGTGCGCGCGGGTGGAGAGCATGTAGCGCCGCATCGGGTGTGCCATATATCCATAGTAGCCACTATCCACTACAAGACGATCACCCAGCTCGAAGAGCTCGAATGATTGATCATCGAGGTGTTTGTGTACGCTGGAATGGAAGCCACCTTGGAAAAAAAGGCCGGAAGCGCGCTTCACCGCCACGCTCGGGAGCGTTTTGATCGAAACATACCCCGATTCAAATCTCCGCATGACTACACAAGCTGACGGAACGTGAACATCAGAATCAAGACTGACGGGGCACTCGTTGCTGGGAAGATCCAGATTCTCACGCCCCGGCTGTTCTGAAGGTATGGAATCCCCCACCCCCCAAAATCTACCGGCCGGGTCGATCAGCCAGAACAGATTGGAGCGCGCCTTGCGACTGACGGACACGATACTGGGAAAATCCGCGTACCAGCCCGTCGCCGCGAGCGCCTCTAGCTTGTTCAGCGTAAAACGATGGTACGCCGGCGAATGTTCGAGATGCATTCCCTCCTCATCAAACTGGGCCGCAATGATGCGATCGAGATTGTGCTCTACGAACTTCCCGCTCTCACGACAACCAGGCGCTCGAAGGAACTCTCTACATATCGCCACCACACCATGTATCTGAAAGAGCCCATGATTGGTCATGCGAAGTGGAATGTCGCCCTTAATGACCGGGGTCACATGGGCCTCTGCAAGCCTGGCGAACATCCTCTCTGTCTGAGTATCCAATAGCCTCGGATATTCGGTCCGTAACCGACTGTGCAAGTAGGCGATCTTCGCAGACCTCATGCCCACCGCCATGTTGTACCAAGAATACTTGGCACTACGGCCTTGCGGAACATGGAAAGCATCCCAATCCGAAACAATCCTGAGCGCGCCCCTAATGTAACGCTCATCCTTCTTCCGACTCTCTGCGATCAGCAATGGATCCAGCATATAGAGCGAGTGCAGCAGGAACTGCCAATTGTCCTCCTTATAGGGATCGGCAGACCAGTCAATGGGATACGAGAACTCCCAGTAGTCGACATCACGCCGCGGCTTGAATCTTCCAGCCATCACCTCTTCTGCGTAGCCTACGGTCCTGTCAACCCCCTCATCTGAGCGGAACCACATTCCATAGGACATAACGTCCGAGAGGTTTACACGAGAAGCCTCTGTCTGGCGGGCGACGACAGCGGCGCCCGGAAGCAACAGTGAACAACTCAGGACGAATGCCAAGGTGCGCGACTTCTTCAGCAAGCCTGAAGCTATTCGCACGACGCTTTGAATGCAGCCATCTAAAGTCATATCAGGACTCGAGCTCATGGCCGGACATAAGGCGGCACGTTGATGTCATGTAGCGTGCAGAGAGTTTCAAGTGAAGTGACTTCCGCAAACTGATCATTGGGGAAACAAGAAAGGTAGTTAAGGAAGTTTTCGTCGTCACTCAATGTTGCGCAAGCTCGCATATCAGCCTGGAAGTAGTCGCGCGCCAAGCGAGCAGACTCCTGACCAAGTAGTTCGAGCGTCCAGCGATCACGGGCACGAAGGACCAACTGAAGACGGTCATGATCTCCATCTTCGTATCGTACGTACTCCCCGGGCTGGGAACCAAAAGCATGGAGTACACCCTCTGAGATCAGGTAGTTCGGGACTGGACGCCGCACAAAAACGGCGCCTACCCTTTCGGCAATCGGCGCGACTTCATCAGACACCTGCTGACCTATATGCCGCCGCGACCAGTCTCCTAGCCGCTTCCCATCTTCTTCCAGAAAGAATAGCGCCACGCTCTCCCGCCCCATCACTTCGTAGGCAAGACGCAGCGTCGTCGCGTAATTGACCTGCAGCCTGGACGTGCCCGCCAAGGCTTCCTCGAAGCTAATCCTGCAAGGCTTGCGGAGCAAGTCGGCCCGGGGCGAAAACACGCCCTCTCCATACAGTGCGAATGTGTGCAGGTTATGGATGTAGTGCGAATAGGCCCGCAGGACCGGGTGCCTGAAGCAGATAACGATCCTGGCGTGCGGCAGTGTGCGTTTGATGTTCTCCAGCACTGCACGAAGGATCTCCTCCGGCTGGTGGCTGTACTGCGGCGAGGCTTCGAAGGTGGCCGCGGCGGGACGTTGGCCGTCCGCCGTTACGAACTTTTCCAGATAACGTTCGTGGGCCGCCTCCTGTGGAAAGAAGCGCGGCAGGAAGAACTTGATTTCCTTGGTCTCCGCAGGCGTCCCCATGAGGCGTGACTGACGGAACACGCTGTCCAGCAGCGTGGTGCCGCATTTGGCGTGCCCGATGCAGACGAAATGCTGCATCCTCAGCCCTGTGCCCCGACATCCCGCCGGCGTGCGGCCGCCCGCTGGCGGGCGAACGCATAGACGTTCTCGTAGGTCTTGATGGTACCGGCCCACGAGCGGGAAGTCTCAATCCACTCCCTAGCCGCCTTCACGATGGCCTCGGCGCGCACCGGCTCACAGACGAGTTCCACCAACCTTTGAGCAAGCGCGACGTGATCGCCAGCCGGGAAGATCAGTCCGCGCTCTTCGTTCTCTCCCACGATCTCGATCAGGGCCGGGCGATCGCTCACCACCAGCGGCCGTCGCATGGCCATAGCCTCGAAGGGTTTCATCGGCGTGACGTAGTCGCTGGCGAAGTCGGTGACCCGAGGAACCACGAAGATGTCGATGAGGCTGTAGTAGGCGGAAATCTGCTCGTGAGGGACCTCACCTGTAAAGAAAACGGACGATTGAATGCCCAGTTCCTGGGCCAGGCGACGCAGTTGGACCAGCTCCCGGCCCTTGCCCACAACGAGGCACTGGATGGCAACGCCTTGCGCGTGCGCCTGCGCCACCGCGCGCAGTAGCACATGATGTCCCTCGCGCATGGATACATTGGAGATGTAACCCACAACTGGGCCCTGCCCCAGGCCCAGACTCCCGCGCAGCGCATCCACGGACTCCTGCGCTGGTGTGGCGAAGTGCTCGAGATCGACACTATTGGGCACCACGAAAACCTTTTCCGGCGGAATGCCCCGCTCCACGAGCCCTGCCTTCATGGTCTCGCAGATCGTCACCACGGCATCCGCTTCCCGCATGCAGCGGTTCTCCTGCTCGATACGCCGGCGAGTGTGTGGCGCATCCAGCACCCAATCCGAAAGCGCGCGCCAGGTGTGCTCGTGGTACGACCGGACTTCATAGACGAAGGGCACGCCCAACGCCCTGGATACCGACAGACCGACCAATGCCTGTTCATAGCCGCGGTAGCCGGAACTGGCCTGTATGACGTCGACGCCTTCCTGCACGAGCAGACGCGTGGTCAGCATGGCGGTGAAGTCGAGCTGCACGGGAGTGGGAACCACACGGAGCTCATCGTTCCCGACGCAGTTCAAGCGGAAGTACGGCACCTGATCGATCAGTTCCTTCTCCCAGGGCGTACCGGAACCTCCGCGGGCGGGATAGCCCAGAGGCGTGACCACAAGCGGCAGCATGCCTGCTTTCCGCTGGAAGTTGACGATGTTCAGGCAACGGATGGCCCCACCCGTGTTCTCGACCGGGACCGTGGTCTTGAACAGGTGGGCCACGCGCAGCGCGCCCTCTTGGGGCAGTGCCGACAAGGCATTCCTCGGCGGCGCCATGCCCACCATAGGCAGCCAACCGGTGTCCAGTTCTTGGATGGACCCTAAGGCCACGCGGGCCTTCAGCCGCAGCTTGGCCGTGGCCGTACCGCTGGTGGCGAGTGCCTGGCGCGCCACGCGCTCGATGTCATCGATCTCGCCCAGTCGCCGAAAAGCATCCAGCAAATGAGTTTGGACCCTAAGCTCTTGCGGGTATCGGCCCTGCAGTTGGCGTGCGAGCAAGCGAGCACTCTCGACGGACTGCTCTTCCAGTGGCAGGAGATCGGCCACAGCGTCCGGAGACATGCGGTCTTCGTGCATCGCATCAAAGCCGCGCATCCGCAGGGCGGCGACCAGAACCCGCGACTCCGGGCCGGACATCCTGACCGTCAGCGTCGCCGTGCCCGGCGGTGGCAGCAACCGGAGCGTGGCGTTGGCATGCACAAGTCCAGGGCTGCCCGTAGGGAGATCCGGCAGCGTTACGAAAACGCTGCTGTCCGAGTAAATGACAGTCGTACCGTCGGTATTCGTCATCGTACCCTTGGGATTCAGTGCTTTTCCTGTCGCATCCTGGAAGGCGATCTGCAGCGACAACGCGCGACGCACTGCCTGAACGGACATGAACGCATCCACCGTGACCCCGGCCGACCAGCGCGGGGAAGCATTGCATCGTGCCTCCGTGTGCTCGCCGGGGAGCAGCACGGTATAGCCGGCGTGCAACATCGGTTGGTCGATCACATTGCGCGCGCGCAGATCGTTCCGGACGAGCACATAACGCGTGGTGGCGCCTGCAGTACCCAGCCTGATCGAGACCGCCGCCTCCGGACGCCATAGAAAGGCGTGGCTCCTTCCCTCGTGATCGGGTGCCGACAACGGCAACGTCTGCCGCTCCACGCCGTCCAGATCGTTCAGCAGCACGGGAATCGGAATACCGGCCGCATCGAGGAACTGCGCCGCCATCGCAGGGATGGCTTCGTCGGACGACAGGTTGGCGCCACGCACCAGCGAGAGGTCCATCAGGCCTGCCCCCTCTTCAGGCAGCGGATAGGGTGCGCTCCAACCCGAGGTCGGCAGCATGTCCCACTCCGGCGCGACCATTGTGGCCGGCACGTCGAGTTCGATGATGGGCGGCGCCGTCAGTTCGAGGGCATCGTTCTGGCTGCGCCAGCGCCGTACCGTAAGGCGCAGGGTGGCTGCATCCGCCGGCACGCCCAACAGGATCCTGGTCAGTGCACCCCGCGTATTGGCGCTCAGGTAGCGGTAGTGCCCGAACTGGTCCGATACCAGACAGCCCGGGTACGGACCGGGGACTGCCGCCCCGGCCGCGGTGAGGTACTGCACGATCACGAGCGCGGCACGATCCACCTTGGCTGCATCGCTGAGTACGAGATCCAGCCGGTAGGGCACGCCGCCCCTGACGGGGAACGTGTCAGAGAAGAGCTCGGGCACCGATTCGTGCCTCATCTCGAGCGCGCCGGCAATGACGACCTGGGGAGAGCACTTCCAGTTCCTGACGGTCACGCGCACCTGAACCGATTCCGCTGGCGCGGTCACCCGGTTCTCCGACCACGGAGCCGCATCGTCGCCGGCGTGGGTAGGTAGGTATACCACCGTGCCGTGCCGGTCCGTCCTGATGCTGCCGTCGGCAGGTGCCGCCAGCGTCCTGCCATCGGCCGCCAGGAACTCCAGCTTGCCGACCAGGCCGCGCGCGTTCGCGGCATCCGCCTGGTCAACCGCATCGATGCGGAACCTGTAATGCTCGAACGCCTTTACATCGAAGGTGGCGACGCGCGCATGCGCTCCAGGTGCGGAAACCGCCTCGTTTGCCTGCTGGCTCATCCCTCACCTCCCTCCATGCCCGCGAAGAATCTGTTGCGTACTTCGTCGAAGAACTTCCTTGATATCCGCTCCGGGCGATGCTCCTCCAGGATCCGGTCGAAGACGTCCTGCCTGGGCACGTAGGTCATGGCGCGCTCCATCGCATCCACCAGCCGGTCTCCCTCCCCGCCGCCGTAGAGCAGATGCGGATCGGCGGCGAACAGCTCTGCCAGGCCGCCCGCGCGCGGTGCGACCAGCGGGCAACGGAACGTGCTCGAGAGCAATGCGACACCGGAGTTGAGCGTCCTCCGGTAGGGGGCAACGGAAACATCCGCCCCCCGCATCAATGTCTGGACCTGGCGTTCTTCCATCGCGCTGGCGATCACCCGCGTCCCGGAGACCGGTTCGCACTTGGCGATGATTTCGGCATGGAATTCCTTGTCCACCACCTTGCCCGCGAGGATCAGCTGGAAACGGCGGTGCGGGTGGCGGCACTTGAGTTCCACAAATGCGTCGACCAGATCGTTCAACCCCTTGTAGCGCTGCATCGATCCGAACGCGACGAAGACGAACTCGTCCGCCGCGAGCCCGAGATCCATGCGCGCCGTCATCCTGTCGCCGACGTCGGCATACCATCCTTCATAGGAAGGATGGGGCAGATGGAAGGTCTTCTCGTCCGGCAGGGTGAAATACTGGCGGGCCTCATCGCCGGATGCCTTGGACAGGATATGCACAGCATCGGCCTGCCCCACGATCACTTCCCGCAGCTGGACTTCGGCCTCTGGCATCGCGCAGTCGTGCGGCAGCACGTTGTGCATGCTCCAGACGATGCGATGGCCGGCCGCCCGCCACATCCCCAGACGGGCGCGGAACGCCGCAATGCGATCACGCGCCTCCTCCATGGTCTGCGCCCCGGACAGGACCGAAGCCAGCCAATGCAGGTGCACGACGGAACGACCCGCCCAGCTGACCGGCGCCACCTGATCGAAGCTGGTCGCCGGAACCAGGGCGAATCCCTCGTCCGATGCACGGCAGTACAACAGCCGCTGGAATGGATTCATCTCCGCGACGGGCGCGTAGTTCAACAGGAACGGAAGGTCCGTGGTACGGCTGGCCTGCGCGGTCAACGCCGCGAGCGCGGACTCCGCCGGCGTGATCACGCCGTCAGCGAGTGATCTGATTCGCATCTCTATTCAACTCCTAGATGGGCCGCCGCGCGACGCATCGTGGTGCTTGCCGGGACACGCGGTCGTCGCCTGCGACCGCCGCTTGAAAAAAACTATGCATAGCTGAGCGACGCTGTGACAGTGGCCAGACGTTCGCGCAGCATCTCACGCACGGGAACGCCGTGCAGGGCGGCCAACTCCGCGTCGGACTGCGCTGCCGGACCATGCTGCATCCGGGGAAGCGACGCCAGCTTCCGGAGATCGACCGGCGAGTGGCTCAGTCTCCCGATTTCCTCAAGTACAGGCGCTGGCTCGCTGATGAAGTCCTCGATACGGAATATCAGCGCGAAGTTCTGTTTCGCCGTCCACGCGGCGAATCTCTCCAGCCGCTCGACCTGGCGAACGACTGCCGCCGCGGCGTCCGCATGATCGCGCCAGCCCTCAGCGGGACGGGTGCTCGCCATCGCGCTTAACGCCGCATCCACTGGATCCCGCAACACGAGGAGGCGTATGGCGTTCTCGTCGCCCCGCCAGAATACGTCCTGGAGATGGCCCTGACTGCTGTTGACCAAGCTGTTGAACATGTCGGCTCCCGGTTTCACCCGCGCGTGAAGCAGGTGTACGGCATCGACGAACAGCTGCCGCTCGGTCTCCGACCAGTCTCGGATCACGCGCTGCACCGGCGCTGGCAGGTAGACCTCGCCCGCCGGAAACATGCGCATCGTCGCCCGCAGTCTCGGCTCGATCAAGCCGGCATCCGGATAACCCATGTTGGACAGGTGCAGGGTCGGTTTGTGGCGGCCTTGCCTGACCAGCGCCATGGCAAGCAGTTCCTCCACCAAAGCGGGGCCTGTCACGCCTTCCTTGCCCGCCTGCGCGAACCTTGCACTGATCTTGCGCGCATGATGCGTGCCCTGCGGGGGCCACCAAGCAGCGGGGGCGAGAGCATAGCCACGCAGCAAGCCCCGCGCCCTCGAATGGAGGTTGCCGACGTCGCGATGCTCAGGCCTCTTGTCCCGGAGCTGGAACTCCAGCCGGCTTTCGAATCGCGCGCAGGATCGCTCAAACACGATGAGCTTGCACCGTTCGAACTTGTTGAGCTCCTTAGAGTAGACCGGAGCCTCGTCGTTGGGGAACGCCTCCAGGACATGGATGCGGTCGAAATCGATGCCGAGGTTACGAATATGCAACTCACGCATGAAGGCGGAATCGGAGATCCGCACTGACTGTCCCTCAATGCTGATCGTCTTGCCGGCCGGAACGTGCCACAGGCTGGCGAACTTCCGGACAGCACTGTCGCCTTCCGTTGCGAACAACTGGTCCGTCACCTCGAAGCGCATCCCGTCACTTTCGACGGCGATCTCACGGGAGGCGCTGAGGCCTGGATACGATCGGGTCTCCCCCTTGACGACGGGTCTGGCGGGATTGCGGTCAATCTGGGCAAGACTGCCGGATGCACCTGCGCCCGGTCGTGCCCATGCATAGTCGCCATCGTCGACCACGACGACATTGTGTCCCCATTTCGAGCGCAGGTACCGCCGGACCGGGTGCTCCTCGACATAGGCGTACGCTCCTCCATCCAGGAGCCAGTCGGAGCCCCACCAGAGCGTCACAGAGAGGTCGTCGTCATGCCGGTGGTATCCCGACACCCGGCCGCACCGGAACACCAGGTGACGGGCGTCCGCCGGCAACCCCGCTTCGTCCTGCCAATCGCTGCGAGCGATGAAGTAGCCAGCATCCGGAAACGTCCTGCTCCAGCCTTCCGGCCTGAGCCCCTCACGTCCCCGCGTGCACACCCATTGCACATTCGCGTGCTCGGTGGTGCCTGCAAGGGTGTGATAGACATTGATCGCGGGTTTGCACTCGGTGTCGCCGATCGGCGGCAGCCATCCGTCGGGGCGTACGATCCACGCCATGAAACCGGCCGCTTGGACGAGCTTCGCCTGCATCCGTTCGCGGAATTCGGATTCGAGCGCGTCGCCGAACGTGGCAAGGACGTCGGTGAACAGGTTGCTGACGAACTGGTGGTAGCCAGGGCTGTTCTCGACGTGTCCACCGTCCGCCGCAAACGCGTGGCCCAGTTCGTCCTCGAGCCTCGCAATCGCGACGTCGCGCCAGCGGTCGGCATGCTCCAGCCACGGCGCGCACGTTGCCAAAAGCAACAGGGCACGCGACTGATCAATGCCATGGTTCGTATGCCGGGAATACATCTCCTCCATGCATAACCTGTCGCCATGCGCGCGCAGAAAATCCGGCAGCAGGAAACCGAGGTCGAACGGGGCGGGAAACATTTCCAGATGGCAGAGCAACGACAGCACGCCCATCAGCCGGTTGGCGGTGGCATGGTCATGCCACGCGAACTCGTAGTTGCTATCGACCGCGACGAAGCGCTGATGCCAGGATTCGATGCCGCGCGATGCATGGTCGATCGCCCGCTGGTCTCCGGTGCTCGCGTGCAGCGCAAGCAGCCAGGGCATGAAGTTGAACGAGGCCGAGTGCCACTGCCAGCTCCGGTTCGATACCGGGTTGTCGGTCCAGTTTTCGAACAGATCGATGGCTACCGGAGGGAAAGCACGGAAGCGATACGTGCCCTCCTCGATGAGCTCCCGACCCGCCCGCAACGCCACGTTGCTCGACTGGAACGCCTGCACGCGCAACCGGAAACCTTCCGGCCACCGGAATGCCTGCAGGGAGGCGGCTGGTCCACCAGGCTGCACGTCAGTTGGTTTCCTGTCCTGCGGCGGGCACTCCACGCGGCTCGCTATAGCCGAACTCGATGTTGCCGGTCGATGCATCGTTCTGCAGCGCGACCGCACCGCGCGGCCGCACGAGGATGGTCACGCGTACGCCCGGATCGCCGCGGAAGTTGAACCGTTCGCCGCCGCGGACTTCGGACGTGCCCGTCAGTCGATAGCGCGCCTTGATCATGCTTTCAGTGATCTCGCGCCCGATCGAAGCCGCATCGGCGCGCTCGAACTCGATCACGGTCTTCCGCTTGCGGCTCTCGGCGTCATCGGTCCAGTCGTCGCTGATAACCGCGTAGGGAACGCTGAGCGCGATGCCTTTCGGCAGCGCCGCCCGTTGGCCGGCGGGCTCGGTGGACGCGACCGGATTGGTCACGGCAGCCGGGGGTTCCGGTTGCTTGCACGCCGAGAAGAGGAGCGGCAGTGCCGCGACGAGCAGTAGCTTCTTCATGTTGACATCCTTGAGTCGTGTGGTTGGAAAGCGTCCCCGCTGCCATCCGTTGGAAGGAGGCCTTGGGAACGAAGGAAGTCGCGGACGGATGCGAAATCGAACCGCTTGGATGCGGCAGCGGCCGCTTCGACTGCGATGGCCCGCAGGGCGGGATCCTCGGCAAGCCGTGCGAGAAGCACCACGGCCTCGTGGGGGGTATTGGCGTACAGCGGATATGCCTCGCCAAAAACGGACATATTCACGGCATTGCGCGCCATGATCGGTGGAACGCGCGCACTGGCGTACTCAAGGAGTTTGGTAGACAGCTCGTGCGTGGTGCCCTCGAGCGCGTCGTGACGCCAGGCCCACCCAACGTCCATGCTGGAGAGCTCACCCAGCAGGCGGTTGCGCTCCACGGCACCGTGCCAGATGACGCCGTCGTCACCTGCGAGGCGACGGGCGATCTCCGGCCGGAAATCCGTGTCATCCGCGGGATTGTGGATCTTGTCTCCGTAGACATGCAGCGTGACCACATGGCCGCTGGCGCGGAGCGTCCCGACGGCGTCCAGCATTTCGCGTATTCCCCAAAGCGGCGCGAATTTTCCTGCGTAGACTACGTCGAGTCCGTGGCTTTCGCGTGCCGCCGTCGTGGTCGGTGCGGGTGGAACCATAGGCGGAAGGATGCGCGTCTTTCCCTGTGTCGCGGGAATCCACTCCTCCATGTACTCCTGGAACTGGGGCGTCTGGCACAACACTGCACCCGCGGCATCCGCAATGCGCGACACACGGCCTTCCGCTTCCGGTGTTACCTCTTCCGGCGTCTGCGGTACATCCGTCAGGTAGACCCACAACCTGCCGCGCAATGCGTTTCGTTGCGCCGCGGCATCGCACAGTTCCAGGCCGCGCAGCACGATCGAATCGTATGCCTGCACGTCATCGTCGGCCTGGATGGCATCCAGCGCGGCCGATGGTGTTAGTGCCTTGACCATGGACGGCTCCACGATACGCAACCCACGCAGCGACAGCAGCGGTGCTATCACATGCGTCTGGACGATCTTGGCCTTGAGATACAACGTGACCTCGACCCCATGTGCCCCTGCAAGGACTTCCGCCAGCGAAGCCGCCCATATGGCGGATCCGTCCGTGATGTTGAGATTGACGTCGCCGTAGACCGCGATGCGCATGGAAGGTGCCGGGCTCGATGCATGGAACAGCGCGCGTTGCGGCGCCTTGCCCCGGATCAGCTGAAGCTCCTTCTCGATGGTGGCTTCCCGTCCCGAGATGCGCCGAGCCCGCTCGCTGGCGGCCAGCGACATGCGCCCGAAAAGCTCTGGATCGCGATGAAGCAACGCGATTCCTTCAGCCAGTCCGGCCGCATCCTCGGGCTCCGCCAGAATCGCACAGCTGGCATCGACGAACTCAGGAATGGCAGCCACCCGTGACGTGACGGGCACCAGGCCGGAGGACATCGCCTCGTCGCGGGACACACCCTGGCTGTCCATGCGCGAGGGCACGAGGAAAATGCCGTGCGTGCGATGCAGTTCGGCGATTTGCGTCTGCGACAGAAAGCGGCGTTCGAGCCGGACGTTCGGGTACTCGCGCAAGGGAGCTACGGTCTCATCGAACAAAGGCCCGTCCCCGATGATCGTGAACTCAAGCTCCCCGAAGAAAGGTTCGGATGACAGCCGCTGGATGGCCTTCACCGACAGGTCATTCGCATAGACCGCGGATGCGAAGGGTCTTATCGACAGGATACGGTTACGGAGGGCCGCGGGCTTGGGTTCATGGCGAAAGAGGTTTCCGTCAACGAAGTTGGGAATGACCGACCTCTGCTGCTCCGGAACCCGCACGCCAAGGTCCATCAGCGCCTCTTCTTCCAGGTGCCGGGAAACGAATACCACGCGGAGGTTGGGGTGCGGGCAAGTGAGCACCTCCTTCCACATGGCCGTCCGCTTCTCGCTCGCACGCCGCGCCATCTCGCGCGCGGCCTCTCCGTCGCCCAGGTTGGATATCCGCCTGTACCACGGCTGCATTTCTGCGCCGTGAACCCACACCACCACCCTGCGCGTCTCAAGCAGCGGCTTGATGGCCTGCCACATCAGGGGATCCATGGCGTGCACGAGCACCGATTCGTAACGGTTGCCTTGCAGCAACAGCCGCAGGTGCTCCACCTGGCCCGCGACGACGTCCACACCCTCGAATTCGTCGAACGAGAGTGGCGCGTTGCTGAAACGGAACACGTCCACTTTGTAGCCGCTCTCCGCATACCCGAGCACGCGGCGATGCACGAAACCGTAGCGGTAGAGATCGTCGTAGCGCGGGTAGTCCTTGGACACCAGCAAGGCATGTCCACGCCCCATGAGATGGTCCATCGCCGGCGAGACGGCACCCCTCACCAGCGCTTTCACGGTGGTCTCACCGGAGCCGAGCACGCGCAGGGCGAAGCGGATCCATGTCGTTGCCGGAGGCACCGGTAACGACTGGTTCGTGTCCGACGATACGATCGCATGGGACAGCTTGTTCTTGGCCGCATCCAGGTAGACCACCACCGCATTCACATACAGGCCCGACTCCGTGACCAGATGGAAGTCCACGAACCCGTCTCGCACCAGTTCCGACGCCCGGAACATGCGACTGGCATAGGCATAGGCATGCTGCTTCGGCGGCAGCCGCGACTCAAGCAGGATGCCCCGCAACGAATGCGTCAACTTCAGCATGCCTTCGGCATGCGCGGCAGGCGCGAACAGGGCCTGCAGGGCAGCGCCATGGAAGCCGGGAAGATCTTCCGTCCGCTCCTCCGTGCTTTCACCCGCCGTGGCTTCCGCCACGGCGAGCAGGTCCGGCAGCGGGATTCCTTCATCCAGGGCGAGACTGGAATCCACGTATGTGGCAGAGTCCAGACCCGCTCCGCCCTCGCAATAGTCGAACTCAGCGATCGCCAAGCCAGGCAAGGGCATCGTGCTGAAGCCAGCCCTCGTCACGTCATGCAGCGACATGCCCTCGAGTACCCGGGAGCCAAGAACCGCGCGACGCAGCGGCCACTGTATGTCGTGCTGGCGGTACTGGCTGCCATCGTCCTGCAGCCGCGGCCCATCGCCCGTGGCCACGTAATGCGCCGCCTTCCCAAGGACCGGCCTGTCGGAGTAACGCGCCGCCAGTTGCAGGTCCCGGAGATAGTGCGGACCATAGTGGTCGCGGGCGTCGAAGGTCCCGATCAAGGTGTCCGGCCAGCGTACGGATGGATCGATTTCCCTAGCCTCCTGCTCCGTGATCAACGCGATGTCCGAGCCCGGCGCTAGCGTGGGAAGGAACCCTTGGGCCACCACCAGCAGCAACTTCTTCGAACCCGCGACCTGCACCCCGAAGGCACGGACTGCCGCATCAACATGATCCTGCGAAGCCACCGCACAGACGATCAGTATCGACGCGTCCTGCGTGACGAGCGGCCTGCCGAGAACCTTGTGCGCCATGTAGGCTAGACGGTGTGCATAGGTATGCTCCCCCATGACCTTGCGGAGTCCGATAAGCCTGAAACGCCGCTCGTCATTCTCGGTGGCGATACGCCGCTCGAGCGCGCCACGCAGGCTGCCCGCACTACCGCCTGACACCACTAGGTCCCCCAGCATGAGCTTCTGGCCGCGGGAGAAATTGCTGATGGTCAGCGTGTTGCTGGCCAAAAGCTCGAACGCCCGCCTGGCGAACATGCTCTGGGACTGCTTCACGGTGTTGACCGTGATCGCGTAGCGATAGCCCTTGTAAGCGCGATCGATCTCGGCAACGGGCAGCGTGCCCTGGATGAGCGAGCGGTACCGCTCCGGGAACTGTAGGCCCGGGTCCTGCTTGCCATGGTTGCGATCGTAGATCTCGACCGGCCTCAGGGCCTCGGCCGCTTCGACCAACTGCTCGAAGTCGCGCCGCCGCTCCGGATATTTCTCGTAGTACGAGCCGGCGAAGCAGAAGGCATCCTTGCGCGCATAACGTTCGATGGGATTGTGGACGCGAGGCTGGCATGCGAACGGAAGCAGATAGACCCGGTCATGCCCCAACTCACGCTTGTAGGCCTTGATCCGGTCGATATCGGTCGTGAACACGACATCGAACAACGATGCGGCACGGAGGAACAGGGAGAAGTGGACGGGATCCTCCTTGTTCCAGAACACCGTCCGCACACCCTCCCGACGGCAATGCGCCAGCAGCTTCCTGAGCTCGCTGCCGGCTTGGGCGACGCGCTTCTCCCACTGGCCTTCGAATCCCTGCCAGGCGGATTCGACCAGCAGGAAATCGGGCCTGCTTTCAGCCAACTGGGCCTGCCAATCGTCAATGGTCAGCTGGACGAGATCGCACTCCATGCTGAAGCAGCTGTGGGTGAACTCGTCCATGATGGCCGCCACGCGCAGGCGCTCCCCGTGCACCAGCGCGGCAGACCGTGCCGTGTCCAGCCGCGATCCGACTTCGAACTTCTCGCCTGCGGCCTTGTAGGCGTCGTGAATGCGACGGACATACTCGGGCCAGGCGTGCTCGCGAGCGACCATATCGGCGGCCGCCGCACCCAGTCGGGCAGCCATGGCAGGATCATCGAGGATGTCCGACATGCACCGTGCCAGCGACTCGACGTTGCCCGCCGAGAACACGCGCGCGGTGGTGCCGTCCCGCGCAAGGTCTCCAAAGGCATAGCAGCTAGAGGCGAGGACCGGTACGCCATGGGCCATTGCAAATGGCAAGTAGGCACTGACCTGCAGGTCGGCCTGTGCCGTCGCGCGCCAAGCGAACGCAAGTGCGCTGCAGGCCTGCATGTGCGTCGCGATGGCGACGAGGTCCATGTGCCCTAGCAATTCCACTTGCGACACCGGCAAAACGCTGACCGCCTGTCGGGCATGGTCCGAGATTTCGCCGTCGGATAGGATGATCAGGCGATCGACATGCAGCAGGCCGCGCTCTATCGCAGCAGCGATATCGCTTAGCCCGTCGAACGGACTGCCCGCGTCGACGTGACCGATGATCCGTCCATCCACGGGAAGTCCCAGCGCCATCCTCGCTTCGGCTTGCCCCACGTTCCCGCACGATTCGACAGACGTCGGCAGCTGCTCCACATTGACGGTCTCGCCCGCCATGCGGCGGCGTACTTCATCCACCTGCCTCTGCGTGCCCACCATCACCGTGCTTGCATGCTGGTATGCCAAGGCTTCGAGAGACTGCTCAAGGTGGAACAGCTCGCTCGACCTCCAGTCTGCCACACGGGTCTCGCCAGAGAACTCGGCGAAACCCGTCCTTTCGTAGACAAAGCCAGCGCCCCTGCGCCGCGCCATCGAGACCGCCGGTATGGCCACACGATAGTTGCCTATCGCATGCACGACGCTCGGCCGTTCTGCTTCGGTAAGCGCGATCAACCGCTGCTCGAGGCGCTGCATATAAGCATCGATGGGCGCCGACGCATCGAGCGTGTCCAGACGCACGATCGAGAGCGCGGTAAGATCGCCCCCCTCGCCGGAGGGGTGTTCAAGGAACTCCAGCACCGGGAAGCCTGCGGGCACGGCACAGGTAACGCGCCGCCCTCCTTCGACGATCGTGCGTGCCAACCTGAGGGCACGATGCACCACATTCGGTGCGGTCGCCTCCTCTACGTCGAACACCAGCAATACCCCACCGTCCTCTGGACTGCCCGGGTTCTCCTGTACCAGCTTGGGTATCGAAGGCCGTCGCGACAACAGCCTGGCAAATCCACGAAGCGACGTGATCCTCGCCGTACCCTCCGCGTGGACAGGAAAATCCGCTGGCAGGCGCGATAACACTTCAAGCGCGGGTCCCACTTGGCCGGCGTCGTACTTGAGCATGCCGAGCCAGAGCGTCAGCGAGGGATCATGGTCGAAGGACACCGCAATGTCACCGAAACGACATGCGTCTGTCCCGGACAAAGGAAGGACCCTGTCCGCGAGCTCCACGTAGACCCGTGCCCGCTCCTGCATCGTGAGGAACTGCGCGCTCACGGTGGCATCGGCTTCGACGAAGCCGTGCGACTCGTACTTGGCGAACGCGTCCGCCGCATGCCTTGTGATCTGACCGGTAGTCAACGCCGCGCGCGCATGTCCCCGACGGATCCTCCCTAGGAGACGCCAGAGGCGTCCGGGAAGCGCGAATGCGCCCCGGGCCGAGCGCAGCGCCTCGACCTGCGCGGCTCCTAGCTCGCGGACGATGCTCGTCTCATGCAGGCCAAGATGGAACGCGATCTGCGCCATGCGCGACCGGAACACCGACAGGTCGGCGTCGTGTGCCGCGCTACGGCCACGTTCCTGTGCTTCGTTTTGACGCAGCTCGTCCACGTACTTTCCTTGCCGTTGCTCGACTGCTCGATCAGGCGCCTCGAGACCGCAGGAAGCCGACCGTATCCAGGACGATCTTCTCCGGAGCGATCTGCAGGGCGCGGAACCTTTCGTGTCCGACCAGGACAAGCACGACATCGGCTTGCTCGACCGCATGCTCGGCAGGCACCATGGTCAGCTCGAGATCGCCGTGACCGGCGTGCTGCAGTGCATGTTCGTAGGGATCACTGCACAACACCCTGCCCGGCAGCCGGCGGGTGAGGCGGACCGCGATATCCAGCGCGGGGCTCTCCCGGAAATCATCGACATCCGGCTTGTACGTCAACCCGAGGCATGCCACCTTGGCGCCAGGATGCGTCCGCAGCAGCTGCTCGACCTTGGAGATGACGTGGGCCGGCTTATGGTCGTTGACGACGCGCGCCTGACGGATAAGCCGCGCGTCCTCGGGCGCACTGGCGACGATGAACCAGGGGTCCACGGCAATGCAGTGCCCGCCAACGCCGGGCCCCGGATTCAGGATCGACACCCGGGGGTGGCGGTTCGCGAAGCCGATGACATCCCATGCGTCGATGCCGAACCGGTCACACAGCACCGAGAGCTCATTCGCGAAAGCGATGTTGACGTCGCGATACGCGTTCTCGGTCAGCTTTACCATTTCCGCGGTACGGTCGTTCGTCAACAGGCATTCGCCCTGCACAAAGCGCTTGTACAGCGCTGCGGCAAGTCTCGCGCACGTGGGCGTCATGCCTCCGATGATCCGGTCGTTCTCGACCAGTTCCCGCAGCATCCGTCCCGGGATGATCCGCTCGGGACAATATGCAAGGTGCACGTCCGGGCCCTTTGCGCCATCCCCCGGGAACACTAGGTCAGGTCGCATTTCCTTCAGCACGGCAGCCATCTGTTCCGTGGTTCCCACCGGCGAGGTGGATTCCAGGATGACCAGATTCCCCTTCTTCAGGTGCGGCGCGATGGACCGTGCCGCCGTCATGACGTAGGAAACGTCGGGGCGATGCGTTTCATCATGCGAAACGGGGGTGGGAACGGCAATGATGAAAGCGTCCGCAGGCACGGGCTTCAGGTGGGCACTCAGCATCCCGGCGTCGACACATCGTGCGACGAGGGCATCCAGGTCGCCTTCCTCGATGTGCGCACGGCCCTGGTTGATGGTGTCCACCGCGCGTTCGCTGATATCCACGCCGTGTACGCGCACCCCGGAAGAGGCGAACATCGCCGCCGTCGGCAATCCGATGTAGCCGAGGCCGACCACCGCCAGCGTGCCGAAATTTGAATCATCGTGATGGTTCATGTCGTGTACTTCGTCCTAGTCTCGTTTGCCAGTCTCGTTCCAACGACCGCCCGGATTGCACTATCCAGGCGGGCGCCGATCTCGCGCCAATCGTAGTGGCGCACGGGATCCCTCGAAAGATCCATGGATTGGGTCAGCCCTCCCCTGCGGAACGAGGCCCGAAGGGTGTTGAGGAGGGCCGCCAGCGCGTCCACATCTCCCGCACACACCCAGCCCCTGCCCGTCTTCCCGAGGAGTTCGGCGGCCGCGTCCTGTCCGGAGCCGATGTGCAGTATCGGCCGCCCTGCACCCAGATACTCATAGAACTTGCCCGGAATCTGGCAAGGGTCGTCGTTCGCGATGTTGACCAGCACGTCATGCCGCCTCTGCAAGCAGACGATCTGGTCGTGCGGCAGGAAACCCAGGAGCCGGATCGCATCGCCTTCCCTGCTGGCGGCCACGATTTCCTCGGGCACGTTGATCGATGCGATATTCAACCGCACCCCCGGCGTGGCTTTCACGGCCTCCAGCAACGCCGAGCTGCGACGGAACGCGTAGAAACTCCCGGTATACAGCAACTCCAGCACGTCACCGCCGTTGTGGAACTGCTCCTCGGGCGCGCTCCCGTCAAAGCCCTGGGTGAAGACCTGGAAGCGATCTGCCGGCACAGCATGCCGCTCGCGCAGGATGGACACTGCGTCGGTGGCCGTTGTGGTGATCAGTGCGGCGCCGGCGCACACCTCACGCTCCAGTGCCATCGCCCTGCTTCGCCATCGGAAGGGGGTGTAGGGTGCGAGCACCGGATCCCCCAGATCGGCGATCCAGGGCACCCCAGCACGCTGCGCGATAAGCCCCAGCGACAGGGTCGTCGCCGGCTCGTGCGAGCTGATGACCAGATCGGGCTGGAGAACGGGCAGCAGATGCTGCAAGCGTCGCCTTGCCCATGGATACCACTCGGCGCGCCCATCGGGGAAGAACCAACCCGAAATCAGTCGCTGGAAGCTGTGGAATGCCGCAACCTTGAGCCGGTTGACGCCGTTGTGTACTTGCCCCTTCCAGTTGAGGGCCTGCTGGAGCGGAGCGGGCGCACCCTCGTGGTCGGGTGCCGCGCGCATCTCGGACTGCAATGCGTCGTTACGCGGGACAGTCGGGGCGCGGCGCCGGCCCCGACGCGCTAGCACGTTCAGCAGCCCCATGCCTGGTCCGGCGAACGTCCTGTGCACTACAACCGACGCGGGGATCACCGGCAGCCCTAAGCCGGAGCCCGGATGCTCAGGCGCCAGTACGTGCACCTGATGCCCATTCGACACCAGCTCGCGCACCAGGTAAGCCCAGCGCAACGACTGTGGCGACGGGCTCGGCGGGAATTCGTAGGCGATCAGCAACACTTTCAGGCCCTGCCCCGGACGTTCCCGGCGCTCCCCGTCACGCGGCATCATCATCGCCAGCGTCCGAACTTGCGCGCGCCACGATACGCTGCGTCACCAGCGCTTCGTTCTCCGCTTCGAACTTCCGCCTCGCGAGATACTCCGGCGTCGCCTGGTAGATCTTCTTGTACTCGTCGATGGCGTCGTTGACGGGGCCGAAGTAGACCATTTCTCCTGCATCGAGGACCATGCCGAGATTGCATATACGTCGCAGCATCTGGAAGCTGTGGCTCGCTAGGATGACGATGCTGCTGCCTGCGACGCGATCGACCATCCGGTCCCTCGCCTTTTCCACGAACTCCGCGTCGCCGGCACCGAACCACTCGTCCATCAACATGATGTCGTGCTGCACGCTCGTCGAGATCGCAAAACCGAGACGCATGCGCTGACCCGAAGAGAGCGTGGAGAGCCTGTGGTTCACTGCGTGTCCAAGTCCGGAGAAGTCCAGGATGGCATCCAGCTGGGAGGCCACGGGGCCAGCTCCCATGCCCATGGCGGCGGCACGCACGAAGATGTTCTCCCGGACGGTCGCGTCCTGGTGAAAACCGAGGCCCAGGTTGAGCAGCGCCTGCACGCTTCCCCGGACTTCGACATGGCCGCTGGTAGGCTTGAAAGCACCGGAAAGGACCCGGAGCAGGGTCGTCTTTCCTGCACCATTACGCCCCATCAGCGCAACGCGATCGCCTTCGCGGGCCTCGAAAGTGACGCCGGACAGTATCTCGCGATACTCGCGGCGCGGACGCGCCATCGCGGCCGCCAGCAGCGTCGACGCGAAGCTGCTCGCGCGCTGCTCTCCCTGGACAAAATGGGGAACCCGCAGGGTAACGCCATGCGCAATTGCGTGGACTTCTTCCATCAGTCAGACCCAGAGTGGCACGAATCGCGCGTATCGACGGAACAGGATCGACGCCAGTACCCACCCGATGATGCCCATGGCCACTACAGCGACGATCGAGACCGTCTCGGGCATCCTGCCCAGCAGTGGCGCGCGCACGACATCGATCAGGTGGAAGGCCGGATTGAATCGCACGACGATTCCGCGCACGGAATCAGCCGGAAACTTCTCGATCGGCCACAGGATCGGGGTGAGCAACAATCCCAGTATCAGCACCGTGCCGATGACCTCCTGGATATCCGGAAACCGCGCACCCAGCATTGCGATGCAAACCGCGACCCACGCCATGTTGATCACAAGCAACGGAAGCGTCAGCAGTAAGGTCCACAATGCCGATACGTGCAAGATCGGCGACCACAGGAACACGCAAAGGACGATGGCGCCGCCGAAGAAGAGGTAGAAGCCTGCCTTCGCGAACGAACTCAGCACGAAATCGGTCAGCCGGATGCGGCCTTCCATGATGAAGGCCTTGTGCAGATGGAACGTCGTCACCGCGTCATTGATGACGTGGATCATGAAGCGCCACAACACATAGCCGACCCCGAGGTACGGCAGGTACTGTTCGATCGGATATCCCATCAAATGCGAATAGATGTTACCCAACACCACCACGAACACTGCGGTAGGCACCATCGCCCACAACAAGCCCAGGCTCGTTCGTCGATACTTCGTGGCGATGGCAAGCCAACTGGAGTACGCCCAGTAGTCCGGATGGGTCAGGCTCTGCCAGAACTGCGGAATCAGATATTCGTTGTGAGTTGAACGATACGTTGGCTTCATGGCGTTACGTCAACGCTTCGGCCAACGAAGCCTGCAAGTCGCCGCAGTCCTCCACGCCCACGCTCAGCCGCACCAGCCCATCGCTGATCCCCAGCTTCTCCCGCCGCTCTACCGGCACCGACGCATGCGTCATCACAGCCGGGTGGTTCACCAGGCTCTCCACGCCACCGAGCGACTCCGCGAGCGTAAACAACTTCGTGTTCTCGCAGAATTTCTTCGCGGCCTCGAATCCACCCTTGAGCACGATGGAAATGATGCCGCCATAACCCTGCATCTGCTTCGTGGCGAGTTCATGCTGCGGATGCGAAGCAAGCCCGGGATAGATGACCTTCTCGATCGCCGGATGCGTCTCCAGCCATTGCGCCAGTGCCAGTGCGTTCTCGCAATGCGCCTTCATTCGCAGATGCAGGGTCTTCAATCCACGCAAGGCGAGGAAACTGTCGAACGGCCCCTGCACCGCACCAATGGAGTTCTGCAGGAAGGCCATCTGCTCGGCCAGTTCCGCATCGTCGCCCACCACCACCATGCCGCCAACCATGTCGGAGTGGCCGTTGAGGTACTTGGTAGCAGAGTGCATGACGATGTCGGCACCCAGCGCGAGCGGGCGCTGCAGGATCGGCGAGGCAAAGGTGTTGTCGACGACCACGCGCAGGCCGCGCTTGTGTGCGATGTCGCAGATGGCGGCGATGTCGACGATCTTCAGCATGGGATTGGTCGGGGTTTCCACCCAGACCATTCGCGTTTCCGGCGTGATGGCGGACTCGAAGGCCACCAGATCGGTCAGGTCCACGAAGCTGAAGTCCAGCGCCGCCGAGCGTTTGCGCACGCGCTCGAACAGCCGGTAGCTGCCGCCGTAGAGATCGTCCATCGCCACGACGTGGCTGCCGCTGTCCAGCAGCTCCAGGATCGTCGAGGTTGCCGCCATGCCGGACGCAAAGGCGAAACCACGGCTGCCGCCCTCCAGCGCCGCCACGCAGCGCTCGTAGGCGAAGCGCGTGGGATTGTGCGTGCGGGAGTACTCGAAGCCCTGGTGCACGCCCGGACTGCTCTGGGCGTACGTGGACGTGGCGTAGATCGGGGGCATGACCGCGCCGGTGGTGGGGTCGGGCGCCTGGCCACCATGGATGGCCAGCGTGCCCAGTGCGAGATCGCCAGCGTCCCCACCGGAAGGGGATGAATGTTTCGCCATGTTCGGGTTCCTTGAATCAGCCGGCCATTCTACCGGCCGAGTCTTAACATATCGTCCATGTCCGGCGGCCCTCCCCTGTGGGCGGCCGGGGTATGCGGGCTACTGTGCGCGGCGTCGCAGATAATTCAGCAGGTCGATGCGGGTGATCAGGCCCAGGAAGGCGTCGCCGTCGGTAATGATGGCCACCTGGCCCCGGTCGAAGACCGGCAGCAGGGCCTCGATCGGGGAGCGCACGTCCAGCCGGTCCAGCTTGCTGACCATGGCCGTGGCGACCGGGTCGCGGAAGCGGGCCTCGTCGCCGTAGACGTGCAGCAGCACGTCGCTTTCATCGACGATGCCGACCAGCCGGTCGCCTTCCATCACCGGCAACTGCGAGACGTCGTACAGCTTCATGCGCTGGTAGGCCGTGGTCAGCAGGTCGGTCGGACTGACCACGACGGTGTCGCGCTGGCTGTACGGACGCAGGATCAGGTCGCGCAGGTCGCCGTACTGGGGCCGGTCGATGAACCCGTTGTCCAGCATCCAGTAGTCGTTGTACATCTTGGACAGGTACTTGTTGCCGGTATCGCAGACGAATACCAGCACCTTCTTCGGCGTGGTCTGCTCCCGGCAGTACTTCAGCGCCGCGGCCAACAGGGTTCCGGTGGACGAACCACCGAGGATGCCCTCCTTCGCCAGCAGCTCGCGTGCGGTCAGGAAGCTCTCGCGGTCGCTGATCGCATAGGCCTTCTTGACCCGGCTGAAGTCCGAGATCTGCGGCAGGAAGTCCTCGCCGATGCCCTCCACCAGCCAGCTGCCGGACTTGGTGCTCAGCGTGCCTTCGTTGATGTACTGGGTGAGGATGGAACCGACGGGGTCGGCCAGCACCATCTCCGTCTGCGGCGAATGCTCGGCGAAGCAGCGCGACAGGCCGGTCATGGTGCCGGAGCTGCCGCAGCCGAACACGATGGCGTCCAGTTGGCCGTCCATCTGACGGAGGATCTCGGGCCCGGTGCCGAATTCGTGCGCCGCCGGATTGTCCGGATTGCCGAACTGGTTAACGAAATAGGCGCCCGGCGTTTCGCGCGCGATCCGCTCGGCCAAGTCCTGGTAGTACTCCGGGTGCCCCTTGGCCACATCGGAGCGGGTCAGGATGACCTCCGCGCCCATGGCCTTCAGGTTGAAGATCTTCTCCCGGCTCATCTTGTCCGGGACCACCAGCATCAGTTTGTAGCCCTTCTGCTGGGCCACCAGGGCCAGGCCGATGCCGGTATTGCCGGCCGTGCCTTCCACCAGGGTTGCACCGGGCTTCAGGTCGCCGCGCTTCTCTGCGGCCTCGATCATCGACATGCCGATGCGGTCCTTGATGGAGCCGCCGGGGTTGGCGCTTTCGAGCTTCAGGTAGAGGGTGCAGAGCCCGGTGTCGAGGCGCCTGGCCTGGACGATCGGCGTGTCGCCGATCAGTTCGAGTACGGAAGAGTGGATCGCCATGCGGCCGTGCATCCGGTGCGGTACAGGCCGGGATTATCGCATTTGGGTGGCGCGGACGGCGACGGCCGACGAGGAGGCCGTCGCCGCCCGCGACAAGAAAGTGGCGGGGCAGGCGTCAGTGCGGCTTGGCGTCGTAGATCCGGAGCAATCGCTCCTTGGCGTGCAGCTTCTCGCGCTTCATCTGTCCGAGGCGGTTGTCGTCGATGGGCAGCACACCCAGTTCGGCGTCGGTCACCTTCTTGTCCAGCTCGCGATGGCGCTGGTAAAGCTGCTTGAACTCCGGATCGGCCTTGATGAGTGCATCGATTTCGGCCTGCGGTTGACCTTCGAACATGATCGTTACCTCCTTCAGCGGAAATACGAACGCCCCGGCCTCTGCAGGCACGGGGCGTTGGCTTGGGAGCGGAGCATCTGGCCGGTAGCGCGGGCACGTCCCACCGGAATGCCCGCTGCGGTCTGGCTGCCGGCGGCGGTCTCCTGCGGGATCGGTACGGGCGTCATCGGGTCGATTCTCCGGTGAGCCAAGCGACAAGGATCGCTTGGGTATACGACCCTACTCCTCACTGCCGGGCCCGACAAGACCCGCCGCAAGTGACTGATTCGAAAGAATTTCACCTGTAAGCGAAGCATTCAGGCCGGCCTCGCAGCCGCCTTGCGAACTCGTACAACCCCATGATTTACATGGGGATATCAATGCGTGATGACGACCTCCAGCGCGCGCGCCTTGCTGCCGGTGCCCTTGCCCGCGCTCTGCAGGCGCGACTTGGGTACACCTGCCGCCATCAAGGCATCGCGCAGCGCATCGGCGCGGCGCTGTCCCGGGGTCTGCTTGTCCCCGAAACCGTCGATACGGGCACGGGCCTTGGGGTTGGCTTGCAGGTAGGCAGCGAGTGCGCTGGCACTGGACGCGCCTCCGGCGGACAGCTTCGCCGAACTGGCGGTGAAAACGTCCGCGCCCAAGGTGAAAACCTCACCACGAGTCTCAAACTTCGAAGCCGGCAGCTTGGCGCCCGAAATCAGTTCCGCCTCCTCGCGCGCCAACTTCAGCTCGCGCTGACGGGCCGCACTCAACCGGTTAGCCTGCTGGCCCGCGACGGTATCCAGCGTGGTTTCCGCTTCCTGGCGCGCCAAGGCCTCGGCTTCGGCGGCCATGCGGAGACGTTCGGCTTCCTCGGCCTGGATCTGCGCCTGCACACGCAGACGTTCCACCTCGCGGCGCGCGCGCTCGGCTTCGCGACGGCTCGCCTCCACCAGCAATTCGCTGCGGGTGCGGTCCAGCCTGTCAACTTCGCGGCGGGCGGCCTGCGTACGTGCGGCGATCTCCGCGATCTCCACCCGACGTTCCGCCACGTACTGGGCGGTCTCGCGCTGGCTGCGACGCGCCTTGTCGAAGGCCGTGATGGCTTGTTGCGCCCGCAACTTTTCGTAGGCCGCCAGTTCCCCCAGCGCCGGATCGGCATGCAGGGCCGACAACCGCTGGTTGAGCTGCAGGACCACCGGATTGTCGGCCGCTGACACAGTGAAGGAGCCTAGCGACAGCATCAGCCCCAGCGCGCCGGTCCGGATCACCTTCTTGCTGGACGCCCTCATCGCTTGCCCTCCCCGCCGATCTGGCGTTGCAGGTCGGCAATCTCCGCCTTCCGCTGCGCCACTTCGGCCGTCGCCACCGCCTCCAGGCTGCGGGCGCGCGCGAGATCCGCGTCCACCGTGGCCCGCAGGGCAAGATCCAGCGCGTCCTTCTTGTCCCGTGCAGCGTGTGCGGCCTGCGCTTGCGCCAAAGCCTGCCTCGCTGCCTCCAGCGGCTGCGGGGCGTACTGGTCCGCATCGGCCTGGTCCGCGCGCTGCACCGCCTGCACGGCGGCTTCCAGTTCCGGGGGCAATGCGCTTTGGGCGTGCGCAGGTTCGCCGGCCAAGGCCAGTGTTGCTACTGCGGCCGCCATCACATGCAGGGGCCGGCGGAAGTATGAGAAGCTAACTGTCATTGGGGTGCCGTGACGTTGAGGGGTGCGCGCGGCCATTGTCGGAAGCCTTTGGCGCCGTTGCAACGTCGCGCCGCGCATCTTGGGAGCTTTGCACATGGACATCGGCTATTTCCTGAAGCTGATGACCGAGAAGAACGCCTCGGACATGTTTCTCACCACCGGGGCGCCGGTGTACATCAAGATCGAGGGCAAACTCTATCCCTTGGGCAATACCGGGCTGCCGCCGGGCATGGTGAAGAAGATTGCCTATTCGCTGATGGACGAGGGCCAGGTGCCTGTGTTCGAGCGCGAACTGGAGCTCAACATGGCCATCGCGCTACAGGATGCCGGGCGCTTCCGCGTCAACGTCTTCAAGCAGCGCGGCGAGGTGGGCATGGTGATCCGCGCAATCCGCAGCGTGATCCCCAGCATCGAAGAGCTCAACCTGCCTCCGGTGCTGAAGGACATCATCATGACCCCACGCGGGCTGGTGCTGATTGTCGGCTCCACCGGTTCGGGCAAGTCGACCTCGCTCGCCTCGATGATCGACTATCGCAACACCACCAGCACCGGCCATATCCTCACCATCGAGGATCCGATCGAGTACCTGCACCGGCACAAGCAGTCGATCGTCAACCAGCGCGAAGTGGGCCTGGACACGCACGCGTTCCACAATGCGCTGAAGAATGCGATGCGCGAGGCGCCGGACGTCATCCTGATCGGCGAGATCCTGGACGCCACCACGATGGAGGCCGCCATCGCCTTCGCCGAGACCGGCCACCTGTGCCTGGCGACGCTGCACTCGAACAACGCCGACCAGACCATCGAACGTATCCTCAACTTCTTCCCGGAAAGCGCGCACAAGAACGTATTGATGAACCTGGCGCTCAACCTGCGCGCCGTCGTATCACAGCGCCTGGTGAAGGGTACCGATGGGCGTCGCATGCCGGCGGCGGAAGTGCTGATCAACACGCCAATGATCCGCGACCTGCTGCGCCGCGGACAGGTACACGAGATCAAGGCCGCCATGGAGGAGTCACTTGAGGAAGGCATGGAGACCTTCGACCAATGCCTGTTCCGCATGGTCAAGGAGGGCCAGATCGAGCAGGAGGAAGCGCTGCGCGCAGCGGACTCGCGCGACGGCTTGGCACTGAAGTTCCGCCTTTCCGAAGGCAGCAAGGGCGAGCACGACCCTTACGCCGACTACGACACCGGCAACAGCAGCTCGCCGCGCATCACGCACGGCTTCGGCTGACCGCACCAGGGCGGCGGCGAAGCACCGAAAAGGGCGGAGAACTCCGCCCTTTTTCATTCAGGCATTTGCGTCAGGCTGGTTTTCCGGGCGCGCCTGATCGAAGGCCGGCAGCGCCAGACAGGCCTGCTCGATGCGGACGATAGCCGGGAATGCCGCCAAGTCCACGCCAAAGCGACGCGCATTGAACACCTGCGGCACCAGGCAGCAATCCGCCAGACCCGGCGTCTGCCCGTGGCAGAACGCGCCGGTTGCGGCGTCTTCGGCGAGCAGCGACTCGACCGCCGCGAATCCTTCGACGATCCAGTGTTTGACCCACTCGTCGCGCTCGGACTGCGGCACGTTCCAGGTGCCGTCGAAATACTGCAGTACGCGCAGGTTGTTGAGCGGATGGATGTCGCAGGCGACCATCTGCGCCAGCGCGCGCACGCGTGCACGATCGCGCGCCGTCATCGGCAGCAACCTGGGGGAAGGCCAGGCTTCGTCCAGGTATTCAAGGATCGCCAGCGACTGTCGGATCACACGCTCGCCATGCTGCAGCGTAGGCACCATGTGCTGGGGATTCTTCGCGACGTAGTCGGGATGGTGCTGCTGCCCGCCTTCACGGACCAGATGCACGGGCACCGTTTCGTATGGCAGCCCTTTCAGGTTCAGGCCGATGCGCACGCGATAGGCGGCGCTGGAGCGCCAATAGGAATACAGCCGCAGTTGCTCAGCCATGCAAGCCGCCTCCCGCGGTTTGCCCCTTCGATTGCCTGGAATACGCTTCCATGTCCGCCTCGAGCCTTCCTTTGTTCACACTGGCCCCGCGCGCGCCATCAAGGCAAGGGCTGTGGCTCCATCCTTTGCTCGATCACACCAAAAATGGAATGGCCGTCACGATCCTTCATTTCGATGTGGACGACATCGCCGAACTTCATGAACGGCGTCGAAGGCTTGCCGTCACGCAGGGTTTCCACTGTGCGCTGCTCAGCAAAACACGAGGCGCCCTTGGACGTGTCCTCGTTGGCAATGGTGCCGGAACCCACAATCGTGCCCGCCGACAGCGGCCGGGTCTTGGCCGCATGCGCGACCAATTGGGCGAAATCGAACTGCATGTCCACACCGGCCTCGGGTGCACCGAACCAGTTGCCATTGATGTGCGTCACCAGCGGCAGGTGCACCTTGTTGTCGCGCCAGGCATCGTCCAACTCGTCCGGGGTCACGAATACCGGTGACAGTGCCGAGCGCGGTTTGGATTGCAGGAAGCCGAAACCTTTCGCCAGTTCGCCCGGGATCAGGTTGCGCAAGGACACATCATTCACCAGACCGATCAGCTGGATGTGGCCGGCTGCCTGTGCGGGCGTGACCGCCATCGGTACGTCGTCGGTGATGACCACGATCTCCGCTTCCAGATCGATGCCATAGTCTTCGCTGACCACTTTCACCGGATCACGCGGGCCATGGAAGGCGGCGCTGGTGGCCTGGTACATCAGAGGATCCGTGTAGAAGCTCGCTGGCACTTCCGCATTGCGGGCGCGGCGGACGCGTTCGACGTGCGGCAGGTAGGCGCTGCCATCGACGAACTCGTAGGCCCGCGGTAGCGGCGCGGCCAGCGCCAGCATGTCGATGTCGAACGCGCCATCGGCGTCGCCGGAATTCAACGATTCGTACAGCGCGTTGAGACGCGGCGCGGTATTGCTCCAATCCTCCAGCGCGCGCTGCAACGTCGGCGCGATGCCGGTGGCGCGCACGCCGCGGGCCAGATCACGCGACACCACGATGAGCGTACCGTCGCGACCACCTTCTTTAAGGGAACCCAGCTTCATCGGAACTCCAGATGCCGGCGCCCACGCGCCATGGTTTCAATTGTAACGAAATGCGCGCGCCGGTCAGCCGGCGGCAGGATCGCCCTGGAACCCATCCTTGCGGAAGGTCAGCACAAGCGTATCGCGATGCCCCTGCTCGCCCAGGGGCTGGATGGGGGTGGATTCGTGGATGACGCGCTCGTCGTCGAGGAACAGCAACGACCAGGGCGCCTCGAGCGTAAAGCGTTGCCCGTCGGGCCCGGCGGCAGCGAACACCCGGGTTTCACCGCCTTTTATGCCCTGTCGATCCAGCAGCAGCACGGCGACGAAATCCACGCCATCGCGATGCGCGCCTTCCGGGGTCGGCCGGCCGATGCCGTCGGTGGTATCGATGCGGAACTGGTGCGCTTCGACGTACCACGGGCGTTCGCCCTTCAGTGCGGAGCACCAGCGGCCCAGTCCCAGCAGCAATTGCCTCCAGGCCGGATCCGAAGCGACCACCGTTTCGATCGGCTCGAACCAGCGCTGCATGCCGCCATGCAGTGCGTTGTAGTCCAGCGACTGCCAGTGCGCCCGGTGCGTTGCCTGCTGCACGCCGCCGCCATCGACAACGAAGCAGGAGTGGCGACGACGCCGATAGCGGCCGCCATCCTTGAGGTAACCATCCACCTCGAGCCGATCCCAGCTGGGTAGCAGGGCATCGAGCGATTGGAGGTCAGCCGCGACGGCGTCGGCCATGACCCTCGGCTCGAGCACGGCGTAGCCTCGCTCCTGCACGCGGCGCACGGCCTCGTCGGCGGGGCAGAACGGAGGTTGGAACATCGCGACCATCGGCATGACCCCTAAACGCAAAAACCCGCCGGAGGCGGGCTTTTGCGGATGTCCAGTGGACTTCGAGTTGGCAGCCCCGGATGGATTCGAACCACCGAATGCCTGAGTCAGAGTCAGGTGCCTTACCGCTTGGCGACGGGGCTGTATAACCAGTGACGCGTAGTGTAACGCGTCTGTTAGCGCTTGGAGAACTGCGTGGCGCGACGCGCCTTGTGCAGGCCAACCTTCTTGCGCTCGACTTCGCGCGCATCACGGGTCATGAAGCCCGCCTTGCGCAGCTCGTTCTTCAGGGTTTCGTCGTACTCGACCAGAGCGCGGGCGATGCCCAGGCGGATGGCGCCGGCTTGGCCGGTGGTGCCGCCGCCGGTCGTGGTGACCTTGATGTCGAAGCTCTCGGTGTTCTTGGTCAGCTCCAGCGGCTGGCGCACGATCATGCGCGCGGTTTCACGGCCGAAGAACTCGTCCAGCGGACGGTCGTTGACGGTGATGGTGCCGGTGCCCTTGCGCAGGAACACGCGGGCGGTGGAGGACTTGCGACGGCCGGTGCCGTAGTTCTGAGTGATAGCCATGATTAGATGTCCAGGACCTGCGGCTGCTGAGCGGCGTGCGGATGATTCGGGCCGGCGTAGACCTTGAGCTTGCGATACATGTCGCGGCCCAGTGGACCCTTCGGCAGCATGCCCTTCACGGCGGTTTCGATGACGCGCTCCGGGTGGCGCTCCAGCGCCTGCGCCAGCGTCTCGGTCTTCAGGTTGCCGATATAGCCCGTGAAGCGGTGGTACTTCTTGTCGGCCAGCTTGTTGCCGGTGACGTGGATCTTCTCGGCGTTGATGACGACAAGATAGTCGCCGGTATCAACGTGAGGGGTATAGACGGGCTTGTGCTTGCCGCGGAGGCGGCGGGCCAGCTCGGTGGACAGGCGACCAAGGGTCTTGCCTGCTGCGTCGACGACGTACCAGTCACGCTGGACGGTCTCGGACTTGGCGGTAAAGGTGCTCATGTGGATCTCATGTGTCTGGTCGGGCGGATTCCGCGGTTGCACCGGCGGAACTTTGCCACGCGTTGTGAAGGGTGAAACGGAAGACGCGGGATTGTACGGCCCCTTGGCGCAGTGCGCAACCCTGGGCATCCTCGCTCCGTGGGATCTCCCGGGGCAGACGCGGGGTCCGCCGAGACGGCACAATGGCCGCATGAACATGCGGACCTTCTCGCCCCTCGATCATTGGCTGGTGGAGGCCCAGCGCGGCCTGGATACCGTCTTCGGCAACCCACCTGCCCATCGCGCCAATCCCGCTGGCGATACGCCCGAGGTCGCCCTGGAACCGACCGAACAACGCCATGCCGCCGGCCTGATGCGCATCAACCATGTCGGCGAGGTGTGCGCCCAGGGCCTGTACTTCGGCCAAGCCGCGGTGGCCCGCGACGCCACCACCCGCGCCCACCTGCTGGAGGCTGCCCAGGAAGAAACCGATCATCTCGCCTGGTGCGCGGACCGCCTGCGCGAGTTGGACAGCCGACCCAGCCTGTTCAATCCGCTGTGGTATGCGGGCAGCTACGCACTTGGCGCCCTCGCCGGCCTGCGCGGGGATGGCTGGAGCCTGGGATTCGTGGTCGAGACCGAGCGCCAGGTCGAGGCGCACCTCGACGAACATCTGGAAGCCCTGCCACCGGCCGACCTGCGCAGCCGCGAGATCCTGCAGGTCATGAAGGCCGACGAAGCCCGTCACGCCGAACACGCCGAAGAAGCCGGCGCCCGCCTCTTACCGGCGCCGATCCCGACCCTAATGGCCGGGGCCTCCAAACTGATGAAAGCGGTCGCCTACCGGGTGTGATCCTTAGAGCGGAGCTTGCTCCGCTGCTTCACGGTGAGGGCGTCGTGCGCTGCTCCAAGCGAAACGGGGCAAGTACGACGCGACCTGTCCTTGCGCGACGCTGGTTCAGCGCGCAGCGCACGCTACGACGCGAGCTTCAGGCCGATGATGCCCGCCACGATCAGACCTATGCAGACGAGCCGCGCCGCCGTGGCAGGTTCCTGGAACAGCCACATGCCGACGAACGCCGTACCCACGGCACCGATTCCCACCCAGATGACATAGCCCGTGCCCAGCGGGATGTGCTTCAGCGCCACCGCGAGCAGCCAGAAGCTGGCGGCGGCAGCCACAGCGGTGATCACACTGGGCACCAGGCGAGTGAAGCCCTCGGAATACTTCAGACCCACCGCCCACACCACTTCCAGCAATCCCGCCAGCACCAGATAGACCCACGCCATGCGTCACCTCCTCAGGTTGGTTGCCCGGGCCATAACGCGAAACGGCCCGGAACTCGCGTTCCGGACCGCCGTCGGTCCTGATGCGCGGCCTGCGCCGCGGGCGGGTCGTCCCGCCAAGTACGTGGACAGACTAGCGCTGGCCATCCGAACCGGATGTAACCCGCACCCGTCGCCAACCCGTCATTCCGGCAGGTTGCGCCCGTGATACAGCTCTTCGATCTCCCGCTTCAGGCGCGCTTCGATCTTCATGCGCTCCTTGAACGACAGGTTCTTGGCCTTCTCCTCGAACAGGTAGTTGTCGAGGTCGAACTCCTTCAGGTGCATCTTCGTGTGGAAGATGTTTTCCTGGTAGACGTTCACGTCGAGCATCTCGTAGCGCGACTTGATGTTCTTGGCCAGGAAGTCCTGGATCGAATTGATCTTGTGGTCGATGTAGTGCTTCTTGCCCTTCACGTCGCGAGTGAAGCCGCGCACGCGGTAATCCATGATGACGATGTCGGATTCCAGGCTTTCGATCAGGTAGTTCAGGGCTTTCAGCGGCGAGATCACGCCGCAGGTCGCCACGTCGATGTCGGCACGGAAGGTCGCGATGCCGTTGTCCGGATGGGTTTCCGGATACGTGTGCACCGTGATGTGGGACTTGTCCATGTGGGCGACCACCGCGTCGGAGATGATCTCCTTGCCCGCATCCTTCTTGTCGATCACCGGCTCCTCGGAGATGAGGATCGTCACCGACGCACCTTGCGGGTCGTAGTCCTGGCGGGCCACGTTCAGGATGTTGGCGCCGATGATCTCCGCCACATCCGTCAGGATCTGGGTCAGACGATCGGCGTTGTATTCCTCGTCGATGTACTCGATGTACCGGCGACGCTCGTCCTCGGACGAGGCATAGCACACGTCGTAGATGTTGAAGCTCAGCGCCTTGGTGAGGTTGTTGAAGCCTTGCAGCCGCAGGCGAGGCAGGGGTTTTACCACGGCGGTGATCCCTCTTCGGGGGTGTCGGATGAGGGGGCGGATTATGCGCCATATGGGGTGACAGCGAAATGTCCGCGGCCGCGCGTCGGCGGGCCGCCGCAGGACTGGCCCAGCCCTTGCATGGCCTGCGTTTGCCGTGGGCCACGTATTCGGACTAAGCTTCCTGAATTACAAGCCGTGACCACCATGAGCCCAGGCATCCCCCTTTCAGCCCCTGCTCGCCCCGCCGCCAGCCCCCTGACGCCGGACAACGCCACGCTTGAGCGCTTCCTGGCCCACAGCCATCGGCGCCGCTACCCGGCCCGCGCCGACGTCTTCCGCCCCGGCGACCCGGCGGGCACGCTGTACTACGTGGTCAGCGGCTCGGTCAGCATCATCACCGAGGAAGACGACGACCGTGAGCTGGTGCTCGGCTACTTCGGTTCCGGTGAATTCGTCGGCGAGATGGGGCTATTCATCGAGTCGGACCGCCGGGAAGTGATCCTGCGCACCCGCACCCAGTGCGAACTGGCCGAAATCAGCTACGAACGCCTGCACCAGCTGTTCATGGGCACGCTGTCGGCCGATGCCCCCAAGCTGCTGTACGCGATCGGCGCGCAGCTCTCGCGGCGCCTGCTGGACACCAGCCGCAAGGCCAGCCGCCTCGCGTTCCTCGATGTGACCGACCGTATCGTACGCACCCTGCATGATCTCGCCCGCGAACCGGAAGCGATGAGTCACCCCCAAGGCACCCAGCTGCGCGTCTCGCGCCAGGAACTCGCCCGCCTGGTGGGCTGTTCGCGCGAGATGGCGGGCCGTGTACTGAAGAAGCTGCAGGCCGATGGCTCCCTGCATGCGCGCGGCAAGACCGTCGTGCTGTACGGCACCCGCTGACCCCGCCAGGTGTGCGGCCGGCCCGACGAGGCCTGCCGCCTTCAGGACTGCAGCCGCAGATCTGCTCGATATCCGCAATGCATTGCTTGGCCAGGCAGATGATGTCGCCACGCCGATGATCCGTCAGGGCTATTCCTGCCCTTCGCTCGAAGCCGTTCTGCGCATCCACGCCATCGCGGCCGATGCCTCCCAGGTCCTGCTGCTGGTCCGCCGACATGACCGTCCCGTGGTTGCCGGGACTGCACTTCATCTACGCCCTGCCGCTCGGCTCACCCATCTGCTGGATCACCACGCTGGTGATGTACCCGGACTGCCCAGGCTGCAGCCTGGGCTGGCGCCTGCGGCGCGACGCACCGTAAACGCCACGCTGGTTGCGTGCAGCGTGAACCGGCCATCCCCCTTGTACCGCTCCGATGCCCAAGCGCTCGACCGCGCCTTCCGGCCTGGCTGACATCTCGCTGCGTTTTAGCAGAGTGCTGGGCGCGGGTGAACAGGGGCGCCAAGTGGCCGCGTTCGGGTGCCCTGAGCCGTCCACGACGCCGGTGCGTTCCAAGAGAGGGCGGACCGGGCCACGCTACCCGATCCGCCATCCTGCTTCGCCGTCAGCGGGAAGGGCCGGTCTGGTCGCGTGGCTGCACGGTCTGCTGATCGGTCACGGCCTGTTCTTTCTGCCACCCCTGGCCTGCGGGCGTCTTCAGGTAGTCGTCCAAGGCCTGGCGCATGGCACGATCGTCTCCACCGTGCATGGCGGAGAACATGCGGTCGACGAACGAGCGTTGCGCATCTTCATTGCGCGCGCCTTGGGGCGAGACACCCATCTCCGCCGGACTGCGAGCCGCATCACGCGTCGCGGCAGCGATGGCCTCGCGGGAGCGGTCGCCGTAAACGCCATCCACCTTCAATCCCTGATCGGCCTGGAACGCGCGCAGTGCGTGCTCGGTCTGGGGACCGAATTTGCCGGACGTGGTCTCCAGTGGCTTGCCATCGGCGCCCCGATAGCCGAGCTGATTGAGCTGCTGCTGCAGTTCGCGTACCGATGCCCCCGATGCTCCATCTCGCAACGCCTCGGGTGCGGTCGATCGTGCGGGTACCGCCGCGTCGCGCTCGGCGCCGCGCAGGTGCGGCATAGGATCGACCTGCCGGCCGTCCCGCCACATCTCGAAGTGCAGGTGTGTGTCGCCCTGGGCAGGCGTATTGCCAGTCCTGCCCATGGTGCCGATCTGCTGCCCAACATCCACGCGCTGACCGTTTCGCACGCTGAACTCATCCAAATGGAAGTACTTGGTCAGCGTGCCGTCGTCATGCCGAACGTGCACGGTATTACCCGCCGCACCGTTGTTCGGCCGCACCACCACCGTTCCGCTCGCGACGGCCACCACGGGGTCGCCGACATCGCCCTGGATGTCGATGCCGCCATGGCGCCGGCCGCCACTGCGTGGCGTGCCGAACTCGCCGCGCCCCTCGCGTGCCTTGTCGGCTTCATTGATGTCGCGATTGCCCGGCGTCGGCCAGGCCAACCCGCCATCGCGCTGTTGCGTTTCCCCCGACTGGGCGCGGTTGCGCTCCTGTTCTGGCAACGCGAGTTGCTGCGTGATGGCTTCGCGCGTGCGAGTGTCGGCGTTGCCGGTGGCTTCCAGCTGATTCGCTGTCTGGAAAGCGCGGACGGCCTCCTGCGTCCTGCCGCCGTAGATGCCCGAGCGCGTCTCCAGCTCTGCGCCTTGGCCATCGCGAAATCCAAGCTGGTTCAGCGACGTCTGCAAGGCGCGCACCTCTTCGCCCCGCTCGCCGTTCTGCAGCACGCCATCGGCCAGCGGTGAAGTGCGCTCGCGCACGGCCGCATCGGGCTGGCTGGCCTGGATGCCGCGATCGGGAATGCTGATGGCGGCGTACTTGGTGTTCCAATACTGCGAGAACGTGGTCGCCAGTTCGCGGTCATCGAGTCCGCGAAGTTCTGCAGGCTTGCGCCCTGTCAGTCTCTCGACATCACTGGCGCTGATGTTCCCCAATATGTTCCGCCGGGTACTTGTGAGCGAGAACTCTCCCGTCACGATGGCGCTTTGCACAGACTCATAGCCAGCAGCGCCCTGCTGGTGAGCAAGATAAAGATCGAGCCCGCTTGGCGTCTCGTTTCCTGACAGAAAATCGTGACCGCTACGCTGCTGCCTGCGGCTGATGTCCGCGAGATTGTCCTGGTACAGCGCTGCAGCCGCACGCGTACTCTGCACGGGATCGAATTCTTGCCCCGTGATGCCGTAATCCTCCGCCGTGCGCGGCATGAACTGAAACAACCCCTTCGCACCACTGGGGTTGCTCGCATCCGGGTTGAAGCGGCCGCCCGTCTCGATGTAGGCGAACCGCAGGAAGTCCTCGCGGGGAATGCCGCTCGCCTGTGCTTGGCGTTCGACGATATCGAGGATCTGTTCACGGGTGTAGTCATTGGCCATCACTGGCTCCTCTTGCTGATGTTCGCGACCGTAGGTCGCAGGACGTCAACCGGGCTCGATCCGTGAGCCTTGTACAGGACGGTCAACTCGAAAGGTTCAGGGCGTGTAGCGCTCTGCATTCGCGTCGAAGCGGTAGGTTACCGCATCCGCGGGCCCGAGCGTACGTACCTTGCCGGGACCGGCATTCGTGTTTCCCGAGGGGGTGACTTTCAACGCCGGCAGTCCGCCGTCCGACGCCCGCTCGAAGGCCAGGTCGCCGGTGCTGGCCGTGCAGGGCATCACATGACCGTCACTGCAGGCCGCCTGATTGTCCCCGCCAACGCGCACACTGCCAACGTAGCCCCACTGGCGGAACGACAACGCGTCCTTGCCATCGGGATCGAAGAGGAACATGGCGAACGACTGCACCTCCTCGCCATTCATGAAATCGCGCGTGGGAACGGCCAGCACGTAGCGACCATCGTCAGTTGCGTACCCGTGCGCCTTGCGCGACGTATCGACCTCGTCCGCGCGCCCCAGTCGTCCGAACTCCCCGACATAGCCATCTGTATCCGGCTTCGACCATGCCTGCTTGCCGTCCTTCTCGACGCGCGTGAAAGTCGCCTGCGAAATGGCGACGTGTTCCGGATCCATCATGCCGTCATCGCCGTCCGGGCCCTCGCCCTGGGTCTTGGCACCGAAGCCGGTGAAGTAATGCTTGCCATCGAGATCGAACTCGTGGCCGTACCAGTAGCTGACGGTGGCGCCACCATCGATCTTGTAACTGACCGCACCGTCGCCGTCGCGCTGGTAGATGAAATACAACACGCTGTCCGCGGAGGGCGGCTTCAGCTCTGACATGTCTTCTTCCTTATTCTCGGGGGACGTCGCCTGCTCCGTGGTATCCGCACCTCGCTGAGCCGGTGCATCGCAACCGCCAAGGATGACCGCCATCGCGATCAGGAGCAGGGGGGAAATGACCTTCATGCGCTGCAACCTCATGTGGACGACTCCATGACAAGGGCGTTCATTCGCGAACAACCCGGACGCATCAATGGCGGATGGGCGTGTTTTCCGGCCGGCCGCCGCCTTCCCATCGACCCGAATCAATCGCTTTCGGACAGACCGACTTGTATTGGGCGAACGAGAGCGTGTCGTCCTGCGTCCAATCCTTGCCGTAGGGATTCGGCGGCCGACAATAGGGCATCAGCATGAAAGCGCCGGTGAAAGGTGGCATGGGCTTCCAGCACGGCATCGGATTCTTCCTGACATCCTGACCCTGTGTGCAGAACACGAACGGGTCGTCCATGCGGTAGTACAGGCGCTGGTAGTAGCCGTCGGACTGGGCGCTGAGATCGAACAGAACCAGCAGGCCCAGCGGGATGAGAAGTTTGATGCTCCGTTTCATGGCTGCATTCCTCTTGATACGGGGATACGGTTGTCAGCGTGCCGCTTGGCTCAGCGAGCGACGTCCATCTGCGACGGCATCCGTTGTTCCACCTGGAAGTTAGGCGTGCGCTCGGGGGCTACCAGATCTCGCTGGTGCGCCTCGACCCGTTCACGCCAAGCCTGCCCCGCAGGCGAGGCCTGCAGATCGTGCTGTGCGCGTTCCAGCGCCACGGGATCGCGCTCGCGCGCCGCCGCTAGCAATCGCTCCACTTCGGGGCTCGGGCGCCCCGACATCTGTGGCGCCTCGAGCGCCACGTCGATGCGATGCGGCGTCTCGGCTTGCGACGTGCGATCCTGGCGTTCGCGCTCATCGCCTGCCGCCGGCTCGCCTGCCGGCACGGGGCCGCGGATGCGATCGATTCCATCCAGCACCAGACCGAAGGGGCCGCGGGCCGTCACGGTGACGCCACGACGCAGGTCACCGACATCGTCCCGGTAGTCGGCGATGATGTCGCGGTGCTCATCCGCAAGGCGTCGCGCGGCCGGATCGTCCAGCGCGGAACGATCGGGCCGGCCGTCGCCGTCCACGGGGAGGAAGTTGTGCATGCTGTGCGAGCCACCGGACAGGACGGACGCAGTCAGCGGCATGTCCCGCTGCAGCAGGTCGCGCACGATGTTGTCGTGGTACCCGGTGCGATGCAGCGTCTCGATCTCCGTCTGGGTAGCGTAGATGCGCAACTGCCCGTAATGCGGACTGGCGGAGCTGACCGCATCGACCGCCATCACGTGGTTGGTCACGCGATCGCCCCCTTCCGGGATGCGCCGGTCCAGGCTGGCGGCACCGTAGGCGTTGAATGTCTCGCCACGCAGGTCGAAATGGTGCGCCGACACCTGCGCCAGCGTGCCGCCCAGCGAATGTCCCGTGACCGTGACCTCCGGCGCGGTCCTGCCTGGCTCGCGCCCCTGGCGTTCCGCATACTCGACCGCTCGACGGGTCAGTTCGACCGCGTCCGCCGCCTGGCTGTTGGTGCGCGTGAACACCATGCCGGCATCGGCGATCACCCCGTCACGGAAGGCCTCGCGGCCGAACTCGGTGCCGCGATGCGCAGCCACCACGGCGCCGGTGGCCTCGTGCTGGTAGATGGTGCCCTGGTAACCGGTACGGGGATTGTCGACATAGTCGATCACCCGGTAGCGCTCTCCGCCGATCACCACATCCTTGTTGAGCAGATCCTGCATCTGCCCGCCACGGTCGTAGCTGTGGTCGGCCAGATGCGCATACTGCTGCGACGTCAGGCCCATATCACGCCTCCTTCGCCGTCAGCGACACTTCGAAGAAGTCGTCGCGCTTGTCGGCAGGCAGCTGTCGCAGGTCGCCCTGGCCATAGTCCGGATAGTCGTCATAGCCGGCATCCTTCGGATACCGCGCCTTCCAGTAGTGGAACGCCTTCGTCTTCGACGGGGCCTGCCCCAGTTCATCGCCACCGATTTTCGCGATGAAGCGGGTCTCCCCCGGCGCGCCGGTAGCTTTCAGCTGCACCTGCGCCTGGATCAGCGCCCAGTGGCAAACACCGCGGCCGTGCAGTTCCTGGTCGAGCATGCCATCGGCATAGAACGTCCCGCGATACTCGTTGTCGGAGATCCGCTGCAGCGTGATCGGCAGGTCCTGTGTAGGCACTGGCGCTGTGCGGCCCTCGGGGTTGTCCTTTGGCGGCGGCAGGCACTCGGTGTTCCTTACGTCGTACTGGGCAGCACTGGCCACGACTTCCAGCGGTCCCGGTGCTCCCTGGATGCGCACGGTAAGCGTGTACGCCTGGCGGGGTTCGGGATTCGGGACAAACGAAGGAGAAGGTTGGCTATTCATGGCACCACTGCATGCGGTAGGGAAAAGAAGGGACATGGCGACCAGGCAGATCAGCCGGCCATCCCGGCGTGGAAGACGACGCGTCATGATCGGTCGTGTCCCCCAGCGTTCGGCGTACGGAGCGCCGTATACACGGACGGCATACGGGCGGGCGTGCCGTCGCATGCTGGCTCTCGAAGATCATGGGTCGTCATGCACTGCTCCTCATCGCGCCAGCTCCACAGGTGTCTGCGATTCGATACGCGGCGCAGGCTCGGCGAGCCGCTGCCGGTGAGCTTCCAACTGCTTCTGCCAGTCCTGCCCAAAGGGCGACGCTTTCAGGTCGTGCAGGGCGCCGCGCAAACCGTCGGTATCGCCGGCCTTGGCGCTGGACAGCAGGCGGTCAACCTCGACGGCCGCAGAACGTGGGTCGAAACTGAGGGGCGGATGGAACGAGCCGGAGGGCTCCACGTCACTGTCTTTTCCCTCACGGCTGCGATCGTTGCCGTGCGCGGTCGCGGCGAAGCTACCCCACTCCGGTAGCGCCCCTGACGAGCGCCTGCGATCTTCGCGCGCACCGAGTTCGCCGGGCGGGATCGGACCACGCAACGCATCGAGCCCATCCGTCATTGCGCCATACGGACCACGCGCACCGCTCGTGACAGCGCCGCGCATCCCCTCCACATCGGCACGGTACTTGCCGATCATAGGCGCGTATTCCCGTGCGAGGGACTGCGCCTGCGGGTCGCCCAGCACCGAGCGGTCCGGACGCTTCTCGCCGTCCACGTTGAGGAAGCGGTGCATGTCGTGGGAACCGAATCCCTTGACACCCGCCAACAGGCTCGCGCGTGGGTCCAGCAGCTTGGCGTCGTTGTTGGCATAACCCGCATCCCGCAACATGCCGATCTCACCGGACTGCGCGTAGATGCGCACCTGCCCGTAGTGCGGACTGGCGGAACTGACCGTGTCGGCCGCCATCACATGATTCAAGATGCGATCGCCACCCTCGGGGATCCGCCGGTCCAGGCTGACCGCGCCATAGGCATTGAACGTCTCGCCGCGCAGGTCGTAGTAGTGGGCGCTGATCTGCGCCAGGGTTCCCCCTAGCGAGTGGCCGGTGACAGTGACCTGTGAAGGGTGGCCGTACTGCGCCACATTCGTAGGACTACTTGCATAGTCGCGAGCGAGTCCTGTCAACGCGATTGCGTCATCAGCTTGCAGATTGGCGCGCGTGAGCACCATGGCACCATCAGTCTTTATAAGATCACGCCAGCGCTGCCGTTCGAACTCGGTACCGCGGTGGGCCACCACAACTTCACCGCTCTCGACATGCTGATAGATCGTCCCTTGGTATCCGGTGCGAGGGTTGTCGGCGAAATGGAGAACCTTGTAGCTCTGGCCTTCGAGGACAACCTCCTTGTCCACCAGCTTATGCATGGTGCTATTTCGATCATAACTGTGCTCAGTGAGATTGGCATACTGCTGAGACCCAAGCGTCACGGCGCACCTCCATCATCCTGCAGGGTGACGGAGAACACGTCCTCATCCTTCACCCATGCCGCCATGCGAGAGCGATCAGTCTGACCAAAGTTCGGCAGGTCATTGATACTGGAAGCGGGGTCGCCGGGATACGCACCCTTCCAGAAGTAGATCGTCTTGGAGCGTCCCGGACTAATCTCGTCTCGACTGAGACTCGCGACGAAGGGTGTTTCTCCTTCAGCGCCCGTCGCCTTGAGCTGTACCTGCACCTGGATCAGTTCCCAACGACAGACGCCATGGCCATGGTAGTCCTCGTCGATCATCCCATCCGTATAAAAGACGCCGGTGTATTCGGTGTCCGAGACCAGCTCCAGTTCGAATGGAATATCGTTGGTCGGTATTGGGGAAAGATGCCCTCCCGGATTGTCGTTCGGCGCCGGCAGGCATTCCGGGGTGACCACATCGTGCTGCGTCGCACTGACCACCACCTTTAGGGGTCCCGGTGCATCCTGGATGCGCATGCGCAGCCGATGCGCCTGCACCGGGTTCGGATTTCTCTTGTATTCCGGTCGCGGCTTCTTATCCATCTCTCTACTACAGGAGTTCGTTGTTAGAAGCGAAATTCCGATGAGCATCACAAGCCACGGCAGATGCGCCTTCATGACGGCGTTACCGTGCAGCACGCGGCGTCGCATTCGAACCCATCTGCGACACGCATTGCGCGTGTAACGGCTTCGGCATATTTGGCGTATCCACCGAAGTTCACTGCCACGCGAACCACCCCTTGATTCGTCGGGTCATACTCATAGCCCTCTTTGGGCACAACCTCCCGCCAATAGCGGCCCCATGCCGGCGATCGGCCTGACCTTGGCGGAGACGATCCGGCCACCCTCGCTCACCAGTGTTACCTCGCATGCATACCGGTTTTGTCTCATCTCATGTACCGGATGAAGCACGGGTCTTCCACCAGCATCACGCCCCATCACGTTTCCGACGGGCCTGAGTTCCTCCATATAGCGCTCGAGGTGCCAGATGCCGACCGTTCGTCCCCCGTCCTGCTCCCTCAAATGGACGGGCTCACCGAAAACTGAACTGGCCTCACCCATACTCCGTCCAACCCACTTCTTAGCTGCCACGTTCGCCGGAATGGAGGCGCATCCAGATATCAGGATGACAACTGAAACGGAAAGCACTCTAAGCATCTGTCAATATCCTTCTGATCATCTTGCAATCGGTCTTTTCACCCGAGAGATCAACTAATTCACGCCTTAACATTGACCACAGAATGGGAGCAGCGTCATTGAATCAACACAGGCTCTGAGCAGGCAGGGTGAACAATCCGGCACTCATCACCCCCACGTGATTTTGAACATGCTGTAATTGCCAAGCTGGTCGCCTCACCGGTGGTTGCAGCACTCTGGACTATCGCACCACCGCCAGTTGACTTGCCAGACTCCGATGTCCACGCCACGACTGCACATTGATTCTCGTATGCGATCGAGAACACACATTCCGTACCACCGAGTCGTTTGCACTTATCCATCGCTTCCCGGCGCGCCTCTCTCTTGGAAAAGCGACCTACAGATGTGCCGACCTCTCCCGTCTTGCTACTCATCGCAATAGCGCCCCAAGTGAGCTTCCATCTTGGCGTTGGAACACAATTTGCCCTTGTTGTACGCCACTAGTCGGAAAGCATTGGGAGCTACCAGGCGTGACGCCTTGCGGACAGGCCATCTGCGCCAAGGCCGATACGGCCGTGACGGTGAGCGTGAATATTCCGACAAGTATTTGAGATAGGGTACGCAATTGAAATTTAGATGAGCTGTTCGTAGCCATACCGACTTCCCTTAAGCCACGCGGGGACAGGAAACAGGAGCATTCATCGGGTTATGCGTTTGCGTTGCTGCATTTGCCGCTGGAGCAGGCGCCGGCACATACCCTCCGCCCGGACCAGTCGGCTGCATTGCCTCCCCCTGTCCGAACGCGTTGTAAGCCATGAACTCTCCGACGGTGCTCTGGAAGAACGTCGCGGCCAAAGGCGGCACGGTGAGCAGGCACATGGGCATCAGCAGTCCCTGGCCGCCCTGCTGCAGGGTCATGCTGTTGACGCCCTGAGGTAACGCGTTGGCTGCGTTGGCATTTGACCAATCTCTCATAGAGTTCCGTCCCATCCGGTATTCAGTACTCAAGCACCGGAATCGTACGGTCCGAGTACAACAGCGCACAGTGGAGCCCGGCGTTCTCGGCCGCGCGTTCCGGCAACGCCTGTTCCTGTGCACTCTCGACCGTGGGTCTGCTGCGGCACACGATACGCATCGACCCGCCTCCAACTTCGGGCTCTTCGATCACCACGCACTGATTCTCGTAGTCAAGCGCACTCCGCGCGTATGACCACCTTTGGTCCCGCATTTTTGACAGTTTCCTTCGCCGCAGCACACCGGCTGGGATGGCCGGTAGCGCGAACGAAATGTCATCGGCCGGTATGGGGGGCAGGTATCCTCCCGAGTTATAGCTCGGCGCCGTCCAGCACTTCGATGTGACCACCCCATCATTACTCGCGAATCAAGACTGGGGCTGTGCAGTTCGAGTAATACACTTGACAGGCACGCCCTCCGTTTCGAACTGAGCAGCCGGCTATGGCGAGCTTTGATGCAGCCTCCACCGTCTCTCCGTTCTGATAGGCAGAGACCGAATTCTTTAGCACCTCAATCGGCTCGGCAACGACCGCGCAGCTGTTCGTGTAGGTGTAGATGTATTTGCATTCCAGCCCTGCCCCCATGGCCTTGCATTTTGCAAGCGCTTCGCGGACCGCTTTCCGGCGACTCGATTGACCGGTCGACGTGCCCACATTCCCGGTGGCAGTGTCCTCCACCATCGCACCCCAAGTTGACTTCCATCGGGTGTATACCTTCCCGGCAGGTAGATCCCATCCGCCGCCCCCACCCCCACCGGGGCCACAACGCGGATCACCCGGCGCTACACCTTGAGGGCATGCTGTCTGTGCATAGGACTCCAAGGGGAAGATAAGCAAGAAGAGAAGAATTGTTTTGCGCGACATGAACGATCAACCTCAGCTGTAAGCCTTGCGTGTTGACTGGGCCGGATAGTCCGCCATCGATGATGAACGTGCCGACGACTGCGTATCTCCACTCACACCCGAGTATCCGGGCTGCCCTGGAGCACCTGGTTGTTGCGATGGCGAGAAGGCGCTGTAGGGTGTGAACTGGCCGAGCGTGCCTTGGAACAGCATCGCGGCCATCGGCGGCGCGCTTACGATGAGGGCGGTCAAGATCAACCCGAGCCCACCTTGCTGCATGGCCATATTGGTGACGTTCTCCCCCCCCATGCCCACCGCACTCGTAATCCAGAATGCGGTTCCCACGGCAATTACCATATCCAAGGCAAGCGTGACCATCACAGTCAATAGCGCCATTGAGAATAGCGTCCCTATTCCATACATGAGCCACTTCTGGAAAAGAGACTTGGTTTGCTCGAACAGCAGACAGAGAATGAACACAGGCCCCATTGCGACGATCAAACCAATCGCTACCTTGTTCAACATCATCGCAACAGCCGCCATGATGGCGGGCGCTCCGAGCCCTACGCCCGTGAAAAGCAGAGCCCTGTCCTTTTGTTTCTCCGTGACCATGTCGTGATTGCTGTCGACGGTATCGATGGCCGATAGCGCTGCCTGCATGATGGCCAACGTACGATCGATATCCCCGTATGCCCCACCATCATCCTCTTCGCCCGTCATCGTCTCGCTGACGGTCCTCATCAGACCATCCGTCAATGTCTGATAGATCGGCCCCCAGGAGACTGCCGTTCCGAGCGCGATCCCTATGATGAACGTAGCGCGTAGCGAACTGACTACCAGCGCCATCATGGATTCTCGTGATTGGCCCGTAACGATCCTGTACCCCTGAATCATGATCCATAAGGTAAGCAGCACGGTTCCCAGCCCGCCCACCACACGCATGACCCGTCGCCCCAGATTCGGCAAATACTCGTTGATCAACTCATCATCGATGAAATCATTGATCTCATGGAAGAAAACCATGTTTGGCAGAGAGGCATTCAAGGGAACCCACTCCCGTACCGAGTCCATGACTGAGAGCAATGCGCCGTCCATTTATATATTGGCCTGTTTCAAAGTTTGAGCCATGAGTCCATCCCGATATGGCACGCCTAGCACTAACGCTCGCGACTACGAGCTACCTGCAAGGCACCCTTCAGCGCACCGTACTGAACGACTTCATCAAGGAGACCCCGGCCTTTTCCATTGAATGCCGCCTGCCCGAGCCAAACCTGCTCCGTGTTCAGTGCCTTGAGACTTGCGTCATAGGCATTTAGAAGCGTGTTCGCGTTTTGGATATCAAGAGCAACATACGCTTCCAACTGCGCTATGTTCGCCTTCACTCGTTCGAGCGCACCAGGCTGGTCCGCCGGCACACCTGCGGCCTGCCGCTTGAGCTCCTCCATTTGCCTGTCCCGCACGTCAAGATTCTTGAGAATCCTGACCATCACGTTGTAACGTGTGTTCTCTGTCTGGATGATGGCCACACAGTTCCGGAACTGACGCTCAGCGATGTCCTTGATCTGGGCCGGACCAGTGCGCAAACCACTGCCGCTACCACAGCGTTCGGCGACATAGTCATTGAGACTCCGTTCTGACAACGTCTCCCGGTATCCCAACCCGCCATTGAACGATGGCCCATTGACGTACTTCTGCTCCAGTTCGCGGATCTGCGTCCGGTACTGCTCCATCTGGCGCTGCAACTCCTGATACATCTGCCGGTACTGAGCAACCCATGCGAACTTGTTGATCCCGATATGGGCCCCATCAACGACGGGCACTCCAGATGCCTTGCAGTCCGTCATCGGCAACAGGAAGCCAGCAATCAACAGCGGCATAAGTGCACGCTTGAGACCAACCCTGCTTGTCGTGTAATTCCATGACATATGAGTATCCTTCTAATCCTCTGAGGGTATTGCTTGTCGTTTGGTCCGCACACAAATCGAAATTGCAAGGAACATTGACGCTATGCTCGTTCACTCCGTCGCACCTGACTCGTTGTTGATCGACCCGACCCCTTCCGTTCCTGCTGGAACCGCGACAACCATTGCTCGGGAAGCAGATCTGCCCTGTCGATCTCGAGACGCTGAGCCTCTTCGTCGACGATCCGATGCATGATCTCGATGTTGTCGGTGCTGGCCGAGATCACTGCCAGCGCGTCATCCATTCCGCGCAGGTTGAGCTGGCAGACCGTTGATGCGTGCCCCTGCTTGACGAGGAAGCAGCGCGAGCGCTCATCCAGACTCTTGATCACCTGGAACTCGGCATCGGTCAGCTTCAGTCCATTAATGTAGTCATCGCGGGAGGCATTCGGGTTCGGCAACAGGATCAGCGTGGCGGTCTGCTCGATCAGCGCGGCTGAAATGTCGCTCGCCAGCGCATCCTCCGGGCTCTGGGTGGCGAAAATCCCCAGGCCATTCTGCTTGCGGATCGTCTTCTGCTTGTTCTTGGCGAAGTCCTTGAGCGCACCGCCGCCGTCGAGGATCTTCCAGAACTCATCCATCACGTAGATGAGCGGGCGCCCGTCGATCAGTTCCTCCAGGCGATGGAGCAAGTAGTTGATCACCGGTACGCGTATCTCGGCATTCTCGATGACATCGGTGTAATCGAAACCGATGATGCTGGCCCGGCCAAGGTCGATGGTGTCCATGGGATTGTCGAAGACCCAGCCCAGCGCGTTCCCGGCCGTCCATTTTCGCAGCCGCGCGTAGAGACCGTCGTCGCCCATGTTGGGCAGGCTCTTCTGGAAATTGGTCATCGAGCGCAGGTGGAACGGCATGTCGAGCATGGCCTCTACCGCGCGGAAGACATCCTCGTCCTCTCGGGCGGTGTAGTGCGTCTTGCCCGCCAGCACCTTGATCAATCCCGCCAGGAACTGCACGTTGGCATCCGTGCGTTCGCACTGGAACGGATTGAAGCCGGTCGGCTGGCCATTCTCCAGCGCCAGGTAGTTGCCGCCGCAGGCGCGCACGAAGATCTCGGCGCCGCGGTCCTTGTCGAAGAAGAAGATGGTCGGCACCGGGTCGAACTTCTGCACCTGGCTGAGCAGGAAGTTGATCAGTGCCGTCTTGCCGGTACCCGACTTGCCGATGACCATGGTGTTGGCGATGGCCTTCTCGCCCAGCGAGTTCTCGGCGGGATGGGTGGCGTGGAAGTTGAAATAGTAGGGCTGGCCGTTGGTGGTCTGCAGTACGGTGACGCATTCGCCCCAGGGATTGTTGTCCCGCTTTCCGGTGGCGAAGTTGTGCAACGGCGACAGCCCCAGGAAGTTCAACGAACTGACGTTCGCCAACCGCGTCCGGTAGCGCCAGTTGCCAGGCAGCTGCGAGTAGAAGGACGAGCACACCGCCAGGTCCTCCTTGGTGGAAACAAAACCGGCGTTGGACAGCTCCGCCCGGGCCACCGCGACGTTCTGCGAAAGGCGGGACTGGTCCTCCGCATACAAGGTCATGATGAAGTGGTATTCACCCAGCACGAAGTTGCCGGACGCGACCTGATCCATCGCGCCATCCAGTTCCGCGATCTGGCTGACCGCCTTGTCCCCGGACGAGATCATCATCCCCTTGGTACGGTCCAAGACCTTCAATGCGTCTTGCCGCCCCATCGGACTGAACGAATGGGTGATGACGTACTCGAAGTCGAGGTACTTCAGGCCGTTGAGAATGCCGGGCCAGGTACCGTCGGTGTATTCCTTGATGTTCAGGATCGCGCCGAAATGGTTCTGTCCGTCCGGTGTGCTGACCACGAAGTCGCCGGTCTTGGACGAGAACATGTGCCGGCTGACGGCGAGGTAGTCGTAGAGTGGCGCCCGCAGCACCGGCACCGGCTCCGAGATGCGATTGAGCAAGAAGCCGAAGAATTCCAGCGTCTCGGAGAACACGCCGCCCGCGTCGGACTCGTACATGCCCAGCCGCATCGGCGCGTAGTCCTTCAGGACAGCTTCCACGTTGCCAACCAGCTCCATCAGCTTCGACACGGACTGCTCCTGCTCAGCCTGCAGGCGCGGGATGTTCGCGGATTTCTCGACGAACTTCTTGCCCATCACGATGGGCCGGTAGATCATCGTGAGGTACAGCTCGTTCTGCATGATCTTCTGTGCGGACAGCCCGTCGAAGTAGCCGTCGGACAGCGCCTGGTTGAATGCCTGCCCAAAACGCGCGCCCGAGCGGACCCGCCCGCGACGGCGCAGGTCGTGCACCCAGAACGCCACGTTGACGAAGTCCGGTGCGCGCAACGTCTGCAGCATTCGGTTGAACGTGTTGTGGCGATGCTCCAGTTCCCATTCCTCGCGCCCGACGAAGGGCAGCCCGTCCAGCCGCCAGGTCAGCAGGAAATCGCCCCCCGTGGTCTTGACCACGTGCGGCGACACGTGGGCGGACAGAGGGATGAACTCGGCGATGGACAGGTCGGGCGCGAGCATGGGTCAGTCCGGAATCGATTCGTCGAAACGCGTGCGGTACGCGTTGGGCGTGAACACCCACATGCCTTCGTGATGGCGTAGGTTCCGGACCTTGGTCCGGAACTGCCACCGCAGCCCCAGCAGCCGGAAGATCATCTCGTCGCGGCGCGCCATCTGCCGCATGATGAAGATGACCACCGGCAGCAGGGCCAGGAAGAACATGTTGAAGTAGAACGTGAGCAGCAGGCAGCCCCCCGCCCCGATCGTGAACGGTACGTAAGGAACCCCCATGAACATGGGCGGGCGTGTGCAGCCCCTGAACAGCACGTTCTTATGCATACTGCGTCAGCATCTGACCGACGGCCATCGCCGTGGAGGTGACGTCGGACGGCAGTAGCATCTTCGCGATCTGGGCGGCGGCACCGATGAGGAACCCGCCGATCAGCACCGGCGCCACGTCACCAACGCGCTTGTGGTTGAACGCGATCTGATAGCCCGCGAAGATCACGGCGATGGTGACGATGGCGATGGACGCCACGTTCAACAACGCATTGATGTTGGTGAAGAACGTGGTGACCCGTCCCTGCGCGCCCGTCACACTCTGGGCGAACGCGAGATCTGGGACTGCCAACATGGTGGCCGCGACGATCATCGCGATCAGGGCGGTGGATGCCTGCTTGGCTTGAGTGGCGTGCATGTTGCTCATAGTCGACCCCAAATGGTGGTTGCAATGGTGGGTGGCACTTTCGCGTGCCGTTAAGCCATCCCTGGCGGGTACTGCTAGAAGACGAAAGCGTCGTCCCTCCCGGATGCCTGCACGACCTGCGGCGCCGATGGCGTCGCGGCTGTGTTCTGGTGATAGGCCTGCACCAGCACGGGTGCGTCGGCCACCGGCTGCGCGACCGCGGGCGCAACGTGGGTGGTGGGTGCGGGCGCGGCTGCAGGCAGTGGCATCGGCGCGCTCGCCACGGACACGGTGGGAGCGGGCATGGCGCTCCGATCGGAGCGTGCCTCCTCGATGCGGCGCGCCACGCGGGGCGATGGCAAGCTCGCTGCGCGCGCACGCGGAGCAGTGCTCCGCTGCGCCGTGGTCTTGCGGTCGATCACCGGGATGGCGGGTGCGGCATCGTCGCCAGCCTGGCGTTGCCAGGACGCGAACACTTTCTGTACGTATCCATGCCGATAGCCGGTGGTGAAGTTGCCGGAGTAGTAGCAGCTGAACGCCTTGCCCCAGTCCTTCCCGGAGCGGGAGTAGCACTCCGCCAGGATGCGCGAGCCCGCCTGCAGGTTGGGACAGACGTCGAACGCTTTTTCATAGCTGTCCAGGCCCTGCCGCGCCAGGTTGTAGCGGTTGACCTGGGCCAGCCCGAGGGAGAAGTTGTAGCCCCGGTCCTCCAGCATGCGGGCAGTCGACAACGCTTCCGGGAGATTCCGTGGCTGCCGCGCCAGCCGCCCGCCCACTACGCCGATGGCGTAGCGATTGAAGGAAGATTCGACCTTCACCACATGCTGCATGATCGTGGCGGGGACCGCCAGGTCGGTGCATCCCATCAGCTCCATGCCAGGCAACATCGCCTCACCCTCCATCCTGTATGCAGACATGGCCACCGCATCGCCGGACACAGCCCGCGCCTCCTTGCGACGACGCTTGCCATTTTCCTCGCATGGGCGGCTCCAATACGGACATCAGCGGGTTCGGGCACCTAGGCTTCATGCAGGGCTCCAGTCAGGACAGCGCGCGGGCGGGATCAAAATCGATGCCGGTGATGTAGCGGCGCCCGGCGTGGGCCTTGATGTGCACGACGATGTCGATCGTCATCTTCAGCAGGCGCTTGATCACGTCGAACTCCAGGCCGGCACCTTCGGAAGACGCTTTCACCATCAGCGCCAACTGATCCCACGTCTGCGCCGTGCTGCCCGCGTGACAGCTGGTAATGGACCCGGGATGGCCCGAGGCGCAGTTGCGGATGAAGTAGAACGACTCGTCGCCACGCAGCTCCGCCAGGATGATGCGATCCGGCTTCATGCGCAGGCACGCCTCCATGCAGTTCTTCGCGGTGACATTGCTGGCGCTCTGACCGCCCTTGGAATAGAGCAGGTGCACGACATTTGGCTGTCGGATGAACAGTTCGCGCGCATCCTCGATCGTCACCAGCCGTTCCTGGTCGGGGATGTGGTTCACCAGCGACTTCATGAAGGTCGTCTTGCCGCTGCCGGTCGCGCCGGCCACCACGATGTTCTTGTGGTAGTGCACCGCTTTCCGAAAGAACTCCGCGTAGTTCCGGCTGCGGCGCAGTTCCAGCAGTTCCTGGTCATGGTCACCGAGCGACTGCTGCTGCTCGAGGATCTCGTCGAAGAAGCCATCCTGCTCATACTGCTCCAGGGTCTTGCTGAACTTCGCCGGCAGGCGGATGGTGATCGACACCTTGCCGGCATCACAGGCGGGAGGGATCACGAACTGGGCGCGCTGGCCGGTCGGGAAGGTCAGCGACACCATCGGATCGATGTCGGTGATGCGCTGGCCCGTGTTGCTCTCGTTGACGACCGACGTGCAGAACTGCCGCGCGCGCTCGAACGTCAGCGTCGGGACGTCGGCCTTCAGCCAGCCGGCGCGCGCCGTTTCGAGGTAGAGCTCGCCCGGTCGATTGATGCAGATCTCGGTGACATCCGAGGAATGCATGTGCTCGCCGATCCCGAGCACCTGGTACTGGTAGTCCAGGAACTCGTTGGAAACGCGGGCGAGGGGTTCGTTATGCGTGTCCATCGGTCCGCCTGTCAGCGCATCACCGCTGAGAAGTCGACATCCCGAGCCACGTAGACGTTGACGATGGTGCCCTGGTTGATCGTCACCGTCGGCGGGCGCGCCATGTTCCGATCCAGCGCCATGTTGGCCAGGCGCTCCATGGTCCTGGCGGTATTGCTCTCGTAGGGATTCTGGACAATGGCACCGTTGACGATCGAGGTTTCCTGGGGACCATGCTTGGCGCCGGCGTACTTGAAGGCATCGCTCAGCATGCTGATCAGCAGCGCGGAAGAGATGCGCTGCGCCCAGTGCGCGGAATAATGGCCGGGATTTCCGGCGGCGCCCAGCATGTCGGTGCCCGGGCTGCGCATGTTGACGTCCATGCCCGTGGGCGTGGTGATGCGGTCCCACACGATTGCCGCGCGCTCGCCGATGATGGCATCGGAGTTGTAGCTGCCCATCACCTTCGAGCCACGCGGCAGCAACAGGCGCTTGCCGTTGACGGAGTACACCGGCTCGGTCACCACGCAGGACGTGTAGCCCGGGACATCGGTGATGACGCGCGATTCGAGCACGCAGCGGATGTACGTGCCACGGATCAGCAGCGTGTTGGGGTTGTAGAGCGGCTTGGCGCTGGTCATGTCTTCAGCCTTGGCGGCCGGAGTCGCCTCGGGTGCCGCACCCGCCTGCATCATCAGACGTGCGTACTCGTCCGGTGTCATCACGCCAGCCATGGCCCCGGATTGGCCAGACGCTCCACCGCTCATCCCCGAACCATCCATGATGCGCCGATCACGCAGCGTCAACTCATTTGATTTCGTGTTTCCTATATCTGGAAGCCCGAGGCCGCTGGGCGGTGGCGGCGCATCGTCAATGACAGGCAATGGTGGTAGGTCCGGCTCGGCGACCATAACCGGCTGCTCAGGTGGAAGTTCTGGCAGGTCCTTGGGAGCTGCCGGGATCACGACTTGTTCGCCCGGTGGTTTCCTAGCCGCGTCATTCTCCGGATCCGCCACGACGCTATTGAATATCCAGAGCGCAGCTAGCAGCAACAGCAAAACGATGCCGGCCAGGAACAGCAACGCCTTGCGGTTGAGCCGCTGAACGTCAGCGGAGCGCAGGTAGGGTGCGTTTGCATCCAGGTCGGGGTCTGCTGCGGGACGCGCGGTCTGATAGGGACTCTGCGGCGCCGCGCGTTCGGGGCCCGTGTCCAGATGGTCGTACGGTGTCTGGTTCATCGTTCCGGGCTCCTGCGCAGGCCCACCACGTTATCGCCGTGGCGGATGACCAAGTAGGGGTACGTGCCATGCACGACGATGGTGTCTTCCTGCACCGTGGAGTTGACGACGAACTCTTCGCCCTCCTCGCTGTCCCGCGCGAACACCACGGGGAAATTGCCGCTGGGGAAACGCGTCCGGTCCCCCATCCTGATGTAGGTGAAACGGCGATCGTCATAGACCGTTGTCGGCACCAGCCATGTGGGCCCGCGCTTGCGTTGGGCGTAGTCGTAGTTGAAGTGATAGGCGCGACCCGGCTCGACATCGGTGTTGAGCTCGGATGCGACGTCCTGAGGCTTGTTGACCGTACCGGCAAAGCTGGTGTCGCCGGGATAGGCGAACTTGATGCGGTATTGCACGCCTGCCGCGCGCGCTTGGTCCAGCACGCGCCAGTCCGTAGCGACCACCTTGAGCTCGAAGATGTAGGCGTGGGCCGCCGTGCGCACCAGCAGGTTGGTATCCACGTCGACGTTCTTCGGTTTCAGATAGAACACATTGCCGCGGCGGCTGATGTCCCATCCGCCACTGAAGCCGGTGCTGAAGTCCAGGATCTCCTCGTGCGGAGAAAGCTCGATCTGGGTCGTGATGCCGAGCCCCGTGCGCACCGGATAGACCTTGTCCGGCGCATAGGTGTACTCCTCGATCACCTGTGCCATGGCCGGCAATGTCGTGAGCAGCAGGCCAATGACGGCCAAACGCAGCGCGTCCTTCCACCTCATCGTTGGGGCACTCCGGGTCCAGTCTGGGTTTCCGACTGCTCCGCGGGCTGCGGCGCCGTCGATACGTCGTTCTCGTTGGCGGGGGCAACGGCTCCGTCGAGCGCGGTGGCGGCAGGCTCTGTGGCCGGTGCTGGCACTGACTGCGCGGGCGGAACCGGCACGGCGGGCGGTGCAGGGAACTCCCGCTCCGGCACGTTGGCGGCAGCGAAGTCGTCATCCACGCGATAGTTGGTAACGCGGAATCCCAGTGGATTCAGCAGGCGGTCCTCTTCGCTCAAGCGGAGATCGGGGTTGTATGTGAACTCCAGCGTCGCAATCCGGCTGTCCAGCGGCTGTACATAGCCACGCCCCTTGTCGTACAGGCTGCGCTGGAAGCGCACCGTCGCACCGGTGGGCCGAGTGCCTGCGCCGCCGCCGATCAGGACGATGCTGAGGATCCGCGCGCGCACGGAACTGGACGCGCCATACAGGCGGAACGGCCGCTCGGGGTTGCTCTCCGAATGCAACGCGATGTACGCAGGCGAGACGGCAGGTCCGGCCATCGACAGGGTCGTGCGCCAGTTGCGCTGGCCGATCAGGCCTGAATCGTAGGATTCGCGGGCGAGGACGAACTGCGCCACATTGCTCTTGTTGATCGCTTCCTCGGTGGTGACATCACGATCCTGGAAATTGCCCGACAGCCGCGCCACGCTGGCCGTACCGGTGTACGGGTCGGCCATCACCAGGTACGGCACCTTTTCCTTGAGCGGCAGGAACAGGAAGTAGCCGCCCGCCAGGATCAGCGACATCACGATAGCCGACCACGCCACGAGCCATGCGCGACGCTCGCTCTTGCGTGCACGCTCCGCGAGGGTCAGCTCGAAACTGACACCCTGCGCCACAGCGCGGTCGATGTCAGGGGACGATGTTTTCTTTCTTGAGAACATGCGCGGCCCGATACCCCTACTCGCCCATCGCCGCGGCGGGCGCGGAATCGGTGTCGGCCTGCGAGGCCTGGCTGACGATGATCCGCGGGCGCTCGACCACCACCCGGACGCCCTGCGACGCGTAGGCTGCCGATAGCTGGGCCGCCGCATCCTCGAGACTGCCAGTGCTGATCTGCGCCACCGGCGCATGCAAGGTGTAGTCGTTCGGATGCAAGTACGCCAGTGTCAGGCGTGCATCCTTCGCCCAGCGACCAAGCATGTTCTTCAATGTGCCGTCGACAGGCGACGCCTGGTAAACGTAGCCCCGCTGCAGCGGAATGGCCTGCGGCGCCTCTGCGAACCGATTGACGGGCCGCCACCGGCCACCGACATCCGCCGCCCTGGGTGCGGCGCATCCGGCCACCGCCAGCGGCACCATCACCATCAACGACAACATCACACCGCGAATAACGACGTTCCGGCTCACGCATCCACCATCCTGCAATCGTCGGCAACACACACCCGATGCGCGCTCCCAAGGGAGTGCGTCACGGCACTGATGATTGTCTCCGGGTGGCAAAGCGCGCCACAACGCGCCCGGGGCCGCAGATATTCCGCGGTCGCCGCCGTGCACGGAACATGCGCCCGTGCATTACCCCCTGTAATGGCATCCATGCTTTCCCGCTCCTTTGGTCTTCATGCACGCGTTGATGCGCGTTGCACATCAGATCCGGTACTGCATCACGACCTTCGCGCCGAACATAGCCACGAGATTTTGTGTCGTCAACCAACATTGGAAGTAAATCTGTTTACAGAAATCATGAAAGTCATGAGTCGATAAACGGAAAGCCCATAAAACAAGCCATTTATTGCAGGAAAATGAAGGCGAAGAGATTTGCTCGATCACGAATGTGAAGATGCAGGTTAAAAGTTCGATCTCGTCACAGAGTCACGTGAAGCGAATCTTCACTGCGATGAACGACTGTGACTTTCACATTTCCAACTGCCCTCATGTCCAGATGTCACACGGACCTCGGGAGCCACAACGTCCCGCTTGAAACACGGACGGGTATCGCGTCATTCTTCTGCCGGGATACGCGACGGGATGCAGGGAGCGATATGGAATCGGCGAAGATGGAAGAGTTCATTGCCAACTCGGCACTGCTGGCAGCGCATCTCACGCAGCAATGCGAGAAAGCCGCTGCCGCACAGCAGGCGTCCGCTCATGAGCTGCAAGGTTCCGCCATCGTCGTGAGGAAGACCATCGAGGAAGGCAAACGCGAGATGTCGGAGCAGGCGCGCATTGCGGTACGCGATGCCTTGTCGCAGGAGATTCCCCGCGCCACGCAGGATATCGGCGACACCGCTACCCGCCTGAAGCAGGTCGCCGACCATCTGCAGCGCGAACAGGCGGCGCTATCCCGGCGCGCAGGCCTCCTGGGATGGAAATCGTTGGGGATCCTGTCTGCGGGCTGCCTTGTGCTCATCGCCGGCACCGGTTACGCAGCCTGGCACAACATCGGCCGCGCCGAGCGCGCACACGTGGATGCCGAGGTGCTCGAAGCGCTGCAGCAGGTGACCATCACGTCTTGCGGCGGCACGCCCTGTCTGAAGCTTCAGGAAGGACTGCCACGCTGGGAGAAGAACGATCAGTACGTGCTGATCGACACCGGGGAAAGCCGGTTAGATGGCAAGCATAAGGACGGCAGCCGCTGAGGCACGCCACGAAGCAGGTAATCGCGTCCGACTGTCATGACGCGGTTTCAAAGGGGGATGTTTGGGCAATGTTCGCGTTCTGACCGCACTGGTCCTGGCGGTACTGGCCGCCACGGCGGCAATCTATCTTTCCGGCTACCTCGCGCTGCTGTTCCTCGGCATGGACGGCGACCTGCTCGGCTTCGGTACCTATTTCGATTATCTGAAGCATCTCGACCATCCCCGCGTGCAGCCTTACGCATGGCGGATCAAGGCAGCGGGCGCTACGGGCGGCGGATTGATGCTGCTGGCGTGGGCAGCGCTGGTGGTGATGCTGTTCAAGCTGCGCAGCCATCGCAACCTGCATGGCCGCGCCCGCTTCGCGGGCATGGTCGACGTGGCAAGGAAAGGCTTCCTCGGAAGCCGGGACGACGGCATCGTCGTCGGCCAGTTGAACGGCAAGCTGCTGAGACTTCCGGGACAGCAGTTCGTGATCCTCGCAGCGCCCACCCGCTCGGGCAAGGGTGTCGGCGTGGTGATCCCCAACTTGCTGGACTATCGGGAGTCGGCGGTGGTGCTGGACATCAAGCAGGAGAACTTCGACCTGACCTCCGGCTGGCGACAGTCCATCGGTCATGAAGTGTACCTGTTCAATCCGTTCGCGGAGGACAGGCGCACGCATCGCTGGAATCCGATGACTTATGTCTCGCCCGACCCCGCGTTCCGGGTGTCGGACCTGCAGAGCATCGCAGCGATGCTCTACCCCGACGCTGACGACAAGGACAAGTTCTGGGTCAGCCAGGCGCGCAACGCGTTCCTCGCCTTCTCGCTGTATCTGTTCGAGCGGTACGACCGCGACCCCAGTGCGGAGCCGCCCACCTTGGGCGCCGTGCTGCGCCTGGCCTCGGGCGACGGCGGCGAACTCAAGCCCTACCTGCAGAAGCTGGTGCAGGCGCCCTTCCTCAGCAGCCACGCGCAAACCGCGTTCGCTGGATTGCTCTCACAGGCCGACGTCACCTTCGCTTCCATCATCGGCTCGTTCCGCGAGCCGTTGAATCCCTGGCTCAACCCGGTGCTCGATGCCGCCACCAGCGCCGATGATTTCCGTCTCGACGACGTGCGCAAGCGCCGGATGACGATCTATGTCGGCATCCAGCCCAACAAGCTGGCGGAGAGCCGGCTCATCGTGAACCTGTTCTTCAGCCAACTGATCAACGTCAACACGAAGGTATTGCCCCAGAACGATTCGTCGCTCAAGCACCAGTGCCTTCTGCTGATGGATGAGTTCACCGCGATCGGCAAGGTGGACATCATCGCGAAAGCAGTCGCGTACATGGCGGGCTACAACCTGCGCCTGCTGCCTATCATCCAGTCGATGGCGCAGCTGGATGCCGTCTACGGCAAAGAGGTCTCGCGCACCATTATTACCAATCACGCACTGCAGATCATCTATGCGCCGCGCGAACAACAGGACGCGAACGACTACTCGGAGATGCTCGGCTACACCACCATCCGGCGGCGTGCTCGCACGCGCTCGCATGGCCAGGGGCGCAACGTATCCGACAACGAAGTGCTGGAGAAGCGCGCCCTGATGCTGCCGCAGGAACTCAAAGCGATGGGGCCGGAAAAGGAGATCGTTCTGTACGAAGGCCTCGCCCACCCCATCCTGTGCCGCAAAGTCCGCTACTACCAGGACAGCTATTTCACCAAGCGACTGATGTCGAAAGTCGACATCCAGCCTCTACGGCTCTAAGTGTCCGCAGGCGGTGGCAGGCCAGGAAGGCCGAGGTAGAATCCCGCGACCCGACCCGGCCGAGATGACGCCTATGCAATGCCCCAAGTGCCAAGGCACGATGGAACTGATCACCATTCCCCAAGCCAACGTCCATCGCTGCACGCAGTGCAAGGGCCTGTGGTTCGAAATGGTGGATCACGAGACCCTGAAGGACCGCGCGGATGAGATCGACATCGGCGATCCGGCGCAGGGCGAGCAGTACAACAGGATCGACCGGATCGCCTGCCCGGCCTGCATCGGCGAACGCCCATTGATCCGCATGGTCGATCCGTTGCAACCGCATATCTGGTTCGAAAGCTGCAAGGGCTGCTACGGCCGCTTCTACGATGCGGGCGAATACCAGGATTTCGCCGAGATCGAGTTCGCCGACCTGATCAAGGACTGGAAGGCACCCGAACGGATCTGACCCGCCAGTCGCCGGTCAGGTTGTTGCGATGCCGCCGCGATCCTTGCATCCCCAGTTGAGGATGGGTGTGCCTGGCGGCAGCACGCGGCGGAACATCTCCACCCGCGCCACCTTCGGATTGACGACCACGGGCGCGCGTGCCGCCTTCAGCAATGGCAAGTCGGCGCTGCTGTCCGAATAGGCGACAGCGACTTCGCCATAGCCGCGTTCGCGCAGCATGCGCATCTTTTCTTCGTTGTGGCAGTGGCGCGTGGCCACGACCGCCCCGAAGCGCGGGCCGACGGCCGTGCCGATGACGGGCACGTCCTCATGCGCTACGAAACTCAGGATGGCGCGCGCCAGCTCTGGTGGTGCGCCGGTGGCGACGACCACGCTGTCGCCACTCGCGCGATGCTCCCGGAACACCTCCAGCGCGATCGGCAACAGACGCTGCTGCACCTCCTGCTGGTGGGTGGCAACGTACTTGTCGATCAACGCATCGAAGCTGCGCCGACCGTGCAGGCCGAATGTTCCTATCCAGATATAGCCGGAAATCCCACGCCGCCGCGTGGGCAGGAAAGCCACCATCGGGCCCAGCACCACCGTGGCAGCCAATGCCACGAGCACGCGCAGCGGATTGCGCTGGATCAGCCACCTGACCAGGTGTCCGCCGGAGTCACCGTCGTACAGCGTGTGATCGAAATCGAAAACGACGACCGGAGCATCCGGGCGTGGCAGCGGATAGGAAGTGTCGGTCATGCCGCGAAGAATAGCTGACGCAGCGCCTCACCCGGCTCCTCGGCGCGCATGAACGTCTCGCCCACCAGGAACGCATTGACGCCGGCTGCACGCATTGTGGCCACATCCTCCGGCACCAGGATGCCGCTTTCGGTAACCAGTAGCCGGTCCTTCGGCACCGCATCCTTCATCGCCAGCGTGGTCTGCAGCGACACTTCGAACGTGCGCAGGTTCCGGTTGTTGATGCCGACCAGCGGCACCGGCACCTGCAGGGCACGCTCCAGTTCGTCGATGTCGTGCACTTCCACCAGCACGTCCATGCCCAGTTGCATGGCCAGGCCAGCCAGGTCGACCAGTTGCCCGTCGTCCAGCGCCGCCACGATCAGCAGGATGCAGTCGGCACCCAGCACGCGCGCTTCGTACACCTGATAGGGGTCGACCGTGAAGTCCTTGCGCAGCACGGGCAGCGTGCACGCCTCGCGAGCCTGCTTCAGGTAGTCGTCTGCGCCCTGGAAGAAATCCACGTCCGTCAACACCGACAGGCAGGCCGCACCGCCGAACTCGTAACTGACCGCAATGTCGGCCGGGCGGAAGTCTGGACGGATCACGCCCTTGGAGGGACTCGCCTTCTTCACCTCGGCGATCACCGCCGGATCGCCCTGCGCAACCATGGCATTGAGCGCATCGGCGAAGCCGCGCGTCGGCGATGCATCGCCCGCGCGTGCGCGCAGATCCGCCAGCGGCTCGCGGGCGCTGCGCTCTGCGATCTCGTCCGCCTTGCGGGCGAGGATGGTGGTGAGGATGTCGCTCATTGATTCTCTGGTCCGGTCCCGTGCCAGCGCACGGCAAGCTGCATTGTCGCATCCATGCCGCATCCTGTAGGAGGGGCTTCAGCTCGCGCCGCGACAGCCCTTCCACCCCAAGATGCCGAGCGCGCCACAGCGCGACCCTATGGGAACGGCCGGCTGCTGGGCGAGTGTCGTCGTCGTGAATCCGGTCGGGGCTGAAGCCCCTCCTCCCCCGCGCCTCCTACGCCCCTTCTGCCCGGTCCCACCCGTAGGCCCGCTCGACCTTGGCCACGCGCAATTCGAAGTGGTCATACCAGTCGCGTCGTCCCTGCTCGCGCGCCGCCGTGTGCTCGGCGTGCTGCCGCCAGGCGCGGATGGCGGCTTCGCTTTCCCAGTAAGCCACCGTGATGCCGAAACCATCGGCTCCGCGCGTGGACTCGACGCCGAGGAAGCCGGGCTGCTGCTGCGCCAGCTCAACCATGCGCTCGGCCATGGCGCCGTAGCCGGCATCATCCTGATCGTTGCGCAGCGAAGAAAAGATCACTGCGTAATACGGCGGTTTTGGCAAGCTGGCGAATCCGCTGGCGGCCATCTCATGCCTCCCTGTGGGGCAGACCCAGGGCCTGCGTGGTCGTGACGAACTGCTGCAGGCGCTCCAGGGCCCGGCCGCTGGCGATGGCATCGCGCGAACGGGCGATGCCATCCTCGATGCTCTCCGCCACGCCGGCCACGTACAGCGCCGCACCCGCGTTCAGCACCACGATCTCGCGGGCGGGGCCGGGCTTGTTGTCCAGCACGCCCAGCAGCATCGCCTTCGACTCGGCCGCGTCGGCCACGCGCAGGTTGCGGCTGGCGGCCATCGCGATGCCGAAGTCTTCCGGGTGCAGTTCGTATTCCCGCACTTCGCCGTCGCGCAGTTCGCCGACCAGCGTACCTGCGCCCAGCGACAGTTCGTCCATGCCGTCGCGACCCCAGACCACCAGCGCGCGCTCGGCACCCAGCTCCTGCAGCACGCGGGCCTGGATGCCGACGAGGTCCGGATGGAACACGCCCATCAGGATGCTGGGCGCGCCCGCGGGATTGGTCAGCGGACCGAGGATGTTGAAGATGGTGCGCACGCCCATTTCGCGCCGCACCGGTGCGACCACCTTCATCGCGGGGTGATGGATGGGCGCGAACATGAAGCCAATTCCTGTCTGCGCGATGGATTGCGCCACCTGCTCCGGCTGCAGTTCGATACTGACGCCCAGCGCTTCCAGCACGTCGGCGCTGCCGGACTTCGACGACACGCTGCGATTGCCATGCTTGGCGATGCGTGCGCCGGCCGCGGCCGCGACGAACATCGAGCACGTGGAGATGTTGAAGGTGTGGGAACCGTCGCCGCCGGTGCCGACGATGTCGACCAGGTGCGTGCGGTCGGCGACTTCGACGGTGCGCGAGAACTCGCGCATCACCGTGGCCGCGCCGGCGATCTCGCCCACGGTCTCCTTCTTCACGCGCAACCCGGTCAGGATGGCGGCCGTCATGGTCGGCGAGACGTCGCCGCGCATGATCTGGCGCATCAGGTCGACCATCTCGTCGTGGAAGATCTCGCGGTGCTCGATGGTGCGCTGGAGGGCTTCTTGTGGGGTCAGTGGCATGTCGGCTCCGTAGGGTGGGCCCTGGCCCACCGGCATGGCGATGGCGGGCCGAGGCCCGCCCTGCGTCATCGTTCGAGGAAGTTCTTCAGCAGCGCGTGCCCGTGCTCGGTCAGGATCGACTCGGGGTGGAACTGCACGCCTTCCACGGGATATTCGCGATGGCGCAGACCCATGATTTCCTCGAAGCTGCCGTCCTCGTTCTCGGTCCAGGCGGTGACTTCCAGTGCATCCGGCAGGCTGCTGCGCTCCACCACCAGCGAGTGGTAGCGCGTGGCCTCGTAGGCATCCGGCAGGCCGGCGAACACGCCCTTGCCTTCGTGACGGATACGCGAGGTCTTGCCATGCATGATGCGGCCCGCGCGGATGACGTTGCCGCCATAAGCCTGGCCGATGCTCTGGTGACCGAGGCAGACACCGAGGATGGGCGTGTTCGCGCCCAGCCGTTCGATGATCTCCAGCGAGACCCCGGCTTCGTTCGGCGTGCACGGACCGGGCGAAATGACGATGCGCTCGGGCGCGAGCTTCGCGATCTCGTCCACGGTCATCGCATCGTTGCGCACCACCTTCACCTCGGCACCCAGCGACTGCAGGTACTGCACGAGGTTGTAGGTGAAGCTGTCGTAGTTGTCGATCATCAACAGCATGGGTCAGTCCGCCAGCAGGAACACGGTGTAGATCTTGTCGGTATAAGTGACGTAACCGGATTGCAGCGAAGTGTCGACGCCGGCACGTTCGAGCCTGCTTCCGGTGACCTCGATGCGGTCCAGCCCACCACTCCTCCATTCATAGCGAACGGGCCACTCGCCCTCGCGGATGCCGTACTCGAACTGCGGCGCCACGTCCGACACGCTGTATACCGGACCTAGGCGTGCGCCATAGGCGCGCGCCATGTCGTCGGCCTTCGTTTTCGCCGACGCAATGGTCTTGTCCCGAAGCGCCCTGCGCAGTTCTGCCTCGCTGCTCAGCTCAGTGGTGACGTCGGAGATGCGCAAGCTCTGGGAGGTTTCCACAGTCGCCAGGAAACGCTCCAGGTCGGCCTGCCGCGAGAACCGGGCCGTCAGCGAGCGCGACACCTGCGTCCCCACGAACACCTGCTCCTGGAGCTTCTGGTCGTAGCGGTGCCGGGGTCCGATCTGCAAGGACGTCGCCACGATCTCGTCCGAAGGAACACGGGCGGCCTTGAGTTTGGCCAGCGTGCTGGTCACGTGGTGCTCCACCGCGCGACGGGCCGTATCGGGGTTGATGTCCGTTGCTTCGAACTGGATGGCGATCTTGAAGCGGTCCGGAATCGCACGCGCCTGAGCATCGCCATAGACCAGGATGTGCCGGGTCGGAGGGAGTGCATTGACCTGCGCCTGCACATGGCCCGATGCCAATGCGACGACAGCAAGCAGCACGCGATGGATGGCTTTCATGGATGGCCTGCCTTCATGGGGTGGTAGGGATGTCGGGATGCGACGCTTCCTACAACGCGCTGAGGATGCGGATGGGGTTTCCGGCGTCACGTTCACAACCCCTTCGCCGCTTCCGCCACCGCGCGGAACAGCGCGCGACCCTTGTTCATCGTCTCGTCCCACTCCTTCTCGGGATCGGAGTCGTAGACAATGCCAGCGCCAGCCTGCACGTGCAGGCGGCCGTCCTTGATGACGGCGGTGCGGATCGCGATGGCGGTGTCGGCATCGCCGTGCCAGCCGATGTAACCGATGCTGCCCGCGTAGACGTTGCGCTTGATCGGCTCCAGTTCGCGGATCACTTCCAGCGCGCGGATCTTCGGCGCGCCACTGACCGTGCCGGCCGGGAACGTCGCGCGCAACACGTCCGCATAACTGAGGCCCGGCAACAACTTGCCGGTGACCTCGCTGACGATGTGCATGACGTGGCTGTAGCGTTCGATGACGAACTGCTCGCCCACCTGCACGGTGCCGGCTTCCGACACACGACCGGTGTCGTTGCGGCCCAGGTCGATCAGCATCAGGTGCTCGGCACGCTCCTTCGGATCGGCCAGCAGCTCGGCTTCCAGCGCGACGTCCTCGTCGTGCGTCTTCCCGCGCGGACGCGTGCCGGCGATGGGCCGCACGGTGACTTCGCCCTGTTCCAGCCGCACCAGGATTTCCGGCGAGGAACCCACCACCTGCACGTCGCCGACATCGAGGAAGTACATGTACGGCGACGGATTCAGCGCGCGCAGGGCGCGATAGACATCTACCGGGCGTGCGTTGAACGGTACGCTGAGGCGCTGGCTCAGCACGACCTGGAAGATGTCGCCGGCACGGATGTATTCCTTGGATTTCTCCACCGCGGCGATGAAGCCGTCATGCGTGAAGCCGGACACGAAGTGGCTTTCGTCCAGTACGTCGCGGGTGATCGGCGTGGGATACGAACCCGGCTGGCGCAGCTTGGCCACCAGTTCGTCGAGGCGTGCCTGCGCCTTGTCCCACGCACCTTCCGCGCGCGGATCGGCATGCACGATCAGGTACAGGCGGCCCTTGAGGTTGTCGAAGACGGCGACCTCTTCGGACTGCATCAGCAGGATGTCGGGCGTGTCGAGTTCGTCGGGCTTCCCGCCGGTCGCCAGGCGCGGTTCGATGTAGCCGATGCACTCGAAGCCGAACCAGCCGACCAGCCCCCCGGTGAAGCCCGGCAGGCCTTCCAGTCGTGGCACGGAATAGGCGGCCCGCAACGCTTCGACTTCGGCGAAAGGATCCTGCACGTCACGCGTTTCGATCAGGCGGCCGTGGTCATGGATCTGCAGCGTATGGCCACGGAACGTTGCCACGCGCCGCACCGGCAGGCCGATGATGGAATAGCGACCGAAACGTTCGCCGCCTTCCACCGACTCGAAGAGATAGGTGTGCGGCGCGTCTGCGAGTTTCAGGTAGACCGAAAGCGGCGTGTCCAGGTCGGACAGCACTTCACGGACAACGGGGATGCGGTTGAAACCTTCAGCAGCGAACTGCTGGAACTGGTCGTGCGAGATCAAGCGGGCTTTCCTTCCGGGACGCGGTGGCGGTATGGGCGACGGCTACGGGCCACCATCGCCAGCCAGGGCGTGCGGAATCTTTGGAAAGCGGGAGCGCGGGATGGGACACCGCCCTACTTTACCCGACGCGCGGACCCGCGGGCCACTATGCGGGTGGTTGCATGCGCAACGGACAGTCCGCCGGCAGGTGCATGCGGACTCGGCCGGGCACGCATTCGATCCGGAACCGTCGCGAAAGGACGGGCTCGCCATCGAGATTGAGGGTCAGGGGCTGGTCGGCCTCCAGTTCGACCCATGGCAGCCGTGCGCGGGTCGCCACGCGGTCCAGCGCGGCGTGCTTCCCGTCCTTCAGCAGGGCGCCGACGGTCGCGGCGACTTCGCCCGACAGCTCGGGGACGATGGTCAGGTCCAATGCGCCGTCATCGATCAGCGCATCGGGGCAGAGCGCTTGCCCTCCCCCCGCCTGTCGCCCGTTGCCGACACCAAGGGCGATGAAGTCGCCGCACCAGTCGAAGTCCGGCCCGTGCGCGCGTGCGCGGATCGGCTCGATGCGACCCAGCTTGGCGATGCCGGTGATCAGGTAGGCCAGGCCACCGAGCATTTTCTTGAGGCCTTCGTCAGTCTCCACGGTGACCTCGGTGCCGAAGCCGCCGCTGGCGAGATTGGCGCACCAGTGGCCGCCGTCTTCCGCTTCGATGCGCAGCAGGTCCATGGAAACCGGCCTGGCGCCCTGCACGAGACGCAATGCTTCCAGGGGCGCATCGGGAATGCCGGCGGCGGTGGCGAAATCATTGGCCGTCCCCATCGGCACCAGCCCCAGCGAGGGCAGCAGATCAGCCGTTTCATCTCGACAGGCCAGCGTGGTGGACACTTCGCTCAGCGTGCCATCGCCGCCCGCGGCGATGACCGTGTCCACGCCATCGGCGATGGCCTCGCCGACATAGCGTTCGGCATCGCCGTCCTCCCAGGTCACCCGTACATCCAGTGCCACGCCGTCCTCGCGCAGGGCCTGCACGGCCTCGCGCAGCTCTTCGTCGCCGGCGGATTTTCCGTTGAGGATCAGGCGCCAGCGCGAAGCGGTCATGGGAGCTTCCTTGGGGGGAGGCGCGAGCATAGCCGCTCCTCTGTAGGAGCGACGTGAGTCGCGACCGCATGCTGTGGCGGCCGGCGAACCTGTCGACCCGAGAGCCCTGGAACTGATGATCTGCGGTCGCGACTCACGTCGCTCCTACAACAGCCCAGCCATCGTCATCTGCCCGTCACAGATCCCGCGTAGCGTAGAAGGCCATAGCAGGGACGACGGGCGGAGGCAGGATCAGCCTCCAATTCTTCCAGGGCGGTGGCGCAGGCCATCGCCCTTTCTTGTGTGCGTAGAGCGGGGCTTGCTCCGCTTGCCACACCACAGAGGACCGCGGGATGAGCCGAGCAAGCCCGACTCTACGGCACACGATCAGCTGCGTGCTTCGGCCACGGCCTGGCGCATGCGCGCAATGACATCCGCATAGTCCGGGGCATTGAAGATCGCCGAACCGGCCACGAAGGCGTCCGCACCCGCCGCCGCGATCTGGCCGATGTTGTCGGCCTTCACGCCGCCGTCGATCTCCAGCCGGATGTCCTTGCCGGTCTTGTCGATCATCGCGCGCACCGCGCGCAGCTTGTCCAGCGCCGACGGGATGAAGGCCTGGCCCCCGAAGCCCGGGTTCACCGACATCAGCAGCACCAGGTCGAGTTCCGGGAGCACCCAGTCCAGTACTTCCACCGGCGTGCCGGGGTTGAGCACCAGGCCGGCCTTGCAGCCCAGCGACTTGATCAGCTGGATCGTGCGGTGCACGTGCTTCGAAGCTTCGGGGTGGAAGCTGATGATGCTGGCGCCGGCCTCGGCGAAGTCCGGCACGATGCGGTCCACTGGCTCCACCATCAGGTGCACGTCGATAGGCGCGGTGACGCCATGCTTGCGCAGCGCGCTGCACACCATCGGCCCGATGGTCAGGTTGGGTACGTAATGGTTGTCCATCACGTCGAAGTGCACCCAGTCGGCGCCGGCCTTCAGTACGTTGTCGACTTCCTCACCCAGGCGGGCGAAGTCGGCGGACAGGATGGACGGAGCGATGATGCAGTTCGACATGAAAGGGCTCACTTGCGCTTGCGCAGGGTCTTGATGCGGTCGTAGGCGGCGTTGATCTCGCCAGCCTTCTGTTCGGCCTGGCGGCGCAGGTCTTCCGCTGCGCCGGCCATCTTGTCGGGGTGGTACTGGGAGATGAGTCGCCGGTAGGCCTGGTCGATCTCTGCATCGTCCGCGTCGCTGGTCAGGCCGAGCACGCGGTACGGGTTGTCGCGGCTGAGCTTGAACCAGTCCTCGTCGAACGCATGGCCGATGATCAGGCCCACCAGGCCGCCCAGCGGGTGGCGCATCAGCAGCCAGCCGGCCACGAATCCCAGCAGTTTCCCGTACCAGCGCTTCATCCAGCCCGCCTTCTTCAGCAAGTGGGTCATTTTACGGCACACACGGCCCCCAAGCGCCGTACACTACGCGGCCCGGTCCGGTACCTGGCCCCGCAGCAGCGGGTGATGGGCCACCCCGGGGCACGGGCGCACGGCCTGCCGCACGCCCCACGACGCTGTACGCCTCGCTGGTTTCCGGAACTCCCCAAGGAGTGTTTGTGCCCACGACGTTGCTTCAATCCGATCTGCCCGGCCTCACCCTGCGCCACCGCGGCAAGGTCCGCGACGTGTTCGACCTGCCCCGCGACCGCCTGCCGGCCGATGCACCGGCCGGCGACTGCCTGTTGATGGTGGCCACCGACCGTCTTTCCGCGTTCGACGTGGTGCTGCCCGACCCGATTCCCGGCAAGGGCGAGATGCTCTGCCAGATCTCCAACTTCTGGTTCGCGAAGACCGCGCACCTGATGCCGAACCACCTGACCGGCATCGACGTGGCCAGCGTGCTGCCGGCCGGCGTGGACGCCTCGCTGTACGCCAAGCGCGCGGTGGTGACGAAGAAACTCAAGCCGGTGCCGGTGGAAGCCATCGCGCGCGGCTACCTGATCGGCAGTGGTTGGAAGGATTATCAGCGCACCGGCAAGGTCAGCGGCATCGAACTGCCCGACGGCCTGCGGCAGGCCGAGAAGCTAGCCGAACCCATCTTCACCCCATCGACCAAGGCCGCCGTCGGCGACCACGACGAGAACATCGACTTCGACGCCATGGTGAAGACCGTGGGCGCGGAACTGGCAGAGCGCGTGCGCGATGCCACCCTGCGTATCTACCGCTTCGCCGCCGATTTCGCGGCTGAGCGCGGCATCCTGTTGGCCGATACCAAGTTCGAATTCGGCACCGATGAAGACGGCCGCCTGTACATCATGGATGAGATGCTGACGCCGGATTCCTCGCGCTACTGGCCTGCGGACCAGTACGAAGTCGGCACCAGCCCGCCGAGCTACGACAAGCAGTTCGTGCGCGACTACCTGGAGACGCTGGACTGGAACAAGACGGCCCCCGGCCCGTCGTTGCCGTCCGAGGTCATCGAGCGCACGCGCGCCAAGTACGCCGAGGCGTTGCAGCAACTCGCCGGAATCGTGGTCGAGTAGGCAATTCGCGCTCTGTGGGAGCGACATCAGTCGCGATGAGGCATCACCTATAACCGCCATCGCGACTGACGTCGCTCCCACAAGTCAGAATGGCGGCTCCCGCATAGGAGACCACCATGAATGCCGGCCACCTGTACCTGAGCATCGCCATCGCCGCCGAGGTCATTGCCACCAGTGCACTGAAAGCCTCCGAAGGCTTCACCCGGCCCGGTCCCTCGCTGCTGGTCGCTGCGGGTTACGGCATCGCGTTCTACTTCCTGTCGCTCACGTTGAAGACGGTGCCGGTCGGCGTGGCCTACGCGATCTGGTCCGGCGCCGGCATCGTGTTGATTGCCCTGATCGGATGGGTGGTACTGAAGCAGCCGCTGGACCTGCCCGCCATACTGGGCATGGGCCTGATCGTGGCCGGCGTGGCGGTGATCCAGCTGTTTTCGAAGGCGGCCGCGCACTGATCGGCCAGGACCTGACCACCGGCGCGGCAGCCCCGGCCGGGCTGGGGTATGCTCCATACCCTGCCGCATTGCCATCCTCGGGAGGGATGAATGAACGCAACCGCGCAACGCCCGGTGGACCGCTGGTTCGCCAGCTATTCCGGCGACCACCAGAACGACACCAACCAGCTGATCCACGTCTTCGCCGTGCCCATGATCCTGTGGACCGTGGTCGCGCTGCTGTGGTGCATCCCGGTGTTCGGCACCTGGGTGAAGTCCGGCATGTGGGCGGCGCTGGCCATGTTCGGCGCGTGGATGTACTACTACAAGCTCTCGCGCCCGCTGGGCTTCGGCATGCTGGCGATCTTCATCGCCATGGCCTGGCTGACGCGCTGGCTGGAAAGCCTGCTGGGACTGCAGAACCTGTTCTTCCTCGCGCTCGGCGTGTTCGTGGTCGCGTGGATCGCGCAGTTCGTCGGCCACAAGATCGAAGGCAAGAAGCCAAGCTTCCTGACCGACCTCACCTACCTGCTGATCGGCCCGGTGTGGGTGCTCAGCAAGTTCTACCGGAAGATGGGCTGGAAGTACTGAGCGTGGAGCCGGGCTTGCCCGGCTGATGCCGAGACTGGCATCTCATCGACTTCAAGAGCAGCGGAGCAAGCTCCGCTCTACGGCCCGACGGCCCGCACGTCCATGATGAAAGAACGCGGCGCATAGCCGAAATCGCGCTGTGCCGGCGAAGCATCGAACACCAGGTCATCGCGCATGCGCGAGACCGCATCGTCGGTAAGCGCTCGCATCATGCCGGCACTGCGCGCCAGCGCCAGCGCCACCTTGAACATCGGTACCGGCACTTCCCACAGTTTCGCCGGTGGATCCAGCGCCGCCAGCGTGCGCGCGATCATCTCGCGGTACGCCAGCGTCTCGCCCCCCGGCAAGGCATACGCCCGCCCATGCGTGGCGCAAGCATCCACGACCGCGAGCGCCGCGGCCGCGAGGTCGTCGACATGCACGGGCTGGCGCTTCCCAGTGGCGCCACGCGGCAACACGAAGCATCCCATGCGCCGCGCCATCGCTGCGATCCGCGCCAGCGTCTGGTCGCGGCCCGCGCCGTAGACCAGGGTTGGACGCAGCATGGTCGCCCCCGCGCCGTTCGTTCCAGCCGTGTCGAAGACGAGCCGTTCCGCGGCCTGCAGACGCGCGACGATGTCGCGCTCGTAGGCATCGCCCGATGCCTGCTTGGTATCCAGGCTGGTGGATCCGAACGCGACCACGCGCGGCGCAGCGACGAGGCCGCGTGCATACCATTGCGCGAATCCGTCCAACGGGCCCGTGCTGAAGATCACGTCGACCGTCGCCGGCAATCCAGCGACGGCGGCGAACTCCCCCGTCAACCAGCGGATATTCGACGAAGCCGCCCTGGGCGTCCGCGATACCGCGAACACCTGCCACCCCGCGCCATCGAGGCGCGCCAGCAACGCTTCGCCGATCTGCCCGCTGGCGCCGAAGACGAGGGCCGTGCGCATCCGGGGTCAGGCGTCCCGGCCGGCCGCATCGTCGACGGCCTCGACAGGCTGCGGCGGTTCGCCGCTCGGCATCGGCGGACGCTCGGCCATGTGCAGCGACAGCGCCGCCTTCGCCATCAGGTGTGCGCTGATCGGCGCAGTGATGAACAGGAACGCGGTGATCAACAGTTCGCGCGGCTGCGGATCGGTGCCACCCAGGGCGTGGTACCCGACCGAGGCGATCAGCACGCAGCCGACGCCCAGCGTGCTCGCCTTCGTCGGTCCATGCAGGCGCTTGAAAAAGTCAGACAGCTTCACCAGGCTGAAGGAGCCGACGAGGATGAAAAAGCTGCCGATCGCCAGCAGCATCACCAGCAGGATGGCGAAGACCCAGCTCATTCGACGACATCCCGGCGCAGCACGTATTTGCTCAACACCACCGTACCCACGAAGCCCAGCATGGCGATGATCAGCGCGGCCTCGAAATAGACCGCCGTGCCGAGGTACATGCCGAACAGCATGAGCTGCGCGATCGCGCAGACGTACAAGGTATCGAGTGCGAGGATGCGGTCCGGCACGCTCGGCCCACGGACCAGCCGATACAGCGCCAGCAGCATGGCGACACCGACAACATGCATCGAGCCGATCACGGCGTATACCACCAGTGTCTGCGGCGTCATGGGAATATCTCCATCAGCGGCGCCTCGTAGCGCGTCTTGATCTGCCGGATAACTTGGTCGGTATCGTCCAGGTTCAGCACGTGCACCAGCAGGTGGCGGCGATCATCCGACAGCGCAGACGACACCGTACCCGGCGTCAGCGTGATGATGCTGGTCAACGCCGCGATACCGTGGATGTTGTCGATATCCAGCGGCACCCAGATGAAGCCGGGATGGATCTTCCGCTCCGGACCCAGCACCTGCAATGCCACGGTGATGTTGGCCTGCACGATATCCAGCAACAGCACACCGAGCATGCGCGGCACGCTGCGCAGCCGGCCGATACGCGCGAACTCGCGGTCCAGCCGTGCCGCGAATGGCGGGATCAGCAGTGCCAGCACCAGCGCCATCACCACTTGGCCCGCGCTGATCTCGTCGTTCATCAGCAGCCAGAAGCAGAATACCGTCACGCTCAGCGGCAACGACGGCAACCAGCGCTTGCGCCATGTAGCGACCATGCTCAGGGCTCCCTCAGGGTTGGGGTGGCGGCGCGCATGTGTTCGACGTAATCGGCCGGCGCCTGCAGTTGGGTCGCCGTGGCGCGCGTGTAGTCCAGCAGCGGGGCGGCGGCCAGCACCAGCACCAGGCCATAGGCCAGCAGCAGCACGATGGCCGCCGTTTCCAGTGGACGCGAAGGCGCGTGCACCGCCTCGTGTGCGGGCGTGTAGGCCTCCAGTGTGTGCTGCCCGGCATCGGGCCAGGGCTCGACACGCCAGAACAACCGCGTGCCCGCACGTGCCAGTCCGACCAGCATCATGAAACTGGTGCTCAGCACCAGTGTCCAGATCCAGAACGTATGCGGCCCCGACGGTACGGCTTCCAGCAACAGCAGCTTGCCGATGAAGCCCGACAACGGCGGCAGGCCGGCCAGCGACACCGCCGCCACCAGGAAAAGCAGACCCGGCACGGTCTTGTCCGGCAGCGCGGCGATCACGTCCTTGCGGTCGCTGGCGCGGCCGCGGCGACGGCGGATCAGGTCGGCGAGCAGGAACAGCGCCGCACCGGCGAAACTGCTGTGCACCAGGTAGTACAGCCCCGCGCCGACCGTGCCTGCGGAATGCAGCGAGAACGCGACGAACAGGGTCGCCGCCGAACCGAGCACCAGGTACGCCGCCAGCGCGCGAAGACGCTGCGCGGCCAGCACGCCCAGCGACGCCAATACCAGCGTGGCCGCCCCCAGCGCCAGCAGCGCCGGCCATGCGAACCCGTCCAGCGGCCCCGCTGCACCGAAGCTGAGCGTGCCCAGCCGCAGCACCGCGTAAAGCCCCACTTTGGTCATGATGGCGAACAGGCTGGCGACCGCAGCAGGCGCATGCGTGTAAGTATCGGGCAGCCAGAAGTACATCGGCAGCAGCGCGGCTTTCGCGCAGAACACCACGAACAACAGGCCCGCCGCCGCCTGCACCAGGGCAACGTCGCCTGGTGGCAGCTGCGCCACGCGCACTGATATCTCGGCCATGTTCAACGAGCCGAGCAGGCCGTACAGCAGGCCGAGCGCTATCAGGAACAGCGTCGATGCCGCGATGTTGAAGCTGACGTAATGCAGGCCCGCACGCATGCGCTCGCCACGCCCGCCGCTGAGCATCAGGCCATAGGACGAGATCAGCAGCACTTCGAAGAACACGAACAGGTTGAAGATGTCGCCGGTCAGGAAGGCGCCGTTCAACCCCATCAGCTGGAACTGGAAGAACGCATGGAAATGCGGCGCGCGCCGGTCCCAGCCGGCGCAGGCGTGCAACAGGCAGGCGGCCGCGAGCAGCAGCCCGACCAGCAGCATCAGCGCCGACAGGCGATCCACCATCAGCACGATGCCCAGGCGTGCGGGCCAGTCGCCGAGCAGGTAGACCGAGACGTCGCCGGACGCCGCCGAACCCACCAGCAGACATGCCACGACCAGCATCGCGGCGACCGACATCCACGCGACGATGCGCTGCGGCACCATGCCGAAGCGACGGTACTCGAAGAACAGCGCGATCGAGGCGGCGAACAGCGGGATCAGGATCGGCAGCACGGGCAGATGGTTCATGCGTTGCCCCCGGCATCATCCGCCTTCGCGGCTTCGCGCGCTTCTTCCAGGCGGCGCAGTTCGCTGGCCAGGAAATCACGCTCCGCACGGGGGCCATCCACGTGGTCGCTGTCATTGTCGCCGCGGCTGCGGATGGCCAGCACCACGGTCACCGCCGTCATCGCGAAGGCGATCACGATGGCCGTCAACACCAGCGCCTGCGGCAGCGGATCGGTGTAGTTCGCCAGCGTCGGCGCCACGCCGTCGCGCAACACCGCCGGCTTGCCGGGTACCAGCCGCCCGCCAGAGAAGATCAACAGGTTGGTCGCGTACGACAGCAGCGTCAGCCCGAGGATGACGTCGAAACTGCGCGCCCGCAGCAGCAGGTACACGCCCGCGGCGGTGAGGATGCCGATCGCGCTCGCCATGGCCAGCTCCATTACCGTGCACCTCCCATCAGCGCAGCTCCCCCGTGCGATTGGAGCGCTCACCCGGTTCCATGATGCCCAGGTGCGACACGCGCGTGCGCGACGGCTTGATGGTGCCCATCATCGACAGGATGAGCATCGCGCCGCCGAACACCACCAGATAGACGCCGGTATCGAAACCGATCGCGCTGGCCAGCGGCACCTTGCCGATGACCGGCAAGTCGAGGTCCAGGTGGCCACTGGTCAGGAACGGCACGCCGAAGCCCATCGACGCCACGCCGCTCACGCCGGCGACGAGCAAGCCCACGCCGATGCAACGGACATAGTCGAAGCCGAAGCGCGACTCCACCGAGGCCGCACCCTGGATGACGTACTGCACCAGCAGCGGTACCGCCAGCACCAGGCCAGCGATGAAGCCGCCACCCGGCGCGTTATGTCCGCGCAGGAACAGGAAGACAGACACCGTCAACGTCAGCGGGAACATGATCTGCGCCAGGTCGGCAGGCACCGGCAACGTGATCGGCGGTCCCGACATGATCTTCTCCGGCGCCATCCGCGCGCGGCGCAGCAGCGCATGCACGATCAACGCCGCGATGCCGAACACCGTGATCTCGCCGAAGGTATCGAAGCCGCGGAAGTCCACCAGGATCACATTCACCACATTACTGCCATAGGCCTCGGGCAACGAACGCGCCAGCAGTTCGCCGCTGATCGTGTCGCCCGGCCGGGTCATCACGAGATAGGCCAGCGTGCCGGTGCCGAGGCCCGCCGCCAGTGCCACGGCAATGTCGCGCAAGCGGCGGCGTGGTGTACGTTCCGGCGGCGAGCGCGGCGGCAGGTAGTGCAGGCCCAGCAACAGCAGGACCAGGCTGACCATTTCCACCATCAGCTGGGTCAACGCCAGATCTGGCGCGGACAGGAACACGAACGCCAGGCTGACCATCAGGCCCGCGCCGCCCAGCACAATGACCGCCAGCAGCCGTTGCCGGTACAGCCGGATCGTCCACACCGCACAGGCCACCAGCACCAGCCACAACAGCCAGCCCAGCAGCGGCATGGGCTGTGAACCGTGCCACTGCAGGGGTGCCGCGTCGCCGCCCACGAACGGCGCCGCGCCCGCCGCGATGGCGGCCAGAAGCAGGAACAACAGGCTGCGCTGCAGGCTGCCGTTGGCAATCCGGTCGGTGAAGCGACCGGCCAGGCCGTACAGGGCTTCCATGTTCCAGCGGAACACACTGCGCCCCAGTGACCGCCGCACGATGGCGTGCAGGTCGAACAGGCGCCGCAACCCGAAGTACAGGGCGATGCCGCCGGCGATGCCGGCCAGGCTCATCAGCAACGGCCTGTTGATGCCGTGCCAGACCGCCAGGCTGTACTCGGGCATCGTGTCGCCTAGGATGGCGCCGGCACCGGCGTGCAGCACGGGCGCGATGGTCCAGGCCGGGACCACGCCCACCGCCACGCACAGCACCACCAGCACTTCCACCGGGATCTTCATCCAGCGCGGGGGCTCGTGCGGGGTGACATCCAGCGCGCGCGGGCCTTCCCCGAAGAACGTCTCGTAGACAAAGCGCAGGCTGTAGGCCACACCGAACACGCCATACAGCAGTGCCGCCACGGTGATGACGTCGCGCATCGCGCGATGGCCGCCGATATCCAGCGCTTCGGCGAAGAACATCTCTTTGGACAGGAATCCGTTGAGCAGCGGGATGCCCGCCATGGCCAGCGAGGCGGTGATCGCCAAGGCACTGGTCCACGGCAGGTAGCGCCTCAGGTTGCCCAGCCGGCGCATGTCGCGCGTGCCGGTCTCGTGGTCGATGATGCCTGCCGCCATGAACAGCGAGGCCTTAAACGTGGCGTGGTTGAGGATGTGGAACACGCCGGCCACCACCGCCATCGGCGTGGAGATGCCGAACAGCAGCGTGATCAGGCCGAGGTGCGAGATGGTGGAGTACGCCAGCAGGCCCTTCAGATCGTGCTGGAAGATGGCGTACCACGCGCCGATCAGCAGCGTCAGCGCGCCGACGCTGGTCACCACGTAGAAGAACAGGTCGGTGCCCGCAAGCGCGGGATGCAGGCGCGCCAGCAGGAACACGCCGGCCTTCACCATCGTCGCCGAATGCAGGTAGGCCGACACCGGCGTGGGCGCCGCCATCGCATGCGGCAACCAGAAATGCAGGGGGAACTGCGCGCTCTTGGTGAAAACGCCGGCCAGGACCAGCGCCAGCGCCCACGGATAGAGCCCGCTGGCGCGGATCAGGTCGCCCGAGGCGAGCACCACGTCCAGGTCGTGGCTGCCGACGATGCGCCCGATCAGCAGCACGCCGCCGAGCAGCGCGAGTCCGCCGGCACCGGTGATCGCCAGCGCCATGCGCGCGCCTTCCCGCGCATCCTGGCGATGCGACCAGAACCCGATCAGCAGGAACGAACTGATGCTGGTCAGCTCCCAGAACACCACCAGCAGCAACAGGTTGCCTGCCAGCACCACCCCCAGCATCGAGCCCATGAACAGCAGCAGGCACGCGAAGAAGCGCGGCGCGCTGTCCTTCGCGCTGAGGTAATAGTGCGCGTACATCACCACCAGCGCACCGATCGCCAGCACCAGGCCCGCGAACATCCACGCCAGACCGTCCAGGCGCAGGGTGAAGGACATGCCGATCTGTGGAATCCATGCGTAGTCGGCGCGCACGTTCCAGCCCTGCAGGACGCTCGGCGTCATCCACGCCAGCAGCACCAGGCCCAGCAGCGGCGCCAGCCCGGCCAACCATGCCGTCGCGCCGCGCGGGAGGCCGCGCGCCAGCGCCACCACCAGCGCCAGCACGAAGGGCAGCGCCAGCAGGATTTCGAGGAAAGGGATCATCAACCGCCTTGCGTTGCAGGGAATGCGTCATTCGCGAGCAATCGCCCGAGTTTAACAAACCCGTTCACGTCTGCCTGAGCCAGCGTTCAGATCAGGCGAGCAGCGCGACCTCCAGCACCACCCAGCCCACGAACGCGGCGAGCAGCAGCCCGCCCTCCAGGCGGTTGATGCGCAGGTCTCCGCGCAACATCGGGTACAGCACCAGCACGAACGCGATGGCCGCCGGCAGTTCAAGCCGCACGAAGGACGCGGGCAGGGGCATCGGACGGAACGCCGCCATGCCGCCGACCACGACCAGAAGATTGAACAGGCTGGAGCCGATGACGTGGCCGGCCACCATGTCGCCCTGGCCTCGCCTGGCGGCCATCACAGCGGCGGCGACTTCCGGCAGCGCCGTGCCGATCGCCACGGGCAGCAGGCCCGTCAGCAACGGTGAAAGACCCCACTGCGCACCGATCATCGGTGCTCCCTGCAGCACGAAACGGGCCCCGTAGTACAGCAGCGCGGTGGCCACCGCGAAGCGCAGCAGATTCATCCACAGCACGGTGTGCGTGACGGCGAACGTCTCCACGTCGGTACGTACCCGCGCATCCTCGCGCGACGCACGCGCCAGCAGGAACGCCAGTACGGCGGCGAAGCCCAGCAGCAGCACCATGCCCTCCACCCGGCTGACCACGCCATCCAGGCCGAACACGATCAGCGCCAGCGAAGCCAGTCCCAGCAGCACCAGCAGCGGAGAGAGCATGCGCATCCGGATCACGACCGGCGCGACCAGCGCCGCGACGCCCAGCGTCAGGCCCAGGTTGACGATATTGCTGCCCACCGCGTTGCCGAGCGCGAGTTCCTGCGCACCCACCCACACGGCACGCGCGTTGACCGCCAGTTCCGGCAGCGACGTGCCGAAGGCGATCAGCAACAGACCGGCAACGAAGGGGGATGCGCCGAAGCGCTGCGCCAGACCCGATGCGCCCTTGACGATCGAATCGCCGCCGAGCGCAAGCAACACCAGCCCCAGCGCGAAGTATCCCCAGGCTTCCATCATCGCCGTCCCCTTCCCGTGTGGTGTCCGGCGATTCTATGCCTGCCCGCGACGGCAGGGCCAGCGACGGCCTGCCGCCGGTGGACGCGCTGACTCAGGAGCAGCCTTCCACGTAATCGACCTGCGGCGACAGGCCCACGCGCCAGGCGGTGACCTTGCCCGCGGCATCCGCCTCGAACACCAGCCGGGTCGGCGCCACGTCACCGGCGTCCATCGCCAGGTACTGGCCGCCTTGCGTGTACTTGTGCGGCGACGCCTTCAGCGCACCACCGTACAGCTTCTGCAGTTCGTCGACGCCCATGCCGACCTTGCCACCACCGGGCGCAGTTTCCTTGTCGGTGCCAACGTCGTATCGCACGAATTTGCCTTCTTCCATCATGAAGGCGAAGTCGGCGGGCCGCGTGATCCACTTCGGCCACAGGTAGTGACAGGTGGTGCCCTCCATCGGCGCCCCGTTCAATTCGCCGCCCCATGCCGCGCGCGCCTCTTCCACCGTGCTGCCCAGCTTCATGTCGCCGTAGCCGAGGAAGCTGGCCTGACTCACGGGACCGGCGGGAGCTGCCGTGTCGTCCACCGCGGGAGCAGGTGCTGGCGCATCCGCCATCGGCGTGCTGGTCGCCGTCGTGGTCGGTTCCGCCTCCGCCGTCGGCGCCTCCTGGCGCTGGCACGCGGACAACAGGGTGACCACCATCACGATCGGCAACATCGACTTCATCAGCTCTCTCCAGTGCGCAAACCTGCAGACTAGCGTCATCGCGTTAAGTCACTGCGAACACGCGGCTGTCATCGGCACTTCATCGCACGCGGCTAGCCTGCGCGCGGGTTCCCCTTCCACTCGCCATGCGCCCGTCCAAGACCGACCTCGCCCGCCAGACGTTGCAGGCCCACACGGGTACGCTCGGCATGCGCGAGCGGCGGGCGCTGATCCTCTGCGATGGACAGCGCGACCTGGGCGAACTCGTGCGCCTGCTGGGCCAGGATGCGCCGCTGCTGGTACAGCGCCTGGTGCAGACGGGCTACCTGACGGCCGCGGACACGCCAACGACGCCATTGCCCGCGGCAAGTACGACCCGCGTGCCAACCACCAACGCGCCGGCCGGGCCGCGACGATCGCTGGTCGCGGCCAAGGTCTACCTGTCCGGCATGCTGGAGCTGCAGCGCGACGACGGCGCACGTCGCCACCGCGAACGCCTGCTGGCGAGATTGGACGATGACGCGATGCTGGAAGCACTGGCCGATGCATTGCGGTTCCTCGAAGCGCGCATGGCGTCGACACTCGCCGGCCGCATCCGCGAACGCTTGCTTGAGGCCCTGCCGCCCGAGGCCGCGCGGCGCCTGCAGCACCTGTCCGACGCGCAGGCGGAAACCGCAGCGACCTGAGCGTGCCTCAATCCTTCAAAGCGAAGTGCTTGCGCAGACCGGCCCAGCACGCCTGGTAGTCGCGCTGGCGGTGCGCGGCCTCGATCGCCTGCCGCGTCGGCCGGATCACGGCACGCGTCTCGAACATGAAGGCCATCGTGCCGGTGATGACATCCGGCTTCGACAGGTCGGCGCTCGACGCCTTCTCGAACGTCGCCGCATCCGGCCCGTGCCCGGTCATGCAGTTGTGCAGCGAGGCACCGCCCGGCGCGAAGCCTTCGGCCTTGGCGTCGTACACGCCGTGGATCAGGCCCATGAACTCGCTGGCGATGTTGCGGTGGAACCACGGCGGACGGAACGTGTCCTGCGCCACCAGCCAGCGCGGCGGGAAGATCACGAAGTCCATGTTGCCCACGCCCGGCGTATCGCTCGGCGAGGTCAGCACCAGGAAGATCGACGGATCCGGATGGTCGTAGCTGATCGAACCGATGGTGTTGAAGCGGCGCAGGTCGTAGCGGTACGGCACGTAGTTACCATGCCAGCCGACCACGTCCAGCGGCGAGTGCCCGATGTCCGCGCGCCACAGGTGGCCCTGGAACTTGGCGATCAGCTCGAACCCGCCTTCCACGTCCTCGTATGCCGCCACCGGCGTCTCGAAATCGCGCGGATTGGCCAGGCCGTTGGAGCCGATCGGGCCGAGATCCGGCAATCGCAGCGCCGCACCGAAGTTCTCGCAGACATAGCCGCGCGCCTCGCCATCGGGCAATTCAACGAGAAAGCGCACGCCGCGCGGGATCACCGCGATCTGCTGCGGTTCGACCTCGATCACGCCGAACTCGGTGGCGATGCGCAGGCTGCCCTGCTGCGGGACGATCAGCAGCTCCCCGTCCGCATCGTAGAAATAGCGGCCCTGCATCGACCGGTTGGCGACGTACAGGTGGATACCGACGCCATGCATCGCGTCAGGCGACCCGTTGCCTGCCATCGTGTACAGGCCATCTACGAAATCGGTAGGCACCTCCGGCATCGGCAGCGGCGACCAGCGCATCTGGTCGGGCGACACCGGGCCGGCGCTGAAGTCGCTGTGCAGGCGGTGCTGCGCATACGGCGCGAACGGCCCGTGCATCGCCGCCGGGCGGACGCGGTACAGCCAGCTGCGCCGATTCTCGGCACGCGGCGCGGTGAACGCCGTACCGCTCAACTGTTCCGCATACAGGCCATGCGCCACCTGCTGCGGCGAGTTGCGGCCTTCCGGCAGCGTGCCGGGCATCGCCTCGGTGGCGAAATGGTTGCCGAAGCCGGGCTGGTAGTTGTTGGTGCTGTTCGCATTCATGCTCATCGTGTCCCGATCAAAGCCCCTCTCCCGGCGGGAGAGGGGTTGGGGTGAGGGTCCGGTCCACACGCAGCGTTCCAGATCGCCTCGGCAACGGCCTCTGTTGCCAGCAGTACATCATGATCCCAGAAGCGGATGATTTTCCAACCTTGTGACTGGAGTGCACGGGTTCGTGTTGCGTCCACCAATGCCGTGTGCTGCGATCCGTCCAGTTCGATGATCAACTTTTTCTTGATACAACAGAAATCGGCGATGTAGGGCGGGATCGGATGCTGGCGACGGAACTTAAGTCCACCCAACCTGCTTCCACGCAGGACCTTCCAAAGCCTCAGTTCCGCGTCGTTCATTTGCTTGCGCAGGAGACGCGAATTCCCGAGCGTAGTGGTGGGCAGCGGCGGCTTGATGTCCATGACGCCACCGTACCCTCACCCCAACCCCTCTCCCGTCGGGAGAGGGGCTCTTGCAACGTCAGAGAACCCCGCGCTTCATCTGGTCCCGCTCGATGCTCTCGAACAGCGCCTGGAAGTTGCCTTCGCCGAAGCCTTCGTTGCCCTTGCGCTGGATGATCTCGAAGAAGATCGGGCCCAACGCGTTCTGGGTGAAGATCTGCAGCAGCTTGCGCTGCTTGGTCTCCACGTCGGCGTCGATCAGGATGCCGTTCTTGGCCAGCCGCGCGACGTCCTCGCCGTGGTCGGGGATACGCTGGTCGATCACCTCGAAGTACGTGTCGGGCGTGTCCAGGAACGCAATGCCGGCTTCGCGCATCTTTTCCACTGTGGTGTAGATATCGTCGGTGAAGCAGGCGATGTGCTGGATGCCCTCGCCCTTGTAGGCGTCCAGGTACTCGTTGATCTGCGACTTCGGGTCGCTGGACTCGTTCAACGGGATGCGCACCATGCCATCCGGCGCGGTCATCGCCTTCGACAACAGGCCCGTCTTCGCGCCCTTGATGTCGAAGTAGCGGATCTCGCGGAAGTTGAACAAGCGCTCGTAGTAGTCCGCCCACTTGGCCATGTTGCCGTGGTACAGGTTGTGGGTCAGGTGGTCGATGAAGGTCAGGCCGAAGCCCCTCGGCAGCAGGTCCACGCCCGGCAGGTACTCGTAGTCCGGGTCGTGGATGGTGCCCTTGTCGTCATAGCGGTCGACGATGTACAGCATGCAGTCGCCGATGCCCTTGATGACGGGCGCGGCGACCGCCTTGGTGAGTTCGTCGGCGGCGTCGAACGATTCGGCACCGTTCTTCAGCGCCTGCACGCGGGCCCATTCGGCGAGCTTCCTGACCCGGATCGCGAAGCCGCAGGCGCTGGGTCCGTGTTCGGCGGCGAAGCGTGCGGCGAAGGAGTCCGGATCCTCGTTGATCAGGAAGGTGCAGTCGCCCTGGCGATAGGTGCTGATGGCGCGGGTCTTGTGGCGCGCGACCTGCACGAAGCCCAGCTTGCGGAAGTAGTCGTGCAGGTGGTGGGCCTGGCCCTGCGGCGCGGCGAACTCGACGAACTCGAAGCCATCGATGCCCATCGGGTTGTCGAACGTCGTGGGCTGGATACCCAGGTTGGGTTGTGCGTTCATGGGGCGCCTCGCTAGGCTTGCCGGGTCAGGCCCCATTTTATAGTTTCAGCTGAAACCAACCACAAGTAGCAGCGCAACATGAGCCAGCCCGCCAACCCCGTCGTCCACGCCGATTTCGACCTCGACCGCCTGTTTTCCTACCGGTTGAGCGTGCTGTCCAACCGGATCAGCAGCGCGATTTCCCGGGAATACCACCGCCGTTTCGGCCTGGCGATCACCGAATGGCGGGTCATGGCGGTCCTAGGCCGGTTCCCGGGCCTGTCGGCGGGTGAAGTCGCCAGCCGCACCGCCATGGACAAGGTGGCCGTCAGCCGGGCCGTGGCCCGCCTGCTGGAACGGGCGCTGATCCAGCGCGAGATCCACGGCGACGACCGCCGTCGCTCGGTGCTCGCGCTGACCGACGAAGGCTTCCGGGTCTACGACGAAGTCGCGCCGATGGTCATCGAATACCACCAGCGCATGCTGGAACCGCTGAGTGACGAAGAGCGCGCGATGCTGGACCAGTTGATCGACAAGCTGGCCGGGGAAGGCGTCAAGCGCATCGAGGGTTGAGGGGCGTGCTCCCGTAGCGCCGAGCTTGCTCGGCTCGTCGGATGTGTCCTCAGCGGAGCAAGCTCCGCTCTACGGAAAACGGCGGCCGATGGCCGCCGTTTTCTTTTGGATCCCCACCTGCGCCGGGATGACGCATTGGCAAAGGCGCGCCCGTGGGGCGCGCGCCAAAGCATCACTTCACGCCATGCATCAGCTTCTGGATCAGCGGCGCGATCACGAACAGCAGCACGCCAGAACCCACCAGCGCCCAGAAGCCGAACGTGTACCCCGCGTGCGCGGACTGCACGGTCATGCCGCCTTCGCCGCTGACCTTGCCGGCGAAGATGCCCGCCATGTTGTTGCCGATGGCGATGGACAGGAACCAGCAACCCATCGCCATGCCGGCCAGGCGCGACGGTGCCAGCTTGGTCGTCATCGACAGACCGATGGGCGACAGGCAGAGCTCGCCGACCGACTGGATCACGTAGACCATGAAGAGCGTCCAGAACGGGATCTTGCCGTTGGCATCCACCATCCCCGACAGCGCCATCATCAGCAGCAGGAACGCCAGACCGTTGAAGATCAGGCCCAGGCCGAATTTGCGCGGGATGATGGGGTTGTTCTTGCCCATCTTCACCCACAGCCAGGCCAGTACGGGCGCCAGCGCGATGATCGCCACCGAATTGACCGACTGGAACCAGGAGACCGGGAAATCGCTGGTGCCCGCGAACATCTGGAAGAAGCCTTCCATGCCGATGTTGCGGTCCACGATGCGGTCTGCCAGGAAGTTGAACGAACTGCCCGCCTGCTCGAAGAACATCCAGAACAGCACGTTGAACACGAAGATCACCAGCATCGCGACGACCTTGTCGCGCGCGACCTTGCCCTCACGCAGGCCCTCGACCACCAGCATCACCGCCGGGATCACAAACAGTGCCATCAGGATGGCCTGCAGGAGGTTGGCGTTGATCGTCAGCAGTGCATAGAACATCGGGATACCGATCACCGCGCCGAACAGGACGACGAGGCTGACATTGCGCAGGCCGGTCTGGTGCTCTGCCGGCATACCGATGCCTTCCAGCTGCCTGCGGCCGAACCAGAACCACACCAGGCTCAGCAGCATGCCGACGCCGGCGGCGATGAAGACCACCTTGTACGCGGGCATGTCCTCGATGCCGAACACCTTCTTCGCCAGGTACTGGGTGACGATCGGCGCCAACAGCGCACCGATGTTGATGCCCATGTAGAAGATGGTGAAACCCGAGTCGCGGCGCGCGTCGCCCTGGGCATACAGCTTGCCCACCATCGTGGAGATGATCGGCTTGAACAGGCCGTTGCCCACGATGATCGTGGCCAGGCCGAGCTTGAACATCGCCTCACTCGGCAGCGCCAGCAGGAACAGGCCCGCCGACATGAAGACCGCGCCGAGCAGGATGGAGCGCTGGAAGCCGATCAGCTTGTCGGCTACGTAGCCGCCGAAGATGGCGCCCGCGTAGACCAGTGCCAGGTAAGCACCGTACAACTCGCTGGCCGGCTTTTCACCGGAGGCGTCGCCACCATGGAACTGGGCCACGATGTACAGCACCATCGCCCAGCGGATGCCGTAGAACGCGAAGCGCTCCCAGAATTCGGACATGAACAGCATCCACAACGGACGCGGATGTCCCAGGACTTGCTTGAATTCCGGTATCCGTTCCGGTGTTGATGACTCGACGGCTCCGCTCATGCGGGCTCCCCCTAGAAAAAGTGGTTCAGGATTTCGGTTTCCCGTGCAACGAGCACGGGACGGGCGAGGATTACCGACGTGGCCGGGGGCCGTCAAATCGCTGAAATACAGGCACCGCGACGGCCATTCGGCCTATTCAGCCATTCAATTCGCTGATTTCCAAGGGATTTTTTGCGGAACCCGGGCCAATCCCGGCTTCAACGACCGGGACCGATCGAGGTCCGCACGTCGAACAGTTCCGGGAAGAACGTCAGTTCCAGCGCCTGGCGCAGGAAGCCCACGCCGCTGGAACCGCCGGTACCACGCTTGAAGCCGATGATGCGCATGACCGTGCGCATGTGGCGGAAGCGCCACAGCTGGAACTGGCTCTCCAGATCCACCAGGTCCTCGCACAGCGCATACTCGCGCCAGTAGCGGTCGGTGTCTTCGTAGATGGCCTCGAACACCGGCAACAGCGCGGCGTCGGCGGCGTGCGACTGGCGCCAGTCGCGCTGCAGGTGCTGGGCTGGGATGACATGGTTCCAGCGCGCGAGGTACATCAGGAACTCGTCGTACAGGCTGGGCGCACCCAACACGGCCTCCAGGCCGGCATGGCCCTCGGGATCATGCGCGAACACCTTCAGCATCGCCGCGTTCTTGTTGCCCAGCAGGAACTCGATGGTGCGGTACTGCAGCGATTGGAAGCCCGACGAAGGGCCCAGCAGATCGCGGAAGCCCATGTATTCCGACGGCGTCAACGTCTCCAGCACCGACCACTGCTCGGTCAGCTGGCGCAGCACCTGCTTGGCGCGCGCCATCACTTTGCGGCACTGCCAGACCTGGTCGCGCTGGAGGAAACCGATAGCCGCCTGCAGCTCGTGGATCATCAGCTTCATCCACAGCTCCGAGACCTGGTGCTGCACGATGAACAGCATCTCGTCATGGTGCTGCGGGTCGGAGACCGGGTGTTGCGCAGAGAGCAGGCGGTCCAGCTGCAGGTAGCCGCCGTAGCTCATGCGGCCTGCAAGGTCGGTGTGGATGCCTGCTTCCAGCGGGCGCTCGTTCTTTTCTACGGCCATCCGTCGATCAACCGGGGCGCCACCCGGGCGGCGGCAGGGGCGCCAGCGTAACCGATGACGGCAGGCAGCCCGGGCAAGGTGATGGAAAACCGGCACTTATGTCATGCCCATGCAATGCGCGTACCACAGGCTTGGGCTACATTGCGTCGGCCGGGGGCCGATCCGCCTCCGACGGGGGCGGCGTCCAATCCACTGAGGGAGATTCCGTAACATGGAAATGCCACGGGGCCGCCTTGCGGCTGTGTTCGCGTCTTTCGCCTTGCTGTTCGCCGCGTCGTCGGTGCAGGCACAGGTGGTCATCAGCCAGGTCTACGGCGGCGGCGGCAACAGCGGCGCCACGCTGAAGAACGACTTCATCGAGCTGCGCAACAACGGCCCCACCGCGGTCGACCTGACCGGCTGGAGCGTCCAGTACGCCTCCTCCACCGGCACCACCTGGAATGGCCGCACCAACCTCAGCGGCAGCATCCCGGCCGGTGGTTTCTACCTGATCCAGCAGGCGCAGGGCGCCGGTGGCACGGTGGACCTGCCCACCCCGGACGCCGTCGGCACCATCGCCATGGCAGGTACCGCCGGCAAGGTGGCGCTGAGCCGCACCACCACGGCCCTGACCGGCGCCTGCCCGACCGCCGATGCCAACGTGGCCGACTTCGTCGGCTTCGGCAGCGCGGCCAACTGCTTCGAAGGCAGCGCGCCGACCGGCACGCTCAGCAACACCACGGCCGCGCTGCGTGGCGGCGACGGCAGCATCGACACCAACAACAACGGCGCCGACTTCGCCGTCGGTGCGCCGAATCCGCGCAACAGCGGCGCCGAGCCGCCGGAACCGCCGGATCCGCCGCTGGCGCTGACCATCGCCCAGATCCAGGGCATCGGCCTGCTGTCGCCGCACGACGGCAAGCGCGTGGTGACCGAAGGCATCGTCACCGCGCTGAAGTTCAACAACGGCTTCTTCCTGCAGGCCGCCAACGACGATGGCGACCCGGCCACTTCGGACGCCGTGTTCGTATTCACCAGCAGCGCGCCGCCGGCCACCGCCGCGGTCGGCAACCGCGTGCGGGTGACCGGCACGGTCGAGGAATACACCCCGTCGTCCAACCCGCACCAGCTGGCGATCACCGAGATCGTCACCCCGACGGTCGAAGTGCTGGAGACCGGCGTCGCCCTGCCCGCCGCGATCGAACTGACCGCCGCCGAACTGAGCCCCGACGCCCTGCCCGGCACGCTGGAACGCCTGGAAGGCATGCGCGTCAGCGTGGCGCAGGCGGTGGCGATCGCACCGTCGGGCGGCAGCATCGACGAGAACGACGCGCTGTCCTTCAGCGACGGCGTGTTCCACGTCGCCCTGCCCGGCGTGGCGCGTCCGTTCCGCGAAGCCGGCATCGGCGTGATGGATGCCATCACCCTGCCGGCCGGCAAGAACCCGCCGCGCTTCGACACCAACCAGGAACGCCTGATGGTGCGCAGTCGCGGCCAGGTCGGCGCGCAGCCGCTGTCGGTCGACACCGGGGCGGAAGTCGCCGGCCTGCTGGGCGTGCTCGACTACTTCGCCGGCACCTGGGCGCTGCTGCCCGACGTCGCCACGCCCCCGACCGTCAGCGGTGGCCGCCTGCCGGAAGCCGTCAACGATCCCAGCTACGACGAAGTCACCGTCGGCAGCTTCAACCTACTGCGCCTGTTCGACGAGGTCAACGACAGCAACGGCGCGGTGACGCTGACGCCGGAAGCGCTGGACAAGCGTCTGGCCAAGGCCGCGCTGGCGATCTGCGACTATCTGAAGACCCCGGACATCCTGGGCGCGGTGGAAGTGGAGAACGTCCGCGTGCTGCAGCTGCTGTCCGAGCGCATCGACGCCACCTGTGCCGCGCGCCCGGGCTACGTGCCGTACCTGCAGCCGGGCAACGACGTGGGCGGCATCAACGTCGGCTTCCTGGTCAGCTCGCGCCTGACCGCCGACGGCGTGGCCCGCGTCGAGGTGCTGGACGTGGCGCAGTTCGGCAAGGAGACCACCATCGCCAACCCGAATGGCACCACCAGCCTGCTCAACGACCGTCCGCCGCTGCGCCTGCGCGCCCGCGTGCACCAGGACGCCGCGTCGAGCTATCCGCTGACGGTGATCGTCAACCACCTGCGTTCGCTCAACGACATCAACGACACCCTGCCCGGCAGCAGCGGCTGGGCCACCGGCGGCGAACGCGTGCGTGTGAAGCGCGGCGCGCAGGCGGTCTACCTGGCCCAGCTGGTGCAGGAGATGCAGCAGGCGAACCCGGACGAGAAGATCGTGCTGGTCGGCGACTTCAACGCCTTTGAGTTCAACGATGGCTACGTCGACGTGATGGGCATCCTCAAGGGCGAAGCCGCACCGGAAGACCAGGTGCTGACGTACATGCCCAGCCCGCTGAGCGTGCCACTGGTGGACGGATCGCAGCTGATCGCCGATCCGGCCCATCGCTACTCGTACGTGTTCGAGGGCAATGCGCAGACGCTGGACCACGTGCTGGTCAACGAATCGCTAGTGATGGATGCCGCGCTGCGCGTGGACCACGCGCGCATCAACGCGGACTTCGGCACGGACAACTTCGGCGATGCCACGCTGGCCGTGCGCTCATCCGATCACGACCCCGTGCGCTTGAGCATCCGCGTGCCGACCTTCGCCCGCGCCGACCTGTTGGCCACGGTGTCGGCCGACCGTGCCACTGCCAACGTCGGCGAGACCGTGCGCTACACCGCCACCGTCCGCAACGCCGGTCCGGGCGCGGCATTGCCGGCGGCATTCGCCTTCGTGTTCTCGGCCGAACTGTCGCCGTCGCTCACCACGCTGCCGGCTGGTTGGAGTTGCGACGCGGCAGACGTCACCACCGGCACCACCCGCGTGGCCTGCACCACGTCTTCTCTGGCCGTGGACGGTGAAGCGACGTTCGCGATCGACGCCATCGTCCCGGCCAGCGCCGCGGGCACCACGCTCGGCCTGGGCGTGTCGGCCAACTCGACCGTGCTCGACCCGGCCAACGGCGACAACACCGCCGCCGTCTCGGTGGCCGTGGCCGCGCTGCCGCAGACCCGCGCCGACCTGTCGGTGCGGCTGCTGGGCGCTGCCCTGCCGCTGCGCCGCGGCACCATCGCCACGCTGCTGGTCCCGGTGCGCAATGCGGGTCCGGACCAGGCGGAGCAGGTGACGGTGCGGCTTACCAGCAACGTCGAGGCCCGGTACGCCGCCGTGGCCGCGCCCAGCGGCTGGTCCTGCACCCGCGTGCAGGACACCACGGACGGTGCCGCCGCCGACTGCACACGTCGTGGCGCCATGGCGCGCGGCGTGCAGACGCTGGCGTTCGCGCTGGTGGTGCCGGGCAAGCCGAAGCGCGGTACTCAACTGGAGTTCGACGCCACCGTCAGCAGCACGACGACGGATCCGAACCCCGCCAACAACCACGATCGCCTGGTCCAGCGCATCCGCTGAACTTCCGCGCCATCGTGGGGTCGACAGGGGCGCGGGCAACCGCGCCCCTTGTCGTTTGCGCAGCCCGCCACGCGCACCCCCTCCGACCCACGCCGACCGCAGGCGGACTGACACCGAACGACAGCCCGGCAAGCGTCTGTTTCCGCACCGTTTTCCACGCCGGGTCGCTCGCCATCCACCCCCGTCTTGTTGCATTGCACGACGGCTGCACAGCGCTCAGCTCCTAAAATTACATTTGAAACCAATTCCGCCACTGACGAGAACACCGTCCAGATGAGCATTGCCGCAAGCTTCGAGATCGAATACCTCCAGTACCTGGGTCCCGACGGCACCCTGGTACGCAACGACCTGCCCGAGGCCGGGCGCGACATCGCCCGCCTGCGCGAGCTGTTCAAACAGATGCTGTTCGTGCGCACCTTCGACACCAAGGCCATCGCCCTGCAGCGCACCGGCAAGCTGGGCACGTACGCGAGCTGCCTGGGCCACGAGGCGACCCATGTGGGGATCGGCGCCTCGATGCGCACCGGCGACGTCTATGCACCGAGCTATCGCGAGTACGGCGCCATGTTCATGCGCGGGGTGAAGCCGCGCGACGTGCTGATGTACTGGGGCGGCGACGAGCGCGGCAGCGACTACGACCGCGACAGCGACGCACGCAACGACTTCCCCTTCTGCGTGCCGATCTCCACGCAGTGCCTGCATGCCGCCGGCGCGGCGCTGTCGTTCAAACTGCGCAAGCAGCCGCATATCGCGGTGAGCACGTGCGGTGATGGTGGTTCGTCGAAAACCGACTTCTACGCCGCACTGAACTCCGCGGGTGCTTACGAACTGCCGCTGGTACTGGGTGTGATCAACAACGGCTGGGCGATCTCGGTGCCGCGTAGCGCGCAGACCGGCGCGCAGACGCTGGCGCAGAAGGGCTTGGCCGGCGGCCTGCACTGCCTGCAGGTGGACGGCAACGATCTGATCGCCGTGCTCGAAGGCATGCGCCGCGCCAGCGAGCGCGCCCGCAAGGGCCAGGGCGGCACGGTGATCGAGTTCGTCACCTACCGCCTGTCCGACCACACCACCGCCGACGATGCGCGCCGCTACCGTGACGATGCCGAAGTGAAGGCCGGCTGGGAACGCGAACCGATGACGCGCCTGCGCACCTGGCTGACCGCGCAGGGCTCCTGGAGCGAAGCCGACGAAGCCGCGTGGAAAGAGGAGTGCGGCGCGCGCGTGGACGAGGAGGTCAACGCCTACCTCAACACGCCGGTGCAGCCAGTCGAGGCGATGTTCGACTACCTGTATGCCGACCCGCCGCCGGACCTGCTGCAGCAACGCGCCGCCGCGATCGCTGCGGAGGGACGCCCGTGAGCACCGTGATGAAGCCTGAAAACAAGACTGTGGGAGCGACTTCAGTCGCGAAACCGGACGCCGTGGCGACACCGACGGCGATCACCCTGATCGAAGCCATCACCCAGGCGCTGGCCTGGGAGATCGCCCACGACGAGTCCGTGCTGGTGCTGGGCGAGGACGTGGGTGTGAATGGCGGCGTGTTCCGCGCCACCGCGGGCCTGCAGCAGAAGTTCGGCCCCGAGCGCGTGCTCGACACGCCGCTGGACGAGACCACCATCGCCGGCCTCACCGTCGGCCTGGCCGCGCAGGGCATGAAACCGGTCGCCGAAGCGCAGTTCGATGGCTTCGTCTACCCGATGGTCGACCATCTGATCTGCCACGCTGCTCGCCTGCGCACCCGTACGCGCGGCCGCCTGCACTGCCCGATGGTGCTGCGCGTACCGTGGGGCGGCGGCATCCGCGCGCCGGAGCACCACAGCGAAGCCAACGAGGCCATCTTCACCAACGTCCCCGGGCTGCGCGTGGTGATGCCGTCCTCGCCGCAGCGCGCCTACGGCCTGCTGCTGGCCGCGATCCGCGACCCGGATCCGGTCATCTACATGGAGCCCAAGCGCATCTATCGCCAGTACAAGGAAGTGGTCGCCGACGACGGCGAAGCGCTGCCGCTGGACGTGTGCTTCGTGCTGCGCGACGGCACCGACGTGACCCTGGTGACCTGGGGCGCGCAGGTGAAGGAAGCGCTGGAAGCCGCCGACAAACTCGCCGACGAAGGCATCAGCGCCGAAGTGATCGACGTAGCTACGCTGCGTCCGCTCGACTTCGACACCATCGCCGAGTCGGTGGCCAAGACCGGCCGCTGCGTGATCGTGCACGAAGCGCCGCGCACCGCCGGCTTCGGCGCCGAGATCGCCGCGCGTCTGGCCGAATACTCCATGTACGACCTGCTGGCGCCGGTCGAACGCGTCACCGGCTACGACACCCACATTCCGCTGTTCCGCCTGGAAATGAAGTACCTGCCCAGCGTCGACAAGATCGTCGCCGCGGCCAAACGGGCGATGGCGAACGGCTGATGCACGCCCGCGCCGTCCGCGACTACCGCACGCAGTACGCGAACCCGATCCGGTTCGCGCGCGGCGACGTGGTCGCGCTCGGCGCACGCGACACCGAGTGGCCGGCCTTCGCCTGGACCACCACCGCCGACGGCAATGCCGGCTGGGCGCCGGTGGACTGGCTGCAGCCGCGCGACGACGGTCACGCTGTCGCATTGCACGACTATTCCGCGCAGGAACTCGACGTGCGGGCCGGCGACACCGTCGCCCTGCTGCACGAACTGGGTGACTGGTGGTGGTGCACGCACACGGACGGCCGCAGCGGCTGGGTGCCGGCGCGCGATCTGCAACCGATCAACGAAACGACTTCCAACGAGATATCCGCATGAGCGAGAGCAAGACCTTCCACCTTCCCGACCTGGGCGAAGGCCTCCCGGACGCGACCATCGTCGAGTGGTTCGTCAAGGAAGGCGACGTGATCCGCCTGGACGAACCGCTGGTGTCGATGGAGACCGCGAAGGCCGTGGTCGAAGTACCGTCCCCGGTATCCGGCAAGGTGGTGAAGCTGGCCGGTGCCGCGGGTGATGTCGTCGTCACCGGCAGCATGCTGGCCGTGTTCGAGCCCGACGTCAGCCTGCCGCAGCGCGCGGAAGGCCAGGACACCGGCCATCACCACGGTCCGCCGAAATCCGTTGCCGTGGGAGCGACGTCAGTCGCGAACCCAACACCCGATTCAGCCTCTATCGCGACTGACGTCGCTCCCACGGAGGCCGATGCCGACGCCGGCACCGTGGTCGGTGCCATGCAGTCGTCCAATGCGGTGCACACCGAACAGGCGATCGCCGTCGGCGGCGTCAAGGCCATGCCGGCCGTGCGCGCGATGGCGAAGAAGCTGGGCGTGGATCTGTCGCGCGTGCGCGCCAGCGGCGCCGATGGCGCAGTGACGATGCAGGACGTGAAACAGGCCGCTGCAGACGGGTCCGCGCGCGGCACCACGACCGCCGCACCCGCACGCACCACCGCGCCGGTCGCCGCGGCGGCACCGGTCGCGAACCCGCAGCGTACCGCACTGTCCGCCACCGGCAAGCCGATGCGCACCCAGCCGCCGGGCGTGTCCGTCAGCGGCCAGCCCGAACAGCTCAAGGGCGTGCGCCGGAACATGGCACGCGTGATGGCCGATGCACATGCCAAGGTCGTGCCGACCACGCTGAGCGACGACGCCGACATTCACGCCTGGACACCCGGCAACGATATGACCGGCCGCCTCGTCCGCGCCATCGTGCACGCCTGCAAGACGGTGCCGGCGATGAACGCGTGGTTCGATGGCGACAAGCTTACCCGCACGCTGCATCCGCACGTGGACATCGGCATCGCCGTGGACACCGATGACGGCCTGTTCGTCCCCGCGCTGCGCAATGCGGACCTGCTGGAGGCCGGCGGCGTGCGCGAGAGCATCAACCGCCTGCGCGCGCAGGTGGAAGACCGCAGCATCCCGCCGTCGGAACTCACCGGTTACACGATCTCGCTGAGCAACTTCGGCATGTTCGCCGGCCGCTACGCCACGCCGGTGGTGGTGCCGCCGTGCGTTGCCATCGTCGCCGCGGGCCGCGCTCGCCACCAGGTCACCCCCGTGATGGGCGGTTTCGAATCGCACAAGGTCATCCCGCTGTCGGTGACGTTCGACCATCGCGCCTGCACCGGTGGCGAAGCGGCACGCTTTCTGAAGGCGCTGATCGACGACCTGGCCCTGCCGCACTGAAGGCAGGAATGAGGGCGGAGGACCGACCGGCAGGAAGGCTCGCACTTCCTCCCTCACATCTCTACGCTCCGGTTCCAGCGCCTGCGGACGACCCCTGACCGCGGAGTCTGGCAGGATGCCGCCGTCATACCACCGCAGGAGTCGCCATGACCCATCGCAGTCGCCTCGCCGGTTTCATCATCGATTGCCAGGGTGGCGACCATGATGCTGCCACCACGTTCTGGAGCTGCGCGCTCGGGCTCCCGGTCACGGAAACCTACGAAGAGGGCCAGGCGCGCTACGCCGAACTCGGCGAGGCGCCCGGTGGCCTGCACGTGGAAGTGCAGCGCGTGGATCACGCGTCGCGTGTGCACCTGGACATCGAGAGCGACGACATCGATGCCGAAGCGGACCGTCTCGAAGCACTCGGCGCCAAACGCATCGGCTTCGTCAAACGCTGGTGGGTGATGGAAGCACCGACCGGGCACCGCTTCTGCGTCGTCCGCCTGCGCGACCGCGCCGGCGCTTCCGAACCGAACACCTGGGACTGAAGGAGCGCACCACCATGGCACACCGCAGCCGTCTCGCCGGTTTCATCATCGACAGCCAGGTCGACGACCTGCACGCCGCATCCGCATTCTGGAGTTCGGCGCTGGGACTGGAAGTCACCCATCCCGATGATGGCGACCTGGGCATCTACGACAAGTTCGAACCCGGTCCCGGTGGCCTGCACATCGAAGTGCAGAAGGTGAAACACCAAGCCCGTGTGCACCTGGATATCGAGACCGACGACATCGACGCCGAAGTCGCGCGACTGGAAACGCTGGGTGCGAAACGCGTGCAGCACGTGCGCAACCGCTGGTGGGTGATGGAAGCACCCACCGGCCACCGCTTCTGCGTGGTGCCGATGGACGAAGGCAGCACGCGCGGCGCGCCGAACCGCTGGCCATGAGGGCAGCAGGTCACCGCACCAGGGCAACCTGGTCGTTCCAGAAGGACAGCAGGTGCTTCAGGCCGGGAGACGATGCAATCTCGTCTTCCAGCCATGGCAGGTCGCGCTGCCATTGCGCTTGGCTGAGCTGCTGGACCAGGCTCTGTGGCGCTTCCGCAAACCCCATGTGCCAGCGCTGCAGGCGACGCGCATCAAGGCTGCCCTGCTCGAGGATCTCCAGTTCGCGATGCTGCCGCGCACGGCTAATCCGCGCGTAGATCTGCTCGACATCGGCGCGGGCGCCTTCCAGGTACTGCACAAAGCGTTGCCCGCCGTAGATCAGGGTGCCGGTGACGTTGGCCAACTGGTTGTTGACGCGCGCATCGAGCAGCAAGGCATCGAGATCGGTGGTCTCCAACGGGCGCGTGGCCTGGCTCCGGTAGACCAGCGCATGCAGTGAGACCATCGGGTGCTCGGGGCGGCGCGGAAAGGACACGGAGCATACCGCGCCACCCGCCCCGTGCAACGTGCGCGGGCGCCGCTATTTGCGTTCAGTCTCCGAACGTTCGCGCGTGGCCTTGAACTCTGAACCCTCCCGCCAGTGGGGCCACCCTTCGCCGTCGGCGATCCCGCGCCCCATCGCGTACAGCAGCTCGACATCCTGCGCCTGCCCCACCGCATCCCAGTTCGAGGTCCATGCATCGCAGGGCTGGTGGTAGCACTTGGCGAAATACGCATCGCGCAGCGCCTTGCCACGGGGAACACCACCCTCCACGCGATCCAGTCCGGCGCCGATGGTGATCGCCGGCACGCCCGCGCGGGCGAAAGCGAAGTGGTCGGCGCGGTAGAAGAAGCCCGCTTCGAGGCTCGGGTCCGGCGAGTAGCTGCGCCCGTGCGCCTCGGCCACACGTTTCAGATCGTCTTCCAGTGAAACGCGCCCGTTGCCCCAGGAGGCGATGTCGCGATTCGGACCGTCGGGGCTGAGCATTTCGATATTGAGCACGGCGGCGGTCTTCTCCAGCGACGCCACCGGGTTGGCCGCATAGAACATCGCGCCTTGCAGGCCCTTTTCCTCCGCCGTCAACGCCATGAACAGCAGGCTGCGCTGCGGACGCGGGCCGGCGGCGAACACGCGCGCCAGTTCGATCACGGCCGCCACCCCCGTGGCATTGTCGATGGCGCCGTGGCGGATCGCATCGCCTGACGCGTCGGGCTCGCCGACGCCGAAGGCATCCCAATGCGCTGAGTAGATGACAGTCTCGTCCGGACGCTGCGCGCCCTGCAGTCTGCCGATGACGTTGCGGGTCACCACCTGGTCCCGCTTCACCCCGAACGCCGCGGACAACGTGGCGTCACCGAGCGCGACGGGCGCGAACGCGGCCGTCTGCGCGCGCCGCTTCTCTGCATCGAAATCCAGCCCCGCGCGCTTGAACAGCGACACGGCCAGGTCACGCTGCATCCAGCCCCGCAGCAGCGTGTGGTACGTCGCCGCGTCGGGGCGCGGGATGTCGAACACCGGCGACAGCCCCGAGGCGCGCACCGTCGCCCACCCGTAGGCGGCCGGCGCGGTCTCGTGGACGATCAGCACGCCCGCGGCACCCTGGCGCGCGAGCTCCTCGTACTTGTAGGTCCAGCGTCCGTAGTAGGTCACGGCACGCCCGTCGAACGCGCCTGGCGCTTCGGTCTCGAAATCCGGATCGTTGACCAGCACCACGGCGACCTTGCCTTTCAGGTCGGCGCCCTTGTAATCGTTCCAACCGCGTTCGGGCGCAGTGATGCCATAGCCGACGAAGACCAGGGGCGCGTCCACCAGCGCGACACGATCGACCGGGCTCAGGCTCTGCAGCACCACGTCATCGCCGTTGGTCAGCGTTTGAGTCTCGCCACCGATGCGCAGCGATGCGGTCACCGCGCCCTCCACCTGCGCACGCACCAGCGGCACGTCCTGGGTCCAGGTGCCCCGTTCGCCACCGGGCTGAGCGCCGGCCTTCTTCAGCTCGTCCACCACGTAGGCGATCGTCTTCTCTTCACCGGCAGTCGCCGGTGCCCGGCCCTCGAATTCGTCCGATGCCAGCACGCGCACATGCCGCGACAGATTGTCGGGGTTGATGCCTCCGCCGGGGATGTCGGCGGCGAAGGCGGGAAGGAAGCCCAGCGGCAGGAGCAGAAAAGGAACGGCGCGTTTCATGGAACTCCACCTCATTCGATCAGCGCCCCGAGTCTAAAGGATCGCTGTAGGAGCGACGTAAGTCGCGACCGCACGCCCTGCGAACACGGTTGGCAAGATGCGCAAGACGCGGCGCCTTTCGTAAAGGCCAAGGCCACCTTTCCTTCCGGTCGCGACTTACGTCGCTTCTCCAGGTAGACGCAGCACCTCACGGCCGCCCACGATCCAGCCACACGCCCAAGCCCTGCGCATTGAGTTCGATGTCCATCGCAAGCAGGCGCAGTACGTCCTCGTCTGCCAGCGGCACCTGTTGGGCATGGGCGCGCTCGAGGTACAACGCCGACAATGCGGCGGCGATGCAGCGATGACGATCCGCACGCCCGTCACAGGCGTCGGCGATGGCCACCATCGCATCGATCTGTTCGTACAGCGACTGCGCCAGGCGCGGTACGTCGGACACGGGCCCGTAATGGGTCAGGTACATGACTTCGGGCGCACGATCGACCATGCGCGCAATGCTGGCCTTCAGCGCCGCGGGTTCGAACTGCACCGGTGTGGTCGTGGGCAGGATGAAGGCACCCTGCGGCCCGTCCAGCTCGCGATACGAAAGCCCGAACGTGTCCCCGGTGAACCAGCTGCGGCTGCGCGCGTCCCAAATGCAGTGATGGTGGCGCGCGTGGCCCGGCGTATCGATGAACTCCAGCGTGCGACCCGCCAGCATCACCATCTCGCCGTCCTCCACCACTCGCACGCGCGCCTCCGGCACGGGTTGGAGGGTGCCGTAGCTGCGCTGCATTTCCTCTTCGCCATAGACGGCGGTGGCGCCGGCGATGAGCTTTTCCGGATCGATGAGGTGCGGCGCGGCGCGCGGATGCGCGACCAGGGTGGCGTTCGGCAGCTGCTGCATCAGCAAGCCGGCCCCGCCCGCATGGTCCAGGTGCACGTGGGTGACGATGAGCAGGTCGATGTCCGCGGGCGTGATGCCCGCCTGCTGCACAGCCGCCAGCAGGTGCGGAACGGAGTGGTTGGTGCCGCAGTCGATGAAGGCGCCACGCCCTTCCTCGACGATCAGGTAGGCGGCGTCGAAGTGGTCGCGCTGGAACGCGGTGTCGATGGTGTGGATGCCGTGGAGGCTCATCCGCGGGCCTGTTTGGGAACGGATGATCCGATTCTAGTCCCCGCCTCGTGTCTGCACGACCCGCCTTTGGTGGAACGACCCGTCCGCGGACGGCTCAGCCGCGCGACAACCACCAGCCGCGCAGCGGTACCGCCAGCGTCAGCACGAACAGGAATGCGCCGTAGGCCACCAGCGTGGCCAGCACCTGCTTCCAGATAGCGCCGGTGCCGACATCAGCGGCACCCAACGCGTATCCCCATTGCATGCCGATGAAGCTCAACACGAACGCCACCGCCAATACCGCGAGATCGAAGCCCTTGCGGCGCGCATTTCGCGGCTGGCGCGGAAACAACCAGTACAGCGAGCCCAGCAGCAGGAACCAGGGCAGGAACAGGATCACCGCAAGATACGGCATGGACTCAGGCCTCCGCCGCGCGCAGCGCGGCAAGCGCCGCCAGCACGTCCGCTGCCGGCACCTGCAGCACGATCTCCGGCGTCTCCATCGCGTCGGCCTGCTCGGCCCGCTTCAGCACACCGATCAGCTTGCCGGCATCCTTCGGCGAATCGAAGCCGTTGCTCTGCACCAGCACGTTGCCGTCGGCATCGGCCAGCTTGAAGTAAAAGCGGCCATCGGTGTCGCGATACTGCTTGAACGCCGGCAATGCTGCCTTCGATGCCACGGCTTTGGTCTCCACCAACGGCTGTTGCGACAGGTCGCGCAGGCCCACCGCATGGCGCAGCTCGGCCAGCAGCGGCGTCGCATACCGCTCGCGCAGGCGACGGGCACCATCGCGCAGGATCGCTTCGATTTCACCGGGCCGTGCCATCAGCGCCTCGTACTTCTCGCGCAGCGGGGCGATCTCCGCGTCGATACGCTCGAACAGCTGTTGCTTCGCATCACCCCAGCCGATGCCGTCGGCGAACCGCTGCGCAAACGCGCGCGCTTCCTCGCCGGTGCCAAAGGCCTGGTACAGCTGGAACAGCGCCGAGCCTTCGGTGTCCTTCGGCTCGCCGGGGCCCCGCGAGTCGGTGAGGATGGAGAACACCAGCTTCTTCAGCTCCTCGCGCGGCGCGAACAGCGGGATGGTGTTGTTGTAGCTCTTGCTCATCTTGCGGCCATCGAGACCGGGCAGCGTGGCCACGTTGTCGTCGATCAACGCTTCCGGCAGGGTGAAGTACTCTTTGCCGTACACATGATTGAAGCGCTGGCCGAAGTCGCGTGCCATCTCGATATGCTGGATCTGGTCGCGGCCCACCGGCACCTGATGTGCATTGAAGATCAGGATGTCGGCTGCCATCAGCACCGGATACATGAAAAGGCCCGCGCTGACCCCGGCATCCGGGTCTTCGCCCTCGGCGTTGTTCTTGTCCACGGCCGCCTTGTAGGCATGCGCACGGTTGAGGATGCCCTTGCCTGCAACGCAAGTCAGGAACCACGTGAGCTCGGTGATCTCCGGCACGTCGCTCTGCCGGTAGAACCACACCTTGTCCGGATCCAGCCCGCAGGCCAGCCACGTCGCCGCGATCTCCAGCGTGGACCGCTGGGTGCGCGCCGGGTCCTGTGCCTTGATCAGGCTGTGCAGGTCGGCCAGGAAGTAGAAGCTCTCCGTATCCGCGGCACGGCTGGCGGCCACGGCGGGGCGCACGGCGCCGACGTAGTTGCCCAGATGGGGCGTGCCCGAGGTGGTGATGCCGGTGAGGACGCGGGTGGTCATAAGCGAAGCGGGGAGTGCGGGAAAGCAGCCAGTTTACCGGCTGGGGCTGGATACTGCCGGCAGCGCGCCTGCGACACAGGGTCGCAGTGGTTCAGCCTGCCCGTGGCTTAACCGGGCGGCACACCGCATCTACCGGCAACCCCACTGCCGGTGGCGGTCCGTTTCCAGCATCGTCCCCACCTGGAGAACGGACATGCTGCATCGGATCCTTGTTTCCCTGACAACCCTGGCCCTGCTGGTTGCCTGTGTACCCGCCCACGCCCGCCCGTTGGTCGATGTCGGCGTGATCGATCGCGACACCGGCGAATGGCTTGCCCAGCATCCCCACCGGGGCGATACGTGGGTCGCCGGCACCCCTGGCCACCGCTACAGCGTGCGCCTCACCAACACCACGGGCGAACGCGTTCTGGTCGTGCTGTCCGTGGATGGCATCAATGCGATCACCGGCCAGACCGCGCATCCTTCCCAAGCCGGCTATGTGCTGGAACCCTGGCAAACCACCGAGATCAACGGCTGGCGCAAGTCGATGGACGACGTGGCGCAGTTCGTGTTCACCGATCTGGGTGACAGTTACGCCGCACGCACAGGGCGGCCCCGGAATGTGGGCGTGATCGGAGTGGCTGCATTCCGGGAAGCCCGCAGTTACCGGTATCCGCAGTACGCCCCGCCCCCCATTGCCCGGTCCCCGCTGGAGAAGCGAGGTGGAGCAGAGGCTGCGGCACCGGCATCGTCATCGCGTGCGATCGCGGCGGACAGCGTCGCCCGGGAGCAGAGCATCGGCACCGGCCATGGCGGACGCGAGTGGGCGCCGACCTCGCGCACCGGGTTCGACCGCGCAACCCGCCAACCCGAACAGGTGAGCCAAGTGCGTTACGACGAGCATCGCCGCCTGGTTGCGATGGGCGTCCTGCCGCGTCGCCACGGCCCCATCTGGCGCAATGAGGCTCCGCGAGCGTTCCCGGACGGCTTCGTGGCCGACCCGCCACGCCACCGTTGAACACGCACAAGAAAACGGGCCGCATGAAGCGGCCCGTCCTGTCCTGGTCCTGCAGACGCGATCACGTCAGTGCTTGAAGGTCTTGTCGGAACGCAGCGTGCGCTGGAAATCCTCGACTTCCGTATGGGCCCGATCCCGGTCGTAGCCATAGCGCTCCTGCAGCCTGCCTTCGAGGTATTCCGCATTGCCCTGCGCGACCTTGAAATCGTCATCGGTCAGATCGCCCCACTTTGCCTGGATCTTGCCCTTCAGCTGCTTCCAGTTGCCGGCGATGATGTCCTGATTCATGGTGTTTCCTCACTTTATTGAGCGGCAGGGGGCGCCGCGAAAACAGCATCGCAGACCGCGTGTTCCCATCCGATCAACTGCGCGTCAACGCACCATTAGGATTGACTGAACAGTTCAGTCGCATGAGGACGCGTTCGCACGGATGAATGCGTGCGGCGACGCTCGAGCCTCCGATTTTCTTGCCCCATCATTGCGGCCTGACGCACTGCAGACACCGGCAAAGAAAACGGGCCGCGATACGCGGCCCGTTTCGAGTCTTCAAAACCCAGAGGCTTACTTGCCCGAGGAATCTTCGACCTTTTCGCCCACCTTCTGCACGTCCTTGCCGAACCCCTTGACGGTGTTGCAGCCGGACAGCACGGCGATGGAGAACAGGGACAACAGCAACAACGAGACGATACGCTTCATAAGCGACTCCTGTGGACGGTATTCACGGCCTGGGGACGCGCATCGTCCGGTACACGCCGGCCATGCCGCCCCACCCGTGCAGTCTGATTCAAGCACGCTGGCTGGCGGCTGACCAAACCCTGGCCGGCAACGCGGAAGGGCCGGTTTCCCGGCCCTTCCTTCGGTTCGCATCCGGCGGATGCGGTCAGCCGACAGCGCGCATCAGCACTTGCCGTCCTTGCAGTCCTGGGCCTTGTCCTCGACCTTCTCGCCAACCTTCTGCACGTCCTTGCCGGCGCCGGCCATGGTATTGCAGCCCGACAGGACCGCCATCGAGAACATCGCCGTCAGCACCAGCATCATTGCACGCTTCATGTGTCATCTCCTGAGTGGATAAGGGTGCCATTGCGGGTGCGTCCCGCGCCGCAGCGGCGTGTGGTGCACCTTCGACGGCGCGGCGTATAGGCCGCGTGAAACCATAGACCGCCCATTCAGTCTAAGTTTCCCCCGATGCCCCGCGCTCCTAGTCGCGCATCAGCGTGGACTTGCCGAACAGGCTCTCCACCAGGTCCACCGTGAGCTTGGCGGTGCGGTTGCGACGGTCCAGCACCGGGTTCAGCTCCACGATGTCCAGCGAACCCATCAGGCGCGTGTCGGCGATCATCTCCATCACCAGCTGCGCTTCACGATAGTTGGGACCGCCTGGCACGGTGGTGCCCACGCCGGGCGCGATGCTCGGGTCCAGGAAGTCCACGTCGAAGCTGACGTGCAGGTGGGTGTCGGCATCCAGGCCCTCCAGCGCAGCTTCCACCGTGCGCTTCATGCCCACCTCGTCGATGTAGCGCATGTCGTACACGTCGACCTTGTGGTCCTTGATCAGCCGCTTCTCCTCCGGATCGACTGAACGGATGCCGATCTGCCGGACCATCGACGGTGTGATCGCGGGCGCATCACCACCCAGCCTGGTCAGCGCATCCGGGCCGATGCCGCACAGGCACGCCACTGGCATGCCATGGATGTTGCCGGAAGGCGTGACCTCGCTGGTGTTGAAGTCCGAATGCGCGTCCAGCCACAGCACCCGCAGTTTCTTGCCGACCTTGCGGCAGTGTTGCGCGACCGCGGTGATGGAACCCATGGCCAGACAATGGTCGCCCCCCAGCATGATGGGCAACCTCTGCTGGGCCAGCTCGGTAGCAGTGGCATCCATCACCGCGCGGTTCCATGCCACCACTTCATCGAGATGCCGGTAGCCATGGACGGGGCCGGTCCAAGGATTGGCGGGGCCCTGCACGTTGCCGGTGTCGATCACGTCCACGCCCCGTGCCGCCAGCGCTTCGGCGAGACCCGCGATGCGCAGCGCATCGGGCCCCATTCGCGCGCCACGATGGCCGGCGCCGACATCGGTGGGCACGCCGATCAGGGACACGGGAGGAAAAGCTCGACTCATGGGTACGTCCTGCGGAAAACAGACGCACAGTCTATGCCGTCGGCGATGACGGGCCTGTGGCATCGCAGCACGCGAGGGGGCAATGCGCCGACAGGAAATGGTGCCGCTTATCCGAATCGAACGGATGACCTACCGCTTACAAGGCGGTTGCTCTACCAGCTGAGCTAAAGCGGCGCGGGCGGCAATTCTAGCGCAGTGCCGTGCATTCGAGGGGTTGCGGCGTACCGCTGGACGCGGCACGGGCAAGCCCGCCGGGGTCGACACCCTCCACGACGCCGGCATCCAGCCACCACAGGCTGGGTCCAGCGCGGCCGACGGGCTGCATCTGTGCGGTGAACCCCGCAGCCTGCAACTGCGATACGCGGCGTTCGGCGGCCTCCCGGCTGCGATACCTGCCCAGTGCGATCCCGTTCGCTTGTTCGCCCTGGCGCACGACGAGGAAGTCGTTGAATCCCGCCGCCCCGATGCGGCCGGCGATTGCCTGCGCTTCTTCCAGCGACGGCGCGGGCGGCATGACCACCTGGTAACCACTGGCGCTGAGGCCGGGCACTTCCCGCAGTTGCGCCCGCAGGAGTTGGCCCTTGACGGCATCCTGCGCCAGGGTCGCGGCAGCCTGGCTGGTGAAGGGCCCGAGGCTGAAACAGGCCGCCGGGATTTCCGGCGCCGCACGGGCGTCCACGGCCGACGGAGCAGGGGTGGGCGCAGGCATCTCGTCGACGAGTTGCAGGCGCGCCACACCGGCTGGCAACGGAGGCGGTGACGGCGGTTCGACGGCGGGACGGGTGAGCCACCACGCGGCGGCGCCCAGGTTCAGGACGATCAACAGGACGATCAGGGCACGGATCAGCATGCAGGGATTCTAGCGGTGCTCAGGCGGCGGTACCGAGCCGTGCCCATACAGCCAGTCCTTCGAGCACCAGCGCTGGCGCCAGTTCGCCATCGCGCAGCGCGGGCGCCAGCTCGGCCGCACCGCCGCCATGCAGCAGCAAGGCGGGGCGCTCGCCCAAGAGGTCATGCGCGTGTTGCAGGCTGCGCTCGATCAATCCCAGGGCAGCGCCGCCACAGCCGGATGCCAGCGCATCAAGGGTGTCGGTGGCGAACTCGACGTACCCGCCGCCTTGCGACGGCAACTGCGCGGCCGCTTGCTGGAGTGCTTCACGCATCAGGCGGGGCGAGGGCGCTATGCGTCCGCCGCGATGCCGCCCGTCCGCGTCCAGCAGATCGACGATCACCGCCGTGCCTACGCCCACCAGCAGCCACGGCTGCAAGGCGCGCGCGCGCGCCGCCAGCAAGGCCAGGAAGCGATCCACGCCAAGCCGTCCGGGGTCGGCATAGGCGATGTGCACACCAGCCAGCGCCGGCTGCGTACGCGCGATCGAGATGCACCCGAAACGGGTGGTCAACCAGTCCACCACCGCAGCGGTACGTGCAGGTGATGCAACGCTGGCGAGCACGGCGGATGATCCCTGCATGTCGATCGCCGGAACGGCAGCCTCCAGGGCGGCGATGAACTCACCGTCGTATCCGGTCGCCAGCACCTCACCCAGCGTCCCGTCCGCCCTCAACGGTGCGCCTTTCACGCGCGAATTGCCCAGATCGAATACCCACTGCGTCATGTCGCCCTCACGCTGACGTCCCCGGCATGCACCTGTCGTTGTACTTCGCCCACGCGTACCCGCAACGCACCGTCATCGCCGATGCCTTCGGCCACGCCATGCTCGTCACCCTGCGGACCATGCACGATGACCTCGCGGCCCATCAGCACGTCCAGCGCAGCGTATCTCGCAAGGAACGGCGACAAGCCTTCACGATCGAACTGTTCGAGCGCGGGCAACAAGGTATCCAGCAGGTGGGACGCGATCTTGTTCCGCGAGGGTTGACCACCGCCCAGCGTGGCCAGGTCCGTCCACGCCTGGCTGATCGCCGTCGCAGCAGTCGCCGGCATGTGGACGTTCACACCGATCCCGATCACCGCGCGCACCGGGCCACCATGCTCGCCGCCGCCCTCCACCAGGATGCCGCCCAGCTTGCGCCCGTGCGCCAGCAGATCGTTGGGCCACTTCACGCCGACCGTGGCGTAACCGGCCTGCCGCAGGGCTTCCGCGGCAGCCACGCCGACCACCAGGCTCAGGCCGCCGAGGCGCGCGAGTCCGCCGGAGAACTGGCGCGACAGCGACAGATACAGGTTCGCCGCAATCGGGGACGCCCACTGCCGTCCGCGCCGGCCACGCCCGCCGGTCTGCTGTTCCGCCAGCAACACCGCAGCCCCATGCTCGGGCGCCTTGCGGCGGAGCAGCTCGCTGTTCGTCGAATCCAGCGACCATGCCACCTCCAGCGACGCCAGCTGCGCGGAGGCCGCGTCCCGCAACGGGGCGCGGATCAAGTCCGCATCCAGCAATTCGACCGGCTCTTCCAACGAATACCCGCGGCCGGGCTGAGCGTCGATCCGCAGGCCGCCCGCACGCAGTGCTTCGATCCGCTTCCACATGGCGGCGCGGGTGACCTTGGCGTCTCGGGCGAGCACGTCGCCGGAGACGGGGCCTTCAATCAGGCGCAGCAGCAGTTCGCGTTCGCCGGTCATGCGCGGCGACGCCAGACGCGCACGCGTTCAAAGCGCGACTCCGTGCCTGCGCGCAATCGCTGCACGTTGGCGCGATGGGTGAAAAGCACCAGCACCGCGGCGGCGGCGGCGAACACCTGCGTGGGACGGTCCGTGTGCATCCACCATGCCAGTGGCACCAGGCAGGCGGTGGCGATGATCGACGCCAGGCCCACGTACCCGGTCGCGACCAGCACACCCAGCCAGACCAGGAACAACGGCAGCAATGCCAACGGCCAGAGCACTGCGACGCCGCCCAGCAGGGTGCCCACACCCTTGCCGCCGCGGAACCCGTGCCAGATCGGCCACACGTGTCCCGCCGTCGCTGCCAGCGTCGCCAGGAAACCCAGCGCGCGTGGCGACAGCGGGCCCTCCATCGGCGCGAAACGCAGTGCCAGCCATGCGGCCAGCGCACCCTTGCCGATGTCCACCAGCACTACACCGAGTGCGAACTTCGCCCCCTGCGTGCGGAAGGCGTTGGTGCCGCCCGCGTTTCCACTGCCCTGCGTGCGGATGTCCACGCCCCGCAGCCGGCCCAGCGTGAGACTGCCCGACACGGAACCGAGCAGGTAGGCCAGCAGCAACAAGGTGAAGACCATCAGCATGGCGCCATTATGGGCCACGCCCCTCCCCTCGCTCAGGCATCAGGTGCTGGCTGTACGGCCACGATCAGGGCGCCCTGGCCGGCATGCGCGCCGATGGCCGCCCCGGTTTCGACCAGCCGGTCCTCGCTGATCGGCAGCCGCGCGCGCAACGCAGCGAGCAATCGCTCGCCCTGCGGACGCGCATCGCAGTGCCCCACGATCAGCCGCCAGCGCTGCCCGGATTCCAGCTGGCGTGCTACCCGCCGCGCGAAGGCTTCCGGCGCATGCGCGCGCGTCAGCAGGATGCCGGCGACCGTCATGCGGCCATCCGCACTCATCCTCGCTATCGGGGTCAACGCGCTCAATCGCGCAATGGGCGCGGCCCAGCGAGGAATACGACCACCACGCACGGCATGGGAGATATCGGGTGCGATGGCCCACATCCGTGTCAGCGGACGAAGGCGCTCCAGCTCGGCCACCACGTCCGCTTCACTGCGGCCTTCCGCTGCAAGTTCGGCGGCACGCCACACAAGCAGCGCCTGGCCGCAGGCGGCATTGACCGTATCGAACACCCTTACGCGTCCGGACGGATCACGCGCGGCGGCATGCTCGCCCGACTGCAGCGTGCCCGACAGCGCGCGCGACAGGCCGACATAGAGCACCCGCGCATGGTGGGCCAGCGACAGCTCGAACTGCCGGCGGAAGTCGCCCGGCGGCGGCTGGCTGGTGCGCGGCAACTGGCGCGAGACCGCCATGCGCAGGTAGAACTCGCCCGTCGACAGGCCCACCTTGTCCAGGTAGTCGCGGCCATCCAGGTCCACCCGCGCGGGCACCACGCCGATGGCATGGCGCTCGGCAATGTCTTCCGGCAAATCGGCAGCGCTGTCGGTGACCACCACCAGCGATTGCGTGGCGGCGGCGACCGCCTGCTGTCGGACCATGTCGTCCGCCTTCATTCCTTCGACGTGGCCCTGCGCCGCGCACGCGTCGAAGAGTACCTGCGGCGATCCGATGTGCGCGTGTACGCGAAGACGGGAGGCGCCACCCGCGATGACGATGGAGTCCGCGCCGCCGGCCTCCAGCGCGGCACGCAGGCGATCGCGGTCCAGCGCCTCGCCCAGCAGCAGGCATTCGGTGCACCAGCGGCGCGTCGGATCGATGGCATGGTCGTGGACCGTCGGCCCGGCCGCATCGTTGGCCGCGCCCGGTGCGCTGGCGCGCACGCGCACCGCACGTGGTCCGCCCTCGACGAACTCGGCGATGCCTTCCAGCAAGTCGACAAACCCCTGCGCACCGGCATCGACCACGCCGGCACGCTGCAGCAAGGCCATCTGGCGCGGCGTGTCGGCAAGCGCGCGACGCGCACGGACAAGCGCACGGACGAAGCCGCTGCGCGCGTCGGCCTGGTTGTCCTCCCCCGCCGCGGCATCCAGTTCTTCGGCGAATGCGGCAATCACGCTCAGGATCGTCCCCTCGACCGGCTGCGCCAGTGCCTGGCGTGCACTCTGCGCGCCCTGACGGACGGCTGCGGCCAGCGAACGGGCATCCAGTTCCGGCAGGTTGCGCACGCGCTCGGCCACGCCATGCAGGAACTGCGCGAGGATGGCGCCGGAATTTCCGCGCGCACCATCGATCGCGTCGTTGCCCACACGGCTCAGCAGATCGCCGACATGCTGGCTGGGCTGGCTGAGCGCACCATGCAGCACGCTGCCGAGCGTCGATGCGAGGTTGTTGCCCGTATCGCCGTCGGCGACCGGGAACACATTGATGCGGTTCAACGCGTCACGCGCGGCAATCACCCGGCGGGCCCCCGCAATCAGCGCCAGGCGCAGGGCGGGCGCGGTCAGCGGGCGGTAGTCGGGTGCGGGCATCGCGGCAGTCTGCCGCAACTGCTTTCGCACCCCTGTTGCGACGCAGCAGGCCGTGGCCTGTTTTCCTCGATCCATCGCCGCGCAGGGGCATTTCGTCGCAGGGCCGGACGCATTCATGCCGGCCGGAGCCATTCCCGCTATAGTCGGCGGCGTCATCTGGCCGCTGTACCCCGACCGACAGGAGTCCCTCCGATGTTACGCGCCAGCCTTGCCCTGCTGCTTCTCGGCGCCTCTGCGGCGGTATTCGCCCAGAACGGGCGCAGCATCGCCAATGGCAATGCCACCACCTGCCAGGATGTCGCCGATCGTGCCGTCGCCGACCGCCCGGGTGATGCCGTGCCGACCACTCCGGACGCACGTCGTGCGCGCGCCACCGCCGTGCGAAGCAAGTACGCCGCCCCCGCTGCATTGACGTCCTCCACTTCGCGGGGTGGCGGCGACGACGACGCCCCGTTGCCCCGCAGCCGCGGCTCCAAGTGGCACAGCTTCCTGCCGGGCATGTTCCGCTGACGCGGACGGCATCACCCGGTGATTGGACTGTTGCGCCGCCTGCGGCGCCCCTCCCCGTCCATCCAGGACGAACTCTGGCGGACCGTAACCACTGACACCCCTTGGGTGTCGGCTCTGGATGACGTGCGTTCGGACAGGCTGCGCGGGTTGGCGGCTCGCTTCCTGCACCAGAAAACCATCACGCCGCTCGCCGGCCTGAGCCTGGACGATGCGCAACGCGTGCAACTGGCGGCGCTGTGCTGCCTGCCACTCCTGGAGTTCGGCGAAAGCGGCTTGCGCGGTTGGTCGCAGCTGATCGTCTATCCGGACGCGTTCCGCGTGCAGCGCACGCATACCGATGCGGCCGGCGTATTGCACGAGTGGGAAGACGACCTGGCCGGCGAAGCCTGGGACCAGGGTCCGCTGATCCTGTCATGGGCCGACGTGCAAGCCGACCTGGCCGAACCCGATGCCGGCTTCTGCGTCGCCGTGCACGAGATGGCGCACAAGCTGGATGCGCTGGATGGGGAACTCGATGGCACCCCGCCACTGCCGGGCGAGTGGCATGGCCGCTGGGCGCGCGACTTCCAGCGCGCGTACGACGACTTCTGCATGCAGGTCGACCTGGGCCGCGAAACCACGATCGACCCCTATGCCGCCGAGGCACCGGAAGAATTCTTCGCCGTCGCCACCGAATACCACTTCTCGGCGCCGGGCGTGCTGGCCGACGCGATGCCGGAGGTGGCCGGGCACCTGCGACGATTCTACGGTCCGTCGCCGTTGGCGACGACGTAACGGTTACAGGCCCGGCGGCAACCGCACCTCGAAGCGTGCCCCGCCCAGTTCCTCCGAGCGCAGTACCTGCAGTTCGCCGCGATAGTCGCGGATCAGGTCCTGCACGATCGACAGTCCGATGCCATGACCCTGCACGCGCTCATCGCCGCGCACGCCCCGCTGCAGCACCTTGGACACGTCCTCCTCGGCGATGCCCGGGCCATCGTCATCCACGGCCAGGAACAGTCCGGGCCTGCGCTGCGGTGCCGTCGCACCCACCTTCACCGTCAGCAGCACGCGCGAACGCGCCCACTTGAAGGCGTTCTCCAGCAGATTGCCCATCAACTCCTGCAGATCGCCCATCTCACCATGGAAGCGTGCGCGCGGATCGATCTCGAATTCGCAGATGACGCCCTTCGACGCATAGACCTTTTCCAGCCCCCGCACGATCTCTTCGGCGTTCGGCTCGATGGCGATGGCGGCCGAAAAAAGCTTGTGGCCGCTCGAAGCCGCACGCGCAAGCTGGTAGGAAACGAGGTTGTTCATGCGCTTGAGCTGCACGTCCAGTTCCTCACGCAGCGACTGCGGATCGCCGTTGTCGTCCAGCTGCGTACGCAATACTGCGATGGGCGTTTTCAGGCTGTGCGCCAGATCGGCCAGCGTATTGCGCTGACGCTCCAGGTTCTCGCGCTCGCTTTCGATGAAGGCATTGATGCTGTCGGTCAGCGGCTCGAGTTCGCGAGGATGGCTCTCCGTCATGCCCGACAGCTCACCACGCTGCACCCTGCTGAGTTCGAAGATCACCCGCCGCAATGGACGCAGGCTCCAGCGCAGCACCAGCATCTGCAGCAGCAGCAGGATCACGCCGGCACCGCCGAGATAGACCCACAGCGAGCCCCGGAACACGCGGATCTGCGTGCTCAGCGCCTGCGCGTCCTCCAGGATGTAGATGCTGTAGGGAATCTCGGCGTGCTGGTGGGTTGCCGGCCAGGCATAGCCCACGCCGTAGCGATAAGCCTCGCCTTCACTCCCGTCCGCGCGGCGTATCGGCAGCGGTCCCTCGAATGTCTCTTCCAGCGCGCCCAGCCGCCTAGGCACCGGCAGTTCAGGGCCCAGCGTCGAGTTGGAGCCCCAAGGCGGCACGTTCTGCAGCACCACCTGCGCATACATGCCGCTGTCGGGCATGTCGAAGCGCGGATCAGGCGTGTTGTAAGGCGGAATCAGCGTACCGTTGCGACCGAACTCCACCTTGTCGGTGTAGTACAGGGCATAACTCTTCAACCGCTGCCGAAGGTTGTCCTCGGCCGTGTCGACGAACGCGCGATCCAGCGCGTAGCCGGCCAGCGCCAGGAAGGCGAGCAGCGCAAGGCTGGCCGCCAGCAACTGGCGCGCGCGCAGCGAGCGCGGCCGCCAACCCTCGAACCGGTCGCGGCCGACGTGGACGGGCGGCACGGCGCCGGAAGGTGGCGCAGGCATCAAATGCGGGCGATGCCGGCGCAGTCCATCAGCCTTCGCCGGTGCGCGGAATGGCGAAGCGGTAGCCGCGCCCGCGCACGGTCTCGATCGGCTTCAGCTCGCCTTCGGGGTCCAGCTTCTTGCGCAGGCGACCGATGAAAACTTCCAGTACGTTGGAGTCGCGGTCGAAGTCCTGTTGGTAGATGTGCTCGGTCAGGTCGGCCTTCGAAACCAGTTCGCCCGCGTGCATCATCAGGTACTCGAGCACCTTGTACTCATAACTGGTGAGATCGACGTTGCTGCCATTGACGCTGACCGTCTGCGCGGCCAGATCCAGTGCGACCGGACCACATTCCAGCGTAGGCTTGCTCCAGCCGGCAGCGCGGCGCAGCAGCGCATTGACGCGGGCCAGCAACTCTTCCACGTGGAAAGGCTTGACCAGGTAGTCGTCGGCGCCCTGCTTCAGGCCTTCCACCTTGTCCTGCCAGCTTGAACGCGCGGTCAGGATCAGTACCGGGAACTTCTTGCCCTCGTCGCGCAGCGCCTTGATCAGCTCCATGCCGGACATCTTGGGCAGGCCGAGATCGATGATGCCGACGTCGAACGGCACCTCACGCCCCATGTACAAGCCTTCTTCGCCGTCCTGGGCCGCGTCCACAGCAAAGCCTTCGCGCTTCAGGCGCGCGGCAAGGGTTTCACGCAGGGGGGCTTCGTCTTCGACCAGCAGGATACGCATGGACTCTCCTTGGGAATGCGGCGCGGCTGAGGGACCGCGCGGGCGTGCTCGTGATGAGCCGTGATTCTACGTAAGACTACGGGCGGGAGGGGTTATCGCTGCGTGGAGGCTGCGTCATTTCGCGCCGAGGCCGCACCGGCGCATCGATGCCGCGACGTGAGCTGCCTGCATCATCCATGGTGCGCACCCGGCCGCGGTCGTCCACGTACTTCACGCGATTGATCTCGCGTCCTTCGTACTGCATGCGCTCGACGCTCAGCACCTGTCCGCCGGTCTCATTGCGCACGCGGCGCACCGCGTCGGACATCGAAGACCGGTGCCTCGTGCTCTCCGCGCGCGATAGGCCACGCTCACGCGCAGGCGGTGCTTCGCCACGGCCACGCTCGTCCTGCGCGTGCACGACGTGGGTACCCGTGAGGGTGGCGAGCAGCGCCACGGTGATGGCAGCCAGAATGGAGGTACGAAAGCGCATAACGGAATCGTAACGGAACTGGGGTCGCGAAACTGAACGGAACCCGAAACCGCCTCGGGGGAATGGAAACGAAGTCTTGGCCCGCAGCGGTGAATCCGTTCTGAATTTATCCACAGGGCAATGCCCCGCATTCAGCCTGCTGAACGGTCAGAAAACCTCGGCCACACAACATCTTAGCGAGCCGCCACCGGCTTCGATGGCATCCAGCGATACGCTGTGCACGGCAAAGCCGGCGGCTTCAAGCTTCGCCACCACGATTGGCCGCAGGGCCGCGTGGGCGCGCTGGCTCATCCAGACCGACGCCAGCGACAGTGAGATGGCATTGCCGGCGAAGGCCGCCTGCTCGGATGCGGTCAGTTCGATCACACCCGCGGGATACAGTGCCTCCAGCGCAGGCACCAGGTCTGCTGCCCCCAGCCCGTCCGGATATACCACCGCAGCACGTCCGGCCAGCACCGCCAGCAGCACATTGGTGTGGTACTCGCCCGGGGCGAGATCGAACATCAGCGTCGCGCGCAGGCCGAACGCTTCGTGCATCCGCGCCGCGCCGGTCTCGTCGCAGCGCTCGGACAACCCACAGAAGCCGACGCCGCGCGCCCGATCGATGACCAGCGCCCCGGTGAGTTCGCAGGGATGCGGCTGGGTCGACAGGTCAACTTCCGCGTATCCCAGCGTGTCGCGGAAAAAACCCCGGATATCGGACCGTTCCGCCTCACGCTGGCGTACCGGGTGGCGCATGCGGCCGATGACCAGCCGCGGCTCGCCATCGACCCGCGCGGTGGCGAAGACGTTGTTGGGAAACACCGCATCCGGTGTAGCCTCGCGGCCCGGGAAGCAGAACACCGGCACCTCTTCCGACAGCGCGCGATGCAGCGCGTGGTGTTCGCGCACCGCCGCGCCGGTGTCGAAAGCGCCAGCATCGGCCATGTAGCGGTTGTCCTGCGCCGACTGCTCCGCGCGCATGAATCCATCCGGCGAGACCAGGAACGCCGCGCGTGCGGTCGCCGGGCCAAAGTCGGATGCCAGCGTCAGCGCATGGGCGATGAAGGCATCGATGTCGCGCGTGATCACGGCTCAGGCCGCCGGCCGCAGTTCGCGCGTGGTCGCCGCCAACGCATGTTCCACCAGCAACCAATCAGCGCCGGGCTTGTGCGCGCCTTCGCTGAGGATCTGCCGGAACGCGCGCCCACCCGGCTGCGCATGGAACAGCCCCAGCACGTGGCGGGTAAGGTGCTTCAGCGCCACACCTTTCGCCAGCTGCGTTTCGACATAGGGACGCCATGCGCGCAGCAGTTCCGCGCGCGGCACGATCCCCCCACCGAACAGTGCCGCCTGCATTTCGTGCAGCACGTAGGGCTCGTGGTACGCCGCGCGGCCGATCATCACGCCATCGCTGTGCTGCAGGTGCTCGTGCACCTGCGCCGTCGTAGTGATACCGCCATTGATCGCCACGGTCAGTTCGGGCCGCTCGCGCTTGAGCCGGTAGGCCCAGTCGTAGCGCAGCGGCGGGATCTCGCGGTTCTCCTTTGGCGACAGGCCCTGCAGCCACGCCTTGCGCGCATGCACGAAGAAGACATTGCAGCCGGTCGCCGCCACGGTATCGATGAAGGTGCGGAACAGGCCGTAGTCCTCCTGCTCGTCCACGCCCAGCCGGCATTTCACCGTAACGGGAACATCTACCGCATCGATCATCGCCGCCACGCAGTCGGCGACCAACGCAGGCTCCTTCATCAGACAGGCGCCGAAGCGCCCCGCCTGCACGCGGTCCGATGGGCAACCGACGTTGAGGTTCACCTCGTCATAGCCCCAGTCCTGCGCGATGCGCGCGGCCTGCGCCAGGTGCGCCGGCTCGCTGCCGCCGAGCTGCACCGCCACCGGATGCTCGACGGCATCGAATCCCAACAAGCGATCGCGGTCGCCATGGATCACCGCCTGCGCATGCACCATCTCGGTGTACAGGCGCGCGCCGGGCGCGAGCAATCGGTGGAACACGCGGCAGTGCGTATCCGTCCAGTCCATCATGGGCGCCGTCGACAGGCGGAACCGGTTCTGATCGGTGGTGAGCATGGGCGCATTTTACCCAGGGCCCAGCAGCACGTCGCGCCTGACCCCGGGTGACCCGAGGCCTAGCGCGCCGGTTCACACAGGTGCGGCCGGAAGCACGAGCGTGAACGTGGTCCCGACGCCCAACTGGCTCTGTGCCGATATCGCACCGCCTGCCCGTGTGACCAGGTCGCGGATGACGGAAAGGCCAAGGCCGGTGCCCTCCCCCGCCGGCTTGGTGGTGAAGAAGGGGTCGAAGACACGCGCCAGCACCTCTTCCCCCATGCCGGCGCCGGTATCGGCGAACTCCAGCACGCTGCCACCGTCGTCGCCTTGCGCGACGCCGATGGAGAAGATGCCGCCATGGGGCATCGCATGATCCGCGTTGGCCGCGATGTTGAGGACCATGAGCTCGAACCGGTCCCTGTCCATCCTGATCGGTGATGGGGCATCACCCAGGACGAACCGCAGTTCCACCTCGGGCTTGAGCAACTGGCGCAGCATGGACTGGACATCCGCCAGGGCGCTGGCCGCATCGAAGGTCTCTTCCGCGTAGTCGTCCTGGCGCGCGAACGTCATCAGCTTGTGGGTCAGCAGCGTCGCCCGGCGCGCCGCCGCCTCGATGCCTTCGAATGATGTCCTGCCGTCCTCGACCTGGCCCGCCCTGAGGCCCTTGCGCGCATAACCGCTGATCACGGCCATGATGTTGCCGAAATCGTGCGCCACACCTCCCGCCAGTCGACCCACCGCCTCGACCTTGCGGGCGTGGATGAGTTGCTCCTGTGCAAGCTCGCGTTCGTTGATCTCCTGCAGCAGGCGCTGGTTCGCCGCCGCGAGCTGGTTCCCGCGCTCCGTGGCTTCGCCCAGGCTCTGGCGCAACGCGGCCGAACTGCGGTCGAGCACGATGGCGATCATCAGGAACATGGCGGCACTGAACGCGGCGTCGCCGTACAGTGCGACAGCATCGCCTTGGCGGGACACATCCACCGAGATGCCCAGGAAGAACGCGCCCACGATGCAGGCGAACATCAGCCAGAGCGCCGCCCTGCCCACGACAAGCCCCGCTATCGCCATCCAGATGACCAGCACGGGCTGCTCGAAGCGTTGGGCACCGAACCCGGTGGCCAGGTAGGCAGGCACCACGGAGGCGGCGAACACCACAAGCAACAGCCGCGAAGCCCACGCGAAACGTCCATGCCGGATCAGCGCGAAGCTGATGGCGGCGGCGGCGCACACCGACAGGCTCAGCGCCATGCTGGTCAACTCGCCCGGCCGCCACGGGACATCGACCGCAAAGGCACGATACGCCCACGCAAGCGCGGGGAGCACCGCCAGCAGCAACGAGATCAGTTGCAGCATCGGCGCATTGCGCCTGTCGACCGGGTCGGCGATGGGTACATCGCGCCACCACGCCATCGGCGCGCGCCACAGGCGGGCCAGACGCGACGCCGGAATACCCTGGCGGCCACGGGCGACGAGGATGTCGCCCTCACTCATGAATCCGCTCTCCGGACGACCGGACGACGCGCAGGTTCCCCATCACTCCACTCCATCCATCCACGAAGACAGGTGAAGTATAGGCGTTACTGTGAGTCGACCCGGGCGGACTGGACGAGCAGCCGTACTTCGACGCGGCGATTGGGGATCAGGCATTCGCGCAGGGCCGCCTGGGGCTTCACACCGTCGCACTGCTGGACCTGCTCCACGTCACCCTTGAAGGTGTACGCGATCATGGCCGGATCGACGCCGCGCTCCATGAGCAACGCCTGCACGGTCTGGGCACGCCGTTCGGAGAGCGCCTGGTTGTAGTCGAATCCGCGCCCCTGCAGACGGTCGGCGTGGCCAACCAGCTCTACGCCCGTCAGCATCAGTCCTTCCTTGGGAAGGCGGGCCAGTTCGCGATCGAGGCTCCACAGCGAGTAGACCCGGATGTCGTCGCGACCGGAGCGGTCGAACTCGAACAGCACGTTGACGGTCAGCGCGGTGCCGGCGGGCACTGCGGCGGGTGCGTCGGGAGCGGCGCCGCATTGGCGCGCCATGGCTTCGGCGTCGCTGATCCAGTCCTCGGCGATCTGGATGTAGGGCTTGGCGTGGCGCCACTGCTGCTGGTTGAACTCGTTGCCCGCGTGCACCAGTTCCACTTCGCCACAGGCCACGGCCTGTTGCGCGCAGCTGAAGCCCGGCGTGCCGTGGATGGCACGCAGGCGTTGCCACAGATCCTCGCGCACGCGTGCGGCACCGTTCACCAGCGGGGTGTCGGTCGGCAGCGGTGACACGCCCTGCTCCATGCCGACGATGAGCTTCTCCGATTCGGTCAGCGCTTCCTGCGGGAAGTCGCTGCGGTCGTTGCGGCTGTACTCGTGGAAGGACACGTCCAGCCAGCACTGGGCCTTGGACAAGTGGTAGTCGCGCACGGGGCGGCCAGCATCGTTGAGCGCCTTGATGCGCCCCTGCGTGTGCTCGTAGCCGGAGAGGTCGGCGTGGATGGCTTCGTCGGTGATCCGGTCGCGTTGCGGGGTGAGCACGGTCTGCTGCGCGCTGGCACCGATGGCCAGGGTGGCGAGGACGGCGGCGGCGAGCAGGGTGGGCTTGGTGATGGTCATGTCGTGTTTCCTCAGCGCACCGGGTCGCGGTAGCGGACGTCGTCTCTACGGAAAAGGTCTTCGTCGAACTTGAAGCGCAGGCGGATGAACGCGCCCTGCTGCGTGTACTCGTAACCGGTCAGGTCCTCGTCGCCGCGGAAGCCCGTGGCGTTGTAGCCCGCCGACAGCCAGAGGTTCTGCCGCAGCAGCCGCCCCACTTCCACGCCGAACGCATACTGGTTGGCGCCGTCCTGGCCGCGGAATGCGGAACCCAGCACGCCGATGTCCCAGTTCTCGGTGATGTCGTAGACCACGCGGCCGGAGACCAGCACCGCGTTGAAATCGTCATCGACGCGGCCGGTGTCGGCGTAGAAGAAGCTGTCCTGCTGCCACTTCGCGGCCACGCGGCCGGTCAGCCACCACGGCCGCGACGGATGCCAGTCGGCATGCGCCGAGACGATGTGCGCGCTGGTGCGGATGTCCTGGCCCGTGTCCGAACCGAAGCCCGAGCCGTCCATGCCGCTCTCGTCCTTCTCCAGCTTGTACTCGTAGCGGGCCAGCGCGTTGACGCGGTTGGTGTCCGTGTCGCGGTACGCCGCACCGATCTGGAAGCGGTCCTGCAATACGTCGCCGCGCGCGTCGTACTCGGTCCGCAGCAGGTAGTTGCGTGCCAGCAGCGTCCAGTCGCGGCTCAGCTTGCGGGCCGCCAGGAACTGCAGCAACGTGGTGTTGTAGCCCTCGTTGGTCGGCGTGCCGGCCACGTCGTCGGAGATGCGGTGCTCCACGCGCATGCTGCCGCGCCACATCGGATTGGCCGTGTAGTCCAGTGCGACGCCGATGCCGGTCGAATCGCCGACGTTGCCGGAGATCACGTTGGTATGTTCCAACGACGTATCCAGGCGCAGTCCCTCGCGCAGGTCCCAGCGGTTGCGGATGCCCGACGCGGCCTGGATGTCGCGGCCTGCGATGGCGTCACGCAGCCGGTACTCCGAGAACAGCTGCGTATCCTTGATGAAGCTGGTATCCACGCCCAGCGCGAGCGTGTCGGCTTCGCGGCCATCCTGGGTCAGGCCGTTGACGCCGCTGATGCCGGTCTGCTTTTCGTAACGGCCATACACGCGACTGCGTTCGCGCAGCTGGTAGTCCATGCCGAGCGCCACGCGGTTGCGGTCCTCCCCATGGATGTCCTGCTCCACTTCGCCGCCCAGGCTGAAGCGGTCGCTGGCGCGATAGCCCACGCCGATGCGCAGCATGTCCGAGGACAGTTCGGTGCCCACCGGCAGGCCGCTGGCCACGTCGTTCGGATTGCCGCTGCTGATGATCGGCAGGCCGGTCAACGGATCGAGCGGTTGCTGGCCATAGCCCAGCGCACCACCGCCGGCGCCGGTGGCATAGCCACCGGACAATCCGCCGATGTTGCCGTAGCCGCTGTTGGTGGCCCAGGTGTAGTAGGCGCCCACGGTCTCGCGGATGGCGCGGTAGCCGACATCCAGCGTCAGCTTGTCGGTCAGCTTCACCCGCGTGCCGGCGCTGGCGGCGTTGCGTTCGCCACCGTCGGGATTGCGGTCTTCGCTGCGCAACCCTTCGGCATACAGCTCGAACCGGTCGTTGAGACGCCAGCGCGTGGTCAGGCTGTACTCGCCGCGGCCGCCGTACAGCGGCGAAGCGGGATTGTTGAACTCCGGATCGGACTGGCCGGCGAACAGCTTCAGGTCCACGTCCTCGCTGGCGTGTCCCAGCTCCACCCGCCACGCGTTGCCTTCCACCAGCCCGCTGAGGCCCTGCAGCGCGGGCGTGCCGTACTGGTTGACCGAGTTGGTGTTCACTTCGCTGCGCGTGCGCGCGGCTTCGGCCACCAGCCACGTATTCGCGCCCAAGCGGTAGCCGATGTTCGCGCTGCCCATCTCGAAGGCGGCGAACGGATTGCGGTCGTCCACGTACGAGCCGCCGATCTCGCCGTGCTCGCCCACGCGCAGCTGCGCATCCGCGCCCAGTACCAGGAACTTCTCGGTTCCCTGGTCCAGTTCGTAGGTGATGCGCAGCGAAACGGGATTGAGGTCGCTGTCGAACGACGGCAGGAAGCTGTTGAGCAGGATGCGGCCGGAGAACGGCTCGAAGCTGTAGTCCACCAGCCGCCCCAGCGGACGCACCGAGACGATGCGCGAAGGCTGGTTGCGGTCGCGGACGACCACCTCCACGCGCTCGCTGCCTTCCAGCACCGCGTTGTTGCGCAGGCCGTAAGGACCGCTGCCGGAAGCGGGAAGCTCTTCGATCACCTGGCGCAGCGAATCCTCAATGGCGAAGACATTGCCGCGCACGCGTGCATTCTCGAAGTGCCAGCCCAGGCCGGTGGCGGTACGGTTATAGGTACCCAGCACGCGCGGCGCGGCGCGGGTGCCTGCATCCACGCCGGTCTGCGTCGCGAGGTTGTCGCCGGTCTGGAAATCGCCGTACAGCAGGTAGCTGCGGCCCTTGTCCACGCGCACGTACAGGCGTTCGGCCGAACGCGCATCGAAGCCGCGCAGCGACGCGTCGCCGTATACGGGGTAGAACTCTTCCGGCTGGATGTCGCGCAACAGGCGGGCACGCACCTCCTTGTCGGAATCGTAGGCCGCGGTGAGAAGGTATTCACCCTTGATGGTGCCCTTGGCGAAGAACGCCGCACGCGCCGCACCGTTGGCCTTGCCGCTGTTGAACTGCTTCTCCCAGCGACGGATCTCGCGCTCGAAGCCATCGCCGCGCTGGGTACCGTTGATCAGCCCGTCGCCATTGCGGCGGAAATTGATCACGCCTTCGATCAGGCCGGTGGCGATCATGTCGCGCATTTCCGGCACGAAGCCGACCACGCCTTCGGCACTGTGCGCGCCCGACGTCACCCGCAGCAGCACGTCCTGCGGATCGTGCGGCGCGAGCAGTTCGAATTCGGCCCTGCCGTCGCGCACGGGAAGCTGCACGCCGGGCGTGGCCTTGTCGGCATCCAGCCGACCGGGACCGAGTTCGTCGGTGCGTCCGTCCGGCAGCTTGATACGCCCACCGGTGTGCTCGATGGTTGCGAACGCGTCGCCCGCCATCGGCTTGCCGTCTGCATCGAACAGCTGCACCACCACACGCACCGGCGACTGGCCGTCGGCCGGGACGCCGTCGCGGTCGACATCGACCACCACGCGGTCGACACCCACGTTGACGCGGTAGTCCACGTTGCCCGGTTGCGCGTACAGCGGTTGCGACGCGGTGTCCTGCAGCTGCGGGGATTGCGGGAACAGTGGGGTGCCCTGCCCCAGCACGGGCGTGAAGCGCTGGTCGCCGGATACGGTCTGTGCCGTCGCCAGCGTGGGCACGATGGCCAGCGCGAGAGCGAGCGCCAGCGGATGATGGGAGTGACGCGTGACACGCATGGGCTTGGCTTCCGACAGAGATGAGGGGCGGGAGGGAATGCGGCTCATGGCTGCACCTCCTTGCCTTCTTCCCCATTCGTGGCGGTCGGCCTCGGCGCGACGATCGGCTGCTGGTTGGCCGAATCGGTGGCCTGCTGCGGCGCGCGCGCCGGCTTGCTGTCGAAGCGCAACGGTTGCTGGTTGCGTTCGGTCTCCGGCGCGCGGATCTCGCCCTGTGTGCGGCGCGCCTTCACCTGTTCCATCACCGGGTTGGAGCAGCTGCCCTCGATGAAGTCCGCGCGGTGCAGCTCGCCGTTCTTCAGGTCGATGAAGAGGCTATCCGCATCGCCCAGGTTGCGGTTGCTGCTGGTGGTCAGGCGCGAGCCGACCGGCAGCGTGGACGCATCGACCTTCAGCGTGTGGCTCTTCGGCGGCAGGCCGCAATAGCTGTACTTGCCTTCCGAGTCGCTGACCATCCAGGTGCCGTCCTCGAAGTACATGCGTACGCCGGGGATGCCGATCTCTTCGCGGTCCTGCACGTGGTTGACGTTGCAGTCCACGAAGATCTTGCCCAGCACGCAACCTTCGTCGGTGAACACGCCACCGCTGACGATCACGCGGTACTCGGCCGGATTGGACGGCACCACGCCTCCGTTCGGGTACGGCGCCAGCGTGGTCGGATCCACGCAACCGCCGTCGATCGAGCAGCCGTGGGCACGCGCCCGGTTGATGCCATCGCCCTGCATGCTGCCCACGCCAACGCGGACGCGATAGCTGAGCGTCTTCTGCGCGCCGACGGCGAGCGGACCGACATCGAACACCAGCGTCGGGCCGGGCTTGCCCAGCGGATTGGCGATGCCTGCACCATCGACACGCGCGGTGCCGTCGATGAAGGTGAACCCGTGCGGCAGTCGGTCGACCACGTTGACCGTGCCCATCGACGCACCTGCCGTCTGGCGGATGGTGATGGTGTAGACCAGGCTGTCGCCCACTTCCACCGTCTTGCGGTCGCCGGTCTTGGTGATGACCAGGCCCGGTGCGACCTGCGGGTCGAGCGGGATGTGGTTGTGCACCGGCACCGCCACGCCCGAACCCAGCGTCAGCTCCAGGTAGTAGCGGGTTTCCGTGCCCACCGGCGCCGTCGGCGCGGTGGCATTGGTCTGCACCGGATGCCCCACGCCCGGCGTGGACGGCGGCGACAGCGGTGCGGTTTCCGCCGGGATCATGCCGGACTCGAACGTGTAGCCGGCCGGCGGCGTTACTTCCAGCTGGAAGCGGCACGAGGCAGGCGCATCCGGACCCAGCAGGAACTGGTAGAAGCCTTCCGCACCGACCGTCATCGACACCGACGTGCCCTGCACGGTGTAACCGCCCAGCGCGGCATTCAGCACGTGCTGCTCGGGCGCGTAGCCCGCGCAGGTACCCACCGGCGTGAGCGTGACGCGTGAGCCGGGCACCGGCGTGCGCGTGGTCGCGTCGTACACCACGCCACCGGGATTCAGCGGCAGGCTCTGCTGCGGCAGGTTGGCGCCCGGCGCCAGTACCACCGCCAGATGCGTGAAGCCGTTGTCGCTGCTGCGGCACGAACTGGCCGTGCCGTTGGCGACGGCACCGCCCGCATCGCACGGCACTGGCGGACCGGTGACGGTTTCGCCACTGACCGGCAGGCCCCAGACCACGCCCGTCGCCGGGTCGCGGAAACGGATGGCCAGCGGGATGCCCGGCACCTGGTCGGCGATCGAGTACGTACCGTCCGCGCCCGTGGTCGCCGTGCCGACGACCTGGCCGCTGCCGTTCACCACTTCCACCACCCAGCCGGACAGGCGACGGTCGCCGCCATCGATCAGGCCGAACTCGCTGCCCTGGTCGAACCACACCGTGCCCGACACCGAAGCAGACAACTGCACGGCGGTGGGCAGGCGGCACGCGTTCTGCGTGATCGCCGGATCGCACACCGGCAGGTCGGCCGGATTGCCTTCGAAGTCGGCGCGCTCGTCGGTGGTCGGCGTGCGGAACTCGTTCTCGCCGCCGCCTTCCACCAGCACGGCGTTGTTGACCGGCGAACCGGTCGCCGCCGACGCATCCACGCGAACCTGCGCGACGATGGCATCGGCCAGCGTGGCACCCGCCGCGATCACCGCGCCGCTGCTGCAGCGGAAGCGGTTGTCGCCGGAAGCGCCGGTGCAGGTCCAGCCGTTGCCGGTCGGCGTGGCCGCCAGCGTGAGGCCGGCAGGCAGGCGGTCTTCCACCACGTACTCACCCGCGCTCGGCTGCTGGCCGATGTTGCGTACGCGGATGGTGTAACTGCCCGGGTTGTTGACGGTGAACGTGGTGGGCGTGGCGGTCTTGCTGACCACCAGGTCCGGCGAATCGCCGATCTCGCCGAAGTTGTTGTCGATGGAATCGCCGCCCGGCGGCAACACGATGCCGCTGATGGCCGACGGCGTGGTGCTCACCGGCGTGGCGACGCCCACCGACGTGCCATCGAGGGTGCCCGGCGTAGTGATGCCGTTGAGGGTCTCCGCCGGCTGGTTGGGCTCGGTCACCGTGTAGGTACCCGGGCGCAGGTCGTCGAAGCGGTAGCGGCCTTCGCTGTCGGTGGTGACGGTGACGTCGACCGTTTCGCCCAGCTCATTGGTGCCGGTCAGCACGACCTGCACGTTGGGGAAGCCGCCTTCGCCGGCATCGATCACGCCGTTGTTGTTGCCGTCGTTGTAGACGCGGCCGGCGATGCTGCCGGAAGGCACTTCACCGAAGTTGTTGCCGCTGGCTTCCTCGCCCACGCCCAACACGACATCACTGATCACCGACGGTGTGCTGGTCGGCGGCGTGGCCGTGCCGCCACCCGTGCCGGGCACCGTGGTGCCGTTGAGCGTGCCGGCCGGTTGGTCGGGCTCGGTGATGGTGTAAGTGCCAGGCGGCAGCTCGGTGAAGGCATAGCTGCCATCCGGCTGAGTGGTCACCTCGCGGGTGATGGTGTTGCCGGCAAGGTCGGTGCCGGTCAGGCGCACGACCACATTGCCGATGCCCTGCTCGGACGGGTCGATGACGCCGTCGTTGTCGGTGTCTTCCCACACGCGCCCGCTGATCGCGCTGTTCAACGGAATCTCGCCGAACAGATTGTCGACCGATGCGCTGCCCGGCGTGGTCAGGTCGATGGTGCTGATCGCGCTGGGCACGGTGGTGATCGGCGTGGCGGTGCCGGTCGACGTGCCGCCGACGGTGCCGGCGATGGTCTGGCCGTTGCTGGTGCCGGTGGGCTGCTGCGGCTCGGTCACCGTGTAGGTGCCGGGACGCAGGCCGTCGAAGGCGTAGTCGCCGTTCGCATCGGTGGTCGTGGACACCGACACCGACGCGCCGGTGTCATCGGTGCCGGTCAGGGTGAGGGTCACGCCTTCGATGCCGGTTTCGGCCGCGCCCGACTGCACGCCGTCGTTGTTGGCGTCGAAGAACACGCGCCCGGACAGCGACACGCCCAGCGTTTCACCGAAGTTGTTCTGTACCGAATCGCCGCCCGCGGGCAGGACGATGCCTGCGATGGCGCTGGGCACGGTCGTCACGGGGGTGGCGGTGCCGCTGCTGGTGCCACCGACAGTGCCGGCCACCGTGATGCCATTGAGCGTGGTGACACCACCCACGACGGGCTGCGCAACCTGCTCGGTCACCGCATAGGTGCCGGCCAGCAGATCGCCGAAGCGGTACTCGCCATTGGCGTCGGTCACAGCCGCGGCGACGGCATTGCCCAGCGCATCCAGCGTGCCGGCAGGCAGGCTGACGCTGACACCGGCGATGCCGTTCTCACCCGCTTCACGCACGCCGTTGTTGTTGGCATCCAGCCACACACTGCCGGACAGCGATGCCGCCAGTTCGCCGAAGTCGTTGCCGCTGGAACCGGCGGCCGGGAGGTTGGTCAGCGTGATGCGGTTGGAGGTGTTCTCCTGCCCATCGGCCAGGCCGGTGGACTGTGTCTCGACGATGCGGTAGTTCTGGCCCGTGATCGCACCGCCATAGCTGTAGCCGCCGTTCGCATCGGTGGTCAACGTGACCGGCGGCAGATCGTCGCCGGTGCCGAACACGCCATCCGGGCCAGCGCCTTCGATGACCACGGTGACGCCGGGGATGCCGGGTTCGCCACCGTCCTGGTCGCCGTTGTCGTTGCGGTCCAGATAGACCGTGCCGCTGATGACGGCATTGGCGAGTTCGCCGAACAGGTAGCCGGTGGCCGCCTGGCCCGCATTGATCGCGATGCCGTCGATGACGTTCGACGTGGTGGCGCTGCCAGGCGTGGCGGCATTGCCCGGTGTGTGCCGGCCATCGATGTAGCCGGTGGGCTGCGTCTCGGTGATCGTGTACGTGGTGCCGGCCTGCGGTGGCAGCAGGTCGCGGAACACGTACGCACCGGCCGCATCGGTCTGCGCGGTGACATTGACCGCATTGCCCAGCACATCGGTACCGGTCAGCGTCACGGTGACGTTGGCGATCGGATTCTCGCCACCGTCGAAGGTGCCGTTGTTGTTGTTGGCGGCCGTGGCCGAGAAATCCTCGAACACCAGGCCCGCCAGTGAACCCAGCGTTTCGCCGAAGTCGTTGCCGGCGGAGCCGGCCGGCGGCAGGTTGGCGATGTCGATGGCGTTGGTGGGATTTTCGGTGCCGTCGGCATAGCCCTCGGGCTGCGTTTCGCTGACGCGGTAGTCCTGCCCGACCACCAGGTCGGTGAACTGGTAGGCGCCGGAGGCATCGGTCTGCACCGTCACCGGCGCCGGATCATCGCCATTGCCGAAAATGCCGTCGGCGCCTGCACCGGTCAGGGTGACGCTGACGCCCTGCAGCCCGCCGTTGGGACGCGAATTGACCGTGCCGGCGTCACCGCCGTCGAAGTTGCCGTTGCCATTGCGGTCCACGTAGACGCTGCCGGAAATACCGGCCACGGCGTCTTCGCCGAAGTTGAACACGGTGCCGTCGGCACCCGCGCCCAGGTCGATACCGCTGATGCGGTCGGTGGTGGCGGCATCACCCGCCACACCGGTGCCCGGCGTACAGCCCGTGGCGCACGGTGCGCCGCCGACCTGGCCGGGATTCACCGCCGTCGGACGGTTCTGGTAGCTGCCGGTCGGCAGCACTTCGCGCAGTGTGTAGACGATCAGCGGATCCAGATTGCTGAAGCTGTAGGCACCGCTGCCGTCCGTCGTCGTCGTCGCGACGACGGCACCACTGCCGGCGTCGAGCAGTTCGACCGTGGCGCCGCTGATGGGCGCATCGCCCGCGTCGCGGATGTCGTTGAAGTTGCCGTCGATGTAGACGAAGCCCGACAGCGCCGGGCGGCGCACTTCAGGGAAGTCGTAGCGCACGCCGGCCTGGTCGGCGCCGACCGGGATGGCGGCGATGACCGAGTTGGGCGAACCAGCGCTGTAGGTGCCACCCAGTGAAGGCTCCGCGCCACCGCTTGTGGGCAGGGCCACGGGACTGTTGACGAAGCCGGCAGGCTGCGTCTGCGTCAGTGTGTAGCCGGCGGCATCGGCCGGCGACAGATCGGTGAAGCTGTAACTGCCGTCGGCAGCGGTGACGGCGCTGCGATTGACGGCGTTGCCGTACGCATCGGTGCCGGTCAGGGTGATGGTCACGCCCGCGATGGCCGGCTCGGTGGCTGCACCCTGGTGGGTGCCTCCGTTCGCGCCGGCGCGGTCACGGTCTTCAAACACCACGCCCGCCAGGCTGGAGCGCGTGACGCCCAGCGGCACGGTGGTCGTGTTGTTGCCCGGGACCGGATCGACCTGTTCGGTCGCGATGGTCGCGGTGTTATTGCTGGTGCCGCCCGCGGGATACGCATCCCAGCGCGCGGGCACGATGATGCGTGCGCGACCGGTGACCGTCATGTCGCCCAGGGTGCAGGTGACGGTGTTGCCCGCCTGGCTGCAGGTGCCTGTACCGACGGGTTGCTCGTCGCCACCCGGATCGGGGCCGTCTTTCCGCCAGGTGATCGGGCCGGTGACGATGAGGTTCGCGGGCAGCGTGTCGGTCACCACCGTGCCGGTGCCGTTGAGCGGACTGGTGCCCGTACGGTCGCGCGAGAGACTCGCGCCCGGACCGTTGTTGACCCCGCCGATCACGTAATAGAACGGCTGTCGCAGCGACACCGAGCCGATGGTGGGCGGCAACGCCACGGCGGGATCCGGATCCGGTGCCAGCGCGACCATGGTCTTGGTGACGGCCAGGTCGGCGCGCGAACGGATCGTTGTGTCCTGGTCCGCGGTGTTGTTGGCGAGGTTGGTGTCGGTCTCCGCCGAGCTGGCGGTGGCCGAGTTCAGCAGCGTGTCGCCGGAGGCGCCGGGCGGCGTTTCGTAGGCATAACGCAGGTAGAGGGTGCTGGTCTGGCCGGACGCCACCACACCCGGCAGGTTGGTGGAAAAGCCAATGCCCGGCATCACGCAATCCAGCACCAGCGGCGCACCCACCGTGGGGTTGCTGCCCGCGGTCACGCTGCAATCCGTGTCGACGAACGGCCCCGTCGTCGACGCGGACACGCCCAGGAAGCGCACGGTACGGCCCGCGAGCGGCGTCAACGTATCGCTGATGCGTACGTTCGTCGCCACCGACGGTCCGTTGTTGCGCACGGTGACGCGATACGTGATGGCGTTGTTGGCCGGGGTGACAGCGTCGTAGCCCAACGGATCCACGCCGCCGGCGAAGCCGGTATCCACCTTGTTGGTGATCAGGTCCACGCTGCCGCTGTTGAACGGCAGGCTGGCGCTGCGCTGGTCGTCGCCGGCGCTGTCGTCGGTATTGAAATCGAAGCTGCCATTGGCATCCGAACCGCTGGCCGGATCGGGCGTGCCGTCGTTGTTGCGGTCGAAGAAGAAGTCCGCCACGTTGGTGAACACGCGTCCGGTGTTGCCGACGTTGACGTTCGGACGGATCACCACCGTCAGGCTTTCGGTCTGGCCATTGGCCAGCGCCAGCGGCGCGCAGGTCAGCGTGACCTGTGCGGTGCCCGCCGTCGGATTGGCATACGACACGCCACCTGCGGCAGGCGCCGTGGTGATGCCGGGACCGGGCGTGGCCGTGCAAGCGGCGGTGCCGCCACCGGTGCGCGTGGCCGACATCAGCACGAAGCCGGCATCGTCGGCGGGCAGCGTGAACACATCGCGGAACACCACGCCCGGCGCCGTCGACGGCCCCTGGTTGCGGAACGACATCACGTAGGTCGTGTTGACGCCAGCCTGGCCGGTCGCGCCCGAGGTGATGCTCTTCGTCGTGGTCTGCACATTGGCGACGCGATCGATCCGCAGCCAGTCCGACGCGTTGTTGTTGCCCGCGTTGATCTCGCCGACCGACCCCGCCACGGCGGCATCGATGCCGACCCCGGCGGTATTGCAGAACGCATTGGTCGTAGGCACGCCACCACAGGTTCCAGCCCCAAGGCCGGCACTGTCGAAGAGCGCGCGCTGCACCGTCAGTACGATGCTGGCACTGGCGCCATTCGCCAGGGCCGTGGTGCCGGAACGGCACACGACCGACCCGCCGGTCGTGCAGTTCCAGCCCGCGGGTGCGTTCGCGCTGACGGTGGTGCGGCCGGCCACGAAACCCGGGATCGCATCGTTCACCACGATGCCGGTGGTGCTGTCCGGGCCGTCGTTGGTGATGGTGAGCGTGTAGGTCACCGTGTCCTGCGCGGCGGTCAGCACGTTGTCCGCATCGCCCGGGCCATTGGTCTGCTTGGCGATGCGCAGGTCGGCGCGCTCGTCGGTGGTGCGGGTGCCCGCGCCACTGCAGTCGTTGCCGGCTTCTGGATCCTGGTCGATGCCGCCGGCCGTCAGCGGTTCGACCGAACCGTTGGAGCCGCCGGTGCACGCGGTGTTGGTCAGCGCACCTGCGGCACGCGCGCGGCTGATGATCTGCAGCTGCGGCGAGTTGGTGTTCACCGCCAGCGGAAGCGAACCGGCATTCAGGTCGCAGGTCACGCGCTGCCGCGCGGGCGGCACCGCGTACGGATTGTCGACCGCGCAGGTCCACGGACCGGACGCGGACACGAACTCTTCACCCGCCGCGAGTTCGTCGACCACCTGCACCTGCCCGCTGGCGGCGCGCGGCCCCAGGTTGCGCACGCGGATCAGCGACGTCATTCGGCTGTCGGTGTCGGGGCCGATGCCATCCCACACCGCGACCAGCGCCGGCGACTTGCTCTTGGTCATCGACAGGTCGGCACCGTCGGCCAGCACGGTGAAGGTGACGCTGCCATCGTTGTTGTTCACGCCCAGAACGGGACCGTTCGGATCCGGCGTGGTGGAGGTGATCGTCGCCGTGTTGGTGACGTCGCCGCTGCTGTTGGCGCCCGTGGAGGGCACGGTGGCGACGATGGTCAGTGTTTCCACCGCACCGACCGGCATGGCCGCCGCGCGCGTGCACGTCCGCGTGCCGTTGGCGCCATCGTTGCTGCAGGTCCAGCCACCCGGCTGGGTGCCGCCGGTGATCACGAAGCCCGCCGGCAGCGCGTCGGTGAGGCTGACGTTCTGCGCCACGCTCGGGCCGAGGTTGCGCGCGGTCAGGGTGAAGGTGACGGACTGGCCCGCGATCGCGGGCGCGGGTGCCGCGGCCTTGCTCAGTGCCAGGTCGGCACCCGGCGTGATGCTGGTGGTGACGTCGGCATTGTTGTTGCTCGGATCCGCATCCGGCGTGCCGATGGCTTCCACCGTCGCCGCGTTGATGATGTTGCCGCTGCCGGCATTCACGCGGGCACGGAAGGTGAAGCTGCTGCTCGACCCCACCGCCAGCGTGCCGGCGTGAGTCGCGGTCATGGTGCCGCTGTTGAACGTCCAGCCAGGGCCATTGAAGCTGCTGGCCACGTACGTCGCCGCCGCCGGCAGCGTGTCCACGACACGGAAGTTGGTGGATGCGCTCGGGCCGTCGTTGAAGACAGTCAGCGTATAGGTGACTTCGGCACCACCCACAACGGGATCCGGCGTGGCGCTCTTGATCAGGCGCAGGTCGCCGGCGGTCGTCAGCGTGGTGGCTTCGTTGCGCTGGTTGTTGGCGGTGTTGGTGTCGCTGGCGAAGAACGCATCGCCTGGCGTGAGCGCCGTGATCGGCGTGCCGGCAGGCGGTACCGCGGTACCGAATCCGATGGCGCCACGCATCGTCACCGTGCCCGGCGCCTGGCCGCCCGTATCGACGCCGAGCTGGAAACTGACCGGCGCGCCCTGCGCCGTCTGCGTGCCCACCAATTCGCCCACCGCGCACACCACGCGCGCGGGCACGCCGGCGTCGGCGCTGCAGAACGCCGGCAGCGTGCCGGCCGTGGTGCCTGCAGGCAGGTCGAAGATGACCACGGCGTTGGGCACCGTGTCGGCCGCGCCGTTCTCGACCGTGACGTTGTAGACCACCTCACCGCCGGCCGGGGTCGGATCGTAGCCCGTGTCGGACAGGTCCGTGATCTGCAGATCGGCAGCCAGTGCGACAGGTGCCAGCAGCCATGTCGCCAGGGTCATCCAGCGCCACGTCCGGCTGCGATTCCGCAGCGACCACCCTGTCGAACCCACGCGCGCGCGCGCGCATCCGCCGATCAACGTCGGCTCACCCTGCTCTTTCACTGACTTTCCCCTGTTCCACCTGGCCGGATCGAACCCGGCAAGCCATCAGGACGGCCTTGCCCGCGTCACGGCGGAAACCGTGGCGGGGGGGCGACCCTCGGGATGGCGAGAAGACATCACCGCTTTCGCGGTGCGGCTCCGGTACCGATGTCGGCCCCGGATGTGGGAAAAGTCTCTATTGCGCGGGGATGCGCATCAATGACGGTGGCTCACTAAAACTCACCATTTCTCACGGCAAGGAGGTGTCAGGGTGCGAATACGTAGCCGATTCCACGCACGGCGCGCAGCGGCAGCGGCTGCGAAAAACGGCTGTTGACCTTGCCGCGGAGACGATGGACCAGAACGTCCAGTCGATGGGGATCGAAATCCCAGGGCTGATCGGTCAGCACCTCGATCAGGGCCGTTCTGGATACGGGCATGCCAGGCTGCTCCAGAAGCCGTGCAAGGATCGTGCGTTCTGCCTCGCTGAGCGCCAGCGTCCTGGCATCGGGTCCATGCAACGTCCAGCCCGCGTCGGACAACGACCAGGTGGGCGCTGCCTCGTCATCCAATGCCGCGCCATTCATCGCGGGTGCCAGCCGGCGATGGAGATTGGCGACAGCCACGGCCAGCACGTCGTAATCGACGGGCTTGGCGAGGAAAAGATCGGCCCCCACCGCAAAGCTCTGCGCCATGAGCTTTTTGCCGCCGCGGCCGGTCAGCAGGATGATGCCCACCGAGGCAAGCTGCCGCAGGTGCGACGCTACCCCCAGCCCGCTCTCGCCGGGCAGGCCGATGTCCAGGACGACGATGTCGAGCGCCTGGACACTCATGTGGCGGTACAGGGCTTCCGCACTCGGCAGGCCCACGACGTTGCAGCCGCGCTCGCTCAACTCCTCAACGATCAGGCCTCGCAGTTCGTCTTCATCCTCGACAACGGCAACGCGTGGAGACGGCAGATCGTGTTGGCTCATGGAAAGAGGAAGTCGACGGTGCAAATGTAGCGTAACTCACATTTCACGTCTTATGTCCACGCGCGCGCGGAAAAATATCGCACCCGGCAGCTTCCCACGCATTGCGGATCGGCTGAACCAAGCGCCCAGCCACCCTGGTTTTCCAGATGCTGACTGCCATGCCCGGGGGCAAATGCGTCAATGTTGCGTACGTCTACCGCAATGTCCGCAGACTGAGGGAATCGTCTTGGTGACCATTTCGCGGCATCGCCATCTCCACGCCCTGGAAGGCAAGCGCCCTGAGCAACGCTGTCAAATCGGTCGGGACAAAGTACCCGTGGTCTGCCACGGGACGGGAAACAGCTGTTCAACCGACACGGGCCTGAAAGCTGGGCTCGTTCGTCGGGCACGTTGAGTTCCCAGACAGCCTCGACCCGAAGAGGAGATCATTCCACGTCAGGTTCGAGTAATGGACACGCCGCCGTCGACGAAAAAAGCGGTACCCGTGATGAAACTGGACGCATCCGATGCGAGATGCAGGACGGAGCGTGCGATCTCTTCTGGCGAGGCCATGCGCTTCAACGCGTGGATACGCTCCACGAAGGCCTGCACCTCCGGCGTGGCGTCCGGCGCGTTGGTGATGCTGGCAGGCGTGTCGGTGCCTCCGGGGAGTACAGCGTTCACCCGGATCCCGCTCGCGCCGTACTCGGCCGCCAAGGCCTTGACCAGACCGATCTGGCCCGCCTTGCTGGCGGCATACGCCGCCATGCCGGGAAAGCCGGCCGTGTAGCCCACGAAGGAGGATGTGAAGATGAGCGAGCCGCCGCCGCGCGCCAGCATGGCCGGCACCTGGTACTTGGCGCCAAGGAACGCACTGGCAAGATTGGTGTCGAGCGTCTCGTGCCATTCGTCAAGCGACATTTCCGTGATGGGCTTGGTCTCTCCCAACACCCCTGCATTGTTGAATGCGACATCAAGGCCACCGAATTGGTCGATGGCCGTGTCGACCAGGGCCTTTGCAATTTCTTCGCCCTTGATGTCGCCCGCAACCGCGGTTGCATACCCACCCTCTGCTTCGATTTCACTGACGAGCGCGTCGAGTTCGGCCTGACGACGCCCGCTCACTACCACGCACGCCCCTTCTCTCGCGAACAGCTTGGCCGTCGCACGTCCGATGCCGGAACTGGCTCCCGTGATGATGGCCACCTTCCCTGCAAGTACATCCATCTGCAACTCCCGTCTCGTTGTGTAGGGAGAATCTATCGGCCTGTGTCGCCAGCCGATATCCGTTTCTTGCTTTCGCGCCCAGGACGGCGGTGCGCATATTGGTATGGCACGCCAGCTCGATGAATGGCCACGCAAGACGCTGGGCCACGAAACACGGGCAGAACGGTATCGATAAACCGTTGCGTCGATCGGTTGAATCCAAGGCAGGAGCGGACACGTATCAACTGGGCAACTCAACGAGACCTTTTCCCGTCAGACTCAAACATCGGGTGGGACTGACGGATTTCACGAAGTCGGTGTCATGGCTTACAACGACCATTGCGCCTTCGTAGTTCTGCAGCAACTGTTCAAGTTGCAGAATGGCTTGCAGGTCGAGGTTATTCGTAGGCTCGTCCAGCAACAGCAGCTGGGGGGCATCGTCTGCATGCAGCACACAGGTCAGCGTTGCCCGGAGGCGTTCTCCTCCTGACAGCGCGCTGACCGGCAATTTCATGCGATCGCCGCGGAATCCAAGCCGTGCCAGTACGTCAGCGCGCTCCTGGGGTGGAAGGCGGGCGGCTGTGTCCGCAAGATTCTCGGCTAGCGACTTCGCGGGCACCAACTGGTCCAGGCGTTGACTGAGATAGGCTGCACGGGTGGCGCCGATGCGACGCCCTCCCCCCGCGGGGGTCATGTCCCCCGCCAGAATTCGCAGGAACGTGGTTTTACCCACGCCGTTGTCCCCCATCAGTGCAATTCGCTCCGGTCCGCGGATCGTCAGCGTCATGCCGCGCGCATCCCACAGGGGCCCGTCTTGGCCGAGAGCTTGCACGTTCTCCACGGTCAGCACGTGTTGTGTGGGGCCTACACGCGTGGCAGGCAATGAGAAGCGGGGCATGGCAGATGAAGATGCGTCCTGCTCGGCGCTTTGCAGTGCATTTCGCATCTGGTCCACACGTTCGCCATGCACGCCGGCGGCCCTACCGGCGGACACTTCGGCTCGGCGTGCCAGCGTACCTGCGACGATCCTGGGCAACCCTGCGTTGGGAGCCTTGCGCGCGGCATTGGATGCGCGCCGGTCCGCACGCTCGCGAGCCTGTTGCATCTCGTGCTTCTCGCGTCGCAGTTCCTTGCGTAGATGTTGCACCTGCTGCTCGGCAGCGGACTGCTCGCGATCTGCTACAGACCGGTAGGCACTGTAGCCGCCTCCGACCATGCGAAGGCGCGTGGGTTGTAGTTCCGCGATTTCCTGCATGCCTTCCAGCAAACCTCGATCATGGCTCGCCACCAGGAGGCATCCACGGAACGACTCCAGCACGGTGCGCAGGCGCTGGCGTGCTTTCCGGTCCAGGTGATTGGTGGGTTCATCCAACAGCAGGACATCGGGCGCTCGCAGCAGCTGGGCCGCCAGCGCCATTGCCATCGCCTCGCCCCCGCTGAAACTGGAGATGTCCCGCTGCAGGCAGACGTCATGCAGACCGAATGCCGCCAGCTGCGAGGCGATGCGCTCGCGCAGGTCCCAGTGGCCGTCCGCCCGCTCCAGCTGTATGGCATCGGCTGTGCCAGCGAGCACCGCATCCACCGCTTTCAGCGCGTCGGTGACACCCAGCAGCTCAGCGACAGTGGCGTTGCAGGCGCTGTTCCAGCGCTGCGGCAGATAGCCCGGTCGACCGGCGATGTCGACTGCACCGGCCTGCGTTGCAAGCTCGCCTGCCAACAGGCGTAGCAACGTTGTCTTGCCCGCGCCATTGGGCGCGACAAGACCGATCCGCGACGGGCCAAGGACGAATGACAAATCGGCGAAGACAGGCGTGCCGTCTGGCCATGAAAACGAGAGGTGGGAAACGCGAACACGTGCGCCGGACATAGGTTCCTCCTTTAGTCGCCCGACATGGGGCGATCACAGCTGAAGCTCCCCCCAGTGCGGGGTGCTCGTGCGTCTCAGGGGAACGGGGCTATCACACGTCCAGCGGACTCCGGGATCACTTCGGTGGCGGGTATTGTGTCAGCGGGAGGCGCCTTGGTGGTGAACGGTTGACGAAGGCGTGGAGCGCAACTCGATCGTCGCCTGGAGACCGCCACCTTCCCGATTCGACAGTCGTAGTGCGCCGCCGAGCGCCTGGGTGAGTTGCTGGGCGATGGCCAACCCAAGGCCTGTGCCGCCCGTGCCGCGGCACCGCGATGGTTCGAGCCGCTGAAAGGGTTTCAATACATGCTCCAACTGCTCGGGCGGAATACCGGGTCCACGATCAAGCACATCGATACATATCCGCCCCGCTTCATCCATGCGGAGTCTGGCCTCGACGTCACCGGCGTGGTTGAGCGCGTTGTCGACCAGGTTCTGCAGGATTCGACGCAACACCTGGGGATGGGTGTCATGAGACGCAGAGTCGCCGATAGAGAGCGCCACCGCGCGTCCGGCGTCCTGATAGTCGGCCACTACACTTTCCAGGAAGGCCGTCATATCCAGGCGAACCGCCGGGCCCAACGTGACTGACGCGCTGCGGGCGTAGTTCAGGCCTTCGCGCACCAACAGGCTGATGTGGTCGATATCGCCCAGCAGCTTCTCTTGCTCAGCGCTGGCGTCCATCGCCTCGACCCGCAGCCTCAAGCGAGTAATCGGAGTCTGCAGATCATGTGAGATTGCTGCGAGGATCTGCGTGCGCTCGGAGACATGGGTCGCCACGCGTGCCTGCAGAGCATTGAGCGCGCTCGCGGCCTGGGCGACCTCCCACGGGCCATCCTGTGGCAGCTGCGCACCGCCGCCAGCAGGATCCATGCGCTCGGCCGCTCTCGCGAGGTGGGCAAGAGGCCGGGTTGCCAGCCGTACGGCAACCGCTACACACAGCAACAGCAAGATGACCTGGGCCGCAAGAACCCAAGGCAGCCATCGTGCGACCGGCATCAGTGACGGCGTCACTTCAATGGTCAGAAGCTGCCCGTCGCGGAGCGTCAGCTCTACCTCATAGCGTTCCGGTGTGGCGGACACTGCACGGGGCCGCAAGGCATATTGATGCCCCAACGCATCATCGATCAACCCCGTCACCTCATGCGATCGCGCAGTGGACAATGGCTCGCCAGGCAGTGCTGGACGCAGGAGATAGCGGTAGGTCCTGCGCTCGAGGCGCGGAATCCAGGCGTCACGTTGATCGTCGGGCAGTTTCTCCAGCAGCGCGACGCTGACGGGAATGTCCTCATAGAGATTCCTGAGCATCATCGAGCGCGTGGCATCGGCACGCTCTTCGAATAGCAGGGCAAACGACAGGGCGTGTGCGAGCAGCAAGCCCGCACCCAGGATCATGACAAGGCGCGATCGAAGCGTTCTCGGCATCCATCGCGTGGCGATACTGCGCCGACCACTCATGGTTCTCCACCCTCCAGTACGACAGTCTGGCTGAATACGTAGCCTTCGCTCCGCACCGTCTTTATGTACGTCTGCTCACGTGCCCCGTCGCCCAGGCGCTGTCGCAATCGACTGACGAGAAGATCAATGGAGCGGTCAAAGACCTCCGCGTCCCTGCCCTGGGTAAGGTTCAACAGTTGGTCGCGGCTCAGTACGCGCTGCGGATGATCGATGAATACACGCAGGAGCCGGAACTCGGCGCCGCTCAATGGATATGCCGTCCCATCCGTGTCCAACAAGTGGCGTGCGGTTGTATCCAATCGCCAGTCACCGAACCCGATCCATCTACTGGCCTCGGAGACCTGGAGATTCGGGGGCAGCATGCGCGCGCGCCGGATGACGGCATTGATGCGTGCCAGAAGTTCACGCGAGGAAAAAGGCTTGGTGACGTAGTCGTCGGCTCCCATCTCAAGGCCGATGATCCGGTCGGTCTCGTCGTCACGGGCCGTGAGCAATACCACGGGAACAGCGCGGTGCTTTCCCGCGCGAAGGTTCCTGCAGAGCGCCAGGCCATCTTCACCCGGCATCATCACGTCAAGCACGACCAGATCCACGTCACTGGTATCCAGGACACCCCGCATCTCGCGTCCGTCCGCTGCCAGACTGACGCGCAGGCCATTTCGCTTCAGGTAGTCGCCCACCATCTGCCGGATGTCGCGGTCATCGTCGACGACAAGGATGTGATCGGTGTGTGGCGACATGCGTCTGGGCTCCGGAGGTTCGACCACGAGTGGCCGTGGATCTGTCGCAGCGGATGGTAGCGCCAGCGGACCGCCGGGCAGCGGACTGGAGTCCGCTTGTTTGTATCGGAATGTATCCATGGGTCGTTTTCAGGAAGAGGCCGACAAATCTCCCTGTATTCGGACACGTCTCGGATACCGGGTGGGCGCGGAATGCGTCCATCGCCAGCGGGACCACCCGCAGGCACCTATCCGAAGGAAACGACCATGAGCAGGACCGAACTCACTTCTCCCAAGGCTGCCCTGGTCTTTGGTGGCTCCCGCGGCATCGGTGCTGCCATTGCACGCCGTCTAGCCCGTGAGGGCTACGCCGTTGCCCTGACCTATGCGTCACGTGCCGACAAGGCCGCCGAAGTCGTCGCGGCGATCCAAGCGGACGGCGGCCAGGCCATCGCGCTGCAGGCCGACGCGGCAGATCAGCACGCGATCACTGCCGCAGTCGCCGATGCCACGGCGAGGCTGGGCACGCTGCATGTGGCTGTCGTCAATGCGGGCATCTATCAGGGCGCTCCGCTCGACCGGTTCCCGGTCGACACGCTCGACCAGATGCTTTCGATCAACGTCCGCGGTGTCTTTCTCGCCATCCAGGCTGCCGCAGCCAGGATGGTCGATGGTGGCCGCATCGTCACCATCGGCAGCAACACGGCACAACGCAGCGGCGCCCTGGGTGGCAGCGTCTACAGCATGACCAAGGCTGCCGTGGCCACGCTGGTGCGGGAGCTGGCGCTGGACCTCGCACCGCGCCGTATCACCATCAACAACATCCAACCTGGCCCCATCGAGACCGATATCACGGCCGCCTTCCTGGACCATCTGATCCAGCGCAATCCGCTCAAGCGCGTCGGCCGCCCGGAAGAGGTTGCGTCGCTCGCCGCATACCTGGTCAGTGCCGACGCGAGCTACATGACCGGTGCCAGTCTCACGATGGACGGCGGCTACTCCATCTGAATCTCCTTGCGGCGCACGCACTCACGCGCGCCGCACTCCCGTCCTGCTCCCTGCAACCACCCTGCTGGAGGAATCACCATGTCCACGATCACCCCATCGCCCACCTCCCCCTTCCGCCGCAGCCTGCGCGGCCTGTCCTTGCTGATGGCTTCCTGGCTGATGCTCAGCGCCACCGCTCTGGCAGAGCCGGCAGCCCGGACCGCCTCACCGGCACTGCCGCCAGCGCTGATCGCCAACAAGCACGTCAATGCCGGCGACCTGCGTATCGGCTACGCAGACCTGGGTCCTGCCGATGCCGAGGTCATCATCCTGCTGCACGGTTGGCCGTATGACATCAACAGTTACGCCGAAGTCGCGCCGCAGTTGGCGGCGCGTGGCTACCGCGTGATCGTCCCGCACCTGCGGGGATACGGCACCACTGCATTCCTCTCGGCGGACACACCACGCAATGGGCAGCCTGCGGCCCTCGCATCGGATGTCATCGCGCTGATGGACGCCCTGAAGATCCGTCGGGCGACGCTGGCGGGCTACGACTGGGGTGCACGCTCTGCCGACATCGTGGCGGCCATATGGCCGGAGCGGGTCAAGGCCCTGGTCTCGGTCAGCGGTTACCTGATCGGTAGCCAGGAAGCGGCTCGCACGCCGTTGCCTCCGTCAGGCGAACTGCAATGGTGGTACCAGTTCTACTTCGCCACCGACCGCGGCCAGGCGGGGTACACGCAGTACACCCATGACTTCGCGAAGAAGATCTGGGAGTTGGCGTCCCCGCAATGGAAGTTCGATGACGCCACGTTCAAGCGCAGTGCCAGTGCGCTGGACAATCCGGACCATGTGGCCATCGTCATCCACAACTACCGCTGGCGTTTGAGCCTGGCCGAAGGCGAGCCGAAGTACGCAGCGTTGGAACAGCGCCTGGCACAGGCGCCGGCCATCACGGTGCCCACGATCACTATCGAAGGCGATGCCAACGGCGCGCCGCACCCGAAGCCCGAAGCGTACGCGACCAAGTTTGTCGGCAAGTACGAGCATCGCACCTTCACCGGTGGCGTTGGCCACAACCCTCCACAGGAGTCGCCCACCGAGTTCGTCCAGGCGGTCGTCGACGCCAAACACCTGTGAGCAGAAGGGATAGCCGACATGAAACCGTTCCAGACCCTCGTACTTGCATCGCTGGTCGCCGTCACCGTCTTCGGTCTGGTGGGCGCGGTACAGGCGTACGACAGTTCGCGTCCCGCCTCACCCATCTACGGCGTACAGCTTCCCGATGGCTACCGCGACTGGCCGGTGATCGCTCCCGCACAGGAAGCCGCGCCGCTGGATGAGTTGCGCGTCGTAGTCGGCAACCCCACGGCGATGCGTGCGTACCGCGAGAACCTGCGTCCGTCCCCCGACGGCACGGTGCTGGTGAAGCTGGCCTGGAAGCACGAACAGTCGCCGGACTTCGCACCGGCCTCTGTTCCCGGTGCCGCCACCACGGTGCAAGTGATGGTCAAAGACGCGCGCAAGTACGCAAGTACCGGTGGGTGGGGCTATGGACGCTTCATCGATGGAAAGCCTGTGGATGAAGCCCAGCACACGACCTGCCATGCATGTCACGCGGCCCGTGTGAAGGATCGCGACTACGTCTTCACCCGGTACGCCCGCTAGACAAGACCTCTCTCAACTTCTTTCGACTGGAGATATCCCATGAACGCACTCGATACCGTGTTGTACACAGCAAAGACTCACACCATTGGCGGCCGTGAAGGCCATGCCCGCAGCGACGATGGTCAGCTTGACGTTGCCCTCTCGCCTCCCGGTAGCCGACGTCCTGGTACCAATCCCGAGCAGTTGTTCGCGGCGGGCTGGTCGGCCTGCTTCGAGGGCGCAATGGGTATTGCTGCCCGCAAGCTCGGCGTTGCCTTGCCACCCGAAACCGCCATCGATGCGGAAGTGGACCTCGGCAAGGTTGGCGAGGAATACCAACTCCAGGCGCGCCTGGCCATCTCGCTGCCTGGAGTTCCGCCGGGGCAGGCCCAGGCCATCGTCGATGAAGCGCACCGCACCTGCCCGTATTCCAAGCTTTCACGCGGCAACATCGACGTCTGGATCCGACTGGTCTGATGACGTTGTAACCGAGCTTGTCCAAAGAGGTATCAGGGCGATCCGGATACGAAAGGCCGGGTCGCCGGACACAACTCGCTGACACACACGCGATGGAATGAGCACCTCCATCGCGCTGCGGAACTTCCCATGATCGAATATGCATTGGCCGCCCTGGCGGGCATGGCCACCATCCTCTCTCCCTGCATCCTTCCGATCCTTCCGATCATCCTGGCAACAGGGGCCGGTCGCGACCGTGGGACACCCTTGTGGATCATCGCTGGCTTCGTCGGCAGCTTTGCCGCCAGTGGCATCCTGCTTGGCGTTCTGGCCGCCTCATCGGGCGAACTGCAGGCGAGCATTCGTACCAGCTCGATCGTCGTGCTGATGTTGGCGGGCCTGGCATGCTTCTGGCCGGTGCCGTTCGAGCGCTCGATGGCATGGGCGCAGTCGCAATGGAATCGGGTGAAGCCCGTGGCCCCGACCCTGGCACACGCCAGCGGTCGGCCGAGCGCACTGCTGATAGGTGCCTCACTCGGATTGGCATGGACACCTTGCGCCGGACCGGTCCTGGCTTCGGTGCTGGCACTGGCCGCCAGCTCACAGGCGCCGGCCAAAGCCAGTGCATTGCTCGGCCTGTACGCGCTGGGCGCAGGCATCCCCATGTTGTTGATTGCCTATGGAGGCCGCTGGATCAATTCACGCCTCTGGTTCCTGCAGAGACATGCCGGTCTGTTGCGAAAGAGTTTTGGCCTCATCGCCTTCGGTGTCGCCGTCCTCCAGTTGCTGCAGTACGACGTCTTTGTATCCGCTTGGGCCACCCAGTGGCTTCCTCCCCTCTCCCAAGGACTCTGAAACCATGAAGAACCTCGCATCTCTCGCGACCATGCTCGCTGCATGCGTCTTTGCCGCCGCCTGCTCGCCGAATGTGCAGGCCGACCCCGTCCAACCCACACACACCGCGCCCGCACCCATGGCGCCCGACTTCAAAGGCATCAACGCCTGGATCAACTCGTCGCCCAAGAGCATGCATGACCTGCGTGGGAAGGTGGTGCTGGTCGAGTTCTGGACGTACTCCTGCATCAACTGCGTCCGGGTGATGCCGTACGTCAAGCAATGGCATGCGAAGTACAAGGACCAAGGACTGGTCGTGATCGGCGTGCATACGCCGGAATACGGCCACGAGAAGAGGCTGGGCAATCTGCGCGCCGCGACCCAGCGTTTCGGCATCACATACCCCGTTGCCCAGGACAACGAATATGAGACCTGGAACGCCTACGGCAACCGGTACTGGCCCGCGATGTACCTGATCGACCAGCAGGGTCGCATCGTGTATCAGCACTTCGGGGAGGGCCAATACGAGGAGACTGAGGCGAAGATTCGTGCGCTGTTGAGCGCTGGAGCCGATCCACCGCGTTCGACTGGCGCGAGATAGGGCCTCCGGCCATGAGCGTCCTGCATCTTTCCCCTCTGCGGGCTTGTTGGCGTCACGTTCCAAAGGTGCGGACGCTCGAATTCCGGAATCCTGTGAGAAGAATATGAAAAAGCGCTGGCTTGTAACCGGAGGTTCGCGTGGTCTTGGCTTGGCACTCGCTGAGGCTGTCTTGGCAGCGGGTGATCGCGCCGTGGTGACGGCTCGCGATCCATCACGACTCCAACACCTGGTCGACCGGCATGGCACTGCGATCCGCACGGCCAAGCTGGACGTGACCGACTCCGTGGCCGCGGCGTGTGCCGTGCAGGTTGCCAAGGATGCTTTCGGCGGTCTCGATGTGCTGGTGAACAATGCCGGCTACGGGGGCGTCGCTTCGGTCGAAGACGCAACGCTGGATGAGTTCCGGCGTCAGATCGAGACCAATCTTTTCGGCACGATCATCATGACGAAGGCCGCAATACCGGCCATGAGAGCACAACGGAGCGGCCATATCATCCAGCTCTCATCCGTGGGAGGGCGCATCGGCGCGCCGGGTCGCGCGGCTTACTCCGCGGCAAAGTGGGGCGTGGAGGGCTTCTCCGAGTCGCTCGCTCTCGAGATGGCACTCGTGGGGGTCAAGGTCACCATCGTGGAGCCAGGTGGGTTCCGGACGGACTTCGCCGGCGCTTCGACATCGCTGGAAGAGGGCCGTCCGGAGTACGACCAGATCGTGGGCGCCACCGTCAGGAAGCAGCGTGCCTACGATGGCAACCAGCCTGGAGACCCGGCGCGTGCGGCGCAGGCGATCATCCGCATCGCCAGCCTGGCGTCGCCACCGTTGAGGATCGCGCTTGGCACTGATGCGCTTTCCGCAATCGAGCATGCCGACAAAACCCGTCTCGAAGAACGCACAAGATGGCGGTCGCTAAGCACGTCGACCGACCACCGTTGAGACCGGCTTCCGGTCAATCGCGACCGTCATTGGATGTCGAGGCACAGGGCTTCGTGCCGACGTCATGCCGACATTGCAGCGTGCGCTTCCGGACGGCTCAGGGCACAGGCACGAAGCGCAGGCCCACCCCAGGCTCCGTCGCGATGTACCGCGGTGCGGTGGCGTCGTCGTGCAGCTTCTGCCGCAGTTTGCCCACCAGGATGCGCAGGTAGTGGGTGTCGTGCTGATGGCTGGGACCCCACAGCTCGCGCAGGATCTGCGGTTGCGTCACCACGCGGCCGGCATGCTGCAGCAGCAGCGCCAGCAGGGCGAACTCCTTGCGGCTCAGCACCACCGGTTCGCCCTCCAGCGTCACTTCGCGGCGGCCGAGGTCCACGTGCAGGTGGCCGTCGTCGAACAATGGCATCGCAGCATCCGTCGGGGCGATGCGTGCGCGCAGCAGGCCGCGGATGCGGGCCATCAGTTCCTGCACGCCGAACGGTTTGGTGACGTAGTCGTTCGCGCCGCCATCCAGCGCGGCGACCTTCTCGCCTTCGCCGCTGCGCACGGTCAGCATGATCACCGGTACCTGCGACCACTGCCGCAGCTCGCGCAGCACCTCATGCCCATCCAGGTCGGGCAGGCCGATGTCCAGCACCACCAGGTCGGCACCGTGCGCGGCCAGTTCCGCCAGCCCGGCATGCCCGCTGTCGGCCAGCGCCACCCGGTAACCCTGCGCGCGCAGGCTGATGTCGAGGAACCGGCGGATCTGCGGTTCGTCGTCGATGACCAGCACGCGCGCCGGCGGCGCGGAGGCAGTGGACGGGGGTGCGGTGTAGGTCAAGCCGGTTCCTGCGGCGTGGGTGTCAGCAGCGGCAGGGTAATCCGGATGACCGTGCCGCGGCCATCCGACCCCGGCAGCGCCTGCACGCTGCCACCATGCGCGCCCACCATACCCTGGCAGATCGCCAGGCCAAGCCCCGTGCCTTGGCGGCCACGGTCGCCGCGCTCCACGCTGTAGAACATGTCGAAGATGCGCGCGCGTTCGTCTTCCGGAATGCCCGGGCCGCGATCCCGCACATCGATGCGCAGCGCACCGTCTACGAGCTTCGCATCGAGCTGCACCGGTTCTTCCGGCGGCGAGAACTTCGCCGCGTTCTCCAGCACGTTGAACACCGCCTGCTCGATCAGCGCCGGGTGCACCCAGATCGCCGGCACGTCCGCGGCGACCGTGGTCTGCACGTGTACGTCCGGTTGGTAACGCTGCAGGCGCGACACCGCCGACCCCAGCAGTTCGTCCACGCCGATCCAGTCGCGGTTGAGGGTGAGGCCGCTGTGGCCGAGCCGCGTCATGTCGAGCAGGTTCTGGATATAGCGGTCCAGCCGCTCGCCTTCCTGCTGGATGGTCTCCAATAGGGCGCGCCGGTCGTCTCCGCCCATCGCGTCCCAATAACTGGCCAGGCTGCTGGCCGAGCCGATCATCGAGGCCAATGGCGAACGCAGGTCGTGCGAGACCGACGACAGCAGCGCCGAACGTAGGCGTTCGGTCTCGCCACCGACGCGCGCGTCTTCCAGTTCGGCCACCAGGCGCGTGCGCACGACCGCCTGCGCGATGTCCTCTGCCATCGCCTCGGCCAGACGGCGCTGCTCCGGCAACAGGCGCACCTCGTCGTCGAAGCGCAGGCCCAGCACCCCCAGGCTGCCACGATCACTGCGCAGCGGCAGGAACCAGCGTCCCGCGCCGGCCAGCGTGTCGGTATGCCGCCCGGTAGGCTGGCCATGCTGCTGCGCCCAGTCGGCAGCGGCGCGATCGATCTCGCTCAACGCGATGCCGTCCGGCTCCTCACGTCCCTGCACGCGCAGCCACGCCTCGGCGGACAACGCGCGCGCCAGCGCCTTGCGGCCAGCGACCAGCACCTGACCCAGGTCCGCCGCGCCGGCCAGGTCGCGGGCCAGCGCCTGCAGCGCGGTGGCCTGCGCATTCGCCGCGCGCAACGCTACTACCTGCATGCGCAGGCGCGAGGCCAGGCGTCCGGCGACCAGTGCGGCCACCAGGAACAGGAACACCGTGGTTACGCCCTGTCGCGCGCCGATGTTGAAGGTGAAGCGCGGCTCGATGAAGAAGAAGTTGTAGGCCAGGAAGCTCAGCAGTGCGGCTACCACCGCGGCCGTCATGCGCGTGCGCGCCGCCACCAGCACCACCGCGACGATGAAGACCATCGACAGGTCGTCAAGTCCCACCCAGCGTTCGGCTACCGCCGCCACGCCGACCGCCAGCGCCGAGGCCATCGCGGCGAAGCCCAGGTCGTGCCGGCCCAAGAGCTCCGACAGGCGCGTCCCGCCACGGCGCGAACGCGCACGCGCCTCCGGCGTGCTGATGATGACCAGTTCGTAGTGCGCGCCGCGCTGCAGCAGCTGCTGGGTCAGCGTGCGGTTGAACATGCGCGCCACCGGTCGCTCGCGCGTGCGCCCCAGCACCAGCGTGGAAGCGCCATTCTGGGTGGCGTGGTCGAGCAGCGCATCGGCGATGCGCGCGCCGCGCAGCACGTCGGTCTCCGCACCCAGCCGGCGCGCGAGTGCGAACGCTTGGTCGATCTCGCGCTGGCGCGCATCGTCCACGGCATCGGATACCTGCACCGTCACCACGCTCCACGGCGCGTCGCGGCGTTCGGCGATGCGGCGCGCAGCGCGTACCAGGTACTCGGACTGGCCCAGCCCGTCGATCGCCACCAGCACGCGCCGGCGCAGCGGCATGCCCGGCAGGCCACGGGCGGCCTGGTCCTCGCGCAGGTCGGCGTCGACGCGGTCGGCGGCGGTCTGCATGGCCAGTTCGCGCAACGCGATCAGGTTGGACGGCGAGAAGAACGCCTGCAGCGCCTGCGATGCCTGTTCCGGCAGGTAGACCTTGCCCTGGTGCAGGCGTTCGATCAGCTCACGCGGCGGCAGATCGACCAGCACGATGTCGCGCAGGCGGTCGAACACGGCATCCGGCACGGTCTCGCTGACGCGCACGCCGGTGATCCGGTGCACGACATCGTTGAGGCTTTCCAGGTGCTGGATGTTGATGGTGGTGTGCACGTCGATGCCGGCGTCGAGCAGTTCGATCACGTCCTGCCAGCGGCGCTCGTGGCGGCTGCCGGGCGCATTGCGGTGGGCCAGCTCGTCCACCAGCGCGATTTGCGGGCGCCGTGCCAGCAGCGCGTCCAGGTCCATCTCCTCCAGCCAACGGCCCTGATAGGCCACGCGCTTGCGCGGCAGGATGTCCAGCCCCTCGGTCAACGCCGCGGTTTCGCCACGGCCGTGCGTCTCCACGATGCCGACCACCACGTCCCTGCCCTGGCGACGCAGTTCGCGGGCGCGCGACAGCATGGTGTAGGTCTTGCCCACGCCCGGCGCCGCGCCCAGGAAGATCGTCAGCCGCCCGCCCTGCTCGCGCTGCAGGTGGTCGATCAGGGCATCGGCCTGGCGTTCGCGGGCGTCGGTCATGTGCCTATTCTGCCTGTTGTCGTTATGCGTCCATCGCGCGCCGCATCCGGAATGCGGTCAGCGCAGTGGCACATGGTGAGCCAGCACCACGACCACCGCGGCATAGCCGATGGCGGCCATCAAGAGGACGGTCCGGAACGCCACCTCGCGGCGCCAGGCGCCGAGGCGTCGTTTATGACCGGCCAGGCCCTTGGGACATCGGTCGTGGTCCATGGTGCATTACTCCGGTTTTCCGGCCCCATCCAGGGCCAGGTTGAGTTCCAGCACGTTGACGCGCGGCGCGCCGAGCAGGCCGAACTGAGGCGCCGTGGTGTGCTCGGCGACAAGGCGCTCGACCTCGCTCACCGGCAACCCGCGGACGCGAGCGACGCGGGCGACCTGGATCCGCACGGCGGCCGGGGAGAGATGCGGATCGATGCCCCCGCCGGACTGGGTCACCAGGTCGCTGGGCACCGCATCGGGCGCCACACCTTCGCGCGCGGCGACCGTGGCCCGGGCTTCATCGATGCGGCTGCGCAGGTCGGGGTTGGTGCGTGCCTGGTTGCTGCCGGCCAGCGCCATCACGTCGTACTTCGCGGCGGACGGACGCGACTGGAAGTAGCGGTCATCGGCGAACGGCTGGGCGACCAGCGACGAGCCGATCACCTTGCCGTCGCGCTCGATCAGGCTGCCGCTGGCCTGGTGCGGGAACAGCAACGAACCCAGGCCGGTGCCGGCCAGTGAGTACAGCAGGCCGAAACCGAGCAACGACACGCCGGCCAGCACGAGGGCCGGGCGCCAGACCGGCGCAGCGTCAGTGGGATAAACGGATGGGGTGTTCATGGGAAGTCCTCAGGCGCCGGTGATGGCGGCCAGCAACAGGTCGATGAGCTTGATGGCGGCGAACGGCAGCAGAACGCCACCGACGCCGTAGACCAGCATGTTCCGGCGCAGCAGCGCCGTGGCGCCGGCCGGACGGAAGCGCACGCCGCGCAGCGCCAACGGGATCAGCAGCGGGATGATGACGGCGTTGAAGATCAGCGCCGCCAGCACGGCATTGGTCGGGCTCGACAGCTGCATGACGTTCAACGCAGCCATCGACGGGATCGCCCCGGCGAACAGCGCCGGCAGGATGGCGAAGTACTTCGACACGTCGTTGGCCAGCGAGAACGTGGTCAGCGCGCCGCGGGTGATCAGCTGCTGCTTGCCGACCTCGACGACTTCCAGCAGCTTGGCCGGGTCGGAGTCCAGATCGACCATGTTGCCGGCCTCCTTCGCCGCCTGCGTGCCGGAGTTCATCGCCAAGCCCACGTCGGCCTGGGCCAGCGCAGGCGCGTCGTTGGTGCCGTCGCCGACCATCGCGACCAGGCGGCCACCGGCCTGTTCCTGGCGGATGCGCGCCAGCTTGTCTTCCGGACGCGCCTCGGCGATGTAGTCGTCCACGCCGGCTTCGGCCGCAATGGCGGCGGCGGTCAACGGGTTGTCACCGGTGATCATCACGGTACGGATACCCATCGCCCGCATGTGGGCGAACTTCTCCTTGATGCCGTGCTTGACCACGTCGGAGAGTTCGACCACGCCCAACACGTGGTTGCCGTCGCTGACGACCAGCGGGGTGGCCCCGTTGCGTGCGACCTGTTCGACACGCGCGGTGAGTTCGGCCGGCGCACTGCCGCCCAATGCCTTCACGTGCTGCAGGATGGCGTCGGCCGCGCCCTTGCGGATGCGGCGTGCGCGGCCGGGGCCGTCACCGGCCAGGTCCACGCCGGACATGCGGGTCTGCGCGGTGAAGGCGACGAAGTGCGCCTGCGCCGGATCCACGAGCGTGGCACCCTGCTCGCGCGCCAGACGCACGATGGACTTGCCCTCCGGCGTGGGGTCGGCCAGCGATGACAGCATGGCGGCATCGCGCAGCTGTTCGTGATCGATGCCGGCCAGCGGATGGAACAGCGTGGCCTGGCGGTCGCCATGGGTGATGGTGCCGGTCTTGTCGAGCAGCAGTACATCGACGTCACCCGCGACTTCGACCGCCTTGCCCGACTTGGCCAGCACGTTGGCGGCCAGCGCACGGTTCATGCCGGCGATGCCGATGGCGGGCAGCAGGCCACCGATGGTGGTGGGAATCAGGCACACCAGCAGCGCGACCAGCAGCAGCGGATCGAGCTTCGCGCCGACGAAGCCGGCGATGAACGGCAGCGTGACCACGACGATCAGGAAGGTCAGCGTCATCGTCATCAACAACAGACCGAGGGCGATCTCGTTCGGCGTCTTCTGCCGGTTGGCGCCTTCGACCAGCGAGATCATGCGGTCTAGAAAACTATGGCCGGGTTCGGCAGTGATCTTCACCACGATCTCGTCGGACAGCACCTGGGTGCCGCCGATGACGCCGCTGCGGTCGGTGCCGGCTTCGCGCAGCACGGGTGCCGATTCGCCGGTGACGGCGGATTCGTTGATGGTGGCCAGACCCTTGACGATTTCGCCGTCGGCCGGGATCTGTTCGCCCGCGGACACGATGACGTAGTCGCCGGGCTTCAGCTCGGCCGCGGGAAGGCGGCGTTCGGCGCCACCCAGCGGCGTATCGATGCGGCGCGCCACCAGGTCCTTGCGGGCGCGGCGCAGCGACGCCGCCTGGCCGCGGCCGCGCGCTTCGGCGACGGCTTCGGCGAAGTTGGCGAACAGTACGGTGACGAACAGCAGCACGGTCACCGACCAGCCGATGCCTGGCGTGGTGGTGCCGGCCAGCGTAAGACCGGCGGTCAACAGTGTGCCCAGCCAGACCACGGCCATGACCGGGTTCTGGAAGGCGTGTTGCGGGGCCAGCTTGGTGAAGGAGCCGATGACGGCAGCGCGGAAGCCCGCGCTGTCGAGCAGGGCCGGCGCGCGGCCGGCGTGGCGTGAGGGAGCAGAGGAGTGGGTCATGTCGGTGTTCTCAGAGCGCGCTCAGGGCCAGGTGGTCGGCAACGGGGCCGAGGACCAGTACGGGCATGAACTGCAGCAGGGTCAGGATGACGACCACGGCGATCAGGGTGAGCGCGAAGGTCGGGGTTTCCACCTTGAGGGTGCCGGGGCCTTCGGGCGTGGCGCGCTTGCGCGCCAGCGAACCGGCGATGGCCAGCGGGATGATCAGCGCGGGGTAGCGGCCCAGCGCCAGCATCAGCGAGGCGCTGAGGTTCCACCAGTACGTCGCGTCGCCCAGGCCCTCGAAACCGGAGCCGTTGTTGGCGAACGCCGAAACGTACTCGTAGAACACCTGACTGATGCCGTGGAACTCCGGATTGGAATTGCCGGTGATCGAGGGCACGGCCAGCGTGATGGCGGTGAAGCCCAGCAGCGCGAGCGGCTGCAGCAGCACCAGCGCGGCCAACAGCTTCACTTCATGCGCTTCGATCTTGCGGCCGAACAGCTCCGGCGTGCGGCCGGTCATCAGGCCGGCCAGGAACACGCTGAGCAGCAGGTAGACGAGGAACTGCTGCAGGCCGCACCCGATGCCGCCCCAGATCGAGTTCACCAGCATGTTGCTGATGGGGACCAGGCCGGTCAGCGGCGCCAGCGAGTCGTGCATCGCATTGACCGAGCCGTTCGAGGTCTGCGTCGTGAAGGCCGCCCACAGCGCGGACGGCGCGGCGCCGAAGCGCACTTCCTTGCCCTCCATCAGCGCGATGTCGCTGGACGTGCCGGACAGGCTTTCGGACCACACGGCCGTGCCGGCGGAGACCAGCGACATCGTCAGCATGGTGCCGAACACCAGCGCGGTGAATTTCCTGCGCCCGGTGAAGCTGCCCACCATGAAGGCGATGCTGACGGGGATCAGGATCAGGGCCAGCGTTTCCAGCAGGTTGGAGAACGGCGTGGGGTTTTCCAGCGGCACGGCGCTGTTGGGGCCGTACCAGCCGCCGCCGTTGGTGCCGAGTTGCTTCACCGCGACCATCGGCGAGACGGGCCCCAGGGCGATCTTCTGCTCGGCCATCTCCGCGCTCGCGTCGATCGGCGTGGCGACCGGACCGCCGTCCAGCGTGGCGGGCACGCCCTGGCTCGTCAGCGCCAGCGACCACACCAGGCATAGCGGCAGCAGGAAGCGCACGGTGGGACGGATGACATCGGCCCAGTAGTTGCCGACATCGGCATCGCTGTTCGTGTTCGTCGCAGCATCCTTCTCTCGCCCACCGAACAGGCCGCGCAAGGTGGCGGCGACCAGCGCCAGGCCCATCATCGGCGTGATCACCTGCAGGCCCACGATCGCGCTGGCGTGCGCCAGGTACGACAGCTGTGCCTGGCCGGAATAGTGCTGCTGGTTGGTGTTGGTCAGGAACGACACCATGGTGTGCAGCGCCAGGTCCCAGCGCATGTTGGGGATGTCGTTGGGATTGAGCGGCAGCCAGGCCTGGGTCATCAGGACGACCCACACCACCACGCCCAGCACCAGGTTGCTGAGCAGGAAGGCCTTGGCATAGCCCTTCCAGCCCATGCCCTGCGCAGGATCGACGCCGAGCAGGCGGTACAGGGGGCGTTCGATCAGGCCGAACAGCCGGTCGCCACGCATGGGCGCGCCGCGCATCACCGCGGCCAGGTAGCGGCCCAGCGGCCAGCCCAGCGCGATCGCGAGCGCGAAAACAAGGAGGAATTCAGTCATGGGAGTCGTCCATCGGCGTGCGTGCACGCCGGGTGATCAGCAGGAACAGAAGACCGGCGCCGGCGAGCAGGCTCGCCAGCCCCAGGAACAGGTAGAGGAAGGACGCGAGCACGGCCGCCGTCAGAACGAGGCCTGCAGCGCCGCTTCCACGCGCGAGCCGGCCAGCCCCGGGAACAGCGTCTTCGCGCTGCTGTCGGTGGCGTGCGCAGTAACGCGCAGCTCGAACGGCGCCTTGAACGCCCACACGGCGCCCAGCTGTGCGTGTGCGTAGCTGTCGTCATAGGCGTCGTCCAGCCAGTAGTAACCGGCGGCAGCTTCCAGGCGGACCTGTTCGCTCAGCGGAAACTTGGCGCCCAGCTGCGCATAGGCGCCCGCTTCGTCGGTCGCGAGCGCTTCGGTGGAGTAGCCCAGCTGCGCCCAGTAGTTCTGCTTCCAGGTCAGCGTGCCGATGGCCTCGGTCCAGTTGAGGTCGACCGTCGTGGACGGATACCGGTAGTGGGTGAGGTTGACGTCGAGCGCCCAGTCCTCGGACAGCGTCCCGCCCCAGCCGACGGTGACGTCGATCTCACTGCTGGCCTTCGTTTCCGGGGCGAACTCGACGTTCGAGCCCCAGATCGCGCCGTACAGACCGTTGTCGGCCGTGGCCTTGAAGCCCGCCTGCACCGCAGGATCGCCCTGCGTCTGCGTGGTGCCACGCCACACGTAGTCGGTGGTGATGGCGCCGGAACCGGTGAAGTTGGCAGCCGTGGCGGACGAGGCGACGGCCAACAGCAGACCGGCGGCGAGGGAAGAAACGACGAACGCAGGCACTCGCCTGCGTGAAACGGAGGAAATGAAAGACATGAGTGCGATCCAGGCGGAAGACGTTCCGCCGACCGCGAAAGTCTGGTCCCGCACCGCGTAAAGCCGCCATGTGCTTCCCGCGAACCGCCGTAAATTCGGCGTAAAGCCGCCCCGCGCCCCGCGCCCTGCCTCAGCCGGTCGTGCGCGCCTGCGGTGACGGCGTGCCGAGCACGTGCTCGGCATCCTGGTCGAACACGGGTGCGGCGAACGGCGCCGGGCCCGGCGTGCGCCCGAACGCGATGGGCCGGGTGACGCCACGGTAGCTGCCGACGACGGGATGCGCGATCTCGGCCACCATGTCCTCGGCCAGCACCTGCGGGTGCTCGAACATGTCCTCGACGCGGCGCGCGGCTGCACAGGGCACCTCGTCGCCGAAGTGGGCTTCCCACTCCATCGCGCTGCGCGCCTGCAGCGCCGCATGCAGCTGCGGCACGATCCCGGCGGCGTGCTGGGCCCGCTTCCGCACGGTGTCGTAGCGTGGATCGTCCGCCAGTGCATCCAGCCCGGTCAGCCGGCACAGCGCCTTCCAGAAACGTTGCGTGTTCGCGGACAGGTACAGGTAGCCCTCGCGCGCGGGATGGATACCGGTGACGCCACCCGACCGCATGTCGCGGCCGATGTCCAGCGCCTCGCCTTCGGCCCAGATCATGCGCGCGGATTGCATGGTCAACGCACTGCGCAGCAGCGACACGCCGACGAACTGGCCAAGCCCGCTGCGTTCACGCTCGTACAGCGCCGACGACACGCCGGCCGCGAGCAGTGCGGCCGCGTAGTAGTCCACCACCGAGCCGTAGATGATTTCGGGTGCACCGCCGCGCTTGCCCTGCAGCGTGCACATTCCGGTCATGGTCTGCAGCACCTGGTCGTAGCCGGCCTTGTCCTTCATGGGCCCGTGCTCGCCATAGCCGGTGACCGCGCAGTAGATCAGGCGCGGATTGATCACCGACAGGCGGTCGAAGTCGATCCCGAGACGCTTCGGCACGCTGGGACGGAAGTTGTGCACCAGCACGTCGGCTTCGCGCACGAGTCGCAGCAGCGCGGCGTGCCCGGCCGGCTGCTTCAGGTCCAGTACCACGCCCTGCTTGCTGCGGTTCACGCCGAGGAATGCCCGGCTCTCCTTCTCCAGGGTGGACGGGTACTGGCGCAGGTTGTCGCCGTCCGGCGGCTCCACTTTGATGACGTCGGCGCCCTGGTCGGCCAGCAGCGTGCAACCGTAGGGGCCGGCGATATAGGCGCTCAGGTCGAGCACTTTCACGCCGCTGAGCGGCCCCGCCGGACCCTGGCGAAGACGCGAACGGAAGGGAGACGCGTTGTCCATGGAAGAAGCCTCCTTCAGCCGCCGCCGCGACGGCAACGACAAGTCTGTGCCACGCGGCGGGCCGGATACAGCCAGCCGCCGTACTTTCTTCTGCCACAAATTCTTGCGAGCGCCGGTGTCTTCATGCCGGCGGCAATGACAGCCAGGTGAGGCGCCAGGCGCCATCCACGCGGCCACCCGCGCGGTAGTACGGCCAGAACAGCAGGGGCGCGCGATAGCCCAGTTGCATGGCGATGCCCGCGCCTTCTTCGCCGTCGCTGACGGGCAGCACCTGCAGCCAATCGTCCTGGGGACCATCCGGCAGCCGGATGGTCTCCTCGGTCTTGAAGCCGTCGATCAGTTCGGTGGCGTAAACCAGCGCGCCGCGCGTCAGGCCGACATAGCGCAGGTCCAGCACCTGCTGCCTGACCTCCCCCCCGTCCGGCGCGCGCGACTCCTGCACGTTGCGCAGCGCGTGATGGTGCAGGACCGGTCGCAGCGGGAACACGATGGTCAGCAGGTCGCCCGCGCTCCAGCGCCGTGTCACGCTGGCGAAGGTGCCGGGCACCACGTCCGCGTCCACCGCCTCACCATTTACGCTGATGGTGGCGCCCTGTGCCCATGAGGGCACGCGCAGGCGCACTTCGAAGCTGGCGTCATGCTCTGGCTCGACTTGCAGCGACACAGTACCGTCGAATGGATACGTGGTGTGCTGGCGCAGCCGCAATGCGCCCGCACGCGGATGTACCAGACGCGCTTCGCCTGGCCCGTACAGATTGAGGCTCACCGCGTTGCCGGCCTGCGTATACGCGATGGACGGCAGCTCTTCCAACGCCATCGCGCCGCTGGACTTGCAGCAACGCCAGTAAGTGGTATGCACGCGCCGCCCATTCGGGAACGAGTAGTAGCACCAGTCCTCGCCGTTGGGCGCGTGGGCACCGAGAAGATCGTTGTAGGCGGTGCGCTCGATCTCTTCGGCGAAGCGCGCCTCGCCGGTCAGCCGCAGCAGTTCGCGGTTGAACTGGATCCACGACAGCAGCGAGCAGGTTTCCACGTAGGCATTCGGGCTGAAGCTGCCGCGCGCGTTGAACACTTCGCGTGAACGATGGGCGACGCCGCCCCAGGGTCCGCCGCCCAGGGTCAGGTGGTGCTCGCGGATGTTCTGCCAGATATGCTCCAGCACGTCGCGCAAGCCGGCATCGTCGGTGGCGCGGCACAGCTTCACCAGCGCGACCAGGTTCCACAGCAACTGGTAGGCCTTGCCGGTGGCGATCTCGGAGGCGTCGGCGCCGGTGTCGAGCGCAGGCAGCAGGCGCAACGCCGGGTGCGCGTTCGCCTGCTCCAGTACGCGCTGCGCGAGCGCGAGGAAGCGCGGCTCCGCGGTTTCCGCATGCAGCTCCAGCGCAGCGTCCATCAACACCGTGGCCGACATGCCGTGGTGGTTGCCGAGCGTGGTGATGTCGATGCCGGAAGCCAGTGCCTGCGCGCACAGATCGGCGATACGCGCGGCGGCCTGCGTGTAGCGTGGATCCTGCAGGGCGCGTGCGGTTTCGACCAGACCGAGGATCAGGTAGGCATGCACCCAGATGTCCCAGGTGCGCAATGCCGGCGCGCCATCCCAGCTCGGCGGCTTCGGCGGCTGCGGATGAATGAAGCGGCGTTCTTCCGCGTAGGTGCCCAGGTAACCGTCGGCTTCCTGCACGGAAAGCAGATAGTCGGCGACGCCGCGCAGGTTTTCCCCCAAGGCCGCATCGCCGCTGCGAGCGTAGGCGCGGGCCGCGGCCGACAGCCACTTGCCGGCGTGTTCGCCGTACCAGTCGCCTTCGGTGTTGCGCGCGCGATGCTCCGGCGAGAACAGCACGATGGCCGGACTGTCCGGCGCGGTGATGAAGTGCGAGAGGCGGCCCCGCAGGTTGGCATCGAGCGCCGCGCCCAGGATGCCGCCAAGCACGACGGACGGCGACACACCGGAGGCGGTCGCGCTCATGCAGCGTCCACCACGCAGCGGAAACCGATGCGGCCGGAGCGATCCTTGCCCGGTGCCATCAGCAGCAGCTTGCCGTGCTGGTCCAGCCGCTTGGCCTGGGGGAAGTACCAGTGCGAGGTGCGCGGCTCGTAATCGCTGCCTCCGCGCACGATGGCGGCGCGCGTGTGCTCGTCGTGGAACTCGTCGGTCCACTGCCAGACATGACCCACCAGATCCATCACGCCATACGGACTGGCGCTTGCAGGATACGCACCGACATCGGCCGGCGGCGGCAACGTGCGGCCGCGGAACACCGGCGGTGCGGCATCGTCACGCCACGCATCGCCCCATGGATACAGGCGGCCGTCCGTGCCCTGCGCGGCGTACTGCCATTCCCAGCCGTGCGGGAGTCGCTTGCCCGCCCACGCGGCGTACGCGCGCGCATCTTCCAGCGACACCCAGGTGACAGGCTTGTTCTCCCAGCCGGCCTGCGGCGCGCCGTTGCGCCAGTCGCGCAGGAAGTGCTGTGCGTCGCGCGGCACATAACCGGTGGCGTCGATGAACACTTTGAACTGCGCATTCGTCACCAGGTGACGATCGATGTGGAACGCCGCGACCTGCATGCGGTGGCGATGGTGGCGACGCGCGGTCGGTTCCCACGGGAACTGCACGTCCACGCCTTCCCACACCTGCCCTTCGATCTCGATGCCCTGCACGGCGAACAGGAACTCGCCCGCCGGAACCGTCACCATGCCGTCCGGCGCAGCGGTCTGTGGCTGGGTCGTTGCGATCGGCTGCAAGGTCTGCGGCAGTGCGGTCCATCGTGCGGACAGCGACGCCAGCGGTGTCGCCGCGTGGCCCGCCATCTGCGCGAGGAACACCTCCAGGCCTTCTTCTTCCACGCCCGCCCGCAACGCCAGCAGCGCGCCGAAGCCGCGACCTTCCAGCGACGTCTCCAGGATCGCCTGGCCGTCGATGATGCGTGGCTGCAGCACCGTGCCGTTCCACAGGTCGAAATAGCGCGTGCCGTCGACATGCGGCACAGCCAGCTGCTCACCGGCGATCACGTACTCGTGACGATTGACCAGCGTCCACAGCGTGCGCCCCTCGCCCGGGAAGCGGCTGGCGAAGATGCCGGCCTGCAGCGTGCGATCGTACGGTCGCCAGTCCAGGCTGACCAGCAACGATGGGAAGCGGCGGTAGATCGCAGCAATGCGGCGCAGCGATTCGGCGTCGCGCGGGGTCAACTGGTTCCACAAGCCCCACACGTTTTCCCAGGCGTTGTAGCCCACGCCATTGAAGAAGATGTACTGCAGATCGTGGTTGCGGTCGCGGCCCCAGCGGTTCTCGTAGTTGATCATGTGGCGCGGTTCCAGCCACTTGAACTTCGCCACCGGCGGCACGACTTCGTTCGGCGCCTTCTTGCCCCAGCTCTGCACGTTCCAGATCAGATGCTCCTCGGCGCTGATCGTGGATTCCGGTTGCACCACCACGGGATGGCCGAGCGCATCGCAGGCGTCGAAGAACGCGCGCGGCACGCCGTTGTAGGTGTCGCCGTTGATGCCGTCCGCGCCGACCGCCTTGACGATCTTCGCGATGGCCTGCCAGTCCGGCTCGCCTTCGTCGCGGGTGCCGTTGTCCCACGGCATGGTGGTGAGGAACACGCGCACGCCGCGGCGATGGAAGTCGTCGACCGCGCCGCGCAGCGCTTCCAGCCCGCCAGGCAGGCTGCGCGCGAAATCGAACTGGTTGCGGTCGTCCACGCCGATGTTGGGGTACACGCACCACAGCAGCACGCTGTCCAGGCCGCCGAAGCGGGCGTCCAGGTCATCGAGGTAGCGATCGACCGTGTAGCGGCCGGCGGCGGGATCGTAGAGGTAGCGGTCCTCGACCATCACCTGCGCATGCACGAAGTTGCGCTGCGCCCACTGCAGTTCCGGCCGGCGGTAGTTGGCGTCGTCGTAGCCGATGCGGGTCAGGTGTTCGCGACGCCAGTCCTTCAGCTCGGCGACCCAGTCGTCGGCGGACGCGTTCGCGTCGATCTTCCATTGGCCGATGTCGGCGAACGGCCAGCCTGGCGCCTTGCCCGGCGTGGGCAGGTAGCGCTGGGTGGTGACGTGGGAAAACTTGTACTCGGTCTTCACTGGCGATGGCAGCGCGTCGGTGGTGTCCGGTACGTCGGAAGGATCGGGGGACGTGGGGGAATTCATGGGATGGGTCTTTCAATCGGAAGCGGGGATACCGCAATACGCGGCGAGGGCAGCCTTGTGCTCGGGCGCATCGACCTGCGTGGCCAGCCATGCAGCGACCTCGTCGCACGTCGGGATGCTGGCCTGCGCACCCAGGCGCGTGCATGCCAGGGCCGATGCCGCGCTGGCGAAGCGTAGCGCGTCCGCCAGCGATGCATGCTGCGCCAGCCGGGCGGCGAGCGCACCGCAGAACGTATCGCCCGCGGCCGTGGTGTCCACGGCATCGATGCGGAACGCCGGCTGCAGGAACAGTTCGCCCCCGCGCCTGGCGACACAGCCGCGGGCACCCAGCGTGGCGACCACGCACGGCACCGGCAGGCGCGACATCTGCGCGACCAGTGTGCCGGGACCGGCAAGCGCAGCGAGCTCGCCTTCGTTGACCACCAGCAGGTCGACGTCCTGCAGCAACAAGGGAGGAAGCGTGGTGGCGGGCGCGGCGTTCAGCAGCACGTGCACGCCGGCAGCGTGCGCCACGTGCGCGAAGCTCGCCACGGCATCCAGTGGTGTTTCAAGTTGCAGCAACAGGTGGGTGACGCCAAAGAGGGACGGCAGATGGTGCGGACGCAGGGCCGCGTTCGCGCCCGGGGCCACCGTGATCGCATTTTCCGCATCGTCAGACAGGCAGATGAAGGCGGTACCGCTGGCCACAGCGGGCACGCGGACGATGTGCGTTGCCACGCCCGCGTCCGTCAGTGCGGCTTCCAGCACCGTGGCGTAGGGATCATCGCCAAGCGCCAGCAGCATGCGCGTCGCCACGCCACCCGCACGCGCACAGGCCACGGCCTGGTTGGCGCCCTTGCCCCCGGGGAAGGTGGCGAAGTCGCGACCGAGTACGGTTTCGCCCGGCGCGGGCACATGCGGCGCGCGGACAACGAAATCCAGGTTGGCCGAACCGGCCACCAGTACCGGCGCCTTCATGGCGACACCGCTGAATAGACCTGCCGGTAGAACGGTGCCGCGATCTTCGGCAGCGCGGGGGCGCCGTCCGTCGGCAGGTGCTGCGACATGAGCACGATCACCAGCTTGCGGCTACGGTCGATGGTGAACCACGTGGACGCTGCGCCGGACCAGCCGAACTGCCCGTGCGAGCCGGGTCGCGTGGTCTTCGCGGTATCGGTGACGACGTAGCCGCCCAGGCCGAAGCCCTCGCCCGCTTCCGGGTAGGCGACAGGCGGATCGAAGCGCGCGAGCTGGTCCTGCATCATCTGGTCCACGGTCGATGCCTGGAGCAGGCGGATGCCATCCAGTTCCCCGCCGTTGGCGAGCATGCGCGCAAAACGCAGGTAATCGGCAGCGGTCGAGTACAGGCCGCCCGCACCGCTGCGGTAGGCACGCAACGGAATGCCCGGCTCGCGCGCGGAAGGCGTATCCGCCAGCACGCGATGGCCCTCGGCATTGCGCGTGGTCAGCGCCATGATGCGTCCTCGCTGCGATGCCGGCACCCGGAAGCCGGTGTCGCGCATACCGAGGGGCGCGAAGATCCGTGTCTGCAGGAACACATCGAACGGCGTTCCACTGGCCACCTCGACGACCCGCGCCAGTACCTCGCTGTTGACGCCGTCGTACCGGAACCGGGTGCCGGGTTCAGCGGCCAGCGGCGCGCGCGAGACACGGCGTGCGTAGTCCGCCAGATCTTCCGCGTCTTCCGGCGCCTGTTGCTGAAGCAATGCCGACGCCACCCGGATGTCGTCGCCGCCAGTGGCGAAGCCCGCCGTATGGATCAACAGATGGCGCACGGTCAAGGGGCGATGCACCGCCATGCGGTGTGGCTTCGCTTCGTCGCCACCCGACACGCGCTGCAGATCGGCGAACTCGGGCAAATGACGTGCGACCGGATCATCCAGCCGCATTCTGCCCTCTTCCACCAGCATCAACACCGCCACCGAGGTGATGGGCTTGGTCATGGAATAGATGCGGAAGATCGCGTCTTCGCGCAGGGGCGTGCCCTGCAGATCGGCCTGCCCCATGACGCGGTGATAGACCCGCGCATCCTTGTGCCAGACATCGGCCACGACACCCAGGTATCCCCCCTCGCCTGTCGCCTGCCGGAGCTGCTCATCCAGCCCATCGGGCGACGCTGCCGGCTGTGCCGCGGCGAGCCAGGGCAGAACAAGCAGTGCCAGGCCGAACCAGAGCCGCCCACGGCCACCTGTGTGCACAGGTGGCGTGGGGGCGACAAGCTTGGCCGGCATCCGGCGTGGGGACAGCGAAGGATCCAAGATCAGAACGTGATGGTGTGGGTGATGGACACCATCCTGCCACGGCCCGCCCAGTAGTTCTGGAAGCCTTCCAACTGAGACCAGCTGAGGATGTACTGCTTGTCGGTCAGGTTCTCGATGCCGAGCGAGAACTTGCCGAAACGTTCGGTCTCGTAGTTCACGCCGAGGTCGAACAGGGTGTAGCCGTAGGTGTTCTCTTCATACTCGAACTCGCGGCCGTCGAAGTCCCGCACATCGCTGCCCGAAAGATGACGGTCCGCCAGTCGCGTTGCGCCCAGCGTCACGTTGCCATTGGGCAGGAAATTCCAAGTCACCGACGCCGAGATCTTGTCCGGGTTGATGTCCAGCACGCCCATCGGCTTGTTGAGCCCACCAGCGTCGTAGTCGCCATTGGGCGCGGCAGCCCAGAACGCGGTCTTGCCGCGGATGCGCGAGTACAGCGCGCTGACTTTCCACTGCTCGTTGAAGCGCCAGTCGCTGCTCAGTTCGACACCCTTGATGCGCGTGGGTGCACGACTGAGGATGAAGTCGTTGTTGTTCGGATCGATCGCCAGCGACGTGCCGAACGGCGTTTCGGAATCGTAGTGCGAGGCACTCAATGAACCGCGCTCTCCGCGCCAGTTGATGCCGAACTCGGTGTTGTCCACCACGATGGCCGCGATGTCGGCGATACGGTCAACCGACTGGCCTTCCACGCTGATGTTGCGCAGTGGGATGCCGATGTTCGGCAGACCGAAGCCCTCGCCGTACGACGCGAATGCCGACCACTCGTCGGTGATGCGCCAGATGGCACCGTAGTTGACCAGGTTCTCCTTGTACTGCACACCGCCGCCCTGCACGAACACGCTGTTGCGGTATGGCGTGGTGGTGTAGCTGTCGACGTGCAGGTCGCCATCCTCGCGACGGTAGCCGCCGCTCAGCGTCACCGGGCCGATATCCCAGGTCAGCTGGGCGTAGGGCGCCTTGCTCTCGTACTCCATCGGCGGTACCCACAGGCGGTTGGTCAGCGCGAGGCGTTGCTGCGCGGTGTCCTTCACCAGGTCGATGCCGGTCCGCAGTTCAAGCCCGGACACGTTGAACAGTTCCGAACGCGTCCAGCCGATGCGGAAACCCTTCTTCTCGGTGACGATCTCGGACTGGTCGAAGATGCGGTCGGCTTCGTCGAAGTCGTCGTCCACCTTCACGAGCTGCTTGTCGTCTCCGTTCTCGGGCAGGTAACGCATCGCCTGGTCGGCATAGTAGGCGTCCACGCCCAGCGTGCCGCCGAGGAAGTTCCCGTGCGTGTACTTCACCGCATACTGCTTGAAGTCGTTGAATTCGGCCTTCTGGCCGAAAATCTGCCCGCGCTCGGACGTATTGGTGACCGGCACCGGGCAATCTTCGTCGACATAGCGGCAACCCTCGACCTGGACGTAGTTGCCCTTGCCTTCGATCTTGAAGTGGCTCAGGGTCGCCTGCAGGCGCTGCTCGCCGCTTTCGCCGAAGTTGATGCCTCCCTTCAGGAACAGGTTCTTGGCCTCCGAGTCGGATACCGAACCGCTGGTGTTCATGCCGATGCGGCGACCATTGCCGTCGTAGGAAATGCCACGGTCGATGATGGAAGCCCCGCCCAGGAAGTCCACGTTGTCCTGCTTGTAGGCGTGGTTGACACCCAGTTTCCAGCCGGCGCTGTCGTCGCCGAACTGGCTGGAGTATCGCGAAACCACGGTGGTCTCGTGACCTTCCTTCTCCGGCACCTTGGAGAGGTAGTTGATGATGCCGCCGGCGGCGCCGATGCCTTCGGACGCAGACGGCCCGTTGATTACTTCGATGCGCCCCACCATGCCCATGTCGGTGAACGTCGCATTGCGTCCGCCTTCGCGCAGCGGTGAACCCTGCGGCACGCCATCGAACAGGCGCAGCGCGATGCGGCCGCGCAGCGTCTCGCCAGTGTTGCTCATCGCCTGCGACGATTCCGCGTATCCGGGAACGGTACGCGCCAGCACCGCGGTCGCATCTTCGGTCACCAGCAGGGTGTGCTGGATTTCTTCGCGCGATACCAGGGTGATGGCGCCGGGAATCTTGTCCACGGCTTTCGGCGTGCGCACGCCGGTCACGATCACCTGGTCCAGGTCGACGGCATCCTTCGCCCGCTCTTCTTCGGCTGGCGCGTCCTGCGGCAGCGGGGTGTTCTGTTGGGCCTGGACGCTGGCGCTGACCGCGGCGGCCAGCAGGAAAACGCCGAACGCGGCGGGTACCTGTTTCATGGTCTGTTCTCGGAATGCTTCGGTGGACGGCACGGCGGCACAGCAGGCGACCGCTCCGTGACAGGGATGTGCGTGCAAGAAAGGCCGCAAGGGACGGCCGGCGTGCCCAGCGTTCCTCCCAGACGCTTGAACCCGACGATGTTCGAAGCGTAGGCGGACGCCCGTCACGGAAGAATCGCCCGCGGATATGTTCACAGGCTAGTTTTTGTAGCGTGCACTGCAACATCGCGCGGCGATCAGGCCTGCCCGGTGGCGACGCGGCTCTCCTGCAGCAGCACGGTGACCAGGCGGATACGCACCGTGGAACGCGACCACACCATGCCGATCCGCCTGGGTTCACTCGCCAGCGGCAGCGCGATGCGTACCAGATCCAGGCCCTCCGGCCACGGACGCGCCCAGTCCGGCACCAGCGATACGCCCAGACCGCGGTCCACCATCACGGCGATGGCATTCAGGCCATTGAGTTCGAAACGCTCGCGCGGCACGATGCCGGCGCGGCGGAGGTAGTCGTCTGCGACCCGTCCCCCCCATTGATTCCGGTCATACCGGATCAGCGGCTCCTCGCGCAGCAGGTCGTGCGGGTCCCGGCCCGCCATGCGCGCCGGTGCGATCATCACCAGCGGTTCTTCGCGCAGCAGTTGCCAATCACAGGTCTTGGGCAGGTTGTACGGCGCCTGCAATACCAGCGCCGCATCGAGTTCGCCGGTTTCCACCGCGCGGTACAGCTCGGCCGAATAGCCCGGACGGATGTAGACGTTGATCTGCGGGAACTTGTCGACCATCCGCGCCAGGATGTCCGGCAACATGCCGGCGAGTGCCGTGGGGCACGCACCCAGGCGCAATTCGCCGGACACTTCGCTGTCGTTGGCGACGCTGCGCATGTCGGCCACGTCACGCAGCAGGTCGCGTGCGCGCTGCAGGATGCGCGAACCCTCTTCGGTCAGGCTGACGGTGCGGCCGGCACGCGCGATGAGCGGCGCGCCGAGCTCCCGCTCGAGCGTGCGGATCTGCTGCGCCACGGCCGCCGGCGTGATGTTGAGCACGCGTGCCGCCGCGGCCATCGAACCGCGGTCGGCCACCACCACGAACGTATTCAGGAACTGGGTGTCCACGCGCCTCCCCTTGTCGCCCTCAGGCTACACGAGGGCAGGCCACGCGACGATGGGACATATGGCCCATGCGCCATCAGCGCGTCGCGCCCACCGCATCCTGGCGGTGGATGGTCAGTCCGCTCAGCGACTGCGCCGGCGGGGGGAACAGCCAACTGGCGGCATAGCCAATGACGATGCAGAGCAGGATCGAAATGCCGAGGTAGAAGTAGGGATGCACCAGGTCCATCGACCAGATCAGCAGCGTCAGTACGATGGCGCCGGCGATGCCGATCGCCACGCCCTGCGCATTGGCGCGCCGGGTGAACATGCCCAGCGTGTAGGCGCCCGCGAAGCCACCGCCCAGCAGGCCCGCCAGTTCGATCGACACGTCGAACAGGGAATGGATGTCGTAGCGCGACAGCAGCAGTGCGATGCCGATGCCGAGCAGGCCGACCAGTACGCCCATGATTTCCGCGAACAGCACGCTCTTCTTCGGCGTGGGGTTCTTGGCCAACTTTTCGTAAAAATCGACCGATGCCAGGGTGGAGACGCTGTTGATGATGCTGGACAGCGTGGACATCGCGGCGGCGAAGATGCCGGCGATGATCAGGCCGGTCACGCCCATCGGGAGCTCGGCAGCGATGAACAGGGGAAAGGTGGCATCGAGCGGGAGCAGCGGGTTCATCCGCTCCGGATGCGACTGGTAGTACACATACAGCGCCGTGCCGATGGCATAGAAGAAGAATCCGCCGGGCACCATGATCGCCGCGAAGGTCCAGATGGAACGCCCCGCTTCCTTGTCCGACTTGGTCGACAACACGCGCTGCATCAGCACCTGGTCTTTCGGGAAGGTGAGCACCACGTCGAACAGGACCAGGAAGATGAAGCCCCAGACCGTGGCCTTGGTGAGGTCGAAGCTGAAATCGAACAGGCGTGTCTTGTCTTCCGCCATGGCGACCTGCACGAGCTCCGGCACGCCTCCATTGAGGTGGTAGATGATGAACCCGATGGCGAAGATCGCGCCGCCGAACATCACGAAGACCTGCACGAAGTCGGTCCAGATGACCGCCTTCATGCCGCCCAGCGTGGTGTACAGGATGGTGAACACCCCCATGATCAGGATGCTCCACACCACGTCCACGCCCGTGATGGTCGCGATGGCCAGCGCTGGCAGGAACAGGATCACGCTCATGCGGCTGCCGATCTGCATGGCGATGCAGAGCGCGCTGGCCAGCATGCGGATGGCGGGGTGGAAACGCTTCTCCAGATAGGAGAACACCGACATCAGATCCAGCCGGCGCAGCAGCGGCACGATCCAGACCGCGACGAACATCAGGCCGAGCACGGCGATCAGATTGTTGGTGAGGTACTGCCAGTTCGTCTCGAATGCCTTGGCCGGAATGGCGATGAAGCTGATCGAGCTGGTATTGGTGGCGTACAGGCTCACCCCTGCCGCCCAGAATGGAATGCTGCGGCCACCCACGAAGAAGTCCGCGGTGGAGGCGCGCTTCTCCTGCAGGTAGAAGTACATGCCGATGCCGACCATCGCCGCCAGATAGACCACGATCACCAGCCAGTCCAGCCACGTCAACAGATGGCTGCGCGCAGAGACCTCCACCATGCGGATCGTGCCAACCGATGCATCGGCACCGGCAAAGCCGTCACCCCACGCGGTGACCGGCGCCGGCATCGCGTCGGTCGGCGCAGGCAGGTCCGCCCACGCGCGCGTGACCGTGTGGAAGGTCGCGAGGCGTGGCGCCCGTCCACCGGCCGCATCGGGCTGCAGCAGATACAGCACGTGCGCCTGGCCGACGGCGCGCGCGCCGTCGGCCGTCAGCACCCTGCCTGGCACCGACGGCAATGCCTGCCAGCCGTGGTCCGGCGACCACCGCCACAAGGCGTCGCCGCTCTCGCCAGCAATGGTGGCCACGAGTTCACCGCGTTGCGCGACCAGCGTGTCCGCGGCGCCGTCGCCATCCAAGGCCGGCATGGATTGCCAGGCCGTGCCCGCTGCAGCGTCCAGCCTGCGTCGGAACACGTGGTTGATACCCTGCGCGTCCTGCCCCGCCACGTACAGCACGGCTGCACCTTCCGCCAAGCGCAGCCGTGCCAAGGGAAACGGTAACTGCGGCAGATCACGCAATACGAGCCGCCCCTCCGCGAAGGTCGCTTCCGCGACCACACGCACGGCGGATTCGCCCGATGACGGGCGTACGTTGTAGAGCCGCCCGATGGCCGCGTTCTTCCAGCCATCGGCATCGACATTCGACGGCAACGCCACGGCGCGCCACTGCTTTTCGGCAGGTATCCACCGCCACGCGCCGGCATCCGCGAATGCGACAAGATGCGATCCCACCGTATGCAGCGCGCGCACCTCGACCGGCGGTGCCGGCACCGAAGACTGATTCACGCCGGCCAGGCTTTCCGCTTGCGCTGGCAACAGCGCGGTGCTGAAGAGGAACAGCGGAAGCAGAACCACGAGCCTGCCCATGCGACGTACCAGCGCAGCCATGCCGGTCCCAGTGCCCGTCATGTACGTCACGCCCGCCCCCGTTCTGCCAGGGCAAGAACCGCGCGCGCGCGCGCCAGGAACGGTGCATCGACCATGCGCCCGTCGACCGCGAAGGCGCCTTCGCCTGCACGCTCCGCAGCATCGACCGTCCGTCGGGCGGCTTCGATTTCGCCTATGGACGGCGCGAACACGGCATTGGCCCACGCCACCTGGCGCGGATGCACGCAGCTCTTTCCCAGATAGCCGAGCGCCCGCGCGGCCTCCGCTTCGGCCCGGAAACCCGCCTCGTCGTCCAGCCCCGGAAAGGCAGCGTCATAGGCGAATACACCTGCTTCCGCTGCGGCGAGGCGCAGTGCGTACTGGCTCGTGTGCACGTTGCGCAGATCATCGCGGCGGATGCCATGGGGCTCGAACAGGTCGCCCAGCCCCAGTTGCAGACCGCGCACGCGGGGATGCGCCTTCGCGATGGCCGCCGCATGCCGGAGCGCGCGCGGCGTCTCGATGTTGACCAGCAACCCGATCGCCCTGCGCGAAGGCAGGCGCACCTCGATCGCTTCGATCTCGGCCACGGCCTGCCTGAGCTGCTCCGCCGATTCGATCTTCGGAAGATTGAGCAGATCGATGTCCAGCGGGAGGATCGCGCGCAGGTCGGCTTCCCACGCTGCGGTGTTCCACGCATTCACGCGGACGACCATCTGCTTGTCCGCGGCGCGATGCGGCGCATCGCGGAGCAGCGCCGCCACCTGCATGCGCGCTGCCTGCTTGTCGGCCTCGGCCACTGCGTCCTCGAGGTCGAGCGACAGCATGTCGGCATCACTGGCCAGTGCCTTGGCGAACAAGGCGGGGCGGCTTCCGGGGACGAACAGTTTGCTACGCATGGACGGCGCTCATCATGGCGCGCAGTCTGCGGCAAACAGACGAGGGGCAAACCCCGCGCCGGCATCTTCAAACGATAGTTTTTCCTGCGTCCGGGAATGTCGCAACGCAACATTCCCTGATATTGCCGGACACTCAGCGTTTCACGTCCAGGCTGTTCTCGCCAAGGAACGCCTGCACGTCGGCGGCGCCCACAAGATTGAAGTCGCCCGGCAGCGAGTGCTTCAGACAGGCCGCCGCCACACCGAAATGCAACGCCTCCGCGTTCGCCATGCCGGCCAGGCCACCATGCAGCACACCGGCAGCGAATGCGTCGCCGGTCCCGATGCGATCGACGATGGACGAGACCTCATAGGCCGGGGTGACATGCAGCGCGCCATCGCGCAACGCGGTGACGGCCGACAACGCGTGATGGTCGACGCTGCGCTGCACCCGGACCGTCGCGGCCATCTGGCTCAGACGAGGGAATGCCTTGAACGCGGCGGCGGCACCCGCCGCGAAACGCTCCTGTGGCGTCGCCTGCGGGAAATCCAGGCCCAGCACGACCTGCAGGTCGCGATGGCTGGCGAACAGGATATCCGCCTCGGCCATCAGGCCACGCAGGATCGTCGGCGCATCACCGCCCCACGCGTCCCACAGTTTCGGCCTGAAGTTGCCGTCGAACGAGACCTTCACGCCCGCTGCGCGCGCCGCCCTCACTGCATCGAGGACCCCATCCGCGGCCTGCTGGCCGAGGGCCGGCGTCACGCCCGACACATGCAGCCAGTCCGCACCATCGAGCAACGCAGCCCAATCATGCCGACCGCCGCCGGCGCGCGCGAACGCCGAATCGGCACGGTCATAGAGCACCTCGCTCGGCCGATGGATGGCGCCGGAGGTCAGGAAGTACAACCCCATCCGTCCCGGCACCTGCTGCACGGCGGCGGTATCGACGCGATGCCTGCGCAGTTCGCCCAGTGCCGCCTCGCCGAGCGCGTTGTCGGCGACCAGCCCCACCATCCTTGCCTCATGGCCGAACCTCGCCAGCGACACGGCCACGTTCGCCTCGGCGCCACCGACATGCACGTCCAGCACAGGCGATTGCAGCAACACCTGCCGACCCGGCGCGCCTAGACGCAACAGCAGTTCTCCGAAACAGACGATCTTCCCCATCACCTTTCCTCCCGTTGCGGCGGCGCGCGCAACCTCATCGACAGCCCGTTCCGGCTTGTCCTCGGGACAAGATAATCCGGGTACGTCGCCAGTTGTTGTTGCAGCGCACACTCTGTTAGCGTTCGTTTTGACCAGCGGTGTCATTTTACCAGCTGGCAGGATCTGTAAGGGAATAAACCGCTTTATTTTCGATCAAAACAGTCGCTACACGCGGCCATGGTCCCTTGAGGAGGGGAGAACATGCCAGTCAGTCATCACAGCCGGAAGACACCGGTTACCTTGCTTGCTGTCTCGATCGGTCTGGCGCTGCAGATGAGCGCAGCCGCACATGCCCAGGAAGCAGCGCAATCCACCGAATCGAGTGAAGCCGCCCCGGCGCAGGCTGATGTTTCCACCCTGGATACCGTCAGCGTCACCGGCTATCGCGCCAGTGTCGAAAAGGCCCTCGACATCAAGCGCGGCGAAGCCGGCGTGGTCGATGCGATCGTGGCCGAGGACATCGGCAAGTTCCCCGATCTCAACCTGGCCGAATCCCTGCAGCGCATTCCTGGCGTAGTCATCACCCGCGACGCTGGCGAAGGCCGCAACATCTCGGTGCGCGGCCTGGGCCCGGATTTCACCCGCGTACGCATCAACGGCATGGAGGCGCTGACCACCGTCGGATCCACCGACCAGAACGGCGGTTCCAACCGTGGACGTGGCTTCGACTTCAACGTGTTCGCCTCGGATCTGTTCTCGCAGCTGATCGTGCGCAAGACGGCGCAGGCGGATGTCGAAGAAGGCTCGCTCGGCGCCACCGTCGACCTGCGCACCGCGCGTCCGTTCGACTATGACGGCTTCACGCTGGTGGCCAGCGGCCAGGCCAGCTATGCCGACATGGGCAGCACGACCGACCCGCGCGTGGCCGGCCTGATCGCCAATACGTGGGCCGATGGCAAGTTCGGTGCGCTGCTGTCGGTCGCCTATTCCGAGCGGCAGGCACTGGAAGAAGGCAGCGGCAGTGGGCGCTGGGCCCGCGGCACCAGCAACAACGGCTTCAATCCCGCTTCACCGTACGCGCCGGCCCTGTCTGCCGACACGTTCCACCCGCGCTTCCCGCGCTACACCCTGATGGAACACGACCAGAAGCGCACGGGCGTGACGGCGTCGCTCCAGTTCAAACCGACCGACCGCACCCAGTTCGCCTTCGATGCGCTGTACTCGAAGATCGATGCCGTGCGCGACGAGAAGTACATCGAGGCGATCTCGTTCAGTCGCGGCACGTCGCAGAACGGCAAGCCGGAGACCATCGTGCGCGATGGCGCGGTGGAGAACGGCGCGCTGGTCTATGGCCTGTTCGATGACGTGGACATCCGCTCCGAGAGCCGCCACGACGAATGGAACACGGTCTTCACCCAGCTGGGGCTGGAAGGCGAGCACGAGTTCACCGACAACTTCAAGATCTCCGGCAAGCTCGGCACGTCGAAATCGGAGCATGAGAATCCGATCCAGACGACGATCATCATGGACAAGCTGAACGTCGACAACTACAGCTACGATTACCGCGGCGACCCCTACAAGCCGGTGATCGACTACGGCATCAGCCCGACCGATCCCTCCGGCTGGACGCTGGCGGAGATCCGCATCCGCCCGCAGTACGTCGAGAATGACTTCGACGTCGCCCAGTTGGACTTCAACTGGAACATCAGCCCGGGCTTCCGCCTGAAGGGCGGCGTGCAGGCGAAGGACTACAGCTTCTCCACGCGCGAGCTGCGCCGCTCGACCGAGGGAATGACCGACGTGCCGATGTTCACCGACGGCACCCGCATCGTGCCGACGGACCTGACCGAACAGGCCAGCCTGGATGGCGTGAGCGGCTCGCCGGGTACGTGGGTGATCCCCGACTACCAGGGCATTGCCGACTTCTACGACATCTACAGCAACACCGGTCCGTTCGCTCTCGGCGAGCGCGCGGTGAACACGCGCCGCGTCGAGGAGGAAGACCGCGGCGTCTACCTGATGGGCGAGTTCTCGGCCGATCTTGGTGCGATCCCGGTATCCGGCAACTTCGGCGTTCGGTATGTGCGCACCAAGCAGTCCTCAACTGGTACCGCAACAGCCAGCGGCACACCAGTCGCCACGACGGTCTCCCGCGAGTACAGCGATACCCTGCCTTCGATGAATCTTGTGGCAGAAGTCACGCCAGACTTTCTGATCCGCTTGGGTGCCGCCAAGGTGATGACGCGTCCCGGCCTGGGCAGCCTGACCCCGGGCGTTACCGTCAATGTCAGTGGCGGTGCGCGCACCGTCAGCGGCGGCAACCCGAACCTGAATCCGATCCGCGCCAAGACGGTCGACCTGGGTTTCGAGTGGTACTTCAATGAAGGCGCGATGCTGGGTCTCGGCCTGTTCTACAAGGACATCGAGAGCTTCATCCAGACCACGCGCGTCGTGCAGCCCTACTCGTCGAGCGGCCTGCCCGCCAGCCTGCTGGACGGCACGGGCGCTGGCGTGAACGACGACTTCGTCTTCAGCGTTCCGCTCAACACCCCGGGCGGCGAACTGACCGGTTTCGAAGCCAACTACACGCAGCCCTTCACCTTCCTGCCGGGCAAGTTCGGCAATCTCGGCGTGCAGTTGAACTACACCTACGTCGATTCGCAGATCCAGTACCTGACCTCCACCGGCGCCAACTCGTTCAAGACCGACCTGACCGGCCTGTCGAAGCACTCCTGGAACGCAACGCTCTACTACGAAGGCGAACGCTTCTCCGGCCGTGTCTCGGCGACCAATCGCGACGACTTCCTGTTGCAGGTACCGGCCACGGAAGCGGGGTTCGACGTGCATGGCCAGACCGGCACCACCACGGTCGATGCCTCGGTGCGCTGGAAGATCAACGACAAGCTCGAGCTCAGCCTGGAAGGCATCAACCTGACCGACGAGCCGCAGGAGTCGTGGGTATCGAACCCGAGCGTCACCCTGCCGCTGGACTACAGCGAGACCGGCCGCCAGTACCTGCTGGGCCTGCGCTACAAGTTCTGATGCATTGACTGCCCCGCACCTCGCCTCGAGGTGCACCCGAAGCCCGGCCGCCTCTCCCGGCCGGGCTTTTTTTATCCGTATGCCGCCTGAGGATCCGCGAAGTGATGTATCCGATCCCCCAACCGCCCCGCATGCCCACGCCGGTTGTCGCGCATGCCCGCTCTGAGCGAAGGCCGCGCCACCGGCTCGACCGGGCCACATCCACCAGTCTTGCTGCACTCGCCGATCCAATCCACGTGCGGATGGCCGATCAGCCTGCCCTGCCAGCGTGGCGCGCACGCGCGGCAGACCTCGTCGGCACCCGCCGCATGCCCCGGGCACCTTTCCTTGACCACCAGCTCCAAGCCGCACGAACGCTCCATGATGCGCGGTCCCGTTTGCGAACCATCACCCGTCGCTCCCGAGTCCAGGCGGGCGGAAAAACGAAAGGCCCGCCTCCCGGCGGGCCTTGGTTGTCACGCATGGCCGGCGGTGATGCCGGTCCGCGCGGACTCAGCGCAAGGGTTCGCCGCGCGGATAGCCGGCGATGGGCTCCATCACGTCGAGGTTCCATTCGCTCTCGACGAACGGCTTGCGGGCTTCCTTGTAGTGCGGATAACCGCCAACCTGTTCCTGGCTGTCGATGATCTCGCCACGCCCCTCGATGACGTCGGCGACGATGCGGCGGTCGATCAGGTCGCGGTTCCAGGGCGTGGCGCCCGCAGTTTCTATGACGGCATCCTGGACTTCACCGGAACCCCGGGGGGTGACGCCGAAGGGCAACGCGGGCGCCTGCTTGACGCGGTTGAGCTTCACCGGCGCGGTCGTGTAGCTGCCGGTCTCCTGGATGCTCTTGTTGCCCACGCGATCGACGATGAGGTTGTCCTGCGCGTACAGGTCGAGATCGCCGGAGCCGCCGATCATCAGGAACGCCAGCGGCTCGGTAGACTTGCCGGCGCGCATCACGTTGCCACGCACCACCATCTCGCCCTTCGAGTACGGATGGCCCAGCCATTCTTCCGCGATCAGGTTGTAGTGGATGGCGCGCTGGCCGGGGTTGTAGATCAGGTTGTTGATCACCTGTCCGCGTGCTCCTCCCTTGAACAGCGGGCTGCGCTCGTAGTTGTGCGCGTACAGGTTGCCGACGATCAGGACCTCGTTGACGTGGTCGTGGATCAGCGAGCCCTTGGAGTGTTCGCCCTTGGCGTGGATCGAATTGGCCAGTCCCTCGCCGACGATGTTGTTGCTGTAGGTGATCCGGCGCGATGCATTGGCCATCCACTCGGCTTCGTTCTCGCCATGGAAGCGCGTGCTGGATGCACTGAGGTTTTCATCCGTGGCCCAGGTGAGCGAGCAGTGGTCGACGATCACGTCGTGCGCGCCACGCACCGTGGTGATCGCATCGATGTCGCCCGAGCGCTTGGGCAACCCACCGTCGCCGGGCCGGATGCGCAGGTGGCGGATGACAACGTCGTGGGTGGCGATGGTCAGGCCGCCCTTGATGATCGTCACGCCGGGGTGAGGCGCGGTCTGGCCGGCGATGGTCAGGAACGGCTCGCTGATGCGCAGCTCCTTCATGCCCAGGTCGATCACGCCGCCCACTTCGAACACCACGATGCGCGGCCCCTTGGCGGTGACCGCTTCCTTGAACGAGCCGGGACCTTCCGCGGCCAAAGTGGTGACGCGGACGATCTTGCCTCCGCGCCCCCCCGGCGTGTGCGCCGCAGCGCCCTGGGCGCCGGGGAATGCAAGTGCAGGCGCGTCCGCGGCGAGGGCCGGCGTCATCGCGGACGCCATCAGCAGTGCGGCCAGGCCGCAGGTCAGCCCGAAGGCCCGCGCGGGAAAACAGATATGAAGCATTGGCTCCCTCCCAGGAGTGGATCGACGCATCGTGGCATCGGGATGGGTTTTGCGGCAGTGCACATTGTCAATGACACCGGTTTACCATATACAGGCCATCAACCTGCGCTGTCACTCGGCGGTGCAACAAAACATTGCGGGGAGAGCCCTCTTGAGTACTGACCACAGCGCGCCGTCCGACGCACGCATGGAAGCCCCGGAACTGGCCGCCATCGCGGACAGCTTCGTCAGCGCGAGGCGCCAGGGCCGTGCATTGCCGGGATTCCCGGGCACGATTCCCTATGATCTGGTGACCGCGTATCAGGTGCAGGACCACGCGATAGCGCAGTGGCCCGACCGCGTGGTCGGCTGGAAGGTCGGCTTCATCGCACCGGAACGACGGGATGCATCCGGTGATGAGCGCCTGCTCGGCCCCATTTTCGCCCGCCAGCTGCAGATGACCACCGGTAGCCAATCTACGTTCGAGGTGTTCGAGCACGGCTTCGGCGCCGTGGAAGCGGAGTACGTGCTGCGTCTGGACGCCGATGCCCCGGCCGACAAGACACTCTGGACCCCGGAAGAGGCCGCCGCCGTACCGTCGACGCTGTTCACCGGCATGGAAGTGGCCAGCAGTCCGCTGGCGACGATCAACCAGCTCGGCCCGCGCGTCGTCGTTTCGGACTTCGGCAACAACAATGGCCTGGTGATGGGTGCCGAGATTCCCGGCTGGGCCGAACGCAGCGATGCTTCGCTGATCTGCACGACCTCGATCGACGGCCGGCCGGTTGGCAAAGGCGGCGCCACCACGCTGCCCGGCGGCCTGCGCGCGGCGTTCGCGTTCGCGCTGTCGCGCTCAGCGCGCCGCGGTCGCCCGTTGAAGGCGGGCGACCTGATCGCCACCGGCAACGCCACGGGCATCCACGACATCCTGCCGGGCCAGCAGGCCCTCATCGAGTTCGATGGCCATGGCAGCATTGCGTGCGTCGCGGCAGCCGCGACGCCGAAGGACGAAGGGGATTGGCGCGCATGATGAACCGTCGTCGTTTCCTGGGCACCAGCCTCGGCGCCGCGGTCGCGCTTCCGCTGGCGGGGAGTCGCGCCCTTGCCGACGATGGGCGGCACGTGCTGACCGCCACCGATGTGCACGTGAAGGACTATCCCACCGTCGAAGCCGTGCGCTGGATCGGCGAGACCATGGCGCGCGAGACCGGCGGCCGCGTGACGCTGCGCCAATACCACTCGGGCCAGCTGGGCCGCGAATCCGAAGCCATCGACATGGCGCGCTTCGGCGCCATCGACATGACCCGCGTGTATGCCGGCGCGCTGAACAATGCCTTTCCGCTGACCCAGGCGCTGTGTCTGCCGTACGTATTCGATTCGGTGGCGCACATGCGACGCGCGATGGACGAAGGCGTGGGCAATGCGGTACTGGACGGCTTTTCCCGCCGCGGGCTGGTCGGCCTGGCGATCTACGATTCCGGGGCGCGCTGCTTCTACAACACCAAGCACGCGATCCGCACGCCGGAAGACCTGCATGGCTTGAAGGTCCGCGTGCCGGTGTCAGACATCTTCATCCGCATGCTGCGCCTGTTCGGCGCCAATCCCACCCCCCTGTCGCTGGGCGAAGTGTTCTCCGGACTGGAGACGCGGATGATCGACGGAGCGGAGAACAACATCCGTAGCTTCCACTCCAGCCGCCACTTCGAAGCGGCGCGCTACTGGTCGCAGACCAACCATTCCTACGCACCCGACGTGCTGCTGGTGTCGCAACGTACGCTGGATGACCTGCAACCGCGCGACCGCGAACTTCTGGTCGAAACCGCCCGCCAGTCGGTGGATGTGATGCGCTCGCTCTGGGATGCGTCCGAAGCGAAGGCCCGCGAGGCGGTCTTCGCCGCGGGCGTGCAGCACAACGAAGCGGACCTTGCCGCCTTCGCGCGCGCCTCGCAGCCGCTGTTGTCCGAGTACCGCAGCGACCCGGCGATCGACGCGCTGTACCGCCGCATCCGCGACCTGGCCTGAGGACCGACGATGTCAGAAGAAACCACGCCGTCTCCCGCCACGCCCGTGCAACGTGGCATGGACCTGCTGTCCAACGCCGCCATCGCGATCGCCGTCGCCGCCCTGCTCGGGCTGGTGGTCGTGCAGGGCTGGCAGGTGATCGCCCGCTACATCATCAACGACTCGCCCAGCTGGACCGAGCCGGTCACCGTATTGCTGCTGACCACCGCCATGAGCCTGGGGGCTGCGGCGGGCGTGCACACGAACCGCCACTTCGGCTTCTTCCTGCTGGCCGATGCGGTGGGCCCTCGCCTGAAGAAACTGCTGCACGCGGTATCCCCGCTGGTGATCGCCGCAATCGGCGCGGTGATGGCCTACTGGGGCGCGGTGCTGCTGTTCGACGGGCTGGACATCCGCATCGCCGGTGCGCCGATGCCGCAGAGCATCGGCTACCTGCCGTTGTCGCTGGGTGGCGTGTTGATGGTGGTGTTCGCCCTGTACCGACTGCTCCTGGTGCTGCGCGCGCCGCTGACCGACAAGGCCCGCTGACCCATGGCGATCACCCTGCTGTTCTCGATCTTCGCGATCCTGCTGCTGATCGGCGTGCCGGTGGCCTATGCGTTGGCTGCCGCATCGCTGGCGACGCTGCTCTACCTCGACCTGCCCAGCATCGTGCTGGTGCAGCAGATTTCTTCGGGCACCGGCTCGGCCTCGCTGATCGCGATTCCGCTCTTCATCTTCGCTGGCGAGATCATGCTGCGCGGCGGCATCTCCGAGCGCCTGATCAGCCTGGCGGCGTCGCTCGTCGGCCGCCTGCGTGGCGGCCTGGGCCAGGTCAGCATCCTGTCGTCGCTGTTCTTCGGCGGCGTGTCGGGCTCGGCCATCGCCGACGTCTCGGCCGTCGGCGGCACGATGATCCCGCAGATGGTCAAACGCGGGTACGACCGTGATTTCGCCGTCAACGTCAGCATCACCGCCGCGCTGGTGGCGCTGCTGGTGCCGCCCTCGCACAACCTGATCCTGTTCTCCGCAGCGGCTGGCGGCGGCCTGTCCATCGCCGATCTTTTCGCCGCCGGCATCGTGCCCGCGCTGCTGATGACGGTCGTGCTGATGTTCACGGGTTGGGCAGTGGCGTGCAAGCGGGGTTATGGCACGGAACCGTTCCCGGGCATGCGGGCGGTTCTGCTGCGACTGGTTTCCGCGCTGCCGGGGCTGGGCCTGGTGGGCCTGATCTTCTTCGGCATCCGCGCGGGCATCTTCACTGCGGTGGAGAGCGCCGCCATCGCGGTCGTGTACGCACTGCTGGTGACCAGTGTGCTGTACCGCCAGCTGTCGCTGAAGGAGTTCTTCGCCACGGTGACTCATGCGGCGCGCACCACCGGCGTGATCCTGTTCGTGATCGCCACGGCGGCGGTGTTCGGCTGGCTGCTGGCCTACCTGCAGGTGCCTGCCGCTGCGGTCGACGCGCTGCAGTCGATCGCGCACAGCAAGTACACGGTGTTGCTGCTGATCGTGCTGGTGCTGCTGGTGCTGGGCACGTTCATGGACCTGGCGCCGATGATCCTGATCTGCACGCCGATCTTCCTGCCGGTAGCGAAGGCCTACGGCATCGACCCGATCCACTTCGGGCTGGTGCTGGTGCTGACCGGTGGTATTGGCCTGGTGACGCCGCCCGTGGGCTCGGTGCTCTTCATCGGGACCGCCATCGGCAAGATCACCATCGCGCAGAGCATGCGCACGATCTGGCCGTTCTGGCTGGCTGGCCTGGCCGTGCTGCTGATCGTGGCGCTGTTCCCGGAGCTTTCGCTGTGGCTGCCGCGGGCGATCAAGTGATGCCACGCCTGCGCGCGCGCCTGCTCTGCGCCATCGTGTTGGCGGTGGCCGGATCAGCAGGCGCACCGGCATTGGCGGAGACGCCCTCGCTGGCCGGGTTCGAGGACGCCATCCACCACTGGCGCAACGTGCACGGCAACCAATACCCCCGTCATGCACCGGATGAGGTCGCGAAGATCGCCGACAACATCCTGCGCTATCAACGACTGGACGGCGGCTGGATCGAGAACCAGGATCCTGCCCGCATCCTGGATGATGCGGAGAAGGCACGCTTCGATGCCGAGGCGCGCAAGTCCGGCGGCAGTTTCGACAACCGCAATATCTACACGCAACTGGACTACCTGGCCACGGCGTATGCGATCACCGGCGATGCGCGCTATCGCGACGGCAGCCTGAAAGGAATCGCGTTCACGCTGGCGCAGCAGATTCCCGCGTGCGGCGGCTGGCCGCATACGGTGCCGGCCACGCAGTCCTACCACCCGCATATCACCATCGCCGACGATGTGACGGCTGGCGTGCTGGGCACGTTGCGCAAGGTCGTGTCGGACACGCGCCGCTATGCCTTCGTTGATGCCGCCTTGCGCGCCCGCGTGCAGGCGGCCATCGATGCCGCCGATGCCTGCCTGCTGCGCCTGCAGGTACGCCAGGGCGACACGCTTGCCGGCTGGGCGGGCCAGTACGACGCCAAGACCCTGCAACCCGTGCAGGGACGCAAGTTCGAGCTTCCGTCGATCACCGGCCAGGAAACCGTCGGCGTGGTCCGCTACCTGATGTCGATCCCCGACCCGTCGCCCGCCGTCGTCGCGGCCGTGGACGGCGCGGTGGACTGGCTGCGCCGCGTGGAGATCACCGGCTGGCGCATCGAGACCTTCGACGCGCCGGCGGAACAGTTCCGGTACCACAGCAGCGCCGAGGACCGTCGCCTGGTCGTCGATCCGTCCGCCACCGGACTGTGGGCGCGCTTCTACGACGTGAAGGACAACAGCGTGGTGCTAGCGACGCGGGACAGCCAGCGCGTCGCGCGCTACGAAGATATCCCTCGCGAGCGCCGCACCGGCTACGAGTGGTACGGCAACTGGCCGGAGCGGCTGCTGTCGACCGAATACCCGCAATGGACATCGCAGCACACGTCGTCGAAGTAGAGGACTCCTGATGGCAATGAAGTCGTGGATGATCGCCCTGTGCCTGTTCGCACCGCTGGCAGCGCTGGCGGAGGATGGCCACCGCGAACCGGCGTGGAAGCGCGGCATCGAGCACCAGCGCCAGGCGGACCTGGGTGACGGAACGTTCCTCAACCCCGTGCTGGCGGGTGACCGGCCCGATCCTTCGGTGCTGAAGGACGGTGACGACTACTACCTCACCCTGTCGTCCTTCACGGCTTATCCCGGCCTGCCGCTGTGGCATTCGCGCGACCTGATCAACTGGCAGCCGGTCGGCCATGCCATCACGAAGAATGTCGGCTCGATCTGGGCGCCAGACCTGGTCAAGCACAAGGGCCGCTACTACATCTATTTCCCCGCACGTGTCGGCGGCACCGAATCGCCGCGACGCAGCAACTTCGTCGTATGGGCGGACGACATCCGCGGCCCCTGGAGCGAGCCCATCGACATCGGGCTGCCGGGCCATATCGATCCCGGCCATGCGGTCGGCGAAGACGGCAAGCGCTACCTGTTCCTCAGTGCGGGCGACTACGTGCAGCTGGCCGACGATGGCCTGAGCACGGTCGGCGAGGTGAAGCACGTCTACGACGGCTGGCGCTATCCGGAATCGTGGGACGTGGAGGGCTATGCCCAGGAAGGCCCGAAGATCACCTTCCGCAACGGCTGGTACTACATGATCACCGCCGTTGGCGGCACGGCCGGTCCGCCGACCGGGCACATGGTGATCGTCGCGCGCTCTCGCTCCATCCATGGGCCGTGGCAGAACGCGCCCAACAATCCGGTGGTGCGTACCACCTCGCGAGAGCAGTACTGGTGGTCGCGCGGGCACGCCACGCTGGTGGAAGATGCCGCCGGCCAGTGGTGGATGATCTACCACGGTTACGAGCGCGACTTCTGGACGCTGGGCCGGCAAGCACTGCTCGACCCCATCGAGTGGACGGACGACGGCTGGTTCGTCGCCAAGGGCGGCGACCTGGGCCAGCCGCTGCGCAAGCCGGCAGGCAAGGCGCTGTCGCCGCACGGGATGGCGCTGTCGGACGATTTCCGGGGCGGAAAGCTGGGACCGCAATGGGCGTTCTACGACCCTGCGCCGGACGAGTTCGCCCGCCTCGGCTTCGGCGACGGCGTGATGTCACTGCAGGGAAAGGGCACCTCGCCGCGCGACAGCTCGCCGCTGGGCATCATCGCCGGCGATCTGGCCTACCAGTTCGAAGTAGAAATGGACATCGAGCCCGGCGCCCAGGGCGGCGCGGTACTGTTCTACAACGACCGCCTGTATGCGGGCGTGGGCAGCAATGGCGAGCAGTTCGTCATGCACCGCTACGGCCTGGAGCGCCCCGGCAAGCTGGGCCCCAGCGCCAGGGGCGGAAAGCTCTGGCTGCGGGTCACGCACAACCGCCACATCGTCACGATCCACACCAGTGCCGACGGCAAGGCCTGGACCAAGTACCCGGTGCAGATGGAAGTCTCCGGCTACCACCACAACGTGGCGGGCGGCTTCCTGGCCCTCAAGCCGTCGCTGTACGCCGCCGGCCAGGGCAAGGTGCACTTCCGTAATTTCCGCTACCGCGCACTGGACTGACCCCCAGCCGCTAGAATCCCTCCGACAGACGAACGGACCCGTACCCACTCCATGCCCGCGCGCAAGAAGCCCGAAAGCCCCGCCTCCCTGCCCATCGGTGGCAAGGCGGCGACCATCAACGACATCGCACGGCTTTCCGGCGTCTCGAAGAAGACCGTTTCGCGCATCATCAACCACTCCCCGCTGGTCCGTAAGGACACCCGCGAGAAGGTGGAGACCTTGATGCGGGAAGTCGGTTACGTGCCCGATCCGATGGCGCGCGGCCTGGCGTTCCGCCGCTCGTTCCTGATCGGCATGGTCTACGACAACCCGACCGCGCAGTACATCGTGAACATGCAGTACGGCGCACTGGACGCGTTGCGTGATTCTGGGTTCGAACTGGTCGTGCATCCGTGCGACAGCCGCAGCCCCGGCTACATCGACGGCGTGCGCCGCTTCGTGCAGCAGCAGAAGCTGCACGGCGTGATGCTGGTGCCGCGCGCCTCGGAAGACCAGGCGCTGGCCGACATGCTGGCCGAGATCGGCTGCCGCTATTCGCGCATCGCGTCCGTTTCGATGGACGAGCCCTCGCGCATGGTGGTCACCCACGACCGCGACGGCGCCGCCGAGGCCGCCGAGTACCTGCAGTCGCTCGGCCATACCGATATCGCACTGATCACCGGCCCCAGCGCCTATCGCTCCTCGATCGAGCGCACGGACGGTTTCGTGCAGGCGCTCGCCAAACGCGGCCTGGAGATTCCGAAGTCGCGCATCATCGAAGCCGGCTACACCTTCGAATCCGGCGTAGTCGCCGCCGAGAAGCTGTTATCCGGCAAGAACCGCCCCACCGCCATCTTCACCGGCAACGACGAGATGGCCGCCGGCGTGTACAAGGTGGCCATGCGTGCGGGCATCAACATCCCGCGCCAGCTGTCGGTGGTCGGGTTCGACGACAGCCCGCTGGCCTCGCGCCTGTGGCCCTCGCTGACCTCCGTCCGCCGCAACACCCGCGACACGGGCCGCACCGCCGCCGCCATGCTGATCCAGCCCGAGGGCACGCCGATGCTCGCCGCCGCCAGCATCCGGCCGCACCTGATCATCCGCGACTCCTCGCAGCCGCCGGAGTAAGCCGCCCGTGCGGCCTCCACCGCGCTGCCGCACCGCAAAATGACACCGGTTACCAAAGACCGTAGAATCGCCCCACGACCTATCCCGACGCCCCGCTCCACGGGCGTCCGCACCCACGGAGCGCCGCCCATGTTCTGCAAGACCTACCACGCCACCCACCCGGACATGATGGATGGCGCGAGCAACGACCAGCTGCGCGACCGCTACCTGATCGGCAACCTTTTCGTCGCCGACACGGTGCAGCTGAACTACTCGCACAATGAGCGCTTCGTGATCGGCGGCGCCGCGCCGGTGTCGAAGAAGGTCGACCTGCCGCGCCAGACCGAGCCCGCCTCGGCCGCGGGCAAGCCGTTCCTGGAGCGGCGCGAACTGGGTGTCATCAACGTGGGCATTGGCGCGGGCAAGGTCACGGTGGACGGCGCCACGTATGCCCTGGGGCCGAAGGACGGCCTGTACGTGGCGATGGGCAGCGCCGACGTGGCATTCGAGTCCGACGATGCGGCCAACCCCGCCAAGTTCTATCTGACCTCGACCCCGGCGCATGCGCGCTTCGAGACCAAGCAGCTCTCGATCAAGGACGCCGTCGCACTGGAGCGCGGCGCGCTGGAAACCAGCAACGAGCGCACCATCTACCAGTTCATCGTGCCGGCCACCTGCCAGTCCTCGCAGCTGCTGCTCGGCCTGACCGTGCTGAAGACCGGCAGCGTGTGGAACACCATGCCGCCGCACCTGCACGACCGCCGCAGCGAGGTCTATTTCTACTTCGACCTGGCCGAGAACGACCGCGTCTACCACTTCATGGGCGAACCGGAAGCACAGCGCCACATCGTCGTGCAGAACGACGAAGCCGTGGTGTCGCCGCCGTGGTCGATCCACATGGGTTCGGGCACCAGCAACTACGCCTTCATCTGGGCGATGGGTGGCGAGAACCTGGACTACACCGACATGCACGTGCTGGACATCTGCCAGCTGAAGTAATCGACGTCATGCAGAGCCGGGCTCGCTCGGCTGAACCACCATTCGAAACCGATGCACCAAGCGCAGCGGAGCAAGCTCCGCTCCACCCAAAGCGCACCACACCGAGGGAATCCACGATGGCAAGCAATCCGTTCAGTCTCGAAGGCAAGATCGCGCTGGTCACCGGCGCCAATACCGGCCTCGGCCAGGGCATCGCCGTGGCGCTGGCCGAAGCGGGTGCCGATATCGCCGCCGCCGGCATCGTCGAAGCCGCCGAAACCGGTGAGAAGGTGCGCGCACTCGGCCGTCGCTTCCTCAACCTCGAAGCGAACCTCATCAGCATCGACCCGGTCGAGCGCCTGGTGAAGGAAACCGTCGACGGCCTGGGCGGGCTGGACATCCTGGTCAACAACGCCGGCCTGATCCGTCGTGCGGATGCGGTCGATTTCAGCGAGAAGGACTGGGACGACGTGATGAACGTCAACATCAAGTCCGCGTTCTTCATGTCGCAGGCCGCCGGACGCCACTTCATCGCGCAGGGCAGCGGCAAGATCATCAACATCGCCTCGATGCTGTCGTTCCAGGGCGGCATCCGCGTGCCGTCGTACACGGCCAGCAAGTCGGGCATCGCCGGCATCACCCGCCTGCTCGCCAACGAGTGGGGCGCCAAGGGCATCAACATCAACGCCATCGCGCCCGGTTACATGGCCACCGACAACACCGCGCAACTGCGTGCGGACGAAGACCGCAACAAGGCGATCCTGGACCGCATCCCGGCCGGTCGCTGGGGTGAGCCGTCGGACCTGGGCGGAGCTGCCGTATTCCTGTCCTCGCGCGCGTCGGACTACATCAACGGCGCCATCATCCCCGTCGATGGTGGCTGGCTGGCACGCTGACGCGTGCAGTTGCTGTGCCTCTCTGTAGGAGCGACGCAAGTCGCGACCACAGAACCAGGAAGGCAGTGGACACGGATCTATACGGAAAAAGTGGACGGCGCTTTCGCCTGGAGCGGCTTCGATCCTTGCCGGAACGTCTTCTGGCTTGGCGATCGCGACTTACGTCGCTCCTACAGTGGCTTTTGCACGCGTGCTGGCGAATACCGGAGACTGGCAATGCTTCGCTCTTTTCTGATGATTGCGCTCTGTACCTGCGCTGTGCAGGCCAGCGCGCAGGTGCAGCCCCCCCGCCAAGTCTTCATCGCCGGCGATTCCACCGCAAGCCACTATGGCCCAGAGCGCGCGCCGCGCGAGGGTTGGGGCCAGCAACTGCAGGGGTTCCTGGATGACACCTATGTGGTCCGCAACCACGCGCAGAGCGGGCGGAGTTCGCGCAGCTTCATCGCCGAAGGCTGGTTCGATGGCATGGCGAAAGACATGCGTGCAGGCGACGTACTGCTGATCCAGTTCGGCCACAACGACGAGAAGATCGAAGACCCCACGCGCTACAACGAACCACGGCAGGCGTTCCCCGAATGGCTGGGGCGCTACCTGGCATTGGCGCGACAGAAAGGCGCCACGCCGATCCTGGTGACGCCGGTCGCGCGCCGCAAGTTCGACCATGGACAGCTGCTCGACACGCACGGGCTGTACGCGCAGGCCGTGCGTGATCTTGCTTCGCGGGAGAATGTGGGCCTCATCGACCTGTCGGCCGCCAGCATGGACTGGCTGCGCGCGGCGGGCGACGAGCCCAGCAAAGCGTACTTCATGCATGTGCCGGAACAGGGCCAGCAGGACGACACCCATTTTCAGCAGCGTGGCGCGGTGATGGTGGCCTGCCTGGTGGTGGCGGGCTGGAAACAGCTCGACCCCTCGCTTGCGGCCCACGTGAAACGCGACACCGACTGCGGCGCACCCGCGACCGCGCTCGCGGATCGCAAGGCGCAGCAGAATCCATCCCTGATCGTGCACGAACACGACATCGCGGTGGAGCAGCCGGGGCCGCATGGTGGCGCGGGAACCACTACGGCATATCCGTTCTTCCGCGACGCGCCCGCGCTCGGCTTCGAATTCCGCAAGCGCGTGCTGCACAAGGGCGCGGGCATCGGCCTGCACCAGCACCACAAGGACGAGATCTACTACGTGCTGAGTGGCAGGGGCAGCTACGAACTGGACGGGCAGGTCCAGCAGGTCCGTGCGGGCCACGCGATGCTGACGCGCCCCGGCAGTACGCACGCCATCCGCCAGGACGGCGAAGAAGACCTGGTGCTGCTGATCATGTACGGGAAGAAGAAGGAGTGAGTGGAAAGGAGTGAGTAAAGGCGTGCCTCGCTCAAGCCTCACTCCTCCTCCCTTACTTCTCGCCTACAGGTGCCGGTCGATCCCAGCGGCGATAGGTGGCTTGCAGCGCGCTGCGCAGGCGCCGGTACTGCGCGGTGCCGGGTTCGGCCTGCAGGCGGCCCGCGACCGCCTTCCATCCGCCTTCGTGGTCGCGCGACCATTCGCGCACGACGGCGCGGCACGGCTGTCCCACGATCTGCGCCAGCGCACAGGCCATGAAGATGTCGCCGGCGGTCCAGTCCGGTTGCTGCTGCATCGCTTCCACGTAGGCGCGCGGCACGGTGTAGTAGCGCGCCATCTCGTCGGCGAAGGACGCGGGGTAGCGGCTTGCGTAGTCGTTGATGTCCGCCAGGTGGCGATCCACCGAGGCGTCGCCGGTGGCGGGCGCATACGCCGCCGTGGCGTCCTGCGCGGCGACAGGCGCGCACAGCGGGGCCGACAGGCAGACCAGCAAGGCAAAGGTGGGCAGCGCGCGCTTCACGGCGCCATTGTGCCCCACGGCTATCGCCTTCGCTGGGCGCATTCAGGCATCCGGTACGGATTCGATCATCGCAAGCGCATCCGACAGCTGCCCTGCGTTCTCCACCACCCGCAGGCGTGGCGCATCGTGGGCCACGCCATGCTCGGTCTCGAGCGCCCACGTCACGTGGTACGGCATGTGGATGCCCCAGCCGCCAAGCGCCAGGACGGGCTCGATGTCCGATCGCAGCGAGTTGCCGACCATCGCGAAGCGCGCCGGCTCGACCTCGAGTTCGCGCAGCACGCGCGCATAGGTCGGCTCGTCCTTCTCGGACACCACCTCGATGCGGTGGAAGAGATCGGCCAGGCCGGATTGCGCGATCTTGGCTTCCTGGTGGAACAGGTCGCCCTTGGTGATCAGCACGATCTCATGGTCGGCGGCGATGCGCTCGACGGCCTCGCGGATGCCCGGCAGCAGATCCACCGGATGCAGCAGCGTGGCGCGCCCGATCTCGATCACCCGGTGCAGGTCGTGCGCGCTGATGCGTTCGTCGGTCAGCTGGATGGCGGTCTCCAGCATCGACAGCGTCATGCCCTTCACGCCGTAGCCGAAGATCTTCAGGTTACGACGCTCGACATCCAGCAGGTGCTGGTGCGTGCGCGCGTCGGCGAGGTCCACGTAGGTGCCGAGAATGGCCTCGAAATCGGCCTCGGCCTGGCGGTAGTAATCCTCGCTCTTCCAGAGCGTGTCGTCACCGTCGAAGCCGACCCATCGGATGCGCGCCATTTGAACCCTGCCCTGCATTCTTCACGAAGGCCGCGAAGGATAGCAGTCAGTCCAGCCATCAATGAATACGGCCGCCATGCGACATGGCGGCCGTGGTGGCATTGCGGGATGCCTCTACGTCCGTGCGCTAGCCCCCGCTGCTGGGCGGCGGTGCGCTGCCGTCGGTGGCTGGCGGCGTGGTTTCCGGCGCGTTGGGATTGGCCGGCGGTGGCAGGTTCGGATCGGTCGGCGGTACGGCCTGATCGGTCGGAGTGGGGGATGGCGGCGCCACGTTGTCGGTGGGCGGCGTGGTTTCCATCGGCTCCGGCGCGCTGGGCGGCGGCATCTCTTCGGGCTTGGGGCCGCAGGCCGTCATGAGACCCGCGCTGAGCAGCGCAAGGCCAAGTCCCAGCGTCAATGTATGGGTGGGATTCTTCATCGGTTCCTCCATGCAGCATGGTTCGTGGGAATGGATGTGTGCGGTGACTTCAGGGGTTGTCCGGCCGCGCATGCACCGCGTACTCCTCCGATGTCAGGCGACCGTCGGCATCCTGGTCGAGCGTGCCGAATACCTGCGCCAGCGGCGGGTCGACAGCCGCTTCGTCCTTGCTGATCGCACCATCTGCATTCCGGTCCAGGTCCTGGAACGAGCGCGGTACGGGTGTCGTGGGGGGTGTCGGGCTCGTCTGCGGCGACGGTCGTTCCTCACCGCGCTGCGGCACCTCCTGCGCATGTGCCCTCGGCGCAGTGGTGAGTGCGATGACAGTGGCCAGCACACCCAGGCAGGACAGCGTCTTCGTGTTCATGGATCCCTCCTCGTCATGGAGTTCCCTCCGGAAGAGAAAGGGCGGCACGACAGGCCGCCCTTTCCGGCGGGTCACGCGCTGGCGTCATGGCGCCGCGACCGACCCGGTGCGACGGGCAGGATTACTTCTGCTGGTCACCGTAGTTCTTGCTGACGAACGCCTTGTATTCGTCGGCGGTAAGCTTGCCATCCGCGTCGGCGTCGGCCTGGTCGAAGACCTGGCTGAGGCCGGCGTTGGCGGAGGCTTCCTGCTTGCTGATGGCGCCGTCGCCGTCGGTATCCACGTCAGCCCAACCCTGCTTGGCCTGCGTCGCGGACTGCGTGCTCTGGGTGGGATCCTGGGTCGCCGCGCCGGTCGCCTGTTCGGCCGTCGGCTCGGTCTGGCCCTGCTGCATCGCCGCGTCTTCGGTCTTTTCCTGGGCGAACGCCAGCGGCATGGCCAGCGCGGCGCTCAGGGCGACCAGGGCGATCAGTGGCTTGCGGTTGTTCTTCGTCATGTCAGTGCTCCGTTCTGTGGGAGTGCGTCCGATTGCGCACGGCCCCACCTTGCAACGTCGCTTCTGAACGAAAATGGCGCGCTGAAATGAACGTGCACGCACGCTTAACCACAAGCGGAATCGCATCGGCTAGCCCCGTGTTAGGGCGTCGTGAGCATGTCGTCAGGCGCGCGTGGAATGCGTGACGTCGCGCATCGTTTGCCGTTAGGTATTCGTTTCTTGCTCGCTTTTTGACGGCACTCAATCCGGCGTTTTCTTGCTGAACCATTGCCAACCAAGGGCGACACCACTCAAGGCGCCGGCGATTTCCAGCACCACGCGCGAGCCGAGCGAATCGGGATCGTGGATACCCTGCAATGCCAGCCGCGCATACAACGGCGACTCCAATTTCGAAATACCGAGGTAGAACATGTTCCAGGTGTCCACCCCAGCACCGATGATCACGGCCGAGACGCAGGCCCAACCGACGGCATGCCCCATCGACCAGCGCATCCTGGCGCTCAGCCAGTTCCAGAACAGGAAGCAGAGCACACCGAGGACGAACGCGATCAGGCCCGCTTCGATGGCGCCGAGCACACCGTAGTGCAGGGGCAGGTTCATCGCGCGCACCCTTCCCGGACGCGCGTTGCGGTGAGTGGATTCTTGTAGCGGCGCATGGACAGGCATTCCCCGGCGCGGGTCCGCGCCTGACACCACAGGTTAACCGATGCGATCCTGCTCCCGTGCGGTGCTGGCATGATGGCGCCATTGCCGCAACGGGAGCATCGCATGAGTCGTCTTTTGCTGGCCGGTGCGACCGGTCTGGTCGGACAGGCGACGCTGCGGCGGGCACTGGCATCCGCGCGGGTGCGCCAAGTGGTCGCACCCACGCGCAAACCTCTCGCCCCCCACCCCAAACTGCTGAACCCGGTCTTGGATTTCGAGGCACTGCCCCCTGATGTCGAGTGGTGGCGCGTGGATGCCGTGGCCTGTGCACTGGGCACGACGATCCGCGATGCAGGCTCGCAGGACGCATTCCGGCGCGTGGACCACGACTATCCGCTTGCGATCGCACGCCACGCCCATGCACACGGTGCGCAGGCCTTCGCGCTGGTGTCGGCGATGGGCGCCGATGCAGGCTCGCGGATCTTCTACTCGCGCACGAAGGGCGAGGTCGAGAACGCACTAGGCGCGATCGGCTTCACATCACTCACCTTGCTGCGCCCGGGCCTGCTGGGCGGCGAACGCGTGCAGCACCGGGGCGGCGAACGTTGGGCGCTCCGCGTGCTGGGCGCACTGGATCCGGTCCTGCCGAAGCGCTACAGGATCGTGCCTGCGGAACGCGTGGCGCAAGCCTTGCTGGATGCGGCCATGGATGCGGTGCCGGGGCAGCACGTCATTCCATCGGAGCACTTATTGGGCTGATGCCCGCAAGTCATGCGTCGGGTTCGTCCACGCGTACCTGCACGCCGTCGGCGACGATGCGGTACTCGACCTCGGCTACCGCGGCTCCCGCACTGGTTTCTTCAGCGGTGTGGTCGCGCGCCGCCGGCGACAATGTCACCCGCGACAGCACACCGTGCACCTGCGCATCGCCCCGCACGTCCTTGGGCACGTAGAAATCATGATCGCCCAGCAGCACGCGCGCGCCATGTCCGTCATCCTCGAGCATCACCCAGCAGCCCTTCTTCTGGCAGACGTCGACGACGCGTCCGCTGAAGACGCGCGCCTGGCCTTCATACGCTGCCGGTTGCGCGAGCGCCTGTGCCAACGGCACCACCGCACCGGCGGGGATGTCGGCACCGTACTTGTCCCAGGCAGTGTCGGACGCCATCACGGGCGCTGCGACCACCACAGAACAGATCATCGCCAACCAACGTTGCATGGCCTTGCCTCCGGGGGAATGAAGGCATCTTACCTGCGCCCCGGTCCACAGTTCAGTGCAGGAGGCCGTGGTGCACGAGCTGCAGGCGTTGTGTACCCGTCGCGGTGATGGCCTGGCTGGCGCGTTCGAGCAGGCGCTCGTCCTCCTCATCGATCACCACCAGCACCTTGCCTGCGGCGATCTCGGTGCGATAGTCGCGGCGCACTTCGCTGGGCACGGAGGAACCGGCCAGCGCCGCCGCCCAGCCGCCGACCGTCGCACCAACCACCGTGCAAAGCAGCACCGCAGCCCACGGGATGCCCACCGCAGGGATGGCCATCGCGAGCAAGCCGATGACCAGGCCCACGACACCGCCGCCCACCAACCCCCGCGCCGCCGCCGGCATGAAGTCGGTGGGGGAGCCTTCCTTGTCGGCATCGGGCATCTGCGTCATCTCGATGTCCGGACGTCCGACTAGGGATGCGTGATCGGGACGGATGCCCAGATGCAGGGCCACATGCAGGGCCGCCTCGGCGGTGTCGATGTCGGGGGCGCTGAACACGCGTCGCGTCTTCATGGCGATCTCCTGGCCGGCGCGGGAGGGTCGGCCGTGAGGACCACGCTAGACCGCGATGGGGAAGCGGCGAGTGAAGAATCGCAACCGTGGCTGACGCGCCGACGCGCGGCGCGCACGGGGCGGACTCAGAGCGCCGGACGCTCCGGTGCCTGCTTGCGTCCCAGCGCGCGCAGATAGAGTTCGTACAAGGCGGTGACCTTGGACACGTATTCCTGCGTCTCCGCGTAGGGCGGCACGCCGCCGTAGCGCGACACGGTGCCGATGCCGGCGTTGTAGGCGGCCGCGACCAGCGTCAGGTCGCCCTTGTAACGGCGCATCAGGCCACGCAGATGACGCGCGCCCGCGTTGATCGATTCGGTGGAGGAATACGGATCGGCGACGCCGTATTCCTTGGCCACATCCGGCATCAGCTGCATCACGCCCATCGCGCCCTTTGGCGACAGTGCCTTCGCATCGAAATCGCTCTCGGCATGCGCCACGGCACGCAGCCAGGCATCGTCGACTCCGGTCTGGCGCGCAGCCGCCTTGAACTCGGAGGGATAGCGGTCCAGCCGCGGCGTGCCGACCTTGCCCAGGCCCGGGTGGGCGGGCTCGCCCGGCGGCGTCTGCACCGTGAATTTCAGATAGGCCGTGGAACCCGGCAGGTTGCGGGTGGAATACACCTTCTGCCCGTCCTGCTCGCGCTCGTAGAGCGTGCCGCTGAAGACGCCCATCGAGCCCCACAGGTTGGGCGTGCTGACAGCGTTGTCGTCGATCTCCTTGGCCGTGCACTTCGATCCCGGCTCCGGCGCGGTGGCCAGGCTGACCGTCCCGCCCTGCACGCAGCGATACACCGTGCGTGCGTCCGCCCCGGTGCTGGCCAAGGCCAGCACCGTCAGCAGGAAGCCGGCGGCGCGTCTGAAAGGGTGCATGGGCGGCGGATTCTAGGCCCGGCAAGCTGAAGGACAGCCTGAATCACGCTTTCCGCGCCGACGGCCGGCCCGCCCGGCCCGATTCCTGCTGCGCCGCAGCAGCCAAGCGCGTAAAATGCCGGCCTCTTTCACCGCACCCCCTCGGAGCACGCAATGGGCCTGGATCTGGTCAGCGCCGGCAAGAACCCGCCGGACGAAATCAACGTCATCATCGAGATCCCCAAGGACGCCGAGCCGGTGAAGTACGAGGTAGACAAGGCCAGCGGCGCGATCTTCGTCGACCGCATCCTCTCCACGCCCATGCGCTACCCCTGCAACTACGGCTACGTCCCGCACACCCTGTGCGGCGACGGCGACCCGGCCGACGTGCTGGTGGTCCTGCCGCTGCCGCTGATCCCCGGCTCGGTGATCCGCTGCCGTCCGGTCGGCGTGCTGCGCATGAGCGACGAAGCCGGCAGCGACGAAAAGCTGCTGGCGGTGCCGGTGGACAAGGTCTTCGCCGGCTACAGCCACATCAGCGACATCGACCAGGTCAGCCCGCACTGGCTGGAGCGCATCGGCCACTTCTTCGAGCACTACAAGGACCTGGAGAAGGGCAAGTGGGTCAAGCTGGATGGCTGGGGCAACGCCGCCGAAGCCAAGGCCGTGCTGGTGGACGCCATCGCCCGCCAGGCCGCGCAGCCGGAAGACGAGAAGCACAAGTTCTGATTGCTCCCGCGCGCATCAACAAGAAAGGCCGCCTCAAGGGCGGCCTTTTTTCTTCCTGCGATCAGAGACCCGCGGCGCGTGCCGCGCGTTCGATCGTGGCTTTCCACTGCACGAGACGCGGCTCGATCTCGGCCGCATGCCGCCGCCACTTGTCCGGGTCGGGTTTCGTCAGCGTGTAGCGCGACAGGGGAAGCTGCCCGCCGAGTTCGCGATCCCACGACCAGCCGGCCCATTCGCTCAGGCGCAGCACCTCCCGCTGCGGGTCCTGCACGAAGCGTCCGTAGTCGACCGACACCCAGTCGGCAGGCGACAGCGCATCCAGATCGTCCAGCATGAGGCGCGTCGCGGTTTCCCACTGGCTCGCCACGATCTCCCCGAGCTCCTTTCCGTTCAACGCCTGCCAGCCGGGCGTCAGCAGGAACGACCAGGTCGGCCCCTGCCAGCCGGGCAGGTTGTACATGCGGAACCTGCCGGACTGCCATCCGTCGATCATGCTGCCCCAGACCTGCCGCGGATCGCGATGCAGGTAGATGAACTTCGCGTCGGGGAACACCGCCTTCAGGAACGGAATGCGCAGCGCGTTCTTCGGCGTCTTCTCCAGCATCCGGATCGTCGCGCCTGCATCCGGCACGTTGCCCTCACGATCGCGCAGCGCGTCGAGGAACCGGGTGCGCAACACTTGCACGACCGTCGGCGTGGCATCGACACGACCCAACTGGTTGGAGTGGAAGCCGCGTTGCGCCGGTGCCAGGCCCTCGACATCCTCGATCAGCTGATGGCTTTCATCGCCGATCGTGTACACGCCGCGCGCACCCGACAGCGTCTCGAACAGCAGCGTGGAACCGGAACGCGGCGGGCTGACGATGAAAACCGGCTGATCGAGCTCCCGTGCGTTCATTCGAGTACCGCTGCTCGCTTGCCTGTCCGTTGCCGCAGGCCTGGCACCGTGCGGATCGCGTCGCGCCGACTCATCGACATCGGCAGCCAGGGCCATACTGAAAATGTGAGCCTTCAACGCCGCCAGCAGTCCCAGTCCGTTCTGCAGCCGGACCTGTGCAACACCCGCCTGCACGAGTTTTTCCTGGATGTCCTTCAGCAGCGCCCTGAAATGCGGCAGTCCCGATGCCTGGTTGCCATGGCAGGCCCAAACACCGTGCCAGTGGCGCGCGAAACGCATCAGCAACGCATTGACAGCGGGCAGTTGCGGAGTCCGCTCGGTGTCGTTGATCAGGAAGCCGATGCATTCGCGCAGCTCCCACGGTGTCATCACGTCGGAAGCGTTGAAAGATTCGTAGTCCAGCGTCGCCCGGTGGCCCTGCATCGGCGCGATCCGTCGTGGCGCCCAACCCGGCTCGCGCCGCTCCGGGGTCCTGCCCTGCTCCAGCAGGTCCCAGAACGCGACGCCGCCCACCGTATCGGCCACCAGGTGGATGCGCGTTTCGCTGCTTTCGTTCAGGACCCGGTGGTGACGCCACGTGTCGAAGATCCAGCACTCGCCCGCCGCCATGTTCACTTCGCTGTCACCGCACTGGAAGCGCACCGAAGGCGTGGTGATGATCGGCACGTGTACACGCATGTGTTCACGCCAGTAGTAATTGATGTCGACATGCCCGGTGACCTCGGACTGTCCCGAGAGACGCATGAGCCGGGAACGCCCCCACGTGGCGCCGAGCGATTCCAGCACCTGCATGAGGTACGGCAACCGCGCCAGCGAAGGCGTGGGCCGCATCCGTCCCGTCACCTGGTCGCTGTCCGGATCGCCTTCCGTGGTGATCAGCGCGAGCGCGCTGTTGCCGGGGATCCCGCCCGGATGGGACCGCCAGCATGCCTCGTCGATCGTCAGCACCTCGCGCGCCAACGCCTCGGCGTCGAAGGCAACGGGCAGCTGGATGAAGGGGGCAGGCAGCTTCATGGGTCGCGGGAATCTCGGCTACGCCCGGGGGTCGGGACGGTCTGTCAGTTCGCCGGATGATACCAACCGTCGCCACCCGTCATGCCCGCAAAGAACGACGGCCCCTTGCGGGGCCGTCGTGGTGCAGCAGACGCGTCGATCCGGAGATCAGAAGCGCTGGGTGTACTTGACGTACAGGTAACGATCGAAGTCGAAGCCACCGTAGTACGCGAAGTCGCTGTGGCGGTACGCCGAGTTCGAGAACATCAGCGGACCCTTGTGGTCGAACACGTTGTTGGCGCCGATGGCGATCGTGGCATCCCACGGCGCCTTGTAGCTGACCTGCAGGTCATGGAACGTGTTGGAACCCACGCGGCGGATCGCATCCTCTTCGCCATTGGCGATGTGGTCGGGATCCGTGCAAGGACGGGCCGGCACGCAGCTTTCCTTCATGCCCGAGTAGTAACGGGCCGTCCAGTTGACCGCGAAGTCACCCAGCGACCAGTCCACGCCCAGGTTCGAGCGCAGGCGGAAGATGCCGGAGTTGCCCACGTTGCCCACGATGATCTTCTCGCCGGCCGAGTTCTCGCTTTCCTCGTCGTAGACGCTCGTGTACGACGAGGTCCAGTCGAACGCGATCTTGCCGAACGACTGCTCCGGCAGGGCGTACTTCACACCCAGGTCGAAGCCTTCGGTTTCCATCGAGCCCAGGTTGGCCAAGCCATAGAACAGGCTGGTGATATGGCCATCGTCCGCACGCACGATGCCTTCGCAACGGGCGCTGTTGCCCAGCACGTAGCAGTCACGCAGGATGCGATCCACGCTGTCCGAGATGATCATGTCCGTCAGCTCGTAGCGGTACCAGTCCAGCGAGATGTCCAGACCTTCCACCCAGCGCGGCGACCACACCAGACCCATGGTCTTGCTCTTGGACGTTTCCGGCACGAGCGAAGGATTGGAGCCCGTGATGAACTGGTCCGGCGTGGCACACGGATACGTCGTGCAGGGCACCAGACCCTGGCCCAGCTGCACGTAGCCGAGCGGAACGCCCGCGCCGGTGCAGGCCGCGTTGCCGTTGACGCTGTTCACCGCGCCGACGCCGCAAGGGTCGGTGTAGTTCTCGAAGCTGGTGCCGATGCCGCCGTACAGGTTGTCGATCGTCGGCGCGCGGAAGCCCTCGGCGTAGGTGCCGCGGACCAGCAGTTCGTCGATCGGGCGCCAGGTGAAGCCGAACTTGCTGTTGATCGTGTCGCCGAAGTTGCTGTAGTCGGAGTAGCGGCTGGCGACGTTGAAGGTCAGTTCCTTCGCGAACGCCATGTCGGCCAGCACCGGGATGTTCAGCTCGACGTAGAACTCGTCGACCGAATAGTCGCCCTCGGTGGTGGTCGCACCCAGACCGGTGCTCTGGCCCGACTGCGCGAACGCATCCGGCACGAAGCGGCCCTGCTCCTTGCGGTGCTCAACGCCCACCGCGATGCCCAGATCGCCGGCCGGCAACTCGAACAACGTCCCCGCCAGGTTGGCGGTGTAGCTGGTGGTGCGGGTCAGGCCGGTATCGGTGAACCACGGGAACAGGAACTTCTGCAGTTCCGGATCGGACAGCGAGCCCGGGCCAGCGACGCCGTTAGGCAGCAGCGGGTTCCACGGACGGCAATCGGAGAGCGGGGTCGGATCGGCCGCGCTCCCGCACTGGGCGACGCCGTCAGCGTTGATGAACGACGGACCCAGCGCCTGGCGCGACGCGATCAGGCTCATGTCGCCGCGCGCGCGCTTGGTCGACTGGTTGCGGTTGATCAGCGCACCGACATCCCAATCCCAGGTCTTGCCACCCAGGTCGAAGAAGCCGGCGAAGCCGCCAGCGAAGCGATAGGTTTCCAGCTCGCTGTCGGTCGTGCGCGGCATCTCCCACAGGCGACGACGGAACGTGGTGTCGCCCGCCATCGGGTTGAACGCGCTGTCGGCGTCCAACGGCGTCCCGAACGCAGCCGACTGATACGGATAGCCGGCGATCTGCTGCTGCGTGGAGCGGTGGTTGTACAACACGTCGGCGTTGAACGTGATGTTGTCGGTCACGTCGTAGTTCGCGTTGACGAACACCGAACGGCGCTCGATGCCCGTGGACAGGAACATCTGCTGGTTGGCATTCGCGTTGTCGTCCGCCGTGTGCACACGGTAGTCGGCACGGTTGGCCGGATCGCCACCCTCGCTCAGCGTCCACCACACGGCGGATGCCGCGGGCGAGCAGGGATCGCAGAACGAGCCGTTCTGGCTGATCGGGCTCCAGCCCGAACCCGGATAGTCCGGACCGGCGTTGCCGTCCTTGGAGAACCAGCGGTCGGCGGCGGAGATCGGGTCTTCCTTCGAGTACTCGACCGACAGGGTGACACCGCCACGGTCGCTGGCCGAGCCCACGGTGAAGGAGTACTGCTTGGTATCGCCGTCGCCTTCACCGGTCTGGCCGATGTACGCCGACGCCTCGGCGCCTTCGAAGCGCTTGCGCGTGATGACATTGACCACGCCGGCGATCGCGTCGGAACCGTAGATGGCGGACGCGCCGTCCTTCAGCACTTCGATGCGGTCGATGGCCGACATCGGGATCTGGCTCAGATCCTGGTAACCACCGGTGGTGGCGCCCAGGCGACGGCCGTTGACCAGCACCAGGGTACGGGTCGCGCCCAGGTTGCGGATGTCGACGTAGTAACCGCCCACGTTCTCACCCGAGGCCAGCGCTTCGGAACGCGCGATCGCGGGGGAACCGGCGGAGGTCAGGTTCTGCAGCACGTCGGCAACCGAGGTGAAGCCCTGCTTCTCGATGTCCTCACGCGCGATGGTGATGATCGGCTGCTGCGTTTCCATGTCGGCGCCGCGGATGCGGGAGCCGGTGACTTCGAGGCGATCGAGCGTGGTGGTGCTCGAGGGCGCATCGGTGGTTTCCTGCGCCATGGCGAACGCCGGGACCAGTGCGATGGCAATGCCGGCCGGCAGCAAGCCGACCCGCATCGCGCGACGCGGACTACGATGGTTCATTGAATCTCTCCTCAGGGGAACGTGTTGCGTTATGGGCGTGTTAAAACGCCTTGCAAACTTACGTTCCAGTCTTCACGGCCGCTTTGCGCACGAGGGCCGATGACTTTGCCGAGTCTGTCCTCGACGCGGTCGATGCCACGCGATACCGGCTGGCGGAGGTTCCGAAGCGCGCACGGAAAGCACGCGCAAAGCTGCAGCAATTGTCGAAACCCGATGCCGCGGCGACTTCGCCCACCATCATCGAGGTGTTGCGCAGCAGTTCGGCCGCATGCTCCAGCCGCATCCGTGCCGCCGCCGCCTGCGGGCTTTCGTCATACAGACTGTAGAAGGTGCGCGAGAAGTACCAGCTGGAGAAGCTGGTCAGTTCGGCCAGCTCGCTGATCCGCACCACGCGGTCGCAATTGCCTTCCAGATAGAGACGGGCGCGCTGCAGGCGACCGAACACCTGGCGCTTGCGGCTGCGTGAACGTCCGGGGCAACGCTGGATGTAGTCGGAGAACTCCTGCTGGATGGCCACCACATGCAGCAGCAAGGGGCGCAGTGCCAGGAAGTCCGGGCCTTGCGGTGCGTGCCGGGACACTGCGCGCCACAGGCGCAGCAGTGTCAGCGCATCGCGCCGGGACAACCGCCCACGGCCGGCATACAAGGGGCTGTCGGCGAATCGTGCCATCGCGCGCAGGGCATCCGCGCTCAGCGCCACCCCCAGGCACAGGCCGTAGCGGTCGCTCTGCACCAGCGGCTTGGAGTCACGCTCCAGCGCGATCCAGTGGCCCCGGCGCAGCCGGAAGCGCCCTTCCTTGGCCTCCACCCATGAGGTGCCACGCAACTGCACCCACACGCTGAATACGTCAGCGCCCGCCTGCACGGCGCCCAGCCGCGAGACCGCGATGCAGCCGTTCGGATCCTGGCCATCGGCCGCATCGGCGCGGACCACTTGTCCGCGATCCCCCCACAAGGTTTGCTCCATCGGTCGTTCCACTTTGCACAACAGGAGCAGTGGATGTGCCGGAACACGACCGATGCGGCAGGAAATTGCGCGGAAAACCCCCCGAAATCTCCACGAATCCGCTTCCGAAGAATTTGCGAAAGTGTTTTCTTTTTCTTTATCAGCGACTTACCAGAACCGGACCGGGGGCGTCGCCGCCGTGCGCCGCAATGACAGCAGGCCAATGTCGGAGCCGTCGTTGATCGCCATTGAGACGTACGCCACACGCGTGCGCGCATGTGCGCTGAAGCCATTTATCGTGGAGAGATGGTTCGGCTCCAGGCATCGGGGGGAGGGATGCGAACGTCCCGCCCCGATATGGCGCAGGCTGACATAGCACCCGGCCCGCTGTTCGAGGTACTCCACCTGGCCGTCCTCGGTGACCGTCCAGGTGCGGTAACGCTGGCTCACCGGGTGATTGCCATCGATCTGGCGAATGCTGCCGGGCGACAACGACAGGTCTGCCTGCCACAACCCGTCCCGACCCAGCCGGGTGAACAGCATCCGTCCCTGTGCTCCATCGGGACGCGCGAACGATACACCCTCGATGGTGGCGACCTGCCGCCACGGCGTGCTGCTCCGGTCGAACAGCACCAGTTGCTGGCTGTCCCCGCGTCCGGCGACCACGAAGATCCGCGCCGGGTCCGGCGAATAGGCCGCAAACAACAGGTCCTCCAGCGCCACCGGCACCGCCAGCGACTGCAGTTGCCCGCTGGCGGGGACCAGTTCGTGCAGACCATAGCGCCCGGTGCCATCGGTCCCGACGACGAGCACCCGCTTGCCGTCCGGCGACCATGCAGGCAGGTGGCGGGACTCGGGATGGATGCCCTCGATCAGGCGCAACGACGCGGGGCGCTCCATGTCGGCCCACCACAGGGCGTAGTCGCCGGAGCGATCGGAGGTGAACACGATCTGGCGGCCATCCGGCGCCACCGACGGCAGCGTGTCGCGACCGGTGGAAGGGAACAGCCTTTCCGGCACAGGCAGCTTCCCATCCATCGCCGGCGCACTGCTGATGCGGTACACGCCGAACTGCGGCTTGCGCTGCACGAACGCCAGCTGGTCCGCGCGCGCTGCGATGGCCGGGGTCTGCGCATCCTCGATGCCGAGATCCTCGATGCGGCCATCCTGCAACGTCAGGCGATACAGGCGCGTGTGACTGTCGACACGGCGCCCGAACACGATGGCCTCGCCGTCCGGGGTCCAGTCCCAGCCGCGCAGTTCCGCGCGCTGATGGGTGAGGCGCTCCGCCCGTCCCCCTTCTGCGGGAATGCGCCACAGGTCGCCCAGCGGCGTGTTGCGGACAAAGGCGATCCATTTGCCGTCCGGCGAATAGCGCGGCGCGGTATCGACATCCTCGTCGTTCGCGCCGTAATCCAGCGCACGCCAACGCCCCGAGGCGAGGTCCAGCAAGCGCAGGCCCGGTTCCCCCGCACCCGTCAGCGGACTGCTGAACACCAGCCCGTCCCCGCCGGGCATCCAGTCGAAACTGGGGCGGTTGTTCGGATCGCAGACCCCGAGCGTGCGCGGCTCTCCGCCACTCGCCTGGACGGCCATGATCCGGCAGTCCTTGCCGGGGAAGCGACGCAGGAAGGCGACCTCACGGCCGCTGGGCGACCACTCCGGATTGCTGTCCCACGCACCTTCCGGCGGCGATGTCAGGGTCCGCGGCTGGGCCGGCTCCGTGGTCTGCACCTTGATCGCGGTGCCTGCGAGTTCCTCCGTCAGACTGGAGAGATAAGCGACCTGCGAACCGTCCGGCGACAGCGCCGGTGACAGTTCGAACCCGGGCGCCGAGGTGATCAGGCGATACGGACGCGGTGCAGGTACAAGTGTCTGCACGCCGGACTCCGCTGGAACCGGACCGCTGCGCGTCACCATCATCCACACTCCCCACGCTGAGACACCCAACGCCAGTACGCCCAGCCCGATACCCCATGCCCAGCGACGGAACAAGCGGGCGTCCGGCGCCTGCCCTGCGTTGGCCGTCACCGGAAGCGGCGCGGCCGCGTGTCGGGATACATCGTCGCCCTGCACGAAGACGGGTGCGGCAGCTGGCGTGGACGAAGCAGAAACAGTTTCATCGGCCGCAGGCGGCGAAGCATTGTCGCCCGCTGTCGGCAACCACTCCACCGAAGCCAGCAGGCGATACCCGCTCTTGGCGATGGTCTCTATATATCGCGTGCCATCGCCACGCTCACCGAATGCCTTGCGCAACTGGGTGATGGCCTGGGTGACCACATCGTTGGTTGGCAGCGTGTCGGGCCAGACCACGGCCAGCAGCGTGTCGCGTGTGACGACCCTTCCAGGCGCGTCGGCCAGCGCCAGCAGCACACCCATCGATTTGGGCGTGATGCGTGCGGGCTTGCGGGCACCCGGCGCGCGGATCTCGCGCAGGGCGATATCGACGAAGCACTCGCCCACCTTGAGGTGTTCGGCAGGGGGCACGATGGGGGGCTCGGCAGGTAGGGGCATGTTGGGGGCGGATGCTGCGCCGGCACCCTCGTCCCGTCATGTGCCTGAATACCTGTCTCCGACCGGATCGTTCAATCCGGCAAATTCGGCAAAGTGCAGGAACAGCATGGGGAAAGCGCACCGTCGCGGTGCATTTTACAGTGGCCGCCGTGTTCCCCCTGAACGGGAACATCACAGGCAACCTCTCTCTCTCGCCGACGTCCTATTACAACCTGTTCCAGCATTCGCGCCCCCGGGCGCGAATTTTTTTGCCTGCCTGAAACACTCAGCCTTCCCTGCGCGCCGGCTGCTTGAGGATCGTCAGGCCGATCAGCCGCGAGACCACCACGGCGATGTACATCACGCCCGCGAACTGCTCCAGCATCACCAGCGCGCGCGCCTGTGGCTGGATCGGCACCACGTCGCTCAGGCCGACGCCGGAGAGCAAGCTGAAGCTCAGGAAGAGCAGCTCCATCCAGCTGCGGGCCGACGTGGGATCCACCGCCGCCGTGAAACTGCCCGGATACCATTGCTGGCAGACCGAGAACGCGAACGCGAACGCCCAAGCCAGTAGCGTGAACGTGGCCCCCGCGGCGAACAGTTCGTCGCTGGTGACCTTGTGGTCCTGCAGCATGTAGGCGATCAGGCTGCCGGCGGTGTAGAAATACAGTCCGCTTTCCAACAGGTGTGCGTAGATGCCGAGCGTGGGCTGGTCGAAAACGGCCGACGACACCGACAGCAACACTGCAGGCACCGCGAGCGACCAGGCGATCCAGTTCACCGCCGCGCTGCGGTTGACCACCCACAACGCAAGCGCGAGCACCAGGATGCCAAAGGCACCGAACAGCGCGCGGCCCGCCTGCGTGTCCTCCATCACGGGATACAGCAGTATCCCCGCCAGTTGCACGATCAACAGGAACGCCGAAGGATGGCGACGCAGGGTCACCATCCAGCGCAGCCACGCCCAAGGCATCGTCATACCGCGACCGTCACTTGAAGTGATGGACCAGCGCGTAATAGACCACGTAGATCCATGACAGCAGCCCATGGATCACCGCCCACAACAGCGACTTGTTCGCGCTCCACGAGATGGTGATGGCCAGCGCGGTACCGAAGCCTATGCCCGCCCTTGCGATGCCTGCACCATTCCCCTTCACGGCGACACCGCAGGCGTGCCACTGCCCGCGCGGTACGGGTAGCGCAGGAAGATGTCGGCCACGGCGGCATCGATCTTCGCAGCCCGCTCTTCCGGCGTGGCACGGCCCACGCGGCCGACCGCCACACCCGTCCATACCAGCCGGTTCTGCGCCGCATCCACCAGATCCACGTTCATCGTGCCCTCGGTGTACTGGTAGACCTCGGTGCGGTCGCGCCAATAGGGCACCGATACATAACGACGGGCGCGGTAGCTGTAGTAGTAGTCGTAGTCGACTTCCGGCATCGACACGACATCGGTCTTTTCCTGCATGTAGGCATTGAGGTTCACCCACAGGTCGGGCGAGGCCTCATCGTAGACATAGCCGCGCGCTTCCATCTGTGCCCGCGCCGCATTCTTGATACGCCCGCTGGTCAGGGTCGCGTAGCCCTGCGCCTCGATCGCCAGCGGCGAATAGAAGGCAAAGCTGCGGTACTGCGCGAAGTTCGCGGACGGGTCCACGTCGCTGGTGACGCGTGGGCCGGTGGCGCAGGCCGCAAGCAGCAGGACGCACGCTGCCATCATCAAGCGGCCGGCATTACGGGCGAAACGGGCCATGATCGTTCTCCTGTCGGGACGCCGCCAGGATGGGGGACGCCCTGTGAACATTACGCATGAGTGCGCCGGATGGATGCTTGGCACCCGGACCTGGTCAGCCCTGACGATACACCTGCGCGCCTTGGGCCAGGAACTCCGCCGACTTTTCCGCCATGCCGGCCTCCAGCGCCGCCCGTTCCTCCACACCGTGTTCTGCCGCGTAGTCGCGCACGTCCTGGGTGATCTTCATCGAACAGAAGTGCGGTCCGCACATGGAACAGAAGTGCGCCAGCTTGTGCGCGTCCTTGGGCAGGGTCTCGTCGTGGAATTCCTTGGCCTTCTCAGGGTCCAGACCGAGGTGGAACTGGTCCTCCCAGCGGAACTCGAAGCGCGCCTTGCTCAGCGCGTTGTCGCGCACTTGGGCACCCGGATGGCCCTTGGCCAGGTCGGCCGCATGGGCGGCGATCTTGTACGCCATGATGCCGTCGCGCACGTCCTGCCGGTTGGGCAGGCCCAGGTGCTCCTTCGGTGTGACGTAGCAGAGCATCGCGGTACCGAACCAGCCGATCATCGCGGCGCCGATCGCGCTGGTGATGTGGTCGTAGCCTGGCGCGATGTCGGTGGTCAGCGGCCCCAGCGTGTAGAACGGCGCCTCACCGCACTCGCGCAGCTGCTTGTCCATGTTCTCCTTGATCAGCTGCATCGGCACGTGGCCGGGACCTTCGATCATGCACTGCACGTCGTGCTTCCACGCGATCTTGGTCAGCTCGCCCAGCGCTTCCAGCTCACCGAACTGGGCGGCGTCGTTGGCATCGGCGATGCAGCCCGGGCGCAGGCCATCGCCGAGGCTGAAAGCCACGTCGTAGGCTTTCATGATCTCGCAGATGTCCTCGAAGTGCGTGTAGAGGAAGTTCTCCTTGTGGTGCGCCAGGCACCACTTGGCCATGATCGAGCCACCACGCGAGACGATGCCGGTCACGCGCTTGGCGGTCAGCGGCACGTGGCGCAGCAGGACGCCGGCATGGATGGTGAAGTAGTCCACGCCCTGCTCGGCCTGTTCGATCAGCGTGTCGCGGAAGATCTCCCACGTCAGCGCCTCGGCGCGGCCATCGACCTTCTCCAGCGCCTGGTAGATCGGCACGGTGCCGATCGGCACCGGCGAGTTGCGGATGATCCACTCGCGCGTTTCGTGGATGTGCTTGCCGGTGGACAGGTCCATCACCGTGTCGCCGCCCCAGCGGATCGACCACACCAGCTTCTCGACTTCCTCGGAGATGCCCGAGGACACGGCGGAGTTGCCGATGTTGGCGTTGATCTTGGTCAGGAAGTTGCGGCCGATGATCATCGGCTCGCTTTCCGGGTGGTTGATGTTGTTGGGCAGGATGGCGCGGCCGCGGGCGATCTCGTCGCGCACGAACTCCGGGGTGATGAACTTCTGGATGCTGGCACCGAACGATTCGCCGGGATGCTGCTTCAGCAGCATCGCATCGCGCACCGCATCCAGCCGCTGGTTCTCGCGGATGGCGACGTATTCCATCTCGGGCGTGATGATGCCGCGCCTGGCGTAGTGCATCTGGCTGACATTGGCGCCCGCCTTCGCGCGGCGCGGCAGGATGCGGCCGGGGAAGCGCACGCTGTCGAGCTTGGCGTTGGTTTCGCGCGAACGTCCGAACTCCGAGCTGAGCGCCGGCAGCTGTTCCGTATCCCCGCGTTCCTCGATCCACTTCTCGCGCAGCGCGAGCAGGCCGGCGGCCAGGTCGATGGTCGCATTGGGGTCGGTATAGGGACCGGAGGTGTCGTAGACGGTGACCGGCGGATTGTCTTCGCCGCCGAAGATGGTTGGCGTCTGCGTCAGCCCGATCTCGCGCATCGGCACCTGGATATCCGGGCGCGAGCCTTCGATGAAGATCTTCCGCGAACCGGGGATCGGGCGCGTCACGGATTCGGAAAGTTGCCCGGTCTGCTGCAGCAGATCGGTGGCGGGCTTGGGAATGGCATTCATCGGCGTTCGTCCTTTTTGAATCCCCGCACATGGATGTGCGGGCTCTTGCGAGGGATTCGCATAATGAGATGCGAGGGACTCGCATCACGGACGAAGCGGCGGCGCATGGATGGGCGGATTGCGGGCCCGCGACGGGCAACACGGCAATGCGGTTCATCCTGCGAAGCTTCCCTACGCCGGTCTCAACCGGATCAGGTTCGAAGGGTCTGTCTCAATCACCGGCCAGGCCGGCGATACCCCCGCTTCGGCGCGAATTAGACCACAACACCGCAGCCGGGCGTATTCAGTCGAGCGGTGCAGGCGTCAGCAACGCGGTCGGTGCGGGAACGAAAACCGTCGCATCCCCGAACTCCGGCCAGCCCGCACGCAACGCGGCCATCACCGACGGCGCTTCGTCATGGGCCTCGAGCAGCCAGGCCGCGAACTGCTGGCACGGCACATCGGCCGCGGGACGGCACAGGAGCGGACCCGGCGGGATGGGCTCCGAGCGCCACAGTTCGACCACGCCGGTCGGGCGTTCGGCGTCGTAGACATCGGCGGCGAGTGCGGCGACGTCGGCCTTGCCGGACGCGACCGCTTGCAGTGCGGCCGCATGCGAGCCGGCATAGGCAAGGTGGGCGAAGGCCGTTGTCGGTTCCAGGCCGCGTCGGCGCAGTTCGCGCACCGGGACGAACCCACCCGAGGCCGAATCGCGGCCGACGAGCACCAAGCGGAGGCTCCTCGCCACCCGCTCCAGTTCGCCCGCCTGCTCAAGGCCCGCGCGCGCGACCAGCACCGCGCGGTAGCGGTCCGCCTGCAACGCCGGCACCTGCGGAACAGGCAGTGTCGTCAGCGGCTCGCTGGCGCGACGCGCCTGCAGGTAGCTGTGCAGGTTGGGCACGACCACGTCGGCCTCCCCACGACGCAGTGCGTCGACCAGGGCAGTGGGCGAATCGAACAGGCGCACCTGCACCGGATGCCGCGCCCGCAGCCCCAGGTAATCGGCAAGCGGCTGGATGGCCGCGGCCCGGTCGCGTTGCGGATAGGCGTAGGTGGCGATCACCCAGGGCCGTGGCAGTGTCTGCTGGGCCCACACGGGCGCGAACGACAGCAGCGAGAGGACGACGACAAGAAGGGCGCGGGTCATCCCGCTATCAGACACCATCCAGCAACTGCTTGTCGCGTACCGCGCCCTTGTCGGCGCTGGTCGCGAGCAACGCGTAAGCCTTCAATGCCGTGGTGACCTTGCGCGTCCGCGGCTGTGCGGGCTTCCAGCCTTTCGCGTCCTGCGCGGCGCGGCGCGCCGTGAGTTCATCGTCGGAGACCAGCAGCGCGATGGCACGCTGTGGAATATCGATGCGGATGCGGTCCCCGTCGCGCACCAGGCCGATCGCGCCGCCCGCGGCCGCTTCCGGCGACGCATGCCCGATCGACAGCCCGGAGGTGCCGCCGGAGAAACGCCCGTCGGTCAGCAGCGCGCACCGCTTCCCGAGTCCTTTCGATTTCAGGTAGCTGGTCGGGTACAGCATTTCCTGCATGCCCGGCCCGCCCTTGGGGCCTTCGTAGCGGATCACGACGACGTCGCCGGACTTCACCTCATCGCCGAGGATGCCGGCCACCGCCGCATCCTGGCTCTCGAACACCCGCGCCGTCCCTTCGAACACGTGGATCGATTCGTCCACGCCCGCCGTCTTCACCACGCAGCCGTCCACCGCAATGTTGCCGTACAGCACCGCCAATCCGCCCTCCTGCGAGAACGCGTGCTCGACGCTGCGGATGCAGCCTTCCGCGCGATCGGTGTCCAGCGACGGCCAACGGGTTTCCTGGCTGAAGGCGACCTGGGTGGGGATGCCGGCCGGCCCGGCCTTGTAGAACGTGGCGACGGATTCGTCCTGGTTGGTTGCGACATCCCACTTCGCGATCGCGTCGCCCAGCGTCTTCGCGTGCACGGTCGGGACATCGGTATGCAGCAATCCACCGCGTGCGAGTTCGCCGAGGATCGCCATGATGCCCCCGGCGCGGTGCACGTCCTCGATGTGGTACTTCTGCGTGTTCGGCGCCACCTTGCACAGCTGAGGCACGCGTCGTGACAGGCGGTCGATGTCACGCATGTCGAACGGCACTTCGCCTTCCTGCGCCGCAGCCAGCAGATGCAGGATGGTGTTGGTGGAACCGCCCATCGCGATGTCCAGCGTCATCGCGTTCTCGAACGCCTCGAACGTCGCGATGCCACGCGGCAGCGCCGTTGCGTCTTCACCGCCGTACCAGCGGTGGCACAGTTCCACCGCCACCACGCCGGCACGCTTGAACAGTTTTTCGCGATCCGCATGGGTTGCGACCACGGTGCCGTTGCCCGGCAGCGACATGCCAAGCGCTTCGGTCAGGCAGTTCATCGAGTTCGCGGTGAACATGCCGCTGCACGAGCCGCAGGTCGGGCAGGCGCTGCGCTCCACGGCCGCGACTTCTTCGTCGGACACGTTGGGGTCCGCCGCCATCACCATCGCATCGACGAGGTCGAGTTTGTGGTCGGCCAGGCGCGTCTTGCCGGCCTCCATCGGCCCGCCCGACACGAACACGGTGGGGATGTTCAGCCGCAGCGCGGCCATCAGCATCCCGGGCGTGATCTTGTCGCAGTTGGAGATGCAGACCAGCGCGTCGGCGCAATGCGCGTTGACCATGTACTCGACGGAGTCGGCGATGACCTCGCGCGATGGCAGCGAGTACAGCATGCCGTCGTGGCCCATCGCGATGCCGTCATCCACCGCGATGGTGTCGAACTCCTTGGCCACGCCGCCGACGCGCTCGATCTCGCGCGCCACCAACTGGCCCAGGTCCTTGAGGTGCACATGGCCCGGGACGAACTGGGTGAAGGAGTTGGCGATGGCGACGATGGGCTTGTGGAAGTCGGCATCCTTCATGCCGGTGGCGCGCCACAGCGCACGGGCACCGGCCATGTTGCGGCCGTGGGTGGAGGTTTTGGAGCGGTACTCGGGCATGAAATCCAGCAGTGCGGCGATGACGTGGGAAGCCTTGATTCTGCTGCGTTTCCACGGTTTCAGTTGCAACCATATCTACTGAAATCATCCGATCGTCGCAAAGGCGGGAAAACCGCTTGACACGCTTCGGAGCGGCATGTTTCCCTTGCCGCATGTTGCAGCGCCACACGCCCACGACGACCGACCTCACCGCACCCGCTGCGGCGTCCTTCCTCGTACTCGTCCTTATTACCTCGCCCACAACTGCGGGACGGACCGGCGCGTAAGCAACAGACAACGCCAGATTCGCAAAACCCCGCACTGAGAAGTGCGGGGTTTTTTGTTTAAGAGCCTTTCCCTTCACCTCAACCTCCAGGAATCCCGCTCCATGACCACCGCCAACGCTCTCCCGCAACCCAAGATCGCCGTCGTCGGCTACGGCAGCCAGGGCCGCGCGCACGCGCTGAACCTGCGCGATTCGGGCTTCGACGTCACCGTCGGCCTGCGCCCGGGCGGCCCGACCGAAGCCAAGGCGCAGGCCGACGGCTTCGTGGTGAAAGCGGTCGCCGACGCGGTGAAGGACGCCGACCTGGTCGCGGTGCTGACCCCGGACATGGTGCAGAAGAAGCTCTACACCGACGTGCTGGCGCCGAACATGAAGCAGGGCGCGGTGCTGCTGTTCGCGCACGGCCTCAACGTCCACTTCGGCATGATCGAGCCGCGCTCCGACCTGGACGTGGTGCTGGTGGCGCCGAAGGGCCCGGGCGCGCTGGTGCGCCGCGAGTATGAGATCGGCCGCGGCGTGCCCTGCATCTACGCCGTGCACCAGGACAAGAGCGGCAAGGCCGAGCAGTTCGCGCTGGCTTACGCAGGCGGCCTGGGCGGCGCGCGCGCCAACATCATCAAGACCACCTTCAAGGAAGAGACCGAGACCGACCTGTTCGGCGAGCAGGCCGTACTGTGCGGCGGTGCGTCGTCGCTGGTGCAGGCCGGCTTCGAGACGCTGGTGGAAGCCGGCTACCAGCCGGAGATCGCCTACTACGAAGTGCTGCACGAGCTGAAGCTGATCGTCGACCTGTTCTACGAAGGCGGCATCACCCGCATGCTGGAGTTCATCTCCGAGACCGCGCAGTACGGCGACTTCGTCAGCGGCCCGCGCGTCATCGACGCGTCGGTGAAGGCGCGCATGAAGGACGTGCTGACCGACATCCAGAACGGCACCTTCACCCGCAACTGGCAGGCCGAGTACGACGCCGGCCTGCCGAATTACAAGAAGTTCCAGCAGGCGGACAAGGACCATCCGATCGAGAAGGTCGGCAAGGAGCTGCGCGCGAAGATGGTGTGGCTGCAGGCCAACGCCGCGCAACCCGATACAGACGAGCAGGCCGCCGCATGAACGCCGCCGCGGCCACTGCCCCACGCAATGGCGCCCGCTGGCTGGCCCACGCCCTGGAAGCCGAGGGCGTGGACACGCTGTTCGGCTACCCGGGCGGCACCATCATGCCGTTCTACGACGCGCTGGTGGATTCCAACCTGAAGCACATCCTGGTGCGCCATGAGCAGGGCGCGGCGCTGGCCGCCAACGGGTACGCGCGCGCCAGCGGCAAGGTCGGCGTGTGCGTGGCCACCTCCGGCCCAGGCGCGTCGAACCTGGTGACCGGCATCGCCGATGCGATGCTGGACTCGGTGCCGATGGTCTGTCTGACCGGCCAGGTCGCTACCACGCTGATGGGCACGGACGCGTTCCAGGAGCTGGACGTGTTCGGCCTGACCCTGCCGATCGTGAAGCACAGCTTCGTCGCCCGGCGCGTGGACGACCTGCCGGAGATGGTGCGCGAAGCCTTCCGCATTGCGCGCGAAGGCCGTCCCGGGCCGGTGTTGATCGACCTGCCGAAGGACGTGCAGATGAGCGATGCGTCGCACTTGCCCGACCATGTGCCAGCCAGTGTCGATCCACTGCCGGCGCCCGACGACGCCAGGCTGGCCGAAGCGCTGGCGGCCATCGCCGGTGCCGAGAAGCCGCTGATCTACGGCGGTGGCGGCATCGGGATCGCCGACGCGGTGGATGCCTTCCGCCAGTTCGTCGACGCCACGAAGATCCCCACCGTGCTGACCCTGCGCGGTCTGGGCGCCCTGCCCGCCAGCCATCCGTACTACCTGGGCATGCTGGGCATGCACGGCACGCGGGCGGCCAACATGGCCACGCAGGAATGCGATCTGCTGATCGTGGTCGGCGCGCGCTTCGACGACCGCGCCACCGGCAAGCTGGCCGAGTTCGCCCCGTTCGCCCGCGTGCTGCACGTGGACGCCGATGCCTACGAGATCGGCAAGCTGCGCACGGCGGACATCGCAGTGCCCGGCGACATCGCCACCAGCCTGAAAGCGCTGACGGCGGCACGCAGCACCTGCGACGAATGGCGGAAGCACTGCCTGGGCAACCGCGAGCGCTTCGGCTTCCGCTACGACGCACCCGGCACCGACATCTACGCGCCTGGCCTGCTGAAGCGACTGAGCGAGGTGGCACCAGCGGACGCAATCGTCGCGTGCGACGTGGGCCAGCACCAGATGTGGGTGGCGCAGCACTGCAAGTTCACCCATCCGCGCAACCACCTGACCAGCGGCGCTCTCGGCACGATGGGCTTCGGCCTGCCGGCGGCGATGGGCGCGCAGTTCGCCTGTCCCGACCGCACCGTCATCCTGGTCAATGGCGACGGCGGCTTCATGATGAACGTGCAGGAGCTGGCCACCATTGCCCGCTGCAAGCTGCCGGTGAAGATCGTGCTGATCGACAACAGCGCGCTGGGCATGGTGCGGCAGTGGCAGGAACTGTTCTTCGCCGAACGCTACAGCGAGATCGACCTGTCCGACAACCCGGATTTCGCCGCGCTGGCGCGCGTGTTCGGCATCCCCGCGCACCACATCAGCCTACGCGACGAAGTCGAAGGCGCGCTGGCCGACCTGCTGGCCACGCCAGGCCCGGCGCTGCTGCACGTCACCATCGACATCAAGGCGAACGTCTGGCCGCTGGTGCCGCCGAACCACGCCAACAGCTCGATGCTGGATGCCAATCCCGCAAAACAATCCGCCGAGGCTGCCGTCACGGCCGACGGCCCGGAGAAGAAGAATGCGTTACCGGCTTGAACTCAAGCTCAAACCCGCCGAGGGCGCGTTGCTGCGCGTCCTGGGCATGATCGAGCGCCGTGGTTTTCCACCCCACGCGGTCCATGCCACCCACGACAGCGAGGGCTATTGGGCACTGGCGCTGGTGATCGACAGTACCCGCGCGCCGGAGACCCTGCGCCAGCAACTGCTGAAGATCTACGATGTCGAGGAACTGTCCTTCAGTGCCGTGCAGGAACTGAGCAGGGATCGTCGCCACCAGGACCGCGCCGCATGAAGGCCACGCCCGCCAACGCGGACGTCGTGGTCCGGAGGCGTCTTCTTCGACATCAGCCGCACACGTGCCGCGATGCCTGATGCCGGCCGCGCCACCGCCAGCAACGACCCCGACGTAGGCGACGTCGTCGTCACCGTGGCCGACGTGCTGGCGGCGCAGGCGCGGCTGCGCCGTTACCTGCCGCTGACCCCGATGCATCACGCCGAACGCTTCGGCGTGATGCTGAAACTGGAAAACCTGCAGCGCACCGGATCGTACAAAGTCCGTGGCGCGCTGAATGCGCTGCTGGCAGCGCGCGAGCGTGGCGACCAGCGTCCGGTCATCGCCGCGTCCGCCGGCAATCATGCGCAAGGCCTGGCCTGGGCCGCTTACCGCCTGGGCGTGCAGGCCATCACGGTCATGCCACATGGCGCGCCGGCCACCAAGATCGCCGGCGTCGCCCACTGGGGCGCCACCGTGCGCCAGCACGGCAACAGTTACGACGAAGCGTTCGCCTTCGCCAGGGAACTAGCCGAACAGAACGGCTACCGCTTCCTGTCCGCCTTCGACGACCCCGACGTGATCGCCGGCCAGGGCACGGTCGGCATCGAGATCGCCCCCTTCACGCCCGACGTCGTCATCGTGCCGATCGGCGGCGGCGGCCTGGCATCGGGCGTCGCGCTTGCGCTGAAGTCGCAAGGCGTACGCGTGGTCGGCGCGCAGGTCGAGGGCGTGGATTCGATGATCCGCGCGATGAAAGGCGATGTCTCGCCGGTCGATCCGGTGGCATCGCTCGCAGATGGCGTGCGCGTGAAGGTACCCGGCTTCATCACCCGACGCCTGTGCACGCAGTTGCTTGACGACGTGGTGATCGTGCGCGAAGCCGAACTGCGCGAAACGCTGGTGCGGTTGGCGCTGGAAGAGCACCTGATCGCCGAGGGCGCCGGTGCGCTGGCGCTGGCCGCTGGTCGCCGCGTGGCTGGAAAACGCAAGTGCGCCGTCGTATCGGGCGGTAACATCGACGCCACGGTACTCGCGCAACTGCTGTCCGACGTGCGCCCCCGTCCGCCGCGCAAGCCGCGCCGGCGTACCGTAGAGGGCGAACCCTCGCTTGCCCACGGCCGCGCCACGCCGCGCGCGGCCACGCCCCGCCCCGCCATCAAGACCGGCGCGCGCCGTACTCCGGCCGCCGCCCTGGAAACAGAAGTACACGAGGAAACCATCTGGTGAATACGACCATTCCCACACCCGCACAGATCCGAATTTTCGACACGACGCTGCGCGACGGCGAGCAGTCCCCCGGCTGCAGCATGACGCCGCAGCAGAAGGTGGTGATGGCCCGCGGCCTGGCCGACCTTGGCGTCGACGCCATCGAAACCGGCTTCCCCGCCAGTTCGCAGTCCGACCGCGAGGCGCATGCGCTGATCGCGCGCGAACTGCGCGAGACCACGCTGGTCGTGCTGTCGCGCTGCCTGCCGGGCGACATCGAAACGTCGCTGCGCACGCTGTCGGCCTCCGCCAAGCCGCGCCTGCACCTGTTCCTGTCCACCAGCCCGCTGCATCGCGAGCACAAGCTGCGCATGAGCCGCGAGCAGGTGCTGCAGTCCATCGACTCGCACGTGCGCCTGGCGCGCGGCCACGTCGATGAGATCGAGTTCTCGGCCGAGGACGCGACGCGCACCGAGGAAGACTTCCTGCACGAGGCCATCGCGGCCGCCATTGCTGCCGGCGCGACCACCATCAACCTGCCGGACACGGTGGGCTTCACCACGCCGGAGGAAATCCGCGGCATGTTCGAACGCGCGATTGCCAACGTGCCGGGTGCCGACAGGGTCGTGTTCAGCGCCCACTGTCACAACGACCTGGGCCTGGCCGTGGCCAACTCGCTGGCGGCCATCGAAGGCGGCGCGCGCCAGGTGGAAGGCTCGATCAACGGCATCGGCGAACGCGCGGGCAACTGCGCGATCGAGGAGCTGGTGATGGCGCTGAAGGTTCGTAACGCCTTCTACAACCTGGACACGCGCATCGATACGCGCCGCATCGTGCCGACCTCGCAGCTGCTGTCGCGCCTGGTGGGCATGCCCGTCCAGCGCAACAAGGCCATCGTCGGCGCCAATGCGTTCGCACACGAATCCGGCATCCACCAGCACGGCATGCTGCGCCACCGTGGCACCTACGAAATCATGCAGCCGCAGGACGTGGGCTGGCCGTCGTCGCAGATGGTGCTGGGCCGCCACAGCGGCCGCGCTGCGGTCGAGCAGCGCCTGCGCGCGCTCGGCTACTGGCTGGAGGAGGACGAACTGAAGCTGGTGTTCGAACAGTTCAAGGCGCTGTGCGAGAAGCAGCGCGTGGTGGGCGATGCCGACCTGCAGGCGCTGATGCAGGACGCCGCGGTCAGCGATGGCTACCGGCTGTCTTCGATGACGATCAGCGACGTCGGCAGCCGCGCCAACGCGCTCGTCGAGCTGTCGGATCCGGACGGCAACCGCATCTCCGAAACCGCACAGGGCAATGGCCCGGTCGATGCATTGTTCAGCGCACTCGCCGCCGCGACCGGCGTGCAGCTGCAACTGGAGAGCTATCAGGTGCACAGCGTCGGCATCGGTGCCGATGCGCGCGGCGAAGCCAGCCTGTCGGTACGCTGCGATGGCGAAGAATACGAAGGCACGGGCACCAGCAAGGACATCATCGAGGCCAGCGCGCTGGCCTGGCTTGACGTCGCGAACCGGCTGCTGCGCCAGCGTCGCGTCGAGAAGCAGGAAGCGGCCGCCGCCTGAGAACCTTCTGTCGTCATTCCGATGAAAGCCGGAATGACGGCGGGAGAGGAAAGCACCGCCCTGATCGACACACCATGAAAAGCATCACTGGAACCCCCGCATGACCGCACCACGCACCCTGTTCGACAAGCTGTGGGACGCCCACGTCGTCGTCCCCGAGACCGACGCGGCACCCGCCGTGCTGTACATCGACCTGCACCTGATTCACGAGGTCACCTCGCCGCAGGCCTTCACGGAGCTGGCTACTCGCGGCCTCTCGCCGCGCCGCCCGGACCGCACCAAGGCGACGATGGACCACTCCACGCCGACCCTGCCGGCTGGCCCGGACGGGAAGCTGCCTTACTACACGCAGGCCGCCGAAACGCAGGTGGACACGCTGGCGCGCAACTGCGCGCAGCACGGCATCGAGCTGTTCGACATGGCGTCGCCGAACCGTGGCATCGTCCACGTCATCGCGCCCGAGCAGGGCTTCACCCTGCCCGGCATGACCATCGTCTGCGGCGACAGCCACACCAGCACGCATGGCGCGTTCGGCTCGCTGGCCTTCGGCATCGGCACCAGCGAAGTCGGCCACGTGCTGGCCACGCAATGCCTGCTGCAGCGCAAGCCGAAGACGATGGCCATCACCGTCGACGGCGCGCTGGCGCCGGGTGTCGGTGCGAAGGACATCGTGTTGCACGTCATCGGCGTGATCGGCGTCAACGGCGGCACCGGCCATGTCATCGAGTTCCGCGGCAGCGCCATCGAGGCGCTGGACATGGAACAGCGCATGACCCTGTGCAACATGTCGATCGAAGCCGGCGCCCGCGCCGGCATGGTGGCGCCGGACCAGACCACGTTCGACTGGGTCGCACGCACGCCGCGTGGTCCGAAGGGCGATGCGTTCGACGCGGCCGTGGCGTACTGGACCACGCTGCGCAGCGAGGACGGCGCCACGTTCGACGCCGAGGTGCGCATCGACGCCGCCGACATCCGCCCGACGTTGACCTGGGGTACGCATCCGGGCACCGCGATCGCGGTGGATGCGTTGATTCCAGCGCCCGCGGATGCGGCCGCGCAGAAAGGCCTGGATTACATGCACCTGAGCGCCGGCCATAGTCTGGAAGGCACGCCGGTCGACGTGGTGTTCGTCGGTTCTTGCACCAACGGCCGCCTGCGCGACATGCGCGAAGTGGCGCAGGTACTGCGTGGCCGCAAGGTCGCGACGGGCGTGCGCATGCTGGTCGTGCCCGGTTCGGAGATCGTCAAGCGCGAGGCCGAAGCCGAAGGCATCGACCGGATCGTGCGCGACGCGGGGGCCGAATGGCGTGAGCCCGGCTGCTCGATGTGCATCGCAATGAACGGTGACCTGGTCGCGCCCGGCCAGTTGGCCGTCAGCACCAGCAACCGCAACTTCGAGGGCCGCCAAGGGCCGGGTGCGCGCACGCTGCTGGCATCGCCATTGACGGCTGCATGGGCGGCGGTGAATGGGCGCGTCAGCGATCCGCGCCAGCTGTTCGGTGCGCAGAAGGAGGTGGCGTGATGCCCGGCTTCCGCGAACTGCGCTCGAAGAGCGCGGTGTTGGCGCAGACCAACATCGATACCGACCAGATCATCCCGGCACGCTTCCTGTCCACGACCGAGCGTGCCGGTCTGGGCAAGAACGCCTTCCACGACTGGCGCTGGCAGGCGGATGGTTCGCCGAACCCGGCGTTCCCGTTCAACCAACCGGAGAACCTCGGGCGCAGCATCCTGCTGGCGGGCCGCAACTTCGGCTGCGGTTCGTCGCGCGAACATGCCCCCTGGGCACTGACCGACCTCGGCCTGCGCGCCATCGTCAGCAGCGAGATCGCCGACATCTTCCGCAACAACAGCCTGAAGAACGGCCTCGTACCGGTCGTGCTGCCGGAAGAGATCGTGCAGTCGCTGATGCAGAGACCTGACGATGAGCTGGTGGTCGACATCGCGAGCAAGGAGTTGCGCGCGCCCGACGGCTCGGTCTTCACGTTCCCGCTGGATGCCTTCGCGCAGACCTGCCTGCTGGAAGGCGTGGACGAACTGGGCTACCTGCTGGCCCGCCACCCCGACATCGAACACTACGAGGCCACCCGCCATGCACGCTGACATCGCTCTCCTGCCGGGTGACGGCATCGGCCCGGAAGTCACCGCAGCTGCCGTCACCGTGCTGCGCGCACTGGCGCGACGCCACGGCCACACGTTCGACTTCCACGAATACGACATCGGCGGCATCGCCATCGACCGCCACGGCGAGCCGCTGCCGCAGACCACGCTGCAGGGCTGCCAGCAGGCGAACGCCGTACTGCTGGGCGCCGTCGGCGGCCCGAAGTGGTCGGATCCGAACGCGAAGGTCCGCCCTGAGCAGGGCCTGCTGGCGCTGCGCAAGGGCCTGGGCCTGTTCGCCAACCTGCGTCCGGTCAGGCCGCATCCGGCCGCGCTCAATGCATCGCCGATCAAGCCACACCTGCTGACGGGCGTGGACATCGTGGTCGTGCGCGAGCTGACGGGCGGCATCTACTTCGGCGAAAAGACCCGCGATGCGCGCGGTGCAAGCGACCTGTGCAGCTACAGTGTGACCGAGATCGAGCGCGTGGTGCGCAGCGCGTTCAAGCTGGCCCGCCAGCGCCGCAGCTACCTGGTGTCGGTGGACAAGGCCAACGTGCTGGAAACCTCGCGCCTGTGGCGCGACGTGGCCACGCGGATCGGCCGGGAGGAATTCCCGGACGTGAAGCTGGAGCACCAGCTGGTCGACTCGATGGCGATGCACCTGCTGGCCAAGCCGCGCGAATACGACGTGATTGTCACCGAGAACATGTTCGGCGACATCCTGACGGATGAGGCCTCAATGCTGGCCGGTTCGCTGGGTCTGCTGCCCTCCGCCTCGCTGGGCGATGGCAAGGTCGGCCTGTACGAACCCATCCACGGGTCCGCGCCCGACATCGCCGGCAAGGGCGTCGCCAATCCCTACGCGACCATCCTGAGCTGCGCGCTGCTGTTGCGGCATTCCTTGGGCCTGCACGAGGAAGCCGACTGCATCGAGCGGGCCGTGGATGGCGCGCTCAACGCGCAGGTCTTCACCAACGACCTGGCCACGGGTGGCCGTGGTGTGTCCACGCAGGCGGCGACGCAGGCCGTGCTCGAACAGATGCAGGCGCATTGCTACGTGGCGGAACTGCGCGACTGAGCCTTGCGGCGCGACGCCCGTCAGTTCGACACCAGGCGGTCGCGCCCCCGTTCCTTGGCGCGATAGAGGCGCTCGTCGGCTTCGCGCAGCAGATCGCGCAGGTCCTGGCCGGGCTGCAGTTCGGCCATTCCGATACTGACGGTGCAGCGCAGCGCGCTGCCGTCCGGCGCATCGATGCTGGCCTGCGCGATGCCCTCGCGCAGCGTCTCCAGTCGCGCGCGCGCAACGGTCCACGGCAGTTGCTGGCACACCAGGAATTCCTCGCCGCCGTAGCGCGCGATCAGCACGCCTTCCTGGGCGCCGGCCAGTCGCTGGGCCTGCGCCGCCACCTGTGAAAGCACGTCGTCACCGAACGCGTGCCCGTAGCGGTCGTTGACCGACTTGAAGTGGTCGATGTCCAACAGGGCGACGCAGAGCGGACGGCCTTCGCGACGGCTGGCCTCCAGCGCCTCGGCCAGGAACGCATCACCCGCGCGCCGATTGGCAAGGCGGGTCAACGGGTCATGCCCGGCCTGGTAGGCCAGTTGTTCCAGCAGGTGGGCATGGGCCTCGCTTGCCCGCTCCAGCTGCGCGTTCTTGTCGCTCAGCTCCGAGGTGCGCGCCTCCACCAGCGCTTCAAGCCGGCGCTGCCGGCGCCGCTGGCGCCGCATCGCCAGCAGCAGGATGGCCCAGCCCGCAAGTGCCAGCAGCAGCGCGTAGGCCACCATCGCCCATGCTCGCAGCCACCAGGGCGCCGCCTTGTCGAACGCCACCGCCTGGGTCACCACCGTGTCCTGTTTGCTCCAATCCGCGGGCGCATTCATCACCTGGACCTCGAAGCGCAGCTGTCCTGGGGGCAGGTTGGTGTAGACGGCAGCGTGGGTGATGCCGTTGTCAGTCTCGATCCAGTCGCGATCGAAGCCCACCATGCGGTAGCGATACCGCAGGCGCTCCGGCGCGCGTTGGTTGAGGCCGGTGAAGCGGATCACCACGCGTCGCGTGTCTGCCGCCAGCTCATGGCGCGGTTGCAGCGGCAGCACGCGACCGTCGGCTTCCACCGATTCCATCACCAACGTCACGCCCTGTGCGCGCTGGCGCCTTGCATCGTCGGGGTCGATAACGCCAATGCCGTTCGCCGTCGCGAACCACAACTTTCCGTCACGCATCCGCCATCCCGCCGGTGCGCTCGCGCCGTTGGCCTGGCTGCTGGGCAAGCCGTCGGCGTGGGTGAATGCCTCCACCGGCAAGCGGGCGAGATGATGGTTCTCCACCGCCGTCAGCGCCGGTCGGGAGATCCGGAATACGCCCCGGTTGCTCGACGCCCAGAAATCGCCATTGTCATCTTCAAGCAACCGGAACAGGCGGTTGTTGGGCAGGCCCTGACGATGATCGAATTGCATGAATCGCCCATCCCGCCAGTGCAGCAGGCCGCGATCGGTCGCGATCCACAGGCTACCGTCGGGATCGGCCAGGAAGTCGAATGCGGCCACGGCGGGAAAGCCCGAGTCCGGCGTCCATGCCCGCAGCGATCCGTCGCGTTGCATCATCGCCATGCCATTGCTGGTGCCGATCCACAACCGGCCTTCGCCGGTCTCGTAAAGGACGTAGACATTGCCGTCGGGCAGGCCATCGGCGGCGCTGTAATGCCGCACGATGCGCCCCTCCCGATATACGCTGAGGCCCTCGTTGCCGCCGATCCACAGCGAACCGTCAGCACGCTCCAGCAGGGCGCGCACGTGGTTGGACGGCAGGCCACGTGCTTCGTCGATGCGCCAGGGCAGTGCCTGCGGGTTGTCCGCGGCGGCGGGCAGGTGGATCACGCCCTGATCGTAGGTGCCCACCCAGAGGCCACCGTCGCGCGCGTTGGCCATCGACAGGACAGAGGGGTCGGGCTTGCCATCGAATGCCAGCGACACCGCGCGGCTGCGGCCGTTCTCCCACGCATCCACGCCCATCGGATGCCCGATCCAGATGCCCTGGTCCGGCCGTTCGATGATCGCGCGCACATAGATGTCGCGCAGGCCGTTGCTGCGGCCCAGTCCAAAGACGGGCCCGTCCGAAATGCGGAACAACCCGTTCGTGGTGCCCACCCACAGCAGGCCGTCGCGATCTTCGAACAGGGCTGGGGCCAGGCGTCCCATCAACCCGTGGCGCTCGCCCAACGTCTCGTATCGTCCCTGGCCATATCGGCGCAGCCCATCCAAGGTGGAGATCCAGAGGTTGCCGTTGCGGTCTTCCAGCATGGCCTCGGCGCGTGTCCCGGTGATCTGCTGCGCGCGGCCCTGCTCGATCCGCCATGCCCCCCCGCTTCCACCCACCAGGATGCCGCCCCAGCGCGAACGCTGGATGGCCAGCACGGATGTCCCGGGCAGGCCCACCCCGCGCCCCCAGTCGATGGCACGGCCCTGGGTGATCCGGAACAGGCCGTGCCGGTTCCCCACCAGTACCTGCCCGTCGGACAACGGCAGGATCGCGAGCACACGCTCGTTGGCCAGGCGCGCGTGCGCACTGCCGACGTCGTGCAGGCGACCGTCGCGGTCGAGGCGGAACAACGAATGATCGGTGCCGATCCAGAGCATGCCGTCCGGCCCGAACCGCAGCACCGAGACGTCCGGCAGGGTACCGGCCGGCCCGGGCAAGCGTTGCCAGCGGCCCTGGTGGAACCGCACCAAGCCGGGACCGACACGCCCCAGGCTGAGCACCATGCCGCCTTGCGGATGCGGCGTGATGGCTCGCACGCCCTCGATCTCCATGCCCTGCACAGTGCCTGCGTCGTACTGCGTGAAGCGGCGGCCATCGAACCGCGCGGCGCCTTCCCACGTGCCCGCCCACAGGTAGCCATCGGCATCTTGGCTGAGGGCATGCACCAGGTTGTGCGGCAGACCGTCCTCCATGGTCCAGCGCGCCAGCGTGTACTCCTCCACCTTGCGCGCAGGGTCGAGCGCCCATGAGGGCGTGCTGGCTAGCAGGGCCAACAGGCAGAGGCCAGAGGTCAACAGGCAGCGCACGGCACGAGGTCCGGAGGGTCTTCGACCTGTGCAGTATCGGCTGCGGCGGGGGTCTTCTTGAAGCCCGCCGCGTGCCGGATGTTACGAATCGGCGCCCTGCTCCGGTTTGACCTTGAACCAGGCGGCATACAACGCCGGCAGGAAGAACAGCGTCAGCACGGTCGCCACCGTCAGGCCGCCCATGATGGCGACGGCCATCGGGCCGAAGAAGGCGCTGCGCGACAACGGGATCATCGCCAGCACCGCGGCCAGCGCGGTCAGCACGATGGGACGGAAGCGGCGCACGGTGGCGTCGATGATCGCGTGCCAGCGGTCATGGCCGGCCTGGATGTCCTGGTCGATCTGATCCACCAGGATCACCGAGTTGCGCATGATCATGCCGGCCAGCGCGATCGTGCCCAGCATGGCGACAAAGCCGAACGGCACCCGGAACACCAGTAGCGCCAGCGTCACACCGATCAGGCCCAGCGGTGCCGTCAGCAGCACCAGCGCCACGCGCGAGAAGCTGCGCAACTGCAGCATCAGCAGCGTGGTCACCGCCAGCAGGAACAGCGGCATGCCGGCCGCGATCGACTTCTGGCCACGCCCGGAATCCTCCACCGTACCGCCGGTCTCCAGCAGGTAGCCCTGCGGCAACTGCGCGCGTATCCCGTCCAGCGTCGGCAGGATCTGCTGCACCACCGTGGGCGGCGTAACGTCGTCGTTGCGGATGTCGGCCCGAACCGTGACCGTCGGCAGACGGTCGCGGTGCCAGATGATGCCGTCCTCGAACGCGTATTCGAGGTTGGCGATCTGCGACAGCGGCACGCTGCCGCCGTTGCTGGTCGGCACGGCCAGGCTGCCCAGCAGGTCCAGGCGGGCACGCTCTTCGTCAGGTCCCCGCAACAGAATCTCGACCAGTTCGTTGCCTTCACGATAGGTGCTCACGCTCAGGCCCGACAGCGAACCCGACAGGAAGTGCGAGACCTGCGCCGTGCTGACACCCAGCGCGCGTGCGCGATCCTGGTCGATCTCCAGCCGCACGACCTTGCTGGGCTCGCTCCAGTCCAGGTTGACGTTGGTGACATGCGGGTTGGCGCGCACCTTCTCCGCCACCTGCCGCGCGATCGCCTGCGCGCGGTCGACGTGCTCGCCGGAGATGCGGAACTGCACCGGATAACCTACCGGCGGCCCGTTCTCCAGCCGGGTCACGCGGAACTGCAGCTCGGGGAACTGCGGGCCGACCTCGTCGATCAGCCAGCGGCGCACGTCCTCGCGCGCTTCCGCATCATCCGTCAACACGACGAACTGCGAGAAATTCGCCTGCGGCAACTGCTGGTCCAGCGGCAGGTAGAAGCGCGGCGAACCGGTGCCGATGTAGGCAACGTAGTTCTGGATGCCCTCGCGCGTGGCCAGCAGTTTTTCCAGCTTGCGCGCCTGCGCATCGGTGGACTTCAGTGAACTACCCTCGGCCAGCTCGAGGTCCACCATCAGTTCGGGGCGCACCGAATCCGGGAAGAACTGCTGCGGCACGAAGCGGAACAGCGCGATCGACGCCACGAACGCGGCGACGGTGACGCCGATCACCAGCCAGCGACGACGCAGGCAGAACGCCAGCCAGCCGCGGAACCGCTGGTAGAACGGCGTCTGGTACGGATTGTGGTCGTGCGCGTCGTGCGGCTTGGGCGCCAGCATCGCAGCGTACTGCGGCCAGCGGTCGGCCAGTCGCACGCGGAACCCACGCCAACGCGCCGCGAAGGAACCCGGTTTCGGCGGCTGCGGATTGCCAAGGTCGGGCAGCATCTTGTCGCCCAGATAGGGGATGAACAGCACGGCGGCGATCCACGACACCACCAGTGCGATGGTCACCACCTGGAACAGCGAACGCGTGTATTCGCCCGTGCTCGATGCCGCCGTGGCGATCGGCAGGAAGCCTGCCGCGGTCACCAGCGTGCCGGTCAGCATCGGGAAGGCGGTGGATTCGTAGGCGAAGCTGGCCGCTTTCAGGCGATCGAAGCCCTGCTCCATCTTGATGGCCATCATCTCCACCGCGATGATCGCGTCGTCGACGAGCAGCCCAAGCGCCAGTACCAATGCGCCCAGCGAGATCTTGTGCAGGCCGATGCCGAAGTAATGCATCACCGCGAACGTCATCGCCAACACCAGCGGGATGGACACCGCCACCACCAGGCCGGTGCGCAGGCCCAGCGAGAAGAAGCTGACCAGCAGCACGATGATCACCGCTTCGGCGAGCACGCGCACGAATTCGCCGACGGACTCCTCCACTGCGGCCGGCTGGTCAGACACCTTGCGCAGCTCCATGCCCAGCGGCAGGGTCTTCTGCAGGCGCTGGAATTCGGTCTCGAGCGTTTCCCCGAGCTTGAGGATGTCGCCACCGTCCTTCATCGCCACCGCGATGCCGATACCGGGTTGGCCCATGAAACGCATGCGCGGCGCGGCGGGATCGGCGAAGCCGCGCTTGATCTCGGCGATGTCGCCCAGCTTCACCGTGCGGCCACCGGCGCGGATCGGGAATTCCCGGATCTCGTCCACCGAACTGAATTCGCCGCTCACGCGCAACTGCACGCGGTCGCTCGCCGTTTCGAAGAAGCCGGCCGGCGTCATTGCATTCTGTTCTTCCAGCGCCTGCTGGACCGCGCTCAATGGAATACCGAGCGTGGCCAGCTTGGTGTTGGACAGTTCGATCCAGATCTTCTCGTCCTGCAGCCCGACGAGTTCGACCTTGCCGACGTCGTCCACCCGCTGCAGTTCCAGCTGGATACGGTCGGCATAGTCCTTCATCACCGCGTAGTCGAAACCATCGCCGGTGAGCGCATAGATGTTGCCGAACGTGTCGCCGAATTCGTCGTTGAAGAACGGGCCGATCACGCCGCTCGGCAGCGTGGCACGGACGTCGCCGACCTTCTTGCGCACCTGGTACCAGAGGTCCGGGATTTCCTTCGACTTCATGGAGTCGCGCGCCATGAAGATCACCTGCGATTCACCGGGACGCGAGTAAGAGCGGATGAACTCGTAGTTGCCGGTGGTCATCAGCGCCTTCTCGATGCGCTCGGTCACCTGCCGCGAGACTTCCTCGGCGGTCGCGCCCGGCCATACCGTTCGCACGACCATCGCCTTGAAGGTGAACGGCGGATCCTCGGACTGGCCCAGGTGCTTGTACGACCACGCACCGATGATGCCCAGCAAGATCATCAGGAACAGCACCAGGCTGCGGTTGGTCAGTGCCCACTCGGAAAGGTTGAAGCGGCGCATGCCGTTACTCCGGGCGCGATGCGATGTTGGCCGCATCGCCACCCGCGGCGACCCGGAGCGGGCGGTTGTTGCGGTCCACCGGCACCACGGTCTGCCCGTCGCGCAGGAGATGTCCGCCGGCCGCGACGACCCAGTCGCTGGCCTTCACCCCACCCAGTACCGGCACCGAGGCTTCGCCATACCGCCCCAGTTGCACCGCCTGCGCCCGCACCTTGCCGGTCGCGGGATCGACGATCCACACCGTGGTCCTGCCCTCATCCCCTCGCTGGATGGCCGACAGCGGCAGCTTCAATGCGGCCTTGCTGCCGTTTTCCTGCACATAGACGCGCGCGCTCTGGCCCAGTTCGACCTGCTGCTGCGCGTCGCCCACCAGGCTGACGCGCGCGGCATAGGTGCGCGTCTGCGCGTCGGCCGCGGGCGCGATCTCACGGATGGTGCCGGGCAGGCGCTGCCCGGGCGCATTCCACAACTCGACCATCACCGGCTGGCCCACGCTGAAATCACGGATGCGGTTCTCCGGCAGGCCGATGGCCACTTCGCGGCCCCCGTCGGCGGCCAGGATGAAGACAGTCTGGCCTGCGGCGACCACCTGCCCGGCTTCGGCCTGACGACTTGCGATCACGCCGTCGCGCGGCGCGCGCAATTGCGAATAGCCTTCCTGATTGCGCATCACGTCCATCTGCGCACGTGCGGCACGCGCCTGGCCTTCGGCCGCCTTGTATGCGGCAACCTGCGCGTCGTACGCCGACTGGCTGATCAACTTGTCGCCGACCAGCTTCGCGTAACGGTCGCGGTCGCCACGCGCACGGACAAGATCGGCGTCGGCCGCGGCAAGTTGCGCCTGCGCAGCCTGCGCCTGCAGCGCGAAGTCGCCCGGGTCCAGCAGCGCGAGCACTTCGCCCTTCTGCACGCGGGCGCCGGCATCGACATTGCGACGCACCAGGTTGCCGCCGACACGGAACGACAGCGGACTCTCCTCGCGTGCGCGCACTTCGCCGGCGTACGCCGACAGCGCGGCCTCGGCGCCACCGCCGGGGTGGACCACCAGCGCGGGACGCGGCGATTCCACAGGCTGTTCCGCGCTGCACGCGGCAAGGGCGAGCAGCACGACTCCGAACACTCCGTTCCAGCGCATATGGCGCATACACCGCTCCATGACGACTTCAATTAATAGACTTGGCGGTATAGTATAAATATCGAACCGAGTAGTCTAGTATTACGACATGGTCAGCCCGCCCACTTCCGCCAGCCGTCGCAAGTCCCCCGCCAAAGCCGTCACCAGCGGTCCCGGCCGCCCGAAGGATCTCGGCAAGCGCGCCGCGATCCTGGAGGCCGCCAAGCAATTGTTCGCGCGCGAGGGTTTCAACGGCGTCAGCATGGACCAGATTGCCGCCGAGGCGGGGGTCTCCAAACTGACGGTCTACAGCCATTTCGGCGACAAGGACGCCCTGTTCGCCGCGGCGGTGCAGGCCAAATGCGAGGAAATGCTCCCCGACACGCTGTTTCAGATCGAGCTGAAGGGCTCGCTGCGCGACCAGCTGAAGGCCATCGCGCAGGCTTTCTTCGCGCTGATCACCAGCGAAGAGGCCATCAGCACGCACCGCATGATGATGGTCCCCGGCAACATCGACGACAAGCTCAAGCAGACGTTCTGGGAAGCCGGCCCACAGCGCACCCATGACGCCTTTGCGGCGCTGCTGCAGGCGCAGGTGGCCAAGGGCGAGTTGGACATCCCCGATGTGGCGACGGCGTCCATCCAGTTCTTCACCCTGATCAAGGGCGAAGTACATGCCCGCATGACATGTGGCCTGTGCAGCCAGCCCGGCCAGTCCGACACCCGGCGGCACATCGATGCCACCGTGGACATGTTCCTGAGGGCGTATGGCCGGCGCTGAAGCTGAAGGCCAGCCCTGCGCGTCGGAGGTCGCGATGACTTCCGGCACTGCGTCCGCCATGGCGGCTGCCCCGATCCTTGCCCAGCGCGGACCGAGCCAGCCCGGTAAAATGCCGGGCCCAGCCCCCTGCGTCGGATGACCACCCCCATGACGATCAACTACACCCAGGCCCGCGAAAACATGGTCGAGCAGCAGGTACGTCCTTGGGACGTGCTGGACGCGCGCGTGCTGGAAACGCTGGCCACGTTGCCGCGCGAGGCCTTCGTGGCGGACTCGCACCGCGCGCTGGCGTATGCGGACCTGGAGCTGCCGCTGGGCCACGGCCAGTCGATGATGAAGCCCGTCGTCGAGGGCCGCACCCTGCAGGCGTTGAAGCCGCAGGCCGATGAGGACGTGCTGGAAATCGGTACCGGCAGCGGCTACCTGACCGCCTGCCTGGGCCACCTGGCGCGAGAAGTGGTCAGTCTGGAAATCCACCCCGAATTCGCCGAAGCCGCGCGTGCGCGCCTCGATGCCGCTGGCCTGGGCAGCAACGTCCGCATCGATACCGTCGACGCGCTGGCGTGGGACACCGACCGCCGTTTCGACGTGATCTGCGTGACCGGTGCCATGGCCAGCGTGCCTGCCCGCTTTCTGCAATGGCTGCGCCCGGGTGGCCGCCTGTTCGTCGTGCACGGTACGTCGCCGGTGATGGAAGCCGTGCTGCACGTCAACGATGTCAACGGCCCACGCATCGAATCGTTGTTCGAAACCGACCTCCCCTACCTGGTCGGCGCCGCACCGGCGCCCCAGTTCGTCTTCTGAAGATTAAAAAAGGAACCCGCATGAGCCGTCGCCCCCTCGCACTAGCGCTCGCCCTGGCCCTGCCGTCCGCGGCCGGCGCCACCGACCTGATGCAGACCTATGAGCTGGCGCGCACAGGCGACCCTCAGCTGTCCATCGCCGAATCCACCCGCCTGTTCGACAAGGAAGGCGCGGTGCAGGCACGTGCAGCGCTGCTGCCTCTGATCACCGGCAGTGCGGGCTATGAGCTTACCCATAGCAGCCGTCCGGGCAGCCCGACGGGCGACGGCAAGAGCCGCAGCTACGGTGCCTCGGTCAGCCAGACGATCTTCGACTGGAGCCGCATCGCCAACCTGCGTGGCCAGCGCGCCATCAGCCAGGCCGCCGACTACGACCTGGCCTCGGCGAACAACGAGCTGATCACCCGCACCTCGGCCGCGTATTTCAACGTGCTGATCGGCATCGAGTCGCTGGCGGCCGCCGAAACCAACGAGGCCGCATCGAAGAAGCAGTTCGATTACGCGCAGAAGCGCCTGGACGTTGGCCTGGCGCCGATCACCGACGTGCATGAAGCCCGCGCCCAGTACGACAGCGCGCGTGCCAATACCATCCTGGCCCGCAACTCCCTGGATGACAGCTACCGTGCACTGGCCGAGATCACCGGCCAGCCGATCAGCGGGCTGAAGGGCCTGCCGGATGACTTCCGCCCGGAACTGCCGGCGGAGCAGAACGCCCAGTCCTGGGTCGATCGCGCGCTGGAGCAGAACCCCGATCTCAAGTCGGCGGAATACTCGCTGGAGTCCGCACAGCATGGTGTCTCCAGCGCCCGCGCGGGCCACTATCCCACGTTGAACTTCCGCGGTGCCTACAACAACGGCACCGACTGGGACAGCGTGCCGGGCACATTGTCGCAGGACGGGGAAGGCTATAGCTGGGGCGTAACCCTGACCGTACCGATCTTCTCGGGTGGCGCCACCCAGTCCGGCGTGCGCCAGGCGCTGGCCCAGCGTGACCGCGCGTCGGACGGTCTGGAGCAGACCCGCCGCGCACTGATCCGCAACACCAGCAATGCCTACCAGGCGCTGGTCGCCGGCGTCAGCGAAGTGGAAGCCCGCCGCTTGGCGGTGGTCTCCGCACAGAGCGCGCTGGATGCATCGCAGGTCGGCCTGGAAGTCGGCACCCGCACCGTGCTGGACGTGCTGCAGAACCAGCGCACGCTGTTCCAGGCGCAGGTGGAGTACGCGCAGGCGCGCTACAACTTCCTGCAGAACCGCCTGCTGCTGGAGCAGGCCGCCGGCACGCTGGATGGCGCCGACGTGCAGGACGTCAACCGCCTGCTGACCGCCGACGCCGAAGCGCGCCTCTCGTCGCAGCCCCTTTCGCAGTAATCCCCGCGCCCCTGGCGCAACGGCAACGGCGGGCTTCGGCCCGCCGTTGCCGTTTCAGGCTTCGGGTTTCCTGTAGGAGCGACGTAAGTCGCGATCGGGAACCTTCCGTCTCCAGCCAAATATCCGATGTCGTTCGGGCGTGTGATCGCGACTTACGTCGCTCCTACAGTCAGGACTCAGATCGCGCCGCCAGACCGCAGCGCCGCGATCTCATCGTCGCCGTAACCCGCCTCGCGCAACACGTTGTCGGTGTGCTGCCCCAGCATCGGCGGCGCACGCGACGGCTGCACCGGTGTCACCGACAACTTGATCGGACTGCCCACCAGCGGCAACGTGCCGGCATGCGAATGCGGCACCTCGACGACCATGCCACGCGCCCGAACCTGCGGATCGGCGAACACGTCGGCAAGGTCATTGACCGGGCCACAGGGGATGCCCGCGGCTTCGAGCAACGACAGCCATGCGCGCCGGTCGCGTTGCAGAAAGTGCGCCTGGAGCATCGGCACGAGCACGTCACGACATCGCACGCGCTCCGCGTTCGTGGTGAACCGCGCGTCGGCGGCGAGTGCAGGCTCATCCAGCAGGTCGCAGAGACGCGCGAACTGCCGGTCGTTGCCGACGGCGACGATGATGTGGCCGTCGGCAACCGCGAATACCTGGTACGGCACGATGTTGGCGTGCGCATTGCCCTGCCTTGGCGGCACTTCGCCCCCGACCAGATAGTGACTGCCCAGATTGGCCAGCATCGCGACCTGCGCGTCGAGCAGCGCCATGTCGATCACCTGTCCTTCGCCCGTGGTGTCGCGATGGCGCAGCGCGGCGAGGATGGCGACGGTGGCGTACAGGCCGGTGAACAGATCCGCGACCGCCACCCCGACCTTCTGGGGCTCGCCCTCCGCGGCGCCGGTGACACTCATCAGGCCGCCAAGCCCCTGCACGGCAAAGTCGTAACCCGCGCGCTGCGCATACGGACCGTCCTGGCCGAAGCCGGTGATCGAGCAGTACACCAGCCGCGGATTGGCGGCGCGCAGGGTCGCGGCATCCAGCCCGTACCGCGCCATGTCGCCGACCTTGAAGTTCTCCACCAGCACATCGCTTTGCATGGCAAGCCGCCGGATGATGGCTTGGCCATCGTCGGTGGAGATGTCCACTGTCAGCGAGCGCTTGTTGCGGTTCGCGCACAGGAAATACGCGGACTCTGCGGTTTCATTCCCCGCTGCGTCGCGCAGGAAGGGCGGCCCCCATCCACGCGTATCGTCGCCACGGCCCGGCCGTTCAACCTTGATGACATCTGCGCCGAGGTCCGCGAGCACCTGTGTGCTCCATGGCCCGGCAAGCACGCGCGTCAGATCCAGTACGCGCACGCCGGCCAGTGCGCGCGGCGCAATGCCGTTCACGCCGCCGGGGCCGGCAGGTGCGGCGCGATCATCGCCAGCGTACGCGCCAGTGCGCCGCGACCATGTTCGACGAGCGCACGACCACGGCCCGCCATGTCGTGACGCCGTGCGTCATCGGCGAGCAGATCTTCGACGGCGGCCGCTACCCCCGCAGCGTCCGGCGCGATCACCAGGGCTTCGGCTTCCCTCAGGCGGCGGGAGATCTCGCTGAAGTTGTGCAGGTGCGGGCCGGTGACGGCAGGTGTGCCGACCGCGGCCGGCTCCAGCATGTTGTGTCCCCCGATGGCTTGCAGGCTGCCGCCGACGAAGGCCACGTCGGCGCAAGCGTAGAACGCCATCAGTTCGCCCAACGTGTCGAGTACGAAGACATCGTCGCCGGCAGCCGGCCAGCGGTCCGCGCGACGCGTTCCCACCTTCCAGCCCGCGTCGCGCGCGGCGTCCACCACGCGCGGGAAGCGTTCCGGATGGCGTGGCGCCCACAGCAGCAGCAGGTCGGGCCAGCGCGTGCGCAGACGCGCATGGATGGCGAGCACCGGCGCCTCTTCGTCTTCGTGGGTGCTCGCGGCGATCCAGACCAGACGCTGCGCGGACAGGTGTCCGCGGAAACCGGCGACGACATCGGCCACGGTGTCCGGCACGGGGATGTCGAACTTCAGGTTGCCGACGTCGCGTACCTGTTCCGGCGCGGCGCCCAGCTGCACGAAGCGGGCGGCATCGTCACCGGACTGCGCGGCCACGCGACGCACCGTGCGCAGCATGCGTGCGATCAGCGGACGCAACACGCTGTAGCCACGCAGGGATCGCGCTGAAAGACGCGCATTGAGGATGTACACCGGCACCTTCCGGTCATGGCAGCCGAACAACAGGCTGGGCCACAGCTCGGTCTCCATGATCAGCGCTAGGCGCGGCGGGAAATGGCCCAGGAAGCGCGCGACCGCGCCGGGAAGATCATAGGGCGAGTACACGTGCAACACGCGATCACCCCACAGCGCCCGCACGCGCTCGGAACCGGTGGGGGTGATGGTGGTGATCAGCAGGCGCAGCCCACGATGGCGCCCGAGCAACGCATTCACCACGGGTGCGGCCGCGTTCACCTCACCCACCGATACCGCGTGCAGCCAGACATCCACCGGGCTGCCGGGCGTGTCGTAGCTGCCATAGCGTTCGTTCCAGCGCTGGAAGTACTCCGGGTAGCGGAAGCCACGCCAGATCAGGTGGTACAGGGTGACCGGCGTCAACACGTACAGCACCGCCGAATAGAGGGCGCGCAGCAAGCGTTCGGCGGTTCGGTTCGGCATTGCCGACAAGGATACCCGGGGCCGCCGTTACAATGGGCCATGGCCGAAACCGAGAAGCGATCCGCCGACGCCCGCGAGCGTCCACCCATGGGGCCCGCGCAGTGGCCGGCCTGGATCGGCATCGGGCTGGCGTGGCTGGTGGCACGCCTGCCGTGGGCGCTGCAGCGCGTGCTGGGACGCCTCATCGGCGCGCTGCTTTTTGCGGCGATGCGCGAGCGCAGGAACATCGCCCGCCGCAACATCGCGCTGTGTTTTCCGGAACTGGACGCCGATGCCCGGGACGCGATGGCGCGCGCCAGTTTCGGCGAGCTTGGCATCGGGCTGTTCGAATTCGCGCGCGCCTGGTGGGGCAGCGTGGCGCCGATGCGGCGGGGACTGCGGGTCGAAGGCCTGGAGCACCTGGCGGCGGCGCGTGCCGGTGGCCGCGGGGTGATCGTGGTGTCCGGACACTTCACTACTCTGGAGATCTCGGCGCGGCTGATGTGCGACCACGCACCGCTGGCCGGCATGTACCGCCCGCACAACCAGGGCGCGATGGAGTGGGCGGTCAAGCGCGGCCGCCTGCGTTACGCCACCGCGATGTTCACCCGTGAAGAGTTGCGCCCTGCGCTGAAGCACCTCAAGCAGGGCGGACTGCTCTGGTTCGCGCCCGACCAGGACACGCGGCGCGGCGAAAGCGTGTTCGTTCCGTTCTTCGGCCACCCCGCCTACAGCCTCACGTCCACCCATCAATTGGCGCGGCTGTCGGGCGCGGCGGTGATCGCGTTCTCGCACGTCCGCCGCGAAGACGGTGGCTATACGCTGACGCTGTCGCCCGCGCTGGAGGATTTCCCGTCGCCGGACGCCACGGCGGACACTGCGCGCGTGATCGCCGCGATCGAGTCCATGGTGCGCGAGGCGCCCACCCAGTACCTGTGGATCCATCGCCGCTTCAAGCGTCAGCCCGAAGGCCGCGGCGAACTCTACCGGTAGAGACCGGGTTCGCCCGGCGGGCGGGTCTTGAATCGCCTGTGCACCCACAGGTACTGCTCGGGATTCCGGCGCACCACGGCTTCCAGTTCCGCCATGTAGCGTGCCGCATCCTGCGCAGGATCGCCGGTCGGCCATCCTTCCCACGTCGGCTCGACGCGCAGCTGGTAGCGACCCGCCACGTCGCGATGGAACCAGAACGGCAGCACGACGGCATTGCTCCGGCGCGCGAGATCGGGCGTGGCGGTCAGGGTCGCGGCCTGCACGCCGAAGAACGGCACGAAGGCATTCTGGTAGTTGAAATCCTGGTCCGCGGAATACGCGACGATGCCGCCGCGCGACAGCGTGCGCAGCAGGCCGCGCACGTCCTTCTTGCCGATGACATCGGCGAAGACGCGGCGACGGGCAGTGTCGAGCAGATGCTCGATGCAGGGATCGTTGTTGCGCCGCGCGACGATGGTCACCCGTTCGCCCAGCGCGTCGCCCAGCAGGCGCGCGCACAGTTCAGAGTGTGGGATATGGCCGCCGAACAGCAGGATGCCGCGCCCCTGCGCGCGCGCGGCGCGCACGTGCTCCAGCCCCTGCACGTCGGCCAGCCCGCGCAGTGCCTGTGCAGGTGCGTACCAGCCCCGCACGAGTTCGAACATGCCGGTCACCGTGGCGCGCAGGGTGTCGCGCAGCAGGCGGGCGCGGGCACGGTCATCCAGTGCGGGGAAACACAGTGCGATGTTGGTCGCCGCGTAACGGCGGCGCTTGCCGAGCAGCGGCCACAGCAACCATGTCGTGAAGCTCCCGAACAGCAGCAAAGCCCGCTGCGGCAACCGCGCGACCGCCGATGCGATCAGGTTGGCGGGCGCCACGAACCAGCAGCGCGCGCCCGCCGCGCGCTCAATCGTCATCGCGCGCCAGCAGGCTGCCGGCATACAAGGCCGCCAGCATCAGCGTCAGGCCGCCCCAGAACGTGGAGTAGAACGCAAGGTGCGTATTGAACGGGAAGACCGTCACCGCCAGCGCCAGCATCGCCGGCCGCGCGCGCTCCTTCGCCTGCGGTGCGGCATAACGCCAGGCACGCCATGCCAGCGCTGCACCCGCCAGCCACAGCAACAGGCCGATGACGCCGGTTTCGCTGAGTACTTCCAGCACGATCTGATGGGCATGGAACGCCGGACCCTGGCCCCATGCAGGCCGCTCGCCGGCCCCTGCATCGCACCCGGGGAATGCTTCGCGGAAGCCCCGCGCACCCACGCCGTTGATGGGGTGCTCGGCGATCATGCAGCCGGCGGCGGACCAGATCTGCCCACGGCCTGACAGCGCCGTATCCACGCCGGACTCGTCGGCGGTCAATGCATGCGTGGTGAGCCGGATGCGTTCGCGCACCTGCGGCGATACAACGGCCAGTCCTGCCAGCAATACTACGCCGAAGGCGAAAACACCCAGCAGCCGCTTCCACCCCAACAATTTCCAGCCGGAGAACACCAGCACCAGGGCGTAGGTGATCCATGCGGCACGCGCGCCAGCCAGCAACACGACGACGCCTATCGCGGCCGATGCCAGCAGCCAGCCCGTTGCCTTCAAGCGCCGCGCCGCTGCGAACAGCAGGAACGGCGACAGGCTCGCCATCACCACGCCCAGCTTCCGGTTGCACGGGCCCAGGAACCCGCTGAGCCTGTCGATGCCGGCCATCTGTTCCGCAGTGCACATCGGGCGCCCGCTGACCAGTTGCTTGAGCTGGTCCAGGCCCCAGAACAATGGACTGGTGCCGAACACGACCTGCGCCAGCGCGTCCAGCGTCCACACCGCGACGATGATGGCGAGACCGTTGAAGGTGGTGCGCCCCGCTTCCCTGTTCGCCACGGCGGCCGCCACCAGCCACAGGAACGGCAGGTAGCGCAGGTCCACCGCGGCCTCCCGAAATGCCCGCGGTGCGTCTACGGCGTCCATGGCCGAGATGACTTCGGGCAGCCAATAGGCGGCGAACAAGGCGCTGGTCAGCGCCCATGCCGCGCCGCTCAGCAGGCGCGTGCCGCCACGGAACCTGTCGAGCAGCAACCGGATGACGGCCGCCAATGCACCCAGCACCATCACGGCTTCGGCATAGCCCGGTGCCGGCCAGAGGGCGACGAACGTCAGCACCCACGCGGGTGCCCAGCGCCAGCCGTGGGGACGGCCACGGACAGGCATGTCAGGGATCGATGGCGAGTCGGCGGTCATCGGCAAGATCGTGGTAAAGGGCGAGCGTGGCGTCCTGCATCGCGCGCAGGGTGTAGGCGTCCATCGTAGCCAATGGCGGCGGCGGATGGGCGAGCATCGAGCGCACCGCATCGAACAGGCGGTCTTCATCGAATGCCGGAACCGCGCCCGCGGGCTGCAGTTCGCGCAGCAACTCGCCGACACCGCCATGCGCCCAGCCGGCGACGGGACGTCCCACGGACAGCGCTTCGACCACGGTCCGGCCGAACGCTTCGGGCTTGCGCGACAGCTGCAAAACCAGGTCGCTGCCGGCGTAGGCGCGTGCGATGGCGGTTGTCGGTGGCGTGATCGCGAGCGCATCGGCGCATCCGCCACGTCGCGCTTCTGCTTCCAGGTCGAGGACGTAGTGCTCGCGCCCCGACTCGCGCGTGCCCGGCATCCAGAGGCGCGCATCGATGCCGCCGCCACGCAGGCGGGCCAGCAGCGCGATGGCATCCTGGTGGCCCTTGAGGCGAGTGCCACGCCCCGGCAGCAGCAGCAGCGGGCCTTCGCCCACCAGCGCAGGATGCTGCATGGCAGCCCACGCACGCGCGTCAGGATCGCGCGAGGAGGCGCGCGGGAACTGCGCCGGATCGATGCCGCGCGGAATCACCACCAGCCTGCCGGCATCGGTCTGCGGATAGTGCTGCCGCAGATACGCGCGCACCGTGTCGGACACGCAGATCACGCGCTCGCCGTACGTCATCACCGCGCTGTAGCGCCCGGGCGAATTGAGACCGTGCATGGTGGTGACGAATCGTGGCCGCGCGGCCGCGGGCATCGCACGGATCGCCCACAGGCCAAGCCACGCAGGAAGCCGCGAGCGCGCGTGCACGATGTCGGCGCCGACATCGGCGAACAACCGGCGCAAGGTGACCACGTGGCGCAACGTGAGCAGTGATTTGCGACCGATGTCGAGCGTGATGTGCTCCGCGCCCGTCGCCCGCAACGCCGGCTCCAGCCGCCCGCCCGCCGACACCACCACGGCACGGTGGCCTGCGCGCACCAGTGCATCCGCGATCTCGAGGGTGGAGCGTTCGACGCCGCCGGATTCCAGCGCCGGCAGCAGCTGGACGACGGTCAGGCGGCGCATGGGCGATGGGCCGCGCGCTTCGGCCGCATCAGGCGATCAGTCGGCCAGGACGAAATGCGAACCACAGTACGGGCACTGCACATCCCCACCCGGCGCGTCTTCGATGGGCAGGTAGACGCGCGGATGCGAATTCCACAGCGCCATCGACGGCAGCGGGCAGCTCAGCGGCAGGTCGGCGCGCGAGACGGTGTAGCGCTTCTCGGCGTTGGCGGGCGCGGTGGCGGTGTGGGTCATGGCGGTGCGGGACGTGCTGGAACGAGGCGGCCAGTCTACCAGCCGGTACCGTGACGGCCCAAGGAAGGGGTTCCCCTGACGGAAAACGCCGCCCGGCGCGAGCGGGGCGGCGTTTCCGGCAGCATCCGGCCGGCGCGCGGACGCCGGGGAAGGCGTGTTTACTTCTTGGCGTCGGCCGTGGCTTCGGTGGTGATCTTCAGCGTCACTTCGTCGCTGACCATCGGGGCGTATGCGCCCACGCCGAAGTCGCTGCGCTTCACGGTGGCGGTGGCATCGAAGCCGATCGCCGGCACTTTCTTCATCGGGTGCTCGCCCGCCTTGTTGAGGGTCACGTCCAGCACCACCGGCTTGGTGATGCCCTTGATGGTCAGGTCACCGGTGACCTTGAGCTTGCCTTCGCCGGCCGCTTCCACCTGGGTGCTCTTGAAGGTGGCGGACGGGTACTTGGCGGCGTCGAACCACTTGTCGCTGGTCAGGTGCTCGTAGAACTGGTCGGCCAGCGCGCTCAGGCCGCTCAGCGGCAGGGTGACCTGGACGCTGGACGCGGAGACCTTGTCGGCGTCGTACACCAGGGTGCCGTCGGCTTGGCCGAAGTTGGCGCTCGGGTTGGAGAAACCGAAATGGCTCCAGGTCGCCAGCACGTTGGTGTGGCCGGGGTCGATCTTGTAAGTGACCGGCGCGGCGAAGGCGGAGCCGGCGAAGGCGAGCAGGGCGGCAACGAGCAGGGTCTTGCGCATGGGATATCTCCGGGGTGGTGGGGTGTCAGAGGATGCGCGCGGCTTCGTCGAAGCCCAGGCGCGGGGAACGCGGGAAAATGCTGGCCGGGTCGCCATGGCCCAGGTTGACCAGGATGTCGGACTTGATCGCGGTGCCGGCGAAGAAGGCCTCGTCGACCTTCGCGGCGTTGAAGCCGGTCATCGGACCAGCATCCAGGCCGAGGGCGCGCGCGGCGACGATCAGGTAGCCCGCCTGCAGGCTGGCGTTGCGCAGCGCGGGCTTGAAGCGATTCTCGCGCGGGCCGTCGAACCAGGCCTTGGCATCGGTATGCGGGAACAGGAACGGCAGCTTCTCGTGGAAGTCTTCGTCGCGGCCGATGATGACGGTCACCGGTGCGGCCATGGTCTTGGCGTAGTTGCCCTCATCCAGCGCCGGGCCCAGCTTGGCCTTGGCTTCGGCCGACTTCACGAACACGAAGCGTGCCGGCGTGGTGTTGGCCTGGGTGGGACCGAACTTCAGCAGGTCGTAAAGCTGGCGCAGCGTGTCGTCGCTGACGTCACCGCTGAACGCGTTGTAGGTGCGGGCGGTGCGGAACAACTGGTCGAGCGAAGTGGCGTCGAGAACGTGGGGCATGGCATACCTGTCGCGAAGAGGGAAGCAGCATCCGCAGCGGCCGGCCTGGGCCGGCGGATCGGACGGGCAGTGTAGGGTGTCCTGACTATGGCAACATCCAACCGACCCGGAACGGATTGTTTTAACCAGTGGAACGAACAAGCCCTCCCACGACCGATTCGGCGCGCCCCTGGACCCTGACCGATGGCCACGCCGGCAATGTGCGGCAGGCCCGGGCGCTGATGAATGAGCTGGACGCCGGTGAAGCGCGCGAGTGGGTGCTGCAACCGCGTGCGCCGTGGCGCTGGGCGGCCCCTCGCCTCTGGCCCGGATCCGCGCAGGCCTTCGGAAGCGCTTTCGCCGCTGCCCTGCGCACGCCCCCTCCGCTGGCCGTCGGCTGTGGCCGGCAGGCTGCGCTGGCGACGCGGCTGCTACGCGGGCGCGGCAGCAAGGCGGTGCAGATCCTGGCCCCTCGCATCGACCCCATGCACTGGGACGTGGTCATCGCGCCGGCGCATGACGGCCTGCGTGGCCGCAACGTCATCACCCTGACAGGCAGCCTGAACCCGGTCGACGACGCTTGGCTGGCGAACGCGCGCCTGCAGTTCGCGACCTTCGCCCAGCTGCCGTCGCCGCGCACCGCCGTATTGCTGGGCGGCGACAGCGCGCATGCGCGCTTCGACCCTGCGGCCTTCCTGGCGTTGGCGGCGGACCTGGACGCGGTGCTGGCGCGCGAGGGCGGCAGCGTGCTGGTGACCACCTCGCGGCGCACACCGCACCAGGTGATCGACGCGGTGCGCCAACGCTACGCAGCCACGCCCGGCATTGTCTGGTGCGGCGAACACGACGGCCCGAACCCCTACCCCGGCCTGCTCGCCTGGGCCGACCGCATCGTCTGCACGCCGGACTCGGTCAACATGCTGTCCGAAGCGTGTGCGACCAGGGTGCCCGTGCACGTCTTCGATCCCCACCGCGTGAGTGGCCGGCCGCGCCGGTTCCTGGACGCCCTGTTGCAGCGCGGGCGCATCCGCGTGATGGACAGCGCAATGCAGGACTTCGATGTCGAACCGCTGCGGGAAACAGCGCGCGTGGCCGCGGCACTCCGCGACCGCCTCGCGTCCTGACGTCAACGGCGCGCTTCCGTCGCCATCCGCACCGCCAGCGCCGCCAGCACCGTGCCCATCAGCCAGCGCTGGGCCGTGGCCCAGAACGGCCGCTGCGCCAGGAAGGCGGCAACACTGCCCGCGAATACCGCGATCAGCGCATTGACGCCCAGGCTGACGAGGATCTGCACCGAACCCAGCGCGAGCGATTGCGCCAGCACGTCACCGCGCACAGGGTCGATGAACTGCGGCAGCAGCGACAGGTAGAGCACGGCGATCTTGGGGTTCAGCAGATTGGTAAGCAGTCCCATCAGGAACAGCTTGCGTGGGCCATCGGCCGGCAGTTCGCGCACCTGCAGTGGCGAACGGCCACCGGGTCGCACTGCCTGCCAGGCCAGGTAGAGCAGATAGGCTGCGCCGGTGATGCGCAGCGCGTCGTACGCATAGGGCACCGTCATCAGCAGCGCTGTGATGCCGAAGGCGGCGCACAGCATGTAGACCACGAATCCGGCGGCAACACCGCCCAGCGATATCAGTCCGGCACGCGTGCCCTGGCTGATCGAGCGCGACACCAGATAGATCATGTTCGGCCCCGGTGTCAGGACCATGCCTAGCGCAATCAGTGCGAATGCGAGTAGCGGGGAAGTGGCGGGCACGGAGCATCTCCTGATGGAGGAAAGGATGCCCAGGCGCGCGGCGGCGATGCCCGCGCTTCCCGAGGGTGCTCCCTCCAGGCGCCAGTCACGCGGTGGTGCAGGTTAGCGGCGGACGCGCGCGACTGGCAAGCGCCCCTCACGGGGCGAACACCAGTCCATGCGCCTCTGCCGTGCGTACGACGAGCGCGCGGGCGGTCGCCAGCGCGGCATTCTCGGTCACCAGTCGCGGCCGTCGGTCCAGAGTGCAGGCCAGTCCTTCGGCCACGAAGGTGGCATGCACCTGGCAGAGTGCCTCGGCTTCGTCGCGCGGCAGCACGCCGGCCTCCGCCATCGCGACGATCAATCCGCTGCTGTCGCGCGGTGCGAGCAACGCCGGGTGCGTGGCGGAGTCGCGCAGCACCAGGTACTGCAGCAGGAATTCCATATCCACCAGCCCGCCCGCGCCCTGCTTCAGGTCGAAGCGCGCGGCGTCGCTGCGGTCCAGTTCGCCGCGCATGCGTGCACGCATGTGGATCACATCGTCCCGGAGTTTCTCGGCATCGCGCCGAGAGGACAGCGTTTGCGCACGGATACGTTCGAACGCCTCCAGCAGGCTGGCATCACCGGCAACGCCCCGGGCACGCACCAGGGCCTGATGCTCCCAGGTCCAGGCGCGCTCGCGCTGGTATTCGGTGAAGCTGGCCAGCGACGAGACCAGCAGACCCTTGGCGCCATCAGGGCGGAGGCGTACGTCCACGTCGTAAAGCCGGCCCGCCGCGGTTACCGCGCCGAGCAGCGCGACGATTTTCTGCGCCAGCCGCGCATACCAGCGACCTGCTTCCAGCGCGCGCGCGCCATCGGATTCGGCATCGGCGGGCGCATCGAACAGGAACACCAGGTCCAGGTCCGAACCGAAACCGAGTTCCTCGCCACCCAGGCTGCCGTAACCGATCACCGCGAACCGGCCGCCTGCGACAACGCCATGTGCCGACCCGACATCGCGCGTGGCGACCTGAACGACGACCCGGACGACCTCGTCGGCCAGCCATGCCAACTGTCGCACGCTGTCGCGCGCGGCCTGGCGACCGTCGAGCGCGGCCAGCGCAACGCGGAAACTCAGCGCGAGTCTGCGCTCGTTCACTACGCGCAGGCAGGTTTCCGGGTCGTCCTCAACCAGCGCCGCTTCGCATTCCATGCGCAGTTCGTCGCGATCGGGCATCGGGCCGGAGACGCGGGTGTCGAGCAGTTCGTCGAGCAGCAGGGGGTACTGCGCCAGCCGCTCGGACAGCAGCGCACTGCGCGCCAGCACGTTGACCAACCGCGCCAGTGCGCTGGGCTGTTCGTCGAGCAGCGCGAGATAGCTGGCGCGGCGCAGGATCGCTTGCAACAGCGACAACACGCGCCGCAATGCCGCATCCGGTTGCGACGAGCGTGCGCAGGCGTCGAGCAAGGCAGGCAGCACCCGGTCAAGCCGCGCACGCGAACCATCGGACAGCGCACGCACACCACTGAACTGGGCGAATTCGCGCAGCGCACCGTCGGCGCTACCCGCGTCGGCGAATCCGGATGCCGCCAGCACCTCGACATCGCCCCCATCGGGCAGCGCCCGCCAGTACAGCGCCAGCGCATCCGGCGCGGCATCGCGCTGGCGCGGTGCGAGCAGTTCGGCGAACTCGGCCGACACACGCGCACGCTGAAGGTCCAGCGCGGCGCGCAATGCATCCCAGTCGGGATAGTCCAGACCACGCGCGATGCGATGGCGGTCTATCGCGTCCTCCGGCAGTGCATGCGTCTGCGCATCGCGCAACATCTGCAGGCGATTCTCCAGCCGGCGCAGGAAACGGTAGGCCTGCGCCAGCGCATCGCCCTCCTCTTCGGACATCTGCCGCGTGGCGACCAGCGCGGGCAAGGCCATGCGCAGCCTCCGCTCGCGCAGCGCGGCTTCGCGCCCACCGCGGATCAGTTGCAAGGCCTGCACCAGGAACTCGATCTCGCGGATGCCGCCGGGCCCGCGCTTGATGTCGTCAGCCAGCTCGCGGCGCGCGACTTCGGCGGCGATCGCCGCCTTCATCTCACGCAGGCCATCGAGCGCCGTGTAGTCGAGATAGCGGCGATAGACGAATGGTCGCAACGACTCCAGCCAGCGCTCACCTTCCACGATATCGCCTGCCACCGCGCGCGCCTTCAGCCACGCGTAGCGTTCCCAGTCGCGGCCTTCGCGCTGGAAGTACTGGTCCATGCCGGCGAACGACAGCGCAAGGCGACCGGCGTTGCCGAAAGGCCGCAGGCGCAGGTCGACGCGATGGCAGAAGCCGTCGACGGTAGGCTCGTCCAGCAGCTTCGCCAACCGCTGGCCCAGCCGCATGAAGTAGTCCTCGGCCGCGAGCGGTCGTGCGCCATCGGACTCCCCGCCTTGCGGGTACGCGTAGACCAGGTCGATGTCCGACGAGAAGTTCAGTTCGCCACCGCCCAGCTTGCCCAGCCCGAACACGACCAGCCGCTGCACGCTGCCGTCGGGCGCGCGCACAACGCCATGGCGCTGCGCGAACTCCGCTTCCAACGCGTCCAGCGCGGTCTGCAGGCAGACTTCGGCCAATCGCGTGGTGCCCGCGAGCGTGTCGTCCACCGTGTCGAGGCCATGCACATCGCGCCACACCAGACGCGTGGATTCGGCGGTGCGGTAGCGACGCAGCAACTCGGGCCATTGCGCGGTGTTGTCGGTCGTCAGCGTGGGCAACGGCCAGGGCGCAGCGCAATCGTCGTGCAGCAAGGCGGCCAACAGGTCGGGCTGTCGGCGCAATGTTTCCAGGGAGAAGTCGCTGGTCGCGATCACGCGCGACACACGATCGACATTGCGCGCACCGCCGAGCAAGGCATCCAGGTCCGGCGACGCGCTGCGCAAGCGCGCCAAGCCGCGTTCCGTCAGTGCATCAAGCTCGGTGTCGAGGGAGAGGGTCGCGTCGTTCATGCCGGCCGATTGTGGCATGGGCCAACGACTGTTGTAGGAGCGACGTGAGTCGCGACCGCGGACCACGACGCGGGGTTGAACCCTGGTCAGGAAGCTTCATGTCAGGGGGCATGCTTTTGCACTCCCTCCACGTTCGCTGGCAGGCCGGCCGTGCGGTCGCGACTGACGTCGCTCCTACAACAAGCGGATTACGCCGCCTGCGACAGGTCTGGCAACGCCGCTTCGTGCTGCAGCGACAGGCCGAACTGGTCCGCCATGTGCTTCAGCAATACCGGCTTCACCTGGTCCATGCCGGTTGGACCGCCGAGGTCGGCAAGCGAAACCACCTGCAGGCCCTGGTAGCCGCAGGGATTGATGCGGTGGAACGGCTCCAGGTCCATCGCGATGTTGAACGCCAGGCCATGGAACGTGCAGCCGCGCCGCACGCGGATGCCGAGCGCGCCGATCTTGGCACCGGCCACGTACACGCCGGGGGCGCCATCCTTGCGTTCGGCTTGGATGTTCCATTCGGCCAGCGTGTCGATCATCGCCTGCTCGATCTTGCAGACGTAGTCGCGCACGCCGACTTTCAACCGCTTCAGGTCGAACAGCGGATACGCGACGATCTGCCCGGGGCCGTGGTAGGTCACCTGCCCGCCACGATCGACATGGATCACCGGGATGTTGCCCGGCGCCAGCACGTGTTCGTCCTTGCCGGCCTGGCCGAGGGTGAACACCGGATCGTGTTCGACCAGCCACAGCTCGTCGCCAGTGGCCTCGGTGCGCGCGTCGGTGAACCGCTGCATGGCACGCCACACCGGTTCGTATGGCTGGCGGCCCAGTTCGCGAACGACGCAGGGTGCGGTCACAGCGTCCACTTCACTTCGGGATGCTCGCGCAACGCATTGTGCGCGGCGTCGTACTGCGCGCGGTCATCGGCGCGGAAGCGGATGCGCACCGAGACGTACTTGCCGTTGCTGGAGTGCTTCCAGTTGATGTCTTCGTGCAGGACTTCCACACCGGCCGATTCCAGCAGGCGCGGCAATTCGGATTCCAGTCCGGTGCCGGCCGTGCCCATCGCGCTGAGCTCGAAGGTGCCGGGGAACTGGAAGCCGTGATCGGGGTTGTCGGATTTGATTTCCATGCGGGAATTATTGGGATGCCGGGCGTGAAAGCCAAGCCGGGGGCCTCCCGGAACGAAGAAGGGCCGCTTTCGCGGCCCTTCGTATGCATGCGGCGGCTGGTTCAGCGCGCCAGCTGCACCAGGCTGGACGACACCCACCCCTTGTTGCCCAGCTCGTCCTCGACTTCCCACATCATCCCGTCCTTGTTGCCGGTGGGATACAGCAGCATGCCGGGGTCGAGGTCGCGCACCGCCTTGCCGGTGCCCTTGGGATTGGCGAACAGGCGACCCGGCTTGGTCATTTCCACCGCCTGCTGGGCGTTGGACGCGGACGCGTTGCCGGACAGGCCGCCCAGCTCGGTCACCAGGTTGGTGTACGCCTGCAGGTAGGCCAGCGTGATGACCTGGCCGATCTCGGTGTTGGCGTAGCCGCTGGCGCCGCCTCCGCCCCAGTGGCTGCCCGTGAACAGGCTGCCACCGGCACCCCAGCCGATGTCGGTCTTCTTCGCGCTGCCCTCGGCCATGGCGACCTGCTCGGACGAACGCACGTCGGTGACCGTCAGCACCACGTCGGCGGTCTTCTTCTTGAAATCCAGCCCACCGACGGCGCGGCCGAGATTGCCGCCCACCAGGCCCCCGAGCAGGCCGCTGATCGCATTGCCACCCGCATTGCTGTTCTGCGAGATCAGGTCCGGCACCAGCACGTAGTCGGCGGCGCGGATCTGGCCCTTGCCGATGTTGGAGCGGTTGCGCAACTCGCCGCTGGCCGCCAGGTCGCGCTCGGCCATCGCCGCGCCCATGCCCACGCCGCGATCGACGAGGGTGAAGCAGCGCGACTTGTTGACGAAGACCTTGATCAGTTTCGATGGCGCCGGCAGCTGCTGACCGCTCCACCAGTTCACGCCGTCCTCCGGTTCGATCACCGAGATCGAACCCAGCGGCTTGCTGCAGGTCGGGATCTCGGCCATCTGCTGCTTGCGCTGGTCCTGCGCGCTCTGCCGCTGCGCGAAGGCAGGCAGCGTGGCGGCGATCGCCAGCATGCCCATTGCGATGCGGAGCGTGTTGTTCATTCCCCTGTTCACTTGTATATCTCCTTGAAAGGTTGTCGCCCATGTGGGGCATTCCATCAATGCGGGGGCACGGCACATGTGCCGACGTCCCCGGCCTCGATGATAGGCCATGGCAGCCGTATACCCCGCTAGGCACGATAAATGTGACTGGCTCCGGCCAGCAGAGCGGCGTGATGGCCTACCCGCGCCTTGCGCGATAATCCGCTCCCCTCCCGTGAGTCCAGCCGTGTCCTACCTGCTCATCAGCGTCGTCTGCAGCGTCCTGGTCTCGGTGCTGCTCAAGCTGATGCAGCGGCGCGGCATCGATATCGCCCAGGGCATCACCTGGAACTACCTGGCCGCGTCGTTGCTGTGCCTCGCACTGCTGGACCCGCCGCTGGCAGCCCTGTCGCGCGCCGACGCGCCGCACGTGGAGCTGGCCCTGCTGGCCTTGTTGCTGCCCGGCATCTTCCTGGCGCTGTCAGCGTCCGTGCGGGCAGCGGGCATCGTGCGCACCGACGTGGCGCAACGGATGTCGCTGGTGCTGTCGCTGCTGGCGGCGTTCCTGTGGTTCGGCGAACGCGTGGACAGCCTGAGGATTATCGGCCTGATCCTCGGCGTGGTGGCCATCGTCATGCTGGTGCTGCGCCCGCGATCCGGGCCGGCCCGCGATCCGGGCGCGGACTGGACCGGCTGGGCGCTGCCGCTGCTCGTGCTGGTGGGCTATGCGAGCGTCGACGTGCTGCTGAAGCGACTGTCCGCGGCAGGCACGCCGTTCGCCGCGTCATTGCAGGTCGCCTTCGTCTCGGCCTTCGTGGTGATGCTGGTCGTACAGATGCTGCGTGCCTGGCGTGCGCGGATCGCGTTGACCGGCGCCGCGCTTGCCAGCGGCCTGCTGCTGGGCACGCTGAACTTCGCCAACATCCTGTTCTACGTGAAGGCCCACCGCGCACTGCCGGAGAATCCGGCGGTGGTCTTCTCGATGATGAACATCGGCGTGGTGCTGCTGGGCACGCTGGTGGGCGTGTTCGGTTTCGGCGAACGTCTGAGCCGGCTCAATCTGCTGGCCATCCCTCTGGCGATCCTGGCGATCGGCTTGATTGCCGCGGGCATGCGCTGAGAGGGAAATGAAGAAGCCGGCTTTCGCCGGCTTCTTCATCATGGAGCGGGGCGGATCACTCCGACTCCCACCACATCCAGAATGCGTCCCACAGGCGTTTGAAGAAGCCGGCCTCCTCGATGGCGGTGATCGCCACCAGCGGCGATTCGGCCACCACCTTGCCGTCCAGCGTGACCTTCACTGTGCCGATGGCCTGGCCTGCGGTGATCGGCGCGACCAGCGTCTTCGGCACGTCCATGGTCGGCTTCAGGTCCTCGTAGCGGCCACGCGGGACGCTGACCAGCATCGGCTGCGCGACACCCAGCTGCACGTCCTTGGTCTTGCCCTTCCACACGCGCTGGGTGGCGATGGCCTTGCCAGGCTCGTACAGGCGGTGCGTCTCGTAGAAGCGGAAGCCCCAGTTCAGCAGCGCCAGGCTGTCGTCGGCGCGCTGCTTCTCGGACGTGGACCCCATCACCACGGCGATCAGGCGCTGGTCGCCGCGCTTGGCCGAACTCATCAGGCAGTAGCCTGCCGCGGAATGGTGGCCCGTCTTGATGCCGTCGACGCTGGGGTCGCGCCACAACAGCAGGTTGCGGTTCGGCTGGGTGATGGCGCCGACCGTGAATTCCTTGATCTTGTTGAAGGCGTACTGCTCGGGATGTTCGCGGATCATCGCGCGCCCCAGAAGGGCCAGGTCGTAGGCAGTGGAGTAGTGCTCCGGTGCCGACAGACCATGCGCGTTGGCGAAATGCGAACCCTTCATGCCGATCTGCGCGGCGTAGTTGTTCATCAGCGCCGCGAAGGCTTCCTGGCTGCCGGCGGCATGTTCGGCCAGCGCGATGGCGGCGTCGTTGCCGGACTGGACGGCCATGCCGGTCTCCATGTCCAGCAACGATGCGGTCTTGTTGACGGCGAATCCGCTGTAACTGCCATCGGTGCCGGCGCCACCCTCGCGCCACGCGCGCTCGCTCATCATCACCTGGTCGGTGGGTTTGATCTTGCCGTTCTTCTGTTCGGCCGCCAGCACGTACGAGGTCATGACCTTGGTGATGCTGGCCGGTTCGACGCGCTCGTTGTAGTTCTCGCCCGCCAATACCTGGCCGGTGATGTAGTCCATCAGCACCCAGGCAGTAGCGGTGGGCGTGGGCGCAGGCGGGATGGCCACGGCGGCGGACGTCGGTGCGGCGGCGGGTTGCGGAGTCGGCGCCGGGGTCTGGGCGATGGCCAGGCCCATGGCGGTGGTCGCGAGCGCGGCGAGAACGAAACGGAACTTCATCGGCGAAAAACTCCTGGCAAGGCCCTGGGCCTGACGGTTCAAGACGAATATTGTAGGGAGGCCGGCCGTGGCACGGGTTGGAAAGGCGAAAAAAACGGCGGACGGTGTCGGGCCTAGTCGCGGACGATCTGCGGACGACCGAAGCCCAGGCCGGCGATGCGGCCCGCCAGCGCCTCCGCCGAGGCGGCGTCCGTCGCGCCCACACGCAGCCGCCACAGCGGGCGTTCCGCACCGGGCACGTCGCTGAGCCGGGCATCGGCGATGCCCGCAGCGATCAGGCGCGCAAGCGCGCGATCGGCATTGTCGCGGCTGGAGAAGCTGGCGACCTGCAGTTGCAGGACTGGCGAGAGGGGCGCCATGGGCGACACGGCCGCCGTCTGCGGAACCGCGGGCGTCGAAGCCACCGGCGTGGCCGCCACCGGCACACCGGGCTTGCCGGACGCCACGCGCACGCCATTGGCCTTCATCCATGCCTCGAAACCGGCCGCACTCGGCGCATCACCCGGCTTGGCGGGCACGTGGTAGCGCGCCGCGTCCTTCGGCAATTGACCGACCAACTGGTCCATCGCCGAAGGCGACGGTGCGGCTGCGGCTGCGGCTGCGGCTGCGGCTGCGGCTGCGGGCGAGGCGGCAAGCGTGCTGCGGTCCGGCGTCAGCGCGCGCACTTCGACGCGCCCGGTGCCGCGCTGGGTGATGCCCAGGCGCACGGCAGCGGCATAGCTCAGGTCGATCACGCGGCCTTCGTGGAATGGCCCGCGATCGTTCACTCGCACCACTACCGACTTGCCGTTGTCCAGGTTGGTGACGCGGGCGAAGCTGGGCAGCGGCAGCGACTTGTGCGCCGCGCTGTAGGCGTACATGTCGTACACCTCCTGATTGGAGGTGCGGCGGCCGTGGAACTTGTTGCCGTAGTACGACGCCGTGCCCTGCTCCACGTAGCCATCGACGCGGTCGAGCACCCGGTACTGCTTGCCGAGCACCGAGTAGGGCGACTTGTTGCCTACGCGCGAGCGCGCCTCGGCGGTGACGACCGGTTCACGGATGCAGTCCAGGTCGGGCACATGGTCCGGCGTGGTATCCGACACGCCCGGCTTGTAGAGACCGCCTGCGGTGTAGTCGCCGCGCGTGGCCAGGTCTTCCTGGGCCGCGGCGTAACGCGAGCAGTCCTTGCCGGCGATGGTGGGCGACGGCGCCGTTGGCGAGGGCCGGACCGCACCGCCGGTTGCGGAAGGCGACGGGGACTTCTTCGGCGCCGTGCCGCATGCGGCCAGGGCCACTGCCAGCACGGGCAATGCCAGCCACTTCATGCCGGCGGGATCTCGCGGCCCGCGATGGCCTGCGACAGCTGATGCACCGCCATCGCGTACATCTTCGAATTGTTGTAACGGGTGATGGCGTAGTAGTTCTGGAAGCCCAGCCAGTACTGCTTGCCGTCGGCGCCATCCAGCTGTACCAGCGTGGCGGTCGCATCGGGCGCCACCGGTTCCAGTGGGCGATAGCCCTTCTCGGCGAGCTGCGCCAGCGTGTAGTCGGGTGTCCACGTTTCCGGATTGAACTCGGCGAAGCCGTCCTGCAGCTGCGCGCGGGCGACCACCGCGCCGCCTGGCACCCAGCCACCGCGCTCGCCGCCTTTCTTGCGGAAGTAGTTGGCGATGGACGCGAAAATGTCCGGATAGGTGGTGAACAGGTCGCGACGACCGTCGCCGTTGCCGTCCACCGCGAACTCGCGGTAGCTGGACGGCATGAACTGGCCCAGCCCCATCGCGCCGGCGTAGCTGCCGGTCAGCGAGGCGATGTCGAGCTTCTCCTCGCGACCCAGCGCGAACAGCTGCGCCAGTTCGTCGCGGAAGAACTGCTCGCGACGGTGTTCGTAAGCGGCACGCTCCGGATTGCCCGTGCGCGGGTAGCGGAACGCCAGCGTGTACAGGGCGTCCAGCACCTTGTGGCGACCCGTGAAGCCGCCGTAGTTGGTCTCCACGCCGATGATCGAGACGATCACCTCGGCGGGCACGCCGTATTGCTGCTCGACGCGGGTGAGTTCATCGCGGTGTTCCGCGATGAACTTGCGGCCGCCATCGATGCGCGCCTGCGTAAGGAAGCCGACGCGGTACTCGCTCCACGGCTTCACCCGCTCGGCGGGACGCGACATGGCCGCGACCACGCTGTCGAGGAACTGCGCCTTGGCCAGTGTGGCCTCGATCTCGGCCGGGGCGATGCCGTACTTCGCCGCCGTGTCCTGCACGAACTGCGCGCGCGCGGCAGGGAAATCGACCGGCTTCAGCGCTTCCGGCGGCACCTCGGCCACGCGCTCGACCGACGTCTCGGCCGGGGTCGCCGGGGCAGGAGCAGGGGGAGTCGCCGAAGCAGCTGGCGGCGGCGGTTGCGGTGTGGCGCAGGACGCCAGGCCCAGCACCAGCAGACAGGAAAGTGCGTGTCGCATCATCGGCGCGAGGGTAGCACGCGACTTTGCGTGCAGGGTGAACAGAGCGCGTCGTGATGCGGCATCAATATCCATGCACGGGCCGGTGCGCACGCACCGCCATCACCAGGCCCAGGCCCGCGAGCAGCGAGACTGCGGACGTGCCGCCGTAACTCAGTAGTGGCATCGGCACGCCGACCACCGGAAGCAGGCCGGACACCATGCCGCCATTGACGATGACGTAAACGAACAACGCCATGCCCAGCGTGCCGGCAAGCAGGCGCGAATAGGTGTCGCGCGCATCCATCGCGATCCACAGGCAGCGCCCCACGACGAACAGATAGAGCGCCAGCACCGTGGCCACGCCGACCCAACCGAACTCCTCCGACAGCACCGAGAAGATGAAATCGGTGGTGTGTTCCGGCAGGTAATCCAGGTGCGACTGCGACCCCTGCCCCCAACCCTTGCCGGTCCAGCCGCCGCCGCCGATCGCGATCTTCGACTGCAGGATGTTCCAGCCGGCACCGAGCGGGTCGTTCTCGGGGTCGCGGAAGGTCAGGATGCGGTTCTGCTGGTATTCGCGCAGGAACGAGAACCACGAGATCGGCGCGAACATCACCAGGCCCACCGCCGTGCCGCCCAGCACGCCCGCCGTCATGAACCACCACCACGACAGCCCCGCGAGGTACAGGCCGAACACACCGCTCGCAGCGACCAGCATCGCCGTGCCGAAATCCGGCTGCATCAGGATCAGGCCGGTCGGCAACCCGATCAGCAGCGCCGACACGAAGGTCGTACGCCAGCCCGGTGGCAGCGGCTCGCGATGCAGGTACCACGCCAGCATCATCGGCAGCGCGATCTTCAGCAGTTCCGACGGCTGCAGGTAGAAGAACTTCAGGTCGATCCAGTGCGCACCGTGCTTGCCGGTGCCGATGAACAGCACCAGCACCAGCGGCACCAGCGCCACCGCGAACACGCCCGGTGTCCACGCGCGCAGCCGCACCGGCGAGACGCGCGACAGCGCCCACATCGCCACCAGGCCCACGCCGAAACGCACGCCCTGCGCGACCATCAGGCGCGAACCCAGCGCTTCGCCACCGGCGCTGTACAGCACCGCCAGACCGACCGCCATCAAGGCGACCAGCGCACCCAGCAATGGCCAGTCCAGCGTGCGCAACAGGTGGCGCAGCAGGTCGAAGCCCCAGCGCAGCAGGTCGGTCATGCCGATGTCCTCAACGCGCGCGCGCCTGCAAGCCCCTCTCCCCTCGGGAGAGGGGTTGGGGTGAGGGTCGGGACAGGCGCGATGGTCGGCATATTCGAGCGCAAAGGCGCGCGCGCGGCCACGCCATGAACGCCTCCACCCATCCGATCTCCGCCGACCCTCACCCCAACCCCTCTCCCGGCGGGAGAGGGGCTTTGAGCGGGCGCTCCCGACGGCGGCGACACCGGTGAAGTGGGCACCGCTGGCGTGTCCTGCGGCACGAGTGGGCTCGGTGAAACATTGCCGTTCCCCGTTCCCGGTTCCCCTCCCTCCGCCGCTTCCTTCTCCGGCATCTTCCCAAGCAGATACGCATCGAAAATCTTGCGCGCCATCGGTCCCGCCGTGCTGCCGCCGTAACCGCCACCTTCCACCGCGATGGCGATGGCGATCGTGGGGTTGTCGGCCGGCGCGAAACCGACGAAGAGCGAGCGATGGCGCAGATGCATCGGCAGGCTGCGCGGATCGACGGCAGCCGTGCCCCGGCGGCTGATCACCTGTGCGGTACCGGTCTTGCCGGCCATCAGGTAGGGCGCGCCCAGGGCGACGCGCCAGCCGGTGCCGCCCGGCTGCATGGTGTCCTGCATGCCCAGCCGCACCACCGCCACGTTCGCGGGGTTGGGACTGATCGCAATGGGCGCAGGCTGCGGCATCGGCTCCCACGGCCGATCGAAGCCCACGCGGGTCTGGCTGACCAGGTGCGGACGCCGCATCTGCCCGTTGGCGATCCCGGCCGTCGCCCGCACGAGTTGCAGCGGCGTGACCTTCCAGTCGCCCTGCCCGATGGCGACGTTGACCGTGTCGCCGGGGTACCAGCGCTCCTTGCGCGCCTTCAGCTTGGCCTGCGGCGACGGCAGGATGCCGCCGATTTCGCCACGCAGGTCGACGCCGGTCGGTTGGCCGAAGCCGTAATGCTCCATGTAGTCGTCGAACTGGGTGATGCCCAGGTCCAGCGCGAGCCGGTAGTAATAGGTGTTGACCGACTGCGAGATCGACTTGCGCAGGTCGGTGACGCCATGCCCGCGCCGGCTGGCATCGCCCCAGCCGCGGCTGGTGCCCGGCAGGTAGAACATGCCGGTCGAGACGACGGTGTCCTCGGGCTTGCGCTTGCCGCTGTCCAGGCCGGCCAGCGCGATCAACGGCTTCAGCGTCGAGCCCGGCGCCACGCCACCCAGTACCAGGCGGTTGAACTGCGGCCGCGACGGATTCTCGTTGAGCGCCCTGAAGTCCTTGCTGGAGATGCCGTTGACGAACAGGTTGGGGTCATAACTGGGCAGGCTGACCATGGCCAGGATCTCCCCGGTGCGGGGATCGACCGCGATCGCCGAGCCTTCCAGTTCACCGAACGAATCGACGATGGCCTGTTGCAGTTTCGCGTCCACGCTCAGCCGCAGGTCGGTACCCGCCTGTGCCGGCACGCGCCCGACCACGCGCAGCGCGCGCCCCTCCACGTTGGTCTCGACCTTCTCGTAGCCGATCTTCCCGCGCAGCTGTTCGTCGTAGTAGCGCTCCAGCCCGGTCTTGCCGATGTGGGTCAGGGCGGAATTGATCTCGCCCAGTTGCTCGAGGTCCTTCTCGTCCACGCGGCCCACGTAGCCGACGATGTGCGCGAACAGGTCGCCGTAGGGATAGCGCCGGGTCAGGTAGGGCACCAGCTCGACGCCCGGATAACGCCAACGGTCCACCGCGAAGCGCGCCATTTCCTCCTCGCCCACGCGCAGCTTGAGCGTGATCGGGCGGAACCCGCGCGTGGCCTTGCGCGTGGCCTCGAAGCGCTCGATGTCTTCGGGCGAGAGTTCGATGATCCGGCCGAGCTCGGCCACCAGCCTTGCCGGTTCCTTCACCTTGTCCGGGGTGACGTCGAGCCGGAACGCCGGCACGTTCTCCGCCAGCAGCAGTCCGTTGCGGTCGTAGATGGTGCCGCGGCCGGGCACGACGGGGCGCGGACGGATGCGATTGGCTTCCGAGCGCGTGGCGTAGTCGTCATGGTCGATCACCTGCAGCTTGAAGTACCAGGCGCCCAGGCCGATCAGGCACAGCGCCACGACCACGAAGCCCGTCACCGCGCGCCGACGGAACTGGTCGGCTTCGGCATGCGGGTTCTTGCTGCGCCGGCGCGGCCCGATCATCGCTCAGCCCCGCTTGCGGCGACCCAGCCGCAGCGCGTCCATCAGCACGAACAGCGGCGGCCACAGCAACATGCCCAGCAGGGGCGCCCACCAGTATTCCCACGGGAGCGTCGGTTCGCCCAGCGCCAGGTGCACCACGGTGGTCACGATACGGTCGTTGAGCAGCAGGCCACCGACCGCCAGCGCCTGCTGCGACATCGGGAAGAAGCGCAGCCGCGCGCGGAAGCGCTGCAGGATGAACGCCATGATGAGCAGCCGCAGCGCCTGTTCGCCCAGCAGGGTCCCGAACATCAGGTCGGCGACCAGGCCGATGGCGACGGCAAAACCGAGGCCTGCGCTGTCCGGCGCCTCGATCACCCAGTACGCCACGATCAGCGCCAGCCAGTACGGGCGCAGTGGCTGCAGCAGGTCCGGCAACGGCAACAGGCCCAGCAGCAAGGCGACGATGATGCTCAACGGCATCAGCCAACCGGCGCGCGCGCGACTCATCGCTGCGGCTCCTGCGGGCGCGTCGAGGCCGGGGTGGTCGACGCCGGTTCATTGCGCCCCTCTCCCGCCGGGAGAGGGGTTGGGGTGAGGGTCGGGACGTTCGCAGTGCGCGGGGCTTGCGGGGAAACCGTCGCGGGCGCGGTGGCCGCTTGTTCGGCGGCGACCACACTACCTTCGTTGCCCCTCACCCCAACCCCTCTCCCGGGGGGAGAGGGGCTTTGGGTCGCGGGCGCGGACACGTCTTCCGGCTGGGTCGCGCCTTCCGCTGGCGACGGCGCTTCGGGCAGGAATCGCGCCGGATCGGCCGGCGGCAATGGCTGTGGCGGTGCGGACTTCAGCAACAGCACGTCGCGGCCGCGGTCCAGGCGCGCGGCCGGCGTGACGTCACCCACCAGGAAGGCATGGCTGTCATCCGTACGCAGGGCAGAGATCGTGCCGACCGGAAACCCGGCCGGGAAGCGGCCACCCAGGCCGGAGGTCACCAGCAGGTCGCCCACCTGCACGCCACTGTTGAGCGGCACATCGGCCAGCTCCAGCAGATCGTTGCGGCCCCGCCCATAGACGATCAGCCGCACGCCGTTGCGCGCGACCACCACCGGCACCGCGTGGTCGGGGTCGGTCAGCAGCAGCACGGTGGCATGGGCGGGGGTGGTCTCGATGATCTGCCCCATCAGGCCGCCCGCGTCGATTACCGACTGCCCGACAGTAGCCCCTGCGCGGCTGCCCGCATCCAGCACCAGCCGCTGGCGACCGGGTGCCAGGTCGATGTCCAGGATAGGGGCCAGTTGCACGTCCAGCCCGCGGGAGGTCTTCACGCCCAGCAGCGCGCGCAATTGGGCGTTGTCGGCCGCCGCCGTCTGCAGGCGGGCGAGCCGGGCGTTGGCGACCAGCGCATCGTTGCGCAGGCGCGCGTTCTCTTCCTGCAACCCGCTGCGCGTCACGGCATCGTCCTGTACGCGGGTGGTCACACGGCCGGGCAGGCCGGCCACCCACCACAACGGCTGCGTGACCACGTTGGCCTGCGCACGCACCTGCGACAGCCAGCCACCGCGATGGTCCAGGATCACCAGCGCAATAGTCAGCGCCAGATAGCCCAGCAGTCGAAGCGTGCTGGCGACTTCACCGGGGCGGGAGGCAACGGGGGGACCGGCGTAGGAAGGCATCTCTTGATTGGGGATTCGTGATGGGTGATTCGCAACGGCCAGGCTGCGATCCGTACGTGACCCGGGGCGGCGGTCGCTGCCGCATGCGAATCACGAACCACGAATCACACATCACGGCTTCACATCATTCCGGCGCGAAGAACTCGTTGCCGTGCATGTCGACCAGTTCCAGCGCACGGCCACCACCACGCGCCACGCAGGTCAGCGGATCGTCAGCGACCTGCACGTGCAGGCCGGTCTCCTCGCTGATCAGGCGGTCCAGGTCGCGCAGCAGCGCGCCGCCACCGGTCAGCACGATGCCGCGCTCGGCGACGTCGGCGCACAGTTCCGGCGGGGTCTGTTCCAGGGCCAGCTTGACCGCGCTGACGATGCCGGACAGCGGTTCGTGCAGGGCTTCCAGCACTTCGTTGGAGTTGATCTTGATCATCTTCGGCACACCCTCGGCGAGGTTGCGGCCGGAGATCTCCATCTCCTGCACCTCGGCCTGCGGGTAGGCGCAGCCGATCTCCAGCTTGATGCGCTCGGCGGTGGCTTCACCGATCAGCATGCCGTGGTTGCGGCGCACGTAGTTGGTGATGAACTCGTCGAAGCGGTCGCCGCCGATGCGGACCGACTGCGAGTAGACGATGCCGTTCAGCGAGATCACCGCCACCTCGGTGGTGCCGCCGCCGATATCGATGACCATCGAACCGCGCGCCTCGGTCACCGGCATGCCGGCGCCGATGGCAGCCGCCATGGGCTCCTCGATCAGGTAGACGTCGCGGGCGCCGGCCTCTTCGGCCGATTCCTTGATCGCGCGGCGCTCCACCTGGGTGGAGCCGGCCGGCACGCACACCAGCACGCGCGGGCTGGGGCGCAGGAAGCGTGACTTGTGCACCTTCTTGATGAAGTACTTCAGCATCGCCTCGGTGTAGGTGAAGTCGGCGATCACGCCGTCCTTCATCGGGCGGATGGTGGTGATGTGGCCGGGCGTGCGGCCGAGCATCTGCTTGGCCTCCGCGCCGACCGCCGCGACCGAGCGCGAGCCGCCGATGGCACGGTCCTGGCGCACCGCCACGACCGAGGGTTCGTTCAGCACGATGCCCTGTCCGCGCACGTAGATCAGGGTATTGGCCGTGCCCAGATCGATGGACAGGTCGTTGGAGAACATGCCGCGGAGCTTCTTGAACATCGGGGGACGGGTTCCTGCTGGGGGCGGATCGCCTTGAAATGGCGATTTTTTGGGCAAAAAACGAAGTCAGCTAGCCTAACAATCCGGCATGGTGCGGGCAAGGAAAAATCTCGTGAATACAAGGGGAAAACCGCTGTCCGCGTCGCTTGCACGCTCGCTTCGCCCCGGCCATCGCGCGGCCGGCATCGCCGGATCAAGGCTGGTCGGCACCGGCCCCAGCCGGTAACCTTCGCACCGGCGCGCCGGGAATGGGGCGCACGTCCCGTTTTTCCTGCGGCCCGGGACGGCCGCATCCGCCTCCAACCGAGTCTGCCGATGTCCGCACTGATCTGTGGTTCCCTTGCCTACGACACCATCATGGTGTTCCCGGACCAGTTCAAGAACCACATCCTGCCGGACAAGGTGCACATCCTGAATGTGTCGTTCCTGGTGCCGCGCATGCGCCGCGAGTTCGGTGGCTGCGCGGGCAACATCGCCTACAACCTGAAGCTGCTGGGCGGCGACCCGATCCCGATGGCCACGGTGGGGCAGGATTTCGGCCCTTATCGCGAGCACTTCACCGAGCAGGGCATCCGCCTGGAGAAAGTGAAGGTGATCGACGAGCTGTTCACCCCGCAGGCGTTCATCACCACCGACCACGACAACAACCAGATCACCGCCTTCCATCCGGGCGCGATGATGCGCAGCTACGAGAACCACGTGAAGGACGTGGCCGGGGTGACGTTCGGCATCGTCAGCCCCGACGGGCGCGAGGGCATGATCCAGAACGCAGCCGAGTTCGCGGAGGGCGGCATCCCCTTCATCTTCGACCCCGGCCAGGCCATGCCACTGTTCAACGGCGAGGAACTGCGCCACTTCATCGAACTGGCGGACTACGTGACCGTCAACGACTACGAATCCAACCTGCTGCAGGAGCGCACCGGCTGGAGCGAGGCCGACATCGTCAAGCGCGTGAAGGCGTACATCACTACCCGTGGCCCGCACGGTTCGCAGATCCACACGCCGGACAAGACCTACGACATCCCGCCGGCGCACGAGCGCCGCGTGACCGACCCCACCGGCTGCGGCGACGCCTTCCGCGCCGGCCTGATCTTCGGCATCGAGAAGGGGTACGACTGGCTGACCATCGGCCGCATGGGCAACCTGATGGGGGCCTTGAAAGTCGAGCATCCAGGAACTCAGAACCAGCGCTTCGACTACGACGAGTTCAACGAGCAGTTCAAGCAGCAGTTCGGCTATTCGCTGTAACCGGAACCGACACATTCCCACTTCCCGCCTTGGCGCTGGCCGCGGCAAGGTGGCCGGCGCACTCGCGCTGCCGATGCGCAATGCGTAAGGTAAGGCCGGGGAGTGGCGCTGGTGCCCGTCCCCGCGCCGTAAGCAATCAGGCAGGGGCAGTATGGTCGGGCAGCAACGCCAACCCACTCCACGGGATCCGAGCGTTCCCGTATCCACCCTCGTCCTGCTCCGTCAGTTGTCGCTCCAGGCCATGCTGGTCGCCGTGGTGGTCTTCCTCGCCAGCGGCCTCGGCATCCTGACCCGTCCCGAAAAGCAGCTGGCCGCGTTCTGGCTGACCAATGCACTGCTGTTGGGGCTGTTCGCGCGCCGTCCGGCGCTGGCGTCACCCGCCGGCTGGGCGGCGGCTGCGCTGGGCTATGTCGCGGCGGACCTGCTCACCGACACGTCGCTGCCCACCACCCTGCGCCTGACGGCGGCAAACCTGGCGGGCGTACTGGCCGGCTATCTCGTGTTCCGCCACATCCGCGAGGAAGACCGCCGCCTGCAGCATCCGCTGTCCATGCTGGGGGTGCTGGCGGTATCGGCAACCGCGGCAGTGGGCGCGAGCCTGGTGGGCAGCGTGACCTCGCACGCGATGATGCGGATGGGTTTCCTGACGGCCAGCGGTTTCTGGTTTTCCGCCGAACTGGTCAGTTACGTGGCCATCCTGCCGGTCGTCCTGCTGGCTCCCGCGCCCGCGGAAGCGCTTCGCGAACTCCGCGACGGACTGGACCGCGCACGCCAGCGGCCCCTCCTGCTGCTGCCGCTGGTCGCGCTGGCGCTGACGATCCTGCTGGGCGTGACCATCGGTGGGCCTGGCGCCATCGCGTTCCCGGTACCGGCGTTGCTGTGGTGCGCGTTGGCGTATCGCCTGTTCACCACGGCGGTGATCACGGCATTGCTGTGCATGTGGACGCTGATCGCGATCGCGACGGGCCTAATCGATCTGCACTTGCAGGAGACCAGCGTGCAGCCGGTCATTTCGCTGCGCATGGGCATGGCGCTGCTCGCGGTGGCGCCCCTCACGGTTGCCAGCGTCAATGCAATGCGCAACCGCCTGCTCGCCACCCTCAACCACACCGCCGATCACGATGCGCTGACCAGCGCATTGAACCGCCGCGCCTTCCTTCGCCGCGGAGGCGACCTGATGGCGCAGTCCCATCGCCGCAGCGAACCTGTCGTCGCGATGATGCTGGACATCGACCACTTCAAGTCGGTCAACGACCGCCATGGGCATGCTGCGGGCGACGCCGTCCTGGCCACCTTCGCGCAACGGATGCGCACGCACCTGCGCGAAGACGGCCTGTTCGGCCGGCTGGGCGGCGAGGAGTTCGCGGTGCTGCTGCCGGGCGTCGACGCGGTGTCGGCCATCGCCGTGGCCGAGCGCCTGCGCGAACTTGCGGGCGAGCCCATGCCGCTGGACGACGGGCGCATCCTCGACATCACGGTAAGCGTCGGCGTGTCCGCGCCCTCCAGTCCGGAGAGCGCCGATGCGCTGGAACGGCTACTCAGCCAGGCCGACGTGGCGCTCTATCGCGCCAAGGCGATGGGGCGGGACCGGGTCGTGGCCTAGGGCGGACCGACTCAATCCCATCCCGGCATCTGGCTGCCATCCAGACCACCGGTCTCGAACAGGGCCCTGTGCGTGCTGCCATCCTTCACCGTGAACTCGATTTCCAGCACCTTCGTCTTGCGCGCGAGACGCCACAAGGCCTTTTCGTCGTCGATGAACATTGCGGTGGCTTCGTCGGTATCCGGCCGGTTTGCCGACATGCGCTTCGGTGCGGCGCCGTCTGCGACCACGGTCACCTGGCAGCGGCTGTAGCACGCCTTGGCGAAGTCGCTGGCCTGCAGCACCAGGTAGCTGCTGCGCTTCCAGGTGGGATGGTCGCGGAACACCAGTTGCACCGGCTTGGCGCCGCTGCCGTCCACGTCCACCGGCTCCTTGCTCAGCAATGCGGCCGAACGCTGCGTGCCGCCGTCGACAGCGACCTGCGAGTAATCCCACAGGGTTTCCATCCGGCGCTGCTCGCGCGCGGCTTCAGCCTTTCCCTTCACGTCGTCCAGGCCCGGGCCGATGCGGGCAGCCGCCTCGCTCTGCGGATACTGGTCGAGCAGGGCCACGCCGTGGATACGCGCCATGTCCCAGTCGCTGGAGGCCACGGCGCTGTCGTATTTCTTCGCCAGGTCGGCCGCCTGCTGCTCGACGGCGGCGGCCTGCGCCGCTGCAGCGGCTGCGCGTTCGGCTTCGCGGTCACCGCAAGCCGAGACGGCCACGCAGGCGATCGCGAGCAGGAGGGACTTCATTGCGTGTTGCTTCATCGGGGTACGCCTCGCTGGATCAACAGGGCGACTGCGGCCGCCACTTCGTCGGGTTTTTCCATGATGGACATGTGGCCGCAACCATCGAGTGAAACCTGTCTGGCCTGCGGCATCTTCGCGGCATACAGCGCCATCGCGCTGGGATCGATCACGCGGTCCTGCCGGCACCACAGCAGCAGAACCGGCTGGCGGATCGAAGCAGCCGCCTCGCCTGGCAGGAAGCGTTCGTCGCTGCGGCCTATGCGGTCCAGCACCTGCTGCTCGAATGGCGCCTGCGCGGCGCGCCAGTCGATCACCGCCCGCGATGCCGGCCACGGGATGGACGGCTGCACGCCGCGATCGTGGAAGACGGTATCGAGGTAGCGCTGCAGCGTCGCGGCATCGTGGACGGCGAATGGATTCTGCCCGGCCAGCACTTCGACGCCGAAGCGGTTGTCAGCGAACCGCACGCCCGCCGCATCGATGAGGCCCACGCGTGCGACGAGTTCCGGATGCCGGGCCGACGTGATCGCCACGATGCCGCCGCCCATCGAATGACCAAGCAGCACGATCGGGCTGCCCTCGCGCCGGACCTGCGCAAGGAACGCCGCCAGCCTCCCGGCCTGTGCAGAGAATCCGTAGTCCGACCCGGCGACACGCTGGCTCTCGCCCCAGCCAGGCAGGTCCGGGATGACGAGCCGATACCGGCCACGCAGCCGCGCCGCGAGCGGGTACCAGTTCTCCTTGCTGCCGGTGAAGCCATGCACCATGACCACCGTCGGGGCATCGTCCGACGCTGCTTCGCGCTCGTCGTAGGCCCAGCGGTGGTCGCCGATGACGATGCGTTTCTCGGACAGCCCTACCCACGCTCCCTGCAAGGCCATGGTGGCACGCAGCGGCGCCATCGGGTCCCGCCCTGCCCACACCACCAGTGCACAGACAAGAACGGCCGCCCCCAGGGCGACCGTCCGTGCGCGGGTCAGGCGGAGCGGCATGCCTTACGGGCCCGCCGGTGCCTTCGCCAGCGTCGCCTCGACCGAACCCGTCGTGATCGGGTGGTAGCCCGGCCTGGCGCGCGCGAAGCTCTCGCGTGCGAAGGCCAGGCCATCCGGCGTCTTCGCCAGTTCTTCGTAGATCGGCATGATCAGCTTGCGGCGGCCGACACGCTCGATGAACTTGGCGATCTCCGGACGCGCGTCCACGTAGCCGCTGCGGATCGTCAGCGGATACCAGCGCATCGCGATCTCGCCATTGGCGGTGCCCGTGAAGTGATACGCGTCGTCGAGCTGCTTGAGCTGCTCCACGGTCAGCTTGTCGCCCATGCCCTCGATGAAGTGCACCCACTGCTGGGTGATCCAGGTGTCGGTGACCTGCGGGTTCGGCAACTGGCCGCTTCCCTGCCAGGCGATGCGCGCGGTGTCGGTGCTGGAGAAGCCACGCGACTGCACCTGCGGAGCGCGTGCGGGGATGCCCGGCGCATAGACCCATTCCTGGATCTCGGCATCGCTGACCAGGTTCGGATGCTTGTCGAACAGGTTCTTCTTCGCATAGTCCAGGAACTGTTCGGTGGTGATGCTCTGGAAAGCGAAGTGGTCGAAGTAGCCGCGCAGGAAGGCGTCGAATTCCTGCCGGCCGAAACGCTCCTCCAGCATCTGCAGGAACCAGGCGCCCTTGTCGTAGGACACGGCGCTGAGCGCGTCGTCGGCATCCAGCTTCGTGCCCGGCTTCACCGCCAGCGCCTGGGTGGCCTCCGGCATCGTGCCGATTTCCTTCTTCAGGCTGTTGCGCGCGATCGCGTATTCCATGCTGGCCTGTTCCTTGCCATACAGGGATTCGACGATGCGGTTCTCCACGTAACTGGTGAAACCCTCGTTGAGCCAGCCGTGCTTGGCGCTGGAGAACGTCACCAGGTTGCCCGACCAACTGTGCGCCAGCTCGTGCGCGATCAGCGAGACCAGCGTCTTGTCGCCGACGATCACGGTGGGCGTGATGAAGCTCAGGCGCGGGTTCTCCATGCCGCCGTACGGGAACGAGGGCGGCAGCACCAGCATGTCGTAGCGGTCCCAGCGGTAGGGGCCGTACAGCTGCTCGGTGGTGGCGATCATCTTCTCGGTGTCTTCGAACTCCTTGGTAGCCTTGTCGACCATCGCCGGTTCGGCCCATACGCCACTGCGGGCGGAGATCGGCTTGAAGACCAGGTCGCCCGCGGCGATCGCCATCAGGTACGACGGGATCTTCTGCGGCATCTTGAAGGTGTAGTCGCCGTCGCGCGCAGCGGCTGGATCGTTGTCGGCGCTCATCAGCACCATCACGTCCGGACGCGAGGTCACGTGCGCACTGTAGGTGTAGCGCACCTGCGGCGTGTCCTGCAGTGGCACCCAGCTGCGCGCGTGGATCTGCTGCGACTGGCTGAACATGAAGGGCAGCTGCTTGCCTTCGGTCATTTCCGGCGTCAGCCATTGCAGGCCCGACGCCTCCGGCGAGCTCTTGTAGGTGACCTTGACCTTGGCGTTGCGCGCCGGCGTCTCGATGGTCAGCTTGCTGCCCAGTACCGGATCCTTGGCGGCCAACGCGTACTGCAGCGGCGCCCAGGCGTTGTTCGCCTCGCCCTCGACCTTCTCGATGGTCAGGTCGCGCGTATCCAGCACCAGCTGGGTGGCCGCCTTGTCCTTCCAGTCCAGGGTATAGGTGGCGGTGCCGCCGATGGTCCTGGTGTCGAAGTCGACGGCGATGTCCAGCGCCAGGTCGGCGATGGCGACCTTCTGCGGTTCGGCATAGGAATGCTCGTCGCGGTCGACGACCTTCTCGATAGCGGGCTTGGGCGTGGCGGCCACGGGGGCGGATTCAGGTTCCTTGGAGCAACCGGCCACCAGCACGGCGGCGCAGGACATCAGCAAAGCCAGTGAACGCATCAGGGGACTTCCAGCGATCGGGGGAAGTCCCAAGTTTACCGCGCCGCGCGGCGGACCGGCCCGTCCTGCCGGGATGCGGTGCGCCTGCTCAGACCTTGTAGCCGGTATGGATGGCCACGATGCCGGCGGAAAGGTTCTTGTAGCTCGTCCTCGCGAAGCCCGCAGCATCCATCATGCCCTGCAGCTCGGCCTGCGGCGGGTGCTTGCGGATACTCTCGGCCAGGTACTGGTAGCTGTCCGCGTCCTGCGCGAACAGCTTGCCCAGCTTCGGCAACACCTTGAACGAGTGGAAGTCGTATACCGGCTTGAACCAGTCCACGGTGACTTCGGAAAACTCCAGCACGCGCGCCTGCCCGCCGACCTTCAGCACGCGGTGCATGTCGCGCAGCGCGGCGTCCTTGTCGGTGACGTTGCGAAGGCCGAAGGCAATGGTGACCAGGTCGAAGCTGGCGTCGGGAAACGGCAATGCCTCGGCATTGCACTGCACGTACTCCAGGCCTTGCACCAGGCCGCGGTCGGTCATGCGGTCACGGCCCACCGACAGCATGCCGGCATTGATGTCGCCCAGCACGATCTGCCCGGTGTCGCCCACGCGATCCTTCAGCAAGGCGGCGATGTCGCCCGTGCCGCCCGCGAGGTCCAGCACGCGGTCGCCGCGCTTCACCTGGCAGGTCCCCACGAAGTAGCGCTTCCACACCCGATGGATGCCGAGGCTCATCAGGTCGTTCATCAGGTCGTAATTGCCGGCGACCGACGTGAAGACCTCGCCCACCAGCTTCTGCTTGTCCTTGGCGGCGACATCGCGGAAGCCGAAATGGGTGGTGCCGCGTTCGTAGGGGGATTCGCTCATGGCCGGATTATCGCACTACCGGCCGGGCCAGCCCACGGCCTGGGTATCCACCCCGTATTCGAGCAGGCCGGGCGACCCCGGCCCGGGGTAGTCAGCGCTCCATCAGTGCACACACGGCCTGGAGGCGCAGCGCCCTGGGCAGTACGTCGCAGCCGCGCCTGCGGGTCCTGTCGGCCGGCGCGGCCACCGGCGTCACCCGTGGCGGCTGGCTGACCGGCGGCGATGAAGAAGCCGCGACCGTGGCCGGCCTCACGAGCACGGGCGCAGGCGAACTCATCGAGCGCGGCCGCGGCCCGACACGCACCACGAAGCCATTCGCCGTCGCCGACACCACCTCGACCCAATGCAGATCGTCGGGCGTGTTCCAGCGACCGCCCACCTTCAGCATCGAGCCTTCATTGCTCGAAAGGGTGGCGGCGGGAACATCACGGTCGATACTGTAGGCGATGCCGTAATCCTCCAGCTTGTGGATGATTACCGCGTCACCGGCCAGCTTGGCTTCATAGGTCCCGGTGCGGCGCCGCGCTTCCAGCGTGTAAATCACGGTCTTGTACGGGTCCGGTTGAGACGGCATGGCCAGCACGACCAGTTGCGCATTGGTCGTCTGCACCAGACTGGCCGCATCCAGCACGAACTCCTGCATATCGCGGTTATCGGCAGCAATGGTGCGCTTGCGCGACGACGGCAACCAGCCCAGCCGTTCGCGCTGATACATGTTGATGTGCTTGGGCAGCAGACCATAGGTCGTGTCGCTGGTGGCATTGCGCCAGGCATCGCTCATCAGGTCCCACGGATTGTCGTAGGTGTCGCTGTCACCGTCGGAATTGTTCGAATGCGGCAAGCCGTAGCCATGCCCCATCTCGTGGGCAAGCGGCGCGAGATTGGCGAACGACCAGGGCGGGCTCCACGTTACCCGCGTGCAGGTGTACACACCGTCGAGCGTCGCACAGGCGCCGCCGCCCCACGCGTTGCCATCCAGTTCACCGTTGAACATCAGGTTGACGCCCTGGATGTTGCTGAAGTCCACCTCGGCATCCGCCGCCGCCGCACAGTCGGCGAATAGCGTGGATAACTGCGCCTTCTGCTTGCCGTTGGTGGTGGTCAGGTACGCGGCGCGTGGTTGCGGCAACGTGTACCAGCCGTGCGCGGTGCTTCCCGCAAGGTTGACCTGGCCGTAGGACACCTCCGACCAGTAGTGGCCCAGCTGGCCCGGCGCGTTGCCGTACTGCTCCTGGAAATAGGCGCGCGGCTTCTGCTCGCTTTCGATGTCGGCGAACTTGCACATCAGCGTCACCCAGCGCGTCGCGCCGAGCACGGGCGCCGCGGCCATCACGCGCCCATCCGCGCCTACCGATTTCGCCCTTTGCGGAACCCGTCCGGTGGGCACGATGGTGTCGATCACGGAGCGCGCCGATGAGGATGACATCACCTTCGTGACCGGTGCCTGGTACGACACCGCGACATGGCGGTTCGCCAGCGCATACAGGTCGCCCGCCGCGCGCCGCGATTGCGCGACATCCAGCGGTACGCGCCGGCCAGGACCGGTTTCCAACCACACGTCCAGTTGGGGCGCTGCCTGCACGCGGCCGGGCAGCGCTCGCGGGGGATCCGCCCACTGCAGTTGCAGGATGCCCTGCACAACGGTTTCCGCCCGCAACGGAAAGGCCGGGAGAATGCCTGCAAACGCCAATACACAGCCGGCGATGAGCGCCCGAATGCGCGCCTGCCGTGCATCGGCCGATCGGTGTTTGAACACGCGCGACCCCGCTCACGATGGGCGGGCCGACATGACACCGCCATGAGGGGGTGTCGGCTGGCCTGGGCGGGTCTTGAGCGGGTTTCGTCGCGAACATGCGTATTCGCGATGCGGATGCGCCGAACTGCGATGCAGTGCAGGAATCGAACGCGAACCCCATCGTGTTCGCTATCGACATCGCGCATGCGCGCGACGTCAGGGAATACCGGAATGTGTCGGGGGATTCCCTACGGATCAGCGCTCGCGTTGTGCGCACACCGCCGCACGCACGTTACCCAAATGCACTGCACCGCATCGCGCGGGCGGCTTCGCACGGATGGCATTGCGATTCGCCGGCGCGACTGCCTGGATTGGCGTGGAGGGGGACGATACGGAAGCCGGCCTCACCAGCGCAGGCAACGGGCTGCTCATGATCCGCAGGGGGCCCACCGTCAACACGAAGCCTGTCGCCGTCTGCGTCTTTACGGTAACCACATGCGACCCCTCAGGCGTGACCCAGCGCTCGCCCACCTTGAACATGGAGCCTTCATTGTTCGCGCGGTTGGCCGCCGGCACGTCGGCATCCACGCTGTACGCCGTACCCGAGCGCTCGACCTTGTGGATGATCACCGCGTCGCCCGCGAGCGCGTTCTCGTAGGTACCCTGGCGCTTCCGTGCCTCCAATATGTAGACGATGGTCGCGTACGGATCCGCCTGGGGCGACAGCGAAAGCACGAGCATCTGCACGTTGCCCGAAGCCGGCAGGTGCGCATAGTCCAGCGCGATGTCGCGCGTCGACAGGTCGCCCAGTGCGATCACCTGCTGGCGCGGCGCATCCACCCAGTTCAAGCGGTGCCGCTGGAAGATGTTGATGTGCTTGGGGCGCGTACCGTACGTGGCGTCGCTCACCGCATTCGCCCAGCCGTCGCTCATCACGTCCCATGGATTGTCGTAGGTATCGTCGTCGCCATCGGAGTTGTTCGAATGCGGCAAACCGTAGCCATGGCCCATCTCGTGCGCAAGCGGCGCCAGGTTGCTGAAGGACCAGGGCGGATTCCAGGTAACGCGTGTGCAGAGGTTTGTCTTGCCTTCCAGCGGCGCACAACTCCCACCACCCCACGCGTAGCCATCCAGGTCGCCGTTGAACATCATGTTCACGCCCTGCACGCTGTTGAAGTCCACCGTCGCATCCGCTGCCGCGCCGCAATCGGCGAACAGCTTCCTGAGGTCGGCCTTGTCCTCGCCGTTTTCTTTGGTCACGTAGTGGCTGCGCGGTTGCGGCAGCGCGAACCAGCCGTAGGCACTGCTGCCGGACAGGTTGATCTTGTCGTAGGACACCTCGCGCCAGTAGTGGCCGAGCTGCCCGACCGCGTCACCGTACTGGGAGTCGAAGAAGGCCTTGGTCTTCTGCTCGGTCCCGATATCGCTGAACTTGCACATCAGCGTGACCCAGCGCGTGTTGCCACCCACGGGCGCCGCCGCCATCACGCGGGCGTTGGCGGGATGTGCGGGCGCCGATTGCGTGACCCGATCCGCCGGCACGATGGCCTGGATCATGGGCGCGGACGACATCACCCTTCCCTGCAGCGCGAAAGACACCGCCACGCGGCGATTGGCCAGCACGTACAGATCGCCCGCCGCCAGCCGCGCCTGGGCCGCATCGAGCGCGATGCGACTCCCATCGTCTTTCACCAGGTGTGCATTGAAACGGGGCGCCAGGCGCGCCTTCCCGGGTGCCGGCCGTGCGGGGTCGCCCCACTCCAGTTGCAGCAACCCCTGTTCGATGGTCTGCGCGCGGACATCACCGATCCCCGCAAGACCCAGCATCGTCCATGCGATGGTCGCCAGCACGCGACCCTTCTTTGCCCCCGTCTCCATGTCCACCCCCGCTCCATCGCGATGCAGATGCGCGTCACGCGCGCCAGAGGCGTTGTAGTGCGCGCGCGCGCGACGCACCGTGAGTGGCATCACACTCGGTGATGTGTGATGCTGGATTCTTGAGCAGCGTCACGCTGCATGCCAACGACGAATCCTTCATGAGCCCCACGCCCGATTACCACGCCCTCCTCGAAACCGCCATCGCCGAAGCGCGCCAGGGTCTGGCCGAAGGTGGCATTCCGATCGGGGCCGCGCTGTACCACAACGACGGGCGACTGCTGGGCTGCGGCCACAACCGCCGCGTGCAGGAAGGCGACCCCTCTGTGCACGGCGAGACCGACGCCTTCCGCAAGGCCGGCCGCCAGCGCCGCTACCGCGACACCATCATGGTCACCACCCTCGCCCCATGCTGGTACTGCAGCGGGCTGGTGCGCCAGTTCAACATCGGCACGGTGGTGGTGGGCGAATCGGTGACGTTCCAGGGCGGCATCGACTGGCTGCGCGAGTCCGGCGTCAACGTCATCGACCTGCAGAGCCAGGAATGCATCGACCTGCTCGGCGACTACATCCGGGCCAATCCCGAGGTGTGGAACGAGGATATCGGCGAGGATTGATGGGCGGCGCCGACGTCAGGCCGGCTTCATTACCATCAGCCAGAAGATCCCGATCACGCTGATGAAGGCAGGCCATCCGAGCCAGAACCACCAGCGCATGGCCTGGTAGTACGCCGGCGGTAGCGGCTGCGATGCCGCCACGGCCTGCACGGCAAGGTCGCGCGCACGGACCTGCAACCACAGCACCGGCAGCCAGCACGCGCCGATCACGAAGAACAGCACCAGCGCCGACTTCACCCAGAAGACATCCAGCGGCAGGCCCAGCAGTCGGGTCAGCCACCATCCCGTCGCCAGTTGCACGACAACGGCGGGCGCCGTGAAGCAGGTATCGGCGATGACCACGGTGCGCGCGGTCGACGCGATCACGCGTGCATCACCGCGCAGGTGCGCCAGCCACATGAAGAACGCGATGCCGAGTCCCGTGCCGAAGAGCAGCGTGGATGCCAGGATGTGGATCCACTTCACCCACAGATAGATCATCTCAGCGTCGCTCCGTCACGACCCACAGCACCGCCAGCGCTGGCAGCAACACCACATTCTTCGCCAGCCCGCCCAACGGGTCCCACCACAGCGCCGGCACCATGCCGCCGAGTACCAGCGTGTACACGAGCAGCAGGAGCAGCATTGCGCCGATGGCCGCGCGCGGCCGCCAGCCACTGGCCAGCCAGGCGCCCAGCAGGAAGTCGGCCGCACCGCCGACGCGCGCAAGCATGACCGGATCCCAAGTTGCCAGCGGCGTACCGGCGGACAAGCGCAGGATGTCGTCGGCCGGCGTAAGGAAGCCAGCCAGCGCCGACAGTAGCCACAACGCCACCACGGACCAACGCAAGGCAGGCGCGAGGAAATAGAGCTGCGCCTGCCAACGGTCCTGCACCTGGCTGGGCGCCTGCTGCAATGCTTCCGCGAGCGTGCGCGGCCGCACGCCGAAGGCGGCATGCAGGCGATCGGCCGCATCCGGCGCGGTCGTGTTGCCACGTCGCAGCATGCGCCACATCGTTCGCCCCACGGGTCCACGGCCCAGCGCTTCCATCACCGAGACCGCCAGCGAGACGAAGGCCGGCGGTACCGTCACCACGTGATCACCGGGGACGCGCAGCCAGCGCCGCCATTGGCGCTGGTAGTCGCGCAGCGTCATCGGGGTTGGGCCACCGACCTCGTAGATACCTGTCGCGATGTTGCCTGCGGCACGCGCCACCAGTTCGCCGAGATCTTCCGCCGCGACGGGCTGCACCTGCCATCGGCCATCGCCGGGCAGCCATTGCGCGCCGGGGAAACCCGCCAACGCCCGCAGCAGCGAGGTGCCGCCATAGGAACCGCTGACGGAATAGACGACCGAAGGCCGCAGCACGACGGAGGACATCGCGAGACCGCAGAGTTGTTCGTCGAAGCGATGCTTGGATGCGATGAAGGGCCCGTCCTTGGGGAGGCCGAGCGCGGAGATCTGCACGAAACGCCTCACGCCGTTCGCCACGCAGGCCTCTGCCAGCGCCAGCGGTGCGACCACATGCACGACCTCGAAGGTCTGTCCCGCCTGTTCACGGAGGATGCCCGCAACATTCACCACTACATCGACGCTGTCCAGCAGCGGCATCCAATCCTCCGGCAGCCGCATCGCCTGCAGGTCGCAGGCGCGTTCGTCATCCGCCAACGGACGTCCCTTCGGCCGCACGGCAAGCAGCACGCGCCAGCCATGGCGACGGAGCGCCGCGACCAGGTAGCCGCCGATGAATCCCCCTCCACCTACCACCAGCACGTTACACCTCTGCCCGTCCGGTGAAGCCTGTGCAGGGGTTTCCATGCGGTCGTTCCGTGTCCGTCGAGCGTGGTGGGAGAAACGCCGGATCAGGCCTTGCGGACGAACTCCGACTTCAGCTTCATCGCGCCGATGCCGTCGATCTTGCAATCGATGTCGTGGTCGCCATCGACCAGGCGGATGTTCTTGACCTTGGTACCCACCTTCACCACCAGCGAAGAACCCTTCACTTTCAGGTCCTTGATGACGGTGACGGTGTCGCCGTCCTGCAGCAGGTTGCCATTGGCGTCCTTGATGACACGCGCTTCATCGCCAGCGACGACGGCATCGGCAGACCACTCGTGGCCGCACTCCGGACACACCAGCTGCGCGCCGTCCTCGTACGTGTAGGCGGAGGCGCATTGCGGACAGGGAGGTAGCGTGCTCATGGGAATGGAGATGGTGTTCGGGGATGCGTCGATTGTAACCGACGCACCCACGTGCTCCGGAAACGAAGAACCCGCCTTGCGGCGGGTTCCAGGTGTCACAGGATGTAGCGGCTGAGATCCGGATCCTGCACCAGTTCGCCCAAGTGCGCATCGACGTAGGCGCGGTCGATGACCACACTCTGGCCGTCGCGATCGGGGGCTTCGTAGCTCAGCGTGTCCAGCAACCGCTCCAGCACCGTATGCAGACGGCGCGCGCCGATGTTCTCCTGCCGCTCGTTGACCAGCGCAGCGATCTCGGCGACGCGGTCGATGGCATCGTCGCTGAAGCGCAACGCAACGCCTTCGGTCTTCATCAGCTCGACATACTGCTTGCTGAGCGCGGCCTTGGGCTCGGTGAGGATGCGGATGAAATCCTCCTTGCTGAGCGCGGACAGCTCCACGCGGATCGGGAAGCGACCCTGCAGTTCCGGGATCAGGTCGCTGGGCTTGGCCAGATGGAACGCGCCCGAGGCGATGAACAGGATGTGGTCGGTCTTCACCGTGCCGTACTTGGTCGACACGTTGCTGCCTTCCACCAGCGGAAGCAGGTCGCGCTGGACGCCCTCGCGGCTGACGTCGCCACCGCTCATCGTGCCGCCGCGCTTGGCGACCTTGTCGATCTCGTCGATGAAGACGATGCCGTGCTGCTCGCAGGCCTCGATGGCGGCGGCGCGGATGTCGTCCTCGTTTACAAGCTTGGCGGCCTCTTCTTCGATCAGCTGCGGGCGCGCGGCCTTGATCGTCACCGTGCGCTTGTGGGTCTTGTTGCCGCCCAGGTTGGAAAACATCTGCCGGAGCTGCTGGCCCATCTCCTCCATGCCAGGGGGCGTCATGATGTCGACACCGACATTGGCGGCCAGCTCCAGTTCGATCTCACGCTCGTCCAGATCGCCGCTGCGCAGCTGGCGGCGCAGCTTCTGCCGGGTCTCGGATTCCTTCGACGATGGCTCTGCGCCGATGTCGACCGTGGTGGTGGTGTTCGCACCGAACCCGAACCCGCCGCCTGCGCCCTCGCGTCGCGGCAGCAGCGCATCCAGGATGCGGTCCTCGGCGCGGTCCTCGGCCTGGGTACGCATGCGCGCCTTGGCCTGTTCGCGGTACATCTTGACGGCGGTATCGGCCAGGTCGCGGACGATCTGTTCGACATCCTTGCCCACGTAGCCGACCTCGGTGAAACGCGTGGCCTCGACCTTCACGAACGGCGCGTTGGCCAGCGTCGCCAGGCGGCGCGCGATCTCGGTCTTGCCGACGCCGGTCGGGCCGATCAGCAGGATGTTCTTCGGCATCACCTCGTTGCGCAGGCCGTCGTCGAGCTGCATGCGGCGCCAGCGGTTGCGCAACGCGATGGCCACCGCGCGCTTGGCGGCCTGCTGGCCGACGATATGGCGGTCGAGTTCCTGCACGATCTCGCGCGGGGTCATGGTGGAAGACGTGTTCTCGGTCATGGCGATGGTTCTGTAGGAGGGGCTTCAGCCCCGACCGCATGGGTCGGGGCACATGGACGGCCGAAGCATCAAAGCTCTTCGACCACCACGTTGCGATTGGTGTAGATGCAGATGTCGCCAGCGATGTTCAGCGATTCGACGGCGATGGACTTCGCGTCCAGTTCGGTGTGTGCGAGCAGCGCGCGCGCCGCGGACAGGGCGTAGGACCCCCCGGACCCGATGGCAATGATGCCGTCCTCCGGCTCGATCACGTCGCCGGTGCCGCTGATGATCAGCGACGTCTCCTTGTCGGCGACAGCGAGCAACGCTTCGAGCTTGCCCAGGCGGCGCTCGGTGCGCCAGTCCTTCGCCAGTTCCACGGCGGCACGCGTCAGCTGCCCGTGCTTTTCCAGCTTGGCCTCGAACAGCTCGAACAGCGTGAAGGCATCGGCGGCGGCGCCCGCAAAACCGGCCAGCACCTGGCCATCGCGACCGAGCCGGCGCACCTTGCGCGCATTGCCTTTCATCACGGTGTGGCCCAGCGTCACCTGCCCGTCGCCGGCGACGGCGACGCGGCCATTGCGACGTACGCAAAGGATGGTGGTGGCGTGGAAGACGTTCGGGTTCTGGCTGGGGTCCATGGAGGCCTCCGGGGTGTTCCCCCAGAGGTGGGGACGCCGCCTCCCGGTTCAAGCATGACCTTCGGGTTGGTTGATCTCCTGTAGGAGCGACGTGAGTCGCGACCGCGATCCCCGAGCCACCAGGCACCATCCGCGAGGTCACGCCTGATGCAGCGGCCCCGCTCGTGCGGACGTGCGGTCGCGACTCACGTCGCTCCTACAGGGACTCAGCGTTTCCGCTTCGCCCGCGGGTGCGCCGCGTCGTACACCTTGGCCAGATGCTGGAAGTCCAGGTGCGTGTAGATCTGGGTGGTGGCGATGTCGGCGTGGCCCAGCAGTTCCTGCACGCCGCGCAGATCGCCGGAGGATTCCAGGATGTGGCTGGCGAAACTGTGCCGCAGCATGTGCGGATGCACGTGCTTGAACAGGCCTTGCCGCTGCGCGAGCTGCTTGATGCGGATCTGCACCGCACGCTGCGAGATAGGACCGTCGCCACGGCCCGGAAACACGAAGCCTTCGTTGCCTGATGGCCGTTCCTGCCGCCATTCGACCAGCGCGTTGCGCGCGTGCGAGCCCACCGGCACCTTGCGCTCCTTGTTGCCCTTGCCGAGCACCGTCACCATGCCGCCCGCCATGTCCAGGTCGCGCCAGCGCAGCGCACACAGTTCGCTCAGCCGCAGGCCGGAGGAATAGAACAGCTCCAGCAGCGCGCGATCACGCTTGCCCAGCGGCGCATCGACCGGTACTTCGACCAACCTGACGGCTTCATCCGCATCCAGCACCTGTGGCAGCTTGCGTGGCGCCTTGGGGGCGCGCAGTGCCGCGGCGGGGCTGGCCGCGATGCGACCATGTTTCAGCAACCACCGGTAAAAGCTGCGACACGCCGACAGGCGACGCTGCAGGCTCTTCGGCGACAGGCCGCGCCGGTGCTCGCTGGCGACAAAGCCGCGCAGCTGCTCGGCCTGCACCTCCGCCAGGCCTGCTATGTCCTGGGCCTGCATCCACTCCGTCAGCGCTGCGAGATCGCGACGATACGCATCCAGCGTGTGCGCGGAGACGCGGCGCTCGACTTCGAGATAAGCGAGGAAGTCGGTGACGGACATGGTCCCTCCCTCCCCGTCATTCCGGCGAAAGCCGGAATCCATGTTGCCCGTGTGTTTGCCTCACGCGGCCCGCCGCAAGAGCAGGAACGGAATGGATTCCGGCTTTCGCCGGAATGACGGCATGAGGCGATCGCCTCGCCTCAACCATCGAACCGCTTCAACGCCGTCACCAGCGTATCGCCCATCATGCGCAGGAACAGCGTGCCCATGCCGGGATAGAAGCGGTTGCCGTCACGACTGCCCACGGCCACCAGGCCGATGCCGGGCAGCGGCAGCAAGGCCGAGGAAGCGACTTCCTCCGCGCGCGCACCATACAGCAGCACGTGCTTCTCCGGTTGCAGGCGGCCGCAGATCGGCTCACCGTCGCGCAGGCAGTCACGGAAGGGCGCCATGTGCGGATTGTCCGCGGGCACCACCTGCAACCAGTCGCCTTCCTCCAGCCCGGCCACCGGTTGCAGCATCACGATGCTGACGCGGTCGCCATTGAAGTCCTCGGCCAGCGAGGCGGCCATCGCACGCAAGGTATCGGCAGCGGTGCCCTGCTTCATCAGTGTCAAAGCAAGCTGGTGGGTGCGCACGGCCAGGCGTTCGTTTTCCTGCGCATTGGCGAACAGGTCACCGAGGCGCTTGGACAACTCGCGGTTCTTGTCGCGCAGCACTTCCAACTGGTAGCTGGCCAGGGATGCCGTCGGGCCTTCGTCACGCGGCACCACCATGCTCAGCGCCAGGTCCGGGAACTGCTTCAGGAAGGTCGGGTGGCGACGCAGCCACGCCGCGACGTCGTGTGCACCCAGTTTTTCCGCTGTCTCGCTCATGCTTTCCATTCCCCTTCGAATACGAATGCCGCCGGCCCGGACATGATGACCGGCGCGTCGTCTGACGGCCAGCGGATGCGGAGCTCCCCGCCCGGCAGCGCGATGGCCACGTCGCGATCGACACGCGCCCGCCGTATCAGCACGGCCGCCGCCGCGCAGGCGCCGCTGCCGCAGGCCAGCGTCTCGCCTACGCCACGCTCGTACACGCGCAGGCGCACGCGGTCGCGCGCGACGACTTCGGCGAAGCCGACGTTGACCGACTCCGGAAAATGCCGCGACCGCTGCAGCAAAGGCCCGTAGTGCAGCACCGGGGCCGCATCCACGGACGGAACTTCGATGACGGCGTGGGGATTACCCATCGACACCGCGCCGAACCGCAGCTTCACGCCCTCGTCCACGTCAGCGTCGTACTCCGCGCGCGGCCGGTCGAAGCCCTGCAACGGGATGCGTGCCGGCGCGAACTCCGGCACGCCCATGGCGATGGAATAGCGGTCATCGCCGATACGCTCGACGGCATGCGTCGCCAAGGGGCTGTCGACCTCGAACGTGTTTCCGGTCGCCGCACCGTCCCTCACCAGCCAGGCCGCCACGCAACGTGCGCCGTTGCCGCATTGTTGCGAGGGCGAGCCGTCGGAGTTCCAGATGCGGTAGGCCGCTACCGCGTCGTTGCTTCGGGGGGGTTCGATGGTCAGGATCTGGTCGCAGCCGACACCACGATGCCGATCCGCCAACGCCGCAGCCAAGGCGGCATCCGGCGGCAGCCGGCCGTCGCGCAGATCCAGCACGACGAAATCGTTGCCGGCACCATGCATCTTGGTGAAACGCATCGCCGCGGTCCGCGCGTGCGAGGACTCAGCCATTCCCGTCGGTGGCAGGCACCGTGGCGGGATCGATCGGCGGTTCGGCGGGCACGTCGTCGTTTGCGGGTGGCGCGGCGTCGACGGGCGTCACGGGCGCCTCCTCGACCGGCTTCTCCGGCATGAACAGCGGGCCCTTGGCACCGCAAGCGGACAAGACCGCCATCAGGGCGGCAGCGAAGAAAAGACGGGCGTTCCGGTTCATGCCGAGAGTATAGCCACAGCCCGATGAACGCGGCTGCCGCTCAGCCTTTGCGCGGCGGCTCCGGTCGCCTCCACAGCCACGCGCCGACCGTGGCCATGCAGGCGATCGGCAAGGCAACCATCCACCAGAGGTGCGATCCGGTCCACAGCATCAGCGTCACCAGGATCAGCGCGCTGACCAGCATCGTCCCTGTGGCGACCCACTTGGCGCGCCGGGAGACGGCACGATGCAGATGCCAATCGTGGATCATCGGGCCGAAGCGCGGATGCGTGACCAGGTAGCGATGCAGGCGCTCCGAACCGCGCGACGCTGCGTACGCTGCGATCAGGATGAAGACCGTGGTCGGCAGCCCCGGAACGAACACGCCCAGGATGCCCATGCCCAGACTGGCGTAGGCCAGCAGCCACCACGCCCAGCGGAAGCGGGCTGGCCTCGGTTCGGGAAGATCGCGCGGTGGCGGCGTATCGTGCACGGCGACCTTGTACCCCAAATCGACGGCCGATGGCGCGAATACGAGATGACCGACGCGGATCACCGCACCCCACCCTGCCATGCCCTGCCTCCGTCAACGAACTCGTCCCCACGGTTATCGGCGGCGGCCAGCAGCACTGGAGTACCCCCCGTCGGAGGGCACCGGAAACGAAGAAAGCCGGGTTTCCCCGGCCTTCTTCCTGTCTTGCGACATCTCCTACTTCGAGGCGACGCCCAGCTGGTCCAGCATGAAGGCGAACATCTCGGCACGCTCGCGGTACTGGCGGAATCGGCCGGACTTGCCGCCGTGGCCGGCTTCCATGTTGGTGCGGAACACCACCGGACCGGTGCCGGTGTTGAGGTCGCGCAGGCGGGCGACGTACTTGGCCGGCTCCCAGTACTGCACCTGCGAATCCCACAGGCCCGTGCCCACGAACATCGCCGGATAGGCCTTCGCCTGCAGGTTGTCGTAGGGCGAGTACGTGAGGATGTAGTCGTAGTAGCCCTTCTCTTCCGGGTTGCCCCACTCGTCGTACTCGTTGGTGGTCAGCGGGATGCTGGGGTCCAGCATCGTGGTCGCCACGTCGACGAACGGCACCAGCGTCAGGATGACCTTGTACTTCTCCGGCGCCATGTTCGACACCGCGCCCATCAGCAAGCCGCCGGCACTGCCACCCATAGCGGCCACGCGATCCTTCGCCGCATAGCCCTCCTTGACCAGGTAGTCGGTGACGTCGATGAAGTCGGTGAAGGTGTTGATCTTGTTGTAGAGCTTGCCGTCGTCGTACCACGCACGGCCCATTTCCTGGCCGCCGCGGATGTGGGCCAGCGCGTAGACCACGCCACGGTCCAGCAGGCTGACGTTGGTAATGCTGAAGTTCGGGTCCATCGACGCGCCATAGCTGCCGTAGGCGTACTGCAGCATCGGCGCCTTGCCGTCGCGCGCGACGTCCTTGCGGTACACCAGGGTCACCGGGATCTTCGTCTTGCCGTCGCGGGCCGGTGCCCACACACGCTCGGTCACGTACTTCGACGCGTCGTAGCCCGGCACGGGCTGCTGCTTCAACTGGCGGCGCTCGCCGGTCTTGGTGTTGATCTCGTAGGTCGTGGCCGGCGTGGTCATCGAGGTATAGCTGTAGCGCAGCCAGTCGGTACCGGTTTCCGGATTGGCGGACAGGCCCATCGAGTACGCCGGCTCGTCGGCCTTGACGTAGTCGCTGCTGCCATCGGCCTTGATCACGCGCAGGCTTTCCAGCGCGTTGGCGCGTTCGGCCACCACACTGAAACCGTCGAACAGCTCGAAGCCCTCGACGAACACGTCGGCGCGGTGCCCGATCCAGTCCTTCCAGTCCTTGCGTGAGACCGAGTCGGTCGGCGCGGTCACGATCTTGAAGTTGGTGGCGCCATCGGCGTTGGTGCGGATCACCCAGCGGTCGCCCAAGTGATCGGCCTGGTACTCGACGTCGCGTTCGCGCGGGGCCAGCACGGTGAACACGCCGGGACTGGCGGCCGGCGTGCAGCGCATTTCGGAGGACACGGTGCTCTCTACGCTGATGCAGATGAATTTGTCGTCGCGGGTGCGGCCGATACCCATGTAGAAGCTGTCGTCTTCCTCTTCGTAGACCAGCGTGTCCTGGCTGGACGGCGTGCCCAGCACGTGCGCCTTCACGCGCTTGCTGAGCAGGGTCTCCGGATCCTTGTCGACGTAGAACAGCGTGCGGCCATCGTCGGACCAGACCAGGTTCGGTTCGGCATTGGTGACCGTATCTGGCAGGATTTCGCCGGTCTCCAGGTTCTTGAATCGGATGGTGTACTGGCGGCGGCCGTTGGTGTCGTCGGCGTACGCCAGCAGCGTGTTGTCCTGGCTGACTTCGTAGTCGCCGACGTTGTAGTAGTCCTTGCCTTCGCCCAGCGCGTTGACATCCAGCAGCACCTGTTCGCCGTTGAAGTCGCCGGCGGCATTGGCGGCCTGGATCGACACCGCATCCACGCCCGGGCCGTCCTTGCGCCGCGCATGCACCGGATAGTCCTTGCCGGTGACGAAGCGGGCGTAATACCACCAGCCGCGCTCGCGGTAGGGCACGCTGGCGTCGTCCTGCTTGATGCGCGCGACGACTTCGTCGTACAGCTTGTCCTCCAGCGGCTTCAGCGGCGCCATCACCGCATCGGTGTAGGCGTTCTCGGCGTTGAGGTACGCCAGCATCTCCTTGTTCTCGCGCTTGTCGTCGCGCAGCCAGTAGTACTCGTCGTTGCGTTCGGCGCCATGTGGCGCCTTCACCACGTGCGGCTTTTTCGCCACGTCGGGCGGGGTAGCGCTGGCGGCCAGCGCGGAGGTGATCGGGGTGCTCATCAGGACGGTGGCGGCAAGCAGAAAGGAGGTCGGCTTCATGGATGGGGTCCGGGGACGCGGGATGCAATGGCGACGCCCCTCCGGAGAGGGGCGTCGGACGCTTATTTGGTCAGTTGCTGCCAGAGGAAGGTGTAGGCCAGCGCGCTCATGTGCGCGGCCTGGGCGTTGTTGGCCGCACCGCCGTGGCCACCTTCGATGTTCTCGTAGTAGCGCACGTCCTTGCCCGCCTCCAGCATCTTCGCGGCCATCTTGCGGGCATGGCCCGGATGGACGCGGTCGTCGCGGGTGGAGGTCATGAACAGGGTCGGCGGGTAGTCCTTCTTCGCATCGAACAGGTGGTACGGCGAGAAGGTCTGGATGAATTCCCAGTCGGCGGTATCAGGGTTGCCGTACTCGGCCATCCACGAAGCACCCGCCAGCAGGTGGCTGTAGCGCTTCATGTCCAGCAGCGGCACCTGCACGACGACGGCGCCGAACAGCTCCGGGTACTGCGTCAGCATGTTGCCCGTCAGCAGGCCGCCATTGCTGCCGCCCTGGATGCCCAGGTGCTTCGACGAGGTGATCTTGCGGGCGATCAGGTCCTGCGCGACCGCGGCGAAGTCCTCGTACGCCTTGTGGCGGTTGGCCTTCAGCGCCGCCTGGTGCCAGCGCGGGCCGTACTCGCCGCCACCGCGGATGTTGGCGACGGCATAGACGCCGCCTTTCTCCAGCCAGCCCTTGCCCACGCCGCCGGAATAGCCGGGGGTCAACGAGATCTCGAAGCCGCCGTAGCCGTAGAGCAAGGTCGGCGTGCTGCCGTCGTACTTCAAGCCTTCAGGGCGCACAAGGAAGTACGGCACCTTGGTGCCGTCCTTGGAGGTGGCGAAGTGCTGTTCGATCTTCTTGCCCGAAGCGTCGAAGAACGCCGGCATCGACTTCAGCTGCTCGGGCGGCTGGCCGATCTCGGCCAGCGACAGCGTCGTCGGGGTCAGGTAGTCGGTGACGGTCAGCCACACCGCATCGCTGTCGTCGCTGTCCACGTCGCCGACCCCGACGGTGCCGAAGGACGGTGCGCCGACGAAGGCGCTGGTGGTCCAGCCCGAGGCCGACGGCGTCAGCACGCTCAGGCGGTTCTTCACGTCTTCCAGCACGTTGAGGACGAGGTGGCTCTTCGTCCAGGTGAAGCCGGCCAGCGAAGTCTTGTCGGTCGGCGCGAACAGCACGTCGAAGTCGCGCTTGCCGGCCATGAAGTCGTCGAACTTGGCCGCCAGCAGGCTGCCGGCCGCATAGGTCTTGCCGCCGACCGTCCACGGCTCGCGCAGCTCCAGGGTCAGCCACTCCTTGTGCACGCCCTTGTTGGCCGAGTTGGGCGCATCGATCTTGGCCAGCGTGCCGTCGGCGCGGCGCAGGTACAGCTCGTCGTTGTAGAAGGCCAGCGTGCGGCTGACGAAATCGCGCTGGAAGCCCGGCGTGTCGTCGTGGAACGCGGCGATATACATGTCGTCCGGCTTGCCTTCGTAGACGACGGCAGCGCTCTCCAGCGGCGTGCCGCGCTTCCACTCCTTGGCGATGCGCGGATAACCCGAGCTGGTCATGCTGCCGTCGCCGAAGTCGGTGTACACGTAGACGGTATCGGCGTCCTTCCAGCCCAGGCCGCCCTTCGCTTCCGGGCGGTAGAAACCGTCGGCGAGGAACTTCTTGTTGACCAGGTCGAACTCGCGGGTCTCGTCGGCGTCGGCGCCGCCGCGCGACAGCGCGATCAGGCAGCGGGTGTAGTCGGGCTTGCGGCAGTCGGCGCCGTGCCAGACCCAGTTCTTGCCCTCGGCCTTGTTCAGCGCGTCCAGGTCCAGCACGGTCTCCCACTGCGGCTGCGCCTTGCGGTACTCGGCCAGCGTGGTGCGGCGCCAGACGCCGCGTTCGTGCTGCTTGTCCTTCCAGAAGTTGTAGTAGTAGTCGCCGATCTTCTGCACGCCCGGGATCTTGGCGTCTGAATCGAGGATGGCGCGGATATCCGACTCCAGTTGCTTGAACGCCGGCGTCGAGGCGATCTCGGCCTCGGCCCTGGCGTTCACGCCCTTCACCCAATCCAACTGCTTCTGCCCTTCGACGTCCTCCAGCCAGGCATACGGATCGTTCGTCACGTCAGCCTCCTTGGCATGGGCAGGGGCTGACAGCGCGCCAGCAACAGCGAGGCCTGCGGCCAGGCAAGCATGGGTGAGTCTGGGCATCGGGTACGGCTCCGGAGGTGCGTTTCATGAACATGGCACGCTAGCACAAGGCCCGGAGGGCACCCCCTGCCGAAGGTCAGGCCGCCCGGGGCAGGGCGACGCCCCTGTCGCGGATGCGGCGCGCCTGCGGGCTGCGACGACGGTGCGCCGTCCGATGCGACCTGGCCCCACGGACCGGAAGCCGGAAACGGTGCAGGGCCCACCAGGCCACGGCAGGCATCCCGACCAGCCACAGGGGCAGCCAACCCAACCAGTCGGTGCTGGCGCGGGCCAGCGGCAGCAGCAACACCAGCGCAACACCTGACAGCACCACGCGGCGCAGGACACGATCCAGATGGACATCGGGGCGGTCCTGGCGGACCGCATGCGAAACCTGGAACAAGGACATGGACATGGCGGCGGATTCCTTTGTGTGATGTCAGTACGACGTCACACTCGCGCAACGACATCTCACGGGTTGCGACATCACCGGTTAACATCTCCGTCGCATCCTGATGACTAGCGTGTTCGTATGACAGGGAGAACGGAGTCCCACATGCCCATGGCGTTGCCAATCCGCGTGGTCCGCATTGCACTGCTCGCCCTGCTGCTGGCACTGGCGGGCGGCTGTGCCAGCCGCGGCCCGGCGCGCGCAGCACCCGACGCGGTGGACCTGCCCCGCTTCATGGGCACCTGGCATGTCGTCGCGCACATCCCCTACTTCGCAGAGCGCGGGCACGTGGCAGCGCGTTACGAATACGCACTGCGCGACATCGACAAGGTGGGCGTGGCGTACCACTACCGCGAAGGCTTCGGCGAACCCGAGCAACTGCGCGAGGCGCGCGCCTCGGTCAAGGGAGATTCCGGCAACCGCGAGTGGACGCTTTGGTTCGTTGGCGTGGTGCCCGCCAAGTGGCGCATCGTCGAAGTGGCACCCGACTACTCATGGGCACTGGCGGATTACCCCGGCCGCGACATGGGCTGGATCATGGCCCGCGATCCGCTCATGGACGACGTGCGCTACGAGGAACTGGTGAAGAAGGCGCGCGACCACGGCATCAACGCCCGCCAGCTGGTCCGCGTGCCCCAGGTGCCGGCGCAGGTCGGGAAGCCGGGCTTCGGCGAGCCGAAGGAGCTTTAGGGAGGTCCGCCGCGGGAATCCCTGCGCGCGATGTCAGTCACGATGGAAATCAGAGGGCCGGGCGTGTCGCCTCGTGCGAGCAATCGAGGCTCCCTTGCTCCATCCCCTGCTTGCCCGGGATCCGGGACCCGTTCCTCCACAGTCGCGACTCGCGTCGCTCCCACAACCCGGTGCCCTGCCGCGAAACTACTTCTTCCCGTAGTTCGACAGCGCCAGTTCCAGCAGTGCCTTCGCCTGTTCGCGCAGCACGGCCGGTTCGACGATCTCCGCATCGGCGCCGTAATGCAGGATGTCCATCAACAGCTCGCGCGAGACGCTGTAGGGAATCTTCAGCTCGTAACGGCCGTCCGGCAGGTGGCGGCCCTGCTGCTTGGAATGCCACTGTTCGTCGGCGACCCAGCGCGCGGCCTTGGCGCTGAAGAGGATGGTGGCCCAGCCCTTCGGTTCGCCCGAGAAGATGCCGTAGCTCGACGCCAGATGCTGGTTCAGCTCCTCGTTCGGCAGGTCGCGTGCCGGCTCATCGCCCAGTCGTGCGTTGCCGATGCGATCCACCGCGAAGCTGCGCAGCGCGTTGCGTTCGTGGTCCCACGCATCGAGATACCAGTTGTCGCGGTAGTGGGTGATGCGCTGCGGCGATACCGCGCGCCGCGTACGCTCGTCGGTGGAACGCGCGCGATATTCGAACTGCAATTGCTTGCGCTCGAGTACGGCCGACGCCACGGTGCGGAAGCTGGCTTCATCCAGCGTACGTCCGCGGTGCGGGATCACCCGCACGCGGTCCACGGGCCAGTGGTCCACGCCCGCATGATCGGCAAGCAGCCCTTCGATGCGCTTCTGCAGCGGCGCCAACGCGCCCGAGAGCACGCCGCCGCCGGTGCGGACCAGCAACTGTTGCGCGGCGAGCAACGCATACAGTTCTTCCGAACTCAGCCACAACCCCGGCAGTTCGAAGCGATCGCTCTCGGCCGCGTGGTAGCGGAAGCCCGCTTCGCCATCGCCTTCGATCGGCGCCATCAACGCATCGCGCAGGTAAGCCAGGTCGCGATAGACGGTGGCGCGCGAACAACCCAACTCCTCCTGCAGCCGCTTCACCGTGACCGGATAGCGCGCCGCCTTCAGGATTCGGTGCAGGGCGGTGATGCGTTCGATCTTGTCCATGGGCAGCGTGGCAGCGGGGGGTGTGGCCGGATTATCGCCGACAGGTGGCCGTTTTCGTCGCCTGCCTGCGGTTGAAGTACGCACAGGGGACAAGCGCCAGCGGCGCTTTGGGCCCGTGCGGTGCCTGGTGCCGTGGCGTGTCTTTGCCGCCGCGGCGCCCTCAACGCACGGACCCAAGGCGCTGCCCTCTTCCCGGGAGCCTGCCGACCATGTCGCCGCGCGCCTTACTGCCCCTGTTGTTCGCATTGGCCGCCTGCCGACCCTCCCCTCACGAAGGCGCCGGGGTACCCGCCGCCATTCCGCCAACGCCACCCGCAGTCCCTGCGCGCGATGCGGTGCGGGACGTGAAGGCGTCAATGCACCGCTTCCTGGCCACCCGCCGCTTCCATGCGCATATGCAGGTGGAAGGCGCCCAGCCGATGACCGGCGAGATGGACTATGTAGCGCCTGACCGCTACCGGATCACGTTGCCTGGCGGCACGCAGACGGTCATCGGACACGTGCTGCACATGCAGGTGGACGGCCGACACATACGGGTACCACTCCCTCCGGAAACGCTCGCCCCGTGGCGCGACCCACTCAAACTCCAGCAGGCCCAGCAGGCTCTGTCCGCCGAACACATCGGCGATGACACCGTCGCCGGTCGCCCTGCCTGGCGCTACCGCGTTCGCCACGCCACTCCGGAGGCGGTCGCGTTCGACTACTGGATCGGTCCGGATGGCCTGCCACTGCAACTGCGCCACACCGGCCGCGATGACAAAGGCCGCCCCTACACGGTGCTGCTGACCTATTCGCGCTACGACGACCCGGCGATCAGCATCGATGCCCCGCCTTGAGTGGAGGTGGACGGCCGCTACGGGAAGACGATGCGCCACGGCGCAGGAATGCTGGCGACCGTGACAGGCATCCTGAATCGGGCGCGTTCCCGTGGCAGAATGCATGTCGCAAACCTGAATCGGAACAAGCACTTGGGTTGTGGTGCTGTCGGCTCACATCTACCATGTAAGCGGTTACATCTCCCCTTCGTTTTCTCGAGATCTGCCATGTCGCGCCCGACGCCTCCCTCCTTGCTGGCACTCGCCCTGATCGCCGGCAACATTGCGCCTGCCCTGGCTGACGAAGGGGTGCTGCCGCGCAATGAGAAGGTGGAAGCCGTCCATGCCGGCAAGGGTTTCGGCAAACAGGGCAGTGCGGCGCTGCCGGTCATCGCCATGGCGGTGCGCCCCATCCCCGAGACGCCCCCCGAGCCGGCACCGCCGACGCCCAAGCTCACCGGTGGCGGCGAGCTTGGCGTGGCTGCCAGTAGCGGCAACAGCAACACCGAGAGTTTCAACGGCCGACTGGACCTGACCTATACCGACGGCGGCGCATGGCGCCACAGCGCCAGTCTGTTCGGCCTGCATTCGCGTTCCGAATACACCAAGACCCAGGACGACGGCAGCATCGTCCGCGACAGCCGCACCACCGCCAACCGCTATACGGTCACCGCCAACAGTGCATATCTCATGGACCAGCGTGGCACGCTCAACACCGCCGTGCGCCACGAAGAAGACGACTTCGGCACCTACAGCCGGCAGCAGTCGGTCAGCCTGAGCTACGGCAACCGGGTCCTCGAGGGTGAGCGCGGCCATCTCGACCTGCAGGTCGGCCCCGGTTATCGCCGCGCCTACGACACCCTTGAGGAGCGCAACGAATCCAGCCTGATCGGGCGTGGCCTGATCGACCTGCGCTACGCGCTGAGCGAGAACACCGAGATCGTCAACAAGCTGCTGGTCGAGGCGGGCGATTACAACACCTTCGCGCAGAACGACCTGGGCGTGTCGGTCACGATGAACTCGCACCTCGCGCTGAAAGCCGGCTGGCAGGCGCGACACAACAGTGACGTGGCACCGGAGAAGAAGCGTACGGACACGCTGACCACGATGAACGTGGTCTACCGCTTCAAGTAAGCACGCGCGCCGCTCATGCGAGGAACGCGCCAGCGCCTTGCGCCAGCAGCTGGGCGGCGACGCGTTGCCCCAGCGCCTCGGGATCGCCGGCCGCACCGGTACCTTCCGCACGGATCACCCGCCCCTCCGCCGCCGAACCCACCAGCCCCGACAGCGACAGCACATCGCCCGTGCGCTGCGCAAACGCCGCCACCGGAACATGGCAACTGCCATGCAACGCCCGGTTCATGGCCCGCTCCGCCTCCACGCAGACGCGCGTGCCCGCATCATCCAGCGCCGCGAACAGCGCATGCGTGGCGGGATCTTCGGCCCGGCATTCCACCGCGATGGCACCCTGCGCGGGAGCCGGCAGCCATTGCGGCGCATCCAGCCGCACGCGGATGCGCGACGCAAACCCCAGGCGCTGCAACCCGGCGCACGCCAGCACGATCGCGTCGTAGTCGCCGGCATCCAGCTTGGCCAGGCGCGTATTGACGTTGCCGCGAAGGTCCAGCAACTGCAGGTCCAGGCGCAACGCGCGCAGCTGTGCCTGCCGACGCAGCGACGAGGTCCCCACGCGTGCGCCATGGGGCAGCGCAGCGATGCCCTCGTACCGGTGGGAGATGAAGGCGTCGGCCGGATCCGCGCGCGGCAGGATGGCAGGCAGCGCGAATGGACCTTCGAGCTCCATCGGCACGTCCTTCAGTGAATGCACGGCGCAGTCCGCCTCGCCACGCAGCATGGCCAGCTCCAGCTCCTTCAGGAACAGGCCCTTGCCCCCGATGGCGGCCAGCGAGCGGTCCAGCACCTCGTCGCCACGCGTGCTCATCGGCACCAGCTCGACCGCCAGCCCGGGATGGGCGGCGCGCAGCCGGTCGGCGACGTGTTCGCTCTGCCAGAGGGCGAGCGGGCTTTTGCGGGTGGCGATGCGCAGCAGGGTCATGCGGGCATTATCCCGCATGGCGCGGCGTCCGCGTGCGCTCAGAGCGTCTTGACGGTCTCGCGCAGGCCTGCCACGCAACGGCGGCTCACTTCCAGCGGCTCCTTGCCATGGCGCAGGATGGCCTGGACATGGCCATCACCGATGCGCTTGATCTCGACCAGTTCGTGGCGCGCGACCAGGCAGTTGCGATGGATCCGCACGAAGCGGCCACCGAATTCCTCTTCCAGCGATTTCAGCGATTCCTCGATCAGGTCCTCGCCGCGCGCGTGGTGCACCACCACGTACTTCTCCTCCGCCTGCAGGTAGTGCACTTCATCCACGGGAATCAGCCGCAGGCTGCCCCGCAGGCGTGCACACAGGTGGGTCCGCGGCTGGCTGCTCGATGACGCCGGGGCCTGGGTCTCGCGCCCGGCGATGAAGGTGCGCGCGCGTTCGAGCGCGGCAGCCAATCGCTCGGCGCGGATCGGCTTCATCAGGTAATCGATGGCGGCGGCCTCGAAAGCCGACAGCGCGTGTTCGTCGTAGGCCGTGCAGAACACCACGGCGGGGCGCGGGTCGAAGGCCGCCAGATGGCGGGCAGCCTCGAGTCCGTCCACGCCCGGCATGGCGATGTCCAGCAGGACCATGTCGGGGCGATGCTGCGAACAGGCCTGCAACGCGTCCAGGCCGTTCTCGGCCTCGGCGACCACCTCGATACCGGGATGCTCGGCCAGCAACGCGCGCAGGCGCTCGCGGGCAAGGGGTTCGTCGTCGGCAATGACCACTTTCACGGCAAAGGCGTCCTCGGTGAACGTTGGCGTGATCCCCCGCGTCCTAGGTTACCCATGGCAGCGCCATGCGTCATCCTTCGGGGGTCGCGTGGGGATTACAACGCAAACCGCTGGCCCATCCAGTCACCCAGGTCACGGATTTCCTCCGCGCATACCTGGTGTGCCATCGGATAGCGGTGCCATTGCACGTCGAAACCCAGCTCCCCGAGCACACGGGCACTCTGTTCGGCGTGGATGAGCGGGATCACCGGATCACCGGTGCCGTGCGCCATGAAGACCGGTTGCGTGGTGGCCGCAGCCGCCAGGTGCGTAGCAGCCTGCGCCGCGCCCGGCAGGTAGGTGGACAGCGCGATCAGCCCCGCCAGTGGCACCTGCCTGCGCAGGCCGGCCGCCAGGGTGATGGCGCCGCCCTGCGAGAAGCCCGCCAGCAGCAACCGCTCCGGCGCGATGCCCCGCGCCTGCTCGCGCGCGATCAGCGACTCCACCTGTACCAGCGACTCCTCGATGCCGATGCTATCCGCTCGAGTGGGGAAGTCCATGCCCACGATGTCGTACCACGCACGCATGCGGACGCCGTTGTTGATCGTCACAGCACGCACGGGCGCATGCGGGAAGACAAAGCGCAGCGCCGGCCAGCCAGGTCGCACCAGTTCGGGCACGATCGGGGCGAAGTCGTGGCCATCCGCACCCAGGCCGTGCAGCCACAGTACGGACCACTGCGGCGCCGGACCGGTTTCCTGTTCGACGGTATCGAGAATCGGGGAGGCGGAGGCGGTAGTCATGCCGCCATTCTCACCGCAGACGCGTACGGACACCAATCAGCCGTCGCTCGACCCCGGGGCTGGCAGCTGGAACCGCACGGTGCGTCGCGATGCATGGGCCTGTCCGGTCGCCTCGAAACGCCAGCGTTGCGCGACCGCGAGCGCGGGCGCATCGAACATGCCCGCAGGCGTCGATGAGAGCAGGCGCACGTCGCGCACACTGCCGTCGGGCTGGATGGTGAAAGCGACTTCTGCCTGCCCTTCCACGCGCGCGCGCAGCGCAGGCAGTGGATATCGCGGCTGTGCGTCCTGGAGCAGGCGCGGCGTCCGGATCTCCTGTACGACACGCGACGGCACAACGGAAGGGCTGGTGGCCGGCGCTTCTTGCTGTCGCGCAGGGAGCGGCGCAGGTGAAGGAGCGACGACAACCGGCGCAGCAGCGAGTGTGGATGCTGGGGCAGGTGCGCGCATGGCTTGCGCCGGCGATGCCTCGCCGGTCGAGGACAGGCCGGATGCGGCCGGCCGGACTGCTTCCTCATCAGGAGCGGCAGCCTGCAACGCCTGTTCGCGCAGCAATGCCGCCACGCCGGCTTTCAGCCGCGGCAGCGCAGGCGCTTGTCCATCGATGTGTTCGATCAGGCCCTGCAGGCGCTTCGCCTCCCCTGCATCGCCACGCGCAATCGCCTGCTCGGCGGCGATCAGCACATAGGGCTGCAGTTCCGACAGTGCGGCCTGCGCACGGGTGCGCTCTCCCGCTTCGACGCGTGCGGCCAAGTAGTGTTCGACCGCATTGTCTCCCGAGGGAGCGAGCATCCGGTTCTCCGCCAACGCTTGCGCCGCACGTGCGTAAGCCGTGGCGGGCACCGCTTCATCCCGCTGGATGTCCGCCGTGACCGGTGACACTGTCCCGCCCTGCTTCGCGTCGGGCGAAGATGCGCCCTGGCACCCTGTCAGGCATAGCAGCAACCCGACCCCCGACCATATCCGTTTCGCTTTCATGGCCACCCCTGTCATGCGGGCGGCAAGCCTAGGCGGCGATCATGACGACGGTGCGTCAGGCAATGTCTGGCCCTCCACACAGTGGCTTCACGCCCCGCGTCTCCACTCGGGAGCTGCCCCGCGAAGGTGCGCACGGGCGGCATCGACCGTGGCCTGCGGCCTGGCCATCCGACTGTAAGCGCTTGCAGAGGCGTAGACACCCGCGCCACCTGAAACTTCAGGTAAAGTGCGGCGATCAGGGGCCGATACCGCATCGTATCTCCCCGTTTCGGGGACGGCTTAGCAGGGAGTGCCGTGGCGAACCCGGTCCATCAGGCGGAAACCGTTCTTGGGGAAGAACTGACCGTGAGGCCCACTGCCATCGCCATGCCGCCGCACTTCGCCGATGGTGCTCCCGACGTGTCCTGGGTCATCGACCACAGCGACAACGCGGTCGTCGTCTGCGACGACGCAGCGCACATCACCTGGATCAACCAGGGCTTCACGCGCATGCTCGGCTATACGCTGGAGGAAGCCGCCGGCCGCCGCCCCAGCGATTTCCTGGCCGGCCCGCACACCGATCCGGAAACGGTCGAATGGGTGCGCGGCCAGTTGAATGTCCAGCAGGGCTACCGCACCGAATTGCTGGTCTACGCCAAGAGTGGCGTGCCGCTGTGGATCTCCGCGGTCGTCAATCCCGTCTTCGACCCCGAGCGCAACGTCCGCTACCTGCTCGGCGTCTATACCGACATCACCCACAGCAAGCTGCACGAGGAGCTGCACCGCAAGGTGCTGGGCGCCATCGTCCGGGAGCAGCCGCTGCAGGAGGTGCTGACGCTGGTCTGCCGCGAAGTCGAAAAGGTCATGCCGGAAGCCGTGGCGTCGATCATCGCACTGGACGACTACGGCCGCCTTCGCCCGCTCGCGGCTCCCAGCCTGCCCGAGACCATCGGCGCCCTGATCGACGGCGAGCTCGCGGGTCCGATGGTCGGCGCCTGCGGCTCGGCCGCCTGGAGCGGGCAGCCCGTCGAATGCAGCGACATCGAACGCGACCCGCGTTGGCAGGCGTACAACGCCCCGTTCCTCGCCCTGGGCATCCGTGCATGCTGGTCGAGTCCGATCAAGGCCCATGATGGGCGCGTGCTGGGCACGTTCGCGCTGTACTACTGGGAAAACAGGGCGCCCGACGATTTCCACCAGCGCGTGGTCGATGTCTGCCTGCACCTGTGCGCGCTGGCGATGGAACGCGAGCGCGCGCGTGCTCGCATGCACCAGCTCTCGTTCTTCGACACCCTGACCGGGCTGCCGAACCGGGCGCTGTTCAACAGCAAGGTCGAGCAGATGCTGCTGGGCGCCGCGCGACGCGAAAGCGCTGTGGCGTTGCTGTTCATCGACATCGACCGCTTCAAGATCGTGAACGACACCCAGGGCCACACGGCCGGCGATGCGCTGCTGCGCGAGCTGGCCAAACGCCTGGGCGGCGAACTGCGCGAAGGCGACGTGGTGGCGCGACTGGCCGGTGACGAGTTCGTGCTGGCCATTCCCGACCGCAGTGCGGAGGAGGCCGCCAACCTGGCCGATCGCCTGATGGCCCGGCTGTCCGAACCCCTGAGCGCAGGCCGGATGATGCTGACGCCGCAGGCCAGCGTGGGGGTGGCGATGTTCCCCGCCGATGGCTGGGATGTGGATTCGCTGGTGCGCCATGCCGACATCGCGATGTACCGCGCCAAGTCCGAGGGCGGCGCGCGCATCGTGTTCTACAGCCTCGAGATGAACCAGGCGATGCAGGAGCGCCTCGCACTGGAGAATGCGCTGCGCGAGGCGGTGCGCAGCGGCCAGTTGCGCCTGCATTACCAGCCCCAGGTCGCCCTGGATGACGATGCCCGGCTGCACGGCGTTGAAGCGCTGTTGCGCTGGCGCCATCCGGAGATCGGGGAAATCTCGCCCGCCACCTTCGTGCCGATGGCCGAGGAATGTGGCCTGATCGACGAACTGGGCCGTTGGACGCTGGAAGAAGCCTGCACCCAGATGGCGGACTGGCGGCGTCGCGGGGTGCCGGTACCTCGCGTCTCGGTCAACCTGTCGGCGATCAACTTCGAACAGCAGGATCTGCCGACCTTCATCGGCAATGTACTGGGCAAATGCGGGCTTTCCCCGTCCGAGCTGATGGTGGAAGTGACCGAGAGCGTCATGCTTGCGCAGAAACCCGAGGTACTGGCCAACATCGATGCGATCCACCGCATGGGCGTGAGCCTGTCGATCGACGATTTCGGCACCGGCTACTCCAGCCTGAGCCATCTCCACCGCCTGCCCATCAGCGAACTGAAGCTCGACATGAGCTTCGTGCGCGACCTCGAGCACAGCGAGTCCGCCCGTGCACTCACCACGTCCATCCTGCGCATCGGCGAAAGCCTGGCGTTGAAGGTGGTCGCCGAGGGTGTCGAGAATGCGGCACAACGCGCCGTGCTGGCCTCGCTCAACTGCGATCTGTTGCAGGGCTATTACGTCTCGCGTCCCCTGTCCCCGCACTCGCTGGAACGCTGGATCAGCCTGCAACCACCGGTGGAGTGAGCGAAAGGCGCGCCTGGTCTTCCAGCAGGAAGCCCAGTGCGTCACCACAAGGGGCCGCCACGCGGAACCGCAGCAACTCATCGGCGCGCGTCCGCCCCAGATTGACGGCGACCACCGGGATGTCCGCACGCACGGCGGCATGCACGAAGCGCAACCCGGAGTAGACCATCAAGGACGAGCCGACCACCAGCATCGCATCCGCGCGCCGGAGATGCGCCATGGCATGGTCGACGCGCGCACGCGGCACGCTCTCGCCGAAGAACACCACGTCGGGCTTGAGCAGTCCGCCGCACGCTTCGCAGGCGGGTACGTGGAACGCGCTGAAGTCGCGCCCGTCCAGGTCGGCATCGCCGTCGGGCGCCGCGACAGCATCGAGCGCCACCCAGTCGGGATTCGCGGACGCCAGGCGGGTCTGCATCTCCGCACGCGCAGAACCCGCGCCACATCCCATGCACACCACCTGGTCGAGCCGGCCGTGCAGGTCGACCACCGACAGGCTGCCGGCGGCCTGGTGCAGGCCGTCCACATTCTGTGTCAGCAGCATTTCCGATTGCCCGCGCGCTTCAAGCGATGCCAGTGCGCGATGCGCGACGTTCGGCCGGGCGCGTGCGATGCGCGGCCAACCAAGCAGACTGCGTGCCCAGTAGCGCTGGCGCGTGGCGTGCTCGCCCATGAACGCCTGATAGGTCACCGGTGGCGTGCGCTTCCAGGCGCCGTGTTCATCACGGTAGTCGGGAATGCCGGAGCCGGTGCTGCAACCTGCACCGGTCAGGACGAACAAGCGCCGGTGTCCGGTCAGGAAGGCTTCGAGTCGTGGATCGCCCATGCCGGCAGCTTAGGCCATGCCGCCGGCTCCGTGTTTCATGGCTTGGGCGCAGGGCAATAGCTGCGCAGGTAATCCATGTGGGCGGGCATCTGGCGTGCCGTACCCAGCACGTTGCTGCGGATGTCGTCGAGGAAGCGCTGGAGATCCTCTTTCGACATCACATCGGCGGTCGGGTGATAGCCCTTCGGGACGACGCCCTGCCCCAGCATGACCTGTATCCAGGAATTCTCGCCGAACAGCTCGCCGGGCACGTGGAAGACCGTGCCCGTCTCGCGGAAGAGTTCGATCCTGTGCCGGAGCGTCGCGGGGATTTCCATCTCCGCAATGTCGCGCCAGTAGGGCGTGTCGCGACGGTCGCTGATCGCATAGTGCATCACCACGAAATCGCGGACGTGCTGCAGCTCTTCGTCCAGGCGCGCGTTGTACTCGTCGATCGCTGGCTGCGTGATCGTATGCGGGAAGGTCTGCAGCAGGCGCACGATACCGCGCTGGATCAGGTGGATGGTCGTGGATTCCAGAGGCTCGATGAAACTGCCGGCGAGCCCCAGGGCCACGCAGTTCTTCGCCCAGCATTGCTGCCGTTGCCCCGGCTTGAACCGGATCGGCCATGGCTGCTTGATGACCTCGCCCTCGACGCTGGACAGGAAATGCTCGCGTGCCTCGTCGTCGCTGATGTGGCGGCTGGAGTACACGATGCCGTTGCCGACCCGGTGCTGCAGCGGGATGCGCCATTGCCACCCTGCCGTCCCGGCGATGGCGCGCGTGTAAGGCACGGCATCGCGCACCGCGGTGGTCTGGGTGGCCAGTGCGCTGTCGTTGAACAGCCACCGGGACCAGTCGGTGTAACCCACGCCCAGCGTCTTGCCGATCAGCAGCGCACGGAAGCCGGTGCAGTCGATGAACAGGTCGCCCTCGATCACCTCGCCACGCTCCAGCTTGATCGAAGAGATCCCGCCATCGGCATCGGTGGCGACATCGACGATCTTGCCCTCGACGCGCTTGCACCCGTGGCGTTCACTGAATCCGCGCAGGAAGCGGGCGTAGAGCGCCGCGTCCATGTGGTACGCGTAATTCACGTGGTAGCGCGGCAGATGGGAGAAACGGTCCTGCAGCGCGGCCTGCAGTTCGATGCAGTAGTCGCTGTATTCGCTCGCCAGGCCTTCCGCCCGACCGCGCAGCCAGAAGTGCTGGAAGCCTGCCGACCAGTGGTCCTTGCCGCTGGTGCCGAACGAGTGGATGTAGCGATGGCCGACATCCTTCCAGTTCTCGAAGGAGATGCCCAGCTTCACGGTGCCCTGCACCGCGGCCATGAAATCCTGCTCCTTGATGTCGAGCAGGCGATGGAAAACCACCAACGTTGGGATCGTCGCCTCGCCCACGCCGACCGTCCCGATCTCCTCCGACTCCACCAGGGTGATGTCCAGGGTCTTGCCCAGCGTTTTGGACAGTGCGGCAGCGGCCATCCAGCCAGCGGTGCCGCCACCGGCGATGACGACACGCTTGACGGTGCGGGGATGGGCCATCGGTTGCGACGTCTGCATGCAGGTTCACTCAACGGTTGAGGCGCTGCAGCAGCAGCGCGCGCAGGTGGCGGACACGGGCTTCATCGAGCGGCGCGAGCACGCGCCGTGCCGCTTCGGGCACGTGGCCGGCGTCCCGTTCCTCGTCGTAGTCGAAAACATAGTGGTCGAACACATCCTTCCATACGACGCGCTCGTGCAAGGGAAGGTCACGCACGCTCATGATCGCGAGCATCAGTGCATTCATCGGCGTATCCATCCACGCAGGCGACTCACGCCACCAGTAATTCACCAGCACGTTGAACGCGTCCAGGCCCTCCATGTGGTGCCACCACATACTGGGGATGAGCACCGCATCACCCGGCTCCAACACGGCGATCCGGGCCTGCTCCATGGCCTTGGCGAACCTCGGGAACCGCTCAAGATCAGGCGCGGCGAAATCGACCAGGCTCACGGCCTGCCCCGCAGGCGTGTGATCCAGCGGACCGATGTAGAGATTCTCCAATTGGTCCGACGGGAACAGCGTTACCCGGCGGCGCCCCGCGACCACGCAGGCGAGGTTATCCGGTACATCCTGGTGCGCGGCGATCCGGCTGCGGTTGCCGATCCAGATGCTGGCCAGTGGATCGCGCGGACGGAGATCGACGTCATTCTCGGCACGGAAGCCCGGCAGGAAGGTGTCGAGCGTAGTGGAGGCCACGTAGATGGAGGGAGGCGCTGCGGCATCGAGATACTTGCGCAGCGTGTCGAGCGCAACGGACAGCGGCACCTGTTCGCGACGGAAGTTGAAGCCGCTCAGGTCTTCGTTGTAGAACACGCGCCCCTTCGCTTCGGGTGGAGCAACGGTGGCCACGACAGGCATGCCGCCATGATCGAACCGCTTGAGGTAGTCGATGCCCGCTGCCGCCGATGCCCGAGCCGCCTGCACCACGGGCCAGGCCGAGACCAGCCCCCGCAGGACCACCGGCCGTGCCCCCCGCAGCACAGCCTCCGGCAGCGACTGCGGACCGCAGCCAGCGATCTCGTCGATGGGGATGGGCTCAGCGACCGGCAGCACGGCGTTGGTTGGTCCGTTCGATCAGATCGCGGAAGCGCGACATCGATGCCAGCACCATGTAGACGGGCAACAGATGGCCATCGCGCGCCAGTCGCTCCAGTGCATCTCCCGACAATGCCTGCAGCCGTGCCTCGTCGATGGTATGGAAGCCCGCGAGCCGATTGTGCGAGCCGTCATCCAGCTTTACGTCGAGCACGAACGATTCCAGCAGATCGTGCTCCAGCAAGGCCTCGATGAAGGCGGGCGTGGCGACAACGCCATCATGCAGCGCCAGCAGCACGGACTTCACGCGCTCCAGGAACTCCGTGGCACCGCCATGGTCATGGAACAGCGCCTCGCCACCCCCCTCGCGGACACGCGGATGACCGAGATCGACATGCAGCAGCCGCTCTTCGCCGGATATCCCGACCAGGAAGGGCTGCCGCCTGACGGACAGCGGGACATACGTGGCGTCCCAGCGCTCCCCTTCGAGGAACAGGTTCTCGCCCTCCTGCAGGCCGAACAGCGCCAGCGGAACGAAGCGCCCTTCGCCGTCGCGCGCGAACACGATCGGGTAGTGCGCCTGCAGCTCGCGGAACTCGGCAGGGAATGTCAGTGCCCGCATCACGGCATCGCCGAGTGCGGCGCCATGACCGGCCCGCACGCGGAGCGTCCGGTGCTCGACATTGTTCAACAGGACGTGCTGGCTCATCGGCTCTCGCAGGCTACCGGGCGGAACAGCGCAACCCGTGGCATCGTGCCCGATCACATGGGGCAAAGAAAGACGGAGCCGCCGGACCTGCCGACGACTCCGTCCCTGGATCGCACCGCTGCGGTCAGAACTTGTACCGCAGGCCGAACATGTAGCGGGGGCCGGTCTGGGTGGCGAACCGCACCATGTTCTCGTGACGAGCGTGGGTGCGCATCGTCTCGTCCGTGAGGTTGATGCCTTCCAGGCTGATCGTCAGCTGTGGCGTCACCTGGTAGCTCACGTTCATGTCGAACTGGCCGTACTCCTCGACGTAGTTGGGGTTGTTGCCCTGCCCGCCGACGCCGTTGAAGAACTCATCGCGCCAGTTGTACGCCGCGCGGACCTGCCACGGCCCCTTGTCGTAGAACGCCACCACGTTGGCCGAATCGCTCAGGCCCACCAGCGGGTACTGGTCACCCAGGTCAGTGTCGTCGAACGTCAACCCCGAATCGACCTTGGTGTAGTTGGCCGCAATACCGAAACCGCTGTCGCCGAACAGGTGCTGGACATTGATCTCGAAGCCATCGAGCGTATCCGACCGCTGGTTGGCCGGAACAGTGATGTTGAACCCGGCGATCGGGTCGCCCGGTTGGCCCGTGATCGTACCGGCGACCGCATCGACACCCGGATCCCCGGCATGGTTGGCGAAGATGTAATTGCGGATGCAGTCGCCGTCCGTCGCCAGGCAGCCTGCTGCGAGCGCATTGTTCCAGTAGGTGCCGCCCACCGGGGTATGCAGGGCGAACGGCTCTTCGCGCACGATGGTGTCGCTGATGAAGTTCTTGATGTCCTTGCGGAAGTAGCCAACCGAGAAGTAGCTGCCGGGGCTGTAGTACCACTCGAACGACAGATCGAAGTTGTCCGAAAGCAGGGGCTCCAGCGACGGGTCGCCGCGACTGCCGTCGCCGCCGGTGATACGGACGACATTCGCCAGTTGCTGGCCGCCACGGATGGCGCCCCAGCCGGGACGACCGATGGTCTGGCTGTAGCTGCCGCGCAGCACCATGCTGTCGCTGATATCCAGCTTCAGGTCCAGGTTCGGCAGGAAATAATCGTAGTCGCCCTCGCGCCGGCCAAACGTCTGCTCGGCCGCGTAGTTCACGTACAGCTCGTTCGCCGCCACCCAGCTGATGGTTTCGCCGACACGTTCGAGCGCCGTGGAAACGACTTCCGTCTTCTCGTAACGGACACCCAGGGCCACGTGCAGCGGCATGGACCAATCGAACATCGTCGTCCACTGCACATAGGCGCTCTTCGACTTCTCCGACGTACGCATGTCGTCGGTGAACTCGGTCGGCATCTGGTAGCAGCTAGCACAGCCTGATTCGTCGATCGCGGCCTGGCGCAGGCGCTCGAAGTCGAACACCAGGAACGCGTCGGTCCAGTTCGGGTTGTTGTGGTTGCCGAAGGCCTCGAAGTAACGCGACATGTGGTCGACGTACCAGATGCTGTCGTCATAGTCCGCCGGCGTGCCGACGCCACCCCAGGTATCGCGCTGCATCACGGACGACGCGGAGCGGTTCTGTACATCGATGGCCGACACACCGAAGTCCAGCCCAGAGTAGTCACCGAACTCGAAGCGGCCCTTGGCCTGCAGCTGTTCGACCTCGGACTTGTTGTAGCTGTTCTGGAAGACCGAACCGGTCACCAGCGCCTGCGATGCGAGCACCTCGGTCTGGCCGGGCGGCAGTTGGACGTTGACGATCGGAATCTCGCCGCTGTAATCGACGGTGGTGGTACCACGCACATACGCAGCCACGCCGAGCACGCCGGCCGACCCGAGCGGACTGTCCGGCTTCGATTCGGAGGTGGAATTGTGGTAATCGAACTCGAGATTGAGATTGTCGGTGACTTCCCACTCGACGTTGAAGCCCAGCGAATCACCGGTGGTCTTGGTCGCCAGCTGCATGCCGCCCATCGAAAGGTCGGCGTTGGTCATGTCTTCGGAATAGATGATCGGCGCCGCAACCGGGCCATCGGTCCATGAACTGTCGCCCGGGCCGTAGTTGAACCACACCGACAGCTCGCTGCGCTGCTGCTGAACCTTGTTCTCGATGTAGTTGTAGTCCAGCGTGGTCGTCACGTTGTCGGTCGGCGCCCACTGCAGCGTCACCTGGCCATTGGTGCGCTGGCGCTGCACGCCATTGACGCTGTAACCGGTGTTCTGTGGACGCGCATAGACATCGTCCAGGCCCGGACGGTTGTCGATGCGGTCATAGTACGTTTCGCCCGGCAGCGGCAGGCGCTGCCAGCTGTTCGAGTTGTCGCCGTAGAACGTCAGCCAGCCATCGGCCACCGACGCCTGGTTGAAACCGGAATCACGCTCCTGGTAGCTGCCGCTGAGCGCGATACCGAAACGGCCATCGGCATAGGTCTGGCTGAAGATGCCCGACATCTCGCCCGTGAAATCGCTGCCCTGCATGGTCTTGGGCAGGTTGCCATTGGAGCTGTCGTTGACCGCCTTCAACCCGAACGTCGCGACCGGCTCGGCCTGCAGCGGGCGCGCCGTCCGCACGTCGATGGTGGCGCCGATGCCGCCGGTCGGATTGTCGGCGCGACCGGTCTTGAAGACGCGGATCTCGGACACCGATTCGCTGGCCAGGTTGGCGAAGTCGAACGAGCGCGAGGTGGACGAGCCCGCACCACCGCTGCCCAGGTTGGACGCAGGCATCTGGCGACCGTTGAGCAGCACCAGGTTGTAGTCCGGGCCCATGCCGCGCACGGTGACCTTCGAACCTTCACCGCTGGGTGTGCGATCGATCGACACGCCGCTGATGCGCTGGAGCGATTCGGCCAGGTTGGTATCCGGGAACTTGCCGATGTCCTCGGCGACGATGCCATCGACGACACCCTGCGCATCGCGCTTGAGGTTCATCGACGACTCCAGGCTCGCGCGGATGCCCTTGACCACGACGGTATCCAGCGTAGCGGGATCAACCTCGCTGGCGCTCGCGGGCGCCGGATCGGCATTGCCCTGGGGCTCGACCTGCTGGGCCCATGCGGGTCCTGCGAGTGCGAGCAACAATGCGGATGTAAGCACCCGCTTCCTTGGAACGGATTGCACTTGCTTCATGGACTTTCCCCTCTCCGGAAATTCACGAATGGCGTTGGTGTGTGTGCCCGAGGCCTCTGTCCCCTTTCACATTGGGCCGAATTGGACGCGCGATTGACAGCGTTGTCAACTTTCTGTGATTCGACTCATGATTGCAAGAAAATGGCTTATTTCAAGCACTATTCTTCATGTTGCGTCGCAGCTGAAACCGTTTTCTTTCCCGCGTGGTGCTGCAAGGAAAATGAAAATAATTCCCGCGCAACCACACTGAAGGTTCTCTATTGGTATGGAATGCGCGCACGACTTCCACCCTCCCGGCCGCGCTTGGCGCCGCCGGGATCCAGGACCGATGCAAGTGAGGAATGCGACTGCTTCAGCGCCGCGCGGGTGGCTGTGTCGATTCGCGGAACAGCACTTCGTGTTCGACGTGCACCATGCTCCCCGCTTCCGTCGAGCGGATGCGCGCCAGCAGTTGCAACGTGGCCAGCCTGCCCATTTCTGACGTGGGCTGCCGCACGGTCGTCAGCGCAGGATAGATGTGGCGCGCGATGGGCGTGTCATCGAAGCCGCACACCGAAATGTCGCGCGGCACCGCCAGCCCGCGCTCGCACGCCGCGCGGATGACGCCGGCCGCCATGTCGTCGTTGGCCGCGAAGATGGCGGTCGGCGGCCGGTGCAGGTCGAGCAGCCGGTTGCCGGCCTCGATGCCGGACTCGAACGAGAAGGCGCCCTGCACCACCAGCTCTGCGTCGTACTCCAGCCCTGACGCACGCAATGCGTCCTTGTAGCCCTTGAACCGCCACTGGCACGCGCCATGCGCCGGCGGACCCTTGATGTGGCCGATGCGGCGATGGCCTTGCGCCACGAGTCCGGCGATAAGTTCGAGCACGGCAGCCGTCTCGTCCATCATCACCCCGATGCGATGATCGGGATGCTTCGGCGCGATGCAGGCGAACGGCACTTCCTGCTGTTCCAGGAACTCCAGCACCACCGGGTCGTCCGTCAGCGGAGGAATCAACACCACGCCGTCAGGCGCGAAGTGCTCGAAAACCACTTTCAGATCGTCGGCCTTGCGCTGTTTCGGCGCACCGACGGGCGCCAGCACCAGGTTGTAGTGGTTGTCGCGACAGGCATCCAGCATGCCGCTCTGGATCTCCATCAGGTAGTTGCGCGACGGGTTGTTGTAGACCAGCGCAATGACATACGAGCGCTGCCCGGCCAGGCTGCGTGCCGACAGATTGGGACGGTATTGCAGCTGGTCGACGGCCTTCATGACCCGCTGGCGCATTTCTTCACGGACGTTCGGCTCGTTGTTGAGCACGCGCGACACGGTCTTCATGGACACGCCTGCAGCCGCAGCCACGTCTTCGATCCGACTACGCATTGGGATGCTCCTGCTCCACTCGTCCACCCTCCCGGCACGACGCCGGATTCTGACAGCGATGCCCGCTGCTTGGATACCGCACGACCCGTCCCGTGATCGGTGCGACACGCGGCCAGTACGAGCTGCCGCGAACAGCAACGATGGAACCCAGCTGATACCCGTGACCACGCGCAAACTCTTGCTGCACGGCAACACACATCCGGTGCGCGCGCGCGATGGACGCTGCATGCGTCCCGTTTTCCGCCACCCGGCGCGCAATCGGTTGACAGCAAGGTGTAGCAACGCTATGACAGCGCTGTCAACTACCGCGCATCCGACGCGCTCCACGCTGCGCCCGGCTGCACACTTCCACAAGAGGCGCCAGCATGCATTCCACCCGTTTGTTCTCCGCCGTTACGCTTGGCGTGGCCCTGGCCGCCGGAATGACGGACGCAGGTGCCACCGGACCCCGGGAGACCTCGATGCGACTCGCCTCCACGGTGACCATCTACACGACCGCGCAGGGCTCCCCCCAGCGCCTCAGCGAAACAGGCACCGTCGTGCTCAAGCCGGGGCACACGCTGACGGAAGTCGAGACGTCGGTCTTCGTGGACCCCGCCGTGCAGTTCCAGTCATTGCTGGGCATTGGCGGCGCCATCACCGACTCGACCGCCGAGGTCTATGCCGCGCTCCCGCCTGCGAAACAGGCCGAGTTCATGCGTGCGTACTACGACAAGCGGGAAGGCATCGGCTACTCGTTGGCACGCACCACCATCCACAGCTCCGATTTCAGCTCGGCCAGTTACACCTACATCGAGGAAGGCGACAAGGCGCTGGAGACGTTCTCGATCGATCATGACCGCAAGGCTCGCCTGCCGATGATCAAGCAGGCCATCGCGGCCTCGGGCGGCAAGCTGCCCTTGTTCGCCAGCCCGTGGAGCGCGCCCGCCTTCATGAAGACGAACAACCACATGCTGCGTGGCGGCGCGCTGCTGCCCGAGTACCGGCAGGCGTGGGCGAACTATTTCGTCAGATTCATCCAGGCCTACGAGAAGGAAGGGGTGCCGATCTGGGGCATCACCGTGCAGAACGAGCCGATGGCCACGCAAACTTGGGAATCGATGCTATACACGGCCGAGGAAGAGCGGGATTTCCTCAAGCTGCACCTCGGCCCGACCATGCACGCGGCCGGTTACGCCGACAAGAAGATCATCGTGTGGGACCACAACCGCGACATGATGCTGTACCGCGCCCAGGTAATCCTCGGCGACCCGGAGGCGGCGAAGTATGCATGGGGCCTCGGCTTCCACTGGTACGAGACGTGGGCGGGCTTCGACGCGATGTACCGCAACGTGGCAGCGGTGACGCAGGCGTTTCCCGACAAGCCGGTGCTGCTGACCGAGGCAGCGGTCGAGAAGTTCGACCCGGCGCGCTACCAGCATTGGCCGAATGCCGAACGCTACGGGACCTCGATGATCCACGATCTCAACAACGGTGCGGTCGGCTGGACCGACTGGAACATGCTGCTGGACGAAAAGGGGGGCCCGAACCACGTGGGCAACTACTGCTTCGCGCCGCTCCACGCCGATACACGTACCGGCGAGCTGATCTACACGCCCAGCTACTATTACATCGGACACTTCTCGAAGTTCATCCGTCCCGAAGCACGTCGCGTCAGTACCGCCACCAGCCGCAGCACCCTGCTGGCGACGTCCTTCGCCAATCCCGACGGACGCTTGGCCACGGTCGTGATGAATCCGACCGACAAGGAGATCGCCTACAACTTCTATGTAGGCCAGGACTCGGCCGTGGTCACCATCCCGGCGCGCGCGATCCAGACCCTGGTGAACTGACCACACGGCTGAGGGGAGTCCGCCATGCGTCCGTTGCTTGTCCTGTTGCTGCTGCTGCCGGGCGCACCCACCTCCGCCGCAGATGCTTTCGCGTGGCCCGACGGACGTCGTGCCGCCGTGAGCCTGTCCTACGACGACGCGGTTCCGTCGCAACTGGACAATGCGATCCCCGCACTCGATCGCCACGGTCTGAAGGGCACTTTCTACCTGACGCTGTCCTCCGACACGCTGCGCACGCGGCAGCAGGAATGGGTGTCCGCCGCACGCAACGGCCACGAGCTGGGAAACCACAGCCTGTTCCACCAATGCTCGGGCTCCAGGCCCGATCGCGACTGGGTGGAGGCACACCGCGATCTAGACAGCGTCACCGTGGCGCAGATGCGCGACCAGGTGCTGCTGGCGAATGTCATGCTGACCGCACTGGATGGCAGGCACGAACGGACCATGACCGTGCCTTGCGGCGATACGGAGGCGCGCGACGGAAACTATGTCGACGCCGTCGCATCGGCATTCGTGGCGATCAAGCTGGGACAGGGCGGCGTGGTCGCGGACATGGCGACACTCGATCCGATGGCAGTGCCGGTCGACGTTCCTGTCGAGGTGACCGGCGAAGCGCTGATCGCACGCGTCGAAGAGGCGGCACGACGGGGCACGATGGTCAACTTCACCTTCCATGGCATCGGCGGCGACCACCTCGCCGTCTCCAACGACGCACACGAAGCTTTGCTGCGGCACCTGGCTGCCCATCCGGACGTGTACTGGGTGGCGCCCTTCATCGACATCATGCGTCACGTCGCATCGGAACGCCCATCGCCTGCGCATGCGTCGCGATCCGGCAGCACGCGCGCCGCCACGCCCTGAACTTCCGCCTGCGATAAACGCTCGACGAGGCATCCCGTTCAGCGCGGGCATGACGACAACGTCGCGCGCGCATGCCAAGCGGCGCGGCGCGCCAGGTTGTAAGCCATGTCGGCCTCCCGTGGCAGCAGGTGTTCCGCGCGTGTCGGATCGGCTCCGTTCGCGAATGCATGCTCCACGCGCTCCAACTGCGACAGGTGCTGCTGGATGGGCCGCAGCAGTTCTGCATACAGCGACTTCCGGCAATGCGGAAAATCCGCACCGAGCGCCGCCAATTGCTCCCTGATCGCGCGGCTGGCGGCCCCTTCCAGGCCAGGAGCCGGCTCGGACGCGATGGGTGCCGCCTTGTAGGCGTCCCCTGTTGCTTCGCTGCCGAGATCCGCCACTCGCTCGTGGTATGCGGGATTGAAGCGGACCTCCGGCGGTGGGCGCGCGCGTGCGGGCTGGTCGCGCGTCCCCAACGGAATGACCACCGTGCCGGTGACGGTTCCGTGCGCGTTCTCCAGCAGGCTGTCTCCGGCGGTGCCTTTCCCGAGCCAGGCCTTGTCGAACCGTGTCTCCCGGTAATCAACCGGATTACGACGGTCGAAGGGACCCGGTGCTTTGTTGCGCGCCACGCCTTCTCCCGTGCCGGGTGGCGGCCGTACCGGCACGGCGCGCCCTGCCGCATCTTCCAGCAGAAGCAGGCGTCCATCGCGGCCGTACAACACGAGCGGGACGCCTTGGTCCGCGTAGACCCGCACGGAGGCCGTGGCCGGTGACGCAGTCCTGCGCAGCGCCGGCGGCGGGCGCTGCTGGTCCTGGTCCGGGCGGAACGGACGCGCTGACGTATGCGGGGTCCGTATCACGGTCGCGCGTGCAATGAAGCGTATCTGCAGCGTGGATTCGGATGCCTCCGCACGCACGACAGGGCGGTGCAGCATCAGCACGCGTGCGGTCAGCGCCAGGACGATGACGCTCACCAGGCAGGCAATCAGGCGGTCCTTGGCATCTGCCGGCACCTGCCACACGTGGCCTGCGGCGCGCGGTCGCGGACCTGTCGCGGTTGCGCCAGTCAATGCAGGAGCTCAAGCGGTGATGTCCGGGGCATGCCGGGCAGCCTATGCGGCGGCAGGATCAAACCGGGTCGTCCCAGTGACTCTTTGCCGGCGAGGGTGGTGGATATCCTTGGTCTTCTAGGCATGCGTCCAGCAGGTCGTGCTGCTCCGGATCAAGCAGGGGCGGTTCATGCGAGGCATCCGCGGCGGGTAACGGCAGGTCGAGCTCCTCGGCGCAGCGCGCGATCGCGTCCCTGAGCTCCGGATCCGGCATCGGCGGCATGCCATATCCATCCGCATGCGGATGGGGCGGTCCGTCGTGACCGAAAGGTGCGGGCGGTGGACGATGCAGATGCGGCGGCGAGCAGCAGGCGGCGAGCCCGAAGGCCAGCAAGCCCAACAGGGCGGCGCGGAAGGGCGTGGCGTGCAACAAGGAACCTCCTTGAGAAGGATGGTTGGCGGGCATGGTGCCTGCAGGCTCCACAGCGGATGAATCCGTCGCATGCATGGAACAGCGGTCGCCGCCACAAGGCCCTGCAAGGCGGAAAGATGGCATGGGCGAACACCGGCGGCGGGGAGTGGTGAGGATGGACGCGCCGTGTCGCTTGCCTATGTCGTCGTGTGTCGCCCCGTGCCGGGGGCAGTGCCACGTCGCGACACACGACGACATACCGGCGCGAAGAACGCGCTGCACCCTGCGGTGGCGTTGGCGACAGACCAACCTTGTACTCTCCCCTGGAAATCCCCTGCCGCCATCCCTCATGGCGGCTCTTTTCCCGCGTGCCGGGAAGGACCGGGGAATGACGCATACTTCTCACGGACGCTGCACGCCCCCCGCGCCATGGACCTGAGCTCCCACATCCTGGTGGTCGACGACGACCCCGAACTGCGCACGCTGATCGGCGGCTTCCTGCGCGAGCACGGTTATCGCGTGGACGAGGTGGGCGATACGGCCGCGATGCGGGATGCCATCGCGCGGCGGCGACCCGACCTGATCGTGCTCGACGTGATGATGCCGGGCGAGGATGGCTTGGCCGCCGCACGCAGGTTGGCCAGCGAGTCCGGCCCTCCGGTGATCATGCTCAGCGCGCTCGGCACGGATACCGACCGCATCATCGGCCTGGAAGTCGGCGCCGACGATTACCTCGCCAAACCGTGCAATCCGCGCGAACTGCTGGCCCGCGTGCGCGCCCTTCTGCGCCGTCGCTCTCCCGCCGGCGATGGCGGTACCGGCCCGAACGGCGCTACCGTTTTCGGTTTCGATGGCTGGAGCCTGGATGTGGCCCGCCGTGAACTGCGCGATCCTGCGGGCACCTACATCAATCTTTCCGATGGCGAGTTCGCGCTGCTTCGCACCTTCATCGAACATCCGCAGCGCGTGCTCAGCCGTGACCAGTTGCTGGACTACGCGCGCGGCCACAACGTGGACGTATACGACCGGGCCATCGACAGTCAGGTCAGTCGGCTGCGCCGGAAGCTCAACGAGCGTGGCGGCACGGAAATGATCCGCACCGTGCGCAACGAGGGCTACATGCTGCTGCCTTCCGTCGTGCGCCGATGACGAACCGTCGGCGCCTGCCGCTTTTCGCAAGGACGTTCCTTCTCCTGCTTGTCGCGCTGGTGGTGGCGTATACCGTCGGCATGGCGGTACTGCTGTACCGGCCGCCCGTGGACGGCATCGCCTTGAGCGAACTGACGGCGTTGCTGTCTTCGCGCATGCCCGCAACCAGCCCCGACCTGCAGGTCTCCTACGCCGACCAGGCGCCGTCGCCCGACGCATCGCGCTACCGTGCCTCGCCGCTGTTCTCCGCACTGCTCGCCCAATGGCTGGGCAGCGAAGTGGAACGGGTACGCTTCTTCCACCTGCAGGGCCCCCGGCCACCCTTCTCGCTCGCGCCGTTTCCCGCGCCGCCTGCGTCAGCGCTCCCCGTTCCCCTGCCCGGAGGCATGCCAGGGGAAGGACAAGCACAGGCAGCAGTCGACTTGAAAGGCGGACCGCCGCCGTTCCCGCCCAACTGGCGTCCCGACGCTCCCCTTCGCGGCGATTTCGTGGCGGCCTACCGTCAGGCTGACGGACGCTGGCGGGTAGTCGAGAACACGCGCAATCGTGCTTCCTTCATCACGAGACTGGGCACCCTGTTCCTTGCGGGCGTGCTGGCGCTGACGCCGCTGGCATGGTGGTTCTCGCGTGCGCTGGCGTCACCGATCCACCAGTTCACACGTGCTGCCAACCGGATGGGCCGTGACGCCGATGCCCCTCCCCTCCCCCTCACGGGTCCCAGCGAGATCGCCAGCGCCGCCGCCGCTTTCAACGCCATGCAGGCGCGGCTGAACCGTCTGCTGCAGGAGCGCAGCGAGATGGCCGGCGCGATCGCGCACGACCTGCGCACGCCGCTCGCGCGGCTGGCTTTCCGGCTGGATGCGCTGCCGGCCGAGGGCCGCACCAAGGCCAGCGCCGACATCGCCGAGATGTCGCAGATGATCGATGCGACGCTGGAATTCATTCACGACCAGAATCGCCTGCGCGCGCACGAGTCACTCGATCTACGCCTGCTGGTGGAAAGCGTGGTCGACAACCTGCGCGATATCGGACACGACGTGCAGCTCGCTGATGGCTCGCCTGCACCGATGAAAGGCGACCCGTTGTCGCTGCGCCGCATGGTGGCCAATCTGGTCGACAACGCGCTCAAGTACGGACAACGGGCGCGGCTCGCGTTGACGGCGGAGCGGGAGGGTTACCGCCTGCAGGTGGACGACGACGGTCCCGGCATCGATCCCATGCAGGAAGCGCAATTGTTCATGCCCTTCGTGCGCGGGGATGCTTCGCGAAACCGGGCCACGGGCGGAATCGGCCTGGGCCTTGCATCCGTGAAATCCACGGCACTCGCACACGGTGGCGATGTATCGCTGTCGAACCGCAGCAACGGCGGACTGCGCGCCAGTGTCCATCTTCCCCATCGATTGACATAGGCCCGCCACGAGACCGGTGCGCCGTCAGCGGTCCGCCCAGTACCAGCGCAGTCCCACGGTGAACGTGCGCCCGGCACCGGGCTCGTAGAACCGGCCGTTGCCTTCGTTGACGATGACGGAACCGATATGGAACCGGTCCAGTGCATTGTCGATACGGGCGAAGCCCTGCAGGCGCCCGCTACGGGCCGGCCAATCGCGCACGAGTTCGAGGTTGAGCAGGCCATGGCCCGGGGCGCGTTCGCTGCCGGTATCGTTCACCGTGACCGCGCTGACGCCCAGCAATTGCGCCGCAGCGCTCCACTGCTCGCCCTGCCAGCCCAGGCGGACCGATGCTTGTTGCCGGGCAATCCCGGGAATGCGCGTGCCGGCCGCGACCTGCACACCCGGCGTGGTGCAACCGCTCGAGATGCAGATGGGAAAGCCGTCGCGGAACGTGGCGTCCAGCCACGTGTAGGCCAGCTGCAGCCGCCATGCGGCGTGCAGTTGCAGACCGGCCTGCAGTTCCACGCCCTGGCGTCGTGCGGCGCCGGCGTTGCGGTAACTGCTCCGGCCAGCCACGTTGCGTGCGACCGCGAGCTCGTCGTCGGTGTCGGCGCGGAACAGTGCCGCTTCGACGCGGGCGCCCCGCCCATCCCGCCACTTCACCCCCACCTCTGCATTCCGGCTGATCGCGGGTCGCAGATCGAATGCCAGCCCGGCGCCGCCATCGGCGCGATAGCCGATCTCGTTGAACGTCGGCGTCTCGAAGCCGCGCCCGGTGGACGCGTACAGCCGCAGCGTATCGGTTGGCGCGTACACCAGCCCCGCTACCGGCGTGGTGCGCTCGTACGTCACCTGGCCACTATCATCGGGATTGGTAGCCGTGACGTAGGCATCCCGCGAGCGGAATGCGATGCGGCTGTGGCGCGCGCCGGCCAGCAAGGACCAGCGGGGTGCGAACCGCCACCAAGCTTGTGCGTACTGGTCGACATTCCCTACCTGGTTGCGCTCGTCGCGCCGCAACGCGCCTCGCACGCCCTGCGCCGTGCCGACGAAATTCTCGTAGCCGCGACGATGCTGGCGCTGCCGATCGGCATTCGTGCCCGCACTGACCTCGAACGGACGCCCGGCAAGTTCGCCCGTCCATGACCAGCGCAGGTCCGCCCCGCCGTAGTCGTTGTCGAGATCGATCATGCCGCCGGCGTTGAGTGGATTGGCTTGCGCGGTGCCCGGCAACGCGAGGTATTGTTCGACGTCGCGCCGCCCACCATAGGCCATCGCCCGCAGCAGATGTCCGCTGCCAAAAGGCCATTCGTACACGGCACCCAGCTGATCCTGCCGGACGGATTTCCGCGTATCGAACTGGGTCGCCACCAGCGTCGCCTGGCGCGGGTCCTGCCATGCCTGCGCACGCGTAAGGCCCAGCGGATCCTTGGCATCGGGCGCGTCGAAATGATTGAAGACCAGGTCCAGCGTGGCACGGCCCGGCTTCAACCGGACTTTCGCATTCAGCGATTCGCGCCGCGCCGCGCTGTGCGCGCGGTAGCCGTCCGTCTCCAGCATCGCCGCCGCCAAGCTGTAGCCCGCGATATTGTCGGCGCCGCGCATCCGCACACCCAGTACACCGTTGCCATGGCTGCCCACGCTTGCCTGCACCCGGGCTTCATGGCCCTCATCGGGAACGTCGCTCCACAGTTGGATCACGCCGCCGGAAGAATTGCCATGCAGGGCGGAGAACGGCCCGCGCAGCACCTCCACGCGATCCGCACCCTGCATGTTGAAGTGGGATACCTGTCCCTGCCCGTCGGGCATGGTCGCGGGCACGCCATCGGCGTACAGGCGCAATCCGCGCACGCCGAAAGTCGAGCGCGCGCCGAAGCCACGGATCGAAAGCTGCGTGTCCTGCGCGAGATTCTGCCGTTCGCGCGCGAGCAGCCCGGAGACGCCGACCAGCACTTCCGACAACGCAGACTGGGATCGCGCGCCACCGTCACCCACCACGACGGTATCGACCGAGGCCGGCACGTCGAAGGCATCTACCGATTCAAGGCGCGTTGCGACCACCACGACGCGGTCAAGCGTCTCCGCGGCCACTCGCTGCTCTTCCTCCGCCAGGGCGACGGCGCATGGCATGAGCAGCAGACTGCCGAGTTTCCAACGGATTCGCGACATCGCTTGCATGCATGGGGCCGACGGGCAGGGCGATGACTGGCGCAAAGATCAGTGGAAAGCCCGGTCCTCCATCGAACGGCAGGGGACACCCACTTTCGGCCACTGCAGTCGCCGCCGATCATCTATCAGGGGTTGGCAGGGATGGTGGGCCCACCAGGACTCGAACCTGGAACCAAAGGATTATGAGTCCTCTGCTCTAACCATTGAGCTATAGGCCCCCAGCGCGAGGATTGTACCGGAGGCCAAGGGTGCGGATGGCGCGTCGTCGGATGCGGCGCGCAACGCCAGGGCACGACTGAGGATCGCCGGAGGCGTGGATTCCTCTGGGATGCGCAGCCATCCGGCAGCGCGCAGGCGCTGGCCGACCACGGGCGATGCCGTCAGGACGTTCATGGGGATCGACAGGACCATGCCCAGCACGACCGGCCCCATCCATGCCGCGAGCGCGGGCGACACGAAGTAGGCGACCATGCCGCTGCTCGCGCCGAACAACGTCAATCCTGCGTAACGGCGCACCAGGCTGGCGAGGGGCACGCTACCATCGTCGCGACGCTGCGTCTCCCAGCCGGAATCCTGTCCGGCCAGCACTTCCGCCACGCCACGCGATTGCACGTACATGGTGACGGGTGCCATCAATGCCGCCATCACGGTTTCCAGCAACGCGCTGCCGATGATGCGCAGCCCGCCGCCACACTGCCGACGCAACGCCGGCTGCACCAGCGTGGCCACGCAGCCCATCGCCTTGGGCGCCAGCAGCACCGCCATCGTGAAGTAGAAAACCCACAGGAAGCGCGCCGGATCACCGCCGCGCCAGTAAAGTGCAGGCGTGAAACCTTCCAGATGCGGCTGGCTCAGGTTGAAGCCGGCCTGCTGCAACGGAATGGCCAAGCCTACCAACATCAGCATGGCCCACATCGGCGCCGTGAAGTAGTGACCGATGCCGACCAGCAGATGCAGCCGGTGCATGCGGTGCAGGCCACGTGCCGGCAGCACCGCGCCGTGCTGCAGATTGCCTTGGCACCAGCGGCGGTCGCGCACCAGCATGTCCGTCAGCGAAGGTGGGCCTTCCTCGTAACTGCCGCCCAGCCCTGGCGCCATGTGGATGGCCCAGCCACCACGGCGAAGCAGCGCGGCCTCCACGAAATCATGGCTGAGCACGGCCCCCTCGAACGGCTTGCCGCCGCGAAGGTGGGGCAGGCCGGCATGCCTGGCGAACGCCGCGGTCCGGATGATGGCGTTGTGCCCCCAGTAGTTGCCCTCCGCGCCATGCCACCAGGCGATGCCATGCGCGACCACCGGGCCATACACGCGGCCGGCGAACTGCTGCATGCGCGCGAAGAACGTGCGCCCATTGACGATCATCGGCAGCGTCTGGATCAGTGCAACGCTGGCATTGCGTTCCATCGCACCCGCCAGACGGACCAGGGTGTCGCCGGTCATCAGGCTGTCGGCATCCAGGATCAGCATCTGCGGATACGCGCCGCCGAAACGCCGCACCCACTCCGCGATGTTGCCTGCCTTGCGCTCCGTATTCTCGCGGCGGCGGCGGTAGAACACACGTGCGTCTGCACCCAGCCTGCGCCGCAGAGCCCGGACGGCAGCCACTTCGTGATGCCTGACTTCCGGGCGCGTGGTGTCGCTGAGGATGAAGAAGTCGAAGCGACTCCCTTGCCCCGTACCTTGCAGCGACTCATGCATGGCATGCAGGCCGGCCAGCACGCGATGCGGGTCTTCGTTGTAGGTCGGCAGCAGCAGGGCCGTGCGCGTCGATAGCTCGGGAAGCGCCGCCGCGTCATCGATGCCGAGTGGATGCGGGCGTCGGCGCAACAGCAGCACGAAGCCAGCCAGTGCGCTGGAGAACGACAGCGCGATCCAGGCGAACAGCGCAACAAACAACGCGAGCAGCACGCCCTCCAGCACATTGATGCCGTCGCCGCGCAATACCCACCAGATCTGGTAGGTCGCAAACAGGGTCAGCGCGATCGCAGTACCCACTACCAACACACGCCGCCGCATGATGGCGGGGGGCGATGTGGGCAGCGCTCTTGACGATAGACGGCCTGTCCGCAGGTCCTGTACCGGCATGGCAAGCGGCGATTCCGGGGGCAGCCACTCCTGCTGCAACGGATCATCCACGCGAGGTGTGTTCATGGTCAGGTGCTCCAGCGGTACAGCCAGGTTTCGGATAGCGGCACTTGCCCCTCCAGCACGCGCGCATGCAGTTCCACGTCACGTCCATCCGTGCTCCCTGTCTGGGGACGGAATTCAAAGCTCAACCGCCAGCCTCGCGTCTCCGGATTCGGATAGACCACCGCGCCGACGATATCGCCCCGGGCCGCCCAGACATCCGGTATCGGCTTCGCATCACGCGGCAGCGAGGCCAGGCGGCCGCCATCCAGATCGATCACCACCAGTCGACGGGCAGGATCAGGCGCCGCGCCAATGCGCGTGGCGGTGACAATGGCCAGGTCGGCGTCCCACTGATGCGTGTCGCACCAGTGCATGCGGTAGTCGAAACGGTGTTCGCGCCCCGCGCGCAGCGGCGCCTCGGGTCGCCAGAACGCCACCACATTGTCGTGATACTCGTCGCCGGTGGGAATTTCCACCAGCGTGACCGCTCCTTTGCCCCAATCCCCCTTGGGCTCGATCCATAGGCTGGGACGCTGGTGGTAACGCGCCTCGATATCGGCGTAGTCGCCGAAGCCGCGCTTGCGTTGCATCAGGCCGAAGCCGCGAGGACCGGCATCGGCGAAGGCACTGTGCTGGACCCGCGACGGGTTGCTCAGCGGACGCCAGATCTGTTCGCCGTGTCCATTGAAAATGGCGAGCCCATCGGAGTCGTGCACGGCCGGCCGGTAGTCGTCGGTTCCGACACGATCGCCAGCATCGAACTCGAACATGCTGGTGAGTGGCGCGATGCCTGCACGCGCCAGGTCCACGCGGGGATACAGGCGCGATTGCACATCGATGACGGTTTCACCACCCGGGCGGATCAGGAAGCGGAATGCACCCGCCACACTCGGGCTGTCGAGCAAGGCATGTACAACCAGCTGCGTTGCGCCCGGCAGAGGCTGCTCGATCCAGAAGGCGCGGAACAGCGGGAATTCCTCCGCACCCGCATCACCGCTGCCCAGGGCAAGTCCACGCGCGGAAAGGCCGTATGCGTGCCCCTTGCCAAGGGCGCGGAAATAGCTGGCGCCGAGGAACGCGATCACCTCGTCGAACACGTCTGGCTGGTTGAGCGGCGTATGCACGCGAAAGCCTGCGAACCCCAAGGCTTGATCCTGTGGAGGCGTCACGCCCTGCGGAAAATCAAACTGTCCAGGGGAATACGGAATCGGCTCCGCACGCCCCTCATGCACACGCCACAGCTCCACGCGCTGCTTGAACAGGAAGCCGCGATGGAACATCTGCACCTGGAATGGCAGAGCTTCCTTGCGCCAGAGGGCCTGCGTCGGATCGAAGCGCAGGTCGCGATACGCGTCGTAGCCGGTATCCAGTGACGCGGGCAGCTGTTCGTCAGGTGCGCGATAAGGCTGCCTCGCCATCGCTTGCGCAAGGCGTGGAACCGTTTCCAAGGTGAATCGCGTCGGTGCTGTCGCGGTGTTCGCTGTTTTCGTGGCCTGCGCCATCGCGCGGGGCATGCTGCCCAGCAACGCAATGGCGAGGACGGATTTGATTGCGTCCCGTCGCTGCACGCGGAAGTCTGACTCGTGGGGTGCCCGAGAGTGTAGTGGCGCGCATGTGATGATGACGGCAAGACGGACGCGTCAGCGACGCCAGCCATGCACCAAAAAGAAACGCGGCCCCTCAGGACCGCGCTTCATTGGTGCAATGCTGTACTTCTTCGCGTCAGTCGATGTCGAGGAAGCTGCGCAGCTGTTCCGAACGCGACGGATGACGCAGCTTGCGCAATGCCTTGGCTTCTATCTGGCGGATGCGCTCGCGGGTGACGTCGAACTGCTTGCCGACCTCTTCCAGCGTGTGATCGGTATTCATGTCGATGCCGAAACGCATGCGCAGCACCTTGGCTTCCCGCGGGGTCAGGCCGGCGAGCACGTCGCGGACCGTTTCCGACAGGTTGATGTTGGTGGTGTTCTCGATCGGGGACTCCACGTTGGTGTCCTCGATGAAGTCGCCCAGGTGGGAGTCTTCATCGTCGCCGATCGGCGTCTCCATGGAGATCGGTTCCTTCGCGATCTTCATGACCTTGCGGATCTTGTCTTCCGGCATGTCCATTTCCTTGGCCAGTTCTTCCGGCGTGGCCTCGCGGCCGTACTGCTGGAGCATCTGGCGGGAAATGCGGTTGAGCTTGTTGATCGTCTCGATCATGTGCACCGGGATGCGGATGGTGCGCGCCTGGTCGGCGATCGAGCGGGTGATGGCCTGCCGGATCCACCAGGTCGCATAGGTCGAGAACTTGTAGCCGCGACGGTATTCGAACTTGTCGACCGCCTTCATCAGGCCGATGTTGCCTTCCTGGATCAGGTCGAGGAACTGCAGGCCGCGGTTGGTGTACTTCTTGGCGATGGAGATGACCAGGCGCAGGTTGGCCTCGACCATTTCCTTCTTCGCCTTGCGTGCCTTGGCTTCGCCATAGGCCATCGCGCGGCTGATTTCCTTGATGTCGGCAAGCGTCAGGTACATCGCCTGCTCGACGGCGATGGTGGCTTCCTGTTCGGCGACGATCTGCTCCCTGACATCGCGCAGGCCCGAAGACCACTTCTGCTTGCGCTTCAACACCTCGTCCACCCAGCCCAGATTGGTCTGGTTGCCTTCCCATGCGCGCAGGAACTCCTTGCGCGGCATCTTGGCGACATTGGCGCACAGGTGCAGCACGCGGCGCTCGTGGTCCTTCACCTGGGCCACGACCTCGCGCAGCTTGCGCACCAGCGTGTCGGTCAGCGGAAGTGGCAACTTGAGGGTGACGAAGGTCTCGCCCAGCTCGGTGCGCAGCTTGACCACGGCCTTGTTCTCAGGGCCGTTCTTCGCGTAGGACTTCTTGAACTTGGCGTAGCCGTCGGCCAGCACCTGCATGCGACGCGCGACTTCTTCCGGATCCGGACCGGTCGGGCCCGCTTCCTCGGCCACATCGTCCGCGGCTTCTTCTTCATCGTCGGCCGCATCGTCGGTGGCTTCGACAGCCTCTTCGGCCACCGGTACTTCCGGGGTCGGCTCTTCGACATCGTTGAAACCGACGATGACCTCGGCCAGGCGCTTCTTGCCCGCCTTGTGCAGCTCGTAGTCTTCCAGCAACAGCTCGATCGACCACGGGAAGTTGCCGAGCGACGCCTGCACCTGGCCCAGGCCTTCCTCGATGCGCTTGGCGATGGCGATTTCGCCTTCGCGGGTCAGCAGTTCGACGGTGCCCATCTCGCGCATGTACATGCGCACCGGGTCGGTGGTGCGGCCACCTTCGGTATCCAGCGAAGTCAGCGCCGCGGCGGCTTCTTCGGCCGCGGTTTCGTCGACTTCGCGGTTGCCGGTGTTGCCATCGGCGAGCAGGAGGGTTTCGGCATCGGGAGCGACTTCATGGACATCGATGCCCATGCCGTTGATCATGCCGATGATGTCTTCGATCTGTTCCGGATCGACCAGGTCGTCGGGAAGGTGATCGTTGACTTCGGCGTAAGTCAGATAGCCCTGCTCCAGGCCCTTGCTGATCAAGAGCTTGATGTCGGACTGCTGCGCAGGACGTTCGTTGGCCATCGAGGTTGCGCCACCGGGAAGAGGAAAGGGAGAACCCCGTATTATACCAGCCCGGACCGGCTTGGGTTCCTGAAGCCTGTCTCCCGGCAAGGGGAGAACGTCACGGGCGGAGCAGGAAGGTCACGGGCCCGTCGTTGACGAGGCTGATCACCATATGGGCGCCGAAACGCCCGGTTTCCACCCTGCCGGCGTGCTTTTCACGACAGATGTCGACCAGCCGGTTGAAGCCCCGTTCAGCCTCGGCGGGCGGGGCCGCGGTGGTGAAGCTGGGCCGCATGCCGGAGCGGGTATCGGCGGCCAACGTGAACTGGCTGACCAGCAGCAGTCCGCCGTTCGTATCGGCCAGGGACCGGTTCATGCGCCCCGCCTCGTCGGCGAAGACCCGGTAACCCAGCAAGCGGTCGGCCATGCGGGCGATCTGCGCCTCGCCATCCCCCGGTTCCACCCCCACCAACGCCAGCAGACCGGTGTCGATGGCCCCTACGACGGTGTCGTCGACCGCGACGCTCGCCCGGGTCACGCGCTGGATCAGGGAAAGCATGGGATAGGCCCGGATGGCATGAGGGGAAGAACAGGATACCGGGCCCGCCGCCGCGCACCGGCAAGGGCGACACGCCGGTTGGCTACACTCGGCGGATGAAACCGGACACTCTTGCCGCCCTTGGCTACCACGCCGCCGCCTTCATCGGGCGCCTTCCCTGGCCTTGGCTGCGCACACTGGGAGACGCGATGGCCTGGGCTTGGCGGCGGTTCGACGTGCGCGAAAGCCGGGTGGCCCGCCGCAATCTGGAGATCGCCTACCCGGACCTGCTGCCGGGACAGCGTGAGGAAATGCATGCTGCCATCCTGCGCACAACCGCGCGGCAGGCGCTGGAAACCCTGCGCTTCTGGACGCGGCCGGCAGGCGAGAACCTGGCCTGCCTGCGCGAGCGTCACGGCGAGGCGCTGTACGACGAAGCGCTGGCCAGCGGCAAAGGCGTGATCGTCGCCGCGCCCCACTTCGGCAACTGGGAGCTGCTCAACCAGTGGCTGGCCTCGCGCGGTCCGATCGCCATCGTCTACCGTCCGCCTGAGTCGCCGGCGGGTGACGCCTTCCTGCTGCGCGTGCGGGGAGCGGACAACATCCGTCAGGTGCGCGCTGAGGGGCCTGCCGTACGCCAGTTGTGGAAGGTGCTGAAAGACGGGGGGGCGGTGGGCATCCTGCCGGACCAGCAACCCAAGATGGGCGACGGCGAATTCGCGCCGTTCTTCGGCAAGCCCGCACTGACCATGACGCTGGTGTCGCGGTTGGCGGAGCGCACGGGGGCGACGGTGCTGTACGCATGGTGTGAACGCATCGGTCCGGGGCCGGACTTCGCGCTGCACGTGGAGCGCGCACCGGCGGCGATCGCCGATGCGGACGCCGTGACGGCCGTGACAGCGCTCAACCAGGCCGTCGAGCGGATCGCGCGCCGTGATCCCGCGCAGTACCAGTGGACCTACAAACGCTATACCCTGCGGCCGGAAGGCAGTGGCGAGGGCAATCCCTACCACTGAGGGGACCACACAGGGGAACACGATGCGGATGCGGAGATGGCTGACCGGGATGTTGGCTGGCGCGCTGGCGCTGCCGGCCTGGGCGGCGCAGGACATGGCCACGATGAACAACGTGAGCCGCGCGTGGGATCGCTACGCGGCGCTCAGCAGCCAGGACAATGCCGAGGCGACAGACCTGCTGGCCACGTCCAGCCAGGACCACTTCGCGTTCCTGCGCGACCTTGCCTTGTATGCGTCCCCCGGACAACTCCGCCGCTTGCCCAGCCTGGATCGGGTTCTGGTTTACCTGCTGCGCGCAACCCAGGCAGATGAAGCGCTGCAGGCGATGGACGGGCGCGCGGTGGCTGCAATGTGCTTCACCCGGGGCTGGATCGGCGTCGAACCGGCATCCGAAGAAGCGCCGATCCTGGCACTGAGCAACGTCACCGTAGTCGGGGACGAGGCCGTGGGCGAGATCGGATCGCCGACCGAAACCCAGTTCCAGTTCGGCCCCATCCTGGCCCGCGAGGATGGCCGCTGGCGGTACCGCTACGAATCGATGGTATTGGATGCGTCGACGCTGATGGACCAGTCCTTCCGGCAGGCCGGCATCGGCGACGTCCAGGCCATGGAGATTTCGATCTCGACGATGCTCGAGGCCGAAGCGCCAGCCTTGGCGACGCTGGACCGCGCGCCGCTGGACGACGCGGCCATCCGGACCCGCCTCAACGAGGATTGGCCCGACTACATGCACAGTTACCGGCTGCGCGTGCAGGCGATGCGGCAGAAGGCTGCGGACGGCGACCTTCTGGCCCAGTTCGGGGTCGGCTCCCTGCTCTACAGTGGCGCGATGCCGCAACTGGCGCCGAAAGACGAAGCCGAGGGCCTGGCCTGGCTGGAGAAGGCAAGCGAAGGTGGCCACGCGCAGGCGGCGTGGGTCGCATCGAACGCGATTCCGCAGCGCGGCAAATTCTCCGAGGCGTCGCTGGTCCGTGCCCTGCCGCACCTGCAACGCGCGGCTGCGCACGGGCGCGAACCGATGGCCTTGCTCGGCATGGCCAACTACTACTTCGAGGGCGTGGCCGGGCTGCCGCGCGATTGCAGGCAGGCGGCCGATTGGGCCACCCGCGCCGAAGAAGCGGGCGCGAAGCAGGCACGCAACGAACGCGTGTGGATCTGGGCGACCTGTCCTGTCGCCGGCCAGCGCGATCCTGCCAAAGCGCTGGAACTGGCCCAGTTCATGATCCGGCGCAAGGACGAACTGGATTGGCATGAACTGGATACGGTGGCTAGCGCGCTGGCCGCCAATCGAGACTTCGAACAGGCCGTCCAGTTCCAGCTGTTGGCGCTCGAGAAGCTGGCCGCCGACACCGAGCCGACGGAGGACAAGCGCGCGGGCACCAAGAAACGGATGACGGCGCGCTTGAGCCGGTACCGCAATGGCAACGACTATGTGCTGGACTATCGAGCGATAGATGAGATCAGGGCGGGACGGATGTGATGCATATGGAGCCTGAATCCGCTGCGGGTACGCCAGAGTGGCAATCACTGCCGCCCCGTGGCGCCTGGCTGGCCGCGCTGGGCGGTGCTGCCCTGATGTTCCCGCTGGCGATCCCTGCTTTCTTCATCTCCCGGGCCACCGACGTCGTGTCGCCCTGGCTCGCCGTTCCGGCAGCGGCGCTGGCCGGCGCGGCGATCGGCGCGTGGGTCGCGGTCAAGCGTCATCGTCGCACCCGCTGGCGCCTGGATGACCAGGGTTTCGCGTTGCGTCGCGGTAACTGGTGGCAGAGCGAGACCCACGTGCCCATTTCACGCGTGCAGCACCTGGATCTCAAGCGTGGACCGCTCGAACGCAGTGCACGCCTGTCGACCCTGGTGGTGCATACCGCAGGCACGCGGATGGCGGCGGTTTCCGTGTCGGGGCTGGATGCAGAGGACGCGGAACGCCTGCGCGAACGCCTTGCCACACAGGTCGACCACGACGACGCGCTGTGATGGATGGTGCCGTGCAAACCGATGCTCCCGACGAACGCCGTCTGCACCCCTGGTCATGGCTGTTCGTGCTGCTGCAACAACTCAAGCAGCTTATCTTTCCGCTGGTCGCGCTGGTGGTGTTCGGTGCCCGCAAGAGCAGTGGCGATGGCGACCTCTGGGCGTCGCTCGCACCCATCATCGGCATCGCCGTGCTGGTGGTGCTGGCAATCCTGCAGTACTTCACTTACCGCTACACGATCGGGCGCGATGGCCTGACGGTGCGCGAAGGCCTGCTGCACCGCTCACGACGGGAGATTCCGTTCTCGCGTATCCACAACGTGGTGGTCCACCAGTCGCTGCTGCATCGCATGTTCGGCGTTGCGGAAGTGCGACTCGAATCCGCGGGAGGCCAGAAGCCCGAAGCGCAGATGCGGGTCCTCGGTCTAAACGACGCGCTGGCCCTGGAAAACCTGGTGCGGCACCAGGCGCATGGCACGGCCGCCCACGAGGCGCCGGGTGCCACGGGCGCAGCACACCCGGCCGACACCACGCTGCTGTCGCTCTCGACTCGGGAAGTCATCAAGCTTGGCCTGATCTCCAACCGCGGCATGATCGTGGTCGCTGCGGGCTTCGGTGCCGCGTGGCAGATCCTGCCGGAGAAGATGATCGAACAGTTCTTCCGCCAGGGTGCGAAACAGGCTTACGGCTATGCCGAGCAACTCCATCTGGGCTGGCTGGCGGGCGCGGCCAGCGTCGTCGCGCTCGTCATCCTCACGCTGGGCCTGGTCCGGGCCTTGTCCGTCGTGCTGGCACTGCTGCAGTTCCACGGCTTCCGGCTGACCGAAGATGCACGCCGACTGATGGTGGAACGCGGCCTGCTTGCACGCCTGCGCACCAGCGTCGCGCGACGGCGCATCCAAGCATGGACCATCCACGAGGGCGTGCTGCACCGGGTGTTCCGCCGCCGCTCGCTGCGCATCGATACCGCCGTCGCCGAGAAGGCAGGCCAACAGGACACGCGCGCGCTGAAGGACGTGGCCCCCGTCGCGTCGCCAGACGCGTGCGATTCGCTCATACAGCACCTGCTGCCGCATGTGCAATGGCCACGCGAGGACTGGCAACCCGTCCAAGATTCCGCACGCTGGCGCTTGTTGCTGCCGTCGCTGGCCCTGGTGGTACCGGTCACCGCGCTCGCAGCGTGGCACGTCGGCCATTGGGCCTGGCTGGGGCTCGTGTGGTTCGCCTTCGCCGCGTACGCCGCACACCGGCAGGCGCAGCGCATGGGCTGGGCCTTGGACAATCACGTCGTGGCGGTGCGCAGTGGCTGGTGGTCACGCTACTGGCGCTTTGCCGAGATCGACAAACTGCAGGCATTGCGCCTGTCGCGCTCGCCCCTCGACCACGCCTGCGGTACCGCCACGCTCTGGCTGGATACAGCGGGCGCCAATGGGGTCGCCGCACCGCTGTGCCTGCGCTTCGTGCGCGACGCAGACGCGGTCACGGTCTACGACCGCTTACGCAACACGCTGGCAACGCGGCGCCTGCGCTGGTGAATGTGGCCGCGCACAAGCGGGCCGGTGCCGCTGCAGCGGGCGCAGCGCCCCTGGTGGTGCGATGCGGGGCGTTCGGCGACATCGTGATGCTCACCACGCTCATCCGTCTGCTGCATGCGCGGTATGGCCGCCGGATCGATGTCCTGGGCGCAGGACCCTGGACGCACGCACTGCTCGAGCCGCTGCCCGAAGTGGGCACGGTGTGGACGGTCCGCAGCCGCAATACGCCTTACCTGCTCTGCCCGAGTCAATGGACGACGGTCGCCTGGCTGCGAAGGCGCGGGCGCGGGCCCGTCTACGTATGCGACACCGACACCCCTACGCTGCGCCTGCTTCGACGTGCCCGGTTGTACCAGGAAGACCGGGTCCAGCGCGTGCGCGAGGACGACGAGCACGACGGCGTTCCGCGACTCTGGCCAGACCGCTGGTTGCGGCTGGGCCAGCGCGATCCGGCGCACCGGTACCCGTGCGCCGGCGATGTGCATGCCGAAACCTTCCGCCTGCCCCGGCTTGTCGTGGCTCCGGCGGATCGTGCCGAGGTCCTGCAATGGAAGTCGGCACACGGGATCGGAAACTCGCCGTGCATCCTGTTCCAGCCAGGCAACAAGCGCACCCACAAGCGCGGCCGGCTGGGCGCGGCGAGCAATGCCAAGCATTGGCCGGCGACGGCATGGGCCGAACTGGCGAAGGCGATCTGGACCGACCTTCCCGACGCCCGGATCGTACTGTGCGGATCGCCGGCCGAGCACGGCGTGCTGGACGACATACATGCCGCCACCCAACGCTCCCCCCAGATGCTCAATGCCGCACGTGAACTGCCTGTCCCGCGCCTGCTCGCGCTGATGGAGCGGGCCCACAGCATGGTCTCGGTGGATACCGGTCCCGCGCACGCCGCTGCTGCGCTCGCCTGCCCGCTCGTCGTGATGTTCGGCGCAGCCTCACCGGCGAAATGGCGCCCCATCGGCCCCGGCGCGATCCAGGTTCTTGGCGGAGAGCATGGCAGCGCAAGCCGTGTCGCGGATATCCAGGTCGCCGACGTGGTCCACGCTTGGCGCGCACTGCCCGCGCGCGATCAGCCCGTCTTGTCGATGCCGTAGGGCGTCCAGGTTATGCGCCGTGCGCGGGTCTGCGCGCGGATGGCGAGGTTGCGCTGGAGCGATTCGGATGTCTTGTAACCACGCGCGTGATCGAGATGCACGCAAACCGCACGATGCCGGATCTGCTTGCCACGCACCCCATGGTTCTCCAGACGCTCGCCAAGTTCGCGATCGGGGCCGCCGTACTTCATCCGTTCGTCGTAACCGTTGATCGCCAGCAGGTCCTGCTTCCATGCGGAAGAGTTGCAGTTGTTGAAGGTCGCGCGCGTGGTGGTGATGGCATCCAGCAGGGGGCCGGTCCGCGCACCCGCGCCCAGCTTGAGCGCAGGCGAGAATCCCACGCGATCCAGCGCGCGCAGCCAGTCGAGCTGGAAGCATCGACCATCGCGGATGTCATCCAGCGTGATCGCCTTGCTCGCCTTCATGCTCAGCTTGCAGTAGCCCCCGGACAGGAAGCGCCCCGGCTCCGCCAGCGCGGCATGGACGCCAACGAAATCGCGGCGCGGAATGCAGTCGCCGTCGGTGAAAAGTATGTAGTCGTGCGACGCATCCAGGATCGCGCGATTCAGGATCTCCTGTCGCCGGTAACCCGCATCTTCGTGCCAGACATGCCGTAACGGCACCGGATAATCGGCCGCCAGCCGTTCCACCATCTCGCGGGTACTCGCGCGCGAACCATCGTCTGCGACGATCAGCTCAAAGTCGCGCCATGTCTGGAACCGGTAGCCGTGCAGCACCTTCTCCAGCCATTCCTCCGCGTTGTACGTACTGGCAATGACGGTGATCTTCATGGCACCCCTTCACCCGTCCGATTCTCGCCCGGCCAGATGACAGCCGGTCGCGGTCCTCAGGCCGGCCCCCAATAGCCGATGCGCTTGCGGATCTTGAGCTTGCGCCACAGGTTCATGGGCTTGGGCCGCAGGTTGCGTGCCCCTGCCGCGATGAACGCGTCGATGGCCTCCAGCACGCGCTCGCTCGATCGGCCGTCGCGGTATGGATGGATGCTGTCGGCGTAATCGACGATGGCCTGCATAAGCTCCGGCGGCCGGGACAGCGCGCGGCGGATGGCCGGCTCGAACTGGGCCGCATCGTCGATGTCGATCAGTTGCGGGCCCGGCCTGCGGTTCTTGTACGTCACCACCGGCTTATGCGTGAGCAGGAACTCGTTGAGCGCCGACGATGTATCCGAACACATCATGTCCACCTGCGGGAACAGGTCCAGGATGTTGTCGTCGTCGGCGAAGCGCAGGTGTTCGTTCTCCAGCGCGCGGAACTTCGCCACGGTGTCCGGATTCATCTTCGGATGGAAGGTGACGATCCAGCGCCACTCCCCGGTGCGCGACAGGCGTTTCACTTCTTCGTACAGCGTCTCCGCGGCACTCCACGATGGGGAGAATGTGGAGTGGTACAGGATGACCGGCGGATCGCGAACCGGCGGCAGCGCCCCGGCGATATCCTTCATGAAGGGGTCGATCTTCGGCCAGCCCGTCTCGACCACCTTGAAGTGGCCGACGCGCTCGGCGATGTCCGTGAATGCGCGCGTGTCGTTCGGCCCCGTGGTGCAATAGAGGTCGAAGAACCCGCGGATGTAGATATGCCGGGGCTTCCCCGCATCGAAGCCGTGGAAGGTTTCCACCTTCACGCCGGGGAAGAAGTGCGGCACCGCGTTGCTGCCGGTGATCACGGCGATGGCATTCCAGCGCCTGACTTCCGCGGTAGTGGTCAGCAGCTTCTCGTCCGGACGCAGGTCCTCCGCCCCTGGGCCATCAAAGAACCAGGCGGCCTCACCGCCGCGAGCACGGATGGCATCCTGCAATGGCCGCAGGATGGCGAGCGCATAGCGCTCCGAACCATAGAGAAGATAGTGCGTTGCCATCAGTGTTCCAGTTGATGTCGTGCGAGCTTGCGGTGCGCGGCCTCGATGGAGGCAGGATTGTGCTGCATCTCGTAGTAGCGCATGCGTTTGTAGACGGCATAACCCGCTGCGGTCTGGGCGATGATGAAACCGCGCCAGCCATCCAGGAAGGCCAGTCGCAGCAGGTAATCCTTGATGAAGCTGGATAGGTAGACCAGCGGGGTCAGCCACATCCGCACCGGCCGGCGCTTGTCGCGCCAATCCAGCGCCTTCAATTCGCTGTAGCGGAGCACCTTCAGCTGTTTGTGCACCAGGCTGGGGTTATCGGCGTGGTTGAAGGGTGCCTTGAACTCGACGGTGTCGCCGTCGAAGCGCAGCGATTCGTGTACGCGCGCATCAGTCCAGCGCGCCCGTCCGCGGTGGTAAAACCGCGCCATCCTCTCGCCGACCATGGGCCGGTACCAGCGCATCGGCGCCCCCATCAGCCAGGTGCGGCGGCGAAGCCAAGCGCCAGCCTTGGGGGACGCCAGAAGTGCGGGCAACTCGCGTTCGAGTAGCGCGCCAAGCTCTTCCGACAGGAACTCGTCCGCATCCAGCACCAGGATCCAGTCGTGGACCGCCTGGGTGCTGGCGAAGTTGCGCTGGGGGCCGAATCCGAGCCAGTCCTGATGCACGACGCGCGCGCCGTGGGCCTGGGCGATGGCGACGGTGTCGTCGGTGCTGCCGCTGTCCACCACCAGCTTGTCCGCCGCGAACGGCACGCTGTCCAGGCAGCGGGCGATGTTCACCGCCTCGTTTTGGGTGATGACGACGAGGGAGACGGGCAAAAAAGACATGCCATGAGCTTAGCTGTTCTTGGGCTATCCAGCATCGCCCCGCCTGCGCTTGCATGTGCATCGCCAAGCACCGGCACGTCGCCGTGGCGGACGGCGATGAAGTGTCCTGGCACGGGGGCCCGGGTCCACGGGTCCACTGCGTCGCTGGCTGAAACCGCATGCGGCTGGTCTGCCTTGCCCAGCCCTTCAGCAACACTACGACCCTGCTTTTCGCCTCGCGCTCTGTTCCATTCAGGTTGGGGCGTCCCAATCTGACTGGCCGCTGTCTTGCCGGCAGGCGGCGGCTGGCGCCGCCACCCAAGGTCCGGAGAATTGGCGCTCCCCCAGCGGCGGATTCGGATAAGGGCACCACCCTTATTCCCGGATCGCGTCCGTCCACAGACCCCGGCCCACCACGGATGATTGTCCCTTCATCGACGCGGCATCCCGAGATGCGTGGCGCAGGATCCGCCTGCGATGCCTTCTCTCTCCTACTCGGCTCGACCATACGCCCCATGAAGGTCGCGCTGGTTTCGATGACACCGGTCTTTCCGGCGAAAGCCGGGCACAGCGTGCGCATCCTGCAACTGTGCAAGGCGATCAGGGCGCTGGGTCACGAACTGACGTTCGTACATGTCGCGTCCAAGCTGGACACGCAGAAGCCGGATATCGCGTCGCACGTCGCCTTTTTCGGGGAACAGCACTACGTACCTCTCGACAATGGCCCACGATGGGCGCGTGCCGCCTTCTGGCTGCGCGGCAAGCTGCGGCGTCGCTGGCGGAAGGTCCTGCGTGGGCTCGGGTACGACCACAGCCACTATTCCCGGCTCGACGAAAACTGGCGCGACGCATGGACCCATCAGCTGCGGGCCATGGATCGCAGGTTCGATGCCGTCGTCGTCGAATACGCCTTCAACTCCCGCGCGTTTGACGCTTTTCCTGCCTCGACGCGCAAGTTGCTGGACACCCACGACGCTTTTGCCGACCGGCATCGACCCTTCGTGGCCCGTGGCTTCCGGAAAGGATACTGGGTTTCTCTCACGCCCCGGGATGAGAACCGTGGGTTGCGCCGCGCCGATGCGGTGATCGCCATCCAGGCGCAGGAAGCCGAGCGTTTCCGACAGCAACTGGCGCTGCACGGAGCGGGCGAACGCAATCCCGAGATCGCTGTCGTCAGCCATTTCATCGGCTTGGACCAGCCCGTGCCCGACCACAGCGCCGACCATGCCGCGCTCTATGTCGGCACCAATATGCTGTCGAACCAGATCTCGCTGCGGCAGTTCCTGGAACACGTGCTGCCACGCGTGCTGAGTGCGATCCCGGACTTCAAACTCAGACTGGCCGGCTCGATCTGCAACTGGGCACCCGATCTCCCCAACGTGGAGAAGCTCGGCTTCGTCGACAACCTGCGCCTCGCCTTCACCCGTACCCCGTTGTCGGTCAATCCGACGGTCGCGGGGACCGGCATCAACATCAAACTCCTGGACGCGATGGGGGCCGGCGTGCCCACGATCTCCACGGCCACCGGGGCGCGTGGCTTGGGGGCCGAATTCCGCAATGGCCTCCTGGTGGTGCCCGATCACGACCACGAGGCTTTCGCGGACCACATCATCCGCCTGTCGAAGGACGCGGGCTTGCGCCGATTGCTTGGCCTGGCGGCCTTTGCCGACGCGCAGCGCTGGAACGAAGGGCAGCTGACCGCATTGGACCACTGCCTGCGTGGAGATACACTGACGGAAGTCGTTCCCAGCCCCCATGCGCACAGGCGTGATCACTGGCCGGCCCCGCTTTCCGCTCCCGCCACCCCGACGGCCGCATGAAACTCCTGTACACCAATTTCCACAGCGGCAGTGGCGGGGGACACACCACGTACATCCGCGAACTCGCGCGCGGGTTGTCGGTGCGGCACGAAGTGCACGTCGCCGCGCCGGAGGACAGCCGGCTGTTGCGTGAAGTCCGGGCGATCCCGGGTCTCCACGCCTTCGCACAACCCTATCCCAACGGACTGCGTACGCTGCCCGCCCGCAGCCGGGCCTGCGCACGCCTGCACGCATACCTGCGGGAACACCGCTTCGATATCGTGCACGTGAACGGGTCGGCCGATCACCGCCTCGTGATCGCGGCCCTGAGGAGCCTGCAGCCCCGCCCCCTGGTCGTGCTGACGAAGCACAACACCAAGCCGATGCGCGGCCTGCAACATGCGTGGCGTGCGCGCTTCGGGACGGACAAGGTGATCGCGGTGTGCGAATTCGTGCGCCGCCAGCTGGGCCACACCCCCTATCGTCGCTGCCAACCGGAAACCGTCTACAACGGCGTCGACACCGCTTTCTATTCACCGGCCGAAGCGCCCGACCGCTCGGATGCGCGACAGCTTTGGATCGGCAGCAACGCCGGAACGGCGGACTACAAGGGATGGACCGACCTGGTAGCGGCACTGGCGTTGCTGACGCCGGACGAGCGCGACCGCGTCCAGGTCGTCATTGCCGGCCACCCGCCATCTGCGGCCCAGCGGCAGGAGCTTGCGCGAGCTGGGTTGCAGGACCGCTTCCATTTCCCCGGCCTTCTGGACGACGTCCGTCCGATGATCGCCCGCCTGGATGCCGGCTTCGTGCTGTCCCACGACATCGAAACGATCTCCTTCGCCTGCCGCGAGATGATGGCGATGGGCAAGCCCGTCATGGTGACCGACTACGCCGGCCTGCCTGAGAACATCCGCCCCGGCGCCGATGGCTGGATCGTGCCGGTGCATGGATACGCCGCGATGGCGGAGGCGCTGCGCGACATGCTGAACGACCGCGGAGATGTCCTGCGCCGCGGCAAGGCTGCCCGCGATCACGCGGTCGCCGAATTCGGAATCGGAACCTTCGTCGATCACACCGAGGCCGTCTATGCGCGGCTGCTGCAACGAGCCCCTACGTTCGACTCCAAGCTCAGTCCGAACCAAGACCTGGCGTCCACGGACAGGCTCAGCGGCGAAGAAGGCCGCCCACGGCGCCACGGGCCGATGCAGATGCCGGACATGCCTGCCTCACCTCAACCAGTGGCCGATCCACCGAGCGCCTGGTGAGGCGCGCGTGAAAAATCCGGTCGTGGCGACGCGTCCGGAGTACCCGAATGGACTGCGCCGAGTGGACACCTCACGCCTTCCTGCATGTCTCCCGCTGGCACCCCTATCCCGAGCCGTTTTCCGCCGCCTGCCCGATTGAACGGATCGAATTCCCTACAGCGTCGCGAGGCGCCATTCCCATCCCCAGCAGCAGCCCGACGAGTACCACATAGGCGCTGGTGCTGAGGGCATGGGAAAACATCGACTGTGTCAGCCCCGACACCATGTAGGCGGCCACCAGAATCCCCGCGGCCCAGGACGGACCGACCGGTGCGTGTAACCGGTTGTGCCGGACCTGAAAAACCGCGGTCGCCAGCGGCACTCCATAGAACGCCAGCAGCACCGCCACGCCGGGAACTCCCATCGTGGCCGCCCACTGCGCGACATCGTTGTGCGCATGCTCCAGTCCGCAGAAATGCCGTGACGCGCCCCGGCAGTAGATGCTGGCGTCGACCCGCGATGCGAAGGCCTCGATCCCCACACCCGTGAACGGCGCTTCGCGGAATGCGTCCCACGCCACCGACCACAACGCCAGGCGGGCGCTGATCGGCTGGTCCACCTGGCCCTGCGTGTAACCCGCCACGTCCGCGTGCAACTGGTCGAGCCGGAACTGCGCCGACAGCCACGGCACCGTCCACAACGCCGCCAGCAGCAGCGCCAGCGCGACGCCGGTCGCCCCCAGCCGCCACCCGCGATGCCGTGCTTCGCTGCCGGCAAGCAGCATCAGCACCACCAGCCCGAGACCGGGCAGCACACCACGGCTGCCACTGAGGATCACGGCGACCACGGCCAGCGCCACCAGCGCGGCCAGCAGCAACTGCATCAGGAACCCGTTGCGCGGTGGCCGGCAGAACACGCCCACCACCAGCAGCGCCAGCACGGCGTTCGCGAACACGATGGGGTTGGCCTCGCCGCCCGCACGGTCCGCGCCCAACGACGCCTGCGCCATCGAGATCGTGAACGCAAGCGCCAATCCCGCCAGCGCGCCATACCAGAGACTCGTCACGCGCACACGCGTCGACCATGCCAGCCAGGCACACCACGGCAGCAGCAGGGCGCGCGAGGGATTGTCGAGCGCGGACATGTCGGCGCCGCTGCCCCACATGGAAAGCGCGGCTACGGCCAGGACGACCAACGCGGTACCCAGCAGGAGATGCAATGCACGCGGGGTACGCTCGCCACGGCTACGCCAGGCATCCGGCAGCGCCAGCAGCGTGGCCACCAGCATCAGCACGGCGAACGCGCCCAGTCCCTTGGGCACCACCAGCAATGCAGGGACACTGAATCCTGACAGCCACGCGAACGCGCGCGCGACATCCTGTCGACGATGGCTCCTGCCTTGCATTGCCCTGGATCCTGCCCTGTGCGACGACACGTTCATGAAGGCAGCGTGTGCGAACCGACCATGACGACGGAGTCTGCACCTACTCCGTTCCCGCCACGTCAAGGCGAGGTGAACAGCGATAGCCTGCCTTCGTCGTCAGTATCGCGCACTCAGGGAAGGGACCGTCAACAGTGCATCACCACGCGCGTGGCGTTACCGCGTACTGCTGCGCGAATCACGCTTTCCGCAGAATGGCATAGAAGAATCCGTCCATATCGCATTCGCCCGGCAGCCGCTGTCGACCACCCCCATCGGCATGCCCCCACGTTTCATCGAGCGGCTCGACCAGCGCCGCGGCGTGGCGTGCGCGGAATGCCTCCAACTGCAGCGCATTCTCGGCGCGCAGGATCGAGCAGGTGGTGTAGACCAGGCACCCGCCCGGACGCAGCACCCGCCACGCGGCATCGAGCAGGCGTGCCTGCAGGCGGGTCAACGCCACCAGATCGTCGGCACGCCGATGCAGCAGGACATCCGGTTGCCGGCGCACGATGCCCGTGGCGGAGCAGGGCGCATCCAGCAGCACGACATCGAAAGGCTGGCCATCCCACCAGGCCGTTGTATCGGTGGCATCCGCTGCCTGCAGGTGTGCGCTGGCACCTACGCGGTCGAGTGTCTCCCGGACGCGCTGCAACCGGCGGGCGTCCACATCCAGTGCAACCAGTCGCAATGAAGGATCACGTTCAAGCAGGTGCGCGGACTTGCCCCCGGGCGCGGCACACATATCCAGCACGCGGGCTCCCGCTGGCAGCGTGCCTGCCAGATCCGCGACGCGCTGAGCGGCGCCGTCCTGCACGGAGACATCACCTTGGGCGAAACCAGGCAATGCCGTGGCAGCCAGGGGTTCGCGCAGGACCAGCGCATCGGCCATGCCCTCCACGAGGTCCGCCTCGATGCCCGCATCCGCCAGTCGTTGCCGGTACTCGTCGCGACCGCCATGGGATCGATTGACTCTCAACCACAGCGGCGCTTCGTGTTGGCTGGCCTCGAAAATCGCCTCGGCCTGTTCCGGCCAATCGGCCCGTATCTGCCGGCGCAGCCACTCGGGCCACAGCGCGTCCGCGGAGACAGCAGGCAGGCCTTCACGCTGCGCACGACGCAGTAGCGCATTCACGACCTTGTCCTGGTGCGGCCTCCCCAGCGCGCGCACGGCTTCCACGGTCGCTGACAGCGCCGCGTGCGGAGGAAGGCCCAGGATCACCACCTGCGCAAACCCCACGTGCAGGAGCGCACGCAACTCATTGTCGCGCGGCCCCAGCGGCCTGCTCATCCATTGCTCCAGCGCCGCCTCGCTGCGGGCACGCGAGCGCAGCACCGCGAAGCAGATCGCCTCCAGCAACGCGCGGTCCCGTGCGTCATCGATGCGGGGCAGGCAGGCGGCCAGTTCCGCTTTCAGCGAACGACCACGGTGCATCACGGCATCGACGACACGGGTGGCAAGGACCCGTACCGCGACGCCGGCCTGCGTGCTCATGCCGTCACCAGGTCGCGCCGGGCGTTGAGGTAATCCGCCGCGGTGATCGCCTTACCGCCTTCGCGCTGGACCACGCGCAGCCGCAACACGCCGCGGCCGCAAGCGATGTCCAGCCCCTGCCGGCTGGCGGCCAGCAGCGTGCCGGGCGCGGCGGTGTGCGCCTGCTCGACCGCCACCGCGCCATGGATGCGCAGGCGCTCGCCGGCGACCTGCGCTTCGGCTACAGGCCAGGGGTTGAACGCACGTACTTTGCGGGCCAACACCTCGGCCGGCTGCGACCAGTCGAGCCTGGCTTCGGCCTTGTCCAGCTTGTGCGCGTAGGCCACACCCTCTTCCGTCTGCGGATGCGGCGGCAGGCGGACGCCGGCCCGCAGCAGGCCAAGCGCATCACGCAGGACCTGGGCTCCCAGATCGGAAAGCCGGTCGTGGAGGTGCCCGCCGGTATCGTCTGGACCGATCGGCACGCTCTGCGCCAGCAGCACCGGCCCGGTGTCCAGGCCCGCTTCCATCTGCATCAGGCAGACACCCGTCTCGGTATCGCCTGCCTCGATGGCGCGCTGGATCGGCGCAGCACCGCGCCAGCGCGGCAGCAGCGAGGCGTGCACGTTCCAGCAGCCGTACTGGGGGATGTCCAGTACCGCCTGCGGAAGGATCAGGCCATAGGCCACCACGATCATGACGTCCGGCTGCATCTCGCGCAGTGCGTCCTGGGTGGATTTCTTCCTCAGCGAAAGTGGCTGCAGCACCGGGATACCGCGCTGGATCGCTTCCAGCTTGACCGGCGAAGGAGTCAGCCCGCGCCCACGTCCCGCCGGGCGATCGGGCTGGGTGTAGACCGCGACGACTTCATGGTGGGCATGTGCGGCGCGCAGGCTGGGCACGGCGAACGCCGGCGTGCCGGCGAAGACGATTCTCATGCGGGTAAGACCTCAGGGAAGGGATACCGGAACGGGCGGGACCAGCCCGGCACCCGATCCCGTCACGCCGGCACGTCAGGCGACGTGCTTGCGCTGCTTTGCCAGCTTCTTGCGCACCATCTCGCGCTTGAGCGGCGAGAGGTAATCGACGAACAGCTTGCCGTCGAGGTGGTCCATCTCGTGCTGGATACAGACGGCGAGCAGGCCATCGACCCGCAGTTCCTGCGGCTGGCCCTGGCGGTCGAGGAAACGCACGGTGATCGCATCGGCGCGGGTCACGTCGGCAAAGATGCCGGGCACGGACAGGCAGCCTTCCTGGTAGACCTGTTCGCCGACCTGTTCACTCAGCTCGGGATTGATGAAGACCTGCGGCTGGTTCTTCTCTTCGCTGATGTCGATCACCATGAAACGCTGGTGCACGTCCACCTGGCTGGCGGCCAGGCCAATGCCGGGCGCGTCGTACATGGTCTCGAACATATCGTCCAGCAGCCGCTGGAACGCCGGCGAGCTCACGTGCCCCGCATCCACCGGCACGGCTTTCGTACGCAGGCGGGGGTCGGGGAATTCGAGAATGGGAAGCAGGGCCATGGTACGTCTCGGGATGGGGGCGCCAGTGGAATCCGGCAAGGCCTCACGAATTCTAACGCGGGCGCTTGCTTTGCGTCGGGTTTTCTGGACTATAGTGCTGACCACCTGTCGGGGAATCAGGTAGATACCGCCATGTTTAAATATTTTCGTACGGTTCTCGCCGTTGCGGCGCTGACCGTCGGCACTTACGCGGCCGCTGCCGAGATGGCGGGGAGCCACCCTGATACCTACGTGGTCAAGCGTGGCGACACGCTGTGGGATATTTCGGCGCGCTTCCTCAAGAAGCCATGGCTGTGGCCGGAAATCTGGCAGGCCAATCCGCAGATCCAGAACCCGCACCTGATCTATCCGGGCGATGTGATCAGCCTGGCCTATCTGGACCGCGTGGCCGTGCAACCCGGCCCGCGCCAGGAAGCCCCGCTGAATGCCATTCCGCTATCCGACATCGAGGCGTACCTGAAGGATCGCCGCGTCGTCGACAGCTTCGAGGGCCTGCCGCACGTCGCCGGGCTGGATGAAGACCGCCTGCGCGGCTCCGGTGGCCACAACATCTACGTCCGCGGACTGGATGGCGCCCAGCCGGGCCAGCGCTTCGCGGTGGTCCGGCCGACGGCCCGCTTCACCGACAATCCGCGCGCACAGGATCTGGATTTCCGTGGCAGGAGTATCCGCGGCGAAGTGGACCAGTGGAAGGACATCGTCGAACAGAGCGGCAAGGGCGTTTTCCTCGGCTACGAGCTGGCGAAGGTCAACGTTGCGACCTTCACCCGGGGCGTAGTCCCGGGCACCGAGGTCAGCACGCTGGTCGCCGACATCGGCGGACATGAGGTCCGCGTCGGTGACCGCCTGATCCCGGTGGACGCGCAGCCCTACGACCTGCACTTCTTCCCGCACCCGCCCGCCAGCGATCCGGCCGGCAAGTTGCGTGTGCTGGCGGTGGCGGATGCCCTCACCTCGGGCGGTACGCGCGACGTGATCGCCATCTCCGGCGGCCGCCTGGACGGCGTGGACAACGGCACCGTGTTCTCGATCTGGCGCAATGGCAGCCACACCGCCAACCGCATGGCCCATCCGGAATCCTCGCGAATCAGCGAGTCGCCGAAGTCGGGCGCCGGCCGCGTCAGCCTGCCTGACGAGTACGCCAGCCATGCGATGGTGTTCCGCACCTTCGACAAGGTCAGCTACGCGCTGGTCATGGAAGGCGTGGAGGCCACCCGCGTCGGCTACGAGCTGAAGCACCCCGACGCGACCTACTGACACGCGTCAGGCAATTCCTACGCAAGACTGCGACGGCGCCCGAGGGCGCCGTCGTCGTTTCCAACCTACGCTCGCAGCATGCATACCGATGACACGAGCGCACTGGCCAGACTGGTCCTGGCCGGCGGTCCGGTCCTGTGCCGACGACGCCTGCTCGACCAGCACGGCACACCATCGGCGGCCCTCCGGGCAGGAGCAAGCGCCTGGCGGGGGGCGGGAATGGACGACGTACAGATCACCCGCCTACGCGGCCCTGCCGATGACGCACTCGCGAGAACACTGGAGTGGCTGCAGGCCCCAGATCATTACCTGATCGGCTGGCACGAAGCGGACTACCCGGCCCCGCTGAGGCAGATCGGGAGCCCACCGCTGGCACTGTTCGTCGAAGGCGATCCAACCCTGCTGTGGCGGGCCGCCGTCGCGGTGGTGGGCAGCCGCACGCCGACCAGCGGGGGACGGGACAATGCCCATGCGTTCGCACGTGCGTTCGCCTCCACGGGCATCGTGGTGGCCAGCGGAATGGCCCGGGGCATCGACGCCGTGGCGCATGAGGCCGCGCTCGCGCTGGGGCCCGGCACCACCATCGCGGTCGTCGGCACCGGACCGGACATCGCCTACCCCCCGGGGCACGACCTGTTGCGCGACCGTCTGGCCACCCACGGCGCCGTGGTCAGTGAACACCCGCCCGGAACACCGGCGATGCGCAGCCATTTCCCTTCGCGCAACCGCATCCTCGCGGGCCTGACCTTGGGCACGCTGGTCGTCGAAGCCGCCGAGCGGTCGGGCGCGTTGATCACCGCCCGCCAGGCCGGCGAAGCCGGGCGCGAGGTCTTCGCCATCCCCGGCTCGATCCACAACCCCCTGGCGCGGGGCTGTCACCGCCTGATCCGGGACGGTGCCGCCCTGGTGGAATGCCCGCAGGAGGTCATCGAGGCGGTGGCGCCGCTGGCCGTCGACCTGGCCAACGCCTTGCGTGGCCGCTTGGGCGAGACTGAATCGGCGGCAATCGCAGGACCAGGTGAGACCCCCTTGCGACTGGATGCCGACTACCAGAAGTTGTGGGAAGGCCTGGGTCATGACCCAACAGGTATGGATCAGCTCGTCTCACGCACTGGATTGACGGCTGCGGAACTGTCCTCCATGCTGCTGGTCATGGAACTGGATGGCTTAGTAACGGCAGAACACGGCCGATACCAGAGAAAGACCGGTTTCTTCACCTCCACAGCGTCGTTGACGCAGGCCGAGGGGCAATGAAAGAGAGCATCCTGGATGTACTGCTGTACCTGTTCGAACATTACTTCACCGAAGATGCGGACCCCGTCCGCGACCGCGACTCTCTCCAGAACGGCCTGATCCAGGCCGGTTTCAGCCCCGCCGAGATCAGCAAAGCCTTCGATTGGCTCGATGCCCTGGCCGACCAGCGCCCGGCCGCGTCGACGCCTCGCGTGGGCGGCCCCACCCGCGTCTTCCATGGCCCCGAACTGGAAAAGCTCGACGTCGAATGCCGGGGCTTCCTGCTGTTCCTGGAGCAGCACGGCGTCCTGGATGCGGACCAGCGCGAGCTGGTGCTGGACCGCGCCATGGCCCTGGACCAGGACGAACTGGACCTGGACGACCTGAAGTGGGTCGTGCTGATGGTGCTGTTCAACCAGCCGGGCTCGGAAGCCGCCTATGCGTGGATGGAAACCCAGATGTTTGCGGACGAACCCGAGCCGGTACACTGAGGCGTTGAAACGCTTCAGGGGGAAGCATGTCGGGTTGGTATTACGCTGACCGGAACCGTCAGCAGCACGGGCCGGTGTCGTCGGAAGAACTGGTCACCCACTACCGTTACGGCCGCGTCGCGCTGGACAGCCTTGTCTGGCGCGAAGGCCTGCCCCAGTGGCTGCCGCTGCAGGAATTTTCCGCAGAACTGGGACTGCATGCGGCACCGGCCGATGACGGCGGAACGCCGTCGCCCGTCCCACCACCGCTGTCGGCGCACGTTGCCACCGCTCCACCGCAGGAGCGCCTGTTGCGCTCACCTGCCCCACCCGTCGCCAAGAAAGGGATGTCCGGCGGCAGGATCGCGCTGATCGTGGCGGCGGCCCTCGTGCTGCCCTGCGTCGGCATCGGCGGCATCCTGGCCGCCATCGCGATTCCTGCGTACAACGATTACACCCTGCGCTCGAAGGTTTCCCAGGCGGTGATCGACAACTTTGAGCTGCGCAGCGACGTAAAGACCTTCCATGACCGCGAAGGGCGCTGCCCCACCAATGGCGAAGGCGGCATCGGCACGCCCGAGAGCTACGCGGGGACCTACATCACGCGCGCCGTCGTCGGCGACTTCGACGACGGCACCTGCGGTTTCGAACTGGAGTTCGGCAATACCGGCAACGCGCAGATCGACGGCAGGAAGCTGTGGTGGGACATGGGGAGCGACCACACCGAATGGCAGTGCTCGTCGGAAATCGACGACAAATGGCTGCCCATGGAATGTCGCGGCTGAGCAACGTAGACGTGGCGCGACAGGCTACGTATTTCATCGGGGATCGAGTACATGACGCACTGGTATTACGCCGACGCCCAAGGGCAGCGGCAGGGGCCGTTCACGGCCGGGGAGCTCGGCGGCCATGTCCGCCAGGCGCGCCTGGATGCGCAGTCACTGGTGTGGCGCGAGGGGCTGGAGGACTGGCAGCCGCTGAGCACGCTGGCCTCCGAGCTGGACCTGCTTGTCGGCACGATGGACCCGCCCGCACCAGGCGCCGACGCGGCAGCTGACCTCCCGCTTCCCGCCGCAGATGCCCCCTACGCACCGCCTGCGGCACAGATCGCATCGGAACAGCATTACGTGGGCGATGGCGACGTGGTGCTGGCCGGCTTCTGGCGGCGCCTCGCGGCGCTCTTCATCGACTCGATGGTGGTGGGCTTCGCCTACTACCTGGTACTCATCGTGTGCGTGGTGGTGCTCGGCGTCGGTGGCAGCCTGCTGATGCGTGGCGGGAACAACACCGAAGGCATGGCGGCGATGTTCGGCATGATGGCGCTGGTCTACTTGCTGTATCCGGTGATCAGCGCGGCCTACTACGTGGGTTTCGAGTCCTCGGCCAAACAGGCCACGCTGGGCAAGATGGCGGTTGGCATCAAGGTCACCGACATCGACGGGCGTCGCCTGACCCTGGGTCGCGCGCTGCTGCGCTGGTTGGCCGTCATGCTGAACTATCTCACGCTGTACATCGGCTACCTGATCGCGGCCTTCACCGAGCGCAAACAAGGCCTGCACGACATGGCGGTGGGCACGCTGGTGGTGGACCGCTGGGCGTATACCGCCCATCCCGACTGGCAGCAACGCGGCCTAGGCACCGCTACGAAGGTGATCCTGGCGATCGCGGGCGTCATCTACGGGCTGATCTTCATCGCCATGATGGCCGCCATCCTGATTCCACTGGCCACACAATCCTGAAAGGGCAAGGAGACCCTGCATGACCGAGTGGTATTACGTTGATATCCGGCACGAGCGCCAAGGCCCGGTGTCCCCGGAGGCTCTCACGGAGCTCTACCGTTCCGGCGCCCTGACCAGTGCATCGCTTGCCTGGCGCGAGGGCATGAACCAGTGGACGCCGCTGGGCGAACTCGCGATCGAACTCGGCATCGCGGACACGCGCCCCGTCCCGGCTTCACCTGCGCCCGCCGCGCAGGAGCCCGAACCGGAGCCGGTACCCCTAGAACGCCCGCTGACCGGCCGCGCCGTCTTCACCGCCAGCGAACCCAGCTACGCACGGCACGCGCCCGCGCACGCCATCCAGTCCGATGCCGTGATAGCCGCAGCGGCCGCCAACCGCACGGTTGCGCCGGGTGAAACCCATGGCGTCGTTGCATCGCCCTACGCGGCACCGCGCGCGGACGTGGGCCGCGTCACGTATGCGCCTCCGGTCGCCGACGGCCATGTGGTTTACGCCGGCTTCTGGAAGCGTGTTGCGGCCAGCTTCATCGACGCATTCGCCATCGGCATCCCGGTAGGCATCGTGGCGACCATCATCGCCGGGCTGCTGGGGTTGGGCAGTTCGTTCGCCGATGGCTTCTCCGGAGCGGCGGGCGCATTCAACGTGGGCGAAACCGCCATCTCGTATGTGCTGACGGCGATGGTCTACGGCTGGTTCCACTCCGCTGCCGGGCTGATGGCCACGCCCGGCAAACTGGCCATCGGCATCAAGGTGGTGAGGACCGACGGCGACAAGATCAGCTTCCTGCGTGGCTTCGGCCGCTACTGGGCCACCATGCTGTCGGCCATCATCCTTGGCATCGGCTTCCTGATGGCGGCCTTCACCACGCGCAAGCAAGCGTTGCACGACCTGGTCTGCGACACGCTGGTGGTCGACAAGTGGGCCTTCACCTCGCAACCGGAGCGCCAGCGCGAGGAGCTTGGGCCGGTGGCCCTGGTGGTGCTGATCATCGGCGGCCTGCTGGTCGTCGGTGCGGTGATCCTGATGCTGGTGGCTTTCGCCGCCTTGTTCTCGATGAGTCGCTGACCGGCCCCACGGCGCGATCCGGGTCACGGAACCCGGCCCGGTCCCACCAAGGCGGCTTGACAGCCCGGCCCCGGCCGTGACACCACTATAAATAGGAAATCTGAACGCCCGGGGCCCCAGCCCCGGGCGTCCGCTTCTCTGGCGCCCGCATCTGGGCCACCCTAGCCGGCCCCGGACGGCCCACCCGAACTCCCCTGAACCCCTGACATGCCCAAGCACCTGCTCATCGTCGAGTCGCCCGCCAAGGCCAAGACGATCAACAAATACCTCGGCAAGGACTTCACCGTCCTGGCGTCCTATGGCCACGTCCGGGACCTGGTGCCGAAGGAAGGAGCGGTGGACCCCGACAACGGGTTCGCGATGCGCTACGACCTGATCGAGAAGAACGAAAAGCACGTCGATGCCATCGCCAAGGCCGCCAAGGGCGCCGATGACATCTTCCTGGCGACCGACCCGGACCGCGAGGGCGAAGCGATCAGCTGGCACATCGCCGAGATTCTGAAGGAGCGGGGCCTGCTGAAGGACAAGCCGCTGCATCGGGTGGTCTTCACCGAAATCACGCCGCGCGCGATCAAGGAAGCCATGGCCCAACCGCGGCAGATCGCCGGCGACCTGGTCGATGCCCAGCAGGCACGCCGCGCGCTGGACTACCTGGTCGGCTTCAATCTTTCGCCGGTGCTGTGGCGCAAGGTGCAGCGCGGCCTGTCGGCCGGCCGCGTACAGTCGCCGGCACTGCGCATGATCGTGGAGCGCGAGGAAGAGATCGAAGCCTTCATCGCTCGCGAGTACTGGAGCATCGAGGCCGAGTGCGCGCATCCGCGCCAGGCCTTCACCGCCAAGCTGACGAAGCTCGACGGGCAGAAGTTCGAACAGTTCACCGTCACCGACGGCGACACCGCAGAAGCCGCCCGGCTGCGCATCCAGCAGGCCGCGCAGGGCATGCTGCACGTCACCGACGTGACCAGCAAGGAACGCAAGCGCCGCCCAGCGCCACCGTTCACCACCTCCACGCTGCAGCAGGAAGCCTCGCGCAAGCTCGGCTTCACCACCCGCAAGACCATGCAGGTGGCGCAGAAGCTGTACGAAGGCGTCAACATCGGCGACGAGGAAGGCACCGTCGGCCTGATCAGCTACATGCGTACCGACTCGGTGAGCCTGTCGGCGGAAGCGCTGGCCGAGATCCGCGACGTTATCGCGCGCGACTTCGGCACGCAGGCGCTGCCGGACAAGCCCAACGTCTATGTCACCAAGTCGAAGAACGCGCAGGAAGCGCACGAAGCCGTGCGTCCGACCAGCGCGCTGCGCACGCCCTCGCAAGTCGCGAAGTACCTGAGCGACGACGAGCGCAAGCTGTACGACCTGATCTGGAAGCGCGCCGTCGCCTGCCAGATGGTCCCGGCCACGCTCAACACCGTCAGCGTCGACCTTGCCGCCGGCAGCGCGCACAGCTTCCGCGCCAGCGGCACCACCGTGGTCGATCCCGGCTTCCTCGCCGTGTACGAGGAAGGCAAGGACCAGAAGAACGCCGAGGACGACGACGAAGGCCGCAAGCTGCCGCCGATGAAACCCGGCGACACCGTGCCGCTCGACCGCATCCACGCCGACCAGCATTTCACCCAGCCGCCGCCGCGCTTCACCGAAGCGGCGCTGGTGAAGGCGCTGGAGGAGTACGGCATCGGCCGTCCCTCCACCTACGCCTCGATCATCCAGACGCTGCAGTTCCGCAAGTACGTGGAAATGGAAGGCCGTGCGTTCAAGCCCAGCGACGTGGGCCGCGCGGTATCCAAGTTCCTGTCCGGCCATTTCACCCAGTACGTGGACTACGACTTCACCGCCAAGCTGGAGGACGAGCTGGATGCCGTTTCCCGCGGCGAGGAAGACTGGGTGCCGCTGATGGAGCGGTTTTGGGGCCCCTTCAAGGACCTGGTCGCCGAAAAGGCGGAAACCGTGGACCGCAGCGAAGCCACCGGCGCGCGCGAACTCGGTACCGACGCCAAGTCCGGCAAGCCGGTCAGCGTGCGACTGGGCCGTTACGGGCCATATGCGCAGATCGGCGACAAGGACACCGACGAGAAGCTGGAGTTCGCCTCGCTGCGTCCCGGCCAGTCGATGCATACCATCACGCTGGAAGACGCGCTGGAACTGTTCAAGCTGCCCCGCAAGCTGGGCCAGGACAAGGACGAGGAGGTCAGCGTCGGCATCGGCCGCTTCGGCCCGTTCGCCAAGCGCGGCAGCGTGTATGCGTCGCTGAAGAAGGAAGACGACCCGTACACGATCGACCTGGCGCGCGCGGTGTTCCTGATCGAAGAGAAGGAAGAGATCGCCCGCAACCGCATCATCAAGGACTTCGACGGTAGCGACATCCAGGTGCTGAACGGCCGCTTCGGCCCGTACATCAGCGACGGCAAGCTCAACGGCAAGATTCCGAAGGATCGCGAGCCGGCGTCGCTGACGCTGGTCGAGGTGCAGAAGCTGCTGGAAGAAACCGGCAAGCCGGTGCGCAAGGGCTTCGGCAAGAAGACCGCCGCCAAGAAGGCCGTGGTGAAGAAGGAAGCCGCGCCAAAGAAGACTGCCGCCAAGAAGGCACCGGCGAAAAAGACCGCGAAGAAGGCTGCGAAGAAGACGGCGACCACGTCCGCCAGCAAGAAAACAGCGACAAAGAAGACGGTGAAGAAGGCGGCATCCAAGGCGGTCGCCGGAGACGACGCTCCCTTCTGACCCCACCACGACGCCGACGACGCCATGCCCATCGAACGGACCATCGAGGAAGCCGCGGAAGTCATCCGCAGTGGCGGCATCGTCGCCTACCCCACCGAGGCCGTGTGGGGGCTGGGTTGCGATCCATTCGACGAAGGCGCGGTGCACCGGCTGCTGGCGATCAAGCAGCGTCCGGTGGAGAAGGGGTTGATCCTGATCGCGGCCACGCAGGAACAGCTCAAACCGCTGATCGACGTCGCCGCCGTTCCGACGGATCGCCTCACCGAGGTGCTGTCCAGCTGGCCCGGGCCACACACCTGGGTGATGCCTGCCACCGCGCAGGCACCCCGCTGGATCACCGGTGCGCATCGTGGCATTGCCGTGCGCGTGAGCGAACATCCGGTCGTGATCGGCCTGTGCCAGGCCTATGGCGGCGCGTTGGTGTCCACCAGCGCGAACCTCAGCGGCAAGCCCGCCGTCAGCGACCGCGACGCCCTGGACCCGTTGCTGCTGCCACGCGTCGACGCCGTCGTCCCCGGACACACCGGCGGCCTCGCCCGCCCCACGGTCATCCGCGATGCGCTGACCGGTCAGGCGCTGCGTGAATGACCGACGGCCGTACACGGTCGTCCTTCCACCTTCCCATCCCTCCGGCACGCGCGCACCATGGCCGCATGCCGCGCCTCGCCCTGCCCCTGTTGATGCTGCTGCTGACGCTGTCACCCGTCGCCATGGGCGCGCAGGCGACACCCAGCGCCGGGCAGGTCACCATCTACCGCTGCGTGACCGCCAACGGCAGCGTGGCGCTGCGCGATTCGCCCTGCCTGAAAGGCGAGAGGCAGGAAGTCCGTACGATGCAGCGGCCGCTGGACCCCGTGCCACCGCCCGCTGTCGCAGCCCCTGCGCCCGCGCCGGCACCACCTGCCGCGGCTCCGCCCGCGCGCGTGGTGTACCTCACCCCGCCGCGGCCGATGTACGAATGCACCACGCCCGAAGGCAAGGTCTACACCAGCGACAACGACGACGGCAATCCGCGCTGGGTACCGTATGGCGTGGCCTACCCCGCCTGGCCACGCACCGGCAGCGGTGCCAGCGTGTCCGGCAGCGTCTCGGTCGGCAACGGCCATCTGTCCTTCGAAAGCGGTGACCGTCGGCCGCCGCGTCCCCCGGGCGGCCACTATCCGGGGCATGGCCCGGTGATCCTGCCCGGTGGCACCTGGGTGCGCGACACCTGCCACCCGTTGCCACAGCAGGAAGTGTGTGCGCGCCTCTCCGACCGCCGCTACGAGATCCTGCGCCGCTACGGCAGCGCGATGTCGAGCGAGCAGCGCGCGCTAGACTTGGAACAGCGCGGCATCGACGCGCGCATCGCCAACGATTGCAGGAATCCATGAGTCTTTCCGCGCGCTCCACCTTCGCCCGTCTTACGTTGCTGGTGCTGTTCTGGGTCACCGCATCCTCGGCCGCCCGCGCAAATGAAGTGACCATTTACCGCTGCACGGATGCGAGCGGCGCACTGACGCTGCAGAATTCGCCTTGCCCGAAAGGCATGAAGCAGGAAGCGCGCACCATGCAGGGCGTCAACACGGTGCCGATGGCACCCGCGCCGCCCGCCACGTCACCCGCTTCGCCCGCGCAGGCGTCGCCTGCCACCGCCACGCCGGCACCCGCTATGCCTGCCGCGCCCGCGACGGCCAGCACCACGCGCGCGCTGCCACCGCCGGTGCTCTTCCAGTGCACCACGCACGACAAGGACACCTACGTGACCGAGGACAGCGAACCCGCGTCGCGCTGCGTGACCCTGCGCACCGTGGGACTCGACGGCAATCCGCAATCCGGCGCTGGCCAGGCCTGCGAAGTCGTGCGCGACACCTGCGCCCGGGTGCCCGATGGCGCGCTCTGCGAGGCATGGCGGAAACGGCTCGACGAAACCGAAGTGGCCTGGCGTTTCGCCCGCCGCGAGAACGTGGAACGGAACAGGGCCGAACACGAGCGCGTCGCGCGCATCGTCAACGAGAGCAACTGCAGGCAATGATGCCGCTGCGTTGATCCACGTCGGCGCCACGCTACTGCACAGGGCTCCTAGTCGTGTGCCAGTCCCTGCAATCGCCAGGCATCCCCCCGCCGCCCCTGCATGCCTGCCACCAATGCATGCATCAGCAGCAGGCGCTTGTCCGCGTCGGGCCGCTCCGCACGCGCCTTGCGCGCGGCGTCGATACCGCCCGCGTGATAGGCGGCCAACACCTGCACCGCCCTTTCGTCGCGCCCAGGTGCGCGCGCGACCGGCACATGGCCCAGCGCGCGGACCATCGCTTCCGCGGTGGACCACGTCGACCACGGATTCTGTCCGGTAACCACCCGACCATCGACCACCGTGTTGTCCAGATACATCGGGCCTTCCACGTAACGCGCGCCCTTCTCCACCAGGCGATCCTGCAGCAGGTAAGGGAAGCGCGCGCGCGCGTCCTCGATCAGGAACAGCTCTTCCGCGTTGCTGAAGCCGGCCACGCGACGGCCGCGCAGCAGCGGCATGCCATCGTCCAGTGTCACCTCCAGCAACGCGGCCGGCCCATGGCAGACCGCGCCGATCACGCCGCCTGCCTGGTACACGTCGCGCACCAGCCGCTGGATGGCCGGATCATTGGGAAAGTCGAACATCGTGCCCTTGCCGCCAACGAAATACACCGCCGAGTAGCGAGCGGGGTCCACGTCACCCACTGGCAGGCTGGCAACAAGCTTCCTGCGCGCATCGGCATCGTTGAGGAAGGCATGGTCGGCCTCCACCATGTCCTCGTCATCCCGACGCATCGGGGGTGATCCCCCTTGCGGACTGGCGATGTCGACGTCGTAGCCGTTGGCCCGGAAGACGTAGTACGCCCGCGCCAGTTCGGTCAGTTCGAAGCCCGCATTCTTCTCGCCGCCCGGGAAGTGCGACGTGCTGGTGACCACCGCCAGGATCTTCCCGCGTGTCGGCGGCAGTGCATCGCGCATGAAGGCCAGGTCCGCCACCGTGCTGTCCGGCTCCGCAGGCGGCTGCGCATCCAGGTCCAGCGTGTACACATAGACGAATCCTCCCGCCACCACCACCAGCACCGTCGCCAGGCAGGCCAGCAGCCCGCGCTTGATCCATCGCCGCATCCCGATGTCCTCGTCTCCAGGTCGGCACACGCTACGTCGCGCGTGTAAAACGAATTTCAATCGCACCACGTACCCGCTGTGGCGCATCGACATTGCGGACACCCGTGCGGGAACCGCGCCGGACGGCTCGTTAGAATCGGACGTTTCCACCACAAGGACCTCCGATGCCACACGATCCGACGCACCGTCTGCTGCGCGAAATGCGCCTGCTGCGCCTCTACGCCGGCGCACTGACGCTGGCCTTCATCGCCGTGCTGCTGACGGCCTTCAAGGCGCCCGACCCGCATTTCGAACGGTTGTCGGTGGAGCGGCTGGACATCGTGGACGCGGACGGCGTGGCGCGCGTGGTGCTGGCCAACCAGCAGCGCTTTCCGCCGCCGATGTTGAATGGAGAAACCTTCAAGCGCGCCGTCTCGCCCGCGGGACTGGTGTTCTACGACCGCAAGGGCAACGAAGTCGGAGGCCTTGCACTCACCGATGTGGAAGCCGGCAAGGTCTCGGCGCTCGCCTTCGACAATCCCAACATGGACGCCATCGGCCTGCTGACACGCATCGGCGCCGATGGCGAGCCGATCAGCAGCGGCCTGCAGATCAACCAAGCCGTGCCCTCGCACGTGAAGGTGCTCGACGCGGCCAGACAGGCCACGCGCCGCATCGTGATCCAGAACGAACGCAACGATGCCGAGATCCTGCTGGCCGACGCGGCCGGCAAGGAACGCATCCGTCTGCGCGTGGACCACGCCGGTGATGCCGGCATCGAGATCCTGGACGCCGACGGCCGGGTGGTGTTCCGCGCGCCCGAGGCGGCGCCTCAGAATCCGTAACGCAGGAATCCGCCGTCCACCGCGATGCATTCGCCGGTGACATAACTGGACGCAGGCAGGCACAGGAAGCCCACCGCAGCGGCGACTTCCTCCGGTTCGCCGATCCGGCGCATCGGGGTACGTGCGACCACTTCGTCGTAATAGTCCGGGTCCGATAGTGGCCCGGAGGTACGGCGCGTGCGGATGTACCACGGCGCCACCGCGTTCACGCGCACACCGTCCTCGGCCCACTCGGCGGCCAGGTTGCGGGTGAGCTGGTGCAGCGCGGCCTTGGTCATGCCATAGGGCGCGCCGCTGCGCACGGCGGTGATGCCGGACACGCTGCCCACGTTGACGATGCACGAGGCCGCATGCCGCGTCAGCAGCGGGTGTGCGTAGCGCGACAGTTCGAACGCCGAGAACAGGTTGGTCTCGAAGATGTTCCGCCACTCGTCCTCGGTGTAGTCCACCGCGGCGCGCGTGACATTGCCGCCAGCGTTGTTCACCAGGATGTTGAGGCCGTCATCGTGGTCTTCCACCCAGTCCAGGATGGCGCGTCGATCCTCGTCGTCCGCCACGTCGGCAGCGAGCGTGCTGATGCCGCGCTCGGGGAATTCCTCCGCCAGTTCGGCACGCGCCGCCTGCAGGGCATCCTCGTCGCGCGCCACCAGCAGCACGTCGGCGCCGAAGCCCAGCAGCTCGCGCGTGATCGCCAGCCCGATGCCCGCGCTGGCCCCGGTCACCAAGGCCAGTTGCCCGTCCAACCGCCACCGGTTCGCCGCCACATGCGTCTCCTTCATCGATGGGCGTAGCATAGCGCCACCTCACAGGAGGACCGTCGCCATGACCCGGATCCGCCTCATCCTGCTCGCCCTGCTCGCCTTGGCCTGCGTGGCCTGCCGCGCTCCCGAGCCGCCACCGACCGACGAACCGCCGGAACCGCAGGCGAGTGAGTACAGCGTCGCCACCTGAACTGCCCGGGCTCGACGCCCGCAGGCCGTTGGCCCCTGCATCTAGCGTGCGCGCCCCGCTTCACGTGCACCGGACTCCAAGACCGCGAGGGGAATCGGCGCGCGCTTGGCCGGCTTGCCCAGCGCGTTCTCCTCGGCCGCGAGCGATGCCCCCCAGAACTGCGCCAGGTCCGGCCCGTCCGCAATGCGCGGCGCGCCGAAGAAGAACTCGAAGATCTCACGGAACCACACCCGGCGCCCCATCTTCACGTACCAGCGCATCCCGTGCAGTACGCGCTTGTCTGGGTGAAACAAGCTGCGGTAGAGCGCCCGCGGGCGCAGCTGCATGCAGACTTCTATCGCCTTGACCCATAGCAGGACCCGCCACGGCGGAACGCGATTGGTTGCCAGGACCTGATGTTTGTAGTCCCACCGGCGCACATCGGTCTGGATCACGCGCTGGGATGCCACCTCGTCGTAATAGGGCGTCCATCGATGCGGGGTGACGTAGAGCAACTGGATTTGGTCCGGATCGTAGGCCAGCAGGTGGCGGAGCGAGCGCCAGTAATCCAGGTCCGTCTGCTCGTCGAACCCAACGACGTAGGTCGCCATCGAAATGATACCGTGCTCACGCAGCAACTGGATCGCCCTGCGGTCCTCGCTGGAGGACGCACCCTTGCGGATGGCGTCGAGGGTGGCGTCGGAATAGCTCTCGATCCCGAGCAGGAAGCGGATCACCCCCGCGCGCTTGTAGAGAGGCAGCAGGTCCGCGTCGCGGACGATGTCGCCCGCGCGCGTCGATCCGACCAGAGTCAGCTCGACGTTCTCGGCGACCAGGGCTTCGAGGAAAGCCTTCCAGGCCTTGCGTGAACCGGTGGGAAGCTCATCGGCGAAGTTGATCAGACGCACACCTTGCTCGCGATACAGGCGTGCCAGTTCCTTGGCGAAGGCTACCGGATCGCGATGCCGCCATCGGCTCCAGAAGCCACGCTGCCCGCAGTAGCTGCACAGGTAGGGGCAACCACGCGAGAACTGCACCACCACCGCGCGCAGGTTGCCCCAGTACGAATACCTCCGGTGATCGATCAGCTCCCAGCCGACGCGGTACTGGTCCAAGTCGGTGATCATCTCCGCGGCACCCGTCTCGCGCACCTCATCCCCACGACGGAAAGCAAGTCCCCGCACGTCCTCGACACGCGTGCGCCCTGTCAGCGCCTCCGCAAGGCGCACCATCGTGCGCTCGCCCTCGCCACGGACGATGTAGTCGAACGCAGGCTCCTGCATGAGCACGTCGCGCCAGTGGTACGTCGGGAAGACACCGCCATAGACAAGCGTCAACGAAGGCAGCACCCGCTTGACCCGCCGGGCGATCTCCACAACGGTCGGGTGAGCCGACGTGGACCCCGAGTGCCCGATCAGCAGTACCACGGGAGATCTTGCCACCACTTCGTCGAGAATCGCGTCGATGCGCAACGGACCGAACTCGGCGTCGAGCAGTTCCACCTGGTGGCCGGCGTCGAGTAGCGGCCCACCGACGGACAGCAGGCCGAGCGGCGGCAGCTGTTCACGCGGCACGCGGCTGCCGATCGCGGTGTGGGGCGGATTGAGCAGCAGTATGCGAAGCGATGCACTGGACACGTGGTTCCCCGCAAAGGCTGGTAGGGCTACCTTCGCGCCGGAGATTGAGGTCAGCGTGAAGCAGGGGTGATGTGGGCGTGCGGCCGCTTCACCCCATCCCGCACAACGGCACTTCACCCGGCCGCAGCGTCAGCACCCGAGCACCGGTGCGGGTCACGGCGACGGTGTGCTCGAACTGCGCGGACAGCTTGCCGTCGCGCGTATGCACCGGCCACTGGTCGGGTTGCGCGCGGATCGCGGCGCGGCCCTGGTTCAACATCGGTTCGATGGTGAACACCATGCCTTCCTCCAGTTCCAGACCGGTACCGGGCCTGCCGTAATGGTGCACGTGCGGGGCTTCGTGCATCTCGCGACCGATGCCGTGGCCGCCGTACTCCTTCACTACGCTGTAGCCCTGCTCGCGCGCGTACTGCGCGATGGCGTGGCCGATGTCGCCCAGGCGTGCACCCGGACGCACCGCCGCTATGCCCTTCCACATGGCGCTGTACGTGGCCGCCACCAAGCGCCGCGCCGGATACGCCACCTCGCCGACGAGATACGTGGTACTGGAATCGGCGATGTAGCCGTTCTTCTCCAGCGTGATGTCCAGATTGACGATCTGCCCACTGCGCAGCACGTCGTCGTGCGACGGCATGCCATGGCAGACCACGTCGTCGATCGAGGCATTCAGCACGTAGGGGAAGCCGTACTGCCCCTTGCTGGCCGGGCGCGCGCGCAACTCGTCCACGATCATGCGCTCGACGCGGTCGTTGATCGCCATCGTGCTCATGCCTTCCAGCGTGAGCCCGCCGAGCATGTCGAACACGGAGGCCAGCAGCGCACCGGCCTCGGCCATCCGCGCCAGTTCGGCCTCGGTCTTGATCACGTGTGGCCGGCGCGCAGGGGTGCCGGCTGCACACCGGCGGCGCGCAGTTCGTTGGCGACGATGTCCTGGAAGCTCAGGTCCGGATGCATCTCGCACAGCATGCCGACCTTGATCCAGAAGTTGGCCTGCGCATTGATCGAGCGGTGGCTGACGGTGCAGGCGCGGCGCAGTTGGTCGTGCAGCCCGTCGTCGATGTTGACGATGCCCATGGAGGTGCCTTGAGAGGGGACGGAATACATGAATCATATATGTTTCATATATTCATTGCCAGCCGGGCGATCCTGCACCCCGTTGCACGACGATCCGCAGGCGGTATCCGCCGCGCCACGGCGGTGGCGATGGCGCCCCAGGCATCGGGGTCCCGACCTGGCGCACTCCGTCATCGGCGTGGCAGGCGATGCCGCAAACGCAACGGGCCGCGCGGTGTCCCGCGCGGCCCGTCGATCAGGCGATGACGATGAGGTTCAGAACCCGCAGAAGCAGTACGCCAGGCTCTTCACCGGGGCGCCGTCGCGGTTGCTGACCGCCTCGTCCACGAAGCGCAGCTGCGCTTCCATCTCCGGCAGGCTGCGCGCCAACAGGGCGCGTGCGAAGTCGGAGTCCTTCAGCCAGGCCGCACCGATGCGGCTGCCGGCGAAGCCGCCCATGAACTGCGAGAACGGCGAGGACATCTTCTCGAGGTAGCGCACGCGGTACTTGTCCGCCTCACCCAGCTTGGCGCGCTTGGCGGCATCGGCCAGGGCCGCGTCCAGGCCGGCCAGTTCGTCGACCAGGCCACGCTCCTTGGCCTGCGCACCGCTCCACACGCGGCCGCGCGCCACGGCGTCGATCTCTTCGACCGGCTTCTTGCGTGCCTCGGCGACCTTGCCGGTGAAGTCGGCGTAGCCCTTGTCGATGACCGACTGGATCACCTGGCCGACGGCCGGGTCCAGCGGGCGGCTGATGTCGAATGCGCCGGCGAAGCGGGTGGTGCCCACGCCGTCGGTACGCACACCGATCTTCTCCAGCGTGCGCGGCACGGTCGGGATCAGGCCGAAGATGCCGATCGAGCCGGTGATGGTGGACGGGTCGGCGTAGATGCGGTCGGCATTCATGCTGATCCAGTAGCCGCCGGACGCGGCCAGGTCGCCCATCGAGACGACCACCGGCTTGCCGGCCTTCTTGAGCGCGGCCACTTCGCGGCGGATCTGCTCGGAGGCGTAGACGCCGCCGCCGGGCGAATCCACGCGCAGCACCACCGCCTTCACGTCCTCGTCGTCGCGCGCCTCGCGCAGCAGCGCCGAGGTGGACAGGCCACCGACGCGGCCGGCCGGCTGGTCGCCGTCGGTGATCTCGCCTTCGGCCACCACCACGGCGACCTGCGGGCGCTTGTCGAGCGGGTTGATGCGGGAATCGAGCTGAGTCAGGTAACCGGTCAGGCCGATGGCACGGAAGCCGGTGTCGGAATCCTCGTCGGCCACGCCGCGTTCGATCAGCAGGTCCTCGACTTCTTCCTGCGTTTTAAGGCCGTCCACCAGCTTCTGCTGCAGAGCGTACTTGGCCAGGTCGCCGCCAGCGGCCGCGATGCCTTCGGGCAGGGTGTCGATGCCGGCCGCCAGCGCTTCGGGCGTGGTCTTGCGCACCTTGGCGATGTCGGCCAACAGGCGCTGCCACACATCGTTCATCCAGTACAGGTCGGCTTCCTTGGCTTCCTTGGAGGCGGCATCCAGCACATAGGGTTCTGCGGCGGACTTGTACTCGCCCACCTTGAACAGGTGCACGTCCACGCCCAGCTTGTCCTGCAGGCCCTCGCGGTAGTACTGGCGGTAACGGCCCAGGCCTTCGAGCATCAGGCTGCCCATCGGATCGATGTAGACCTCGTTGGCCTGCGCGGCCAGCAGATACTGGGTCTGGCTGATGTTCTCGCCGAAGGCGACGATCTGCTTGCCCGAGGCGCGGAACTTCGCCAGCGCGGCGGCGACTTCGCGCAGCGAGGCGTAACCGGTCGGCTGCAGCTGGTCCACGCGCAGCAGCATGCGTTCGATCTTCTCATCCTTCTGCGCGGCGTCGATGGCGCGCAGCAGGTCGCGCAGCTGCACTTCCTCGGCGCTCTTGTCGCCGAACGCCTTGGCCAGCGCGCGCGTCGCCGGATCGGCGGTGAACTGTTCAACCAGGCGGCCTTCCGGCGCCAGCACGAAGGTGGTGCGCTCCGACAGCGGCTTCACCCCGCCGCTGCCGGCGGCGATGACGAACACGATGAAGATCAGGAACAGCAGCCCGAAGAAGATCAGGTTGAGGACCAGCTTGCGGGTGAAGTTCAGCACGTCCCACAGGCCGACGAAGAACGTGACGACCGGGCTGCGGCGGGGTGCGGGTGCGACTTGGCTCATGGAAGGCTCCGGGAAACTGGGACCACTGTAGCGTGCGTGCGTGAGGCTTTCATGCCCCGTTGGTCACCGTGGGGACGATGCGGCCGACAGACCCGCGGGACGCCGGCTGCTGCGCTCGAAGCGCCAGCCCAGCAGCACCGCGGCAGCAGTCAGGCCCACGATCAGGCCCAGCCACATGCCCTGCGGGCCCCAGCCAAGCCCCAGACCCAGCCCGGCGCCCAGCGGCATGCCGAGGCCCCAGTAGGCAGCCACCGCCAGCCACATCGGCACGCGGGTGTCTTTCAGCCCGCGCAACGCGCCGGCGGACAGCACCTGGATACCGTCGGGGAACTGGAAGGCGGCGGCGAACAACAGCAGCGTGCCGGCGAGGGCGGCCACGGCCAGGTCATCGGTGTACAGAGCCACCACTAGGTCATGGCCCAGCAGCAGGAACAGCGCCGATATCGCCTGCGTGGCCAGCACGATGACGTAGCCCGCGTGCGCGGCGCGGCGGATGCCGGCCACGTCGCCCGAACCGACCGCATGGCCCACGCGCACGGTGGTGGCTTCGGCCACGCCCATCGGGATCATGAAGCACAGCGCCGACACGTTGATGGCGATCTGGTGCGCGGCCGCGGGCGTGGCGCCCAGGCGTGCGATGAGCAGCGCAGTGACGATGAAGAGGCTGCCTTCCATCAATACGGTGATGCCGATGGGCAGGCCGGTGCGCAGCAGTTGCAGGATGGGTGCGCGACGCGGGGGCTCAAAATGCGCGAACAGCTGCAGGTCGGCGAAGCGGCGCGCGCGCGAGAGATAGATCGCAAATGCGATCGCCTGCATCCACATGGTCAACGCCGACGCGATGCCCAGCCCGCCAGCCCCCAGTTCCGGGAACCCGAACTTGCCGAACGCCAGTACATAGCCCACCGGCGCCAGCACCAGCAGGCCACCGAAGCCGAGGATCATCGTCGGCAGCGTCCAGTGCGTGCCTTCGCTCAGGTAGCGCATGCAGAAGTAGAACGTCAGCGCCGGCACGCCCCAGCGGATGCCGTGCAGGAACGCCGTCGCGCCGGGAATGATGTCCGGCGCGATGCCGAACGCCGCCAGCGCGTAGGGCGCGGCACTGAGGAAGGCGAACATCAGCAGGCCCAGCCCCAGCGACAGCCACAGCGCCTGGCGGAACAGCGGCGCGATCTCGTCGCGCCGCTTCGCGCCATCGAGTTGCGATACGGAGGCCGTCAGCGAGATCAGCGTGCCGATCGGCACCATCATCGGCAGCCACAACAACGCCGTGCCGACGGTCACCGCCGCCAGCGTCGCCGTAGCGTGGTGACCGGCGATGACGTTGTCGACAAAGCCGATCAGACCGGTGGAGACGTGGCCCAGCACCAGCGGCAACGCGAGCGTGCCTGTGGCGCGCACTTCCTGGCCGAAGCGCGGGGTCGGGGATGGGGAAACGGACATGGGAGGCAACCGCCGGACTACGGTCGCGCGGTTTCGCGCTGGCACCGGGTCACGGGAGGCCGGTATCTTACCCGCTCGCCACCTGCGCCACCCGAACGCCCCATGACCCCATCGCACGATGCCGTGCACGCCAGCGCGTGCGAGAACTGCCATACACCGCTGCAGGGCGAGTTCTGCCATGCCTGCGGACAGACCTCGCACAACCCGTTGCGCAGCTTCGGGCATGCGGTGGAAGAGGTGTTCGAATCGTTCTGGCACCTGGACGGCCGCATCTTCCGCACCCTGCGCACGCTGATGTCGCCGGGCAAGCTGGCGAACGCCTACCTGTCGGGCCACCGCGCGCCGTTCGTGGCGCCGCTGCGGCTGTTCGTCGTCCTCAGCGTGCTGACGTTCTTCGTGGGCAAGTTCGCCATGGGCAGCGGCGATGTGCTGAGCCCGCCTGCCGTGGCGGACGGCAAGGGCGGTACGACGGTCCAGGTGACGGGCGCGGGGGACGAAGGGGTCGATTTCGAATCGTTGACCGACCCCGACGAAGTGGTGCGCCTGCGCGACCGGACCATCGACGGGCTGCTGGCCGCGCGCGCCACCATCCCGCCGCCGCTCGCCTTCGCGCGCGGTCGCGTGGAAGACAACATCCGCGGGACCCAGGCGCGGGCACGCGCGCGCATCGCCGCGCTGCAGCCGGATCATCCGGCGCTGGCCGAACCCGACAGGATTCCGGAGGGCGGGCCGATGCCGGATTCCACCGGCTCGCTGTTCTCGCAGAACGGGAAGCCGTGGCATCCGACCGACAATCCGATCCGGGTGGACTGGCTGCCGGCGTTCGGCAACCGCTGGTTGAACAAGAAGATCGCGCGGGCGCAGGACAACATCCCGCGCCTGCAGAAAGACCCCGAGCTGTTCAAGAACACCATGATGGGGTCGGTTCCATCGGCGCTGTTCGTGCTGGTGCCGGTGTTCGCGCTGTTGCTGAAGCTGGCGTACATCGGCACGCACCGGGTGTATCTGGAACACCTGGTGGTGGCGCTCTACAGCCACGCCTACCTGTGCCTGTGCGTGCTGGCGTTCTTCGCCCTGTCCTTCATCGACAGCCTGCTGCCCGCGCAGGCGACCGTTGCGCGCGCGCCGGTGTGGCTTGCCGAACTGCTGATCATGTTCTGGATGCCGGTGTACCTGTTCTGGATGCAGCAACGCGTCTATCGCCAGCACCCGGCCGTGACGCTGGTGAAGTACCTTGCGCTGGGCATGCTGTACTTCATGCTGGTCGTCACGGCCATGGTCCTGCTGTCCCTGACCAGCCTGGTGAACGCGTAGGGACACGCCGAACGACGCCATGATGCAGGCGCGCCGCCTTGGATGCCGTTCGTGGTGAGCCCGTCGAGCCACGCTCTTGGCAATGGCCCGACCGGCCACGATGGCCCGGCCTGGCCGTGAAACGCGTGGCCCGACGCGCTCACCACGAACGGGATCCGTCGTTCAGCGGTCCCCTGGCTAGCGATCGCGCCGTTGCTGCAACCATGCGCGCCGCTGGCTGACAGGCACCGCCAGCAGCTCACGACGGAACGCGTCGCGGTCCTGCGGCGGCAAGCGCTGCGCCAGCGCGGCCAGATCGTCCCGTTGCTCCGCATCAAGCTGGCGCAACAACGAGAGCGCAGCATCGCGCTCGCCGGGCGGTACATAGGCGAACAAGGGCTGCAGGCGCGGCCAGTCGGCACCGAGCGCCGGCCCCAGTCGCCATCCATTGCGCTGCATGGCATCCAGCACGGCGAACTGTGTACGCAAGGCGGCCTGGTGTTCCGGCGGCAACGCGGCGACCTCGGCAGCCGCGGCGCGCAACCGCGCGCGCTGTACTTCGTCCAGTGCACGCCAGGCGGCGTAACGCGCGCGACGATCTTCGCGTTCGTGCAGGTGCAGCGCATCCCACGCGATGCGCCGTTGCTGCCATGCCGCCTGTGCCGCCGGCGACATCGCCTGCCAGTGCGCGCCGGCGGTGGCGTCCTGGGCGGAGGAGACGGCGATGCCGGCGAGCGCGACCACCAAGCCCACGGCGCCGAGTAGCGCCATCCGCATCTCAACGCGCTGCATCGTCACCCTCCACGGCAGGCGTTTGAGGCACGCCTGCGCCGGCCACGTACCAGGCCAGGAAGTCGGCCTCGCGGGCGAGGGCCTCCTCGTCGGCGTCGGCGAGCAGCGCGAAGTCCGCATGTTCGTGCGCCGCCATTACCGCGTCGGCGCGCACGGCAGGGACGTCGGCGGCCGGCAGGTCGACCACGGTGATCACCGGATCCGGGGGCAGCACCAACGCGCTGTCACCGTCTGCCGCAGCAACCGAAGCGCCCGACAGCGGCCGCGCACCCTGCCTGTCCCACCACCATCCCGCTGCGCCGGCCACCAGCAGCAGAAGTGCCACGAGGAGGATCCAGGGCCAGCGGCGGACAGGCGCCGTCACGGCCGGCGCAGGTGGCGTCGCTGCGGGCGAAGGAATGCGTGTGCCGGCGAGGGCGTCCTCGCGCAGGCGGGCCAGTGTGGCCAAGCGGTCGGGAGGCAGTTCCCGCAGGTGCTGCTGGATGGCTTCTGCCAGCGCGCGCCACCCAGCGGCGTCAGGGTGCCCGGCGGCGTCACGCGGACAAGCACGGGCGAGGGCGTCGCGGTAGCCGGCGTTGTCGAGGCCAAGCGCTTGGGCGGCCTCGGCTTCCTGCAAGCCACCCACCAGCCGTAGCAGCAGGGCCGCGCGATCAGCGGGCGCCGGATTCGCCAAGGCCGCGAGCGAACCGGACCATTGCGCATGCGCACCGTCCGCCCGCAGTTGCGGGGTAGCGGCAAGCAGCGACCAGAAGCGCACCGGCCAGTCAGCCATCGGCAGGGCGGCCGCCTTGGCACGGAACGCACGCAACGCCGCCGCCAGGGCGACATCGCCGCGGTCGGGGTCGCCGCACTGGAGCGCGGCGAACACCGCACCCCTGCGTTCGCACCCGCGCAGGAAGGCGGCGAGGGCGGCGGGAGGCGGGTCGGAAGCGGAGGTGGGAGCCATGGCGAAACCGGTTGCGGACGACCCGATCATAGTCAGCCTGCGCGCCCGTATGGACGCTTGACATCGCGCCGGAACCTGCTCTCTTCGGCCGCACAAGGCTTTCCGCGAAAAACGTTGTGCACAGCGGTCACCAAACCGTCATGCCGGGCCCGCGACTCCTCCGTCAGCACATTGTGTCAATCGGGTTTCACGGGCAACTACATGATTTAATTGAATAATATGGGGATGGCGCTTTTTTCGCCAAGGTGGCACCGAGGCTTGCGGGACCGTCATCGCGCCGTGAAGCAATCCCGCCATGCACAGATTTATCCACAGCTGGTGTGGATAAACCGGAATCCCCTTGCGGGATGGGCACTTGCGTGATTTTCGTCAAGATTTTGACAGGACATCAATGCAACTGCATGAGATGTGACCCCCGCCGGGAGGGGCCGATACACTGCACGCAATGTCGCCCGTTCCCGTCCTCCAGGTCGCGCTGCCGGTCCCCCTGCCGCGGCTGTTCGACTACCTTCCCCCGCCCGGCCACGCCGCCTCGCCGGAGGACGTGGGCAAGCGGGTCAAGGTGCTGTTCGGCAACCGCCCACTGACCGGCTTTGTGGCCGGTGTCGCCCCGGCGGCCGACCCGGACCTGGAACTTCGCCACGCCGAAGCCCTGCTCGATGCCACGCCACTGCTGCACGGGGAACTGCTCGACTCGCTGCACTGGCTCGGGCGCTACACGCATGCACCGATGGGCGAAGTGGTCGCGACGGCCCTGCCGGTCCAACTGCGCCAGGGCGAACCGATGCCCGACACCCATGCCTGGCACTGGCGCCTGACCGAAGCCGGCCAACTCCAACGCGACCGCCTGCGCGCCGGCAGCCGTCCGCGCCGCCTCGCCGACCTGCTGGCCGAACACGCCTCCCTCGATGAGGACGCGCTGGACCTGCATGTGGATGCCGGTCGCGCCACCGCGCGCGACCTGGGCAAGCGCGGGCTGGCCGAACGATTCGCCACGGCGGCAGTACCGGCCGCCCCCTCACCGCGGCCGGGCCCGGCGCTCAACGACGAACAGCAGGCCGCTGCCGACGCGATCAACGGCACGGCCGGCTTCGGCGCGCTGCTGCTGGATGGCGTGACCGGCAGCGGCAAGACCGAGGTCTACCTGCACGCCATCGCCGCCTGCCTGCAGCGCGGCCGGCAGGCGCTGGTGCTGGTGCCGGAGATCGGCCTGACCCCGCAGACGCTGTCGCGCTTCCGCGAACGGCTGGGCGTGCCGGTGCATGCGCTGCACTCCGGCCTCAACGACGGCGAACGCGCCCGCACCTGGGCCGCCTGCCTGCGCGGTGAGGCGCGGGTGATCGTGGGCACGCGTTCGGCGGTGTTCACGCCGCTGCCGGAGGCCGGCCTGATCGTGGTCGACGAAGAACACGACGGCAGCTACAAACAGCAGGACGGCATCCGCTACCACGCACGCGACTTCGCCCTGGTACGCGGCAAGGCGCTGGATGTGCCGGTGGTGCTGGGGAGCGCCACGCCGTCGCTGGAAACCCTGCACAACGCTCGCAGCGGCCGCTATGCGCACCTGCGCCTGTCGCGGCGCGCGGGCGAAGCGCAACCGCCCAGCGTGCGCGTGCTGGACATGCGCAAGCGGCCGCAGCAGGCAGGCCTGCTGGCCGACACCCTGCAGGCCATCCGCCAGGCGCTGGACGCCGACGGCCAGGTGCTGGTGTTCAAGAACCGCCGCGGGTACGCACCGGTGCTGCTGTGCCACGACTGCGGCTGGAGCGCGCACTGCAAGCGCTGCGACAGCGCGATGACCGTGCACGCCGGCGGCAGGCGCCTGCAATGCCATCACTGCGGCGCGCGCCAGGCCTCACCACCGGCCTGCCCCGACTGCGGCGGACTGGCGTTGCAACCGCAGGGCATCGGCACGGAGCGGCTGGAAGAGCTGCTGATCGAGCAGTTCACCGACGTTCCGGTGCTGCGCGTGGACCGCAGCACTACCCAAAAGCGCGACGGGCTGGCGCAGCAGTTGGCGAAGCTGGGCGATGCACCCGGCATCCTGGTGGGCACGCAGATCCTGGCCAAGGGCCACGACCTGCCGCATCTCACCCGCGTGGCCGTGGTCGGCGTGGACGAGGGCCTGTTCTCCACCGACTTCCGCGCCGGCGAGAAGCTGGCGCAGCAGCTCATCCAGGTCGCCGGGCGGGCCGGACGTGCCGGCAAGCGCGGCGATGTCTGGTTGCAGACGCACCATCCCGACCATCCGTTGTTGAACACGCTGATCAGCGGTGGCTACCACGCCTTCGCGGAGGCCGAACTGGAACAGCGCCAGATGGCCGGCTTCCCGCCCTTCGCGCACCTGGCGCTGCTGCGCGCCGAAGCGCAGCATGTCGACGCCGCGCAACATTTCCTGCAGGCGGCAAAGCGCGCCCTTCGCACGCACGACGCCACACTGGAGATGCACGGCCCGTTGCCGGCACCGATGCCACGCCGCGCCGGCCTGCATCGCGTGCAACTGCTGCTGTCCTCGCCCGAGCGGCGCGCCCTGCACCGAGCGCTCGATCTCGCCTGGCCGGACATCCACGCCCTGCCGGAAGCCCGCCGCACGCGCTGGTCGCTCGATGTCGACCCCATGGACCTGTACTGATGACGCCCCCGTCCCGTGCCGACCTGACGCCCGCCCAGCGCCTGCGCAGCATCTTCAGCGGCTCGGTCGGCAACCTGGTGGAGTGGTACGACTGGTACGTGTACGCGGCATTCTCACTGTACTTTGCCGAAGTATTCTTCCCGGGCGGCGACCGCACCAGCCAGTTGCTGAAGACGGCGGCGATCTTCGCGGTGGGTTTCCTGATGCGCCCGCTCGGCGGCTGGCTACTGGGCCGTTACGCCGATCGCCATGGCCGCAGGCGCGCGCTGATGCTGTCGGTGGTGATGATGTGCGGCGGTTCGCTGATCATCGCCTGCACGCCCGGCTACGCGACCATTGGGGTGGCGGCACCGATCCTGCTGGTGCTGGCGCGGCTGCTGCAGGGCTTGTCCGTCGGCGGCGAATACGGCACATCGGCGACCTATCTCAGTGAGATGGCCACGCGCGGGCATCGTGGCTTCTGGTCCAGCTTCCAGTACGTCACGCTGGTCATGGGCCATCTGATTGCGTTGGCCGTGCTGATCGCGCTGCAGCGCGTGTTCCTCACCGACGAGCAACTGCGCGAATGGGGCTGGCGCATCCCGTTCGCGATCGGCGCGGTGGCGGCGCTGGTGGCGTTGTGGCTGCGCCGGAACATGGTGGAAACCGAATCGTTCTCCCGCCGCGAGGCCGCGGGCACGCCGGACCAGCAGGAGGCGCAGGGCACGCTGCGCGCGCTGATGCAGCACCCGCGCGCGGTGCTCGCCGTGGTCGGGCTGACGATGGGAGGCACGCTGGCGTTCTATACGTACACGACCTACGTGCACAAATTCCTCGTCAACAGCGCCGGCATGGCCAGCGAGACGGCCAGCCTGATCAACGCCTCCACGCTGTTCTTCTTCATGCTGCTGCAACCGGTGGTCGGCGCGCTATCGGACCGGATCGGACGCCGGCGGATCCTCATCGCGTTCGGCGTGCTGGGCACGCTGTGCACGTGGCCGATCCTGTCGACGCTGCAGACGGTATCCAGCCCGGCGCAGGCGTTCTGGCTGGTCATGGCGGCCCTGGTGATCCTCAGCGGCTACACCGCGATCAACGCGGTGGTGAAGGCGGAAATGTTCCCGGTGGAGATCCGCGCGCTGGGTGTCGGCCTGCCGTACGCGCTGACCGTCGCGCTCTTCGGGGGAACGGCGGACATGGTCGCCCTGTGGTTCAAGAAGAGCGGCATGGAGACCGGGTTCTATTGGTACGTCACCGCCTGCATCGCATGTTCGCTGCTGGTCTACCTGTGGATGCCCGACACGCGCGCGACCTCGCTGATCGATCGCGACCCGGACTGAGCGACGGCGACGGGACGCGTGAGACAATCCGTCCCGATCCGCCACGCACTTCGTGGCTGCGGGAGACGGCATGCAGGCAGCACACCATTTCGTCATCGTCGGCGGTGGCTTCGCGGGCCTCTGGGCCACGCGCGCCCTCGCCTCCGCGCAGGTGCGCATCACCCTGATCGATCGGCACAACCACCACCTGTTCCAGCCGCTGCTGTACCAGGTGGCCACCGCCGGATTGTCGGCGCCCGACATCGCCGCGCCGCTGCGCCACATCCTGCGCAAGCAGGCCAACGTGGAAGTGCGGCTGGCGGAGGTCACTGCGATTGCGCCGCAGGAAAAGCATGTGGTATTGGCCGACGGCACGACGATCGCCTTCGACTCGCTGCTGCTGGCCACGGGCGCGACGCATGCCTACTTCGGCCACGACGAGTGGGCACGGCATGCGCCCGGCCTGAAGACGCTGGACGACGCCCTGCTGCTGCGCCGCCATCTGCTGCTCGCCTTCGAGCGCGCGGAAGCCGAAACCGATCCGGAGAAACGCGCCGCGTGGCTCAGCTTCGCCATCGTCGGCGGCGGACCGACCGGCGTCGAGCTGGCAGGCACGCTGGCCGAGATCGCGCGACATACGCTGAAGAACGAGTTCCGCCGCATCGACCCCTCGCAGGCCCGCGTGCGGCTGGTGGAAGCGGGACCGCGCGTACTGGCGTCCTTTCCCGACACGCTGTCGGAGAAGGCGCGCAGGCAACTGGAAGAGCTGGGCGTCGAGGTGATGACCGGCACACCGGTCAGCGACATCACCGACGAGGGTTACCGGCTGGGCGACGCCTTCGTGCCAGCAAAGACCGTGGTGTGGGCGGCCGGTGTGGCGGCCTCACCGCTGGCGCGCTCGCTCGACGTGCCACTGGAACGTGCCGGACGTGTGCCGGTGCAGCCGGACCTCAGCGTGCCAGGACACCCCGACATCTTCGTCGCGGGAGATCTCGCCGCCGCGACCTCGGACGGGCGACCTGTGCCCGGCGTGGCGCCGGCGGCGAAACAGATGGGCCGGCACGTGGCGCAGGTTCTCCGCGCACGGCTGGCGGGGCGCGCATCGCCCGACGGCTTTCGCTACCAGGACTACGGCAACCTGGCGACCATCGGCCGCATGGCCGCGGTGGTGGATTTCGGCCGGCTGAAATTCTCCGGCCTGCTGGCGTGGTGGTTCTGGCTGACCGCGCACGTGTTCTTCCTGATCGGCTTCCGCAACCGGCTGGTGGTGCTGTTGAACTGGTGCTGGGCGTACTGGAGCTACCAGCGCGGCGCGCGGATCATCCTTGGCAAGGATGACGATCAGGCGGGGTCAACGCGGCAGGCGTAGCAGCCGGGCCGCGCGTTATGCACGTGCAGATAGGCGACACCGGGCAGCTTGAGCAGGCGTTGCAGCTGCGGTGACGCGTTCGCGCCTTCCACCACCTCGGCGTCGCGCATCAGACCGTCCTCGTCATAGGCCCGTAGCGACAGCAACCGGCGCGGGAATGACGGCGGCAACGTGTCGTGGTACTCGGCGGCATGGACGTGCAGCGCCGCTTCGCGCACGTAGATCGGACCACTGGCGCGATACGGACCGGCGACATCGTGGTGCAGGTAGGGAAGCAGCAGCAGGGTCTCGCCCTGCTGCGCATCCTGCAGCGTGACGCGGCAGGGAAACCCACGGTCGGCATCGGCAACGACGCGACGGATGTTGCGTGCCGTCAGTGCGGCGGCGTCGAGCGCTAACAGAGGGCGGAAGGGTTCGGGCGACAGCCCGCGGATCACGAACGACATGGCACCACGCTCCAGGAGACGGGATGCCATGTTCGTCTCGCCTCAACGACGACGCTATCCGGATCTTGTCCGACCTACTTCGGGTCGAGCGGATAGCGCTTGCCGTCAGCCATGACCAGCTCACCGTCGCCGATGCGCTCGCTGTCCGCGTCGACCGTGATGAATTCGGCTTCGAGACGGCCCGCGCCTTTGCTGCCTTTCAGGTCGAAGACATATCGCTCGCCTTCCGCTGCCCAGGACGCGTCACGGTCGAAGGCCGCCTCGCGGATGTCACCGATGTGGCGTTGCACGACCGGATGCGCCTGCATCGCCGCATTGGCCTGCAGCACGAAGATGCCATCCTGCCGCGCGAACGTGTCAGGCACCTCGCCACGATCCGTGTCAGTGCGCGGCGAGGCGAGTTCGCCCTCCATCGGCGCCTCGCCTTCAAACGCAATCTCGCGGCCATCGGCGAGCGTCAGCACGCCCTTGCCGAGACGCTCGGTGTCGGCGTCCACGGTGATGAATTCCGCGAGGATACGGCCTCGGCCCTTGTCGCCCGCCAGTGCGAACACGAACTCGTTCATACCTTCCGCCTCGCCCGTCCCGGCCAGGTCGAACTCGAACGACTGCAGGGTGCCAATGTGCTGTTGCACCAGCGGATAGCGCTGCACGGCGACGCGCGCCTGGCGGGTGAAGATGTTGTCCTGCATGTCGCCGAACAGATCGTCGGCGCCCGCCTCATCGGCTGGCTCGTCTTCACCGCGCGGCTCGCCTTCGAACGGCAAGCGGCGGCCATTGGCCAGCGTCAGCACGCCTTTGCCGAGGCGTTCGGTCTCGGCACTGACGGTGATGAAGTCCGCTTCCAATCGCCCACGGCCCTTGTCGCCTACTACGTCGAACACGAAGGTGTTCATGCCCGGCGCGGCCCCGGTGGCCTCGGTATCGATTTCGAATGACGTGATCTGGCCGATGTGCTGGCGAATCAACGGATACCGCTGCGCGGCTTCCTGCGCCTGGCGGGTGAAGAGGTCGGCGCCCACCCCGACCTCCTCATCGTGATCGTGCCCATGGTGGTCGTCCTCCGCAGCCAACGCGTCGGCGTCGCCTTCGATTACGTGCTCGGTGCCGTCCGACATCACCAGCACGCCGGGGCCGAGCGCCTCCTCCGTCGCACTGACGGTGATGAAGCGCGCGGTGACGCGCCCCTTGCCACGGCTGCCCTCGACATCGAACACCAGGACGTCGGGGCCGGGCTGGTCCATGCTCGCGGCATCGTCCAGCACTACCTTGCGAATAGCGCCAAGCTGCGCGGCCACCACCGGATCGACCTGCATCGCGGCGCGCGCCTGCGCGTCATACTCCTCGCGATCGATGCTGAAACTCACACCGCGCGGTTCGCCGGAGGATTTGGTGTTGCCGGTTTCGGCAACCATCGCCGGCGCGCTGCCCGCGGCCCCCAACATGCCGCATGCCATTGCCAACGCGAGTACCCACTGCCGCTTGTTGCCCCACGCCATGCCCTGCTCCTTTATGTTGCCGCCCGAGGCGGATCGCGGCGTAGTGGATCACACTTCCGTCGATCGATGAACCTTGCAAACGAAAAGAGGCCCCTTGCGGGGCCTCTTCAGTACGCGGTCGCGATGCCGGGTCAGGCAGCAAACAGTGCCTTCATCTTCTTCAGCGCATTGGCTTCCACCTGGCGGACACGCTCGGCGGAAATGCCGTACTCGTCGGCCAGTTCCTGCAGCGTGACCTTGCTTTCGCCATCCAGCCAACGGCGCTTGATGATGTCGCGAGAGCGCTCATCCAGATTCGCGAGGCCTTCGCGCAGCAGTCCCATCTGGTTGTCTTCGCTGTCCGCACGCTCGTAGGCCTGCGAAGGATCTTCGTCGTGGGCGACCAGATAGCTGGCCGGCGACGGCGGGGCGTGATCCTCGTCCTCGTCGGAGGAGGCGTCGAAACCGATGTCGCGACCGGACAGGCGCGCTTCCATCTCCAGCACTTCGCGCTCGGACACGTTGAGGTCCTTGGCGATGACGCTGACTTCCTCGGCATTCATCCAGCCCAGGCGTGTCTTGGACTTGCGCAGGTTGAAGAACAGCTTGCGCTGCGCCTTGGTCGTGGCGACCTTCACGATGCGCCAGTTCTTCAGGATGAACTCGTGCATCTCGGCACGGATCCAATGGACCGCGAAGCTCACCAGGCGCACGCCCATGTCGGGATCGAAGCGCTTCACCGCCTTCATCAGGCCGATGTTGCCTTCCTGGATCAGATCCCCCAGCGGCAGGCCGTAACCGTTGTAGCCGCGGGCGACGTGCACCACGAAGCGCAGATGCGAATGCACCAGTTCGCGCGCCGCGTCGAGGTCTTCATCCTCGCGATAACGGTTGGCGAGTGCGCGCTCATCTTCGACCGACAGCACCTGGATCTGGTGCACGGCGCTGATATAGGCGTCCAGCGAACCCAGGGCACTGGGAATCGGCAGGCTGTTGGTGACCAGGGCGGTAGTAGGAGTGTTCTGGCTCATGGGGAATGATGTTAGCAGTCGGGGGGTTCGACTGCTAACCACCGGCGAAGTTCCCCATTGTCCTACGCCTGCAACAATCGACCTCGGGCTGGCGGGCCAGAAATATCCCCTTCCCCTTCAATTACTTGGATTCACCGGCCTCCGTGCTGCCTTGGCGGATGGGAACTACCCCGCATGCTCCGGCGATCTGGCGTTCAGGTTTGGGGGTACATCGGTATGATCACGGGCGGCACTTCCCGTGTCTGCCTCGCCAGTACCTCGGCGGCGAAGTCATCGGCCCCCCGCAAGCACGAAGGGTGGAAGTCCTGACGCAGGTAATCCCGCAGATGGCGAAGGGTGCGGCGCCCCATCCCGTGCCCCTTGCCGAGATGACGGATCAGCTGGCGTACCGAGGCCTTCCTCCACAACAAGCGATCCTGGGCCAACAATGACGCTGCCATGCCGGCCATCAACAAGTAGAAGAGCGCCGTCGTCGTCAGCGCACCCAGTAAGCGCACCGAGTAGTGAGGTCTGATCGCCTGCAGCAGGTCGAACGCGACTGCACGGTGCTCGATCTCTTCCGCGAAGTGCCACTCCATCAGGTCGCGCATGCGCGGATCCGCATCGGCCAGGATCGACTGCGACAGGAACTCGTAGCCGAGGAACGCATTGATGTGTTCGACGCAACTCACCAGCGAGACGCGCAGCCACAGCGGCGCATATCGGTCCATCGTGCGGAAGATGACACGATCCACCGTCCTTTCGAAGCGACGATACGCGTATCCCTGCACATCCAGGTTGTCCCAGTAGCGCTTGTGTGCCACCCCATGCTGCGCCTCCTGTCGGATGAACGCCTGGCAGCGCTGGCGCAATGCGTCGTCCGGGATGCGCGGCATGCACGCATTGAGCGTGCGGATATAGAACGCTTCGTTGGCCGGCACCAGGATGGTGTACGCATTGAGCAGCGATGAAACCACTTCATTCCCCGGTAGCCAGTGCCGCGGAACGTCGATGGGAAGGCACGCGACGAAGCGCCGCGGCGTAATGGACTCTTCCACGGCGCTATCCTTCCCGCGGCCATCGACGACGGTGGCCGGATCCACCGCGCTGATCCACGCAAGACCGGGTGGATATCGAAAGGCTTCGGCGGCACCGCCCTGCGATTATGAGGACACCTCTGCAGCGGCCTGGGTCTGCCGCAGTACACGAAGGAGGTTGCCGCCCCAGATTTTCCGGATGTCCGGCTCGGAGTAGCCTGCCGCCAGCAGCGCCTCGGTGATCCGCGGCAGGGCACTGACATCTTCCATGCCCGCCACGCCGCCGCCGCCATCCCAGTCTGCGCCAATGCCGACATGATCCACGCCGGCCACTTTCAGAATATGCAGCAGGTGCGCCATGTATTCGTCGAACGTGGCCCGTCTGGTGGGATAGCGCGCTTCGATCGCGCGGCGCCCGGCCAGATAATCCGCAACCTGGTCCGCCGGCAGCGTGTTCTCCGGGCCGTACTTCTTCGACAGGCTTTCCATCGCCGCTTCACGTTCCGGAATCTTCGGGATGTCGACCAGATAGCCACCGTATGCGTTCACGTGGATCACGCCGCCCTTCGCTGCAAGCTGGCGGATCCTCGCGTCGTCGATGTTGCGCGGATGGTCGTAAAGCGCATCCGCACTCGTATGCGACAACACGATCGGCGCCGAAGACAGCGCAAGCAACTGGTCGAACACCGCGTCGCTGGCATGCGATGCATCCAGCACGATGCCAAGGCGGTTCGCTTCGGCGACTAGGGCGCGCCCGGCTGGGCTGAGTCCCTTCCATTCGGCACCCGACGGGTCGGTGGAGGAGTCGCCAAAGTCGTTGTTACGCACATGGGTAATGCCGAGCATCCGCAGGCCCAGGCGATGGTAGGCCGTCAGCAGGGACGGATCGCTCGCCAGCGGCGCCGCGTTCTCCATGCTGATGAACGACACGCGTTTGCCGGCATCGGCGATCCGTTCAGCGTCATCCGCGGTGAGAGCAATCTCCATGTCGGCCGGATGCGCGGCGAGCATCTCCCGGATGCTGGCGAGACGTTCGAGTCCGTGGTCGCGTGCTGCACGCTTGCCGGCGGCGTCGCGCGCACCCTGCTCCGTGTAGATCACCCAGAAGCCACCATCCAGCCCACCCGCTTTCATGCGCGGCAGATCGACCTGCGAGAGATCCCCTTCATGCTGGTGATTGTCCGCGATGCTCCATCCGGGGCGCCGCAGATTCGCGGGCGTGTCCAGATGGGTATCAAGCACCAGCGCGGCTTCATGCACGCGTTGCGCCGCCATCGACGTGCCTTCTGCCGCAGCACCAGCTCCGGGCACGATCAGCGCAATCGCAAAGACCAATCGACACCGCTTCATGCATCGTCCCCCTGTGAGATGAGGATCGATTGTTGGCCAAAGCGACGCAAGAAAAAACCCCCGTCCTATCGGACGGGGGTTTGGGGTAAAGCCCCTGGCGATGACCTACTCTTGCATGGCTTAAGCCACACTACCATCGGCGCGGCTGCGTTTCACTTCCGTGTTCGGGATGGGAACGGGTGGGACCACAGCGCTAATTTCACCAGGGAGAGGGTTGGAGCGTCGCCATCCAATAGACGGATTTAGGCGCCAGTCTCTCATAGGGTCTTGTGACGTAGCGGGCATTGGATTTTCTCTGACGATATCGTCGAGTCCAAGGCCACTTGAGGTTATATGGTCAAGCCACACGGATCATTAGTATCAGTTAGCTCAATGGGTTACCCCACTTACACACCTGACCTATCAACCACCTAGTCTTGATGGTTCCTTTAGGGGGCTTGTGCCCCGGGAGATCTCATCTTGAGGCGCGCTTCCCGCTTAGATGCTTTCAGCGGTTATCGCTTCCGAACATAGCTACCCGGCAATGCCACTGGCGTGACAACCGGAACACCAGAGGTTCGTCCACTCCGGTCCTCTCGTACTAGGAGCAGCCCCTCTCAAATCTCCAACGCCCATGGCAGATAGGGACCGAACTGTCTCACGACGTTCTGAACCCAGCTCGCGTACCACTTTAAATGGCGAACAGCCATACCCTTGGGACCGACTACAGCCCCAGGATGTGATGAGCCGACATCGAGGTGCCAAACACCGCCGTCGATATGAACTCTTGGGCGGTATCAGCCTGTTATCCCCGGAGTACCTTTTATCCGTTGAGCGATGGCCCTTCCATACAGAACCACCGGATCACTAAGTCCTACTTTCGTACCTGCTTGATCCGTCGATCTCGCAGTCAAGCACGCTTATGCCTTTGCACACAGTGCGCGATGTCCGACCGCGCTGAGCGTACCTTCGAGCTCCTCCGTTACTCTTTGGGAGGAGACCGCCCCAGTCAAACTACCCACCATACATGGTCCCCGATCCGGATTACGGACCTAGGTTAGAACGTCAAGCACATCAGGGTGGTATTTCAAGGTTGGCTCCACCGAAGCTAGCGCCTCGGCTTCATAGCCTCCCACCTATCCTACACAGACGAACTCAACGTTCAATGTAAAGCTATAGTAAAGGTTCACGGGGTCTTTCCGTCTTGCCACGGGAACGCTGCATCTTCACAGCGATTTCAATTTCACTGAGTCTCGGGTGGAGACAGCGCCGCTGTCGTTACGCCATTCGTGCAGGTCGGAACTTACCCGACAAGGAATTTCGCTACCTTAGGACCGTTATAGTTACGGCCGCCGTTTACTGGGGCTTCGATCAAGAGCTTCGCCTTGCGGCTGACCCCATCAATTAACCTTCCAGCACC
>NZ_VFPB01000001.1:523482-525982 GCF_006716465.1 Pseudoxanthomonas sp. 3HH-4 | reverse complement strand
TACTTTCGTACCTGCTTGATCCGTCGATCTCGCAGTCAAGCACGCTTATGCCTTTGCACACAGTGCGCGATGTCCGACCGCGCTGAGCGTACCTTCGAGCTCCTCCGTTACTCTTTGGGAGGAGACCGCCCCAGTCAAACTACCCACCATACATGGTCCCCGATCCGGATTACGGACCTAGGTTAGAACGTCAAGCACATCAGGGTGGTATTTCAAGGTTGGCTCCACCGAAGCTAGCGCCTCGGCTTCATAGCCTCCCACCTATCCTACACAGACGAACTCAACGTTCAATGTAAAGCTATAGTAAAGGTTCACGGGGTCTTTCCGTCTTGCCACGGGAACGCTGCATCTTCACAGCGATTTCAATTTCACTGAGTCTCGGGTGGAGACAGCGCCGCTGTCGTTACGCCATTCGTGCAGGTCGGAACTTACCCGACAAGGAATTTCGCTACCTTAGGACCGTTATAGTTACGGCCGCCGTTTACTGGGGCTTCGATCAAGAGCTTCGCCTTGCGGCTGACCCCATCAATTAACCTTCCAGCACCGGGCAGGCGTCACACCCTATACGTCCACTTTCGTGTTTGCAGAGTGCTGTGTTTTTGATAAACAGTCGCAGCGGCCTGGTTTCTGCGACCCCCCTCAGCTATAGCCCGCATGGGCCACCAAAGAGGGTGCACCTTCTCCCGAAGTTACGGTGCCATGTTGCCTAGTTCCTTCACCCGAGTTCTCTCAAGCGCCTGAGAATTCTCATCCTACCCACCTGTGTCGGTTTACGGTACGGTCTGCGTGAGCTGAAGCTTAGGAGCTTTTCCTGGAAGCGTGGTATCAGTGACTTCGTCCAAAAGGACTCGTCTCGGTGCTCGGTCTTAAAGGATCCCGGATTTGCCAAAGATCCAAACCTACCGCCTTTCCCCGGGACAACCAACGCCCGGTACACCTAACCTTCTCCGTCCCTCCATCGCACTCACGCGAGGTGCAGGAATATTAACCTGCTTCCCATCGACTACGGCTTTCGCCCTCGCCTTAGGGACCGACTAACCCTGCGTCGATTAACGTTGCGCAAGGAAACCTTGGGCTTTCGGCGTGCGGGCTTTTCACCCGCATTATCGTTACTCATGTCAGCATTCGCACTTCCGATACCTCCAGCAACCTTCTCAAGTCACCTTCAACGGCTTACGGAACGCTCCTCTACCGCGCATAACAAAGTTATGCACCCCAAGCTTCGGTTTCGTGCTTAGCCCCGTTAAATCTTCCGCGCAGACCGACTCGACCAGTGAGCTATTACGCTTTCTTTAAAGGGTGGCTGCTTCTAAGCCAACCTCCTGGCTGTCTGTGCCTTTCCACATCGTTTTCCACTTAGCACGAAATTTGGGACCTTAGCTGTGGGTCTGGGTTGTTTCCCTTTTCACGACGGACGTTAGCACCCGCCGTGTGTCTCCCGTACATTCTGTCTTGGTATTCGGAGTTTGCCATGGTTTGCTAAGACGCGATGTCCCGCTAGCCATAACAGTGCTCTACCCCCAAGAAGATTCATACGAGGCGCTACCTAAATAGCTTTCGAGGAGAACCAGCTATCTCCGGGTTCGATTAGCTTTTCACTCCTAATCACACCTCATCCCCTACCTTTGCAACGGGAGTGGGTTCGGGCCTCCAGTACCTGTTACGGCACCTTCACCCTGGGCATGACTAGATCACCCGGTTTCGGGTCTACTGCCCGCGACTATGCGCCCTTATCAGACTCGGTTTCCCTTCGCCTCCCCTATACGGTTAAGCTTGCCACGAACAGTAAGTCGCTGACCCATTATACAAAAGGTACGCAGTCACCCTTGCGGGCTCCTACTGCTTGTACGCACACGGTTTCAGGATCTATTTCACTCCCCTCTCCGGGGTTCTTTTCGCCTTTCCCTCACGGTACTGGTTCACTATCGGTCGGTCAGGAGTATTTAGCCTTGGAGGATGGTCCCCCCATGTTCAGACAGGGTTTCTCGTGCCCCGCCTTACTCGTCTTCACTGAAAAGGTCTTTTCGAATACCGGGCTGTCACCGTCTATGGCCAGTCTTTCCAGACTGTTCTTCTAAAACCAATCCAGCTTAAGGGCTGGTCCCCGTTCGCTCGTCACTACTCAGGGAATCTCGGTTGATTTCTTTTCCTCCGGTTACTTAGATATTTCAGTTCACCGGGTTTGCCTCCAGCAGCTATGTATTCACTGCAGGATACTGCCGAAGCAGTGGGTTTCCCCATTCGGACATTGCGGGATCAATGCTTGTTGCCAGCTCCCCCGCACTTTTCGCAGGCTGCCACGTCCTTCATCGCCTCTGACCGCCAAGGCATCCACCGTGTGCGCTTATTCGCTTGACCATATAACCCCAAGTCGCCTCGGAGTTACATGCCGTGTCAATGGGGTACAAAGCCATTAACGCGAACATACGACTCAATTTATTAGGGACTCGAAGTCCCCGCCTTAGCCTCAACGACACGTCTAGATGAAAATCTAAAACGC
>NZ_VFPB01000001.1:78482-520982 GCF_006716465.1 Pseudoxanthomonas sp. 3HH-4 | reverse complement strand
GATGCCGGCCGCCGTGAGCAGCGCAGCGATGCGGATGCCCTCCGCAGGCACCACCACATCCTTCAGCTCCAGCAACGAGGTGTCGCCCTGGCCGGTAACAACCGCATGCCAGCCGGCGATGGCGTTGTCAGCCTCACCCGCCGCATGGAACCGCGTGGCCAGTTCGCGCGCCAGACGCAATTTCACGTCGCGCGGGTTCAGTTCGCCGCTTGCGACGGACGCCTTCAGGGCCACCGCTTCCGCCGCGCCGATCTCGAAGCTCAACAGCTCGATCCAGCGCCACATCAGGTCGTCGCCGATCTTCATGGTCTTGGTGACGATGTCGATGGCCGGTTCGCTGACACCGATGTAGTTGCCCAGCGACTTGGACATCTTGTTGACGCCATCCAGACCCTCCAGCAGGGGCATGGTCAGCACGATCTGCGGTGCCTGGCCGTGATGCTCCTGCAGGCCGCGTCCCATCAGCAGGTTGAACTTCTGGTCGGTGCCCCCGAGTTCGACATCGGCCTGCAGGGCCACGGAGTCATAGCCCTGCACCAGCGGGTACAGGAATTCATGGATGGCGATGGACTGCTGGGCGGCGTAGCGCTTGGCGAAGTCGTCACGCTCGAGCATGCGGGCCACGGTGTGCTGGCCGGCGAGGCGGATCATGTCCACCGCCCCCATCTTGCCGAACCATTCGGAATTGAAGCGGACCTCGGTCTTTTCCCGGTCCAGCACCTTGAACACCTGGTCTTCGTAGGTGCGCGCGTTGGCGAGCACATCCTCGCGGCTGAGGGGTTTGCGGGTGATGTTCTTGCCGGACGGGTCGCCGATCATCCCGGTGAAGTCGCCGATCAGGAAGATCACCTGATGCCCCAGGTCCTGGAACTGGCGCATCTTGTTCAGCAGCACCGTATGGCCCAAGTGCAGATCTGGCGCCGTGGGGTCGAAACCCGCCTTCACGCGCAGTGGCCGCCCCAGCTTCAGGCGAGCTTCCAGGTCTTCGGGCTTGAGGATTTCGTCGGCGCCACGGCCGATCACGGCAAGAGCTTCTGCAAGGGACACGGAGAACAGTTCCAGTAGGGGTGGCCGCGTGAAGGCCAAGTCAGTGAGGTGAAGTTACCGTTAAATGAAAGTAAACAGTGATACCTATCAAAAAAGCCAATTGACTCAATGGTTTGACGCGAAGTCTTCGCGTGTCTATGGTACGCCGATTGGGGCTTTGCCTTGGCCCCGGGATGCAACCTTGATGCAAACTCATGGGGGCGGCAACGGCCGCAAGCAACAGTTCCGGGAGCGCCTGGGGGTGCTTCGCGACACTGCACTTCATCATCAGGTGAAGCGCCATCTGCCGGAAGGGCGATGGACGCGCCGCCATTGGATCCATGCCAGCCTGTTCACCACCATCGGCGTGCTGATGGCGACCATCGTGCCGGGTTTCTCCAGCGCCATCCAAGCGCCGGTATCCGAGCCGCGCAGCACGTTGCTGCTCGATCTGCCCGAATTGTCAGCGGCGCGCGTGGCCGGTACGGCCGGCGACAGCTGGCAGGTGATCCGGGTGAAACCGGGCCAGACCATGGGGGCGATCTTCGAGGAATTGGGCATTCCGGCCGCCACCCTGCACCGCCTCCTGGAGAACGCCGACGCCAAGAAGGCATTCACCCGACTGAAACCGGGCACTGAGATCGCTTTCGACCTGCCGGTCAATGGCGGGCTGCGCACGCTGCGCTACGACCGCGACCCCAGCCACCGCGTGGAGTTGCTGGTGGGCGCGGACAAGGTCACCGAGCGCGTGATCGCCCGCGAGACGACCACCCGAACGGTGGTGCTGAGCGGCAAGGTCGGGCGCTCGCTGAACCGTTCGGCGCGCAAGGCAGGCCTGACCTCCGCCAACGTGAACTCGCTGACGGACGAAATCTTCAAGTACGACATCGACTTCAATTCCGACCTGGGCGCGGACGATCGTTTCAGCGTGGTAGTGGAACAGACCTGGCGCGAGGGCGAGCTGATCAGCACCGGCCCGGTGCAGGCCGCCACGTTCACGGTGGACGGCAAGCTGCATTCGGGCTTCCGCTTCACCCGTCCCGGCGGCAAGCCGGAGTACTTCACCGCCGCCGGCCGGCCGCTGAAGAAGAACTTCATCCGCATGCCGATCCCCTATGCGCGCATGAGCTCCAAGTTCGGTGCGCGTCGCCACCCGGTGCTGGGCACGATGCGGATGCACAAGGGCGTGGATTACGCCGCCTCCAGCGGCACGCCAATCATGGCCGCCGGCGATGGCCGCGTGCAGTTCGCCGGCTGGCAGGGCGGTTACGGACGCACCGTGATCCTTGATCATGGCCGCGGTCACACCACGCTGTACGCGCACATGTCCCGGATGGGCAAGATCAAGCAGGGCCAACGCGTCGCACAGGGTACTGTGATCGGTTATGTCGGCACCACCGGGCTGTCGACCGGCCCGCACCTGCACTACGAATTCCGCATCAACGGCGTGCACCGCAACCCGCTGTCGGTGACGATGCCGCCGCCGGAACCGCTGGGTGGCGCGCAGCTCGCGGCGTTCCGCACGTATACCGCCAACGCGCTGGCACGTATCCGCACCGTGGAAGACATCATCTACGCCGATGTCCGCCCGGCTGGTGATGCCGCAAAGGGCTCGACCGTCGCGTCCGCCAAGCCGACCCCGGGAAAGAAGGGCTGACGGGCCCACGCATGGCGGGATGGCCGAAAAGGCGGGACACTGTCCCGCCTTTTTCTTTGCGTGCCGATCCCGTATGCCCCCAGCCTCCGACGCCGCTGTCTCCGAGCTCTACCTCGGCCTGATTTCCGGCACCAGCGCCGATGGAATCGATGCCGCCCTCGTGCGCTTCGACGGTGAAGGCCATGCGCTGCGTTGCGATCTCGTACATGGGCGCACCTTTGCGTGGGACGGTGCGCTGCGAGGGCAGCTCGTCGCGCTGGGACAAGGCGCGGACGCCGTTTCGCTGGATGCGCTGGGCGCACTAGAGGGCCGCACCGCACTGGCATTCGCCGATGCGGCATTGGCGCTGCTGCACGAGGCCGACGTGCCGCGCGGACGCGTGCGCGCGATCGGTTCGCATGGCCAGACCATCCGCCATCGCCCGCATGCGGACCCACCGTTCACCTGGCAACTCGGGGATGGCAATGTCATCGCCGAACGCAGCGGCATCGACACCGTGGCCGACTTCCGCCGGCGGGACGTGGCGGCCGGCGGGCACGGCGCACCGCTGATGCCGGCGTTCCATGCCGCCCTGCTTGGTTCGCCGCAGGAAGATCGGGCAGTACTCAACCTCGGCGGTATCGGCAACTTCACCCTGCTGCCAGCGGTAGGCGATGTGCGCGGCTTCGATACCGGACCGGCGAACGCCCTGATGGACGCTTGGTGCGAACGCCACACCGGGCACGCCTACGACGCAGGCGGCGCCTTCGCCGCGAGCGGACGCGTGGACGCCGGACTGCTGGCTCGCCTGCTGGCGGAACCGTGGTTTGCGCTGGCGCCACCGAAGAGCACAGGACGCGAACAGTTCCACCTGGACTGGCTGCAGGCGCGCATGGGCGAGGCCACGACTTCGCAGGCCGACGTACAGGCCACCTTGCTGGAGCTGACTGCCCGCACCGTCGCCGACGCGCTGCAGATCACCCAGCCTTTCACTCGCCGTGTGCTGGTCTGCGGTGGCGGCGTCCACAACGCGGTACTGATGGCGCGGCTGGCCGCCCATTTGCCGCAGGCGGTGGTGGAATCCACCGCCGCGCATGGCCTTGATCCGGATTACGTGGAGGCGATGGGCTTTGCCTGGCTGGCGCGCGAAACGCTGGCCGGCCGGCCAGGCAATCTTCCTGCGGTCACCGGGGCCGTCGGCCGCCGCGTTCTGGGCGTGGTGTACCCGGCCTAGAACCCCTTGCCGGGCGGCACGTCCTTCAGCGCGCTGATCGCATCGGCGAGCGCATTGACTTCACGGTCGTCGAGGCCGCCGCGCACTTCGGACTCGCAGACGAAGAGGCCCTGCTCCAGCAGGTTGAAGATGGTGTCGTGGATCGGCCATCCCCGTGCCTGCGAGACGCGCCGGATGCGCTCGGCGAGGATCGGGTCCACGTCCTTCAGCACGATGTCGGTCATTGCCCCGTCCCCTGCATGCCCCTTGGCCGGACTTTAGCGCACGCGCTCAGTCCGGTGCCCCGCCCGCCGACCGGTCGATGCCACTCGCCGGCTCGTGGTCGCCGCCGAACTGGATGCGCGGGGCCAGCCAGAAGAACAGCCCGACCGCCGGGATCGCCACCAGGGCGGTTATCCAGAAATACACCCCGTACCCCGTCTGCTCCACGATACCGCCGGACACCGCGCCCAGCAGCTTGCCCGGCAGCATCACCAGCGACGAGAACAACGCGTACTGGGTGGCGGTGAAGCGCTGGTTGACCAGCGCCGACAGGAACGCCACCAGCGTGGTGCCCTGGAAGCCCTGAGCGAGGTTCTCGCCGGAAATCACCAGTGTCAGCCGCCAAAGATCGCCATCAGCGCCTATCAGCCACACGTACAGCAAGTTACTGACTGCACCAAGCACAATGCCCGCGAGCAGCGGCCACTTCACGCCCCAACGCGCGACCGCAATGCCGGCGATGAAGACGCCGACGATGCCCATCCACACACCCCATAGCTTGGACACCGTGCCGATCTCGGTCTTGGTGAAGCCTTGACCCAGGTAGAACGGCGCCATGATGCCGCCGCCCAGCGATTGGTCGGATACCTTCGCCAGCAAGATGAACGCCAACAGCGCCAGCGCCAGCGCCGCGCCAAAGCGTCGGAAGAAATCGAGGAAGGGCTCCACGACACCCACGTACAAGCCTTCGCTCCAGGTCGTCACCTGCACGCGAAGGACTTCGGGTTCGCGCGACATCAGCACCGCGATGACCGGTATCAGCATGACGGCCGCCATCGCCTGATAGACCCGCGGCCACGCTACGTGGTCGGCCATCACCAACGCCAGCATGCCGGTGATGATCAGCGCGATCCGATAGCCGAGCGAATAGGTTGCCAGCAATGCGCCTTGGGATTCCTGCGGTGCGATCTCGATGCGGTAAGCGTCGACGGCAATATCCAGCGTCGCACCGGCGAACGCCGTCATCAGGGTGATCCATACGAACGGCCCCAGCCGACCCGGAGTCAGTTGCGCCATCAGCAGCAGGCCGATGGCGACGACGATGAGCGCCAGCAGCAGCCAGCCGCGCCGTTGCCCGAGCCGCCCCAGCAGCGGCAACCGCCAGCGATCCACCAGCGGGGCCCACAGGAACTTCAGCGAATAGGTCAGACCAGCGCTGGCGATCAGGGTGATGTTTTTCAGTTCAAGGCCGTTTTCGGTCAGCCAATAGGCCAACGTCAAACCGACCAGCAGGAACGGCATGCCCGAGGCAAAGCCGAAGAAGAACATCGTCCACGCCGAGGGCTGCGCGAAGGCACGCCAGACCGAGGGCTTGCCGGGACGTTCGCTCGCCGTTGTCGTCATCAGGTGTAGTCCACCGTGAAGGGCGCATGGTCGGAGAAACGCTGCTCACGGTAGATCGAACAGGCCTTCAGGCGGTCACGCAGCGACGGCGTGACGAACTGGTAGTCGATCCGCCACCCCACGTTGTTGGCGCGCGCGGCGCCGCGGTTGCTCCACCAGGTGTAGTCCTGACCTTCCGGGTGCAGTACGCGATAGGCATCGACCCAGCCGCCGTCGTCCACGCACATCCCGTTCAACCAGTCGCGCTCGGGCGGCAGGCAGCCGGAGTTCTTCTGGTTGCTGGTCCAGTTCTTGATGTCCAGCCGGCTGCGCACGATGTTCCAGTCGCCGCACAGCACGTAGTGGCGGCCACTGCGGCGCCACTCGTCCAGCGTGGGCGCCAGCCAATCCATGACCTTGAACTTGAAACCCTGGCGTTCGTCGCCGGACGAGCCGGACGGGATATAGAACGACACCACGCTCAGGTCGCCGAAGCGCGCCTCAATGTAGCGGCCCTCTTCGTCGAAGTCCGGCCAGCCCAGCGCGGTGCGGACCTCGTCCGGCTCGCGTCGGGCGTAGATCGCCACGCCGCTGTAGCCCTTCTTGGTGGTCGCGTCGCGGAACCAGGCCTTGTACCCGGCCGGCAGGAATTCCGGTCCGGCCAGCTGGTGTTCCTGGGCCTTGGTCTCCTGCACGCACAGCACGTCGGCGTTCTGCGTGGTGAACCAGTCGAAGAAGCCCTTGGTGGCCGCCGAGCGCAGGCCGTTGGCGTTGAAGCTGATGATGCGCATGGATACGTCGTTCGTCGGAAACCGGGCAAGCGTACCCGAACCGGCGCATCCGTCGCGCGGCAGCGGCGGCGTGGCGGTTATCCTGTCACCTCACCTGTTCAGCCCTCGGCTCGCCCATGTCCGATCACCGCTCCCGCTTCCTCCAGCTCGCGCTGCACGCGCAGGCCCTGCGCTTCGGCCAGTTCACCCTGAAATCGGGCCGGCAGAGCCCGTACTTCTTCAATGCCGGCCGCTTCGACAGCGGCGCGCGCCTGGCCGGGCTGGCCGCCTGCTACGCGGATGCGGTCGAAGAGGCCGGCCTGTCGTTCGACCTGCTGTTCGGCCCGGCCTACAAGGGCATTCCGCTGGCGACCGCGGTCGCGTGCGAGTTCGCCCGCCGCGGCCGCGACCTGCCGGTGGCGTTCAACCGCAAGGAAGCCAAGGACCACGGCGAGGGCGGCCTGCTGATCGGCGCGCCGCTGGAAGACCGCCGCGTGCTGATCGTCGACGACGTGATCACCGCCGGCACGGCCATCCGCGAGGCGTTGGGCCTGATCCGCGCCGGCGGCGGCACGCCGGCCGGCATCGTGGTGGCGCTGGACCGCCAGGAAGTGCTGGGCGAACCCGGCGCAACCGCTCCGCGCCGTTCGGCGGCGCAATCCGTCGCCGAGGAAACCGGCGTGCCGGTGGTGGCCGTGGCCAGCCTGCACGACCTGCTTGCATTTGCTGGCGAAAGCGCCGAACTTGTCCGCCATCGCGACGACCTGCTGGCCTACCGGGCCCGCTACGGCAGCGCGACCCAGGACTGAAGCAGCAGGGGGCTGCCATGACCGTCCGAACTTCCTTGGCCCTGTCGGCCGTACTGCTGGCGCTGGCACCCACCGTGCTCGCGCAGGGCAAGAACAAGCCGGCGGCACCCACCGCCAACAAGAAACTCTTCTGCTGGGAAGAGAAGGGCCAGCGCGTCTGCAGTGATGCGCTGCCGGCCGATGTGGTCAACGCGGCCCGCGACGAGATCAGCGCGACCAGCGGACTGCGCACCGGTGGCGTCGCCCGGGCAATGAGCGAAGAGGAACGCGCCCAGGCGGCCATCACGGCCCAGCAGAAGATGATCGACGACGCCGCCTCGGAAATGCGGCGCCGCACCGATGCCGCCATGCTGATGTCCTACCGCAGCGAGGACGAGTTGCGGCGCGTCTTCAACGAACGCACCGCGATCGTCGACAACAACGTGCGCACTGCGCGTTACAACGCGGTCAGCCTGCGCGAGGGCCTTGTCAGCCTGCTGCAGACAGCGGGCGATCAAGAGCTGGCCGGACGTCCGATCCGTGCGGACATGTCGGCCACCATCCACCAGCGCCATGCCGAGCTGCTGCGCACCCGTCGCCTGCAGCAGAGCTTCGAGGCCCAGCGCGCGCAGCTGGACGTCGAGATCGCCGATATCCTGCAGCGCTACCGCAACATGAAGGGCATCACGGCCGAGGCCGCTGAAGAAGCGGCTACCCCGGCCATGCCACCAGCGCGCAACTGATCCGGCAAAGCCTTTCCGGAAGCCCCTCTGGAACGACGACGCCGGGACAAGCCCGGCGCCGTGGTCATGCCGCTCCGAAGCGCGGCAGGCGTCAGAACGTCATCGTCAGTTCCGGTGCAAGCGCCTGCAGGCGGGTACGGAATTCGGTCTTGATCCGCTCGAGCGCCTCGCGGTTGTCCGCCTCGAACCGCAGCACCAGGATCGGCGTGGTGTTGGACGCACGCACCAGGCCCCAGCCATCGTCCCAGTCGGCGCGCAGGCCATCGATGGTGGACAGGCGCGCGCCCTCGAACTCTGCGCCATCGACGAAGCGCTCGACAATGGCGTGCGGCGTGCCTTCGTGCACCGCCACCTTGATCTCCGGCGTGGACACACCATCGGGCAACTCGGCCAGCACTTCCGACGGCGTTTCGGCACGGTTGGCCAGGATCTCCAGCAGGCGCGCGGCGGAATACAGCCCGTCGTCGAAGCCGTACCAGCGTTCCTGGAAGAAGAAGTGGCCGCTCATCTCGCCGGCCAGCTCGGCGCCGGTTTCGCGCATCTTGGCCTTGATCAGCGAATGGCCGGTCTTCCACATCATCGGCGTGCCGCCGTGGCGCAGCACCCAGCCTTGCAGCTTTCCGGTGCACTTCACGTCGAAGATGATCAGTGCGCCCGGATTGCGTTCGAGCACATCGGCGGCGAACAGCATCAGCAGGCGGTCCGGGAAGATGATGGCGCCTTCCTTGGTCACCACGCCCAGGCGGTCGCCGTCACCGTCGAACGCCAGGCCGATGTCCGCGTCGAAACGCTTCACGGTCTGGATGAGGTCTTCCAGGTTGTGCGGCTCGCTGGGGTCTGGATGGTGGTTGGGGAAGGTACCGTCCACGTCGCAGTACAGCGGGATGACTTCTGCGCCGATGGCTTCAAGCAGCTGCGGGGCGATGTCGCCGGCCACGCCATTGCCGGCGTCCACCACGACTTTCAGCGGACGCTCCAGCTGCACGTCGTCGGCGATGCGCTGTATGTAGTCGGCCGAAACATCGCGCTGCTGCAGGTCCCCCCGCGCGTTGGCCACGAACAGGCGGTTGTCGCGGATGCGTTCGTACAGGTCGGTGATGGCGTCACCTGACAACGTCTGCCCGCCGACGACGATCTTGAACCCGTTGTAGTCCGGCGGATTGTGGCTGCCGGTGACGGCCACGCTGCTGCCGGTACGCAGGTGGTAGGCCGCGAAATAAGCCACCGGCGTGGGCGCCAGGCCGATGTCGATGACATTGCGCCCCGCCTTGCGCAGGCCTTCGATCAGCCCTCCGACCAGGTCCGGGCCGGAGAGGCGGCCGTCGCGGCCCACCACGATGTCGGTCAGGTCCTCGTCGCGCATCACCGAGCCGATGGCCAGGCCGATCAGTTCGGCGACCTCGATGCTGAGGGACTGCCCGACGATGCCGCGGATGTCGTACGCGCGGAAGATGCCCGCATCCACCTCGACTGTCGCCGAGTCCGCCTTCCGGTAGTCATCCTGTTCGGAGGATGGGGCCGCCGCGCGATTTCCAGCGGCGGGCAGAGGGTCGCGCATCAGCGCTTCACCCAGTGTGGGCTCATCCGTATCGCTCATCTCCACTCCTTTCTTGCCAAAACCACCCAGGCGCATCCCGCCGCGAGCGACCAGCACCGACACGACCGCGAGGCCTGCGAGCAGCGCCGCCACGATCATCGCCGGAAGGGCACCCAGCCCCAGCGGCCCGGGCTCGCTGACGGGCACCGCCGTCGCCACGCGCAGGCCCGTCTTGCCCACCGCACGCGCCATGCGCTCCGCGCCATCTTGCAGCCCGCTGTTGCCGCGCTGCTTGACGGAATAGTTCCCCTGGCGCAGCGCAAGATAGCCACCTTTGGCCAACACCACGCCATCGAAGGCCTGGGTCAGTTGCGTCAGCGGCAGGCGGACATAGACCACGCCCTGCGGCGCGGGCGCCGCCATGCCGAACGCGATCTGCTTGCCATCCTTCACCACGCGGGTGGCGATGCCGTCGCCCTGCATGCCGTCCTCCAGCAGCGCCAGCTTGCTGAAACCGAACACCGCAGCATCGTCATAGGCCGCCTGCAATGCGCCATCCAGGATCTCGACCTGCTCCACGCCCGCCCAACCCTCCTTCAGGGCAGCCACGGCGGCGGCGGTATCGTTGGCGGCCAGCGCCGCCTTGACCGGCGCGGATGCCAGACGCTGTTCGAACTGGCGGATCTGCGCCGCATGACTGGCCTGAACGGCCTCGACCGCGCGATCACGGGCCTGTCCGACGTCTTCCAGCAGGCGCGCTTCGCGCCATTGGCGGACACCACTCCAGGCCAGCAGTGCTGCGAGCAATGCCAGCAGCACCGCCAGCTTCGGCAGCGCGCCGCGCAGGTCGCCCACGGGAATCCGCTTGCGGCTCTCGTTCGTCGTATTCATTGCGTTGTCCCCTGTCACCGCACGCCGGTGTGGCCGAAACCACCCGTCCCCCGTGCGCTGTCAGCGAAAGTATCCACCACTTGCAGGTGCACGCGCACGACCGGCAGCACCATGACCTGGGCGATGCGGTCGCCGGGCTGGATGGTGAAGGTCTCATGCCCCCGGTTCCACACGCTGATCAGCAGCGGGCCCTGGTAATCCGCATCGATCAGGCCGGTGCCGTTGCCCAGCACGATGCCGTGGCGATGGCCCAGGCCGGAGCGCGGCAGCACCACCGCGCACAGCTGCGGGTCGCCCAGGTGCAGGGCGATGCCGCTGGGCACCAGCGCCGCGTCGCCAGGCTCGAGCACCAGGGGTGCGTCCAGTGCCGCACGCAGGTCCATGCCGGCGCTGGCCTCGGTGGCGTAGGCCGGCAGCGGCCATTCGTCGCCGAAGCGCGGGTCCAGCAGCTTCACTTCCACGGCCCGGGGTGCACTCATGCGTTCAGTCGCTCCACGATCAGGTCGATCAGTTCATCGGCCAGCTGCGTCTTCGGCGCGGAAGCGAAGCTGCGCTCGCCATCCTTCCAGTAGGCCGTCATTGCATTCTGGTCGCTCTCGAAACCGCCATCGGCGATGCCAACCCGGTTGGCCACGATCATGTCCAGCCGCTTGGCTTCCAGCTTCCTGCGCGCGTACTCGGCCACGTTGTTGGTCTCGGCGGCAAAGCCGACCACCAGCTTCAGCGCCTGCGTCTGCGCGGCGACCTCGGCCAGGATGTCGGGCGTACGCACCAGGTCCAGCGCCAGCGACTCGCTGGACTTCTTGATCTTGTTGGCGGCCGGCTCGCGCGGCGTGTAGTCGGCCACGGCAGCGGCACCGATGTAGATGTCGGCCGGCAAGGCAGCGAACACCGCCCGGTGCATCTGCGCGGCCGAACGCACGTCCACGCGCGCGACGCCTGTCGGCGTGGCCAACTGCACAGGCCCGGCGATCAGGGTGACGCTGGCGCCACGGCGCGCAGCGCTGGCAGCGACCGCGAAGCCCATCTTGCCGCTGCTGCGGTTGCCCAGGTAGCGCACGGGATCCAGGTCTTCGTAGGTGGGGCCAGCGCTGACCACCACGTTGAGCCCGGCAAGATCCTGCGGCACCGTGGCGGCGCGAAGGGTGGCGCCGGACAGCGCAGCGACGATCTCTTCCGGCTCGGCCAGCCGGCCCGGACCGGACTCGCCCTCGGCCAGCGGACCGTCGTTCGGCCCGACCACCTGTATGCCGCGTTCGCGCAGCGTGGCCAGATTGGCCCGGGTCGCGGGGTGCTGCCACATGCGGTGGTTCATCGCCGGCGCGATCAGGATCGGCGCGGTGGTGGCCAGGCACAGCGTGGCCACCAGATCGTCGGCCAGCCCATGTGCCAGGCGCGCCATCAGGTCGGCCGTAGCCGGTGCGATGACGACGCGATCGGCCCAGCGGGCCAGCTCGATGTGACCCATCGCCTGCTCGGCCGCGCCATCCCACAGCGTGGTGCGGGTCGGTTGGCCGGACAACGCCTGGAAGCTCAGCGGCGTCACGAACTGCTGCGCACCCGCCGTCATCGCGACCTGCACCTCGGCCCCGGCATCGCGCAGTCGGCGCACGAGTTCCAGCGCCTTGTAGGCGGCGATCCCGCCGCCCACGCACACCAGGACACGCTGTCCCGCCAGATCACGTGTCTTGTCCGATCCGCTCACGTCAGCCCGTTCCTACGTCCATACAGGCGATTAGCTTACCCGAACGCCCCTCATCACCCGATGCACGCCCGGCGTCCTCCGGCCGATCCTGTCGCCATGCACATCCGCGACTGGCCCCACGACGAACGCCCCCGCGAGAAGCTGCTCGCCCGCGGCCCCGCAAGCCTCAGCGACGCCGAGGTGCTCGCCATCTTCCTGGGCTCCGGCCTGCGCGGACGCGACGCCGTCGCCACCGCGCGCGAACTGCTCACCACTCATGGCCCACTGCGCGCCCTGCTGGAGCGTCCACCTGCCGAACTGATGGCGCTGCCGGGCCTGGGACCCGCCCGCGCCTGTGCCCTGGCGGCGGCACTGGAACTGGGCACGCGCCTGCTTCACGCCGCCCTTGAGCGGGGCGACGCCATCGGCGATCCGGAGGCCGCCGGGCGCTACTTCGCCCAGCGCTTGCGTGGCCGCCAGCACGAGGTGTTCGCGGCCCTGTTCCTCGATACACGGCATCGCGTACTGGCGTTCGAGGAGCTGTTCCAGGGCTCGGTGGACAGCGCCGAGGTCCATCCGCGCGAAGTGGCCCGTCGCGCACTGGCACTGAACGCAACCGCCCTGATCGTCGGCCACAACCATCCCTCGGGCAGTGCAGAACCCTCGGCCGCCGATCGCGCCGTGACCCAGCGCCTGAAACAGCCGCTGGCACTGGTGGATGTCCGGCTGCTGGACCACTTCGTGATTGGCGACGGGCCACCCCAGTCGATGGCGGCACGCGGATGGGTCTGAGGATCACCTTCGCTGAACCACGCCGATCCCACGTAATGGGCCGGAAAACCTAGAATAGGCGGTTCCCACGCACCAAGACGGTTCTCCGTGAAAGCTTCCCTTCGCGCCTTGATCGCCCAGGGCATCGACGCCCTGCGCTCCGCCGGCACCCTGCCCGCCGATGCCGCCACGCCCGACTTCGTGGTCGAACGCCCGAAGACGCGCGAGCACGGCGATTTCGCCACCAACGCCGCCATGCAGCTGGCCAAGGCCGCGCGCAGCAACCCGCGCGCCATCGCCACCGCCCTGGTGGCAGCGCTGCCGGCGAGCGACGACGTCGTGAAGGTCGAGATCGCCGGCCCCGGCTTCATCAACTTCCACCTGAGCCCCGGCGCCTATCAGCGCGAAGTGGCCACCGTGCTGGCGCAGGGCGCCGCCTACGGTCGCAACGACAGCGGCGGCGGCCGCACGGTGGGCGTGGAGTACGTATCGGCCAACCCGACCGGACCACTGCATGTCGGCCATGGTCGCGCGGGTGCGATCGGCGACTGCATCGCCCGTGTGCTGGCCGCCAACGGCTGGAACGCAAAACGCGAGTTCTACTACAACGACGCCGGCGTGCAGATCGACAACCTAGCCAAGTCCACGCAGGCACGCGCCCTCGGACTGACCCCGGACAGCGAAGGCTGGCCGGAAGACGGCTATCGCGGCGACTACATCGCCGACGTGGCACAGGCCTACCTCGACGGCGATTCGGTCGAGGTGGAAGGCCACGTCGTCACCGGCGAGAAGGATCCTCAGGACCTCGACGCCATCCGCCGCTTCGCCGTGGCCTATCTGCGGCGCGAGCAGAACCTGGACCTGGCCGCGTTCGGTGTGTCGTTCGACCGCTACTTCCTGGAAAGCTCGCTGTACTCGGACCGGAAGGTGGAAGAGACCGTGAGCAAGCTGATCGCCTCCGGCCACACGTACGAGGAAGGCGGCGCGCTGTGGCTGAAGTCCACCGACTTCGGCGACGACAAGGATCGCGTGATGCGCAAGTCCGACGGCACGTACACCTACTTCGTGCCGGACGTGGCTTACCACCTCAGCAAGTGGCAGCGAGGCTATGAGCGCGCCATCACCGAGCTGGGCGCCGACCACCACGGCTCGCTGGCGCGCGTGAAAGCTGGCCTGCAGGCCCTTGGCGAAGGCATTCCTGCCGGATATCCCGAGTACGTGCTGCACCAGATGGTCACGGTGATGCGCGGTGGCGAGGAAGTGAAACTGTCCAAGCGTGCCGGCAGCTACTTCACCCTGCGCGACCTGATCGAGGAGACCAGCGCCGATGCCACTCGCTGGTTCCTGATCGCGCGCAAGCCGGATTCTCAACTGACATTCGACATCGATCTGGCGCGCCAACAGAGCAACGACAACCCGGTGTTCTACGTGCAGTACGCACATGCGCGCGTGTGCAGCCTGCTGCGCCAGGCGGGCGAGAAGGGTTACGCCTACGACCAGGCGAACGGACTGGCGAACCTGGCGCGCCTGGACGACGACACGTCGCTACAGCTCATGGTGGAACTGTCCCGCTATCCCGAGGTGGTGGAAGCTGTCGGCGAATCGCTCGAACCCCATGCGGTCGCGCAATACCTGCGCGAGTTGGCCTATGCTTTCCATACGTGGTACGCCGGCACGCCCGTGCTTACCGACGATGCGCAGGCACGTGATGCGCGGCTGGCGCTGGCACTGGCGGTACGCCAGGCGCTGGCCAATGGACTGGACCTGTTGGGCGTGAGTGCGCCCGAAAAGATGTGAGCGGAGAGCAGTAGATGGCAGCGAGGCGCGGCAAGAGTCAGGCCACACGCAATTCCAGTCAGGCCACGCCCGCGTGGGTCTGGCTGATCCTCGGGCTGCTGATCGGCCTGGCGGTGTATTTCGTGGTGCCGGGGCTGGGCAAGAAGGACGGCGACGGTTTCTTCCGTCCCACGCCCAACCCTGACGCGCAACCCGCACCTGTCGACAGTGCCGATGTGGAAGCCGTGGTGCCCGACGCGCCCAGCAACGAGGCACCGGCCGCCGCCGCGACGACGGACGATGCCGCCGCGAAGGAAACCCAGTACGACTTCTACACCCTGCTTCCCGGCAAGGAAGTGCAGATGTCCGACGCGGAACTGGCCGCCAGCGCGCGCGAGGAGGAGGCACGCAAGGCGCGCGCCGCCCTCAACGGGCAGGCCACAACGCCCGTCGCCGCCACGCCCGCTGCCACCGCAGCGGCTCAGCCCACGCCGATCAACGAGAGCGCGCCTGCCCGCCCCGCCGAGACACCGCGCCCCGCAGACGCCCCTCCCGCCCCCAAGCCTGCCGCCACCGTAGCCAGCGCAGACACCGGCGCGCGCTACATCCTGCAGGCCGGCGCGTTCGGCGCATCGGGCGATGCCGAGGCCACCAAGGCCAAGATCGCCATGCTGGGCCTGAGCGCCCGCGTGGAGTCGGCACAGATCAACGGCAAGACCGTCTATCGCGTGCGCATGGGGCCGTATGGCACGGCGAGCGAACTCGCCGAGGCGAAGCAGAAACTCGCCAGCGGCGGGTTGCCTGCGATGGCGGTGAAGGCCCAGTGAGCGCCACGCGGCCGACGCTGCAGCGCCTGATCGTGGCGACGGCCGCGGCGATGGGGTCGCTGCTTGCCGCCTCGTGGTTGGTCGGCCTTGTCCTGCCCGCCCACTGGCAGGAGGTGGTGCAGACACGTTGGGGATTCCTGGCGCCGGTCAGCTATGTCGTGACCGCCCTCTGCATGGGGCTGGGTGGCGCGCTGGCAGGCCATCGTTTCCTGATCGTCGCCGTCGGCCTGACGCTGGCGGTGTGGATCGCGACGCTGTCGGTGCTGGCCGGCATCGCCGGTGCGGCCTCGGACATGTCCTACCCCCTTGGTTTCCTGCTGCGCACTAACGCACTCAGCGCGACGCTGTCCGTGGTCGCCGCCGCGCTCGGCACCTGGCTGGGCGCTCTCTGGTATGCGCGCCGCTGACCGCGACCCGTTTTCCCCTCCCCCAAGGAATCCCCATGACCCGCACCGCCCTCATCACCGGCGCCACCTCCGGCTTCGGTGCCGCCGCCGTCCGCCGCTTCGCCGCTGCCGGCTGGCGCGTGATCGCCACGGGCCGCCGTGCCGAGCGCCTGCAGGCGCTGGTGGATGAGATGGGTGCCGACAAGGTGCATGCCGCGGTGTTCGACATCCGCGACGAGGCGGCGATGGACGCCGCGCTGGCTGCATTGCCTGCGGGGTTCCGCGACATCGACCTGCTGGTCAACAACGCCGGTCTTGCACAGGGCACCGCGCCCGCGCAAAGCGCGCTGCTGTCCGACTGGCGCACGATGATCGACACCAACATCACCGCGCTGGTCACGCTGACCCATCGCTTGCTGCCGATGCTGGTCGAACGCAAGGGCGCCATCATCAACATCAGTTCCGTTGCCGGCGTGTATCCGTACCCCGGCGGCAACGCGTACGGCGGCAGCAAGGCGTTCGTCAGCCAGTTCTCGCTGGGCCTGCGCAGCGACCTGCACGGCACCGGGGTGCGCGTGACCACCATCGAACCCGGCATGGCCGAAACCGAATTCACCCTGGTGCGCACGCATGGCGACCAGCAGGCGTCGGACAAGCTCTACACCGGTGCCTCCCCGATGACGGCCGACGACATCGCCGAGACCATCTTCTACGTCGCCACGCTGCCGCCACACCTCAACATCAACCGGCTGGAGATCATGCCGGTGACGCAGTCGGTGGCGGGTTTCCAGGTACATCGCGGCACCTAGGCTGCCCGCGGGCACCGGTCGCATTGTTCCTTCTCCGCCCCGGATTGAACCGTTTTCCTTCAATCCGGCACCTTGATTCCCGATAGACGGAGACAGGGGCAGGCGCGTGCAGCGGGACACGGAACGGATACTGGACGAGTACCTCGCCGCGGCCGCCCGGACGGGTGACCGTGCCGCGTGGGACCGTCTGGTCGCGCGCTGGCAGCCGCGCCTGCTGCGCCACGCGTGGCGCCTGACCGGTCATCCGGACCTCGCGCGCGACATGGCCCAGGAAGCCTGGGTCGAGATCCTGCGCGGACTCCGCCGGTTGGACGATGTGGCGGCGTTCCCGGCCTGGGCCTTCCGCATCGTCACCCGCCGGTGCGCACGCGCGATCCGAGGACGGCAGTTCGAGCGCAGCCACCTCGTCGAGGTCGAGCTTGAGGCGGTGATGCCGGGCGAACAGGACGCGGCAGGCGAACGCGCGTCGGAGTTGGCCATCGTCAGGGCGGAAATGCAGGCCCTGCCCGCGCCCCAGCGCGCGGCGCTGTCGCTGTTCTACCTGGAAGACCTGAGCGTGGCGGAGATCTCCGTGGCGCTCGACGTGCCACCGGGAACGGTCAAGACCCGGCTGATGCATGCGCGGCGCAAGATCCGCGCGCGACTGGAAGGAGGTTCCGATGAACAAGACTGATGACCTGATCAAGCAGACACTCTCGGCCGAGGATCGCGATCTGTTGGCGCGACACGGCGAACCCGGCTATTTCTCGCAGGCGTTCGGGCTGTTCCGCGGCTCGCTGGGCTGGGTGGTGTGGGTGGCTTACCTCTGCGGCATCGTTGCCTTCGCGGGCTTCGGCGTTTCGCTGTGGCGCAGCTGGCATGCCACCGAAGCCTTGGCAGCCGTGCAATGGGGCGTGCTGGCGATCGTGCTGTTCCAGTTCACGATGATCATGAAGTCGTTCCTGGGCAGCCACATGGAGGCGAACCGCATGCTGCGCGAGCTCAAGCGCGTGGAGCTGCAGCTCGCTCTGCTCCGGCAGGACCAGACCGGCATCTAGGCGCGAACGCGCTTGCGTAGCGTGCGCCATGCGCACGTCATGTGGGATCGGGCATCGCGCGGCCGTACGCGTGTCGCACGCTACGCCAGCGGTTCGTCCGACAGATAGGTGTAGCCGGTAAGTCCCGCTTCCAGCGCCTCGGCCAGCCGCTTCGACTCGTCGGCCGGCAGGCCGGCCTCGTCCACGCGCTGGCGATACACCGCGCGCAGATCGGCGAGCTGGTAGCCCACATAGTCGAGCATCACGTCGGTGGTATCGCCACGACGCTGCTGGGTGAGCAGGTAGCCGGTGCCGGCGTCGGCGCTGACTTCCACCGCATCGGTGTCGCCGAACAGGTTGTGGATGTCGCCGAGGATTTCCTGGTAGGCGCCGACCAGGAAGATGCCCAGCCGGTAGCTCTCGCCGGGCTTCAGCGCATGCAGCGGCAGCGAGGAATCCAGCCCCTCGTTCTCCACATACGTATCGATCATGCCGTCGGAGTCGCAGGTCATGTCGGCGATCACGCCGCGGCGCTGCGGGGCTTCATCCAGGCGGTCGATCGGCACGATCGGGAACACCTGGTCGATCGCCCACACGTCGGGAATCGATTCGAACACGCTGAAGTTGACGAAGTACTTGTCGACCAGGCGCTCGTTCAACTCATCCAGCAGGTCGCGGTGGCTGCGCTCGTCGCTGCTCAAACGCGCGCGCACCGCATGCGCGATGGCGTAAAACAGATCGTCGATGCGCGCACGGTGCACCAGGTCGATCTGGCCCAGCGCGTACAACGACAGGCCTTCGCTGTGGTGGTGCTGCGCTTCGTGGAAGAGCTCCACCGCTGGACGTGTATCGAGTTCGCCATGGATCTCGCGCAGGTGGCGGATCACCGCCGGCTCGTCGTCGTGCGCCGGCGGCACACGGCCTTCCGGCGCCTGTTCGACTTCCGACACGTTCACCACCAGCACCGCGTGATGCGCGGTCATCGCGCGGCCACACTCGGTGACGATGCGCGGCGGAGTGAGTCCGTTCTGCTCGCAAGCCTCGGCCAGTGGCTGCACGATGTTGTTGGCGTACTGGCTGATGCCGTAGTTGATGGAGCAGTAGCTGCGCGAACGCGTGCCCTCGTAGTCGATGCCCAGGCCACCACCGACATCGACATGGCTGATCGTCGCACCCAGCTTGGACAGCTCGATGAAATAGCGGGTCGCTTCGCGCATGCCATTGGCGATGTCGCGCACGTTGGAGATCTGCGACCCCATGTGGAAGTGCAGCAGGTTCAGCGTGTCCTGCAGACCGGCCTCGCGCAGCTGCTTCCACAGGTCCAGCACCTGGCGCGGCGACAGGCCGAACTTGGCCTTGTCGCCGCCACTGTTCTGCCACTTGCCGGCGCCCAGCGTGGCCAGGCGCATGCGTACGCCCAGGCCGGGCTTCACGCCCAGCGCGCGCGACTCCTCGATGACCAGCGTCAGTTCGGAAGGCTTCTCGATGACGATGAAGGTCTGTAGCCCAAGCTTGCGGCCGATCAGCGCCAGGCGGATGTACTCACGATCCTTGTAACCATTGCAGACGATCAGGCCGCCCGGGCGCGACAGCGCCAGCACCGCCATCAGCTCGGGCTTGCTGCCGGCCTCCAGGCCAAAACCTTCACCGGCATGTGAGGCCAGCGTGCCGGCGACGCCGCGATGCTGGTTGACCTTGATCGGATAGACCGCCGTGTAGCCGCCCTTGTAGTCCCAGTCGGCCTGCGCCTGCGCGAACGCGGCCTGCAGCTTGCCGAGGCGGTCGCCAAGGATGTCAGGAAAGCGCACCAGCAGCGGCAGCTGCGCGCCCTGCGCGCGTGCGGCATCGACCACCTCGGGCAGCGGGATCAGCGGACCCTGCGCACCCTTGGGCGACACCACGATGCGGCCGGCGGCGTCCACGTCGAAATACCCCTCGGCCCAGTGCGGGACGGAGTAGGTCTTGCGGGCGTGGTCGGTGGACCAGGACATGGCGTTTTCCAAGGTGTGGTAGGCGGCCGCGCATTCTACAGGCTGCGGTCACATGGGTCCGTTACAATGCGCGCCGCGCTCAAGCCCCTCTCCCCTCGGGAGAGGGGTTGGGGTGAGGGTACGGCGGATCCATGATGGTTCGGACGCCGCTGCCTTCGCCGCACCCGCATCCGGCGCTTCGCGCCACCTTCTCCCGGAGGGAGAAGGGAACAACCTCCGCTTTCCGCTCGAAGGACACCACCCCATGACCGCCAACGACACCTGGTTCATCGAACACTTCTCGCACACCGGCTCCGCGATCGGGTTCCGCACCACCGGCAAGCTGGACGAAGTGCAGTCGCCGTTCCAGAAGATCGAGATCTACGACAGCACCGACTGGGGCAAGTTGATGGTGATCGACGGCGCGATGATGCTGACCACGCGCGACAACTTCTTCTACCACGAGATGATCAGCCACCCGGTGCTGTTCACCCACGCCGCGCCCAAGCGCGTGGTGATCATCGGTGGCGGCGACTGCGGCACGCTGCGCCAAGTGCTGAAGCACCCGGGCGTGGAGAAGGCCACGCAGTGCGACATCGACGAGCAGGTCACGCGCATGGCGGAGAAGTACTTCCCCGAACTGTGCGAATCGAACAACGACCCGCGCGCCGAGCTGCTGTTCGACGACGGCGTGGCCTACATGGCCAACTGCGAGCCCGGCAGCGTCGACGTGGTCATCGTCGACTCGACCGACCCGGTGGGCCCGGCCGAAGGCCTGTTCAACAAGGCATTCTTCGAGAGCTGCTTCCGCGCGCTCAAGCCGGACGGCCTGCTGGTGCAGCAGTCCGAATCGCCGCTGGCGCTGCTGGACCTGATCAAGGACATGCGCGCCGAGATGGGCAAGGCCGGCTTCCAGTCGTTCAAGACGCTGCCGTTCCCGCAGCCGTGCTATCCGACCGGCTGGTGGAGCGTGACCTTGGCCAGCAAGCAGGCAGGCTTCGGTTTCGACTTCCGCCAGGCGGATGCGTCGGCCAAGTCGTTCGATACGCTGTACTACACCGCGCACCTGCACACGGGCGTGCTGGTGGCGCCACCGTTCGTGGCGAAGGCGCTGGGGGAGTAAGCCTCCGCCCGTGCAGCAATGAAAAAGCCCCGCGATGCGGGGCTTTTTCATGTCGTGCTCAGGCCTCAAACTCGCGCCAGTGAGGAATCCCGTGCTTGCGCGCCTGATGCCGCAGGTACCAGGCCATGGTGAGGCCGAACAGCAGGCCCGCCACCAGCGCCGTGGCGGCGCCGACCAACACGGGCATGCCTTGCCTGCTCCACATCAGCAGCCACATGAAGAGGCCCCAGAACACGCCGAAGAACCCACCCATCAGCGTCGCGTTGATGGCGAAACCGGCCATGTGCGGGGGCGGCAGCTTCAGGCCCATCTTCCACATCAGCCGGAACAAGGGCGGCGCGTAGGTGCTCCTGCCGAGCTTCTTGGACTCCAGCATCGCAAGCGCCCGCTGCAGACGCATTTCGAAGACATCCGTGGTCATCGCAGCCGTCCCCTAGAGTGCATCGGCGTCGAGTTCGCCCGTGCGGATCCGCACTACGCGCTCCAGGTCGTAGACGAACACTTTGCCGTCGCCGATCTTGCCGGTGCCGGCCGCCTTCACGATGGCTTCCACCACCTGTTCGGCTTGCTCATCGGTCACGGCGACCTCCAGCTTCACCTTTGGCAGGAAATCGACCACGTACTCCGCGCCCCGGTAGAGCTCGGTGTGCCCCTTCTGGCGGCCGAATCCTTTCACTTCCGTGACCGTGATGCCGGCGATGCCGGTTTCCGCCAGCGCCTCGCGCACGTCGTCCAGCTTGAACGGCTTGATGATGGCCATGACCATTTTCATGCAGCTTGCTCCCGTGGATGCTGCACGCAGGATAGCGCGGCGCGGCGGCATGCGGTTGCGGCAACCGGTCATGTCGCGGTTCAATGGCGGCCTCGTCGCCGGACTTTTCCGACAACGCTGCGCAGCGAACGCCGATGGCAGGCCACCGGCATCGCCCACAAGCTCGGTGCACTGCCGGAGAACAGACATGATCGACCTCAACCACATCGACGACCTCGCCCGCCGCCTCAGCCAGCTGGTGCCGCCCGGCCTGCGCGATTCGCAGGAAGAGCTGCAGCAGACCTTCAAGTCCGCGCTGCAGGCGGGGCTGGCGAAGCTGGACCTCGTCACGCGCGAAGAATTCGACGTGCAGCAGGCCGTGCTGCTGCGCACGCGCGAGAAACTCGAAACGCTGGAACGCACCGTGGCCGCGCTGGAAACCCAGCTGGCCGACAAGCCCGCCCAGTCCTGATCCCGCCGCCATGAGTTTGGCCCTGGTGAACAGCCGGGCGCGGGCGGGCGTGTCCGCGCCGCCCGTGCGCGTGGAAGTCCACCTGTCCGGCGGCCTGCCGTCCACGCAGATCGTCGGCCTGCCTGAAGCCGCCGTGCGCGAGGCGCGCGACCGCGTGCGCGCCGCGATCCTGTGCGCGCAGTTCGAATTCCCGACGCGCCGGATCACGGTGAACCTGGCGCCGGCGGACCTCCCCAAGGACGGCGGCCGCTTCGACCTGCCCATCGCACTCGGCATCCTGGCCGCCAGCGGGCAGATCCGCCGCGAATCGCTGGCGGAATACGAATTCCTCGGTGAGTTGAGCCTGACCGGTGAACTGCGCGCGGTAGACGGCGTGCTGCCGGCAGCGCTTGCCGTGGCTGCGACGGGTCGAACCCTCGTCGTGCCCGAGCCCAGCGGCGCCGAAGCCGCGCTCGCGCAACAAGGACGCGCATGCACCGGTCGCACGCTGCTGGAGGTCTGTGCCCTGCTCGAAGGCCGCAAGGTACTGCCCGCTGCAACGGCACCGCCTCCGCTGCCCAGTTCCACCCCGGACATGACCGATGTTCGCGGACAGGCCCACGCCCGCCGCGCGCTCGAAGTGGCCGCAGCCGGCGGCCACCACCTCCTACTGATCGGATCACCTGGTTGCGGCAAGACCCTGCTCGCCTCGCGCCTGCCCGGGCTGCTGCCGGTGGCCAGCGATGGCGAGGCCATGGAAAGTGCCGCCATCGCCTCGGTCAGTGGACGCGGGCTGGACCCCGCTCGTTGGCGCCAGCGCCCGTATCGCGCACCGCACCACACCGCGAGCGCGGTCGCACTGGTGGGGGGCGGAGCGCAGCCGCGACCAGGCGAAATTTCGCTGGCGCACAATGGCGTCCTCTTCATGGACGAGCTTCCCGAGTGGTCACGGGCGGCGCTCGAAGTCCTGAGGGAGCCGCTGGAATCCGGCACCGTCACCGTGTCGCGAGCGGCGCGTACGGCGGAGTTCCCCGCCCGTTTCCAACTGGTCGCGGCCATGAATCCCTGCCCATGCGGCTGGGCCGGCGACCCCAGCGGGCGTTGCCGCTGTGGCCCGGACCTCATCCGTCGCTATCGCAGCCGATTGTCGGGGCCGCTGCTCGATCGCATCGACCTCCATGTCCATGTGCCGCGGCTGCCGCCCCACGAGCTGAGGCCGGATGCACCGGACGGCGAATCCACGGCCTCGGTGCAGGCCCGCGTCGTTGCTGCACGCGCACGCCAACAAGCACGCGCCGGTTGCGCGAACGCACGCCTCGGTCAAGCCGACACCATGGCGCACTGCCGACTGTCGGCACGGGACCAGGCGCTGCTGGAGCGCGCCGTCGAGCGCCTGCAGCTGTCCGCGCGCAGCCTGCATCGCATCCTGCGGGTGGCGCGCACCATCGCGGATCTCGCAGGCAGCGACTCCATCGCCACCCCGCACCTGACCGAGGCGCTGGGCTACCGGGGCATGGACCGCGGCTGCGCAGCATGACCTCCGGCCACGGCGAGCGAAGGAGTGGTGTGGTCTACTCGGGTCACACCTCCGGCTGGCGGGCGTCCTGTCCGCTGTCCCTTCCTCGCATCCAGGAGTCTTCCCATGCGTCATGCCGCATTCCGTTTCACGCTGTTGGCCTCGACCGTCGCCGTTGCGCTTGCAGCGCAGGCGGCACCGTCCGCCGCCGACCGCATCGCCGGTACCGAACTGATCGCGCGCGACGCGCTGTTCGGCAATCCCGAACGCGCCAACGTGCAGATCAGCCCCGACGGCAAGTACCTGAGCTGGGTCGCCGCCGTCGATGGCGTGCTCAACGTCTGGGTCGCCCCGGCCGACAACCCGTCGCAGGCCAGGGCCGTCACCCAGGACAAGGCGCGCGGCATCCGCAGCTACTTCTGGTCCTACCACCCCGACACGCTGCTGTACCTGCGCGACAGCGGCGGCGACGAGGACTTCCATCTGTATGCCGTGGACCTGAAGACCGGTCAGGCGAAGGACTTGACCCCTTTCCCGAAGACCACCGCCCAGGTCGCCGGCGTCAGCCCGAAACACCCCGGCACGATCCTGGTCGGCATGAACGACCGCGACGCGCAGTGGCACGACATCTACAAGGTCGATCTGGCCAGCGGCAACCGCACGCTGCTGGAGAAGAACGACGCGCAGATCGCCGGCTACATCGCCGACGCCTACTACACCCTCAAGTACGCGCAGCGCTCGCGGCCGGACGGCGGCGCCGACGTGCTGAGGCGCGGCGCCAACGGGGCGTGGGAGAAGTTCGACGACATCCCGTTCGAGGATGTGCTGACCACCAGCCCCGGCGGCCTGACGCTGGACGGCAAGACGCTGTACTTCACCGATTCGCGCGGCCGCAACACGGCGGCGCTGTTCGCGATCGACGTGGCCAGCGGCACGCGCACGCTGGTGCTGGAAGACGCACGCGCCGACGTCGGCGGCACGCTGGCGGATCCGGCCACGGGCAAGGTGCAGGCCGTGTCGGTGGACTACCTGCGCGACGAGTGGAAGGTGGTCGATCCGTCGATCCGCGCCGACCTGGAGAAGCTGGAGGCAATCGGCCCCGGCGATGTATCCGTCAACACGCGCACGCTGGACGACAGGACCTGGATCGTCGCGTACTCGGCGGCCGAGGCGCCGCTGGTCTACTACCGTTACGACCGCGGCGCCGGCACGCTGACCAAGCTCTTTTCCGCGCGGCCGAAGCTCGAAGGCAAGCCGCTGGTCCCGCAGTGGCCGGTGGAGATCGCTTCGCGCGACAACAAGACGCTGGTCAGCTACCTGACCCTGCCGCGTAGTGCCGATGCAAACAACGATGGCAAGGCCGACGCGCCGGTGCCGCTGGTGCTGCTGGTCCACGGCGGCCCGTGGGCGCGCGATTCCTATGGCTACGGCGGCTACAACCAGTGGCTGGCCAACCGTGGCTACGCGGTGCTGTCGGTCAACTTCCGCGGTTCCACCGGCTTCGGCAAGGCCTTTACCAACGCCGGCAACGGCGAATGGGCCGGCAAGATGCACGACGACCTGATCGACGCCGTGCAGTGGGCGGTCAAGCAGGGCGTCACCACCCAGGACCAGGTGGCGATCATGGGTGGCAGCTATGGCGGTTACGCCACGCTGGCCGGCCTGACCTTCACGCCGGACGCGTTCGCGTGCGGCGTGGATATCGTCGGTCCGTCCAACCTCAACACCCTGCTCAGCACGGTGCCGCCGTACTGGGCGAGCTTCTTCGAGCAGTTGGCCAAGCGCATGGGCGACCCACGCACCGACGCCGGCAAGGCGTGGCTGACCGAGCGCTCGCCGCTGACCCGCGCCGACCAGATCAAGAAGCCGCTGCTGATCGGCCAGGGCGCGAACGACCCGCGCGTGAAACAGGACGAGAGCGACCAGATCGTCAAGGCGATGACGGCGAAGAACATCCCGGTGACCTACGTGCTGTTCCCCGACGAAGGCCACGGCTTCGCCCGGCCGGAGAACAACAAGGCGTTCAACGCGGTGACCGAGGGCTTCCTCGCCCAGTGCCTGGGGGGTCGTGCCGAGCCCATCGGCAAGGACTTCACCGGCTCGAGCATCAGCGTGCCGACCGGCGCCAATGACGTGCCGGGCTTGTCCGAGGCGCTGAAGGGGCATACGCAGGAAGTGAAGAAGTAAGCGCGCGCTTTCTTCCCGCAACGCTGAAAGAAGAAACGCCGGCGAAAGCCGGCGTTTCCTTTGCTGCATCCCTGCGAGCAGCGGTCAGGCCGCCTTTTCCTTTCCGTAGAACTGCTCTTCCTCGGTCGATCCCTTCAGCGCGGTGACGCTGGAACTGCCGCCCTGGATGACGGTGGTGACGTCGTCGAAGTAACCGGCGCCCACTTCCTGCTGGTGCGAGACGAAGGTGTAGCCCTTTTCGCGCGCGGCGAACTCCTTCTCCTGCACCTGCTCGACGTAATGCTTCATGCCTTCGCCACGCGCGTAGTCGTGGGCGAACTGGAAGCTGTTGAACCAGTTGATGTGGATGCCGGCCAACGTGATGAACTGGAACTTGTAGCCCAGCGCCGACAGGTCATCCTGGAAGCGGGCGATCTGCGCGTCGTCCAGGTTCTTCTTCCAGTTGAAGCTGGGCGAGCAGTTGTACGACAGCAGCTTGCCAGGATGCTTCGCGTGCACCGCCTGGGCGAACTCGCGGGCGAAGCCGATGTCCGGCGTGCCGGTCTCGCACCACACCAGGTCGGCGTACGGCGCGTAGGCGATGCCACGACTGATCGCCTGCTCCAGGCCGTTCTTCACCCGGTAGAAGCCTTCCGCGGTGCGTTGGCCGGTGACGAAGGGCTGGTCGTTGGCGTCGAAATCCGAGGTCAGCAGGTTGGCGGCTTCGGCGTCGGTGCGGGCCAGCACGATGGTCGGCACGCCCAGCACGTCGGCGGCCAGGCGCGCGGCCTGCAACTTCTGCACCGCTTCCTGCGTGGGCACCAGCACCTTGCCGCCCATGTGGCCGCACTTCTTCACCGCGGCCAGCTGGTCCTCGAAGTGCACGCCCGCGGCACCGGCGACGATCATGTTCTTCATCAGCTCGTAGGCGTTCAGCACGCCGCCGAAGCCGGCCTCGCCATCGGCGACGATCGGCAGGAAGAAGTCGATGGCGTCGGCGTCGTTCGCTTTGCCGTCGCAGATGTTCTTCCACTGGATCTCGTCGGCGCGCTGGAACGTGTTGTTGATGCGGCGGACCATCGTCGGCACCGAGTCGTAGGCGTACAGCGACTGGTCGGGGTACATCGTCTCGGACGTGTTGCCGTCGGCGGCGACCTGCCAGCCGGACAGGTAGACGGCCTCCAGGCCGGCCTTGGCCTGCTGCATCGCCTGGCCGGCACTGATGGCGCCGAACGCGTTGACGTAGCCCTTCTTCGCTTCGCCGTTGACGAGATCCCACAGCTTCTCCGCGCCGCGGCGGGCCAGCGTGTACTCCGGCTGCAGGCTGCCGCGCAGGCGGACGACATCCGCGGCGGCGTAGTCACGCTTGATGCCGGTCCAGCGCGGGTTGCTGTCCCAGTCCTGCTGGATGGCGTCGATCTGCTGTTGCTTGGTGCTCATGGCGGACTCTCTTTTCGTCGTGGGGCGTCGTGGGTGGGGGCGGGGTCAGTCGATGCGGTCGTACGCGGGCAGGGTCAGGAAGTCGGCCAGCTCCTCGGCGCGGCTCAGGGCGTCGAGCAACGCGATGGCTTCGGAAATGCGCTCGCCGCCCGGCAGCCGCGAGTGATCGCCCAGCTTCGCGGGCAACGCAGCCAGCGTGCGCTGCAGCAGCGCGTAGTCGATCTGGGTGCCATCGCACAGGTGCACGTCGGCGGTGTGCAGCCACTGCCAGATCTGCGTGCGCGAGATCTCGGCGGTGGCGGCGTCCTCCATCAGCCAGTGGATCGGCACGCAGCCGTTGCCGTCCAACCATGCGGCCAGGTAGCGCACACAGACCTCCACGTTGCCTTCGAAACCGGCGCGCGTGATGGTGCCGGTGGACGGGCGGATCAGGTCGTCGCGGGTCACCGCCACGTCCTCGCGCAGCACGCTGCGCTGGTTGGTCTGCGGCATGTGCTCGTCGAAGATCGCCTTCGCCACGGGAATCAGCGCCGGGTGCGCGACCCAGGTGCCGTCATGGCCGGCGGTGACTTCGCGCAGCTTGTCGGCGCGCACGCGGGCCAGCGCCTGTTCGTTGGCGGCCTCGTCGTTGCTGATCGGGATCTGCGCGGCCATGCCGCCCATCGCATGCGCGCCGCGACGATGGCAGGTCTGGATCAGCAGTTCCGAATACGCCTTCAGGAACGGCTGCGTCATCGTCACCTGGCCGCGCTCCGGCAGCACCTTGTCGGCGTGGCGGCGGAAGGTCTTCAGGTAGGAAAAGATGTAGTCCCAGCGGCCGCAATTCAGGCCGACGATGCGATCGCGCAGCGCATGCAGGATCTCGTGCATCTCAAACACCGCCGGCAGCGTCTCGATCAGCACGGTGACCTTCATCTGTCCATGCGGCAGGCCCAGCGCGGCTTCGATGTGCGACAGCGCGGTCTCCCACAGCGCGGCCTCTTCCATGCTCTGCAGCTTGGGCAGGTAGAAGTACGGGCCACGGTCACGGGCCTGCAACGCGCGGGCGTTGTGCCAGGCGAACACGGCCACGTCGAACAGGCCGCCGGCGATCGGCGCGCCGTCGATCAGCACATGCTTCTCGTCCAGGTGCCAGCCGCGCGGGCGCACCAGCAGCACGGCCTGCTCGTTCTGCGGCTTCAGCGCGTAGTGCTTGCCGGTCTCGGACGTGAACTCCAGATCGCCAGCGACGGCGCCGATCAGCGCGCGCTGGCCGGTCAGCAGGTTCTGCCAGGTCGGCGAGGTGGAATCCTCGAAGTCGGCCATGAACACCTTGGCACCGGAGTTCAGCGCGTTGATGACCATCTTCGGGTCGACCGGGCCGGTGATCTCGACGCGGCGGTCCTGCAATGCGGTCGGCACCGGGGCGACCGTCCAGTCGCCGTCGCGGATCGAGCGCGTATCGGTGCGGAAGTCCGGCAGGCCACCGGCATCGAAGAAGGCCTGGCGCTCGCGGCGAGCCGCCAGCCGGGCCTGGCGCTCCGGCTCGATCGCACGATGCAGCGAGACGAGCAGGGCCAGGGCGCCGGGAGGCAGCAGTTCGTCCTGGCCCGCCACGTTGGCGGTCAGGGCAATGCCGGGGGTGGGACGGTCACCGCGCGAATCGCGTGGCGGCAGGGCGAAAGCGGTGGCGGACATGGCGGTCTCCTGGCGTCTTGCTGGAACCGCACAGTGCTCCTCCACTGAATTATTTGACAAAACAGTTTTGTCAATGCATTAAATAAGCACAACTTATAGTTTGTTAGAACGTGAGCTCTAAAGAAGCCCCAACCCCGCGATTTCCCTACAAATCCGACCGACTGAAGCCCCTGCGGGCGTTCTGCCAGACGGTGCGCCTGGGGTCGGTTTCGCGGGCAGCGGAGGCACTTTTTGTCAGCCAGCCGGCCATCACCCTGCAGCTGCAGGCTCTGGAGCGGGAGCTGGGAGTGACCCTGTTCGAGCGCAGCGGTCGACGGCTGGCACCGAGCCGCGAAGGCCAGCTCCTGTACGAGATGGCCCAACCGCTGGTGGCGGGACTGGACGGCCTGGATGCCAGCTTCCGCGAGAAAGTCAGCGGACTGGAGGCCGGTGAGCTGAACGTGGCGGCCAACAGCTCGACCATCCTGTACCTGCTGCCGAAGATCGTGGAGCACTTCCGCCAGCAGCACCCCGATGTGAAGCTGACCCTGCACAACGCCGCCAGCGCCGACGGCACCGACCTGCTGCGCTCGGATGCGGTGGACCTGGCGGTCGGCTCGGTGCTCGACGTGCCCGCCGACCTCAGCTACGCGCCGGTCTACCGCTTCGAACCGATGCTGATCACGCCCCCGGACCATCCGCTGGCGAAGAAGCGCGACCTGCGACTGGAAGACCTCTCTCCGCACGCGCTGATCTTGCCGCCGAAGCGGTTGGTCACCTACCGGCTGGTGGACCTGGTGTTCCAGCAGGCGCGCGTGCCGTACACGGTCGCGCTGGAAGTCGGCGGGTGGGAGGTGATCAAGCAATACGTCAGCATGGGCATGGGCATCTCGATCATCGCCTCGATCTGCCTGACCGAGGCGGACCGCGACCGGTTGGCCGCGCGCTCGCTGAGCCAGTGGTTCCCGTCGCGCAGTTACGGCGTGGTGGTACGCAAGGGCAAGTTCCTGTCGCCGCAGGCTCGCGCCTTCATCGAACTGATCCAGCCCCACCTGTTCGAGCGCCGCGATTACGATGAGAGCGGGCATTCCGAGCGCTGACGCCACGCCACGATGAGCGGCCACTATCGACAATACGACTTCGCGCCCGGCCAGTCGCTGCTGTGTCGCTGGGAATACATGCTGGGAACGGAGGCAAGTCCCGCGCTCGTACTGCCCGACGCCTGCGTCGACCTGCTGTGGGATGGCGAGCGCCTGCGCATCGCCGGGCCCGACACGCGGGCGCAGTACGCCCGGATCGCACCGGGTCGCCGGGTACGGGGCCTACGGTTCGCGCCCGGCGCGGCAACGCGCTGGCTGGGTGTTCCGTTGCACGTCCTTGCCGACCAGCGTGTGGACCTGCGCGATCTCGGCACTCCGCGCGTGGCGACGCTGGCCGACCGGATGGCGGAGCGCGACGCCGACGCGATGGCATGGCTCGCCGACCGGATCCTGGCCGATACGCCGCCGCGTAGCGACGCGATGTCGGCCGTGCATGCACGACTGTCGCGTGCACGGCCCGACACGGTCGCGCAACTGGCGCGCGAACTCGGCATCACCGAGCGCACCCTGCTGCGCCGGTGCGACGAAGCATTCGGCTACGGGCCGAAGCTGCTGGCGCGCATCCTGCGGCTGCAGCGCTTCCTGCGACGGCGGCACCACCATGCCAACATCCTGGAAGCCGCACTCGACGCGGGCTACTACGACGCCGCGCAACTGGCCGGCGACACGCGCCGGCTCACCGGCTTCTCGCCCACGCGCCTGCTCGCGCAGGTCCTGGACTGACTGTCCGATTTCGCCAAGACAGACCGCAAGGACTTCGCCAGACTGGCGGCCTCTTCCACGGACACCCACCATGAGCACCGCCGAGCACCACCACCGCATCGACTACATCGAGTTCACCGTCGCCTCCATCGCCGCCTCGAAGGCGTTCTACGGCGGGGCGTTCGGCTGGACGTTCCAGGACTACGGTCCGGACTACTGCGAGTTCCGCGATGGCCGGCTGACGGGCGGCTTCGCGCACGGCACGCCACAACCGGGCGGCGCGCTGGTGGTGCTGTACTCGACGGCACTGGAAGAAAGCCTGGCGAACGTCGAAGCCGCGGGCGGAAAGATCACCAAGCCGATCTTCGCCTTCCCCGGTGGTCGCCGCTTCCAGTTCACCGATGCCGACGGCTACGAACTCGCCGTCTGGTCCACCACCTGAGTCAGCGCGCGTCGTAGCGCGCAAGCAGTGCACGGTGGCCGGACTGCCAGCGTGCCAACTCGGCAGTGGATTGGCCGTAAGCCGTATCGATGAACGCCAGCGACAACGCTTCGGTCGCCTGCTTGACCTGCTCGCTGACCTCGCGCGAATCGAAGTAGCGGTGATCGGTGAACACGTTGTGCGTGCCGTGCCGGTACACGGCCAGCACCTTGTGTGCCCCGCCAATGGCTTCGAACACCTTCAGCCGGTCGTCCACGCCGGAACCGAAGCCGGGGATGCGGATGATGTCGTCGGCCGTGGTCACGTGCAGGGTGGGGATGGTGATGCCGGAAAGGATGGGGCGGAAATCGTCATCACCATAGAACGGCGGCGCGGAGATCACGATGGCGGCACTGAAGCGCGGATCGCGGAGATCGATCGCCTTGCCTTCGCGCACCACCCGCGCGCCGGCCGACATCAACGTGGTATTGGCGCCATAGGAATGGCCGGCGGCGACGATGCGTGCGCGATCGACATGCGTGCCCCATTCGCCCGCGAGCACCTGGTCGAGCGCGAACCGCTGGTCGCGCACGCGCGCCACGGCTTCGGCTTCACCTGCGGCCTGTTGGAAGCGCGACACCAGCGTGAGCGGATTGCCCTGCCACAGCGCGCGGTCGCTGCCGACGTGCTGCACGTGGATGCTGGCGATGCCATGCCGCGCCCAGTAGTGGCCCAGGTAGGTGTAACCGTCGCGCGCGCTGCCGATGCCGTGCGAGAACACCACCAGCGGCACCTTGCCGCTGCGTGCCGCGTCTGGCCAGAACAGCTTCACCGGCACGGCACGACCGCGCTCGGGATCCATCCATTCCAGATCGCGCACGCTGTAGCCCGCCTGCGGCTCCTGCATCACCGCGCGTACCGGCGCATGCGTCGAGGCCACCAGCACGGGGGCCAGCAGCAGGACGGACAGCAGGGCCACCCAGCGGTGGCGGCGGAGGATCGCGGCAAGGTTCATCGATGGCACTTCAGGCTGGAACGGGAGGACGGCACGCCGACTGGCGGATGCCGTGATCAGGTCAACGCACGCCGCGCGGAGGCGGCATCTACTTCTTCTTCGGACGACCGGCCTTGACCGGCGCCAGCGCATCCAGCGCCTTGGTCAGCGCCTGCGGCGACAGCGCGGACAGCGCATGCAATCCCGCTCGCAGCAACTCGCTCTTTTTCGCCGGCCGCTGCATCTGCAGCGCACGACCTTTCAGCACGGCCACCAGCGCGAAGTCGCCGGCCGGCATGGTGAAGCTGTCGCGCACCAGCTTCGCGGGCGCTCCAACGCCTCCGGAGAGGTCGTCGACAGCACCTGCGTCGCGCGTCTTGCGGGACTTGGCCATGGCACGCCCTTAAATCGTATAAACGATTTATACCTTTTCTGTCGTGGGCCGCCAAGTGCGTGCGGACCGACGAACGGTGCACGTTCAGGCGGCGCGAGGGCGATGGCGGGCGGCAACGCGGCCGTAGACTGGCAGTCCCCGCCATGGATGCCGCCCATGTGCCCCCGCGCCACCTCCCGCACCGGCGAACGTGCCGCCGCGCTCGCGACCGACGAAGCGCGGGCGCTGGTCGCGGCCCTGGCCATCGCGCCCGGCGACCCGGCCGGGGTGCACGAAGCGCGCAAGAGCCTTCGCCGGCTGCGCTCTTTGCTGGCGCTCGCGCGCAGCGCGCTCGGCAAGGAGGTGGTGGATCCGGTCGACAGCGAACTCCGTGCGCTGACCAAGAGCCTGTCCGGACTCCGCGACGGGCAGGTGGTGCTCGACACCGCGCAGCGCATGGCGCGCGATGCCAGCACCGCCGATGAAGCGGTAAGCTGGGAAGCGTTGTTGCCGCTGTTGTCGCAGCAACAGGAACACCGGCTCGCCGACGTCTTGAGCGACGACCCCGGCTTCATGCGCCGGCAGGCGCAGGCGCACCGGCAGGCGGAACGACTGCAGCAGTTGCCGTGGCACCGGCTGCATGGCGGCGACCTGCGCAATGCGCTTGCCCGCTCGGTCTACCGACAGGAACGTTCGCAGGCCACGGCGCTGGCCAGCGGACGCGTCGACGACCTGCACGCCTGGCGCCGCAGGTCGCGCCGGCTGCGGATGCAATTGGCCGCGTTCCGCAAACTCCACGTTCGCCGTCAAATGAACGGGCATGCCCTGGCCATCGCACCCCGGCATATCGCTGAACTGGTCGATCAACTCGGCGTGCTGCAGGACCTCGCGTTGCTGCAGCAGGCACTCGCCACGCTGGAGCGGGCACAGGCACGCGCGGCCCCCGTCGCGAAGCGCCGGCGCCCGGCCATTCCGTCACCCATTCATCCGCTGACGTAATCCGCTTTACTTCCGCTTCCCGTCGTCGACCGCGCCCGTCAAGTCCGCCCTGCTGGGGCCGATAGTGACCCATACGGTCCCTCTGGTCGGCGTATGGAATGCCGAGCAAGACCGGAAGCCCCGGAAATCCGGTATTTCCCAACGCGGGACGCTTGGCACGAAGTCTGCATTCCTTTCGTAGATCGATCCCGTCGCAGCTGGACCGCCCTCTCATCACGCAGGATCAAGGCCCGCAGGTGGACTCCCTCCACGCAGCAAACTCCGGAGACCCCATGGCGTCTCCGGGTTCGCCTTCCCGCCGCGTCGGCCTCCCGCCGCTGGTGTGGGCATCGGCCGTCCTGCTGGTGGGCCTGCTGTGCACGGTGATCGTCGCCCATCGGGAGTGGCGGGGACTGCAGGAAAGCGCGGAAGCGTCCCGGCGCGCGCTGGCGGATGCCGGCGCCACGCGCCTGCGGGTGCCGCTGGAACAGGCCGCCTCCACGTTGCGTGCTCTGCAGACCGTGTTCCTGTCCAACGACCAGATGGATCAGGCACGCTTCAGCCAGTATCACGCGAGCCTGCGCAGCCCGCTGGCACCGACCGCCTATACCTCGGTCGCGTTCGCACGCCGCACGCCCGCCGGACAGCCGCTGGCCGACCATGTCTCCTATCGGTACGAGTTCGTCACGCCCTACGAAAGCAACGCGGCGCTGGTCGGCTTCGACATGGTCACGCAGCGGGCCAACCTGAGCGCCCTGCTGCGCGCTCGCGACACCGATACCGTAGTGATCTCCGCGCCGTTCGCATTGCGCCAGACCACACCGGCAGGCCAGAACCCCCTGGGCATCACACTGCGCCTGCCGGTGTACTCCGACGGCCCCACGCCGACGTCGCCGAATCAGCGGCGCGCACGCGAGATCGGCGCGCTCGCCATCGGCATGCGCCTGCAGCCGCTGGTCGAAACCGCATTGTCGGGGTCCGTGCTGGAGGGCTTCCGCGTGCGCGTCTACGACGCGACGGCGCAGGCGCATCCGTTCTACGACTCCGGCACCCCGATCGAGACCGGATTGCCGATGCAGGTGCGGCGACTGGACTTTGGCGGCAGGCAATGGCGTATCGAAATGGAGCCGCGCCCGCATCCGCTGGATCTGGGACGACTGCAGACCATCCTTGCCGGTGGTGGCGTCATCAGCCTGCTGCTGGCTGCGCTGGTATGGTCGCTGGCCACCACGCGGCGGCGGGCCATGGCACTGGGCGAGCAGATGAGCCGGCGTTACCGCGAGAGCGAACTGCGCTTCCGCGCCCTCAACGAACTGTTGCCCGCGCTGGTGCTGCTTGCCGACGCACGCGATGGCCGCATCGTCTATGCCAACCAGGCGGCGCGCCTGCGCCTGGGCGATCCCACCGGCCTGCCGCTGTCGGCGCTGTTCTCCGACCCGCAACTCCAGCACCGTGCCCGCGACGCCGATGCCATCGGCAACGACTGGGGCAATCTGGAAGCGGTGCTGATGAGTCCGGCTGGCGACGCGTTCTGGGCGAGCGCCTCGATCGCGCAGGTGGACATGGACGGTGAGGCGCATCTGCTGATGGTGGCCACCGACATCTCCGAGCAGCGCGAGCTGACCGAACGCCTGAGCTACCAGGCCACGCACGATGCGCTGACGGAACTGTGCAACCGGCGCGAGTTCGAGCGGCGCGTGGAAGAAGCACTGCACGAACGCAAGGGCCGCGCGACCAGCGACCCCTGCGCGCTGCTCTATATCGATCTTGACCAGTTCAAGCTGATCAACGACGTCTCCGGCCACATGGCGGGCGACCAGCTGCTCGCACAGCTCGCACTCGCCATGCGCCAGCAGCTGCGCGGCGGCGACGTGCTCGCGCGCCTGGGCGGCGACGAGTTCGGCCTGATGGCGTTCCACGTGGATGCCGAAGGTGCGCGCGCGCTGGCCGAGCGCCTGCGCGAGTGCATCGAGGCGTTGATGTTCGTCTGGCAGGACCGCACCTACACCGTCAGCGCCAGCATCGGCGTGGTGGTGGTGGACCAGCAGGAGCCCACTCTGAAGGACCTGCTGGCATGGGCGGATACTGCGTGCTACCTGGCCAAGGAAAACGGCCGCAACCGCGTGCACCTGTATCGCGAGGACAACGAGACCACCCGCCGCCATGGCGAAATGGAATGGGCCAGCCGCCTGCGCTGGGCGGTCGAACAGGACCGCCTGCTGCTCGACTACCAGGAGATCGTGCCGCTGGACGGCAGCGACACCGCGACCAGCATCGAACTGCTGTTGCGGCTGCGCGACGAGGACGGCGGCGTGGTGCCGCCCGGCGCGTTCCTGCCGGCCGCCGAGCGCTACGGGCTGATGCCTGCGATCGACCGCTGGGTGATCCGCAACGCGCTTGCCCACTTCAGTCTGCTGCACGAATCCGGCATGCGCCTGGGCACCTGCGCGATCAACCTGTCCGGCGCCAGCATCGAGGACGAGGGCCTGGCCGACTTCATCCTCGCCCGCATCACCGAATACGCCGTGCCCGCGCACACGCTGTGCTTCGAGATCACCGAAACCGTCGCGGTGCGCAACCTGCTGAAGGTCGTGAGCGTGATCGAACGCTTGCGCCGCGCGGGGTGCCGCATCGCACTGGACGACTTCGGCGCCGGCATGTCGTCCTTCGGCTACCTAAAGAACCTGCCGGTGGACCTGATCAAGATCGACGGCAGCTTCATCCGCGATCTTGAAACCGATCCGATGAGCCGCACCATCGTCAGCGCCATCGCGCAGATCGGCCACCAGCGTGGCCTCAAGGTGGTCGCCGAATGGGTCAGCAGCCCGCGGATGTGCGAGGCGCTGCGTGCGCTGGGCGTGGACTACGGCCAGGGCTATGCCCTGCACCGTCCGGAACGCGTGCTGTTCCAGCGCGAAGAGCCGCCGCCGCGCCGGCTGGCCCTGGTGCGCTGACATCCCGCCCAGGGGAAGCGACACCCGTCGTCATCATGGGTGCCGGCCCATCCGGTTCACGGCGTCACCTCGCGACCGGCATCGCTTCTCCACCGATGTGGCCCACATGGGTGAACGCGTGGATTCAAGTGGCGGGGCCTGCATCCGCACGTGCGCTCCTCTTCAATGCGGCGCAGGGCCGTCATCCACTGCCAGCGGCCGCACGTGCTCCAGCAGGCTGACGAGCGTCCTGCCCGGCTCTTCCCACGGGATCATGTGGGCGGAACGCTCGAACCAGACGCCCTGCTTGTACGGCGCACGCACCTTCGCCAACCATGCCGCAGTGGGTTCCGAGGGCGTGGTGTAGTCGTGGCGTCCCATGAACATCACCACCGGGATGGGGAATTCCTCCACGCCGGTGAAGTCCACCTGCAGGAATTCGTCCAGCAACCGCCCCAGCGTGAACACGCTGCCGGCATTGATCGCACAGCGCGCGGCATCGTCGTAATCGGGTGACAGGCGCGGGCCCTGGAAGTAGTACATCGACTCGTCTCGATAGGCGGTGAGTCCGCCATAGAACTGCGGCCACTTGCGCGCGATGATGATGCGCTCGCGCGTGATCGGCGTGTCGCCGGGATATGGCGCGATGGATTCCATCTCGCGCACGGCCTCGGCATTGCCCCGCGCGCGGGCAGTGCGCAGGCCGTAGTCGAAGCTCACCTGCTCGTTGGTGCGCACGTTGATGACCTGGCCGATGCCGACATAGGCGTGGAACAGGTCCGGCCGCTGCAGCGCCGCGTGCATCGCCACCACCGTGCCCCAGCTGTGCGCCATCAGCACCAGCTTGCGCTTGTGGTAGCGCGTGCGCAGGTACTCGGCGAGCGCGATCGCATCGTCCACGTAGCGCTGCACATGCAGGGTGTCGGCGACGGCCTCCTGCGGGTTCAACGTCAGCGTCTTGCCCGCACCGCGCTGGTCGTAGTTGACGACGGTGAAGTATTCCTCCAGCGGACGCTGGAACTGCCACAGCGTGGGGATGACCGGCGACGCCGGGCCCCCGTGCACGAACAACACCATCGGATTGTCGCGGTCCTGTCCGCGCACGTTCACCCACTGGCGGATGCCGCCGATGTCGACCGCGTACGCGTCCTGCACGCCCGTGGGTGCGACGATGCGGCCCAGGTCACCGATGATCTCCCGCGCCGGCGCATACGCCGAGCGATCCGGACAGGCATCCTGCGCGCGGGACGCGTGCGGAGCGCACAGCGCGGCGACCATCATCAGCGCGGACACGGTGTTCCTCATTGGCGTTTCTCCAAGCATCACGGGACATGACCAGTTTCATCGCGCCCGCACGCACCGGCGTGTGTCTTTGGTCCTGCACGGGTGGCGCGCCGTCACGCTTCCTGCGCAGGCGTGGCATACGCACCGATTCCGCCGAGCGCCCGATTGCGCTCTAATGCCCCTGGGAGCAATGGGGGCATGCGTGCGGATGAAGGCGTGGATAGGGGCGGTCTTCCTGGCGGCCGCAAGTCATGGCGTGCTGGCGCAATCCGCCACTTCCGCGGCCGCACACGACGCGCATCACCAGCAGCCCCCCTCGGCGTCGGCCTTCAGCAAGCACGGCCCGCCGCCGCGCGAGAAGCGCAAGCAGGGCGTGTCGCCGGCCTACGCGCGGCAATGGCGCGATGCGCTGGCGCTGGGCGACCAGGGCGACGCCGTCGAAGCGGACCGCGCGCTCGCCAGAGTGATGGCGCATCAGGAGTTCACCACCTTGGTCGCTGGCGACCAGCGGGCGACCTGGTCGCGCGCGGCGTGGATGGCGACCCGCCTCGGCGACAACACGCGTGCGCGCCGCTGGGTCACCCGCGCCGTGGAGGCCGGCTCCGATGATCCGGACGACGTGTACCTGCTCGCGCAACTGGACGACCGCGACGGCGCGCACGAAGCTGCGGCACGCCACCTGCGCGACTTCGCGGTGCGCTGGCCGCGCATGCTCCGCTATCTGGATACGGACTTCGTGCTGGGCGTCGCCCGGCAGGCGCCGCAGGATGCGCCCATCCGGCTGCACCTGCTGGAGGCGCTGCTGCAGGCCGGCTGGGATGCCAACGGGCTGGGCGTTGGCGATCTGTGGTACCAGCTCGCCCTGCTGTACCAGGCGCGCGACGATACCGAGGGCGTCCGCCGCGCCATCGCCCTCACCACCTCGCCCGACGCACTGGTGAAGTTCCGCGTCGACCGGCGCTTCGATGGCGTCGTCGACCGCGACACCGAGGCACTCGACATCGCAGCAGCCGCGCGCCGGCGCGTGGCATACCTGCGTACGCTGGCCGACAGGCGGCCACGCAGTCTCGAAATCCGCATGGAACTCGGCTACGCGCTGTTGGCGACGGGCCAGCATGCAGAGGTGGTCACGCTGGCGAACCAGACCCTGTCCTCACTGTCGGCCGCACCGGCGGACGCCCCCGCGTTCGAGGATCCGCACTACGCCGTGTGGGTGCTCAACAACCGTGCGATCGCACAGCGGCGGCTCGGCAAACTGTACGACGCGCAGGCCGACCTGTTCCGCGGCACGCTGATGGCCGAATCGGGCGGCGCCAACGTCAGCCAGGTACTCAACCTGGGCCAGTTCCTCTGCCAGCGCGGCCGTCCGGACGAAGCCCTCGCCGCGCTCGGGCGGGTCGGCGACATGAGCGGCTACGGTCGCATGGTGCAAGCCTCCGTCGAACACTGCGCCGCCGTCCAGCAACAGGATGGCGCCGCCGCGCGACGCGCACTCGACTACCTGCGCGACCATCGCGACGACGCGCAGGAGATCTGGATCCGGGCGCTGGTCGAAGCCGATCGCATGGACGACGCGGCGCAGGCCCTGATCGCCGCCCTTGCGGCACCGGCGAGTCGCGGCGACATGCTTGCGGCTGTGCAGGACTGGCGCGAACCCGACGCGCTGCCCGCGTTCGTCTCCGTGCAGCACCGCTGGCGCGCCCTGCTGGCCCGCGAAGACGTGCGCCGGGCGGTGGCAGCGGTCGGCCGCATCGAACCTCAACCGATCTTCACCCTCGGCGGCATCTGACGCGAAGCACCCGCGTCAGACGTGGGCCATCCATTGCCGCAGCAGCGCCTGCAGCGCCGCCGCGCGCACGTCCACATCCTGCGTGCTGCCGAAGGACGCGGTTGCGCGGTCGGCGGCCAACCAGGTCAGCAGCCCGTCCGGATCGTGGATGGCGCCGTCGGGCATCGCGCGCTTCGCCGCGCCCAGGTGAAGCACCAGCAGCACACTGTCCCGTCGGCGCAGTTGCATCGTGGCGAAATGATGTCCGTCCACGTGGAAACTCGGCGCATTCCACTTGATGCCTTCGCCGATGCGCGGATCGGCCGCTTGGATCACGGCGCGCAACCGGCGGATCGTGGCGTCCTGCGGATGCTCCAGTTCCCTCAGAAAAGCGTCCACATCGGTCGATGGCGTGCGTGAGGGCATGGGGAGTGGCCTTGCTGTCGTCGTTGCGCGGATGGCGCCACGACGACCGTACAGCGTGTTGCAGCGGATGCCCAGCGGGATTCCTGTCCGACGGGCGGCAGCGGGTGCGCCGGCGGAGTTGATCGGAATCAACGTGCCCCTCACGCCACCGGCGTAGGGTGAAGCTTCATCAGGTACAGGAGCATCGAAAATGGACAGCACCATGAAGGCCGCCGTCGTGCGGGAGTTCGGCAAGCCGCTGGTGATCGAGGAAGTTCCCGTGCCGCGTCCTGCGGCAGGTGACATCCTGGTGAAGATCGAGGCCTGCGGCGTCTGCCACACCGACCTGCATGCGGCCGAAGGCGACTGGCCGGTGAAGCCCAGCCCGCCCTTCATTCCCGGACACGAAGGCGTGGGCCACGTGGTCGCGGTCGGTGCCGGCGTCACCCACGTGAAGGAAGGCGACCGCGTCGGCATTCCGTGGCTGTATTCCGCCTGTGGCTATTGCGAGCACTGCCTCGGCGGCTGGGAAACGCTGTGCGAGGCGCAACAGAACACTGGCTATTCGATCAACGGCGGCTTCGCCGAATACGCATTGGCCAATGCAGGCTATGTCGGCCACCTGCCGAAGAACATCGGCTTCGTCGAGATCGCGCCGATCCTGTGCGCCGGCGTCACCGTGTACAAGGGCCTGAAGGTCACCGACACCAAGCCGGGCGACTGGGTGGTGATCTCCGGCATCGGCGGACTCGGCCACATGGCCGTGCAGTATGCGAAGGCGATGGGACTGAACGTGGCCGCCGTGGACGTTGACGACACCAAGCTCGATCTCGCACGCCGGCTCGGCGCGACCGTCACCGTCAACGCGAAGACCACCGATCCGGTCGCGTACCTGAAGAAGGAGATCGGCGGCGCGCACGGCGCGCTGGTCACCGCGGTGTCGCCGAAGGCCTTCGAACAGGCCATCGGCATGGTCCGCCGCGGCGGCACCGTGTCGCTCAACGGCCTGCCGCCGGGGCAGTTCCCGCTCGACATTTTCGGCATGGTGCTCAACGGCATCACCGTGCGCGGTTCCATCGTCGGCACGCGGCTGGACCTGCAGGAGTCGCTGGACTTCGCCGCGATGGGCAAGGTGGCGGCGACGGTGGCGACCGACCGGCTGGAGAACATCAACGACATCTTCGCGCGCATGCATGCCGGCCAGATCGAAGGCCGCGTCGTGCTGGATTTCGCCACCTGAGCCGCGGGCGGCTTCAGTCGGCGACAGGCAGCGGGGCAGGCATTCGATCGTCCTGCACCGCCATCCTGCCGTTCGCGCCGCGCGCAGGCAGCGGCTGGATGCGCAGGCCGCGATGGCGGCACACATCAACCGCCGGATACAACGCGCGACGGCCGTTGGCGAACTCCACCCGGATATCGTGCACGCAGGCGTCGCTGGCGACCTGCACGGTCACCGCACCTCCGCCGCCTGCCACTGCGTCGCCCAGCAGCAGTTCGTTCCACGCTGTACCACCCGCCGGCGTGGTCGCGACCGAGACGACCCGGTCATGTGCACGGTTGATCAGGTCGAGGTAGTGGGTGCGTTCAACTGCGTGGGCGTTGGCGACGGACAGCGCGGCGGAAAAGAGGGCGATGACGGACAGGCGGCACATGGCGTGATCTCCGGAGGGAAGGGTGCCAGCGGCAACGCAGTGTGCGTGCCGGGGCAGCCGCATCTCGCGCCGCGTCGACTCGCACGGCAACGGATCCGGGACGGATCGTCGTGCCGGCGGGGCGAATCGTAGTCCGTGACGTTCGCGCCTTCCCGGCCGTCGCGGCGGGGCCTACGATGCCGGCACCTTCCGGGAACACGTGCATGAAGATCCGACTCGGCAGCATGGAGGTGCGACTGTCCCGCTACCTGGGTCTCTGGGCGGTCGTGGTCTTCGTGTTCGCTGCGCAGGGCTGTGTCAACGACGCCGTCAACGGCCATCTGTGGTCTCCCGGCGACTACCTGCGCTGGTGGTCGATCCAGTGGCTGACCTGGGCGGGACTCGCGCCGCTGGTGTTCCGCCTGGGCGAACGCCATCCCATTCCATTCCCACCACGGCTGAGCGCGCTGGCGCGGCACGTGGGCTACAGCCTGGCCGTTACCCTGTTGGCGGTGGTCATCGGCGCCCTGGTATCGACGCTGTTCGAACCGAGCAGCTTCGGCCAGCAACTCATACAGTTCATCAGCAAGCACTACGCCATCGGCCTGCTCGCCTACTGGACCTTGCTGGCCGTGCAGCAGCTGCTGCATTTCCAGGCCGAGAAGTCGCGGCGCGAGATCGAGGCCACGCGTCTGGCGACCGAACTTGCGCAGTCGCGGCTGCAGGTGCTGAAGACCCAGCTGCAGCCGCACTTCCTCTTCAATACGCTGCACGCCATCGTCACCCTGCTCGACGAGGACACGCTGTCGGCGGAAGACATGCTGCTGCGGTTGAGCGAACTGCTGCGCGCGTTCCTGGAAGACTACGACGGCCAGGAAATCCCGCTGCGGCGCGAACTGGAACTGCTCGAACTGTATCTCGGCATCCAGCGGCGACGCTTCAAGGACCGGCTGACCACGCGCATCCACGTGGCGCCGGACGTGCTGGATGCGGCCGTGCCCAGCCTGGTGCTGCAGCCTATCGTGGAGAACGCGATCCGTTACGGCATCGGCCAGCATGTCGGTGACGACTGCGTCGAGATCGACTGCCGGCGCGAGGGCGACGCGCTGTGCATCGACGTACGCAACTACAACAGCACGCTGGACGAAGGCGGCCATGCCGGCGGCCACGGCATCGGCCTGTCCAACACGCGGCTGCGCATGCGCGAACTCTACGGCGATGCGGCCAGCCTGCGCTTGGACCTGATCGTGCCGCGCGGCGTGGCCTGTCGCCTGCGCGTGCCGTTCCACGAGATGGACGAGGATCCATTGCCGGAGCACGTGCCCGCATGAGCCTGACCGCCGTGGTGATCGACGACGAACCCATCGCGCGGCACGCGGTGGTGCGGCTGCTGCGCGAGGACCCGGACATCGAGGTGGCGGGCGAATGCGGGGACGGCGTTTCCGCCGTGGCGGCGATCCGCGACCTGTCGCCGGACCTGGTGTTCCTCGACATCCAGATGCCGGCGATCACCGGCCTGGACGTGGTCGCCACCATCGGTGCGTCGCGGATGCCGGCGACGGTGTTCGTGACGGCTTACGAGCAGTTCGCGGTGCGCGCCTTCGAGGCGAACGCGGTGGATTACCTGGTCAAACCGTTCAGCCGCGACCGCTTCGCCGAAACGCTGCGCCGTGCGAAGCAGCGACTGGCCACCGCGCGCGGCGCCGATGCCGACGCCACCGCCCGCATCATGCAGGCCCTCGCATCGCTGCAGCAGCGTGATGCCTACCTGGAGCGGATCCCCGTGCGCGAGGACGAGCGCGTGGTGCTGGTCGACGTGGACGACATCGTCTGGATCAAGGCCAGTGGCAACACCGTGCGCCTGCACCTGGCCGACCGCGTGCACGAACTGCGCGAGACCATGGCCGCGCTGGCCGCGCGACTGGACCCGCGCCGCTTCGCGCGCGTGCACCGCTCGGCCATCATCAACATCCGCCGGGTGAAGGACATCCACCCGTGGTTCAACGGCTACCACGTCGTCACCATGGACACCGGCCAGCAGTTGCGCATGAGCCGCTATCAGCACGATGCCTTCCTGAAACTGGCTACCCTGCGCCGCGAGGACTGACCGGCACATCGCCGTCGATCATGCGCGCTGCCTGCGCCTTCCCCGCGGCCAGCGCGTCATGGCAGGTGAAGTAGCCGCGGCTTCCATCCACCCAGGCATCGCTCCACGCGCCGCCCTGCACGGCGCGCACGCGCACCGCGAGCGACCACGGCTGGCGGTCGTCGGGCCGCTCGATCACCACTTCCACCAGATGCCCCAGGCGGGTCGACAGGTCCACCTTCTTCTGCATGCGCGTGTTCCCGGCAAAGTGAAGTTCCGCCCTGCCTGGCCTGCGCTCCGGTCCACCCTGGTCCATCGGGACCAACGCGGAAACCCGGCGCCGCGGGCCAGCTATTCCGATGCCACGCCTGCCAGCGCCAGCACCCATCCGGGCACTGCCGGCTCGCCGGCATAGAAGTCCTTGGGCTTCTTCTCGGCCATCGCCCAGCGGTGCAGCCAGCTGGGGCCGAAGCGGCCGTTGTAGCCGTCCTCGCCGCGGGCATACGCGGGGTCGCGCAGCGCTTCGTCCAGCGTCACCACCCGGTAGCCGCGCCGCTGCACGCCGGCCACGAGCTCGGCGTAGGCCACCGCGTTGAGCTCGTTGGCATGCAGCAACCACACCTGCGGCAGCGCATGGCCGAGCAGCGCCTGCGATTGCCGCTCGTAGTAGTCGACCTTGTTGAGCATGTAGGGGATGTAGCCGCGGCGCAGGCGCTCCAGCGTGGCGGCGCGCGCCGGCGTATCCGGCTGGACGTCCAGCACGTTGGCATAGGCGAAGGCCCAGACCCATTCGCCGTTGTCCACCGTCACGGGCGCGATGCGGTAGCCGTGTTCGCCGAGGAACGCCGACAGCGTGGCGCGGTCCTCCGGCGTGCGCCCCGCGCGAAGATAGGGATGGCGGAACCAGCGCGGCTCCTGTCCGCGTTCCGCCAGCAGCGGACGCAGCACGCGCTCGCCGTCCAGGATGTCCTGCTGGAACGCAGGCAGGCCGACCGCATGCAGGTCGAGGTGGCCATGGGTGTGGTTACCCAGTTCGAAGCCCGCCTCCAGCCAGTCGCGCAGCATCGCCACGCGTGCGGGCTGCACCTGGCCATCGATCTCCAGCTTGCCTTCGTTGACGAACCCCACCACCGGCACGCCGGCCTGCTCCAGCTGCGCCATCAACTGCGCGTGCCGTGCCGGCAATTCGGCTTCCGGCGTCTTGCCCATGCGTTGCCATGGCAGGTCATCGATGGTGATGGCGATGCGGCGATCAGGTTCGGCGGCGTGCGCGCTCAACGCAAACGCCGACAGCAGCAGTACACGCAGGAGGAAAGGCACGCACGATCCAGGGCAGCCGGGGGAGCGGCGAGCTTACCGTCCGCCACGGCCCTGCCGCCAGACGCCTCAGGACGCGCCGCTGGACTCCGCTCGCATTCGCGCATCGATGGCGGCACGCAGGCCGGGATGGTCCGGCACGCGGATGCCGAACTCATCCTGCAGCACCGCGATCACGGCATCGGCATCCGGCAGGCTGCGGCGTTCGCTCGCATGACCGAGGCGATGCAGCGCGAAGCTGCCGTTGTTGAGCGTCCTGCGCCAGCCCGGCCCGGTGCGTGCGGCGCGCAGCTGGCCCAGGAAAGGCGAGTCCGGATGCGTGCTGACATACCAGTTGCCGACGATGTAGTCGATCTCGGCCTGCGGTTGCAGGTCGAACACGTACATCGCCCGCCACTCGCCGGCCACCAGCGCGCGCAGGATATGCAGACCGTCGTGCCGGGTGATGCGGTACGGCTCGTGCGGCGTGGTTTGCACGTCTTCGGTGTCCAGCCGCAGCGGTGCGGTAGGCACCATGCCGCCGAAGCCGACATCGGCGATATGGCGCTGGCCGTCCACGGTGACCAGCACCAGCAGATGGGTGCGCGCAGTCAGTTCGTCCTCCGGCCCCCCCATCACCACGCGCGCCGTCAGGCCGCGTGCATCGAACCCCAGGTGTTGCAGCAACGCCAGGAAAACGCGGTTGAGTTCGTAGCAGTAGCCGCCGCGACCTTCGTGCAGCAGCTTGTGCTGGATGGCCGGCAGGTCGAGCGGCACGGGCAGGTGCAGCAGGGTGGACAGGGTTTCGAACGGGAACGTGGCGGTATGCCGCTGCTGCAGTGCGCGCAGGGTTTCCAGCGTGGGCGGCGGCGCCCGGTCATGACCCAGGCGTTGCAGGTACAGCGCGATGTCGGTGAGGGTGTCGGTCACGGCGGACTCCTTGTTCGGCAGGCGACCACTGTGCGACCTCAAGCGCGATTGAGGTCAAGACGGCGCGCCATGCGCATCATCGATCACGGCGATCCGCTTACCATTTCCATACCTTCAGTCCGCGTGACGGCGGCGTGTCCTGCGGATGCGGCATGATGCGTAAGAGGATCACGGACCCCGAAGGATGTGCTGATGCGTGCATGGTTGTTGCTGCCGTTCCTGTTGTTGTCTTCCGGTGCCGCGTTCGCGGCCGACGCCTGCCCGCAGTTGTCGCAGCAGACGCCGTCCGACGTCGCCACCCGCATCGCGGCGGTCGCTTGCCGCGAGCACCTGATGTGGTACCGCCCCTTCATCGACCGCAACGGCCGGCTGGCGAACGCACCGATGATGGAAGCCGAGTCGTCGCTGTTGTCGATCGGCGACGATCGCGCCTGGCAACGCGTCGCGCGCTACTGGCGCGACAGCGGCCTGCTCGGCGCCATCGGCCATCGCCGCGGTGCGACCGACTGCCTGTATGCCTCGGCGACCGGTCCGCAGGCCGAAGCCTGCCGCGGCTTCGTGGTGGATACGCCGTGGTCGGCCGCCTTCATCTCGTGGGTGATGCGCGAAGCCCGGGTGCCGGGCTTCCGCGGTTCCAGCCGCCACTTCACCTACGTGCAGGCGGCGTACCAGAACCCGTCGACGAATGCCTTCGACGTGATCGATGTGGCGAAGGCCAAGCCGATGGTCGGCGACATGATCTGCTATGTGCGCCAGTCGGGCCGCCTGTTCGGCAATGAGGGCCTGCTGCCGGTACTGCGCAGTGGCGGTCCGCTCGACATGCATTGCGACATCGTGGTGGCGGTGAACCCGGGCAACGACAACACCGCGTACGCGATCGGCGGCAACGTGCAGCAGGCCGTGACCATGCGGATGCTGCCGCTGAACCGCAACGGTGAGTTCTGGGGTGGCCTGCCGCTGCGGATCGGCGACGGCACGCTGTGCGCCCCCGACAACGAAGCGGCCTGCAACATGAACCGTCAGGACTGGGCGGCGATCCTGCGGCTCAAGGCGCCGGCGGAACTGGCGAAGCTGCCGGGCGCGCTGCCGCCGGTGCAGGATGCGCCCGGCAGTGGATCACCCGAGAAGGCGGAGTGCTGCATTCACTGCGTCGTCGGGTCGGGTGTGCCAAGGTGCCCGGCGGAAGCGACCCCGCCCGCCACCACGGACACCCCATGAAGACCCTGCCCCGCCTCCCCGTCGCACGTCGTCTCGCGACCCTCGCCACAATCGTGATGCTGGCCGGCTGCACGACCACGCCAACTACCAGCAGTCCCACGCTCGCTGCCGGCGAGCAGGCCACCGTCGAAGGCAGCATCGTCAGCGTGGACACCACGCCATGGACCTATGACGGCAGCGCGGTGGTCAGAATCGCTGCCTCCAACGGCCAGGTGGATGTGCACCTGCCCGCACGCTGGAACCTGTGCAAAGCCCCGCCACCGGAGGACGTGCAAGCGCTGAAGGCCGGCGACCGCGTGCAGGCCACCGGCACCGTCAGCGAGGATGGCGCACTGGTGGTCTGCGAACGTGCCGAGCATGGGTTGCGCAGGGCAGACTGAGCGCGGCACGCGAACGCGCGACAGCAAAGCAGAGGCGACAACCCCCACGAACGCGATCCCAGGCTGCACCTCTTCAAGGAATCGGCAGCGGGCTGGTGACCGGGCGTGCGTCATACGCGCCGAAAATCTGAGATTAAGATGGCCGCCATGGCCCCCTTCCTGCCTGCTACTCTCGCCACCGTATCGCTGCAGCCGGCCGGCGATGCGACCTGCCGATGAGGCATGGCTGGGGAGTCCGGCATGCCAATGGGGAGGGAACCACCGATGCGTATCCGTTACGCGGCGCTGCTTGCCGCGGTCTTCATGCTTTTCCTTTTTCCCTGCGCGGTCAGCGCGCAGGAAGACACCGCGTCGAATCCGATCGGGGACCTGCCGTGGCAGCTCGGACCGAGCGTCGGCAAGATCGGCACCCGGGCCACGGTCGACGTGCCCGAGGGATACGCGTTCCTGGATGTCGTCGGCACACGCCGACTCAACCAGTTGCTGGAGAACCCGCCGGACGGCGATGACACCTACACGCTGGCGCCGCATGACCTGTCGTGGATCGGCTTCTTTTCGTTCCGGGAAATGGGCTACGTCAAGGACGACGAAAAGGTGGATGCCGACGACGTACTCGAGAGCGTCCGCAAAGGGACCGAGCACGGCAACGAAGAACGGCGCCAGCGCGGCTGGGAGACCATGCGCATCCTCGGCTGGTCGTTCAAACCCCAGTACGACGACCAGCTCAAGGCGCTGGAGTGGGCCATTCTCGCCGAGACCGAAACCAGTAAGAACAAGATCGTCAACTACAACACCCGCGTGCTGGGTCGTCGCGGCGTGATGGAAGTGATCGTGGTGGCGGATCCGGAAACGCTGCAGCCGGCCATCGCGGACTTCAAGCGCCTGATGCCGGGCTACAGCTTCGCCGCGGGCGAGAAATACAGCGAGTTCCGCGCCGGCGACCATGTGGCGGAAGTGGGCCTGGCGGCGTTGATCACCGGCGGTGCGGCGGTGGTGGCTTCGAAGAAGGGCTGGCTGGCCGCTGCCGGCGCTGTGCTGGTCAAGATGTGGAAGCTGCTGTTGATCGGCTTGTTCGGCGTGGCCGCCGCGGTGCGCGGCCTGTTCAAACGCAAGCAGAAGGACAAGACGGTCCGGTGAGTGTCAGCAGCGAGTGGCTGCTGGTCGCGGGCATCCTGGCGTTCTACGTCCAGGATTCCGCCCGTCTGGCCTACTTCGACGATGTGGTCGTGTCGGGGGGACGGACATGGCGCGTCGCGATCGAGGCGACCACCGAGATGCGCGGCCGTTTCCTCTGGATTCCATCTCCGCTGCTGCCGGTACGCACCACGCTGCACGCGAGCTGGCTCGCACCGGCGGACAGCGCGGTCGCTGACACGGCCGACGACCTGCGCGCCTTCGCGCGCCAGCTGTGGCCCGTCCGCGCGGGATGCGTGGTGGCGGGACTGGTCGTGCTGCTGGCCATTCCGTATCTGTTGTTGACGGGCGCGCCGCCGACCTGGCTGCTCGGTGGCCTGCTGGCCTGGCTGGCGGTGACGCTCGCGATGCTTGCGTGGCTGGCCGTGCGATCGCGCCGGCTCGGCCTCACGCGCCGGCGCCTGGCCACGCTGGCCGCCGAGTGCCTGCTATGCCCGCCGTACGCGGTCAATCTCTACCGGAAGCTGTGCGACCAGCGCGGCTTCCGCGGCGATCCCGTCGCCTTTGCAGCGGAAAACCTGCCCCGGCCGCAACGGCAACGGTTACTGGAGGCCATCGAACGACGCATCGCGCTGTTCGCGCAGTCGTCCGACGAGGAGAAGCTTCTGCGGCTGCAGCAAGCGCACGTCCGGATACGCGGCACGCTGGACGCAGCCATCATGCCAGAGACCTAGAGCGCGGGGCTTTCTCCGCGCGGCGCGTTCCCGGCACCAGCATCGGTACGCGCCGGCGGTAGTCCGCGTACTCCGGCAGCGCCGCCACCAGATCGCGCTCCTCCCAGCGGATCGCGAGCAGGATGTAGACCGTCGTCATCACTGCGAAAAGCAGGTGCGTCATGGTCATGGTCGGCGTGGCCCAGAAGGTCAGCAGCCACGCCACATACAGCGGATGGCGTACCCAGCGGTACACGGTCGGTGTGCGGAATGGCAGCGGGGTATAGGGCCGTCCGCGGAACTGCAGCCAGACTTGGCGCAGGCCGAACAGGTCGAAGTGATTCAGCAGGAACGTCGTGTACAGCAGCAGCACCCAGCCGGCCGCAAAGAGCGTGTACAGGGCAGTGCGCGCGGCGGGGTGCTGCACGTTCCAGACCGTGCCACCCAGTGGACTCCACAGCCAGAACAGCAGGATCAGCGCGACGCTCGACAGCAGGGTATAGGTGCTGCGTTCCGCCGATTCCGGTATCAGCCGCGTCCATGCCCGCTTGAAGGCGGGGCGCGCCATCACGCTGTGCTGCACCGCGAACAGGGCGAGCAGACCGAGGTCGATCAGCAGCGCGGTGGCGAACGGCGCGGTGGGCGGGGAATCCATGCCCTTCGGCACCCAGAGGTTGCCGATGAAGCCGATGGCATACAGGAACGTGGCGAAGAACACGGCGTAGCAGGCCACGCCATAGAGCAGGATCAGGGTGCGTTTCATCATGGCCTCGTGTTGGGCGCGGCGCAGCCGGGGGACCGCTGCGGGCGCGCGGGATGGGATGCGGCAGCGTGGCCGCTCCATGCCGTCCGCGGCAGAGGAACAATGTCCCGACGCACGGCATCGTCCGCGCCAGCCGGGGGAACAATGTCCCGGCTACACTGCGGGCCGGTTTCCTTCCGGGATGGCCGCATGCAGCAGGCGATCCGCTACCTGACCAGCGACGATGGCGCGCGGCTGGCGTGGGCATCGATGGGCAGCGGGCCCGTGCTGGTCAAGGCGGCGAACTGGCTCAGCCATCTGGAATACGACCTGCAGAGCCCGATCTGGCGGCACTGGTACCGGTTCTTCGGCGAGCACTACCGGCTGCTGCGCTATGACGAACGCGGCTGCGGCATGAGCGGTGGCGATGCGCGGCATCTGACCCTGGATCACTGGCTGGGCGACCTGGAGGTGATGGTGGACGCGGCGGGCCTGCACGAGCCCTTCGCGCTGATGGGCATCTCGCAGGGGGCGGCGGCCTGCGTGGCGTATGCGGTGAAGCATCCGCAGCGCGTGTCCCGGCTGCTGCTGTACGGGGCGTACGCGCGCGGCCCTTACGAGCGCGGCAATGAAGAGGCGGCGCGGTTGTACCGGGCCATCATCGACATTGCACGGATCGGCTGGGCCGACCAGAACCCGGTGTTCCGGCAGGTGTTCACGTCGCGCTTCATTCCCGATGCCACGGAAGCCCAGGTGCACTGGTTCAACGAGCTGGTGCGTACCACGACCACGGCGGAAGCCGCCGCCGCGCTGCTGGAGGCGCGCGCGCGCATCAACGTCACCGCCCTGCTCGGCCAGGTCAGCGTGCCCACGCTGGTGCTGCACGCGCGACAGGACAGCGTGGTGCCGCTGGAGGAAGGGCGACTGCTGGCGGCCGGCATCCCGGGCGCGCGCTTCGTCGAACTGGAATCGCGCAACCACGTGCTGCTGGAACACGAGCCGGCCTGGCAGCGCTTCCGCCAGGAGGTGCTGGCATTCCTCGGTGGCGCGCCACAGGGCGAGGAACGCCTGGCGGAACTGACACCGCGTGAGCGCGAGATCGTGGCGGGGCTGGTGGCCGGCAGGACCAATGCGCAGATCGCAGCCACGCTGTTCATCAGCGACAAGACCGTGCGCAACGCGCTCACGCGAATCTACGAAAAGCTGGGCGTGCAGTCGCGGACGCAGGCGATGGCGTTGTTGCAGGGGTCGCCGGCGGACTGAGCGGGCATGACGAACGCTAGTCCGCGATCACCCACCGCCCATTGTCCTGCAGCACCACCTCGAAGCGCGCCCACTGTCGGAATTCGTCGGGACTGGCCGTTCCGATGCTGCCCGTTTGCTCGCCTGCGACGACGCGGTATTGCAGCGAGGGGCCTTCGCCTTCCAGTACGTGGCGCACGCTCCACAGGCGGCCGAGTTTGCCGTTGCTGTAGAAGCGGCCGCGGAGGATCGTGTCGGGGTGGGTGATGTTGCGCTCGGCGTGCTGCTTGGCCAGTTCCAACAGTTCGGTGAGGTTCTCGGTGGTGATGTCGACGTAGGAGTTGAGTTGCTCCATCGCGGCGGAGAAATCTTCCTGGGTCAGTTCGAACTGGCGCTGCGCGGGCTGGGTGATGCGCGAGGCCTGGCGACGGCGGTGCAGGTGAGCCGGGTAGCGGCGCCACGGGAACAGCGCGTTGAAGGCGATGGCCATGGAGAGGATAGCCACCACGTTGATCAGCACGGGCATCAACAGGTAGTGGTAGCCCAGCGCGTGGACGTCGGGGCCGCCGATCACGGCAGCCAGGGCGGTGGCGCCTCCGGGCGGGTGGATGCAGCGCAGGTAGTACATGCCTAGCACGGCCAGGCCGACGGCAAGTGCCGCGGTCCAGGCGTGACCGGGGAACAGTTTCTGGCAGCTCACGCCGATGAAGGCGGACAGCAGGTGCCCGCCCACCACGGCCCACGGCTGCGACAGCGCACCCTGCGGCACGGCGAACAACAACACGGCGGACGCGCCCATCGAGGTGACCATCAGCGCGCCGCCGACGGCGGACGCGGCGTCGGCGGGAAACGCCCAGCGGGTCAGCCAGTACACGGACACAATGCCCAGCAGCGCGCCGATGCCGGAGACCCATTTCTCGCCATGGCTCGTGGTGTTGCGCTCGATGCCCAGCAGCAGGCGCAGCTCGGTCAGGCGGGAATGGGGGCTCATGGACGACAGCGGCAGGGGTGGGCGCCGAAGTCTATGCGAAGGCTGCGGTTTCGTCCGTAACGCCGTAGGGCGGGCCCCGGCCCGCCGCCCAGGGATATCAGATGCGTGCGCTGAGCAACCCGATCCGCCGGAACCACATTTCCAGCGGCACGGTCACCAGCGGCGGCACGGCGGCGATGAGGGCGAGCAGCGCGGCCCACCACGGCCAGCGCAGGCGCAGCGCGGACAGCACGGTGGCAACGACGTAGAACAGGAAGGCGCCGCCGTGCAGCGGCCCGAAGATCTTCACGCCCAGTTCGTTGCCCACCGGCCCGTACTTCAGGAACATGCCGATCAGCAGACCGGCCCAGGTGAAGCCTTCGATGAAGGCGGCGACAGCGAACAGGCGCCCGGCGGGCGCAGGGGGGCGGGACATGCAGGAGCTCCAGTGAGGAAATGCCGCGACGCGATAGCGACTGCGACGCTCGCTGGCAAGCTATTGTAGCGATGTGGCACCACTTAGGAATCCAACCGCGCGGGCTGATCAGAGCTGTCATACTGATCCGAACTTGCGGCCGCCCCCATGACATACGCGAGAGACGAAGCAATTAGGCTGGTTCAGTGGATTCTGGAATCTTTGGACGCGAACGAATCATTGAGCATCGAGCTTCCGTTTCGGGACGTCCGGAGAAAAGCGGACCTAGCAATCATTTCTCAAGACCGCCTTTCTGCGATTGAGATAAAGGGGGCGAGAGACAACACTCAAACGCTAGAGAAGCAGATAGCGGACTATCAGGAAATGTTTCTTGACGTAACGATAGCTACCGCACCCCGGCACCTCAATCGCGTTCGTGAAATTACGCCTCGAGCTGTGGGCATTGTCCTACTTGACAGTCAGTCAGTGCGGCTTCTGCGAAAACCTACCCGGCGTAGAAACCTGTCTCGAATCGCGGCCGCGAACTGGCTGGATAGGAACGAACTAGCCACACTGATTGGAAGATCAAATGTGCGCGACCTCGGCATAGCGGAGGCAAGAGAATTGGCCGCTGAATCTTTTTCCTCAGACGAGCTAACGAGGCAAGCGCTCTCCTCAATATCCAGCAAAAATTCCGAGCGTTTTGCAGCGTTCCTGCGCGAGCGAAGCAAGAACATTGATCTTGACGATCTCCATATGCTCGCATTACAGCCAAAGGTCAGGCGATAACCTCTTAACCTGTCGCGTAATGTGGTAGTTGACACGCGCTGATATCCAGAATGCTGGACTTCGTCCCGGCGGAGCGCCCTGAGCAGCTTCTACCACACAGTCGTCAGCCCAGCATTTGAGCTTCTCGTACCTCGGATTCTCAATGGCACGACGAGCCGCGAGCGCGTAGCCACCAGCTTCTCTTCTATATCGGTGGTAATAGCCCTCCATACTCAACGGAATATCTACACGAGGAACCCAGTTTGTCACTACCCCTTCAAAATCATCCGGATGAATTAGCGCATAGTCGCCATGAAGGATCTCTGCACCTTGCAATCCAAATAATTTGAGCGACTCAGAGACTCTAACTTCTTCGAGCGAGAATAGTCCGTATGCGTCGCCACCACCAAAGGACGGCACTTTGACACTACTTGGAAAGCTGCTCGTCAACGGGACCGCGAGATCTACTTTTCCCGCGAAGTGATTGAATACTCGCTCACATCTCTGTGCAGCCGCGTCGCCACCACCCTGCGGCACAAACCCATCATCAGCAAGTAAAAGTACGTGCCCCTCACCCCTCTCATTCTTTGGCCTCAGCGCTGCAGCAACGTTCGCCACAAATGCATAATCGGTCGGAACACGAATGGCCACCGCGCCGCTATGAGTCCACAAGCCATTTATTTGGGCGACCAACTCCGCCAGATCAAATGGATCACTCAGGTGCACTACAGGGATGCAGCTCTTTGGTAGCGAGCTAATGAAGCTCTGCCAATTTCCATAAGAGTTGGCCGGATCGAGCAGGCCTGCGGTGTGGGCATTCCCCTGCGACTCGAGAGAAGTGACATCTGCAATAAAGACTCTATCGCCCACAGCATCTAGTAGGCGCTTTACCGTTACATCGATCGCACCTTCCGGATTAGATTTCGATCGCCGCGACTTGGTCAATTCGAAGACTGGCAGCAAAGATTGCTTGGTTGCAGGACTTAGATTTTCGTAGCCCTTGAGCTCAGCATCTCGGGTTCTGAGCGCCGGAACGTACACCCCACCCTTTAGCGAGATCATTCAGGCCACCCTGTATCCAAGATTCATTAGTCGATACTTCATTGCCAAACCTGAGACTTGGTATCGCTCTGCTAGCTCATGTACGTTCGTCTTGCCGCTTCTAACATCAGCGATCAATTCTTCCGAAGGCATAAGGAGTTGCGCAGCAAAGGAATCCGCCTCGCGCTCCATCTGATTACGCTCCAATGAGCGCCGGGTAAAGATCAGGTCTCGAAAGTTTTCCTGCAGATTCCTGTGCAGGACGAAATGGGCCAACTCATGCGCAATGGTAAAGCGCTGCCTAACACCGCTGTGGTGGGCATTGACGCCAGCGACCCAATCAACTCCTCGCTTCTCCAGATACCCCGACATCTCGTCTGCCATAGGCTCGTACTGAACACGAACCCCCAATGCTGCCGCAGCACCATTGATATCTAGAGGAATAGCAGAGATGCCGGCACCTGCGAGCACCCTGCGGGTCGTCTCGATGTCGGATATAAGAGCCACCACAGGAGTTGGCTCAGGTTTTTTCTTAACTACGGCCATATTTGCGCCTACTTATCTTCCGCTTTCTTCTGCGACTTCTTTGCAGCCTTCTTTGCGGGTGCAGGCCTGCTCTTCTCTGGTTTAACCGCTTGCTGCGGGTTCTGTACAACCAAGTCGAGAGGAACCGAGAACTCTTCCAGCTTCGAGTTAACTTCCTCCATGCGCAGCTCCACAGCCTCCTCAACGACCTCGTTGAGCCTTCTGCGAAAGCCTTCGTGATCTCCAAGGATCCTGGTCGCAGCCTCTGTAGCCGTCTCTTCTGCTTGAGCTCTGGTGACGACTTTAATTGTCCAGAACGCGAGCCCTGCCACAACTGCTACAACCGCCAACAAGATGCTGATGACTGTTTCGTAGAAGCTAGTAAGCACATCAAGCTCTTTTCCAAAATCTCTTGCTTCTCGCTCATTACGCGACTCCTCTACCGCACTTCCGAGCAGAGGCTTACGTGCTTCAATGTGTAACGCACGCTCCCATCTCTGCTCATGCGGCTTTCGAATGGCGTCATAAAGTGGCTTAGAGCAAGCCACCAGCAAGAGCAAGGCCGCGACCGAAACCGCGAGCCATTTAACAATCCTCATACCATTCTTGGTTGGCGCTTCTTGCGAACCCAACTGAGCCATGGTGCTCCTACCTTGGCTATTACTTGTCGCATAGCTTGCGACTGGCTTGAGGTTGATACAACGGGAGGGAGATTAGGCCCGCAGCCAACCGGCCGCAACCCCTTGATCGCACCGCAATTTACCCCGCAAGTATGCTCAGGCTCGACCACACTCGCCCTCTCCGCATAGATGCCGTCCTGATTGATGGCGACCCAGTCTATTGACAGCCGCCTTGGCTGACTCCAGGCGGGGCAAACGACGTCACCCTTTCAGGCCCAAAAAGACGTGAGTACGACCCAGCTCCGCCTCAAGCGCAGCCCGAAACGCAGCATCCTTCGACCCACCCGCCTCCACATACCCAAACGTCGACCGCAACTCCCCCTCGACCACACTAAGATTCCCCCACCCGATCACCCGGTCACCCCACAGCACCGGCAACGCGTAATACCCCAGCTTCCGCTTCGGTGCCGGCGTGTACGCCTCGAAGCGGTACGTCCAGCCCCAGAACATCTCGAACCGTCGCCGGTCCCACACCACCGGATCGAACGGCGTCAGCAGCCGCACCTGGTCATCCGGCTTCCAGCGCCGCGAACGCGGATCTTCATCCGCCGGCCAGTACCAGTCCACCCCATCGACACGCGCCGTGCCCAACCGCTGGCGTGCCCGCTTCAAAGTCCCCGCGCGCAGGCCTTCCCACTGCGGCACCCCGCGACGCAGATAGCCAAGCAACTGGCCCAGGCTGGCCGCCGGCAACGGCGCGTACTTGCGCACGATGATGTCGAGCAGCGCATCCAGTCGCGCTTCCGCATCGGACATCGCGACCGGCGTTGCGTCACCGACGCGCGGCGCATAGACCCGCGTACCGCCCTCGCGGCGTGCGACCCGCAACAGCCCGCGATAATGCATGCCGTCCAGCAACTGCGTGCTCGCGTTGGACGAACCACCGAACCAGTTGGTCGTCTTGCCATGCCCGAAGTGCGCATCCACGTCGCGCGGATGCGCGTTGCCGCGCTCTGTAACGAAATCCAGCACCGCCCGTGCCTGCTTCCAGCGCGCGGGCGTCCACGCCTCGCGTGCCTTGCGCGGGTGCATCAGTTGGTGATGCTCGCGCGGCAGGAAGCCGTAGTTGACGAAGAAGTCTTCTTCCAGCGACAACCGCGGATACCGACGTTCCAGATCACCGGCGCGGTAACCGGCGACGCGGTGGCGCAGCGTCAGGTCCTGCGCGCGTGCCGGCGCCCGGATCGGGTCCGCCTGCACGAAGCCCAGCCGATGGATCGCACGCGACAGGGTGGTCGGTTTGAACAGGCTGCGTGCGACGGCATAGCGGCGCAGGTGGTCGAGGGTCAGCGTCATGCCGAAGAGCCACACCACTGGACGGTGCGCAGCATCGCGTGATCACGCGTGAGCCGCCATCGCCGGATGCGACGACCGGTACTCATCTTTGCTTGGCCTGCGCGACGCTCCGCTTGCCTGCGCCCTTCGGCGCGTCCGGCGCGACGGTCCGCTTGCCCGCCTTGCGGCTCGCCTTGGCTCGCTTGCTGACCAGCGCAAACCGGTAGCCCATCGCACCGGCCACTTTCAACACCGTGCCGAAACTGGGATTGCCGTCGCTGGACAGCGCCTTGTACAGGCCCTCGCGCGTCAGTCCGGTGTCACGCGCCAACTGGCTCATGTTGCGCGCGCGCGCCGCCACACCCAGCGCATGCACCAGGAACGCCGGATCATCACCCGCTTCCTCGAAGCACGCATCCAGATAGGCGGTGATGTCCGCCTCGGTCTTGAGGTACTCCGCCGAATCCCACGGCGTGGTCTTCAGTGCCATGTCAGTTCTCCAACGCGTTCGCCAACGCCAATGCCGCCTTGATGTCCGCACGCTGCGATGCCTTGTCGCCTCCGCACAGCAGCACGACCCACGCATCGCCGTGGCGGGTGAAGTAAACGCGATAGCCCGGGCCGCAATCGATCTTCATCTCGCATACCCCGCCGGTCAGCACGCGATGCTGCCCCGGATTGCCGAAGGCGAGCCGATCGATGCGCGCCTGAATGCGCATCCTCGCCTGCCGGTCACGCAGCGAAACAAACCAGCCCTCGAACAGTCGCGTCTTCCGGACCTCGATCATGCAGCGTCATCCGTGACGTCAATCTTGCCCAGACTGTGAACCATGGTTCACAACATGTCAATCGGTCAGGCAACAAAAAAGCGGCCATGGGCCGCTTTTTCGTCCGGTCATCCTCACCGCGTACGGGGAGGAACGGCGTGCATCACACCGTCACCGGGTTCGCCTTCTCCACATCGATCTTGTACTGCTTGATCGCGCGGGACACGTCCTTGGCGGTCATCTTGCCTTCCTTCGCCAGCGCGGCGATGGCGGCGTGGGCGATGTAGTAGCGGTCCACTTCGAAGTGGCGGCGCAGGTTGGCGCGGGTATCGCTGCGGCCGAAGCCGTCCGTGCCCAGCACCGTGTACGACCCCGGCACGAACGCGCGGATCTGGTCGCTGTAGGCACGCACGTAGTCGGTCGCGGCGATCACCGGTCCCTGGCGGCCTTCCAGCAGCTCGGTCACGTACGCCTTGCGCGGCGACTTCGCTTCCGGGTTGAGACGGTTCCAGCGCTCGGCGTCGAAACCGTCACGACGCAGCTCGTTGAAGCTCGGGCACGACCAGATGTCGGCGGTCACGCCGAAATCCTTGTCCAGCAGCTCGGCCGCCGCGATCGCCTCGCGCAGGATGGTGCCGCTGCCCAGCAGCTGCACGCGCAGCTCGCCCTTCTTCGGCTTGCCCGCATCGGTGAGCAGGTACATGCCCTTGATGATCCCCGCCGCTGCGCCTTCCGGCATCTCCGGGTGGGTGTAGTTCTCGTTCATCAGGGTGACGTAGTAGTACTCGTCCACCTGCTCCTGCAGCATCTTCTGCATGCCGTGCTGCAGGACTACCGCGACTTCGAAACCGAAGGTCGGGTCGTAGCTGCGCACGTTGGGGATGCTGCCGGCGATGACGTGACTGAAACCGTCCTCGTGCTGCAGGCCTTCACCGTTGAGCGTCGTGCGGCCCGCGGTGCCGCCCAGCAGGAAGCCGCGCGTGCGCATGTCCGCCGCCTGCCAGGCGATGTCGCCAATGCGCTGGAAGCCGAACATCGAGTAGTAGATGTAGAACGGCAGCATCGGCACGTTGCTGACCGAATAGCTGGTGCCCGCCGCCATCCACGACGACATCGCGCCCGGCTCGCTGATGCCCTGCTGCAGCACCTGGCCGGACTGGTCTTCGCGGTAGTACATCAGCTGGTCGGCATCGACCGGCTTGTACTTCTGGCCGAACGGCGCATAGATGCCGATCTGGCGGAACATGCCTTCCATGCCGAACGTGCGCGCCTCGTCGGCGACGATCGGCACCAGGCGCGGACCAACCTGCTTGTCGCGCAGCGCGATGTTCAGGCCCTGCACGAACGCCATCGTGGTGGAAATCTCGCGGTCGCCGGTGCTCTTCAGCAGGCGGTCGAACGCTTCCAGCTTCGGCGTCTCGAACGACTCGCTGGCCTTGCGGCGGCGCTGCGGCAGGTAGCCGCCCAGCGCGGCGCGGCGCGACTTCAGGTACTGGATTTCCGGCGAGTCCTCGCCCGGATGGTAGAACGGCACCTGCGCCGACTCTTCCAGCTGCTTGTCGCTGACCGGGATGTTGAAGCGGTCGCGGAACGTGCGGATGGCTTCGTCGTCCAGCTTCTTGGTCTGGTGGGTCGGATTGAGCGATTCGCCCGCCGAGCCCATGCCGTAGCCCTTCACCGTCTTGGCCAGGATCACCGTGGGCATGCCCTTGGTGTTCACCGCCTCGTGGTAGGCCGCGTAGACCTTGTGCGGATCGTGGCCGCCACGGTTGAGGCGCCAGATGTCGTCATCGGACAGGTTGGCGACCATGGCCGCCGTCTCCGGGTACTTGCCGAAGAAATTGTCGCGCGTGTACTTGCCGCCGAATGCCTTGCAGTTCTGGTACTCGCCGTCGACGGTTTCCATCATCAGCTTCTTCAGCGCGCCGCTGGTGTCGCGGGCGAGGAGCGGATCCCAGTAGCTGCCCCACAGCAGCTTGATGACGTTCCAGCCGCCGCCGCGGAACACGCCTTCCAGCTCCTGGATGATCTTGCCGTTGCCACGCACCGGGCCGTCGAGGCGCTGCAGGTTGCAGTTGACCACGAAGATCAGGTTGTCGAGGCCTTCGCGGCCGGCCAGCGCGATGGCGCCGAGGGTTTCCGGCTCGTCGCTCTCGCCGTCGCCGATGAAGCACCACACCTTGCGGTCGGACTTCTCGATCAGGCCGCGGTGCTCCAGGTACTTCATGAACTGCGCCTGGTAGATCGCCGCCAGCGGGCCCAGGCCCATCGACACGGTCGGGGTCTGCCAGTAGTCCGGCATCAGCCACGGATGCGGGTAGGACGAAATGCCCTGGCCGTCGACTTCCATGCGGAAGTTGTCCAGCTGCTGCTCGCTGATGCGGCCTTCCAGGAACGAACGCGCGTAGATGCCGGGCGCGCTGTGGCCCTGGATGAACAGCAGGTCGCCCGGGTGGTTGTCGCTCGGCGCGCGCCAGAAGTGGTTGAAGCCGACGTCGTACAGCGTGGCGCCGGAAGCGAAGCTGGCGATGTGGCCGCCCAGGTCGCCGGGCTTGCGGTTGGCGCGCACGACGGTGGCCATCGCGTTCCAGCGGATGATCGAACGGATGCGCCATTCCAGTGCGGCGTCACCGGGGCTCTTGGCCTCGTTCTGCGGCGCGATGGTGTTGACGTATTCGGTGGTGGGCGAGAACGGCAGGTAGGCACCGGCGCGGCGGGTGACTTCCACCATGCCTTCGAGCAACTGGTGAGCACGCAGGGCGCCGTTCTTCTCGATCACCGCCTGCATGGAATCGATCCATTCGCGGGATTCCTGCGGGTCCGGATCGCTCTGCAACATCTCGTTCAACCAGTTCATTCCCACTCCTGTTGCGCCGCGCGTGGGGCACGGCATTGCCGATACTTTCAGAGCCTTGAAGTGTAACGCACGCACCCACCGCGGGACCTGGCTACGCAGGCGTATGGAGCGGATGCTCCGTATCTGTCCCGGGACAATGACCACACCAAAATCAGACCTTTGCCGTATTGCAATGCAGCAAGCAAAAGTGAGCTTATGATCCCCTTCCGGGGGGAACGCGACGATCAGGGTCGGCATGCGAAACGCAGTGCCCAGCAGTGTCGTGCCAGAGGATGTCGCCGGTGCCGCGCACTGGCGCAGCAGCCTGCGCACGCGCATCGCCCTGTGGGCCGGCCTGGTCAACGTGGTGCTGGTGCTGCTGCTGGTGCTGGGGACGGCGTGGTTCGCGCGCCGGCTGATCCTGGACGACGCGCGCCGCGACACGCACGCCACCGCTCAGGAAGCCGCGCAGCGGCTGGACAACGCACTGCATGTGGTGACGATCACCACGCACGGCATCTCCGACCTGGTCGGCAACGCACAGCTGTCGCCGGACGAACTGACTACCACCCTGCGCGCGATGGTGAACGCCACGCCCGGCTGCGTGGGCGGACTGCTGATCCTGGAGCCGCGCACGCGCGATGACGCACCGTTCGCACGTTACGTGGCCGGCAATGGCAGCGACCGCGACTTCGTCGCCGACGGGTACCCGTTCCGCGACCAAGGCTGGTACCAGCGCACCGTGGCATCGCCGGGCGGCTGGTGGTCCGAGCCCTACCTCAACCAGACTGCGGGCGGCGTGTGGATGGTCACCTACAACATGCCGCTGCGCGAACCCGGACGCGGTGCGCGCACTCGCGGCATGGTCAGCCTGGACTTGCCGCTGGCCAACCTGACCGACCTGGTGGATGCGCTGGCGCACCTGCCGGGATGGCGGGTGACGCTGGTGGCACCGGCCGGCACGCTGGCACTGAATCCGGAGGTGGGTGTCGAGCGGCTGGAGACCCTGGACGACTACATCATGCGCGCCGGTCGCGCCGACCTGCGCGAAGCCGCGCAGGCGGTACGCGTTCGACAGTCCCTGCAGTACGCGCACGTGGATGCCGTCAGCGGCGAGCGGCGCTACACCGTGGTGGAGCCGGTCGGCAGCAGCGGCTGGAATCTGCTGGTCGCGCAGTCCTACGAGCTGATCATCGCCCGCCTGACCGAGGCGCTGTGGATGCTGGCGGCGGTCGGCGCGCTGCTCGCGCTGCTGTGCATGCTGGTGGTGCGCAAGCTGGCGCGCCACATCAGCCAGCCGGTGGAAGGCCTTTCGTCGTCGGCGGCGCGGCTTGCACAGGGCGACTACAGCGCGCCGGTACCGTTCCTGCAGCGACGCGACGAGGTCGGCCAGATGGCACGCACGCTGGAGCACGCGCGCGGCTCGATCCGGCAGCAGCTCAGTGAAATCGAGGACATGACGGCGGCCCGGCAGAAGCTGGAGAGCGAGCTGTCGATCGCGCGCGAGATCCAGCAGGCGATGCTGCCGCCGGGTCGCGTGATCGACCGCGAGCACGCGCACCTGGAGGCTTATGCAAGGCTGGAGCCGGCCAAGGCCGTGGGCGGCGACTTCTACTGCTTCATCGAAACCGACGCCGACGGCCTGTGGTTCGCCATCGGCGACGTGTCCGACAAGGGCGTGCCGGCGGCGCTGTTCATGGCCCGCACCGTGACCGTGCTGGAAGTGGCCGCCAGCACGCATGCTTCGCCGGAACGCGTGCTCACCGAGGCATCGCGCCGGCTGGTGCAGGGCAACGATGCGTGCATGTTCGCCACGGTGCTGTGCGGGCGCGTGGACGTGCGCAGCGGCGCCTGCGTGCTCGCCAGTGCAGGCCATGACGCGCCCCTGCTGCTGCATGCGGATGGACGCCACGAGGAGCTGCCGCTGCAGCCCGGGCCGCCGCTGGGGTTCGAGGTGGGCGACGCCTTCCCGCTGTGGTCCGGGCAACTGCCCGCGGGCGCCACCTTGCTGGCGTGGACCGACGGCATCACCGAAGCCTTCGATGCCGCGAACCAGGCGTTCGGTGCGGAGCGCATCCCCGGTGCGCTGCTGCCGGGCGCGACCGCGCGCGACCAGTGCGAAGGCCTGATATCGCAGGTTCACGCGTTTACCGGCGCCGCCCCGCAATCGGACGACATCACCGTGCTGGCCATCCGTCGCCGGCTGGACAGCGGCACCACTTCATCCGAAGCTCCGCCATCACAGGAGGCCCCGCATGCAGATGCGACTGTTCATTCCACGTGAGCACGCCCGCGTGGACGATCTCAACGCGTCGTTGGAGGCCGTGCTGGCCAACAACGGGGTCAGCCGTGCGATCCAGTGCGACGTGCGGCTGATCGTGGAGGAGTTGGCCAGCAACTCGATCGAGCATGGCGATGTGGCGCGCGTGGGTGCCGAGGAGCACGAGCTGTGCGTGGACATCGGCATCCGCGCGAACCTGCTGACCCTCGAGTTCCGCGAAAGCGGCGCCGCGTTCAATCCGCTCGACCAGCCGCCGCCGGATCTCGACGCCGACATCCTCGACCGGCCCACCGGCGGGCTGGGCCTGCATCTGGTGCGCCAGGTGGCGGAAGAAGCCGCCTACCAGCGGATCGGCAACTACAACGTGCTGCGCCTGACCCTGCGCATCCCGACCGAGGAGAGCGACGCATGAGCCTCAGCATCGACATCCACCCGACCGGCAAGGGCAGCCAGCGCGTCACCCTCGCTGGCCGGCTGGACACGCACACCTACGAAGACCTGGACGAAGCCCTCGCACCGCTGATGACCCGCCAGCTGCATTCGCTGGTACTGGACTTGTCCGGGCTGGAGTACATCAGCAGCGCCGGCATCCGTTCGATCTTCAAGGCACGCAAGACGCTGGCGCCGCACAGCGGCAAGGTGCTGCTGGTCAATCCGCAGCCGCAGATCCAGAAGGTGCTGGACATGGTCAAGGCCGTGCCATTGAACGAGATCTTCTCGTCCACCGCCGAAGCCGATGCCTACCTGGACATGATGCAGCGCAAGGTACTGCGCGCTGGCGACGAGGACGACGACTGACGCCGCGACGCGCACGGGCCGTACGTCCGGCGCGCGATTGATTTACGATCCAGCGTCACTCCCCTCCCTCCCGGGCTCCCCCACCCGGCATATCCGGATCACCGAGATGCCCGATGACGCTGGAGATTGAGATCTATCCGCCGGTCAACGGCAACCAGTACGTGCTGCTCAGCGGCCGCCTGGACACCGTCAGCCACGCGCAGCTGGACGAACGGCTGGCACCGATGCTGGCTGCACGCCCGCAGGCGCTGGTGCTGGACCTGGCCCACCTGGACTACATCAGCAGCGCCGGCGTGCGCAGCATCCTGAAGGCCCGCAAGGCCCTGGCACCACATGAAGGCCGCCTGCTGGTGGTGCACCCGCAGGAACAGATCCGCAAGGTCATCGAGATCGTCCAGGCCGTGCCGATGGACGAGATCTTCGAATCCACCGCCGATGCCGATGCCTATCTGGATGCGCTGCAGCGGCGGATCCTGGATGGCGAGGAAGAGGCCTGATTGCCCGTGTAGGAGCGACGTAAGTCGCGACCGCATGAATCAAGCGCCCATGATGTCTGAAGGCATGCGGTCGCGACTCACGTCGCTCCTACATGGCATCCACAGAAAAAAACGCCCCATGCGGGGCGTTTTCTTTTCCTCATGCCGGCCGATCAACCCGGCCCGTTGCGCTCGGCTTCGCGCTGCTGGCGGATCTGCGCGTCCACGGCGGCGATCGCGGTCATGTTGATGACGCGGCGCGGCGTGGCGCTGGTGGTCAGGATGTGCACCGGCTTGGAGATGCCCATCAGGATCGGGCCGATGGCCACGCCGTCGGTGACCACGCGCACCATGTTGTAGGTGATGTTGGCCGCGTCCAGGTTGGGCAGCACGAACAGGTTGGCGCGCCCGGTCAGCGTGCTGCCCGGCATGATGCGGTTGCGCAGCACTTCATCCCAGGCGGTGTCGCCCTGCATCTCGCCGTCGACGTTGAGATCCGGCTTGCGCTTGAGCAGCAGTTCGCGCACATGCCGCATCTTCACCGCACTGGCGGTCTCGTGGCTGCCGAAGTTGGCGTGCGACAGCAGCGCGATGCGCGGCTCGATGCCGAACAGCTTCAGCCGGTACGCGGCCTGCAGCGTAGCCTCGGCGATCTGCTCGGCGGTCGGGTTGTCCTGCACGTGCGTGTCCAGGAAGAAGTACGCGCCCTGGTTGTTGATCACGCCGGTCATCGCCGAGGTCGACTGTACGCCCGGGTCCAGCGGAATCACGCTGCGCACGTAGCCGAGCTTCTTGTGGAAGCGGCCGACGATGCCGCTGACCAGCGCATCGGCTTCACCGCGCGCCACCATCACGGCGGCGATCAGCGTGGGCCGCGAGCGCATCAGGTTCTTCGCCGCCGCCGGCGTCACGCCACGGCGTGCGGTCAGCGCGTGGTAGTGCTGCCAGTAGTCGTTGAAGCGGGGATCGTCGTTCTGGTTGGTCAGCTCGAAATCCACGCCCGCGCGCATGCGCAGACCCAGGCGCTCGATGCGCGCATCGATCACCTCGGGGCGGCCGATCAGGATCGGGAAGGCCAGGCCTTCGTCGATCACGGTCTGCACGGCGCGCAGCACGGTCTCCTCTTCGCCCTCGGCATAGACCACGCGCTTCTTGTCGGCACGCGCGCGGTCGTAGACCGGCTTCATCATCAGGCTGGTGCGGTAGACGAACTGGCCCAGCTTCTCGCGGTAGGCCCACATGTCCGGGATCGGGCGCAGTGCCACGCCGGAATCCATCGCAGCCTGCGCCACCGCCGCGGCGACTTCCACCAGCAGGCGCGGATCGAACGGGCGCGGGATCAGGTATTCGGGGCCGAAGCACGGCACGTCGTCGCCGTAGGCGCTGCCCAGGTCGGAGGCTTCACGCCGCGCCAGCTTGGCGATCGCATGCACGCACGCGACCTTCATCTCTTCATTGATGACCGTGGCGCCCACGTCCAGCGCGCCGCGGAATATGTACGGAAAGCAGAGCGCGTTGTTGACCTGGTTCGGGTAATCGCTGCGGCCGGTGCCGATGATCGCGTCCGGACGCACGGCCTTGGCATCGGCTGGCGAGATCTCGGGATTCGGATTGGCCAGCGCCAGGATGACCGGCTTGTCGGCCATCGTGGCGACCATCTCCGGCTTGAGGATGCCGCCGGCCGACAGGCCCAGGAAGATGTCCGCACCATCGACGATCTCCGCCAGCGTGCGCTTGTCGGTCGGACGCGCGTAACGCGCCTTGTCCGGGTCCAGATTGGGACGGCCGGTGTAGATGACGCCGTCACGGTCGAAGGCCAGGATGTTCTCCGGCTTCAGGCCCAGTGCGACGAGCATGTCCAGGCAGGCGATGCCGGCGGCGCCAGCGCCACTGGTGGCCAGCTTCACGTCGCCGATCTTCTTGCCGACCACTTCCAGCGCGTTGACCACCGCTGCGCCGACGATGATCGCGGTGCCGTGCTGGTCGTCATGGAACACCGGGATGCTCATCCGCTCGCGCAGCTTGCGCTCGACGATGAAGCATTCCGGCGCCTTGATGTCTTCCAGGTTGATGCCGCCGAAGGTCGGCTCGAGCGAGGCGATGATGTCGACCAGCTTGTCCGGGTCGGTCTCGTTGATCTCGATGTCGAACACGTCGATGCCGGCGAACTTCTGGAACAGCACGCCCTTGCCTTCCATCACCGGCTTGCCGGCCAGCGGACCGATGTTGCCGAGCCCGAGCACGGCGGTGCCGTTGGTGACCACGGCCACCAGGTTGCCGCGCGCGGTGAGCTCGCTGGCGGTGTTGGGATCCTCGACGATGGCCTCGCAGGCGTAGGCCACGCCCGGCGAGTACGCCAGCGCCAGGTCACGCTGGGTGAGCATCGGCTTGGTCGGCGCGACCTTGATCTTGCCGGGCGGAGACAGGCGGTGGTATTCCAGCGCGGCCTGCTTGAAATCGTCGTTCGTCATTGCGGAAACGGTGCCTGTGGTGAAGGCGGGGGAGCAGCGATTCTACTCCTTCCCCGTGATGGCCGGACCCGGCCGATTGCGGCGCTGCGTCACGCGTGGCGCGTGCAGGCGCGCCTCAGGGCGCGATGAAGCGGCAGCCTTCGCGCGCCTGCGACAGGCGGCCGCAAGTCTCGCCGAATGCATCGGCCGGTGGCCGCACGCTGCTGTCCAGCCAGTTTTCGAGCACCTGCAGCGCGGTGAGATACGTCGCATCCTGCAGGCGGCTATGGCCGTGTTCGTCCGTGAGCGCCTGCAGGAGCAGATGGCCGCGACCGGCCGCCTCGACGGTGGCCGCATAGGCGGCTTCTGCTTCGTAGGACACCGTGGGATCGTGGCGCGCGTGCACGGTGACGGTGGGCAGCACGATCAGCCCGGAGAGGTCGGCGTCGTAGGCCAGTGCGGCGACGGCGGCAGGGTCGGCGGCGAAGCGCTCGACACCGGCATTCAGTGCCGTGTCGTCATGCGAGCCGCGATAGACCGTCTTCGCGTTGTCGAACGGATTGCGCCCGGCCAGGCGCTTCTGCACCACGTCCTGGAAGTGGAACGTGCCCCAGGCCAGGTGGGAAAAGAGCTGCTTCTCGGCGACGCCGGTCACCGCGAGGATGTCGCGCAGCCTTGCCGACTGATCGGGCGAACGCTTCGCCTTGGCGAGATCGACACCGGTGCAGGCGTTGACGCGTGCGCGCAGATCGTCGCGCGTCATCCGTGCACCGGCAGGCAGGCCTTGCCAGAGCGGATACTGCGCTTCCTCTGCTGCCGGATGGTTGCGGCAGTAGTACTGGTACACCGCGCGCAGGTCCGCGCGGAAGCCGTAGCCGCGCGTGCCGCCGAACAGCATGCCGTTGGTGGCCAGCACGCCGTCGTAGTTGGCGTGCCCATCGATGTCGAGCGCATACAGCTCGGCTGCCTTCGCCGCCACGTTGCCGCCCCACGACTGTCCATGCAGCAGCGTGCGCTCCGGGCGGCCCCAGCGGGCCCAGAACGCACGGCGGCTGACGTCCGCGTCGGCCGCTGCCATGCGTACGCCATAGCCGCCGCGACGGTAGGTGCTGCCGATCCACGCATAGCCGGCGCGCACCATCACCGCGAAGCGATCGAGGTCCTCGGCGGAATCCCCCGCTTGCGGTGCGCCGAGCCGCGGACCGCCGTGCGCATGCACGATCAGCTTGCGGTTCCAGGTGCGCGGCATCGCCACCATCAGCCAGGCGCCGTTCGCGTCCTGCGCCTCGTGGCAGTCGACCTGCGGGCCGACCGAGGCCGGACAGGCGACCGGCGCGAACGTTGCCTCCGCATTAGCCGCCGCCGCGCTGCCCGGCAGCGCGGCGGCACCCAGCACGGCGAACGCGACGGTGATCCAGTGACGGCTCATGCGCATCGGAACGGCTTCCTCAGAACGACCGGCTGATATTGACGTACCAGTATCGGCCCCACGGATTGTGCAGCGAACCGCGATAGCCGCCATCGGCCAGCGACGGGCCCTCGTCGGTCAGGTCGCGCACGCCCAGGCGCACCGCGGTGCCGTCGACGAAGCGATACTGGCCGTAAAGGTTGTGCGTCAGCCGGTCCTCGACGACCCAGGGATCGCCGGAGATGCCGAGCAGCTGCGGCTGTTCGAATGAACTCATGTACTGCGCAGAGTAGCCCACGCGCCATGCGGACTTGTTCCACGTCAGCGAACCGGTCGCACGCCACTCCGGCCGGCCGTTCTGGCCGATCAGCCGGGTGGAGTCCGGCAACGGTGTCAGCGGATCGATCGTGCCCGCGGCGCGTGCTGCATAGAGCGCATTGACGATATCGCCCGGATCGCGCGTGAATTCCAGCAGGCGCGTCGCGTTGAGGTTGACCGAGAACGAGCCGAAGCGCGTGCGCCGCAGCGACCAGTCCACGCCGAAGTCCAGCCCGCCTGCGGTCTGCGGCTGCAGGTTGATGAAGCGGTCGTTGATGGCGATGACCTGGCCGACCGGGTCGATGCCGGTGCCGGCGAAGGCGTCGATGTCCTCCTGCGTGGGCGCGTCACGCACCACCAGCGGGTTGCTGCCCCCGCCAACGCGCGCCAGGTAGTCCACCGTCAGCGCGGTCTGCGCTCCCAGCAAGCCGACGATCTGTTCCTGCTTGATCTTCCAGCGGTCGACCGTGACGGTGAAGCTGCCGAAGCGCTCCGGGATGAAGGTCGGCTGGAACACCACGCCGAACGAGGTGTTGGTGCTTTCCTCCGGCTCCAGGTCCGGGTTGCCGGCCACCAGCAGCGAGGCACCCGACGTGCTCTGGCCGCACTCGCTGAACGACGCGATACGGCCGGCGCGAAGGTCGGCTTCGCAACGGATATGGTCCACGCCGCTGGCCAGGCGCGCGTACTGGGTGGCGTTGGTCTGCTCGAGGTTGGGCGCACGGAAACCTTCGGAGTACGAGCCGCGCAGGCGCAGGCCTTCCACCAGGTCCCAGGCCAGCGCGACCTTGGGCTTGGCGACGGAGCCGAAGTCGGAATAGTGCTCGTAGCGACCTGCCAACTGCATGTCCAGGCGATGCACCAGCGGAATGCCCATGTCCCCCGACACCAGCGGTAAAGCAAACTCGATGTAGGCCGAACCCACGTTGCGCGAGCCGCGCGTATCGGGGTTCGGACTGACGGCCGCGACGTTGCTGAGGTTGGTGGCGCCGGTCACCATGTCGGTGAACGTGTACGTGCCGTCGAGGTTGGCATCGCGGTCGTCGCGTTGCGTTTCGCGGCGCGCTTCGGCACCGAAGGCGATGCCGACATTGCCGGCAGGCAGCGCAAACAGGTCGCCGCGGTTCATCTTGAAATCGGCCATGGTCAGCGTGGTACGCGACTCGCGCACCAGATCGAACACGATGCCGTCGATCGCCGCCTGCGAACTGGGCGAGCAATCGCCGTAGGTCGGCGTGGCCACGCAGCCGCCGCTGAACGGGTTGTACGCATCCGGCGTGGACAGCGCCAGCTGCTGCTGCAGCAGGGTCATGTTGATGTTGGGCGAGCGGTCTTCGGCTTCGGCCTCGGAGTAGAGCAGTGCGGTCTCCCAGTTCCAGCCGCTCCATTCGCCGCGCAGGCCGGCGAGGAAGCGCGCCTGGTAGTTCTCCACGCGCACGCGCTGGAAGCCGGTGTCGACGTAGCGGTAGTTGCTCATCTGCACCGGCAGGCCGGCGGCGGGCACGTTGGTCAATCCCGGCAGGCGGTTCGGATTCGGCGTGCCGTCGGGCAGCGTGGCCGCGCCGAACGGATTCCAGTAATTGCTGGCCGGGATCCACAGGCTGTTGAGGTTGACCACCGGCGGCTGCAGGGCCTCGCTGACCGCCTGGTAGAAGCCGACTTCACCGAAGGCCTCCACGCTGTCGCTGATCTCGTGATGACCGGTGAGGAACAGGTTGATGCGCTCCACCGACGGCCGCACCGTGGTGCCGTGGCGCGTGTCGTAGCGCATCTCCCGATTGGTGGTGTTGAAGTTGTGGTTGCCACTGGACAGGCACAGGTCGTTGCCGAGGCTGGCGCCGCAGCCGAAGTCCGACGGCTGTATGCGAAAGGCGCCGGAACTGTTGGTCACCGCCGTCCCGTTGGAGCGGATCACCGCACGCGGTCCGACGCTCAGGCGCGCCCACGGCGTGTGCGAGGAGCGGCCGTCTAGCGAGGACAGGCCGGCGAAGTCCGGATAGTCCGCGAACAGTCCGCGCAGATCGTCCGTCTCGGTGAAGTCCTGGTCGGCCGCCATCAGTTCCGAGCGGTCGGTGTAGTTGAGGAATGCCGACACGTTGCCGCGGTCGTAGTTGTGGCCCGCGAACAGGTTGACCTCGAATTCGTGCATGCCGGTGCCTTCGGCACTGCCATAGCGCGTGCTGGCGCTGACGCCGTCGAAGTCGGTCTGCAGCACGGTGTTCACCACACCAGCCACGGCATCGGCGCCGTAGATCGCGGCCGCACCGTCCAGCAGGATCTCCATGCGGTCCAGGCCCGACACCGGCAACGCATTCGAATTGAAACTCTGCACGGGCACGGTGCCCGTGTCCGACGTACCCTGGCTGGTCGGGTGCTGCACCAGCCGGCGGCCGTTGAGCAGCACCAGGGTGTTGCCGACGCCGAGCGAGCGGAGGTTGACCGAATTGACGTCGCCGCGCGCCGCGTTGCTGGTCTGCGGATTGTTGGACGCATCGAACAGCACGTCGCCCATCTGCGGGATGGTGCGCATCAGTTCGTCGCCGGAGATCGCACCGGCGGCATCGATCTGCTCCGCGCCCACCACCATCACCGGCAGCGCATCGGTGGTGGACGTGCCCTGGATGTGCGAACCCACCACGACCACCGTGTCGAGGTTGGTCGCCTCTTCCGCGGACGCCGACTGCGGTACGGGCTCTGCCGGGGGCGTGGTGTCCTGCGCCGCGGCGGCGTGGATCACCGCCAACAGGGCCAGGGTCAGGCTGCTCCGCAACGGGGCGGCGCGTCGGTTGAAGTTGTGCATCGTTCAGTCCCTCCTCTGAAGACGTGGTGTGGCCGGCGTCAGTCGGCCGTGAGTCGTGTCGGGTCGCCCGGGCCCGCGGCCGGATCGGGCGCGGCGGCAATCGGGGCGGATGGCCCGCCCAGCGCGCGCGCCAGCGCGTCGCGGTCGAGCGCGTTCTCCCAGCGCGCGACCACCAGCGTGGCCACCGCGTTGCCGGTGAAATTGGTCAGCGAGCGGCATTCGCTCATGAAGCGGTCGATGCCCAGGATCAGCGCCATGCCGGCGACCGGCACTTCCGGCACCACGGCGAGCGTGGCCGCCAGCGTGATGAAGCCGGCACCGGTCACGCCGGCGGCACCCTTCGAGCTCAGCATCGCCACCAGCAGCAGCATGATCTGGTGGCCCAGGCTCAGCTCGGTGTTGGTCGCCTGCGCGATGAACAGCGCGGCCAGCGTCATGTAGATGTTGGTGCCATCCAGGTTGAACGAATAGCCGGTGGGCACGACCAGCCCGACCACCGACTTCGACGCACCGGCGCGTTCCATCTTCTCCATCAGCGACGGCAGCGCGGATTCGGACGACGAGGTGCCCAGCACCAGCAGCAGTTCGGCCTTGAGGTAGCGGATCAGGCGGAAGATCGAGAACCCGCACCACCACGACACCAGGCCGAGGATGACGATCACGAACAGCAGCGAGGTCAGGTAGAACGAGCCGACCAGCCAGGCCAGGTTGACCAGCATGCCGACGCCGTACTTGCCGATGGTGAAGGCGATGGCGCCGAATGCACCGATCGGCGCCGCACGCATCAGGATGTGCACCAGTCGGAACACCGGCGCGGTCAGTGCCTCCAGCAGGTTCAACACCGGCCGGCCCTTCTCGCCCACCAGCGCCAGCGACAGGCCGAACAGCACCGCCACGAAAAGCACCTGCAGGATGTTGTCGCCCACCAACGGGCTGACCAGCGTCTTCGGGATGATGTCCATCAGGAAGCCGACCAGCGACAGCTCGTGCGACTTCTGCACGTAGTTCCGCACCGCGGACTGGTCCAGGTCGGCCGGATTGATGTTCATGCCGGCGCCGGGCTGCACCACGTGCGCCACGATCATGCCGATCACCAGCGCCAGCGTGGAGAAGAACAGGAAGTACGCCATCGCCTTGGCGAACACGCGGCCCACCGTGCGCAGGTGGGTCATGCCGGCGATGCCGGTGACGATGGTCAGGAAGATCACAGGCGCGATGATCATCTTCACCAGCTTGATAAAGGCATCGCCCAGCGGCTTCATCGATTCGGCGAATGCAGGCTCGAAGTGCCCCAGCAACGCGCCCAGCACGATGGCCACGATCACCTGGAAGTACAGCTGCCTGTACAGCGGCTGGCGCGGCGGCGGCGTGTAGGGCGTATCGGCCAGGTGCATGGGTCAACTCCGAACGGATGGCGACGCCACCCGGATCGGTGGCCGGCATGTTGTACCCCCGCATCGCCGCCGCACCGATAACCTATTGGTACTAGCCCACACTCCGGCGGCGGCGCCGCCCGTAGACTTGCCCCATGCTGCGCGCCCGCCGCCACCGCCGGATCCTGCTGGTACTGCTGTCGATCCTGGGCGGCGCATTGCTGGTGATGGCGCTGGCCTACCACTGGGCGGGCGCCCGCGCGCAGCGGGCGGAGACCGCACAGCTCGACCGCCAGCTCGACCTGCATGCGCAGGCGCTGCAGCAGCGCATCGACCGCTACCGCACGCTGCCGCAGGTGCTGGCGCAGGACCCGGATCTCCGCGACGCACTCGCCGGGCCGGTGGACGATGCCCGTCGCAACGCATTGAACCAGCGCCTGGAAGACGCCAACAGCGTCACCCGTTCGTCCACGCTCACGCTGATCGACCGTCGTGGCATCGCGCTGGCGGCCAGCAATTGGCGCGAGCCCACCAGCAACGTGGGCGAGGACTACAGCTTCCGGCCCTACGTGAAGCAGGCACTGCGCAACGGGCGGGGCCAGTTCTACGGCATCGGCCTGACCACCGGCGAGCCGGGTTACTTCCTGTCGCAGGCCATCAACGGCCCGGACGGCAACGTCGCTGGCCTGGTCGTGATCAAGATCGAACTGGACGCGCTGGAACAGGAGTGGCTGCAGACACCGGACATCGTGCTGGTCAGCGACGCGCACGGCGTGATCTTCCTCGCCAGCCGCGACGGATGGCGCTATCGCACGCTCACCGCGCTCGACGATGCCGACCGCCGCGAACTGGCCGCCACCCGCCAGTACGCGCGTCAGCGGCTCACGCCCCTGCAATCGCAGGACCTGTCCACCACGGACGATGGCGCACGGCGCGTGCAGTTCACCAACCCCGCGCTCGCCGGCGCGGTGCTGTGGCAATCGATGGCGCTGCCGGAGGAAGGTTGGCAACTGCACCTGCTGCACGATGCTTCGGCGATCACCGCCGCAGGCCGCACCGCCGCGCTCGCGGCCGGCGGAGGCTGGCTGGCGCTGGCGTTCCTGGCGCTGTTCATGCAGCAGCGACGACGCACCGCAATGCTGCAGCAACGCAGCCGCGAGGAACTCGAAGCCGTGCTGCAGCAGCACGCGCAGGAACTGCGCACCGCGCAGGACGGTATCGTCGAAGCCGCGCGCCAGGCCGATGCCGGCCTCAGCCGCAGCCTGGAACACCTGCCACAGGGCGTGGTCATCATCGATGCCGACCTGCGGCTGGTGGCATGGAATTCACGCTACATGGACCTGTTCCGCTTCCCGCCCGACCTGATCCACGTCGGCCGCCCGATCGAGGACGTGTTCCGCTACAACGCACGCCGCGGCCTGCTGGGGCCCGGCCCGGTCGAGGACGCGATCCAGCGGCGCCTGGACCATCTGCGCAGCGGCAAGCCCCACATGCGCGAGAGCGAGAAGGACGACGGCGTGGTGCTGGAGATCCGCGGCAACCCGCTGCCGGATGGCGGCTTCGTCACCAGCTACGCGGACATCACCAGCTACAAGAATGCAGCCCGCGAACTGCGCTCGCTGGCCGACGCGCTGGAGCGCCGCGTCGAGGAACGCACGCGCGCGCTCGCCGCCGCCACGCAGGCGGCGGAGAACGCCAACCGCTACAAGACCCGCTTCGTCGCCTCCGCCGTGCACGACCTGCTGCAGCCGCTGAACGCCGCGCGCATGTTCGTGTCCGCGCTGCGCGGCCGCCTGCACGACGACGAAGCGCGGCGCATCGCCGACCACGTCGACAATGCACTGACCGCGCAGGACGCCATCCTCAACAGCCTGCTGGACATTGCCCGGCTCGAATCGGGCACGCTGCCGGCGCGCGTGCGCGATTTCGCCCTGGCACCGCTGCTGGAAACGCTGGCGCGCGAGTTCGGCATGGTTGCCGGCGAGCGCGGGTTGGCGCTTGCATGCATTCCGACCGGCGCCATCGTGCGCAGCGACGAAGCCCTGCTGCGCCGTATCCTGCAGAACTTCCTGTCCAACGCGATCCGCTACACGCCGCGCGGCCGCGTGCTCCTGGGCGTCCGCCGACGCGGCAGCCAGGTCCGCATCGAAGTGCACGACCAGGGACCGGGCATTCCGGAAAGCCTGCAGGCGGAGATCTTCGAAGAGTTCCGCCGCCTCAACGACGGGGTGGTGAACGATCGCGGCGCCGGCCTCGGGCTGGCCATCGTGGAACGCATCGGCCGCGTGCTCGGCCACCGCATCGGCCTGTACTCCCGACTGGGCCTCGGCAGCGTGTTCTGGGTGGAACTGCCGCGCAGCATCGCCAATGCCACGACAACGCAAGCGTCGCCAATGCTCGACGACATCGACGATGGCTCGCCGTTGCGCGGCCGCCGCGTGTGGTGCGTGGACGACGACCCGCGTGTCCGCGAAGCCACGCGCGCCCTGCTGCTGCGCTGGGAGTGCGAAGTGAACCTTGCGTCCGGTCCCGACGACGCAGCGGCAGCGGCCGTGCGGGACCAGGCACCCGACCTTCTGCTGCTCGACGTGCGACTGGGCGACACCGACGGGCCGACGCTGTACGCACGCTTGTGCGAACGCTGGGGCCTCGCGCCGCCGGTGATCCTGGTGACCGCCGAGCGCGACGAGGCACTGCGCGCGCTGGCGCTGGAGCGCGGCTGGGGCTTCCTCGCAAAACCGGTGAAGCCCGCGGCGCTGCGCGCGCTGATGACCCAACTCCACGTGCGCCGCGCGCGCTGAGGGACCCTCGCATGCCATACCGATGCTGACCTACGTCATTCCCGTCCTCGCCATCGTGCTGCTCGGCGCGGCCCTGCGACGGATGCGCCGGGTACCCGACGGCCTGTTCCCGGCGATGGAGTGGTTTTCCTTCCACGTCGCCTTCCCTGCGCTGCTGTTCGTCGGCGCCGCGCGATTGAAACTGTCCGCCAGCGACGCGCTCGACCTGTCGCTGGCCGCGTTGCTGCCCACGCTACTGCTGACCCTCGTGGTGGTGCTGGCGGTGCGGGTCGCGCCGCGCCTGTCCGGTCCCAGCCGCTCCTCCGTCGTGCAGGGCGCGGTGCGGCCGAGCAGCTACTTCGGCTTGGCGGTGGCGGCGCTGCTGTTCACGCCGGACACCACCGCGATGGTGATGCTGGCGCTGGCGATCTGCCTGCCGGTGGTCAACGTCATCGCGGTGGTCGCGCTGGCGGTCTGGGGCCATGGCGATGCCAGTGCTCGCGGCATCGCGCGGGCGCTGGTTCGCAATCCGTTCATCCTAGCGACGCTGGCCGGCCTGCTGTTCAACCTCAGCAGCCTGCCACTGCCGGTACCGCTGGCGGCCACGCTCGACATCCTCGCCGATGCTGCGCTGGCGCTGGGCCTGCTGTGCGTGGGAGGTGGCCTGCAGTTCCGGCGCGACGAGGTGCGTCCGCTGCTGCTGGGCGCCACCACCGCGCTGAAGCTGCTCGCCCTGCCACTGCTGGCCGTGCTGCTGTGCCGGTGGCTGGATGCCAGTGCGGCGGTGACGACGGCGGCTTGCTTCTACGCCGCGCTGCCCACCGCGTCCAACGCGTACATCATGGCCCGGCAGATGGGCGGTGATGCGCCGCTGATGGCCTCGCTGGTGACCTGGCAGACACTGGCGGCCGCCGTGACCGTGCCGCTGGCGATGCAACTGCCGGCATGGCTGGCCGGCTGAGCCTCACGCCAGCGGCGGCCCTTCCGGTTCCAGCGATTTCACCAGCACTGCCGCCTGTGTACGGCTGTGGCATTCCAGCTTCTTGAGGACCGCGGTGACGTGCACCTTCACCGTGTTCTCCGCCAGGCCCAGCTCGTGCGCGATCTGCTTGTTGAGCAGGCCGTCGGCCAGGCACAGCAGTACGCGGAACTGCTGCGGGGTGATCTGCGCCAGCCGTGCGGCCAGCGCCGCATCCTGTTCCGAACGCTCCACCGTCAGCGGGGGAAACCAGGCGCCTCCGTCCAGCACGGCGATCACCGCCTCGCCGATGGTCTCGGCCGGCGACGATTTGGGAATGAAGCCGGCCGCGCCAAACTGCTGCGCGCGGCGGATCACGCGCGGATGTTCGTTCGACGAGATCACCACCACCGGCACTTCGGGATGCTCGCCGCGCACATGCAGCAGCGCCGAGAAGCCGTGCGCGCCGGGCATGCTCAGGTCCAGCAGCACCAGGTCGGTTTCCGGCCGCGCGTCCAGCGCCTGGCCCAGGCTGGCCGCGCTGGCGGCCTCGGACACCGTTGCGCCGGGCAGCGCTTCGCGCAGCGCGTGGATCACCGCATTGCGGAACAGCGGATGGTCGTCGGCGACAAGGATGGCGGGCGAACTCATGCCGCCAGTGTGCCATCGGCGGCTGACGGCGCGGCTAGCACTTTGTGGCTAGGTGTCGTCCGACAACCGGTCCAGGCGGATGCGGTTGGCGAACAGCGAGAACGCCAGCATCCCCGCGAGGCCATTGGCGCGGCTGACCCAGCTTGGCAGCCAGCGCGGCGGCACCAGCACGCCGGCTTCGAACATCGGCTCGAACATCGTCACGTCCTCCAGCGTCATCTTGCCGGCGAACAGGCGACGGCACACCCGCAGGCGATCCTGTTGCAGCGAGCGGCGGAAGAACGTGTGTACGCCGATCAGGCCACGCAGGTAGACGGTGTCCTTGGTGAAGGCCGCACCTCCGGATGTCGGCACGCCACGGAACACGCGCTGCGCGGACGAAAAGCTCTCGGCGGGGTTCTGGCCCGCGTCGGTGAAGTAGCGGAAGACTTCGATGAAGTCGGCGCCGGCCAGCGCCATCGCCACCGCCTCGATACGCAGGCTGATGCGCTTCATCCGCTCGATGTCGATGCTGCCGGTGATCTGCTCGGCGAACGTCGCCAACCCTTCCTGGGTGGCGGTGACGCGCGGCGACGCCAGCGCCAGGCTGGGCAGCACCGTCTGCTCGCGACCATTCAACGCGGTCAGCGAATGCACCAGCGCCTCGTGCTGCAGCAGTTGGCGGCGGTCGTAGTCGCTGAAGGCCGCGCCGTGGCGCAGGCGGATGCGGGTGGCGCCTGCAGCAGCCTTCGCGATCAGGTTGCGGTCCAGCTCCACGGTGATGACGCGGCCATCGAAGAAGTCGTCCAGGTCCGCCTGCAACTGCAGCTGCAATGCCGTTGCCGACACCGGGATCTGTTCCTCCGGCGCGAGCAGTTCGTGGTCCAGTTCGTTGGCGATGGCGATGAAGTGACCGGCGGCATCGCGCGTGGTGGGGCCGTCGCCGGGCAGGCATGCCTCCGGCGTGCCGAACAGGGCAACCGAATGGGTGGTCACCGCCGGCGTGCCCAAGGATTCCAGCAACTGCGCGGCGATGTCCCAGCTGTGCACGGATTCGCGCAGGTAGCGACCGAGCGGATGCGCATCGTCGGCGGCCGCTGCGACATCCGCGAGTTCGCGGCGCGCCTCGCTGAAATCCAGGCGCGGATAGGCGATCACCGGCAGCTGCGGCTGTCCGCGCGCCACGCCGTCCAGGAATGGCGCCTGCACATCGGCCGGCCAGCTGGCCAGGCTCAGCAGCTTGATGCCGCGCACGGCCCGGACCAGGCGTGCGTCGAGTGCGGCGTGATGGGCGATGTCGGCCGGCATGCGTCCTCCTTCCGTCACACTTTAGCCCAGTGCATGGAGCGGCCGGCACAAGCGCCCGCGCCTCGACTATGCTCGACCCTCTTCCATCGGTTGCGGGGGCAGCATGCTGGAGCTCGATGCGGTACAGACACTGGCCTTCGCCGGCCTGGCCCTTTTCCTCGGGTATGCGCTCTGCCGCGTCGTCCCGCTGTTCTCCCGCTACAACCTGCCCGCACCGGTGATCGGCGGCCTGGTCGTCGCGTTGGGGGTGCTGTTGGCACGCAGGCACGACATCACGCTGTTCACGCTGGACACCAGCCTGCAGACGCCGTTGATGATCGCGTTCTTCACCACCATCGGCGTCAACGCCAGCGTGGCGCTGCTGAAGATCAGCGGCCGCCAGGTGGTGGTGTTCCTGCTGCTCGCCACCGGATTCGCCATCGTGCAGAACCTGCTGGGCATGGCCGTGGCGATGGGCTTCGGCCTGCATCCGTTGTTCGGCGTGCTGGCGGGCTCCACGACACTGACCGGCGGTCCCGCGACCGGCCTCGCGTTCGCGCCGCTGTTCGAACAGGCCGGCGTGGCCGGGGCGGAATCCATCGCGGTCGCGGCGGCGATGGCGGGCATCCTGTGCGGTGGCCTGATCGGTGGCCCGGTGGCCACGGTGCTGATCCGCCGCCACAAGCTCTACGGCGGCGTGCGCCTGGGCGCGCCGGACGAATCCGCGGCAGAGCCCGCGGGCGCGCGCGATACGCCCGACTTCGCCACGCGCGAGCACGCCGCCCTGAAGAGCATCGTGGTGATCCTGGTGGCGATGTGGCTGGGTGCGGGGGTCAGCAATGGCCTGGAGGCCATCGGCATGACCCTGCCAGCCTACGTCGGCGCGATGCTGGTGGGCGCGATGATCCGCTACATCGACGATCGCACCCACTGGATCGGTCTGCCGGTGGCGACCACCGACCTGGTCGGCAACGTGTGCCTGTCGCTGTTCCTGGCCGTGGCGCTGATGAACCTCAAGCTTTGGGAACTGGCGGGACTGGCCGCGCCACTGCTGGTCAACCTGGCGCTGCAGGCGGCGCTGGTGGCGTTGTTCTGCGGCGTGGTGTTCCGCGTGATGGGCCGTGACTACGACGCCGCCGTGATGGGAGGCGGCTTCATCGGCTTCATGCTCGGCACCACAGCGAATGCAATGGCGGTGATGCGTACGCTGGTGGAGCGCTACGGCATGGCGCCGCGCGCCTTCCTGGTGGCGCCGCTGGTGGGCGCGTTCTTCATCGACTTCAGCAATGCGTTGATCATTACCGGGTTCATCAACCTTTGGGATTGATCGACCCTCATCCCGACCATCACCGGCATTGTCAGGCATCCAGTCGGCACCAGAAAGTCAGTGTGTACCTGCCTACCTCGATAGATTCCCAATCCGCTGACTCATGGATGGGCATATCAAGGTTGACAGTCTTGAGATCTATGTGAGCCAGGAAATCGGCGAGGACGATGTCGGCTGCATCCGGTCCCAGCTTGTAAGTTGCCTGGAACAGGGCAAATGCACTGGTCAGCTCTGTGCTGCCCACTGAAAGCTCGCCACGATCCAACAACTCATCGCCATCGAAAAGCGCTAGATCAACGCGCATGGACCTCACTCCTACTGACTAACCTTGGCGGTCAGCGCTTGCCGTACTTGTCGGTGAGCCGCTTGTTCAACGCCTTGTTCTGCACCTTCGCATTGGCCTTGTCGGCCAGGCGCGAGGCCAGCTTATCGGCGGCGGCGGCGACTTCGTCGCGCAACTTGAGGTAGTTGAGGAACCGGCCTTCGTCCAGCTCCTCGCTGTCGATCGCTGCGCGTACCGCGCAGCCCGGTTCGCGATCGTGCGAGCAGTCGCGGAACTTGCACTGCGCGGCCAGCGCTTCGATGTCGGCGAAACCGCCGTCGGCCAGGTCTTCCTCGCCGGTGGGCTTGAGCTCGCGCATGCCGGGCGTGTCGATCAGGCACGCACCGGCCGGCAGCGGAATCAGCGCGCGGTAGGTGGTGGTGTGGCGCCCGCGCGAATCGCTCTCGCGCACTTCGCCGGTCTTCATGCGCTCGTCGCCGAGCAGCGTGTTGGTGATCGTGGACTTGCCGGCGCCGGACGAGCCGACCAGCACCACGGTGTGGCCTGGATCCAGCCACGGTGCCAGCTGCGCGACGCTGGCGGGATCCTTCGCATTCACGGTGAACACCGGCACGCCCTGCGCGGTGAGGTCGGCCAGCACCTCGACCGCGTCGTCGGCGTACTCGGTGCGATCGGCCTTGGTCAGCACGACCACCGGCTGCGCGCCGCCACCGCCGACCAGCAGCAGGTAGCGTTCGATCCGGCGCGGATTGAAGTCGGCATCCAGGCCACAGACGATGAACACGGTATCGATGTTCGCCGCGATCACCTGCTGGTGGTAATGCTCGCCGGCCGCGCCGCGCTTGATGCCGGTATGGCGCGGCAGCAGGGCGACGATGCGGGGACGCTTCGATGCCGCGTCTTCCAGCAGCACCCAGTCGCCGACGGCCGGTCGCTCATGCGCCGGAAAACGGGGGCGCTGCCACTCCGGCAGCGACTCGGCCTTCACCCCCATGCCGGGCGCATCGGCGACCACGTAGCCAGAGCGGTGCTGCTCGATAACGCGCGCCGGGGTGGCCGTCGGGTGTGCCGCCATGGCCTCGCGCCATGCGCAGTCCTCCGGTTCACCCGTGTAGGGCCAGCCAATGGACCGCAGAAGGGTGACGTCGGACACGCTGGGAGCAGGGGTTTCGGGCATGGCGCGCATTCTAGACGGGGGCTGAAGCCGGCGGGGCCGGACAGGCTAAATATCCGTTAAGCTGCCCCTCCTTCCCGCTTTCGCCCTTTCGCGGTCGTCGCCATGTCCACCCCTCCCGTCAAACCGCTCGCCACGCGCGAACGCCTGTCCGAAGTCCGCTACGAGATCCGGGGCGAACTGGCGCGGCGAGCCCGGGAGCTGGAGGCGCGGGGCCAGAAGCTGATCAAGCTCAACATCGGCAATCCGGGCGCGTTCGGTTTCCGTGCGCCGGAACACCTGCAGCGCGCGATTGCCGACGACATGGGCCGCACCGACCCGTACACGCACCAGCAGGGCCTGCCCTCGGCGCGCGAGGCCATCGCATCCGCCTACGCCACGCGCGGCGCGCCCGATGCGCATCCGGACCGCGTGTTCGTCGGCAACGGCGTGTCGGAACTGATCGACCTGTCGCTGCGTGCCCTGCTCAACCCCGGAGACGAGGTGCTGGTGCCCTCGCCCGACTATCCGCTGTGGTCGGCCGCCACCATCCTCAACGACGGCCGCCCGGTCTATTACCGCTGCGATCCCGAGAACGACTTCCAGCCCGATCCGAACGAGATCGAGCAACTGATCAGTTCACGCACCCGCGCCATCGTGCTGATCAACCCGAACAATCCCACCGGCGCGACCTACCCGCGCGAGCTGCTGGAGCGCATCGTCGCCATCGCGGCCAAGCACCGCCTGCTGCTGATGGTCGACGAGATCTACGACCAGGTGCTGTACGACGGTGCGACCTTCGTGCCGGTGGCGCCGCTCGCGGGCGACGTGCCGTGCATCACCTTCAGCGGCCTGAGCAAGGTGCACCGCGCCTGCGGCTGGCGCGTGGGCTGGGGCATGGTGTCCGGCCACGGCGACGTGGTGCGCGATTTCCTGCATGCGATGGACCTGCTCAGCGCGCTGCGCCTGTGCGCCAACGTGCCCGGTCAGTACGCCATCGAAGCCGCGGTCAACGGCCCTGACACCATCAGCGCGCTGTGCGCGCCGGGTGGCCGCCTGTACGAAACCCGCCGCGCGGTGATCGAGGCCTGCGAGGCCAGCCCGCACCTGGACCTGGTGAATCCGGCCGGTGCGCTCTACGCGTTCCCGGCGGTGGTCGGCGATGCGGTCAAGGGCTTCGACGACCATGCGTTCGCGCTCGAGCTGATGGAAACCGAAGGCGTGCTGGTCGTGCCCGGCTCCAGCTTCAACGTGCCGTACCGCCACCACTTCCGCGTCACCCTGCTGCCGGAAGCGGCCACGATGCGCGAAGTCTTCGCCCGCATCGACCGCGCCCTGTCGCGCCGCGCAGAAGCGGCCACCAAGGTGGTGCCGATCAAGGGCAAATCGCGGCCGGCGGCGGCGTAAGCGCGTTGCCCCTGTAGGAGCGACGTGAGTCGCGACCACACGCCGCGACCAAACGTGGGGCTCTGTTCGAGCGCGAGCAGGGCACCGCCGCTGGCGAAGTCTCGGGTGCTCGACATCTTCCAGGCCGCCCGGATTCACGGTCGCGACTCACGTCGCTCCTACAGTAGATCCGAAGAGCGCATCATTCGCCCATGACCACGATCTCCGCCCCCCACACCACCGCCCTCACCACCGAGCTGCGCTACCTCGCGCTCGGCGACTCCTACACCATCGGCGAAGCCGTGGACGAAGCCGGCCGCTGGCCGATGCAGCTGGCGCGCCTGTTGCGGAGGGAAGGCGTGCTGCTCGGCGACCCACGCATCATCGCCACCACCGGCTGGACGACCGGCGAACTGGACGCCGCGATCACCGCCGCCGAACCGCTGGGCGAACACGACTTCGTCACCCTGCTGATCGGCGTGAACAATCAGTACCGCGGCCGCGACGTGGATGAATACCGCACGCAGTTCGCCGCCCTGCTCTGGCGCGCCATCGGCTTCGCGCGCAACCGGCCCGACCGCGTGCTCGTGCTGTCGATCCCCGACTGGGGCGTCACGCCGTTCGCCGCGCAGTCCGGCCGCGATGTCGCGCAGATCGCACGCGAGCTGGATGCCTACAACCTTGCTGCGCGCGAGGTCTGCGCGCAGCGCGGCGTCGTTTTCGTCGACATCACCGCCATCAGCCGCGCACGCGGTGGCGAAGCGGCGATGCTGGCCGACGACGGCCTGCATCCCTCCGCCGCGATGTACACCGAATGGACGCGCCTCGCATTTCCGGTCGCGCACCACTTGCTGGCGATGGCGTGATGGCGCAATGCACGGATACCACAGATGATTGAAGCTCCAACCCGGGACGACATTGAGCGCATCGCCCGTTCGTTGGTCCATGCCCGGCAAACCGTGATGGATATCGTACAGGCCGAACTCGATGGATCAAGAGGCGATCTGCTGCTGATCCAGCGCACGCTCGATTCGGGGGTGATCGACCCGGAATCGGAATACACGATCCAGGCGCTGGGCTTGGCGTTCGGCAAGGTGTTCGTCAACACCGAGCCAGACTACGACTGGTGGATGATCAGCGATGAGTATGGTCGGGACCCGGCGATCCGGTATCTTCGGTCAACCCTGACCTTCCATCCCCAGGACATGCTGCTCAAGAGGATCGAGGCCGGCGAGCGTTTCGATGTAGTGGATCTCTATGACCAGCTGCGCACGCAGCTTCGGGAAATAGTGGAAGAAGGCGTGGATGGCGCCTGAAAGCACGTTCCCGCAGGACCCGCAACGCGGGCACGCCCGATCCGGGGCGCGGGTGCCCTACGCGACGGCGACGCCCGCGGCGGCGGCTGTATCGGATTCCGGCAGCACCGCGCGATAGCCCTCCACCTCCAGCCATGCCAGCAGTTCGGCAAGGATGGCGATGTTGTGGCCGTGCGCCGCGCCTTCATGCAGCAGCACGATGGCGCCGGGCGCGATGTCGCGAGTGATCCGCGCCAGCACCTCGTCCGGCTGGCAGTCGACGCCATCGAAGCCGCGCGCGCTCCATGCCACGCGGGCCAGGCCGTGGCGCTTCAGCGACAGGCCGACGAAGGGGTTGGTCATGCCCACCACGCTGCGATACCAGCGCGGCGTATCGCCGGTGATGGCGGTCAGGATGGACTGGTTGCGGCCGATCTCGTCTTCCATCGCCCCCGGCCCCAGGCGCCAGAACCGCGTGTCCGGATGGCTGGCGCTGTGGTTGCCGATGCCATGGCCGCGGTCACGGATGGCCTGCACGCTCGCCGGCCGTGCCAGCGCGTGCTCGCCTACCAGGAAGAACGTCGCCTTCGCCCCATGACGGTCCAGCAGATCCAGAATCGCCGGGGTCTCATCGGACGGGCCGTCGTCGATGGTCAGCCACACCACGCGCTCGTCCGTAGGCAGCCGCGACAGTGCCGGGCAGAACAGGGTGGCGCGCGGGTACAGCGTGGCCCAGACCACCAGCAGGTGCGTGGCCATCATCACGGGTAGGCCGACCGTCCAGCCGAACCGCCACCACAGCCAGGCCACGCCCACTTGCGACAGCGCCAGCAGGCCCAATATCAGGCCGGGACGGCGTGGCGGACGATGCAGTGTTCCCGGCGTGGTCATGCCCCATGATGCCACGGGGCGTAAAATCCCCCTCCGCTCGTCCTTCACGCTTACCGGTGCCTGTCCATGTCCCTTGATCCCGCCCTGCGCTCGCGCATCGAATCCCTCCTGCAGTCCAACCGCGTGGTGCTGTTCATGAAGGGCCAGCCCACCATGCCGCAGTGCGGCTTCTCGGCCAAGGCGGTGGGCGCGTTGTCGGCGCTGGGTGTGGATTACGCCCACGTCAACGTGCTGGCCGACCAGGAGATCCGCGAAGGCATCAAGGTCTACGGCGACTGGCCGACCATCCCGCAGCTGTACATCGACGGCGAGCTCGTCGGCGGCAGCGACATCATCGAGCAGATGACCAACTCCGGCGAACTGGCCACCGTGCTGGGCCTGCAGGCCCCCGACCGCACGCCGCCGGCGATCACCATCACCGCGGCGGCCGCCGAGATGCTGCAGAACGCGGTCGCCGATGCGGGCCCGGGCGCCGCGCTGGCGCTGTCGATCAATGCGCAATACCAGCCCAACTTCCAGCTGGCGCAATTCGACGCCAACGCCATCGCCAGCGAATCCAACGGCGTGCGCGTGCAGTTCGACCTGGCCAGCGCGCGACGCGCCGACGGCATCACCATCGACTGGGTGGACGACATCCGCGGCAAGGGCCTGGCCATCGACAACCCCAATGCACCCAAGCCGGTGCAGGCGCTGTCGCCGATGGACGCCGATGCGAAGGTCCGCGCCAGCGAAGCGCTGCTGGTCGACGTCCGCCCGGCCGACGAACGCACCATCGCGTCGGTGAAGCTGCCCTTCAAGACTTTCGACGGCAACGGTCGCGCCGAACTGGAAGCGCTGCCGAAGGACACCGCGCTCGCGTTCCTCTGCCGCAGCGGCGGCCGCAGCCAGCAGGCAGCGGAAGAGTTCCGCGCACTGGGCTTCACCAACGTCCACAACGTCACCGGCGGCATCAATGCCTGGGCCGATGACGTGGATGGCACGCTCAGCAAGTATTGATCGCCCCTAGCTCCAAGAACGAAAAGGCGGGCCTCGGCCCGCCTTTTTTTTGCGGCGCCGTGGGAGCGAGGTCAGTCGCGACCGGAAATGTCTTCGGCATCGCTACTGACGTCGCGCGTAGGGTGGGCCTTGGCCCACCACACCCGGGACATCGAACCGCGACCTGCATCGAGGCTCCCACCATTCACCACGACGGTGGGCCAAGGCCCACCCTACGTCATCCGGAGAAACCGCCGCTGGCCAGGTAATCGCGCTCTTCCTGAGTGGAGATGCGGCCCGTCGCCTCATTTCGATGGGGGAACCGGCCGAAGCGGGCGATCAGGTCGTAGTGCAACTGCGCGTACTTGATGTAGTTCTCGTCACCGGTGGCACGGAACAGGTCCAGCGAACGCTGCTGGTCGTCCAGCGCTTCGGAATGCTCGTAGGGCATGTAGAAGAAGATCTTCAGCGCCGGATCCACCTGTGCATCGAAGCCGGCGTCGATGGCACGTGAGGCGTAGTACCGCGCCAGGCCGTCGGTGGCGTAGGAATGCGCGCTCTCGCGGAAGCAGTTGCGCGGGAACTGGTCCAACAGCAACACCAGCGCCAATGCGCCCTCGGCATCGCCCATCCAGCCTTCCAGCTCGCGCCGCGCGGCGCGGAAATGCAGCCCGCGGAAGCGCTGGTCGAAGTCGGCATCGAAGGCGTCGTCGCGCGAGAACCACTCCTCGTAGCCGGCGTTCTTCCAGAAGGTGATGACGTCCTGCGACTGAATGTCGTGGGTCATTTCGCTTTGCTCCCGTGTTCCAGGGCCTGCAGTGTCGCAAAGAATTCGGCGTGCTGGCGGTAGTCGTAGGCACCTTCTTCGGTGGCCGCCGCGATACGCGCACACGCCGCCGGGGTCACCGCACCGTCGGGAAACATCTCCAGCAGCGCCTTGCGCGTAGCGCCGGTGAACTCCGCCTTGCGCGCGTCGGCGAACGCCTTGCCTTCTGCCTCTCCGCCAGCCGCGGTGACGGCGTCCGTCAACATGAGCACGCGCTGCAGCGAGGGCTCCAGATAGCGGTGATTGCGCTGCTGCCAACCCTGCAGCGCTGCGCGCGCCCGGTGGCCTGTCTCGCCTTCGTACGTGCCGCACTGCTGGCCCAGCGCTTCCAGCAACGTGAGGCTGGTGGTGATGGCGAACCCGGCAGCGGCGTTGCGGGCTTCGGTGTCTGCGGCAGTCTCCCTCGCCACAGCAACCGTGCTAGCCATGGTCAGTATCAGTGTCGTCACACCCACCTGCCACCCGCGCGCGATGTCGTCCTTCATCCTGATCTCCCTAAGGTCCCTAGAAGCGTTCATCTGAGCGAAGACTCGATGAAGCTTGCGTGCATGGCTTTCTTTCAGACGTGCGCATATTCCGGCATGGCGTCCCAGGTGCGACCCAACAGCTCGCGCCCATTGGATTTCTTGTCGCGTTTGACACCATCCACGCCGAACGCACCCCACTGCTTGAAGAAGAAGCGGACGCCCTGCTCCTCGCATTGCCGCTTAATGTTCAGCGCCCACGCCTCTTTCATCGGACGTGCTCCGTGGCCGGATTCGCCCCCCACGATCACCCAGTTGATGCCAGTCAGATCAAGTTTTCCGACATCCTCCAGCAACGGCTCGACGCTGAGGAATTTCACGCTCGCCTTGGCCGACTGGAGGTGTGCGATACGCGGCACACCGTGGCGCTTGTTCTCGACGGAAACCCCGATCCAGACGTTGGCTGGAATCGCGCGCTCCTGACTGTAGTCGGAGATCCGCTCCGCTCGCTTGGTGAGGACCTGGAATGTGTGCTGCGGACAGCGCGTCATGACGTCGAACACGCGATCAATGAAACTCTCCGACACTGCGGTATGGAAGAGGTCGCTCATGGAGTTGACGAAGTAGACCGTCGGCTGCTTCTTCTTGAGAGGCTCATCAAGGCGGAACGGCAGTGTCCGCACCTTCTTGAAACCCTGCTCGTAGCCGGCGACACCCATCGCCTGCAGGCGCCGCGCCATGGTCTCCGCGTAGCAATGCTTGCAACCTGCGCTCAGCTTGGTGCAGCCAACCACGGGATTCCAAGTACTCTCAGTCCATTCGATTCTGGATTTTGTGGTCACGTTCAGATAAGTCCACGTTGAGGACCTAGGTTTGCGATCTCGCGCCACAACTTGCCGCCGAGATCATGCCTTGAAGCGAATACTAGCCAGTAAATTTCCGCACGATTGGGACCCCGCACACGAACTATCGTGTCCGAAACCTTATAACGCAGCTTAGATTCCAGAAGTCCCTTCCAATGAAAGAAAACAGCGTTTCGCTGTTCATCGACACCCATCGTCTTCGACACAACTTTCTGCCAGCCAGGAGCCAGTGAATCCAAGCGCCCATCCTGCATCATGGTCGACAGATTTCTTCGATAGTCCATGACGCTGAAGTGGATAAGTTGATCCATCCTATTGAGCTCCCCAAGCGTCTCAATTACCGAGAACGGCAGGTTCGCATTGAATGGGTCGATGAAAGCAAGGTTGAGCCCACCTTTGTGAAGCGCATTGATGGCAGGACGAACTGTTTCCTCCGCAGGACCACAAAGAGCGCAAATATTGCTGACGCCCACCGCCCGCAGCCTGCTCTCACAGGCCGCCAGAAGCTCCTTATCGATGTCCGCAATTACATAGCGCTGAAACGGAGTACAAGCCTCACTTCTCTTTGCCGCTACAACGGCGCTCCCATCGGCCACAACGTTTGTTTCGCGTATTCGTGCTCGGCCGGGGCCGCAGTAGAGATCAACGAACCCGGTCTCCTTGCCATACTCACGCCAGAATTTTCTTCTAGCAGCATGCGACGCAAAGATGTATTTCTGCATTCGCTCGTGCTTGTCCTCCACACCCCACGCACCAATCACTCCTCGCTTCAAACCATCAACGGGATCAATTTCATACTGGTCTTTCTTGGGTTTAGCCATTGCAACTCCTTTGCGTGACCTGCCTAATTCTCTTTGTTAACTACTCATCAAACCGCAAATGCCGCACCGACTTCCCGTTGCGCCGGATCAGCTTCAGCGCTTCGATCCCCACGGTGATGTGGTTCTCCACGAATGACGAGCTGACCTTCGCGTCGCTGGCTTCGGTCTTCACGCCTTCCGGGATCATCGGCTGATCGCTGACCAGCAGCAGGGCGCCGACGGGGATGCGGTTGGCGAAGCCGGCAGCGAAGACGGTGGCGGTTTCCATGTCGATGGCCATGCAGCGCATCGCGCGCAGGCGTTCCTTGAACGCGACGTCGTGTTCCCACACGCGGCGGTTGGTGGTGTAGACCGTGCCGGTCCAGTAGTCGTGGCCCAGGTCGCGGATCATCGTGGAGACCGCACGCTGCAACGCAAACGCCGGCAGCGCCGGCACTTCCGGCAGCAGGTAATCGTTGCTGGTGCCCTCGCCGCGGATGGCCGCGATGGGCAGCACCAGGTCGCCCAGCTGGTTCTTGCGCTTCAGCCCGCCGCACTTGCCGAGGAACAGCACCGCCTTGGGCATGATGGCCGACAGCAGATCCATCATGGTGGCGGCATTGGGGCTGCCCATGCCGAAGTTGATCATGGTGATGCCATCGGCGGTGGCACTGGCCATCGGCCGGTCCAGGCCCACGATAGGCGCGCCGGTGAGCTGCGAGAACACGTTGAGGTAGCCGCCGAAATTGGTCAGCAGCACGTGCTCGCCGAACTGGTCCAGCGGCACGCCGGTGTAGCGCGGCAGCCAGTTGTCGACGATTTCGCTCTTGTCTTTCATGGGGCTCCTCTTCTTTTTGTTGTTTGCGGCGATTCTGGCACGACTGCGACACGCGTACTTGGCAGAGTGCGCCCGGGCCGGTTAGGTTTCGCTTCTCTTCTAGGGGATACACCATGCGAATGACCTTGTTGGCCGGGCTGGTCCTGGCTGCGTTGGGGAGTGGCGCGCATGCCGCCACGCCCGCCTCCCGCTTCACCCAGGACCCGTACCCCAGCACCTACAGGGCGATCGGTTCCGGACCCGTGTTGCTGACCAACGCGACCGTGCTGACCGGCACCGGCGAGCGCCTGGACGGTGCGGACGTGCTGCTGGCCGATGGCAAGGTGGCGGCGGTCGGCCGCGGCCTGTCCGCACCGGAAGGCACCACGCGCGTCGACGCGACGGGCAAGTGGGTCACGCCCGGCCTGATCGACGTGCATTCGCACTTGGGCGTGTATCCCAGCCCGGGCGTGAAGGCGCACAGCGACGGCAACGAGATGACGGCGCCGGTGACGGCCAACGTGTGGGCCGAGCATTCGATCTGGGCGCAGGATCCGGGCTTCCACACCGCGCTCGCCGGCGGCGTGACGTCGATGCAGATCCTGCCGGGTTCGGCCAACCTGGTCGGCGGCCGCGGTGTGACGCTGAAGAACGTGCCGTCCACCAGCTACCAGGGCATGAAGTTCCCGGGTGCGCCGTGGGGCCTGAAGATGGCCTGCGGCGAGAACCCCAAGCGCGTCTACGGCGGCAAGGCCGGCCCAGCCACGCGCATGGGCAACGTGGCCGGCTACCGCGCCGCCTTCATCGATGCCAGCGAGTATCTGAAGAAGAACGCGCCCAAGCCTCAACAGCCGAAGCGGAAGCGCTGGTGGGAACGCGCCAGTGGCGGTGAAGGCACGGACAGCGGGGGTGATGCCGGCGGCAAGCGCGACCTGAAGCTGGACACGCTGGCAGGCGCGATCAACGGCGAGATCCTGGTGCACATCCACTGCTACCGCGCCGATGAGATGACCACGATGCTCGACCTGGCGAAGGAGTTCGGCTTCAAGGTAACCGCGTTCCACCATGGCGTGGAGGCTTACAAGCTGGCCGACCGACTGGCGCAGGATGGCGTGTGCGGGGCGCTGTGGGCCGACTGGTGGGGCTTCAAGATGGAAGCCTTCGACGGCATCCAGGAAAACATCGCGCTGGTGGATCGTCCGGCCAACAGTTGCGCCATCGTGCACTCGGATTCGGACGAGGGCATCCAGCGGTTGAACCAGGAAGCGGCGAAGGTGATGGCGAACGCGCGCCGCGCCGGCATGGGCGACATCGCGCCGGAACGCGCGATCCGCTGGGTGACCAGCAACGCAGCGAAGTCACTGGGCATCGCCGAGCGCACCGGCACGCTGGAGGCCGGCAAGATGGCCGATGTGGTGCTGTGGAACCAGAACCCCTTCAGCGTGTACGCCAAGGCCGAGCAGGTCTACATCGACGGCGCGCGCATCTACGACCGCAACGACCGCAGCAGGCAACCGGTGTCGGACTTCATGCTGGGCCAGGAGGTGATGCCGTGAGCCGCGCGCAGGATGTGTCCTTGTCGTCATCCCAGCGCATGCTGGGATCCACCTTGCTTTTGCTTTGCCGCAACAGCTCAACGTCAAAATGGGTCCCAGCGTTCGCTGGGACGACGGTGAAGGTGCTAGCCGTGGCGATCGCATTCGCGTCCACCTCGTTCAGCACGCTCGCTCAAGACGTCCTTGTCCGTAATGCCACCGTGCACACCGCCGGGGCGCAGGGCACGTTGAAGAACGCGGACGTGCTGGTGCGCAATGGCGTGGTGCAGGCTGTCGGTACCGCGCTGGCCGCACCCGCCGCTGGGACGGTGGTCGAAGCCGATGGCCGTCCGCTGACGCCGGCGTTCTTCGGCGGCATCACCGAGATCGGTGTGGAAGAAGTGTCGGGGGAAGCGTCCACGGTCGATGCGGCCGTGACGTTGACCGATCAGCCGATGCGGCCGGAGTTCGACGTGACGCTGGCCTACAACCCGGCATCGGTGGTGATCCCGGTGACGCGTGTGGAAGGCATAGGCTTCACCTTGTTGGCGGCGTCGACGGGCGGTTCCTTCATCGCCGGACAGGGTGGCGTGATGCGGCTAGACGGCAGTGCCGACCCGGTCGGCCCGCGTGCGCTGTTCGTGCGATTGGGCGCTGGCGCGTCCGACCTGAGCGGCAAGTCGCGCGCGGCGCAGTGGATGCTGCTGGACCAGATGGTGGCCGAAGCGCGCGGTCGCGTGCCGGCGGATTCGCCGCATGCGTTGTTGACGCCAGCCGGCCGCGCGACGCTGGCGCGCTATCTCGCCGGCAATGGCCGCATCGTCGTGCAGGTGAACCGTGCGGCGGATATCCGCCAGCTGTTGCGCTGGGCGCAGCGCGAGAACGTGCGCATCGCCATCGCCGGGGGTGCTGAGGCGTGGAAGCTGGCGCCCCAACTCGCTCAGGCGAAGGTGCCGGTGTTCGTGGATGCACTCGCGGACCTGCCGGCCGACTTCGACCAGATCGGCGCCACGCTGGAGAACGCGGCGCGGCTGGACGCGGCGGGCGTGGGCGTCAGCTTCTCGCAGGCCGGCGATGCCTCGCACAACGCACGCAAGATCCGTCAGCTGGCGGGCAACGCGGTGGCCAACGGATTGCCTTGGGAAGACGGCCTGGCCGGCCTGACCCGGGTGCCGGCGGAAGCATTCGGCGTGGGCGACCGGGTGGGCACGATCGCGCCGGGCAAGCTGGCCGACCTGGTGCTGTGGAGCGGCGATCCGCTCGATGTAGCGCACACCGCCGAGCAGGTATGGCTGGGTGGGCGCGCGATCCCGATGCGCTCGCGCCAGACCGAGCTGCGCGACCGTTACCTGCAGCAGGCCGGTCCGCTGCCGCGGGCGTATTCGAAGTAGGCGACGCCGCGCGGGCGTCAGTCCACGGGGGCGCCTTCGGGCGCCTTCGTGGTGTGCGACGGCACGGATAGCGCGTCTTCGCCCACCACGCGGTCGCCGCCCGCACGCTTGGCCGCGTACATGGCATGGTCCGCGCGCGCGATCAGCGAGGTCACCGTATCGCCATCGCGCGCGTGCGCGGCACCGATGCTGGCGGTTACGCCCACGGGGACGCCTTCCACGCTCGCGCAGTCACGGCGGATGCGTTCGCCGACTTCTTCGCCGAACCGGACCGCGGCCGGCAGTTCCACACCGGCCAGCACCAGGACGAACTCCTCGCCGCCCAGCCGGCCCAACTGGTCGCCGTACTGGAAGCGCTGGCTGATCACGCGCGTCACCGCGCGCAGGCAGGCATCGCCCAGGGCATGTCCGTGGCGGTCATTGACCTGTTTGAAGTGGTCCAGGTCGATGAACAGCAGCGAGACCGGAATGCCTTCGCGCTGCCGCTCGATCAGGGCCCAGTCGAGGCGGTGTTCGATGCCACCCCGGTTGAGCACGCCCGTCAGCCCATCGCGCTCGGCGTGCGCCTTGGCCCGGTCGCGTTCGCGACGGAAGGTCAGCATGCGGTCGGCCAGGCCCAGCGCCAGCACCACGGCGGTGAAGGCGAGCACCCAGGGCAGGCCGTATTCCAGCCACGGCTCGGCTCGCTCACCGGCACTGAAGCGCAGTGCCCGCGTCATGGTGAACACCAGCAGCGGCACCCACGCGATCAGCACGTAGGCCGCATGCCGCTGGCCACGACGCCAGGCCACCACCAGCGTGACCAGCGCGATGGCATTGGTGAGCAGGAAGAGCGCGTTGGCGATGTCGGGGAACCACGCCTTGTCGGCGGGCCACGGCAACAGCAACAGCAGCAGGGTCAGGCCACACCCGTAGGCACCCACGACGCGCACCAGCCACGCCAGCCGCGGCGCGACCCGGCGCAGGCCAGCGTAGTCCAGCCACAGGTAGACCAGCAGGATGGTGGCGAGCGTGCCCGTGCCCCAGATGCCCTGCGCACCGAAGCGCGCCAGCAGGGACAACCCAGGCCATGCGTAGGCTTCGCCGTACGAGCACAGCGCGTACAGCAACTGGAACAGCATGGCGCCGGCGTACAGCAGGTAGACGCGCTCGCGCAGCACGGCCCAGAACAGCAGCACCGCCAGCGAAACGCCCAGCACCACGCCGATCGCCGGCAGCACCAGCCGCACGTGCCACAGGTCGGCGACAGCGTAGGACGGGCCAGACTCCACCGACACATGCAGCGGATAACGCGCGCCCTCCACCTTCACGTACACCGGCCCGTCGCCCTGCAAGGGGAACACCAGCGCACGTCGGCTGTACTGCGGATCGAGGTCGGCGCTGAAGATATCGCGTCGGCGTGGCGTGCCCTCCGCTTCGTCCAGCACGGTCACGCGGGCGGTATACGGGTGATAGAACACCAGCAGCGGCTCACGCACGCCGGGCGTGGGTTCCAAGCGCCATTCACCGTTGCCGATCACGCGCACGGTGGCGCCACCGTCGTCGAAGCGGCGTTCCGAGAACAATCCGGCGCGCTGTCCGGCCTGCTGCTCCAGCGCCAGTGGCTGGATGCGATCAATGCGCGCGATGTTCTCCCCTCGCACATCCATCGTTGGCAGCAGGGCCAGAAGCAGCAGTAGCGACCACCACCCCTGTTTCATGTTGCCCCATCGCGTTCGAGGCGAGTGTCGGGCCGGGCCCCTCCACCGACAAGCCGGAATCTGGCAATTATGTGATGTGAGTCACATAAACTATGGGCATATACCTCAACCGATGTCCGACACAGCCCACGTTTTCTCCTGTGTCGCAGGCGCGCAAAAGGTGACGGCACTCACACTTCACGCGTTTACGCGACGACTTGCCGGTGGATGTCCGCTAGTTTTGCGGAGATAAGAGCAAATGCGATGGATGCCGGGAGGGGCTGAGATGCGCATTGGAATAGTCGTCGATTCGGCGTGCGATCTGCCGCTGGAGTATCTGCAACAACACAACATCGTGATCCTGCCGATCACGGTGCGCATTGGCGAAGCCGTACTCGCAGACCATCGCGACGAGCAGGCGACGCTGAGCTTCCTGCACGCGCACGTGGCCGAGCGCGGGCACGAGGCGGAAACCACGCCGTTCACCGTCAACCAGATCCGCGACCTGTTCCTGGGCCGGCTGGTGATCGACTACGACCACGTCTTCTGCATGACGATCACCAAGACGCGCTCGCCGATCCACGAGAATGCGATGCAGGCCAGCTTCGCCATCCTCAACGACTACAAGCCCGTGCGGCAGGCCGCGGGCCACAATTCGCCGTTCGCGCTGCGGGTGATCGACACGCAGAACCTGTTCGCCGCGCAGGGCATCACCGCGGTGGAAGCGGTGCGCATGCGCGACGCCGGCGCCAACGTGCAGCAGATCCGCGTGCGCCTGGAAGAACTGGCGCAGAACACACACGGCTACATGATCCCGCGCGACCTGTACTACCTGCGCAATCGCGCGCGCACCAAAGGCGATCGCAGTGTCGGCCTGCTCAGCGCAGCCTTGGGCAGCGCACTGGACATCAAACCCGTGCTGTACGGCCATGCCGGCAACACCGAGCCAGTGGCGAAGATCAAGGGCTTCGACAATGCGGTCGAACAGATGTTCAAGTTCACCGGCAACCGGGTGATGGCCGGCCTGATGACGCCGACCGTCTGCCTGAGCTACGGTGGCGAACTGTCGGAACTGCGCGCCTTGCCCGGCTACCAGCGCCTGCGCGACATCTGCGAGAACAACAAGGTCGAGGTGTTCGAAAGCGTCATGAGCCTGACCGGCATGGTCAACGTGGGCAAAGGGGCCGTCGTGGCCGCCTTCGCCGCGCCGCCCGCACCGTTCAAGGCAACATAACGACGGCCTAACGCGGCAGGGCTACGCTATGGCCCTGGCTTGAACCGGGGGCGCCATGGCGGTCCGCTACTACATCAGTCTGCCCAATCCCGCCCGCGCACGCGGCGGCGATCCGGCTTTCAGTTTCGATGCGCACGGCGCGGACGAGTTCGCCGCGCAGCTGCAGCATGCGCTGCGCACCAGCAGCCTGTTCGAGCGGTGGCGTGCACGCCAGGAAGAACCCGATGAAGTCGATCCCGGCCTCGGTGTCACCGACGATGCCGCGACGGTGCGTGGCCAGCAGGACGATCTCAGCATCCTGCTGGTGGCGACCTCCTCCATCCCCGGGCAGGTACTGAAGCATCGCCTGCGTCTGTTGGCCGGGCATGCCTGGGAATTGCGCGATGTGTCCGCCGCGTAAGTCGCGGTGTGGGCGCGACGTGTCCGCCGCCTGATGGCGGTGCGCGTTCCTGTCCTGCTCGCCTGGAGCGGCGGCAAGGATGCGGCGTGGGCGCTGCGTGTCCTGCGCACGCGAGACGACGTGGACGTCGTCGGCCTGTTGACTACGGTGACCGAGGAATACGACCGGGTGTCGATGCAGGGCATCCGGCGCAGCGTCCTTCATGCACAGGCGGACGCGACCGGATTGCCCTTGATCGAGGCCATGATTCCGGCGGCCTGCACCAACGAAGACTACGAAAGCGCCATGACGCACGCGCTGGCGGACGCCGCTCAGCGCTGGCCCGGCCTGCGCACGATGGCATTCGGTGACCTGTTCCTGGAGGACATCCGCGCGTACCGCGTGCAGAACCTGGCACGCATCGGCTGGGATGTACTGACACCACTGTTCGGCAGCGACACGGCGAAGCTCGCGCGCGAGATGATCGACGGCGGCCTGCACGCGGATCTGTGCTGCGTGGACACGCAACAACTCGATGCCTCCTTCGCCGGGCGTGCATTCGATACCGGGCTGCTCGATGCACTGCCGGCGGGTGTGGACCCGTGCGGCGAGAACGGCGAGTTCCACACTTGCGTCTCGGCCGGTCCGATGTTCACGGCGCCCCTCGGGGTGACGAAGGGCGATACCGAACTGCGCGATGGGCGCTTCGCGTTCACCGACTACGCACTCGCCGACGTGCCCACGTAGGGTGGGCCCTGGCCCACCATCGCGGTGACCCGATGGTCAAGGGACGGCGGGCTTGAGCCCGCTCTACGCCTTCGATGCATCGCGTTTCCGCCGACAATGTTCGATGTCAACGACTACGCACTGCCGACCCAGTCCGGTTACGGCCAGCTGGCCAACGGCACGAGTACCTGCGGTTCGCGCGGTCCCTGCAGCAACTCGGGCAACCGCGCCTCGTAGTCGCGACGGTAGGGTTTGTCCTGCTGCTCGAGGAAGGTGGCCACGTCGGGTTCGGCCCAGCGTTCATAGAGGGTGAACAGCGTCGGGTCGTGGGCGTCTCGATGCAGTGCACACGACAGGAACGTGTCCTCCTTCGACATCGCATCGACGATATCGTGCACCGCACGCAGCCATTCGTCGACGCACTCCGGCTTCACGCGCAGACGGACGTAGAACACCAGCGGTACGGACGGGGTTGCAGCGTGATCGAGGCTCATCGGTGCAGGGCCTTGGCATGGTAAGCGATGTGGTCGCCGATGAAACTGGCGATGAAGTAGTAGCTGTGGTCGTAGCCGGGCTGCAGACGCAGCGTCAGCGGATGGCCGGCAGCCTCGGCTGCGGCCTGCAGCAGTTCCGGCTTCAGCTGCATGCGCAGGAACTCGTCCGCATCACCCTGGTCGACCAGCAGCGGCAGCCGTTCCTGCGCGCCCGCCACCAGTGCGACGGTGTCGTGCGCTCTCCAAGCCGCACGGTCCTCACCAAGATAGGCGGTAAACGCCTTCTCGCCCCACGGCACCTGCGAGGGCGCGACGATCGGCGAAAACGCCGACACGCTGCGATAGCGGCCAGGATTCTTCAACGCGATCGTCAACGCGCCATGCCCGCCCATCGAATGCCCGCTGATCGCACGCCGATCGTTCGCCGCCGGATCGGCTTCGATCCAGGCCGGGAGTTCGTCGACGATGTAGTCGTACATCCGGTAGTGCGAGGCCCAGGGTGCCTGAGTCGCGTTGACGTAGAAGCCCGCGCCCTTGCCCAGATCGTAGCCGTCGGCATCGGCCACCTCATCGCCACGCGGACTGGTGTCCGGTGCGACCAGGATGATGCCGTGCTCGGCGGCGTAACGCTGCGCGCCGGCCTTGGTGATGAAGTTCTGCTCGGTGCAGGTCAGGCCGCTGAGCCAGTAAAGCACCGGGCACGGCTCCTGCTCGGCCTGTGGCGGAAAGTAGACGCCCACCGTCATGTCGCAGCCGAGCACCTCGGAGCGATGGCGGTAGACGTCCTGCCAGCCGCCGAAGCAGGCACGGTGTTCGATGCGCTCGGTCGTCATGTCAGGCAACTCCCGTTGCGGGCGCCAGACGGATCTCGAAGGTCTTCAATGCACGCGCATCGCCTTTCGTCTCGATGCGCGATGCCTCGGCAAGCACCCGGATCCGGGATGCGTAGAACATCTCCGGCAGATCCTCGTATTCGTCCGGGGCGGCAATCATGACGCCTGCAGTGATGAAACCCGCCTTCTTCCACTCCCGACCCAGCGAAGACAGGATCGCTTGATCGATCTTCAGCAGGTCGTGTTCACCCAGTCGCGCAATCGCATCGCGGGCTTCCTGGTCGAGGGCGCCGCCCTCCATCGCTACGTCAGGCGTCGCGTCAAAGGGCGACTTTTCAAAGAACATGGTCATCTCAGTAATGCACCACCGACCGGATCGACTTGCCTTCGTGCATCAGGTCGAATGCTTCGTTGATGTCCTCCAGCGGCATGGTGTGGGTGACGAACGGCGCGAGTTCGATGTCGCCCTTCATCGCGTCCTCGACCATGCCCGGCAGCTGCGAGCGCCCCTTCACGCCGCCGAACGCCGTGCCCATCCATTTGCGGCCGGTGACCAGTTGGAACGGGCGCGTGGAGATCTCCTGGCCGGCACCGGCGACACCGATGATCACGCTCTGGCCCCAGCCACGATGGGCGCATTCCAGTGCGGCACGCATGACGTTGACGTTGCCGATGCACTCGAACGAATGGTCCACGCCCCAGCCCGTCATCTCGACGATGACCTGCTGGATCGGCTTGTCGAAGTCCTTCGGGTTGACGCAGTCGGTGGCGCCGAACTGCTTCGCCATCTCGAACTTGGAAGGATTGGTGTCGATGGCGATGATGCGGCCGGCCTTCGCCTGGCGCGCGCCCTGGATCACCGCCAGGCCGATGCCACCCAGCCCGAACACCGCGACCGAGTCGCCCGCCTGTACCTTCGCCGTGTTGTGCACGGCACCGATGCCGGTGGTCACGCCGCAGCCGAGCAGACAGACGTGTTCCGGATTCGCATCGGGGTTGATCTTCGCCAGCGAGACCTCGGCGACCACCGTGTATTCGCTGAAGGTCGAGCAGCCCATGTAGTGGTACAGCGGCTGGCCTTCGTAGGAAAAGCGCGAGGTGCCGTCCGGCATCACGCCCTTGCCCTGGGTGGCGCGCACCGCCGTGCACAGGTTGGTCTTGCCGCTCTTGCAGAACAGGCACTCGCCGCACTCGGCGGTGTACAGCGGGATGACGTGGTCGCCCGGCTTCACGCTGGTCACGCCCTCGCCGACCTCGACCACGATACCGGCACCTTCATGACCCAGCACGACCGGGAACAGGCCTTCCGGATCGTCGCCGGACAGCGTGAACGCATCGGTGTGGCAGACGCCGGTGTGGGTGATCTTCACCAGCACCTCGCCCTTGCGGGGCGGGGCGACATCGATCTCGACGATCTTCAGCGGTTCGCCTGCGGCGAAGGCGACGGCGGCACGGGATTTCATGGCGGTACTCCTGCTTACTTCAAATAGGAACGGACCAGCGCGACGGCGGCATCGATGCCGGCCTCGCGTTGTTTGGGGGTGGCGGCCGGCTGCGCGAATTCCTCGCGCAGGTGGCTTTCCAGGATCTCCGACATCAGCCCATTGACCGCGCCGCGCACCGCAGCGAGTTGCTGCAGCACGGGCGCGCAATCCGCACCTTCCTCCAGCGCGCGCTCAAGCGCATCCAACTGGCCACGGATGCGACGCACACGGGTGAGCGCCTTCTTCTTGTCGGCGAGGGAATGGGGCATGTCGGCGGCGCGCCTTGATAGTGGGGGGGAGTATAAGCGACCCGCCTCGGCACTAGAAACCCCGCTTGCCCGGTTATCGCTACGTCGCGGCGCAGCAGGCGGGCCCGCAGCAGGCCTTCTCAGGGGCGGCGGCCCTATCCCGCCGTGAGACAGCAGGCAAGGGCGCAACAGGCGGGGCCTGCTCGACCACGCCGGACGCAGCCGTCGCGGCGCGCGACGCCAGGTCGCCCTTGCGTTCGCTGTAGCGGCTGGTCAGGTAATCGCTGCGGTCGCGCACCAGCAGGGTGAACTTCACCAGTTCCTCCATCACGTCCACCACGCGGTCGTAGTACGGCGAGGGCTTCATGCGGCCTTCGTCATCGAATTCCTGCCAGGCCTTCGGCACGGACGACTGGTTGGGGATGGTGACCATGCGCATCCAGCGGCCCAGCACGCGCAACGCATTGACCACGTTGAACGATTGCGAGCCGCCGCACACCTGCATGACTGCCAGGGTGCGGCCCTGCGTGGGTCGTACGCTGCCTTCGGACAGCGGCAGCCAGTCGATCTGGTTCTTGAACACCGCGCTGAGCGTGCCATGGCGTTCCGGGCTGACCCAGACCTGGCCTTCGGACCACTGCGACCACGCACGCAGCCGCTGCACCTCGGCATGGTCCGCGCCCACGCTGTCCAGGATGGGCAGGTCGTGCGGATGGAACACGCGCGTCTCCGCACCGAAATGCTGCAGCAGACGTTCTGCTTCCAGGGCCAGTTTTCGGCTGAAGGATTGCGGACGCAGCGAGCCGTACAGGATGAGGATGCGCGGCGGGTGCTCCGAACCGGCGATGGCCAGTTTGTCGACATCGGGAATGTCGAGCGCGCGGTGCGCCACGTGAGGCAAGTCGAGATCGTTCATGGGATCGTACTCGTTGAATAAAGGACTTCAGGCCAAGTGAGGCCCGCGGCAACACCGGGCCAGGCATGCGATGCCCCGGCATGGCAGGAGTGTCCGGAACGGCCAGGCCAACAGCGCGCCGACCCTCCATTCGCTCGGATAGCGCGACGGATCGAACACACCCACTCGGACCGGCGCGTCGCCGCGGCGGTAAGTACCGAACACCTGATCCCACAGGGGCAGTGCCGTTCCGTAGTTTCCGGCCTCCTCTGCGCGTGTGCTGTGATGCAGACGATGCAGTTCCGCGCTGCCCACCAGCCGGTCGAGCGGACCGATACTTCCCGCCACGTTGGCGTGGACGGCCAGGGTCTGGGTCAGACCGAACAGGGCGATGCCCACCATGGCCTCGGGCGCGAGACCGAGGACCAGCAGCGGCAGCACCCGAACGAGCTTGTCGTATACGGCATTGATCGGATGCGCGGTGATGGCGTTGGCGACGTTCAACCGATCAGGCCGGTGGTGAAGCAGATGCACGCGCCACAACCATTGCCCGCTGTGACTCCAGCGGTGCATCCAGTAGGCGCCGAACTCCGCTACCAACAGGCCGACCACGATCTGGACCGCCAACGGCCACGTGCTGTGCCCGGGCAGGTAGGCGACGACCAGCGCGGTCAAGGCGGCGGACGCGGCGGCATCGGTGGCCAGATTCAGCATCCCTATCGCGCCATCGCGCCGCACATGGCGCGGGGTGGCCTGCCATTCCGGGCGGAACGGTCGCCAGCGCTCGGCCTGCGCCAGCACCGCCAGGTTGAATACCAGCCAGCCGAACAAGGCGCTGGACGCCGACCACTGCAGGCGCTGCGTGATGGTGGCCATCAGCGGAATCCCGGCGAGCAGCAGCAGATGGGGCCAGTGCCAACGGACGTGTCGTCGTTCTGTCATGAGCGATTGATAGGCTGAGTTCGTTCGACTATTCTAGAAACATGGAAATAAAGAACGCAACCATTGCCTTGGCCGCCCTCGGCCAGACCACCCGCCTGGCGGTCTTCCGCCTGCTGGTCGAGGCCGGCCCGTCCGGTCGCATGGCGGGCGAGATCGCCGAGGCGCTGGGACTTCCGGGGGCGACGCTGTCGTTCCACCTGAAGGAACTGGTGGCCGCAGGGCTGGTGCAGAGCGAGGCGCGCGGCCGGCACGTCTGCTACCGGGCCGACTTCGCGGCAATGAATGCGTTGCTCGAATTCCTGACCCGCAACTGCTGCGGTGGGGACACGGCGCAGTGCGCGCCCGCCGCACCGTGCGGCCCTGAAGGCTGCCCATGACCGCGGCCGCCACGCCCCCACTGTCGCGCCGCATGGGCGGCTTCGAGCGCCACCTGACCTGGTGGGTGCTGGGCTGCATCGGAGTGGGCACGGCGCTGGGCTATCTGCTGCCGGGCGCGTTCGCCGCGCTGGGGGCGGCGGAAATCGCCAAGGTGAACCTGCCGGTGGCGGTGCTGATCTGGCTGATGATCATTCCGATGCTGCTGAAGATCGACTTCCGCGCGATGGGCGACGTGAAGCGGCACTGGAAGGGCATCGGCGTCACCGTGTTCGTGAACTGGGCGATCAAGCCGTTCTCGATGGCATTGCTGGCGTGGCTGTTCGTGCGCCATGTCTTCGCAGACCACCTGCCTGCCGGACAGATCGATTCCTACGTGGCCGGGCTGATCCTGCTGGCGGCAGCGCCGTGCACCGCGATGGTGTTCGTATGGAGCCACCTGTGCGATGGCGAGCCGCGCTTCACGCTGAGCCAGGTCGCGTTGAACGACGCAATCATGGTGGTGGCCTTCGCACCCATCGTCGGCCTGCTGCTGGGCATCTCGTCCATCACCGTGCCGTGGGCGACGCTCATGCTGTCGGTGGCGCTGTACATCGTGGTGCCGGTCATCGTCGCGGCGATGCTGCGCGGCTGGATACTGCGCCGCGGCGGTGACGCCGCGCTGCAGGCGCTGCTCAAGCGGCTGGGGCCGGTGTCGCTGGGCGCGCTGCTACTCACGCTGGTGCTGCTGTTCGGTTTCCAGGGCCGCCAGATCGTCGACCAGCCGCTGATCATCGCGATCCTCGCGGTGCCCATCGTGATCCAGGTGTACTTCAACGCCGGCGTGTCGTACTGGCTCAACCGCAGGCTGGGCGTGGCCCATTGCGTGGCGGGTCCGTCGGCATTGATCGGCGCCAGCAATTTCTTCGAACTCGCCGTGGCCACGGCCGTTGGGGTTTTCGGCGTGCATTCCGGCGCGGCGCTGGCCACGGTGGTCGGCGTGCTGGTGGAAGTGCCGGTGATGTTGTCCGTCGTCCGCATCGTCAACGCCTCGAAGCCCTGGTACGAACGCCGCGCCTGATTCCTTCCTCCCTGCCCACTCCTCTTCCTTCAGGACACGCCCATGGACCGCCCCTACAACCTGCTGTTCCTGTGCACCGGCAATTCCGCCCGCAGCATCATGGCCGAGGCCATGGCCAATCATCTTGGCAAGGGCCGCTTCCATGCCTACAGCGCGGGCAGCCACCCGCGCGGTCGCGTGCATCCGGTCGCGCTGCAGATCCTGCAGGAGGCCGGCTTGCCTACAGCGTCGTTGCGCAGCAAGCCGTGGGACGAATTCGCCGCCGCGGATGCGCCGCCGATGGACCTGATCATCACCGTCTGCGACAAGGCGGCGGGCGAAGCGTGTCCCGTCTGGCCAGGCCATCCGGTCACCGCGCATTGGGGCGTCGAAGATCCCGCCGCCGTCGCCGGCTCCCCGGAGCAGGTACGCCAAGCCTTTGCCCACGCCCTGCACCTGTTGCAGCACCGCATCACGCTGTTGCTTGCGCTCAGACCCGAGGCGCTGGATCGCCTGGCGCTGGAGACGCGGGTACGCGAGATCGGCACCTCGTCCTGAAGGCCACATCCACCCGCTATTCCACCTCCATCCAAGAACCTTCCATGAGCATTCGCGTTGGCATCAACGGCTTCGGCCGCATGGGCCGCCTCACCTTGCGTGCGGCCTGGGACAATCCCGACCTGCAGTTCGTCCAGATCAATGACCCCGCCGGCGATGCCGCCACGCTGGCGCATCTGCTGGAGTTCGATTCGATCCACGGTCGCTGGGACCACGAGATCCACGCCGACGGCGAGGCGCTGGTGATCGACGGCAAACGCATTCCAGTGACGAGCAACAAGGACATCGCGGCGACCGACTGGTCGGGCTGCGACGTGGTCATCGAATCCTCCGGCAAATTCCGCAAACCCGATGTGCTGCAACCCTATCTGGACCAGGGCGTGAAGCGCGTCGTCGTGACAGCGCCCGTGAAGTCGCCTGGCGTCCTGGACGTGGTGGTCGGCGTGAACCATCACCGCTTCGATCCCGCCCAGCATCGCATCGTATCCGCTGCTTCGTGCACGACCAACTGCTTCGCACCGGTGGTGAAGGTGATCCACGAAGGCATCGGCATCCGCCACGGCAGCCTGACCACGATCCACAGCCTGACCAACACGCAGGTGATCGTGGATGCGCCGCACAAGGACCTGCGCCGAGCGCGTGCGTGCGGCAGCAGCCTGATCCCAACCTCAACGGGCTCCGCGACCGCCATCGCCGAAATCTTCCCCGAACTGAAGGGACGACTGAACGGCCATGCGGTGCGCGTGCCACTGACCAACGCGTCGCTGACCGACTGCGTGTTCGAAGTGGAACGTGCCACGACGGTCGAGGAAGTGAACGCGCTGCTGAAGACCGCCGCCGACGGCGAACTGGCCGGCATCCTGGGTTACGAAACGCGTCCGCTGGTGTCGATCGATTACCAGACCGATCCGCGCTCCAGCATCGTTGATGCGCTGTCCACCATGGTGATCAATGGCACGCAGGTGAAGCTGTACGCCTGGTACGACAACGAGTGGGGCTACGTGAACCGTACCGCCGAACTCGTGCAGCTGGTCGGCAAGGCGGGCTGACACCCATGCTCGCGCGCCTGTCGGCCGATGTCCGCCAGTACCTGCTGATCACCGGCAACTACTGGGCCTTCACCCTGACCGACGGCGCGCTGCGCATGCTGGTGGTGCTGCATTTCCACCAGCTGGGCTACAGCCCGCTGCAGATCGCGATGCTGTTCCTGTTCTATGAGGTCTTCGGTGTCATCACCAACCTCGTCGGCGGATGGTTGGGTGCCAGGATCGGGCTCAACCGGACCATGAACATCGGGCTGGCGATGCAGGTCATTGCGCTGTCGATGCTGTTGGTGCCGGCTGTCTGGCTGACGGTGCCCTGGGTGATGTCGGCGCAGGCGTTGTCCGGCATCGCCAAGGACCTCAACAAGATGAGCGCCAAGAGCAGCATCAAGCTGCTGGTGCCAGGCGAGAGGCAAGGCACGCTGTACCGCTGGGTGGCCGCATTGACCGGCTCGAAGAATGCACTGAAGGGAATAGGCTTCTTCCTCGGCGGCGCACTGCTGGCCACTGTGGGCTTCGCGCCCGCGGTGGCGATCATGGCCGGCGCATTGCTGCTGGTGTGGCTGCTGAGCCTGTTGCTGCTCAAGCGCGACCTGGGCAAGGCCAAGTCAAAGCCGAAGTTCCGCGAAATCTTTTCGAAGAGTCGCGCCATCAACCTGTTGTCGGCCGCGCGCATGTTCCTGTTCGGCGCGCGTGACGTCTGGTTCGTCGTCGCATTGCCGGTGTTCCTGGCTTCTGCGCTGGGCTGGGATTTCTGGCAGGTGGGCGGATTCCTCGCGGCATGGATCATCGGCTACGGACTGGTGCAGTCGTTCGCACCGCACATCACCGGTCGTGGTGCTGGCCGCCTGCCGGACGGGCGGTCCGCCAGCGCGTGGGCCGTGCTGCTCGCCATCGTGCCGGCAACGATGGCCGCACTGCTGGTCTGCGGCGTGCCGGCAGCGTGGGTACTGATCGTCGGATTGACGGTCTTCGGCGTGCTGTTCGCACTCAACTCGGCGCTGCACAGCTACCTGATCGTGAGCTACGCCAGTGAAGATGGCGTGTCGCTGGATGTCGGCTTCTACTACATGGCCAACGCCATGGGGCGCTTGCTGGGCACGGTGCTGTCGGGCTGGGTCTTCCAGCGATGGGGTCTGGCCGCGTGCCTGGCGATCTCCGCCGTGCTGATCGGCATGGCGGCGGCCGTGTCGATGGCGCTCCCGCGATCAGCCGTGCACGCGAGGGGCTAGGCAGCAGGAGGCTTCCGGCTGCCGCATCCAATTCGAGGCATCATCGCCCTTGCTCGCCACATGACATCACAGGAAACACCATGACCTCGATACGCCCTTCCCGCGCCGACGACATCGTCGCCATCACCGCACTGCTGGAAGCGTATGCCTTGCCGACGGCCGACCTTGCCGCCTCACAGGTAGCCTTCTGGGTTGAGGAAGAGGGTGGTCGCATCGTGGCCGTGGTTGGCCTGGAACAACATGGCGGCACGGGCTTGCTGCGCTCGCTGGCGGTGTCGCCCCTGCACCAGGGCAAAGGCCATGGTCAGCAGCTCGTGCAGTCCCTGGAGGCCGAGGCGCGCACACGCGGCATCACCGGGATCGTGTTGCTGACACAGACAGCGGACGCCTTCTTCGCAAAGCTGGGCTACGACGTGGTCGCGCGCGACACCGTGCCCGATGCCGTGCGCGACAGCGCGGAATTCCGGTCGCTGTGCCCCGCCAGCGCCATCTGCATGCTCAAGCCGCTGTAGTCCTCGCGGAGCGGCTTGGTACCCTGGTGCAGGATGGGTTAGTACGCGAACTCGCGGAACACGCGATCGATGTCGCCGTTCCATTCGCCATGGAACAGCGCCAGCTTGCGTTCGGCTGGCGTTTCGCCGGCCTCGACGATCTCCACCAGCGCATCGAGGAAGCCGGCCTCGTCCACGCCCTTGCTGTTGAGGCGTGCGCGACGCTTCAAACCGCCGATGGCGATCTTGACTGCTTCGCTGGCCAGGTTGCGCACGGTGCCGCCGCGGAACGGCAGCTTCAATGCATGCTTCGGCACGCCGTCGCGCAGGGCATGGCGCTCCTGCAGCGAGAAATCCTTGACCAGGTCCCAGGCGGCGTCGAGCGCAGCATCGTCGTACAGCAGGCCCACCCAGAAGGCGGGCAAGGCGCAGATGCGGTTCCAGGGACCACTGTCCGCGCCCCGCATCTCCAGAAACTTCTTCATCCGCACTTCCGGGAAGGCGGTGGTCATGTGGTCGGACCAGTCGCGCAGCGTGGGCAGCGCGCCCGGCAGCACCGGGAGTTCGCCCTTGAGGAAATCGCGGAAGCTCTGCCCGCTGGCATCGTGGTAGATGCCGTCGCGGTAGCTGAAATACATCGGCACATCGAGCAGATAGTCGACGTAGCGTTCGTAGCCGAAGCCATCCTCGAACACGAAGTCGAGCATGCCGGTGCGGTCGCCGTCGGTATCGGTCCAGATGTGCGAGCGGTAGCTCTGGTAGCCGTTGGGCTTGCCTTCGGTGAACGGCGAGTCGGCGAACAGCGCGGTCGCGACCGGCTGCAAGGCCAGCGACACGCGGAACTTCTTGATCATGTCCGCTTCGCTGGCGTAGTCCAGGTTCACCTGCACGGTGCAGGTACGCGTCATCATGTCCAGGCCCAGCTGGCCCACCTTGGGCATGTACGACTTCATGATCTGGTAGCGGCCCTTGGGCATCCACGGCATCTCGTCACGGCGCCATTTGGGCTGGAAGCCCATGCCCAGGAAACCGAGCTGAAGTTCGTCGGCGACCTGCTTCACTTCCTTGAGGTGCGTACCCACTTCCACGCAGGTCTGGTGGAGGGTTTCCACCGCTGCGCCGGACAGTTCCAGCTGGCCGGCCGGCTCGAGCGTGACCGAGGCGCCGTCCTTCGTCAGGGCGATGACGCGCCCCTTCTCTTCGATCGCTTCCCAGCCGAAACGTGTCAGGCCCTTCAGCAGCGCCTCGATACCGCGGTCTCCGTCGAAGGTCGGCGGGCGCAGGTCGTCCAGGCGGAAGCCGAACTTCTCGTGTTCGGTGCCGATGCGCCAGTCCGGTGCAGGCTTTTCGCCCGAGGCGATGTACTCGACCAACTGCGCACGATCGGTGATCAGCGTGTCGGCAACGTGGCTGGGGCTGGACAAGGGGGGCAGGCTCGCGCGAAGGGAGAGGCCACGACGTGGAGACGAAGCCCCGCTGTCGCAAGGCCGGCACTATAACGTGACCGGGTGCACGCCAGCATTGCCATCCAGGCGCCGCAGCATCCCATCCGTGGTGCACATCGACGCGTGTCCGAACGTGGACTACGCTGCGTCCATGCCCTCGCATCCCCGCTCTCCCCAGGCCCGCCATCGCGAACGTCATCGCACCGATCGCGTGGGCTGGTTGCGCGCCTCTGTGCTGGGCATCAACGACGGCATCGTGTCGGTCGCCGGCTTGGTGGTAGGCGTGGCCGCGAGTGGCGCAGCGCCTTCGACGATCCTGCTGACAGGCGTGGCCGGCACGGTGGCTGGGGCCATGTCGATGGCCGCAGGCGAATACGTCTCCGTGCAGTCACAGGCCGATACCGAGGCAGCCGATCTCGCGACGGAGACACGCGAGCTGCGGGACACGCCGGAGAGCGAGTTGCTGGAGCTGACCCAGATCTACGTGCAGCGCGGCCTGTCGCCCGCGCTTGCGCGCCAGGTGGCGGAACAGCTGACCGCGCACGATGCGCTGGAAGCCCATGCACGCGACGAGCTGGGCATCACCGAGGCCCTGCGTGCCCGCCCGGTGCAGGCAGCGCTCGCCTCGGCGGGTGCGTTCACGGTGGGCGCACTGTTGCCCATCGCAGCCACGCTGTTGGCACCCGCCGGCCAGGTCGGCATGGTGACGACCGGGGCGACCTTGGTGGGCCTGGTGCTGTCGGGGGCGCTGGCGGCCCGGGTCGGTGGTGCACCGATCCTGCGTGGCGCGCTGCGGGTCGGCTTCTGGGGTGCCATGGCGATGGCCGCGGCGGCGCTGGTGGGCCGCCTGTTCCATGTCGCGGTGTGATCCTTACACCGCCAGCCAGTTCCCCACGATCATCCGTGCCTCGTCCACGCCCTGCTTGGACTCGGCCGAAAAGGTCTGCACGCTGACGGTGTCGCCGAAGGCGGAGAACAGCTCCTTCTTCACCGCCTGCAGCGCGTTGCCCTGCTGGCCACGGCCCAGCTTGTCGGCCTTGGTCAACAACGCGTGGGCCGGCAGTCCGCGCTGGACGGCGTAGCCCAGCATCTGGCGGTCGTAATCCTTCAGCGGATGGCGGATGTCCATCACTACCACCAGACCCTTGAGGGCTTCGCGGGTGCGGAAGTAGCGGTCGATGAAGGCCTGCCAGTGAGCCTGCAGGTCCTGCGGCACCTTCGCGTAGCCATAGCCAGGCAGGTCGACCAGATAGCGCTCCGGCTGGACCTGGAAGAACACCAGCTGCTGGGTGCGGCCGGGAGTCTTGGAGACCCGCGCCAGGCGGTTGTGGTTGACCAGCGCATTGAGGGCACTGGACTTGCCGGCATTGGAGCGGCCGGCGAAGGCCACCTCGAACCCGCCATCTTCCGGCAGCTGGCGCGGCGTGTGGGCGGAAAGCAGGTAGGTGGCGGAATTCAGAGGGTTCGACATGGCACTAGCATGGCATGTGCCGGCCCCGGGGACATGCCGGAAGCCTGTTGAATTGACCGGACAGCCCCAGCGCAGGGATAATTCAACGGTTTCGCGGCTGCATTCTGCGCCGCGTATCGTCTAGGGTTTCGGAGCTTTAGCATGCGCCACGCTCGCGTTATGGGACTTGCCGGACTGGCCGTATTGGCCGTGGGCGCAGTCGCTTTTGCACAGACCACCGTGGTTCCGGTGCCGGACAATGCACCGGTCGAGACCGCGCCGCTGGACATCAACCTCGCCAAGACCACCTGGGGCGATGCCAAGGCCGGCCAGACCAAGGCGGCCGCCTGCGCGGCCTGCCACGGCGCCGACGGCAACCCCAGCGATCCGCAGTACCCGCGCATCGCCGGCCAGAGCGAGCGCTATATCGCGCACCAGCTCGCGCTGTTCGCCTCAGGCGAGCGCAACACCGGCATGGCGGCCGTGATGGCCCCGTTCGCCCAGACCCTCAATGCGCAGGACATGCGCGATGTCGGTGCGTATTTCGCCACCCAGAAGTCGGGTGCCGGCCTGGCCGACGACAGCATCGTCGCCGAGGGTCCCTACAAGGACATGAAGTTCTACGAAGTGGGCCAGCAGCTGTACCGCAACGGCGACGCCGCGCGCGGCGTGCCGGCCTGCATGGCGTGCCACGGCCCCACCGGCGCCGGCAACCCCGGCCCGGCCTACCCGCACATCGGCGGCCAGATGCAGGACTACACCGTGCGTCGCCTGCAGGAATACAAGGCCGGCACCACCACGCTGAAGGACCCGACCCTGCACAACATCATGGCGCAGGTCGCCGCGCCGCTGACCGAGCAGGAAATCCAGGCGCTGGCCAGCTACCTGCAGGGCCTGCATGCCCGCGCCGACGACGTGGCCGCCGCCAAGGCCGGCAGCAAGTAATTCCGCATCTGGCCGCGTTGCGCGGCCGGAAGTGCAAGCTCCTGTTCATCGCGCCGGCCCCACCATGGCCGGCGTTTCTTTTTTCCGCGACGCCCCGGAACGGGACGTCCCGTACCAGCCTGGAGAATCCCGATGGTCTCGCGTCTGCTGCCCGTGCTGATCACCCTGCTTGCCCTGCTGCCTGCCGCTACCCTTGCCGCACCGCCCGCATCGGCCCCGCTGGTCGAGGGGCAGGACTACGAAGTGATTCCGGACGGCAAACCGTTCGCACCCGCCAAGGGCAAGATCGAAGTCGTGGAGGTGTTCGGCTACACCTGCATCCACTGCGCGCACCTGGAGCCCACGCTGGCCGCCTGGAAGAAGAAGCTGCCGCGTGACGTGCAGTTGACGCCCGTCCCGGCTGCGTTCGGTGGCTACTGGATTCCGTATGCGCGCGCCTTCTACGCCGCGCAGCAGCTGGGCGTGCAGGAGCGCACCCACCAAGCGGTGTTCGATGCCCTGCACAAGACCGGCAACCTGCCCATCCAGAACGCATCCGCCGAGGAAATCGCCGGGTTCTATGCCAGCCAGGGCGTGGACCGCGCAAAGTTCATCGCCGCCCTGCGCGGCCCGGTCGTCGACCAGCAACTGGCCAAGGCACAGGACTGGGTGACCGCCGCCGGGGTGGAAGGCACGCCGACGATCATCGTCAACGGCAAATACCGTGTCACCGGCGGTGGCAACTACAGCGACAGGCTGAAGATCGCCGACCGGCTCGTCGCCCGCGAACGCGGCCGCAAGTGACGATCCCGTCATGGCGGCCGTTGCGGGCGCCATGCAGAATGTGATGTCCCCGGCCCGGCCGGCACCTTTTTCCTCTGATCCATTGGAGCTCGCGCGATGAAGTCCCGTCACGTCCTGATGCTGTCCCTGCTGCTGCCCCTGCTGGCGGCCTGTGGTCCGAAGCCGGCCACCGACACCACGCCGGCCGCCGAGGCGCCCACACCGGCGACCACGACCGATGCCACCATCGCTCCCGCCGCCGACGCACCGGCAGCTTCCGCCGATGCCGCAGCCGCAGCGCCTGCCGACGGCGCCGACAGCACGGCGACTGCCAATACCAACCCGGTCCTGCCGCCGCAGGGTCCGCCGCCGGTCGCCGGCAGTGACTACGTCGAGATCCCCAATGGCCAGCCGTATGCACCGCTCAACGGCCAGATCGAAGTCGTCGAGGTATTCGGCTATGTCTGCCCGGCCTGCGCCCGCTTCGCCCCCGAAGTCTCGGCCTGGAAGAAGAAGCAGCCCGCCGACGTGCGCGTGACCTATGTGCCCGTGGTCTTCGGCCCCGTGTGGAAGCCCTATGCGCATGCGTTCTACGCGGCGCAGAGCAAGGGCCTGGTCGACAAGACCCATGACGCGGTGTTCAGCGCCATCCACCTGCAGCGTTCGCTGCCGGGCGAAGGCAAGCCGCCGGCGGATCCGGCGCAGATCGCGCAGTGGTATACCCAGTACGGCGTGGACGCGAAGGAATTCGTGGCACTGATCAACAGTTTCGGCACCAACTCGCAGGTCGCCCGCGGCATGCAGTTCGCCAAGAACGCCGGCGTGGAAAGCACCCCGACCATCATCGTCAACGGCAAGTACCGCGTGACCGGCGGCCAGACCTACGCCGACGTGCTGCGCATCGCCGATCACCTGGTCGCGATGGAACGCGCACGCCGCTGAACGCCACGGAAGCCCCCACTTCCATGATCGACTCTCCGGCCACGCGGCGGCTGCGGCTGCTCAGCGCCAACATCCAGGCAGGCTCAAGCACCCGCCGCTACAGCGACTATGTGACCCGCAGCTGGTCGCATGCGCTGCCGGCGGGCAACAAGCGCGGCAGCCTGGACCTGATCGCGCAGCTGGCCGGGGAGCACGACATCGTCGGCCTGCAGGAGGCCGATCCCGGTAGCCTGCGCTCCGGATTCACCAACCAGACGCATTACCTGGCCGAGCGCGCCGGCTTCGATTACTGGACGCACCAGCCCAACCGCAATGTCGCGCGGGTCGCCGGCAGCGCCAACGGCCTGCTCAGCAGACTGGAACCAGTCGAGGTCACCGACCACAGCCTCCCCGGCCGCATCAGCGGCCGCGGCGTGCTGATGGCGCGCTTCGGCGAAGGTGGCGAAGGGCTCACGGTCGCCGTCGCGCACCTGTCGCTGGGCGCCAACTCCCGCCGCTCGCAACTGGCCTTCATCGGCGAATTGCTGTCGGACCATCCGCATGCGGTGCTGATGGGCGATTTCAACTGCGTGCCCGATACGCCGGAAATGGAACTGCTCTACAAGCGCACCCGCCTGCGTCCACCGGCGTTCTGCGTGCCCACGTTCCCAAGTTGGCGCCCGCAGCGCGCCATCGACCACATCCTGGTCAGCGAAGGCCTGCGCACCGACAACGCGCGCGCCATGCCCGCTGCGAATTCGGACCATCTTGCGCTGGCGATGGACATCGACGTACCGGACATCGCGTTGCGCTGACACCTCGCCGTATGCCGGGGCCAAGGATCGCGGCGCCGTCGCGGCACGCCACATGAAGAAGCCGGCAGACGCCGGCTTCTTCGTACTTTCGTACTGCAGACAATGCGATGTCTCAGAACCGCAGGTTGGCACGCACGTAGAAGAAGCGACCGCCGGGAATGTCGTAGGTCGAGGCTTCATAGCCGTTGAGCGAGCACGACGTGCACACCGGCGGGTCCTCGTCGAACACATTGTTGACGCCGCCGGTCAGCTGCAGTCCCTTGAACCATTCGAACTCATAGCCCAGTTGCAGGTCGTGATAAGTCGTGGCGGCCAGCGTGTTGCGGGTCGGCGTGTCGCAGAACTCGGACGGATCCGCCGCCAGGCAAGCCTCCTCCATCTCGGACAGGTGGCGGATGCTCCACGCGGCATTCCAGTTGCCCACCTTCCAGTCCAGCGTCGCGGTCGATGTCCACTCGGGGATCGCGGTGTCGTTGACCACGATGCCCGGGGCCTGCGGCTGCAACTGGCCACCCGCGCCGCGGGCTTCGTAACGGGTCACGATGGTGTTCTGCCAGCTCAGCTTGAAGCGGCCGATCGAGCTCTCCGGCAACGTCCAGAACACGTCGGCATCCCAGCCATCCGTCTTGATCGAGCCGAGATTGATCAGGAAGTTGGCGAAGGTATCGATCTCGCCCGATGCCAGCCGGTTGATGCCGGTGCAGTACTGCGGATCCTGCGTGGTCGCGCACAGATCCAGCTGTGTCTGCGCGTCGATGGCCTGGATGGCGCCTTCCAGGTTGTGCCGGTAGTACGTCACTTCGAAGTCCAGCTTGTCCGACCACGCCACGTCTTCCGCGAACGAAGGACTGAACACCAGTCCGGCACTGAAGCTGCGCGCGGTTTCCGGCTGCAGGTCCGGGTTGCCGCCGGTCAGCACCGGGATCTGCGGATCATTCTGCCGTGCGCCCACCGGCACGCCGGGGCATGCGACCGGCGCGACGGACCCGGCCGGTGCGCTTGGCGGCACCAGGCAAGGATCGACGAGCAAGGCATCGAAGCGGCTCTGCGAGCCGTACAGCTCACCGATCGAGGGCGCGCGGAACCCTTCCGCATACGTCGCGCGCAGCACCAGGTCCTCGGCCACCTGCCAGCGCAGGCCATACTTCGGCGTGAACTCGCCGCCGAAAGTCGAGTAGTCCGAATAGCGGCCGGCCAGGCTCAGGTCGAGCTTGCCCGCGCCATCCTGTTGCGCGTACAGCGGCACGTTCAATTCCACGTACGCTTCATTGACGTCGTACTCGCCGGATGTCGGCAGCGACGGCACGCCGTTGTACTCGCCGGCCACCGTCTGCGGATCCGGGTTGTAGCTGCCTTCGTACTTGCGGTACTCGACGCCCGCTGCGAACTCCACGTCACCCGCCCACGCCGGGAACAGCGCGCCGCTCAGATTGGCGGTGACCTGGGTCAGCTTCTGCTCGCTGCGGTCGCGGAACAGAGGGCTGATGTAGGCAAGCATCGCGGGCGTGATGGTGTCGAAGCCGAAGATATCCAACGGCGTGCATCCGTTCGTGGCCGCGCAGACCGCGGGATCGCCCAGGGCCGTGGCGATGTTGCGCGCGTTGTAGCTGCCGCGGTTGGTCTGGTCCGCTTCGTTCTTGCTGAAGGCCGCGTTGACGTCCCAGAAGAACTGGCGTTCGCCGCCGAAGGAACCTTCGAACCCGGCCGCGATGTACTGCGTATCGACCTCCTGCTCGAAAATGCGGGGACCGCCTTCCAGCGGGCGACGGCGGATGGTGCCGATGTTGCCGCCGGGCCCACCCACCAGATCGAAGCCGAACGGGTTGTAGGGATGGTTGGCCGGTATGACCAGGTCGGCCGTGTAGCTGGTGCCCGCGCCGGGTCCGAGATCGATCGGCTCCGGTGCCGCCTGGTTGGTGGATTCGCGACGGTTGTACAGCGCCTTCGCATAGAAATTCAGCTGCTCGGTGAGCGAGAAGCGGTACTGGCCGAACACGCCCATGCGCTTGGACGGCGTGATGAGCAGGTTGTACGGCGCATAGTTGAAGGCATCGCGCCCGAAATCGAAGCACTGGAACCCGTCCGTGCGCGCAACACCCGACGCGCAGTCAGGCAGGTTGGGCGTATAGACCGGGTTGGTCTGCCCGGGCTTAACCGACAGGTCGTACTCGTTGCCGTTCGGATCGGTGAAGGCGTAGCGGCCACCGAGGATGCGCGAGCTGCCGCCCTGGATCGGGATGGAGGAGATGTAGCGGTCCGCCGAGCTGACTTCCTTCTGTTCGGTGTAGCTCAGGCTCAGGAACAGGTTGCTGCGCTCGGTGTCGAAGCCCCACGCGAAGTCGGCACCGGTGATCTCGCCGTCCCCCTTGTCGTACTGGCCATAGTTGAGCGTGACCTGCCCGCCATCGAAGTTTCGCCGGGTGATGATGTTGACCACACCGGCTATGGCATCGGACCCGTACAGCGACGACGCGCCGTCTTCGAGCACTTCGATGCGCTCCACCAGCGCTAGCGGAATGGTGTTGAGATCGACTGCCGCGGAAACACCGGACGCCGACGATTCGTTGACCCAGCGCATCCCGTCCACCAGCACCAGCACACGCTTCGGGCCCAGGTTGCGCAGGTCCACCTGTGCCGAGCCGGCGCCCACACCATCGCCATTGGGGGAGAAACCGAAGTTGCCGGAGGAATTGAACTTGGTGTTGAGGGCCGAACCGGAACCGGTGAGTTCCTGCAGGATGTCGCCGATGGAGGTCAGGCCGGAACGCTCGATGTCTTCGCGCGACAGCGTCTGCACCGGTACGCGGCCCTCCATCTCGGCGCGCTTGATGCGGCTGCCGGTCACGGTGACCGTGTCCAGCGTGGTGGCCTCCTGGGCCAGGACGGTGGCGGGCAACGCGAGAAGCACTGCGAGTTGTATGGCCGAAGCCAGTTTGTGGCGGCGTGCGTTCATGGATTCTCTCTCCGGAAGGGTTGGGCCGCGCGGCCGATGCCTAAAGCGGCTTGCCCATCGTTGTAAAGAATCGGTAAAACACCCACAACGGAAACAAGTCACCGTTTTGAAAAAGGTAACGGTGATTATCTGGAGATAAACGGGTTTACATCGAGTTTCTACACGCAGCCGTCACGATGATTAACAACTAAATGCGTGTAGAAAATCCTGGTGTCAGCCACTGGCGATGATCGCAATGCCCATCACCACCATGAAGACGGCGAACACCCGCTTCAACGCCCTGCCGCCGATGCGATGCGCCAGTCGCGTGCCGTAGGGGGCGGCGAGGACGGAGGCGACAGCCACCCCTATCGCGGCTGGCAGATAGATGTAACCCACCGCATGCGCCGGCAACGCGCCCGGCGGCGCATGCAGCGCATAACCCGCTGCACTCGCGAGACCGATGGCCACGCCGCAGGCACTGGATGTGCCGACCGCGCGCACCGGCTGCACGCCGCGCCACACCAGCAGCGGCACCGTCATGCTGCCGCCCCCGATGCCGACCACCGCCGATACCGCACCAATCGCGGTGCCTGCCATGCTCATGCCGGCGCCGCGCGGGGCGGGTACGCCACGCCCTTCGGGGTGCGCATTGCCGCCGAGCAGCATCTGCGCACCTGCGATGAAACAGTAACCGGCCACGATCCAGCGCAGCACGTCGTCATCCAGGTACACCGCCAGACCGCTGCCGACCCAACCGCCCAGCAGCAGACCCGGCACCATCCACGCCACCGTGGGCCACAACACACTGCCGCGACGATGGTGCGCGTATGCGGACGACGTGGCCGTCAGCACGATGCTTGCCAATGAACTGGCGAGCGCGGCATGCATCGCGGCCTCTTTCGGAATGCCGTGCAGGGGCAATATCCATGCGAGCGCGGCCACCAGCACCAGACCGCCCCCTATGCCGAGCAGGCCCGCCAGGATGCCGGCCAGCACGCCAAGCACAGGGAAAATCCACACACCATCCAAGCATCACCTCGTCATCGCCCGTCTACAGGGAGGTTCAGCCGGTTTGGGTATAGTCCCCGGCATGATTCGCATCCCCCCTGTCATCGTACTCGCTGCCCTTGCGGGCCTGTGCATCGCGCCGATATCGCGCGCGCAATCGCTCGACACCCAACGTCCTGTCGTCCGCGACGCGCTCGCAGCAGCGGAAGCCGGTCGCCTCGATGGCGCCACGTCATCCGCCATCGTCCGTCATCCGCTGTATGGCTGGGTCGAATTCGCCTCGCTGCGCCGCCAGATCGATACGGTGTCGACTCAGCAAGCGCAGGCCTTCCTGAAACGTTACGAAGGTCAGGCCGTGGCCGAACAATTCCGTTCCCTGTGGCTGGCGGCATTGGCGAGGCGTCAGGAGTGGCCCACCTTCCTCGCCGCGTGGAAGCCCACCGCGAACCTCGCCCTGCAATGCGCGGACCTGCAGGCACGCCAGGCCACCGGCCGCACCGATGCCGCGTGGACGCCGCAGGCGCAGGCGATCTGGCGCAAGGGCGCGAAGTCGCTGCCCGATGGCTGCGATCCGGTCTTCAATCTGCTCGCGAGCCAGGGCGGACTTGCCCCCGCGCTGCGCTGGGAACGCATCGAGGCAGCCGCCGCAGAACGCCAGACCGGCGTGATGCGCTCGGCTGCCCGCGGACTTCCCGCGGAGGAAGCCGCGCAGGCCGCCGACTACGCCGCCTTCATCGACGCCATCCATCCGCGCGCATTGAACTGGCCGAAGAGCGAGCGCAGCCGGCGGATGGCAGCCCATGGCTTGGCCAGACTGGCCCAGAGCGATCCCGACACCGCCGAGCGCCTGTTGCCGCAGTATGCCGATGCGTTGGGGATGGGCGAATCCGAACGCGGACAGGTGCTGTACCAGATCGCGTTGTGGACGGTCGCCTCCTACGGTCCGGATTCCGCGCGCCGGCTGAGCAACGTGCCCGAGTCCGCCTACGACGAACGTCTGCACGAATGGCGCGTGCGCGAGGCGCTGTCGCGGGGCGATTGGCCGGCCGCGCTGGCGGCGTTGAAGAAGATGCCGCCTGCACAGCGCGCGGATTCGCGCTGGCGCTATTTCGAAGCGCGCATGTCCGAGAAGACGGGTGACCGCGCCAGCGCGCAACGCCTGTTCCGGGAAACCGCCGCCAGCCCCACGTTCCATGGCTTCCTGGCGGCCGACCGCCTTGAGCAGCCTTACGCGCTGTGTGCCTGGATCCCGAATGATCCCGCCACCGCAAAGCAGTTGGTCGCGCGCGATCCGGCGATCATCCGCGCGATGGAGCTTTGGCAACTGGAACGTCCCGGCTGGGCGACTGCCGAATGGAACGAGGCGCTGTCGCGCTTCGACGATACCCAGCGCCGTATCGCGGTGGAGGTGGCGCGCGACAACGGCTGGTTCGACCGTGCCGTGTTCTCGCTCGGCAGGCAGCCGGACGAACAGCGCCTGTATACGCTTCGCTTCCCGTTGCACCACGACGACACCATCAAGCGCGAAGCCACCAGGCACAACATCGATCCGGCCTGGGTCGCGGCCGAGATCCGCGCCGAAAGCATCTTCAACCCGAAGGCGCGCTCCGGCGCCAACGCCATGGGGCTGATGCAGGTACTCCCCGGCACGGGCGCCGGCGTTGCCAAGCGATGGAGCATCCCGTATGCGGGCGCGGCGAGCCTGTACGACTCGGACACCAACATCGCCATCGGCACCGCTTACCTGCGCGAGATGGAGGACAAGTACGGCGTGCCCTACGTCGCCATCGCCGCCTACAACGCCGGGCCGACACCGACCGCACGCTGGCAGTCGCAGCGGCCGGGCTTCGACCCCGACATCTGGATCGAGACCATCAGCTACAAGGAGACCCGCGAATACGTGGCGCGGGTGCTCGCCTTCAGCGTGATCTACGACTGGCGACTCAACGGCACCGCCCTGCCGGTGACCGACCGGATGATGGGCCGCGTGCAGGCCAAGCGGAAAGCCTTCACCTGCCCGACGGCGCAGATGCCGAAGAGCTGAGCCCGGTTGCGCTCCTTGTAGGAGCGACGTCAGTCGCGACCGCGCGCCCTGCGCCCAGAGGTGCGCGGATGCTCCGCTGCGAGTCAGGGGCAGTCGCTCCATCAGGCGTCACATCGTTCCGCTTTTCCGATCGCGACTCACGTCGCTCCTACAGAGGTCGACAGCAGACGGAGGACGCACCAATCCGGCATCATGCCCGCATGAAGATCTATCTCGTCGGCGGCGCGGTGCGCGACCGGTTGCTGGGCCTGGCACCCGGCGATCGCGACTGGGTCGTGGTCGGTGCGACCCAGGCGGCGATGGAAGCGCAGGGATTCAAGGCGGTCGGTCGCGACTTCCCGGTGTTCCTGCACCCCGACACGGGCGAGGAGTACGCGCTCGCGCGCACGGAACGCAAGAGCGGACGGGGCTACCGTGGCTTCGTGGTCGATGCCGATCCATCCGTGACGCTGGAAGACGATCTGCAGCGGCGCGACTTCACCCTCAATTCCATCGCGCAGGATGCCGACGGGACGCTGATCGACCCGTACGGTGGTGCGCGCGACATCGACGCGCGCGTGCTGCGGCACGTGAGCCAGGCCTTCGTCGAAGATCCCCTGCGCGTGCTGCGTGCGGCACGATTCATGGCCCGCTTCGCATCGCTGGGTTTCACCATCGCACCGGAGACGATGGCACTGATGCGCGAACTGGTCGCCAGTGGCGAGCTCGACGCGCTGGTGCCGGAGCGGGTGTGGCAGGAACTCAGGCGCGCGCTGGCGTCGACGAAGCCTTCTGCCTTCCTTTCCACACTGCGTGCCTGCGGGGCGCTGGCCGTGGTACTGCCCGAGGTGGATGCACTGTACGGCGTTCCGCAGCGCGCGGAGTATCACCCGGAAGTGGACACGGGCGTGCACCAGGAAATGGTCAGCGACATGGCCGCGCGCCTTGCGCCCGGTGACGCGTGCATCGGGTTCGCTGCGCTGACCCACGACCTCGGCAAGGCGTTGACGCCGGTCGACATGCTGCCGAAGCACATCGGGCACGAGCACGCGGGTGTCAGGCCCGTGCTCGCCCTGTGCGAGCGCCTGAAGGTGCCGGCCGACTACCGTGAGCTGGCGGTGATGGCGTGTCGCGAGCATCTCAACGTGCATCGTCTGGCCGAACTGCGCGATGCCACGGTCGTGGAGCTGCTCACGCGCTGCGATGCCTTCCGCCGTCCCGAACGCATTCCGTGGCTGGCCACGGTCTGCGAGGCGGACAAACGCGGACGTGGCGACCATGCAGAGGCGGACTATCCGCAGGGCCGGGAACTGGTGCGCCTGCACCAGGCGGCCCGGCAGGTCAGCACCCGCGACGTGGCCTGTGACGGCATGACGGGCCCGCAGATCGGCGACGCCGTGCGAGCCGCACGGGTGGCGGCCGTGCAGCAGGCCCGTCGGACGAACGGCTGATCCGCTCGCATCACATTTCACGTATGCCCGGGTATTGTCGCCTTCGCGGCACGGGAGCCGCATCACGCCATCCCATCACTCGAGGGTCCGTCATGGAATGCATGCGCACCGTTCTGTACCTCTGTCTGGCCGGCGCCGGCCTCTGGGGCTCCGAAGCCCGGGCCGACGATGACTATGTCACCTGCGAAAGCCGCAACGACCGTTACCAGAGTTGCCCGATCTCCACGTCGGCCTACGTCACCCTGGACCGCCAGTTGTCCAGCACCTCGTGCGTCCAGGGCCGCAGTTGGGACTACAACCGCCGCGAGATCTGGGTGGATGACGGCTGTCGCGCGACCTTCCGCGTGCACACAAGTTCTTCGGGCCACCATGACGGCAACAAGGATGCCAAGGTAGCGGCCGGGGTGCTCATCGGCGCGGCCATCCTCGGCGCCATCGCCGCCAACGCGGACAAGAAGGACAACAAGTACGACGACGACCGTTACCAGGGGCCGCGGCATACGTCGTATGTCCCGGGCTGGATGATCGGCACGTTCGAAGGCTACAACCCGATGTACAACAGCGACGTGACCCTGACCATCGACTCCGATGGCCGCGCAAAAGCCCGTTCCGGTGGCCAGACCGTGAACGGCTGGATCAACGATGGCCGCCTCAACGTCGGCAACACCACCTTCGACATCGACCAGTCCCGCGACGGCCTGGTCACCTCGCAAGTGGGTGACCGGCACAACGAGGTGCGCTACCGCCGCGTTCGCTGAACGTCGGAAGCCCGTGGAGGAAGGACGCTTGGCGTCCTTCCCTCATGGTCACGGGACAGGCCGGCAGCTGAGCTTGTTGCCGAAGAAGTCCACGCTGGCTTCGCCCTGGTGTTCCCAGTACTCGATGCCACTGCGGCCGTACCTGGCACCGCTGGCTGCCGGTTGCGGGAACACGATGGCCTGGTCGTTGCCCCAGGTCATCACCGCCGCCTGCGGATCGAGGTCGTTGTAGAAGGTCATCGTGAACGGCTTGCTGTTGTCGTCGCAGCGGTATTCCACCGCCTTGGGCACCACCAGGCCGGGCGCATGGATCGCCAGCTCGACCAGGCGGGTCCTGTAGGACTCCAGCACGCACAGGCGCGCATCGTCCGCTTTCCAGCATTCGTCGCGCCCTTTCACCCAGCCGCGCTGCACGGCGGGGTCGATGTCCTTGGCTTCCGCGTAGCGCGCGGCAAGCTGACGGTCGAGCGCGGCCAGTTCGGCGTCGGTGCAGACCAGCTTCTCCGCCTCGCTCGCGGCCTTGGCGCAATCGAACGAGGGCGGTGCCAGCGCGGGAGCGGTCTCCGCGGGCGTCACGGCCGCGGCAGGCGCCACCGTGGCGGCAGGCACTGTATCGACAGGCGCGGGACCTTCGGGTTTGCATGCCGCCAGAAGCAGCAGGGGGAGGCACAACAGGGGCGATTTCATCAGCGATCTCCGGCACGGGGTGCGGCGCATGCTAGCGCCGATCACGTGAAGGCGTGCCGTCAGCGCGAGAGGCGCAGGCGGCTGATCGTGCCGCGCCCCGGTGCGGACTGGATCGACAGCGTCCAGCCCAGGTGTTCGCACAGGCGGGCTAACAGATCCAGTCCGATGCCGCCGCCTTCACGACTACCGCCGCGCGCCAGCTGTGCGTAGATGCGGCTGATGTCTTCCGGCGTCATGCCGTGCCCGGGATCCTGCAGGGTGACGGTGGCATCAGCGTCGAGGCGGACATGGATCTCGCCGCGGTCGCTGTTCTCGATGGCGTTGCGCAGCAGGTTGCCGACGGCCGCCTGGACGATGTGCAGTGGCGCGGAAACCGTGCATGGCCGCAGTTCGTCGACCACGACGGAAAGATCCTTGCCCGCCAGCAGGTGGCGATGGTCGTCGATGATGTCGGGCAGCAGTTCATGCAGCATCACCACTTCGTTGCTGCGCGACAACCTTGCGGGGTCCTTGGCCAGCGTCAGCAACAGGGCGATCAGGCGTTCCACGTCGCGGGCCGTGCGATGGATGCGTTGCACCTGCTGGCGTGCCGGCGCCGGCAGGCCCGGTTGCTCCAGCGCCAGTTCGCTGGCGCCCGCCATGATGGCGATAGGTGTACGCAGCTCGTGGCTGGCGGTGTCGATGAAGGTACGCTCGCGCTCGACGAAGTCATCCTGGCGGCGCAGGTAATCGTTCAGGGCGTTGGTGATGACATGCAGCTCGGAGCTGGCGCCATGCGCCACGACCACGCGCTGACCGGCATGATCGGGAGAAAGCGCGCCAATGTCGTTCGCCAGGTCGGACAGGGGACGCAGCGCCGTCCGCACGCCCCGGGCGACCATCACCCCTATGATCACCAGCGCGACGAACGCCAGACCCAGCGCTCCCAGGAGCAGGGCGTCCTCGATGGTCTCGATCCCGGTGATGTCGCGCACGACGAAGTAGTCAACGCCCTGTACACGCTGGACCAGCACCACGTTCTCGCGCCCGCCGAACCAGAAATCATCGTGCACGCCCTGCGGCAGCATCGACAGACCAGGCGGGGGCTGGCGGCCCGGCACGCTGTAGAGCTGTATCGCGTCGCTGTCATGCCATTCGTGGCCCGGGTCTGCGGCCTTTTGCTGCACGTAGTGCACGATCTCCCGCTGGAGCAGCAACTTCCAGACCCAGTCCTCGAGGAAATCATCAGCGAAGACCAGGATGATGATGGCGGCCAGCAGTACCGCATAACCACCGAGCAGGCGCCTGATTTCCGCATGCAGGCTACGGTGGCGCTTCATGCGTCCTTGGCCTCGTGCGGCACCGCCAACCGGTAGCCGGTGCGCGGAAGCGTCTGGATCAACTTGACCGGAAACGGACCATCGACGCTGCGCCGCAGTTCGTAGATGTGCGACCGGAGCATGTCGCCATCCGGTGGATCGTCGCCCCACAGGGCGTGCTCCAGTTGCTGACGGGTGACGGCGGCGGGACTGGCCTGCATCAGTGTCTCCAGCAGCTTGCGGCAGGCGGGGTACAGATGCAGCACCTGCCCGGCGCGGGTGGCCTCCAGCGTGGCGAGGTCGAGCTTGAGGTCGTGCACTTCCAGCACCTTGCGCCGCTGCCGGCCATGCATCCGCGCCATCAACGCCTCGAGCCGCACTTCGAGTTCCGGCAGCGCGAACGGCTTGGTCAGGTAGTCGTCGGCGCCCGCGCGGAAACCGGCGATCTTGTCGGGCAGCTCGTCACGTGCCGTCAGCATGATGACCGGGATGTCGGATGCGTGTTCCTCGCGCAGCCGGCGCAGCACCTCCGGGCCTTCCAGGCGTGGCAGCATCCAGTCCAGCACGATAGCGTCATAGGCTTGGGTGCTGGCCAGGTGCAGGCCGGTCACGCCATCGGGCGCCGCGTCCAGGGTATGGCCGCGCGCCTCGAAGTAGTCGAACAGGTTCGCCACCAGGTTCCGGTTGTCTTCGATGACCAGCAGCCGCATCGGCAAGGTCCGCGCCAGCAGGGGAAGGACCGGCAGCATCGCAGGCCGGACGTCGAAGTGCCGTCGGAATTCCGACGGTTCTCTCACGCCCCATGATCCACTATCGCGCGGCCCCTTGCAGATCGCCCGGTTCCGCCGATGCACTCTACGCGTCTTCGACAAACGCCCCACTGGCAGATGCCACTGCTTTACGCCCTGTTGGTCTGGGCATTGCTGGCAGGCTTGGGCATGCGCGAACCGATGCCGGCGGACGAACCGCGCTTCGTGCTGGCTGCGCGGACGATGGTGGAGACCGGCCAGTGGCTGTTCCCGCACCGTGGCGTGGAGCTGTACGCCGAGAAGCCGCCGACGTTCATGTGGCTGCAGGCCGCCAGCTACCTGCTGGTGCGGGACTGGCAGGTGGCGTTCCTGCTGCCCTCGCTGCTGGCCGCACTGCTGACGCTCTGGCTGTCCGGTGACCTGGCACGCCGCCTGTGGGGCCGGCGCGCGATGCCCTACGCCGTCTTCGGCCTCTTCGTCTGCCTGCAGTTCGCCCTGCAGGCCAAGCGTGCGCAGATCGACATGGTGCTGGTGGCCATGACCACGCTGTCGCTGTGGGCGTTGCTGCGCTATCTGCTGGAGAAGCCGAGTCCGTGGCTGCTGGCGCTCGGCACGTTCGCCGCCGGCCTGGGCACGGTGACCAAGGGAGTCGGCTTCCTGCCGCTGCTGGTGTTCCTGCCGTGGCTCTGGGTGCGCTGGAAATCACCCCGGACGCTGCCCGCACAGCGTGGCGTCCATGTGCTCGCAGGCGTTGCGGGCTTCCTGCTGGGTGCGGGCACCTGGCTGTTGCCGATGCTGGCCACGGCCTTGTCGTCGAGCGACCCGGCGCTGCAGGCGTATGCGCGCGAAATGCTGTTCAAGCAGACCGGCACGCGCTATGCCAATGCATGGCATCACGTGAAGCCGGCGTGGTACTACCTGCAAGCGATGCTGACGCTGTGGCTGCCCGGCGTACTGCTGGCGCCGTGGCTGTTGCCCGCGTGGTGGCGACGCGTGCGCCGGCCAGATGCGCGCCATGTCCTGCTGCTGGGTTGGGCGGCGCTGGTGCTGGTGTTCTTCAGCGCCAGTCCGGGCAAGCGCGAGGTCTACATCTTCCCGATGCTGCCGGCATTGGCGGTGGCAGCGGCACCGCTGCTCCCGGGCCTGCTGCGACGACGCGCGGTACGCGCAACGCTGTGGTCGTACATGGCCGTGCTGACATTGGTCGCAGGCGTGCTGGGCACATGGCTTTCGACGGCACCTCCCGAGCGCCTGCACGCACTGCTCGACGGCCGCGGCATGGACATGGCGACGGTCGCGCAGTTGAGCCGGTGGCTGCTCGGATTCGCCGTCGTGGCCATCGCTGCCATGGTCGTCGCGCGACGGCATGTGGCGGTGGCGCTGGTCGCCGTGACGGCCGCCCTGTGGACGGCGTATGGCATGGGCTTCATGCCGGCGCTCAGTCCGGACAGTTCGGCCAAGGCGCTGATGCAGCGCGTCGGCGAGCGGATCGGTCCGGATGCCGAACTGGCCATGCTGGGCTGGCGCGAACAGCATCTGCTGCAGGCGGACCGGCCCGTGACCGACTTCGGCTTCAAGCAACCCTGGGCGGACCAGTGGCAGCACGCGCACGCGTGGCTGCTGGAAGCACCGGCGAAGCGCTGGCTGTTCCTCCGCAGCGAAGCCATAGGCCCGTGCCTGGATCCGGCAAAGGTGGTCGACATCGGTGCGTCCAATCGGCGCGACTGGATCCTCGCGCCAGGCGAAGCATGGATCGATGGCTGCGATGTGCCGGCCGACTGGTCGGCGAACGTCAGCGAAGACTGAACCCGAAGCAACGCTGCGTGCAGGCGGGAATCGTTCGCAGGTGATTTAACGCGGTTCCGACGACTGTCCGACCGCGCTACGACATCGCGGCCACGAGCATGCGTGCACTTTCCTGCCGCCACATCCGCATGCCCGTTCCATCGCTTCCGCGCTCTCCTTCGACGGCAGGTTCCTGGCCGCACCTCGCGCTGCTTTCCTTACCCCTGCTGCTGATCGCGTGGCTGCTGGCGTGCCGCATCGACATGCCATGGGCGGGTTGGCTGTTCCATTGGGAAGGCGATGCGTGGTCGCTGAAGCGCAGCGTGTTGCTGGAAACCGTCCTGCATCGCGGCGGCCGCACCGCAAGCCTGCTGGCTTGGCTTGGCTTGCTGGCCGCCACCCTGGTGCACTGGGCGAAGCCTGCATCGGCCACATGGACGCGCCCTGCCAACCGCCTGCTGCTGGCACTGCTCGCGTCCACCGCATGCGTGGCCCTGTTGAAGGCGGTCACGCAGGTGGATTGCCCGTGGGATCTGGCGGGATTGGGCGGCCAGCGCGCCTACGTGCCGCTGCTGGCACCGCGCCCGGTTTCGTTGGGCCACGCCGCCTGCTTTCCCGCCGCGCATGCCGCCAGCGGCTACGCCTGGGTGGCGTTGTACTTCTTCTTCCTGCACGTCGCGCCCCGGTGGCGGCATGCAGGGCTTGCGATCGGGCTGCTGGCAGGTGGCGTCTTCGGCCTGGCGCAGCAGCTGCGCGGTGCGCACTTCCTGTCGCACGACGTCGCCAGCCTGGCGGTGTGCTGGACCATCGCCTGTGCCGTCGAGGGACTCGGCGCGCGACGCGACCCGGTGACGACGGAGGCATGCGCATGAGCGTTTCGGTGCTCGATCACGCAGGCATTCCCTCTCGTTGGCAACGGTTGCGTGCCGCGCTGGCGGTCCGCCCGCTGGTCGGCACGGAAACACTGATCCTGGCGGCCTGCCTTTACTTCAGCCTGTTCGCGAACGGGGTGTTCTGGCGGGCGGCATCCCCGCAGCCATGGGCACAGGGAACCTGGACGCTGTCGTTGTTCCTGCTGGTCACCGCGGTGCACGGGATCTGGCTGTCGCTGTTGGTTTGGGGCCGCACCGCGCGCGTGGCGCTGTCATTGCTGGTGGTGGTCGCGGCGCTGGCGGGGCATTACATGGCGGCGTACGGCATCTACATCGACGCCGACATGGTCCGCAACGTCCTGCACACCGACTGGCGCGAAGCCACCGACCTCGCCGGCCCGGATGCGCTGCTGCCATTGCTGGCGGCGGTGCCGCCTCTGTTCGTGGTGTGGCGCGTGCGCCTGCGGCCGCGCGGGGTTGCACGCGCAGTGCTGGCGCGCATCATCTTCCTCCTCGGCATGGTCCTGGTCGGGCTGGTCGGCGTGCTGCCTTCCCTGCAGCCGCTTACCGCCTTCCTGCGCAACCAGCGCGAAGTGCGCTACCTCGTCACGCCCGCCAACGTACTTGTATCGCTGACGAAGGTGGTCAGCGAAGACCCGCCCGGTCGCACCCATACCCAACTTCCCATCGGGGAGGACGCCGTGCAGTCGCCTGCCGCCACGATGCGGCGGCCGCGCCTGCTGGTGCTGGTAGTGGGCGAGACCGCGCGTGCCGCCAATTGGGGCCTCAACGGTTACGCGCGCCAGACCACGCCGGAACTGGCGGCACGCGGCGTCCTGAACTTCCCGCATGTCACTGCATGCGGAAGCAGCACCGAGGTCTCGCTGCCCTGCATGTTTTCCCCGTGGGGGCGCGAAAACTACGACGAAAAGGCGATCCGCAGCCACCAGTCGTTGCTGCACGTCCTGCAGCGCGCGGGCGTGGCCACGGTGTGGCGCGAGAACCAGTCCGGTTGCAAGGGCGTCTGCACCGGACTGCCGGTCGAAGACCTGCATGCACGCAAGGACCCCGCACTCTGCGACGGGACGCGCTGCTTCGACGGCATCCTGCTTGAAGGGCTGGAAGAAACCGTCGCGCGCAACAAGGGCGACCAGGTGATCGTCCTGCACATGCTGGGCAACCACGGCCCGACCTACTTCGAACGCTATCCTCCTGCTTTCCGTCGCTTCACGCCCGTCTGTGAGACCTCGGACCTGGGGCGCTGCAGCCGTGCGCACATCGTCAACGCATACGACAACGCACTCGCCTACACGGATCACGTGCTGGCGGGCGCGATCGATCGCCTGTCGACGCTCCCGGGCTACGACACGGCCCTGCTCTACGTCTCCGACCACGGCGAATCGCTGGGCGAGAAAGGCCTCTACCTGCACGGCATGCCCTATGCCATCGCGCCACGCGAGCAGCTCGACGTGCCGATGGTCGCGTGGTTCTCGCCCTCGTGGCGGCAATCCACGCACCTGGATCCGCAGTGCCTGCGCGACCGCACGGGCAGGCAGGCCAGCCATGACCAGCTTTTCCACACCGTACTGGGACTCACCGACGTGAAGACATCGCTGTATCGGCCGGACTACGACATTTTCCTGACCTGCAGGAGCGCACGCTGACATGGTCGAGACGAGCACTGCCATGACAAATCTTTCCGTCGTCATCCCTGTCTTCAACGAGGCCGGCAACATCGGGCCACTGGTTCACGAAGTGGTCCAGCACCTGCGTGGCCGTATCGCATTCGACATCGTCTGCGTGGACGACCAGTCCGAAGACGACACCCGTGATGTGCTCACGGCACTGAAGGCCGAAGTGCCGGAGTTGCGCGTGGTGGTGCATCACCGCCGCAGCGGCCAGAGCGCCGCCGTCCGCACCGGCGTGAAGCATGCGCTGTCGCCGTGGATCGTCACTCTCGACGGTGACGGCCAGAACGATCCCGGCGACATCCTCAAGCTGCTGGCGGCACGCGAGGCGGGCAACCCGCAGACCCGGCTCTACGCGGGCTGGCGGGTGGATCGCAAAGACACCAGCAGCAAGCGCTGGGCGTCGCGCTGGGCCAACCGCATCCGCCAGTGGCTCCTGCATGACGACACACCCGACACCGGCTGCGGCATCAAGCTGTTCGAGCGTGCGGCATTCCTCGAGCTTCCCTATTTCGACCACATGCACCGTTACCTGCCCGCGCTCATGCAACGCGCGGGCTGGATGACGGTCAGCGTGCCGGTGTCGCATCGTCCACGCGGGTCCGGGCAGTCGAAGTACACCAACCTGGGGCGTGCACTGGTCGGCATCCGCGACCTGATGGGCGTGTCCTGGCTGATCCATCGCAGTCACGTGACTGCGGTCAGCGAGGTCAACGCAGGACGGAAACCGTGAGCATGATGGACCAGGAAATCGTCTGGCTGGGCTGGACCGGCCTGCACATGACGCCGTGGAAACTTATCGGCCTGACCGGCGCGGCCCTGTTCGGCGCGCGCTGGCTGGTCCAGTTCATCGCATCGCGGCGCGCACGCCGTCCGGTGATCCCGCGCCTGTTCTGGTACATGAGCCTGTGCGGCAGCCTGATGGCGCTGAGCTACTTCCTGTTCTCGTCCAAGCAGGATGCGGTAGGCGTGCTGCAGAACCTGCTGCCGGCCTTCACCGCCGCCTACAGCCTCCACCTGGACATCCGTCACCAGCGCCAGCAGCAAGCGCTGGGAAGCACGCGCTGATCAGCTGCGATTGGGCGTCAGCTTCAACAGGCGGCCACCACTGCCGTCTTCCAGCAGCCACAGCGCGCCATCGGGCCCCTGTTCGACCTCGCGGATGCGGCGGCCCATCGGATAGCGACGCGCCTCGCGCGCCTGCGTGCCGTCGAACTCGATCTCGATCAGCGCCTGCGAGGCGAGCCCGCCAATGAAGCCCTTCCCGCGGTACCACGGGAACAGATTGCCCGAGTAGATGACGAAGCCCGCCGGCGCGATCACCGGTGTCCACCACGCCTCCGGCGCATTGAACTCCGGGCGTGTCGGGTGATCGGGAATCGGCGTGCCGCCGTAATGGTCGCCATTGGAGACCACCGGCCAACCGTAGTTGCTGCCGCGCTCGATCAGGTTGAGTTCGTCGCCGCCCGCCGGACCCATCTCGTGGGTCCACAAACGGCCACTGCCGTCGAAGGCGATGCCCAGCAGGTTGCGATGCCCGAGCGTCCACACCTGCGCAGCGATACCGCCCTGCGCGGCGAACGGATTGTCCGGCGGCACGCTGCCGTCGTCGTTGAGGCGGATCAGCTTTCCGAGCGACGACTGCAGGTCCTGTGCAGGTGCCATCGCCTGGCGGTCGCTGGACGTGATCCACAGCTTGCCATCCGCACCGAAGGCAAGCCGGTGTCCGTAGTGCGCGTCGCCGCTGACCTTCGGCAACTGCCGCCACACCACCTGCAGGTTGGACAGGCTGCCGCCATTGCCGCTGGCATCCAGCACCAGCGTTGCACGCGCCACCGCGGCGCCGCGCGTGCCGCCGCTGCCGGCTTCGGCATAGCTGAGGTAGACCAGCCGGTTGTCGGCGAAACGTGGATGCGGCAGCACGTCACCGAATCCGCCCTGTCCCCCGTACGCGACGGTGGGCACGCCGATGATTTCGCCGACCTGGCCCGTGGCGACATTGGCCAGTCGCAACTTGCCGGACTTCTCCGTCACCAGCAGGCGGCCATCGGGCAGGAACGTCATCGCCCAGGGCTCGTTGAACGTGCCCACCGGCGTGCTGGTGAAGGGCGGGTCCGGCACCGCCCGCGCGCGCGACAGGCCCGCCATGGTGCGACCTGGTCCCGATGCGGAGGCATCGAGTGCCGGCGACGCCACTGGCGCAATGCCCGCGACCGGTCCGGATGTCACGGAGCCCGTCCGCGAGGCCACCACGACCTTCACGCCCTGATCGTCCACCGTGGCCCGCTGGCATGCGGACAGGCTCAGGCAACAGGCGAGCAGCAACGACATCCTCATGCGGGCGGCATCCGGCGGGTGACTGGCTGCCGTTGTACTCCCGCGCGGTGAAGAAAAGCGTGATGGTTCCTGTGCTTCAGACCTTCAGGTACCAGCCCTGGCGGTCCATCAGGCGCACGATCAGCCACCACACGCCGACGAACGCCAGCGCGAACGCCAGCGACGGCACATAAGGACCGAATCGCGGCGTCATCCAGCCGGCGAAGCCGGCCTGGTAGATCGGCCCCATCCAGCCCATGCCGAGCAACACGTAGGTCATGACCGCCGCACCGACGTAGGCGGCAATGGCATTGATGCCGAAGCGGCGACCCAGCGGCGGCCAGCCATGTCGATCCACCAGCAGATGGCACGCCGCCAGCGCCAGCGTTGCGCAGCCGGTGGTGAACAGCACGTAGGACGATGTCCAGAGCGCCTTGTTCAATGGAAACGACGGCGCCCAGCCCAGGCCCAGCGCGACCGCGAGCACGCCCGCGACCGCAAGTGACTTCACCGCGCCCGCACGCAACGCCTCGCCCGCGCGCACTCCGAGCAGCGTGGTGGCGATGGCGGGCAACGTGCTGAGCAATCCTTCAGGATCCTGCCCGCGTCCCGTCGCGGGGTCCCACTGGTACAGCCAGTGTCCGGACAGCGCAGTGTCCACCCGGGCGGGAAGATGCTCGAAGGGCGCGTAGCCCCACGGCGCCAGCAGCGCCCAGTAACCGAGCAGCGTGGTCACGACCGCCGCCCATTGCGCGCGCGGTTTCAAGTACAGCGCGATCATCCCGCCGGCCGCGAAACAGATCCCGATCCGCTGCAGCACGCCCCAGGGACGGAACTGCGGGCGATCCAGCAACCAGAATGCGAGCAGGTGCAGGGCCATCCCCAGCGCGACGATCTTCGTCGCCCGCCACAGCACGGCACGCACCAGCACCTTGCGCTCCACGCCGGCCTCCATGCGCGGTACGACACCCAGCGCGATCGACACCCCGACGATGAAGAGGAAGAACGGGAACACCAGGTCGGTCGGTGTGACGCCATGCCATTCGGCGTGCAGCAGTGGCGCGTACACATGCGACCAGTCGCCCGGCGTATTGACCAGCAGCATCGCGGCGACGGTCAGGCCACGCAGTGCGTCGACGGAGGCGAAGCGGACCGGCGTGGCGCTCATGCGTACGGCGTCACGCACCACCGATCCAGGTGCCGACCACCTGCAGGCCGTCGTCCAGCGCGACCAGATCGGCGCGATAGCCGGGTGCGATCCGACCATGGGTGCTGCCCAGACCGAGGAAATCGGCGGGATACGTGGAGGCCATGCGCGCCGCCTCTTCCAGCGGCAGACCCAGCAGCCGCACGCAGTTGCGCACGGCGGTCGCCATGTCCAGCGCCGATCCCGCCAGTGCACCGGCGGCGTTGCGCACTACGCCGTCGATGGCGGTGATGGTTTCGCCATACAGGTCGAACGATGGATCGTCCGACCCGACCATCGGCATCGCATCGGTGACCAGGAACACCTTGCCGCGCGGCTTGGCAGCCAGCGCCACGCGCAGGCTGGCCGGATGCACGTGCACGCCATCGACGATCACGCCGCACCAGCAACCGTCGTCCTCCAGCGCCGCGCCCACCGCGCCGGGTTCGCGGCCCTGCAGTGGCGACATCGCGTTGTAGAGATGGGTGAAGCCACACACGCCGGCCTCGATGCCGGCACGGGCCTGCTCATACGTTGCCGCCGTATGCCCGGCGACTACGATCGCGCCGCGCGCCACCATCGCGCGGATGGTCTCGGCCGGCACCTGCTCCGGCGCCAGCGTCAGCAGGGTGACCCCGTTGTCGAGCGAGGTCGCCATCGCGACTTCATCCGCGCCCGGCACGCGGAACTTGGCCGCATCGTGCGTGCCCTTGCGCGCCGGCGCGATGTACGGGCCTTCCAGATGGATGCCGAGCACGCCCGGCACGCCTTGTGCGATGGCGTCACGCGTGGCGGCAACGGCATGCGCCATCACCTCGGCATCGTCGCTGATCAGCGTCGGCAACAGGCCGGTGGTGCCGAAGCGCCGGTGCGCCTGCGCGATGGTGCGGATCGCCTCGACGCTGGTGTCGTTGTTGAACAACGCGCCGCCGCCCCCGTTGACCTGCGCGTCGATGAAGCCGGGCAACAGGTAGCCGCCGCCCAGGTCGCGGACGTCATCGGCATGTCGTGCCGCCCGGGACGCATCGACCAGCGCGGAAACCCTGCCGCCCTCGACCAGGACCGCGAGGTCGGAACGGAATCCGTCGTCCGTGAGCACGTGGGTATTGATGATCGCAAAGGTGGACATGCGGCTTGAGACCTGGGAAATCGTGGGAATCGTCATCCCGGCGAACGCCTGGATCCATCTTGATTCTGCGGGACTACCGCAAAGCAGAATGGATTCCGGCTTCCGCCGGAATGACCGCGTGAATCAGACTGTCTCGGTGACTTTGTTCAGATGCGGCGGCACATCGGGATTGTGGCCGCGACGCAGCGCCAGTGCATTGATCGCGCGATAGAAGCTCTGGATGGTCAGCAGCGGCGCGCACGCCGGGTGCGGCGCTTCGACCAGCGGCAGATCGCCCTGCCGCGACGCCACCCACACCTGCGCGCCGCGACCGCGGAACTCCTGCGCCAGCGCCAGCGTGCCGGCCTCGGTTTCATCGGGCTGTGCGAAACAGAGCACCGGGAAACCCGGCCCCACCAGCGCCATCGGTCCATGCTTCACCTCGGCCGAACTGTAGGCTTCCGCATGCAGGCCGCAGGTTTCCTTGAACTTCAGGGCGGCTTCCTGCGCGGCGGCCAGGCCCAACCCGCGGCCGAGCACGAACAGGTTGTGCGCGCCGACCAGCCCCTCCACCAACGGCGACCAGTCCGCCTGCCATGCGCGCCGCAGCGCGTCCGGCAGCGCCTCCGTCGCCCCATGCAACGGCGCTTCGTCCTTCCAGTACGCGGCCAGCTGCAGGATGGCCGCCAGCGAGCCGAGATAACTCTTGGTCGCCGCGACGCTGCGCTCGGGACCGGCGCGCAGCGGCAGCACCGTGTCGGCGAGTTGCGCCAGCGGGGAGTCCTCCACGTTGACCAGCGCCACCACGCGCGCGCCGGACTCCTTCGCCTGCGTCGCGTTGCGCAGCAGATCCGGGCTCTTGCCCGATTGCGAGATCACCACGTACAGCGCGCCGTCCAGCCGCTGCTTCGCTTCGTAGACCGAACCCACCGATGGCGAGGCCGATGCGGTCACCACGCCCAGCTGGGTTTCGAAGAGGTACTTCGCATAGGTGGCCGCATGGTCGGAACTGCCCCGCGCGCAAGTGACGACGAAGGGCGGCGGATTGCGGCGGAGGTCGTCGGCCAGCGCCTTCACCGTGGCGGCGTTGCGGGTGTACTGGTCGGCGACGATGTCGGCGGTCTGGGCCGCCTCCTGGTGCATCAGCGTATCGGAGGGTGCGGGCAACGAGGTGTCGGTCATGGGGAGGTCGGTTCGGGTCGGTCCGCGCGCGGCCTGACCGGCGCAGTGGAGCCACGCACCACCAGTTGCGGCACGAAGCCCTGGTTGTGCACGGGCGAAGGATTGTCGTCGTAGGCGTCCTGGCGCAGGCCGGCGATCAGCAGGCGTGCGGCCTGCTTCGCGATGTCCTGCGTGGCCTGCTTGGCGGTGGTCAGCGGTGGCCACGACTGCTTGGAGAACGGGCTGTCTTCGAACCCGGCGATGGACAGGTCGTAAGGCACGTTCATGCCGGTGGACTTCGCGGCGGCCAGCACGCCGGCCGCGATTTCGTCGTTGGAACCGAAGATCGCCGTCGGCGGCTCACGCAGCGCGAGCAGGCGGCGCGCGCCACGGAAACCATCGTCGAAGGTGTAGTCGCCCGGCACGATGAGGTGCTTGTCGAGCTGGATGCCGTAATCCTTCAGCGCCTTCTCGTAGCCGGCATAGCGCTCCGTACTCGACCGGTGCGCCAGGCCGCCCCAGAGGAAACCGATGCGCTGGTGGCCGAGCTGGATCAGGTGTTCGGTGATCTCGTACGCGGCGTCACGGTCGTCGACGTAGACGCAGGGCAGGCCGTCTTCCGGATCCTCGGTGGCGGCGATGATGCGCACCAGCTTCACTCCGCGCGCGGCCAATGCCGTGACCAGGTCGGCGCGCTCGGACATCGGCGCGGTCAGCACTAGGCCGGCCAGGCGCGAGCGCTGCACGAATTCCACCAGCTCCTCCGCCAGCAGCGGTGAAGTGGAATCGACCGGATGGATCTGCAGGCCGAAGCCGGTTTCCTTGCACGCCGCCAGCACGCCGTTCTGCACGCCGATGATGTGGTACGGGTTGGGGTTGTCGTACACCAGTCCGATCACGAACGGCGTGCCGCTGCGCAGGTTGCGCGCGGACTGGTCCGGCTCGTAGTCCAGTTCGGCGATGGCGTGCAGCACGCGCGCGCGCGTGCCCTGCAGCACCGACGGTTCGTTGTTGATGACCCGGGACACGGTCTTCAGCGAGACCTTCGCGCGTTCGGCGACGTCCTTGATGGTGGGTCGGCGCATGGGCGTTTCCGTCATGGAGGCGAGTCCGCCATGATGCCGCGTTCCGGCACGGCCGTCGCCGGCCGCGAGCGGCCTACCCGGTGCCCGGCCAGCGCGTAGTACAGGATGTACAGATACCCCGGCACGGCCAGCCCGGCGAATACGGCCTGGAAGTCGTAATGCTGCTTCAGCACCGCGAACGCCTGCGGCAGGATCGCCCCGCCTGCGATGCCCATGATCAGCAGGGCCGAACCCGTCTCGGTATGCCGGCCCAGGCCCTTGATCGCCAGCGGGAAGATCGCCGGCCACATCATCGCGTTGGCGAAGCCCAGCGCCGCGACGAAGCCGACCGATACGTAGCCGCGCGTCAACAGCGCGCCGAGCGCGAACAGCACACCCAGCGTCGCGGAGATCGCAAGGTAGCGCTCTTGCGACACGAAGCGCGGGATCGCCACCAGTCCGGCCACATAGCCGATCAGCATCGCCGTCAGCGTGAATGACGTGAAGAACTTGGTCTGGTCCAGCGACAGGCCGAAGCCGTTGCCGTAGGCGCCGATCGCGTCGCCCGCCAGCACTTCCACGCCCACGTAGACGAACAGGCAGAGCACGCCCAGCCACAGGTGCGGGAACCGCGCCAGGCCACGCTCGCCGTCCGCGGCATCGTCCACCGGCGCGGCGTTGACCTCCGACGGCTTCACCTCCGGCAGCGGCGAGAACAGGATGCCGATGGCGACCACCACCAGGACGCCGGCCATCACCAGGTACGGCAGATGGATCTTCGCCGCGAACGCATCCAGCAGCGCCGCCTTGCCGGCGGCATCCGCGGTCTCCACCTGCGCGGCCAGATCACCCACCCCATGCAGCACCAGCGTGCCGATCACGATGGGCGCGAGGATGCCGGCGACCTTGTTGCAGATACCCATCAACGCGATGCGCTGGGCCGCGCTTTCGATGGGACCGAGGATGCTGACGTACGGGTTCACCGCCGTCTGCAGCAACGCCAGGCCGCCACCGATCACGAACAGGCCGGCCAATGCGCCGGGATACCAGCGCTGGGTGGAGAATTCGCCGAACATCGCCGCGCCCACCGCCATCACGAACAGACTGATGGCCAGCCCCTTCTTCATGCCGGTGCGCTTGAGCAGCGCGGCCGCCGGCAGGGCGAGGAAGAAATACGACAGATAGAACACCATCAGCACGAGGAAGGCATTCACCTCGTCCAGGTCGAAGGCCAGCCTGACGAAGGTGATCAGCGGTCCGTTGATCCAGGTGAAGAACCCGATGATGAAGAACAGCAGGCCAACGATGGCCAGCGAGCGAAGCGGGTTGGAGCCGGGTGCGATGGTCATGGGAATCTCCTCTGGCTGGCCGATGGGCTGGGTCCGGAACCGACCCGACATCGGGAACAACGTTGTCAAAGACTTCGTGGAAGAACACCTGGATCGGCAGTTGTGGCGACGGCACGACCCCTTACTGTGAGCGCCAAGGCCTCATGCACTGCAACATGAAGTCCTGCGAGACTTCGAGAAAATTGGCCTTAATATTCAATAATTAACGCCACTTATGGAGTTAATAAATTCCTGAATGCACCAATTGTTTCCATTTTGCTACGCCAGACCGCTTGCCAGACGCCTATTTGATGACAGAGTCTTGACAACGTTGTCAAACACTTTCCACACTCGGGCCATATCGGGATGCGGGAGTCCCGGCCGCGAACATGTGGGGAGACGTGTGGTCGCCATTGCAAATCCACTACCGGCAGATGCCATCCGCAGGGCGGAAGACGCCTTCATCGCGGCGGACGTCGGTGGCACGCATGTCCGCATCGGCCTGGTCCGCGGCAGCGGCGATCCGGGTGCGCCGGTCAGCGTGCTCGAGTACCGCAAGTACGTCTGCGCCGACCACGCGGGCCTGGGTGACATCGTCGGCGACTTCCTTGCCCGACTGGGTCCGGCCCGGGCAACGCGTGCCGTGATCGCCAGCGCCGGCTACGCGCTGGAAGACGGCACCGTCATCACCAACAACCTGCCGTGGCGGCTGTCGCCGAACGAACTGCGCGCGCAGCTCGGCTTCGACGACGTCCGCCTGGTCAACGATTTCGAAGCCGTGGCGCACGCCGCGGCGCAGATGGACGCCAGCGAAGTGCTGCAGCTGGCCGGGCCGGCCATCGCGCCGAAGCACGGGCCCACGCTGATCCTCGGGCCCGGCACCGGCCTGGGCGCTGCGGTCTGGATTCCGACCGGCAAGCGCGCCGTTGTGCTGGCGACCGAGGCCGGCCAGGCCGCGCTGACCGCCGGCAACGCGCTGGAAATGGCGCTGCTCACCGAAATGCTGAAGACCCGCACGCACGTGCCGGTCGAGCAGGCCCTCTCCGGTCCCGGTCTGATGAACCTGCATGCCGCGCTGTGCGCGGTGCGTGGCGCGGCGCCTTCGACCTATGCGCGCCCCGGCGACATCACCGCCGCGGCGTTGTCCGGCAGCGACCCGACGGCGCGCGAGAGCCTGGACGTGTTCTGCGGCCTGCTGGGCAGCGTGGTTGGCGACATGGCGCTGCTCTACGGCGTGCAGGGCGGCGTGTACCTGGCCGGCGGCATCTTGCCGAAGATCCGCGATTTCCTGATCCAGAGCAGCTTCGTGCCGCGCTTCCTCAACAAGGGATCGATGCGCGAGGCGCTGGAACGCATTCCCGTGAAGCTGGTGGAGCACGGGCAGTTGGGCGTCATCGGGGCGGCCAGGTGGTACCTGGATCGCGACGAGGGCCAATGAAGGAAAGCGCCGGCACAGGCGCGAAGCATGAAGGGGCGGGGTGCAGGGGACACGTGCAACGCCAGGCGACATCGAAGTACCAAGCACGGCGGAACAGCGCGAGCGATGGCTGCCGGAACTCTAAAACAATGATGGGAGAGACATCATGAAGTACCGCACCTCGATCCTTTCGGCCTCGATCGCCGCCGGGCTCGCGTTCTCGATGCAGGTCAACGCGCAGGACGCCACCCCGGCCGATACGACGGCGACCGACCTCGACACCGTCGTCGTCACCGGCATCCGCGGCAGCATCGAAAAGGCCCTCGATGCCAAGCGCGATGCCGCCACCCACGTCGAAGTCGTCACGGCAGAAGACATCGGCAAGCTGCCGGCCAAGAACGTGGCCGACACGCTGCGCCAGCTGCCCGGCGTCAACATCGCCTCCTCCAGCGCCAGCGAAGGCGGCTTCGACGAAGCCGACCGCGTCAGCCTGCGCGGCACCAATCCCAGCCTCACCCAGACCCTCGTCAACGGCCACACCATTGGCACGGGCGACTGGTTCGTGCTCAGCCAGGTAGGCAACGTCGGCCGCAGCGTGAGCTACTCGCTGTATCCGTCCGAGATCGTGGACCGCGTGGTCGTGCACAAGACCTCCGAAGCGAAGCTCGTGGAAGGCGGCACCGCCGGCTCGGTCAACATCATCACCCGTCGTCCGCTGCAGTTCGCCGAGCCGCTGACCATCCAAGGCTCCATCGGCGCGGTGCATTCCGACTTGCCGGGCGACACCAAACCGCAGCTCGACGCACTGCTGAACTGGCGCAACGACGAAGGCACCGCCGGCTTCCTGGTGCAGATCTTCAACGAAGAGCGCAGCCTGCGCCGCGACGGCCAGGAAGTGGTGGGCGGCTATGGCACCATCACGTCGGCCAATCCCGAGCTCAATGGCGCGCTCTACCCCAACCTGATCGGCGCGGCACTGTTCGAACAGGTGCGCAAGCGTCAGGGCGGCGTGGCCAACATCGAAGCCAAGGTCACCGATAACCTGACCCTGAACGTCAACGCGTTCTACTCGCGCCTGAAGGCGGACAATTACAACCGCAACTACATGATGTGGGCGAGCCAGTTCGTCAATTCGAATACGCCCACCAGCTACACGGTCGAGAACGGCGTGCTTACCAGCGCCACCTACGCTCCCAGCACAAACACGCCTGCCGTTCCTTACGGCGTGTACGACATGATCTCCCGCCCAGGCGCGGTCTCGACCTCCAAGTACATCGCGCTCGATGCCGAATGGAATGCCAGCGACGCACTGAAGTTCGTGTTCCAGCTCGGTTCCACAAAGGGCAACGGCAGCAGCCCCACGCAGGACGTGCTGGAAACCGGCATCGCCGGCAACGCCGGCGCGAGCTGGAACATGAACGGCGTGGGAAACCCGATCGACTGGTCGCTGGGCGGCACCAACACGGCCGCGAACCACCTGCCTCAGAACGGCTGGATCTTCGGAGCGCAAGGCATCGACGTGCTGGACAAGGAAGACTGGGCCTCGGCCGACGGCCAGTTCTTCTTCGACAGTGACACCTTGTCGTCCCTGGACTTCGGCTATCGCTACGCCACGCACGAACGCAGCAATGACTTCTCGCTCGCGCAGGGGCCGAACTGGGCCAGCAACTGGACCGACATCACCGCCTATCCGGCGGCCGGCGGCGCATACCCCAGCGATTTCGGCGTCGGCGGCAACGTGCCGTCGGGCATCTGGTACTACACGCCCGGGCAGCTGGCGCAGATCAACGCCGACTTCGCCAACCGGAACAATCCCGAACGCTTCTACTTCTCCGACGTGTACGGCGTGGAGGAAGACATCAATGCCGTGTATGCGCAGCTGAACTTCCGGGGCGACCGCTGGAGCGGCAACGCCGGCCTGCGCTACGTGCGGACGCAGACGGACGTGCACTACAACCAGGCGCTCGCGCCAAACTCCGGCATTCCCGGTGCGATCGTGGGCTCCGCATTCGGCGACTACCTGCCGGTCGTGGTCAACAACGACTACAACGAACTGCTACCCAGCGTGAACTTCAAGTTCGAACTGACCGACAGCCTGGTGGCGCGCGTCTCGGGCAGCAAGACCATGACCCGCCCGGATTTCTCGGCGCTGGCCGGTTCGCTGACACTCAACGATCTGACGCACGAAGGTAGCGGCGGCAACCCGAACCTTGATCCACTCGTCTCGACCAACTTCGATGCCTCGCTTGAGTGGTACTTCGCACCGCGCGCGCTGTTGGCCGCCAGCGTGTTCTCGATGGACATGGACGGCTATGTCGATTTCGACAACGTCGTCGTGCAGTACAAGGACCAACAGGCCAGCCAAGCCGCCGGTACCGACGTCTACAGCGACTACCTGGTATCGATCCCGGTCAACTCGAACGGCAAGGCCCGCGGCGTGGAGCTGACCTACGAGCAGCCGATCGGCGAGAACTTCGGTTTCAACGCCAACTACACCTACGTGGATGGCGACGCCGATGGCGGCAAGCCGCTGAACGGCACGTCCGAGAACACCTACAACCTGTCGGCCTGGTACGAGAACGATCGTTTCAACGCGCGCGTGAACTACAGCTACCGCAGCTCGTTCTACGCCGGTGTCAGCCGCACCGACAACTTCTACCAGGACGACTTCGCCACGGTGTCGGCTTCGCTGGGCTTCAAGGCCACCGACTGGCTGACCATCAGCCTGGATGGTCTGAACCTCAACGATCCGAAGCTGAAGTACTACACGGAGAACGACGCGGTGCCGGGCTACCTGCCGCATGCCTTCTACAGCAACGGCCGTCAGTACTACCTGAACTTCCGCTTCAAGTTCTAAGCCGCACGATGTAAGGGAACACTCTCCCTCTGCGGGCCCGGATCCGTCCGGGCCCGTTTTTTTTTGGGCATGCTGTGCCCATCGCTACCGAGGACACCGATGAAACGACCCATCGCCCATCGCGCCCTGGCCGGACTGGCCTTCGCCCTGCTCGCCCTGACCGGCTGCACGCCGAAGGCGGGTGACGACACCGACGCGACCACCTCTGCGCCCATCACTCCGTCACTGATCCCCGCACCTGCCGCACTGCAGACGGGCGAAGGCGCCTTTGACATCACTGCGGACACGCGCCTTGCCGCCAGCGGCGAAGCGGCGACGCGCGTCGCGCAGCAGTTCGCGACCTATCTGCAGTCGGCAGGTGGCCCGGCCTTGGCGACCACGCAGGACACAGGCAAGGGCGCGATCCGTTTCGTGCTGGAACCGGACGCCACCGACAAGAATCCCGAGGCCTACGCCCTGGACGTGACGCCCGACGGCGTCACCGTGAAGGCGCATGACGAACGCGGCCTGTTCTACGGTGCCGTAACGCTGTGGCAGCTCGCCACGCAGGGCGACAAGAGCGGCGTCACCCTGCCGGCGCTGCATATCGAGGACGCGCCCCGCTTCGGCTGGCGCGGCTTCATGCTGGACCCGGCGCGCCACTTCCAGCAGGTCGATGACGTCAAGAAGATCATCGACGCGATGGCCCTGCACAAGCTCAATACCCTGCACTGGCACCTGACCGACGACCAGGGCTGGCGCATCGAGATCAAGCAGTATCCCAAGCTCACCGACATCGGCGGCTGCCGCATTCCCGCCGGCGACGGCGGCAAGGATCCGACGACCGGCGAGCCGCGCCCCTACTGCGGCTTCTACACGCAAGACCAGATCCGCGACGTGGTGAAGTACGCCGCCGAACGCCACATCACCGTGGTGCCGGAGATCAACGTGCCGGGCCATGCGACAGCCGCCATTGCCGCGTATCCCGAACTGGGTTCGATCGACACGCCGCTGGTGCCGTCGAACGAATGGGGCGTGTTCCCGAACCTGGTCAATGTCGAAGAAGGCACCATCACCTTCTTCGAGAACGTGCTGGGTGAAGTGGTCACGCTGTTCCCCGGCACCTACGTGCACATCGGCGGCGACGAAGCGGTGAAGGACCAGTGGGAAGCCTCGGCACGCGAGCAGGCGCGCATGCGCGAGGTGGGTGCGAAGACCGAGATGGACCTGCAGGGTTACCTGGTCGGACGTCTTGAGAAGTATCTCGCCACGCACGGCAAGCGCTTGATCGGCTGGGACGAGATCCTTGAAGCCAAGTTGCCGCCGGAAGCCACGGTGATGTCGTGGCGGGGCATCGAGGGTGGCTTGCAGGCTGCGCGCCAGGGTCATGACGTGGTGATGTCGCCTTCCAGCAAGACGTACCTCGACTACCTGCAGACCGCCTCGCCGAACGAGCCGCCGGGTCGTCCGGCCCTGATCACGCTGCAGGATGTCTACGGCTTCGATCCGGTGCCGACGGAACTGGAAGAGAGCCAGCGCCACCATATCCTCGGTATCCAGGCCAACCTGTGGACCGAACACACGCGCACCTTCGCCCGGCTGCAGCACAACGCGTTCCCGCGCCTGGCCGCCGTGGCTGAAACCGGCTGGACGCCGGCGGCGAAGAAGGACTTCGCCAACTTCACCGCCCGCCTGCCCGCGCAGTTGAAGCGCTACGACGCCATCGGACTGGGCTACGCGAAGACGCCGTTCGAAGCCATGATCGCGACCGAGGACGACCGCAAGGCCGGCACGGCAAAGATCACCTTGTCGAACCCGCTGGGCTATGCCGTGCGCTACACCACGGACGGCAGCGAACCGAAGGCGACGTCACCGGCCTTCACGACGCCGCTGGACGTGAAGCTTCCCGCCACCGTGCGCGCCGCGGCATTCGCCGAGGGCCGTGCGCTGGCACCTGCGTCCACGTTCGAACTGACGCCCGCCTCGCTGCTGTCGCGCACCGACGAAGCGATGGCCGTGTGTCCGGACGCCGGACGCCTGCTGCTGCGACTGGAAGACGATGGTCCGGCCGATGGCGAGCGCGCGATCTTCAACGCCACCATCTTCTATCCCTGCTGGCAGTGGAACCAGGCCGATCTGGACGGCATCGCATCGATCAAGGTGCGCGCGGGGAGAATCCCGTACTACTTCCAGCTGGCGCACGACGAGCCCAGCCGCAACTTCGAACCGGCGAAGTCGCCATTGGGCGAACTGGAAATCCTGGGCGGCGGCTGCACGGGCCGCACGCTGGCGACGGTGGCGTTGCCGGCCGCGCCCGACGCCGATGGTTTCCTCGATCTCGAGGCGCCACTTCCCGCCGGTACGACCGGCAGGCAGGACCTGTGCGTGCGTTTCACCGGCGACACGCGTCCACAGATGTGGGTCTTGGACCGGATCACGCTGCAGCCCCAGTAACCATCAGGATCCCGCAGGAGGGGCTTCGGCCCCGATGCCTTTCGTCAAACCTATGGGATGTCGACCTAAGAGCATCGGGGCAGTAGCCCCTCCCACCTTTATCCGCGCAGGCGCAGCAGCAGGTCGCGCAGCGGGGTGGCCATCGTCGCCAGGCCGGCCAGCACGCCCAGCGTGTTCGCCACTGCATCACGCGGATCGGCCATGCGCGTACTGGTCAGCATTCCCTGCGCGAACTCCAGGCCGATGCCCAGCGCGACCAGCAGCAGTGCGACGAGCAGGCAGGCACGGCGCTTGGCGAACAGCTGCACGGCTGACGCGGAAAGCAGTGCGTACGCCAGGAAGTGCTCGACCTTGTCGCCACCTGCCGGCACCGGCGGCAATCCACTCAGGTTCACCAGCGACAACACGACCACGGTCGTGACCGCCATCAACCACAGTGGCAGCCACAGCCGCGGACGACGGAACGGCTTGAGCGCGAATATCCCGCTCACAGGCGCCAGCTCAGGTCGTTGAACAGGAACGCCACGCCGAACTCCACGTCGCGCGAAAAACCCATCACCTGGAATCGTTCCCCCATCTCGCTGGGCAAGGTCAGCCGCTTGGCCTCGTTGCGCAGGCGCAACAACGTGGTCTCGTCCGCGCGCGCTTCGGCTTCGGCCAACCGTTCCTGCAGGCCGTTGCCCAGCAGGAAGTTGGCCTGCGTGGTGTAACCCGCCATGTCGAAGCCCGCCTGCGTGCCGGCTTCCGCCAGCGCGGTGAAATCCACCGACGCGGTGATGTCCTGCAGGCCTGGCCACAGGTAGGGATCGTTGTGCACCCGATGGCGGTAATACGCCCGCAGCGTGCCGTCGTCCCGGTCAGGCTGGTAGAACTCGCGCCGCGTGTAGCCGTAATCGGCGAAGAGCATCGCACCGCGATCCAGGCCTCCCATCACCGCCTGTATCCAGTACGGCAGTTGCGGCAGCAGTTCCGAGCGGTAGCCGTCCGGGAACGGCTGCTCAAGATAGCGCTCGACATGGCGCACGGCGGCGGCGAGCAGCGCGTCGGCCGGCCGGTCGGTGCGGACGAAGCGACCTTCGCCGTCCAGCGCCACGCCTTCCTCGAACACTTCGCCATCGCGCAGCGTAAAGCGCGGCGTCGGCAGGGCATCGATCACTTCGTTGGCGAACAGGACACCATCCCAGGTTTCGGACGGCGGGCCGTCGAGCCATTCGAGTAGGTCGAAGACCGGCGGAATCAGGCGTTGCTCCAGTCGCTCACGCTGGCGCTCGCGCAGGTCTGCGCTGGGCTCGAGGATCGCGTAGCGCGCCGGCAGGGCATCCAGCGCCAGCAGCCGCTTGAGCATGATCTCGGCAAAGGCGCCGCTGCCGCCGCCGATCTCGACGAACCCGGCCTCCGGGCCCAGCTGCTGCAACACCGGCGCCACCGCCTGTGCCACGCAACTGGCGAACAACGGCCCCATTTCCGGCGCGGTGGTGAAATCACCCGCCTCGCCGAACTTGGTACTGCCCGCGCTGTAGTAACCCAGTCCGGGCGCGTAGAGGCTGCGCTCCATGAACCGTGAAAACGGCATGCTGCCGCCCTCTGCCGCGATTTCGGTGCGGATCAGCGCAGCCAGGCGCTCGCTATGGGCCTGTGCCGCATCGTCGGGAACGGGTAGATCAGCCTGCATGACGCACCTGGAGCGGGAAACCACGTCATTGTACGGGCCGATTCACATTGGCACCGCAGCCCTAGCCAACCCCCGGGGCCACGCATAGAATCGTGGTGCACAGCAGCAACGGACACGCCATGACCTATTGCGTCGGCATCGAAGTCAACGAAGGCCTGGTCTTCGCCGCGGACACCCGCACCAGCGCTTCGTTCGACGATGTGCGCGTGTACCGCAAGCTGCACGTGTTCGAATGGCCGGGCGACCGCGTGTTCGTCATCATGTCGGCCGGCAACCTGGCAACCACCCAGCTCACCCTGTCCAAGCTGCAGCGCGACGTGGATGATCCGCATGCGCCGCGCAGCCTGCGTACGTTCTCGCACCTCTACGAAGTGGCCGAGTACGTGGGCGAGACATTGGTCACCAGCCAGGCACGGGTGATCGACGATGCCCAGCAGAGCGGCGTCAACGTGCAGTCCACGCTGATCCTCGGTGGCCAGATCGCGGGCGAGCGGCCCGGCCTGTACATGGTCTATCCGTTGGGCAACTGCATCGCCACGTCACCGGAAACGCCTTACCTGCAGATCGGCGAATCCAAATACGGCAAACCCATCCTCGACCGCATCATCCGGCCCGAGACCTCGCTGGAAGATGCCGCACGCTGCGCACTGGTGTCGCTGGATTCCACCATCCGCTCCAACCTGTCGGTCGGCATGCCGGTGGACATGGCGCTGCTGCGTACGGGCGACCTGAAGATCAGCCAGAAGGTACGGCTGGAAGCGGACACGCCGCTGTACGCCGAGATCCACGACACGTGGTCGCGCAAGCTGGAAGCGGCCGTGCACAGCCTGCCGCGGTTTCCGTGGGAACCGCAGCAGGAACGCGAAGCCCCCACCGGCCCGCTGCCACCGATGCCGCCGCGTCGCGCACCCTCGCGGCAGGATCCCGGCGACGCGCAAGGGCAGCAGTAACCTCCCGCATCGTGTAGGAGCGACGTAAGTCGCGACCGCACGCCCGACGTGTCGACCAGCGCTGGAAGCGTGCGCAGGAGTGATGATCCAGTGCTCCTGCATGAATGCAGTTCCTAGGCGCTTGGGGTCCGTGGTCGCGACTTACGTCGCTCCTGCAGAACAGCAGACCTCACCCGTGGAAATAGCCTTCCGCGATCGCCGAGTGCAGCGAACTCAGGTGGACCTGGATCTGGTCCATGAAGGGCGCGGGATTGCGTGCCGCGAGTGACACCGGATCGGCATTGCGGGTCATGCCGATCAGGCGGTTGAGATGACGGTCCACGCCGGGGCGTGGGGGCATCGTGGGCAACACGCTCTGTGCACGCGTCAGGCAGAACTGCACGCTGCGCGGGAACTCGTTGTTCTGCAGCAGGAAGCGCAACGCCAGTTCGGCCGTGACGCGCTGACGCACGTGGCGACGGAACATCTGGTAGCCGGCCAGCGAGCGCAGCACGCTCATCCACTGCATGTTCTGGAAGGCCTCGCGGTCATCCTCATTGCGCGGCGTCACCAGCCCCGACGCGCCGGCGTCGATGATGCGCGTAGTCATGTCGGCCTGTTCCAGCGCCGTGCCCAGGCGCAGGAACTGGTAGCCGATGTCGCGGCTGACATTCGCGCTGAGCAGACCCGACACCTTCAGGCAGCCATCGATGATGCGATTGAGGAACTCGATGCGGTAGCGCCGGCTCAGGCTGCGCTCGCCGTGCGCACCGATGTACAGGTGCAGGGCGTTGATGGCTTCCCACACGTCCTGCGGCAGGCTGTCGCGGATACTGCGCAGGATCTCGCGCGCCGAATCCACCGAGGTGCGCAGCGACGACGGATTGCGTTCGTCCAGCAGCAGGAAATGGATCACGTCCACGTCGGCGGCATCATGGCCCGCACCCGGATGGCATTCCTCGAAATACGGCCCGGCGCCGACAGTGTCGATCATCGGCCGCCACGCGAAACGGACGGAGCGCGGCATGTCCAGTTGCAACTGGCTGCCCACGCCCACCAGGCGCGCGGTATTCTCCGCGCGGCGCACGTAGCGGCTGAACCAGAACAGGTTGTCGGCGACGCGCGACAGCATCAGGCGGCCTCCTCGTCATGGTCGGACAGATCGACCACCCAGGTGTCCTTCGCGCCGCCGCCCTGCGATGAATTGACCACCAGCGAGCCTTTCACCATCGCCACGCGGGTCAGGCCACCCGTGGTGACGTAGGTGTCCTCGCGCGACAGGACGAAGGGCCGCAGGTCGATGTGGCGGGGTGACGGACCTTGCTTGGTCACGATGGGCGCGGTGGACAGCGCCAGCGTGGGCTGCGCCATGTAGTTGCGCGGATTCGCCTCGATCAGTGCCTTGAATTTCTCGCGCTGGCGTTTGGTCGAGCGCGGACCGATCAGCATGCCGTAACCGCCGGATTCATTCGCCGGCTTCACCACCAGCTTCTCGATGTTCTCCAGCACGTACCTGCGCTCCTTCGCGTTGTGGCAAAGGTAGCTGGGTACGTTCGGGAGGATGGGATCCTCGTCGAGGTAGTACTTGATCATCTTCGGCACGTAGGCGAAGACCACCTTGTCGTCGGCCACGCCGGCACCGGGCGCATTCGCCAGCGCCACCTTGCCCGCGCGCCAGCTGCGGATCAGTCCCGGCACGCCGAGCACGGACTCGGGATGGAATACGTCCGGATCGATGAACAGGTCATCGACCCGGCGATAGATCACGTCCACGCGTTGCGGGCCGTACACGGTTCGCATGTAGGTGCAGTCGTCGTCGGCGACGAACAGATCGCTGCCTTCGACCAGTTCGATGCCCATGGCCTGCGCCAGGTACGCATGCTCGAAGTACGCACTGTTGAACACGCCCGGTGTCAGCAGCGCGATGACGGGGGTGTTGCCGGGGCGTGGCGACAGCGCGGCCAGGGTGTCGTAGAGCTGGCTGGGATACTCGTCCACGGGCAGGATCGAACTGGTCTCGAACAGCTCCGGGAACACCCGCTTGGCCACCATGCGGTTTTCCAGCATGTAGCTGACGCCGGACGGGATGCGCAGGTTGTCCTCCAACGCATACAGCGTGCCATCGCCATCGCGCACCAGGTCCGAACCACAGATGTGCGCCCATACGCCCAGCGGCGGGGTGACGCCGACGCACTGCTCGCGGAAGTTCACCGAGTCCTTCAGCAGCATCGCCGGGAACACCTTGTCCTTGACGATCTGCTGCTTGCCGTAGATGTCGCCGATGAACAGGTTCAGCGCGCGCATGCGCTGCTTCAGGCCGGCCTCGGTGCGCTGCCATTCGCTGAGCGGGATGATGCGCGGGATCAGGTCGAACGGCAGCGTGCGGTCGACGTTGCGACCGTCGGAGTACACGGTGAAGGTGATGCCCTGCACGCGCGCCACCACGTCGGCGGCGAGTTGGCGTTCGGCCAGCTCGCGGCCGGACAGGCCCGCCAGGTACTCCACCAGCCGGCGTGCGGCCGGGCGCGGCCGTCCATCGGCCTGGATGAGTTCGTCAAAGGTCGTGGTGCGGTACTTCGCCCAGTCCATTCGCCCTTTCCGTTGTCCCTGGCCGGCGTATCCGGCGAAGGGTGATGCATCGCAACATGCACGCTAACCGTGCACGTCGTCAAGCTTCCGCGACGGCATGGATTCGACTCACATTCTTGGCCGCCTGATTGCGCCATTCCGGTGCAAAGCAGGGACAATGCCGGCTCCCGTCCTGGAATCCGTCATGCCCACACCGCGTCGTGTCGTCCTGGTCACCGGTGCCGCCCGTCGCGTGGGCGCGGCCATCGCGCGACGGCTGCACGCGGAAGGCTGCAACCTCGCCCTGCACTACCGCGGCTCGATCGACGACATGCGCTCGCTGGTAGAAGAGCTGGAAACGACGCGCAGCGGCAGCACCCTGATACTGCAGGGGGACCTGGCCGTGTTCGACCGCCTGCCCGAACTGGTGGCGAAGACCGTGGGCCACTTCGGCCGCCTGGACGCGCTGGTCAACAACGCATCGGCGTTCTATCCCACGCCGGCCGGCACCGCCACGCCGGCGCAGTGGGAAGACTTGTTCGCGGTGAACGCGCGCGCGCCGTTCTTCCTGTCGCAAGCGGCAGCGCCGCACCTGCGCGCCGCGCGCGGCTCGATCATCAACATCGCCGACATCTATGCCGAAAAGCCACGCGCTGACCTGGCGGTGTATGCCGCATCCAAGGCAGCGCTGCTGGCCGTTTCGCGTGGACTCGCGGTGTCGCTGGCACCGGATGTGCGGGTGAATGCGGTGTCGCCCGGCGCGATCCTGTGGCCGGACGCCGGGATCGATCCCGACGTGCAGGCGCGCTTGCTGGCGTTGACGCCGATGGGCCGCGCCGGGAATCCGGATGACATCGCCGGCACCGTGGCGTGGCTGCTGGGGGACGCCGCCGGCTATATCACCGGCCAGGTGATCCACGTGGACGGCGGGCGCTCGATCGGCTGAGCCCGGAACCCTCACCGGCCGTCTCTGTGGGGCGGAGCATGCTCCGCTCCGCCGTCGAGCCCGGGGCCCCCGGAAGGGTCGCTGAGCCGAGCAAACCCGGCTCTACGGGGTTGCCTTGTCCAGCGGGACGGCCTGCGGTGGTGCGTCGTGTTCCGGGTGTTCGTGCCACAGCGCCGCGAGCGTGCGTCCGCTGCGCGGATCGACCATGTCGGGCGCGATGTCGGCCAGCGGCAGCAGCACGAAGGCATGCTTCAGTTCGTCGCGCGGCAGGCGCAGGTTGCCCGGCCCCTGCATCACCAGGTCGTCGTAGAACACGATATCGATGTCGAGCGTGCGGTCGGAGAAGCGCGGACCGCTGCGGTCGCGGCCGTGCGCGTCTTCGAGCGCATGCAACCAGTCGTTCAATGCGAGCGGATCCAGCTCGCTGTCGATCACGGCGGCGGCGTTGAGGAAGTCGGTGCCATCGAAGCCGACCGAGCGCGTGCGGTAGATCGGCGACAGCGTCACCGCACCGAAGCGTTCGCGCAGCGCAGCGATGGCAGCACGCAGGTGGCGTTCGGGCTCGACGTTGCTGCCCAGGCTCAGGTAGGCGGTTCCCATGACGTCAGGCCGGACGCGTGCCGCGTTCGATCAGCACGCCGACGTTGCGCGCGCCGGTGACTGCGCCGGGCTTGCTCAGCTTCAATCGCACCCAGGCCACGCCGAACTCATCGCGGATGATCGCCGCACACCGTTCCGCCAACGTCTCCACCAGTCCGAAGTTAGCTTCCTCCACGAAGGAGATCAGCCGCTTCGACACCGCCTTGTAGTCCAGCGTGAGCGCGATGTCGTCGCGGGCGGCGGGCACGCGGTTGTCGAATGCCATCTCCACGTCCAATGCCACGGTCTGGCGGATTTCGCGCTCCCAGTCGTAGATGCCGATGACGGTCTCGATGCGCAGGTCTTCGATGAAAACGGTGTCCATGGATGAAAGCCGGATAGATGATTGGTGATTGATGGGACACAGGCTACGTGGAGTACCGGCTTTTACCAATCACGAATCACAAGTTCCGAATCACGGGCGCAAGCGCCGCCATGTCCCAGCGTGGCGTGACCTTCACTTCCGCGGTCTCGTGCTGGCCCGCTTCCAGCCGCAGCGCGCCGGCGAACGCGATCATCGCGCCGTTGTCGGTGCACAGCGACGGGCGCGGGAAGCAGGCACGGCCACCGCGCTTCGCCGCGATCTCCTGCAGCCTGGCGCGCAGGCGCTTGTTGGCGCCCACGCCGCCGGCAATGACGATGACATCGCTGCCGGCCGCATCCAGTGCACGCCCGCACTTGATCGCCAGCGTGTCGACCACCGCATCCTCGAATCCGCGCGCGATGTCGGCACGGGTCTGTTCGGACTGGTCGCTGTCGCGCCAGGCCAGCAGAACCTGCGTCTTCAGGCCGGAGAAGCTGAAATCCAGGCCCGGGCGGTCGGTCATCGGCCGGGCGAACTTGAATCGGCCCGGCGTGCCTCTTTCCGCCAGCGCAGCCAGCTGCGGGCCGCCAGGATAGGGCAGCCCCATCATCTTGGCGGTCTTGTCGAAGGCTTCGCCGGCCGCATCGTCCAGCGTTTCACCCAGCAGCCGGTACCGGCCGATGGCATCCACCGCCACCAGCTGGGTATGCCCGCCGGAAACCAGCAGGGCGACGAACGGCGCTTCCGGCGGATCATCTTCCATCAGCGGGGCCAGCAGATGGCCTTCCATGTGATGGACGCCGACGGCAGGAACATCCAGCGCCCATGCCAGAGAGCGGGCCACCCCGGCCCCGACCAGCAGCGCACCGACCAGTCCGGGTCCGGCGGTATAGGCCACGCCATCCAGGTCCGCCGTGGTCAGGCCGGCTTCGGCCAAGGTCTGGCGGATCAGCGGCAGCAGCTTGCGGACGTGGTCGCGGCTGGCCAGCTCGGGCACCACCCCGCCGTATTCGGCGTGCAGGGCAATCTGGCTGTAGACCGCGTGGGCGCGCAGACCCGCGGCGCCGGACAGAGCCGGCCCCGTACTTGATACGGGGCCGGTGTCGTAGACGGCCACGCCGGTTTCGTCGCAGCTGGTTTCGATGCCGAGGACTTTCATGACGGGGATCTGGGGCTCCTGGAGGGCAGGGACAAGCCGGGTGGGTTGCAGCGCCGGAGTCAGCCGCTATAATACGCGGCTCACCCGGCATGCCCGGGCCGTTTACTTCACCGAGATTACGTATGCCCAGCGTCAAAGTCCGCGAAAACGAGCCGTTTGAGTTTGCGCTGCGTCGCTTCAAGCGCACCTGCGAGAAGGCCGGCGTCCTGGCCGAAACCCGCAAGCGCGAGTTCTATGAGAAGCCGACCCAGGAGCGCAAGCGCAAGGCCGCCGCTGCGGTGAAGCGCCAGCTGCGCCGCAGCTCGCGCGACGTCACCAAGCGCCAGCGCCTGTACTGAGCCGCGTCGCTTCGCACGAAGCCGGCACGCGCGAGCGTTGCCGGCTTTTTGTGTTTTTGGCGTTTCACGACCCCGTGCCACGCCCCTACATGTTCCCCCGGAGCACACCATGTCCCTGAAACAGCAGCTCACCGACGACATGAAGGCCGCCATGAAGGCTGGCGAGAAGGACCGCCTGGCGGTCATCCGCCTGATCAATGCCGCCATCAAGCAGCGCGAGGTGGACGAGCGCATCGAACTGGATGACGCCGCCGTGCTGGCCGTGCTGGAAAAGATGGTCAAGCAGCGCAAGGATTCGGTGACCCAGTTCGAAGCCGCCAGCCGCGAGGACCTGGCCGCCATCGAGCGCGCCGAGATCGTGGTGATCGAAGCCTACCTGCCGGCCAAGCTGGGCGAAGCCGAGATCCTGGCCGCCATCGAAGCCGCCATCGCCGAGATCGGGGCCACCGGCCCGGCCGACATGGGCAAGCTGATGGGCGTGCTGAAGCCGCGCCTCGCTGGCCAGGCCGACATGGGCCAGGTGTCCGCCCTGATCAAGAAGAAGCTCGCGGGCTGAACCCGCCGCGTGGCGCCAGGCATCCTGGCGCCACGCCCCATCCGTGGCATCCTCGCGCCATGGATACCCCCGCCATCACCCTGCGCCCGGCCACCCGCGCCGACATCCCGCAGATCCTCGCCTTCATCCGCGGCCTGGCCGAGTACGAAAAGCTCGCGCACGAAGCCGTCGCCACGCCAGCCTTGCTCGAAACGCACCTGTTCGGCGAACGCCCTGCCGCCGAAGTTGTGATCGCCGAGGCCGATGGCACGCCCGCCGGCTTCGCCCTGTTCTTCCACTCGTTCTCGACCTTCCTCGGCCAACCCGGCCTGTACCTCGAAGACCTCTTCGTGGTGCCGCACTCCCGCGGGCTCGGCATTGGCAGGCGGCTGATGGTGCATCTGGCACAACTGGCCGTGGCACGTGGCTGCGGCCGCTTCGAATGGTCGGTGCTGGACTGGAACGAACCCGCGATCCGCTTCTACCGAAGCCTCGGCGCGGTGGGCCTGGACGAATGGACCGTGCAGCGCGTCAGCGGCGATGCGCTGCTGGCACTCGCGCGCGGCGATGCGTGAACATGGCGGACACGCCGCCATAACGAACTGCTGACACGCCCCGCGCCACGCTCGGCGCATGGAACATCGAACCCCCTTCGGCGCGCTGAGCACATGGGCGCGCGATGCCGGCGAATGCGTCCGTCGCAGCCTGCCCATCGCGCTGGTGCGGCGCTTCATCGAGACCGATCTGATGACGCAGGCCGCGTCGCTGTCGTTCTACGCGCTGCTGTCGCTGGCGCCGCTGCTGGTCCTGCTGCTGTGGCTGACCGCCTCGCTCTACCCGCCGGCGCAGCAGTCGCTGCTCGATCAGATCCACCAACTGGCGGGCCCCAGCGCCGCCACGGTCGCCGAGACGGTGATCCGCAACGCCAGCGAACGGCCGGACGTCGGATCGCTGGCGGGCTGGTGGAGCACCTCGCTCTTGTTTGTCGGCGCCACGGTGGTGTTCGCGCAGTTGCAGGGCGCGCTGAACCTGATTTTCCGAACCGACGCCCAGCGGCTCGATGGTCCGCTCGCATGGGTGAAAAAACGGGTGTTCTCGCTCGGCGTCGTGTTGGCGATCGGCTTCCTGCTGGTCGTGTCGATGGTCGCCACCACCGCGTTGCAGGTGGTCTTCGCCCGCCTGCCCTCACTGCTGCCCGCGCTTGGCTATACGACGACACTGCTTCTGTACGCGCTGGCGTTCGCCTTCTTCTACCACTACCTGCCGGACCGTCGCGTCGCGTGGCGGCAGGCGTTTCTCGGCGGCGCGATCACTGCGCTGCTGTTCGCAACCGGCCGCTACCTGATCGGCCTGTACCTTGCCGAAGCCGCACCCGGCAGCGCGTACGGCTCGATGGGTGCGCTGGTCCTGCTGCTGGTGTGGATCTACTACGCCAGCGTGGTGTTCTTCGCCGGCGCGCTGATCACGGCGGTGATCGATGAGCGGAGGGCGAGGAGCGAGGCGTGAGGACGTTCGCCCGCACCTCTCCGCTCATTCCTTCCACCCGGCATGCTTGCTGGTCATTCCGATACCCGGATTGAAGGTATTGGTGGGGTCGAGACGGCGATAGAAGTCGGTCAGCGCCGGCTTGGCGCGATAGAGATGGCCGACGTTGTGCTCGGCTGGATACTCGGCACCGCGTGCATCGAGCAGCGACCACAGCCGGTGTTCGACGGCCAGGGGATCCACGCCCTTCTTCACGATGTAATCCTGGTGGAAGACATGGCAGAAGAAGTGCCCGTAGTAGAGCCGCGCGAGCATCGTGCCGGCGACGTCCGCCGGCAGTACCTCAACCCACGCGCGATCGTCGCGTCGCAGAGCGACGTCCAGCGCGACGATATCCTCCACCTGTTCTGCATGCACGGCGCGGTAGCGCACCGCCGCGCCGGCAACGGCGAAGCGCAGCAGGAACGCCTTGCGCCCCTCATCGGCATCGCAGGCGAAGAACGCGCCATCGCGCTGCGCGAAGAAGTCGGCGAGGAACGCTTGCGTGGCGTCCGCGTCACGCTGCGAGACTTTCAGCAGCAGATGGTGTTCGTAGCGGTCGCGGTAGGTGCGCAACCGTGGCGGCAGGTGGTCCGGCAGCCATGCGGTGACCGACTGCAGCACGCGGTCCGCCAGGCCGCGCAGGCCGAACCGCTCGCACCAGCCATCCACGCGACTCTTCAGCGCGAACGCCGCGGGCACCCTGTCGGTGCCGAAGCGGTCGATCAACAGGAAGGTGTCCTTGCCGTAGCGGTCACCGATGTCGAAAGCATCGCGATGCAGGTACTCGCCCGCGATCGGCAGGCGCTCGAACGCCGTCAGCAGGTGGCGGCGCACGCCGGTGAGATCATCCGGATCGTTGCTGCCGATGTAGAAGACCGATGCGGCCTCTTTCTCGAAGGTGTCCAGGCGCACCGCGAACACGGCCAATCGTCCTGCACAGCCGGACGCCTCGTGCAGGCGCGAGGGGTCGGCGTTGTAGCGCGCGGGCGTGGGCGCATCGACGTGCCGGACGTGCGCCGCATAGTGCGGGTCGGACGCCGCGCGCGCCGGATCGTGGGTGATGGCATCCGGCGCATAGTCCCCGGCCTGGAGCCGCGTCAGGATTTCTTCCGGGGTGTCGCCGAGCGCGATGCCCAGGTGGTTGACCAGTCGCAACACCCGGTCGTCGCCCAGCTGTGCATACAACGCCAGCTCGGTGTACGCGGGCCCCCGTCGCACCAGCGCGCCACCGGAGTTGTTGCAGACCCCCCCGAGTACGGACGCCCCGATGCAGGAAGAGCCGATCACCGAATGCGGCTCGCGATCCAGCGGCGCAAGCACCTTCTCCAGCACGTCCAGCGTCGCGCCCGGCAAGCACACCGCCTGGCGACCGTCATCGAGCAACTGCACGCCGGTGAGGCGCATCGTGCTGACCAGCACGATGCCGCGATCATAATCGTCACCGTCCGGGGTGGAGCCCCCGGTCAGGCCCGTATTGGCCGCCTGCAACAGCACGATCCGGCCGGCCGCCACCGTGGCCTGCAACACCCGCCACAGCTCCAGCAACGTGCCCGGGCACGCCACGGCGAGTACCGGGCCGTCGCCGAAGCGGTAGCCCTTCCGGTACCGCCGCGTGGCACGGGCGCCCGTCAGGACATGGCCACGGCCGATGGCCTCGCTCAACTGCGCCAGCAGGGCGTCATCGGAAGGGGCGTCAACAGGCATGACCGCATGGTAACGCGGCGGCCAGACTCCCCGCCGTGGCATCCTATGCGATCCATGGCCCGCATCCCCGACGCCTTCATCGACGAACTGCTCGCCCGGACGGATATCGTCGAGGTGGTCGGGGGGCGCGTGCCACTGAAACGGCAGGGCAAGGAATACTCGGCCTGCTGCCCGTTCCATGACGAACGCTCGCCGTCCTTCACGGTATCGCCGACCAAGCAGTTCTACCACTGCTTCGGCTGCGGCGCGCACGGCACCGCGTTGTCGTTCCTGATGAACTACGACCGCCTCGAGTTCCTCGATGCGGTGGAGGAACTGGCACGCCGCACCGGCATGGAAGTGCCGCGCGAAACGCAACAGCGCAACGAGAACAACGATACCCGCGACCTGTTCAATGCGCTGGAAGCGGCGGCGCGCTTCTTCCAGCGCAACCTGGACACCAGCGACAAGGCCAAAGCCTATCTCGATGGCCGCGGCGTGGATGCGGCGATCCGCACGCAGTTCATGATCGGCTATGCGCCGGACGGCTATTCGGCGCTGAAGGATGCGTTGGGTACCGACGAGCGCCGGATGAAGCTGCTCGACCGCGCCGGCCTGTTCTCGAAGAACGACCGCGGCCACGTCTACGACAAATTCCGCGACCGGGTGATGTTCCCCATCCACGACCGCCGCGGCCGCGTGATCGCCTTCGGCGGCCGCGTACTGCAGAAGGATGACGGCCCGAAGTACCTCAACTCGCCCGAGACCGCACTGTTTCACAAGGGCCGCGAACTCTACGGCCTGTGGCAGGTAAAGCAGGCCAACCAGAAGATCGCGCGGCTGGTCGTGGTCGAGGGCTACATGGACGTGGTCTCGCTGTTCCAGTTCGGGGTGAAGGAAGCCGTCGCCACTCTGGGCACGGCGACCACACCGGAGCACGCCGAGCTGCTGTTCCGCAACGCGCCCGACGTGTATTTCTGCTTCGACGGCGACGCCGCGGGCCAGCGCGCGGCGTGGCGCGCACTGGAATCGGTACTGCCGCGCATGAAGGATGGACGGCAGGCCTTCTTCCTGTTCCTGCCCGATGGCGAAGACCCCGACACCATCGTGCGACAGGAAGGTGCGGCCGGCTTCGATGCGCGCCTGCAGCAGGCGACGCCGCTGTCGCAGTTCTTCTTCGACGAACTCGCCAAGGACATCAAACTGTCCACGCTAGACGGCAAGGCGCGCCTGGCCGAGCGTGCCCGCCCGTTGCTCGCGCAGATCCCGGATGGTGCGTTCGGCGACCTGATGCGACAACGCCTCACCGAGATCACCGGCGTAGGCGCCGGCAGCACGGTCCCCTCCGCGCCGGCGCCCGCACGCCGTCCTTCGCCTTCGCAGGCCGGCCAGAAGCCGAGCCTCGTGCGCAGCATCATCGTGCGGCTCCTGCACAAGCCGGCGCTTGCGTTGTCGATCGAATCCACGCATGGCTTCTCGGCGTTGCGGCTGGCAGGCATGGATCTGCTGCTGGAGGTGATCGCGCTGGTGCACGCGCGACCCGATATCACCACCGGGGTGCTGCTGGAGCATTTCGCCGAACGCGAAGAAGTCGTCGCGCTGCAGAAGCTGGCGATGCAGGACCTGCCCGGCGACGAAGAGAACTGGCGTCTCGAAGTCCTCGATGCCGCCGTGCAACTGGAGAAGCAGATGCTGCAGCAGCGCCTGGACGAACTCCAGGCCAAACAGCGCAGCATGGGCCTGGACGAAGCCGACAAGTACGAACTGCGCACCCTGCTACAGGCCCGCATCGGCCGCCATTGAGGAGTCCGTGATGACACGTTTCGCGCTTTGCCTGTTCGCCACACTGCTGTGCGGCACCTCACTCCCCACGCTGGCGGCGGAATTCACCCAGCCGCGTCCCGGCCTGCATACCGGCGGCCAGCCATCGCCGGAGGATCTGGCGCGCCTGCGGGCGCTGGGTATCCGCACGGTCATCGACCTGCGCGGCCCGCATGAAGAACGCGGGTACGATCAGGCCGCCGAAGTGCGCCGCCTCGGCATGGACTACATAGCGCTGCCGATCGCCGGCAAGGACGATGTCACGCCGGTGAACGCCAAGGCACTGTATGCGTTGCTGGATGCGCAGGACGGCGACGTACTGCTGCATTGCGCCTCGGGCAACCGTGTCGGTGCGCTGCTCACGCTGGGCGCGGCCGCCGGTGGCGTCCCGCATGAGGACGCGCTGGAACTGGGTCGCGCGGCGGGATTGAAATCGCTGGAGCCGGTGGTGATGGAGCAGCTGGCGAAGCCCGAACGCTGAAGCTCTTGCAGGAGCGACGTCAGTCGCGACCGCACGAGTGCGGCCACATTGAATCCATATCCTGCTGGAGCGCGCGGCGGCACCACGTGCATCGTCAATGCAATGCGTACTGGCGAGCCACGGTCGCGACTGACGTCGCTCCTACAACAGCTGGCGTCCCGCATGAGGACGCGCTGGAACTGGGTCGCGCGGCGAGATTGAAGTCGCTGGGGTCGGTGGTGGTGGAGAGACTTCCCGAACCCGGCCTTGCCAAGCCCTTGCAGGAGCGACGTCAGTCGCGACCACAGGAACGGAGCCACCCTTGAATTCCGCGCGCTGGAGAGCGTAGCGACGGCATCGCACGAGACAAGTACAAGAAGCACCGACGGGACACGGTCGCGACTCACGTCGCTCCTGCACCATTCGCGTCAACCCGCCGGCACGAACTCGATACCGGCCGTCGCTGCCGCCGGTTGCAGCAGCGGCATCACCCAGTGGTCCACCAGCAGGAATGCGAACAGCGCCATCAGGTAGACGATGGAGTAGTTGAACACGCGCATGGCGAAGAACTCGTCCGGCGGATCCAGCAGGCGCCATGCGTACCAGAGGAACACCGCGCCCAGCACCAGCGCGCCGCCCAGATAGAAGAAGCCGCTCATGCCGAATACCACCGGCAACACCGTCACTTCGACCAGCAGCACGGTGTAGAACAGGATCTGCCAGCGCGTGTAGGTTACGCCGTGCGTCACCGGCAGCATCGGCACCAGCGCGCGCGCATAGTCTTCACGACGGAAGATCGCCAAGGCCCAGAAATGCGGCGGCGTCCACACGAAGATGATCAGTACCAGCAGCAGCGCGTGCGGCCAGTCCCACTCGCCCTGCATGCCGGTCATCGTGGCCCAGCCCAGCAGCGGCGGTGCGGCGCCGGCGATACCGCCGATGACGATGTTCTGCGGCGTGGCGCGCTTCAGGAACACGGTATAGATCACCGCGTAGCCGATCAGCGAGGCGAAGGTCAGGATCGCCGTGATCGTGTTGACCCACAGCACCAGGATCGCCATCGACAGCGCCGCCAGCACCAGCGCGAACACCAGCGCCTGCCATGGTTTCACCTGTCCCTGTACCAGCGGACGCCAGGAGGTGCGTGCCATCTTCGCGTCGATGCGCGCATCCAGCAGCTGGTTGATGGCGGCCGCGCTGGAAGCGGCCAGCCAAATGCCGAGGAAACCCAACGCGCCGCGCAACAACTGCGCACCATCGGGCAGGCCATCGATGGCGAGGAACATGCCAACGATCGCAGTGAACACGATCAGCGCCACCACGCGCGGCTTGGTCAACGCCCAGTACTGACGGAACGTCGAGGCCATGTCAGTCAGGCCTGCGCAGGCGCGCGGTCAACGAGACCAGGGTGAACAGCAGCAGCACCGCGCCAGCGTTGTGCGCTACCGCCACCGGCAGCGGCAGGTTGAGCTTCACGTTGAGGATGCCCAGCGTGACCTGCGCGGCGATCAGCACCAGGAGCGTCAACGCCCAGCTGCGCATGCCCGGCGTGCGGAGCAGGCGCCACGCGAGCGCCAGCACATAGAGCGCGACCACTACCGCCATGATGCGGTGGGTCATCTGGATCGCGATGCGCGAAGCGCCATCCAGCACGCCGCCTTCATAGTCCACGCCGATACCACGCCACAGCACGAAGCCCTCGCGGAAATCCGCGGGCGGCCACCACTGGCCGACGCACTTCGGGAAATCCAGCCCGCACGCCAGTGCCGCGTAGTTCGCGCTGACCCAGCCACCGAGTGCGATCTGGATGCCGAGCAGCGCCAGGCCCCCGATCAGCCAGCGACGCAGCACGGTCGCGTCGGCCAGCGTGATGGGCCGGTCGGTCGCGCGCCACGCCATCCACACCAGCAGCGAGAACGTGGTCAGGCCACCGAGCAGGTGGCCCATCACCACGATCGGCTTGAGCAGCCAGGTCACCGTCCACATGCCCAGCAGCGCCTGGAAGATGATCACCGCCAGCGTCAGTGCCCCTGCGCGCGCCAGATCGATGTTGGACCAGCGCAGCGCGGCGAACAACAGGATCGCTTCACCGAGGATCGCGAGCGCCGAGGCCGCGCCGTGTTCGCCGTGCATGTACAGCGGGATCGCTGCGCCGACCAGGCCGGCGGCAACCAGGATTTGCGCGATGCCCCAGCGCCGGCGGCGTGCAGCAAGCAGTGCGAGCACCAGCACCAGCACGCCCAGCGAGGCGGCGATGTGGCGGTGCACCTGCTCGCGCCACGCCTTGTGCGTCTCGAACGGCCGGATGTCGCTGGCGGCGTGCGAAGCGGCTTCGTTGACCGCGCCCGGCCACGCGGCGCGGCCATAGCAGGTGGGCCAGTCGGGGCAGCTCAGGCCGGCATCGGACAGGCGCACGAAGGCGCCGAACACCACGACGCACAGCGTCAGGGCCACCGCCAGCCAGGCGATTCTATGGAAATGTCGGTAGATCACGGGACGTGCGACAGCGTTCATCATCATCTGCAGTTCGGGCGAGGGCTCAGATGAGCTTGATCAGTTTCGAGACATCCGTGCGCAGGCCGGCCGGATCGAAGCCCGGGGCGTAGCGCAGGATCACGAAACCGTGCGGGTCGATCACGTACACAGGCGTGCCGGCCGGATCGTCCACCTGCGGCAGCAGGCCACGCAACGGGCCATCCGCGCGCACCATACGCAGTGCGCGATGCCGCGGCGCCCCGTCCGGATACTCGCCGACCCACAGGATGTCGACTTCGTCAGCGTTGTGGCCGAACAACTGCCATACCTTGTCCAGGTCCTGCGCCAGTTTCAGGCAAGCCTCCGCGCACCCCGGTGCCGGCGCGGCGACGATGCGCCAGCGGCGTTCGCCCGGCCGCCATTCGTAGGCGCTGCCATCCGCGAGCAGCGGCACGATGCTTCGCGCGTCCGCAGGCGGTTGCAACATCAGGCCATGGTTCTTGTGCGCCGCCGGCTGCCAGCCGGAGAACCGCAGGATGCCGGCACCGAACACGGTGCCGAAGAACAGGGCGAACAGCGCGACGAGCATCCACCGCCCGCGACGCCGCTGGGCGGGATCGAATGGTTTTGGGTCCATGGGCGCATTTTCTCACGCCCGGGCGATCATTGCCCCTATGGCGGCGCCGGACAACACCGCCCATCAAGCAAAGCCCCTTGAATGCCGTTCGTGCCGAGCCTGTCAGACCACGCTTTTCACGACAAGAGCGGGCTGTTGTGACGGGTCGATCCATCGCAGAGAGCGTGGGTCGACACGCTCACCACGAACGGATCCGGCATCCAGTGCTTCCCCGCAGGGCTTGTCCAGAGAACGCCTACTGGCTCTTTCGGCCGCCACGCCGGCTGCGCCAGGTCAGGACCAGCGCCGTCACGAACACTGCGCCTGCCAGTCCGAACCATTGCACGGCATAGCCTATGTGGCGCTCCGGCGGCAGCGTGTTGGGCAGGACGTCCAGGTCGCGCGCGTAACCGAGCGACAGGTCGGGGTCCAGCTTCAGGACGCGCGGCGACAACGCAGGCAGCGCAAGCGCCTTGGCCAGCGCATCCGGCTGCAGCGCGATCACCAGCAGGCTGCCATCGGGTTGCGCGGCAGCGGCGGCGCTGGCAATACCTTCCGAGGGTGGCGGCACCAGCAGCCCCGCCACGTGATGGCGACCCGGCAACGGCGGCACCGCCGGCATGGTGCGGTCACCGGGCACGACCCGCCAGCCAAGCTCCACCAGCAGTGGCGCACCGCCCTCGATGGGCTGAAATACCCGATAGACACGGACACCGGGCTGCCGCTCGCGCGTCTGGTTGTCCAGCAGGATCGCGCGGGTAGGCAGGAATTCACCCTCGCCCGCCACCCAGTCGTACGCCTGCGCCCGCGCGGCATCGGCTGCCACCGCCAGCGACTGCGCCTGTCGTTCGGTCAGCACGCGCGCTGTCTCGGCCAGCATCGCGTCCTTCTGTTCCGCCCGGCCCCACTGCCAGGCACCCAGGCTGCCGAACAGCGACATGGCGAGCACGGCCAAGATCCATCCGATCGGCAGCGGCATGCGCCGGCTCACGGCATGCGTCCGAATGTCGCACCCACCATCGGCTCACGCCACTGGGGCGATAATGCGCGCCTCACTGCCGGCCCCGTCGAGGACGCCATGAACGATTCGCTGAAAACCCTGCTGATCATCGCCTTCCTCATCCTCATCGTGTGGAACCTCGGCGCAGGCCTGTATTACATGCTGGTGGACAAAGGCGAGAGCAAGCGCACCGTCAACGCACTGACCCGCCGCATCGCGCTGTCCGTGGGCCTGATCCTGCTGGTGGTGCTGGCCATCAAGATGGGCTGGATCCAGCCGCATGGCGTCAATCCGGGCTAAGCGGGCATTGTCCCGCGCGCGGCCCGCCGCGCCAACCGGGCAAAAGAAAAGGGCCGGCATTGCCGGCCCTTTCTTCGCTACGGCGTCGCCCGCGCTTTACAGCACGTAGACGAATAGGAACAGGCCCAGCCACACCACGTCGACGAAGTGCCAGTACCACGCCACGGCTTCGAAACCGAAGTGGTCGTCCTTGGTGAAGTGACCCTTGGCGCAGCGGAACCAGATGATCGCCAGCATCAGCGTGCCCAGCGTCACGTGCAGGCCGTGGAAGCCGGTCAGCATGAAGAACGTGGAGCCGTAGATACCGGAACCCAGCGTCAGGTTCAGCTCCTTGTAGGCGTGGATGTATTCCTCGGCCTGGAAGAACAGGAACACGCAGCCCAGCAGCACCGTGGCGCCCAGCCAGATCAGCAGCTGGCTGCGGTTTCCGGCCTTCAGCGCATGGTGCGCGATGGTGATGGTGACGCCCGAGGTCAGCAGGATCAGGGTGTTGAGCAGCGGCAGGCCCCATGCCGGGATGGTCTGGAACTGACCACCCACCTGGCCCGGACCGGCGCTCGGCCACGCCGCCGAGAAGCCTTCCCACAGCAGGCTGTTGGTCATCACGCCATCGCCTTCGCCACCCAGCCAAGGCAACGCCAGCGTGCGGGCATAGAACAGCGCGCCAAAGAACGCGGCGAAGAACATCACTTCCGAGAAGATGAACCACACCATGCCCATGCGGAACGACACGTCCACCTGGCGGTTGTAGTGGCCGCTCACCGACTCGCGGATCACGTCGCCGAACCACATAAACAGCGTCGCACTCAGCATCACCAGGCCGGCATAGAAAACCCACATGCCCCAGGCTGCGTCATTGAGCCAGCTGGCCACGCCCACCATGGTGACGAACATGGCGATGGAACCCACGAACGGCCACTTGGAGCTGTGCGGCACGAAGTAGATGTTGGCGTCTGGCGAATGGGTTTGTCCCATGGCGTGGCTTCCGGTTGCTAAGCGTGATCAGGGTGCCGCGAGCGGCGAGGGCGACGCGTTGCCCGTGCCGATCTGCGCGGTCAGTGCGTCGTTCTTGAAGAAGGTATAGGACAGGGTGATGGTCTTCACTTCCGCCGGCAGGTCCGGGTCCACGATGAAGCGGACCGGCATATCGCGGCTTTCGCCGGCCTGCAGGGTCTGGGCCGTGAAGCAGAAGCACTCGGTCTTGGTGAAATAGCCCGAGGCACGGGCCGGCGCCACCGACGGCACCGCGCTGCCGACGACGGCCCGCTCACTGTCGTTGCGGGCGAAATACTTCGCCTCGTACAGCTCGCCGGGCACCACGTCCATGGTCAGTTGTTCCGGCCGGAACGCCCATGGCAGCTTAGAGTTGACGCCGCCATCGAACTGCACGGTCACCGTGCGCGCGACCTTGGCTGCTGCGACCGCAGCCGCTTGGCCGGGCCCTTGCTCCAGGCGGATGCCGAACACCTTCTCGCAGGCGATGCGGTACAGCGGCACCAGCGAGAACGTCAGCACGAATACCGCCACCGCCACGCCCACCAGCTTGAACAGCCCGGCCGAGTTGGACTTGGCCGCGCTCATGCGCTCAGCACCGCGCGGCCGATGAAGGCCACGAAGATCGCGAACGCGATGCCGCCGATCACCCACGCCGTGCGCAGCACCGCCTTGCGGCGGCGCGCGAGTTCCTCGGGGGTCAGCACAGGGGCGTTCATGGCGCGATGCTCAGCCGTTTCAGTGCGTCACGTCGCCGTGCGCCAGGTCGCCATCCTTGATGACCGGCGGCGTGGTGAACGTATGGTGCGGGGCCGGCGACGGCACGGTCCATTCCAGGCCCTTCGCATTTTCCCAGGCGCGCGCTTCGGCCTTCTTGCCGTTGCGCAGCGAGGCCCACAGGATCGCGGCCATCATGAACGGCGTCAGGAACATGCCGAACGCACCGATCGAGCTGATGAAGTTCCAGTCCGCGAACACCGGGTTGTAGTCCGGGATGCGGCGCGGCATGCCGGCCAGGCCCAGGAAGTGCTGCGGGAAGAACAGCAGGTTGACGAACACGATCGTCCACCAGAAATGGAACTTGCCCCAGAACTCGTTGTACATGCGGCCGGTCCACTTCGGCCACCAGTAGTAGGTGGCGGCGATGATGGAGAACAGCGCGCCGGTCACCAGCACGTAGTGGAAGTGCGCCACCACGAAGTAGGTGTCGTGGTACTGGAAGTCCGCCGGCACGATGGCCAGCATCAGGCCGGAGAAGCCGCCGATGGTGAACAGGATGACGAAGCCCACCGCCCACAGCATCGGGGTCTCGAAGGACAGCGAGCCCTTCCACATCGTGCTGACCCAGTTGAATACCTTCACGCCGGTCGGGATGGCGATCAGCATGGTGGCGAACATGAAGTAGATCTCGCCACCCAGCGGCATGCCCACCGTGAACATGTGGTGCGCCCACACGATGAACGACAGGAACGCGATCGAGGCGGTCGCGTACACCATGGCCTGGTAGCCGAACAGCGGCTTGCGGCTGAAGGTCGGGATGATTTCCGACACCACGCCGAACGCCGGCAGGATCATGATGTAGACCTCGGGGTGACCGAAGAACCAGAAGATGTGCTGGTACATCACCGGGTCGCCGCCGCCGGCCGCATTGAAGAAGCTGGTGCCGAAGAACTTGTCGGTCAGCAGCATGGTCACCGCGCCCGCCAGCACCGGCATCACCGCGATCAGCAGGAACGCGGTGATCAGCCAGGTCCAGCAGAAGATCGGCATCTTCAGCAGGTCGATGCCCGGTGCGCGCATGTTGAGCACCGTGGCGATGATGTTGATCGCGCCCATGATGGAGCTGATGCCCATCATGTGGATGGCGAAGATGGTCAGCGCCACGTTCGCGCCGCCCTGCAGCGACAGCGGCGGGTACAGCGTCCAGCCACCGGCCGGCGCGCCGCCCGGCAGGAACAACGAGCTGAGCAGCAGGGTGAAGGCGAACGGCATGATCCAGAAGGACCAGTTGTTCATGCGCGGCAGCGCCATGTCCGGTGCGCCCACCTGCAGCGGGATCATCCAGTTGGCTAGGCCGACGAACGCCGGCATCACGCCACCGAAGATCATGACCAGCGCATGCACCGTGGTCATCTGGTTGAAGAACTCGGGGCTGACCAGCTGCAGGCCCGGCACCATCAACTCGGCACGGATCACCACCGACATGCCCGCGCCGATGATGAACATGATGAAGCTGAAGATCAGGTAGAGCGTGCCGATGTCCTTGTGGTTCGTGGAGAAGAACCACCGCTCGATGAAGCTCTGCTGGTGACCGTGGTGATCGTCATGATGATCGACGGCGGTGTTGGCCATGTGCGTAATCTCTTGCAGCTGATGCGGGCGGTCGATCAACCCTGCGCCGACGGCGCGGGGGTCTCGGCGGTGGGGGCGGCTTCAACGGCCGGGGCCGTCGTGGCGTCGGCCGGCGCGGCCTCTTCCACCGGCGCGGCCGGAGCGGGTGCGGCGGCCGGGGCAGGCTTCTTCGAGGCCAGCCACTGCTCGTACTCGGCCTTCGGCACCGCCTTCACGACGATCGGCATGAAGCCGTGGTCCTTGCCGCACAGCTCGGCGCACTGGCCGCGGTAGATGCCCGGTTCCTTGATGTCGGTCCAGGCCTCATTGACGATGCCCGGGATGGCGTCCTGCTTCCAGCCCAGGGCCGGCACCCACCACGCGTGGATGACGTCGTCGGCGGTGATCACGAAGCGGATCTTGGTGTTGGTGGGCAGCACCAGCTGGTTGTCGACGTCCAGCAGATAGTGCGGGTGCGCCTTGATCTCTTCCTGTGTCGTCGCCTTGTTCTGGCGCAGGCGGTCCGATTCGCGATCCAAGCGGCTGGTGAACTCCACGCCCTCGCCCAGGTATTCGTACTTCCACATCCACTGGTAGCCGGTGACCTTGACGGTCATCTCGGAATCGCGGGTGTCGTACATGGCGATCAGCTTGGCGGTCGCCGGCCAGGCCATGACCACCAGGATCAGCACCGGGATGACGGTCCAGATGATCTCGGCCGTGGTGTTGTGGCTGAACTGCGCCGGCACCGCGCCCTTGGAGTGGCGGAACTTGAACATCGCGTAGCCCATCGCACCGAACACGATGACGCCGATCACGATGCAGACCCACAGCGCGATCATGTGCGCGTCATAGGCATGCTGGGAGGACGCGGTCACGCCCTTGCCCATGTTGAGCTGCCACGGCTTCGGGTCCGCCGACTGCGCCCAGGCCAGCGCCGGCATCGCCAGCAGCGTGCACGCCGTCACCAACCGCTTCCACATCCCATTCACTTGCGTCATTGCCTAGACCCCAATGCGTCATCGGTTGCGGCCACTCGCGGCCGCCAGTAAATCCTGCAATCTGTCCGCCAGCTCCCGGCGTTCGGCCGGCCCCAGGAAGTTGCCCACCTGGACCTGCCTGCCGCTGGAGGCCAGCGAAATCCTTTCGCCATCCCGCTCGATGCACAGGCGCACCCAATAGGGATGCGCCCGGAACACCGCCCCAGACACGGAGGTGGTGACCTCCACCGCGTCGGGGCCAATGCTGATGTCTTCCCCCCGGTCGCCACTGCGCCACAACGCGCGGAGCGCCGTGGCCACGATGGCCGAATGGAGGAATGCAAAGGCTGGCGCGAAGGCATTGCCTCCCCACCAGCCCAGCATGGCGACGATCCACATCGCGCCCGACAGCGCCACGAACAACATCACGAACTGGCGGCGCGTCAGCGCCCGCGGCGGCCGCAGCCTGAGCCGCGCGCCGTGTCCATCCCACGATGACGGCACCATTTCGATCATGTCGTCCGCCACACGATCCGGGCTGCGGAAAACCGTTAAATGGTAGCTCCCGGCACACTTTGCGGCAAGTTTCATTGATTCTGGACAAGGCGCACGGGACACCCGAGCAGGCCGCACAGCGTCTCCGCGGGGCGATTCCGCGACCGCCGTCACCGCTCCGCCGACGCGCTCCACCGACACCCTCTGATCTGGCGCGGCAGGCATACCCGGCCTGCCCGCACGGCCCTAAACTAGTGGACTGCCTTTGGACTGCCCTGCCGTCATGTCGACTCCTTCACCCGCTCCGTCGCCCGCCGCTCCGCCGGCCGGCGGCATCGTCGCCCCCGAACTCCCGGCACCGCCATCGCCGCTGCGCGCTGCCATCACGGCCGCTTGGCTGCGCGACGAGACCGGACATGTCCGCGAACTGCTGGAGCACGCTCGCCTGCCGGCCAACGAGCAGATCCAGGCCCAGAAGCTGGCCATGGACCTAGTCAAGCGGGTCCGCGCCCGCGCCCAGGACCAGGGCGCCATTGAAGCCTTCATGCGCCAGTACGATCTCGGCAGCGAGGAGGGCGTGCTGCTGATGTGCGTGGCCGAGGCCCTGCTGCGCATCCCGGACCAGGAGACCGCAGACAAGTTGATTCGCGACAAGCTGGGCGATGCGGACTGGGAGCGGCACCTGGGCCAGAGCGACTCGGTGCTGGTCAATGCCTCCACCTGGGGCCTGATGCTCACCGGCAAGCTGGTCAACCTGAACGACCTGGCCCGCGCCGACGTGCCGGGCGCCTTCAAGCGCCTGGTCGGTCGCGTGGGCGAGCCCGTCGTCCGCCTGGCCGTGCGCCAGGCCATGCGCATCATGGGCCACCAGTTCGTCATGGGCCGCACCATCGACGAAGCGCTGGCCCGCAGCCGCAAGGGCGAGAACGCCGACTACCGCTATTCCTTCGACATGTTGGGCGAAGGCGCGCTGACCACGAAGGACGCCGCCCGCTACCTGGAGGCCTACCGGCAGGCGATCCATGCCATTGGCCGCACCGGTCCATTCGCCGACGTGCTGGCGGCACCGAGCATCTCGATCAAGCTGTCCGCGCTGCACCCGCGCTATGAGCACGCCAAGCGCGCCCGCGTGATGCGCGAGCTGGCACCGGCCATCCTGGAGCTGGCCCAGCTGGCCAAGTCCTACGGCATCGGCTTCACCATCGACGCCGAAGAAGCCGACCGGCTGGAACTGTCGCTCGACCTGATCGAGGCGACCTTCTCCGACGCCTCGCTCGACGGCTGGGAAGGCTACGGCCTGGCCGTGCAGGCCTACCAGAAGCGCACGCCGTACGTGATCGACTTCCTCGCCGACCTGGCCCGCCGCGTCGGCCGCCGCATGCCGGTGCGCCTGGTGAAGGGTGCGTACTGGGACGCGGAGATCAAGCGCGCGCAGATCGACGGCCACCCGGGCTACCCGGTGTTCACCCGCAAGCCGAACACCGACGTCTCGTACCTTGCCAATGCGCGACGCATGCTCGACCACGGCGATGCGCTGTATCCGATGTTCGCCACCCACAATGCGCAGACCATCGCCGCGATCCGCTTCATCGCCAACGGCCGTCCATACGAGCACCAGAAGCTGCACGGCATGGGCGACGACCTGTACGCCGAAGTGGTGCCCAAGCACCGGCTGGACACGCCATGCCGCGTGTACGCGCCGGTCGGCTCGCACGAGGACCTGCTGCCGTACCTGGTGCGCCGCCTGCTCGAGAACGGCGCCAACAGCAGCTTCGTCAACCGCATCACCGACGAGAACGTGGCCATCGAGGACCTGGTGCGCGACCCGGTGCAGACGGTGTCGGAATTCGAATCCATTCCGCACCCGCGCATCCCGTTGCCGGTCGACCTTTTCCGGAGCCAGCCGGCTCCCATCCAGAATTCAGACAGGGACAATTCCATGGGCGCCAATCTCGCCAACGACAACGACCTGCGCGCGCTGGCCGAGCGCATCAACGCGGCCGTCAAGCCGTGGCGCGCAGCGCCGCTGGTGCCGGGCGCCGTCGTGTCCAGTGCGGCGTTGCCGGTGACCAACCCGGCCGACCGCCGCCAGACCGTCGGCGAATGGCAGCCGGCAGACAGTGGCACCGTCGAGAAGGCGCTGGCGAATGCCGTTGCCGCGCAGCCCGCCTGGGACCGCACGCCGGCCGCCAGCCGCGCCGCCATCCTCGAGCACGCCGCGAACCTGCTGGAGCAGCGCCTGCCCGACTACATCGCGCTGTGCGTGAAGGAAGCCGGCAAGACCATCCCCGACAGCGTCGCCGAAGTACGCGAGGCCGTGGACTTCCTGCGCTACTACGCCGCCCAGGCGCGCGCGCAGTTCGCCGCGCCGGAGCACCTGCCCGGCCCCACCGGTGAATCCAACCAGCTGCAGTTGCAGGGCCGCGGTGTATTCGTCTGCATCAGCCCGTGGAATTTCCCGCTGGCGATCTTCCTGGGCCAGGTCAGCGCCGCGCTCGCAGCGGGCAACAGCGTGATCGCCAAGCCGGCCGAACAGACCAACCTGATCGGCCACGCCGCGGTGAAGCTGCTGCACGAAGCCGGCATTCCGGAAGCCGTGCTGCAGTTCCTGCCCGGCGACGGCGCCACCGTCGGCGCCGCGCTGACGAAGGATCCGCGCGTGGCCGGCGTGGCCTTCACGGGCTCCACTGAGACCGCGCGCGCGATCAATCGCGCGCTGGCCAGTCGCGACGCCGGCCCGATCGCCACGCTGATCGCCGAGACCGGCGGCCAGAACGCCTTCATCGCTGACTCCTCGGCGCTGCCCGAGCAACTGGTGAAGGACGCGATGGGCTCGGCGTTCACCTCCGCGGGCCAGCGTTGCTCGGCCGCCCGCGTGCTGTTCGTGCAGGACGACATCGCCGACAAGGTGATGACGATGCTCGCCGGCGCGATGGACGAGCTGAAGATCGGCGATCCCGGCCTGCTGTCGACCGACGTGGGCCCGGTGATCGACGCCGATGCGCTGAAGATCCTCGACGACCACGCCGCGCGCATGGCGAACGAAGCACGCCTCATCAAGCAGGCCAACGCAGGCGATGAAACCGCGCATGGCACCTTCTTCGCGCCGCGCGCGTGGGAACTGAAGTCGCTGGACCAGCTGGACAAGGAGATCTTCGGGCCGGCCCTGCACGTCGTGCGCTGGAAGGCCGACGACCTGGACAAGGTCATCGATGCGATCAATGCAACCGGCTATGGCCTGACCCTGGGCGTGCATTCGCGCATCGACGAGACCATCGACCGCATCGGCTCGCGCGTGAAGGTGGGCAATGTGTACGTCAACCGTAACCAGATCGGTGCGGTGGTCGGCGTGCAGCCGTTCGGCGGCCAGGGGCTGTCCGGCACCGGACCCAAGGCCGGCGGCCCGCATTACCTTCCGCGCTTCGCCACCGAAAAGACGGTCACCGTCAACACGACGGCCGCCGGTGGCAACGCCTCGCTGCTGACGCTCGGCGACTGAATCCAGGTGCTGCCGCGCATCGGCAGCCCCCGGCGTCGCACGTACAGCCCCGCTTCGGCGGGGCTTTTCGTTGGGCGTGACCCACGGCACTGACGACGCTCGCCGCACGCGGCGATCCTGCGGGTTACGTGGTCGCCTTAGCTGAATTGCCATCGCAGTTGCGCGGCCTCCATATCACTCCCATGCCGGATTGCGTCTTATTCTGCGTTCTGGCATCGACAGGGAGCTCCAGCGCCAGCAAGGCGACCACCACGCATGACGACCGATTTCTACAACCTGCTGCTCAGCGACTGCGCGCTCGCCGCCGTGTTGCTGGCACTGTTCTTCTACGTGGGCAAGGTATCGCGGGGCGTCCGTGGCATCGCAACGTGGGGCGTCGCGCATTTCCTGTACTCGCTGGGCGCGGCGATGCTGGACGGCACGGCGCAGGTGCTGGTGCGGGCAGGCAATGAATCGCTTGCCGCTGGCATTGCCGGCGCAGGGGGCCTGTTGGCATGCGCCGGCCTGGTGGGCCTGGCGTGGTCGATCATCCAGTTCGTGCAGCAGCGCGCGCTGGCGCTGTGGGAACGCGCGCTGTTGCCGTTGTGCCTCGCTTTTTCGTTGGTCGGCGTGGTCCTGGGCGGCGGCGTGGATGCGCAGGGCGCGGCGATGAGCGCGACCGAAGTGATCGTACTGGTGGTGATGCTGCGCCATCTGTGGGCGCTGCGCAGTGCGCCGGACCACGTTCCGGCACGCCTGATGATCGTGGGCTGCATGGTGCTGCTGTGGCTGTACGGCGGCGACCTGCTGGCGGCGCTCACCGGCCGTTACGGCCCGAACCCGATGTGGGTGAACCTGGACCTGTCGATCTGGTTCCTGCTCAATTTCTGCATGCTGATGCTGGCCAGCTTTCGCGCCGCGGAGCCGCTGCGGCGGAGCGCGCTATTTGATCCGCTCACCGGCGCGCTCAATCGCCGCGGCCTGGACAACGAACTGCAGGCCCGCGGCGGGAGGCATGCCGCCGAGCACGGGCTGGCCGTGATCGCGCTGGACCTGGACCACTTCAAGGCCGTCAACGACGATCATGGCCATGAAGCCGGCGACCTGGTGCTGCAAAGGTTCTCCGACGTGGTGCGCAGCTGCATCCGCGGCGACGACCTGTTCGCACGCCTGGGTGGAGAGGAGTTCATGCTGGTCCTGCGCGACACACAAGCCGAGACCGCGCAGGCCCTGGCGGAACGCATCCGGCAGCAGGTGATGGGGCTGGAGTTCGCTCCGTCCGGTGCGGCAATCCGCGTCACCGTCAGCCTAGGCGTTTCCTTCGCCGCCGACCGCAACGCGCCGTACGACACCCTGATGCGGCTCGCGGACGAAGCGCTCTACGCAGCCAAGCACAAAGGCCGCAACCGGATCGAGGTACGCTGGCTGCCCGCCTGACCCGAGGACCGCCATGCCGCGTTACCGCCGACTTGCCCTTGCCCTGCTTGCCTGCCTCGCCGCTCCGCTGGCCCACGCATCGGCCCACGCTTCCGTCTGCCCGGCCGATCCCGGGCATGCGCCGACTGGCGACCTCACGGCCACACGCGTGTCTGCTGCGCGCGTGGACGACAGCGAGGAACGCCTTTACGAAGGCCCGGTGTGGCGCGACGGTGCGTTGTACCTGTCGGATTTCGTGCACAACGGGACGTTCCCGTCGCGCATTCGACGCTTCACCCCGCCGGATCGCTGGGAAACCGTGGTGGAAGACAGTGGCAGCAACGGGCTGACGCTGGACCTGGACGGCCATCTGCTCGCCGCTACCCACGACCGCAAGCAGGTCGCGCGCGTGAGACTGGAGGACGGCACGCGCGCACCCCTGGTGTCGACGTTCGACGGCCTGCCGTTCAATTCCCCCAACGACCTGGTGATGGGCGCCGACGGCAGCCTCTACTTCACCGATCCCGATTACCAGCGCAAGGCCGCGCCCGGTGGCCAGCCCCTCACCCGCGTGTATCGCCACCACGAAGGCGTGACCACGGTGGTCGACGACAGTCTGCGCAATCCCAATGGCATTGCCCTGTCGCCGGGTGGCGACACGCTATACGTGGCAGGTGGAACCGGCGATGGCGACGTATTGCGCACCTATCCGTTGCGCGAAGGCGTGCCCGGCGCAGGCCGCGATCTGGCGCGCATCACAGGCGGTGACGGCCTGACGCTGGATTGCCTGGGCAACATCTACGTCACCGAACACGGCCAGCAGCGCGTACGCGTGTTTTCCCCTGCGGGTGACGTGCTGGCCACGATCCACGTGGACGCCAACATCACCAATGCCGCGTTCGGCGGCGACGACCGGCGCACCTTGTTCCTGACCGGCGCCGCCAGTCTGTGGTCGATCGAACTGCCGGTCGCCGGATTGCCGTATTGACCGAGCAGTGCAGGGGGCTTCAGCCCCGATACCGTTCGCGCAGAAGCCTCGGGGCTGAAGACCCTCCTACAAGAGCGCCGACAACAAAAAACCCCGCCTAGGCGGGGTTTTTCGTGGCTCCGACGCGCGGGGCGATCAGAACTTGTACTGCATCGACACGCCGTACAGGTCGGCGCCGCCGTCGAACTCGCCGACCAGGCGCGCACGCGTGCTGGTGGTCAGGTCGATTTCGGGCGTATCGACGATGTCGATCTTCACGTAGCTGGCGTTGAGCTCCAGGTGCTCCGACAGCGCCCAGGTCAGGCCCAGCGAGTACCACATGCGGTCCTGGTCGGGCAGGCGCGGGGTGCGATACGGACGGCTCACCGGGGAGTCGTCGCGCGCCACGCCGGCGCGGAAGGTGAACGCATCGCTGAACTTGTATTCGCCACCCACCGAGTAGAACCAGTTGTCGCCCCAGTTGTACTCCTCGGCCGAATCCGGCTGGCCGGGGTTGTCAAATTCGATGCGGATTTCCTGCAGCGAGGTCCAGTCGGTGCGGCTGGCTTCGGCCATGACGGTGAAGCGGTCGCTGGCGTAGTAGGTCGCGCTGAAGGTGTCCACAGCTGGCGTGGTCAGCTTGGCCAGCGCGCCGCCGTCGAGGAACAGCGGACGGGTCAGCGGGTTGGCGTCGAACGCGGTGCGCACGGCCGGCGGCACGGTGAAGTCGCCTTCGCCTTCCAGCTCATGGTCGATCTCGGAACGGTGCGAGTAGCCCAGCGACAGCTTGTCGGTCGGACGCCAGTTCAGGCCAACGATCCAGCCGAAGCCGTTGTCGGTCCCGTTGATGTGGGCGATGCCGTCGTTGCGCTGCGGACCGTAGGGCGAACCCGGCGTGAGGCAGGCAGCCGGGTTCTGGCCGCAGATGACGGTGCCGAAGTCGACCGCGTTGGACAGCGTGACGTCGGCGTGCTCGTAGACCAGGCCTGCGCCGATGGAGAAGCGCTCACCCAGCTCCAGCGAGGCCGCCAGCGTCAGGTCGATGATCTTCACGTCCGATTCCAGCGCGTGGTAGCGACCCACCCAGCCGGCGTCGTAGTCGGTCTTCAGGCCGAACGGCGCGCTGATCATCATGCCCAGCGTGACGTATTCGAAGTCGCCGCTCAGCGGCAGGATGAACGAGGCGGCCGGCACGGCGGCCACGTCACCGGCGTCGCCGCCGTTGCCGCCGGTCAGCGGCTGCTGGAACAGCGTGCCGGTGGCGGCCGTGCCGCTGCCGCTGAACTCATAGGACAGGTCGATCGCGGTGACGTCGGCCTGCAGGGTGCGCTCGGTGAAGGTGGACATGACGGCCGGGTTGTTGACCACGACCGAGGCGTCGCCCTTGGCGGAGGCCGCACCGGCCATCGCACGGCCCTGGGCCTTGACGCTGTTTTCCTTCAGCTGGAAGGCGGCGGCGTGCACATCGCCATAGGCGAGCACGCCTGCGATGCCGAGCGCCAGCGCGGACACGCGGGTGATGTTCTTTGCAAATTCCATGAATGGTTTCTCCGGAGACGTGGGTAAAAGCGCCTGCGTCGTCCATGGCCGCGGGTGTTGTGGTCCACCCGTTCGGCCTGCCGGAAGCCCCTCCCGACATACGACGCCGTATGCAGTATACCCGCTAACTAAACTCTAACAATCCGCCGTAAGTCATTGCCCCTATTCAGTTTCGCCGCGCCGCACCATGGGCAGTCCGGCAGCGAGCGGGTACAGTGCCGGCGCATGTTCGTTTCCCTCCCGTCACGCCGGAAACCGCCCGTCCGCTGGGCCACGCCGACCTTGTTGGTGTTGCTGTCCGCCGCCTTTTGCTGGGCATTGACTCTGGGAAACGCGGCCCAGAGCCATCTGCTGACCCAGTGGGGGGCGCTGACAGGCGGCATGGTGGCGCCCGAGGTATGGCTGGCGTCGTTGCAACGCGGCATGGTGCTGCGCCTGTTCACCGCGCTGTTCCTGCATGCGGACTGGGCCCACCTGCTGGGCAACCTGGTGTTCCTGCTGATCTTCGGCCTGCCCGCGGAACGGGCCATGGGGCCGTGGCGTTTCCTGTTGCTGTTCCTGGTGGGCGGCGCGGTGGCGAACGTCGCCGCGGTGCTCAGCATCGGGACACCCGACCGCGTCATCATCGGCGCCAGCGGCGCCATTTCCGCCGTCATCGGCGCCTACCTGGCCCTGTTCCCCACCGCCAAGCTGGGCGTGGTACTGCCGCTGGGCCTGTTCCTCGAGTTCGTGAAGGCGCCAGCCTCGCTCCTGATCGGCATCTGGGCACTGCTGCAGGTGGTCTTCGCCTACACGGGCCCCGCGTTCGGCACCGTGGCGTGGTCGGCGCACATCGCCGGCTTCCTGTTCGGCGTGGTGTTCGCGCTGTTCGTGCGCGCCGCGATCGCGCGGCGGATGCGCAAGCGGCAGGGCTACTGAAAAGACCTATCGCAGTCAAAGATCCCCGTCGTCATTCCGCCTTTCGCCGGAGTGACGGAAGCGGACCCGCCCCGCCTGTCGACGGGTGCCAGCCGCATGCAACGCACTCCGTATAATCCGCTGCATGAAAACCACGCTCTACAAGGTCATCTTCCACAACCACACCAAGGTCTACGAGCTCTACGCACGCAAGGTGACGGCGAGCGGCCTGTGGGGATTCACCGAGGTGGGCGAACTGGTGTTCGACGTGCACGAAGGCCTGGTGGTGGATCCCACCGAGGAGCGCCTGCGCGATGAATTCGGCAACACCAAGGTCCTGCACCTGCCGATGCAGAGCATCATCCGGGTGGAAGAGGTGGAGCGGAAAGGCCAGTCGGCGATCCGCGATGCGGCCACCGGCGAAAAGGTGGTGACGCCCTTCCCGATGCCGGCGAAGCCGCGCTAGGCGAACTGATCGCGCCTGCGGCAGCAACGTCAGCCGCTATCCGGCTTCCGGGCGCGCGACCGACGTCGCTCCCACACCCGCCAGGGCTCAACGCCGCTGCTGACTCGAGGGCGCCCGCGCTGTCGCGACGACCTTCTTCAGTTCGACCAACGCCGCCGTGATCGGCGCATCACCGTCGAGCACATCACCGGGCGTGTAGCCGGCCGCACCTTCTTCGTCGCCGCGCAGGTGACCGGGCAGCGTGGCCTCGGTGATGTACGGCTGGCCATCCGGCCCGATGAGGGCGCCCGCCTTGGCGTCCTGCTCTGGCCTGACAACCACGTCGGGCACGATGCCGCTGGCTTGGATCGACTTGCCGCTGGGCGTGTAATAGCGCGCAGTCGTCAGCTTGACCGAATCGCCGTTGTCGAGCGGCAGCACCGTCTGCACCGAGCCCTTGCCGAAGGTGCGGCTGCCGACCACGCGCGCGCGCTGGTTGTCGCGCAGCGCGCCGGCCAGCACTTCAGACGCGCTGGCCGAGCCGGCGTCCACCAGCACCACCACGGGCGCGCCGTTCAAGCGGTCGCCCGGTGTGGCATCGAACTTGGAATCGCTGATCGACATGCGTCCGCGGGTGCTGACAATGTTGCCCTTGTCGAGGAGGTCGTCGGCCACCTGCACCGCGGCCAGCAGCAGTCCACCCGGATTGCTGCGCAGATCCAGCACGAGTCCCCGCAGCTTTCCGTTCTCCTGCAGCTTGTCCACCTGTTTCTGGAAATCGGCCGCGGTATCGGTCTGGAAGGCGCTGATGCGGACATAGCCGTAGCCAGGTTCCAGCACGCGGCTGCGCACGCTGGTGATGCGGATGGTGTCCCGCACCAGGGTCACGTCGAACGGCTTGGGCGTGCCATCGCGCAGGATCGTCAGCACGATCCGGCTACCCGGCGCGCCACGCAACGGCTCCATGCCGTCTTCGGCGCTGATCGGCTTGCCATCGATGGCGGTGATGACGTCGCCGGACTTGATGCCCGCCTTCGCGGCGGGCGTGTCGTCGATCGGCGACACCACCAGCAGCGTCCGGTCGGGCTGCTGCTGCAGTTCCACGCCGATGCCTTCGTAGGCGCCGGTGGCCTGTTCGTCGAAGGCGTCGGAATCTTCCTTGTCGAAGTACGTGCTGTGCGGATCTAGGTCCAGCAACAGGCCCCGGATCGCCGACTGCATCAGTTCGCGGTCTTCGACCGGTTCGACATACGCTTCCTTGACCGCATTGAACACCGCCACGTAGCGGCGGATCTCGTCCAGCGGCACCTTCGACGGCGCGTTTTCCGCGGCGTCGGGATCGTCGCTGGGCGCGACCACCGGCGGCGTCTCAGGCAGTGGCGCCTGCTGCTGCGCCCACGCCGGCATGCAGGCGGACAGGGCGACGGTCAGGGTGGCCAGGGAAAGACGCAGCGGCATGCAGACGCTCCAGATGGGGCTAGGTGGGACTTCGCGCACGTACGCGAAGTTCACCGGATTATGCGCGAACCCACTTGGCCTGTTTGTTCAAGCCGGGTTAGGGCCCGGCGCCCTGTTCATCGCCGCTGCAGCCACGATGCCGGGTCGACTGGCTGGCCGTTGCGACGCAGCTCGAAGTACAGCGCGGCCTGGCCCTGTCCACCCGACGTGCCGACGCGCGCGACCGCATCACCGCGCTTGACCCGGTCGCCGCTGTCCTTCAGCAGGCTGTCGTTGTGCGCGTACAGACTCATGTAGCCGTTGCCGTGATCGAGGATCAGGATCAGGCCGTACCCCGTCATCCATTCGGAAAACACCACCGTGCCGTCCGCCACTGCCGTGACTGGCGTGCCCGAGGGCGCACCGATCAGTACTCCGGTACTGGCGCGGCCGTCGGGCAGCCGCCCGCCGTAGCGCGCCAACAGGCTGCCCGATACCGGCCAGCCCAGACCGCCCACTTTCAGCGGAGGTGCGGAAGCCACCGCCGGACGCGGTGCAGGCGTGGTCCGCGTGCCGCGGGATGCGCTGCCCGCACTTTCGCGCTGCTGTGCCGCTGCGGCGGCGGCCTCGCGGCGGGCGGCGGCACGACGTTCGGCCTCGGCACGCGCGGCGGCGGCGCGCAGGTTGTCCAGCAGGCGTTGCAGCGAACGCGCATCCTGGCCCAGCGCCTTCTCCTTCGCCGCACGATCCTGGTATCGCTCGTCCAGGTCCGCGACCAGCCCAGCGCGCGTCCTGCGGGCCTTCTCCAGTTGCGCAACCTGATCGCGCTGCCTCGCCCGCGCGGTGTCCAGTTCGGTGCGACGGGCCACGATGTCGCGCTCCACCTGGCCCAGCGCTTCCAGCTCGGCGTTCAATGTCGCGATGCGTCGCGCCTGGTCGCGCTGCACGTAACGATGGTAGGCCAGCAAGCGGTTCGCGTCGGCCACGCGCTCCTGCGAAAGCAGCACCTTCAACGGTGCATCGTCGCCCTGCTGGTAGGCCGCACGCACCAGCGCTGTCAGTTGCTGCCGCTGCGATGCCTGTTGCGCCTGCATGGCATCGCGCTTCAGTTGCAGCTCCTGCAGCGCGACGGCCTCGCGGCGCAGTGCCGCTTCGGTCTCGGAAAGCGACCGCGTCGTGCGGCCGACCTGCTCATCCGCATCGCGCAGTTGGCGGGACGCCGTGCCGCGCTCCCCTTCCAGTTTGCGTCGCTCCTGCGCGATCGACTTCAGCTCGCTGCGCACGCGCTCCAGCTTGCGCTCGGTCTCGCGTGGATTCTGCGCCAGCGCAACCGCCGCGACGGCCAGGCCGGCGAGCAGGAGCGCGGTGAACGCAGTGCGCGCGCGGCTGGGCATCAGGCGTCGATCAGGCTGCGGCCGCTCATGTCGGCCGGCTGCGGAAGACCCAGCAGGTCCAGCAGCGTTGGCGCCACGTCGCGCAACGCGCCCCCGCTGCGCAACTTCACCGCACGCTGGCCCGCGCTTTCGGGCAACACGAGGACCAGCGGCACCGGGCCGACCGTATGCGCGGTGTGCGGCTGGCCGGTGGCCGGATCGCGCATCATTTCCAGGTTGCCGTGGTCGGCGGTGATGAGCAGCGCACCGCCGGCCTTGCGCACGGCGGCATCCACTTCGCCGATGGCCACATCAACCGCCTGCGCCGCGAGGATGGCGGCCTGCAGATCACCGCTGTGGCCGACCATGTCGGGATTGGCGATGTTGCAGATGATGGCGTCGAAGCGACCGGAGCCGATCGCCTCCACCAGCTTCGCGGTCAATTCGGGGCAACTCATTTCAGGCTGCAGGTCGTAGGTGGCCACTTTCGGGCTGGGGATCAGGATGCGCTCCTCGCCTTCGAACACATCCTCGCGGCCACCGCTGAAGAAGAACGTCACGTGCGCGTACTTCTCTGTCTCGGCGATGCGCAGCTGGGTCAGGCCGGCATCCGCCAGCAGTTCGCCGAAGGTCTGGCGCAGGTCGTCCGGCGCGAACGCCACCGGCGCGGGAAGCTTGGCATCGTATTCGGTCAGGCAGACGAAGCGGGCCAACGCCGGCTTGCGCACGTCGAAGCCGTCGAACGCCGGCGACACAAACGCCGCCGTCAGCTGGCGCGCGCGATCGGCGCGGAAATTCATGAATACCACCGCGTCGCCATCGGCCATCGGCCGGGCGCCGTCGATCACGGTGGGCAGCACGAATTCATCGTTCTCGCCACGCGCATACGCCGTTTCCAGCGCCTCCACGCCGCTAGCGGCATGGTGATCGCTGCGGGCTTCCACCATCGCGTCCCACGCCAGACGCACGCGGTCCCAGCGCTTGTCGCGGTCCATCGCGTAGTAGCGGCCACTGACCGAGGCGATGTGCGCGTTGCCGAGCTTCGCGCACAGGTCCTGCAGCGCGCGCAGGCTGGGTTCGGCGGACTTCGGCGGCGTGTCGCGGCCATCCAGGAAGGCGTGCACCGCGACACGCGGCACGCCCCGGCGCTTGGCCAGGTCCAACATCGCGAAGATGTGAAGCTCATGGCTGTGCACGCCGCCCGGCGACAGCAGGCCGAACACGTGCAGGGTCTTGCCGTCGGCCTTGGCCGCTTCGCAGGCGGCGACGAGTTCGGCATTGGCGAAGAAGCTGCCGTCTTCGATGGCGGCATCGATGCGGGTCAGGTCCTGGTAGACGATGCGGCCCGCGCCAAGGTTCATGTGGCCCACTTCCGAATTGCCCATCTGCCCGTCGGGCAGGCCTACATGGCGACCTTCGGTGTGGATCAGTGTATGCGGCGCGCTGGCCAGCAGGCGGTGCCAGTTCGGCAGCGTGGCCTGCGCCAGCGCGTTGTCGGCGGGATCCTCACGGTGCCCCCAGCCATCCAGGATCAGCAGCACGACGGGCTTGGGACGCTTCACGACCATATTGTCTACGGGCACGGGGGATGCGGACACGGCGGGGGTTTCCAGTGACTTCAGGCAGGTGACGATTGTAGCGAAGCATGGTGCCATGGCATCCCCGATGACGGCCGGCCTAAACCTTTCCCTGCCCGTGCGCATCACAGTCATCAACACCACCCGAAGGATGACCCCATGACCCGTACCCGCACCATCCTGCTGCTGACCTTGGCCCTGGCTGCCACGCCCGCGCTGGCACAGCAGGAGATCTCCAAGGTGAACGGCAGCGTCACCGCCGAGGCCGGTCAGACCTATGCCGACCTCGAAACCGTCAATGGCAGCATCCGCATCGCCGACGGCGCCATCGCCGAGGACGCCAGCACGGTGAACGGCAGCATCAACGCGGGCGAGAAGGCACGCGTGGAATCGCTGGAAACCGTGAACGGCTCCATCCGGGTCGGCAAAGACGTACAGGTTCGCAGCGACATCGAGACCGTCAACGGCAGCATTTTCACCGACCGCGGCACCACCGTGGGCGGCAATGTTTCCACCGTCAATGGCGCCATCGGACTGGTCGCCACGCAGCTGACGGGCAGCATCGAGACCGTCACCGGCGACATCACCGTCGGCGTCGGTTCGCACGTCAAGGGCGGGCTCAAGGTGGAGAAGCCGCGCGGCGTCAACTTCTCGCTGAAGCCCAAGCGCGACCCGCGCATCATCATCGGGCCGAACGCGGTGGTCGAAGGTCCGCTGGTGTTCGAGCGCGAGGTGGTGCTGTACGTGCACACCAGCGCCAAGATCGGCCCCGTCACTGGCGCTACCGCCAAGCCGTACAGCACCGACACTGCACCCACGGAGTGAGTCCGGCGAAAGGCGGGACGCGGCACAGGTCCCGCCCGGCCATTCCCGCTAGAATCGGGATTCCTTTCGTTGAGGAATCCCGATGTCCCGCAAGTTGATGCTGCTGCTTGCCGCTTCCGCCGCACTGACGGCATGCAAGCGCGAAGCCGAGGCCCCCGCGCCAGAAGCCACCACGCCGCCCGCTGCGGCGCACACCTTTACCGCCGACATCACCGAGGGCGACTTCGCCGACATGGTGAACGCGCTGGCGTCGGATGAGTTCGAAGGCCGCGCGCCCGGCTCGGTTGGCGAAGAAAAGACCACCGCCTACCTCGAAGCGCAGATGAAGCGCATCGGCCTGCAGCCGGGCAACAACGGCAGCTATTTCCAGGACGTGCCGATGGTGGAGACCACCGCCGACGAGGCCGCGACCACGCTGTCGCTGACCACGTCCGCCGGCACGCGCGACCTCAAGTTCGGCACCGATTACGTCATCGGCACCCGCACCGGCGAGACCCAGGTCAAGCTGGACGCCAGCGAACTGGTGTTCGTCGGCTATGGCGTGGATGCGCCGGAACAGAAGTGGAACGACTACGCCGGCCAGGACTGGACCGGCAAGACGGTGGTGATGTTCGTCAACGATCCGGGCTTCCACGCCAAGGACGAGACGCTGTTCGGCGGCAACCGCATGACCTACTACGGCCGCTGGACGTACAAGTTCGAGGAAGCCGCGCGCAAGGGCGCCGCCGCGGCCCTGATCGTGCACGACACCCCGGGTGCCAGCTATGGTTGGGACGTGGTGAAGAACTCCTGGGCCGGCCCGCAGTACGACCTGCCCGCCAAGGACGATCCGGAAAAGCGCATCCCGATGCAGGGCTGGTTGAGCGCCGACGCCGCCAAACAGCTGTTCGCCGATGCCGGCCTCGACCTCGACGCGGCCTACGCCAGCGCCGGCAAGCGTGGCTTCAAGCCCGTGCCGCTGAAGGCCAAGGCCTCCGCCTCTTTGACCAGTACCATCACCGAGAAGACGTCGCGCAACGTGATCGGCGTACTGCCGGGCAGCAGCAAGCCCGACGAGGCCGTGCTGTACATGGCGCACTGGGACCACCTGGGCAAGCACGAGGGTGAGGAAGGCGACAACATCTACAACGGCGCCGTCGACAACGCGACCGGCGTGGCCGGCATCCTGGAGATTGCCGAGGCGTTCGCTCACCAGGAGCCGAAGCCTGCGCGTTCGGTGGTGTTCGTGGCGGTGACGCTGGAGGAATCCGGGCTGTTGGGTTCCAAGTACTACGTCGCCCATCCGACCTTCCCGCTCGACAAGATCGCCGGCGTGATCAACCTCGATGCCATGAGCGTGGGCGGCAAGTCGCGCGACTTCGTCGTCACGGGCAAGGGCAACTCGCAGCTGGAAGACATGCTGAAGGTCTACGCCGACCAGCAGGGCCGCGTGCTCGCCGAGGAAGGCAACCCGGCCGGCGGCTACTACTTCCGCAGCGACCACTTCAACTTCGCCAAGGCCGGCGTGCCGGCGCTGTACGCCAAGGGCGGCAACGACCTACTGGAAGGCGGTGTGGAGGCCGGCAAGGCGGCCAGCGAGGAATACGCCAAGCGCTACCACCAGGCCAGCGACGAGGTGCACGCAGGCTGGAAGCTGGACGGCGTGGTGCAGGACCTGCAGGCGCTGTACGGCGTGGGCAAGGACCTCGCTGTCGCCGACACATGGCCGAACTGGTATGAAGGCAACCCCTTCAAGGCCGCGCGCGACACGATGATGAAGGCGGAACCGGCGAAGCCGTAAGCCGGCTGCACCCAGCGATACGAAGACGGCGCCGAAAGGCGCCGTTTTTGTTCCTTCTCCCCGCCTGCGGGGAGAAGGTGCCCGGAAGGGCGGATGAGGGGCGAGCGCGGTGATGTTCCGTGCGATGTCTCTCCGCCATCGTCGAACTCGGCAATGCGAGCGCGCAGATCCAAGATGATGCCTCCGTTCGCCCCTCACCCGCCTTCGGCACCCTCTCCCCGCTGCGCAGGGAGAGGGCAACCGCCCATGGACGCCCCTCCGCCGTACCCACTACCCTGCGCCATCCTCGGAGGGAAACGTCATGTCCATCGCTTACTGGTGCATCCTGGTCACCGCCTTGCTGCCGTATCTGTGGGTCTTCATCGCCAAGCGCTCGGGCGATCGCTACAACAACCGCAACCCGCGCGCCTGGATCGCCAAGCAGGAAGGCAACTACAAGGTGCAGCGCGCCAACGCTGCGCACCTCAACGGCTTCGAAGCGTTCCCGGCCTTCGTGGCCGGCGTGCTGATGGCGCAGCTGGCCGACGTGCCGGTGGACACCGTCACGCAGCTGGCCATCGGCTTCGTCGTCGCGCGCGTGCTGCATGGCGTGTTCTACCTCACCGACAAGCACACGCTGCGGAGCCTCTCGTGGCTGGTGGGCATGCTGTGCGCCGTGGGGCTCATGGTGCTGGCTGCCCTGCGGGCAGGCTGATCTCGGCATCCGCCGCAGTGCGTGGTACGAGCAGGTCTTCCAGGAAGAACGCCGCCAGTTCCGAGCGCCCGGCCAATCCCGCCTTCGCGTAGATCGACGCCGACTGCGCGCGCACCGTTTTTTCGTGGGTCCCGCGCAGATCCGCGATCTCGCGGAGTCCCAGGCCTTTCAGCAGCAGGAAGGAGACCTCCTTCTCGGCCGGCGAAAGGCGCCATCCATCCAGCTGCACGTCGATCGAGTGCGACAAGCCTTCCACGTGGCGTCGCGCCTGCTGCTGCCAGGCTGCAGCCTGCGCACGCACCTGGCTGAGGTCTTCCGCCTGCCGCACCAGCCGGCGGCGCAGGCGCAGCGTGCTGCGCAACAGATGCGTGGCGCCCAGCAGGGCCAACCCGGCCGCCAGGATTTCCAGCGCCACGTGCCAGGCGGAAGCACCCTGGCGCAGGTCGCCCACGACATCCATCACCACCAGCAGCGCGATCAGCAGCAGGACGCTCGCGATGACGCCACGTTCGCTGCCCTGCAGGGGACGACGCTCAACCGTGGGGGACATCCTCGGCCCGCTCCTCGCGCGCATGCGCTTCATGTTCGGCCTGCTCGTCGTCGGCCCCACTCCGTTCCCCGGACCCCTCGTCCGCCTCGCGGAGCATCAGCGTCTGGCCGAATAGCGTGACCTGGCCACGGCCGGCATCGTACCGACTCGCAACGCCTGCGCCCACCGCCACCAGCACCGCGACGAACGCCATCGCCACCCCCATGTGCGGGCGCACATCGGTCTCTCCGGCGGGAATGCCGCGCTTGCGCCCGGTCACCATGCTCAACGGAAGCGCGTCGCGGTGTCGCAGTACATGCACCAGCACGCCGGCCACGTGCAGCAGCGCCACGGCCAGGAAGGCGTTGGCGAGCACCTCGTGGACCTCCTCGACCGCGTGCGGTGCCACGCCCGCGACCATCACCAGTCCGGTGGCCGCCATGCCCAGGCCCAGCCCCATCATCACCAGCGCAGCCCAACTGGACGCGGGATTGTGCCCCGCCCACGTCCGCGCCTGGCCGGACAGCACGCCACGCAGGTAGCCCACCAGCGCGGCAGGGCTCAGGCTGAAATCCGACAACCGGGCGTGACGCGTTCCCGCCACCCCCCACACCAAGCGCAGCAGCACCGCCGCCGCCAGCAGGCCGCCGGCCAGCATGTGCAGCACGAACCGCGGCGGCGCGTCGTCGACCGTACTGCCGATGGTGTACGCGGCGACGAACAGGCCGGCGAAGGTCCAGTGGAAGACCCGCGTGGGCAGGTCGTAGATGCGGAGAGAGGACATGGCGACGCGCTCCGGGGAAGGGAGCCCCACCTTCGCGATCGCGCGCTGCAGCGTCATCGGACAAATGCCGCATGCCTGACGCATCAAGGCGTTACCGCATCACCGCAGATCGGCTTCCCACCCGAACAGGGCAAATGCCTTGCGGAACTCCGCATCCAGCGGCGCCACGGCCTCGATCCTTTCGCCGGTGGCCGGGTGCGGGAACGACAACCGCACCGCGTGCAGCAGCATGCGGTGCACGCCCTGCATGCGGAAGTGGCGGTTGTGCCGCCCATCGCCGTGGCTGGTGTCGCCGATCAGGTGATGGAAGGCGTGCTTCAGGTGCCGGCGGATCTGGCGGAAGCGGCCGGTCTCCGGCTGGCATCGCAGCAGCGCATAGCGCGAGGTCTCGAAGCCTCCCGACGGCAACGACAGTTCGCCCTTCGCCAGGCGCACGAAACGCGTCACCGACGGCTTCTTTTCCGGCTTGCCCGGGCCGCCATCGAGCGGATGATCGACGATGAAATCCGGTTCCGGCCAGCCACGGCACACCGCGAGGTAATCCTTCTCCACCTCGCGCGACATCAACACCTTGCCCAGCGTCGAGGCGCTCTCGCGGTCGAATGCCACCAACAGGCAACCGCTGGTGGCACGGTCCAGCCGGTGGATCAGGAAGATGGGGCGGCCGAACTGCACGCGCAGCCGGTCGGCGACGAAATCCGTTTCCCCACCGGCCAGCTTGCTGTCGTGCGCCATCACACCTGCGGGTTTGTCGACCACCGCGATATGCGCATCCGCATACAGCACGGGCACTGCGCCGTCGCCCGCCTTCGTCTCACCGTAATCCATGAATCTGCGTGCCTTCCAAATCTGCGAAACTCGGGGTTCGCCGCACGCGATGGACGCACGCGGCCCTGATGGAGGATTGTGGATGAAGTCACCCCGTTTCATTGTCGCACTCGGCCTGGCCGTGGCGCTCGCCCTGGGCCAGCCAGCCTGGGCGGACACCGCCGCGCTCCCGAATGGCATCACCGCCGGCCCTAGCATCGAAGGCATCAGCGAGTACACGCTGTCCAACGGCCTGCGTGTGCTGGTGTTCCCCGACTCCACCAAACCTACCGTGACCGTCAACCTGGTATACGGCGTGGGTTCGGTGCACGAGAACTACGGCGAGACCGGCATGGCCCACCTGCTGGAGCACCTGCTGTTCAAGGGCACGCCCACGCAATCGGACATCAGCGGCGAAATGAAGAAGCGCGGCATCGACTTCAACGCCACCACCGGCCTGGACCGCACCAACTACTTCGCTTCGTTCCCGGCCAACAACGACACCCTCGAGTGGGTGCTGAAGATGGAAGCCGACCGCATGGTCAACTCCCATGTCGCGAAGAAGGACCTCGACAGCGAGATGACCGTGGTACGCAACGAACTGGAAGCCGGCGAGAACAGCCCGGGCGGCGTGCTGTTCCAGCGCATCCGCTCGACGGCGTTCCTGTGGCACAACTACGGCAACACCACCATCGGCGCACGCAGCGACGTGGAAGGCGTGCCGATCGACAAGCTGCAGGCGTTCTACCGCCAGTGGTACCAGCCGGACAATGCCACCCTCATCCTCGCTGGCCGCCTCGACCCCGCCGACGCGCTGGCCCGCGTCGCACGCCATTTCGGCGCGTTGAAGAAGCCCACCCGCGCATTGCCGCGTTTCTACACACAGGAACCCGCGCAGGATGGCGAGCGCGAAGTCACGGTGCGCCGTGTCGGCAACCTGCGCCTGGTCGCGGCCGCCTACCATGCCCCCGCGGTGGCGCATCCGGACAATGCGCCGCTGAGCGTGCTGGCCAATGTGCTGGGACACACACCCGGCGGCCGCCTGCACAAGGCGCTGGTGGAAACCAAGCTGGCCGCCGGCAGCGGCGCCAGCAGCGAGTCCATGCGCGACCCCGGCTTGCTGACCGTGGTGGCCGTGGTGCCCAACGACGGCGATGCCGCGAAGACGGAGGCCGAACTCCTGAGGCAGGTCGAGCAGCTCGCCACGCGCCCGGTCACTCAGCAGGAAGTGGACGAGGCGAAGCAGCGCATCGGCAACGCCTACGACCTGTACTTCACCGACGTCAACGCCGTGGGCATGGGCCTGTCCGAGTTCCAGTCCGCCGGTGACTGGCGCCTGCTGTTCACCAGTCGCGACGCCATTGCGAAGGTCACCGCCGACGACATCAACCGCGTCGCCGCGGCGTACCTGAAGTCGAGCAATCGCACGCTGGGCCGCTTCATTCCCACCACAGCACCCGAGCGTGTGGAGATTCCGGCCGCGCCCGCGGTCGCGTCGCTGGTGGACGGCTATATCGGCCGCGCCGCCGTGAGTGCGGGCGAGCAGTTCGATCCCTCGCCGAAGAACATCGAGGCACGCACGCAGACCTTCACCCTGGGCGACGGCCTGAAGGTGTCATTGCTGCCGAAGAAGACGCGCGGCGGCACGGTGGTCGTCGACGCCAACTTCCGTTTCGCCGATGAAGCCTCGCTCACCGGCCGCGAAGGTGCCGCCGGCATGGCGGGCGCCATGCTGATGCGCGGCAGCAAGACGATGACGCGCGAACAGATCGACCAGCGCCTGGAACAGCTGAAGACGCAGGGCAACGTGGGCGGAAGCCTGCAAGGCGCCAGCATCGGCCTGCAGACGCGCCGCGAACACCTGGCCGATGCCTTGGCGCTGGCCGCCGACGTCTTGCGCAATCCCGCGTTCCCGGAAGCCGAGTTCGAACAGCTGCGCCTGCAGGCGCTGACCGGCATGGAAGCCTCGCGGCAGGAACCGGGGGCCATCGCGGGCCGTGCGCTGGCGCAATACTTCGACCCGTGGCCCGCCGGCCACCCGCTGCGCAACCGCACGCTGGATGATTCGCTGGCCATGATGAAGGCATTGAAGCTGGACGATGTCCGCGCGTTCCACCGCGATTTCTACGGCACTGCCAACGGCGAGATCGCCATCGTCGGCGATTTCGATCCGGCGGCCGTGCGCGCGCAGCTGGAGCAGCTGTTCGCCGGCTGGAAGAGCGGCAAGCCGTACGCGTCCATCGCCACCCGCTACACCAGCGTCGCCCCCAAGCAGGATCGCTTCGAGACGCCGGACAAGCCCAACGCCGTGCTGCTGGCCCGCCACAACTTGTCGCTGAAGGTCACCGACGCGGACTATCCGGCGATGGTGATCGCCAACCGGGTGTTCGGTGGTGGTGCACTGAAGTCGCGCCTGGGTGATCGCATCCGCCAGCAGGAAGGCCTGAGCTATGGCGTCTCCAGTGGCGTGCGTGCCGACGACAGCCGCACCGGCCAGGACGATGCCGGCAGCTTCAGCATCCAGGCCATCGCCGCGCCGGAGAACATGGCGAAGGTGGAAGCGCTGGTGCGCGAAGAGCTGGCGAAGCTGGTCAAGGATGGCATTACTGCCGGGGAGCTGAAGGATGCGGTGGCCGGCACGCTGACCGAACGCCAGCAGGGCCGCGCCGAAGACGGCAGCGTCGCCGGCATGCTGACCGACCAGTTGTTCTTCGATCGCACCATGCAGTTCACCGCCGACCTCGACGCGAAGTACGCTGCGCTGACGGTGGACCAAGTGAACGCCGCGATCCGCAAGCACTTCAAGCCGGAGGCGCTGAGCGTGTTCCTGGCGGGCGATTTCGCGAGGAAAGCGGGAGCAACAGCTACCGCGGCGCCGACGAAGTAGACCGCATGATCCGCACGGAACGGCCCCGCAAGGGGCCGTTCTCGTTTCCAGGACCCGGTGATCGCTCTCCTCCCCCTGTGCGCGGGAAGAAGGGAGAGGCACGCGCTACGGCAGACGCAGCGTCATCACCAGCGGGAAGTGATCGGACGGATAGCGGTTGTTCCAGCGCGTAGTCACCGAGGTGATCGACTCCAGTTGCACGCCGCGGACTAGGATCCAGTCGATACGGCGGTCCGCCTTTCCGGTAAACCCGTGGAATGTGGCATCCATGCCCTCCACGCGCGGCGCCGTCGTCCACGCATCCTTCAGCGTGCGCGCCAGCACGGCATGCACTTCGCTGTCGGGCGTGGTGTTGAAATCGCCGGTCAGCACCACCGGCACACCGTCCGGCAGCGCAGCCAGGTGCCGCGCGATGGCATTTGCCCCTTTCACGCGCGCGGCCTCGTCCTGGTCGCGGTACGGCAGGTGCGTGTTGAACAGATAGAAACGCTTGCGATCGCTGCGGCGTTCGAACAGCGCCCAGGACACCATCCGGGGATGAGGGTGGTTCCAGGTGACGCTGCCAGGCACGTCGGGCGTGTCGGAGAGCCAGAAGTCGCCGGATTCGACCACCTTCAAGCGATCCCTGCGGTAGAACACACCCATGTGTTCGCCACCGCCATCGGCCTCGCGCCCACGTCCGAACCAGGCGTACTGCGGCAGCTCGCTCGCGAGGTAATCGGCCTGCGCCTTCACCAGTTCCTGCATGCCGATCACGTCCGGCGCCTCCTCGCGCAGCATGCGTACCGCCAGCGGCTTGCGCGTCTCCCAGTAATCCACGCCGTCGCTCTCCGCCGGCAGGCGGATGTTGAAGCTCATGATGGAGAGCTGATCGGTTGCGTGTGCCTGCATCGACGCGAGGCCCAGCAGGCTTGTCAATACCAGACTCCAACGACTCATGGGCGACTCCACGATGGCGGGACCACCATTGTCGCGCACGCGGCCATTGAACAGCGAAAGAACACAGGAGGGGCCTGTCTCCATCCACGACGTGGACTCATGCAAGACTGTCGTCGGAATCGGAAAAGGAAACTCCATGCCTGCGACAGCCCTGATCGTGATATTGGCCACTGCCACGCCGGGCCAGCCTCCACCGGCCGTGACCCTCACCGTAGACACGGGCACGCATGCGCATGCCGCGGATCCCGTTACTGCCTGCGTTGCCCGCCGCCTCAGATCTTTCGTCGGCCCCTACGGCGTACAGCAAGCGTGGCCGGTGATGGCGTCGCCACCCGCGGGGTTGCATCACACGTTGGGAACACCGCTCTCCGATACCGGCATGGTTGCGGACGGTTACCAACAGTTCCTCCATGTCGATACCGATGCACGTGCGGTCTACGTGATCGAACAAGGCGGCTTTGCCGGCACCTTCAAGGTGTATGGCCCATTGCCGCTATCGCAATGCGCGCCCAGCGACGATGCAACGGAAAGCCCGGCGTCGCCGCGCTGAGCGGCGACGCGATCTCCGGCTTGCGATCTCCGGCTTACGCTGAGCGCCGCTGCTCTTCATGCTTGCCCTCGGCGATCTCCTCCACCAGCTTGGCGCAAAACGCAGGCAGATCCTTCGGTGTGCGGCTGGTGACGAGGCCCTTGTCAACGATGACTTCTTCGTCTTTCCAGTTCGCACCTGCATTCTCCAAGTCCTTGCGGATGTTGGGCACCGAGGTGACGGTGCGCCCGCGAAGCACGTCGGCATTGGCCAGCACCCACGGGCCGTGGCAGATCGCGCCGACCGGTTTGCCGGCTTCGAAGAAGCCGCGGGTGAAGGCCAGCGCTTGGTCGTCCACGCGCAGGGCGTCCGGATTGAACAGTCCCCCGGGAATGACGAGCGCGTCGTAGTCCTTGGCGGAGACTTCGGACAGCACATGATCCACGTCCACCTGGTCGCCCTTGTCGAAGTGCTTGAAGCCCTGGATGCGTCCGCCATCGAGCGAGACGATGTCGACCTGCGCGTGGTGCGACTGCAGTACGCGCATCGGTTCGGTCAACTCGGATTGCTCGAAGCCGTCGGTGGCGAGGATGGCGACGCGTTTTCCCGTCAGGTGGCTCATGGAAAGGCTCCCGTATGAATGAAGTACCACGGTAGCGTGCGCCACGCGCACGACATGCGAAGGAATCGTTGCCATCGTGTCAACGTGCGTGGTCGATGTGCTCCAATGCCTCACCTGTTCATGGAAGTGCACTCATGCTCCGCCGCATGGTTGTCGTGTTACGCAGCGTGGCGGCGTGCGTCATGTCGCTCTACGCGTTGCCTCTGGTCAACCAGATCGGCGGTGAACTTGCAGCGGCGCTGCGCCTGCCTCCCGGCGGTGACGCGCGGTTGGCCTACGACCTGCTGTGGGTCGTCATGGCCGGCGTGGCCGGCAGCATGCTGATGGTCGGTGTGGCGGCAGTCGCGAAGACCGTGCACGCCTGGGTGTTCCTCGCGTTGTACCTGACCCTCGGCGTGGCCCTGGTCTGGCTCGCTTGGGAAGACTTCCCGCGCTGGTTCACCCCCGCCTGCCTGCTGACCTTGCCCGTGCAGGTGTGGCTGGGCTGGTGGTTGGCATGGGGAGGTCGGCGCGCCACGCGTGCGGATACGTGAGGCTCAGGACTGCGCTTCGTTCACATTCGATGCGTCGACGACAAAGCGGTAGACGCCCTCGTCCGTCTCGACGTGCCAGGGCGAGGTATCGACCTCCAGGCATCGACGGCCATCGCTATCCAAGTGCCCGAGCACGTGGCAGGCAATCCATCCATCGCAGGGAAACGCCTGGTTCGCATAACCAACGACCGGCATCTTCTCGATGCCTCGATGCCGACGCCCTGACGCCTCGTCGATATGGAACTCGATCCTGCCGGGAAATTCTTCGTCTGCGATTCCGGTGATGCTGATACGCAACCGCGCTTGCGCGAAGTCTTCCATATCAGCGCCGCGGCCACGCCGCAAGTAACGCCCACAGGCCACCGATGCCGGCAATCCATGCGGCGGCAGGCACGTCAAACAAACGTGGCCCGCCGGCTTCCAGCGCGTAGAGCACAGCGGCGATGATCAACAGCCCCACGCCAAGGATCGCGGCGACGACGCGGCGCTGCAGGCCCTTCATCGTCTGGGTCAGTTCGGTGAGGTCCTTGGAACGCATCGCCAGCTCGTGCCGGCCTTCCACCTGCTGGCTCAGCCATGCATGCACCAGGCGGGGCATGTCCGGCGCGTGGGTCATGATCTCGGGCAGGCGCTTGCGGAACTCCTGCGCGGCGCGCTGCGGGCTGTAGCGCTCCATCAGGATGCGTTCCAGCACCGGCCGCGCCACCGCCCAGATATCGATCTGCGGGTCCAGCTGCCGGCCCACGCCCTCGATGTTGAGCAGGGTCTTCTGCAGCAGGATCAACTGCGGCTGCAACGTCAGTTCGTAGCGCTGCGCGGTGCGGAACAGCTTGGCCAACACTTCGGCCAGCGAAATTTCGCTGAGTGGGCGGGTGAAATAGGGCTCGCACACCGCGCGCGCGGCGGCCTCCAGTTCGTCGATTCGGATGTGCGCCGGCATCCATCCCGCCTGCACGTGCAGTTCGGCGATGCGACGGTAGTCGCGGTTGAAGATCGCCATGAAGTTCTCGGCGAGCCAGTACTGGTCGTCGCGCGAGAGCTGGCCCATGATGCCGAAATCCAGCGCGATGAAGCGCGGATCGGTCTTCCGCTCCGGGTCCACCCAGATGTTGCCGGCGTGCGCGTCGGCGTGGAAGAAGTTGTCGCGGAACACCTGTTGGTAGAACACGCGCACGCCCTTGGCAGCGAGCGCTTTGCGGTCGATGCCGGCGGCGTCGAGCGCGACGATGTCGTCGGACGGGATCCCGCGCACGCGCTCCATGGTCATCGCGCGCTCGGCCGTGTGCGACCAGATCACCTCGGGCACGTACAGGTCGGGCGACTCGGCCCAGTTGCGCCGCAGCAGGCTGGCGTTGCCGGCCTCGCGCTGCAGGTCGAGCTCGGCCGCCAGCGTGTTCTCGATCTCGGCGACGATCTCGCGCGGGCGGATCTTGTCGGCGTTGGGGTGCGCGCGGTCGACGATGGCGGCGACACTCTCCAGCAGCGCGATGTCGCCGGCGATCTGCTTGCGGATATCGGGGCGCAGCACTTTCACTACCACTTCGCGCCCGCCGGGCAGCGCGGCCGCGTGCACCTGTGCGATGGACGCAGAGGCCAGCGGCGTGGTGTCGAACTGCTCGAAGGCTTCGATGATCGGACGCCCCAGCTCCTGTTCCACAAGCGCACGCGCGACGTCGCCATCGAACGGCGCGACGCGGTCCTGCAACAGCGTCAGTTCCTCGGCAATGTCGGGCGGAATCAGGTCACGACGGGTTGACAGGATCTGGCCGAACTTGACGAAGATCGGGCCCAGTTCCTGCAACGCCAGCCGCAAGCGAACGCCACGCGGCTGCGCGGCGATCTCGGCCGACGCGCGCGGGACGAAAGGGCGAGCCAGCTTCAGCCAGCGCTCGACTGGCGTGCCATCCAACAGGTCGTCAAGGCGATAGCGGAGCAGCACCCGACCGATGCGGCTGGCCCGCAATACCGACTTCATGCGCGATGCTCCACGCGTGCAGCGAGGCGGCCGATGCGCACGGCGATACGCTCGACATCGTCGCGGATCGCATCGACATCGTCATGGAAGGCATTGAGTTCCTCGCGGCCGACCACGTCGCGCGATTCCTCGGTGACATAGTCGGCTGCACTTTCGGCGAGATTGCCCGCCGCGATGCGGGCCTGTTGCAGGCCGGCACGCACGGCATTCGCCACCTGCACGCCAATCACGTCACCGAACACCCGGGCGAAGGGCAGCGACCAATCGGGATCGAAACGCGTGGCCAGCGTCTGCAGGCGACGGGCGAGGTCGGCATCGCCGGATACCTTGACCTTGCCGACCGGCGTAGCGTGGTCGCGACGGAAGAACGGCAGTTGTCCCAGCAGGCCGCCGAGCGTGCTGCGCACGGCGAGATCGGCTTCGATCACTTCGCTTGCGGGCCCCACCTGAAGCCGACCACCCCCGACCATGACATCCATCGCCAGAGGTGGTGCATCGACCACCAGTTGGATGCGGCGGCCTTCGAGAAGACGCAGCGCGGCCGAGGTGTCGGGATCCAGCGCGATCGCCTGGTTGAGCGCAGTTTCCAGCGCGCGACCAGCGAGGGGTTTCAAGGCATCGAACGGAGACAGGTCCATTCCGCCATTCTAGCGGCAAAGCCTGTACGCCCCGCCCGCCCGTGCGCCCGCATCGTGCGGGCTTCGGGCGGGCTCGACGGCGTCCTGCCGTCCCGGCGGAGAGAGACGGTGATGCGTCAGACGCGCTTGCCGCGCAGCAGCGAGATGATCGCCAGGATCACGAAAACGACGAACAGCACCCACGCGATGTTGGTGGCGGCACCCGCGATGCCGCTGAAACCCAGTACGGCGGCGATGAGGGCGATGACGAAGAAAATGATGGCGTAGCGCAGCATGGAAACTCCTTTGGGCTGTGGCCAGCGATGCAGCCGTTAGTGGCGTGCGTCATGCTGGAACGCGGGGAGTCACGGTTGCGTGAGTGTCGCTCTGCGCGATATGGACAGCCTTCAGCGTCGTGATTCGAGTGTGAAGGCCGGGCGGTCCGTGGGAGGAGCTTCAGCCCCGACCTCTCTCCCTTCAGAGTTGCCGTCGCCATCAGGTCCATCCACTCCCCTGCCGCACTGTGGCGCGCTCTTCGGCGCGTATGGGACAAGTTGTTCGAGGCGCAGGCTGAAGCCCCTCCTACAACGGATGCTCGCGCAGCCAGGCGCGCAGGTGCTCGAAGCCTTCCTCCATCGACACGCGCGGCACATAGCCGAAGTCGCGACGTGCGGGCGCCATGTCGTACCAGTGCGCCGTGCTCAGCTGTTCGGCGAGGAACCGCGTCATCGGCGGTTCGCCTTTCAACGGCAGCACCGTCCACAGCGTTTCGCACACCGCACCCACACGGTAAGCGGCCTTGAACGAGAGGTGCTTGTCCACGCGTGGCGCGCCGGCTGATTCCAGCAGCGCGTTGAGAAGCTTGCGCATCGGCCACGGCTCGCCATTGGAAATGAAGTAGGCCCTGCCCGCGCAGGCGGCGCCGGGGGCGAGATGATCGAAGGCATCGAAGTGCGCCTGTGCGGCGTTGTCGATGTAGGTGGTGTCGACATGGTTCTCGCCGCTGCCGACGACGCGCAGGCGACCAGCGCGCGCGCGCGACACCAGCCGCGGCAGGATCTGGTGGTCGCCCGGGCCCCAGATCAGGCGCGGCCGCAGCGCCACCGTCGCCAGCGACGTATCGTTCGCTGCGAGCACAGCCTTCTCGGCGATCGTCTTGGTGGTCGCGTACGGCGCCTTGAAGCCCTCGCCGTACGGCACGCTGTCGGCTGTGCCGCCCTCGACCGGATGGGTAGCGCGATGGGTCACGCTCGGCGTGGAGGTGTAGACCAGCCTGCCGATGCCGTGCGCCCGGCAGGCGTCGAGCACATTCTGCGTGCCGACCACGTTGGCATCGTGGTAACTCTTGTAGCTGCCCCAGGCGCCGGCCTTGGCCGCGTTGTGGAAGACCGCGTCGACGCCGTCGGCGGCATGCCGCACCGCGTGCGCGTCGGCGAGGTCGCCCTGCACCTGGCCCACGCCAAGTTCGCGCAGCACCGGGTAGTAGCCACGATTGAGGCTGATGACTTCGTAGCCGCGCTCGACCAGGCCACGACACAGCGCCTGGCCGAGGAATCCACCACCGCCGGTGACGAGGATCTTCATGCGTGGTGCTCCTTCTGCGTGGCGGCCCACACGGCCAGGGTCTCCCGGCCGATCTTGGCGTTGTGGCGGATATCGACGGGAAAACCCGGATGCGGCAGGAACGCACCGATGCGCGCGGTATGCGGATGGCGCGCGCCGATTTCGCGTAGCTCGCGTTCGATGCGCGCACGGTCGGCGACCACGCCGGGCATCACCTCGTAGCACAGCACCGGCCGCTGCCGGCCCGCCTCGCCCACGCCGACCAGTGCGGTGCGGCGCACCTGCGGATGCGTGTTGAACACGGGTTCGACCTGCTCCGTGTAGAGCGGGCCGTCGGCGGTTTCCACACGCTGCGTCTTGCGGCCGCAGAACCACAGACGACCCTCGCCATCGAACCAGCCCACGTCGCCCATGCGGTGCACGATGCGCTCGCCGCCGTCTGGCAGCAGTTCGCGGATCTTCGCCGCGCGCGTGGCGGCATCGCGATGGAAGTAGGTGTCGGTGGCCGTGGGCCCGGCGACGGTGATCTCGCCGACCTCACCATCGGGCAGCACCTCGACATCGTTCCAGCGCTCGATCGGCGCGTCGACGATGCGGATGATGCGGACCTCGTTCGGCGGCACGGCGCGACCGACGCAGGTGCCGGCACCGGCTTCCGTGTGCACGCGCGTGGCGTCCAGTTCACGGCCTTCGATGACGGCGACCGGCAGGCATTCGGTGGCCCCGTACGGCGTCCAGAACTGCGCGGTATCCGGCAGCAGCGTACGGATCTTCGCCACGACATCCGGCGGCACCGGCGCGCCGGCCGAGGTCACGCGCTGCACGCCGGGCAGCGGCGCGCCATGGTCGGCGAGCACCTTCATCAGCGCCGGCGAGCCGAACAACTGGGTGACGCCGAAACGCGCGATGGCCGCGTGCAGCTTGTTCGGATCGGCGCTGGCCGGGCGGGTGGGATCCATGTCCGGGATCACCGAGGTGAGCCCGAGCGCGGGATCGAACAGCGCGAATGGCGGGAACGTGGGCAGGTCCACGCCGCCCGGCTGCATGCCGAACGCATTGCGCAGCAGTTCGATCTGGGCGACGAAATGGCGGTGGCGGTAGACCACGCCCTTGGGCACTCCGGTGGAGCCGCTGGTGAACAGGATGCCGGCGACATCGTCGGGTGCGGTGGCGGCGAGCTGCGGGCCGGCGTTCGCGCCGCGCGCCTCGATCTTCGCCAGCGTGGTGCCGCCCCAGGCCCAGCGCGTGCCGACGGTGACGATCTTCTTCGCCGACCTCGCCCAGCGCAGCACGCAGCGCGCGGCCTGCGCCAGCGGGATGCCGATGAAGGCCTGCGGTTCGGCTTCGTCCAGGCACTGCTTCAGCGCGCGCCGGTCGATGCCGGGATCCACCAGCACCGGCACGGCGCCGGCCTTGAACAACGCGAACATCAGCAGGAAGAATTCCGGGGTGGGGCGCACCATCACCACGGTGCGGTCGCCGCGACCGATGCCATACGCACCCAAGCCCGCGGCGATGGCGTCGCTGCGCGCGTCCAGCTGGGCATAGGTGAGTTCGCGGGTGTAGCGTCCGGCGGCGTCGGGACAGCGCATGGCCACGCGGTCGGGCTGCTCGCGGGCCAGCCGGGGCAGGCTGGCGGCGATGTTGCACGGATCGGTCATGCCGTCATTGTCGCCGCTGGACGGTACTTGCGTCAGCCGCCCGGGTTGGCAGAATGCGCGTCCCGCCCGCGCACCGCCGCCAGCCAAGCCCCGATGCATCCCTGCCTGACCTGCGGCGCCTGCTGCGCCCACTTCCGCGTCAGCTTCCACTGGAGCGAGGCGGATCCCGACCAGGGCGGCGTGGTACCGATCGAACTGACCGAACCGCTGCGGGTGCACGAGCGGGTGATGCGGGGCACCTCGCAGAAGCATCCGCACTGCGTGGCGCTGGATGCCGACATCGGCCGCTACAGCCGCTGCACGATCCACGACCGGCGACCGTCGGTGTGCGCGCTGGTGCCGGCGTCACTGGAGTTCGGCGAGCGCAGCGCGCAGTGCGACAAGGCGCGGCTGGCGCATGGTCTGCCACTGCTGGAGGAGGCGGACTGGGTGGGCGTGATTGACGCCGACAGGAACCCGCTGCCGGAGTTCTGACCCTTCTCCCCTTGCGGGAGAGGGTGACGCGCAGCGCCGGATGAGGGGACGCGAGCGCAAGCGAGCCGCTTGAACGCCCACCAGACAAAGCAACAGCAGAAGCGCCCCTCATCCGCCTTCGGCACCTTCTCCCCGCTGGCGCAGGGAGAAGGGATCAGCTCCGTGGGGAGAAGGGATCAATCGAGCGGATGACGATCCAGGAAGTCGCGGATCAGCGGCACCAGGATCTCGTGCTTGTCTTCCAGCACGTAATGGCCGGCGTCCTCGTACGCATGCACCTCCGCGTTCGGCAGCGCGGCACGGAAGCCGTCGAGGAAGTGCCTGTCGAACACGAAATCCTTCAGACCCCAGCCCAGGAACGCGGGCCGGTCGGCGAACGACGGCAGCGCTTTGCCAGCGGCTTCGAGCAGCGGCCACGCCTTGTCCTGCGGACCGAGCGGGATGTCCTGCATGAAGCGGATCGTCGAAATGCGGTTGGCCCAGGTGTCGTACGGCGACACGTAGGCGCGGCGTACATCGGCCGGCATGCGCCGCTCGACACCGATCCAGGACGCACCCGCAGAGAATGCATTGAAGCCGCGGATGATCCACTCGCCGATTGTCCAGTCGCGACCCAACCCGATCTGCCACGGCATCGCCTTCGCCGCCGGCATCGGGAATGCAGCGGTGTTGGTGACCACCAGGCGCTTCACCTGCGTGGCGTGCGACAGCGCCCAGCCGAAGCCGATCATGCCGCCCCAGTCGTGCACGGCCAGCGTCACCGGGCCGGTGATGCCCAGGTGCTGCAGCAGCGCGGCGACGTCGTCCACGCGCGACTGCAGGGTGTAGTCGTAGCGGCTGTCGTCGGGTTTGTCGGACAGGCCCATGCCGATGTGGTCGGGCACGATGCAGCGGTACTTGTCGGACAGCCCCGCCACCAGCGTGCGCCAGTAATAGCTCCACGACGGATTGCCGTGCAGCATCACCACCACCTCGCCGTCGCGCGGGCCTTCATCAAGGTAGTTCATCGACAGGCCCGGACGGACCTCGAAGCGCTTCGGATGGGAGGGATAGCCGGGAAGGTTCATCGCGCGTCGCCGCCGTCAAAGAAAAGGGCCGGCGAACCGGCCCCTGGAATGCGAATGCCGGGTGGGATTACCACTCCACCTCGGCCATCGTGCAGTTCAGGCCCGAGCCGATGCCGAGCAGGGCGATGCGGTCGCCCTTCTTCAGCTTGCCCAGCTCCTTCAGCTTGCTCAGCACGATCGGAACGCTGGCCGGGCCGATGTTGCCGTGCTCGGTGAAGATGGTCATGACCTTCTTCGGGTCGATGCCGAACGACTTCACGAACGCCTGGGTATGTGGGCGGCTGACCTGATGAATGACGAACTGGTCCAGTTCGTCCACGGCCCAGCCGAGCGCGATCTTGGCGGCGGCGAAGGTCTTGGTGGCCAGCTTCATGCCTTCGATCAGCAGCATGCGGGTGTCAGTGACCATGCGGTCCAGGTTGCCGCGGCAGAGCTTGTTCCACTCGGTCGCCGAGCGGGTCACGCCGCCCTTGTAACGCGGGGCATCCGGCGCCAGCTCGCGGCGCGTCATCACCATCGCCACGGCACCGCAGCCCAAGGTCAGGGCCGCCAGCTCATCACGGAACTGCTGTTCGGTCACGTCCGGCGCATTGAGGCGTTCGATGGTCTTGTCGTAGACCAGGTTGGCGGTCTCGCCATCGACGACGAGCGCGTAGTCGATCTCGCCGCGTTCCAGCATGCGGGCGGCGATGTCCATGCCATTGATGAAGGCCAGACACGCATTGGTCACATCGAAGGTCTGGCAATGGTCGCTGACGCCCAGGTTGCCGCAGACGATGCTGGCAGTGGACGGCTCAAGGTAGTCGCGGCTGACCGAGGTGTTGACCACCAGGCCGATCTTGTCGGCGCCGATGCCGGCGTCGAGCAAGGCCTTCCGTGCCGCCAGCGTGGCTGCGTCGGAGGCCTGCACATCGTCGTCCCACAGCCGACGGGCGTGCACGCCGGCGACGTCGTTCAACACGTCGGTCTTGATGCCCAGTCGGTCGAGCGTGGGCTGGAGGCGGGCGTTGATCTCGTCGGACGTCAGCGTGTGCGGCGCATCGATATGCGCCAGTCCCGCGATGGAGACATTCTTGAAGAGCATCGAGGTTAGCGCCAAGGCTCAGGCAGAGGGGGCCGACAAGGGTACTCACTTCCCGCCTTCACCGCATCTTTACGCAGGATCGCCCTGGACGCGCCTCAGCTTAAAATGTGACGCACGTCACATTTCATCGACCGCAGCGGAACGCGGCGAAACGCTGCTCGCCGTTGGCCGGATCGCCCAGGGGTTGCAGGGTGTCGGCCTGAAGGCCCGGCGCCTCGTTACGGGCCAGGGTTTCCAGCTCGTCACGCACGCGCAGGGCGTTGCGTTCATAGAACGCCACGCTGTCCTTGACCGATACCGATACCTCACCGCGCTTCTCGCAGCCGGCGGGAACGGCGCCCGCGCCGACCACGCGGACATCCCGGGCAGTGGGTGCCAGGTGCACCCAGGTGCAGGCGGACAGCAGCACGGTGGAAGCGGCGGCAAGAAGGGCGAGTCGCATCGAAGTCACCTTGAAGTGTGAGTCGCGGCCATTCTGGCCCACGCGGGATGAATCGCTCCGGGCACGTGCACCGCTCCCCGCGCGGAGGAGCGGTGCCTTCCGGGCCTTACGGCTTCGGTTTACCGTCGGCACCCAGTTCCACCGCCTCGCCCAGCTGCAGCGCGCGGACCGATTCCCCGACCTTGGACAGGTCACCCACCACCACCCAGGTCAGTGCGGACGTCGACAGGGTGGACGCCGCCTTGGCGACATCGGCCGCGCCGATCGCTTCGTTGCGGGCCTTGTACTGGACGATGTAGTCGTCGGGCCGGCCATAACGCTGGTTGGTGGCGATCTGTCCGAGCACGGCGGACGCGGTTTCGTACGCGCCCGGCAGTTCCAGCGTGTTGGCCGCGCGAATCTTGGTGATCTCGTCCGGCTTGGCAGGGGCCTGGCCACTGGCGAACTGGCTGATCTCCTTCTGCAGCTCCTTCATCGAATCGGCGGTGCGGTCGCTCTGCACGGCGGCGCTGGCCCACCAGGGACGCTGGCCGAGCGCATTGCGGGCACCGCTGTAAGAGCCATAGGCCCAGTGCTTGTCCTCGCGCAGGTTCATGTTGAGGCGGGAGCTGAACTGCCCGCCCAGCACGCCGTTGGCGAAATCGAAGTCGATGGTGCCGGCATCGCCGGTAGGCGGCACCAGCTGGGCCGCGTAGACGTTGGACTGGATGGCACCCGGCTGGTCGATCAGGAACACGCGCGGCTTGGTGGCGTTGGTCACCTTCGGCACGGCCGCCAGCTTCGGTGCGTTCGGTGCGGCCTTCCAGTCGCCCAGACGGGCTTCCAGCAACGGCACGATCTGCGCCAGCGTGGTGTCACCGACCACGGTGATGCGGGCCTGGTCCGGCTGCAGCCAGTCACGATGGAAGGCAACCAGGTCGTCGCGGGTCAGCGAGGCGATCGATGCCTCCGTGCCCGAGCCGGTGAACGGGATGGCATATGGATGGCCGGTGCCATACAGCAGCGGCGGCAACGTGCGCAGCGCGGCGGTCTGCGGACGCGCCTTCTCCTGCTTGATGCCGGCGATCCAGGTGGCGCGCACGCGCTCGATCTCGGCCGGGGCGAAGGTCGGGCGACGCAGCACGTCAGCGAGCAGGTCCAGCGACGGGTCCAGCTTTTCGGTCAGTGCCGACAGGCCCACCGACGCACTGTCCAGGCCAGCGCCCGTGGTCAGTTCCGCGCCAAGCGCCTCCTTGCGTGCAGCGAAGTCCAGCGCGCCGTACTCGCCCGCGCCTTCGTCCATCATCTGCAGCGCGAAGCTGGCGGTGCCCAGCTTCTTGCCGACATCGGCGGCGTAACCGCCGGGGAACTCGACACTGATCTGCACCACCGGCGTTTCATGCCGCTCGGCCAGCGCGACCTGCATGCCGTTGGACAGGGTGGCGCGCTGCACGGCCGGGAATTTCAGGTCCGGGAAAGTCGCGGTCTTAGGCACGCCCTGGCTGCGGTCCACGTCGGTCTTCACCGTCTTGAACTTCGGGTCGACCTTGGGCGTGGCGGCCGGCTGCGTGGCGGGCGCGGCGAACACAGTCTCCGGCAGGGCCGAGGCGGGCGTCTCGCTGGGCTGCACGAGGATGGTATGCGAGGCCCCCGTCAGCCATTTCCTGGCCACGGCCTGCACTTCCGCCGGCGTGGCGTTGGCGAGGATGTCCAAGTCTTCCTTGTAGCAATCCGGCGTGCCCTGGTAGACGGCGCACGAGGCCAGCACGTCGGACTTGCCGCCGAAACCGCCGATGCGCTCGATGCCGCGCACGAACGCCGCGCGTCCGGAGACCTTGGCGCGCTCCAGTTCCTCGGCCGTCGGGCCCTGGGTGACCAGACGCTTGAGTTCCTCGTCCAGGGCCTGTTCGACCTTGGCCGGCTCCACGCCTTCCTTCACGGTGGACATGAGGAAGAACGTGCTGCTGATCTCGCTGCTCCACTGGAAGGCACTGGCCTGGTCGGCGATCTTGTCGCCGTGCACCAGGCGGGTGTCGAAGCGCGAGGCCGCGCTGCCGCCCAGCACCTGCGCGAACAGGTCCAGCAGGGTGGCGTCCTTCGTGCCCATTTCCGCCACCGGCCAGGCGCGGTAGACGCGCACTTGCGGCACGCGGTCGGGAATCGTCTCGCGGGTGTCCTTAGCGTGCTTGGGGATGTTGGTTTTCATGTCCGCCAGTGTGGCGCTGGCCGGGATGTCGCCGAAGTAACGGGTCACCTTCTCCTTGGCGGTGGCCACGTCGATGTCGCCGGCCAGCACCAGCACGGCGTTGTTGGGGCCGTACCAGCTGCGGAACCAGGTCTTCACGTCGTCCAGCGTGGCGGCGTCCAGGTCGGCCATGGAGCCGATGGTCTGCCAGCTGTAGGGATGCCCGGCCGGGTACAGCGCCTCGAACATGCGCGCGAAGATGCGGCGGCCATAGGGCTGGTTCTCGCCTTGGCGCTTCTCGTTCTGCACCACGCCGCGCTGCTCGTCGAGCGCCTTCTGGTCGATCGCGCCCAGCAGGTGGCCCATGCGGTCGGATTCCATCCACAACGCCATGTCCACGGCAGTGGTGGGCACGTTCTGGAAATAGTTGGTGCGGTCCTGGTTGGTGGTGCCGTTCTGGTCGGTGGCGCCGACCAACTCGAACGGGGTGAAGAACTCGCCGTCATGGTTCTCGCTGCCCTGGAACATCAGGTGCTCGAACAGGTGCGCGAAGCCGGTGCGGCCCGGGGTCTCGTTCTTGCTGCCCACGTGGTACCAGACATTCACCGCCACGATCGGCGCCTTGCGGTCGGTGTGCACGATCACGCGCAGGCCGTTCGGCAGGGTGAACTCTTCATAAGGAATCACGACGTCTGCGCCCGCCGGCTTCGCATGCGTCGACGCCGGCGCGTAGGCCAGTCCCCCGAGCGCGGCGGACAGGGCGATGGCGAGCAGGGCGGCGCGGGGCCGGCGGGAAAGGTGCATCGGACACTCCTTTGAATACTGAATGGGCCTGGAGAACCCCGATGCTAACCGCCGCCCGCGGTCATTACACTAGGCCACAAGCCATGACGAATGGCCCATCCGCCGCCTCGCCGCGGCCCGCCAATCCTGTTGTGCGGAGGTGCCATGGACCGCAAGCACTGCCTGGTGACCGGGGCCAACCGAGGCCTGGGCCTGGAACTTGTCCGGCAGCTGCTGGCCCGCCACTGCCACGTCATCGCGACCTGCCGGCAGCCCGGCAAGGCCACTGCGCTCAACAGCCTGGCGGGCGAGTACCCCGGCCGCCTGCATGTGCTGCCGCTCGACGTTGCCGACGCCCGCAGCCGCAACCAGCTGCTCCACGAGGTGTCGCTGGTCACCGATGAAGAACCCCTGCACCTGCTGGTGAACAATGCCGGCGTGCTGCGCGGCTGCGAGCGTTTCGGCCACGTGACCGCTGCCGATCTCGATGCCAGCTTCCATACCAACGCCGCCGGCCCGTTCCTGCTGGTGCAGACGCTGGCCGCACGCCTGGCCGAGGGCGGCGTGGTGGCCAATATTTCGTCCGAGGTCGGATCGATCGGCCTTCGACAGGAATTCCGCACCCCGAGCTATGCCATCGGCAAGGCCGCGCAGAACATGACCACCTCGCTGCTGTCGCAGGCCCTGGCCGCACGCGGCATCACGGTCGTCGCCCTGCATCCGGGCTGGGTCCGTACCGACATGGGGGGCGACAACGCCGCGCTGTCAGTGCAGGAATCCGCCGCAGGGCTGCTCCACGTGATCGACCACCTCGGAGCAGAGGACAGCGGCCGCTTCCTCGACTGGCAGGGCGCTTCGCTGCCCTGGTAAAGCTGAATGCCGGCTGCGCCGGCGCCAGTGGACCGCAACGGTTCGTGGTTGAACGGCATCCAAACCAGAACACACCGCATTGACCGGGATCGGGCCGAAGCGGCGTGTTCGCAGTCACAACGCACACCCTGGCGCGTCTTGTTGCATGCAGGACGGACACCTGGGCGGACATGCACTCGGACACCGGACACGCAGGACAGAAGCCAAAAGCCTATTGGATCAACAACTTGCGATTGGCACGGTTTCTGCTTTACCCATAACAAGCCTTCCGCTGTCCGACCTCAACCTGACTGAATCCTGAATCAACTCACCAAAACGAACGGTTTTGCTTGCCCTGTCCGTCTAGGTGTACTACCTTACTACCACACCACACAACAACATCACTACAGAGGCATGACAATGAACACCAAGAACCTCCTCCCGCTGACCGCTGCCGCCGTGTTCGCCCTGTGCGCCGGGTCCATGGTCGTTTCCGCCACCCACGCCGACAACAACGGCAACACCGCCGAAGCCACCCACATCGTCAACCTGCCCGCCGTCACGGTGAAACCCGATGCGGCCGACCTGGCCCACTACCTGACCTACAAGGACACCAAGATCGTCGACCTGGCCACGATCACCGTGAAGCCCAGCGCTGAAGACCTGGCCCACTTCGTTGCCCAGCAGGCAGTGCGCGTGGTCGATATGCCGGTGGTCACCGTCCGTCCGTCCGCCGAAGACATGCAGCAGATCGCGGTACAGGCGGGTGTGCTGGCCGGCCAGCTGGCTTCGCGCTGATACGCAGGCAACACTCCCGTTCCACCTGCGTTTCCACGCAAGCCGGCAGCCGCCGGAGTTCCACCGCACCACATGCCCGTGAGGCCATGCAGCGCCGCGTAGAATGCGCGCCATGATCGACACTCTGGACATCGATGTCCTGCTGTACCAGCCGGAAATTCCCCCGAATACCGGCAACGTCATCCGCCTCTGCGCGAACACCGGCGCGCGGCTGCACCTGATCGAACCGCTCGGGTTCGCATTGGAAGACAAGCAGCTCAAGCGCGCCGGCCTGGACTACCACGAATACGCCACGTTGCAGGTCCACGCTTCGCTGGAAGCGGCCCTGCAGCGGATTCGGCCCACGCGTCTGTTCGCACTGAGCACCCGCGGCGCCCTCCGTTACGACCAGCCCGCCTATCAGCCCGGCGATGCGTTCCTGTTCGGCCCCGAGACCCGCGGCCTGCCGCAGGACCTGCTGGACGACCTGCCCGAACGGCAGCGCCTGCGCCTGCCGATGCGCCCCGACAACCGCAGCCTCAACCTGTCCAACACGGTCGCCGTCGTCGTGTTCGAGGCATGGCGACAAGCGGGGTTTGGCGGCGGCGCGTAGTCGCTTCTTTTGCTTATGTCGGAGCGACGTCAGTCGCGACCGCGAACCGGAAGACATTCAGACATGGGCCGGGTAATGGATGCGCAAACAGAAGGCGCACCGGCCGGGCACTCCGGTCCTGATCCAATGACTCGACATTCAGCCCGTGCGGTCGCGACTCACGTCGCTCCTACAGAAAGCAGAAGCAAAACTCAGCCGAACCGTGCCAGCCCGTAGGGCGTCATCGGAATCTCGGTCGCTTCGCCCGCCATCATCTGATCGAGCAGCCGCCCCGTGATCGGACCCTGCGTCAGGCCGAGATGGCCATGCCCGGTGGCGACGAAGATGTCCTCGCCCGGCACCCGATCGATGATCGGCAGCGAATCCGGCGTACATGGCCGATTGCCCGCCCATTCCGATACCGGTTCGGCCGTAATGCCCGGGAACAGCTTCCGTGCCTCCGGGTCGAGCCGGCGGATCAGGTGGTAATGCGGGTCTCGGCCCAGTGCCGTCAACTCCTTGATGCTGGTCATGCGGATGCCGGACTGCATGGGCGACACCACCATGTAGCGCTCCGCCCACAGTGTGGGCCGACGCACGATGACATCCTTCTGCGGATACATCAGGTGATATCCCCGTGCGGGAATCACCGGGATCTTCACCCCGAACGGACGCAGCAGGGCGTTGCTCCAGGCACCCGCGGCCACCACCACGCGGCCGGCATGCACCGCACCATGATCGGTGTCGAGGCGATAGCCGCCGTCCTGGCGCAGGATCGCCGAGACGCTGGCGATCAGCGGCGTCGCGCCACGCGCGCTCAGGTGATTGAAGAGGCGGCGGCAGAAGTCGCCGGGATCGCGCATCGCCAGCGATTCGCGCTGGAAGACCGCCCGCTGGAAGGCCGTGCCGATGCCGGGTTCGAGCTCGCGCAGCTGGCCGGCGTCCAGGACGTCGAATGCCACGCCCCGGTCACGCATCAGGCCACGTTCCCATTCGCCCTTCGCGAAGCTGGCTTCCTCGCTGTAGACGTGCAGGTAGCCGGTGTGCGCGATGAGGTCCTGTGCGCGGATCCGCTCACCGAGTTCGAGCCACGCCGAGCGCGAGGCGGTATTGATCGCACTCAACGCATCGATGATCGGCAGCACGTGCTCCATCCTGCCCTGGTCGAGGAACTGCAGCAGCCAGCGCGCGTAACTAGGGCTGACGCCCCAATCGAGCTTCAATGGCGCCAACGGATTGGCGAGCATCCGCAGCGCCTTCATGACGATGCCGGGCGTGGACTGCGGCATCACGTTGCCGACGGAGATGGAGCCCGCATTGCCGAACGATGTTTCGCCAGCCGGCCCCTTCGCATCGATCAGCGTGCACGACAGTCCGCGATCGAGGAGGTGGTGGGCCGTCGACAGGCCGACAATGCCGCTGCCGATCACCGCGACATCGGTGGTCCGCGGTGGCGTGGAGGAAGGGGAAGCACTCATCGGATCGGGACGTCGTATGCGGTCTTGGGGGAGGGTTCGGGGCGGAAGGTGAAGTGCCACCATTCCATCGGATAATTATGGAACCCATGCCGCGCCATCGCCTGCAGCAATTGGTCGCGGTTGCGTCGCTGCTCGTCGTCCAGTTGCGGATGCGCGGTATTGGCGCGCGGATCGAAGAAGTCGAACGGCGTACCCATGTCCAGTTCCGTACACGCGTCGCCGCTGCAGCGCACGAGCGTCAGATCCAGCGTCGCGCCCCGGCTGTGCCCGGAGGTTTCGGCAATGTAGCCATCCAGCAGATGCGCCTTGTCCAGGTTCGGGTAATACGCCGCTTTGGTGCGCTGGTCGGCGGAGTCACGTGCCCAGGCGACGAAGTGCTTCACCGCGCGTACCGGGCGATAGCAGTCGAACACCTTCAGCGACAAGCCTTCGCGCTGCACGTCCTGCTGCACGCGGGCGAGCGCCCGTGCGACCGGTGCCAGCAGCAGGCACTTGGGCGCCTCGTAACCGGCGACCGGCGCGCCCACGAAATTGTCCTTGCCTGCATAGCGGATTTCCTGCTGCAGACCGGGCACGACCGTCGCCGCATCGACCAGGTCAGCCTGCGCCGCTTCCTGCGCCGTGGACACCTGCACGCCCGGCGCGGAAGCGCAGGCGCCGAGCAACGGAAGCGTACTCAACAGGAGCAGCACCATGCCTCGCACGTCAGCGGCAAGCCTGCGTGCGGTGGAAATCGAGATCGGCATAGTCGTAGCTGAAGTCTGCTTCGGGGTCGACGTGCGACAGTTTAAGTCCGGCATCGCTGCCGGCCTGGGCTGGGGTGAAGTGGAGCCAAGGCTCGGCATCCACGCTGTCTTCATCCCAATCCACCAGCCAGCGCTCGTCCACCCGCATCACGGTACCCGTGAGCATGGGCGAGCGCGCCGCGGAAAAGCGCACGCGGTCGCCTGTCGCACACAAGGTCACCTCACCGAACCATGGGTCGCGGTAATGTCCCATCCACGGCGCCATCGCGCGCACCGTTGCGCGCGTGCGATGCCCCGTGTCGGGCTTGGGCCTGGTGGCCCGCTCACCGGTGCGCTCCTTGTCCAGCAGCGCCGCATAGTGCGCGACGGTGGGCGATGTCCCTGGCGCGGTGAAATGCTTGGTGAGCACCTGTCCCAGCACCGTCCGCGCGGCCTCGCCTTCGCCATTGATCAGGATGACGATGCCGGTGCGCTGGTCCGGCAGCAGGATCACCGACGAATACATGCCCGCCAGCGTTCCGGTATGCGCGACCTTCCAGATCCCATCGACATCGGACAGGCGCCAGCCGTAGCCGTAAGCGGAGAAATGGCTGTTGTCCCAGGCACGCATGCGCGCGTTCACCGGCATCGGCATGTGCGCGGTCCACACGGCCTTGCGCTGCGCGGGCGACAACCACGCCGGGGTGCGCTCCGGTGACAGCCACATATCCATCCACACCAGCATGTCGTCGAGGCTGCAGCGGATGCCGCCGGCCGCCATCGAGGTGAGATCCGGCACCACCTCGGCGTCTTCGCGGATGACGCGATTGCCCTGCGCGGTGCGCATGTGCGGTTGCGCCACGTTGCCGACCTGCGCACGGTTCCACTCGCCCACCTGGCACCGGCGCATGCCGAGCGGCTGGAACAGCTCCCGCTTCAGCAGTTCTTCGTAAGGGGCGCCGCCCGCCGCGGCCGCGACCTCTCCGGCGACGACGTAGAGCAGGTTGTCGTAAGCGTAGTTGGCGCGGAAGCTGTGCGTCGGCTTCAGGTGCGCCAAACCGGCGATGATGTCCGCGCGAGTGAACTGGTTGGGCTCCGGCCACAGCATCAGGTCGCCCGCACCCAAGCCCAGGCCGCTGTTGTGGATCAGCAGGTCGCGCACCTGCATCTGTTGCGTGACCCACGGGTCGTGCATGCGGAACTGCGGCAGGTACTTCGTGACCGGGTCGTCCCACTTCAGCTTGCCCGCGTCGACCAGGCGCGCCAGCACGCCGGCCGTCATGGCCTTGCTGTTGGAGGCGATCTTGAACAGCGTGTCATTGTCGATCTTCTCACCGCCGCCAGCGCGTACCTCGCCCAGCGTGCGCGTGTAGACGATCTCGCCGTCTTCGATGACCCCTACCGCCAAGCCAGGCAACCGGTAGTGCTCGAAAGTCTGCTCCACTGCCGCATCGAAGGTTTCGTTGCCGGGCGCGGCATGCACGAGCGGCGCGACCAGGGCGAGACAGACGAGGAGATGTTTCATGGCGTGACTCAGGACTCCGCGGAATCGCAGGCGAGGCATCCCGCATGCAGGCGGGCCGCCACCGGAAAGCCGGCGACGGCCCGAACCTTCAGGCGGTCCGATGGCGGATCAGGTCAGTCGAACTTGTACTCGACCATCAATGCGAACGAACGACCGCGTGGATCGGCGACACGCGGCTCCCAAGCGGCGCCGGAAGCGAAGTCGTTCTGGTGCGCGGTGAACGGAGGATCTTCGTTGAGCAGGTTGCGCACGACGAGGGTGAACTTGGCATTCTCCAGACCGGTCCAGCCCACGCTGTAGTTGTAGGTGATGTAGTCGTCCACATCCGGATTCCAATCTTCCGGAATGTAGCTGCCGTTCCTCACGCTGACCGGCAACTCGTCCTTGTAGCCGTCGCGGTAAATCTGGGTCAGCGTATGCGACCAGTCGCCCCTCGCCCAACTGAAGCCAAGCGTGTGCTTCCACTTCAGCGGCAGGCTGTAGTAGCGGACGTACTTGCCCACTAGATTGCCACCGTAGGGCGAGCTCTCCAGCGCCTTCTCCTGGAAACTGTCGATGTAACTGCCATTGAGGTTGACCCGCCACGTGCCGCCGGCCAGTTCGCCGGTCAGGTTGGCGTCCACTTCCACACCGCTGATCAGCGTGCCGCCCGAGTTGATGAAGCGGCGGTCGATCGCCACCACTTCGCCGCTGGCGTCGCGGATCCAGTTGTCGACGAAGAGATCGTAGTTGGCGATCAGGGTCGCCTGGTTGGGCGTGCGGATGGTGTTGGTGCGCTCGATCTCCCACCAGTCCAGGCTGATGTTGAAGCGATCATTGGGCGCGAACACCACGCCGAAGCTCTTCTGGTCGGACGTTTCCGGCTGCAGGTCGGCCTTGCCGCCCGTGAAGATGGCGGGCTGGATCGCTTCGCAGCCCGGCACTGCGGGATTCGCTGCACCGCCAGGACACGTTGCCGGGTCGGCCAGGTCGAAGCCGGTATACGGGCTTTCGGTCACGCCGCTGAACAGCTTGGTGAACTCGGGCACCTTGAAGCCCTCGCTGATGGCGCCACGGAAGGCCAGCGAATCGATCGGCTGCCACTTGAACGAGAACTTCGGATTGACCGTGCTGCCGAAGCCGTCGTAATCATCGCGGCGCACGGCCACGCTCACTTCCAGACTGTCCAGTACCGGCAGGAAGGCTTCCGCATAGACCGCCTTCACGTCGCGCTGCACCTTGGGCAGGTTGTTGGTCGCGTCGAACGGCGCGCCGAAGATGTAGCTGTTGTCCAGCACGATGCCGTCCGCGGTCGAGCCGAACTCGAACTCCTCGCGACGCAGGTCCACGCCGACCGCCGCCATCACCTCACCGCCCCAGAGGTTGAACCCCAGTCCACCAGAGAACGCCGCATCCAGCGTCGTGACCGTGGACTCGCCGCCGTACAGGCGGACGCCCGCTGCCGACGCGGCCTGCAACGCTGCCACGCCCGCCGGATCGTGCTGCTGGCCGGGCATCAGGAAGGGATTGAGCAGGCCGCTGCCCAGCACCGCCTTGAAAGCCGGAGTGAAGTAATAGCCGGTGCCCAGCACCGACTCGGCCTCGCTGGAGGCGCGCGACAGGCCGATGTCGTAGTCCCAGCTGCCCAAGGTGCCGTCGACTCCCACCAGGAAACGGTATGCCTTGGTGGTGGTCTCGATCTGGCGCGGTCCGCAGATCTCGCAGCGCCAGCGATAGGGGATCGGGTTGCCGTAGACGAGGTTGGCTGGGCCGAAGTAGCTGGCCAGCGCGTTGTAGATCATGTCATACGTGGCCTGCGTATTCGCATTCATCGGATACCAGGTGCTGGGCCCCAACGCAGAGGCTGCCGTCGATGTGCTGGACGTGATCTGCTGCGCTTCGAACTGGCGGTTGGATTCCGAACGCGACGCCATCGCCTCGGCGTAGAAACGGTGGTTGTCACTGATCTTGAAAGTGGCCCGGCCCAGGGCCTGGAGGCTTTCCTGTGGCTGTTGCATCACCTGTGCAGCCGGGTAGTCCCAGGCGCATGCGTACTTGGAGTTCGCTACGCCCCACAACCGATAGGCGTACGGGCCCATCATGTCGCCGCCGGCTTCGCAGCCCGCCGCACCCGGCAGGTTGAGGATGTTGATCAGAGCCTGATCGCCACCGCCGTCAGGATCGGCCAACGAACCTGTGATCAGGCCGCCGGCCACATTGGTCACGGTGGCGAACGGCGTGCCGCGTGTGTCGGGTGACAGGCCACGGTTGGGTTGGAAGGTATTGGAGAAGTCACGATCACTGCCAAGCAGGATCTCGTTCTCTCGATAGTTCATCGTGCCCCAGACATTCCAGCCGTCGGTGTCGATGTCCCCCATGCCACCCAGCACGCTGTAGGTGAAGATGTTGCCGCCACCTTCCTGGGTCATGTCGAACCCGGCATTGACCGTGATGCCTTGATAGTCGCTGCGAGTGATGAAATTGATGACGCCGCCGATGGCATCGGTGCCGTAGACAGCGGACGCGCCATCCCGCAGCACCTCGACACGGTCGATGGCGGCGAAGGGAATGGAATTCAGGTCCACCGCCTGGCCACGCAAGCCGTGGGTGGCGACGCGCCGGCCATTCAGCAACACCAGCGTGGCGTCCGCACCTTGGCCACGCAGGTTTGCGCCGGAAACTCCATTGTTGCCGCGCAGATCCGCCGGCGCGATGCCCGCGTTCGAGGCAAGACTGTCCGAGCCGTTGCTGGCGATGTTGAGGAACTGCAGCAGCTGTTCCGCCGAGGTGATGCCCTGCGCCTCGATCTCCGCCTTCTGGATGATGGTGACGGGCAGCGCGGCTTCCACGTCGGTCCGCTTGATGCGCGACCCGGTGACGGTGACGGTGTCCAGAGTGCGCGCAGCGCCTTCCTGGGCGGGTGCTGCATCCTGTGCGAGGCCTACCGCGGGAAGGGCGAGTCCCAGCACGATGGCGGCGGCGAGATGGCTCGGCTTGAGCGGATGGGGTCGAACGGGCATGCGGAATCTCCTGGATGAAAGAACGCTGCAATACGCGGCCACTACTCTGTCGCTGCGATGCGCCAAGCGTTGTTCCAGTGGAGTCCGGTAGTCCTCGCGCAGCATCCGCGCTGGACGCGACGGATGCCTTGCCTGCCATCTCCCCGGAGCGCACGAATCCCCACTGGCGCCTTCCGGCGCATCCATCCCGGATGCGCACCGCAGTACGTTAGTACGTTGTTTTGATTGCTATGACGTGCGCCGGCACCCCGCCGGCACCCATGGATGGACGATGTCACCATCCATCACAAAAACCTTTGTACATCCGTGTAGCACGCCACCCGGAGTGAGTCAATAATTTATTCTTGCTGCGCGAAAAAACCGACTTGAATATTCCTGCTCAGGGCGACGTCGGGCTTGCGGGCTCTCGGTAGGTCAGGGCATGCAGAATGCGCAGGTCCTCCGCGTCCAGCTCGGTTCCCTCGATGCCACGGAAGCGGTGATGGAACGCGCGTACGGTGGAACCACGATCCTCGACGGAGTAGCCGACCGCCTGCAGGGCGAGCCAGGGGTCGAATCCCGCGGGGGGGTCGCCTGCTCCTTCGGCGGGCCAGATGCCGAAGCCGGCGTCGTACAAGCGCCTCCACGGGAACAGCGGGCCCGGATCGATCTTGCGCGATGGCGCGAGATCCGAGTGGCCGATGACCTGGCTCGGCGGGATGCGAAGACGTTGCGTCAGGTCGCGCAGCAGCGTCACCAGGCCGTCGATCTGCGCATCGGGAAAGGGGCTCTTGCCGTCGTTGTCGATTTCGATCCCGATCGAGGCATTGTTGACGTCGGTGATCGCTCCCCAACGCCCGGCGCCGGCGTGCCACGCGCGCTGGGAATCCTTGACCAGCTGGTAGACCTTGCCGTCCTTGCCCACCAGGTAGTGCGAGCTCACGCGCCCACCGCTGTTTCGGCTGCGCAGCGTATCCAGCGACTGTTCGACCGAATCCTGCTCGGTGTAGTGCAGCACGATGACCACCGGGCGCCGCTCATCGAAGTTCTTCGAGGGCACCCAGGTGGCGAGCGGGTTGCGCGGACCAGTATGCGCACAGCCACCCGACAGCATGATCAGCAGCAGCATGGCGACGCTGCGTCGCAGGGAGAAGGAAAGCATCGTCATGTCGGAGACCTCGCGATGGACGTAAGTACAGGAATAGCACGGACCGCGCTGGCGCGTGGCCATGCCGCGGGCAAAGAAAGGCCTGCCGCGAACGGCAGGCCATGGGAGAAACATCGCTTCCATCGCATGCAGCGTGCGGTCAGAAGTTCCAGGTCACCACGAGTTGCGTGTAGCGGGGGGATTGCCACACCGTGCCTTCGCCGAAATAAGGCATCTCGTTGCCTGGCGTACTTTCGTAGCGCGAGTGCACGTTGATCACCGTCTGTTTGTCGAGCAGGTTGTAGACCGACAGCCTCGCTTTGAGGTCGATCCCTTCGACCGGAAGCGTCCAAGTGACATTGGCGCCGACGTCGTAGACCCAAGGCATGCGGCCAAAAGCGCCGCGTCCGGTGTAGACGAGCTCGCGTGTTGTCCAGTCGCTGCAAGCCGAAACGCAGATCCATCCCGAGCCGCCGCCACTGAACTCGCCGGGACCGCCCGCGCTCCGGTTGTCATTGGGCCAACGCACGCCAAAGGCCGTGATGGGTCCGCCGGAGCGCGCCGAAATGGTCGTGCCGAAACTCCACATCTCGTTCAGTTTGTAGCTGCCGCGCAGCTTGATCTGATGCCGGAAATCATTGAACAGGACGCCGTAGCGCTCGTTTACCGCCGGATGATCGTAGTACTGGACGAGATTCGTGTCGTTGTAGCCAGTGTCGGAATTGACCGGCCCCTCGATGTTGCCCTCCGACTTCGACCACAGGTACGACGCGTTGAATGCCCATTTGTCATCCCAGGCGCGGTCGATCTGGAACTCCACGGCCTTGTAGGTGCGCTTGGGCTTCTTGTAACCCATGACCAGGCCGCTGCCGAGCGCGACATAGCCGTCCTGCGAGCTGTCGAACGTCACCCAGTCTTCGGTATCAGGACACCACAACGTGGTCGTCTCTCCGGGATTGATGATGGGCCAATCGCCCGAGTACCAGTCGCAGCCTTCGACGTGGTTGATGCGCGCGTCCTCGACCGCCCGGGTGACCTTCCGGTAAGTCGCATTGGCGCCCCATGACCAGGCCTGATTGATAGCCTGCTGGAAACCGAGGATGTACTCATCCTGGAAGACCTGCTTGAGGTTCTTTGCCACCGCCGTGCGCACATCGTCGGGGGCGGGCACGTTGCCCTCGGTATTGACGGGCCCCAGCTGCTGGCCGACGTCCGGGAAGAGGTAGGACGCGCCGGTCACCGGGTCGGTGCGCTCCACCCAGCCATTGAGGACATAGTAGGTGTGCTCGTCCGTGGTCCCGCCGCCGAAGTAATCCGTAAGCTTGTTGGTGATCGGAATGTAGTAGCGACCCGCGTTGCCGAAGATCTTCGTCGTGCCATCACCCTTCATGTCCCAGCTGAAGCCCAATCGCGGAGAAATCATGTCGCCGAAATCGGCTTTCGCGAAGGTGGCTCCCGACGCGAGCTTGTTGTGGAACTTGTCCGCACGCAGACCGAGATTCAACAGCAAGTTGGGCGTGACGTTCCAAGTGTCTTCAATATAGACCGCCTGCGCTTCCGTCGTTACGGGTGCACCTGTGATGTAGCGCCGGGCATCGATATAGGCCGTCACGCCATCAGGCACGCTGGCGCCATTCGGAAGGTCCCGATCGTCCTCGTCGGCGGCAATGCCGATCGCGGTGTAGCTGACACCGTCGCCGGGGTAGACGCGGGAGCTGGTGGAGTCCATGACCTCCTGGTCCAGGCCGAAGCGGAGCAGATGATCCCCGAGCGCCCACTCGAAATCGAGGCGCGCAGCTTCGCGCTTGTCGAAACGGCTACTGACACTGGTATTACTGGGGTGACACCCTTCGCGCGTCGTCGCCGGCGGGAAAAGCGCGTTGTAGGTGCTTGAGCGGCTGACGATGCTGCAACCCGCATCCCAGGGACTTCCGCCGGTTGCGCTGCGCTCGTTCACGCCATACATGGCCTTGGCGACAAAATTCTCACTCAGGTGGCCGGTGTATGTCAGCGACCAGTTATCGCCGCCCGAGCCCACATAGCTTTCGCCTGTCTTGTCGCCGCGCGCTTCCGCGTCCCAGTCGTAGTCGTAGGCGCTCGTACTGGATTCAGCCTTGTCCGAGAACGCCAGCAGTTCAAGGAGATGATTGTCATTGATTTGCCAATCGAGCTTGCCACCCCAGAAATCATTGTTGCTGTCCGTGTACCAGGCCTCGATCGTATCGATGTCCCTGGGATTGCTGTCCCGGTTCTCATACATCGCAAAGAAGAAGAGCTTGTCCTTCACGATGGCGCCTGATGCCCAGACATTGGCTTTGTAGGTCGACCCACCATCACGGCTTCGACGATCACGTTCGTCAATGGTGCCGTCCGAATGGAACCGGTCTTTCTGGTCCGACGCCCACGCCCTGGGTTGCATTGTGAGCTGGGTCCCTGCCCGGAACTCATTGCTGCCCGATCGCGTCACTGCGTTGATGACGCCACCGGTTGTTCTGCCAAACTCCGCCGAGTAGCCACCCGTCTTGACCTGGAATTCCTCGTAGAACGCAAAGGGTACGGAAGAGAAGCCCTGCCGCCGGTAGGGATCGGTGACATTCAGACCATTGATGTATACGGCGTTCTCCGCGACCGAGGATCCGCCAAACGTCAGCCCGCCGAAGGTGGCGCCCGAGGAGACAACGCCGGGCGCGAGGAGCGCTACCGACTCAACGCTCTGGTCGACGGGTAGCCGCGCCAGTTCCTCGCGCCGGATGTTCGTCGCCGACTCCGTCGAACGCACGTCCACCCGATTGATCACGCGCGACCCCACGACCTGCACCGCGTTGAGGTTCACCAGCCCGCCCTCGCTGCCAAGGTTGACCGTGGTGGTGCCGCCAAGTGCCACGCTGACGCCCACAGTGTCGCCGAGGTCCGCCCCACCACGCTTGACCTGCAGCTGGTAGTCGCCGACGGGTAGTTGGGTGAGGCGGTAGCTTCCATCCGCACCCACGGTCACCGTGCGCGTCGCCCCGGTGGCGTTGTTGACGATCGTGATCTGGTCGCCTGCGCTGGCCCGTCCCGCGACCGCGCCGGTCGCGCTCTGCGCCATCGCCAGTGGCGCCATGGTCGCGATGCATGCCCCAAGCGCGATGCCCAGCGCCGCCTTCTTCAGTACCTTGCCTTTCATCCCCGCTCTCTCCTGCTAAAGATGTTGATTGAACTGTCTGTCGTGGTCAGTTGTGCCGGTCCTGCGGCAACACGGTCCATTCGAACCGGTAATCCCATTGATCGAAGTAAAGGTTCCCGCCTCGCCACTCCACCTCACCGCGCTGCAGATCCACCGTTTCCGAGCGCACGTGCTGCTTGGCGGGAACGAACTCGCGCGAATAGTCGTCGTTGAACGCGATGCGGTAGGCGTCCAGCCCACCCAGGTAGAACCAGCGCAGTGCGGGATCGTCCGACTGCAGCTGGCCGGTGGTCACGTCCATTGGCACCCAGCCGTAGGGCGCCAGATACACCCAGCCCCAGTCGTGCATGTTGTCGTAGCCGACGTCGTCGTCCGAGTAGACCCAGCCGGACTGCCAGCGCGCGGGAATGCCGTTCATGCGCAGCAGGGTGATCAGCAACAGGGTCTGCTGTCCGCAGTCGGCATGTCCGGCGCGGAAGGCGTAGTCGCTGATGTTGCTGATGGTGGAGTACTCGCGCGCACCTGCCCATGGAATACGGTCCACGGCGGCAAACAGCTTCTGCGCGATTCGGTAGGGATGGGTCTCGTCGCCGACGATACTGGCGCTGAAGCGGCGCAGGTCCTGGCTGAAGACCACATGTGGCGCACGTTCGGCCACGAATGGCGCCAATGCCGGCGTGATATCCACAGGCACCACCTTTTCGGGGTCGATGCGGAAATGACGCGCATGGACGGTCATCTCGTATGTCACCGAGAACGTCGTCGGCGCATCAGCCACGGCAGGCTGTTCAAGGTACGCCGTCCGCTGCAGTGCGGACTCCGGCGCGACCTGCGCCCCTGCGGGCAGGCTGGCCAGCAGGCGCAAGCCTTCCTGTTGGCCGGGGATCGCCCTTGGATACGGGATCCAGGCGCGCACGATTTCGCCTGCCGGCACCGCCCCGGGCTTCACCGTCAGCGACTGGGTTACGCGGATACGGCGCGCCGCCACGCTGCTCGATTGCGATGCCGCGGCCGCACGTACCACTTCCTGGTGGTGCGGATGTAGGGATTCGAATGGGCCCTCGACGAACGGCTTGGCCGGAGGCGCACGGCGCGCCGCCGCCTCCGGACTGAGCCGGAACAGGTTCGAGACAGAGCGGTTGAAGTAGCTCGGCTCGCCATCGATATGCAGCCGCTCGATCAGTCCGGCACGATCCCAGCGCTGGAACTCGTCCTCGCGCAGGTCCGGTATCTGCGCACGGATGCGATGACGGACAGTACTCCCGTCTAGCGTGAAGTCCAGGCGGATCCGGCGCATCCGTTCACGCTGGAACAGCAGCGCCTGATGCTGGGCTTCGTCGGCTGGGTCCGCTGCCAACGCGCGGGTGATGGCGGCGTCGGCGTCACGGAAGCGGCCCTGGTCCACATCGGCGACGATCTCCACCAACGGGTCACCCGCCCCTGCGGCCTGGGGAGCGAGGAGTACCATCGGCCACCCGCACAGGCACAGCCACGCCGCCAGCCGGCGCCGGGGGCGCCTGCCGCGTACTGCAACCGTGTGCTGGCGCTTGCTGGCATCCACGTCGTACATCCCCACGTCGACTGGTCGCGGTTTGTGTAACACGACATTAATACACGGGTCAATAATTTATTCTTGCTTTTTATCTCCGAAGAAATAAATATTCTTACCGAACCCAACCCCGGGCATGGCGTCATGTATGTCCGGCGGGCAAGGCCTGACCAAGGGGAGCGGATGAACGCATCGACGCCATGCCGGTACACGGCGGGACGGGACACTCCGGGGGACATCCCCCTTCGCCGGTTGTTGCACTGCCTCGCCCTGGCGGCGCTGCTGTGCGGCACATCGCCCGTGCTGGCACGCGAGCGATTGCCACATCCGCGGCACGCCGTGATCGGCGTGGAGGACCACCACCTTCAGGCCGACTACTGGATAGGCAAGCTGGCGCACCCGCAGCTCACGCTGCTCGACAGCGCGCGCGTGGCCGCGCAGAACCTGCGTATGCAGCAGACCGACCGTCACGTCCATGACCTCGAAGCACTGCCGGCGGAGCTGACCCGTGCGGAGGTTCAGGCATGGCTGGTGCCGCTTTCCGCACCGCCAACCCGTACCCTGTACGACATGCGGGGCCGCGAGGTGACGAAGACGCAGTTGGCCTCGATCGCTGCCAATGCCGCCGTGGATGCCGTCGCGGAGCGCGCACCGGCACGTTATGGCCTGGTCGTGCATCGTGCCGACCTGCGCACGTTTCCGAGCCGCGAGCGTGTGTTCAGCAGCCAGGGCGACACGGATATCGACCGCTTCCAGGAAAGTGCCCTGTTTCCCGGCACCCCCGTCGTCATCGCGCATACCAGCGCTGACGGCGACTGGTACTTCGTGGTGAGCCCGCTCTACGCGGCATGGATCGAAAAGCAATACGTCGCCGAAGGCGAGCGCAGCGTGGTCTTCGGCTATGGGCGCCGCACGCCCTCACTGGTCGTGACGGGCGCGACGGCACGCACCGTCCACAACCCGGAGGAGCCAGGCCTGTCCGAACTGCAACTGGACATGGGTGTGCGCGTCCCGCTGCTTGCCGATTGGCCGGCCGACATGCCGGTGAACGGGCAGCACCCCTACACCTCGCATGTCATCCAGCTGCCCGTGCGGCGCGTCGACGGCGCGCTGGAGCTGCTGCCCGCGCTGCTGCCGCGCACAGCGGACGTGGCACCGGATTACCTGCCGCTGACGCAGGCCAACCTGCTGCAACAGAGTTTCAAGTTCCTTGGCGAGCGTTACGGCTGGGGCCACAGCTACAACACGCGCGACTGCAGCGGCTTCGTTTCCGAGGTCTACCGCAGCATGGGCATCACGCTACCGCGCAACACCAGCGCGCAAGCCGTCAGTCCCGCTCTCGAGCGGGTAGGCTTCGAAGCTTCCGACAGCCACGAGAAGCGCCTCGCCGTGCTGCGTACGCTTCAGGTAGGCGATCTTGTCTATATCCCCGGCCACGTGATGATGGTGATCGGCCATGACAATGGCACCACCTACACCATCCACGACACCACCGGCATAACCTATCGTGGTGCGGACGGGAAGACCGTGCGCACCCGGCTCAATTCGGTGGCTGTCACCCCGCTGGAGCCGCTGATGTTCAATAGCGAGCAGCCCACCGTGGACCGCATCACCGCCATCCAGAGAATCCGTGCCCAAGGGGCTCCATGAAGATCACCGACATCAAGTTCGGCATGCTGCGCGTGCCGCTGAAGACCCCGTTCAAGACCGCGCTGCGTACCGTCGATACCGTCGAGGACATCGTGGTGATCGTGCACACCGACACCGGGCACATCGGCTACGGCGAAGCACCGGCCACCGCCGTGATCACCGGTGACACGCATGGCTCCATCATCGAAGCCATCGGCAAATTCATCCGGCCACGCCTGATCGGGCAGGAGATCGCCAACCTCAACCGGATCACCGACCTCATCCAGACGTCGCTGGAACGCAATACCAGCGCCAAGGCAGCGGTGGAGATCGCCGTCTACGACCTGTGGGCCCAGTTGTACGACGCCCCGCTCTACAAGATGCTCGGGGGCGGCGACCCGGTCATCACCACGGACATCACCATCAGCGTGGACTACATCGACAAGATGGTGGCCGATTCCATCAGTGCGGTAGAGCGTGGCTTCGAGTCGCTGAAGATCAAGGTGGGCAAGGACATCGGCCTGGACATCGAACGCGTGAAGGCCATCTATTCCGCCGTCGAAGGCCGCGCCCTGCTGCGGCTGGACGCCAACCAGGGCTGGACCGCCAAGCAGGCAGTGTTCGCCATGCAACACCTCGAAGACGCCGGCGTGATACTCGAGTTGCTGGAACAGCCGGTCAGGGCGCGCGATCTCGAGGGCCTGAAATACGTCACCGACCGCGTGCACACGCCGGTGATGGCCGACGAGAGCGTATTCGGGCCCGCCGAAGTCATCGATCTGATCAAGATGCGCGCCGCCGACATCATCAACATCAAGCTGATGAAGACCGGCGGCATCTCCAATGCCATCCGGATCGCCGACATCGCCTCGCTATACGGCGTGGAATGCATGATCGGCTGCATGATCGAGACCAGCATCAGCGTCGCGGCCGCTGTCCATGTGGCTGCCGCGAAAGCCAACGTGATCACCAAGGTGGACTTGGACGGCCCGTCCCTGGGCCAGTTCAACCCTGTGGAGGGCGGGGTGATCTTCAACGAATCCGAGATCACGATCACCGATGCGCCCGGCCTGGGCATCCGTGAGATCCGCGGGCTGGAGATGCTGCCGGGCTGAGCCCGGTGGCGATGGCCCGTTGTCAGTCCCGTCCGCCGCCATCACACTCACGCCATGACAACGTCCCTGGTGAAGATCCGCTCCGAACGCGACCAGATGTCGGCCATCGAGCGCCGCATCGCCGACTTCATCCTCGACAACGCGCACCTGCTGCGCGACTACTCCTCGCAGCAGCTGGCCAGCGCGCTGGGCATCAGCCAGTCGAGCGTGGTCAAGTTCGCGCAGAAGTTCGGGTTCAAGGGCTATCCCGACCTCAAGTACACCATCGGCGAGGCCGTGGCGCGCAATGGCAACGGCCAGGCACAGCCACAGGCCTCCTCGCTGGACGATGCAGGCGATGCCTACCAGCAGCTGCAGGACGGGCTGCGGCGCAGCAAGGCCTCGGCCGAAGAGGAAACCCGCAGCCTCAATCCGCGTTCGCACATCGAGCCGATCGTCGAGCTGATCGACCGGGCGGACAAGGTGTTCGTGTGCGGCCTGGGCGACGATGGCCTGTTCGCGCGCGAGTTCGCGATGAGGCTGTCACTGCTCGGCGTGCTGACGGTGCACCATACCGACCCGATACTCATGATGGCCAACCTGTCGGCAACGCGACCCGGCGACGTGCTGCTGATGTTCTCGGAGTTCGGCAAGTTGCCGGAACTGTCCCAGGTCAGCCGGCAATTCCAGGCCTGCGAAGGCAAGGTCATCTCGATCACACGGCACACGGCCAATCCGCTGCGCGCGCACGCCGATGCCGCGCTGGTGATTTCCGCGCACGACCCTGCGCCGCACGTGGAACAGCTGCTGTACCGCTCTTCGTTGCAATCGCTGCTGGATTTCGTCTTCGTGCTGTTATGCCAGACCAATCCGGACCGGAACCGGCAACTCGCCATCAACCTTGAACGCATCCATCATCTGCTGGAGTCGTGATGCCCGCACTGCAGTCCATGCGACACTCGTTTCGCTCGCTCGCCTTCGCGGCCCTCACGCTCGCGTACGGCGGTAGCGCTTCCGCCGCAGGCACTCAGGAGTCCACTTCGCTACCTTGGCGCGACGCACGCCAGATGGTGCTGGTCCTGACCGATGGCTGGGATGCCACCAGCGGCACGCTGCAGCGCTTCGAATTCAGGGATGGGCGCTGGCAATCCGAGGCTTCCGCCGCGCCCATCACGGTGGGACGCAATGGATCGGCATGGGGCGCAGGGCTGCACCCGGCGCAAGCGCAGGGACCGGTGAAACAGGAAGGGGATGGACGCGCGCCCGCCGGTATCTTCACTCTGGGCGAGGCATTCGGCTACGAATCCAAGGCAGGCACGGCCATGCCGTATCGTCCGATGCATGCGACCAGCTACTGCATCGACGTGCCGGACTCACCGCTCTACAACCGCATCATCGATACCCGCGAGCAAGGCGAAGCGGCCGCTAAGGGATCGACGGAACCCATGCGATTGGACCTGCACAACGACGGCGACCCGCGCTATCGCAACGGCCTGGTGATCGGCCACAACCCCAACGCGACGCCGCGCGGCGGCAGCTGCATCTTCGCGCACCTGTGGCGCAAGCCCGGCGAAGCGACAGCGGGCTGCACCGCGATGGCCTCCGAGACGATGGACGGCCTGCTGGCCTGGCTGCGGCCGGACGCACGACCCGTGTTCGTACTGCTGCCGCGCGAGGAGTACGCGCGCCTTGTGCATGACTGGCGGCTGCCGGAGACGACGCCATGAGCGGCCTGAGGTGGCCCAGCGCCACGGCGCGCGTATTGCTCGGATTGGGCGCGGGTGCCCTCGCAGGCCTGTCCCTGGCGCACTGGCTGCCGGACAGCGCCGGCGCTGCCGTCGCCATCGCGCAGCCGATCGGCAAGCTGTGGCTCAGCGGCCTGCAGATGACCGTGGTGCCGCTGGTGCTGTCGCTGGTGATCCTGGGCGTCGCCACCGCCAGCGATGCGGCGGCCTCCGGTCGCGTCGCCCGGCGCGCCATGGTGGTCTTCATCACCTTGCTCTCCCTGTTCGCCGCCTATGCCGCGATCGTTGCGCCACTTGTGTTGTCGCTGGTGCCGCCCAGCGCCAGTCTCACGGCCACCTTGCGCGGCACATTGCCGGCGGCAGGCGAGATCGCAACGCCAGGGCTCGCGGACTGGATCGGTTCGGTGGTGCCCAGCAACGCCATCATGGCGGCGGCGCAGGGCGCAATGCTGCCGGTGGTGGTGTTCGCGCTGTTCTTCGGGTTCGCACTGACCCGCGTGCAGGAAGACCGGCGCGCACAGATCATCGCGTTCTGCCATGGCATCGCCGACACCATGATCGTGATCGTGCGCTGGATGCTGCTGGCGGCACCGATCGGTGTTTTCGCCCTCGTGCTGGCCGTATGTGCGCAAGCCGGCATCGGCGTGATCGGCGCGCTGGCGGGCTACATCGCACTGCAATGCGGCATGTATCTGGGTGCCACCCTGATCTGCTATGTGCTGGTCGCGGTTTTCGCGGGCCAGTCGCCGCTCGCGTATGCGAAGGCGATCCTGCCGGCCCAGGTGGTGGCGGCCAGCACGCAGTCTTCCCTCGCCTCGCTTCCGGCGATGGTGGAGAGCGCGCGCTTCCGGCTGGGCCATCCGCGCGCGGTGGCTGCGCTGGTCCTGCCTATGGCGGTGACGCTGTTCCGCATCACCAGCCCGATCCAGTACATCGTCGCTGCATGCTTCGTGGCGTGGGCCTACGGCATCGACCTGAATGCCGTGACGCTCGCCGCGGGCGCCGCGCTGGCGGTCGTGATCAGCCTGGGCTCGATAGGCCTCCCAGGGCAGGTGAGCTTCATGGCGACGGTGATGCCGGTGACGCAATCGATGGGGCTGCCGATCGAGCCGTTGGGCCTGCTGCTGGCGGTGGATACCATTCCCGATGTCTTCGCGACGACGGGCAACGTCACCGGCGACCTTACCGCGACCAGCATCGTCGCGCGGCAATCACCCGATGCGCGGGATGCAGATGAAGTCGGCGGCTGAGGCGACGCACTTTTTCCAGAGATGACTGCGGGACGCGATGCATCGAAGAAGCATCTTCGCCACCGGTGATGAAGCTCCATGATGGACATCCGGCCGACCTGGCGCCCCAATGCCTAGAACGGCTGGTATCGCGGCATGGCGCGCCGTGCGCTCGATGCGGGATGGTTCGAGTTGCGGTAGGCACTGACCAGCCGCCGTAAGGGATCCGCGATGTCGGGATGCAGGTTCAGCGACGCGATCACCACGTCCCAAATTCCTTCGTGGGTCCACCGCGTGAAACGGACGTAGACGCTGTGCCAAGGGCCGCAGGCCTTGGGCAACCGGCCCCAGGGCTGCTGTGTGACTGCAACCCAGAGTACGCCTTCGAGGAAGGACCGCGTACGTACTCCGTTCAATGCCCTTGCGCGCACCAGCGGCGGCAATGCTGCAACGATTGCACTCCATCGCATCTCATCGAGTTGAACGGCAGGCGAGTCCATGTCCTCGTTCCTGCTGTCTGGGGCCTGCCCACAACCTTGATCTTCCATCATCGTCTAGCTCCTGCCGCTCCGAAAAAGCCTGCACGTCTGCACGCGCTGCGAAATCCTTCCGCTCAACGTTCCATTCGCCACGGCCTGATCGAAGAGGACAGGAATAAAGGGCGAATCCCGGGAAGCCAATAAATGCAACCGGCGAAAGTTCCTTGCCTCGACCCCTAATTTATGTACTGGTAAGTTTGATATTCAGGGCGTGTTGTGAGCTGAAGCGGATACTTCGCCCACCGTCGCTTCCCCCGAGGCGGCGGATACACAACAACAAAATAAAAGGCGTTTCCATGAAGAAGTCCTTGCTTGCCCTGACCTTGCTGGCTGCTGCTCCTTTCGCTGCTTCGGCTGCAGAAGGCGTTTCCTACAACTACGTCGAGGGTGGCTACACCGCCGCGAATCTCGATGGCCCTGACACTGACGGCTGGGCGCTCAAGGGTTCGGTTGCCGTGCATCCGAACTTCCACCTGTTCGCCGACTACAGCACCCAGGAAGTCGATGACGTGAATGTCGATTTCGACCAGTGGCGCGTCGGCCTGGGTTACAACCACGAACTGTCGCAGCGTGTCGACCTGTTGACCCGCGTTGCTTACGAAAAGGCGAAGACCGACAGCTTCACGGTGGGTGGTCAACGGGTGCCCAGCCTGAGCGCGGACGGCTATAGCGTCGAAGTGGGCGTCAACAGCGCTTTGACCAATCGCCTCACCGGCTACGCGCTGGCCGGTTACGAGGATGGTGATGACTATGACGGCGACTTCTACGGCCGCCTTGGCGCGCAGGTGAAGTTCACCCCGAACTGGAGCGCTTCCGCTGATGTGAAGTTCGCCGACGGCGTCACCCAGTGGTTTGTCGGTCCGCGCTTCAGCTGGTAGTACGCGACATCGTTCCCCGCGACGCGTCCCTCTCTCCCCGCGTCGCACCCAGCCCGGCCCTTGTGGCCGGGCTTTTTCATGCGCCAAAGAAAAGCCCGGCCACAGGGGCCGGGCTGTTCGTTTCCGGACTGCCGCGATCTACTTGAACAAGGTTTCCGGATATTCCGGCTTCTGCTCGCGCGACAGCAGGTGTTGCAAGCCGGCGGCGGGCGTGAGATCGCCATGCAGTACGGCACGCACCGCGCTGGAAATCGGCAGGTCGATACCGTGACGGTCCGCCTGGCGCATGACCTCGTCGGCGGTCTGCACCGATTCGACAACCTGCCCGATGTCGCGCACCGCGTCCTGCAGCGACTGACCACGACCCAGCGCGAGGCCGAGCCGGCGGTTGCGCGACAGGTCGCCGGTGCAAGTCAGCACCAGATCGCCCAGGCCGGCGAGGCCCATGAGGGTTTCCGGCTTCGCACCTATGGCGGCGGACAGGCGCAGCATTTCGTTCAAGCCACGGGTGATCAGCCCGGCACGGGCGTTGAGGCCCAGCTGCATGCCGTCCGCCACGCCCGTGGCGACCGCCAGCACGTTCTTCATCGCGCCACCAAGCTCGGCGCCCACCATGTCATCACCGGTATAGGCGCGGAACGCCGGCCCATGCATGACATCCGCCACCGCCTGTGCGAACTCCGCGTCGGCACCGTGGACCGTCACGGCAGTGGGCAGACCCAGCGCGACTTCCTTGGCGAATGACGGACCGGTGACCACGGCCAAGGGCACGTCCGGGCCCAGGATGTCTTCGGCTACTTCGTGCAGGAAGCGGCCCGAGCCGGTTTCGAAACCCTTGGTGGCCCAGGCAACGCCGGCACGCGCCGGGCGCAGCGGGGCGACCAGTTTCAGCGTCTCGGTGAAGGCGTGCGACGGCACCACGATCAGTACCTGGTCCGCATCGGCGAGCGATGCGGCCAGGTCGGTGGTGGCGCGCAGGTTTTCCGGCAGCGGAATACCCGGCAGATAGCGGGTGTTCTCGTGCTGCTGGTCGATGGCCGCAGAAACGACGGGATCGCGGCCCCACAGGGTGACCGCGTGCCCGTGCCGGGCCATCAGGGCCGCCAGTGCGGTGCCCCAGGAACCGGCACCGAGGACGGCGATCTTGAGTGGATTATCCGGCGTTGACTCGGCCATCCGTCCCCCTGCGCGTTGCGTCGCGGTGTCCGACGGTTGCACGGCCAATCAGGCGTTGCCGACGGGTTCCGAATTGGCCAGCTGGCCTTCGGCCCCGCCCTGCGCGGCGCGCTGGCGCAGCGATTCGGCGTACAACGCCTCGAAGTTGATCGGCTGCAGGAAGAACGGCGGGAAGCCGCCGGCCTGCACCAGGTCGCTGACCAGCTGGCGCACGTACGGGAACAGGATGTTCGGGCACTGCGTGCCGAGCAGCACGTCAACAGCCTGCGGCTCCAGGCCGATCAGGCCGAAGATGCCCGCCTGCTGCACTTCCGCCACATACGCCGTCTTGTCGCCGGCCTTGCAGCTCAGGGTCACGCCGAGCACCACTTCGAACGCATTCTCGCCCAGGCGCTGCACGCGCTGGTTGAGGTTGAGTTGCAGCTCCGGCTGTACGTTTTCGGCGAACACCGCCGGGGCGCCGGGAACCTCGAAGGAAACGTCCTTGACGTAGATCTTTTCGACAGTGAAAGCGGGGCCAGCGGCTTCGGCGGCAGGCGCAACCGCGCCGTTGGTGGTCTCGTCGGACATTTCTTGACTCCGGAATCTGGATTGCTGCGGTGAATGGAAATTATGTCATGGCGGCACGCGGGCCCCTGTTCAAGGGCGGGGCCGCGGCCAAAGCAGGCTCAGCGGCCCTTGACCAGCGGCAGGTCGGCCTGTTGCCAGGCGGCGATGCCACCATCAAGCGCATAGACCTTCTCGAAACCCGCTTTTTTCAAACGCTTGGCGGCACCCGCCGAGGCCTGCCCGGTCCGGCAGACCAGCACCACCGGCAGGGCCTTCGACCCGGCCAGCAGTTTGCTTTCGGGATCGAAGCTGCTGGGCAGCACGTTGCGACTGCCCGCAATGTGGCCCTTCTCGAAGTCGTTGCTCGCCGACAGGTCTACCACCAGCGCGTTCTCGCTGTTGACCAGGTGGGTCAGCTCGGCCGGGCGCAGCGCCTTGTAGCCGCGGAACAGGCGTGCGATCTCGGTGTAGATGATCGCGACCGTCAGGCCGACGAAGGCCAGTGACAGCATCTGGTTCCAGGGCGAACCGGTGGCAAAGGCCAGGATTTCTTGGAAATTCACGGGATTTGGAGGCAGTGGAGCGGGCGGCGATTGTCGCACAGGACGTCGCCAGGGCGGCGGACGGCTACTCCCCGTCCCACAGGTCCGGCAGACCCACTACCAGCCACCAACGCTTCATTTCCGGATCCCAGCGCCAGCGTTCGCGGTAGCGCAGGGTCCGCTCGGCCATGGTGTGCTTGTTGATCACGCGCAGTTCCACCGCACGCTCCACCGTCCCGTCCGGGCCGGCATTGGTCGAAACATCGCGGTACCCGGAGATCTGGACCTGCTGGTAGCGCTCGAACTCCAGTTCGGTCATCGGGTGTTCGAGCTTGTAGGCGGGATCGACGGCCTGCCATGCGTTCTCGAAATCCCCCCAGCGGATCGAGGCCGCGTAGGTATCCTGCATCTGCTGCAGCTTGCCGCGCTGCAGGCGACTCTGGGCAGCGGCGGGCGCAAGCACCAGCATCAGCAAGCCCACCGCCAACAGCATCTTCCGGATCACGTGCATGGCACCCCCTCTGTCATGCCGGCATGCTACCGCTTTGCGATGGCGACGAACCGTCCCACCAGGGTAGTGGCACTGCCGCCTTCAGGTAGCACAACCCGGGCATCGACCTGGATCCGCGCACGGCCACGCTGCACCAGCGTATCCAGAAAGGTCTCCCAGGACTGCCCTTCGCCGAACATGGCGTCTGCCACTAGGTCGGCATACAGCGGCGCGAGATAGCGGACCTGGCTGTCGGCCACGTAGACCTCGGCTTTCAGGCCCGCCAGACGGAGTTTCAGCGTTACCAGTCCCCACCCCGCCACGGTCATCAGCGAGGTCAGGCTGCCGCCGAAAGCGTTGCCCTTGTCGTTGACGTTGGCGGATAACGGAGCGGTCAGCCGCAATGCCCCGTCGTGGAAGCCGTCAACCTCCACGCCCATCGCCGCCACCGGCGGCATGCCACGACAATACTCACGCAGTTCCTGCAAGGCTTCTTCTGCACTCATCACTCATAATCCGCGCATGGGACACCCAACGCCGCCGGCATGGTACGTCATCTCGCTGCGGCCCCAGGGCGGCCACGATGCACTTCGTCGTGCCGCGCGACGCCACGGCGCCGGATTGCTGGCTATGTCGCCCTGGCGCATCCAGCGATGCGATGACAACGCCACGCGCGCTGATCTGCGTGACGCCCTCGCCTGCAAGAAAGTCGTGTTCACTAGCCCTGCCGCGGTTTCAGCGGCGCACGCCCTGCAGCCCCTGGACGCGCGACCCGGCCAATCATGGCTGGCAGTGGGTGCCGGCACTGCGACGGCGTTGCGCCGCGCCGGCATCGCGCACGTGTCGTTCCCTGCACGCATGGATAGCGAAGGCCTGCTCGCCCTGCCGGCGCTGGCCGACGTGCGCGGGACTGACGTCGGCTTCGTCACTGCACCCGACGGCCGCAACCTGCTGATACCCACGCTGGAATCCCGCGGCGCCCGCCTGCACCGCGCCGAGGTCTATCGTCGTGAACCCGTCGCACTGACACCCCGCGCCCTCGCGGCACTCGCTGGCCTGCACGCGCCCGCCTGCCTGCTGGTGAGCAGCGGCGGCGCCCTGGAGCAGGTCCTCGCACAGCTGCCGGGCCCGTTGCAGGCACGCCTGCGGGATACCACCGTGGTCGCCGCAAGTGCACGCCTGGCCGACGCTGCGCGCGATGCCGGGTTCGCGCATGTCCTTCAGGCCGCCGGTCCGCGCCCGGCCCAGATGATCAGGACGGCCTGCACGGCCATGCTTCCCGGCATCCGGTAGCATCTGCGGCGCCCATCACGCTTTCGACCGCCGACAAGGATGCTTGTGTGAACGAAGAACCGTCCCCTCCCCGCCGCGCCGATGGTGCGGGCCGCCTCATCACCGTGGCGCTGGTGGTGTTGGCCATCGGCGTCGGCGCATGGCGGGGCTGGGTGTGGTGGCAGGCTCGCAATGCCGAGGAGCAGACCGCACAGTCGGCGGCCATGCAGCGCATCGAGGCACTCGAAGCGCGCACGGACGCCCTGAGGCGCGATCAGCGCGCGCAGGCGCAGCGCCTGCTCGATGCGGCGGCCACCAACCGCGTGTTGCGCGACGAAGTGCTCGGCCTGGGGCAGCGCGGTGCCTTGCTCGAGGAGAGCGTCGCCAAGCTGACCGACCCGAACCGGCACGGTGCGCAGGCACTGCGGCTGGACGAAGTGGAACTCCTGCTTTCGCAGGCGGCGCAACGACTGGATATTGCGCGTGACCTGGACGGAGCGCGACGTGCTTACGCACTGGCCTCCGGCACCCTGGACGGGATGGACGACCACCGCCTGTTGAACCTCAAGCAGACACTGGCGCAGGAGCGCGCTGCGCTGGACGCGCTGGGCGCCGGCACTCAGGCGGCGTCGCTCACGCAGCTGGGCGCCCTCGCTGATGCGCTCGCGGGCCTCCCGCGCGACAACATGGTCGATGCACAGGCGCACGCTCGCCCGGCATGGCAGCGCATGCTCGCGCCCCTGGTCGACGTGCGGCCCACGCGCGATACCACGCTGGTGGCACCCGACGACCGCGCCACTGCCGACGCGGCGCTGCAGATCGAGATCAGCCTCGCGCGGGCTGCTCTGGAACGCGGGGACGCAGCCGCCCTGCGCGTCGCCCTCGCACGCATCGCGACATGGCTGCCGCGCTTGTGGCCCGATTCACCGCAACGACGGCAGGTTCAGGTCCAGCTGCGCACATTGCAGCAAGCGCCCGCACCCACGCGGCCGGCCGTGCTGGGCAGCACGCTGCAGCAGTTGCGCGCATTGCGTAACGCCGGCGTGCGATTGTCGGTGCCGGCCGCGAACACGCCGGAGGTGACGCCATGAAACCATTCCGCACCGTGATGCTGCTGCTGTTGCTCGTCCTGGCGGGCGTGCTGGCAGCGCAATGGATGGCGGGTACCGACCGCGACCTGGGCGAGGTCTTCATCCGCTTCGCCGGTTACGACCTGCACACGAACGTGCCGCGCGCGCTGCTTTCGCTGATCCTGATCGGTGCAGTGTCATGGCTGGCCTGGCGCCTGATCTCGCTGCCGTTCCGTGCATGGGGTCGCCATCGCCGCAAGCAGGCGCGCGCGCGCCTCATCGATGGCCTGGATGCGCTGCACGCTGGGCACTGGCAGAAGGCCGAGAAGTTGCTGGAGCGCGCCGCGGACGATGGTGAAGTAGGTCCCGTCGCACGCATCGCCGCCGTGCAGGCGGCGCAGGCGCGCGGCGATGAAACCTCGATGCAGCGCCATCTCGCCGCGCTGCGGGAGCGCTCAGTGACGGCGCATGCGCTGGCATCGGCACAGATCGCGCTGGACGCGGGACGGCCGGACGAGGCTCTCGCCATCCTCGATGGCGCAGACGTTCAGCCGCTGCCGCCGCGCGGCCTGCTACTGCGCACGCAGGCGTTGGCCGCCACCGCACGTGCGGGCGAAGCTTATGGCCTCCTGGGCTCGCTGAAGCAGAACCAGGCCATGGCGCCTGGCGCGTTCGAAACGCTGGAGATCCGCCTCGCTTCGCAATCACTGCTCGAAGCGACCGATCCCAACGTATTGGCGGAGCGCTGGGAAACGCTAACCAAGCCGCTGCGGCTCCACCCCGCAGCGGTCGCCGCCTACGCCGAACGCGCTGCGTCGCTGCGCTGGGAAGATGCCGCGACCCGCAGTATCGAGCAGGCGCTGGAAGCCCGCTGGGATGAATCACTCGCCGCGTTGTACGGCCGCCTGCCGGTCGGGAAGCTCGACTCCCGCCGGGCCAGCGCACAGCATTGGCTGGCGGCCCATCCCGCCAGCCCTTCGCTGTTGCTTACCCTGGGTCGACTTTCGCGCCTGCAGGGGCAATGGATGCAGGGACAGGACTTCCTGCACCGCGCGATCGCGCAGGGCGCGGGTGCAGAAGCATGGGAAGAGCTTGGCGACGGCTTCAGCGCGGCCGGCGACACGGCGATGGCGCAGCAGTGCTACGGCAATGCGCTGAAGGCCGCACGTGGCGGCGCGACCATGGAATTGCCCGGTCGCGACATGAAGCAGAAGATCCACGACGAGGCCGTCGTGGAGGAGCGCGATGCGCACGGATTGCCGCGACTCAGGGACTGAGCGCGCGGCGCGCGATCAGCCGACCGCCGGCTTCCGGCGCCAGCGCCGCCAGCCCAGCAACAGCGCAAGCACGCATAGCCACAACGGCCACAGTGCGGCCAGTGCGATGACGACCTCCAGCCCGCCGCGCCAGCCGATCGCGAGCGCATCACGCAGCCGGTTGAAGAAGCCGGGTCCGTTGTCGCGGAACACGGCATCCACGTCGACACGCTCGGTCCTGCGCACGTGCGCATCCTGGTGCAACGACAGGGTGATGGTGCTGAAGGCGACGCGGTCCTCGAACTCCTTCTGCGCGATCAGTGCCTCGTCGCGGCTGGCACGCGCCGCGCCGCGCGACTGGATCGCATCGGTCTTGTCGCCCAGCTTGCCGCCCGCCTGCACGGCCTCACCCAGTTCCTGCTGCTCGTCCTGCGCGCGCTGGCGTGCCAGTTGCTGGCGCAGCAGGTCGAACTGCGCATCGCGGGCCGAGAAGCTGCGCCGGTCCAGGAATGCCATCTGAGCGGCGACGGCGCGCAGGAAAGCCTGCGTGCGCTCGCTGGGTACGCGTACGGTCAACTCGCCCTGCAGGGTGTACTCGGTCAGTTCCAGTCGCTTGCCTTGCCCGAGCGGGCGGCTCAGCACACGCTGCACCTGCGAGGTGATCTCGTTGCCGACGACGAAACCGCCCTGTGCGGCGACCTCATCCTCGATCGCCAGCGCGGTGCGGTAGACATCCACCACCTGGAACTGTGCCTGCGCGGTGCGGATGAAGTGGCGTTGTGGGTCGACCTGGCTCGCCACATCCGAGGCCATCTGCGAAGGGTCGACCCCGGGGCCCTGCAACGCCGGCGACGCGACGTTCTTCTGGGGCGCCGCCGCGGCGAAATCATCGGAGGGCGCTTCGGCCAGTAGGGGCGCGCCTGTGGCGTCGGCGCGTGACTCGGCGGCAGCAGCGGCATCGGGCTCGGCCATTTCTCGCTTGCTGCAGGCAACAACGAGGATCGAGAGAGCTAACAGCGGAACAACGCAGTACATCCTGTGCAGGCGCATGGAAACTCCAAAGGCTGGGAGGGCGATGGCCGGGTTGCCGACCCGACTACCAACGCATGGCGCGGGCCACCGGGGTTGGCGGGCATCATTCCATGCTTCGATGCGCTGTGGCGCAGGTCTCGGCGTGGCCCGCCGAGACCCGCCTGGACCATGTGACAATCGGATCGCCTGCCCTTCGGTGATCCGCGATGACCCGACTCCTGCGTGCCGTCTTTCTGCTCGCCCTGCTGGCCGCCACGGGTGCGCATGCCAAAACGCCGGTCGCCTCCGGCACCGGCGGGGGTGCGGCGACGATCAGCGAACAGGCCACGCGGTCGGCGATCGCGGTCCTCGACCGCGGCGGCAATGCGGTCGATGCCGGCGTCGCGGCGGCGGCCACGCTGGGCGTCACGGATCCCTTCAGCTGCGGGATCGGCGGGGGCGGCTTCATGGTGGTTTATCTGGCAAAGGAGAAGCGCGTGGTCACCCTCGACCATCGCGAGACGGCGCCCGCCGCCGTTGCGCCCGCCCTCTTCATCGAGGAGGGTCGAGAGATGGACTTCGATACCGCCGTCGCCAGCGGCCTGTCGGTCGGCGTGCCCGGCACCGTGCGCGGTTGGCACGAGGCGCTGCGGCGCTACGGCACGATGTCGTTCGAACAGGTCCTGGCACCGGCGATCTCGGTAGCAGAGCAGGGCTTCACCGTCGATGCCAACTTCTCGAATCTGGTCGCGCGGAATGAAGGCAAGTTCCGTCGCTTCCCCGCCACTGCTGCGCTGTACCTGCGGGAAGGCAAGGCACTCCCTGCGGGTACGACGCTGCGCAATCCCGATCTCGCACGTGCGTACCGCCTGCTGGCGCGCGGTGGTGTGAAGGCCTTTTACGAAGGCCCGTTGGCGCACGCGATCGTCGACGCGGTGAATCGTCCACCGACGGCGGCCGGCGTTTCGGTGCGCGGCGGCCGCATGACGCTGGCGGATCTGGCCGACTACGAAGCCCGCGTGCGCGCGCCGGTGCGCTCCACCTACCGCGACTATGAGCTGTACGGCATGCCGCTGCCGAGCAGCGGTGGCGTGACCGTGTTCGAAGCGCTGAACATCCTCGAAGGCTACGACCTGAAGGCGCTGCCGCGCGCGCAGGCGGAGCATCTCTATCTGGAAGCGAGCCGTCTCGCCTTCGCCGACCGCGACGCTTACCTGGCCGATCCCGAGTACGTGGATGCGCCCGTGGCAGGTCTGCTCAGCAAGGCGTATGCCGCGCAGCGGCGCACATTGATCGATCCCGCGCACGCCGCGCCGGGTCCGGTCGCCGCCGGCGATCCCTTCGCCTTCCAACAGGATGCGAGTTATCCGCTGCGTCCCGCGCCGCGCGCGCTGCTACCGGAGAGCGCCCACACCACGCACCTGACCGTCTCGGACAAGGACGGCAACGTCGTCGCGTACACGTTCACCATCGAGGACTGGGGCGGCAGCGGCATGGTGGTGCCGGGTTACGGGTTCCTGCTCAACAACGAGCTGACCGACTTCGACTTCACCGGCCCGCACCCCAACGTGCCCGAAGGCGGCAAGCGCCCGCGCAGCAGCATGACGCCGACGCTCGCGCTGAAAGACGGGAGGCCCGCGTTCTCCATCGGCAGCCCGGGCGGTTCCACCATCATCAGCACGGTGCTGCAGACCATAGTCAATTACATCGACCTGGGCCTGCCCATGGATCAGGCGATAGACGCGCTGCGGCTGTCGCAGCGCAACGGCGACACGACGGACGTCGAGCCCGGTTTCGCCGGGAGCGCACAGGCTAACGCGCTGGTGCTTTACGGACAGCGCTGGTCGGCGCAGGCGGAGGAGATCGGCGCCGCGAATGCACTGGTGTTCAACACGGACGGCACGGTGACCGCCGTCAGCGAGGGCCACCGCCATGGCGTCGGCAGCGCGCAGGTGCAGATGCCGGCGCGGTGAGGCGGCATCTTCCCAGCCAAACAACGCGTTTGACGCTGCGGTGGCTCAACGCTCGATGATCGCCACCACGCCCATGCCGCCAGCGGTGCAGATGGAGACCAGCGCACGGCCGCCACCACGCTGCTTCAGTTCCTTGGCCACGGTGGCGACGATGCGCGCACCCGTGGCGGCGAACGGATGGCCCGTCGCCAGCGAGGAACCGTTGGGGTTCATCTTGGCGGGATCGATCCTGCCCAGCGGCGCGTCCAGGCCCAGGCGGTTGCGGCAGTAGTCTTCGCTTTCCCACGCGCGCAGCGTGCACAGCACCTGTGCGGCGAAGGCTTCGTGGATCTCGTAGATGTCGAAGTCCTGCAGCGTCAGGCCATTGCGCTTGAGCATTTCCGGCACGGCCACGGTCGGCGCCATCAGCAAGCCTTCGCCGTGGACGAAATCGACCGCCGACACCTGCGCGTCCTTCAGGTAGGCCAGTGGCTCGTGGCCGTGCGCCTTCGCCCACTCGTCGCTGGACAGCAGCACCGCGGCCGCGCCGTCGGTCAGCGGCGTGGAATTGGCGGCGGTCAGCGTGCCACGGCCAGAGGTCTTGTCGAAGGCCGGCTTCAACGTAGCCAGTTTTTCCAGCGAGGTGTCGGCGCGCAGGATGTTGTCGCGCTCGAGGCCGCGGAACGGAGCGATGAGGTCATCGAAGAAGCCGCGCTCGTACGCGGCGGCCAGCTTCTTGTGCGACGCGACGGCGAGTTCGTCCTGCGAGTCACGCGAGATGTTCCACTCCTTCGCCATGTCCTCGCAGTGGTCGCCCATGCTCTTGCCTGTGCGCGGTTCGGCCACCCCGGGGAACTCCGGCTTCAGTTCGCTGAACTTGAAGCCGCCGACCAGCGCCTTGATCTTGTCCTGCGTGGTCTTGGCACGATTCGCGGCCAACAGCCGCGCGCGCAGCTTCTTGCCGTAGACGATCGGCACTTCGGACGTGGTGTCCGAACCGCCGCCGATGCCGGAGTCGATCTGGCCCAGTGCGATCTTGTTGCCGATGTGGATGATGGTGTCCAGGCTGGTGCCGCAGGCGCGTTGCAGGGTGATGCCCGGCGTCAGCGGCGACAGGCCGGACGACAACGCGGCTTCGCGGCCCAGGTTCCAGTCGGAGGAATGCTTGATCACCGCACCCATCGCCACTTCGCCGAGTTGCTGGCCGTGCAGGCCGAAGCGCTCGACCAGCGCGCCCAGCGTGCGCACCGACATGCCCAGGTTCCCGACATCCGCATAGGCCGTGTTCTGGCGGCAGAACGGAATGCGGACGCCGCCGAGGATGGCGACGGGACGGGGAGCGGGCATGGGGACCTCGGTGCGGATGGCGATGATGGATGGGTGAAGATGCGCCTGCGTACGGCAGGCATAATGGGGGAGTGTAATGCGCCCCTCCATCGCCTCCAACCGCTGACATGACTCGACCCCCAACCGGCCCCGTCGTCATGGGCGTGATTGCCCTGGAGCTCGCCGCCGGCCATCCGCCGCAGCGCGCAGCGCTGGCCGCGTCTGAAGCGAGCGAACTGGCCGGCAAACTGGGGCGCGACCTGGCCGTGCATGCGCCGCAGGTGCGTGACCTGGATCTCGTCTTCGCCGCCGCGCATTTCGATCCCGCCGAAGCCCTGCGCCCCGGTTGGCCGCTGCACCAGCGGCTGCGCGAGCTGCACCAGCGCGCACCGGGAGGCGGCGAAGGCGCACGCCTGATCGCGTTCGGTGCCGATGAATCCGGCGACATTCCGATGCCGTTGCAGGCGGACGATGGCCTGCGCGGTGGCCTGCTGCGCGTGGTGCCGTTCTTGCTCAGTGGCGAGGACCATACGGTCGAAGCCGTCAGCGAACGGTTGGAGACCGTACTGCTCGAAACCGGCATGGCCCAAGCCGATACCGCGCTACTCGCACAGACCGCCTTCGGTGCGCAGATCGAGCACGCGCGCTACATGACCCTGCACGACCTCGCCGCGATGACCGCGATGCAGTACGAACACGGCGGCCTGGGCGCGCTGTGGCCGGTCATCGAAACCGCGCTGATGGCGCCGGCGGAAGAACAATGGCTGGATGCGCTGCCGGAACCGTTGCTGCGCTACGCGGGCGGCGAAGTGCACATTGCGCTGTTCGAACCGCTGGCATGGCGAGCGCGGTACGCGCCGCAGGAAGCCACCGATGAGCGACTGGAACGCGCGTACCAGCACTTCCAGGCACGCCAGCAGCAGATCGCCGCCGTGCTGGAAGCGCACGGCGTTCCGGTGACGTTCGCGCACTGCCCCGGCAACGCGGATCCGCGGACTGCGATGGCGTAATGGCGTAATGGCGGACATCCGCCCCACGCATTCCCTGCAGGAGGGGCTTCATCCCCGGCGCTTTCGCGGGGATGTCTGAGAAGCAAGAGCCTCGGGGCTGAAGCCCCTCCTGCAACACCAGGCCGGGTTACCGGGTGATCTTGATGATGCCGCAGGCCACCCGCGCCCCGGCGTTGCCGGCGGGCTGGCTGGCGTAGTCATCCGGCGCGGCGTGCACGATCAGTGCGCGCGTGGCGACATCGTTCACCGCGCCGCCACCCAGCGTGACGCCTTCCACATGTGCATCCACCTTCGCCACGCCGTCGGCGTTGGCGGTGAGGTTGTTCATGTCGCCTGCATGGTGCGCGCCGCTGCCGGCCTTGCCGTGCGCCGTGTTGAACGGATTGAAATGCGGGCCGGCGCTGCTGGCGTCGGCGGCGCTGCAGTCGCCCTTCTCGTGGACATGGAAGGCATGCGTGCTGTTGGCCTGCAGGCCACCGATTTCGCCGGTCAGGTGCAGGCCCTTGCCCATCGGGGTGAGCGTGACGCTGCCACTGACCAGGCTGCCGGACGCGGAAGCCAGCACCGCGACGGCCTGCTTGGCGGTGCTGGTGGTGGGAACGTCAGACGTGGCCGTCGACGGGGGCGAAGACGAGGATGGCGTGGTGCCGCAAGCCGCGAGCGTGAGGGCGGAGGCGGCGGCCAACAAGGCGATGCGCATGGGGAGCTCCAGGTGCAGGTCGTGGCCCGCTACCGTAACCATCGCTACCTTCATGTTCGATGAAAGCAGCGGGGCACGCCTATCCGCGCTTGCGACCGGGACCCAGCTTCCGGGTCACGGTATTGCGCCCAACGCCTAGCCGGGCCGCCGCTTCGGCGCGGCGGCCATGGGTCAGTTCCAGCGCGACCTCGAGCAGCGTGCGATCGAGTCGCTCGCGCGCCTCTGCATGCAGCGACTCGGCGCCTTCCAGCAGGCGACGGCGCGCCCATTCGCCCAGTGCATGGTCCCATTCGCCACGCGTGCCCGTCGCAGGCGCATGCAGCAGCGCACCCTGCAGATCGGCCGTGTTGATGAGATCGGCCGGTGCCAGTGCGGCCAGCCGCCAGCACACGTTCTCCAGTTCGCGCACGTTGCCGGGCCAGTCATGGGCCTGCAGCAGGTCCAGTGCCGGCGCGCTGAAACGCTTGGCCGCGATGTCGAGCTTGCGGGTGGCCGTCGCGAGGAAGTTCTCGGCCAGTTGCGGCACATCCGCGCGGCGCTCGCGCAACGGCGGCAGTTGCAGCCGCACTACGTTCAACCGGTGCAGCAGGTCGGCACGGAAGCGGCCTTCCGCGACCAGTCCGTCAAGGTCCTGGTGGGTGGCGGCGATCACGCGCACGTCCACGCGGATCAGCTCGCGTCCGCCGACGCGGAAGAACTCGCCCTCTGCCAGCACGCGCAGCAACCGGGTCTGCAGTGGCAGCGGCATGTCGCCGATCTCGTCGAGGAACAGCGTGCCGCCATCCGCCTGCTCGAAGCGGCCGATGTGCCGCTTCTGCGCGCCCGTGAAGGCACCGGCCTCATGGCCGAACAGTTCGCTTTCCAGCAACTCCGATGGAATCGCCGCGGTGTTGAGTGCCACGAACGGTTTTCGCGAGCGCGGCGACTCATGGTGCAACGCATGCGCAACCAGTTCCTTGCCGGTGCCGGTTTCACCGGTGATCAGCACCGACAGCGGCGCCTGCGCCAAGCGACCGATCGCGCGGAACAGCGCGCGCATGGCGGGCGTGTCCCCGATCAGCTGCGGCGTTGCCGATGCCGCTGCGTCGACATCCTGGGTCGTCCCTGCCGCCTCTTCCGCATCCGGCAGCGTGCGCGCGGCCAGCGCCACGGCATCGTCGAGGTCGAACGGCTTGGAGAGGAATTCATGTGCGCCACCACGGAACGCGCCGGCCGTGCTGGCAACATCGGTGTAGGCGGACATCACGATGACGGGCAGCTGTGGATGCGTGGCCTTCAGCTTGTCGAGCAGCACCAGGCCGTCGTCGCCGGGCATGCGCACGTCGGTGAACAGCAGGTCGGGCGCACCGCGGGAACCAAGCGCGTGCAATGCCGCGGCGGCGCTGTCGAAGCCGTCCACCGTGTAACCCGCGTCGCGCAATGCGGTGGCCAGCACGAAGCGCACCGAACGGTCGTCATCGACCACCCAGATCCTGCGGGCGTCGGTGGCGGCGCTGGTGGCGGCCAGGCGATCAGTGGACATGACGTTCCTCGTCGGGGTCGTGCAACGACTGCGGCAGCAGCAGGGTGAAGACCGTATGGCCGGGGCGCGAGCGGTAGGTCAGCGACCCCCGGTGTTCGCGCGCCACCTGCTGCGACAGCGCCAGGCCCAGGCCGCTGCCTTCCGCGCGGCCGCTGACCAGCGGCAGGAACAGATGCTCGGCGAGCGCTTCGGGCACGCCGCGGCCGTCGTCGACGATCTCCACCCGCAACGCCATCGTGTGCAGGTGGTCGTGGATGCGTGACCCGTGTTCGACACGGGTGCGCAGGATGATGTTGGCGGCGCCCGCCTGCAGGGCGTTGCGCACCAGGTTCCAGACCGCTTGCGTCAGTCGGTCGGCGTCGCCGGACAGTTCCGGCAGGCTGGGGTCGTAGTCGCGCTGCAGGCGCACCGACCAGCCACCCTCGTTCTCGGCCAGCCGCAGCACGCGCTCCAGCACGGTATGGATATTCAAGGCAGCGTGCGGGCGCTGAGGGGATGGCGAAAGCAGTTGTTCAAGCAGGGTGTTGAGGCGGTTGATTTCGGATTCGATCAGTTCGATCAGCTCGCGCTCGTCGTCGTTGTCGTTGCGATGCGCAGCCCGGCGCGCCAGCAGCTGGGCAGCGCCCTTCAGGCCGGCCAGTGGATTGCGCAGCTCGTGCGCCAGCCCCTTCAGCGCGGCGCTCAGTGCATTCGGCAGGACTTGGGTGGGATCGAGCGCGGGGAATTCGTCCACCGGATGCGCTTCCAGCAGCCAGCCTCCGCCGTCCAGCCGCGACAGCCAGCCCTCGGCGAAGCACGGCGACTCGCCGGGCATGCCCAGCGCCATGCGGTGCAGCCGCAGGACGTCGCGATCAGTGTTGTCCAGGAACCGTGCCATGGCGTCGCCTTCGATCTCCAAGGCCGCCAGGGGTTGTCCCAGCAGGCGGCGGCTACTGACGCCCAGCCAGCGGGCGAAGGCAGGATTCACGCCGCGGATCAGGCCGTCGGCATCCGCCCAGGCCACCGGTGTGCTGAGCGCGTCGGTGGTGGGCTCAAAACGCATGCGGGATGGGTCCGGGGACGACATTGCACCAGTTTAGTGCAAAGCCGTCCCCGGCAATCCATCAGGCCTCGTAGGCCGATTCGCCGTGCGAGGCGATGTCCAGGCCCTCACGTTCGGCGTCTTCGGTCACGCGCAGGCCGAACACGATCTTCGCGATCAGGAACGCGACCACCGACACCACGCCGATCCAGACGATGGTCAGGCCCACGCCGGTCGCCTGCTTGATGACCTGCGCCACCATGTCGAAGTCCTCGCCACCGGTGCCACCCAGCGACGGCGCATGGAACACGCCGGTCAGGATCGCGCCGATGATGCCGCCGACCGCATGCACGCCGAACACGTCGGCGGTGTCGTCAACCTTCAGCAAGCGCTTCAGGCCGGTGACGCCCCAGACGCAGACCACGCCGGCGATGAAGCCGATGGCCACGGCACCGAACGGACCCACCAGACCCGCGGCCGGCGTGATGCCGACCAGGCCGGCCACCGCACCCGAAGCCACGCCCAACGCGGACGACTTGCCCTTGAATATCTTCTCGGTCAGCGCCCAGGCGATGACGGCGGCGGCCGTGGCGACCAGCGTGTTGATGAAGGCCAGCGCGGCACCGGCATTGGCTTCCAGGTTGGAGCCCGCGTTGAAGCCAAACCAGCCCACCCACAACAGCGACGCACCCACGTAGGTCAGGGTGACGTTGTGCGGCTTCAGCGCGGTCTGGCCGTAGCCGAGGCGCTTGCCCACGAAGTACGCGCCGATCAGGCCGGCCACGCCCGCGTTGATGTGCACCACCGTGCCGCCGGCGAAATCCAGCGCGCCCATTTCGAACAGGTAGCCGCCGGTGGCCCACACGATGTGCGCGATCGGCAGGTAGCCGAAGGTGAACCAGATCACCGAGAACAGGATCACGGCGGCGAACTTCATGCGCTCGGCGAACGCGCCGACGATCAGCGCGCCGGTGATGCCGGCAAACGTCGACTGGAACGCGATGAACACGTACTCGGGCAGACTGACGCCGTCGGTGAACGTGGCCGCCAACGTTTCCGGCGTCACGCCCTTCAGGAAGAGCTTGTCCAGGTTGCCGAGCCAAGCGCCTTCGCCGGAGAACGCCAGGCTGTAGCCGTAGACGATCCATAGCACCACCAGCAGCGAGAACACGGTGATGACCTGGACCAGCACGGACAGTACGTTCTTCGACCGCACCATGCCGCCATAGAACAGCGCCAGGCCCGGCACCACCATCAGCAGCACAAGCAGCGTGGACGTCAGCATCCACGCCACGTCACCCTTGTCGACCACCGGCTCGGCAGCGGCTTCTTCAGCGGGCGCCGCCTCGGGCGCGGGTGCTTCGGTCACCGTCTCGGTGACGGTTTCGGTGACGGTTTCGGTGACGACACCCACCGCGGGTGCTGCTTCGGCGGTCGCTTCCGCCGCTGGCGGAGCGGTGTCCTGCGCGATGGCGGTCGCGGCCACGCCCAGGGTCATCAGGCCGCACAAGGTGGCCAAGCAGAGTACGTGCGCACGGGTCTTCCACCCGGACAACAGTCGAGTCTTCATGTGGGGGCTCCGAGTGTTAGAGCGCGTCCGCGCCGACTTCGCCGGTGCGGATGCGGATGACCTGGTCGATGGTGGTGACGAAGATCTTGCCGTCGCCGATCTTGCCGGTGCCGGCGGCCTGCTGGATGGCCTCGATGACGGCATCCAGTCGCTCGTCGGTCACGACGGTTTCGATCTTGATCTTGGGCAGGAAATCAACGACGTACTCGGCGCCGCGGTACAGCTCGGTGTGGCCCTTCTGCCGGCCGAAGCCTTTGACTTCGGTGACGGTGATGCCGGACACGCCCGCTTGCGACAAGGACTCTCGGACCTCGTCGAGCTTGAACGGCCGGATGATGGCGGTGATCAGTTTCATGCGCATACCCCGATGGTGGATGGAACCGGCCGACCGGAGCCGGCCGGCGGTTTCAGGTCACCGATGCGCGCAACCCCCTGGCCGCGTGCACGTGATCGGTGCGGAGCGATGCATGAACCGCATTCGTGCCCGCCGCGATCACTTGCGGCAGGCACGGATGACGTGGGAGGGAGCTGCGGTTCATGGACCTCTCCTGTGTTTCCCCTGGTACAGCGTTGGTGCGATCTCCGGAAATCGAAGATGGGTGGTGCCCCGGTTCCCCAACCGGTCGAAGCCATCGCAACGCGATGTCTCCAATAAGGTGCGGCGATGGCGACGGGTGGGAGGGGAGATCCGTCGCCATCGCCGCGGTGACTCAGTGCGCGCCCGCTGCGACACGGAGGACCGGTGCCCGGTCCTCCGCGTGCATCGCGATGTGCGCGTGCGCCCGCATCAGCTGGCGTAGTACAGCTGGTATTCCAGCGGGTGCGTGGCCGCGCGGAACTTGGTCACTTCCTGCATCTTCAGCGCGATGTAGGCATCGATGAAGTCGTCCGACATCACGCCGCCGGCCTTGAGGAAGTCGCGGTCCTTGTCCAGCGCGTCCAAGGCCTGGTCGAGGCTGGAGCAGACCTGCGGGATGTTCTTCTCTTCTTCCGGCGGCAGGTCGTACAGGTCCTTGTCGGAAGGAGCACCGGGGTCGATCTGGTTCTTGATGCCGTCCAGGCCGGCCATCATCAGCGCGGTGAAGGTCAGGTAGCCGGACTGCAGCGGATCGGGGAAGCGGATCTCGATGCGGCGCGCCTTCGGGTTGGCCACCCACGGGATGCGGCACGAGGCGGAGCGGTTGCGCGCCGAGTAGGCCAGCATCACCGGCGCTTCGAAGCCCGGGACCAGGCGCTTGTAGCTGTTGGTGCCCGAGTTGGCGAATGCGTTGATCGCCTTGGCGTGCTTGAAGATGCCGCCGATGTACCACAGCGCCAGCTGCGACAGGCCGCCGTATCCATCGCCGGAGAACAGGTTCTGGCCGCCCTTGGCCAGCGACTGGTGCACGTGCATGCCGCTGCCGTTGTCGCCGACGATCGGCTTCGGCATGAAGGTGACGGTCTTGCCGTTGCGGTGGGCGACGTTGCGCACCACGTACTTCATGCGCTGCAGTTCGTCAGCCTTCTGCACCAGCGTGTTGAACTTGGCGCCGATCTCGCACTGGCCGGCGGTGGCGACTTCGTGGTGGTGCACTTCGACTTCGATGCCGACCTGCTCCAGTGTCTTGCACATCTCGGCGCGCAGGTCGTGCAGCGAGTCGGTCGGCGGCACCGGGAAGTAGCCGCCCTTGATGCCGGGACGGTAGCCGCTGTTGGCGCCGTCGTAGCTCTTGCCGCTGTTCCACGCGCCTTCTTCGGAGTTGATCTTGAAGAAGGTGTTGCCCATGTCGTTGGCGAACTGCACGGAGTCGAAGATGAAGAACTCGGGTTCCGGGCCGAAGAACGCCAGGTCGGCGACGCCGCTGGCCTTCAGGTGGGCTTCGGCGCGCTTGGCGATGCCGCGCGGATCGCGCGTGTAGCCCTGCATGGTGGCCGGGTCGAGGATGTCGCAGACCAGGACCAGGGTCGGGTCGGCGTAGAACGGATCGAGGTAGGCGGTGGTCGGGTCGGGCAGCAGCACCATGTCGGACTCGTTGATGCCCTTCCAGCCCGAGATCGATGAGCCGTCGAACATCTTGCCGTCTTCGAACAGGGACGCATCCACGATGCTGACGGGGAAGGTGACGTGCTGCTCGACACCGCGCATGTCGACGAAGCGCAGGTCGACGAACTCGACCTTGTGGTCCTTGATCAGCTTCTCAACGTTGTCCAGGGACATCTCGGAACCTCGGGTTGGATAAGTGTGTGACGGGATAGAGCAATCCCCGTGCCAACCCCAAGATTCGCTCAACCTATTGATTTACATAGGCGCCTTTGACATGCCCGTCACGCAGAGTCCCTTGTTTGGTGCATTTTCCTTGCGTCACGAACCAACGCGGTGCATCGTCGTTTCCACTATTCTTTGCCGCCTCCCTTACCGCGCCCTCGCTCATGACAGACCTGCTCGCCGCGCTGCTGCTCGGCATCCTCGAGGGCCTGACCGAATTCCTGCCGGTCTCCAGCACCGGCCACCTGCTCATCGCGCAACACTGGCTGGGCGAGCGCTCGGACTTCTTCAACATCGTCATCCAGGCCGGGGCCATCCTCGCCACCACGCTGGTGTTCCGGCGCCGGATCTGGGAACTGGCGACCGGCTGCTGGCGTGATGCCGAGGCCCGCGACTACTCGATGAAGCTGGCGGCCGCCTTCCTGGTCACCGCGCTGGTCGGCCTGCCCGTCCGCTTGGCCGGCTGGGAACTGCCGGAGACCGTCACCCCGATCGCGTGGGCGCTGATCATCGGCGGCGTGTGGATGCTGGTGGCCGAGCACTTCGCCGAAAAACGCGGTGATGTGGCCACCATCACGTGGAAGGTGGCAATCCTGGTCGGTCTTGCGCAGGTGGTGGCCGGTGTCTTTCCCGGCACCTCGCGCTCCGCAGCGGCGATCTTCATGGCCATGCTGGCCGGCACCAGCCGGCGCTCGTCGGCAGCGGAGTTCGTCTTCCTGCTGGGCATTCCCACCATGTTCGCGGCCAGCGGTTACGCCTTCCTGGAACTGGTGAAGGACGACGCGCTGGGCAGCGAGAACTGGAGCGAAGTGGCGCTGGCGTTCGCCGCCGCCACCGCGACGGGCTTCGTGGTGGTGAAGTGGCTGCTCGGCTTCATCAAGGCGCACCGCTTCACCGGCTTCGCCATCTACCGCATCGTGCTGGGCGCGCTGCTGCTGTTGCTGATGCCCGTGGGCAGCTGAGCCGCCGCTCCCTATTCCCTGTAGGAGCGACGTCAGTCGCGACCGCGCCCCGATAGCCATTCACCGTGCATGAGGATGAACGCGCCGCAGCGCGCCCGGATGGCGAACAGCCGCTTCAGGGCATGCCGGCCGTGCGGTCGCGACTGACGTCGCTCCTACAGCAAGTGCGTCGCCCGGCCTTCACCCCGTTCCAACCCGTCACGCGTTTGCATACCGCCACCCCGATGGAGAACACCATGAAACGATTGCTGCTGCTCGCCCTGCCGCTGGTGCTGATCGCCTGCACCAAGCCCGCAGAACAGACCGACGTGCCCGCGCCCGCCAACGCCACCGCGGCGACGCCAGCGGCGGCCACCCTTGATGCGTCCGCACTGCTTCCGCAGTACCACTGGCAACTCATGGACGCCACCGACGCGCAGGGCAAGCGCATCGATGCCTTGTTCGCACGTGCCGACAAGCCGCTGCAACTCGATTTCAAGGAAGGACGGCTGGGCGTGTCCAACGCCTGCAATCGCATGGGCGGCACCTACACGCTGTCGGACACCAGCCTTACCATCGGCCAACTGACGTCCACCATGATGGCCTGCACCGACAACGCGCTGATGGCGCTCGACCAAGAGATCGGCAAGCGGTTGGAGGGCACGTTGAAGGTCGCTGCCACGCAGGACGGCGTCGCCCAACTGGCGCTCACCACCGCGACCGGCGACAAATTGCTGTTCGCCGGCAACCCCACGGTGGAAACCCGCTACGGCGGCCCCGGTGAACGCGTGTTCCTGGAAGTCGCGTCGGAGACCAAGCCCTGCAGCCACCCGCTGATCCCCGACAAGCAGTGCCTGCAGGTGCGCGAGATCGCGTACGACGACAAAGGCCTGAAGGTCGGCACGCCCGGTGAGTTCCAGCACTTCTACGACAGCATCGAGGGCTACACCCACGAACCGGGCGTCCGCAACGTGCTGCGCGTTGACCGCTACACCGTGAAAAACCCGCCAGCCGATGCCTCGGCGAATGCCTACGTGCTGGACATGGTGGTGGAGTCGGCGAACGAGAAGAAGTGACGGTCCGCCGCACGATGCGTGCCCTGCGTGCAGGGCGCGCATCGATGCTGCAGGCCAGCCGCTATAGTGGCGCGTCACTGGCTGCGACGCGCGATTGATGAACCACCCCGCAAGGAACGCTTCCGCCCTTCCCTGGATGGCCGCCGCCCTGTTGGCGGCCTCCGCGCTCCTGATGTGGTGGCCGGCACTGGACACGCCGTTCTGGGGCGATGACTACGTGTTCCTGCACGCCGCGCATGCGACCAATGCGGCCGGCGCGCCATGGTGGTCGGATTTCTGGCCGTCGTCGCCTCCGCGTTTCTGGCGGCCGTTCTCGCAGGAGGGCTATTGGCGCTGGATCGATGCGTCGCTGGGCGGCAGCGCGCATGCCGCGCACGTGGTCAGCCTGGTCCTGCATGTACTGGCCACGCTTGGCGTCGCGCTGTTCGCCTTCCGCGTGGCGCGCGCCTGCTGCTGGACGCATGCCTGGCGCATCGCCACACTCGCTGCCGCCGTGTATGGCGGACTGACGATGCACCTGCTGCCCGTGCACTGGGCGGCCGCCGCGAACAACGCCATGCTGACGCTGTTCACCACGCTGCTGCTGGCCGCCTGGACCAGCGCGCGCGACACCGCGGGCACGTGGCGCGCCCTGCTGTTGGCCTCGCTCCCGGTGTGGCTTGCCCTGGCGCTGCTGAGCAAGGAGTCCGCGGCACTGACGCCTGCGCTGATGCTGGTGGTGGCATGGTTCGTCGCCGCGCGCCGGCCACACCGCGATGAATTCTTCGCCTGGTTGGCCTGTGTCGCCGTCGTCGCAGTCTGGCTGTGGCTGCGCGCGCGCTTCACCGCCAATACCGATGACGCCTACGCATTGAGCCTCGGAAGCAACCTGTTGCGCAACGCGGCGTCGTTCGTCGCCTGGCTGCTGAATGTCCCGCGCGAGGCGATGCGGATGGCGGTCGCGGGTGACCGCATGCAGGGGCTGGCCTGGATCGCGACCACCGCACTCCCGATGCTGGCCGCCTGGGCGATCGCCGGCTGGCGCGGACGTGGCCTGTTGGCACCGCGGCAATGGGTATGCGTTGGCGCGTTCGCGGTGCTCGCCTACGCCCCGTACTTCCTGCTCGCATGGAACAGCTACGAGTACTACGCCGCCATCGCCGTGATCCTGCCCGTCGTCGCACTGGCGCGTTGCGTGGCGACCGATCGCGCCGCACTGCTGGTGGCCGCGCTGGTCGCCGTGTCGTCCTGGATCGCAGTGGAAGGCACGCGCCGGCTGGACCATCCCGGCCTCATCGGCCGCGCGCACTGGGCGGAGGCGACCCTGCAGGCACTGGCGCGGCAGCCCGTCGCCTCGCCACTGCACGTGAGCGTGGCAGATGACCAGCGCTTCTACGCCATCGGCCAGATGGGCCTGGCGTGGCGGCTCGGTATCGCGCCGAATGCCATCCACGTGGCGGCGACGTGTCCGCCCGCCGGCACCTGTCTGGTCATCGAGCGCGACGGGCGCTGGCGCTGGCGCGATCCGAACGGATGACGCGATCGCCGCGCGTCAGGCCGTGAGTGCCACCGCGCGGCGCGTCCGCACCACCCGCGTCCGCGGCCAGCGGTCATGCCAGCCTCGCGGGTCCTCCTCGTCGGCAAGCAGGACGGAGAACGCTTCGAACGGCACCACCCGCGTCACGCTGCGCAACAGCGCCTGGCGGAATGTCGCCTTGCGCCCGCTCTCATCGACGATGCGCGTGCCGGTCAGCAACTTGCCGAGGGTGGTGCCGGTGAGGCCTTCCATCAGCGTGTAGTAGACGATGATCGCCTCGAACCCGATCAGCTGGTCCTGCCACCAGGTGAGGCGTTCGGCCCACGCCAGCGCCTCGTCGCCACCCACGATGCCGACCACGATCATGGCCAGGAAAATGACGCCGACCACGATGACCCGGTCGATCAGCCAATGGACGAAACGCCGCAGCTTCGTGGCCGGAGTCAGGGGCCCGATCTCCTCGATGGTGTCCGCCACCAGGCTCCGGGGACTTTCGTACGGGTTGTCTCCGTCGCCGGCCGTCATCCGCGCAGCGCGGCGTTCAACGTGTAGGTGCCGTGCACGGCGGCTTCGGCGAGCACGTGCCCCTGCATCGTGCGCTCCACATCACCGGCGGTGAATCGCGCCGGCAGGTCGAGCGTGGCGAGATCCAGCGCGAACAGGCGGAAGAAATACCGATGCACACGCAGGTCGTTGAAGGGCGGGTATGGACCGTCGTAGCCGTAGTAGTCGCCCCCCATCTGCGCGTCACCGGCGAACCAGCCGGTGTAGTCGTTCAGGCCCTGCCGCGCACCCGCCGGTCCTGCAGGCTGCTGCTTGCCCTTGGCCGTGACGCCGTCGCTGCAGCTACCGGCGGCGATCTCCCGCACCTCCGGTGCGATGTCGGCCATCGCCCAGTGGATGAAATGCCCGCGCGGTTGCTCGACCGGGATCTGCAGGTCGTCGCGACCGACCGTCTCCGGGACGGTCGGTGCGTCGGGGTCGATGCACAGCAGGGCGAAGGACTTCGTCCCGGCAGGCACGCCGTCCCAGGCCAGGTGGGGATTGCGGTTCGCGGCGAATCCGTCGGGCTGGCCCATCGCGAAGCCGGCGGGGATGGGCTTCGTATTCTCGAAACTGTCGCTCCAGAGACGCATGCGTGACTCCTGCAGATGCGGGAAAAGGGGATCAGGCTTCCGGATAACCCAGCCGCACCGCCACCGGCGTCAGCGCGGCGAACGGGCCGGCCAGCACGTCGGCGTAGTGGCGCCAGTGACCAGCGGGGAAGCGGCGCGCACCCGAAGAAGGCGGTTCGGTCAGCTGCGCGCCCAGCGCCCGGCTCAGCGCCTGCGCCACGGCCGCGGCATCGTCCTTGATCGCATCCATCGCGATCAGTCGGCTCGGGAACAGGTCATGCTCGTGCACATCGGCGACCTGGTCGAACAGCTGCGCCAGCCAGCGCGCGCCGGCGTCCAGGTCGTCCAGGGCCAGCGGGGCCGGGGCACCGAATGCCAACCAATCCAGGAAGGCATCACGTGGATCGCGCACCGCGATGATCAGCAGCGCCTCCGGCAGATGCGGACGGAGGGCCAGCAGGAGCGCGTTGTCCCACCACGGCAGCCAATCGACGATGCCGCCATCTTCCGAGCGGTTGGCCAGCGTCTCGCGCCACCCCGCCACGCAGGCTTCACCCGACAATTCGCCGGACAGGAGCCGTGCCGGCGTGTGGTAGTTCTGGAAGGCGTCCACCGGCGGATTGGGCAGGAAGCGGTCACCACGCAGGCGATGGCTGATCGCGCCCAGGACACCGGCGATCGATTCGACCACGGTGCCCGGCGCGCCCCACAGCAGGATGGGGTATGGGCGGCCGGCGGACGACATCGGAATCGGCGCCACGTCGGGCCAGGGGCCCTGGGCGCCGCTCGGGGTCCACAACGGCAGGCGCGTGGGGGCGAGTTCGCGGGCCAGTGCGGCCCACGTGGCGGCGGCATCGGCATACCGGCCGGCGCGGTCGCGGACGAAGGCCTGCCAACTGCGCAGGCTGCGCTTGTGGTGCGGTTCGGTGGCCTGGTCGGCGAGTTCGCCGACGCGTGCGATAGCGGATACCGGATCGCGTTCGAACAGTGCCTCGACCACCCGCTGCTCGGCGCTCGCACGGCCCGGGTCGAGAGCGACGATCCGTCGCGCCACGGCTTCGGCCGCATCACGCTCGCCTGCCGCATCCAGCACCGACATCTGGGCCTCCATCGCGGGCACGTGCTGCGGCATCGCCGACACCCAGCGCTCGACCACCGCGCGCGCCTCGGCGCTGCCCACGGGCTCGAACAGCAGGCGCGCCAGCCACAGATCGTGCTCGTCCGGCGTGGTGGCCAGGGCGGCATCCAGCGTGTTGCGCGCATCATCCTGCATGCCCAGGCGACGCCACGCCTCGATGATCGCCAGCACGGTGTCGCGATCGCGCGGCTGTCCGGCCAGGGCGATCCGCAGCGAGGCCAGCGCTTCCTCATCCTGTCCTGCGGCAAGGCGCAGGTGGCCGATGTAGCGGTGCAGCGCGGGCGCGTTGTTGCGCGCCACCAGCGGGACCAGTTCGTCGGCGGCATCGGCGGGACGCCCCTGCCGGCGGATGAGGTCCGCGATCAGGCTGCGCAGGCTGTCCGCGCCCGGCGTCCGCTCCACCACGCCACGGAATGCCTGTTCGGCGAACGCCCAGTGCCCGAGCGCCATGTGGATGAAGCCGAGCGAATAGCGCAGCTGCACTTCCTCGGGTGCCACCTGCAACGCCGCACTCACGATCTTCAGGGCCGTGTCGGCATCGCCGCGACGCAAGGTGACCATGCCTTCGACGGCGGCAAGCTGCGGATGATCCGGTGACACACGGGCGGCAAGGCGGTTCAGGCGTTCGGCCTCTTCCAGGTCGCCGCGACCCAGCGCCAGCTGCGCCTGCACCAGGTACGCGGTGAACTGGTTGGGATCCAGCCCGGTGGCCTGGGCCAGCGACGCCTGCGCCTCGTCGGGCCGCCGGCTGCCCACTAGCACGCCCGCGCGGGCCAGGTGCAGGTCGGCGTTGTCCGGTGCCAGCGCGATGGCGCGGTCGATGCTGGCCAGGGCGGCGTCGGGCTGGCCGCCCTGAAGCTGGGCGGCGGACAGCCAGCGCAACGCCTGGGCATCGTCAGGGCGTTCGGCCACCAACGCTTCCGCAGCGATCAGGGCATCGGCCACTGCGCCGCGGCGAAGGGCATCGAGGATCGGGTCGTACATGGAGAACTACCAGGATTCGGGCAAACGCCGATTGTACCGGCCGTTCCGCGGCTCAGGCGGTGCCGCCGGCCAAGCGTTCGGCCACCCAGCGCTCGGCGTAGCCGTCGCAGGCGGCGTTCTCGATGAAGGCGCAGTGCCCACCCCACGGGGCGATCTCCAGCGTCGCCTGCGCCGGCAGCGCCCAATCGCGGAAGGTCTCGAACGGGATCACCGGGTCGTCCTCTGCCATCAGGATGTGCGCCGGCACGGTCAGCCCCGCCAGGCGGCCACCGGCGATGGCATAGCCGTCGAAGTAGTCCTCCAGCGTGCCGAAGGCCGTGTGCCGCTGCACCAGCCAGTCGGTCAGCGCGCGGATGTCCAGCGCCAGCACCGTGTCGTCGAAGTCATGCCGCTGCGGGAACAGGCTGCGCTTGCGTTCCAGCGAACGGCGCCATTTGCGCGCGAAGTACCAGTCGTACAGCGGCAGGCCACTCTCGATGCGGTCCATCGTCGTGGCCGGATCCAGCAGCGGGCAGACCGCCGCCACGTGTGCCAGCGCCAGTCCCGCCTCCGGGGCGCGCAGTGCCAGCCGCAACGCGAAGTTGCCGCCCAGCGAATAGCCCGCCACCCGCATCGGCACATCGCCGGCGAACCGCCGCGACACGTCGAGCGCCGCATGCACCACTTCATCCAGGCGGTTGGAGTGGAACAGGTCTTCGTTGAGGTGGTGGGTATCGCCGTGGTCGCGGAAGTTCAGCCGGAACACGTCGAAACCGCGCGCCAGCAGCTGCGCGGCGGTCAGGCGCATGTAGCTGGAATCGGCACTGCCTTCCCAGCCGTGCAGCAGCAGCACCAGGCCGCGCGGGGCCTGTCCCGACATCCGGCTGAGGAAACCCTGCAGGCGCACGCCATCGCCGCCATCCACGATGTGCTCCACCGTCACCGCACCACTGCCCGCCAGCGCGCGCAGCCCGCGGCGGCGGCGCAGTGCGCTCGAACCCAGCACCGATTGCAGGTGCGGATTGCGCAGCCAGCGTGGCGGGCGGTAGTCGGCGGCAGTGATCATGGGGTCATCGCAGCGGCGTCGGGACGAGAGTGGCACCGCAGTGTGGAGTATTCCTTCGATTCCGTCGCGATGCCGGTGGAAGGCATCCGCTCAGACTTCCGACATCGCCTGCACGATGCGCTCGCGCGACAGCTCGGCGATGCGGCGGCGGCCTTCGACGTCGGCGACCCGGATCGGCTCCAGGAAACAGATGTCGGCCGTGCGGGCCGGCTCTCCCAGCAGGCGAACGAAGTTGGCGAAGAAGCTCTCCTTCGGCCCGAACGCCACCACCGGCTGCGCACTGCCGCGCTCACCGTAGCGCAGCGCCACCGGCTGCACCGGCACGCCGGCTTCCACCGCCGCCAGGAAGATGCGGGCGTGGAACGGCCCCACCGAGCGGCCGTCGCGGGTACGTCCTTCCGGGAACACCCCCACTGGCCGGCCCTCGCGAAGACGCTGCATCATGGCCTGCAACACGCCGCCCAGCGACTCCTGGCTGCCGCGCTGGTGGAAGATGGTGTGGCCCTGTGCCGCCAGCCAGCCGACCACCGGCCAGCCGCGGATCTCATGCTTGGCAACGAAGCCCATCATGCGCTGGCTGTGCAGCGCTTCGATGTCGATCCAGCTGACGTGGTTGGCCACGAACATCGTGGCGCCAGGGAGTGGCGTGCCCACGCGGCGCAGGCGGAACCCGAAGATGCGCATCAGTCCGCTGGACCACCAGCGCACCGCCACCTCGCCCACCCGCACCCAGGCCAGCAGTGGCGACAGGCATAGCAGGATGATCGGTAGGAAAACCAGCAGGTGGACCAGCAGCAACGGCACGCGGTAGAGGTAGCGGATTGCCCGCGCCACACCGCTGCCGCCAGCAACATGAACAGGGGGCGGCGTCATCCCGTCACGATAACAGGAGTTGGGGGGGAGAGGAGCGAGGAGGGCATCAGCAGGATACCTGCGTCGCGATCATTCCCCGCTCGTTTCCCCGCCCATCAGCCCTTCACCACCGGCACCACCGCCAGGGTCAGGCGCGACACGCATACCAGCTTGCCCTCGTCGTTCTCGATGCGGATTTCCCATAGCTGCGTGCTGCGGCCCACATGCAGCGCACGCGCGGTGCCGGTCACCATGCCACCGCGCATCGCGCGCACATGGTTGGCGTTGATCTCCAGCCCCACCACCATCTCCTTCGTGGTGTCCACGCACAGGTTGCCCGCCACGCTGCCCAGCGTTTCGGCCAGCGCCACCGACGCACCCCCATGCAGGATGCCGTAGGGCTGCACGGTGCGCGCATCGACCGGCATCGTGCCGCGCAGCCAGTCCTCGCCCGCTCCCGTAATGACGATGCCGAGATGGGACACCAGCGTGTCGGCGGCGTGGGCGTTGACGGCGGCGAGATCGACGGGGGCGCGGAAAGCCATGGCGTGCGGTATCCGAGGGAGAAGAGCGGATTCTACGCGGCGCTTGCAGGAGGGCTTCGGCTCCCGGCAGAGAACGGCGCGCATCGATTCACCAGGTGGGCGCGCTGCGGCGCGCGCTTCATCGCGCGGGCGGCCGGACCGTCGGGGCGCGGGCTGAAGCCCCTTCTACAAGGGCGCTGCCGCCAACCGTTGCAGCCGGCGGCGCTACAGGATCGGCACCAACCCCGCACCGAACGCGGTCAGCACGCGCGTGTAGAGCCATTTCGGGCCGACATTGACCTCCGGGAAGTCGCCCACCGCCACGTAGCACCGGTGGAACGCCGGATCCTTCGGCCCGACCGGCAGCGGGCAATCGGGACCAGGCTGGAACTCGTAGCTGGTCGCATACCGCCACGGCCAGACGTCGAAGATCGGCAAGGCCTCGGACACCTTGCCCAGGCTGTAGTCCAGGCCCGAGAACACCGGCGGCTTGGCGCGCGGCGCGATCACCCATGCGTTGCGCGGCGACATGTCGCGGCGGATGCTGTCCGCGAGCGCCTGCGCGAAGGCAGGGTCCTGGATCACCACGGCCGCCTCGGTGTTGTAGTTCTCCGAGCGCGGATCGAAGTTGTGCGTGCCGATCACCGCCGTGCCGCCGTCGATGACCATCGATTTCGCGTGCAGGCCCATGCGCACGCCGGCACGCTTCAACGGCAGCGGCTCGGAACCGGCGCCGCTGCTCAGGAACGACGGCCGTGATTCGGTACGCTGCAGGCGACGCGTGGTCTCGCCCTCGGAGCCGGCCGACGGCCCGATGGATCCCGAGGGTCCGCGAACGCGCCCGCTGCCGCGACTGCCGCCGGTACCGCTGGCCGACGTCGCCAGCGGTGGTCCTTCCGGCATCAGCGCGGCGTAGTCCACCGGCGCATCTTCCGGGAACGGCTTGTACTCATGGATCTGGAAACCGAACTCGCGCAGGTAGCGGCGCTTGTACTTGAACGACATCGAATACACGACCGGGTTGTCGGTCGCGGCCAGGCTGTTGGTCGATACGATCACCTGCGGCGGCGGTTCGCGCGTACGCATGTCGCGGAACATCGCCTGTGCCTGTTTCGACATCACCAGGTAAGGCGTCTGCAGCAGCACTTCAGACTGGGCGCTGCGGATCAGCGCTTCCAGTTCCGGTGCGGCGGGCGCATCGTCGTCGCGGCGCTCGCGCCGGTGCTTCTGCGGCAGGTCGGCGATGTAGCGCACCGCACCGACCGCAAAAGCCGCATCGACGAAGCGCTCCCGCATCACGGCCGGGTCGCTCGCCTCCACCCGCGCCGCCTGCACCCGCGCCGGGCGCAGATAGCGCGGCACCGGCATCGCCGGCACGCCTTCGTACAGCAGCGTACGGCCGACATCGTTCAGTCGCTCTGCCGGCACGCTGCGCCGCGCCTCCCAGAACGCCTGGAAATTGGTGGCCATCGCCGCCGCCTCCGGACCCGCGACCAGCACGTCCCGGTCACGGAAGTTGTATTCCGCGTCCCAGTCGAAATAGTCGTCCTGGTAATTGCGCCCGCCGCTGATGCCGATGCGGTCGTCCACCAGCAGCAGCTTGGTGTGCATGCGCTGGTTGAAGCGGCGGAAGCAGCACAGCACGCTGCCGGCATAGTCGAAGTAGTTCAGCTTGGCCTTGCCGAAACTGGGGTTGTAGATGCGGATGGCGAAGTTCTGATGCGCACCGGACAGCGCCGCGAGGATCTCCAGGTCGGCGATGGCGGACAATTGGTCGATCAGCACCCGCACCTTCACCCCGCGCCGCGCCGCCGCCAGCAGTTCGTCCAGCACCAGCCGCGCGCTGTCGTCCTTGTCGAAGATATAGGTCTGCAGGTCGATGCGCGCGCGCGCGCTGCGGATCAGGTTCAGGCGTGCCAGCAATGCATCGGAGCCCTGGTCCAGGATCACCGCGTAGTGGCGCGGCGCCTCCGGTGTGGACGCGGCGCGCGCCTGTCCGGCCAGGTCGTAGAGCGGCGACGACAGCGCGCAGGCATCGGCCTGCGTGCATTCGACCACCGAAGAACGCGCGCCTGCGGCGATGCCGGCAGCACGCTCACGCTGGCGGTCGGACAGGCTGGCGCAGGCGCTGCCCAGCAGCGCGACACACAGCACCGCGCACCGCGCGGCCAAGGCGGGGAAACGGCGGTTCACGGTGTCTTCGCACTCCGGATGCGCGCACGCAGCACGAACACCACGCGGTCACTGACCGCCAGCATCCAGTCGTCCATGTCGTAATCGCTGCGGCGCACCGCGCCCGTCGCCACCACATCGCAACCCACCGCTGGGTGCGAACAGGTGGCCGGCGCCACGTCCAGGCTGCGCGGCCGGTTGATGCCCTTGATGCTCAGGTCGCCCTCCAGTTTGCCGCCGTCGTACAGCAGCATCGGGTCATACGGCCTGGAGGTGAACGTCACCACCGGGTAGCGGTCGGCATCGAAGAATTTTTCGCTGCGCGCCCACTCGCTGTAGCGCGGATGCCCGGCGATCTCCACCTCGCGCGTGTACATGCGCAGGCGGACCTGCTGGCGGCCATCGGGCAGGTGTTCCACCGAGCCCTCGTAGCGCTGGAACACGCCATCCAGCACCTGCCCCCAGCGCGTGCGCAGTTCGAACCCCAGGCGCGTGTGCGAGGGGTCGAAATCGTTGCGTCCATCGGCCAGGGCAGGCGCTGCCAGCAGCGCGCCCAGCCCCAGCGCGGCCAGCCGCATGATCCCCGGGACTGCCTGTGTCATGGCCACCAGAAAGCGGAAAGCTGCGCCACTCCCGGCTCGATCGCGGTGTCCACCGGCAGCGTCAGCACCACCACGCTGGCGGGCGGCATGCCACGGTATTCGCTGGTCACGCCGGAATACATCAGCGCAGCCAGCTGCTCGAAGCCGGGATTGTGGCCCACCATCAGCAGGCGCTCGGCTTCACGGTGCTGGTCGGCCAGGTCGGCCAGCGTGCCCGGCGTGGCTTCGTAGATGCGCTCCTCCAGCCGCTGCTCCACGTACCCGACGGCACCCAGCACCGCCTCCAGCGTTTCGCGGGCCCGGCGTGCCGGGGAGCACAGCACCCGATCGGGCACCAGGCCCTTGTCCTGCAACCAGCGCGCGGCGGCCTCGGCCTCGGCCAGGCCCTGCGGCGACAGGGGGCGATCCAGGTCCGACTGCCCGGAGGTCGCGGGTTCGGCATGGGCATGGCGCAGCAGGATCAGTTCACGCATGGGACAACGACTCCTTCGGGTTTGGCCTGATCAGGCCTTCTTGATCCATTTCAACAACGGTTCCCAGTCAGCCTGGTGATCGCGCACCTGGGCCGAGCGGTAGTCGAACAGGCTGCGCCCCAGGCCGGCCATCACGACATAGGCCTGGGTATCGCGCAACTGGGTAATCACCGGATACGGCCAGGTCTTCAGCATTTCGACCGCCTGCTGCGACGCATTGGTCCACGGCTTGCTGCGGTTGACCACCAGGCCCACCGGCAGCTTGCGCTTGTGCACGCGTGGCACCTTGGCCATGGTGTTCAGGAAGCCCACCGTCGCCTCGATGTCCAGCGCCGACGGCAGCACCGGCACCACCACGGCATCGGCATGCTCCAGGAAGCCACCCAGGTCGTCGGCCATCGCGCCGGCCGGGGCATCGATCACCACCCGCTCCGCGTCTTCCGGCAGCCAGGCGCGCCAGGCGCGCTTGCCACTGGCATCGATCGGCAATACGGCGGTTTCCAGTTCCGCCCGGCGCTCGGCCCAGCGGGTGGAGGAATGCTGCGGATCGGCATCCACGAGGACCGTGCGCTTGCCGTCCAGTGCGAAATGTGCGGCCAGATTGGTCGCCAGGGTGGTCTTGCCCGCGCCGCCCTTGGAGCTGGCGACCAGAATCGTCTTCATGCGCGCACCTCGTTGCTGGAGAACCCGGAGGGTACACCGGGGCAAGTTAAGCGGGAACCGGCGCGGTGAAGCGCGACCCGTTGTCGCGGGCCGGTCGGCTCCCCGTACCCGTGCGCGCTTGCTATCGTGCCCGTCCCCACGGACCGGATGCCCCATGAACGAGCTGCAGGACCTGACCGCGCTGATCCGCGCCAACACCCCGCTGATCGTCATCGAGACCCAGGACGAAGCCCGCGTGGTCGACCTGTTCCGGCAGGCCCTGGGCCAGGTGTGGCGGGCGCTGCACCGCTGGAGCATCACCGAAGGCCTGCGCCGGCTGGACATGGACCGCGAAGACGACGCCGTCGGCCCGCCCGACGCCAGCGCCGCCCTGCAGGCCATCAAGCAGGCCGACCAGCGCGGCATCTATCTGCTGCTCGATTTCCATCCCTATCTGGGCTACGCCAGCAGCCAGCGCCAGCTGCGCGACATCATGCAGCGGCGCCACAGCCTGCCGCACGTGGTGGTGCTGGTGGGCGCGAAGATCGAACTGCCGGCCGAACTGGAAGCGCTGGCGGTGCGCTTCAATCCGCGCCTGCCCGACGGCCATGCCCTGTTGAAGATGGTGCGCGAGGAAGCCGACCACTACGCCCGCGAACACGGCGGCCGCCGGGTCGAAGCCGACGGCGAGGCGGTCAAGCAGATCGTGCGCAACCTGCAGGGCCTGAGCCTGGTGGATGCGCGCCGCATCGCGCGGCAGCTGATCTTCGCGGACGGCGCCCTGACCAGCAGCGACCTGCCCGCGCTGAACAAGCTCAAGTTCGAACTGCTCAACCGCAGCGGCCACCTGCACTACGAATACGACACCGCGAAGTTCGCCGAGGTCGCCGGCGCCAGCCGCCTGAAGCGCTGGATCGAGCAGCGCCGCGCGGTGTTCGTCTCCGGCAACCCGCCGCCCGGGCTGGACCTGCCCAAGGGCGTGCTGCTGCTCGGCGTGCAGGGCTGCGGCAAGTCGATGCTGGCCAAGGCCACCGCCGCCGGTTTCGGCGTGCCCTTGCTGCGGCTGGATTTCGGCACGCTCTACGACAAATACCACGGTGAAACCGAGAAGAACCTGCGCGCCGCGCTGGCCTCGGCCGAACAGCTGGCGCCGTGCGTGCTGTGGATCGACGAAATCGAGAAGGGGCTGGCCAGTGGCGGCGACGAGGACGGCGGCGTCTCGCGCCGCGTGCTCGGCTACCTGCTCACGTGGATGGCGGAACGCAAGGCCGGTGCCGGCAGCGGCCAAGTCTTCCTCGTGGCCACGGCGAACCAGGTGCAGGACCTGCCGCCGGAACTGCTGCGCAAGGGCCGCTTCGACGAGATCTTCTTCGTCGACCTGCCCTCGCCCGAGGCGCGCGTCGAGGTGCTACGCGTGCACCTCGCCCGCCGCCAGTTGGATCCGGAAGCCTTCAACCTGCCCGCACTCGCCGCCGCCGCGAACGGGTTCTCCGGCGCCGAGCTGGAACAGGCCATCGTCTCCGCGCTGTACGCCGCGCATGCCGAACAGAAGCCGCTCGACACCGACCTGGTGATGCACGAGATCCGCAGCACCCGCCCACTCTCGGTGATGATGGCCGAACAGGTGCAGGCCCTGCGCGACTGGGCGCGCGAGCGCACCGTGCCCGCCGACTGACGGCCCGTTCCGTGGCGGGAGCGGCGCGGCTGACAAGCGCACGTCCCGCGCCAGGCGACGGCATTCACTGGTTGCATACTCGCGCCATCGCATCATGCCGTTCCCACGGAGACTGCCATGACCCGCCGTCGCAGCGCTGCACGTGCCCTGGGCACGCAACTGGTGGAACTCGGCACCGCGGCGCCGTTCGTCATCTCCCACCGCATGGCGCGGATGGCGACGGCCGGCCCCAACCCGTCGGCCCGCGACCGGCGCGAGTTCGCGCTGATGTCGAACGAGAAGGTCGCGGCCGCCTGGGAGTCCTGGCGCGCCATGGCCGGTTACGCGGTGACGTTGAACACCACGGCAACGCAAGCCGCGCTGGCATTCTGGATGCCATGGGCATTCACGGCCAAGCCCCTGCCATCCCCTGAGGACGCCGTAGTCGACATGGCAAGCGCCGGCATGAAGCCCTACCGCCGCATCACCGTGGCCAACCAGCGCCGCCTGAGCAAGCGCAAGCCGTCCCGCTGATCCAGGGCCGCCGGAGGGTTGGGCTGCAGGACTGCAGGATGGATTGAGCCGCAGGCGGCTTTCAACGGCGAAGCCGGTATACCCATCGATCCGCTTCTTTGGATGATTCTTCAGGCATGGCGCGTCCAGCGCCGTACACACCAGACGAAAGCGTATTGCAATGCCATGGGCAACAAGCCGAATACGACAATGCAGAAGGCGATGGAGCCAAGGAAGACAAGCCCTACGTCCATCGCCAGGAGAACGAACGGCCTCACCTGCGCTGCTGGATGAGCGTACTCCGAGCGAAATGCGACCAGACCCAGTGCAGGAAGTGCTCCGATGACCGCACCGACCGCGCCCGTGCTGATGATGGTTTCCCTTAGCTGCCGTCTCTGCCACATGGATGCATGCCACCTGGGTTGAGCCGACCCATCATATGACCCGGCGCGAATGACGTGTCTGGCCGCGCGGCGGGAGCCGCCCGCTACTCAACCCACTTGCATGCGGGCCACGGCACCTCAGGCATCCACGATGACGTTGAAGCCCCCGTAGATCATGCGCCGTGCGTCGAAGGGCGGGACTTCATCGCCGCGCTCCATCCTCGGGTCGGCCATGACCTTGCTGTTTCCCTCGTCGCGCGCCTCTTTCGAGGGCCACGAGATCCACGCAAAGACCACCACTTCATCCGGCTTCCGTTTGACGGCCGAGTGGAACGAGGTCACTTCGCCCTCCGGCACGTCATCGCCCCAGCACTCGACAACATTGAGCGCACCGTGTTCACGGTAGATCGCGGCGGCCTCGACCGCCATCTTCCGATAAGCCTCCAGGTTGGCCACCGGTACGGCCGCCACGAATCCGTCGATATACATATCGCCCTCCTGATGTCGTCCACGTTGCGTTGTGCGCTTTGAAGCCGAGGCAAGCATGGGGACCGGGGAAACGTCCCTCCGTGGCTTGGCGCATGGGTGGCACAAGCGTAGCGCACTCCAACAATGTCGCTCCCGTGCAAGTTCCCGGCCCGGAAGACCCGGCCGCGCTTCGCGTATCCGGATTACGTTGGCTGATCGAGTTTCATGGGGTGATGACGCCCAGGTTGAGCCCTGTCGCGAAGGGACATCGACCTGGGGAAATCATCAGGGGACAAGCTGCACTTCTTCACGGCGTACATCCGAACCCAGTTCGCCATAGACCTTCGTTGCCGTTGCACGCTTCATGAAGTCCGCTGCCAGAAGCGTCGGGCGGACGGCCTCAAGGAGGGCATCGGCATCCGGTCCGTAGAGGTACAGATAAGCATCGCTGCCATCTGCCGCGACTTCGTTCCCGTCAAACTCTCCCGCACCGGTCTTCTCCAGTACTTCTTCCAGCTGCGCTTCCAGCGCGAAAAGCGGCGTCAGCTCGGTCGATCCGTAATCAAAGTGGACGATCACGGCCTGTTCTTCGCTCACAGTCTCTCCCCCGGCCCCACACGCGGCGAGCAATGCGCTTAGTGCCACTCCAAGTGCTGCGAATTTCACCTTTCTCCCCTGACGTCTTATGTCTTCCGATGAGCCGCGCCGAGAAGCGGCGTCGGCTTGAATGAATTGTTAGCGGGCATACGCGCGCCAATGTAAACCGCGCTGTCCGGTCTTGTGTATGCCCACAAATTCGAGATGGGTTGATGCGTCCGACTTGCATCGAGAGAACACATAGGACGCCCTCAGCTCCTCTGGAGTTGGCCACCATGACCGATTGAAATGCGATGGGACGAGCCCCGGGAAGGTGATGGGCTTGCAGTCGCCTGGAAGTTGCAGGCGCGAACCGTTTGGAAGGTCGAATGTCAGTGCGCTGACATTTGTATCAAGGTTATGGACCTCACGGAGGTTTGTGGCGGTGACCGGAATCCACTCAGGCACCCATCCGCGAGTGATCGCCCCATCCGCAATGGCGGCCGCCGTGGTTGGGTATTTCGCGTCAAGGGTGGTGTCCAGGCAGCCCGTGACCGAGATGGTCGTCAGGAGAAGAAGTACGGCTTGCTGCGATCTGGACATATCCGCTAACGGTTGACATGAGGGGCGGCCGACAGCTGGCGAAGCCAGATGTTGGACGTCCCCTCGATGGAAGGGTTAGGCCCCGCGCACGATGGCATGGACGAACTCTGCTTTGGCATCGGTGTAGGCCTCCCGATCGTTGGGATGCGTCGCGGCGAGCTGAGTCTTGAGCGCGGCATACTTTGCGGCGAGCTCTGGACTGGACCGTAGCGCATTGCGGAACCTCAGCCGTGCGTGCCAGACGGGACTGCCATGGACGACGAGATGAAGATGATGCGTTCGATGCCCGTTTGCCCAGCGCATGAACCACTTGCGATCTGACAAGGACTCGTTGAACTCTGCAGAAGTGGTGTAGCCGGATTGGCACAACGGCAGCGCAAGTCGTTCAGCAACTGTGATGGACTGAACGCCGGCAAGAATGTCGATGACCGGTTTGGCACTGAGTCCCGGAACCGCGGTGCTTCCAATGTGCTGAACGTCCATGAAGGTACCTGGGAACAGAGACAGGAGGCGATCTCGCTCGACTTCAAACGCCTGAGGCCAAGAGTCGTCATACGAGTGCAGCTCTACGTCTTCGTATATGGCAGCGAGGAGAGACTCTTCTTCGGTCACGGTTGGTTCTCTACTAGGCGTAACGCCTTATGTCTTCCGATGAGCCGCGCCGAGAAGCGGCGTCGGCTTGAATGAATTGTTAGCTGGCAACCGCAGTTCCCAGCTGTCGGCCAAGCACTCAAAGGTCTCGTCCTTCAGGTAGAACAAGTAGTGCAGGGTTGCGGGACCTTGAGGGCCAAGTATTACCCAGTCGGGTGGGGATACGAGCAGCTCTGAATCCCCCGAGATTTGGTAGAACTCACCCCAGGCTGGTGCCATGCTGCCAAACCGGCACTGGCCCATGTGCCACCCCTCGTCGTTGGTCGGACCTAAACGATAGCGTTTGCAGCTTTTGAAGCGAATAGTTGCTTTAGAGTCCTTGGCGAACCCGGGGAACTGAAACGTGTTGACGTAGAACGTCAGTTGCAACTCGGAACCATCAACAGACACCAAAGGCTCAGGCGCATTTGGATCCGCATTCCAGCCGTGGTTGAGCTGCTTAAAAGTCACCATTGCCAGCTAACGCCCGAATTAAGCCGACCCGCGAAGCGGGTGGCAGTTCCTACGAAAAAGTGGACACCGGTTCTCTAGCAGCACTGCTCGAATTCCACCGGTGATCGATAGCCCAACGCCGAGTGCAGGCCCTGGTGATTGTAGAACTGGATGTAGTCGTTGATCGCCGAGCGCAGCGAGCGGTCACTGTCGAAGCGACCGCGGTGATACATGTCCGACTTCATCGACTTGTTCCATGACTCCATGTGCGCGTTGTCGTTCATGCGGCGCGGCCGGTTGACCGACTGCACCAGCCCGGCCCGCTCCAATCCCTGTCTGAAGCCATTGGCCATGAACTCGATGCCCCGGTCGCTGTGGAAGAGCGTATCGCAGGCCGGCGCGCGTGTCCGCAGGGCGGCGGCCAGGGCCCGACGGGTCAGCGAGGCCGTGCGTTCGGGCCCCAGCGACCAGCCCAGCAGGCGGCGGGAGTAGCGATCCATCACCGTGGCCAGATAGCGCCATTGGCCAGCGACCTTGAGGTAGGTGACATCGCCGACCCACACCTGATCGGGTCGATCGCAACGTTGTTCGTGGGCACGGCTGGGGACGCTGTCCAGGAACCGCGCCAGGCCGGGACGTCGGCGATAGAGGCGGACCGAGCAGGCGCGTACGCCTTCCTGCCGCATAAGCCTTTCAACCCGGCGGCGCCCCACGGACTGGCCCTGACGCCTGAGGGCGGCATGGACCCGTGGGCTGCCATAAGTGTGCCGGCTGGCCTCATGCACGCGACGGATCTCCTCCATCAGCGCGGCATCCTCGATCTGGCGGTCACTGGCCGGCCGCCGAGACCATGCATAGTAGCCAGCGGCACTGACCCGGTAGAGACGGCACATCGTCCTCACCGGACAGGTTTCCTTGTGGTGCTCGATGAAGGCGAAGATTTCGCTTTTCGATCGGAAGTGAACGCGATCGCTTTTTTTAAAAGGTCGTGTTCGAGCTTGAGTTGCTCGTACTGCCGCTTGATCTTGCGCAGCGCCTTCAGTTCGGCCGTGGTCGACGGATCCATCGGTGCACCCTTGGTCACGATAACGCCCTCCCGCGCGAGCCTTCGCCAACGAGACAGCATGTAGGGATGGATGTAAAGCGACTGGGCGACATCGCTGATCCGTACGCCGGGCTGCTGGCTCAAGCGGACGGCAGAGGCCTTGAAGGCATCGCTGTAGCGATGGATGGTTCTGGGGCCTGGCTTTGGCATTGGGACACTCCTGAGGGTTAGGTCAAGGTGTCCACTGAACCGTGGGAACTACCGCGTCGGCTTGAATGAATTGTTAGGGCTCATTAGCGCGCCGGGTGATGAGACCTATCCACGGATTATGGCCTGGTGGGCGCAATCCAGCTTCCTGCAAGCGCTGATAGTAGTCAGCCTGCATGGCCTCTGCTGATTCGAGTGTGTGCTCCACATAGCGCTTGACGACATCTGCGAATATATCAAGCTCTTCCTCGCACTCTGGCGAAGAGACTCGTTGCAAGTACTGCGCGCTAGCAATGAATCTTTCCGCCATTGCTGCGTCAATGACCTCTGCGGGAACGGACCACTGTCCGTTCGCGAGAAGGTCGACATAGAACGAGAGTTGCTTTATCAAGTCGCCTAGGGCGGGATGAGCGCTTGCAGGGCTGCTTAGCGCGAAGACATTACCCAGGAACTCTGACCTACTCCAATCCATGTTGGACGCAGTCCATAGAACATTCTTGGCCGTGTGGGAGCGAAACGCTCTCCAGCTCGACTTCAACGCTGCCGCATTATCCGCGATAAAAATGGAGCGTATTTGGCCAATCTTTCCGAACTCCTCAATTGCGAGGATCGCCAGAGCGGTTGCGCTGGGAAAGCGCCCAGCAGCGAAAAGGCTCTGCGCATCCTCAAGCAGTCTGGCGCCGTTAGATGCAGCATGCCTCATACCTAGCGCTGCTTCAGCGGAGTTGATCTTGCCTTTGTATGGTGCGAACTTGTCCAACATGAGCCCTAACGCCTAGTAGGCCCTACCCCCGGGTGGTAACGCGGATGTTCACGTCCTCCCCACTACGCGTCAAGGCAGACGATGCATTGCTGCACATAGGTGTTGAGCGCATGCCGGGAAGTACGGGCCCAAGCGCCACAGGCATGCTTCGCCGAGGATCATCACCCCCAACCCGGGGCGATGATCGACTCAATCCCCCACCGCAATCCCCACCGCCGTCCCACTCACCCGCACCCCCTCGCTTACATCCACCGGCACCTCCACCCGCAACACACTCGGGCGTCCGAGATCTTGTCCTTGGTGGATGGTGACCCTGCGGTCCTCGGGCAACCGGTCCTGTGACGCCAGATACGCACCCAGCGCAGCAGCGGCCGCGCCGGTGGCCGGATCTTCCACCACGCCGCCAGGCGGGAAGGGATTGCGCGCGTGCAGCGTGCGCGCGTTCTCGCGCCACACCAGGTTGATCGTGGTCCAGCCGCGTGCTGCCATCAACGCGGCGAGGGCATCGAAGTCGTAATGCAGGTCGGCCAGGCGCGCGCGCGATGCGGCGGCGATCACCGGATGCCACGCGCCCGCATACGCCAGCCCGGGCGGCAAGGCGCGATCGAGTTCGTCGTGGCGCCAGCCGAGCGCCGCGAGCAGCGCGTCCAGGTCGGCCGCCTGCAGCGTATCGACGCGGGGCGCGACGCTGGTCAGCGTGGCGACGAAACCGGCATCGACCGTCACCCGCACGCGTCCCGCCTGCGTGTGCAGCACGACATCGCCGGGACCGTGTGCGTGCGCCTGCGCGACCATCGCCGCGATGGTCGCGTGCCCGCAGAAACTCACTTCGGCCAGCGGACTGAAGTAGCGCACATCGAGATCCCCGTCCGCGCGCGGCAGCAGGAACGCGGTTTCCGAATAGCCCACCTCGGCGGCGATGCGTTGCATGGCGGCGCCGTCGAGGCCACGCGCGTCCAGCACCACGCCGGCGGGATTGCCGCCCTGCGGATCGGTGGTGAAGGCGCTGTAGCGCAGCACGGCGGAGGTCATGGTGTTTCCTCGCCGAGCGCGACCGCCTTCGGCGCGTCCAGCGGCACCACCAGGTAGCGCAGGAAGAACTGCGTCAGCGGGCCCACGCCGAACGCGAACAGCACGGTGCCGACACCGGCGACGCCACCGAGCAGCATGCCGATGATCAACACGGTGACTTCGATCAGCGTGCGGATACTGCGGATCGACCAGCCAGTACGGCGCGCGAGTCCCGTCATCAATCCGTCGCGCGGACCCGGGCCCAGCTGCGCGCCGATGTACATCGCGGTGGCGAGGGCGCACAGCACCACGCCGGCCAGCAGGTAGGCGCAGCGCAGGGGCAGGCCCTCCGGCGTACCGAGGAGGGCGAGGTTGAGGTCCGCGAACGGACCCAGCAGCAGCGTGTTGGCCACCGTCCCCAGGCCGGGCATCTGGCGCAGGGGAATCCAAGCCAGCAACACAGCGACGGCGGTGACCACCATGACCATGCCGAAGGACAGTGGCACGTGCCGCGATACGCCCAGGTGGAAGACATCCCAGGGCGATGCGCCGACGGCGCCTTCGATCATCAGTGCGATGGCCAGGCCATACAGCCACAGGCCCACGCCCAGCCGCAGCAGGCGTTCGGGCAGGCGGCCGGCTTTCAGTTGCGCGAGCGGTCCGAGATTGGCGAGTCCGGGGGGAGAGGTGAGTGGTTTCATGGGGCCACCATCGTTGCAATTGGCTCTTTCTGATAGAGCCAATCCTGCGATAGTGGCCCCATGGACAGATCACTGGCACCCGACCACCTCGCCACCCTCGTGGGTGACTTCCCCCGTACCCCGGCCTACCGGGGCCTGCGCAAGGCGCTGGAGGAACTGATCGGCGATGGCCGCATCCCGCTCGGCACCCGCCTGCCCAGCGAGCGCGCCGTCACCCGGGTGCTGGGGGTGTCCCGCAACACCGTCACCCGGGCCTACGCGGACCTGGTCGCGGCCGGATTCGCCACCGCCCGCCAAGGGGCCGGCACGTACGCGGCCGTGCCGCTCGACCGCCGGCGCGCACACGACCATGCCCTGCATGCCCTCGGCACGGCGGCGTCGACGGAAGGCGTGATCGATCTCAACTGCGCCGCCGGTGCGGCCACGCCCGGCGTCGCCGCGGCCTACGAGCGCGCCATGGCCGCACTGCCGGCCTACCTGGCCAGCGACGGCTACCTGCCCTCGGGCCTGCCGGCGCTGCGCGCGCTCATCGCGGCATCGTACGTGCGGCGGGGACTGCCCACCGCGCCGGAGCAGATCGTGATCACCTCGGGGGCGCTGTCGGCCATCGCCATCATCGCGCGCGCACTGTCGCGACCCGGCGACCGCATCATGATCGAGTCGCCGGTGTATTCGAACGCGATCGAAGCGCTGCGCCTGGGCGGTGGCCGCCTGGTGAGCGCGCCGATGGCCGATCCGCTCGGCGACGAAGGCTGGGACCTGGCGGCCATCGAGGCCACGCTCAGGCAGACATCGCCACGCGCGGCCTACCTGATTCCGGATTTCCAGAACCCCACCGGCTTCCTGATGCGCGACGGCCAGCGCGCCCGCTACGCCGCCGCGCTGCGGGCGACACGGACGACCGCGATCATCGACGAGACGCTGCAATCGACCTGCCTGTCGGGCGATCCCATGCCTGCGCCCTTCGCCGCGCACGCGACGGATGCCTTCACCATCGGCAGTGCATCGAAGCTGTGCTGGGGCGGCCTGCGCGTGGGCTGGATCCGCGCACCACGGTCGGCGGTCGACCGCATCATCGCCGCGCGCGTACAGATGGACCTGGGCAGTTCCCTGTTCGATCAGTTGGTGGTCGCGGAAATGCTGGAGGCGGACGGCGCGCTCGCCACCCGGCGTACGCAGCTGCGGCAACGGCGCGACGCGCTGGCGCAGGCACTGCATGAGCACCTGCCCGGGTGGTGCTTCCGCCTGCCCGATGGCGGCCTGACGTTATGGGTGAAGATGCCGCACGGCAGCGCCACGCAGCTGGCCGCCGACGTGGAGCGCAAGGGCGTCTACCTGGCGCCGGGCCCCGTCTTCAGCGTGGAAGGTGGCGCCGACACCTGGTTGCGGATTCCCTACGCCAAGCCAGAAGAGCAACTGGTGCAGGCGGTCCGGATCATCGCCGATGCGTGGTCGGAGAGCGCCCGCGATACCGGTCACCGCCGCAACGCCACGCGGCGACTGATCGCGTAAAGAGCGTGACTGCATTGCCGGGCAGGGTTCGCGACGCCTGATCGCTAGCCTGCGTCGTCGCGGCGCGTCACGCGACGCTCCAGCCACGCAAGTACTGACAGCACCGCGAGGGTCAGCAGCGTGGCCAGCAGGGCCAGCCAACCATGGCCGAAGCCGACCGCCACGCCGATCACCGCCACCATCAGCAGCGAGGCGGCCGTGGTGATGCCGGCGACCACGCGGCCGCGATGCGCGATCATGGTGCCGGCACCGATGAAGGCGACACCGGCGATCACCGCTTCCACCAGCCGGAACGGATCGATCTGCACGCGGCCGTCATGGTCGTGCTGCGCCTGCGCCAGCATCATGTCGCCCATGCCGGTGAGCATGGCCGCCGCACCGGCCACCAGCGTGTGCGTGCGGAAGCCCGCGGGCCGATCTTTCATCTCGCGCTCCAGGCCGATGACACCTCCCAGCAGCATGGCGAACGCGATGCGCGCGACCACCGCCGCCTGCACTTCCCATCCATCGAACATGGCGTGATCCTCCTGCGCCGATGCTTCCATCGGCCGGGTCAACGCGATGCGAAGGCGGTCAGGGTGCGGTTGGCGGGTTGCCGGTCAGCAAGGCGCGATAGTCCCGGTTGTCCGGCAACCAGTCGGCAGGCGGTTCGCCCGCGACGCCGTTGGCTTGCAACTGGTGGCGCATGGCGGCGAGCTCGCCATCCCGCAGGAACACATCGACGTAGTCGCCCGGCAGGTGTCGCGCGGTCGAAGGACGCTGGTACAACTGCATGACGTTTTCATACACCCAGGCGAAGCGGCGCAGGCGCTCGCGCGCCGCGTCGCGTTCGACATCGGCGTCGGCCCACTGCACCAGCTGCGGCAGCGCGATAGCCGGACCGATCACGATCGAGCCGTCGGCGGCCAGCAGCGTGTAGATCCGCTTGCAGGCGGCGCGTACGTCGGCCGGCAACGATCCGACCTGCGCCCGGCATCGCTGCGTGATCGGATGCAGGGTCGGGATCGCGATGGCCGCATTGATGGCCATCACCGCGACGTCCGCCATGTCCTGCGGCGTGGCGGCCCGCCCGATCCCGAGATCCTCGCCAATGGCGGCCGCCAGTGCGGGATCCAGCGGCGGCACCGGCACCTGCCGCAGCGTCGTGGCCATCAGCAGGCCGACGTCGTTGAAGTGCGCGCGGTAGTGGGTCGCGTTGGCAGCCGCCTGCCAGTACCGCTCGGCGGCGGCCATGTCCTTGCGCTGGACGGCGTCATGATGGGCCGTGAGCAGGAGTTCGGCGTTGCCCGGATCGGCGGCCATCAGGCGTTGCAGCAGCAGGCCGCGGTCGCAGCGGGCGTCGTTCTTCGGGCAGGCATTCAGCAGCGCCCAGTCGACGAGCGGATCTTCGCCGGTGGACGCCGCGTAGGCGGCCTCGACCCATGCACCGGACTGGGCCCAGGCACGCGCCTGGATGTCCGCATTCTCGCCACTCCTTGGCCACAGCCAGCCTGCGACCAACAGGTCACGCGGCGTGCCGCGTGCAGCAATGGTGCGCAGATGCGCTTCGACATTCGCACGCCAGGCGTCATGCCAGGCCTGGCTGGCAGCCGCCAGCTGCGGATCGGATTCGACCCGGCCCGGTACCTCCGGCGGCGGACCCTCCTGCGCGAAGGACGGTGATGATGCGAACACGGATGCCATCAACACCAGCCACGTGCAGGCCTGCATTGCCTTGCGCATTGCCCACTCCTGTCGGGAACTGCGCCAACGTTCGCATGAATGCCGCACCGCGCGCCAGCGGCGGCTATGCGACGAGGCTTCCCACCACCCACGCCCACATCGGCAGCGTCACCAGCGACAGCAGGATGCCGTAGCCCACCAGCGCGGCGGCCAGGCGCGGGGCCAGCTGGTGCGAGATCGCGAGTGCGGCAGCGGTGATCATGGTGGGCATGGCCGACTCCAGCACGTTGGCCTGAAGCATCTCGCCGGTCATGCCGAAGGCGAGCGACAGCGGCAGGGCGAGGGCCGGCATGACGATGAGCCGCAGCAGCAGGCCGACCGCGAGCGGCTTCACCTCGTCGCGCGGCAGCTTCAGCTGGATGGTCAGGCCCACCGCCAGCATCACCAGCGGCAACAGCGCGTCGGCAAGCTTCTGCAATGCGGACGCGATCCAGGCCGGGGGCTGTTCCGGCATCAGTGTCAGGCCGAACAGCAGCGCCCATACCGGCGGGAACTTCACGATGCGCAGGCCGATCTCGCGTGCGGTCGGTGGCGCGTCGCCGCCGTAGCGCGCCAGCACGTACAGACCGAAGGTGGACAGAAGGACGAAGGTGCCGAACTGGTCGTAGACCACCGCGTAGGGCAGCGCGTGCTCGCCCAGCAGCGCGCGCACCATCGGATAACCGATGAAGCTGCTGTTGCACAGCGCCACGCACAGCAACAGCACGGCGTGCTCGTCGCGGCGGAACCCGAAGATGCGCGTGGCCAGCGCGACCAGCGCCACGGTGACGACGGTCAGCACCCACGGCGTAGCGATCACGCCCAGCAGCGAGGCGTCCACGTGCAGGCGTGGCACGTAGGTCAGCACGGCGGCGGGCAGGCAGACGTACAGCACCACGCGATTCAGCACATCCGCCGCGTTGTCGGGGAACACGCGCAGGCGCGCGAACACCATGCCGAGCGCCAGCATGGTGAGGATCAGGGCGAAGGCATCGAATGCCATGGGCACCGGGGCAATGCGTGGGGCGTGCAGGATCGCACAGGCGTATCCAGGTGCGCCTGCGCCTTTCGTCGATGCCCATGCATTCCTCAGGCGCCGCATCGCCGCGGGCCGCGCCTGACCGCGATGCGGGCAACCATCACGCTTCCCTCCCGGATGGAAGCAAGCCCATGGCACGCACGATCCCGGTTCCCGCCGGTTCAAACACGGTCAACCCGTTCCTGATCACCGATCGCGCCAGCGACCTGATCGCGTTTCTTGTAGAGGTCTTCGGCGCAGAAGAGGTCTCCGAAGCGCGCACGCTGGATGCCGACGGCCTGATCCTGCACGCCGAACTGCGCATCGGCGACGCGCTGCTGACCCTCGCCGACCGCAAGCCGGGCTGGCCGTTCACGCCCGCGCTGACACGCGTCTACGTGGCAGATGCCGCCGCGACCCTGGTGCATGCCGTGCAACGCGGTGCGCACGTGGTGACGCGACCGACGCCGTTCTTCGGTGACACGCTGGCGCGCTTCCAGGATCCTTCCGGCAACCTGTGGTGGGTCCAGCAGCACGATCCCCTCGCGGTCACCTCGTGGAACGACGGCGCGGGCCCACTGGAGGATGCGCACGGCGATGGGTGGGCGTATTCGAATCCGGATCTGGACGAGATCCACGCCACCCTGATGGTCGCCATGGCCCGCCTGCGCGATCCGCGCACCACGCCCGGCTGATCCCGCCGCGCCTTGCCGGCACGCGCCGTCCGCAGCCCTGCGTGGCTCTGGGCTTATCATGTCGGCATGAACGCACCTGCATTCCCCACCGCGTCCGGCCCGATCACGCTGGCAGGCCCCGAGGGCCCGCTGGAGGCCCACGTCGACTGGCCCGAGGAAGGCGAACCGGTGAAGCCGGTCACCGCCGTGATCTGCCATCCGCTGCCCACCGAGGGCGGCACGATGCACAACAAGGTCGTGGTGATGGCGGCACGCAGCATGCGCGAGCTGGGTGCGGTGACGGTGCGGTTCAACTTCCGCGGCACCGGGGCGTCCGCCGGCTTGTTCGACCAGGGCGATGGCGAGGTCGATGACCTGCGCGCCGTGGTGCAGTGGATACGCGAACAGCGGCCCGGCACGCAGCTGTGGCTGGCCGGTTTCAGTTTCGGCGCCTATGTGTCGCTGCGCGCCACCGAAGGGCTGCAGCCCGATGCGCTGGTGTCGATCGCACCGCCCGCCGGGCGCTGGGATTTCAAGGCGATCACGCCGCCGGCCTGCCCGTGGCTGGTGATCCAGGGCGAGGAGGACGAGGTCGTCGAACCGCAGGCGGTGTACGACTGGATCGATTCGCTGAAGCAGCCGCCGGAACTGATCCGCATGCCGGAAACCAGCCACTTCTTCCACCGCAAGCTGATGGACCTGCGTGGCGCCATCAAGCACGCCATGAAAGCCTACGTGCCGGCGTGATGGGGGACGACGTACGGGGCACGGGGCCCACGCCGTCGCAGGTCTACGCGCGCGGCGCCGCGGAAGGCCAATGGCAGGACGACCCGGCGCAGCATCCCGCGCTGGCCGAGCTCGACCGCATCCATGCGGCGTTGCTGGCGGAGCCGGCGTCGCCCGGCCTGTTCGGCAGGCTGTTCGGCAAGCCACCGGAAACCGTCAAGGGGCTGTACTACTGGGGTGAAGTCGGTCGCGGCAAGACGTTCCTGGTGGACCTGTTCTACGACAACCTGCCGCTGCCCACCTATTCGGTCTCGCAGAACAAGGCGCATGGCGAGGGCGGGGGCAAGTACCGCACCCACTTCCACCGTTTCATGCGCGGCGTGCACGAACGCCTGCGCCTGCATGCCGGCGAAAGCGACCCTCTGGCGAAGATCGTGCGCGAGGTGCGCGGCAAGCTGCGCGTGCTGGTGCTGGACGAGTTCTTCGTCACCGACATCGGCGACGCGATGCTGCTGGCACGCCTGCTGGAGCGCATGTTCGCCGAGGGCATCGCGCTGGTGACCACGTCCAACACCGCGCCGGAGAACCTGTACCGGGACGGGCTGCAGCGTGCCGGGTTCCTGCCCGCCATCGACCTGCTGCTGCAGCACTGCGTGGTGCTGCGCTCGGACGGACAGGAAGACTACCGCCTGCGCGCGCTGACCCGTTCGCCGGTGTACCGCACGCCGCTGGACGCCGCGGCCGACGGCTGGCTGGCGATGCGCTGGCGCGAACTGAGCGGCGGCGAAGCGGCGCACGGCGGCAACATCGAGATCGACAGCCGCAAGATCCCGGTGCGTGGCCGCGGCAAGAGCATCGCGTGGTTCGATTTCGGCGCGCTGTGCGAAGGTCCGCGCGGCACCACGGACTACATCGAGATCGCGCACGAGTTCAACACCCTGCTGCTAGGCGGCATCCCGCGCTTCGATGCGCTGAATGAAGATGCCGCGCGCCGCTTCGTCAACCTGGTCGACGAGCTCTACGACCGCCACGTCAACCTGGTCTGCACCGCGGCGGAAGCGCCGACCGCGCTGTACACCGGCGCGCGCCTGCAGGGCGCGTTCGAGCGCACCGCCTCACGCCTGATCGAGATGCAGAGCGCCGAGTACCTGGCCACGCCGCACAAGGCCTGAGCGCATGGACGTCGTGCCCGCCGCGATCGACGACGTGCTGCGCCGGACGATCGACAGCGGCGGCCACATCTACGTGCTGACCGGCGCCGGCATGTCCGCCGAGAGCGGCATCCCCACCTTCCGCGGGACCCACGACAGCCTGTGGTCGCGCTTCGATCCGATGCGGTTGGCGACGGCCGAGGCGTGGCGCGAGGATCCTGCGCTGGTCTGGGGCTGGTACCGCTGGCGGATGCACCTGGTCCGCGAGGCGCAGCCGAATGCCGGCCATCGCGCGCTCGCGGAGCTGGCGCGCCGCGTGCCGCTTTGGCTGGTCACCCAGAATGTGGATGACCTGCATGAGCGCGCCGGCAGCACGGTCGACGCGCATGTGCACGGCAGCCTGTTCGCATTGCGCTGCTTCGCCTGCGGGCGCGCGCACGAGGGACCGCTCGAAGAGTACGTAGACGATGCGCAGCATGTCGAACCGATGCGTTGCGTCGGCTGCGGTGATCGCATCCGACCGGGCGTGGTGTGGTTCGGCGAGGCGCTGCCCGAGGATGCCTGGTCAACGGCGGTGGACGCGGCGACGCGTTGCTCGCTGATGCTGGTGGTGGGCACGTCGGGGCTGGTGTATCCCGCGGCAGGTCTCCCCGCGCTCGCCCGCCGCCATGGCGCGGTCGTGGTGGAGATCAATCCCGAGCCGACCGCGCTGTCTGCGGATGCGGACCATGTGTGGCGCGCGACGGCGGTGCAGGCGCTGCCGTTGCTGGCGCGCTAGGGATTGCTCCTTTCCTTCTCCCCGCAAGCAGGGAGAAGGTGCCCGGAGAGCGGATGAAGGGCGCTTTTTGGCGCAGACGCTTCTGCTTCATCTCCATAATCTTGTTGATCGAATACTGCGTGTTCACGACGAAGTGTCTGTCCACCGACGCCGTTCGCCCCCTCACCCGCCTTCGGCACCCTCTCCCCGCTGCGCAGGGAGAGGGGAGCTGTCTCGCCGCGCTTGTGCCTGAAAGAAAACGACGCGCGTGTGTCCTTCTCCCCGCAAGCGGGGAGAAGGTGCCCGAAGAGCCTGTCCCGTACTGGATACGGGAGCGGATGAGGGGCACTCTTCGCGCAGAACGCTTGGTGTTCGTTGAAGGCGCGCATGCGCAACCACCTCAACGCTTCCTGCTGCGCCTGAATCAAGACAGTTGCTCTCCCCGAGCACGGGAAGAGGGATACTTCGTGCTGCGGGGATACCTAGTGCAGCTGTCTATGGACAAACGCATCCACCGCGTCCGTGTATCCGGAAGGCGTCCCCAGCAATCGATTCACTTCCGCATGCGAAAGGTCCTCGGGCAGCACCTCCATCGCCACTGCGAGCGTATTCGCTTTCTCCACCATCGCTCGGCCCTGCGGACAGGCATCCTTGCGGCGCGAGGAACAGACGAACAGCATCGGCACGGCATCGCGGGTGAGCTGGTGGTACGGCGAGGCGGCGATCCAGTCGTCGTGGTTGCTGCCGAACGCACGGTCGTAGATGCCGGGAAGCGGCGGCTTCTGCATGGTCAGCGGCACGTCCAGCGCTCCGCTGTCCAGCGACACCACGCCGCGCGGCTCCTTGGCGCCGGCCTCGCGCCACAGCGTGGACGAGGCGCCGACCAGCGCAACGAGATGCGCGCCGGCGGAGTGGCCCATCAGCAGCACGCGCGAAGCATCGCCGTTCCACTCCGGCGCGCGTCGCTGCACGGCGGCCAGCGCACGGGCGACATCGCGCGCCTGATCCAAGGGCGCGGTGTCGGGCCGCATGCGGTAGTTGGTGGATACGAGGATGTACCCTTTCGGCAACCAGTAGGCCGCCTTGTTCTCCACCACGCCGGGATTGTCCTTGTTGCCGTTGGCCCAGCCGCCGCCATGGACGAACAGCAGGATCGGCGCATTGCGCGGTTGCGCCGGCAGGTAGACGTCGAAGCGCTGGCGCGGATCGTCGCCATAGGCGACATCGCGCAGCGCTCTTGCGCCTGCAGGGAGGGCCGGGGCGCGCGCGGCGGGCTGGCGCGAGGCCTCGCGCGCCTGCTGCAGGCGTTCGCGGAAGGTCTGCGCAGCCAGCGGCGGCAGCGTCACGATCAGGCCGACTGCGAGCAGGCCGGCTCGGAACAGCATCTTCATCGCATCACCTCGTGGGGACATCCGGTTCAGACGGCGCGCAACACCAGTTGCGCACGTAGGCCGTGCGGCGTATTCGGCAGCAGGCGCAGCTCGCCGCCGTGCTGGCGGGCCACGCGGTCGACGATGGGAAGGCCCAGCCCGCTGCCACCTTGCGCCTGGTCGTGGACGAAAGGCTGGCGTGCGCGTTCGGCCGCTTCGGCGGAGAGACCGGGGCCGCCGTCGGCGACCTCGACCACCCATGCTGATCCTTCGGCCCACAGGTGCAGCGACAACGGCAACGCGCCATGCCGCTCGGCGTTGACCAGCAGGTTCTCCACCGCGCGCAGCAGGGCCATCGGCTTGCCAGGCAGCCAGGCATGTTCCGGCAGGTCCACGCGCCATCCTTTCGACGCGGCGGCGACCGCATGGCGGCAGATCGCGGCCAGGTCGACCGTTTCGCTGCCTTCGTCGCGGCCATCGCGTGCGAAGGCGATGAACTGGCCCAGGATCGCGTCCATCTCCATGATGTCGCGCTGCATGCTGCGGGTCAGTTCGGGATCGGTGTCCGGCACCATCTCCAGCGCGAACTGCAGGCGCGTGAGCGGTGTGCGCAGGTCGTGCGAGATGCCGGCGAGCAGCAGCGCGCGCTCTTCCGCCGCCGCGCGCACGTCGCGGCTGGCCTCGCCCAGCGCCTGCGCCAGGCCGGCGACTTCGTGCGGCGCGCGCGCAGGTACAACCGGCGGGGCGTCGCCGCGCACGATGGCCGGCGCCGCCGCCGCGAGCTGGCGCAACGGCTGCACCAGCCGGCGTGCGAAGTAGGCGGCCGCCAGCCAGACCAGCACCACGCAGCCGATCAGCATGAACACCGAGAAGCGGCGCATGCCGGTCCCCGGGCGGTCATAGGCGAACGACACCCACAGCGGTTCGCGCGTGGCCGGTTTCAGCCAGATCACCCGCAACCCGCGGCCGGCATCCATCCGCAGCTCGCGACCGGCGCCCAGCGTGCCTGCCGCCTGCTCGCGCAGTTCGCGCAGCAACGGGGCGAAACGCGGTCGCGCGTCGGCGGGCGGTGTGCTGCGCACCTCCATCCCGGCATCACGCAGCTGCTGCACGGTGCGCGCATGCGGCTGATGGTGATCAAGCGCTTCCACCACTTCAGCGAAGCCCTGCATCGCGCGCAGCAGCTGGTCCGCCGCCGGCCGCGTGGCCAGTTCCCGTCCGAGCAGGATCGCCAGCACGCCCGCGCCGATCAGCACCAGAGCGATCACCAACGCCAGCTGGCCGAACACGCTGCGCGGCAGTGGCGACCTCATGGCGCGGCCTCCGGCGGCACGAACACATAGCCCACGCCCCATACGGTCTGGATCAGGCGAGGATGGCGCGGATCGTCTTCCAGCAGGCGGCGCAGGCGCGCGATGGTGACGTCCATGCTGCGTTCGAACGCATCGTGTTCGCGGCCGCGCGCCAGGCTCATCAGGCGGTCGCGGCTCAGCGGCTGGCGTGGATGCCGCAGCAACACCGACAACACCGCGAATTCGCCGCTGGTGAGCCGCAGCAGCGCGCCGTCGCGGGTGAGCTCGCGCCGGCCCAGGTCGAGCGTGAAAGGCCCGAACACCACCTCGCCGCCGTCGGCCTGCGGTGCACCCGGCACAGGTCGCGTGCGCCGCAGCACCGAGCGGATGCGGGCCAGCAGTTCGCGCGGATTGACCGGCTTGGGCAGGTAGTCGTCGGCGCCGATCTCCAGCCCGACGATGCGGTCGATCTCGTCGCCCTTCGCGGTCAGCATGACGATGGGCGTGGCATCGCCCTGCCCGCGCAGGCGGCGGCATATCTCCAGACCGTTCTCGCCGGGCAGCATCAGGTCCAGCACGATCAGGTCGAAGTGGCCGCGATCCAGCGCCTGCCGCATCTGCGCGCCATCGCCCGCGCCACGCACGTCGAAGCCCTGCGACTGCAGGTAGCGCACCAGCAGCTCGCGCAGCCGCACGTCGTCGTCCACCAGCAGGATGCGCGCCGAAGTTTCGTCCATGCGGCCACTATCGCCGCCTCCACGACGGCCGGCAAACCCCGCCGGCGGCCCGTTTGTAAGCAGATGTTTCCGGCGCCGCCGGCAGACACATCTGCTGTCAACGGCGACACACCTGCCACCGTTGCCCGCCCTACCGTGGTCCTGCCGCCGCTTCCCTGCGCGGCCATCCCACACCCCAACGAGGATTCCGCCATGAGCAAGACCCCGTTCCTGATCGCCACCGCCTTCGCCCTGTGCGCCACCACCCTGTTCGCCGACCACGCCGAAGCGCGCGAGCGCAGCCGCGCCGTGCAACGCACTGCCCAGGGCGGCAGCGTCGCCGTCGAGCGCAGCAATGCGCGCTTCGACAGCCAGCGCCAGCGCGGCTGGCAGGCCGATGGCCAGGGCAATGCGAGCGCCGCGCGCAGCGGCAGCATCAGCGGCGGCAACGGTGGCAGCGCCGGTTACGACCGCAGCGCCTACCGCAATGCCGATGGCAGCGCCGGCCGCCAGCGCAGCGCCTATGCCAACGGTCAGAACGGCGGCACCGCCAGCACCAGCGGCGGCATCAGCCGCGACGCGGCCGGCCATGTCAGCGGCGCGCGCAACACCACGGCCACCGGCGCCAACGGCAACAGCTACACCGGCAGCACGACGGTGTCGGACGGCACGCTGGTGCATACACGCAGCTGCACCAATGCCGCCGGTGACGCCATCGCCTGTCCGCGCGGCAACTGATCGGCCGGCTGCACCCGCTTTCCCGCAGGCGCAGCGGCATGGCACTCCCCCCTGTCGCACGGATGCATTCCCGCACCGCCGCGCCTGCACCTTTTCCTTCCCTCACCCGGAGATTCCCGATGTCCCGTTCCATCCTGCTCCCCCTCGCCACCACGCTGTCCATCTTCGTGCTGGTGGCCGTCCCCGCCGGCGCGCAGCAGCGCACGTTGACCGAAGAACAGAAAGCCAAGCTGCAGGAACGGCTGCAAGCCGCCGATGCGAATGGCGATGGCCTGATCGACAAGGCGGAAGCCAAGGCCAAGCTGCCGCGCGTGGCGAAGAACTTCGACACGCTGGACACCAATGGCGACGGCAGGCTGTCGGCTGACGAGATGCGGGCGATGGCCACGCAGCTTGCCGAACGCCGCCGCCAGCGTTGAGGCCACGACGATGGCATCGCTGCCCCCGCTGTTGGGTGTGCCCCTGCTGGTGTTCGCCGGCATCGCCGCGCTGGAAGGCGCATGGTTGATGCGACGCGGCGGCTATGACTGGAAGAGCTATTGGGCATCGCTGGGCGATGCGGCGGGACGCGCATTGCTGGGGCTGCTGATCCAGGGCGGCGTGGTGGGCGTGCTGCTGCTGGCGATCTGGGACTTCCGGCTGACCACGATCGCGATGGACCGCCCCTGGCACTGGCTGGCGCTCTTCGTCGGCCAGGAGTTCTGCTACTACTGGATGCACCGCGCCGATCACCGCGTGCGCTGGTTCTGGCTGAACCATTCGGTGCATCACTCGTCCGAGCAGTACGCCCTGTCGACCGCGTACCGCTTGGGCTGGACCGGCAAGCTGACCGGCGCCGCGGTGTTCTTCGGGCCGTTGGTGTGGCTGGGCTTCCCGGTGCCGTACGTGGTCGGTGCTCTGGCGGTGAACCTGCTGTACCAGTACTGGCTGCATACCGAGCTGGTGCCGCGGCTGGCGGGCCCTATCGAGTTCGTCTTCAACACGCCCGCGCATCACCGCGTGCACCACGCCAGCAACCCGGAATACCTGGACTGCAACTATGGCGGCGTGCTGATCGTGTTCGACCGCCTGTTCGGCACCTGCCGCGAGGAAATCGTCGGGATACCGCTCCGCTACGGCCTGGTCGAGCCGGTGCGAAGCTACAACCCGGCGAAGATCGTCCTCCATGCCTGGGTGAAGCTGGGCCGCGACCTGCGCCGGGCGCGTGGCCTGCGCCAGGTCGTGATGACGCTGTTCGGACCGCCCGGATACGTCCCCGACGGTGCGGAAGCGGTCCGCCCGCGCCGTTGAGAGTGGCTCGCGCCCGCCCGGGCGGCGACAATACGCTCCCCCGGCGGCCCCACGCCGCCCGCATGCCGAGCCCCATGACCGCTTTCGTTTCCCCCGACCGCATCCGCGGCCTGTTCGCGCAGGCCATGTCCGACATGTACCGCGCCGAGGTGCCGCTGTACGGCGACCTGATCGAGCTGGTCGGCGAGATCAATACCGCGACGCTGGATAACGATGCCGCGTTGTCCGCGCGCCTGCAGCGCACCGGCGAAACCGAACGGCTGGACCTGGAGCGCCACGGCGCGATCCGCGTGGGCACGCCGGCCGAACTGGCGATGCTCGGCCGCGTGTTCGCGCTGATGGGCATGCACCCGGTGGGCTACTACGACCTGACCGTGGCCGGCGTGCCGGTGCACGCCACCGCGTTCCGGCCGCTGACAGAAGAAGCGCTGGCCGCCAATCCGTTCCGCATCTTCACCTCGCTGCTGCGGTTGGAACTGATCGCCGACGCGTCGCTGCGTGCGGAAGCCGAAGCGATCCTGGGGCGACGCGACATTTTCACCGCCAACGCACGCGCTTTCGTGGCGCAGGCCGAACGCGAGGGCGGGCTGGACGACGCCGACGCGCAGCGCTTCGTCGCCGAAGTCCTGGAGACCTTCCGCTGGCATGGCGACGCCACCGTCTCGCTGCAGACCTACCAGGCCCTGCACGGCCTGCACCGGCTGGTCGCCGACGTGGTCAGCTTCCATGGCCCGCACATCAACCACCTGACGCCACGCACGCTGGACATTGATGCCGCGCAGGCGGCGATGCTCGACCGTGGCATCCAGGCCAAGGCACTGATCGAGGGCCCGCCGCGCCGCGCCGTACCCATCCTGCTGCGCCAGACCAGCTTCAAGGCGCTGGAAGAGGAAGTCGCCTTCCCCGATGCCACCGGCACGCTGGTACCCGGCAGCCACAGCGCGCGCTTCGGCGAGATCGAACAGCGCGGCCTGGCGCTGACACCGGCCGGACGCGAACTCTACGACCGCCTGCTCGCGCAGGTCCGCCAGGCGGGCGGTGCCGGCAACACGTCGGCGGACTATCCGCAGCGGCTGGCGGCGGCATTCGCGGAATTTCCGGACGACGAAGACACGCTGCGCCGCGAAGGCCTGGGCTATTTCCGCTACCGCCTGACCGACAGCGGCGCCGCACTGCCGGCATCCGAGCGCGCCACGATGACGCCCGATGCCTTGGTCGAGGCCGGTCATGCCGCCGTCGATCCCGTCGTGTACGAAGACTTCCTGCCGGTCAGCGCGGCGGGCATCTTCCAGTCCAACCTGGGCGGCGGCGAACAACGCGCGTATGACGCGCAGGCCAACCAGGACGCATTCGAGGCGGCGCTGGGCAAGACGATCCATGACCCCTTCGCGCTGTACGCGCAAGCGCAGGAGGTTTCGATCGCGGCGTTGCGGGCGTGATGCTTCATTCCCTCTCCCCGCGCCAGTGGGGAGAGCGTGCCGAAGGCGGGTGAGGGGCGAACGGAGCCCGGGCACCCAATGCGCCGGATCGGGACAACATTCTTGATACCGAAGCGCTTCACGCACGAATCATCACCGCGCCTGCCCCTCATCCGCCCCCGTATCAAGTACGGGGCAGGCTCTTCGGGCACCTTCTCCCCGCCACACGGGGAGAAGGCTTCAAAGCGTGAAACCCGCATCGCGTCGATCTCGGCTGTTCCACACAACATTTGGTGTTGACGCTTCCATACACCCCCACTATCTTGTGGCCGTCGGTTCCGGGGGTCGCTAGCCTCCGGATGAAAAGGGAAGCCGGTGCGGCCTTCGGGCCCACTCCGGCACTGCCCCGCAGCGGTAATTGGGAACGACCCCGCCACACAGCACTGAGGCCACGCCTCGGGAAGCGGCGGATTAGGAGGAAGGCGCCGCCTTCCACGCCCATGAGTCCGAAGACCTGCCGACAGCCGCGCGATGCACACCGCGCGGTGCCGGCCGCGGATTCTCCGGGGGGAGATGGCTGGCGAAGCAGGACACCCGCAGTCCGTCTGCGTGGTCTCGCCGCCTGCGACGCCGCTTCCCCACTGTGATTCCCCATCCGGCCTTCCGCTGCCCCGCGAGGGACGGGCCGCCGCGTGCACCACGCATGGAGGAATCTCGTGACCCAGACCGACACCGCCGTCGTCGACGCCGGCACCACCCCGTCCCAGAAGGACGCGTTTTCGCTGACCCCGCCGCCCACCGCCACCGCGATGAGCGTGACCAAGCGCAGTGGCGGCCGCGAGCCGGTGGACCTCAACAAGATCGTGCGCGCGGTGCAGCGCAACTGCGAAGGCCTGCACGCGATCGACCCGATGCGCGTGGCCACGCGCACCATCTCCGGCCTGTACGACGGCGCCAGCACGCGCGAGCTGGACGAACTGTCGATCCGCACCGCCGCGCTTCTGACCGGCGAAGAGCCTGAGTACAGCCGCCTGGCCGCGCGCCTGCTGGCCGGCTACATCGTCAAGGAAGTCACCGGACAGGAGATCCATGCGTTCTCGCAGTCGGTGACGCGTGGCCACGAGGTCGGCCTGATCAACGACCGCCTGCTGAACTTCGTGCAGACCAACGCGCGCAAGCTCAACGATGCGCTGGACGCCTCGCTCGACCTGCACTTCGACTACTTCGGGCTGCGCACGCTGTACGACCGCTACCTGCTGCGCCACCCGCACACCCGCAAGGTGATCGAAACGCCGCAGCAGTTCTTCCTGCGCATCGCCTGCGCGCTGAGCGAGGACGTGCCGGAGGCACTGGCGCTGTACCGTCGCATGGGCAACCTGGACTACCTGCCCAGCTCGCCGACGCTGTTCAACAGCGGCACCACCCACGAGCAGCTGTCCTCGTGCTTCCTGCTGGATTCTCCGCAGGACACGCTGGAATCGATCTACGCCAAGTACGGCGACATCGCCCAGCTGAGCAAGTTCAGCGGCGGCATCGGCGTGAGCTACACCCGCGTGCGTTCGCGCGGCTCGCTGATCAAGTCCACCAACGGTCACAGCAACGGCATCGTGCCGTGGCTGAAGACGCTGGATTCCTCGGTCGCGGCGGTCAACCAGGGCGGCAAGCGCAAGGGCGCGGCCTGCGTGTACCTGGAAACCTGGCATGCCGACATCGAGGACTTCCTCGAATTGCGCGACAACACCGGCGACGAGGCGCGCCGCACGCACAACCTCAACCTGGCCAACTGGGTGCCGGACCTGTTCATGAAGCGCGTCGAGGCCGACCAGGAGTGGTCGCTGTTCGATCCGCGCGTGGTGCCGGAGTTGACCGACCTGTACGGCGCTGCATTCGAGCTGGCGTATACGCAGGCCGAGCTGCAGGGCAAGGCCGTCAAGACCATCCCGGCCCGCAAGCTGTACGGCCGGATGATGCGCACGCTGGCCGAGACCGGCAACGGATGGATGACGTTCAAGGACAAGTGCAACGCCGCCAGCAACCAGACCCTGCGTGCCGGCAACGTGATCCACCTGTCCAACCTGTGCACCGAGATCCTGGAAGTCACCTCGGCTGAAGAGACGGCGGTGTGCAACCTGGGCTCGATCAACCTCGCCCGCCACTTCGACGAGGATGGGTATTTCGATTTCGACAAGCTGGCCGAAACCGTCCGCCTGGCCGTGCGCCAGCTGGACCGCGTGATCGACCTGAATTTCTATCCGATCGAAACCGCGCGCCGCGGCAACCTGCGCTGGCGCCCGGTGGGCCTGGGCTGCATGGGCTTGCAGGATGTGTTCTTCAAACTGCGCCTGCCGTTCGACAGCGCCGAAGCGCGTGCGATGTCGGCGAAGATCGCCGAGACCATCTACTTCCACGCACTCGAAACCTCGGTGGAGCTGGCGCAGGAGCGCGGCCGCCATCCGTCGTTCGGCGACACGCGCGCCGCCAATGGCGAACTGCAGTTCGACGCGTGGAACGTGGCGCCCGAGAACGCAGAGCGCTGGGATGCGCTGCGCGCCCGCATCAAGGAGCACGGCCTGCGCAACTCGCTGCTGATCGCCATCGCGCCCACGGCGACGATCGCCTCGATCGCCGGCTGCTATGAGTGCGTCGAGCCGCAGGTGTCCAACCTGTTCAAGCGCGAGACGCTGTCGGGCGATTTCCTGCAGGTCAACCGCTACCTGGTGGACGAGCTGAAGAAGCTGGGCCTGTGGACGGCGGAGACCCGCGATGCGATCAAGCTGGCCGAAGGCTCGGTCCAGGGCATTGCCCAGATTCCCGAGACACTGCAGCAGATCTACCGCACGGCGTGGGAAATCCCGATGCGCTCGCTGATCGACATGGCCGCCGGCCGCGGCGCCTTCATCGACCAGTCGGCCTCGCTCAACCTGTTCATGGAAAGCCCGAACATCGGCGCGATGTCGTCCATGTACATGTACGCGTGGAAGCAGGGCATCAAGACCACCTATTACCTGCGCTCGCGCCCGGCGACGAAGATCGCGAAGACCACGGTCAGCAGCACGACGGCGAACGCGCCGAAGCGCGAGTACACGCCGACGGAGGCCATCGCCTGCTCGCTGGAGAACCCGGAAGCCTGCGAGGCCTGCCAGTAACACCTTTCCCACGTCGGCATCCCCGACGGACTACGGAACACGGAGGTTCCGGGCGCATGGATGCGCCGACCCACGTAAATCGCCCCCTCCCCGCGTGCGGGGGAGGGCTGGGGTGGGGGCCAGCCGACGACTCCGACGGCAAACCACCACAGGCTCGGCCGAAACCTTCGCTGCTCTTTCCGCTCCAGCAAACGAACGCCGAACGGCTTCGTTCGCCCCCATCCCAGCCTTCCCCCGCTCGCGGGGGAAGGAGCAGAACAGGAACACCGCACCATGTCCGCACACCCCAAGCAGATGCTGCTAGACCCCGGTTTCGAACTGACCCTGCGCCCGATGCGCTACCCGCAGTTCTATGACATGTACCGCGACGCCATCAAGAACACGTGGACGGTGGAGGAGATCAACTTCCAGATCGACATCACCGACCTGCATTCGAAGATGACGCCCGCGGACCGCCACCTGATCCACCGGCTGGTCGCGTTCTTCGCCACCGGCGATTCCATCGTGTCGAACAACCTCGTGCTGAACCTGTACCAGCACCTCAACGCGCCCGAAGCGCGCATGTACCTGTCGCGGCAGCTCTACGAAGAAGCGCTGCACGTGCAGTTCTACCTGACCCTGCTGGACAACTACCTGCCCGACCCGTCGGAGCGCTTCAAGGCGTTCGCCGCGGTGGAGAACATTCCCGCGATCAAGAAGAAAGCCGACTTCTGCTTCAAGTGGATCGATTCCATCCAGGACATGAAGCGGATCGAGACCCGCGACCAGCGCCGGCAGTTCCTGCTCAACCAGATCTGCTTCGCCGCGTGCATCGAGGGCCTGTTCTTCTTCGCCGCCTTCGCCTACGTGTACTACTTCCGTTCGCGCGGTCTGCTGCCGGGCCTGGCGTCCGGCACCAACTGGGTGTTCCGCGACGAGAGCTGCCACATGGAGTTCGCGTTCGAGTGCGTGCGCACCGTGCGCGAGGAAGAACCGGACCTGTTCGACGACGCCATGCAGCAGCAGGTCTACGACATGCTGGAGGAAGCCATCGAATGCGAAGTCCAGTTCGCCGAGGACGTGCTGTCCGGCGGCGTGGCCGGCATCTCGACCCGCGACATGCGCCAGTACCTGCAGCACTGCGCCGACCAGCACTTCGCCAAGCTCGGCATGCCCAAGCGCTACGACGTGCGCAACCCGCTGCCCTTCATGGAACTGCAGGACGTGCAGGAGCTGACCAACTTCTTCGAACGCCGCGTCTCGGCCTACCAGCTGGGCGTGCAGGGCGAAGTCGGCTTCGACCACGCGTTCTAGCGCTGGCCCCTTGTAGGAGCGACGTGAGTCGCGACCACGCAATGAAAGCCCCGTGGCGCCGCACCGTCCCGGAAATGTCGGCGACAGGCCCAGCGCCATCGCGAACCCATCGGGCATCCGGGCCATTCGTTCGTGCGGTCGCGACTCACGTCGCTCCTACATCCAGCCCGGACGAACCTCACGACCGGCTGACATCCCGGCGCGCTATGCTGCCGCCGGGAGCACGCGAACCGGAGTACCACCATGACCGAACTGGCCAACGCCGAAGTGCGTCCCCTCGAGGCGCGCCTGCTGCACATGGTCTTCCCCGATCACACCAACCACCTGGGCACGCTGTTCGGCGGCCAGGCGCTGGCGTGGATGGACATGTCGGCCTTCATCGTCGCCTCGCGCTATGCGCGCAGCACCGTGGTCACCGCACGCTCGGAGCAGGTGGATTTCAACCAGCCGATCCACAAGGGCGACCTGGTGGAAGTGGTAGCGCGCGTGGTGAAGGTCGGCCGCAGCTCGATGAACGTGGACGTGGAAGTCATCACCGAGAACCTGCTGACCGGCGAACGCAAACTGTGCACGCGCGGTCACTTCGTGATGATCGCGCTGGATCCACTGGGCCGGCCGACGCCGGCACCGCCGTTGCCCCCCGCGATTGCGCAGGACTGACCGCCGCGACGTTCAGAGGGTGGACGTCGTCTCGTTTCCCGCCTGCGCCAGGATGCGCTCGGCCTCGCGCTTCTGCTCGGCCGAGAGTGCATGGACCACGACCGCCGAGTCGCCTTCGCGCAACGCGCCGAGCACTTTCATCACGTAGGCGTCGTGGTCCGGACGAAGGGTAACCAACCCGCCCAGCATCAAGCCGGTGATCGCGCCGAAGAACAGCAATGCGCCCAGCGACAGCCACGGCGACTGGACGATCATCGGGACCGCCTGCATCCGCAGCACCGCATAGGCCAGCAGGCCGGCGAGCATGCCGAACACACCGAGCTTGGCATGCGACCACAGCATCGTGCGGTAGATGCCATGGCTTTCCGGTTCCAGCTTCCGCCCCGGTTGCGTCTCTCCCGGCACCAAGACCTGCACCTGCCGCTCGGACAGATGCAGCGCCTCGCGCACCCGGGCCGCCTGCAGGCGGGCAACCGCAACGCTGGGGCAGATCGCCGCGACCTTGCTGTTGGAGACTTCCTCGGTGAAGAACACGGTCCCGGTCATGATCGACTCCCGGTGTGGACGTGCGGCTACGGTCTCCCCAGCCACGTTGGCGCGGGGTGAACAACGCGTCGAGCCCGTGTTGCGCATCTCTCGCCGTTCATTCGGGGGTGATCCGACGAAAGGCGGGGTTCCCCACGTTCGTCCGTCTTCTTTCGGTATGCCTCCCAGTGCGTACCCCTCATGACGCCAGACGCCGCCCCCACTTCCCTCCAACGCCGCCGCTGGCTGACCACCTTCGGCGCTGCGCCCCTCGCCGCCATTGCATGGCCCCGCCTCGCCTCCGCTGCCGCCTGCAACGACGCAGCGGCCTGGATCCCGCCCGACGCCTTCCTGGCCGACCTTCCGCGCCTGATGCAGGCGCTGCGCGTGCCGGCCATCGGCATGGCCGTCGTGGAGCGGGGCGAGGTGGTGTGGTCGCGCAACGTGGGCGTGACGAACGCGGAGACCCGGACGCCTGTGGCGGACGACACGCTGTTCGAGGACGCCTCGCTGAGCAAGCCGGTATTCGCCTACCTGGTGCTGCAGCTGGCGGACCAGGGCGTGATCGATCTCGACGTGCCGCTGGTGGGTTACCGGCGGATGGACTATCTGGCCGACCATCCGTGGGTGGATCTGGTCACCGCGCGCGACGTGCTGCGCCATTCCACCGGCCTACCGAACTGGCGCAAGGATCCGGCGAACGAAAAGCTGGTGCCTGCGGTGAGGCCCGGTACGCGCATCGATTACTCCGGCGAAGCGATCTTCTGGCTGCAACTGGTGGTGGAGACCCTCACGGGAGAAAGCCTGGACCAGTCGATGCAGCGGCTGCTGTTCGGTCCGGCCGGCATGCGCGACAGCAGCTACACGTGGAGCGCCGATCTCGCCGCACGCTCGGTGTACGGTCATCGCGCCGTCGAGGACGAGGAAACCGGCATGCCGCCGCAGATGCTGCGCGACACGTGGAATGCCGCGCAGGTCGTGGCCGACCGCTGGGGAAAGCCGCTGTCAGCATGGCATTACGAAGACGCCGAGCGCGCGCTGCCGGACGTGCAGGCGATCGCGCCGAAGGGCCTGGTGAACTGGCCCGGCGACATCCTGGCCAACGCGGCCGCCAGCCTGCGCACCACGCCCGCCGACTACGCGCGCTTCATGACGCTGATGGTGCGCACGCCGCGCGAACCTTGGCAGATCACCGAGGCCACGCGACGCGAGATGCTGACCAAGCAGATCGACGTGCCCGGCCGCTGGACGGACAAGGGCCTTGGCTGGAACCTGGAAGCCACGCCACGCGGTCCGGTGTTCTACCACTCCGGCAGCAACGGCGGGATCTTCAAGAACTTCGCGCTCGGCGATGCCGCCGGCCAGCGCGCGCTGGTGGCGCTGACCAATGGCGGCAGCGGCAACGTGCTGTACCGGCGCGTGGTGCGTGCGGCCACCGGGCACGACCTGCTGGCGTTCGACCTGTGACTACAGGCCCAGGAACACGAACGACTCCGCCGGCCTGAAATCCTTCACTGCGTTGCCGGCGAACACGTTGCGCTGGTCCGGGCCCAGGTCGAGCCGCAGCACCTTGCCGGTGTCCTTCGAGAAATCCACCTCCTTCAGGTCCACCCAGAAGGTGTTGGGTGTCAGCGCGGATTCGAAGAAATAAAGCCTGCGCTTGTGGTCGGCCACCGTGCGCCAGCGGGTGGAGGAAATGTTGGGCTCCTCCGGCGTGTTGATGCCGAACGGTACCGATGCATTGCGGATCACGCTGAAGACACTGGCCAATGCTTTCACCGGATCTTCGCTCTTGGGAATCGCGTTGACGTAGAACGATGCCCGCGCGAAGCGGTCCGCGGCGCGGTTGGTGCCCGGCAGCATCACCGTGCCTCCGATCTGCTTCCAGTACGCGTTGAGCGCCAGCTGCTGGTCGAACACCGGTGAGTTGGTCATCACCTGGTACTGGCGCCCGTGGTGGATCACCTGCTTGCCGCCGATGTACTCGATGATGGCGCTGTCGCCGCTGGCGTCCGACAGCGACAGGTGCAAGGTGGCCAGGCGGTCCTCACCGGGAACCTTGTCGGTCACCAGAGTGAAGGGTTCCCGGCGCAGCGCGTCGACGGCTTCCTTCACGCTGCCGTAGTTGTCCAGCGCGTATTGCGCCCACGCGGCGATGCTCAGGCCCGGGCCGCGCCCGTTGTAGGCCGGGTACTCGGATTCCACCAGCCAGAGCACGTTGGCCATGAGGCCGGCTTCGTTCATGCCGTCGGTGGTGGAGACCTCGTAGCCGGTGGCGATGACGCTGCCGTACTTCGATGTCCACGTGATCGAGTTCGGCCCGGCCTGCCCGCTGCGCTGCATGCCGCGCGGGAAGATCCACAGGTTGGTCGCCACATCGTTCTTCCAGTCCATCGAACGGGCGGTGATGACGTCGTTGTCCGCCCCCAGATAGACCAGTCGGGTGCAGGCGACGGCGGGGCCGGAGGCAAAGGCGGGCAACAGCGATGCGGCAAGTGCGAGCGGCAGGACGAAGCGACGATCCATGACGATCTCCGGAGGCGTGGGATGGCGGCAGGCGACAGCGGCAGGGCTCGCCCTTTATGCCAGCGAGTGTGTTAAACAGCGATCCTCCCCCGCTCCGGAGATGCTGCCATGACATCCCCTCGTGTGTTGCGCCGTTCGTCTTTCCAGGCCTGCCTGCTGACAGGCGCCGCCTTCGCCCTGTCTTCCTGCGTCAGCACGCCGGGACCGCAGGTAGCCGGCAACGGCCGTTGCAGCGATGCCGCCCTCGGCTGGGCGGCCGGTCAGCCCGCGGACGAGGCCACGCTCAAGCGCCTGTCGCGCGAGAGCGGTGCCGGGCTGGTCAACCCCATCGGCCCGAAGACGGTCGTGAAGCACGACACGCGCGACGACCGCCTGCGCGTCTACATCGACGCCGACAACCGCATCACCGCGGTCCGTTGCGAGTAAGCCAGCCACTCATGCGCCGCGACCACATCCTCACGCTCTCCTGCCCGGACACCACCGGCATCGTCTATCGCGTCACCGGCCTGCTGTTCGACGCGGGCTGCAACATCCTGGACGCCCAGCAGTTCGGCGACGACGAATCCGGCCGTTTCTTCCTGCGCGTGCATTTCGACCTGCCGGAGGCCATCACCGCCGATGCCCTGCGCGCGCGCTTCGCGTCGCTGGCCGACGCGTTCGCGATGGAGTGGCAGATCCACGACGCCCGCCGCAAGGCGCGGCTGATGGTGCTGGTGAGCAAGCAGGGCCATTGCCTCAACGACCTGCTGTTCCGCGTGCACAGCCGGCAGCTGCCGGTGGAGATCGCCTGCGTCGCGTCCAACCACGACGACTTCGCGGCGCTGGCGCAATCCTACGGCGTGGCGTTCCACCACCTGCCCGTCTCCGCGCCGCATCGGGACGAGCAGGAGCAGCGCATCATCGACCTGGTCGAACGCGAGCAGATCGACCTGGTCGTGCTGGCCCGCTACATGCAGATCCTCTCGCCCACGCTGTGCGATGCGCTGGCCGGCCGCGCGATCAACATCCACCACAGCTTCCTGCCCAGCTTCAAGGGCGCCCGGCCGTACCACCAGGCGCACCAGCGCGGGGTCAAGATCATCGGCGCCACCGCGCACTACGTGACCCGCGACCTGGACGAAGGCCCCATCATCGAACAGGACGTCGCACGCGTGGACCACGCGATGACGCCGAAGGAACTGGTCCGCATGGGTAGCGACATCGAATCGCTGGTGCTCGCCCGCGCGGTGCGCCGCCACGTGGAGCACCGCATCCTGCTCAACGGTCACCGCACGGTGGTGTTCCGCTAGGCCGTTGCCTGATGTAGATGTAGGAGCGACGTGAGTCGCGACCGCACGCCCTGCAACGCCAGGCACGCGCCCATCATGCGATGCATGACCCATCCAGGCAGGTTGATTCTCGCGGTCGCGACTCACGTCGCTCCTACAGAATCCAGAATCAGAAGGACGCGAACCACATCCGCAAGGGATGCTGCGGGTCGGCCAGCAGCCGGATCGCCAGCGCGATCGACACCGTGACCAGCAGCGGCTTGATGATGCGGGCGCCCTGCTTCATCGCGAAGCGCGAGCCCAGCTGCGCGCCGAGGAACTGTCCCGCGCCCATCACCAGCCCCACCTTCCACAGCACCGCGCCGAACGCGAGGAACACCGCGAATGCGCCCAGGTTGGAGCCGAAGTTGAGGAACTTGGTATGCGCCGTGGCCTTGAGGATGCCGAACCCCGCCAGCGCCACGAAGCCGAGCATCAGGAACGACCCCGTGCCGGGACCGAACACGCCGTCGTAGAAGCCGATGACCGGCACGAAGGTCAGCCCGAACACGAGCGGGCGCATGCGCTGGTGCCGGTCCACGTGGCCGATGTCAGGTTTCAGACCGAAATAGATGGCGATACCCACCAGCAGGAACGGCAGCGCCAGCTTCAGCCACTCCACCGGGATGATGGTCGCCAGCAGCGCGCCGCCCACCGCGCCCAACGCCGCGGTGAGCGCCATCGGCAGCTGGCCTTTCAGGTCGACATGTCCATGCCGCGCGTAGGCCCAGCTGGCCGAGGCCGAACCGAACAGCGACTGCAGCTTGTTCGTGCCCAGCACGTGCAGTGGCGGAATGCCGGCCAACAGCATCGCCGGGATGGTGACCATGCCACCGCCACCGGCGATGGCATCGATGAAGCCCGCCAGCATCGCGGCGAGGAACAGCAGCAGGAGTAGCTGCACGGCGAGGTCGGGCATGGGGGTTCCGCAGCGGACGATGATGCGCGTCCGCCTGGGGACCAGCGCGTGCGACGCTCACGCATTCTAGAAGCTGCGATGCCATTGTAGGAAGGCTGACCCGCCCCTCCTGCATGCCATTGCGGTTAGCATCGGAACATCCCTCCAGGAGCCGACCCGATGCGCACAGCTCGTCCCCTTGCCGTTTCCCTGCTCGCACTCGCGCTCGCCTGCGCGCTCCCCGCCACAGCGCAGGATGCGGCCACTCCGCAGCGCCCCGAAGTCGTCGCCGCTGGCAAGGCCGTGCAGCAACAGGTCGTGGACTGGCGCCGGCACTTCCATCAGTACCCGGAACTGTCCAACCGCGAAGAGCAAACAGCCAAGCGCGTCGCGGAAGAGTTGCGCAAGCTCGGCCTGCAACCGCGCACCGGCATCGCGCACCACGGCGTCACCGCTGTCATCAAGGGCGGCAGGCCGGGTCCGCGCATCGCGCTGCGGGCGGACATGGATGCGCTGCCGGTGACCGAACGCAACAGCCTGCCGTTCGCATCGAAGGCGACCGCGACCTATCGCGGCGAAACCGTCGGCGTCATGCATGCCTGCGGCCACGACGCCCACACCGGCATCCTGCTGGGCGTGGCGAAGGCGCTGGTGGCGATGAAGGACACGCTGCCCGGCGAAGTGCTGCTGGTGTTCCAGCCTTCCGAGGAGGGCGCGCCGGCCGGCGAGGAAGGTGGTGCATCGTTGATGCTGAAGGAAGGCCTGTTCAAGGACTTCAAGCCGGACGCCATGTTCGGCCTGCACGTGTTCTCGTCGATTCCCGTCGGCCAGATCGGCGTGCGCCAGGGCCCGCTGATGGCGGCGTCGGACAGCTTCAACCTGAAGGTCGTCGGCCGGCAGACCCATGGCTCGCGGCCGTGGGGCGGCGTGGACCCGATCGTGGCGATGGCCGACGTCATCGGCACCACGCAGACGATCGTCAGCCGCCGCACCGACATCTCCCGGCAACCCGCGGTGGTCAGCTTCGGCGCCATCAAGGGCGGCATCCGCTACAACATCATTCCCGACGACGTGGAGGTGGTCGGCACCATCCGTACCTTCGACGAAGGCATGCGGCAAAAGATCTTCGCCGACCTGAAGAACGTCGCCAGCCATGTCTCCGCCGCGCATGGCGCGAAGGTGGAAGCCAACGTGCCCGACCGCGACGGCAATCCCGCCACCATCAACGACCCCGCGCTCACCGCCCGCATGACGCCCAGCCTGCAGGCCGTGGTCGGCGCGGACAACGTCATCACCCCGCCGCTGCAGATGGGTGCAGAGGACTTTTCGTTCTACGCGCTGGAAGTGCCGTCGATGTTTTTCTTCGTCGGCAGCACGGCGAAAGGCACCGACCCGGTGACCGCGCCCAGCAACCATTCCCCGGAGTTCATGCTGGACGAAGCCTCGCTCGACGTCGGCGTGCGCGCCCTGCTGCAGGTCACGCTGGATTACCTGGAGACGCCGAAGGGTTGAGATGGTTTCTCCCTCTCCCTGCGACAGCGGGGAGAGGGTGCCGAAGGCGGGTGAGGGGCGAACGGAGCCACGATGTCGTGAACTTCCGCGTGCCGGCAACAGGCGATTCGGACACGACGCGCTTCACGTCCGCGCGCGCGCGCCTCATCCGGCCTCCGGCCACCTTCTCCCCGCCTCGCGGGGAGAAGGACGCAGATGCGCCTTGCTACTCGAGCCACCCACACGGCGAGACAACTCCCCTCGCGTGACGGGGAGAAGGGGTCGGCATCACCTATGCTCACCTTCCACGTACAGCCACCGCCCGTCGAGGCGGACGAAACGGCTGCGCTCGTGCAGCCGCACGGCGCTCCCACCGCCGACACGGTAGCGGGCGACAAACTCCACCTCGGCGGTGTCCTGCCCGGTGACGCGGTGCTGCTTCACCGACAGGCCCAGCCACGTGGTGCGTAGCGCACCCGGTGCGTCCAGGCCCAGTGCGGGTGGACAGGTGTCGGGGTGCCAGGTGGCGCGCAGGTAGCCGGCATCAGCCGTGACGAAGGCGCTGTAGCGCGAACGCATCAGCGATTCGGCATCCGGCGCGATGCCGCCGGCGTGGTAGCGGCCGCAGCAGGCCGCGTAGTCGCGGCCGGTGCCGCAAGGGCAGGAGGTCATGCTTGTGCCCTTTGTAGGAGCGACGTAAGTCGCGACCGTACACCTTCCGATAACAGGGAAGCGGGCACCACGGGATGCGGCAGGCGAACGGGCGCAGACGTCATCCGGTCGCGACTCACGTCGCTCCTACAACGTCGCCCGCCCTCATCGCCGCCCGTTGCCGGTCTCGATGAAACGCAGGAATTCGGCGCGGGTGCGCGCATCTTCGCGGAAGGTGCCCAGCATCTTGCTGGTCACCATGCTGACGCCGCGCTTGTGCACGCCGCGCGTGGTCATGCATTCGTGCGCGCCATCGACCACGACCGCCACGCCGCGCGGCTGCAGCACATCCTGGATGCACTGCGCAATCTGCGCGGTCATCTTCTCCTGCACCTGGAAGCGGCGCGCATACACATCCACCACGCGCGCCAGCTTGCTGATGCCCACCACCTTGCCGTCGGGCAGGTAACCCACGTGCGCCTTGCCGATGATCGGCGCCATGTGGTGCTCGCAATGGCTTTCGAACTCGATGTCGCGCAGCACGATCATCTCGTCGTAGCCGGCCACTTCCTCGAACGTGCGCGCCAGGTACTCGCGCGGATCCATCTGGTAGCCGCTGAACCAGTCGCGGTAGGCCTTGGCCACGCGCTTGGGCGTGTCCAGCAGGCCTTCGCGCGCCGGGTCTTCGCCGGCCCATTCGAGCAGCACGCGCACGGCATCCTCGGCCTGCGCCTGGGTGACCTTGCCGGGATTGTCGTCGGACTGGCTCATCGCATCGATTCCTGCGGGGGGCGTGGAGGATAACCCATCATGCCGGACATGGCCCGGGCGGCCCCGGGCTGGGCCGCATCCAGTACTACGTAGCGGGACAACGTCCGGATGCGCGCATCCACAGTGCGCGGCGCGCCCTGCCGATGCCTGTTGCCGGAGCAGGATCGCCGGCACATGTCGGGAAGGCGTCGCGCATCGGCGTGCCGCATGCGCTTCACCATCGCGTGCGCAGTTGGCTATGTGAACGTCGTGCATGCGCCGCCATCACATCGTGTTTTCGCGCCTGCGCCTAGAACGGTTACTCCCTTCACAGCCACGGAGTACCGCCATGGCACGTTCCCGCACCGTCAACACCGCCCAAGTCCACGAGCTGCTGCTGCAGGCCATCGAAACCGAGCGCGGCGGCATCCAGATCTACACCACGGCGATCAAGGCCGCCGTGAACAAGGACCTGAAGAAGGAGTGGGGTGAATACCTCGACGAAACGCGCACGCATGAAGAAGTGCTTACCCGCGTGTTCGAGCAACTCGGCATGGATACAGAAGAGAAGTCGCCGGGCCGCAGCGTGGTCGCGCACCAGGGCGCTTCGCTGGTTAAGGCCATCGAGATGGCCATGAAGAGCGACACGCCGGAAGCCGCCGAACTGGTCGCTGCCGAATGCGTCGTACTGGCGGAAACCAAGGACCACCAGAACTGGGAACTGATCGGCAAGGTCGTGGAACAGGGCGGCGAACTGGCCAAGGTGCTGGAGCCCGCGTACAAGGCCGTGGAAAGCGACGAAGACCACCACCTGTACCACACGATGGGCTGGTGCCGGGAGCTGTGGATCCAGTCGTTGGGCATGCCCGCAGTGCTGCCGCCGCCGGAAGAGGTCAAGAAGGTCGAGACCGCGATTGGTGCCTCGCGCGCAGAGCAGAGCCGCGACGAGATGCTCGGGCACAAGCACTGAGTTTCCGAAGTGCGCGCGCCCGGTCTCTGGCCCCCTTCTCCCCGCACGACGGGGAGAAGGATGGGCGCACCGTATTGCCACCCACCTGGCTACCCGATCAGGGCTTCCTGCCGATGAAGGTGATCTCACCCGAGGTTTCCAGCACGGCCAGTTCGATTTCCCCCAGCCTGGCGTAGCCTGCGGAACGGCGCGCGATGGCGAAGTCGTGCTCGCTCAGCGACTGGCGCGCCAGCTCATCGCGGAAGAGTTCGCCGTGCCGCAGCAGGATCACCGGCTTGCCCTCCACCACCTGGTCGAAGCGGCGGCTGCGCGCGGAAAGTTTGCCCACGCTCCAGTTCAGGCCCAGCAGCGTTGCCGCCAGGATCAGGCCGCCCAGTAACGACGTGTCCTCGCCGATCAGCGAGTTCTGCACCGCCGTGCCCAGCAGCACCACCACCAGCAGATCGAACGGCGTGAACTGGCCTACGGTGCGCTTGCCGGTCAGGCGCACCATCAGCAGCACCACCACGTAGACGGCGACGGCACGCAACACGAATTCCCACCACGGCATGCCCAGTTCGAACAGGCTGCGCGCCACGCTCTCCATCGTCGTCACCTCGTCGTGTATCAGGGTTTGCCCGCCGGCCGCTCATCGCCGTCGGGCGTGTAAGCGGGCGGGGAATAGAAGTTGACCGTCTTCAGCGGCGTGCGGCCGGTGGCGCGGATCTCGTGGCGTTCGCCGCGTTCGATCAGCAGCAGGCTGCCGGGCTTCAGCGCGCGGCGCGCGCCTTCCACGATGGCCACGCCCTGGCCCTCGGCGACGAACAGCCACTGGTCGGCGCCGCGATGGCGATTGTCCGGCCCGCCTTCCCTGCCACCGGGCCTGATGACCATCTGCGCCGCCTGCACGCCGTTGGCCTCGAAGATCGGCACGAAGCCGATGCCCATGCGCAGATGCCTGGATTTCATCGAATGCCTCGCGTGTTGCCTGGACCGTGTGCAGCATCCGGGGTCCTACGTGCAGGTTCCGTCAAGCCCACAAAGAAAAACGGCGGGGATTGCTCCTCGCCGCCTGCATTCCCTTGCTGCCTCACCTCAGTGAGGCTTGGATTCCGGGATGTTCACTTTGTCGATGCCGTGGATCACGCCATTCCTGGCCATGATGTCGGGCCGCACCACATGGGCACCGCCTATGCTCAACTGTCCGTCGGCGACCGTGACCGGGGCTCCCTGGCCCTGCACGGTGCGTGCGGACTTCCACTTGCCGACGTCGGCCGTGGTCTTGCGACCCGTGACCAGGTGGTAGTTCACCAGCGCGGTGAGCTCGTCCTTGTTGGACGGCTCCAGCAGCCGGTCCAGCGTACCGGCGGGCAACGCCGAGAACGCATCATCGGTCGGCGCGAACAGGGTGTATTGGTCACTGCCATTGAGTGATGCTGTCAGGCCTGCCTTGTCGATGGCGTGGGCGAACGTGCCGAACGTGTGGTTGCTCCTCAGCGTGCCTACCAGGTTCTGTTGAACGAGGCCTTCTTTCTGCTGCATTTCCATGGGATTTCCTGCGGGATGGACCCCGTCACGGGTCTCGTGGACGGCCAAGGCCGTGACCCGGCGCGATGCCAGGTGCAGCTCAATGCGGAGAATGGGAAGAGGTGTTGCGCGGCTGAGCAGCCGATACGGTATTGCACCGTAGCGGCGCCACGATGCGCGCCCCGCCGTGATCGTGGCGTGACGCCCGCCTGTCCGAAACCGCGTCGTGCATGCTGGCGACGTGCTAGCGTGGCCTCGCGCGGGATTCCGAGACTGGCTAGCTTCCGCGCCCGCAGTGTGCCGGCTCGCACAACGTCCGGAGCCGCCATGAACACCAAGCTGCATCGCGTCATCTCGAATGCATCCGGCTTCCAGCGCGTCGCACACCTGCTGAATGACCGCGCGGTGGAATGCGCCGAGAACGAAGGCTGGCCCATTCCGGCCGAGGCGAGTGAACCCATGCTGGTGGTCGTGCAGACCGGCGTGGTGCAACGCGTGGCGGTGTTCTTCGGGCAGCACCTCAAGCGAGAGATCCATTTCTGGTCCGGAAGCAAGGACGCGCAGCGCAAGACGAGGCCGCGGCGCGCGCTGCCGTCGCTGCTGCTGCACGCGCAATCTACTTCACCGTGATCGCGCCCGGGTGAGGCCAGGGCCGCATCCGGCACTGCACATCCCGATACTTCGCTTTACCCCGGGCGCGTTGCGCCTGCCGGGGCTGCATGGCTGGACAGTGCTGCAGGTGCAATGGCATGGTCGCCCTGCCCGCGACGGAGGTGGTTCCCGCCGCCATCGCGCCACCCTGCACGGAGGCTCCATGAAGACCAAGTCCCTCGCCCTGTTGGCCATGCTCGCCCTGCACGCGACGCCGACGTTGGCCGCGTCACCGCTGATCGGTCGATGGGCACTCGATGTCGCGACATTGCCGATGCCGCCCGAAGCCCGCCCGCGCAGCGTGACGATGGAATTCAGGCAACCCGGCGACGGCCTGTGGTCGACCCACATCGAGATCGTCGATCCGAACGGCGGCACCATGGATTCGGACGCCACGCTGGCGCTGGATGGCACGCCAGGCAAGATCACCGGCAGCTACTGGGCCGACGTCGGCACGGCGAAGATGCCGGCGCCCAACGTGGTGGTGCTGCAGCTCGCTTACCAGGGCACGCCGTCATCGACACGCATCTATTCGGTGACGGAAGACGGCAGGACGCTGACCGAAACCAAGGCCGCCTTCCACAAGGATGGCACCCCGTTCCTGCAGACGACGACGTTCAAGCGGCTGCCGTAACGCGTCGCGAGCCGTGGACGTCGCTGTCACCGACACACCGCCCGCGCCGCGCATGCCAGCCACCGCATCACCGCATGGCATCACCGCCCTGGCGCACCCTGCTGGCCGTGGTGCCGGCGATCATGCTGAGCTGTCGCCGCAGGCACCCGCCGTTGCGCGTCCGTATCTACCCTGAGCCCGCCACCTCTCCGCATCATGTGCCTGTCCACGCTTCCACCCACCTGCGTCGAACACGGTGCGGCATGCCGATGACGCCTGTGCGCGCCAGCCGGCACGCGCTGCCGCCGTTCTGGCTGCCGGTGCTGGCCGGGCTGCCGCTCGGCGCCTGCCTGCTGGTGATGGCCATGCCGATCCTCGGCCACGGCAACGCCACGCTGGCGCGCACGCTGTACCTGTCGGCGTTCGTGCTGTGGGTGCTGCCGCTGACCGCCCTGCAGCGGTGGCTGTGGCGGCGCGGCATGGCAGTGTGGCGGATCGCGCTGGTGCTGCTGCTGGCCACCTATGCGATGACACTGGCCACGCGCCTGCTCAGCGTGGCGCTGCAGGCCTTCATGTCCGGCAGCCTGGCGCGGCTCGTCACGCCGGGCGCGCTGGATGTCGGCTTGCTGTTCCGTGGCCTGGAAGGCGCCTGGCTGGTGCTGGTGGCGTACTGCGCGGTGCATGCAGTGGTGACGTATTACGCGGAGCTGCGCCGCGAACAGGCCGAGCACCTGGAAGCACGCGCGCTGGCGCGCGATGCCGAACTGCGCGCGCTGCGCTACCAGTTGCAGCCGCACTTCCTGTTCAACACGCTCAACGCGGTCTCCACACTGGTCGCCGAGGAGCGGGGCCCGGAAGCACGGCAGATGCTGGCGCGGCTCGGCGATTTCCTGCGCGCGGTGCTCGATGCGCGTGCCGGCCACGAGGTGACGCTGGCCGAAGAAATCGCCATGACCGAAGCCTATCTGGAAGTCGAGAAGGCCAGGCTGGGCCGGCGCCTGCTGCTGTCATGGCATGTCGGTGACGGCGTGCTCGGTGCGCACGTGCCCGGGCTGCTGCTGCAGCCGCTGGTGGAGAACGCGATCCGACACGGCATCGCCCCGCGCAGTGCGCCGGGCCGCCTGGACATCCGCATCGCCCGCGACGATACGCAGCTGGATATCCGTATCGACAACGACCTGCCAGCGCACGAAGAAGCACCACCACGATCGGAGGACGCGCGTACCGCCGTCGGCCTGGACAACGTGCGTGGCCGCCTCGCCCGGCTTTATCCGGACCGCGCCAGCCTGCAGGCCGGCATCGACGCGGAGCGCTACCGCGTCCGGCTGACGTTGCCGCTGCGCACCGTGCCGGAGCCGGCTGCGTGATCCGCGTCTGCGTGGTCGACGACGAACCGCTCGCACGACGTGGCGTGCTGTCGTTGCTGGCCGCGTTCGACGATCTGCAGGTGGTGGGCGAATACGAAGACGGCACCACCGCGCTGGCCGGCCTGCAGGCGCAACCGCCGGACCTGGTCTTCATGGACGTGCAGATGCCTGGCATGACCGGCCTGGATGTGCTGGCGGCGCTGCCGTCGCAACAGCGACCGCTGGCGATCCTGCTGACCGCGCATGACAGCTTCGCGGTCAGGGCGTTCGCCTTGAACGTCGTCGACTACCTGCTCAAGCCCGTCGACGACGCGCGCTTTGCCGAAGCGCTGACCCGCGCGCGCCAGCTGCTGCGCCTGCGCTACCTGGACACGGCGCGCACGCCACCCGCCGCCACCCTGGCGCGGCACTTGGAGAAATTCTCGGTGCGGATCGGCCATCGCACGCTCTTCATCCGCGCCGACAGCGTCGCGTGGATCGGCGCCGACGGCGACTATGCGGTGCTGCATGTCGGCGAACGCACGTACATCGTGCGCGAATCCCTGCACCAGCTCGCCGCACAGCTGGACCCGGAGCGCTTCGTGCGCGTGCACCGCTCTTCCATCGTGCGCCTGGACCAGGTGGGGGAGCTGCAGCCGCTGACCAACCGCGATGCGGTGCTGCGGCTGCACGATGGCACGCCGGTGCGCGTCAGCCGCACCTACATCGACGCGCTGCTGTCTGCGCTTCACGCGGGCGGCTGACCCCGGCAACGGCGCCGGCGCACGCCGTCTTACCCGCCGCGCGAACACCGCCCCACCGGATCGGCGCAGCGCGTGCACGTGCAGCCGCACACGCGACGACAACGCAGGATCGCGCTACTAGGGTGAGGGCTCCCCTTCCGGAGCCGTCCGATGCGCGTCACTTCTTTCCGTCCGTCCGCACCACTGCGCTCCACCGCATGCGTGCTTGCGCTGTCCTGCATGGCTGCGCCCGCGCTTGCCGCCGACACCTGCACCGGGCCGTCCGACGATGCCGGCGCCGCCACTGCGCAGCAACTGCTCCAGGCGCTGGTCGCCACCAACGGTGTGCCGGGCATGGGCGCCGCCGTGTGGCGCGACGACCGCGTGGTGTGGACCGGCTGCGCGGGACTGCGCGATGTCGAAGCCCACGCGCCGGTGCAGCGCGATACGGTGTTCCGGCTGGCCAGCGTCTCCAAGGTCATCGCCGCCACCGCGGCGGCGAAGCTCGCGGAAGAAGGCCGTATCGACATCGACGCACCTGTCGGTGACGCTCTGCCGTGGCTGCCGGCGGCGTGGTCGCCCGTGACGGTGCGCCAGCTTGCGTCGCACACCTCCGGCGCACCGCACTACGCCGGCAACGACCTGCAAGTGCTCGGTCGCGTCCGCTATCCGACCGCGCGCGATGCGGTCGGTATTTTCTCCGGCCGCGCGCTGCTGTCGGCGCCCGGTACTACCTACCATTATTCGTCATGGGGCTACACGCTGCTCGGCGCGGTGATCGAAGCGCGTTCGGGCGAACACTTCCTCGACTACGTCCGCCACCACGTCACCGATGGCCTGGCGATCGGTGCCGACGGCGAAACGGATGGCGGACGCGCTTCGCAGCTGTACGACATCGAACACGGCGCTGTGCGCCACGTACCGCGCACCGACATGAGCTACACCTGGCCCGGGGGTGGACTGGCCGCCACGCCCGAAGCGCTGGCCACCTTCGGCGGCCGCGTGCTGCAACACCGCATCGTCGGCGCCGCGCGCTGGCAGGCGATGCAGCAGCCCACGCGCCTGGTCAGCGGCGAGCCCGCGCACGACAGCACCTACGACGTCGGCTTCGGCTGGCGCATCGGCCGCGATGCCGACGGCGAACCCATCGCGCACCACGCCGGCATCACCACCGGCGCGCGCAGCATGCTGATGCTGTGGCCGGCACAGGACACCGCCGCAAGTATGCTGTCCAACGCGAGGTGGGTGTCGGCGATGGAGCCCACCGCGCAGTTGCTGGCGGCGCCGTTCCGGCCGCAGCCGAACGGATTGGTCGCGGCGGCCTGCCCCGCTTCGGGTCGCCTGGCCGGCACGCTGAAGGGCGCGCGCTTCGACACCGACGCTTCGTTCCGCATCGAGGACGGCCGCTGCGTCGGCGAACTGGTCGCCACCGAAATCGAACCGCTGCGCGCGTTCTTCGCCAGCGCCTACGCGTGGCCCGATCAACGCCTGCGCATCGTCTCGCTGACCGCCGACAGCTCGCTGTCGCGTGCGGCGCTGGTCACGCCTTACGGCCTGTACGACCTGCGCGCCATCAGCGCAAGGCGCTGGTCGGTCACGTTCAACGCCGACGCGACGCTCGAACTGGCGCTGTGATCCACCCGCGCGCGCTTCCGGGGTCTGCGCGTGCGTTGCCTCTCCGGCCCCCATCATGAAAAGGATTCACACGATGCGTTTTCGCACCTTCGCCTGGCATGCCCTGGCACTCGGCTCTCTCACCGCCGCCGGTTGCAGCTCGATTGCCAGCCGCACCAACACCCTGTCGGACGAACGCATCCTGTCCGAAACCGGGGGCGTGCTGGGCCTGTCCCCCTCGGAACTCACCATCGCGGAACGCCGCACCGAAGGCACCAACACTTACGTCACCCTCAAGGCCCGCAACGGCAGAACGTATGCCTGCACCGTCAATGGCGGCAATCTGCTGTCGTTCGGCATGACCAACCCGCCGGTGTGCCAGCCGCGCTGACGCCGTTGCCGCCGCGACCGTTCCCGGTCGCGGCCTTGCCTGACATGAGGCGGGCCGTCAGGTGTTCGGCGCGCCGCAGGCCTGCAGGTCGTCCACCGAACGCGCCGCCATGGCGCAGTCGTAATGGCGCTTGGTGACCGTGCCGGCTTCGGCGCAGACCGCAGACTCCCTGGCCAGCAGCTCCTCGCCCATCATCGCCTGCAGATCGGCGCCGTCGAGCCGGTAGATGTGCTCGTAGTAGGCACGGCATTGCGCTGCCGTCACTTCGCGCGAATCCGACCCTGCGGTGCCGGTGCAGGCCGCTAACCACAACAGGCCGGTCGCGAAGAGAGTCCTGTTCACGTGCATGCGATTCACCTCTTTCATTCGTTGGACCGGATCGGTCGGCGGCACAGTAATGCCGCGTACCTCCGGCACGTTCCATCGTGCGGCCAGCCGGTGGTTGCCTGCGCCGATCCGGTATCGCGCGCGCCCTGCACACGCGAAGCGCTGTAGAACGTTGATGCACACGCGCGCTTTCGCAGTCACTGAACACAGACGTGCCCGGACTTTCACCTTCTCCCCGCTTGCGGGTAGAAGGTGCACGAAGGGCGGATGAGGGGTGCTCTTCGCGCAGAACGCTTGGTACTGATTGAAGGCGCGCATGCGCAACCACCTCAACGCTTCCTGCTGCGCCTGGATCAAGACAGTTGCTCTCTCCGCACGCGGTGCGAGGGAGAGGCGTTGAGGACAGCAGGTCCCCTCTTCATGCCCTGGGCGCGCTGCGGTTAACCGATCTACCTGCCTGCGCCCATCTCCAGGTGCGTCAGGTAAAGCCGCAGATCGAACTCCAGCTGGTGGTAGTCGGGTTCCATGTGCGTGCACAGCTGGTAGAAGGCCTTGTTGTGGTCGGCTTCCTTCAGGTGCGCCAGCTCATGCACCACGATCATCTTCAGGAACTCCGCGGGGGCGTCGCGGAAGACCGTCGCGATGCGGATCTCGCGGCTGGCCTTCAGCCGGCTGCCGTGCACGCGAGAAATCGCGGTGTGGGTACCCAGCGCATGCTTCATCACCTGCAGCGTGCTGTCGTAGGCCACCTTCCCCAGCGGCACCGAGCGGCGCATGTGGCGTTCCTTCAGCGCCTGCACGTAGTCGTACAGCTGGCCGTCGCTGCGCACCGTATGCAGCTGGCCGTACTTGTCGGCCAGCATCGGACCCAGCCGCTCCTGCGCGATCAGCGCACGCACGCGCGCCTGCAGGTCGGCGGGGTACCCGGCGAGGTATTTCAGGGCATCCATCGTGGGCGGGGACGGCGGGTGGCGGGCGGGGACGGCCGGTATGATGGCGCGGAAACCTCCTGCACGACACCACGACATGGCAAAGGGAAATCCGCTACAGGAACAGCTGCTCAAGGCAGGGCTGGTCAAGAAATCCAAACTGGCCGAGGTCGCGCGCGAGCAGAACAAGGCGCGCCATGGCAAGGGACCGGCCGCGCCCAACGACATCCAGCGCGATGCGGAACGGGCACGCGCCGAGAAAGCCGAACGCGACCGCGCCATCGAAGCCGAGCGCAAGGCGCAGGCGCGCAGCGCGGAACTGCGTGCACAGGCGCGGCAGATCATCGAAGACCGCAAGGTGCCGCGCACCGGTGAGCTGGAATACCGCTTCACCGCCCACGGCGCCATCCGTACCGTGCTGGTCAACGACGACCTGCGCCGGAAGCTGTCGGCCGGCGCGCTGGTGATCGTGCAGCTGGACGACCGCTACGAACTGCTGCCACGCGTAGCCGCCGACAAGGTGCGCGAACGCGATGCCGGCATGATCGTGCTGGACCACGGCCAGGGCACCAAGACCGAAGCCGCCACCTCCGAAGACGATGCGTACTACGCGCAGTTCCAGGTGCCCGACGACCTGATGTGGTGACGGCGTCCGCCGCATCGCTTTGACAAGGAGTTCCGCCATGCGCCTGCACCGTCTGCTCACCTGCCTGCCGATCGCGTTGCTGCTGGTGTTGCCGCCGGCACACGCCGTGGATGCCTCCACGGCGGTGGCTGCGCCGGCGGAAGACACCGGCACGTTGGCCGCCGCGCCGTACCGCATCGACATTCCCGTCGACTGGAATGGCGAGCTGGTCATGCTGGTGCACGGCTTCGAGCCGGTCGGCGTGCCGCGCGCGTCGCCGTGGCCGGCCAACGAGGCCACGCCGGTGTTCCTGTCGAAGGGATACGCGGTGGCGCAGAGCGGGTTCGCGACGCAGGGCTGGGCAATGCGCGATGGCATCGACGATACGGAGCGCCTGCGCGCGCACTTCGTCGAACGCCATGGCGTGCCGCGCCGCACGTGGCTGGTGGGTTTCTCGATGGGCGGCGGCATCGCGGTGGCCAGTCTTGAACAGCAGCCGGCGCAGTACGACGGTGCGCTGTCGCTGTGCGGCGCCAACGTGCCGGGCGCTCGGTTGGCGGAGGAGTTGTTCACCACGCTGGTGGCGTTCGATGCGTTCTTCCCCGGAGCCACGGGCGTACCCGACGGTGGGCTGTCCGGCCCTGCCGCGGTGGAGCTCGGGCAGATGGACGTGATGAACACGGTGACCGGCGCGTTGCCCGGCAACCCGCACGCCGCCGCGTTGTTGGCCAAGCGGATAGAGGTTCCTGTCGACACGGTGCCCGGCATCGTCAGCCTGCATGCCCTGGTGTTCAACGACATGCGCCGCCGCGCGGGTGGGCTGCCGGTGGACAATACGCGCACGGTGTACACGGGGTTTGGCGACAACGCGGTGTTCAATGCAGCGGTGCCACGCCATGCGGGCGATGCGGCGGCGATGGCCTATGCAGCCACCGCACCGGCGCTCACCGGGCAGGTGCGCAAGCCCCTGGTGATCCAGTACAACACCGGCGACCCGACCATCGCGCCGCGCCTGCAGCCTCTCTATGCGGCCCTCGTGCGCGCGGGCGGGGACGTCATCGCACCGCTGGTGCTGCCCGACGCGGGCGAAGGGCATTGCGGGTTTTCCCCGGAGCAGATTGGCGAGGCGTTCCGCACGTTGACCCAGTGGTCGGTCACGGGGAAGCGGCCTGGCGGGGAATGAGGCGTGGCCGGTATCGCCGGCCACGTGATGGTATTGCCGCAAAAGAAAGGCCCCGCGTCGCGGGGCCTTCTGCTGTCTGGGACGGCGGCGTATCAGGTACGGCATTGGGCTTCCCTGCGCTCACCCCAACCCATGTGCTGCGCAGGATAAGTCGGGCACGCACCATCCGTCGGCCCGCGTGGGGCCGCTTCGATCATCGGGAGGGAGCAACCACTGCCTGACGGCGCGTGCCGGGGCACGCGCGGGAGGTTCTCAGCGCCAGCTCGCCTTGCGCGAGGGCTGGGGGGGGGTCGGGGTCGGGTCGATGGTGGGCACCAGCATCGACAGGCGAGCCTTGGCGAACTCGCCGCCTCCGGCCACATCCAGCTTGCCCACGCTGTTGGCGTTGATCAGGCCGGTGTCCAGGAACACCTCCTCGCCCACCGTCAACGGATGACGGGCACTGCACAGCTTCGACGGCACATGCAGAACGCTGATGCCATCACGCTGCCACTTGGTCTCCGGCACCAGCCGACGGACGATGGAACCGTCGACCCACACTTCGACCGAATCCGACGATACCGACCGGCACTTGCCGATCCCGACATCAAAAGCCATGCACCCTCCTACAGGGCGGTATGCGTAAGCGTGAACAGGAAACCACGCGCTTCAAGCAGGGCACGCATCCGCCTTTCGGCCGGTGCGCGATGGAATTGGCGGCCCGCCCACAGACTGAAACACGGGCGACCGGTGTTGTGGCCGTGGCCAAGCTCGCGCCGCGACACTGCGATATCCAGCGACTCGCACGCCGTGGCCCACATGACCCGCAGATCGCCGGGACCAATGGATTGTTGCGACCCCAGATGGAGAATGAAGACCTGGACTTGCTGATTCGTCATACGCACCTCCTCGGCACGCGCTCAGTCGCGTTCGGTAAGCCGAGAGGGAGAGAAATCGGCCCGCGGGAGGCGGCGGAGGAGACTGCCAGTCAGCCAGGACAGGTATACGCCCTTGGGGGCGTGACCGCAAACCCGTGTTCATGCTTTGCGACGCGCGTGCGATGCGATCGCACGGCACTGCGGTGTCACGACGCGATGCGTGGCTGCGCCAACCGCCACCCCAGCCCGGACCATCGGCTTGCATGCCGCGACAGTGCGTCGCGGATCACCACTTCGTTGCCGGCGATGTGCAGCTCGCGCCGGGCGCGGGTGATGCCGGTGTAGACGAGTTCGCGCGACAGCACGCGGTTGCCGCGCGCGGGCAGCAAGAGCCAGACCGCGTCGAACTCGCTGCCCTGCGCCTTGTGCACGGTCATGGCGAATGCGGACTCGTGCGCGGGCAGCGATGCGGGGTGGAACGCGCGCGGCTGTGCGGGTGTGTCGCCCGGGAACCAGGCCAGCAGCACGCCTTGCGCATCGCGGAAACATAGCCCGATGTCGCCGTTGAACAGGCGGTGGCGATAGCTGTTCTCGGTGACGATGACCAGCTGGCCGTGGAAGTGGCCTTGCCCGGCGCGCTGCAGGCCGGTACCACCCTCCACCAGCAGGCGCTCGATGCGGGTGTTCAAGGTGCGCGCGCCCTGCGGGCCTTCACGCACGGCGGTGAGGATGCGCAGGCGTGCGGACAGCGCCAGCGCGTCGGTGGGCGTTGGGGCTTCGCCCAGCGCGCGCCAGTGCGACCACAGGTCTTCGCGCTGCATGTCCAGGGGATCGGCCAGGTCTTCGTGGAACCGCACGCCGGCCAGCGTGTCGCCGCGCAGAAGCGAGAGCGTGGCGGAGGCATCGCCTTCGCGCACGGCAGCGGCCAGCGGTGCCAACTGCAGGGCTTCGCTCTGGCGCCAGCCGCGCTGCAGGTGCACGCGGATGCCGGCGAAGCGGTCCTGTCGATGATCCCCGCCAGCATGGTGATCAGTGCGCGGAACATCGCCGAGCAGCGGGCGGAGCGCCCCGGCATCCTGCATGTCGATGTCGTTGCCGTCCCCTGCCGCGCTGAGAATGGCGGCCAGCACGTCGCCCGCTTCCACCGATGGCAACTGGTCCGGATCGCCCAGCAGCACCAGGCGCGTGCCATCGGCCACGGCGTCGACCAGCTTGGCCATCAGCGGCAGGTCGATCATCGAGGCTTCGTCGACGACCACCACGTCGAACGGCAGTGGGTTGTCGGCGTGGTGGCGGAAGCGGGGCGAATCCGGAATCGTGCCGAGCAGCCGGTGCAGCGTCGTCCCCGTGGTGGGCAGCGTTGCGAGCAGGTCGGCGTCCACGCCCTGCGCCGCCAAAGCCTGCACCGCATGGCGGACGCTTTCGGCCATGCGTTCGGCGGCGCGGCCAGTGGGCGCGGCCAGGGCGATGCGCGGCGCGGCGCGGCCTGCGTACTGCGCCTGTGCGGCCAGCAGCACCAGCAGGCGCGCGGTGGTGGTGGTCTTGCCGGTACCCGGGCCGCCAGTGACCAGCAGCAGGGCATGGCGCAGCGCGAGCGCGGCGGCACGCGCCTGGTGGGCATCATGCGCGGCCGGCGGAAAGAGCTGCGCGAACAAAGGCGCGAGCGCATCGATGCCGGTTGCCGGCACCGGGTGCACGGCGAGGCGTTGCAATCCGAGCGCGAGCGCGCGTTCGTACTCGCGATAGCGGCGCAGGTAGAGCAGGTCCTGTTCCAGCACCAGCGGCGCGTGCGGATCGGCGGCGGCATCGGCATCGTCCGGCGTGGCCACCCAGCGCGAGGCAGCAAGGCATGCGCGCCACGCGTCGGCGGATGGCCAGTCGATGGGGGCTTCGGCATCTAGCAGTGCTTTCGGCTCGCGCAGCGAGAGTCCGGCATGGCCCTTGGCGACGGCAAGCGACGCCAGCGCGACGGCGGCCAGCACGGTGTCGGGCGTGGACGCGTCCAGCCGACGCAGGCTCTGCGCGAGGGCGTGGTCGAGGGTGCGCAGGTGGCCGTTGCGGAACAGGGCATCGAGCAGGCTCATGCGGCCACCTCCTGCCCGTGGCCTGCGAACAGGGCGTCGAGTGCATGCACCAGTTCCGGCGCGAAGCGCTGCGCATGCACCCCGAGCGACGCATCGCGCGCGGGTTCGAGTCCACGGCAGAACACGTAGCGGATGCCGCCGAAGTCGCGTGCGTAGTCGTAGCCGTCGCCCAGGCGGAAACGCAGCCAGCGATGCAGCGCGACGGTGTAGACCAGGGCCTGCAGGTCGTACTCGCTGTGCGCCATCGCGGCGGCCAGCGCAGGCGCGTCGTAGCGCGGCAGGCGGTTGGATTTGTAGTCGAGCACGTACCAGCGGCCGTTACGTACGTAGGTCAAATCGATCTTGCCGGTCATCAACCCTTCCAGCCGCGTGCGCAGGCCGAAGCCCTGGCGGGCGCGCACCACGCCATGCGCGTGCAGCAGCGCCAGCAGCGCCGGCACGGCAGTGGGCGCGAGAGCGAAGTGGAATTCGATCTCGGCACGCCGCTCGTATTCGCCCAGCGCATGCAGTGCGCCGCCCTCGGGCAGCGCGACGGTCAGCGTGCGCCCGACCAGCGAGGTGAGCAGAGCGATGCCGTCGGCCAGGTCGTCCTGGGCGTAGCCTTCCCTGCGCAGCGCGGCAAGCAGGGCAGCATGCTCTCCTTCCGGCGCCGCATCACCCACCCGCCACTGCGCCCATGCGCTGAAGCGGGTGTCTTCGAGCGCCGCATGCAGCACGTTGCCGAAACGGCTGCCACTGAAACGCGGGTCGTACGCGTCGGCGGTGATATCGGGGGATGCGTCTGCGTCATCGGGCGGCTGCACTGGTTCGTCCGCGGCCGCGCCATCGGCCTCGGTGGAGGCGGCGTCGATGGCGTGGCCCGCATCGGCATGCGCAAGCTGGGTGAAGCTGTAGACCCACCAGTCGGGCGCGATGGAGCGCCGGGCGATGCGGGCGGGCGGCACCGCGCCCTCGGCCACGGGCGGCAACCACGGCAATGCGGCGGGCGGCGGCGCGGGATCGATGCGGATGCCCGGGTCGCGCGCCACCAAGGCGTCGGCATCGCGCACCATCGCCCACAGCGGAGACTGCGCATGCTGGTAGAAGGCGCCCGCTGCCAGCCACAGCGCGTGGCAGGCGCGGGTCAGGCCGACGTACAACAGGCGCGCGTCTTCCGCACGCTGCGCCTCGCTCCATTGCGCCTTGGCCGCGCTCCAACCGGAGACCTCGTCCTGCAGCTTCCAGTGCAGCACCCGGCCGGCCGCGTCGGTGACGACGACACGCTGGCCGGGATCGGGCGCCTTGCCGCCGATGCCTGCGTACGGCAGGAACACCAGCGGATACTCCAGGCCCTTGCTCTTGTGCAGTGTCACCACCTGCACGCGGTGCGCGTCGGATTCCAGCCGCAGCAGCTGCGCGTCGTCATCGGCGCCGGTGCCGGCATCGGCGATGGCAGCGGCCAGCCAGTCGACGAGGCCGGGCAGGCCGAGCGTCCGCGCGTCGGCTTCCTGCAGCATTTCGGCCGTCTGCAGGTAGTTGGTGAGCCTGCGCTCACCGTCGAGCAGCCCGAGCAGGCGCGGGGCGTGCTCCGCGCACAGGTCGTTGACCAGCGCCAGCGGGCCGCCGCGTTGCAGGCGTTCGCGCCAGTCCTGCGCGCGCTGTTGCCAGCGGCGCATCGCATCGCCGTCGGTCTCGAGTGCGGCGATGCCGGCGGCATCCACGCCCAGCAGGACGGTGGACAGCGCGGTGCGCAGATGGCCGTCGTCCGCGCCGTGCATCAACGTGCCCAGCAGCGCGTGCAGTTCGCGCGCTTCCGGCGTGGCGAACAGGCTGAGCTTGCCGGCCGCGACGGCGGGAATGCCGACCTCGGCCAGCGCCTGCCGGATGCGGGTGGCATCCCGGTGCGTGCGGACCAGCACGGCGATGTCGCCGGGCCGCACGGGCCTGCCGGCGATCGTCGCCGCGCCGGACCGCGCCTCGACCAGCACGCCATGGATGGCGGCCACGCAGGCAGCGGTGGCCAGCTCACGCGAGGTGCCTGCGTCCCAGGGCTTGAGCTTGCCGTCCGGTCCGGGCGCTGGCGATGGCGCCTGCCACACGGTCAGCGCGGGTGCGGCCGCGCCATGGCGCTGGAAGTCGTCATCGTGACGGGTGCCGCCGGGCGCGACCGGATGGAAACGGATCCGCGCATCGACGAACGCGGCGTCGCCGGCCTGTGCGTACAGCGCTTCGATGGCGCGCAGCACCGAGGGCCGCGAGCGGAAGTTGTGCGAGAGCGGCGGCGCGACGACGGCATCGGCCTGCGCGGCGAGGTAGGTTTCCACGTCGCCGCCACGGAAGCCGTAGATCGCCTGCTTGGGATCCCCGATGACGAACAGCGCCGGCTGCGGACTCCTGCTGCCGAACACGCGGTCAAAGATGCGCCACTGGCGCGGATCGGTGTCCTGGAACTCGTCGACCAGCGCGACGCGGTACTGCGCCCGCAGGCGCTGCACCAGGGCGTCCGCATGCGGCGTTTCGAGCGCGTCGGCGACGCCGTCGATCAGGTCGTCGTAGGTCTGCACGCGCAGCTGCTGTTTGCGCAGCGCCAGCCGTGCCCGGGCATCGTCGCGCAGGCGATGCAGCAGGGCGACGCGGCGTGCTTCGCTGTAGGCGTCGACGCGGTCCTGCGCCTGCAGATAGGCATCGATGGCATGAGTCAGCGGCGATTCCGGGGTGCGGCCCGCGCCGCCCTTGCTGGTTTTCTGCAGCAGCGCCTCATGGCGCAGCTGCGGCAGCTTGTCGTGCGCGAATGGCGCGCCTGCATCGTCCGCGATCGCCCACGCACCCAGCGCGTCGAACAGCCCGGTGATCCACTCGACCTTGTAGCTGCCGCCGTGTAACACCTTGCCCTCCACCGCGGCGACCAGCGCATCACGAAACGCGTTCCCGTGGGCGCGGTATGCGGCAGCCAGTGCTTCGCCCGCCGCGCGCAAGGCGGGTGCAGGGTCGGCAGGCAACGGATCGACGGGGTGCGGCTGCAACCGCTGCTCACGCAGCAGCGCGGGCAGGTCGGCCGCCAAGGCCCCGGGACCGCCCTTCCATAGCGCAAGCAGATCCTCCGCACCGTCATCGTCCACGCCATACGCGCGCCACAGGTCGGCCGCGATTTCCTGCCGCAGCGATGTGTCGTTGGCCAGCAACACCGGGGCATCGAAACCATGCCCGCTTTCCAGGGCGTGCTCGCGCAGCACCCGTGCGCAGAAGCCGTGGATGGTGAACACCGCCGCCAGGTCCATGCCGTCGGCGGCGTCGCGCAGGCGACGATGCAGTGCAGCGGGGGATTCGCCACTCCGCGCGACATGCGCGTCGAGGAGCGCGCGCGTCAATGCCACCTCCGGCCCTTCATCGGCGGCGGCGACGGCGGGCAGCGATGCCGCCAGCAGCAGACGGGCACGGATGCGCGCGCGCAGCTCCTGGGTGGCGGCCTCGGTGAAAGTGACGGCCAGGATCTCGCCGATGCGCAGGCCGCCTTCCACCAACAGCCGCACGACCAGCGTGGCCAGGGTGAAGGTCTTGCCGGTACCGGCGGACGCCTCGATGGACTGCACGCCATCGAGCGGCAGCGCGAGATAGGGATCGCGCGCGGCGGTCATCCAGCGTCCTCCGCGTCGAAGACGGGGGCCAGCGCGCGCAACGCATCGGGATCGGTGCCGGCGTAGACCTCGCCCTGCGTGACCGCGAGATAGATCGACATCGAGAGATCCGCGAACCGCAGCCGCGTTGCGTCATCGCTGAACGGATCGCGCCCGCGCAGCGCGAGCCGCAGCGCATCTCCGCTGCCTTCGCTCCAGCTGCGCTCGCTTCCGTACCATTTCTTCGCCGCTTCCTTCAGGCCCGCTTCCATGTCGGGCGCGGCGGCGAAGAATTCCCAACCGCTGTAAGGCGCGAACGGCAGCGGTTCGCGCAGGCCCTGTCCGCGCAGCCAGAGCAGGTGCCGGAGCACAGTGAGCGCCTGGTCCGGAGCGAGCGGCGGGCGCATGTGAGGACCGAACGGATGGCCGGATGCCGGCTTCCTGCCGCCCTCGTGGAATTGAACCAGGGGCAGCGCCAGGCCGGCCGCACTGGCGAGCAGCCAGTCCAGGCCGTCGCGGATCGCCGCGGTTCCGCCCGGAGTACCGATGCGAACGCGGGCAAGCCCGTGCGGATACACGCCCGCCAGCGTGCCGTGCAATGCGACGCCGTCGATGTCCACCTCGATGCGCTGCGTCGCCGGCACGTCGCCGCCACGCCAGTCGGCGAAGGCGCGTGCATACGGCATCACCTCGCTGCGCAGCGCAGCCAGCGTGCGTCGCCCCAACGTACCCGAGGGCAGCAGTGCGCGGGCACGCAGGGCGGCATGCAGCGTGGCGTCATCGTCGCCCTGCAGCACCCCGGCGAACACGGCCGCCTGCACTTCACTGCGCGCCAGGCCGCGGCCCGGCAGCAGCAGAGGTTCGACGTCGTCGCCCGTCTCGTCGATCCCGTCCAGCCGCAAGCCGAGCCGCTGGCGCAGGAACTGCTCGGCCGGTGCGGTCAGGAAGCGGCGCAACAGGTCGACCGACAGCGGGGAGCCGGCGTCGTCAGGTGGCGGCATCGCGTCGCCCGGGAACCAGCGCGGCAGGGGCGAGCGTCGCCCCGCCAGCTGGCCGGCGGCGGGATGCCATTGCCGCCGGTAACTGAAACGGCGCGAGTCCTCGTCGCCACCGAACGCAGCGGGCGAGAACGGCTGCAGCGGGTGGTGCACCACCAGCGTCCTGGCGACGCACGCCGGATCGGCATGCTGCCGCGCGGCGGCGTCGATGAGTTCACTGACCAGCACCGACGGTTCGCGTGCGCTGCCGTCGCGCGGATCGGCACCGAGATAACTGAGAAGGAACACGTCCTGCGCGGCGGCGAACAGTTGCAGGAACAGGAAGCGATCGTCTTCGCGCAGCGAGCGGTCGCCATGCCGGCGCTTGTCGGTGCCGAGTTCGGCCGTGAGCTTGCTCAGGCCGGCGGCGGGATCGCGGCGCGGATAGTCGCCATCGTTCATGCCGAGCACGCAGATCACGCGGAACGGCAACAGCCGCATCGGCACCATGCGGCCGAAGCTGATGCCGCCGGTCAGCAGGGGCGCGCGCGTATCGGCTTCGGCAAGCGTGGTGGTGAAGTGCGCGCGCACCACGTCGGCCGGCACGGTGTCGGCATAGCCCGCTTTCTCCGCCTGCGCGGCGAAGTCGTCGATGAGCATGCGCAGGCGGTCGAGTGCGCGCTGTCGGGCGGGCAGCGTGGGCTCGCGCGGCAGCAGTGCGGCGAGCAGTCCGAGCAGCCGTTCGCGCCATTGCGCGGGCGTGATCGCCTCGCCCAGCGATTTCTGGTGGCGGGCCAGCACGCGCAGCAGGCGGATCAGGGTATCGAGCGCATCGAGCGCGCTGCCTTCCAGTTCCGGCCAGGGCGCGACACCGGCGATGTCGTCCTGCGCGCCACTGGCGTGGCCCAGCAGCAGGCGGTCGAGTGCGAACTGCCAGGTGTAGGCATCGTCGGCGGGCGCGTCGTGCGCGGCACGGTGCTTCGCATCCAGTCCCCAGCGCGCGCCCGCGGCCTGCAGCCATGCGTGCAGGCGCTCGAAGGCGGGGGCATCGAGACCGGCTGCCTCCGCGATGGGCGCACTGGCGAGCAGATCGAGGATCTCGTGGGTGCCGAAGCGCGAGACCGGCAGGCCGAGCAGGCGCACGAGCACGTCGGCCAACGGCTCGCCGGCCAGCGGACTGGTGTCGGCCAGCGCGTACGGCAACCGGTCGCCATCGCCCGGCGCGCCGAACACGGCTTCCAGATAGGGCACGTACGGGTCGATGTCCGGCGCCAGTACCGCGATTTCGCGCGGCTGCAGCGGCGGATCGAAGCGCTCGTCCTCCAGCAACGCACGCAGTTGGTCGTGCAGGACCTGCAGTTCGCGCAGGCGTGTGTGGCAGGCGTGCACCTGCAGGCTGGGATCGTCGGTGCGCAGGGCCGGCAGCAGGTCGAGCGGCTGCGGGCGGCGATGGAACAGGTCCGACTGCAGCCGCCGCAGCAGGCTGCCCCGGAACTTGCCTCCCCCCGCACCGGGATCGGCATGGCCGCGCACGTCCAAGGTGGGGTGCACCAGTTCGTAGCCGCCGATCACGGCCATGAAATCGCGCCCCGCCGCGCCCCAGGCCTGCAGCAGGCGGGCGTCCGCGGTCGTGTCGTCCTCGGCGCCCGCGCGCAGGCGTTGCAGGTCGCCCCAGTAGTCCTTCACCGGCGAAGGGACATAGAAATGCAGCGTGCCCACACGCGCCTGCGTGGCCAGCACGCGCAGCACGTCGGGGGAGACATTGAGCGTGGCGAACGCGAATACGCGCGGCGGCAGTCCCTGCGGCAACGGCTGGCCCGCGCCCTCGAAGCGGTCGAGATAGCGCTGGATGCGCCGCGCGCGGTAGTCGTGGCCGCCGGCAACGTGGCGCCACAGGATCGCCTGCGGGTCGTCGGGATCGGCGCCACTTTCCCAGCGCAGCAACCAGTCGCGACGCCAGGCCTGGTACTTCTCGAACACGTCGGCCAGTTCCCCCGCCAGCGCCCACGGCTTGAGTGGATCGGGCCGGCGCGATGCGGTACCCGCCAGGTAGGCGGCGATCTGCGCCATGGCCGGACGCACGAGCAGCACGGGGTCGGTCAGTGCGGCGTACAGCCGCCAGTGCAGCGCCGCGGCATCGAGATCGTCGCCCTCGCCCGGCACATTGGCGTCCAGCGCACGTGCGACGAACTCGCCGGGGGTGAGGAATTCCAGGTTCGCGGCGATGCCGTGCTCGGTGGCCAGCGTGGCCTGCAGCCAGCGCCGCATCGCGACCTGCGGGATCAGCACGGTGTCCGGCGCCAGCAGCGGCACGCCGGGCGCGGGCGTGCTCAATTCCCGTGCCAGCAGGCCCGCCAGCACCTCCAGCGCATTGGAGTGGTAGAGGCGGAAGTCGGGCGTGGCGTCGGTCGTCATCGTCGTCGCCATTGTGCCGGATGCCGGGCATGGCGCCGGAGACGCGGCGGTTTGGGCCACAGCATCCCGCACGACCGTGCGCGCGGGCGGCGGTCGGGTGCCACAATAATCAAACTGCGCGGTACGGTTTATGTTCAGCCGTCGGCCGTGAAGCTACAGCGTTGTTTTTCCGTTAACCCGCTACTCCCCGCTCCGCCACCCCGCTCGCCGACGACGCCCATGACGCCTGCCGACGCCCCTGCCGTGCACCTGTCCGGCCTCCGCCTTGACCGCGGCGGCCGCACCATCCTGCGCGGCATCGACCTGACGGTGCCGCGCGGCAGCATTACCGCCGTCCTTGGCCCGTCCGGCAGCGGCAAATCGACGCTGCTGGCCGCGCTGACCGGTGAGCTACCGCCCGCCGCGGGTACGGTGGAGGTGTTCGGCCAGCCCGTGCCGCACGGCAGCCGCGCGCTGCTGGAGATGCGCAAGGGCATCGGCGTGCTGCTGCAGGGCAACGGCCTACTGACCGACCTGACCACGGCGGAGAACGTGGCGCTGCCGCTGCGCACGCATACCAAGCTGCCGGAGGCGCTGATCCGCCGACTGGTGGACCTGAAGTTGAACGCGGTCGGCCTGCGTGCCGCCGCCGACGCCTACCCGCGCGAGTTGTCCGGCGGCATGGCGCGCCGTGTGGCGCTGGCGCGCGCGCTGGCGCTGGATCCGCCACTGATGCTCTACGACGAGCCGCTGACCGGCCTGGACCCCATCGCCTCGGGCGTGATCATGAGCCTGATCCAGCGCCTCAACGACACGTTGGGCCTGACCAGCATCATCGTCAGCCACCACGTGCACGAGACCCTGCCGATCGCCGACCAGGCGGTGGTAATCGCCAATGGCGGCCTGGTGTTCTCGGGCACCTCCGCCGAACTCGACGCCACGTCGGACCCGCTGGTGAGGCAGTTCCTGCGTGGCGAGCCGGACGGCCCGATCGCCTTCGACACGGTCAAGCGCGGGGAGGCCGCCTGATGGCCTTCGCCACCGCCATCCGGTCGCTGGGCCGTGCCGGCCTGTTCTCGCTGTCGGTATTCCGTGCATCCACGCCGACCCGCGACTTCCTGGCCGAGCTGACCCGCGAGATCTACAAGATCGGCGGCCGCTCGCTGCCGATCATCGCCGTGGGCGGCGCCTTCGTGGGCCTGGTGCTGACCCTGCAGGGCTACCGCACGCTGACCACGTTCGGCGCCAGCGACGCGCTGTCCACGCTGCTGGGTCTGTCGCTGTACCGCGAACTGGGCCCGGTGCTGACCGCGCTGCTTTTCATCGGCCGCGCCGGCAGTTCCATCGCCGCCGAACTGGGCCTGATGCGCGCCACCGACCAGATCAAGGCGCTGGAGCTGATGGCCATCGATCCGGTGGCGAAGGCCGTGGCGCCGCGCTTCTGGGCGGCGGTGCTGACCGTACCGCTGCTGACCGGTTTCTTCTGCTCGCTGGCGATCAGCGCCAGCTATTTCGAAGCCGTGCACGTGCTCGGCCTCGACAATGGCACGTTCTGGTCGGCGCTGCAGAACAGCGTGGATTTCTGGGACGACTTCGGCGTGGCGCTGCTGAAGTCCGCCGTGTTCGGCGGCACCGCCGCGCTGGTCGCGGCCTACGTGGGCTTCCACGCCGAGCCGACCATCGAGGGCACCTCCGTGGCCACCACCCGCGCCGTGGTGAACGCCTCGCTGCTGGTGCTGATGTTCAATTTCGTCATGTCTGCATTGCTTTTCAGGAGCTGACCCATGTCCGTCCGTGGACCCCGTCTCGAGTTCGCCGTCGGCGCCTTCCTGCTGCTGGCGCTGGCGTCCCTGCTGGTGCTGGCACTGGCCTCCACCAACAAGCGCTTCGGCGTGGGCGGCGGCAGCTACGAGCTGACTGCGCGCTTCTCCAACCTCGGCCAGTTGCGCAAGCAGGCGCCGGTGAAGATCGGTGGCGTGGTGATCGGCCAGGTGGCCGACATCCGGTTGGATCCGGTCAAGTTCGATTCGCTGGTCACGCTGTCCATCGACAGCCAGTACAAGGACCTGCCGGCCGACACCGCGGCCGGCATCTTCACCAGCGGCCTGCTGGGCGAGAACTACATTGGCCTGTCGCCGGGCGGTGATCCCGAAGTCCTGAAGCCCGGCGAAGAGATCGCCTTCACCCAGCCGGCGGTCGACCTGCTGCAGCTGGCCGGCAAGTACATGTTCAGCGGCGGCGCCAACAATGCCGATGCAGGCTCCGGGGATACCCCCCCGGCCAGCGGCGATAACGCCGCGCCCCCCGTTACGGAAGAACCGACGCCATGAAGACCCTGATGAAGCCCTCCCTCCTGTCCGTCGTGCTGTCTGCCGCGCTGCTGGCGTCCGCGCCGGTCGCCGTGTTCGCGCAGACCGCGGCACCCGCCACCGCCACCAAGGCCAGCGCCAGCCAAGTCGTGCTGGCCAGCAGCACGCGCATCCTGACCACGCTCGACCAGCGTCGTGCCGAATTCAAGTCGAACCCAGCCGCACTGCGCCAATTCGTCACCTCCGAGTTCAACACGCTGTTCGACGGAGACTACGCCGCCCGCCTGGTACTGGGCGTGCACGGTCGTGGTGCCTCCGATGCCGACGTGAAGCTGTTCGGCCAAGCCCTGACCGAGCGCCTGCTGTCGGCCTATGGTGCGCGCCTGGCCGACTTCAACGCGCGTCTGAAGGTACGGGTGAAGTCCGAAACGCCGCTGCCCGGCGGCCGCGGCGTGAAGGTCGACACCGAGTTCCTGCAGGCCGACCAGACCGTCACCCCGATCACCTTCTATGTGCGCAACGTCGGTGGGCAGTGGAAGGTGTTCGACGTGCTGCCGGAAGGCGTGTCCTTCGTGCAGACCTTCAAGACCCAGTTCGATACGCCGTTGCGGCAGAAGTCCATCGCCCAGGTGGCGGCGGACCTGAAGGCCGGCAGGCTGCAGGTCAATGGCAGTGCCGGCGGCAACTGACGCCAGCGTCCAGCGGGACGGCGACGCGCTCGTGTTCACGGGTGCGCTGGACCGTGCGGCGGTGGCAGCGCTGTGGCCGCAAGCAACCGCGCACCTGGCCGGCGTGCAACGCTTCGTCCTGACCAACGTCACTACCGTCGACAGCGCCGGGCTGGCACTGTTGTCCGAGTTGGCCGCGCGCGCGCGCGCCAGTGGCACCACCCCCCGTTTCGATGGACAGCCTGCAGGTCTTGCCGATCTCCAGGCGGCGTACCGACTGACGCCGGAACTGGATTTTCCCGCGTAACCCCACCCGAAGTTTCCAGGAATCAGGATGAATCTGTTCCGCCTCTGCACCGTCGCCCTGCTGGCCGCCCTGGCGACCGCCTGCGCGTCGGCACCCACGTCCTCGACGGCGCCGCCTGCCGACGCCGTGGTGATCGACAGCACTGCCACGGCCGCCGCGCCGCTTCCGCCCGAGCCACCGATCGACCCGTCGAGCATCGATGCCCCCACGGCCGCGACGGATCCCGCCACGACATCGGAAGGCGAGGATGACTTCGCCGCGATCTATGGCCAGGGTGCGTACGACCCGGTCGCCGACCCCACTCTGCCCGCACCCGCCCAGGCACCGACCTCGTACGACCCGTGGGAGAAGTTCAACCGCAAGGTGCACCGCTTCAACAACGCGGTGGACCGCGCCATAGCCCGCCCGCTCGCACGCGCCTACGTGGCGGCGGTGCCCCGGCCGGTGCGGCTGGGCGTCGGCAACTTCTTCGACAACCTGCGCCAGCCGCTGACGATGGTGAACCAGCTGCTGCAGGGGCGTCCGCGCGATGCGACACAGACGCTCGGCCGCTTCGTGCTGAACTCGACCGTCGGCATCGGCGGCATCTTCGATCCCGCCAGCGACCTGAAGATGAAGCGCCGCAGCGAGGATTTCGGGCAGACGCTGGGGACGTGGGGCTGGAGGCGCTCGCGTTACGTGGAACTGCCTTTCTTCGGCCCGCGCACCATCCGCGACGTCTTCGGTATGGCCGGCGACATGCCGCTCAGTCCCGTGCGGCAGATCGAGGACGACAAGACGCGCATCTTCCTGCAGGGCCTCAACCTGGTCGACACGCGCGCGCAGTTGCTGTCGCTGGACAGCCTGCGCGAGGGTGCGGTGGATGATTACGCCCTGGTCCGTGATTCGTGGCTGCAGCGCCGCAACTACCAGATCGAAAGCCACCGCACGCAGCAGAAGACCGAGAGCGAGCTGCCGGAATACCTGCAGGACGAGAACAACCCGACGGTGCCCGTGGACGCCATGCCGATGCCGGAGATCAACGGCGGCGGTTGAGGCCGGGCATCATGCTGCGATGAAGGAAAACGGCGCCGAAAGGCGCCGTCGTCCTTTGAGGGGCAACGACGGCCGGCGCACCTCCCTCCAACGGGAGGAGGCATCACTCCTTGTCGTGGTCATCGCCTCGGGCGGGTGCCGTGAGCTGCTGAAATGTGTCGGGCTGCAGTTCCGGCGGCAACGCGCGCTTCGCCTTGCTTCCAAGTTCCGCGAGACGTCGTGCGCGATGGAGCGCAGACTGAGGGGAGTCGGCGAGACGATTACGGGCGCGATTGAAAGCCTGACTGGCGTCGTCCAGCCGCTTGCCAACCGTATCGAACTCGGTGAGGAATGCCGTCAGCGCGTCAAGCACACGTCCACCAGCCTCGCTGATCTCCAGCGCCTGCTTCTGCACCTTGTCCCTCGTCCACAGGCGCTCAGTGACCCGCAGCAACGCCATCAGAGTATTGGGGGACGCGAAGACCACCCGGCGATCAAAGGCATACCCTTGGAGATCTGTATCTGTACCAAGCGCAGCGGAAAGCGCGCCCTCAATAGGCACGAAGGCGATAGTGATGTCTAGGGCACTCTCCCCGACCGCCTTCGGATAATTCTTGTCGCCCAGCTCCTTCACATGCTGGCGCAAGCCCACCGCATGACGACGCAATGCGTCCTCTTGCTCGTCCGGGGTCGCCGCATTCATTGCTTCCTGCCAAGCGATAAGGTTGACCTTGCTGTCGACAACCACCTTGCGCTGGTCCGGAAAGTTCACGACGACGTCGGGCCGCAATCTTCCCCCTTCGTCGTCCACGGCGTGCTGCTGGCGCTCGTAATGTGTCCCCTCCTCCAATCCAGACCCACGAAGCACGCTATCCAGCATCAACTCGCCCCAGTCGCCACGTATACGCGCATTGCCTTTCAGCGCATTCGTCAGCGCGGCGGCTTGGGTGGCCATGTCCTGATTCAGCGTCTTCAGTTCGCCGACCGCGCCCAGCAGGCTCGCACGCTCACGCGACTCCTCCCCATACACGGTGTCAACACGCTGGCGAAACTCCCCCAGTTTGTCGGAGAAGGGCTTGAGCAGCCCCTCGATGTCCACGCGTGACTGAAGCGTCGCCTGCCGGACGTTCTTCTCAAATTGCTGCCCTCGCTCCTCGAACACCTTGCCGGCCAATTCCGCGAAGGCACCGGACAGCTTCTCCTGAGCACTGTCCAGATAGGTGCGCAACTCTTGCTGCGCCTGCCGTGAATGCTGGAGGTCCGCGGCGATCTGGGCATGCTCACCGTGCAGGCGCTGGTACGCCAGGCGCTGACTCTCCAGCTGCCTTTCCAGTTCGGTCATGCGCTGCTTGGCTTGCAGCGCATCGGCGATACGTTCGCCCAACTGCGCATCACGCTCAGCGGATAGAGTCAATTCCCGCTCGATACGCAGCCTCGCCTCAGCCAGTTCCTTCGCATGGCTCACCGAACGCGCGCGCTCAGCATCGAGTTCGACTTGCAGCGCGTCCAGCCAGCCACGTTGCTGCGCAGCTTCCACCGCGATCGCTTGGCTTCGTGCACGTTCTGCTTCGAGGTCACCAAGCAGCTTGTCACCGTCTGGTCCGCTCCCGGCGCGCGGGCGCAGCACCAGCACCGCCAGCAGCACGATGGCGGCGGCCACGAGGATCAGCAGGAGGACGAGCAGGGTCTGGGAATCCATGCCGACAGTGTAGCCGCTGGCGTCTCACCGCCTGAGCCGGCCACGACGCGAACGCCCTCCCACAGGAAGCGCGCGCCGCGTCACGGGACGTGGAGATGCGGCTTGACCCGCTCGAGCCGGCGGCGCACAGTCGCCGCGCACTGACCGCTTGGGGAAAGCCGGCATGCTGCAACGCCTCCGCACGCTGATGGGCGCCGCGCCCGATCCGCTGCCCGCACTCGCCGGCGCGCGGATCGCCGCATTGCGCGACGCGCTGGGCGAACCCGAGTACGTCGACCGCGACGGAGACCGCCAGCACCGCGTGGACGTGCACGTGTACGCACGCGAGTTCTCCAGCAGCGGCGACACCGGCCATGTGCTGGTCACCAGTGGCATGAGCGACCGCCTGATGACGATGCCGGAGGGCTATGACGGCGATGAATCCGCTGCGCGTGAGCTATTCTGGTATGTCCGCGAGCCGCATCCGGACTTCATCGCCCAGCTGCGCTGGCTGGCCAAGCTGCCGTTCGCCGAAGGGAGCTGGCTGGGTTACGGCCACACCGTGCCCATGCCCGTGCCACCCCTGGCCACCTCGCCGTTCTCCACGTTCCTGCTGCTGCCGCCCGCGGTCGCGGCGGACCGGCACCTGTTCGACAACCTGCATCTGCACGGCCATGGCATAGAGACGCTGGTGGTGCACCTGCTGTCGGACGCGGAGTACGACCTGGTGCGATCGGACGAGGGCCTGGATGTGTTCCTCGACCTGCTGGATGTGCACCACTACCCGCAGGTTTTCGACCCGTCGCGATCGTCCTACCTCTGAGTGGCCCCGCATCGCGTGGTGCGGCGCCGATTGCCAGCGCGGGGCCGGGCCGCTTAGGCTGCGGGCGGCCTCGGATGAGACGCATGTGACCGGAGCCCGCAACGGTGCGGCTTGCAGGTCCACGACTCTCTTCCCGCGAAACACCCGTCAGAACATCAAGGATCCTGCATGACCGTCAGCACACCGCTGCTCGTCACCTTTGCCGCCTACCTGCTGCTGATGGTGGGGATCGGTTTCGTCGCGTGGCGAAGGACGCGGACATTCGACGACTACATCCTGGGCGGACGCTCGCTGGGAAGTTACGTCACTGCGCTGGCAGCCGGCGCCTCGGACATGAGCGGCTGGCTGATGATGGGTCTGCCCGGGGCGCTCTATCTGGGCGGCGCTTCCGAGGCATGGATCGCCATCGGCCTGGTGATCGGTGCGTGGTGCAACTGGAAGTTCGTGGCGGGCCCGCTGCGCGTCTATACCGAACGCACGGACAACGCGCTGACGCTGCCGGACTATTTCACCCACCGCTTCGAGGACCGCAGCAGGCTGCTGAGGATCCTGTCGGCCCTGGTGATCCTGGTGTTCTTCGCCATCTACTGCGCATCCGGCATCGTGGCCGGGGCGCGCCTGTTCGAGAGCATGTTCGGCCTGCCTTACGGACAGGCGATGTTCTGGGGCGCGGTGGTGACCATCGCGTACACGTTCGTCGGCGGCTTCCTGGCCGTGAGCTGGACCGACACCGTGCAGGCGACGTTGATGATCTTCGCGCTGCTGCTGGTGCCGGTATTCGCCATCGTCGGTGCAGGTGGTCCGGGTTCGGCGATGACATTGATCGAACAGGTCGATCCCGCGCGCCTGCAGTGGGTTGGGGCGGGCGGCATCATCGCCATCGTGTCCGCCACGGCATGGGGATTGGGTTACTTCGGACAGCCGCACGTACTGGCGCGCTTCATGGCGGCCGACGACCTTGCCACCATTCCACCCGCGCGCCGCATCGCCATGACCTGGATGATCCTCTGCCTGATGGGTGCGATGGCCACCGGCTTCTTCGGCATCGCCTGGTTCGCTGCCCATCCGGATGTCGCGGCACCGGTGGACGCCAATCCGGAGCGGGTGTTCATCGTGCTGGCCGACCTGCTGTTCAATCCCTGGGTCGCCGGCGTGCTGCTGTCCGCGATCCTGGCCGCGATCATGAGCACCCTGTCGGCGCAGCTGCTGGTCTGCTCCAGCGCGCTGACCGAGGACTTCTACCGTGGCTTCATCCGGCCGAGCGCGGGACATCGCGAACTCGTCTGGTTCGGTCGCCTGGCGGTGCTGGCGGTGGCATTGCTGGCCATCTGGATCGCGCGCGACCCCGAGAGCCGCGTGCTGGGACTGGTCGCCTATGCATGGGCGGGTTTCGGCGCGGCCTTCGGTCCGGTCGTGGTGCTGTCGCTGTTCTGGAAGCGCATGACGCGCAACGGTGCGCTGGCCGGCATGATCGCGGGCGCGGCGACGGTGGTGCTGTGGAAGCAGACCGGCAGCGCGCTGTACGAGATCGTGCCCGGCGTCATCGCCGCGACATTGGCCGTGGTGGTGGTGAGCCTGCTGGGCAGGGCGCCGCAGGCGCTGTACCCGCGGCACGAAGCGGTGCACGCGACGTTGCGGCAGGAAGGATACTAGACCTCCATCCTGCCAACGCGCGCATGATCACGACTGTGCGCGATACGACATCCATACGCCTGCGTGTGCATGCATGACGCTTCATTCCCGGCGCCTGCGGCACTAAGATGCCGCGCAGGCACACCATCCCCCGGGTTACGACGTTGATCATCCATCCCAAAGTCCGCGGCTTCATCTGCACCACCACCCATCCGCTCGGTTGCGAGCTCAACGTGCGTGACCAGATTGCCGCGACCCGCGCGCAGGGCGTGCGCACCGACGGGCCGAAGAAGGTGCTGGTGATCGGCGCGTCCAGCGGCTACGGCTTGGCGGCGCGTATCAGCGCGGCGTTCGGTTTCGGCGCGGACACGCTGGGCGTGTTCTTCGAGAAGCCGGGCAGCGAGAAGAAGCCGGGCACCGCGGGCTGGTACAACTCGGCCGCGTTCGACAAGTTCGCGAAGGAAGCCGGCCTGTACAGCAAGTCGATCAACGGCGATGCGTTCTCCGACGAGGCTCGCGCGAAGGTGATCGAGCTGATCAAGACCGAGATGGGAGGCCAGGTCGATCTGGTGATCTATTCGCTGGCCTCGCCGGTGCGCAAGCTGCCGTCCACCGGTGAAGTGAAGCGCTCGGCGCTGAAGCCGATCGGCGCGCCGTACACGTCCACCGCCATCGATACCAACAAGGACGCCATCACCCAGGCGACCATCGAGCCGGCCACCGAACAGGAGATCGAGGACACCGTTACCGTGATGGGCGGACAGGACTGGGAACTCTGGATCGATGCGCTCGACAAGGCCGGCGTGTTGGCCGACGGCGCACGCACGGTGGCTTTCAGCTACATCGGCACCGACATCACCTGGCCGATCTACTGGCACGGTGCGCTCGGCCGCGCGAAGGTCGACCTGGACCAGACCGCACAGCGCCTGGACGCGCGCTTGAAGGCCACCGGAGGCACCGCGAATGTCGCCGTGCTGAAGTCGGTGGTGACGCAGGCCAGCTCCGCGATCCCGGTGATGCCGCTGTACATCAGCATCGTGTTCAAGGTGATGAAGGAGCTGGGCCTGCACGAAGGCACCATCGAACAGCTGGACCGCCTGTATCGCGACCGCATGTACCGCGCCGACGGCGCCCCGGCGGAGACCGACGACGAGAACCGCCTGCGCCTGGACGACTGGGAGCTGAAACCCGAAGTGCAGACGCAGGCCAAGGCGCTGTGGCCGCAGGTGACGACCGAGAACCTGTTCCAACTGACCGACTACGCCAACTACAAGCGCGAGTTCCTGAAGCTGTTCGGCTTCGAACGCAGCGACGTGGACTACGACGCCGATGTGGATCCGGACGTGCAGTTCGACTGCATCGAGCTGTCGCCGGAGAGCTGAGCGTCTCGCATAGTGCATGAAAAAGGCGGGCTTAGGCCCGCCTTTTTCCTTTGCCCTCCTGTAGGAGCGACGTAAGTCGCGACCGAACGGACGGACAGCAGGGACACCATCAACAAGCGCAGATTCGCCGGGATGCATCATCATCCGGCGCCATCGACATCTGTCAGCGCGCGGTCGCGACTTACGTCGCTCCTACAGTGAAGCCGGCTTGCAATCCGGGCCCAGCGCCCGGATGCGCATGTTGCGCAGATACACCGCATTGCCGTGGTCCTGCAGGGCTAGATGCCCGCGGCGCGCTTGCGCGAAGTCCACCTGCCCGGCGAACTTACTGGCGGCGACGCGACGTTTCCAGTCATCGCTGTCGAGGTCGTAGGTCGCCACGCGCAGGCCATTGAGCCAGTGCTCCACGTGCGGTCCGCAGGCGACGATGCGCGCGTGGTTGTACGCATCGATGGGACGAAGCGCGTCCTGTGCCGGCGCGACCAGGTCGTACACCGCACCTGCGCGATGGCTCGGCACGATGCGGTCCTCGGCTTCGCGGTCGTCCAGCATCTGGTACTCGACTGCACGTGCCCACACCGGCTCGACATCGGCCGCGCGGTAGAACAACCCGCTGTTGCCGCCGGCCGGCAACCGCCATTCCCATTCCAGTTCGAAATTGCCGTAGGTGCTGGCGCTGATGATGTCGCCGCCACCGGCAGCAGTCAGCACAAGATCGTTCCCGCGGACCTGCCAGCGCGCGTCCAGCGTGGAGGCACCCACATTGCGCCACTGGTCCTCATCGGACAGCGACTGCCAACGCGCCTGGGGCGTCGACGCGCAGCCTGCCAACAGTGCGGCGAGCAGGATCGGAACGATCCGCGCGCCGCGCACCTCAGTCCACCACGCGGCAGAACACCGCCTTCAGGTAGCGCGATTCCTGCACGTGCGCCATGAAGGGATGGTCGGGGCCGGCGCCGGCGACCTTGAGGATCTGGATCGTGCGGCCGGAGAAATACGCGGCGCGGCGCAGCATGTCGAGGAACTGTTCCTCGCTGACCAGGCCGGTGCACGAGAACGTCGCGAACAAACCACCGGGCTTGACCACACCCAGCGCCAGCTTGTTCATGTCCAGGTATTTCTTCAGCGCGGCGATCACCTGCTCGCGGTCGCGCGTCATCTTGGCCGGATCGAGGATCACCACGTCGTACTGCTCGCCGCGGTTCGCCGCGTCGCGCAGGTAGGGGAAGATGTCGGCCTGCACGAACTTGGGCCGCACGTTGTTGAGCTTGGCGTTGCCCTTGGCGATCTGGATGACGTCCTGGTCGATGTCCACGCCGACCACCTCGCTGGCGCCACGCGCCGCGGCGTACACCGCGAAACCGCCGGTGTTGCAGCACAAGTCCAGCACGGCCTTGCCTTCAACCTGCCGGCTCAGCCACTCGCGGTTCTCGCGCTGGTCGGCGAAGAAGCCGGTCTTGTGCGCACCGGCGGGATCGGCGCGGAACTTCACGCCGTACTCGGTGATGACGGCCGCTTCGGTGGTGGTATTGCCGTGGAAGTCGAAGCTTTCCTGCTTCTGCACATGCTCGTCGGCGAAGCTGTGGAAGCGGCAGCCGGGGAACTGCTCGCGCAGCGCCTCGTAGATCCATTCGCGGTGGCGGAACATGCCGGCGGCGAAGAACTCGACGACGATCAGGTCGCCGTAGCGGTCCACCACCAGGCCGGACAGCCCGTCGCCCTCGCTGTGCACCACGCGCCAGGCATCGCTGACGGCATCCAGCTTCAGCACGTCCCGTCGCAGGGAAACCGCATCGGCGATCTTGCGCGAGAACCAGCCGGCATCCACCGGGATGTCGGGGTGGGTCTCCAGGATGCGCACGGCGATGCGCGAATGGCCGTTGTAGAAGCCCCGGCCGATCCACTCCCCATCCACGCCGACCACCTCGACGAGTGTGCCGGACTTGGGCTTGGCGACGGGCTTCTCGACCAGCTTCTGGAAGATCCACGGGTGGCTGGAACGCCAGGCGTTCTTCAGGCGTACGGTCGGGTTGGGGGTATTCATGAACGCATTTTACCCGCGCGGTTGACCGCATCGCGTGCCGCCCGGACAATTCACGGCAGAAGGGGAGTAGCTCCCAACGTGCCGGCCGTCATTTCGAGCAGCGATGCTCCGGTCCCACGGCAGCCCACCGGGCTGTGAGCGAGACCTTCGCCGCGATGGCGAAGGCACCCCCGGACTCCCGTTTCCCCGGTTTCCGAGATGTCCGCGCCTGCGGCCGTCCTCCACTTTTTTCGGGAATCTCAATGGAAACGATTGGCAACCCCTGGTTATGGGCCGGCTTCGGCGGCCTGGTGGTGATCGCGCTGCTGGTCGACCTGGTGCTGATGCGCCACGGCGGCGCGCACAAGGTGACGTTCAAGGAAGCGGCCTGGTGGAGCCTGGGCTGGATCGCCCTGGCGATGGTCTTCAACGGCGCCCTGTGGTGGTACGTCGGCCAGACCGCCGGTGCGGCCGAAGCCAACCGCGTGGGCCTGGAATTCCTGACCGGCTACCTGGTCGAGAAGGCGCTGGCAGTGGACAACATCTTCGTGTTCCTGATGCTGTTCACCTACTTCGCCGTCCCCGAGGAGCAGCGCCAGCGCGTGCTGGTGATCGGCATCCTGGGCGCCATCGTCCTGCGCGCGATCCTGATCTTCGTGGGCGCCGCGCTGCTGGCCAAGTTCCACTGGCTGCTGTACCTGTTCGGTGCGTTCCTGCTGCTGACCGGCATCAAGATGTGGTTCGCCGCCGGCAAGGAGCCCGACCTGGACAAGAACCCCGTGCTGCGCTGGATCACCGGCCACCTGCCGCTGATCAACCGCTATTACGGGGCAGCGTTGTGGCTGGGCCGTGGCAAGCGCCGTCGCTACACGCCGCTGTTCGTGGTGCTGGTGATGATCGCGGTGACCGACGTGATCTTCGCCGTGGACAGCATCCCGGCGATCTTCGCCATCACCTCGGACCCGTTCATCGTGCTGACCTCGAACGTGTTCGCGGTGCTGGGCCTGCGCGCGATGTTCTTCCTGCTGGCCGGCATGGCGGACCGCTTCCACCTGCTGCCCTACGGCCTGGCCGTGGTGCTGGCCTTCATCGGCAGCAAGATGCTGCTGGTGGACGTGTACAAGATCCCGGTGCTGTGGTCGCTGGGCACGGTGGCGATGATCCTGGCCGTGACCGTGGCGCTGAGCTTGGCGCGTCCGCAGAAGACAGAGCCGCAGGTCTGACGCGGCTTGACGGACCATCCCGTGCGCGGGATGGTCTGTCCATCCCGGCTGCCCTTGCATTCGTCGGCCCTGCCGCCAGAACTGGACCATGGACCTGCCCCCCGACGACCCGGCGTTCGATCCGGAATCCCAACAGCACCACGACCGCAAGCGCCTGCTGCGCGCGCTCAACCTGAGCCTGGCCTTCGTGCTGTTGCTGGCCATTGTGTACTCGGCGCAGAACAGCTTCGATGTGCGCGCCTTCACCATCTCGCCACTGTCGATGGAGGGCCTGCTGGGCATACTCACGGCGCCGCTGTTGCACGGCTCGCTGGAACACATCGCCGCGAACGCTTCGGCGCTGCTGATCCTCGGCACGCTGGCCGGCGCGGTCTATCCGCGCGCGACGCTGTGGGCGATCCCGTTGGTGTGGCTGGGCGCGGGCCTCGGGCCGTGGCTGCTGGCCGAACCCGGCACGCACACGCTCGGCGCCAGCGGCCTGACCCACGGCCTGATGTTCATGATCTTCATGCTCGGCCTGCTGCGCCGCGACCGCGCCGCGATCGCCGCGGGCATGATCGCGTTCCTGTTCTACGGCGGCATGGTGCTGACCGTGCTGCCGCGCGAGGCCGGCGTGTCATGGCAGGCGCACCTGGGTGGCGCCGTGGCCGGCCTGATCGCGGCGTTCCTGTTCCGGCGCCTGGACCCCGAGTTGCCGAAGAAGAAGTACAGCTGGGAGATCGAAGAAGAGGAAACGGCTGCGCGTGGCGACGATGAGCTCGAACTGCCGGCGCCACGCGAAGTCCCGCTGCTGTGGGTGCGCCCGGAGCATCCGGAAGAGGAACAACGCGGCGTGGTGTTGCGCTTCCCTCCGCGCGAGCCGCCCACGTCATGATCGTTCCTGTCTGAGCGACGGGAGTCGCGACAGCTGCGGGTTTACTGACAACCCAAAAGAAAAGGCAGACCGTTCGGTCTGCCTTTGTCTTCACGGCGATCTCGTTTCTCGGTCGCGACTCACGTCGCTCCTACAGTGGAACCGTCAGAACTTCGCGCTGAACTCCACGCCCACCGTGCGCGGCTCGTTGATGAAGCCGGTCAGGTTGTTGAAGTCGATGCCGCCGACGATGCGACGCTGGTCGGTGATGTTGCGGCCGAACAGCGCGACCTCGTAGTCGCCGTAACCCCAGCCGTAACCGACACGCAGGCCGCCTTCCAGCGACGACTTGCCGGTGAATTCGATGGAGTCGTACAGGAAGAAGTTCACTTCGCTGCGGTAGGCCCAGTCGGTGTAGACGTACAGTTCGCTGCCCTCGCCCAGGCCGACGCTGTAGCGCGCGGTGAAGTTGTGCACCCACTTGGGTGCCTGCGGCAGGCGATTGCCACCGATGTAGTAGCGACCCGTCGGATCGCCGTTCTCGTCCAGCACTTCCTCATCGGTCACGGTGCAGGCCGCACAGACGGCGACGTTCAGGTCGTCGTCCTTGATCTCGGTGTCGTTGTAGCTGCTACCCAGCGTGACCAGCAGGTTGTCCAGTACGTAAGCCTGCAGGTCCAGTTCGAAGCCCTTGCCCACCGACTTCTCGGCATTGACCAGGATGTTGGCGTTGGCAGCGCCGCCGACGGCGGTCAGCTGCTGGTCCTTGACGCGGTAATAGAAGACGCCCGCGCTCAGGCGCGCGCGCTTGTCCCAGAAGTCGGCCTTCACGCCCGTCTCGAACGAGGTGACGGTTTCCGGACCGGCGACCGACTTGCCGTTGAATGCGCCGGCAGCCTGGATGCTGCTGCCACGGAAGCCGGTGGCCGCGCGCGCGTACACGTTGACGTCGTCGTTGACCGCGTAGGTGGCTGACAGGTCCCAGTTGAACTTCTTGTCTTCCGGCGATGCGGAGAGGTCGCCATCGGGTTCGAGCGCGGCCAGCTGCGCCAGCGTGCACTTGCCCGCCAGCACGCAAGCGGCGAAGCCGGTGTTCCAGTAGTCCTCGACGGTCAGCTTCTTTTCGTCGACGGTGTAGCGCATGCCGGCACGCAGTTCCAGTTGCTCGGTCGCCTGCCACGTCACCGCACCGAATGCCGCCCACGCGTCATTGGTCTGGCGGATGCGCTGGTAGCCGTCCTGCGCACTGTTGTTGAGCGAGTCGTAGCTGAAGCTTTCGACGCGGTAGTCTTCCTTGAAATAGAACACGCCGGCCTGCCAGTTCCACGGGCCATCGAAGGCCGACTCGATGCGGAACTCCTGCGTCCACTGCGAATGGTCGGGAATGCCGTCGGCCGTCTCGGACGCGAACGGGATCACGCCAGGACCGGAGTCGGGCAGGAAGACCGCGCCGTAGCCGCCGTCGATGTCGCCGCGGTTGATCGTTTCGACGCTCTCGTACCCGGTGATCGAGTAGAGCTTGTAATCCCCGATGTCCCAGTTGAGTCGCGCACTGGCACCCTGCGATTCCAGCTCGGAGTAGTTCAGGCCGTCCTGCGACACCTTGTCTTCGTCGAAGCCGGGCACGAAGTCGTTGGTACCCGGCTCGATGATGTTGGCGCGGAACAGGCGCGCAGTGCCGTTGAGCTTGCGCGCATGCGCGTTGAGCAGTGCCTCGAAGCCATCGCCTTCGTACAGGAACTGGACGCGACCAGCAGACTCGTCATAGCCCTCGAACCCGTCGTTCGGACCCGGGTAGGTGTTCTCCACCCAGTCGTCGCGGCGCTGGTACAGCACGGACGCGCGCGCGGACCAGTTTTCGCTCAGCGCGCCACCAACGGCACCTTCCAGGTTCCACATGTTGTCGCTGCCCACGCCGACCTTGCCGTAGCCGCTGGTTTCCTGCGACGGCTTGGCCGATTCGAACTTCACCACGCCGGCCGGCGTGTTGCGGCCGAACAGCGAGCCCTGCGGACCGCGCAGCACTTCGATCTGGTCAAGGTCGAACAGCGGGAAGCCCTTCAGGATCGGGTTTTCCTGCACCACGTCGTCGTACACCAGCGAGACCGGCTGCGAGGTGTTGAGGCGGAAATCGGTGTTGCCGTAGCCGCGGATGTAGAAGCGCGGGAACGCGCGGCCGAACGAGGACTCGATGTTGAGGCTGGGCACGCGGCCCGACAGGAAGCGGATGTCGGTGCCGCCGGACGCCAGCACGCCCAGCTGTTCGCCGTTGATGGTGCTGATCGACACCGGCACGTCCTGGATGTTCTCGACCTTGCGCTGCGCGGTGACTTCGACGGTGTCGAGGGTGGTTGCGCTCTGCGTCGCCGGCTCGGCGGGTGCGGGCGTTTCCTGGGCGAAGGCGGTGCCGAAAGGCAGCAGCGCGGCGATGGCAAAGGCGAGACGATGCGGCCGGGCGACGGCCGGGCGGAGTCGGGACATGGCGGTGGCTTTCCGAGTGGGTGGGAGTCGGGGCGCGCGGCGGCGCTAGCACGCGAATGTTGCATTACAGCAACAGCAGGGGCAATGGCCGGAAGTCCCGTTACTGACGAAGGTAACGGCGATTGCCCGCCCCGGTCCGTATTTCCGTACGCCAGGCGGCCGGCCGGTACGTTCGGGCCACCGACGTGACCGCTGGCAGGTGACGGCACGCGGGCACGGCGAGCTAGACTCGGCGCCCTTTCCAAGCCTCAGGATGACGCCCATGACGCACTGGTTCTTCAATCTTCCCGGCAGCGCCGACCGCACCGGTCCGCTGGACGAAGACGCCGCCCGCGCCTATGCGCAGCGCAATCCCGGCGCCCTCGGCTGGCGCGAAGGCATGCGCGAGTGGAAGCCGGTGCGCGAGCTGCCCGAACTGGCCGCCGGCGCCACGCCGCCACCCCACCTGCCGCCCCTGCCAGGCGCCGGTGGCCGCCGCGGCGCCGACGAGATCGACTTCCGCATCGTCGGCCACGAAATGCAGTTCGTCGAAGTGGAGCTGGACCCGGGCGAGAGCGCCATTGCCGAAGCCGGCGCGCTGATGTTCAAGGACAGCGCCGTGCAGATGGATACGGTGTTCGGCGACGGCTCCCACAGCGGCCAGGGCGGCGGCTTCATGGACAAGCTGTTCTCCGCCGGCAAGCGCGTGCTGACCGGCGAGAGCCTGTTCACCACGCTGTACACGCATACCGGCCAGGGCAAGGCCAAGGTCGCCTTCGCGGCGCCCTACCCCGGCACCGTGCTGGCGATGAAGCTGGACGATCATGGCGGTCGCCTGATCTGCCAGAAGGACAGCTTCCTGGCCGGCGCGCGCGGCGTCACTGTCGGCATCCACCTGCAACGCAAGATCCTGACCGGCCTGTTCGGCGGCGAGGGTTTCATCATGCAGAAACTGGAAGGCGACGGCTGGGTGTTCGTGCATGCCGGCGGCTGCGTGGTCGAGCGCGAACTCAAGGCCGGCGAGCGCATCGACGTGGACACCGGCTGCGTGGTGGCCTACCACGCCAGCGTCAACATGGACGTGCGCCCGGTCAGTGGCATCAAGAGCATGTTCTTCGGCGGCGAAGGCGTGTTCCTGGCCACCCTGACCGGCCCGGGCAAGGTGTGGATGCAGTCGCTGCCGTTCTCGCGCCTGGCCGGCCGCATGCTGCAGGCCGCGCCGCAGGGCGGTGGGCAGGCCCGCGGCGAGGGTTCGGTGCTCGGCGGCCTGGGCCGCATCCTGGACGGCGACAACAGCTTCTGAGGACTCGACGCCGGTTGGCCCTCATTGCGGCGGCGCACGCTATGCTCCGCCGCTGATCGCCACCCACCCTGCCCCGCCCCATGCACCTGATCCCGCGTCCCCTGCTGCTCGCCGCCTGCGTCACCCTGCTTGCCGCGTGCGGCGGCGACAACGTCAGGCCCACGCCACCGCCAGCGGCGGTGAAGCCGACGCCCGCGGCGCCGAAGGTGAAGGTCGGCATCGCGCTGGGCGGCGGCGCAGCGAAGGGTTTCGCGCACATCGGCGTGATCAAGATGCTGGAGGCCAACGGCATCGAGCCGCAGGTCGTGTCCGGCACCAGCGCGGGCAGCGTGGTCGGCGCCCTGTACGCCAGCGGCATGGACCCGTTCCGGATGCAGACCCAGGCGTTCGCGCTGGACGAAGCGAAGATCCGCGACGTGCGCCTGTTCTCCGGTGGGCTGGTGCAGGGCCAGAAGCTGCAGGACTACGTCAACGAGCTGGTCGGCAAGCGCACCATCCAGCAACTGAAGAAGCCCTTCGCCGCCGTATCCACCCAGCTGGAGAACGGCGAGCGCACGGTGTTCGTGCGCGGCAACACCGGCCAGGCGGTGCGCGCGTCCAGCAGCATCCCGGGCGTTTTCGAACCGGTGGTGATCGGCAAGGCCAGCTATGTCGACGGCGGCGTGGTCAGTCCGGTGCCGGTGGACGCGGCGCGCCAGCTGGGCGCGGACTTCGTCATCGCCGTGGACATCTCCACCAAGGCGCCGGGTACCAAACCGGGCAGCATGCTGGGCATCGTCAACCAGTCCATCAGCATCATGGGCCAGCGCTTGGGCGAACAGGAACTGGCGCGCGCCGACATCGTCATCCGGCCCAAGGTCAACGACATCGGCCCGGCCGATTTCGAACAGAAGAACACCGCCATCCTCGAAGGCGAACGCGCCGCGCTGGCGGCGATGCCGCAGATCAAGGCCAAGCTCGCCGAACTGCAGCGCACCCGCAACGCCGCGCACGCAGCGCGCCACGCCCCCCCCAAACCGGATCCGCGTTGCCTGGAAGAACCCTCACGCCTGGGTCGCCTGTTTGGCCGCGACGTGAAGTGCGACGCCGCCGGACAACCCTTGAAGCAGTAGCGCGGAGCTCGCTCCGCTGCGCCTGACATCAGCGCTCTACCGGTTACTGACATCCTGCGCGGCCGGGCAAGTCCAGCTCTACCTGGCGGTGACGCGGCGTAGGTTGTCGCGTGCCCTCGCCTCCAGCGCTTCGTGGAAATACGGTGTGCTGTAGATCGCCGGACGGTCGAGGAAGCCCTCCAGGATCTGCCGCCGCTTGCGCCGGAACAGGAAACCGGGGACGTACGCGTATTCCCTGCGGATCTGCTGTTCGTACTCGTCGAAGCGCGCGCGCTCCGCGCCGAGGATGGCCAGGTCGATGTCGACGAGCAGCTGTTCGTCCCGCCCTGACGGAACCGCGGTATGCCGCGTCGCCATCACCAGATCGTGCACGCGCCCTGCCGCGTCTGCCGGCGCACCTGCACTCCGCAATGCATCGCGCGCCCATTCGGCGCTGCGCTGCTCGTTGTCGTGGCCCCTGATGTCGTAGATCGCGTCGTGGAACCACAGTGCGAGCTCCACTTCGTGCGCATGCTCAGCCTGAGCGTGCACGTTGTCGAACGCCGCGAGGCATTCACCGAGGTGCTGGAGCGTGTGGTAATGGCGTTGCGGTTCGGCGTACGCCCCCTTCAGCTGCGCGAACAGCTCATCGCCCTCGCCTGCCGCGCCGATGCCGGCCCAGGCGCGTTGCCAGGAAGGGAGGAGGCTATCCATGGTGTAGTCCGTGCCGAGAGCGGTGCTTCCATTGTAGGAGCGATGTAAGTCGCGACCGCGCTTCGTGGACGCCATGAGACGCACCCGGGAGCCGCGCAACATCACGTCGGGATCACTCGTCTTCCCGCCATCCCGACAAGGTGGGCGTGCGGTCGCGACTTACATCGCTCCTACGGAGAAGCAGGCAGCCCATGCCCACCGACCGGCACCGTCTCGACATGGCTGTCGAATCCCGCGATCAACGGCCGTGCCTTCGCGATGGCCTGTTGCACGGCGGGCAGCGAGAGCGAGGCCTTGTGGCTGGCCGCATCGGTCCAGACCTCGGTGATCCAGATCGCATCCGCGTCGGAGGGATCCTGCGCGAGGACATAACTCAGGCAGCCGGGCATGGCCTCGGTGCCTTCCAGCAGGATCGCGAGCAACGCCTCGCGCTGGCCGGGCGAGGCGCGCATCTTGCCGATCAATCCGTACATGGTGGTCTCGAGGGTCGGTAGCCGCGAGCGTTGTAGCACGTGTCGGGGACAGGATCCGCGTGGAAGCGACCTGGGGACGCTGCGCTAGTCGCCCCACTTCGCCAGATAGTCGCTGTAGGCGACCGTCCACGCATCCGACCCGAACGCGCCTCCACTCTGGTGCGTCAACGCGATCGGCCAGGTTCCCAGGCGCAACCCCGCCTGCCTGGCGGACCGGCAGAAATCCATGTCGTAGAAGTGGAAGCCGAAGCGTGGATCGAACTCGATGCGCGCCTGCGACAGGGCTGCCCGGCTTGCGGCGAGGAAGACGCCATCCAGCAGTTCGCAGTCGGCAGGCATGCTGCCGAAGTAGGACACCCCGCCAAAAGGATATGCGCCGTGCGCCACCCCGCCCGACAGGTGGGCCTTGTCGTCCCATGCCAACGTCATATCGGCGAACGCCCATGCGGGCTGCCGTGGCCGCCTGCGCCGGTTGCCTGCCACGCCGACCACGTCGTAGCGGAGCAGCGCGTCCTGCAAGCGGTCAGCAAGGAAACTGTCGTCGATCCAGACATCGTCGTGCACGAATACCAGCACATCACTGTCCTCGCTTTCCCTGATCGCCTGGTTGTAGACCTCTGGCAGGCCGCGACCGTTCTGGTACGCGATCCGGCTCCGGATGCGCGCGTCGAACGACAGCCGGCGCAACGATGTCCCCAGCGCGCTGCCCTCCTGGAAATCCCGCTCTGTCCGCCGTGTCGCGCTGACGATCATGATCGATGTCATCCGGCATACCCCAATGGCAGGCCGGCGTCGGTCTTCACCGCGCGCAGCACGAAGCTGGAATTGACGTCGGCCACGCCGCTGGCGTTGAGCAGACGGTCGAGCAGGAAGCGTGAAAAGTGCTCCAGGTCCTGGACCACCACGTGCAACAGGTAGTCCATGTCGCCGGTCAGCGCGTAACAGGCCACCACTTCGTCCCAGCCCCGCACGCCATCGCCGAAGTGCTGGACGCTGGCCGGGTCGTGCTTCTCCAATTGCACGCGCACGAAGGCCTGCAGCCCGAGCCCGACAGCCTTGGGGTCGACGCGGGCGGCATACCCGGCGATCACCCCGGTCGCCTCGAGTCGCTGGATCCGGCGCAGGCATGCCGAGGGCGACAGGTTCACCTGGCCGGCGATGTCGGCATTGGTGGCGCGACCGTCGCGCTGCAGCAGGGCCAGCAGGCGCAGGTCGGTGCGGTCGAGGGTGTGCGGTTCGGCCATTTGGTGCGCAGAATAACGTATTGGCGCTCGATCATTGCGCCATCGATCAGGAGAGACGCAATTTTGCAAGCCTGTTGCGCGGTTCTGCCGCTAGCATCGTCCCATCACCCGCCGATCGAAGGGAGTCGCCATGAACGAGCCGCGCCGCGTCGAGCACCAGCAGACCGACAAGGGCTACGTGCCGGTGTACACGACCGCCGTCGTGGACCAGCCCACCGACTACCCCGCCGCCGACCACGCCACCTGGGGCGCGCTGTACGAGCGCCAGCGTGCCCTGCTGGTCGGGCGAGCCTGCGACGAGTTCCTGCAGGCCCAGGACGCCATGGGCATGACGCCGGACCGCATCCCGCGCTTCGATGAATTGAACGACGTGCTGCGTGCCACCACCGGCTGGCAGCTGGTCGGCGTGGAAGGCCTGCTGCCGGAGCTGGAGTTCTTCGACCATCTGGCCAACCGCCGCTTCCCGGTGACCTGGTGGATCCGCCGCCCCGACCAGATCGACTACATCGCCGAACCCGACCTGTTCCACGATCTGTTCGGCCACGTGCCGCTGCTGATGAACCCGGTGTTCGCCGATTACATGGAGGCGTACGGCAAGGGCGGCGTGAAGGCGCATGGGATCGGCCCGGATGCGCTGCAGCACCTGACCCGGCTGTACTGGTACACGGTGGAGTTCGGCCTGATCGACACGAAGGACGGCCTGCGCATCTACGGCGCGGGCATCGTGTCGTCGAAAGGCGAGTCGCTGTATTCACTGGAATCGGATGCGCCCAACCGCATCGGCTTCGACCTGGAGCGGATCATGCGCACGCGCTACCGCATCGATACGTTCCAGAAGACCTACTTCGTGATCGACAGCTTCGAGCAGCTGATGAACGCCACCGCGCCGGATTTCACGCCGATCTATGCGCGACTGGATGCGCAGGACGCAGTACCGGCCGGCGATGTACGCGACGGCGACAAGGTCTACACCCGCGGCACCGGCGAAGGCTGGGCCGACGGCGGCGACGTCTGACGCGCACGCCCGTGCAGGAGGGTTTCAGCCCCGACCACTCTTCGTGTCCAGGACTGTCTCCAGGATTGGTTGAAAACCATCGGGGCTGAAGCCCCTTCCACAATCGCCGGAGTGCCGAATCTACAATCGGCTTCCTCTCATCGTGTGCCCGGCCATGCCCCGACTGCTTGCCATGTTCGCCTTGCTGGCGTTCTCGCTCTTGTCCGTTCCGGCCCTTGCCCGCAGCTGCGCGGTGACCGTCGAAGCCACGGACATGATGACCTTCAACCTGAAGACCATCCGCGTGCCCGGCGACTGCGTGCAGCTGCGGGTAGTGTTGAAACACACAGGTCGCATGCCGGCACAGGCGATGGGGCACAACTGGGTACTGGCCGAAACACGCCATCACCGCGACCTTGGCTTGGCCGGCGGCCGCATGAAGCTGGCTGACGACTATCTGCCGCGCAACGACGCCCGCGTGATCGCCCACACGCCGGTGATCGGCGGCGGGCAGGCGACCGAGGTGGTGTTCCCGACCTCGCTGCTGCGCAGGGGTGGCGACTACACCTTCTTCTGCACCTTCCCCGGGCACTGGAACATGATGAAGGGCAAGCTGGTGTTCGAATGACCCGCGCATGTTGATGGTCTTCATCAACGCATCGGTGATTTCTTGCCGGTAACAGGCGTTTTCCCGGCCATGGACACCTGCCTCCGGTAGCATGTCGTCACGCGCCGACCCGCTTCGCGCGCACCCGTTCACAGCAGACGGCACGCCATGAATACCGACTTCCGCACTCCGCTCCCGGGCACCACGCTCGACTACATCGACGCGCGCGCCGCGGTCGATGCCCTGCAGCCTGGCGCCTGGGCCACGCTGCCGTACACCGCGCGCGTGCATGCCGAGAACATCGTGCGCCGTGCCGATCCCGCGCGCCGCGACGCCTACCTGCGCCAGCTCATCGAGCGCCGCCGCGACCTTGATTTCCCGTGGTTCCCGGTGCGCGTCGTCTGCCACGACATTCTCGGGCAGACGGCGCTGGTGGATCTCGCCGGCCTGCGCGATGCGATCGCCGACATGGGCGGCGACCCGGCGCAGGTGAACCCGGTGGTTCCGGTGCAGCTGATCGTCGACCATTCGCTGGCGGTCGAGTGCGGCGGTTACGATCCGGATGCGTTCGCCAAGAACCGCGCCATCGAGGACCGGCGCAACGAGGACCGCTTCCACTTCATCGACTGGACGAAGCAGGCGTTCAAGAACGTCGACGTGATCCCGCCAGGCAACGGGATCATGCACCAGATCAACCTGGAGAAGATGTCGCCGGTCGTCTACGTCCAGGACGGCGTCGCGTTCCCCGACACCTGCGTGGGCACCGACAGCCACACGCCGCATGTCGATGCGCTGGGCGTGATCGCGATCGGCGTGGGTGGGCTGGAGGCGGAGAACGTCATGCTCGGCCGCGCGTCGTGGATGCGCACACCGGACATCGTCGGCGTCGAACTGCAGGGCAAGCCCGCACCCGGCATCACCGCGACCGACGTGGTGCTGGCTTTGACCGAGTTCCTGCGCCAGTCGAAGGTGGTCGGCGCCTATCTCGAATTCCGTGGTGAAGGTGCGGCGGCATTGACCATCGGCGACCGCGCGACGATTTCCAACATGGCACCCGAGTACGGCGCCACTGCGGCGATGTTCTTCATCGATGACAACACGCTGGACTACCTGCGCCTGACCGGCCGCAGTGACGAGCAGGTGGCGCTGGTCGAGACCTACGCGAAGGCCGCCGGCCTGTGGGCCGACGACCTGCAGACCGCGCAGTACGAACGCACGCTGCAGTTCGATTTGTCCACCGTCGTGCGCAACATGGCTGGCCCGTCCAACCCGCACAAGCGCCTGCCGACCAGCGCGCTGGCCGAGCGCGGCATCGCCGACGAGGGCAAGCTGCAAGCGGGCAGGGCGGAGGAGGCGCAGGGCCTGATGCCCGATGGCGCGGTGATCATCGCCGCCATCACCTCGTGCACGAATACGTCGAATCCGCGCAACGTCATCGCGGCTGCACTGCTCGCTCGCAATGCCAACTCGAAAGGCCTGGTGCGCAAGCCGTGGGTGAAAAGTTCGCTCGCGCCCGGCTCCAAGGCCGTGCAGCTGTACCTGGAGGAATCCGGCCTGCTGCCGGACTTGGAGAAGCTCGGCTTCGGCATCGTCGCGTTCGCCTGCACCACCTGCAACGGCATGAGCGGCGCGCTGGATCCGAAGATCCAGCAGGAGATCATCGACCGCGACCTGTATGCGACCGCCGTGCTGTCGGGCAACCGCAACTTCGACGGCCGCATCCACCCCTACGCCAAGCAGGCCTTCCTCGCCTCGCCTCCGCTGGTGATCGCCTACGCCATCGCTGGCACGGTGCGCTTCGACATCGAGAAGGACGCACTGGGCGTCGATGCGGAAGGCCACCCGGTCACGCTGAAGGACATCTGGCCCAGTGATGCCGAGATCGACGCCGTGGTGAAGGCCAGCGTGAAGCCGGACCAGTTCCGCAAGGTCTACGAGCCGATGTTCAACGTCCGCATCGAACATGGCGGCCGTGTCGACCCGCTGTACGCCTGGCGCCCGCAGAGCACCTACATCCGCCGCCCGCCGTACTGGGAAGGCGCGCTGGCCGGTGAGCGCACGCTGACGGGCATGCGTCCGCTGGCGGTGCTGGGCGACAACATCACCACCGACCACCTGTCGCCGTCGAACGCGATCCTCGCCTCCAGCGCGGCAGGCGAGTACCTGGCGAAGATGGGCCTGCCGGAAGAGGACTTCAATTCGTATGCCACGCATCGTGGCGACCATCTCACCGCGCAGCGCGCGACCTTCGCCAATCCTCAGTTGGTCAACGAAATGGCGGTGGTCGATGGCGAAGTGAAGAAGGGTTCGCTGGCGCGCATCGAACCGGACGGGCAGGTAACCCGCATGTGGGAAGCCATCGAGACCTACATGCACCGCAAGCAGCCGCTGGTGATCGTCGCCGGCGCCGACTACGGCCAGGGCAGTTCGCGCGACTGGGCGGCGAAGGGCGTGCGGCTGGCGGGCGTGGAAGTCATCGTGGCCGAGGGCTTCGAACGCATCCATCGCACCAACCTGATCGGCATGGGCGTACTGCCGCTGGAGTTCAAGCCAGGCGAAACCCGCAAGACCTACGGCATCGACGGCACGGAGACCTTCGATGTGGTGGGTGCCCGCAAGCCGCGCGCCGATCTGTCGCTGGTGATCCACCGCCGCAACGGCGAGACCGTACAGGTTCCCGTGACCTGTCGGCTGGATTCGGACGAGGAAGTCTCGATCTACGAGGCGGGCGGGGTGCTGCAGCGGTTCGCCCAGGATTTCCTGGACGCGTCGAAAGCGGCTTGACCCGTTCGTCGTATCGGTACACCCAACGCACAGGAATCCGATCATGTCCGAGAACACCTCCCCCGGTACCGTCCGCCTGCATCGCGTGCTGCGAGCACCGCCTTCGCGCGTCTACCGCGCGTTCCTCGATCCCGATGCGATGGTGAAGTGGCTGCCGCCGCATGGCTTCACCGGCAAGGTCCATTCGATGGACGCCCGCGTGGGCGGCGGCTACACGATGTCGTTCACCAACTTCGGCACCGGTTCCAGCCATTCCTTCGGCGGCCGCTATGTGGAGCTGGTCGAGGATGAACTGCTGCGCTACACCGACCAGTTCGACAATCCCGGCCTGCCGGGCCAGATGCAGGTCACGGTGACGCTGAGGAAGAGCGTCGTCGGCACCGAGCTCAACGTCGTGCAGGAAGGCATTCCCGCCGCGATCCCGGTCGATTTCTGCTACCAAGGCTGGCAGGAATCGCTGGAGATGTTGGCGAAGCTTGTGGAGCCTGAGATTCCGGATGGGGCGTAGTGTTGCGCCCAAGTTCTTGCGCATGGTCATCAGGTGAAAAGAACTTCTTCGCCTCGCATGTTCTTCGCAGCGCTGCCTCCGGCCGCGTGGTCGAAGGACGCGCTGCAGCGGTTCAACGCCCTTGGGTTGATGCTCGAGTTGGGAACTACCCTATTTCCTGCCGAAAACTGGCATCAGTCTTTCTCGGAACGGATTTTCGATCCGACGACGAGGGATCGCGATGCGTTGCTGCGGGTTGGCGATCGCATTTCGGCACATGCTTGCACGCTGCTATTCAATCGTATCGAAGGTCCGGATCTTGCAGCCCCGAAGCAGCACTGCACCCTGCGTGCGTACGGCAAGCCCACGGCATTCAAAGATTTGCTGGCTGCGGTGCAGCACCAGCTGACCGACGCAGGATTCGACCAGATTGCGACCGGCGTGAATCCCCATGTCACTTTGAGCTACAGGCACCACGCGCGTTCGACAAGATCGCGCTCGATCCGGCCATCTCCTGGACGATCGATACCTTGTGCCTAGTGATCGGTAGCGGCGACCCATATGACTACGAAGTTGTCGGGAGCTGGCCGTTACTGCCCGAGCTTGATCCGCCCGCAACGCAATCTTCTTTGTTCTGAGTCGTACCACCACCAAGTCAACGGATAACTTCCATGTCACACGCCCTCCAGATCCGCATCCCCGCCACCTACATGCGCGGCGGCACGTCGAAAGGCGTGTTCTTTCGCCTGCAGGACCTGCCCGAGCGAGCACAGGTGCCGGGACCGGCGCGGGATGCGTTGCTGTGTCGCGTGATCGGTTCGCCGGATCCGTACGGCAAGCACACCGACGGCATGGGCGGAGCGACGTCGAGCACCAGCAAGGTGGTGATCATCGCGCCCAGCGCGCAGCCCGGGCATGACGTGGATTATCTGTACGGCCAGGTCCCGATCGACGAGGCCTTCATCGATTGGAGCGGCAACTGCGGCAACCTGTCGTCGGCGGTGGGTCCGTTCGCGATCGCGAACGGGATGATCGATCCCGCGCGCGTGCCGCGCGACGGCCTGTGCACCGTGCGCATCTGGCAAGCCAACATCCAGAAGACCATCGTCGCGCATGTGCAGGTCACCGGCGGCGAAGTGCAGGAGACGGGCGACTTCGAACTGGATGGCGTGACGTTCCCGGCGGCGGAAGTGCAGCTGGAATTCATTGATCCGGCTGACGAGGGCGATGGGGACGGCGGTGGCGCGATGTTTCCCACCGGCAACCTCGTCGACGACCTGGACGTGCCCGGCGTGGGTATGTTCAAGGCCACGATGATCAATGCCGGCGTGCCGGTGGTGTTCGTCGAGGCTGCCGCACTCGGCTACGACGGCACCGAACTGCAGGGCGCGATCAACGAAGACCAGGTCGCCCTGGAGAAGCTGGAAGCGATCCGCGCGCACGGCGCGGTGCGCATGGGCCTGGTGGCCGATGTGGCAGCGGCGGCGAAGCGCCCGCTGACGCCGAAGGTCGCCTTCGTCGCGCCGCCGAAGGATTACGTCTCATCCAGCGGCAAGCCGGTCAACGCGGCCGATGTCGGCCTGCTCGCGCGCGCCATCTCGATGGGCAAACTGCACCACGCGATGATGGGCACGGCCTCGGTCGCCATCGCCACGGCGTCGGCCGTGCCGGGCACGCTGGTCAATGCGGCCGCAGGTGGCGGCACGCGCGACGTGCTGGTGTTCGGCCATCCGTCCGGCACGCTGCGCGTCGGTGCCGACGTCAAACAGGTGGACGGCACCTGGGTGGTGACGAAGGCGGTGATGAGCCGCAGCGCGCGCGTGCTGATGGAAGGCACGGTGCGCGTACCGGGCGACGCGTTCTGACGGGTTCCCGCTGACCTGCCAGAAGTCACCACTTGCGCCGGGGCCATTGCTCCGGCGCGAGGCAGGCGACAGCATGGGTGCATGTGGACGGCCCTGACCCGACTTCGCGAACCCATGACCCTCGCCGGGGTGTTCACGCTGGCGGCGGTGTCGTTGGGTCTGCGCTTCCTGCCGCCCGAGGTGCTGCCGGCCGCGGCTGCCGCGCTGGCGGCTTACGCGCTGGGATTCCTCCTGTTCGCACTTGCACCGGACACCTGGGAGCGGCAGCGGCGGGTCGCCCTGGTGGCGATGGCCGGCCTCGCGCTGCTGCTGGCCTGGCTGACGCCGCGCGTGGGCACCGCGCAGGTGCTGCTGGTGGTCTGGATGGCGTGCGCGGTGAACGTGCTGTCGCCACGCGGGGTCGTCGGCGCCGCGCTGGTGTTGAACGTGGCGTTCTACACGCTGATGGTGCACCACGAATTCGGCGCGCCGCTGACGATGACGCTGATCAACATCGGCTTCCAGGCGCTCGCCGGCCTGTGCGTGCACTATGCCCGTCGGTCCGAAGAATCCCGCGACCAGTTGGCGCTGGTGAATGCGGACCTGCTGGCCACGCGGGCGCTGCTGGCCGACAGCGCGCGTGATGCCGAACGGCTGCGCGTGGCACGCGAGCTGCACGACGTGGCCGGGCACAAGCTCACGGCGATGAAGCTCAACCTGCGGGCGTTGGCCAGCGATCCGGCGTTCGCCGTGCGCGATGAAGTCCGCATCGCGCAACAGTTGTCCACCGAGTTGCTGGACGATATTCGCAACGTCGTGCAGGCCCTGCGCGATGCGCGCGGGCTGGACCTTCAGACCGCGATCCGTGCCCTCGCCGCGCCGCTGCCACGACCCGCGCTGGATCTGCGTATCGCGGAAGACGTTCGCATCGACGATCCGGCCATAGCGGAGTCGCTGCTGCGCATCGTGCAGGAGTGCCTGACCAACGCCGCACGGCACGCGAACGCGGAGACATTGATGGTTTCGCTGAGCAAGGAAGACGCTGATATGCGCCTGTGCATTGAGGACGATGGCAAGCTCAGGGGCGGTTTGCGCGAAGGCAATGGACTATCGGGCATCCGCGAGCGCGTGGCGGCGCTGGGTGGCGACCTGCGCCTGGGCACCACGCCTCGCGGTGGCTTGCGCCTGGACGTGAGGCTGCCCGCATGAGCGTGCGGGTCGCCCTGGCCGATGACCAGGCGCTGGTGCGCGCCGGGCTGCGCGCCCTGTTGAAGGCGCAGCAGGTGGACGTTGTGTTCGAGGCCGACGACGGCGCGGACCTGCTCGCCAAGCTGGAAGCGCAGCCGGTGGACGTTGTGCTGAGCGACATCCGCATGCCCGGTGTCGACGGCATCGAAGCCTTGATCAAGCTGCGCCAACGCGGCGACCGCACGCCGGTGCTGCTGCTGACAACGTTCGACGACAGTGACCTGTTGCTGCGCGCCACCGAAGCCGGTGCGCAGGGCTTCCTGCTGAAGGATGCCGCGCCCGAAGACCTGCATGACGCCATCCAGCGCGTGGCCGCAGGCGAGACGTTGCTGCAACCGGTGAGCACAGATCCCGTGCGCGCGCGCTTCCGCTTCCGCGACGAAGCGCCGCCCAGCGATACGTTCAGTGGGCGAGAAGTGGCGATCCTGCGGCTGTTGGCGGGCGGGTATTCCAACAAGGAAATCGCGCGCACGCTGTTCCTGGCGGAAGGCACGGTGAAGAACTATGTCTCCACCATCCTGGACAAGCTCGGTACGCGCGACCGCACCCGCGCCGTGCTGAAGGCGATCACGTTGCGGATTATCTGAGGGGCGCCCGGTAGTGCTTCCTGTGGGAGCGACGTAAGTCGCGATGCTTTTTTGCTGACGCCCAATCGCTACTTACGTCGCTTCCACAACAGCACAGCTTCCCTTCAGAACCCCACCATCACCGCGCCCGCCGCCAACGCCGCCATCAGGCCCGCGGACACGCGCAGCCCGTAGGCCTTGCCGCCGCTGATCCAGGCGATGACCGACTTGGCGATGAGGCTGGCCGCCAACAACGCCAGCATCCACCAGCGTGCTTCCGCGGCCTCCAGTCCACCACGCGAAAACTGGTTGGCCAGCGTGGCCACGGCCGCATGCAGTTCCGCGATCGCCGACAGCGCAGCAGCCGCCATCGCGCCCCGTGGTCCGATCCACGCCGCGAGCGCCGCCGCCACGAACGTCAGCACACCCACCAGCAAGGCGAATCCGAGCGCCTGCCCGAAGCGGAACATGCGGCTCTCGGAGGTTGGGGGCTTCACGGTTTCCTCGTGTCCCGCACGCAGGCCCAACACGCCGCCGGCCAGCAATACGCCGCCGATGGCGCAGAGTTCCGGCAGCAAGTCGCGCACCAGCGCCGGCGATACCGCCCACAGGATCGGGATGCACAACGTCAGCGAGGCCAGATTCGCCAGCAGCGCGGCCGCAACGGCCGAGCGCAGAAGGGCCGGTGTTTCCTTCGCCCGCTGTCCGAACCCGATGGTGGCCGCCGTCGAGGACACATAGCCGGCAAAGAACCCCGCCGCCGCCAACCCCCAACGATTGCCCACCACGCGCAGCACGACATGGCCCAGCGCACTGACCGCCATCACCAGCACCACGAGTTTCCAGATGGTGGCGAGGTTGATGGCGTCGAAAGGCCCGATCGGGCGGTCCGGCAGGATCGGCAGGATGACCAGGGCGGACGCCAGCAGCAGCAGGCCGTCGAAGACCTCGCGTTCGCTGAAGGTGTCGCGGGTGAGTTCATGCAGCGGCTGCTTGGCATACAGCAGCACCGCCACCACCACCGCCAGCGCGGTGGCCAGCGCCGGGACGCGCATCGCCATGGCGCCCAACAGGAAGGTCAGCACCAGGGTCACTTCGCTCGTCAGGCCGGGATCGTCCTGGCGCGTGGCGTGGTACGCCATCGCCGCCAGCGCTCCGACGACGCCCAACCCGACCATCAACACGGGCAGTCCCAGCCACGCCGCGACCGCCGCGCCCAACGCCACCAGCGCGTGCGTGCGCAGGCCGGCGATGGCATGCGCACGACCGTGGCTGCGTTCGCGCACCAGGCCGATCAGCAGGCCCAGACCCAGCGCCGAGGACAGCGCCAGCCAGGTCTCCGGGGTTGCTTCGTCCATTCCTTCCTCCAGACCCGTCAGCATAGCGAATGGTCTTGCATTGGTCCCATCAACCCGGACAATGCGCGCACCGTTCGCCGTGGATCCCATCATGCCCGCTTCTGCTCCATCCGCCGTCTCGCTGAGCCGTTACCTGATCGAGGAACAGCGCGCGGGCCGCATCAGCGCCGACCTGCGCCAGCTGATCGCCGTGGTGGCCCGCGCCTGCACCAGCATCTCCATCGCGGTCAGCAAGGGCGCGCTGGGCGGCGTGCTGGGCGATGCCGGCACCGGCAACGTGCAGGGCGAGGCGCAGAAGAAGCTGGATGTGCTGAGCAACGACATCCTGCTGGAAGCCAACGCCTGGGGCGGCCACCTCGCCGCGTGCGCGTCGGAGGAAATGGACCACAGCCAGCCGATCCCGGATGCCTATCCGCGCGGCGGCTTCCTGCTGCTGTTCGATCCGCTGGACGGCAGCTCTAACATCGACGTAAACGTCTCGGTCGGCACCATCTTCTCGGTGCTACGCAGTCCGGATGGCGTGACCACGCCGGGTGATGAGCACTTCCTCCAGCCCGGTCGCGAGCAGGTCGCCGCCGGTTACTGCATCTACGGCCCCAGCACGATGCTGGTGCTGACCACGGGCAACGGCACCCATGCGTTCACCCTGGACCGCGAGCAGGGTGCGTTCGTGCTGACCCAGCGCGACATGCGCATCCCGGAGGAGACGAAGGAGTTCGCCATCAACATGTCCAACCAGCGCCACTGGGAAGCGCCGATGCAGCGCTACGTCAGCGACCTGCTCGCCGGCAGCGAAGGCCCGCGCGGCAAGGATTTCAACATGCGCTGGATCGCCAGCATGGTCGCCGACGTGCACCGCATCCTGACCCGCGGCGGCATCTTCATCTACCCGTGGGACCGCAAAGACCCGGGCAAGGCCGGCAAGCTGCGCCTGATGTACGAGGCCAACCCCATGGGCATGCTGGTGGAGCAGGCCGGCGGCGCGGCCAGCACCGGGCGCGAAGACATCCTGACCCTGCGGCCGACGCAGCTGCACCAGCGCGTGCCGGTGTTCCTCGGATCAAAGAAGGAAGTCGAGGCGGCCGTCGGCTACCATCGGGCCCACGACACCGCCTCCGCCTGACCGCGACGCGGGCGGCTAGAATCCGGCCATGACGCCGCATCCGCATCCCGCCGACTTCATCGAGGTTTATCACGACGCGCTGGACGCGGCGACCTGCCGCGCCATCGTGGCGCGCTTCGACGCCAGCCGGCAGGACCGGCCGGGAAAGGTCGGGGGTGGCCACCATCCGGAGCTCAAGCACAGCCGCGACATCAGCATCAGCGGGCAGGCCGACTGGCGCGACGTGGAACAGCGCCTTAACCTGGCCGTGCTCGCCGGGCTGAAGCAGTACCTGCGCACTTATCCCTTCAGCCTGATCGCACCGCTGATGCTGCAGCAGCCGGGCGAGGACGGGCAGTTGCACCGCCTCGGTTACGAGGACGTCGCCGGCATGGACGACGATGCGCTGATGCGACTGATCATGGCGGTGTTCGTGCCGGGCCGGATCAACCTGCAGCGTTATCCAGCCGGCGAAGGCGGTTATCCCTACTGGCATTGCGAGCTGTTCCCCAAGGGCGCCGATGCGGAGCCGCTGCACCGCCACGTGTTGTGGACGCTCTACCTCAACGATGGCTTCGAGGCGGGCGAAACCGAATTCTTCCACCAGCAGCGCAAGATCGCGCCGCGCACCGGCAGCCTGCTGATCGCCCCGACCGCGTTCACCCACACGCACCGCGGCAACCGCCCCGTGGGCGGCGACAAGTACATCGCGACCAGCTGGATCCTGTTCCAGCGTGCCGAACGGCTGTACGGCGGCCGCTGACGCGGCTCAGGCGACCCTGTGCCGGGCGTCCAGGTCGCGACGCAGGCGCTGCAACGCCGCTTCGGCATCGCCCACCACCATCACGCAGGGCACGGCGAGCATCAGGTTGAGCGGCAGGCCGAACTCCTCCAGCTGCCAGCCCTGCATGTCGTTGCCGGCGTCCTCGCCCAGGTATTCCGGGCAGCGCCGGCGGATACGCTCTGCCAGGCTGCCGCCTTCGGGCACGTAACCGTAGACCGGCTTGCCGCGGGCGATCGCGTAACCCACTTCGAAGCAGGTGCCACTGTCCGGTTCGGCACCGCGGAAGAAATCCAGGTTCGCCAGCACCGCATCGGCCGCATCGAGCAGGCCGATGTCGGCACGGTAGATCCAGCGCGCGGTCTCCAGCGGATCGCCGGTGGCGTGGCCGGCCACCTGGACGTCCAGCGGAAACAGGCCTTCGAAGCCATGACGTGCGCACAGCGCCTTGAGTTGCTCGCCGCGGGCGGCGGCGTCGGGGCGGAAGATGTCGGGACCGGCAAGGTAGAGCGACTGGATCATCGGCACGGGGCGCAAGGCGGGGATGATGGATTGTCCCTGGCCGTCGGCGGGCCGCCGCGTGACCGATCGTCGCAGTGGTGCCGTCGCTGGCGTCAGAACAGCTCGCCCTGCGGCGACGGCGCGCGGGGTGGCACGAAGCGTGTGCAGTCGAACGGAGGATGGCGCCGTCCTTCGAAGCCGTGGCGCTTCAACGCCAGCCCGAAGCGCCGCGCCAGCAGGTCGGCGTACACGCCCTCGCCACGCAGGCGAGTGCCGAACCGGCTGTCGTAATCCTTGCCGCCGCGCAGCTGCTGCACCGTGCTCATCACGTGCGCCGCACGATCAGGCAGGTGCGTCTGCAGCCAGTCGCGGAACAGCGGGGCGACTTCGTGCGGCAGGCGCAGCAGCACGTAGCCGGCCGCCGTGGCGCCGGCATCGCGCGACGCTTCGAGCACCGCTTCCAGCTCGTGGTCGTTCACCCAGGGAATCGCCGGGGCGAACATCACGCCCACCGGCACGCCCGCCTCGCTGAGCCGCGTCACCGCCTTCAAGCGGCTGTGCGGCGCGGACGCGCGCGGCTCCAGCCGCGAGGACAGGCCGTTGTCGAGCGTGGTGATCGACAAGTAGACGTGCACGAGGTTCTCCCGTGCCATCGGCGCCAACAGGTCCAGGTCGCGTTCGATCAGCGCGTTCTTGGTGATCAGCGACACCGGATGCTTCGCTTCGGCCAACACCTCCAGGATCCGGCGCGTCAGTTGCAGGCGACGTTCGGCGGGCTGGTAGGCGTCGGTATTGATTCCCAGCGAGATCGGACTGGGCTGGTAGCCACGCCTGGATAGCTCTCTGCGCAGCATCTCCGGCGCATTCGTCTTGGCGTAGATCTTGGTCTCGAAGTCCAGCCCGGGCGACAGGTCGAGATAAGCATGCGACGGGCGCGCGAAACAGTAGCTGCAACCGTGCTCGCAGCCGCGGTACGGATTCAACGATTGATCGAAGGGGATGTCCGGCGATTGGTTGCGGGTGATGACGCTGCGCGCCACTTCCTCGTGCAATTCGGTCTGGGGTGCCGATGCGGTATCGCCTTCGTTATCGGCCTCGTGCCAGCCGTCGTCGACCGTCTCCGGCGTGGTCACGGCGAACCGGCCCGGCAGGTAGCCGGTAGAGCCACGTCCCTTGATGCCGGGGTGTCGCATCGTCGCCATGCCGGCCAGCTTGCGCCCGCGGCGTCGCAGCGTTCGCGACACGGCATATAGAATCGCCCCATGCGCAACGCTCTGACCTCCCTCTGGGACACGCTTGGCTCAGTGCCGAACCTGCAGCTGTGGGTCACGGTGGCGTGGCTGCTCTACCTGGTGCCGCTGTGCTCCTGGATCATCCTGCAGAAGCGCGAGCCGGTCGCCACGCTCAGCTGGCTGCTGTCGCTTGCGCTGTTGCCCTACGTGGGCTACCTGATCTACTTCCTGCTGGGGCCGCAGCGGATCAAGCGCCACCAGTTGCGACGTACGCGTTCGCGCGAAAGTCTCGATCGCTACGAAGTCTTCGCGCCCACCGACGGCAACAGCGCCGAGCTGCCGATGCTCGCGCAGAAGATCACCGGGTTGCCTCCTTCCACCGCCACGTCCGTGCAACAGCTGGTCGACGGTTGCGCCACGTACCAGGCGATCCTGGATGCGATCGCGGCTGCCGACAACCATATTCACGTCGAGTACTACATCTTCAATGGCGATCGCACCGGGCAGCGCGTGCTGGACGCGCTGACGACCAAGGCACGCGAGGGCGTGAAGGTCCGCCTGCTGCTGGACGCGGTAGGCTCCAACCGGTTGAAGAAACGTGCCCTGCAACCGCTAGTGGAAGCCGGTGGCGAGTACGCATGGTTCCACCCGACCAAGTTCAGGCCCTTCACCCGGCCCTGGCTCAACCTGCGCACCCACCGCAAGATCGTGGTGGTGGACGGTCGCATCGCCTTCACCGGCGGCATCAACGTCACCGATGAGGAAGACGAGTCCCTGCGCGACGATGCCTACCGCGACCTGCACCTGCGCCTGGAAGGTGAGGTCGTCCGCAGCATCCAGCAGGTGTTCGTGGAAGACTGGGTCTACGCCACGGGCCAGCAGCGCAAGGATTTCCAGGGCACGCGCCTGTGGAGTGCGAGCGATGCGAACGTGCAGGGCGGTATCGCCGCGCAGGCGCTGGTATCGGGGCCGGATTCGGCATGGGAGCCGATCCATCGCATGAAGGTGGCCGCCATCCACGAAGCGAAGTGGCGCGTGTGGCTGGTGACGCCGTACTTCGTGCCGGGCGAGGCGGCACGCATGGCGCTGACCTCGGCCGCGCTGGGCGGATTGGATGTAAGGCTGGTGGTGCCGAAAGTGAGTGATTCGAGACTGGTGACGCTAGCCGCACGGTCCTACTTCGACGAGCTGCTGGCCGCAGGGGTGAAAGTCTACGAGTACGGACCGCGGATGATGCACAGCAAGGCGCTGCTCTGCGACGATGCCATGGCGGTCATCGGCAGCGCCAACTTCGACCACCGGAGTTTCCGCCTCAATTTCGAGATCTCGATGATGTTCCGCGACCGCGGCGTCGCCGGCACGCTGGCGCAGTGGCTTGAGGGCGAGATCGCCGCCAGCGAACCGGTGAAGCTGCAACGCGGCCGCTCGCTCTGGCGGCATCGGCTCCCCGAGGCGCTGGCCCGCCTGATGTCGCCGCTGCTGTGAAGCAGGCCCGTTTTTGTGCCGTGCCGGAGGCGGTAATATGCCGCGACCAACCCCGGGGGTGGACGATGCACTGGTTGTTCCTGTTGATGGCGGTCGGCGCCCTGTATGTCGGCTTTTCCGTGACCTCCACTCCGGTGATGGTGATGTCGCTGCTCGCCTCGCTGGTACTGTTCCTGCTCTGGATCGTCAGCTGGTACGCACGTCGCATCGGTGAGAGCAGCCAGGATCCGTCGCAGATGATCGATCCGGCCGAGCTGCGTCGCCTGCGCGAGGTGGCAGAGGCGCGCCGCAACGCGATCCCCCCCTCGGAGCCCCCTGCTTCGTGACCCTGCTCAGCGTCAACGTCAACAAGATCGCCGTGTTGCGCAACTCGCGCGGCGGCTCGGAGCCGGACGTGGTGCGCGCTGCCCGCACATGCCTGTCCGCAGGCGCGCATGGCGTCACGGTGCACCCGCGGCCGGACCAGCGGCACATCCGCACGGCGGACGTACATGCCCTGTCGGCACTGACGCGTGAGTGCAACGTTGAACTGAACCTGGAGGGCAATCCTTTCGCCCCACCCCGCGAGGGCTATCCCGGCTTCCTGGCCCTCTGCGATGCCGTGCGGCCGGCACAGGCGACGCTGGTGCCGGACGCCGATGGGCAGATCACGTCGGACCATGGCTTCGATTTCAGTCATGACATGGATCGCCTGCAATCATTCGTCGCCGAATTGAAGGCGATGGGCTGTCGCGTCAGTCTGTTCGTCGATGCAGGCTGCGAGGGCCTTGCTGAAGCTGCCCGTGTTGGCGCGGATCGCATCGAAATCTATACCGGCCCGTTCGCCGAGGCCGCCGCGCGTGGCGACGCCGCAACCGCGCTGGCGCTGTGCACCCGCACCGCACGCGAAGCTCACGCCCTGGGCTTGGGCGTCAATGCCGGGCACGACCTGAGCCAGGACAATCTGGGAGAATTCCTGGTTGCGGTGCCTGACGTTCTGGAAGTCTCCATCGGTCATGCGTTGATTGGCGAGGCGTTGTACGCCGGCCTCGAGCGCACGGTGGAAGCCTACCTGTCCATCCTGCATGCAACATGCAGGGATACCACCAGCGCCGGTCGCTGAGTACCGACCGGCGCCGTCATCCGGTCGTCAGTTCCGCATCACGATGTTGTCCAGGCCGCTCGCTTCTGCCTGGGCCAATGCGCTGACCAGCTGCTGGTAATCGGCCCCGCTTGCGGCTTCCACCTGCAACACCGTACGCGGATCAGCGAGGACAGCGTCCTCTAGCCGAAGGCGCAGGTCGGCAAGTGATACCGGGCGATCATCCAGTGTGTAGGCTCCCGCCAACCCGACCTTGAGGACCAAGTCATTCGGTGGCTCGGTTCTTTCCCCCCGTACGGACTGCGGCAGGATCGTTTCGATGGGGCGCGAGAGCAACGGTGCGGTGACGATGAAGATCACCAGCAGCACCAGCATCACGTCCACGAGTGGGGTGATGTTGATCTCGGCCAGTTCACGACGGCTTGCGGGAACGGAGAACGCCATGGCACACCTCCTTCTGTCAGGACCGTGGCCCTGACGCTACGCCGCCCGCGGCGTCGCCACAAGAGGGAGCCGGTGCGCTCCCAAAGAAAAACGCCGCCCAAGGGGCGGCGTTCAAAGGCGTCTTTCGCGTCAGGCTTACTGTACGAAACCGATCTTCATCATCTGCGCGTTCTTCGCAGCAGCCAACACCTTGGCCATCACGTCGTAGTGCGATTCCGAGTTGGCTTCGATGCGCAGCTCCGGCTGGTTGGTCGGATCGCGCTGCACTTCCTCTTCCATCCTCCGCTGGAGGTCGGCCACGTTCGCCGGGCTGTTGTTCCAGTAGATCGTGCCATCGGCCTCGATGCGCAGATCGATCGGCGGCGGCGGCTCGCGCACCTGCGGCGGCGGGTTGATCACGCGCTGCGGCAGGGCCACTTCGATCGGATACGTCATGATCGGCGCGGTCACGATGAAGATGATCAACAGCACCAGCATCACGTCCACGAGGGGCGTGACGTTGATGTCGGCCATGGGGCCCTTGCTTCCACCACTGCTGAATGCCATGGCTTACTGCCCCTTCTCTTTCGTGGCCACGTAGCCGATGTCCAGCATGCCCTGACCCTGCGCGATCTTGGTGACGTCGGCGATGGTGCCCATCTTCGTCGTCTTGTCGCCGCGCAGGTTGAGCTTCGGCTGCGGTTGCAACTGGGCCACGCTGGACAGGCGGGATTCCAGGATCTCCTTGGTCACCGGCTCGTCGCCCCAGTACAGATCGCCATTCTCCTTGACGGAGATGGTGATCGGCGGGGTCGCCGGCGCGGTCTTGTCCGCCGGATCCTGTATCAGGTTCGCTTCGGGCAGTTCGATCTTCACCTTGTGCGACATCAGCGGCGCCGTGATGATGAAGATGATCAGGAGCACCAACATCACGTCCACGAGGGGCGTGACGTTGATCTCGGCCATCGGGCCGCTGCTATTACCACTACTGAAAGCCATGACGGGCTCCGTCTAGAACGTTGCGTTGACTGCTTGTACCGCCGGCTCAGCGAACGCGCGAGCCGGTGGCGAAGAAGTCGTGCAGGTCGTGCGCGAACGTGTCGAACTTGGCGATGGTCGCCGAGTTGGTCTTGCTGAAGAAGTTGTAGGCGAACACGGCCGGGATGGCGACGAACAGACCGATGGCGGTCATGATGAGCGCTTCACCCACCGGGCCGGCGACGGCGTCGATCGAGGCCTGACCGGTCGCACCGATGCGGATCAGGGCGCCGTAGATGCCCCACACCGTACCCAGCAGACCTACGAACGGCGCGGTCGCACCGACGGTGGCCAGCAGCGTCATGCCGCCCTGCAGGTTGGTGCTTTCCCGGGTCACGGCCTGGCGCAGTGCGCGGTCGACGAACTCCGAGCGGCTCAGGGTTTCACCCAGACCTGCTGCAGAGCCTTCGGCGCGCTGGTGGTGCGCGGCAGCCTGGGCAGCGTCAAGCGCGATCTTGGAGAACGGCTCGTTCTTCGGCTGCTCTTCCATCAGGCGGATGGCGTCCTGCGCGTTCGGGGTTTCCCAGAAAGCGCTGGTGACGCGGTCGGCCTGGCCCTTCAGGCGGCTGCTGCGCAGCACGTTGATGACCGTCCAGTACCAGGACATGGCCGACATGATGACGAGGGTGAGCAGCACGACCCACGAGACGATGAACTCGCCGGGCTTGCTGATCATTTCGCTGATCATGTGCTCGAAGCCCATCTGCGACAAGGCATTCGCGGCGTTGGTGCCCCCGGCGGCGGCGGCAAAAAGGGTTTCCTGCAGCATGACGCTTACCTTTATATAAGTGTTGATAGAGGGTGTTGCGGTTCTGAAAGGATGAAACGTTGACTTTGGCCCAGGTGTTGGCCGCCGTCTTCCTTCTTAAAGCGTGAAATCCACCGGTACGCGGACCCGGCCAGCTGACTTCTGGCCATTTACGACGGAAGCATTGAAGCGCCACTTGCGTGCAGCATCGATCGCGGCACGGTCGAGGTCGCGGTTGCGGCTCGACTTCTCCACCGACACGTTGGTCACGTTGCCGTTGGCATCCACGTCGATGATCAGGATCACCGTACCCGTGATACCGGCTCGCGCGGCGGCGGGCGGGTAACGCGGCGGATTCATGTTCTTCGACGAGATATCCACGCTGGCGCCGATGTCCGGCGTCGGCGCAGGCGGTGCGGGCGGCGACGGCGGGGTGACGATGTCGGTCGGACGCGGCTCGGCGATGTCGACCGGCGGTGCTTCCGGCGGCGGCGGCAGCGGGGTGGTCTTCGGCGGCGCCAGGTTCTTGACCGGCGGCGGCGGCGTGTCCTGCTTCGGCGGCGGCGGCGGCGGCGGCGGCGGGGGAGGCGGCGCGTCGACGATGACGACCGAAGTGCGGCGCTCTTCCTTCTTTTCAGCCGGCGGAGCAACCGCCGGGATCAACAGCGCAAGCAGGGCCGCTGCGTGCAATGCGATCACGAAGGCAATACCGATGATACGGGGCCAGTTGAGGCTGTTGTCCTCTTCTTCTTCCCGGTACCTGTTGATGACCAGTTGTTCAGCCATGCGCCAATTAACTCAAGGTTGATACGAGCGCCGAGACGCGTCGTCGATTCTGGGTCCTGCCGGTGGTTTTCACCGACGGAACCCCCAGCTTATACCAATCCGGCGCCCCGATGCCATCATCCGTATGGATTAATTGGCCTTCGGTGTCATCGAATCCCGTCACGGCAGCGCGATGATCTTCTTCGCGTCGTCCGGCTTCTTCAAACCCTTGGCCAGTGCGGCACGCGCGGCCACCTTGGCTTCCGGGATGCGGCCTTCCTGCCAGAGGACGCGCGCAAGGTTCAGATAGGTTTCGCCATCCGCGGCAAGGGGCGCAGCCTTCTGCCAGGCATCGATGGCTTGCGGGATTTGCTCGGAGTAGTAGTACGCCTGCGCCAGGGCCAAGAAGGTCTGGTGGTCCGGCTTCAGCAAGCCCTTCTCCAAACCTTCGTTGACGACGGAAATGACGTCCTTCTCCCGACCATCCATGTTGGCGTAGGTCACGTAGAGCTGACGGTATTCCTTTTCTTCCGTCAGCTGGCCAGCGGAACGCATCTTCTCCAGCGTGGTGGCGGCTTTGTCGTACTGGTCCGCCTGCTGGTAGGTCGCGACCAGGTTGAGCTGGGCCTTCTTGTCGGCCGGATTCTTGGCTGCCATCTGTTCGGCGATCTTCACCGCTTCGGCAGGGCGCTCGGCGGCGATGAGCGACGCCAAGAGCAGGCCGTACCAGTTGTCCTTCGGCTCCGGCGTGGCGGCGATGGCCTGCTCGAGTACCGGGATGGCTTCCGCATACTTCTCCATCTGGTACAGCGCCTGTCCCTTCTGGATCAGGTCTTCGGGCTTGTTGGATTTCGTCTCTGTGAGATAACGGTTGAGGTTGGCCATGCCCGGCTCGAACTCGTCGTCCTGCAGCTGCAACTGGGCCAGCATCAGCATCGACTGGTAGTGGCCGTTGTTGTCCAGCGCATTGAGGTCGATCACCTGCTGGAGCAGCTGCTTGGCGGTCGCCATGTCATCCAGGTTGTACGCCGCCTGTCCACCCAGCTGGGCAGCCATGGCCTTGTCGTACTCGTTGGCATTCGGTTCGGCCATCAGCTCCTTGGCCAACGCCAGTGTTTCGGCGTCGTTGTCTTCCTTCTCGTATGCCTTGAACAGCTTGCTCAACTTGCCCTGCATCTTGCTGGAAGGCTTAGCCTTGGGATCTTCGCGGGTTGCGTCGGGGTAACGGACCTCCGCCTTCTGGCTGCCTTCGCGCGAACTGCTGCGATTGGAGGACCGTGCGGACTGCGCCACGGCGTCGGCGACGATGCCGCCGCCAAAGGCAGCCAGCAACATCATGCTGAGTAGGGACTTCTTGTGCATGCGGAGCTTCATCTTCAAACCTCGTCAGGCCATCCGGGGGATGACGGTCCAACCCGCCTGCGTGCGGGGCCGGCAAAACTAACAGAAACCTGGTGCGTGCGGATACCGTTTCAGGTGCTGCATAGCAGCAATACCGTGGCGTGTGTCAGCCGCATTTCGGCGCATTTCCCGCCTTCCTGGCAGCCTCGTAGGTAGGTACGAGAGAGGGTGCATCGCGTTGCAGTTCGCGGATGCGGTTGGTGGGGTCAGGGTGCGTAGAGAGCCACTGCGGCTGACGGCCACCACTGGCGGCCATCATGTTCTGCCAGAGATTGACGGCCTGGCGAGGATCGAAGCCCGCCTGAGCCATCAGGCGCTGGCCGACGACATCCGCCTCGCTCTCCTGAGTGCGCGACCCTGGCAGCAGGAACGCGGCCTGCGCGGTCATGCCGCCCAGCTGATTTACCGTGCTGGCCGCGCCATCGCCGTAGCGCGCACCAGCCAGTGCCCCCAGGACGCCCAGGCCCGCCTGCGCTCCCATCTGACGGGTGATGCGTTCTTCATGATGGCGCGCGATCACATGGCCGATCTCATGACCAAGCACCGCCGCGAGCTGATCCTGGTTCTTCGCCACCGTGAAAATGCCGGTGTTAACGCCAACCTTGCCTCCCGGCAGTGCGAAAGCGTTCGGTTCTTTGTCCGAGAAAACCGCCGTTTCCCACGCGAACCTGCGCTGCTCGGGGGGCAATTGGCGCACGAGGGCGTTGACCACGCAGGTGACATAACTGTTCTGTCGCGCGTCGCGACTCAGCGTTTCCTTGGCCTTGGTCTCGGCAAAGGCCTGCGCGCCCAATTGATCGAGCTGCGCCTGCGAGACGCCACCGACCATCTGGGTCCGCCCAGTGGGCGAGGTCGTGGTGGCGCATGCCGTCAGCCCTAGAGCAGCGACGGTTCCGAGAATCCAGACTTTCATGCGATCCCCCTGAGATATTGCGTACAGCAGGAGTCTGGGCAAACGCGTCTTAAACTTTCGTCAATCACATTAAGCCTGTGTCTGGCCGTAGACCTGCAGGACCGCCAGCGCCAGGGCATTGTTCAGTATGTGCGCAGCGATCGGCGCCCATAGCGTCCTCGTCGCCCGGTAAACGCCGGCAAACATGGCGCCCATGCCGGCATAGACGAAGAGCAGGAAGAGCGTGCTGGATGGCGGCTTTCCATTGAGGCCCGGCATTTCATGCACAAGGGCGAACACCAGGCTGCTCAGCACAAGGCCAAGCACCGGCCAGCCCGCATGCCACAACCGCCCGAACATGACGCGACGGAACAGCAGTTCCTCGTACATCGGCGCAAGGACGACGGCGAACAGGGCCAGGAAGATGGGATATTGCGCGAATCCGGCCTTGATCACGTCCAGGTTGCTGGGTTCCAGTTCCAGCCCCAGCGCGCGGCCGCATCCGCTCATGATTGCACTGAACAGGAAGGTCGAAATCCCCGCACCAAGCGCCCAGAACCAGGTCCGGGCCAAGCGCACATTAGCCAGGGATTGGCGCAGTTCGATGATCGTCGCGCGTCGGCGCCAGAAGTACAGCAGCAGCGCTGTGCCGCCGGTGCTGACGAGCGTGGCCATGATGAGGAACAGAACGGGCGGAGCGCCCACATTCGCCTGCAGGGCCTGCGCGTCGATCGTGCCGCCATGCGTGCGCGCCAACTGCACACCGCGCCAGGCGGCCCATCCCAGCAAACCCAGGAGCATGGCTGAGAACGAAAGCAACACCGCCAGCACGACGTCCAATGCGAACGCCGGCAGCACGTCGCGCAATGGACGTCGGTCGGGGGCTCCCGCGTCCACCAGGGAGGAGGGGACCGGGCTCATCCTCCGCAACGTCACACGTCGAGGTTGGAAACCTTCAGCGCGTTGTCTTCGATGAATTCGCGACGCGGCTCCACCACGTCGCCCATCAGCGTGCTGAAGATCTGGTCGGCCGCCACGGCGTCCTCGATGCGCACCTGCAACAGGCGACGCGTATCCGGGTTCACCGTGGTATCCCACAGCTGCTCCGGATTCATTTCACCCAGGCCCTTGAAGCGCTGGATGCTGCGGCCCTTCTTGGCCTCTTCCAGCAACCACGCTTGGGCATCGGCGAAGGTAACCACCGGCTGCGCCTTGTTGCCACGGATGACCTGTGCGCCTTCACGCACGAGTCCGTGCAACAGCGCTGCCGCTTCGCGCAGCGGACGCAGTTCGCCGGTCTCGAAGGCCGACAGCGAGAGCACCTGCACAAGTTCCTCGCCCATGTGCCGACGCGTCGCGAGCAGCGCTGCGGGGCGTTGTTCGGTGGCCGGTTGCAGCGTCAGCGCATAGCGCGCACTTCCCAGGCTGCTCCGGTTGAGTTTGGCTTCCAGTGCGGCCAGTTCGTGTCGTTCATCGATGTTCTTCTGCAGGTGCTCCGCATCGAGCGGGGTGAAATCGATCAGCGACTCCAGCAGCACCGGATCGTAACGGTGCGCGTTGCGCGCGATGGCATCGCGCGCGGTGGTGAACGCGAGCAGCAGCTTCTCCAGGGCTTCACCGGAGATCGGCGGCTCGCCATCGGCGGGAATCAGCGATGCACCTTCGACCGCGTTGTTGGCCAGGTACACGTTGAGCGCCGCATCGTCCTTCAGGTAGAGCTCCTGCTTGCCCTGCTTGAGCTTGTATAGCGGCGGCAGGCCGATGTAGATGTGGCCTCGTTCGATCAGCTCCGGCATCTGCCGGTAGAAGAACGTCAGCAGCAGCGTGCGGATGTGCGACCCGTCGACGTCGGCGTCGGTCATGATGATGATGCGGTGGTAACGCAGCTTGTCCGGGTTGTATTCGTCCTTGCCGATGCCGGTGCCCAGCGCGGTGATCAGCGTGCCGACTTCGGCGGAGGCGAGCATGCGGTCGAAGCGCGCGCGTTCCACGTTGAGGATTTTTCCCCTCAAAGGCAGCACCGCCTGGTTCTTGCGGTTGCGGCCCTGCTTGGCGGAACCGCCGGCCGAGTCGCCCTCGACGATGAACAGTTCGGACAGCGCCGGATCCTTCTCCTGGCAGTCGGCCAGCTTGCCAGGCAGGCCGGCGATATCCAGCGCCCCTTTGCGGCGGGTCAGGTCGCGGGCCTTGCGCGCGGCTTCACGCGCACGGGCGGCGTCGACGATCTTGCCGGCGATGGCTCGGGCCTCGTTAGGGTGTTCCTGCAGGAACTCCTCCAAACGTGCGCCGAACGTGCTCTCAACGACCGGCCGAACGTCTGAACTGACCAGTTTCTCCTTGGTCTGCGAGGAGAAGCTCGGATCCGGCACCTTCACCGACAGCACGGCGATCATGCCTTCGCGCATGTCGTCGCCGGACAGATTTACCTTGGCCTGCTTGGCGATGCCGTTCTGTTCGATGTAGTTGGTCAGCGTGCGCGTCAGCGCCGCGCGGAAACCGATTAGGTGGGTGCCGCCATCCTTCTGCGGGATGTTGTTGGTGAAGCAGAACATCGTTTCCTGATAGGCGTCGGTCCACTGCAGAGCGACTTCGACCGTGATGCCGTTCTGCTCGCCACTGACCGAGATCACATTCGGATGCAACGGCGTCTTCAGATGCGCCAGATGCTCAACGAAGCTGCGGATGCCGCCTTCGTAGTGGAAATCGTCGCGACGGCCTTCGCCCCGCTCGTCAAGCAGTACGATCTTGACGCCGGAATTGAGGAACGACAGCTCGCGCAGGCGGCGGGCCAGGATGTCGTAATGGAACTCGACGTTGCCATGGAAGGCGGTCACCGACGGCCAGAAGCGCAGCGTGGTGCCGCGCTTGGTCGAACTTTCGAGCTGGGTCAGCGGCACCAGGGCCGCACCGTTGCTGTATTCCTGGCGGTAGTGGGAACCGCCCTGGAAGATGTCCAGCTGCAGTTTTTCGGAAAGAGCGTTGACCACGCTGACGCCCACGCCGTGCAGGCCGCCGGAAACCTTGTAGCTGTTGTCGTCGAACTTACCACCCGCATGAAGGACGGTCATGACGACTTCGGCGGCGGAGACCTCACGCCCCAGCTTGGCGCTCATCTGCGCATGATTGCCGACCGGAATGCCGCGGCCGTTGTCGGAAACCGAGACCGAGCCATCCTCATGGATCGTCACTGCCACGTGGTCCGCATGGCCCGCCAGCGCCTCGTCGATGGAGTTGTCGACGACCTCGAACACCATGTGGTGCAGGCCCGTGCCGTCATGCACGTCGCCGATGTACATGCCGGGGCGCTTGCGGACCGCTTCCAAACCTTCCAGTGCGGTGATGCTGTTGGCGTCGTACGTGTTGCCGTTCGGTGCAGAAGAGGTCGTTTCGTCGGTCATTCGCTTCGTGTCGGCTGCATGGCAGGCGCCGCGTCACCGGGTCGGTGGGCGCCACGCGCGGGCCAAGGGATTCAACGCAGAATTATAGCACTGGTGCGCACTTAGCCCCCGCCGCCGCCAACCTGCAGGAGCTTGATGGCGCCCTGTTCCACGTGGAACACAGTAGGCGCCGCCTGCATGCCATTGAGTCCGGAGGGAGTTTCGGTGCCGGTCATCAAGACCTGGGTACCGCAAGCCAGCAGCCGCTCCAGGATCCGGCGCTGGTGGTGTCGATCCAGCTCCGATGCCAGGTCATCCAGGGCGATGACGGGCCATTCGCCTCTTCTGGCTGCAAAATCCTCCGCCTGCGCCAGCAGGCAGCACAACGCAGTCAGTTTCGCTTGGCCGCGGGACAGCGTTTCTCGACCGGGCAGGCTGGAATAGTCGATGCGCCAGTCAGCCCGGTGAGGGCCGACGGTGGTGTAACCCGCCGCACGGTCGCGATCCCGGGCGAGCAGCAACGCGTCTGCCAATGCCAGCTCGTGGCGGCGCCACCCGGGCTGGAACTGCAGGTCTGCGGTACCGAGCGACGGTGCCAGGTCGGCAGCGACCGCAGACAGATGGCCCTGCATGGTTTCGAGATAACGCAGCCGGTGGCTCGTCAATAACTCACCCGTCTCGGCCATCTCGTGGTCCCAGGCGTCGAGTTGAGCACTGCCTGAGCCTGACTTCAGCAGGGCATTTCGCTGCTTGAGTGCCCGGGCATATCGGCGCCACAAGGGCAGGAAGGTTCCCTCGCCCCCCTGTTCCACGTGGAACAAGCCCCAATCGATGAAGCGACGGCGGGGTTCTCCTCCCCCGGTAACCAGAGCGTGACTACCCGGCTCGAAGCTGACGACCGCAAGCGCGGCGCAAAGATCACCGAGCTGGGAGACATTCTCGCCATCTAGTCGGCCGGTCCACGCTTGCCCGGTGTGGCGCAGGCCGGCACGACGAAGACGGCCCTGGGTGGTTTCGCGCCACTCCACGAAGACCTCGACAGCATCGGCCCCTGTTCGGACCAGGCCATCACGCACTCGTCCACGGAAGCTGCGTCCGTAGGCCATCAGGTGGAGGGCTTCGAGCAGGCTGGTCTTGCCTGCGCCATTGTTGCCCGTGATCAGATTCAGCCCTGGTCCTGGGACCACTGAAACCTGCTGGAATCGGCGTAGCCCGCTTACATCAAGACGGGTCACCTGCACGGAGAGATCCCCTGTCTGGGCAAGGGCTGCTGGGCGAGTGAATGGTGAGGGCGGGGCAACGGGCAGGCGGGCGACAGCGGCATCGGATGATTCTATCGCCTAGCGTTCCCGGACAAGCGAATCGCCTAGGGGTGCTTGTAAACGACATCGCCCGGCGCAAGGCCGGGCGAGTCGGGTGTTTCACGTGGAACAGGGCGTCAGAGGCGCAGCGGCATCACCACATGACGGGACTTCTCACTGCTCGCCTCGCGCACCAGGGCTGACGAATTCGCGTCGCGGAGTTGAATGACGACGTGTTCATCACGCAGAGCAGACAGGGCATCGAGCAGGTAGTTCACATTGAAGCCGATAGCCAGACCGTCCACCTTGGTGTCGGCTTCGATCTCTTCCTGAGCCTCTTCCTGCTCCGGATTATGTGCACTGATCTTCAGCTGGCCTGGCGAGACTTCCACGCGCACGCCCCGGTACTTCTCGTTGGACAGGATGGCGGCACGCTGCAGGGCGGCACGCAGGATCTCGCGGTCCAGCAGTACCTCGCGGTCCGCGCCGATCGGGATCACCGCGGCATAGTCGGGGAAACGGCCATCGATCAGCTTCGAGGTAAAGGTCACATCGTCCCGCTTGACCCGGATGTGGCTGCGGCCAACCTCCAGTTCCAGCGAACGGTCACCGCCTTCCAGCAAACGCTGCAGTTCACTCACGCCCTTGCGCGGCACGATGATCTGGCGCTTGCCAACGGGCGTGCCTTCAAGCTCCGCCTCGCACAGTGCCAAACGATGACCGTCGGTCGCCACACAACGCAACGTCCGCTCGCTCAGGTCGAAAAGCAGCCCGTTGAGGTAGTAGCGCACGTCCTGCTGGGCCATCGCGAACGAGGTTCGTTCGATCAGCTCTTTCAAGGTCGCTTCCGGCACCTCGATACGTTCGGTCGCTTCCACTTCATCCACTGACGGGAAATCGTTCGCCGGCAGAGTGGCCAGCGTGAAACGGCTGCGACCGGCCTGCACCGTGACCTTGTCGCCCGTCTGACTCACCGTCACCTTGCTGCCGTCGGGCAGCGCGCGAATGATGTCGAACAGCTTGCGCGCGGGGATCGTGGTTTCGCCGTCCTGCGCTTCATCCACGGCGATACGGGAAATCATCTCCACTTCCAAGTCGGTACCGGTCAGCGAGAGCTGTCCGTTCTGCACCTGGACCAGGAAATTTGCCAGTACCGGCAACGTCTGCCGGCGTTCGACCACATTGACCACTTGGGCCAAGGGCTTGAGGAAAGCTTCGCGCTGCAGACTGAAACGCATGAGTGTTGGGGCCCCTTCGCTTTGGATTTTAAAGACTAAAAGCTTAAAAGCTGGTGGTGATGGTAGGGCCCGAAATCCGGGAAAACCCACATAACCATTTGAATTGAATCAATTTCTTCTTCTTCCAACCCGGTGGACAGGGGCAGGTGTGCCTATGCAGAAACCTGTGGACAACTTTCCGGCCTGATTCCACGCACATCTTATCCACAGAAGGCAGGCCCGCTTGTCCACGATGTTATGCGTTGCCCCGATTCGCGGCCCTGCCTACAGTGTCGCCACAGGAAGCGGCGGCGGCCTGAAGCAAGGACCTCAAAGAGAAAAACGGCAACGCAGGCGAAGCAGGCACCCACCAGGCCCGCGCGCACTGGACACTCTCGCCTGCCGGATAACGTGAAGCGCTGGCCCGGAAACCGCGTGAACACGGATGCGCCGCAGGGCGCCCGCAATTACTCGCTGAGCTTCCGGATCAGTTTGTCCCAGTCCTCGCGCAGCTTGCCATCCGCTTCCATCAGGGTGCGGATCTGTCGGCAGGCGTGCAGCACGGTCGTGTGGTCACGGCCGGCGAACGCGTCGCCGATTTCCGGCAGGCTGTGTTCGGTCAGTTCCTTGGCCAAGGCCATCGCCACCTGCCGCGGACGCGCCAGTGAACGCGTCCGCCGCTTGGACAGCAGGTCCTTGACTTGCAGACCGTAGTAGTCTGCCACGGTCTTCTGGATATTGGGGATGCTGATGGCCTGCTGCTGAGCGCGCAGCAGGTCGCGCAGGGTTTCCTGCGCGAATTCCGTGGTGATGGCGCGCCCGGTGAAATTGGCGCGCGCCGCCAGCGTGTTGAGCGCGCCTTCCAGGTCGCGCACGTTGCTGCGCATCTTCTTGGCCAGCAGGAAGGCCACGTCATCCGGAATCTGCGCGCCCCGCTCATGCGCCTTGGCCAACACGATGGCCGCGCGCGTCTCGAAGTCCGGCGGATCGATCGCCACACTCAGGCCCCACGCCAGGCGCGATTTAAGCCGGGGTTCCAAGCCTTCCACTTCGCGCGGATAGCGGTCGCAGGTCAGGATGATCTGCTGGCGACCGTCGAACAGCGCATTGAAGGTGTGGAAGAACTCTTCCTGCGTGCGGTCCTTGCCGGCGAAAAATTGGATGTCGTCGATCAGCAGCGCATCCACTTGCTGGAAGCGGCGCTTGAACTGGTCCATCGACTTCTCGATCAGCGCCTTGGTCATGGCGCTGAAGAACTGTTCGCTGCGCAGGTACAGCACGCGTGCATTCGGGTTCTGCCGGCGCATTTCGTTGCCGGCGGCGAACATCAGGTGCGTCTTGCCAAGGCCCGTGCCGCCGTACAGCAGCAGCGGGTTGTGGGAACGGTCGCCCGGCTTCTGTGCGGCCTGCCACGCGGCGGCGCGGCCGAGCTGGTTGCTTCGGCCTTCGACGAAATTGTCGAAGGTGTAGTGCAGGTCCATGTTGCCGGCGAAAGGCTCGGCGGGCGCCGCGACGCCGGGTGCGGCATGGCCGTTCGCGACCGGCATGCCGATGTCGGCCGGCCTGCTGCGCGAACCTATTTCCAGCGAAACGTCATCGTGTCCGACGAAGTAATCCAGCAGCTCACGGATGCGACCCAGGTAACGCTCGCGCACCTGTTCCACAATGAAGGCGTTGGGTGCGTACAGCACCATGGCATTGCTGCGCTGCTCGGCCTGCAAAGGTTTGAGCCAAGTGTGTACATCCTCGGCCGGCAGTTCGGCTTCCAGGCGTTCGAGGCAACGGGGCCAGGCATCCATCAGGTGGAACAACTCGCGTGTGGGGTAGAACAGGCCATCCCGCGTTGCCGGAGGCAGCACGGGGCGGAGTCAATGGGGTCGGCCAGACTACCACCGGCGTCGGGACCCGCCAACGATCCTGTGCATAAGATGTGGATGAAGCGCGTGAACGGCACCGTGTTCAGCCACTTGCGAAGGACCATCGTGTCGAAAGCACCGAGGGAGTTGACCGTAAGCCGGTGGTTCCTATAGAATTTCCGGTTCTTTCCACCCGAACACGCCCGAGGGCCCCATGGCCACCAAGCGCACTTACCAACCCAGCAACCTGAAGCGCAAGCGCGACCATGGTTTTCGTGCCCGCATGAAGACCGCCGACGGCCGCAAGATCCTGGCCCGTCGTCGTGCCAAGGGCCGCAAGCGCCTGACCGCCTGATGGCTTGGCCGCACATCGCGGCCATGCATCCATGCGTTCACTGCATCACCAGGAGCCCGCCCGGTCACGAGCGGGCTTCTTGCTGAGATGAACACTACTTTCCCGCGCGCAGCGCGCGTCCGCGCGCGCGCAGACTATGCACGCGTGTTCGATCAGGCGCGCCGCACCTCCGATCCGATGCTGAGCCTGCACTGGCTGCCGGGCGAGGGGCCTGCACGCCTGGGGTTGGCGGTATCGCGCAAGGTCGATACGCGCGCCGTCGTGCGAAACCGGATCAAGCGCCAGTTGCGCGAGCACTTCCGTCGTCTGCGCGCGGGCCTTCCCGGCGGCGACTACGTGGTGGTCGCGCGCGCGCCGGCTGCCCAGGCGGATGCAGGCCAGCTGCGGGCGACCTTCGAGCGCGTCCTCGTGCGTGCCGGCGCATTGCCGCCATCGGCACCGGGCGGCACAATGCCGCCGGGCTTGAATTCCCCTTCGCCGCCACCCACTCCTTTTTCTTCGACCAAACCGGTTTCCGACGCCGGTTGAGACTGCCTGCCTGATGAACCAGACCCGTGTATTCCTGATCTTCGCCTGGCTGATGGTGGCGACCTTGTTGTGGATGCAGTGGGGCCAGCAGAAGGCGGCCCCCGTGGCGCCCGCTGCGGCCTCGCTCGCGACGGCAGCGCCAGCCGGCAGCACCGTGCCGACCGCGACCCCCAGTACCGGCACCGCACCCAATGCCAGCGGGACCGTGCCGACGGCGCCGATGGTGCCCGCCACACCCGCGCCGGCGGCGAAGACATCGACAGCTGCACGGGTGACCGTGTCCACGGACGTGTTGCGCCTAGTCGTGGATGGGGGCAGCGTGCTGCAGGCAGACCTGCTGCATTACCCGCAGAGCAAGGCGCCGGGCAGTGGTCCGGTCCGTCTCATGAGCGAGGACCCCCAGCATTTCTACGTGGCCGAAAGCGGTTGGGTCAGCGGGCAATCGAAAGCCCCCGACCACCATGCGTTCGTGCCCGAGAACGGTGCCGGAGATGTCGCTCTCGCCCAAGGCGCCGACAGCGTCCGCGTACCGTTCCTGTGGCAGGGCCCGGACGGTGTGAGCATCCGCCGTACCTATACCTTCAAGCGCGCCAGCTATGAGGTGGAGGTACGCGACGAGGTCGTCAACGCGGGCACCGGCACTTGGCAGGGCACGGTCTACCGTCAGCTGCTGCGCACACCGCCTGAGGTCAAGAGCGGCATGACCAATCCGGAGTCCTTCAGCTTCAGCGGCGCCACCTGGTGGGATGGCGGTTACCAGCGCCGCAAGTTCAATGAGGATTATCTGGAAGACGGTCGCGTCGATGCGCAAGTGAAGGGCGGCTGGATCGCGATCCTGCAACACCACTTCTTCACCGCGTGGATTCCGCACACCGACGACACCACCACCATCTCGCTCGACAATCCGAATGGCGGCGCGCGCGCGCTGATCCGCGAAATGGGTCCCGGCGTCAACGTCGGTCCCGGCCAGCAGGCCACCACCACCGCACGCCTGTGGGTGGGCCCGAAGCTGGTCGACAAGATCCACGCGATCAATGCGCCCGGCATCGACCGCGTGGTCGACTACAGCCAGTTCGCGATCCTCGCGCTGCTGGGCCAGGGCCTGTTCTGGGTGCTGAATTTCCTGCATGGCTTCATCGGTAACTGGGGCTGGTCGATCATCGGCCTGGTGATCCTGGTGAAGCTGGCGCTGTATCCGCTGTCGGCGGCGCAGTACAAGAGCTTCGCCAAGATGCGCAAGTTCCAGCCGCGCATCCAGCAGTTGAAGGAGCGCTACGGCGACGACAAGCAGAAGTTCCAGGTCGCCATGATGGAGCTGTACAAGAAGGAGAAGATCAATCCGATGGGCGGCTGCCTGCCGATCCTCGTGCAGATGCCGGTGTTCCTGGCGCTGTACTGGGTGCTGGTGGAAACCGTCGAGCTGCGCCAGGCACCGTGGTTCGCGTGGATCCAGGACCTGACCGCGCGCGATCCGTACTTCATTCTGCCCGTGCTCAACATGCTGGTGATGTGGCTGACGCAGAAGCTGACGCCGGCGCCGGGCATGGACCCGATGCAGCAGAAGATGATGCAGTTCATGCCATTGGTGTTCGGCGTGATGATGGCCTTCTTCCCGTCTGGCCTGGTGCTGTACTGGGTCACCAACGGTGCACTGGGCTTGCTGCAGCAGTGGTGGATGACCAAGCGCCACGGCGAGTCGGCCACCCCCCCAAAGGCCGCGACGGCGAAGTAATTGCCGCCCACCGCTGCGCCACGAAGCCCGCCCTCCGGCGGGCTTCGTGTTTCCGCTACGCTGAAAGCTCACCCGCCGGCATTTCCCCATGAACAATGCACAGGACACCATCGTCGCCATTGCCAGCGCTCCGGGCGCAGGCGGTGTCGGCATCGTGCGTCTGTCCGGGCCTGTCGCGCAGGCCATCGCGACGGACATGTGCGCGCGTACGCTGACACCACGGCACGCACACCACGTGCGTTTCCTTGATGAAGAACGCCACATCATCGATGACGGCATCGCGCTCTCGTTTCCCGGCCCTGCCAGTTTCACGGGAGAGGACGTAGTCGAACTGCAGGCGCACGGCAGTCCCGTCGTGCTGCAGCAACTGGTGGCGCGCGCATGCGCGCTGGGCGCGCGCATGGCACGGCCGGGCGAGTTCTCCGAACGCGCCTTCCTCAACCACAAGCTCGACCTCGCCCAGGCCGAGGCCATCGCCGATCTGATTGCCGCCGCGGATACCCGCGCGGCGCGTGCAGCGAGGCGCTCGCTCGACGGCGTGTTCTCCACGCGCATCGATGGCGTCGGCCAGTCGCTGCTCGCTCTGCGCGTGCATGTGGAAGCCGCGATCGACTTCGCCGACGAATCGATCGACACGCTCGGAGGCGAGCAAGTGCGCGCACGTCTGGCGGATACCCGCGATTCGCTTGCCGGCCTGATCGCAGATGCGGAGCGCGGGCGCAAGCTGCGCGACGGCATGCACGCCGTCATCGTCGGTCCGCCGAATGCCGGCAAGAGCTCGCTGCTCAATGCACTGGCGGGCAGTGAGCGGGCCATCGTCACCGACGTGGCGGGGACCACACGCGATACCTTGCGCGAAACCATCCGGCTGGATGGCCTGGAACTGCATCTGGTGGATACCGCAGGGCTCCGGGATGGCGGCGACGCGATCGAACGCGAAGGCATGCGGCGCGCGCGCGCGGAGCTCACGCGCGCCGATGTCGCGCTGGCGGTGGTCGATGCGCGCGATCCCGACGTCGGCCGCGCTGCGATCGCCGACAGCATCGCCGGTGTGCCCATGGTGCTCTGGATCCACAACAAGGCCGACCTGCTCGCCGAGATGCCTGCGGATGATGACGCCAGGGTGCATGTCTCCGCAGCGAAGGGCACCGGCCTGGCGCGTCTTCACGAGCGCCTGCGTGCGCTGGCCGGAGAGCCGGCTGCCGCGGGAGGCGAAGGCGAGTTCTCGGCGCGCGCCCGCCATGTGGAAGCACTGCATCGCGCGTCCCTCCATGCGGCGTCCGCAGCGGAGCAAGTGCAGCACGAACAACTGGAACTGGCGGCCGAGGAACTGCGGCTCGCCCATGACGCACTGGGCGAAATCACCGGCCGCCTCAGCGCGGATGACATGCTGGGCCACATCTTCTCCACGTTCTGCATCGGCAAGTGATGTGGCTCTTCGCGGGTCTGGCCAAAACTGTGACGCACGTCAAGTGTCGATAATGATGAGGCGACGTACCCTGACCACCGGGTAGGGGTACCCGGAAGGCATCGCGCCGTTTCCCGCCTGACCAAGTGTCGGCGTGCGGCGACGGGCCCACGTTGACAACCAACGTCCGATCACGCGTCCTATGCGGGTCGGGGCTGTGTCGCCATCATTAGAAACGCACTTGGGGGAGTAGAAACTGATGTCCTTGATCAAAACGACCGGGCGCCTGCGCTACATCGCGCCGTTCCTGTTGATCGTCGCGGTGGCGGCGTGCTCGAAGAAGGAAGAACCCGCGGCACCTGCGGCGGGCGCAACGGCCACACCCGCCGCGCCGCCGCCGCCCGCCGTGTCGGCGGAGGTCCAGGCCATGGACGCCGATGCCCTGCGTGATGCCGCCACCAAGGCACTGCGCGAAAACCGGATCTATGCGCCGGGTGGCGACAATGCAATGGAGTACTACCTCGCCCTGCGCGACAAACTGCCTAACGATCCCGGCGTCAGCAGTGCGCTGACCGACCTGATGCCGTACACGCTGATTGCCGCCGAACAGAGCATCGCGCGCGAAGAATTCACGGAGGCTCAGCGCCTGTCCGCCATCATCGAGAAGGCCGACCCCAAGGCACCGGCGCTGCCGCGTCTGCAGCAGAGCATCGCCGCCGCGCAGCAGGCGGTGGCGCAGCGCACGGTCACCGATGAAGCCAAGACCAAGGCCGACGAGGAAGCACGCCTGAGGGAACAGCAGCGGCTCACCCAGCAGGCTGAGCAGCAGCGTGCCAACGAGGCCGCCGCAGCGCAGCAGTTGGCCCAGCAACAGGAAGCCGCCCGAGCCGAAGCCGCTCGCCAGGAAGCCGAACGCCAGGCCGCAGCCCAGCGTGAAGCTGCGGAACGCCAGGCCGCTGCGACCCGTGCTGTTCCTGCCGCGGCCCCGGCGCAATCGCTGCGTGCGGTCAGCACGCCGGCACCGCGCTATCCGCCCGAAGCCCTGCGCTCGGGCACCAGCGGTGAAGTATTGGTTGAACTCACCGTGGGCATCGATGGATCGGTGACCAACGCGCGCGTCGTGCGCGCCACGCCTGCACGCGTATTCGACCGCGAAGCGCTCAATGCGGTGCGACGCTGGCGCTTCGAACCGCTGGATGCCCCGGTCACCACGCGCCGGACGATTGGTTTCAGCCCCGGTTGAACCACGCTTCGGCGAGAAGAGAGAAGAGCCGGCCATGGGCCGGCTCTTTTTTTGAAAACGAATGGCGAAGCGAAGTGGGCAGCGTGCGCGAACGGTCGACCCAACCCTGCGTTGGCGCTGGTCTTGGCTATGACTTCGATCACCACAACGGTGGCAGCTTGAACTACGACTACAACAAGGCTGACCTGCTCAATGCGGATGTGGAGGCGCAGACGCCGACGCTGGGATACGAATACCGCTTCTGAAGTAACCCCAGGCACGGAAAAAAAGAACGGCCACCTGCGGGTGGCCGTTCTGGATTGCAGCAACGACGCAGTGGGCATCAACCCGCGACGGCCAGCTTCTCCTGGTGATAACGACGCACGGCGGCGAACCACAACAGTGCAGCCACGCCGAATGCTGCAGCGATGTAGATGGCCCACGTCTGCGGCCCGATGTACTCGTTGCGGATGACCTTCAGCAGCAACTGGTTCTGTGCAAGGAAGGGCACGGCGAACTGCCACAACTGGCTCTTCAGCGGATTGGCCATCAGCGCGAACGTCGGAATCATCGGCAGCAGCATCAACCACGTCATATGGCTCTGCGCTTCCTTCATGCTCTTGGCCGACGCGGCAAGATAGGTCAGCAGCGAGGTGCCGATGAACAGCATCGGCACCAAGATCAGCAACATCTTGCCGATCGCCAGGAACGACACATTCAATTGCCGCCCCAGCGTACCGGCGAACTGTGCGCTGAACTTGAAGGCGAGCAGGGTGAGCAGCAGTGTAGCGAGGCCGATCACGCACGCGGCCGCGATCTTGCCGCTGACCACCGCGCTGCGCGGCGCCGGCGTGGCCAGCAGCGGTTCCAGTGACTGCCGTTCGCGTTCGCCGGCGGTCGCATCGAGGATCAGGTACGCACCGCCGATGAACGACGTCAGGATCAGCAGGTACGGCAGCAGCACCGACAGCAGCATGCCTTGCTTGGCTTCTGGCGTGGCCAGGTCCTGCATGCCCACGTTCACCGGCCGTGCCACCGATGCATCGACACCCCGAGCGAGCAACCGCAGTGCGCCGACCTGCTGGCTATAGGCCGACAACGCGGCATTGACGCGCTGCGTGGGAATGTCTGCGTCGCGTCGCGTGCTGTCGCGGATGATTTCCACCAGCGCGGGACGACCGTTGCGCCAGTCCTCCGCGTAATCGGAGCTTATGCGCAACGCGACATCGATCTCCTGTGTGCGGATCGCGGCATCGAGATTGGCCGGCGCCTTCGCGGCGGTGATGCCGTTGGTGGCGAGGAACTTCACCAGGTTGGGCGCGTGCTCGGCACCGACCATGGGAATCTCCAGGGTCTTGTCCACCTGAGTGCGGATGCGGTTCTCGGTCAGATAGCCCATGCCCAACATCAGCGCGGGATACAGTAGCGGGCCGAGAAAGAGGGCGAGTGCCAGCGTGCGGCGATCGCGCGAGAGATCGCGCAGTTCCTTGCGCATCACGGTGAACACAGTAGACAAAAGACGGGTACGGAACATGTTCATGCCAGCAGGCCCTCCTCCGATCCGATCACTTTGACGAACGCGTCCTCCAGGTTGTCCTCGCCCGCCTGTTCGCGCAGTTCGTCCGCGGTGCCGGCAGCGACCACCGTGCCCTTGGCGATGATGACGATGCGGTCGCAGAGCGCGGCGACCTCCTGCATGATGTGGCTGGAGAAGATCACGCAGCGGCCTTCGTCGCGCAGCTGGCGCAGGAAGCCGCGCATCGCGCGCGTGGTCATCACGTCCAGGCCATTGGTGGGTTCGTCCAGGATGACGTTGCGCGGGTCGTGCACGAGTGCACGTGCGATGGCGGTCTTGGTGCGCTGACCCTGGCTGAAGCCTTCGGTCTGGCGGTCGAGGATGTCGCCCATGTCCAGCGCGTCGGATAATGCCTTGGTGCGTTCGGCGATCTGCTTCGACGACAGCCCGTGCAGTTCGCCGAAGTAGGCGATGTTTTCGCGCGCGGTCAGACGCTTGTACACGCCACGCGCATCCGGCAGAACGCCGAGCGCGCGGCGTACCGCGACGGGATCGCGCGCGGTGTCGATGCCGTCCACGGTGACCTGCCCGCGATCAGGCGTCATCAACGTGTAGAGCATGCGCATGGTGGTGGTCTTGCCGGCGCCGTTGGGGCCGAGCAGGCCGGTGATCTGGCCGTCGTGGGCGGTGAAGCTGACGCCGTCCACGGCGGTGACCGTTCCGGTCTTGGTCTTGAAGGACTTGTGCAGGTCGTTGGCGATGATCATTCGGTCATGTCCATTGAAAGTGGCGGGCGCGCGGGACGCGGCTCACGGCTCCCAGCCGTTGAAGCTGGTGAAGGGCGGCACGTAGTCGAGGCTGTCGAGGCACTTCGCGTCCAGGTCCTTGGCGCTCGCGGTCTCCAGGAAGCGGCCGAGGAGCTTGGGCATGCAGCCGACAGCGAACGTCCCGTGGCCTTGGCCCTTGAGCACCAGGTGGCGGCCGTTCGACAGCGTGCGCAGCACCTGCTCGCCGTAGCGCGGAGGCGTGACCGGGTCCAGTTCGCCGGAAGCGATCAGCGTGGGGATGCCGGACGTCCACGCGGTGTGGAAATCCGCCGGCCGCTTGCCCGTGGGCCACGCACCGCACTGCGCCTTCAGCGTGTCGCCCAGCATGCTGCCGAGCACTGTGTCGGTGTCGGCGGGATCGGCCTTCAGCAGGTCCGCGTCCTCGGCACAGATCACCGACAGCTGCATGCCGTGCATGAACTGGTCACCGACCTGCGACTCCAGCAGCTTGGACAGCGACATCAGCGAGCCGTATCTGCCCTGCTGCGCTTCGTTCAATACCAATGGGAGCAACGCGGCGCCTTGCGGGTAGTAGGAGTACATGCGGGTTATGCCGGCGACGGTGCCGGCATTCACTTCGCCCGAGACCAGTTCGCCGGTGGAAGGTTCGCGGTAGTCGGTGTTCACCGGCGTGGTCGCCAGGCGCGTCATCAGTGCACGCAGTTGCCCACGCAGGTCGTCGCCGAAGCGCTCCTTGCAGGCCGCATTCGCCTGGCAGCGCTGGAACTGCAGTGCCAGCGCCGCGTCCAGGTTGCGCGCGTGTTCGCTCCCCAGCACCAGTTCGTTCGGCACCACGCCATCGATCACCACGGCGCGCGTGCTGTCGGGATGGCGCATGGCGTACTGCTGCGCCACCCGCGTGCCGTACGAGCCGCCGACCAGGTTGATCTTCGCCGCGCCCAGCGCCTTGCGCACGCTGTCCAGGTCGCGCACGGCGTCGGTGGTGGTGTAGAAGCGGGGATCGGCCTCGAGCGACGCGGCACAAGCGCGGGCGAACTCGACCGCCGACGCTTCGCTCATGTCTTCAGGATCGCCGTAGGCGTTGCGGCCTTCGTCATCCTTGCAGGACAGCGGGTTGGACTTGCCGGTGCCGCGCTGGTCCACCAGCACGATGTGGCGAGACTTGCGCACCTCGCGGAAGGCGCCGTCGATAGCCGGCCAGACCTGCACGGCTGACTGGCCCGGGCCCCCGGCGAGGAAGAACACCGGGTCTTCGGTCGCCGCGCCCTCGTTGGTGGCGGGCAGCCACGCGATGTTCAACGTGACCTTGCGGCCTCCGGGCTTGGCCGGATCTTCTGCCACGTCGTAGGTCGCGCATTGCGCTTCCACGGTGGTGGTCAGGTACGGCGCGGTCAGGGTGCAGGGCTTGAAGGCGATGTCGCCGTAGTGGCGCACGGCCTGTTGGCCGGGGCTGGTGGCGGTGCCATTGCAGCCGGCCAGCAGCAGCGCACCCAACGCGGGCGCGAGTGATCGATGAAGAAGTGCCATGTATCAATTCCGTTGGAGGCGGGTCCCAGCATGCCATGACGATGCGGCGGGACGGATGTGACCAACGAATTGCACACGTCGCGCACGCATCGTGCGTGCCGAGCGGTCGGACAGGCCCGATCGTGCCGGCGGGCGGAACTACTTGCTGGAGACGTATTTTTCCCGGCGAATCTGGGGAATCGGCAGGCCGTGTCCCTTCAGCGCCTCGAAGCAGGCATCGACCATGTCGGGATTGCCGCACAGGTAGGCGATGTCGCGGGCCGCATCCGGCGCGAACTCGGCCAGGTGCTGTTGTACATAGCCCTGGCGCACGTCGGGGTGCGGGTCGCGGGGCAGCTCACGCGACAGGCAGGGCACGAAGCGGAAGCCGGGATGCGTGTCGGCGAAGGCGCGGAACTCGTCGCCGTACAGCAACTCGGTCGGCGTGCGGGCGCCCTGCAGCAGCACGACCTCCACGCCGCGGTCGGCCATGAGTGCTTCCAGCTGGGGCAACATCGAGCGATACGGCGTTACGCCCGTGCCGGTGGCGATGAGCAGGTAGCGCGCATTGCGGTCGCCCGGCATCAGGCAGAAGCGGCCGAAAGGCCCGCTCGCGTCCACGTGACCGCCTTCCGGCAGGCCTTCGAACAAGGCGGTCGCGGCACCCCCGGGTACATAACTGACCGCGATCTCCACCGCTTCGCCCGGGCCCAGCGCGTGGTCGTGGATGGTGGCCAGCGAATAGCTGCGCTTGGTCGCGGTGCCGTCGGCGTAGCTGAAATGCACCTGGATGAACTGGCCGGGGATGAAATCCAACGGCTGTCCATCGTCGCGGACGAAGCTGTAATGGCCCACGCTGGGCGCCAGCATGCGGCGCCCGACGAGCTTCAAGGGAAAATGCACGATCGCCAAGGCGGCTGGAACACTGTGTGGCCCGGGGCGGCCCCGGCGGGACGCCTATAATAAGCGCTCGCTTCCCCCGGGCGCCTTCATGGCGCCACAAGGTACCTCATGGCGTCTGCAACAACGGCTTCGGCGGCGGCTCCCGCGCTGGCCATAACCGACCTGCGCAAGGTCTACGACACCGGCGTGCAAGCCCTCAAGGGCGTCTCGCTGCAGGTCGAACCCGGCGATTTCTTCGCGCTGCTTGGTCCCAATGGCGCAGGCAAGTCCACCCTCATCGGCATCGTCAGTTCGCTGGTCAACAAGAGCAGCGGGCAGGTCAGCGTGTTCGGCGTGGATCTGGACAAGGACCGCGACGGCGCGATGCGCCTGCTGGGCCTGGTGCCGCAGGAAATCAACTTCAACATGTTCGAGAAGCCGCTGGACATCTGCGTGAACTACGCAGGGTTCTACGGCATTCCGCGTGCCGAGGCGCTGGTGCGGGCCGAAGAGGAACTCAAGCGCGCGCAGTTGTGGGAAAAGGCCCACGTCATGAGCCGCACCCTGTCGGGTGGCATGAAGCGCCGGCTGATGATCGCCCGCGCCATGATGACGCGGCCCCGCCTGTTGATCCTGGACGAACCGACCGCCGGCGTGGACATCGAGATCCGCCGCGGCATGTGGAAGACGCTAAAGGACATCAACGAGGCCGGCACCACGATCATCCTGACCACGCATTACCTGGAAGAAGCCGAGAGTCTCTGCCGCAACCTGGCCATCATCGACCGTGGCGTCATCGTCGAACAGGGGCCGATGCGCGCCTTGCTGGCCAAGCTGGACGTGGAGGGCTTCCTGTTCGACATCGACGGCGACCTGCCGGCGCAGCTGCCGGTGATCGAAGGCACCACGCTGTCCGCCACAGACAGCCACACTCTGGACCTGGACATGCCGCGCGCGATGGACCTCAACCGTGTGTTCGCCGCGCTCAACGACGCTGGCATCCGCGTGCGCTCCATGCGCACCAAGAGCAACCGGCTGGAAGAGCTGTTCGTGCGCCTGACCGGCGATGAAGCCGCCGCCAAGCGGGAGCAGGCCGCATGAGCCCCGCCGATCCGCAGGAAACCGCCGTGACCACGCCGCTGCAGAAGAATCTGGTCGCGCTGGGCACCATCGTGCGCCGCGAAGTGAACCGCATCCTGCGCATCTGGGGTCAGACCCTGGTGCCGCCGGCCATCACCATGACGCTGTACTTCCTGATCTTCGGCGGCCTGATAGGCTCGAAGATCGGCGACATGGGCGGCTACACCTACATGGAGTTCATCGTGCCGGGCCTGGTGATGATGAGCATCATCCAGAACAGCTACGGCAACATCAGCTCCAGCTTCTTCGGCGCCAAATTCGGCCGCCACGTGGAAGAGCTGCTGGTCAGTCCGATGCCGAACTGGGTGATCCTGCTGGGCTACGTGGCCGGCGCAGTGCTGCGCGGGCTGATGGTGGGCGCCATCGTGCTGGTCATCGCGATGTTCTTCACCAAGGTGCGCGTGCCGCACCCGCTGGTGACCATCACCACCGTGCTGCTGGGCGCGACGATCTTCTCGCTGGCCGGGTTCGTCAATGCGGCGTATGCGAAGAAGTTCGACGACATCGCCATCGTGCCGACCTTCATCCTCACCCCGCTCACCTACCTGGGGGGTGTGTTCTATTCGGTGACCCTGCTGCCACCGTGGGCCGAAGCGCTCACGCATGCCAACCCGATCTTCTACATGGTCAACGCGTTCCGCTACGGCCTGCTCGGCACCAGCGACGTGCCGCTGTGGGTGGCGTATGCGCTGATGATCGGGTTCGTCGTCGCGCTGGCGTCGCTGGGCCTGTGGCTGTTGAAGAAGGGCGTGGGGCTGCGCAGCTGATGCGCGTACTCGTTCTCGGAGCCGGCGGCACCGGTGGCTACTTCGGCGGCCGGTTGGCGCAGGCCGGCATCGACGTAACCTTCCTCGTCCGTCCCGCACGCGCGGCGCTGCTGCGTGAACAGGGCCTTCGCATCCGCAGCCCGTTGGGCGATGCCGATATCCCCGTGCAGGTGCTGACAGCGGACGAACTGGCCAGCGCCGCACCGTTCGATCTGATCCTGCTCAGCAGCAAAGCCTACGACCTGGACAGTGCGATGGACGCCATCGCGCCCGCAGTCGAAGCGGGCGCCCGCGCGCTGCCGCTGCTAAACGGCCTGCGCCATTACGAAGCCCTGGATGCGCGCTTCGGCTTCTCGAACGTCCTCGGCGGCCTCTGCTTCATCAGCGCCACGCTGGGAGCCGGGGGCGAGATCCTGCACCTGGGCAAGCCGGCGTCGATGACGTTCGGCGAACGCGAAGGCCAGCCGCCCGATGCGCGTCTGCAGGCGCTCGCCGCCGCGTGCGCGCAGGCCGGTATCGATCACCTGCACGCGCCGGACATCGCGCAGGCGCAGTGGGCGAAGTACAGCTTCCTCACCGCGCTCGCCGCCGGCACCTGCCTGATGCGCACTTCGATCGGCACGATCGTCGCGGGCGAGGGCGGTGCGGACTTCATGGCGGCGCTGCATGGCGAATGCCTGGCGGTCGCCGCGGCCTCGGGCCAGCCGGTATCCACGGCAGCACAGGCCTCCGCGCGCGACACGCTGACCACGGCCGGTTCGCCGATGAAGGCCTCGATGCTGCGCGACCTGGAAGCAGGCCAACGCGTCGAAGCCGCGCACATCGTCGGCGACATGGTCCACCGCGCGACGGCGCACGCTATCGCCACGCCCCATCTGCGGGCTGCATGGGTGCACCTGCAGGCCTACGAGGCGCAGCGCGCGGCCTGAAACAGGGACGGGGAAACCCCTCAGCCGGCGCCGGGCAACCGGAAGAACGCGCGCGCGGTCGCCGTCGTGGCGGCGGCCGTGACCTCGATGTCCTCGCCGCGGTCGCGCGCCAACTCGGCGACGATGTGCGCCAGGTACATCGGCTCGTTGCGGCGGTGCGAGGGTTGCGGCTTTACCGTACGCGGCAACAGGTAGGGCGCGTCAGTCTCGATCATCAGCCGGTTCGCCGGGATGTTCTTCACCAGCTCGCGCAGGTGCAGGCCGCGGCGCTCGTCGCACAGCCAGCCGGTGATGCCGATGTGCCAGTCCTGGTCCAGGCAGTCGAACAATTCCTTCTTCGTGCCGGTGAAGCAGTGCACCACGGCCGGCCCGAGCTTGCCGTCGAAGTTCTTCATCATCGCCACGAAGTCGTCGTGCGCGTCGCGCTGATGCAGGAACAGCGGCTTGCGGGTGTCCACCGCGATCTGCAGCTGGCGTTCGAATGCCTTGCGTTGCGCCGGCCGCGGCGAGAAATCGCGGAAGTAGTCCAGCCCGCATTCGCCCACCGCGACGACGTCGGCATGCGCATGCAGCGCGCGCATCTCGGCGTCGCATTCGTCGGTGTACTCGGTGGCGTGGTGCGGGTGCACGCCCGCCGTGGCAAACAGCTCGCCCGGATGCGACTGCGCCAGACGCAGCGCCGTCGGCGAATGCTCGCGGCTGGCCCCGGTGACCACCTGCTGCACCACGCCGGCCTCGCGCGCGCGCTGGAGCACGGCGTTGCGGTCGTGGTCGAAGCTTTCGTGGGTGAGGTTGGCGCCGATGTCGATGAGATCCATGCCCGCATTTTAAGCTGTCGTGCCAGCTCTTGTAGGAGCGACGTGAGTCGCGACCGGTTGAACGACACGTCCTAGCGACATGATCTGCAAGGAAGGGGCCGGCAGAAGACCCGGACTGATCTCTGCAGCGGGCGCGCCGACCGTGCGGTCGCGACTCACGTCGCTCCTACAGGAAGACCGCATGCGTTTATCCTTTGCGCCGCATGCCGTCGCCCACCTTCCCCATCACCCCGCTGCTGCCGGATATTGTCCGCAGCCTGTCCGGACATCCGCGTCTGGTGCTGGAGGCGCCGCCCGGCGCGGGCAAGACCACGCAGGTGCCGCTGGCGCTGCTGGACGAGCCGTGGCTGCAGGGCCGAAAGATCGTGATGCTGGAGCCGCGTCGCGTTGCGGCGCGCGCGGCGGCCGGGTTCATGGCGAGGCAGCGCGGCGAAGCGGTTGGCGAGACGGTCGGCTACCGCATCCGCTTCGAGAACAAGGTCGGGCCGGACACGCGGATCGAGGTGGTCACCGAAGGCATCCTGACCCGGATGATCCAGGACGATCCGATGCTGGAAGAGGTCGGCGCCATCCTGTTCGACGAATTCCACGAACGCCACCTGGCCGGCGACCTTGGTCTGGCGCTGGCGTTGGACGTGCAGGCGCAGCTGCGCGACGACCTGCGCATCGTCGTCATGTCCGCCACCCTCGACGGCGAGAAGCTGGCGCGGTTCCTTGATGCGCCCAGGCTGAGCAGCGAAGGCCGGGGTTTCCCGGTGCAGGTCGCGCACTTTCCTGCCCGCCGGGACGAGACGATTGAAGTGCAGGCACGCCGCGCCATCGAACACGCCGTGCAGACGCACCCGGGCGATGTGCTGGTGTTCCTACCGGGCCAGCGCGAGATCGCGCGGGTGGAGGCGATGTTGAGCCCCTCTCCCGCCGGGAGAGGGGTTGGGGAGAGGGGAGACGAGGGACGCGATAGTGCCGGCAATATGGCTGCGTTCGCCCCTCATCCGCCCTCCGGGCACCTTCTCCCGAGGGGAGAAGGAAAAGAAGATTTCGTGGTGCTCGCCCTGCATGGCGAACTGCCGGTGGAGAAACAGTCCGAAGCCTTGGAACCCGATCCCCGGGGCCGCCGCCGCGTGGTACTGGCGACCAACGTGGCCGAGTCGTCGGTGACGCTGCCCGGCGTGCGCGTGGTGGTCGACAGCGGACTGGCGCGCGAGCCTTCGTACGACCCGAACAGCGGCTTCTCGCGCCTGGAAGTGACGACCATTTCGCAGGCATCCGCCGACCAGCGCGCCGGTCGTGCGGGGCGCGTGGCCGAGGGGTGGGCGTACCGCCTGTGGCCGCAGTCGCAGCGGCTGGATCCGCAGCGGCGGCCGGAGATCGCGCTGGTCGAACTCGGCGGCCTAGCATTGGAATTGGCCGCGTGGGGCAGCGACGACCTGCGCTTCGTCGATGCGCCGCCGCCCGGGGCGATGAATGCCGCGCGCGACCTGCTACGCCGGCTCGGTGCGCTGACGGCATCGAACGCCATCACGCCCTTGGGCAAGCGCATGCTCGCGCTCGGCACGCACCCCCGGCTCGCGGCGATGCTGCTGTCGGCGGACGAGGGTGAGGACCGCGCGCTGGCGTGTGATCTCGCGGCGCTGGTCGAAGCGCGCGATCCGCTGCGCATGGGCGGGGACGCGCTGGCCGCGCGCTGGCGTGCGCTGGCGGCATTCCGCAACGGCCGCGCGCCCCAGGACGCGAGCCGTTCGGGCCTGGCCGCGATCGACGCCGCCGCGAAGCAGTGGCGACGCCGCGTCCGCGAGGCCACCGCGCCGCCGCCCTCGGTGGAGGCGCACCGCCTGGGCGACGTGCTGATGCATGCCTTCCCGGACCGCATCGGCTTCCAGCATCCGCAGGACGCGCGCCGCTATCTGCTGGCGAACGGACGCAGTGCACGGCTGTTCGATGACAGTGCGCTGGTCGGTGAACCGTGGATCGTGGTCAGCGAGTTGCGCCACGAAGCGCGCGATGCGCTCGTGCAACGCGCGGCACCGCTGGACGAACAGCGCCTGCGTCGCGAGTTCGCCGACCGTTTTGTCACCGAGGACACCGTCCGCTGGGATGCCTCGCGGCGCGCACTGTCGGCGCAACGCGAATCGCGGTTCGACCAGATCGTGTTCGATGCACGGCCCGCCGGCCGCGTCGACCCGGCGCTTGCGGCCGCCGCATTGACCGACGCGGTGCGCGACCTGGGCCTGGACGCCTTGCCGTGGCCGGAATCGCTGCAGCAATGGCGCGAACGCGTGCGCTGCCTGCGGGAGTGGATGCCCGACCTCGGCCTGCCCGACCTGTCCGACGACGTGCTGGTGGCGACGCTGGACACGTGGCTGAAGCCCGTCTTCGCCGGCAAGACGCGGCTGGACGCACTGGGCGAAGACGATCTCGCGAACGCGTTGAAGTCGGGCCTGGACTGGTCGCTGCGCCAGCGCATCGACCAGCTGGCGCCCATCCGCATCACCGTGCCCTCGGGCATGGAGCGCCGTATCGAGTATGCGCACGGGCAGCCCCCGGTGCTCGCGGTGAAGCTGCAGGAACTGTTCGGCCTGGCCGATACGCCGCGCGTGGCCGACGGTCGCGTGCCGGTGCTGCTGCACTTGCTGTCGCCGGGCGGCAAGCCGCTGCAGGTGACGTCCGACTTGCGCAACTTCTGGAACTCGACCTATGCCGAGGTGAAGAAGGAGATGAAGGGGCGGTATCCGAAGCATCCGTGGCCCGATGACCCCTGGAGTGCCCAGGCGACCCATCGGGCGAAGCCGCGCGGCACGTAGCGTGCGCCATGCGCACGACCGCATGAAGCCCCGCCTCATACCGATCGACACGGTCGCTCGAATCCGCATCGCGGGTCGTGTGCATGGCGCACGCTACGTTCAGCCGGCGGCCAGCGCCGGGCGACGGAACTAACACCGCGTAAACATCGCCGCACGGACACTGGCGTCCTACCCACCTCTTTCAGGGAAGGCCCCCATGAGCAAGCTCACCACCATCACCGACCGCGCGCTGGAACTGGCCAGCCAAGCTGGCACCAGCCTCAAGCACGCCGTGCCGAGCGCCGACAGGTTGCTGCAGACGGGTGCCGCACTCGGCGTTGCGAAGACCGGCGGCAGGCTCGCGGTGAACTTCGTGCGGCGCAACCCGGCGGTCGCCGTCGCCACGGGCATCGGCGTGGGCCTGCTTGCACTGGTGGCCTATCGGAAGCGCAAGCAGGACCAGGCGAACGGTCCGATCGAGGGCAAATCGCGTCGCGTGGAAGCGCGCAAGGTCAACGGCACGGCCAAGACTTCCACCGCGCGCAAGACTGGTACGCCGCGCAAGCCGCGCAGCACCACCCGCGCCACCGAGAGCTGATGTTGCGCTGCGCCTGCGTCAGAGCGGGCGCCAGGTACCAGGCGCAAGGTCTCCCAGGTGTGTGTCGCCCATCGCGGCACGCACCAAGCGCAACGTAGGCAGGCCGACCGCTGCGGTCATGCGCCGGACTTGGCGATTGCGGCCTTCGGTGATCGTTATCGACAGCCACGCGTCGGGCACGGATTTGCGAAACCTGACCGGCGGATCCCGAGGCCACAGCGTGGGTGCCGGATCCAGCCGCTCCACCACCGCGGGCCGCGTGGGTCCATCGTTCAACACCACGCCACGCCGGAGCGCGTCGAGCTGGTCGTCCGCGGGCGTGCCTTCCACGAGCACCCAGTAGGTCTTCGGCTGCTTGTGCCGTGGATCTGTCAGCCGGTTCGCCAGCGAACCATCGTCGGTGAGCAGCAGCAGGCCTTCGCTGTCGTAGTCCAGCCGTCCCGCCGCATAGACGCGCGGCGGCAGTCCGAACTCAGCCAGCGTCCTGCGCGGCGGGTCGCTGCGATCGGTGAACTGACAGAGGACGTTGAACGGCTTGTTGAAGGCGATCAGCACACGGAGTTTTCCGGAGAGACGACAGGGCGCATTGCAACGTCATCGGCGCGCCGCGTCCAGCGCGCGATCGCCCTCATGCTTCCGGTCGCGCCTCCGGATCCGGCTCGGCCGCGGTCGTCGTCCTGGATCGCCCACGCGCCATCGCCTCGAACACGCCATCGCGGCGCACCCAGGCGTGATGCAGCGCGGCGGCCATGTGCAGCAGGATCAAGGCGAACAGCGCATAGCCCAGCCATCCGTGTGCCTGCCGCAACAGGCTGTACAGCGCCGGATCGTGCGGCAGGATCGGCGGCAGCGAAAACGACGACGTCATGCGCACCGGATAGCCGCCCGCCGACAGCATCGCCCAGCCGAGCAGCGGCATCGCCAGCATGGCCGCGTACAGCGCGACGTGCGAGGCCTTGGCCGCGAGCACCTGCGTGCGCGGCAGCGAAGCGGGCAGCGGCGGTGGCGGATGACGCCAGCGGTGCAGCAATCGGATCACGGCCAATACGAGCAGCGTGATGCCCAATGGACGGTGCAGGTCGATCAGCACCGGGCGCAGCGTCAGCGAGGCGACCATGCCCACGCCGACGAACAGCATCGCCAGGATCAGCACCGCCATGCCCCAGTGCAGTACGCGCGCGAAGGTGTCGAAGTGCTCGCCGCGATTCATCGTGTCGCCTCCGTACCGTGCGCAGGTGCGGGCCTGGCGATATCGCCGCGGGCGGTCTCGCGCTCGCGCCGGTTGAACGAGACGCTGTAGGCGGCCGCGCGCGCGGCCAGGATGGGATCGTCGGACAGCGCCACGCCATCGGGTACCACGGTGGGGTCGTAGTTGACGTCCCGGCAGGCGCCGGTCGCCTGCGGTTCGCTGCGCTCCAGCACCAGCGTACCGGCCACATGCGTCGGGCGCGACGCCGGCCAGGGCTGCGAAGGATCGTCGACCGGATCGCCGGCCGCCGCTTCGGTAACCACCAGGTCCCAGCGCAGCGGAGCCTGCGCCAGTTGCTCCTGCAGCTCGCGCTGGAGGTAGTCCGCCTCGGCCCGCCGGCGGGTCGTGTCCGCCAGCGGCTGGAACGGGGCCTGCGGCTGCATCGACCAGCGCACGAAGCGCGATCGCCCCTGTGCATCGATGAAGCGGAAGGCATTCACGCCGTTGTATTCGGTATTCGCCCAGCTGCTCGACCATGGCGCGGATTTGGCCCAGGCCTGGAAGCGAGCGGCTTCCGGATACCGTTCGAGGAACGCCGCCATCTTCGCCGGATCGGGCTTGCCGGTGGCCGGGTCGGGTCGCGAAGCCAGCAGCTGCGCGTGGAAGCCCGCCGGCGTGGCGACGGCGAAGAACGGAAAACTGTTCATCGCCATCCGCCACTCCTGCCCGTCATCGGTCCGCAGCGACAACGCCAGGCTGCGCACGCGCGCCTGTGCTTCGGCACCGAAGGGATCGCCGCCACCGATCGACAGGCGACCCTGCACCGGCGTGCGTGGCTGCCGGAACACCCGTGCACGCGACAGCGTGGCCGCCTCTGCGCTCGGTTCGAAGTAGCCGGCCACGCAGACGCCCCGGCTATGCGCGCGCCGGAAGCCGGGAAAGGGCTTGCCGTTCTCGATGTCGTTCACCAGGCGCGGCGCGGTGAGTCGCCCGGCCGGCCCGATCCATCCTGCCACCCAGGCAAAGACCAGCGACAGAGCCAGCACCAGACAGGCGATGGCGGCCCAGGGACCCCAGGGGCGGGATGGCGGCGAGGGCGGTGATGGATCGTCTGGGAGAGGCGGCATGAGGCGCTCCTGTTCGTGTATGCCGGTGGGACGCATGGGTGCCGGATTTATTCCCGCGCCGTGCGTGTGCATCCGGATGCATACGCGGACGGGAATAATCCGGATATTGGTGCGTCCTACCCTCATTCCCGCCCTGACTGGCCCATGCCCGCCCGACCGCCCCCCCTGGACGACGAGACCCTGCACGTGCTGATCCCGCGCCTGCGCCGGTTCGCGCGCTCGCTGGCATCCGACGCCGCGGCCGCCGACGATCTGGTCCAGGCCACGCTGGAGCGCGCGCTGACGCGCGGCGCCGACATGCGCGACCCGTCGGCGCTTCAGGCCTGGCTGTTCTCCGTGCTGTACCGCATCTTCGTCGACGAGCATCGGCGTGCGGCACGCTGGAAGCGCATCGCACGGTTGTTCTCCGCCGAGGACGACACCACGTCACCCACGCCCGAGCAGGTGTTCGACGCACGCACTTCACTGGCCGGCTTCGCCCGCCTGGCGCCCGAGCAGCGCGCGCTGCTGATGCTGGTGAGCGTGGAAGGGCTGGCCTACCGCGAGGCCGCCGACGCGCTGGGCATCCCGGTGGGCACGGTGATGTCGAGGTTGTCGCGCGCGCGCCAGGCACTGCGCGCGATGCAGGAGGAAACGCCGCCCACGTCCACCCTGAAGGCCTTGCGATGACCATCAAGACCCTGCACGACGCACCCACGGACGACGAACTGCACGCCTACGTCGACGGCCGGCTCGATCCTGCGCGCCGTGCGGTCGTCGCCGCCTGGCTGGAGGCGCATCCGGAGCGCGCGGCCCAGGTGGAAGGCTGGAAGCGCGATGCCGAACGCCTGCGCGCGCTGGCCGCGAATCCCGAACGCTGGCCCGCGAATGCATCGCTGACGCCCGCACAGGTCAGACGCGGCCTGCAGGCGCGGCGCCGCCGGCGCGTGGGCATCGCCGCCTCATGGGTGTTTGCGTTCGTCATCGGCGGTGGCGCGGGCTGGCAGATGCGCGAGCTACGCCCGTCGCCTTCAAACCTGCCCATGGCGGATGCGGTGGCCGCGTACCGCCAGTTCGCCGAGGCCGATGCGCCGCCGATGGAATTCGACACGGCCCGTGCGGACGACCTGCAGCGCTGGCTGCTGCGTCACTTCGGCGAGGCCGGGCGTGTGCCCGATCTCAGCCAGGCCGGTTACCGGCTGATGGGCGGTCGCTTGCTGTCCACCGAACAGGGCGCCGCCGCGATGCTGGTCTACCAGGACGGATCGGGCGCGCGGGTCGGCTTCTATCTGCGGCCGCGTGGCCGGCTGGCCGGCGACGGTCAACGCCGCGATGGCGACCTGCTGGCGCAGTACTGGTCCCGCCGCGACACCAGCTTCGCGCTGGTCAGCGATGCCGCCGATGCCGCCGCACGCGCATTGCCGCGCCTGCTGGAGAACGGCTGACCGCCGGTGCGACCCCGGACGGGCCGCACCGGGCGCGACTCAACGCGGTTTCACGAACCGCAGCGTCATGCGGTCGCTCTCGCCGATGGCCTGGTATTTCGCGCGGTCGGCTTCCGGGTGGTTGTTGGACGGCGGCAGGGTCCACACGCCGTTCGGGTGGTCCTTGGTGTCCTTCGGGTTGGCGTTGACCTCGCTCTTCGCGTCGAGGCGGAAGCCGGCGGCTTCGGCCAGCGCGATCACCTGCGCCTCGCTGACATAGCCGGAGTCGTCATCCGCGGCCACGTCCTGGTTCGCCCGGTGCTCCACCACGCCCAGCACGCCGCCCGGCTTCAGCACGGCGAAGAAGCCCTTGAACATGCCCTCGGCCTGGTTGGCGCTGCGCCAGTTGTGCACGTTGCGGAAGGTCAGCACCACGTCGGCGGAGCCTGCGGTGCCGAACACCGGCGCGGCCGGGTCGTACTTCACCACGGCGGTCTTGTCGAACTGCGCCGGACCGTCGGCGAACTTCTTCTGCAGCCCGTCCAGGCTGCGCTGATAGTAGTTGCGGCTCTTCTCCGCCGCCGCCGCCGGGTCCACCACCGCGGCCACGTAGCGGCCGTCGTTCTTCAGGTAGGGTGCCAGGACTTCCGAGTACCAGCCGCCGCCCGGCGTGATCTCCACGACGGTCTGCGTGGGCGTCACACCGAAGAACGACAGGGTTTCCCTCGGATGGCGATGGGTGTCGCGCGCCACGTTCTTCGGGTCGCGCCACTCGCCCTTCAGCGCGGTGTCCAGCGCCGCCGCGTCGGCGGCGGGCAGTGCCTGCGCGGTGTCCGCGGGCTTGGCCGGCGATGCGGCAAACGACGGTTGCGATGCGGCCAGTGCGGCCACGAGCGCCAGGGACAGCGGAACAATGCGGATCGTCATGCGTCAGCCCTCCAGAAAGGTGCGCGGAGCCTAGCACGCGGTCTGTTCACCGGGCATCGCGGCCGTCGCACCACAGGCACGCTTCATCGCACACGGATAGGGCATCGCTAGACTGCATGTCTCGGCTGCTCCGGAGACCTCGCATGACCGCCCACGACGCCACCCGCAACATCCGCATCGCGCTGGCCGCGCGTCCGCGTGGCGAGCCGACCGCCGACGACTTCCGCCTGGAACACATGCCGCTGCCCGTGCCCGGCGAAGGCCAGGTGCTGCTGCGCAACCGCTACCTGTCGCTGGACCCGTACATGCGCGGACGCATGAATGCCGGGCGCTCATACGCCAAGCCCGTCGAGATCGGCGAAGTGATGGACGGCGGCACGGTGTCGGAGGTCATCGATTCGCGCCATCCCGACCTCAAGGTCGGTGACGTGGTGCTGGCGCACGGCGGCTGGCAGACACATGCCGTTGCCGATGGCGGGATGCTGAGGCGCAGGCTGGATGCGCGTGTCGCGCCGCTGACCACCGCGCTGGGCGTGCATGGCATGCCGGGATTCACCGCCTACGTCGGCCTGCACGAGATCGGCAAGCCGCAGCCCGGCGAAACCGTCGTGGTCGCCGCGGCCAGCGGCCCGGTCGGTGCGACCGTGGGACAGATCGCGAAGCTGCAGGGCGCGCGTACCGTCGGCATCGCCGGCGGCGAAGCCAAGCGCGCCTACCTGCGCGACGAGCTCGGCTTTGACGTGGCGCTGGACCACCGCACGCCGGACTTCGCCGACCAGCTGCGTGGCGCTTGTCCCGATGGCATCGACGTGTATTTCGAGAACGTCGGCGGCGCGGTCTTCGATGCGGTCGTGCCGCTGCTCAACGACTTCGCCCGCATCCCGGTCTGCGGACTGGTCGCGCACTACAACGACACGGCGTTGCCGGCTGGGCCCGACCGCATGCCTTGGCTGATGAGCCAGATCCTGACCCGCCACCTGACCGTGCGCGGCTTCATCCAGCACGACTTCATCGCGCTGTATCCGCAGTTCCTGCGCGAGATGGGCGGATGGCTCGCCGACGGCAAGATCCGCTACCGCGAGGACATCGTGGAAGGCCTGGAGAACGCCCCGCGCGCGCTGATCGGCCTGCTGCGCGGGGAGAACTTCGGCAAGGTGGTGGTGAAGCTCTGACACGGTGCGCTCAGCGCGCGATGCCGTTCTCCGCATCGTGTCGCTGCATCGTCTTCATGGCCGCCAGCAGGTAGTCGTACCACTCGGATTCGACGGCGTCGATGGGCCCGATCAGTCGTTCGAAATCGCGTGTCGCGGCACCTTGCGCCAATAGCTGCTTGTAAGGTGTCGCGTACGCGCCTTCCCGCGCGTGGAAGAGGAAGTGGGACAGGCTCCAGTAGTGCAGGTAGTACAGGTTGACGTGCTGGTTGATGTCGGGGCCCGTGCCTTCCAGCAACTGTCGCAACGGGATGATGCGGCCTTCGGCGACGTCGGCAGGGAGATTGCCCGTCAACCCCATGCCGGACAGCCACCAGATTGGATACGCATCCGGGTCGCTGCGGCCAGGCGTCAGGACGCCGTTCTCCATCCAACCAGCGCCCAGATAGCTGGCGATGCCCTCATTGGCCCAGGCGGGCAGTCGCCATCTGGCGACTTCTGTATTCAGTTGGTGCGTGGCTTCGTGCAGCATCCAGTGGTACGGGTTCGCCTTTCCGCCCCCGTAGTACGCGTAGCAGGCGGGGCGCAGGTAATAGGCTTCGGCCCACGGTCGGCTGCGGTTGTTGCGCGCAAACTCGTCCGCGTCGCGATAGAGCACCAGGGTCAGCGGCGTAGTCGACGGCACCACATGGTCTGCGAACAACGCCAGGTAGGCGGCATGCAGGCTTTCCGCGGCGGCGGCGATCTCCCGGGTCTGTGTGGGCGTGGCCGTGCTGTGCACGCGGTAGTGAGCGGTCTCCAGGAGGCTCGCATCTTCCGGGATCGACGCCTTGGGCACGGAAGTGCGCTTCAGGGGTGCAGCTTTCCATGTCATGACGCCGGCAACCGACGCCACCAGCGCCAGTGACGTCGCGACGAGCACGGTGCGGCGCTTCATGCGGAGGAGGGCACCGGCAGGCTGACGTTCATCAGCGTGGGATCGTCGGGGTCCAGCTTCACCGTGAAGCCGAGGCTTTCGCACATCGCCAGCATGGTGCGGTTCTCGCGCAGTACTTGGCCCTCGATGACCTTCAGGCCCAGCCATCGCGCGTATTCGATCATGATCTGCATCAGCTTCCAGCCGATGCCATGGCCCTTCAGGTCCGAGCGCACCAGGATGCCGTATTCGCCTTTCTCGTAGTTCGCGTCGGCGTGCAGGCGCACTGCGCCGAGCATCTCGTGCGTATCCGGATGCACAGCGACCAGTGCGATCGAGCGCGCGTAGTCCAACTGGGTCAGGCGCGCGATGAATTCGTGGCTGAAGTGGCGCACGGACTGGAAGAAGCGCAGGCGCAGATCTTCGTCGGTCACGTGGGTGAAGAACTCGCGGAACATCGCGTCGTCTTCCGGTCGTACCGGGCGCACCAGCGCCGGCCGGCCATCGGCGAGGTCGATGGTGCGTTCCCATTCTTTCGGATACGGGAAGATCGCGAAGCGCGGATGGCCGCGGCCCTTGTGCAGCGCGCGACCGCGCGCGAGCGCGATGCGCGCGTCCACGGCTACCACGCCATCGCGGTCCGCCAGCAGTGGGTTGATGTCGAGTTGCTGGATCTCGGGGATATCGGCGGCCAGCTGCGCCAGCTTCACCAGCACCAGCGCGACGGCACGCTCATCGGCGGCAGGAACATCGCGGTAAGCCTTCAGCACGCGCGAAACGCGGGTGCGCGCGATCAGCTCGTGCGCCAGGCGCAGATCCAGCGGAGGCAGGGCGACCGCCTGGTCGTTGATCACTTCCACCGCGGTGCCGCCGCGACCGAACGCGATGACCGGACCGAATACGGGATCATCGGCGATCCCGGCGATCAGCTCGCGTGCCTTCGGCCGCAGCACCGTCGGCTGTACCAGCACGCCTTCGATGCGTGCCTCTGGCCGGCGTTCGCGCGCGCGCTGCAGGATGTTGATCGTGGCTTCGCGCACGGCATTGGCGTTCGGCAGGTTCAGACGGACGCCATCGACGTCCGACTTGTGCGGGATATCGGGCGACAGGATCTTCACCGCCACCGTCACGCCTTCTGCCAGCAGCGGCGCCGCGATGCGGGCGGCATCCTCTGCGTCGATGGCCCGCCACAGCGGCGCCATCGGGATGCCGTACGCCGCGAGCAGCTGCGTGGTGGCCAGTGGATCCAGCCAGGTCTGGCCGGCATCCAACGCAGCATCGACCAGCATGCGCGCGGTGGCCACGTCGGGACTGAAGTCTTCCGGCAGGCTGGGCGGCGTCTCCATCAGCGCGGCCTGCACCTCGCGGTGGCGGACCAGGTGCATGAAGCCGGCGACGGCATCGGACTCGTTCGGATAGCGCGGCACCTGCGCGGCGTCGAGGACGGCTTCGGCCTGCGGGTCGTTGCCCAGCCAAACGGTGAAGACCGGCTTGCGGGCCCCCTGTGCCGGCCGCTGCGAGAGCACGCGGGTGACCGCGTTGGCCGCCTCCGACGACGAGGACAGCACGGTCGGCACGTTGACTGCCAGCAATGCATCATTTTCCGGATCGGCAAGCAGGGCCTCGATCGTCGCCGCGTAACGGTCGGCATCGATGTCGGTCAGCAGGTCGACGGGGTTGGTGCGCGACCAGCCCACCGGCAGGATGCGGTCCAATGCATCGCGGGTGGCATCGGACAATGTCGCCAGCGTGCCGCCCTGTTCGTAAAGATGATCGACCGACAGTGCCCCCACGCCGCCGCCGTTGGTCAGGATCCCCAGGCGACGCCCATGGAACGGACGCACCTGGCCCAGCGTGCGTGCGGCCGCGAACAGCTCGTGCAGCGAGCGCACGCGCAGCAGGCCGGCGCGGCGGAACGCCGCGCCATAGACCGCGTTCGGGCGTGCCAGGTTCTGCGTGTGCGTACTCCCCGCGGGCGTCACCTGTGCGCGGCCGCTGTGTCCGGACTTCACCACCACCACCGGTTTTGTACGCGCCGCCGCGCGCGCGGCAGACATGAACTTGCGCGCATCATGGATGGCTTCCACGTACAGCAGGATCGCGCGCGTGCGCGTGTCCGTGGCGAAGTAGTCCAGCAAGTCGGCGAAATCCACGTCCAGCGCATCGCCCAGCGACACGACGGCGGAGAAGCCGACCGGCTGGCTCATGCTCCATTCCACCAAGCCGCCGGAGATCGCGCCCGATTGCGAAATCAGCGCCAGGTCGCCGGCCTTCGGAAAACGGCTCGCGAGGCTGGCGTTGAGGCGCGCGTGCGGGGCGATCACGCCAAGGCAATTCGGACCCAGCACGCGCAGGCCTTTCTCGCGCGTGAGGGCTTCGAGTTGCGCGGCGGGCGAACCTGGGCCGCTGCCCATCGCGGCGGTCAGCACCACCACGGCGCCGGCCCCTTTTTCCGCCGCTTCTGCCGCTAGCTGCGGCACGGTCGCCGCCGGCGTGGCGATCACTACCAGGTCCGGCGTCCACGGCAGGTCGCGAAGATGCCGCACGGTCGCCACGCCGTCCATCGGCGTCGGGTGTTTGTTCACCAGCCCGATCTGGCCCTCGAAGCCAGCGGCGCGCAGGTTCTCGACCACCGCACGACCGACCGACCGCGGTCGCGACTGGCTGCCCACCACCGCCACGGCACGCGGCCGGAAGATCGAATCGAGACGGTAGGTGCTCATGGCAGGACAGCGTTCTCCGTATGCCGGCAAGGGTAGCGCGATGCGGGTCGAGTCCGCATGCGCGCGGTCACGCCAGTTTCAATGCATCCGGGTAAGGCGCAGTATCCGGGTAGTCGCCGTCGGCGAGGTGCGACTGGAGGTCGCGCCACCAGGAGGGACGGAACAGGTCGCCATGCGCGGCCTTCAAGGCCTTCGCCTGCAGTTCGGGCAGGCCCAGGAATTGCGGGAAGCGCTCGGGGAACACGTCGCCCGCGTCCACGTGGAACCAGGGGCCGTCCGCCATCTGTTCTTCGTACGTCGCCGGTTGCGGCCAGTCGCGGAACCGGCAATCGGTGAGCAGGCGGAGTTCATCGTAGTCGTAGAACACGACGCGGCCGTGGCGCGACACGCCGAAGTTCTTAAGCAGCATGTCGCCAGGGAAGATGTTGTTGCGCGCCATGTCCTTGATCGCCTGCCCGTAGTCGAGCGCAGCGATGCGTGCCGCATCCGCCTTCTGCTCGCGCAGGTACAGATTCAGCGGCCGCAAGCGACGCTGCACGTAGCACAGGTGGATGACCAGGTCGTCGCCGTCTTCGCTGATACTCTGGCCGCAGCTCTCACGTAGTTCCTGCAGCAGTTCAGGCGAGAAACGCGCACGCGGGAAGCGCAGGAAACGGAACGCCTGCGTATCGAGCAGCCTGCCGACGCGGTCCAGGTGGAACACCAGGTCGTACTTGTCCTCCACGTCCTGCCGGCTCATCGCCTTCGGGTAGGCGAAGCGGTCGCGGATCACCTTGAATACCAGTGGGTAGCTGGGCAAGGTGAACACGGCCATCACCATGCCGCGCGTGCCCTCGGCGTGCACCAGCCGTTCGTCCGGAAGCGCGGCGAAATGATGGAAGAACGTCCGGTAGCGCTCGGTCTTGCCCTGCTTGGCGCGGCCGAGCACGGTATAGATCTCGTCGATCGGCTTGCCCGGCAACAGCGAACGCAGGAACACCACCGCGTCGCCGACCGTCGTCAGATCGGCGTGAAAATAGCTGCGCGAGGTGCCGAACAAGTGTGCCACGTCGCCGCGATGGGTCAGCACCGCTTCGGCCTTCAGCTGTCCGCCGTCGTTGATCAGGGCGATGACACAGGGCGAGAACCGGTGTTCTCCGAACACGCGGCCCACCAGATAGGCACGCCGTTCGCGGTAGAACACGGTGTCCAGCAGCTCGATGCCGCGTACCGGGTTCGCGCCCCAGTGCGCCAGGTCGTCCTGCAGCCGCACCGCGATCGCCGCCGCGCAGCGCGTGCGGTGCGCGTAGGGAACGTCGAAACCGTAGTCCGCCAACACGCGTGCGAAGGTGTCGGTCGGCCGCTGCTCGGACACCGCGTAGCTGTGGCGCGCGACCGGGTGGGTGATGGCGTCGGTGGGTTCGACATCCAGCGCCACGAACTCAAGCGCCGGATCCACGCCGCGGATACGCAGGAAGCGCCGGCTGAGTGTGTTGTAGAACGTCTTGTAGAGCTCGCGGTCGATCTGTCCGGCGACCAATCTTTCGAACGCCGTACGCGCGGCGATCCACAGCGTCCGGTCATGGGTCTGTCCCAGCAGTACCGACTGCAGCCGCAGCGCGCACTCGGCGATGCACTGGTCGTACAGTTCGATGCGTTCTACCGCATCGGCACGGGCGCCCGCCCAGTCCATCGTCTCGAACCGCCCCTTCGCACGCTGCGTGATCTCGGCGAACCGCGCGTGGTAGTCCGCGAAGGCGTCGTGGATCAGGCGGGCGATGGCGTCGTCGTGGACCATGCGCGCGATGTTAGCCGCCGTCCGCTGGAGTCATCGCTCCACCGCGATGCCTGCCTGTTCCAGCAACCAGCCACGTACCTTGCGAAAGCCGGGATGCGCGAGGCTGCGTTCGGGATAGACCAGGTAGTGCGCGAAGTCGGCTTGCAGTCGCTTCTTCGTCAGCGTCACCAGCCGCCCGGCTTTCACCAGCGGCTCGGCCAGCGTCCAGCGCGCCAGCGCCACGCCGACGCCCTGCGCTGCGGCCTGGTGCAGCGTTTCGGTGTCGTCGAACTGCGCCACGTAGCGCGTGGGCGGTTGCCCGCCGAAGTGCTCGAACCAGTCCTTCCAGCGATTGGCGGGGTCGCCGAGCAATGGCAGCTTCGCCATCTGGTCCGGCGCCGGCTTGCCGTGCTTCTTCACCAGCGCGGGACTGGCCACCGGCGTTATCCATTCGTGGAACAGGAACTCGGCATGCACGTTCTGCCAACGGCCACCCCCCAGGCGCAGCGCCAGGTCCACGGGTTCGCGCTCGAAGTCGACCACGTGCGTGCTCGACTGCAGGTTGAGGCCCAGTTCCGGATGCGCTGCGAGGAAGGCGGGCAGGCGCGGTACCAGCCATGCGGTCGCCATCGACGGGATCAGGCTCAGCGTGACCGTGTGATCGTTGCGCAAGGTCGCGCGACGCAGGGCATGGTCGATGGTGTCGAGCGGGCCCGAGATCGCGTCGAACAGGCGCTGCCCATCCGGCGTCAGTTCCACGCCGCGCGGTCCACGTGCGAGCAGCTTGTGGCCCAGGCGCTGCTCCAGCAGTCGCATGCGATGGCTCAGCGCGCTGACGGTGAGGTGCATGGCCTCGGCCGCACGCGTCAGGTTGCGCAGGCGGGCAGCGGTGACGAACGCGTCCACCTGGTCCAGCGGGAGCCGGCTCATCTTGAATCCACCTCAAGGCTGGGTTGCGGAGGTTTCGCTTTTTCAGTGCCGATGATGCGCCTAGCTTGGTAGTCCTTCAAGCCGGAAGCCGGCGCCACGGAGCAGTCCCATGCAAAACGAAACCAGGAAACAATGGTGGCAGCAGCTGGGAGGCATGAGCCAGGGCATGCTGTTCCTGCAGGGTCATGTCGTCCATTCCATCGCGCCTCCGCAGGCACAGGAAGACCACCCCCACCACGTGCATGATGCGGCGGGCACGGTCCGGCACCGGCGTGCCCTGGAACGACTCAGTGCGCGTCGGTTGCGCACGATGACCTCGCTGTCGTTGTTCCGCTGACCAGCGTCAAGGAAAGATCTCCCTGTAGGAGCGACGTGAGTCGCGACCGGAATCCTTCCGTTCTCGCGAACTGTCCGGTGGCCAAGCCGTGCGGTCGCGACTCACGTCGCTCCTACAACGGGCTGCGGGATGCGTTCTGACTCACGCCCTCACGTACACCCAGGCATCGCGGCCGGACGCCAGGCGCACTTGCACGCGCCGGTAATCCGCGACCTCGTATCGGTCGGCGGCTGCGAGTTCTTCGGCGCTGATGCGGAAGACGGTGCCGGCCACTTCGTCGGTCGGATCGCCGCTGGGGCTGACGATGGGATGGAAGCGTTCACCGCTCGCAGCCAGCACGGCAGGGTCGGTGATCTCCACCATCGTCCGCGTATAGCCGGGCATCGCATCGGGTTCGCCCTCGAGCCGGCGGCCGAACGACGACCGCTGCACGCTCTCCAGTTGCAGCGTGCCGTACGAGAAAAGGAGGATGTTGCGGGCGTCGTCCATCGAGTCGGAACGGATCCTGTAGAAGGGGTTGCCCAGCCATTCGGATGTTGAAAGCCAGCCCCGACCTGGATGCACGCGATGTCATGCTGTCGCGGCTGAAGCCCCTCCTACAGTGGAGATCGCAGACTGGAAACACAACGCCCGGCAAAAGCCGGGCGTCGGATGCAGCGGTGAGGCGCTGGACGTCAAGCAGACAGCGTCGCGAGCGTGTCGTTGAAGGTCTTGCTGGGACGCATCGCGGCCGCGGTCTTGGCGATGTCGGGATGGTAGTAACCACCGATATCCAGCGCTTTGCCCTGCGCGCCGTTCAACTCGCCGAGAATCGTGGCTTCGTTGTCGGCCAAGGCCTTCGCCAGCGGCGCGAACTTCGCCTTCAGCTCAGCATTCTCGTCCTGCGCAGCCAGGGCCTGCGCCCAGTACAGGGCCAGGTAGAAGTGGCTGCCACGGTTGTCGAGTTCGCCGACCTTGCGCGCGGGAGAGCGGTTCTCGTCGAGGATGCGGCCGTTGGCCACGTCCAGCGCGTTGGCGAGCACCTTCGCTGGCGTGTTGAGGTAGCGCTGGCCCAGATGTTCCAGTGATGCCGCCAGCGCGAGGAACTCGCCCAACGAATCCCAGCGCAGGTAGTCCTCTTCCAGGAACTGCTGCACGTGCTTCGGCGCGGAACCGCCGGCGCCCGTCTCGAACAGGCCGCCGCCGGCCATCAGCGGCACGATCGACAGCATCTTCGCACTGGTGCCCAGTTCCATGATCGGGAACAGGTCGGTCAGGTAGTCGCGCAGCACGTTGCCGGTCACCGAGATGGTGTCCTCGCCCTTGCGGATGCGCTCCAGCGACACCTTCATCGCCTCGACCGGCGGCAGGATGCGGATGTCGAGATTGTCGGTGGTGTAGTCCTTCAGATAGCGCTCGACCTTGGCGATCACCTGCGCGTCGTGCGCACGGTCCTTGTCCAGCCAGAAGATCGCCGGCGTCCTGCTCAGGCGCGCGCGGCCCACGGCCAGCTTCACCCAGTCCTGGATCGGCGCGTCCTTGGCCTGGCACATGCGCCAGATGTCGCCGGCTTCCACCTTCTGCTCGAACACCATCTTGCCGGCGTCGTCGGTTACGCGCACGGTGCCGTCGGCGGGGATCTGGAAGGTCTTGTCGTGGCTGCCGTACTCCTCGGCCTTCTGCGCCATCAGGCCGACGTTGGGCACGCTGCCCATCGTGGCCGGGTCGAACGCGCCGTTGGCGCGGCAGTCGTCGATCACCGCCTGGTAGATGCCGGCGTAGCAGCGGTCGGGGATGACGGCCTTGGTGTCCTGCAGCTTGCCCTCGGCATTCCACATCTTGCCGGAGTCGCGGATCATCGCCGGCATCGAGGCGTCGACGATCACGTCGCTCGGCACGTGCAGGTTGGTGATGCCCTTGTCGGAGTTGACCATCGCCACGGCGGCGCTGTCGGCATAGACTGCCTGCAGGTCGGCCTTGATGGCCTCCTGCTGCTCCGCCGGCAGTGCGCCCAGGCGGCCATACAGATCGCCGATGCCGTTGTTGGCATCGAAGCCGATCTGCTCCAGCACGGCGGCATGCTTGGTCAGCGCGGCCTTGTAGAACTCGTTGACGACCACGCCGAACATGATGGGGTCGGAGACCTTCATCATCGTCGCCTTCAGGTGCAGCGAGAACAGCACGCCCTTCGCCTTGGCATCCGCGATCTCGGCGGCGACGAACGCGGCAAGCGCCTTGCGGCTCATCGAGGCGGCATCGACGATCTCGCCAGCCTTCACCTTCACCTTGTCCTTCAGCACGGTGACCGTGCCGTCGTTGGCAACCAGTTCGATCTTCAGCGCACCATCGGCCGTCAGCGTGGCCGATTGTTCGCTACCGAAGAAGTCACCGGCGGCCATGTGCGCCACGTGCGATCTCGAATCGTTGCTCCAAGCACCCATGCGATGCGGATGCTTGCGGGCGAAGTTCTTCACCGACAGCGGCGCGCGGCGGTCGGAATTGCCTTCGCGCAGCACCGGGTTCACCGCACTGCCCTTGATCTTGTCGTAGCGTGCCTTGGCGTCCTTTTCCTTGTCGTCCTTCGGCTCGTCCGGGTAGTCCGGCAGCGGGTAGCCCTGGGATTGCAGCTCCTTGATGGCGGCCTTCAGCTGCGGCACCGAGGCGCTGATGTTGGGCAGCTTGATGATGTTGGCTTCCGGCTGCGTCGCCAGCTGGCCGAGCTCGGCCAGGTCGTCGCTGATCTTCTGCGCATCGCTCAGGTATTCGGGGAACTGCGACAGGAGGCGGCCGGCCAGCGAGATGTCGCGGGTCTCCACGGCGATGCCGGCGGGCGCGGTGAACGCTTCGACGATCGGCAGCAGCGACTGGGTGGCGAGGAACGGGGCTTCATCGGTGAGGGTGTAGATGATGCGGGGCGTATCCGACATGGGGATCAGGACTCTCGACAAGGGGCGATGGGGAAATCAGCACGCCATTGTCGCGCGCCGCCGCACGCAGGGCAAAACGAGGGGGTATGGATGCGGGTGTCGCGTGCCGCACCTGTCCCGGGACAGGGGGGTCGCGGTCGGAGCGGTTGCGGCCGAAACAGTCCGCCCGTCCAAACGCCACGCAAAAAAAGCGGGCGTGGATTCCTCCACGCCCGAGCTTGCCCCACACACGTGGGAGAGAGACTTGCCTTGCGGATTACTTGACTTCGATTTCCTGGGTCATGCCGACCGGCTGGCCGTTCAAGGTCACGTCGACCTTGTACTTGCCGGCGGGCCAGGCGTTGGTGTTGGTGAACTCGATGTTGGTCGTATCCACGCCGCCCGCCACGACACTTGCCGTCTGCTGACCGGCCACCTGACCGTCCTGGAACGTCAACTTTGCGTCGATCGCAGCGTTGGCCGGCGTTGCGGCATCGGTCTTCACCGACACGATGATCTTGTCCTTCACGCCGAACATGCCCACAGCAGCAACCGACTTGTCCGCGGCGGCAGTGTTGCCCACAGTGACGCTGGTGGCGCTGACCGGCATCGGGGCAGGCATGGGCTCGGCCGGTGCTGGCGCGGGCTCGACGGCGGCCGGCGGCGCAACGACGGGTTCTTCCTTCTTCTTGCAGCCTGCCACGGCGATGGTGCCAACCAGCGCAATGGCCAGGGCGTAGGAAATACGATTCTGCTTCATGGGTTCAATCCTTGTGGATGAAGTGGGGTGGCGATCAGGCGTCGGCGGGCTTCGGCGGCAGCTTGATGACCTGCCCGGGGAAGATGCGGTCGGGATCGTCGATGGTGTCGCGGTTGGCTTCGAAGATCTGCTTCCACGCATTGGCGCTTCCGAGATGCTCTTTGGCGATCTTGGAGAGGGTGTCGCCCTTCTCGATGGTGTAGGTCTGCTCTCCGACGATTTCGGCAGTGCTGTCTACGCGAGCCGTTACACCGGAGAAATCAGCCTTCTCCACTTGGGGAGCCGTGCTGTCTACGCTGGCGGTGACGCCAGAGAAGTCGGCCTTCTTTTCTGTGCTCATTGCAACCACCCTTCCTGGCGGGCTGTGGGATGAGCAAGCGTTGCACGTACGTTGTTAAGAAACCATAGCGCGGGCGTGAAATCGCCTCAATTGTTAGGTGAGTAACTTTACTGTCGTATGTCGCGCTTCATGAGCGGTGCATTCATGTCCGACGTTGCCCGCCACGGGTTGATGTCCAGGCCGCCGCGCCGTGTGTAGCGCGCTTCGACGGACAGCGACGAAGGTCGGCAGTGCGCCATCACGTCGTGGAAAATCCGTTCGACGCATTGTTCGTGGAATTCGGCGTGGTCGCGGAAGCTCACCAGGTAGCGCAACAGCTCGACACGGTCGATGCGCGGGCCGCGGTAACGGATCACCACCGTGGCCCAGTCGGGCTGGCCGGTGACGGGGCAGTTCGACTTCAGCAGTTCGGATGACAGTGCTTCTTCGACCTGCTGTTCTGGATCGGCGGCGAGAAAATCGGCGCGCGGTGGACCGTAATGGTCTATCTCCACGTCCAGCCCGTCGATCGATTCACCCTCCGGCGCGTCCGCCATCGGCGGCAGGCCGAACACGACCTGCACGTCGGCACCCGCGCGCGCCGACAGATCGGTGGCGATGCGTTCCAGCACGGCGGCGTCGCTGTTGAAGCGGGTGCTGTTGAGCGAGTTGAGGTAGAGCTTGAGCGACTTGGATTCGATCAGGCATGGCGAGGTGCACGGCACGGTCAGCGTGGCGGTCGCCACGTGCGGCTTGCCGCGGGCATCCAGCCAGCTCAGTTCATAGCCATGCCAGCGGTCGTGGCCGACGAAAGGCAGGGCGTCGGCGGCGATGCCGATCTCGTCCCGCGCGCCTTGGCGTGCGATGGGGAACAGCAGGGTGGGGTCGTAATGCGCGGGATACGCGACCTCGCGACCCAGCGAGGAATCCTGGGGGGTGTTGTTCATACCGCCATTTTACGGACGGGGCCTAAAGCCGGGGTGTATAAGGGCGGCGTCTCCAGGAAGGACGCGACCATGCGATCACTGCTGTTGCCGTGCCTGTGCCTGCTGCTGTCCGCCTGTGCCAGCGGCCCTGTCATCGGCAGCGGTCCGCCCACGGATGCGCTGTCCGACGATGGCCTGGTCCGCCCACAAGGCGACGCGCCGGTGACGATGCGGGTGGGCCAGGTGCTTGAGATTGCCTTGATGGCCAATGCCAGCACGGGCTACCAGTGGGAATTCACGTCGGACGGAGCACCGGTGCTGTCGCGTACCACGGGCCCGGCGACGCCGCCGCCCATGGATACCCAACCGCCGATGCCGGGCGCACCATCGCTCGCGCGTTGGTGGTTCCGCGCGGACAAGGCGGGCGAGGCCACCGTGCGGATGGTGTACCGGCGCTATTGGGAAACGGTACCGCCGGCGGAAGCAGTCGAATACAAGGTGATCGTTCGCTGATCCACTTCGCCGGACATGACGGTCGCAGCGTTCGATCTCGGCTTGGCTTCGATGTCCTCGCAAGGCAAAGTGATCGCTCCCCCGAAGGCCAGGGAGGCCGTCATGACTCCGCATGCATCCGCTTTCTGGCTGGCGTTGATGGTCGCAACGCCTGTCGTGGCGCAGACCCCGCCCGCGGCACCCGCGCCCATCGTGCCGCCGGTCGCTGTCCCCGTGGCCGACCCGGCATTCACCACCTGCATCACCACCCTGCGCGGCGTTGCCGAGAAGCAGGGCGTCACGACCGCCAACTTCAACACGTACACGAAGGACCTGGCTGCCGACATGAGCGTGCTGGACCTGCTGGACGCACAACCGGAATTCACCACGCCGCTTTGGGACTACCTGGCTGCCCTGGTCGATGACCAGCGCGTGGCGGATGGGCAGGCGATGCTGACGACGCATGCGGAACTGCTGGGTCGTGTATCGCAGGCCTATGGCGTGGACCCTGCGACCGTCGTCGCCGTGTGGGGCGTGGAGAGCGACTACGGTCGCGTGTTCGGCAAACGTCCGCTGCTGGTGTCACTATCTACGCTGTCGTGCTTTGGCCGGCGGCAGGCGTTCTTCCGTGGCGAATTCCTGACCACGCTGAAGCTGCTGCAGGCGGGCGACGTGCGGGCGGAAGGGTTGAACGGCTCGTGGGCCGGCGCATTCGGCCATACGCAGTTCATGCCCAGCACGTACGAACGCATTGCGGTCGACTTCGACGGCGATGGTCGCCGCAACCTGATCGACAGCATTCCCGACGCACTGGCATCTACCGCGAACTACCTGGTGAAGTCCGGCTGGCGCACCGGCGAGCCGTGGGGTTATGAGGTGAAGCTGCCTGCCGGCTTCGACATCGCGCAGGCCGGACGCACGAACCGCAAGCCGCTGAGCCAGTGGTTGGCGCAGGGCATCGTGCGCATCGATGGCCAGCCGTTGCCGCCGGATGACCGCAATGCCGCGGTGCTGGTGCCGACGGGTGTCGCGGGTCCTGCGTTCGTGGTGTTCAAGAACTACGACGCGATCTATTCCTACAACGCGGCGGAAAGCTACGCGTTGGCCATCGCGCTGCTGGCCGACCGCCTGCGCGGCGGCACGGGTCTGGTCACGCCCTGGCCGACGGACGATCCCGGCCTGGGGCGTCCGGAACGCCGCGCGCTGCAAACCCTGCTGCTCGCGCGGGGCCACGCCATCGGTACCCCGGACGGCATGATCGGCACGCAGACGCGGCGCGCCATCGTCCTGGAACAGCAGCGGCTGGGCCTGCTGCCGGCGGACGGCCGGGCCGGCACGAAGATCCTCGCCGCACTGAGGGCCGAAGGTCCACCCGTCGCACCGCCGGAGCCGCCCCGGCCATGAATGCGCTCCCCGAAGGTGTGATCCGTGAGGCCTGGCAGGGCATCGATGTGCTGCGTGTGGAAACACCGTACTCCGTCGCCCGCCTCAGTCTGCATGGCGCGCAGGTGCTGTCGTTCGTGCCAACAGGCTTCGATGACCTGCTCTGGCTATCACCCAACACCGCATTACCGCCGAAAGCGATCCGCGGCGGCGTGCCTGTCTGCTGGCCATACTTCGGCAGACAGGGGCAGCCGGACGACGCCCCCCAGCACGGCCACGCACGCCTCTCGCGCTGGCCGCTGACCGACGTGCGGCGCGAGGCCGATGGCAGTGCCGTGCTGAAACTCGCGCTGCCGCTGCGCGACGGCGTGCCGCTGGAACTGCAGATGTCCCTGCACATCGGGCGCGAGCTGCGGCAGAGCATCGACACCCTGCATCGTGGCGACGCACCGTATCGACTGACGCAGGCCCTGCATACCTACTTCCACGTCGCCGATGCAATGCAGGTGCGCGTCACGGGGCTCGACGGCCTGCGCTACGACGACAAGTACGATCGCGGCACGCACGTGCAGTCCGGCGACTGGTCGCTGCACGACCCGCGCGATCCCGGCCGCAGCGACCGCATCTATGCCGGCACCGGACACCGTTTCGATCTGCTTGATCCCGCAGGCGGTCGCCGCATCCGGCTGGACACCTTCGGCAGCCGCTCGCTGGTGGTGTGGAATCCGGGCGAAGCCGGCGCGCGCGACATGGCCGATCTACCCGACGCGGGATGGCGGAACTTTGTTTGCCTGGAAGCCGCGAACGCCAGCGGGGACGCGATCGAACTGGAGCCTGGCCAGCGGCACCGACTGAGCCAGGTGATCTCGGCGAGTCCCTTGTAGGAGCGACGTGAGTCGCGACCGCGGACCGTCCGCCGCAACTTCTTTTGACGGCAGGCACGATTCCTGCGGCCCGTCGATCTTCGTTTGCGTAAGGCTCGCGGTCGCGACTCACGCCGCTCCTACAGGGCCCGCCATGGAGCGTGGCATGGCCTACACTTGCGCACCCTTCCGCCTGTCTCGGTCCCGTGAACGCCGAATCGCACGCACAACCCGGCCGTCGCGCCGCGCTGATCTTCATCTTCATCACCGTGCTGATCGACGTGCTGTCGTTCGGCGTGATCATTCCCGTCCTGCCCGGGCTGGTGCGCCAGTTCACGGGTGGTGACTTCGCGCAGGCGGCGTGGTGGGTAGGCGTGTTCGGCATGCTGTTCGCGGCCATCCAGTTCGTCTGCACGCCGATCCAGGGAACACTGTCGGACCGCTTCGGTCGTCGGCCGGTGATCCTGCTTTCGTGCCTGGGGCTGGGCATCGACTTCATCCTGATGGCGCTCGCCCAGTCGTTGCCGTGGTTGCTAGTGGCGCGCATCTTCTCGGGCGTGTTCTCGGCCAGTTTCACCACGGCCAATGCCTACATCGCCGACATCACGCCGCCGGAAGGCCGGGCGAAGGCCTTCGGCATGATCGGCGCGGCGTTCGGCGTCGGTTTCATCATCGGCCCGATCATCGGCGGCGAGCTGGGCGCCATCGACCTGCGCCTGCCGTTCTGGTTCGCGGCGGGCCTGGCGCTGCTGAACTTCCTGTACGGGTACTTCGTGCTGCCGGAATCGCTGCCGAAGGAGAAGCGGACCGCGACGTTCGACTGGGCGCATGCCAACCCGGTCGGATCGATGGTGTTGCTGAAGCGCTATCCGCAGGTGTTCGGGCTGGCCGCGGTGGTGCTGATCGCCAACCTCGCGCACTACGTCTATCCGAGCGTGTTCGTGCTGTTCGCCGAGTACCAGTATCGCTGGAGCGAGCGTCAGGTCAGCTGGGTACTGGCGGCGGTGGGGGTGTTCAGCGTGATCGTGCAGGCGGGCCTGGTCGGCCGTGTGGTGCCGAAGTTCGGCGAGCGCCGCACGCTGCTGTTCGGCCTGGCCTGCGGCGTGGTCGGTTTCTTCATCTATGGGGTCGCGGACGTCGGCTGGATGTTCCTGATCGGGTTGCCGATCAGTGCGCTGTGGGGGCTCGCAGGTCCGGCCACGCAGGCGTTGATTACGCAGCAGGTGGGTGCCGACGTGCAGGGTCGCATCCAGGGGGCGTTGATGAGTCTGGTGAGCCTGGCTGGCATCGTCGGGCCGATGATGTTCGCCGGTACGTTCGCGTTGTTCATCGGCAAGCAGGCGCCCGCGCACCTGCCCGGCGCGCCGTGGCTGCTGGCGGCGCTGCTGCTGGCCGTCGGCTGGCTGGTGGGCTGGCGCTTCGCGCGGCCCTCGCGAACGCCCGCAGCCGCCCCGTGACGAAAAAGGAAAGCCGCCCTGGGGCGGCATTCCTGTAGGTAACGATGCAGCCCGGAGGTCAGTCGTTTTCGACGTGGATGATCTCGCCGGTGTTGGCGGCCAGATGGATCTCCACATCGTTGCCGTCGGCGCGTTCGGCCTCGGCCTTCCACACGCCGTCATCGAAATCCACATCGTGGATCTTGGAGTAGCCGGCGGCGGTCAGCTTCGCCTTCACATCGTTCTCGCTGAGGTTGGATACCAGTTTCTCGGCGACCACGTCGCCACTGGCGGGGTTCACGCGTACATCCACGCGGTCACCGTTTGCGCTGGTGGCATCGGTCTCCCACTGGCCGTCCTCGAAATCGAGATCGTCGATGTTGGTGTAGCCCTTCTCGGTCAGCAGCGCGCGCACCTGCGGCTCCTTCAACGCATCCTTGCCGGCGGTGGGGGCCGGCGCCTGCGCGAAAGCGGCACCGGAAAGGGCGGCGAGTGCGGCCAGGGTCAACAGACGGTGGCGGTGACGGATGGTCTGCATGGGATTCTCCTGCAAGGGTGTAGCGGCGATGCTGCCCACACCCGCATCACCCCCGGGTGAATTCGACGACTTCAAACTGAACACTCCACGCCGCTTTCATTTGCATGAGTGGCGCGCGAACGCCGGCATTCGCTATGCGCGCCGCCACACCAGCAACGTGACCACGCCGGCGAGCAGTCCCCAGAAAGCCGATCCGATGCCGGCCAGCGACAATCCGGAGGCGGTCACCAGGAAGGTGACCAGCGCGGGTTCGCGATCGGACTCCTCGCGTAGCGCGGCGGCAAGACTGTTGCCGATGGTGCCCAGCAGCGCGATGCCGGCGATGGCCAGGATCAGTTCCTTCGGGAAGGCGGCGAACAGTGCCGCCACCGTGGCACCGAACAGGCCGACGACGACGTAGAACACCCCGGCCGCAATGGCCGCCACGTAACGCCGTGAGGCGTCCTCGTGCGCTTCGCGGCCCATGCAGATCGCGGCGGTAATCGCGGCAAGGTTCAACGCGAACGCGCCGAACGGTGCGAGCAGAAGGTTGGCGACACCGGTCCAGCCGACCACGGGCGAGATCGGGATCGCATACCCGGACGCGCGGATCACCGCCACGCCCGGTACGTTCTGGGAGGCCATGGTCACGATGAACAACGGGAGCGCGATGCCGGCCACCGCGGCCAACGAGAAGGTGGGCGCGATGAAGATCGGCTTCGCCAGTTCCAGCGCAAGCCCGTTCACGCGCAGCAATCCGAGCCCGGCGGCGAAGGCGATGCCGACCAGCAACGTCAGGATCACCGCATAGCGCGGCAGCAGGCGACGCGCGAGCAGGTAGACGACGAACATCGTCAGCACCATGCCCAGTTGCGTCTTCATCGCGCCGAACGCCTCCAGGCCGAAGCGCAGCAGTACGCCAGCCAGCATGCCCGACGCCAGCGATACCGGGATGCGGCTGATCATCCGTTCGAAGAAGCCGGAGAAGCCCGCCAGGCAGATCAACAACGCCGACAGCATGAAGGCGCCCACGGCATCAGACAGCGGCAGCCCCGCGGCGCTGCTGATCAGCATGGCGGCCCCCGGCGTGGACCATGCGGTCACCACCGGCATGCGGTAGCGCAGCGACAGGCCGATGCAGGTCAGGCCCATGCCCAGGCCGAGCGCCCACATCCAGGAACTGATCTGCGCCGGTGATGCGCCCAGCGATTGGGCCGCCTGGAAGACGATGACGGCGGAACTGGCGAAGCCGACCAGCACCGTGACGAAGCCGGCTGCAATGGCGGAGAGGGAAAGATCTTTCAGCAGGTGGCGGGGTGGGGCGTTCATGCGTTCTGCCGTTCCTGTAGGAGCGACGTAAGTCGCGACCGCGAGAATGGAATTACCTTGTTGCTGTTTGCCCGATGAAGCTACAGGGGCTTGCGGCGTGCGGTCGCGACTTACGTCGCTCCTACAAGAGCCTGACGCTTGTTTGCGGCCTCGCACCAGCGCTTGGCGACCGCCAGCGACGTGGTGCAGACCGCCTCGTCGGTGACGGTGGTGACGGCGCGTTCCAGAAGCTGGATGTCGGCCTCGTGCTGGCGTGCGACGTGCGGGTTCTCGAAGAAGATCACGCGCTGGCAGCGGTGTTCCAGCACGCGGTCGGCGATCTGCGCGTCGCCGCCCAGCGGGCCGCTCTGGAAACGCTCCACCCACGGCATGCCGGTCGGCCAGCCGCGGCTCCACGCCAGCTCGTTGAGCTGCTGGCCGGTGGTGCCCGTGGCCATGCGGTGGGCGAAACGCGACAGCACGTCGAAGTGGTCGGCCACGAATTCCACCATCTGCGGCTTCATCGCGTCATGCGCGATCAGGGCCAGGGTCTGCGTCTCCAGTGCATGGAAACGGTCCGCCCCGCGGTCCGGTGCGAAACCGGCGTGGATGCGTTCCATCTCGACCCAGTCGCGTGCCGAGGCCACGGTGGAGAGGAACGGTTTGCCGTGGATGACGCACTGCCGCTTCAGCGCCACCGCTTCGGGGAAGATCGAGGACGGATCCACGGGATCGATGAAGTAGATCGCGCCATCGAGATTCCGTTCCGCGCCTTCGAGCCCCACGACCTCCGCCACCAGCTTCATCAGCCCGCCATCGCGGCCATAGGGATAGCGTTTGAGTCCTTCGTAACCCCGCAGCATGCCGGCGGCGGCGATCGCATCGTGCGTGCGTCCCACGGCATGCAGGCCCAGCTGCAGCTCGCGGATGCCGGGTTCGCTGGCGCGCAGCCAGCGGAACAGCGCGGCGTCTTCGGTGTGGTGATGCAGGCGGTTGGCGGCAAGGCCGAGGCGCATGGGCGGATCGTGTGGGAGGTGAGCGGCGAGTCTAGCGTAGGGCGGGCTCAAGCCCGCCACGGTGGTCGCCACGCATGAGCGAGCGGTGCGCGGCTCCGCGACACGGTGGGCTTGAGCCCACCCTACGCCAGCAGCAGCGTCGCGATGCTGCCCGCCGCGTCGCGCCCCTCGGCCACTGCCGTGACCACCAGGTCCGCGCCACGCACCGCATCGCCGCCGGCGAACAGCTTCGGGTTGGTCGTCTGGAAGGCAAGGCGGTTGCCGCCGCCGACCACGATGCGCCCGTTCGGTGTGCCTTCCACGCCCTGTTCGGCCAGCCATGCCGGCACGCTGGGCGAGAAGCCGAACGCGATGATCACCACGTCGGCCTCCAGCACCGACTCGCTGCCTTCGATCGGCACCGCGCTCTGGCGTCCGCGTTCGTCCGGCTCGCCGAGTTTCGTCTCGACGACCTGCACGCCGGCCACCATGCCGTCGTCGCCGGCCAAGACGCCCAGCGGCTGACGGTTGAACAGGAAGCGCACACCTTCTTCGCGCGCATTCGCGACCTCGCGCGCGGAGCCGGGCATGTTCGCTTCATCGCGGCGATAAGCGCAGGTGACCTTGGCCGCGCCCAGGCGGATGGCACTGCGCACGCAGTCCATGCCGGTGTCGCCGCCGCCCAGTACCACCACGCGCTTGCCGTGCAGGTCGGGCAATGCCAGCTTGTCTTCCCAGCCCGCGATCGGGCGTCCCCATGGATCGCTGCCGCCGACGATGCGGCCGTTCTGCACCAGGAAGGGCAGGGCAGGCAGCACGCCTTCGAGATCCTGTCCTGGCAACCCGCCGTCGGTGTAGCGATAGGCACCGGTGCCGAGGAAGACGGCGTCGTACTCGTCCAGCAGTTGCTCCAGCGTCACGTCGCGGCCCACGTCGACGCCCAACCGGAATTCGACCCCCATGCCCTCCAGCACCTCGCGCCGCTGCGCGATGACGCTCTTGTCCAGCTTGAAGCTGGGAATGCCGAACTGCAGCAGGCCGCCGATCTGCTCATAGCGGTCGTAAACCACGGCCTGGATGCCGGCGCGCGCCAAGCGGTCGGCGCAGCCCAGGCCAGCCGGCCCCGCACCGATCACCGCCACGCGCTTGCCGGTCGGCTGCACGTCGCTCAGGTCCGGGCGCCAGCCGTTCGCCAGCGCGGTGTCGACGATGTACTTCTCCGCCGCGCCGATGGTGACGGCGCCGAATTCCTCCAGCGTGCAGCTGCCCTCGCAGAGGCGGTCCTGCGGGCAGACGCGGCCACAGACTTCAGGCAGCGGATTGGTGGAATGGCACAGCTCGGCGGCTTCCTCGATGCGGTTTTCCTGCAGCAGCTGCAGCCACTGCGGGATGGCGTTGTGCACCGGGCATTTCCAGCTGCAGTACGGGTTGCCGCAATCCAGGCAACGGCCGGCCTGGTACTGCGCTTCCTCCTTGCCGAACTTGCCGTACAGCTCGCCCCAGTCACCGGACGTGCGCAGTTCCAGCGGAATGCGCTGCGGCATCGTCCGCGGCAGGTCGAGGAACTGGAATACGTGCTTCTTGCTCATGGGGATTGCCTCGGCCCCCTCCCCCGTTCACGGGGGAGGGTTGGCGTGGGGGGGAGACCGGAACCGGGATCGAGTTGAGGCAGCACGCGTTTCGAGTGTCGGCTTCGAGCCGGGATCGGGCGACCGAAGGCACGGGCGTCGGCTTGCCCCCATCCAAACCTTCCCCCGCGCGCGGGGGAAGGGGCAGTTTCCCGATGACGAGTCGCACTCATGCCGCGCGCCTCAAGGTTTCGTTCAACGAGTCGATGCTCGCCGCCTTCGGCTTCACCAGCCAGAACTTGCCCACGTAATCGCGGAATTCGTCGAGGATCTGCTGCGCCCAGATGCTACCGGTCAGTTCGCGGTGACGGCTGATCAGCGTGTGCAGGTGCTGGCGGTGGCTCTCGAAGCCCTCCGGGCTGATGCGGTGGATATCGATGAGTTCGTGGTTGTAGCGGTCGACGAAATCGCGATCCAGATCGAGCACGTAGGCCAGGCCGCCGGTGAAGCCGGCGCCGAAGTTCAGGCCCACCTTGCCCAGCACCAGCACGATGCCGTCGGTCATGTACTCGCAGCAGTGGTCGCCCGCGCCTTCGATCACGGCCAGCGCGCCGGAGTTGCGTACGCCGAAGCGCTCGCCGGCACGTCCTGCCGCGAACAATTCGCCGCCGGTGGCGCCGTACAGGCAGGTGTTGCCGATGATCGGCGTGTTGCGTGCCTCGAAGCGCGCGCCGCGCGGCGGACGCACGACCAGCCGGCCGCCGGCCATGCCCTTGCCCACGTAGTCGTTGGCTTCGCCTTCCAGCTCCATCAGCAGGCCACCGGCGTTGAAGGCGCCGAAGCTCTGGCCGGCGCTGCCGCGGAAGCGCAGGTTCAACGGCGCGTCGGCCATGCCGTGGTTGCCGTGCACGCGCGCGACGGTGCCGGACAGGCGCGTACCGATGCTGCGGTCGGTGTTGTGGATGAGGAAGCGATGGTCGCCGCCGCTCTTCTTCCGGATCGGCTCGGCGAGCAGGCCGTCGAGCTGGGTGGCCAGACTGTCAGGCGACTCGTACAGGCGCTGCGCAGCGCAGGTGCCGCTGTCGACCTTTGCGCCCTTCAGCAGGCGCGACAGGTCGACGTTCACGCCTTCGCGCGGCGACACCTCGATCTGCTGCAGCAGGTCGGTGCGGCCGACGATCTCGTCCAGCGAGTGCGCGCCCAGGTACGACAGCCACTGCCGCACCTCTTCTGACAGCAGGCGGAAGAAGTTCTCCACGCGCTCCGGCAGGCCGGTGAAGTATTGACTGCGCAGGCGCTCATCCTGCGTGGCCACGCCGGTGGCGCAGTTGTTGAGGTGGCAGATGCGCAGGTACTTGCAGCCCAGCACGATCATCGGGCCCGTGCCGAAGCCGAAGCTGTCGGCGCCCAGCAGCGCAGCCTTCACCACATCCAGGCCGGTCTTCAGGCCGCCGTCGGTCTGCAACACGGTGCGGTCGCGCAGCTGGTTGACCACCAGGGCGTGATGCGCCTCGGCGACGCCGAGTTCCCACGGCACGCCGGCGTAGCGGATCGAACTGACCGGGCTGGCGCCGGTGCCGCCGTCGTGGCCGGAGATGGTGATCAGGTCCGCGCCCGCCTTCACCACGCCTGCGGCGATCGTGCCCACGCCTGCGTGCGACACCAGCTTCACCGACACCAGCGCGGTCGGGTTGACCTGCTTGAGATCGAAGATCAGCTGGGCGAGGTCTTCGATCGAATAGATGTCGTGGTGCGGCGGTGGCGAGATCAGGCCGATGCCGGGCTTGGCGTAGCGCAGGCGCGCGATCAGCTCGTTGACCTTGTGGCCGGGCAGCTGGCCGCCTTCGCCGGGCTTGGCGCCCTGGGCGACCTTGATCTGCAGCACTTCGGCGTTGACGAGGTATTCCGGTGTAACGCCGAAGCGGCCGGACGCGACCTGCTTGATCTTGCTGCGCTTCTCGGTGCCATAGCGCGCGGGATCTTCGCCGCCTTCGCCGGAGTTGCTGCGGCCGCCCAGGCGGTTCATCGCGATGGCGAGCGCCTCGTGCGCCTCCGGCGACAGCGCGCCGAGCGATATCGCCGCGGTGTCGAAGCGGCGAAGCAGGTCGGAAGCGTCAGCCACCTCGTCCAGCGGCGTCGGTGTGTCGGCCTTCTTCAATTGCAGCAGATCGCGCAACGCCGACGGCGGCCGCGAGTTCACCGCATCTGCATAGGCCTGCCAGTCGCGGGCGTCGCCGGTGCGCGTCGCGCGCTGCAGCGTCATCACCACGTCCGGGTTGTACATGTGGTACTCGCCACCGTGCACGTACTTCAGCAGGCCGCCGACTTCCGGCGACTCGCGGTCGTTCCAGGCACGCGCGTCCAGCTGGCGGGCTTCCAGGTCGAGCCGCTCGAAGCCGACGCCGCCGATCCGCGACGGCGTCTCGGCGAAGCACAGGTCGACGACCTCCGGATCCAGCCCGACGATCTCGAACAGCTGCGCGCCGCGGTAGCTGCTGATCGTGCAGATGCCCATCTTCGAGATGATCTTCGACAGGCCCTTGTAGATGCCCTTGCGGTAGCTACGGCCGATCTGCGTTTGCTCGCCGCCCTTCTTGATCTGCAGGATGCCGCGCCGGCCCAGGTCGAACAGCGTCTGGTAGGCCAGGTACGGATACACCGCGGTGGCACCCACACCGATCAGGCAGGCGATGTGGTGCGGGTCGCGCGCGGTGCCGGTCTCGACGATCAGGTTGACGTCGCAACGCAGGCCTTCGCGGCACAGATGGTGATGCACCGCGCCGGTGGCGAGCAGGGCATGCACCATCGGCCGGCCCTGCTGCGGGCGGCGGTCGCTCAGCACCACCATCACCATGCCCTCGCGCGCGGCCTGCGCCACCTCGGCGCTGATGCGCTCGATGGCGGCCTTCATGCCTTCAGCGGGGTCGTACGACAGGTCGATGTAGCGGTGCTTCTGGTCGTACGGCGCCATCTTCACGATCTGCCTCAGCTTGCGCTGGGACAGCACCGGCGAGTTGAGGATGATGTGGTGCACCGTTTCCGGCCCGGCGTGGAAGATGTTGGTCTCCCGGCCGAGCTGGGTGGTCAGCGACATCACGCAGTCTTCGCGCAGCGGATCGATCGGCGGGTTGGTGACCTGCGCGAACGCCTGGCGGAAGTAGTCGTACAACGGCCGTGTCTGCCGGCTCAACACGGCCATCGGCGTGTCGTCGCCCATCGAGCCGGTGGCTTCCTGCTCGGTCTCCGCCAGCGGGCGCAGCACGCCTTCGACTTCCTCCGACGTCAGCTGGAACAGCTTGTGGTAGCCGCGCAGCGTCTTCTCGTCGAACGGCGCATCGGTCAGCGACGGATCGATCAGCTCGGTCTGCAGGTAGGTGACGCCCTGGTGCAGCCACTGCTTGTAAGGCGCGCGGCCGCGGTTGATGCGGTCCACCGCCTCGCTGTCCAGCAGGTCGCCGCGCTTGAGATCGATCGCCATCATCTCGCCCGGGCCGAGCTTGCCCTTGCGGGTGACGCGCTCGGCCGGCACTTCCCACACGCCGGCTTCGCTGGCGACGATGAAGTGGCGGTCGCTGGTCAGCATCCAGCGCGCGGGGCGCAGGCCGTTGCGGTCGAGCGTGCAGGCGGCGTAGCGCGCGTCCATCGAGACGATGCCGGCCGGACCGTCCCACGGTTCGGTGTTGAGGCCATAAAACTCGTAGAACGCGGCCAGGTCGGCGTCCTTGAATTCCAGCGACTGCGTGGCCGGCGGCACCAGGATGCGCAGTGCCTGGATCAGCTCCATGCCACCGGCGACCAGCAGCTCCAGCATGTTGTCCAGGCTCTGCGAATCCGAGCCGTGCATCGAGATGACCGGGTCGAACTCGCCGATGTCGAAGCGCGGCGTCTTCCACACCTTGCTGCGCGCCTGCGCCCAGCGGCGGTTGCCCTCGATGGTGTTGATCTCGCCGTTGTGCGCCAGCAGGCGGAACGGATGCGCCAGCGGCCAGCGCGGCAGCGTGTTGGTCGAGAAGCGCTGGTGGAAGACCACCGCGCTGCTGGCCAGCTCGGCGCGCTGCAGGTCGGGGTAGAAGGTCGACAGCTTGTCGGGCAGCACCATGCCCTTGTAGCCGATCGCATGCGGCGACAGCGTCACCACATAGAAATCCGGCACGGACGTGCGTAGCTGCTGTTCGCTGCGGCGGCGGGCGAGGAACAATGCCAGCGTGAAGGCGTCGTCGCCCTGGTCGTCGCCCGCTTCGACATACAGCTGTTCGATGCGCGGCAGTGTGTCCTTGGCCAGCTGTCCGCATACCGCGTCGTTGGTCGGCGGCACGCGCCAGCCCTTCACCGCCACGCCGGTGCGGAACAGTTCCGCTTCCAGGGTGGCGCGGCACTGCGCGGCGAGCGCGTCGTCGTGCGGCAGGAAGACCAGGCCCGCGGCGAAGCGCGCGCCCAGGGTGATGCTGGCTTCCGCGGCGAGCGCACGCAGGAAGGCCTCCGGTTTGCGGATCAGCAGGCCGCAGCCGTCGCCGGTGAGTCCGTCGGCGGCGACGCCGCCGCGATGGGTCATGCGCGACAGCGCGGCAATGGCGGTGTCGACCAGCGCGCGCGACGGCTGGTCGTCCAGTTGCGCGATCATGCCGAAGCCGCAGGCGTCGCGTTCGTCGTTGGGGTCGTAAAGACCCTGGTCAAAGCCGCCTTGGCGATTGCGAGGGGCCATGTCTTGCCTCAAACCGGAGTGACGGCGACACCGTGCCCTGCCCGCGCAGCGGCACTTCGAAATGTCACCGGAAATCCGACTAGACCATAGATGTTGCGACGCCGCAACAACACCTTTTGCGCGCCACTGGATGGTTGCAAAGGCAACTTTTCGCGAGCTGAAAACGCGTCCTTCCGACAACAAAAAACCGCCCGCGTTTCGGCGGGCGGTTTTTGTTACCCAGGATGCGCAGCGGGGCCTCAGCCGCAGTTGACCGAGGTCGCGGCACCCTTGTCGTCGAGGATGATGTTCAGCCGGTCCGGGTTGAAGTCCATCGTCGCCGCGTCGCCCGGCTTCAGGGCGCGCACGGATGTCGACTTGCTGTCCGTCTTCGCCTGCTCGATGTCCTTCTCGCTGGGCATCTTGCCGATGATCCACTGCGCCTGGGTGTCGTCGCAGGTGCCGGCGAGTTCGGTCGGCGCCGGTTCCGCGGGCGGTGGCGTGGCGGCCTCGCTGGCGGCGGCCTGGGACTGCTCCGCGGCGGCGGTCTGCTCGTCCGTATCGGGTGCTGAACACGCGGCCAGTGAGAGGGTCAGCAACAGGGCGGGGATCGCCATTCGGATCATGCGGAACTCCGGAAGGATGGGTCTGGAGGAAAGATTACGTATCTGACATTCGAGAGTCGTTAACCGATCACGGGACGGCGGCGTTCCAGCCACCACAGCAGGCCGGCCGCGAGCAGGAAGCCGAGGAACCACGGCCACGCGGCACCACGGGGACCCTGCGTTGCCAGCCCCGTGGCAGCCTCGCCCGTCGACGGTTTTGCCGCCAGGCGCCCGGTCTGTTCGCGCACGGCCATGGCATGCAGCGATGGTGCGTCCCCTGCCGCACGCACGTGGAAGGGCGCACTTGCTTCGCCCATCGTCAGCTGGTGCCAGCCGGCCGTGCGGGGCCAGAATCCGCCGCAGCGGGCCGTGCCGGTGGCGGAATCGCGCAACACGCGGGTGATGGTTCCATCCGGCGCGGTCACCAGCGCGTCGTCGCCGAGGCCGCAGAGCGCCACGCGCTGCGAGGCACGCGCGTCGTCGGGTACGACCAGAGCCGCGTCTGTCGTCGTGCGCGCGAGCGTGCCCAGTGCCTGCGACCACAGCGCGCCATGTGCGTCGGCATGTCCGGACAGCGCCAGCGTGTAGGTATCGGTCGGCGTCCATGCCGCGATGCGCCCGCGGCCTTCCGCGCGCCACCAGGCGACCGCGGTGCCGTCCGCGTCGCGCAGCAGCGTGATCGCCTCCGGCGACGCCGTCCGCAGCGCCCGTCGCGTCAGCGTTGGCAGTCCCGCCGGCACGGCATCCGCGTCGACCGGTGCCTCCGTGGTGCCCGCGCCGCGTCGCGCACGCCAAGCGTCGTCATCGGGGGCCGGACGTGGCAGATGGAATTCGGAGTCGCCATTGCCGGCCAGCGACAGGCCGAGCAGGCGTTGCGCACCCGGCGCCAGCGCGCCATCGACACGCACCAGCAGGCCCAGGCCGTCGCGGATGGCCGCGGTGAGGGCCGCGCGCTGGCCGTCGCCGAGCGCCGCGGCGCTGCGTGCATCCAGCAGCACCACGTCGAACCGGCGCAACGTATCGGCCGTCATCGGCAGCGGCGTATCGCCGAGTTGCAGGCCGCCGCCCACACTGATCTGCAGATGCAGTGGAATGCCGGCATCGGTGGCCCAGCGGCGCAGGTACTTCCACTCCGCATTGGGCGCTCCCGCCAGCGCCCACACGCGCGGTGCAGGTGCAGACTGCGTCCACACAGGCATGATCGCGGTGTCGACGACGACACGCTTCGCATCGAGCACCTCGATGCGGAACTGCGACGGACCCGGCAGGCGCGCCAGCCCGTCTAGACGGAAGCCGCCCCGCGCATCCGGCGTCGTCGCACTGATGCGCTGGCCGGCCGGATCGCGCAGCACGATCGTCGCTTGTGGCAGATCGTGCACGCGACCGCTGACGATGAAGGTCGCGCCGGGGGCGACCGGCGCGATCGGTGCCAGTTGCACGATGCCGCGCGGTATCGGCGCGGCGGTGAACGTCAGTGCGCGGTCGCCGAGCGCATCGCGGTCGCGTGCTTCCAGGCCGGCACCCACGATGTGCAGTGCGCGCGCTTCCGGATGACGGCGGAGCGCGGTGCCCAGATCGGGTACGCGTTCGGCATCGACGTTGGCCGGCGCTTCCGGCAACGCGACGCGCAGCTGGCGCCGCAGCGTCGCGGCCAGGGCGACATCGTCCGCCCGCGCCGTCATCACCACCAGCGTGCCGGTGGTGGCGGTCTGTCGCGGTGGCAACAGGGTGAAGTAGAGCAGCAGCGCGACCGCCGGCTGCAACAGGCACAGCAGCACGAAGCGCGTCGGCGAACCTCGGCGGTCATGCGGTGCGCTGCGACGCCACAGGGCGAGGCGCAGCCACGCCATCACCACGGCGAGCGTCAGCAGTACGGCGAGCAGCAGCGGCAGGATGGCGACCAGATTCATCGCACCGGCTCCTGCCGCAGGGCATCCAGGTAGCGGCGGCCCGTGGCGTCCGTCGCCTCGCGTCTCGGCACCTGTGCGGGCGGCTGCGCCGAGGCCGCCCACAGCAGCGCACGCAACCGTTGCCGGCAGGACGCGCAGGCTGGATCGCCGCGCACTTCGTCGATGGCGGCGAACAGGTCGAGCGCATCCGGCACGCGCGCCTCGTTGCTGCGCAGCCATGCCTGCAATGCATCAAGGTCGGCGGCATCCATGGGCACGCGGTCGTTCGCCAGCGCGGCCCAGGCACGCGTTGGCGCCGGCGCATCGTCTTCCTGCAGGCGCGCGAGTGGTCCGAGCGCGCGCGGCGCGATGCCCTTGCGGTCGCCGCCGAGCCGGCGCGTCTCGTCGATCGGTGGCAGTTCCGGCCCCACCCGCGCCAGGTAGATGCGCGTGGCCTGCTGCACCTGCTTGATGTACTCCAGGGCCTTGTAGGCGAAGGGCAGCGCCTGGTCCGGATGGCCCTGGCGCAGGTGCAGTTCCGATTGCCACATCTGGTCCAGCGCCTTCTTCAGGGTGGCGCGTGTCTCCGGATCGAGCAGCGTCGCGGCTTCAGCGTGGTCGTGTGTGTGGCCGTAAGCTTCCAGCACGTCGGCTTCGCGGCCGAAGCTGGCACCGGTCGCGCTGGTGGCCTCGCCATGACCATGGCCGTCATCGGCCTGCACGGATTCGCCGGCATGGTCGTGGCCGTCGTCGTCCGTGTGGCCGTCGTCCGTATCGTTGGTCGGCGGCGGTTGCGGCTCGCCCTCGGCCTCTTCGCCGAGGAACTGGCCGTAGCGCAGCCGCAGGATGCGCTGGTCCACGCCGATGGTGTCGGAGCGTTCGACGAAGCGCTCCGCCGGCAGGCTGCGCTTCTGCTTCTGCAAGGCCTCGGCGTCGATGATGATCTGGCGCTGGCTGCGGAAGTAGGCCGGCATCACCTTCTTCACCAGGCCTTCCAGCCCCGTGCTCTCCTGGCCCAGGTCGGCCGGCCAGCGCAGGATCAGCCCTGGACTGCGCGCGCGCTGTGGCGAGGGCGAACGCGTGTCGTGCACGGTGAGCTGCGCGATCAGGTCGTCGCCCACGGCCATGCCGAGGGCCTTCAGGTCGAGCGACGCACTGAAGCGACGGGATGTCGCCGGCCCTGTACCACGCAGCGTCATCACCTGTTCCTTGAAGGCGATGTTCTCGCCGCTGCCTTGCGCGAGCGTCAGCTTCAGCGTGGCGGTTGGTGCGATGCCGTAGTCGTCGCGGGCCTCGAAGGCGAGCGACCATGGTGTCTGCCCCACGGTCACCAGGCTGAGTCCGCGATCCGGGGCCAGCACCTTCACTTCCGGCACGCGGTCGGCGATCGCATCCAGCCGGCGCAGCTTCGTCGGTGGCTGGCCCTCGGTGCCGGCGGCGACCACGCGATACAAGGTCGACTTGGCCAGCACGTAGGTCGCCTGCCAGGTATCGCCGTCGCGGGCCAGCGCGATCCGCCGCCCGTCATGGAAGACTAGCGCCGCCGCGGTCGGTTGTGGATCGAAGCGCAGCGTCCACGCCAATCGCGAGCCGGTCGGCGCCTTCGCGTCCAGGGTGGCTTCGTCGTGCGCCGCGATGCCGGTGTAGGCGGGTGGCGCCACGTGCAGGCGCTGGGCGACGAGATGCGGAATGCCCGACGCAGTGGGGGCCGGTTCGTCCGTGGGCTGGAGCGCACCGGGCTCGCCTGCGCGACCGGGCCATAGCAGCGCGGTTGCGATCACGACCGTCGCCGCTATCCACAGCGCCGCGATGCGCGCCCATGTCCACGGGGTACGCAGGTCCGGCGCCGGCTGTGTGCGCAGGCGTTCGCGCACGCGTGCCTGCTGCAACTGCTGCAGGGCCGACAACGAAGCAGGCGGTGTCAGCAGCAGGTCGGCGCTGTCGTCGAGATCCTTGCGCCGCGCATCGAGCTGCCGCACCAGCCAGGGGGTGTCGAAAGCGCGCGTCCGTCGCCAGGCGAGGACCGCGAGCAGCGCGATGCCCATGACGACGATCGGGAGCGCGAGAGCCGGTGACGCGGCGCGCCACAACACGCCGCCGACTGCCACAGGGATAGCCGCACCCAGCAGCACCTGGCCGAGCAGCGCATGCCGGCGCACCTGCACCAGACGGTCGGTCGCCGAGAGCGTCACGGCGCCGCGCTCCGCATGCGTCGCGTCGCCATCCAGCGTTCCACCAGCACCAGCAGGGCGATCAGCAGCGCCAGCCACGGCTGCAGGTCGCGTGGCGCGACGGGATAGGTTTCGCCGCCGGTCACCGGTGCATAGTCGGTGGCCCGCACACGACGGGGTGCCGCGACAGGTGCATCGAACAGGGCGCGCAGGCGTTGCGCAAAGTCGGCCTCGACCAGCGCCGGCATCGCATCGGGTCGCAGCGGCCGGGTGAAGCGCAGCACGCGTCCCTTGCCGCGGATGGCCGATTCGACCACGGCGGCGCCGTTGGCATCGCGCCACGGTGTCGCGTCCGGCGCAAAGCCGTCGAGCGAGCCGTCGTTCGCCAACAACGCCGTTCCGCCCGACGCGATCCACTGCACGACCGATGTGGGCACCGGACCGGGGACCAGCCAGATCAAAGGACGCGTATTCGCAGGCAAGGCATCGTCACGCGCGCCGATCTGCAAGGGTGATGGTCTGTTGGGATCCGGCTGCCAGGCGAGCGCGGCAGCGCGCAGGTAACGCAGGCCGGTGTCGTTGCCCGCTTCGTGGCGCACGACGAGCGACGGAGGTGCCGACGGCGGCGCGGGGGACGCCGGCATCGCGCCATCGACCACCACCCACCTCACCGCGCGCGACAGCTTCGGCCGTTCGGCATCCACGCCTTGCAGCGTCGCAGGTACCACCACGGTCAGTGGCGTATCGGCCGGCAGTTCGGCGTCCAGTTGGCGCAACAGGCTGGCGATGGCGGGCGTTCCGCCGGGGACGGGTTCGTCCAGCGACGGAAAGCCGGGTGCCAGCCAGTGCAGGCGCGCCTTCCGATCGTCGATGTCTCCATGGGCCGTCGCGATATCCACACCAGGCACGGCGATGACCCACGGACGCGTATCGTCCATACCCGACAGCACCGGTCGGGCCAGCCAGAGCGCGAGCAGGGCGAGCAGCAGGACTCGAAGCAGCAGCAGCGGCCATTCGTCGAAGCGGATCCGGTGGCGGGGCTTCGGCTTCTGCCGCAGCCAGCGCAGCGCGGCGAAATCGGTGGGCGTCTGCTCGTGCCGCCGCGCGAGGTGCAGCAGCAACGGCACTAGCAGTGCGGCAAGCGCGGCCAGGCCGGCCGGCAGCAGGAGCGCCAGGTTCATGCGTACTCCGCCGCGTCGCGCGCGCCGAACAGCCGGCGCAGCGGCAGGTCCAGCGGCTGGTCGGTGTAGTAGCGCTCGTGGCGGATGCCGCTGGCGTCGAGCCGCGCATCCAGCAGGCGCTGCGCTTCGGCGAAACGTGTCAGGTAATCGGTGCGCAGCGCGGCGGCATCGCCCAGCAGTTCCTCGCCGGTTTCCGGATCGCGGAAGCGATACCCGCCGGTGTAGGAGAAGTCGCGCTCATCCGCGGTCAGCAGCTGGATTGCCAACACCTCGCGCCGTGCGGCGGCGAGCCGTTCCACCAGCACCGGCATGGCGTCATCGAACCAGTCGCTCAGCACCAGTACCAGGTGGCCGGCACCGATGCGTTCGAACACCGGGCCCAGCTTTTCCTGTGCGGGGAATGCGCCGCCCGCGCGCAGGCCGTGCAAGGCGAGCAGGAGCTGATCGCGCTGGCGCGCACCGTTCCCCGGCGCAACCAAGCGCACGCCATCGCCATGCAGCACCAGCAGGCCGAAGAGGTCGCCCTGGCGCAGCGCGAGTTCGGCAATGCAGGCGGCCAGCTGGCGCGCGGCATCGAAGCGCGTACCGCGCTCGCCATCGCGCTGCGTCATCGAGGCGGTCGCATCGAGCACGATCCACACCGTCAGCGGACTCTCGCGCTCGGCTTCGCGCACGAAGAAGCGGTCCGAGCGCGCGTACAGTTTCCAGTCTATCTGGCGCAGTTCGTCACCCGGTTCGTAGGCGCGGTACTGCGCGAACTCCAGGCCGGCGCCGCGGCTGCGGCTGTGGTGCACGCCGATCCCCTGCGCGCCGATGGCGCGGCGTGCGGTCAGCCGCAGGTCCTTCAACCGGCTGCGGACGTCGGCGGGGATCAGGTCGTGCGCCACGGTGCGTCGATCAGGCAGCGAGCGGCACGCCGCGCAGCAGCGCGGCGATCACGTCGTCCGCGCTGACCTGTTCGGCTTCGGCGGCGAACGACAGCAGCAGGCGGTGGCGCATCACCGGCTTCGCCAGCGCGACGATGTCCTCGCGCGTCGCCGCCAGACGCCCGTGCAGCAGCGCGCGCGCTTTCGCGGCGAGCACCAGCGACTGTCCGGCGCGCGGGCCAGCGCCCCAGCGCACGTACTTGCGGACTTCCTCCGGCACGCCGTCGCCGGGTCGGCTGGCACGGACCAGCTTCGTGATCCAGCGCAGCAGGTCCTCGCTGACATGCACGTCGCGCACATGCTTCTGCAGCGCCAGCACCGCGTCGCCTTCCATCACCCGCGGCACGTCGCCGCCGGCGCGGCCCGTGGTCTGCGCGAGGATGTCGTGTTCTTCCTGCTCGGTCGGATAATCCACGCGGATGTGCAGCAGGAACCGGTCCAGCTGGGCTTCCGGCAGCGGGTAGGTGCCGGCCTGCTCCAGCGGGTTCTGCGTGGCCAGCACGAAGAACGGGGAGGGCAGTTCATGCGTGGTACCGGCGTAGCTGACGGTGCGTTCCTGCATCGCCTCCAGCAGCGCGGCCTGGGTCTTCGGCGGCGTGCGGTTGAGCTCGTCGGCCAGCAGCAGGTTGGTGAAGATCGGGCCGGGCTGGAAACGGAAATGACGATGGCCCGTGCCGTGGTCTTCTTCCAGCAGCTCGGTGCCCAGGATGTCGCTGGGCATCAGGTCGGGCGTGAACTGCACGCGGCGGAACTGCAGGTGCAGCGCCTGACCCAGCGAACGCACCAGCAGCGTCTTGCCCAGGCCGGGCACGCCTTCCAGCAGGCAGTGGCCGCCGGTCAGCAGGCCGATCAGCAGCTGTTCCACCACATCCTGCTGGCCGACGATGGCCTGGCCGATGGCGGTGCGGAGTTCGCCGAGCTTGGCGAGCTGTTGCTGGAGGTCGGATTCGGTGAGGGGAGCGTTCATGGGAATTCCGTCGTTTCAGGATGACCGGTACCTGCTCAATGCAGGTCGGTGCGGTTGATGAGCAAGGTGTAGACATAGGCCAGCGGCCAGAGGAAGAGGCAGGCGAGTAGCCAGGATCGGCTCCCGTTCCAGTACGCGCGCCGCATGGCGACGAACATCGTGGCGAACGTGGCCAGTGGGACCGCTAGTGTCATCGCCATCTCGATCGGAGACATCTCGCTTCCCGACAACCCACCGTCTGCCATGCGTGGCTGCCCGGATATCGTCCACAGATAGGCGAGCGAGGCGCCCCAGAGCGCCAGCGAAGCAAGCGGTATGGCGTTGTCTCTACTCATGTCGTCAGCGCATAGATCACGAGGTTGACCGCGAACTTGGTGTTGTCCTCGGCCAGGAAGCGCTTGTTGCGCCAGTCGTAGTCCCACTCGCAGCCGTAGTCCTTGTTGCTGTAGAGCACGCCGAGACGGCGGTTGATCTCGATGCCTTGCAGGTATTCGTGCACCAGGTCGTCGCCCCAGCCGTTGAGCTCGAAGCTGGTGGCCGGCGGGCCGTCGAACGTGAAGAACGACGAATAGATCGCATGCGTGTTCGGCAGCTTCTTCATCGCCTTCGCGCCGAAGATGGACGCCATCTGCGCTTCGAACGACTTGGCGAACAGGCCGTCGATGTCGTGGTTGCAGTCGTCCACGAAGACGAAGCCGCCGTTGCGCACGTAACGCTCGAAGTTGCGCCGCTCGGCCGGGTTGAACTCCACCAGCTTGTGCCCGGCCAGGTAGCAGAACGGTGCCGCCAGCATGCGTGGGTCGGACAGCGCCAGCACGTGTTCCTTCGGGTCCACGCGAAGGGTGGTGTAGTCGATCAGCGAGGTAATGAGGTTGGACGGCATGCGCGCGTCCACGTCCCAGTCGCCGGAGTCGTATTTCAGGCGGGTGAACCAGAAGTCATAGCTGCCGGATTGGGCGCGTGCTTGCCTGGGCAATGCCGCCGTCACCATGCCGCCGAGCATCAGGTGAAGGAATTGTGCTCGCGTTAGCCGGGAGTGGAGCAAAGCCGGGAGTCTCTGAGAGCCCCTCTCCGGACGGGAGAGGGTTTGGGGTGAGGGGCGATGGCGTCCTGACGGTTCAGGCATCATGGACTGCGCTCGCCCCTCATCCGCCCTTCGGGCACCTTCTCCCGGGGGAGAAGGAGAAAGCGTTACACCGCGTCCGACAGCGACGTGAAGGTGAAGTCGCGCAGCTTCATCGGCGGGATCATCATCACGAAGCTGGACTCGTCACCGGCCACGCGCACCGGCTTGCCCAGTTCCTCGATGTTGTTGAGCATGATCACCGGCGACTCGTTGAAGCGGAAGTTCTTCACCGGGTGCTTGATCTGCCCGTTCTCGATGTAGAACGTGCCGTCGCGGGTCAGGCCGGTCAGCAGCACGGTCTGCGGATCGACCATGCGGATGTACCAGGTGCGCGTGACCAGGATGCCCTTCTGAGTGCCGGCGACCAGTTCGGCCGTGGACTTGGTGCCGCCGGCCACCAGCAGGTTGCCGGGCGAGCCGATCGCACGCTTGCCCTGCTTCTGGGCCCAGAAGCGCGAGTACTCCAGGTTGACCACCTTGCCGTTCTCGACGATGGCCATCTTCTCGCGCGGCAGGCCTTCGTTGTCCCACGGCATCACTTCCGCGCCGGGGTGCCACGGGTCGGCGCTGATGTTCACGCGTGGGTCGTAGACCTGCTCGCCCAGCTTGTTGCCACCGCCCTTCTTGGACAGAAAGCTGCGGCCTTCATCGGCCTGGCGCGCGTCGAAGAAATTCATCATGAAGGAGATCAGGCCCGCGGCCGCGGCCGGTTCCAGGATGACCGTGTACTTGCCCGGTTCCAGCGCCTTGGCTTCGGCCGATTCGCTGGCCTTGCGCATGGCAGTGCGGATGTCGCTGTCGGCCTTGAAGGTACTCGCGTCCTTCAGGTTGCGGCCCACCCAGCCGGAACCGCGGCCGTCCTCGGTGCGCACCGTGCAGGTGTAGTTGAACGCGGTGGCTCTCTGGTAGCCGAAGTTGCCCTTGCTGTTGGCGAAGGCGACGAAGCTCTGGCCGTCTTCCAGGAAGCCCGCGGCGATCAGCTTCTCGGCCTTGCACGGACCGATCGAGTCGGCGGCCACCTGCGCGCGGAACTCCGGCGTGATGGCGGCGGTGGATTCGCTGAAGGTGGGCGAGGCCTTGTAGGTCTGCTTCTCGACGGCCGGCATGAACTCGGGGTTCTCCGGCGCCAGGCGGGCGAGGTCTTCGGCGCGGCGGACCACGCGCTCCAGCGAGGCGTCGTCGAACTCGTTGATCGTCGCCACGCCGGTGCGCTTCCCGAACGCCACCTGCACGGCCAGGTCGGCATTGCTGACGATGCCGCTGGTCGACACATTGTTGAGAGCGAAGCGGATGTTGCCTTCGATCGAGCCGGTGAGGGAGGCGGTGCACTCATCGGCCTTGGACAGCGCGATGACCTTGTCCAGGATGGCCTTGGCCTGCGCTTCGGTGAGGATGCTCATGTTCTGGTGATCTCCTTAAAGCGCCGGTCAGCCGAGCGAGCGGGCGGTGTTGATGACGTTGATGCCGTTGAAGCGCGCGGTGGACGAACCGTGCGAGACCGCGGACACCTGGCCGGGCTGGCCCTTGCCGTCGAAGAACGAACCGCCCAGGCGGTAGTCGCTTTCGTCGCAGACGGCCGCACAGGCGTTCCAGAATTCCGGCGTGCGGATCTGGTAGGCCACGTCCTCGATCTGCTGGGTGATCTTGCCGTTCTTGATCTCGTAGAACAGCTGGCCGCCGAACTGCGCGTTGTAGCGCTGCTGGTCGATGGAGAACGAACCGTCGCCGATGATGTAGATGCCGTTCTCGACATCCTTGACCATGTCGGCGACCGAGAGCTTCTGCTTGCCTGCCGCCAGCGAGACGTTGGCCATGCGCTGGAACTGCACGCTGCTCCACGAGTCGGCGTAGCAGCAGCCGTCGGATTCGGTCTTGCCCAGGATGTGGGCCTGGTCGCGGATGGTCTGGTAGTCGACCAGCTTGCCGGCGCTCACCAGGTCCCAGCGCTTGGTCTTGACGCCTTCATCGTCGTAGCCGACCGCGCCAAGGCTGCCGGGCTGGGTCTTGTCGGCGAACAGGTTGACCAGCTCGCTGCCGTACTGGAAGCGCTGCTCGCGCTTGTCCAGCGTGGCGAAGCTGGTACCGGCGTAGTTGGCCTCGTAGCCCAGCACGCGATCCAGTTCCAGCGGATGGCCGACGGATTCGTGGATGGTCAGCCAGGTGTGCGACGGGTCCAGCACCAGGTCGTACTTGCCCGGCTTCACCGACGGCGCGGTCAGCTTGGCGCGCGCCTGCTTGGCCGAGGCGATGGCATCCTCCTTCATGTCGTACGACAAGCCGTAGTTGATGACGCCGTTAGGCGTGGCGTACTTCTGCGACGCGTCGCCGTCCAGGTACTCGTAGCCCAGCCCCATCGGCGAGGACAGGCCATCGCGGGTGCGGAACTTGCCGCTGGCCTTGTCGATGGCGGTCACGGTCATCGGTACCCAGATGCGGTGCACGTCCTGGTCGATGTACGAGCCGTCGGTGCTGGCGAAATACTTCTGCTCGTTGACCAGGAACATCATCGAGTTGACGAAGTCCGCGCCGGCGTTGATCGCGGCGGCGTTGACGCCCAGCAGCAGGTCGACCTTGTCCTTGATCGGCACCTCCATGGCGTTCTTCTTGATCGGGGTTTTCCACGCGACCTCGCCGAAGCCCGGCGCCTTGGCCAACTGCACTGGCGCGGTCTGGGTCTTGCTGTTGGCCTTGGCGATGGCGGCCGCCTGGCGCGCGGCAGCGGCCACGCCCTCGGCGGTCAGCGTGTTGGTGGCAGCGAAGCCCCAGGCGCCGTTGGCAATCACGCGGATGCCGGCACCGGTGGACTCGGTGTTCACCACGTTCTGCACCTTGTCCTCGCGCGTGATCACGAACTGGCGCAGGTAGCGGCCGATGCGCACGTCGCAGTAGGTCGCGCCGGCCTGCTTGGCCGCAGCCAGTGCCGCATCGGCAAGGCGCTTCTTGAAGGCCACGTCCAGAGTGGACTGCAGTTGTTCGGCGGCGATCGCCTTGCCGAAAAAGGACGGCACCATCAGGCCGCCTACGCTGAGGCCGGTCAGGGCCAGAAAGTCACGACGTTGCAAGGCTGTTCTCCACCGGTTGGGCCTGCACGGGCAGGCGGGGACTGCGACGGACGCGTTGTGGCCCGCGCCATCCCCGCGCAGGTCGTCCCCGATTCTTGCCTCCGCATGCAGACAGCGTCAAATGACTTTCGGCATAGATGCGACCTTCGTCGGACTCGACGGCGCAGGAAGATACAAGGCAGCGCGCCCCAGGGTAGGGGTCCTTACCGTCATCCCAGCGCACGCTGGGATCCATTGGCTTTTGACTCTCTGTCGGATACGGCGTGAAGAGCAAAGTGGATCCCAGCGCGCGCTGGGATGACGATGGAAGTGCTACCTGCGCGCGCTCCGGGATTGCGGCCGAGGGCTCAACCCAGGCTGCGCGCGGTGTTGATGATGTTGATGCCGTTGAAGCGCGTGGTCGCCGAGCCGTGCGAGACCGCCGACACCTGACTGGGTTGTCCCTTGCCGTCGAAGAACGAACCGCCGAGGCGGAAGTCGCGCGCATCGCAGATCGCCGTGCACGCATTCCAGAATTCGGGCGTGCGGATCTGGTAGGCCGCGTCCTCCACCTGCCGTGTGACCTGCCCGTTCTTGATCTCGAAATAGAGCTGACCGCCAAACTGCGCGTTGTAGCGTTGCTGGTCGATCGAATACGACCCGCGTCCATGGATGTAGAGGCCGCTCTCCACATCCTTCACCATCTCCGCCACCATCAGCGGCGTCTTGCCCGGCGCCAGCGACACATTGGCCATGCGCTGGAACTGCACGCTGCTCCACGAATCGGCGTAGCTGCAGCCGTGCGAGGCGTCCTCGCCGAGGATGTGCACTTCATCGCGGGTCGCCTGGTAGTTCACCAGCACGCCGTCCTTCACCAGGTCCCAGCGTCGCGTCTTCACGCCTTCGTCGTCGTAGCCGACCGCGCCCAGGCTGCGCGGTTCGGTCTTGTCGGCGGTGAAGTTGACGATCGGGCTGCCCCACTGGAACTTCTGTTCGCGCTTGTCCAGCGTGGCGAAGCTGGTACCGGCGTAGTTGGCCTCGTAGCCCAGCACGCGGTCCAGTTCCAGTGGGTGGCCGACGTTCTCGTGGATGGTCAGGAACAGGTTGGACGGGTCCAGCACCAGGTCGTACTTGCCCGGCTTCACCGACGGCGCAGTCAGCTTGGCGCGCGCCTGCTTCGCCGCCGCCACGATATCCTCGCGCAGGTCATACGAGGCGCCGTAGGCCACAACGCCGCCCGGCAGCGCGAACTTGTCGGCGGCGTTGGCATCCAGATACTCGTAGCCCATGCCCATCGGCGCGGACAGGCCGTCGCGGGTCTTGAATTTGCCACTGACCTTGTCCACCACCGTGACGGTGAAGGGCACCCAGATGCGGTGCACGTCCTGGTCGATGTACGACCCGTCGGTGCTGGCGAAGTATTTCTGCTCGTTGATCACGAACATGCGCGATGCCGCGAAACTGGCGCCTGCGGCGAGTGCGGTGGCGTTGGCGCCCAGCAGCAGGTCCACTTTCTCTTTCACCGGCACCGCCATGGCGTTCTTCACGATGGGCGTGCGCCAGGCGACCTCGCCGACACCCTTCAGCGGGGCCAGCTGCACCGGCTTGCCCTGGATGCGCGCATTGGCGCGGGCGATGGCGACCGCCTGTCGTGCCGCGGCCGCCACGCCATCGGGCGTCTGGTCGTGGGTCGCCGCGAAACCCCATGCGCCCTGCGCAATCACGCGCACGCCGACGCCGGAGGATTCGGTGTTCACCACGTTCTGCACCTTGTCCTCGCGGGTGATCAGCGACTGTCGCAGGTAGCGGCCGATACGGACATCGCAATAGCTCGCGCCTGCTGCCGTTGCGGCCGCCAGCGCGGTATCGGCCAGGCGCTTCTTCTTCGCGGCGTCACCGGGTTCCAGCAACGCCTCCGCGGCGATCACGCGCGTGCCGGGCAGGGCCAGTCCGGCGAAGGTCAGTCCGCCCAAGGCGAGGAAGTCGCGTCGTTGCATGTCGGGGTCCGGAAGCGAAAGCCCCCGGACTGTCGTCGGCATGCAGCGCAGCGTCAAGTGACGCCGGTCATGCCGTGCACACGTGGTGCACAATGCGCCTCATCCCGCACAGGAATCGCCCCGTATGAAATCCCGCCCGGTCGCCCGGTCAGAGAACGACGAAGAGCAGCCGCGGCTGGCGGTGCTGATCGATGCCGACAACGCCCAGCCTTCGGTCATCGAAGGGCTGCTCGCGGAAGTGGCCAAGTACGGCGTCGCCAGCGTGAAGCGCATCTACGGCGACTTCACCAGCACGCGCATGACCCAGTGGAAGCAGGCGCTGCTGAAGCACTCGATAAATCCGGTCCAGCAGTTCGCCTACACCAGCGGCAAGAACGCCACCGACAGTTCGCTGATCATCGACGCGATGGACCTGATGTACACGCGACGCTTCGATGGCGTGTGCCTGGTCTCCAGTGACAGCGACTTCACCCGCTTGGCGCAACGACTGCGCGAAGAAGGCCTGACCGTGTACGGCTTCGGCGAACGCAAGACACCGGATGCGTTCGTGCAGGCCTGCGACAAGTTCATCTATGTCGAGGTGCTGCGCAGTGAAGTGCCCGCACCACCGCCGCCACCGGCCAAGCCCGCTAAGAAGGCCGCCAGGCCAGCCGCGAAGAAGCCGGTGCCGCAGGCCGAGCCGACCTCGTCGCCGGTAGCCGACGTCGTCAAGCCGGAATCACTGCCGCTGCGCCTGATCCGCCAGGCCATCGAAGAAGCCAGCGACGACCAGGGCTGGGCCTTCCTCGGCAGCGTCGGCAGCTACCTCAGCAAGGTACGTCCGGACTTCGACACCCGCCTGTACGGACACAAGAAGCTCAGCGACCTGATGAAGGCGCATCCGCGCCATTTCACGGTTGAGGAGCGCGCGGGCGAAGGCGGCGCGAAGCGCTTCTACGTACGTGCAGCGGGCGGATGAGGGCGGAAAAGCCCTTCGCACCTTCCTGCGAACGCAACCAGGGGCCGATCCTCGAGGCGCTCCTGCGTCACTTCGCAGGCACCCACCGTGTGCTGGAAATCGGCAGCGGCACCGGCCAGCATGCGGTCCACTTCGCCGCGGCGATGCCGTGGCTGTCGTGGCAGGCCAGCGATCGCACCGACAACCTGCCGGGCATCGCGCGGTGGCGCGACGATGCTGGCCTGCCCAACACGCCGCCTGCGATTGAGCTGGATGTTGACGGCCCATGGCCCGACGCGACCTTCGATGCCGTCTTCACCGCCAACAGCCTGCACATCATGGGATGGACGCAGGTTCGGGCGTTCTTCGCCGGTATCGCCGCCGTGCTGGAGGGTGGTGGCCTGCTGGTGGTCTACGGTCCGTTCAATTACGGCGGCGATTTCACCAGCGACAGCAACCGCGCGTTCGACCAGTGGCTGAAGGATCGCGATCCCGCCTCGGGCATCCGCGACTTCGAGGCGGTCGATGCGCTGGCGCGCGGCATCGGACTGGTGCTGGTGGAGGACAACGCGATGCCGGCGAACAACCGCTGCCTGGTGTGGCGACGGACAGAGTGACCGACCGGTGAAGAAAACCCCGCCGGAGCGGGGTTTTCATCGTCAGGCCGCCTGCACGATATGCAGCGCCTTCGGGTTGCGCCAGATGCCGAGCAGTTCGGCCTCGCGCGCCTTGGCGGCATGCAGGTGCTTCTCCTTGACGTGGCCGTAGCCGCGGATGTGCTCGGGGATGCTGGCGATCTCGACCGCCAGTTCCAGGCGGTCGGCGTCCAATGCCGCCAGCAGGTCGCTGATCGTCTTCTCGTAGTCGCCGATCAACTGGCGCTCGCTCTTGCGCTCGTCGGTGTAACCGAACACGTCGAACGTGCCGCCGCGCAGGAAGCGCAGCTTCGCTAGCAAGCCGAAGGCCTTGAACATCCACGGACCGTATTCCTTCTTCATCAGGCGGCCCTGCGCGTCCTTCTTGGCGAACAGCGGCGGCGCGAGGTGGAAGTGCACCTCGTAGTCGCCGTCGAACTGCTGCTGCAGACGGCGCTGGAAATCGCCGCTGGTGTACAGGCGCGCCACTTCGTACTCGTCCTTGTACGCCATCAGCTTGAAGAAGTAGCGGGCCACGGCCTCGGTCAAGGCGTTGGAGCCCGGCGCCTTGATGGCCTCGGCCGAGCGCACCTTCGCGACCAGGTCCGTGTAACGGCTCGCGTACGCGGCATCCTGGTACTCGGTGAGGAAGGCCGAACGGCGCGCGATCAGTTCGTCCAGCGAACGCGACAGCCGCAGGTCGTCCAGCGGCAGGAACGCGACGTTGTCGCCGCTGCCACTCGCGCCTTCCGGCAGGCCGCGCAGCTCGCTCTCATTGCCGGGGTTGCGCGGCGCGGCGTTGGCGCCCCACTCGGTGCTTTCCCATTCGCCCGGCGGCAGGATCTGCAGCGTGCCCGGCGTGCGCTCGCTCTCGGTCTGCGTGTTGTGGATCAGTCCGGCGGCTTCCTGCACCGCCTGCGGGTTGACCACGGCCAGTCGGCCCCAGGCGAACGCGGTCTTGTTCATCTCGATGGCGGCGCCATTGAGTTCGACCGCGCGCATGATCGCCTCGAACGAGATCGGCACCAGGCCCTGCTGCCAGGCGTAGCCCAGCATGAAGAGGTTGCTGCCGATCGCGTCGCCGATCAGTGCGGTTGCGATCTGCGTGGCATCGACCAGCATCGGATCACGACCACCGAGGGCGACCTTGACGCCGGCCACGATGTCGGTGGCCGGGAACTGCATGTCCGGATGCGTGGTGAACGTGCCCGGCATCGCCTCGTAGGTGTTCAACACCACCTGCGAGCGCTCGCCGCGCACCTTCGACAGCACCCAGTAGTCGTTGACCACCACCATGTCGCAGCCCAGCACCAGGTCGGCCTCGCCGGCGGCGATGCGCACGGCGTGGATGTCTTCCGGCGTGCGCGCGATGCGGATGTGCGTGGTCACCGCGCCGCCCTTCTGCGCCAGGCCGGTCTGGTCGAGCACGCTGGCGCCCTTGCCTTCCAGATGGCCGGCCATGCCGAGCAGCGCGCCGATGGTCACCACGCCGGTGCCGCCGACGCCGGTGATCAGGATGTTCCAAGGCTGGTCGAGGTCGGACTTGAAGGTCGGCGCCGGCAGCGAAGCGAGCAGGTCTGCCGCATTCGCCTTCTTGCCCTTGCGCGGCGTGCCGCCGTGCACGGTGACGAAGCTGGGGCAGAAGCCGTCGACGCAGCGGAAGTCCTTGTTGCAGTTGGACTGGTCGATCTCGCGCTTGCGGCCGAACTCGGTTTCCTTCGGCAGCACCGACACGCAGAAGCTCTTCACGCCGCAGTCGCCGCAGCCTTCGCAGACCAGCGTGTTGACCATCGTGCGCTTGGCCGGGTCCGGCAGCTTGCCGCGCTTGCGGCGGCGGCGCTTCTCGGTAGCGCAGACCTGGTCGTAGATCAGGATGGAGACGCCCTTCACCTCGCGCAGGCGTCGCTGCACGTCGTCAAGTTCCGCGCGGTCGAAGAACTCTACGCCGCTCGGGAACAGCTCGCGCTTGCTCCACTTGCGCACGTCGTCGCTGACCACCACGATCGTGTCCACGCCCTCGGACCGCATCATGTGCGCGATCTGCGGCACCGACAGCGTGCCGTCCACCGGCTGGCCGCCGGTCATCGCCACGGCGTCGTTGTAGAGGATCTTGTAGGTGATGTTCACCCCGGTGGCGACCGACTGGCGCACCGCCAGCGAGCCGGAGTGGAAGAACGTGCCGTCGCCCAGGTTCTGGAACACGTGCTGCGTCTCGGTGAACGGCGCCTGCCCGGACCAGGTGACGCCTTCGCCGCCCATGTGGGTGAAGGTGTCGGTGTTGCGGTCCATCCACGTGACCATGTAGTGGCAGCCGATGCCGCCGAGCGCGCGCGAGCCTTCCGGCACCACCGTCGAGGTGTTGTGCGGGCAGCCCGAGCAGTAGTGCGGCACGCGCGGGAAGTTCGCGCGCGGCAGCGCCATCTCGGCTTCCTTCTCTTCCATCCAGCGCAGGCGCTGTTCGATGGATTCGGTCGTGAAGAAGCGCTGGATGCGCTTGCCGATCACGCCGGCGATGGTGGCCGGGGTCAGTTCGCCGGTACTCGGCAGGATCCATTCGCCGGCCTCGTCGTACTTGCCGACGATGGAGGGGCGCGTGCCCGCGCTGGCCGGCCAGTTGTAGAAGTACTCCTTCATCTGCCGCTCGATGAAGGCGCGCTTCTCCTCCACCACCACGATGTCTTCCAGTCCCTTGGCGAACTCGGTAATGCCGACCGGTTCCAGCGGCCAAGTCATGCCGACCTTGTAGACGCGGATGCCGATGTCGGCGCAGGCCTGTTCGTCCAAGCCGAGATACTCCAGGGCCTGCAGCACGTCCAGGTAGCTCTTGCCGGTGGTGACGATGCCAAGCCGCGCGCGCGGTGAGTCCAGCACGATCCGGTCCACCTGGTTCGCCCGCGCGAATGCCTGCGCGGCTGCCACCGCATACTTGTGCAGACGCATTTCCTGGTCGAGCGGCGGATTCGGCCAGCGGATGTTGAGCCCGCCCGCCGGCATCGCGAAATCTTCAGGCAGCACGATGCTGCGCGCGAACGGATCCACCTGCACCGAGGCCGACGATTCCACCGTCTCGGCGATCGTCTTGAAGCCGATCCAGCGGCCCGTGTAGCGGCTCATCGCCCAGCCCACCAGCCCCAGGTCGAGGATGTCCTGTACGCCGGCCGGGTTCAGCACCGGCATCATCGCGCTGACGAATTCGTCTTCCGAACCGTGCGGCAGCGTCGAGCTGCGGCAGTTGTGGTCGTCCGCCGCCAACGCGAGCACGCCGCCGAACTTCGAAGTGCCCGCCGCGTTGCCGTGCTTGAATACGTCGCCGCAGCGGTCCACGCCCGGTCCCTTGCCGTACCACATGGAATACACGCCATCGACCTTGGCGCCCGGGAACAGGTTGGTCTGCTGCGTGCCCCACACCATGGTCGCGCCCAGGTCCTCGTTGAGGCCCGGGATGAACTTCACCGCTGCCGCCTCCAGATGCTTGCGCGCCCGCCACAGCTCCAGGTCGAAGCCACCCAGCGGGCTGCCGCGGTAACCGCTGATGAAGCCGGCGGTGTTCAGCCCGGCCGCCTGGTCGCGCAGCCGCTGCATCAGCGGCAGCCGCACCAGCGCCTGCACGCCGCTCAGGTAGATGCGGCCGTCAGTGCGGGTGTATTTGTGCTCCAGCGTGTAATCGCTGTCTATCACCCCGATCTGCGGCGTGTTGGCGGACGAGGGCGAGGTGAGTTCGGCGGTGCTGGTCATGGCGGGCCCAAAGCGGCTGGCGTGGCCCGAAAACCCCTCGGGCATGAAGGCACGCATTGTAACAGCGGCTTTTTCTGTGACGCCGGTCACTCGGCTGTTGTGCGTTGCAGCGGTTAGGATGGCAGTCGGGGGAACACTGTTGTCTGGGGGATGCTGTGAAATCCGGTAAATATCTGCTGCTGGCCGCCGTGCTGGCATTGAGCGTTTTTTCGGCGCAGGCGCAGAACCTGCCGAAGCCGAAGGAGTTCTACTTCGACGAAGACCGCGCGGCGGCACCCGTGGTAGCGATCACCGGCGTGGAGGGCGACGCGTTGATCGACCAGCTGATGAAGGCGCGCGAACGCGGCCGCAAGACGGTGGAAGCCACCGCCCAGCTGGCGCATGTCGCCATTGCGGGCGGCCGTGCCGATCTGGGCGGACAGCTGTATCAGCAGGCGCTGGCCGGTGCACAGGACGGCAGCCATACATGGCGGTCGATCCGCTGGAATTACGGCTGGGATCTCTACCGGCAGGGACAATTCCAGGAGGCGCTGGACCAATGGATCCCGCTGGTGGGCGCTGTAGGCGGGGCCTCGTGGGTGCCGCCCACGCTCGGGCTGGCGCTATGGAAGCTGGGCCGCAAGGACGAAGCCGTGCAGTGGTTCGGCGCCGCCGTGCGCACCGAGCCCACGCAGTGGACCGACGCGCGGAACTTCGCGGCACTGCTGCCGGACTGGCGGCAGGAAGACCGCGACACACTGGCCGAAGTGCTCGGCGCGTGGCAGGTCAATCCGCCGACTTGGCCGTAATGCGTAATATCGGCGGCTGAAGGCGCGCGCGGTGCGCGCCATCGCCCGACGATGATGCGCACTCTCCTGATGTCCTGCCTGGCGACAGCCTTGGCCGCCGCCGCCGTATTGCCTGCTTCCGCCGCCGACCGCATTACCGGGCGCGCGTTCGCCACGCGTTCGGACGTCATCGCACCGCACGCGATGGCCGCCACCTCGCATCCCCTCGCCACGCAGATCGCGCTGGACGTGATGAAGCAGGGCGGCACCGCGATGGACGCTGCCATCGCCGCCAACGCGGCGCTTGGCCTGATGGAACCCACCGGCAACGGCATCGGCGGTGATCTGTTCGCCATCGTCTGGGATCCGAAGACGAAGAAACTGCACGGCTACAACGGCTCGGGCCGCTCGCCGAAGTCGCTGACGCTGGACTACTTCAAGCAGCAGGGCATCACCGACATCCCCGCGCTCGGGCCGCTGCCGGTCAGCGTGCCGGGTGCAGTGGATGGCTGGTTCGCGCTGCACGACCGCTTCGGCAAGCTGCCGATGCGCGACGTGCTGGCGCCGACCATCCGCTATGCGCGCGACGGCCACCCGGTCCACCAGACGATTGCCTACTACTGGGAGCGCTCGGTACCGCGGCTGTCGAAGTTCCCGGGCTTCACCGAGCAATTCACCATCGGCGGACGCGCACCGCGTACCGGCGAGATGTGGAAGAACCCCTATCTTGCCAACACGCTGCAGAAGATCGCCGACGGCGGCCGCGACGCGTTCTACAAGGGCGATATCGCGCGCACCATCGACACGTACTTCAAGGCCAACGGTGGCTTCCTGTCGTATGAAGACATGGCGGCGCATACCGGCGAGTGGGTCGCGCCCGTCAGTACCAACTATCGTGGCTACGACGTGTGGGAACTGCCGCCGAACGGTCAGGGCATCGCTGCGCTGCAGATACTCAACGTGCTGGAAGGCTACGATTTCTCGAAAATCCCGTTTGGCAGCCCCGAACACGTGCACCTGCTGGTGGAGGCCAAGAAGCTGGCCTTCGCCGACCGCGCGCGCTGGTATGCCGACCCCGCTTTCCAGCCAGCACCGGTCGCGCGCCTGATCTCCAAGCCGTATGCGCGTGACCGCGCGAAGCTGATCTCGCCCGACAAGGTGCTGCGCGAAGTGCAACCCGGCACGCCGAAGGAACTGGACGAGGGCGACACCATTTACATGACCGTCGCCGACAAGGACGGGATGATGGTCTCGCTGATCCAGTCCAACTACCGCGGCATGGGCAGTGGCATGGCGCCCACCGGCCTGGGCTTCATCCTGCAGGACCGCGGCGAGATGTTCGTGCTCAACGGCTGCGACGGCGCCACGCCGCATCCCAACTGCTACGCGCCGGGCAAGCGTCCGTTCCAGACCATCATCCCGGCCTTCATCACCCGGGACGGCAAGCCGTGGGTCAGCTTCGGCGTGATGGGCGGCGCCATGCAGCCGCAGGGTCACGTGCAGATCGTGATGAACCTGGTCGACTTCGGCATGACCCTGCAGGAAGCTGGCGATGCGCCGCGCGTGCAGCACGACGGCTCCACAGAACCGGTCGGCAGCGCCACCGCGATGACCGACGGCGGCGTGGTGCAGCTGGAGTCCGGCTTCCCCTACGAAACCGTGCGCGCGCTGATGGACAAGGGCCACCATGTCGAGTGGGCGCTGGGCCCGTACGGCGGCTACCAGGCCATCAAGCGCGACCCTGAAACGGGCGTGTACTACGGCGCCAGCGAGAGCCGCAAGGATGGGCAGGCAGCGGGGTATTGAGGGTCCGCAAACTTTTCACAGGTTGGGGTGACCTGAGTGAGCCCCGACATCGCGGCGACAGAGTTTCTGCGCGTCGGGTTCGCAAGCTCACCCCAACCTCTCGGGAAGAACGCAGCGGAGCCCCCGCGGTCGCCGCACTACGATGCGGTGGGTGAGGTTGCTGTGGGCAGGAGAATGGAATGCGCGTCCGGATCGTGGGAAGACTGACGGTTTCGTTGGCCGGGATACTCGGCGTGATGCCCGCCGCGTTGACCTCCGAGCCCGCGATGCCGTTGCCGTCGGGTACTTATGCCTTCCAGCATCGGTTCGCGGAACACCGCGACCTGCCCAGCATCCGGCTCGAGGCCTGGATCGAGGATGGGCGCATCAGGCTGACCAATCATGATCGCAATGACGTATTCCCCCGGGGCCTGATCGCGGAAGGCATGATCGTGTGGCACGCGGCGAGCAGGCAATGGATCATCGCGGCGCAACCGGAGGACGCGACCGCCATCGATGTGGGTGGCTGCAGTGATGGACCGGAAGTCGTCGATCTGCAGCGCAAGATCTACTGGACATGTTGAGCGCCGTAGCATGGGTTGAGCGAATCGGCTGTCAACCGCGCAGCTGGTCTACCCATCATGTCCACACTCCAATGCATGGCGATGGGTATCGCCCCCGGGTCCACCCATCCTACGGACATCCCATGACCACACTCCCCGCCCTCCCAGAACTTCCCACCGGCCTCTACCGCCACTACAAGGGCAACGACTACGAAGTGGTCGCCGTGGCGCGGCACAGCGAGACGCTGGAGCCGGTGGTGGTGTATCGCGCGCTTTACGGCGAAGGCGGGTTGTGGGTGCGGCCGTATGCGATGTTCTGCGAAGAGGTGCTGGTGGACGGGCGCAGCGTGCGGCGCTTCGCACCGGTTGAATGAGGCGCGCATGACCGCTTACATCGCCCTGCTCCGCGGCATCAACGTCGGCAAGGCCAAGCGCATTGCGATGGCCGACCTGCGCGCGTTGCTGGAGGGCCTCGGCTACACCGACGTCGCCACGCTGCTCAACAGTGGGAACGTCGTCTTCAAGGCAAGCAAGGGTGCACCGAAGAAGTTGGCCACCGATATTTCGGCCGCCATCGCAACGCGACTCGGCATCGCGGTGCCCGTCATCGTGGTGTCGGCCAAGGATCTGGCGTTGATCGCCAAGGAAAACCCGTTTGCCAGCACGGCCGACGATCCCTCACGTCTGCTGGTCGCTTTCGTGGCGGAAGCTGGCGTCCTTGCGACCATGTCGGCGATCGAGCCGCACGTCGTCGCGCCGGAACAGTTCCACGTCGGTGCGCACGCCGCCTACCTGCATTGCGCCAGCGGCATCCTTGAGAGCAAGGCGGCGGAGGTGTTGCTGGGCAAGGCCGGGAAGGCGGCGACCACGCGCAACTGGGCCACCGTGCAGAAGTTGCTGGCGCTGGTGGACGAGGCCGGCACCTGATGTTCTGGCATGGTTTCTTAAGGCACGGGGTGTGGAATTGCGAAGCCGGAACGCATGCCCCATCCATCCATTCGAACAACCGGGGAGGCTGAGTAAATGAAATGGGCGCTCGCAATCTTTCTGCTTCTTTCCTTCCCCGCGTGGGCGAAGGAAGAGTGCTCGGAAATACAGGAAACGGCGATAGGTGCCGCGCTGGACGATACGACTGCTATCTATAACCTGGGCGTAGGATTCTATGTCGGCGCGTGCGTTGAAAAGAGTTACCGGAAGGCGGCATACCTTTGGGAGAAGGCTGCCAACGCCGGTGTCGTGCCCGCCAAGAACAACCTGGGTTACCTGCTCTTCGAAGGACTAGAAGTGAAGCAGGATCATCGGAGAGCCGTTCTACTTTGGACGGAAGCTGCTCGTGCTGGTCACTCGGAGGCCCAAGTGCATCTGGGGAGCGCGATCTTCCATGGCGATGGGACAGAGAAGGATCAGGTGCAGGGGTTGGCGTGGATCCTGTATGCAATCGAATCGGCAAAGCGCAGGCCCGATGATCCGGACGGCGGTGGTGGTGAGGACATCGTCCGTATGGCGGAAGCTCAGAAGGCAGAGATGCTTGCCATTGCACCTGACGTGCTGCCTGCTGCCCAAGCACAGGTCCACCGCATCGTGGTGGACGAGCGATAGCTCGTCCTGATAGGAGACCTGCGTCTGGCTAATGGAGCTTACAGATCAAGCCCCAGCAGCAGCGGATCATGGTCGGAGCTGCGGAACGGCACCGTGGGGTCGCCGTCGGCGTAACCCTGCGCGTCCTGCTCGTCGGCGTTGATGTGCCACTCGGCGGCGCCGCGCAGCTGCTTCGCCAGTGACGGGCTGAGCAGGGCGTGGTCGAGGCGACCGGTGAGGCCGCTGTAAACGTAACTGTAGGGTTGTTCGATGCGGGCCTGCTTGAACGCATCCACCCAGCCGGCATCGTCGCGCAGCCAGCGTACGGGCGCTTCCATCGCGTAGGCGTTGAAGTCGCCGAGCATGACGATGCGGTCGCTGCGAGTGCGGGTGGGATCGGTCTTCAGCCACGCGTCGAGACGCTGTGCCGAATCCAGGCGCAGCGCATTCCAGCAGCCCGCGCCGTCCTTCTGGTCGGCGTCCAGGCCGGTGGCTTCGGAGCAGCCCTTGGACTTCAGATGATTGGCGACCACGACGAAGGGTTTGCCGGTGCCGCGCACGAACGCCTGCGCCAGCGGGCTGCGGCTGCGTTCGCCGAACGGGCCTTCCTGCAGCGTGGCGGGCTTGCCGGTGGGCTTTACCTTGTCGCTGCGGTAGATGATGCCGACGCGGATGGTGTCGGGGCCGGGGCCCTGTTTGGCGTCGACGAAGCGCCACGTGCCACCCTCGGTGTTCAATGCGGCGACCAGCTGCGCGAGGCTGGAGTCGGCGCCGTAGCCGTCGTTCTCCAGTTCCATCAACGCGGCGATGTCGGGGTTCAGGCCGCGGATGGTCGCGGTGAGCTTGGCCAGCTGCGCCGTCAGTTGCCCCGGTGTCTTCGCGCCGCGCTCGGTGGGGAAGCCGCCACCCTTGCCGTCCCCGTTGAACAGGTTTTCCAGATTGAACGCGGCGACGCGCACGTTGCCGGCGACCTGCGGCGCAGCTGGGCGTTCCGGCGCGGCGATCGCCGGTGCGGCGGTGAGCTGCAGGCGCCAGCCACCGAGGCGGGGTTCGACGATGCCCTGCACGCCGGTCAGCACGGTGCCGGTGCGCAGGGGCTGGCCATCCTTCACGTACCAGACGGCGGCGGGATCGCGCTTGGCGCTGCCGTCGTCCAGGACCAGTTTGCGGCGCGCGTTGTCGGCGGCGAGGCGCTTGGCTTCCGCGCTGCCGGGCGTGGCGAGTTCGCTCGGCTGCCACAGGCGACCACCGAAACTGGTGGCGAGTTCGCCGAAGCGCTCCAGCGTATCGGTGCCGGTGAGCGTGAGCGGGGCATCGATGCGGACATGCATGCCTTCCAGTGCTTCCCAGTCGGCGGGCTGCGCGGTCAGCACGGTGATCGGGGCAGCATTGGCCCGGATGGAAAGGACCTCAATCCGGGCTGCGTGCAGCGCGGTCAGCGAGTCGCTGCCACCCGCCTTGCGTTCACCCACGATGCCGCGGATGCGGACGGACTGTCCTACGGCTACCGAAGGTGGCACCGCGCCTCCTTCCACGGCGACGAAGAGCGCGTCGGAGGTCTTGGCGTTGCCGTCGTCGGAGTTCTGCACGAAGAAGCCGCCGAGGCCTTCCAGGAACACGCCGGTGACGATGCCCTGCACGATGACCGTCTGATCTTCGAGCGGACTGCGCGTGCCTTCGCCCTGCACCTGGCCGATGGGAATGACGCGCTCCTTCGGCGCGGCCGCACAGGCCGGCAGCGAGAGGGAGGCGAGCAGGGCGAGCGTAAGCAGCGAGCGGGACGACGTCATCGGTGGGTGACCTGTGGAGCGAGGCGGCAAGGGTAAACGGATTGGGTGACGGAAGGTTTTCCCCTCGCCCCGCGTGCGGGGAGAGGGTGCCCGGCGGGCGGGCGGGTGAGGGGCGACGGCGCCCTGGGGCTCAACATCGTCGTGGCATATCGAACGCGGAGGGAGGACCTGCTCTATCGCAAACTGTCTCCGTTCGCCCCTCATCCGCCTTCGGCACCTTCTCCCCGCAGGCGGGGAGAAGGAAAGCGGTTGAGATCCCACGACACAAACAAAAACGCCGCCCGGAGGCGGCGTTTCGTGGAAGGCGCGAGGCCTTACTTGCTGTTGGACAGCATCCAGTCGACCGTGGCGTGCACCTGCTCGTCGGTGAGGGCCGGGTTGCCGCCCTTCGGGGGCATGATGCCGCCGTCCGGGCCGGTGAAGCCTTCGATGGCGTGCTTGTACAGCGTGTCCACGCCCTTGGCGGCGCGTGCGCCCATGCTGGCGGCGGTCAGCATCGGGGCCTTGCCCACGCCGTTGGTGTGGCAGGCGCCACACAGGTTCTTGTAGATCTCGCCACCATCCAGCGTACCGCCGTAGGCGACCTGCGAGGCGGCGGCGGCCTGCGCGGCGGCCGCGGCGGCAGCCTGGGCAGCAGCACCGGTTTCACCGGCATAGACGGCGCCGGCCGGGGCGATGCGCGCCTCGGTGATCTGCACGGCCTTGGGGTTCACTTCCGGCGGCAGGGTGTCGTGCAGGAAGTACGCACCGACGATCAGGCCACCGGTGACCAGCACCAGGAAGCCGATCACCATCGAGAAATGCTTGAGGAATTCGAGGTCGTAGTTACGCACTTTCCACCTTTGGCAGCACGGCCGTGGGGCCGCGCATGGCTACGAAAACGGGGGCCGACGGACAACGCGCTGCGCGATCCAGGCGGGACCGGGCGCCGGAGCGCCGCGGGCAAGGACGCATTATAAGCAGTGAGGCCGTCTTTGCCTCAACACCGGCGCATCGCGATCACTGCGCCAGATAGACCTGCAATGGCGCGCGCAACACCTGCATCAGCGTACGGATCGGATAGCCGGCGCCCGCGCCGTGGCCCGACAGGGCCTGCTGGAGCACCTGGCGCTTCTCGCCGCCTTCGATGTGCAGGTACAGATGGCCGGCATCGCGCAGCATGGGAAGGGTCAGGGTGATGCGGGGTTCGCCGGCACCGGGTGCGCGCATCGGCAGCACGGCGGCGGTCGTGGCCGGGTCCATCGCGTCGGCGAGGCGGTCGCCGCCGGGGAAGAACGAGGCGGTGTGCCCGTCGCCACCCATGCCCAGCACGACCACGTCCAGCGCCGGCGGCAGGTCGGCGGCGACGTCAGCGAGGGCGTCGTCCGGCGTGGCGGTGGGCCGGTGGAGTGGAACGAAGCGCGCGCTGGCGGCGGCGTTCTGGAGCAGGTGTTCCTTCACCAGGCGGGCGTTGGAGCGCTCGTGTCCGTCGGGTACCCAGCGTTCGTCGACCAGGGTGACGGTGACGTTCGCCCAGTCCAGCGGCTGCCGCGACAGTGCCTGCAGGAAGCGGCGCGGGGTGGTGCCGCCGGACAGGGCGATGCTGGCTTGGCCGCGCTGGGCGAGCGCAGTACGCAGGTCGTCCGTCACCGCCTGGGCAAGCGCGGTCGCGACGGCGTCGCCGTCGGGGAACGGGTGCAGCTGGATCTGCAACGAGAGATCGGTGGGGGGCATGGGGCGACTCGGGAGTGGGGGCTTCCCGGGGGAAGGCCGGCCGGCCGGTGGCCGGAGCTAGGCCCCGCGGGAGCGGGGCCGGCAGCGTCAGACGGTGTCTTCGTGCCAGGTGCGGCCGTCGCGTTCGACCAGGGCCACCGCGGCGCTGGGGCCCCATGAGCCGGCGGTGTAGGGCTTGGGGGCTTCGCGCAGGTTTTCCCAGGCGGCCAGGATCGGGTCGACCCACTTCCAGGCCGCTTCCACTTCGTCGCGGCGCATGAAGAGCGTCTGGTTGCCGCGCACCACATCCATCAGCAGGCGTTCGTAGGCTTCCGGCTGGTGTACGCCGAAGGCTTCGGCGAAGCTCATGTCCAGCGGCACATGCTGCAGGCGCAGGCCGCCGGGCCCCGGGTCCTTGATCATCAGCCACAGCTTGACGCCTTCGTCCGGCTGCAGGCGCAGCACCAGCTTGTTGCCCATCACGGGGCCGGCGCTGTCCTCGAAGATGGAATGCGGCACGTGCTTGAAGGCGATGACGATCTCCGACACGCGCTCGGACAGGCGCTTGCCGGTGCGCAGGTAGAACGGCACGCCAGCCCAGCGCCAGTTGTCCACTTCGGCCTTGATGGCCACGAAGGTCTCGGTGCGCGAATCGTCGCGGCCCAGTTCGTCCAGGTAGCCGGGCACGGCGGCGCCGTTGCTGGCGCCGGCGCGGTACTGGCCACGCACGGTCAGTTGGCCGGCGTCTTCGGCGGTGATCGGGCGCAGCGAGCGCAGCACCTTCAGTTTCTCGTCGCGCACGGCGTCGGCCTGCAGCGCGGCCGGCGGTTCCATCGCCACCATGCACAGCAACTGCAGCAGATGATTCTGCACCATGTCGCGCAGCGCGCCGGAGGTGTCGTAGTAGCCGGCGCGCTTCTCCAGGCCGACGGTCTCGGCCACGGTGATCTGCACGTGGTCGATGCGGCTGGCATTCCACAGCGGCTCGAACAGGATGTTGGCGAAGCGCAGCGCCAGCAGGTTCTGGACGGTCTCTTTGCCCAGGTAGTGGTCGATGCGGAAGATCTGGCTTTCCGCGAACGCGCTGCCGACGGCGTCATTGATGACGGCGGCACTGGCCGAGTCGTGGCCGATGGGTTTCTCGATGACCACGCGGGCGCCGCCGGTGTTCAGGCCGTGCGTGCGCAGGCGGTCGCAGATGTTCACGAACAGCGTGGGGCTGGTGGACAGGTAGAACACGCGGATGCGGTCGCCGGTGGTCTGCAGGCGGGCAGCGAAGTCGTCCCAACCCTCGTCCTTGGTGGCATCTAGGGCCTGATAGCCCAACTTTTCGAGGAACGCCGGCAGCCTGGCCTTCAGCGATTCGTCGTTGCCGCAGGCGCGGGCCAATGCATCACCGACCTTCGCGCGGTACTCCGCATCGCCCTGCTTGTCGCGGGCCACGCCCAGGATGCGGCTGTCTTCGGGGATCTGGCCGTCGGCGTAGCGGCGCAGCAGGCCGGGCAGCAGCTTGCGCAGCGCCAGGTCGCCGGTGCCACCGAAGATGACGAGATCGAAGATATCGACGGGCAGGGTCTTCGCAGTCACGGGGGTGTCTCGGTGCAACGGGAATGAGCAATTACAATACCACCGCGGTACCACGTGACGCCAACAGGTCCGACGTATAAAAGGATTGTTGCGATATTGGTACGGCACTGGTATCTTGATTTTCATGCAAAAGAACCTGCTCGAGGAATACCAGCGGTTGCAGACCGGGGAGTCCACCCGCGCCGTGGCCTACCTGCGCCTGCGCCGCGCGCTGCAGAACCTGATGGACGCGGGCGTGCTGAAGCCGGGGCAGGCGCTTCCCAGCGAGCGCGACCTGGCCCAGTTGCTGGATCTCTCGCGGGTGACCATTCGCAAGGCGCTGGCCGGGCTGATCGAAAGTGGTCTGCTCGTGCAGCGTCAAGGCGCCGGCACGTTCGTGGCCGAGCGCATCCTGCGCCAGTTCTCCCGCCTGACCAGCTTCACCGACGACCTGCGCGAGCGCGGGCTCAATCCGCAGGTGAAGTTCCTGGAGCGCTCGGTGGGTGAAGTGACCCCGGAAGAGTCGATGGCGCTGAACCTGTCACCCGGCAGCGGCGTGGTGCGCATGTACCGCCTGCGCCACGTGGACGGGGCGCCGATCGCCATCGAGCGCACCCTGGTGCCGTATGCGCTGCTGCCCGAGCCGGACAGCGTGACGACCTCCTTGTATGAGGCGCTGGACGCCTATGGCCACCGGCCCAGGCGGGCCCTGCAGCGTCTGCGGGCCGTGGCGCTGGATGAGGAGGCGGCCCGCCACCTCGAACTGCCGGTCGGCGCCCCGGGCCTGCTGGTCGAGCGCCGGGCCTTCCTGGAGGACGGCCGGGTCGTGGAGTCCACCCGGTCCTATTATCGCGGCGATGCCTACGACTTCGTCGCCGAACTGCAGAGCGACTGACGCCTGCCGCAGGCCCTGACGGGCCTGCCCACCCAGATGCCGATCTCCCTGACCTGCCACCTCCTGGGTGGCGGGACGCTTTCGCTTGCACGTCACTCGGGCCCGCCTGCCCGGTTCTCCGACCGGAGGCGTCAAAAAACTGGTGTACGGCACGTGAAAAGTGTGATCATGTATATGAATGTAGTGTTATCCGTCTACAATTTGACGCTAAGATTTCGTAAAGACGTAATCGCCATCACATTTCTGGATCTCGTGTCCTCTCTAGGGCGTGGGCCGCGAATTGTGACGTAGACCCCAAAACCCCGCGGCGAATGGGCGGTGCGGTGAGGGGTGGCAACTTCAAGACAGCCTTGGGGGAGGCAGTCCCCGGCTGGCTCGTCCAGATTCAGCGCAAGGGACTACCGTGCACGGCCTGACCTACTTCTTCAAAGCGGCCCTTCGCCGCCACATGGTGACCACATCGGGTTTGATGTTGGTCACTCTGGCGGCTCTAGCGCCCGCGCATGCGCAGACCTCGGTCCAGAACACCGCTACGGTGGCCCTGCCTCCCGGTTCTCCGGTGGTCGACAGCAACGCAGCGAACAACACCTCTACCGTGACGGTTGGTGTACTTGCGTTGCCCCGCCTGACCCTGGTCAAGCAGGTCGTCAACGACAACGGCGGCACTGCTCCGGCCACAGCGTGGACACTGGTCGCGACGGGGACCTCAAGGACTATTTCAGGCACTACCGGCGCGGCGGCTGTTACCGGCGCAGCGGTCCCCGCAGGGAACTATGCCCTGTCGGAGACAGGCGGACCTACGGCTTACACCGCCAGCACCTGGAGCTGCGTCAAGAATGGTGGCGCAGCAGTATCCGCGAACAGCATCAGCCTGGTCGGCAATGATGTCGCGACCTGCACGATCACCAACAACGACCGTCCCGCGACGCTGACGCTGGTCAAGACGGTGGTCAATGACAATGGCGGCACCGCCACGGTCACCAGCTTCCCGCTGACGGCGACCGGTCCGACGACGATCACCGGCGTGAGCGGCACGGCTGCGGTGACCAACCGATCAGTCAACGCCGGCGTGTACACGCTGTCGGAAGTGACGGCGGCCGGCTACACCGCCGGCGCGTGGAGTTGCACGGCCGGCACCTTGTCGGGCAGCCAGCTGACCCTGGCCAACGGCCAGAGCGCGACCTGCACGATCACCAACAACGACCAGCCCGCGACACTGACGCTGGTCAAGACGGTGGTCAACGACAATGGCGGCACGGCCACGGTGGCGGACTTCCCGCTGACGGCGACCGGTCCGAGGACGATCACCGGCGTGAGCGGCACAGGCGCGGTGACCAACCGGTCGATCAACGCCGGCGTGTACACACTGTCGGAAGTGACGGCGGCCGGCTATACCGCTGGTGCGTGGAGCTGCACGGCCGGCACCCTGTCGGGCAGCCAGCTGACCTTGGTCAATGGCCAGAGCGCGACCTGCACGATCACCAACAACGACCAGGCTGCTCAGCTGACGCTGGTCAAGACGGTGGACAACACCGGCGGCGGAACGGCATCCCCGGCCAGCTGGACCCTGACAGCGACCGGCCCGACGTCCATCAGCGGAGCAGGCGGTGCGACCGGTCAGGTTTCCGCAGGGACCTATACGTTGTCCGAGTCCGGCGGTCCCGCCGACTATGTCGGGAGCAGTTGGAACTGCACGGCCGGCACCCTGTCGGGCAACCAGCTGACATTGGCTAACGGGCAGTCCGCAACTTGCACCATCGTCAACACCTTCCAGCCCGCACCTGCGCTGACGATCGACAAGACGACGACCACGCCGAGCTATGCGGCGGTGGGTGACGTGCTGTCGTACAGCTACCTGGTGACCAACAGCGGCAACACGACGATCACGGCGGCCATCACGGTGACCGACGACCGGATCGCGACGGTGACCTGCCCGGCGCTGCCGGCCGGTGGCCTGGCGCCGACGCAGTCGATCACGTGCACGGCGACGTACACGGTGACGCAGGCGGACCTGGATGCGGGCACGGTGACGAACATCGCCAGCGCCAGCGATGGCACGACGATCTCGCCGCCGGACACGGTGACGGTGACGGCGACGCAGACGCCTGCGCTGACGATCGACAAGACGACGACCACGCCGAGCTATGCGGCGGTGGGTGACGTGCTGTCGTACAGCTACCTGGTGACCAACAGCGGCAAC
>NZ_VFPB01000001.1:0-78384 GCF_006716465.1 Pseudoxanthomonas sp. 3HH-4 | reverse complement strand
CCTGGATGCGGGCACGGTGACGAACATCGCCAGCGCCAGCGATGGCACGACGATCTCGCCGCCGGACACGGTGACGGTGACGGCGACGCAGACGCCGTCGCAGACGCTGGTCAAGGCGCTGACGGGTAATGCCGATGGTGATGCCAGCGGCACGGTGAGCGTGGGCGACGTGCTGACCTACACGGTCACGATGACCAACACGGGCAACACGACCCTGGCCAACGTGGTGGTGAGCGATGCGCTGATCACCCCGAACAGCATCACCTGCCCGAATGTGGCGCCGGGAGCGACCTGCCAGCTGGTGGGTACGTACACGGTGACCCAGGTCGACGCCGATGCGGGCAGCATCCGCAACACGGCGGTGGTGACCAGTCCGGTCTGCCCGGTGGGCAGCACCGATCCGGCGTGCACGACGACGATCGACACCCCGGTCGAGAACCCGGTCGTGACCTACAGCAAGTCCGTCGTCCTGCCCTCGGGCCAGACCGAAGTTTCCGTAGGCGATACGCTCGCCTATACGGTCTCCGTTACCGTCGCAAATGCCCCTGTGACGGAGCCGTTGACCCTGACAGACACCCTGGGCACCGGCTTGGATCTGGGCACCGTCTCTGCAGGGATGTTCTCCTGCAGTGGCGCCAACCCGTTGGTCTGCACCCTGTCCGCGGGCACCGTGCCAGGTACCTACACGGTGACCTACACGGCTACGGTCAATGACCAGGCCACCGGCACGGTGAACAACGCGGTGGTCGGTACCGGCGACGATGCCCCGACCTGCGCAGGTACCTGCACCACCGAAACCCCGGTAACCGAGCCGTTGCCTCCGTTGGTGACGTACACCAAGAGCGCAGCTCTGCCGTCAGGCCAGACCGAGGTCCGCGTGGGTGACACCGTCACCTACACGCTGACCACCACCGTGGTCAACGCGGTCACCACCAGCGATGTGGTGCTGACCGACACGCTGGGCACGGGCCTCGCGTTCGGTGCGGTGACCAGTGCCGGCGCTTACACGGCCAACACCAGTGGTGCGCCGGTGCTGACGTTCACGCTGCCTGCGGGCACGGTGCCGGGCACCTACACGGTGACCTATACCACCACGGTGAACGCCGCTGCCTCGGGCACGGTGAACAACGCGGTAGTGGGCACCGGCGATGACACGCCGACCTGTGCCGATCGTTGCGATACCGTCACGCCGGTGGCCGAGCCGCGCGTGACCGTGACGAAGTCCTCGGATCCGGGTAACGGTGCGCAGGTGCAGATCGGGCAGACGGTCCGTTACACCCTGTCGGTGGAGATCGGTGCCTCCGCGCTGACCGAGGAACTGGTGCTGGTGGACACGCCGGATCGCGGGCTGACGCTGGGCGTGCTGCCTGCGGGCTGCACGTTCGACGGAACCACGCTGACCTGCCGCCTGCCTGCGGGTACCCCCGCCGGCGTGCATGCGCTGAGCTACGACACCGTCGTCAATGCGAACGCGGGCGCCACTGTAGGCAACCAGGTGGTCGCGTCGGGCGGTGGCGGTCAGCCGCCGGTCTGCACGACCTGCAGCACGGAGCACGAGCTGAGCGCGCCGGAGATCCGCCTGAGCAAGGTGGCGGGCGTGCGCGAAGTCCGTATCGGCGATCTGGTCCGCTATACGCTGACGGTGGAGAACGTGGGCAGCACTGATCTGGTCAACGGCAATGTTGTCGACACGCCGGCAGCAGGCTTCAGCTACGTTGAAGGCTCCCTGCTGGCCAACGATGCCGATGCCATGGCGACGGTCTCCGGCGGCAGCCCGCTCCGCTTCGCCGGCGTGGACGTGGCGGCAGGTGAGACTGCGACTCTGGTCTATGTGATGCGCGTCGGTGCGGGCGTCCGCCCGGGCACGCACGTCAACCAGGCCCAGGTACGCTCGGCCACCGACGATCCGGTGTCCAACGTGGCCACGGCCGAGGTCATGCTGACCGCCGATCCGCTGCTGGACGACAGCCTGGTGTTCGGCACGGTGTTCAACGACCGTGACGGCGACGGCTGGCAGGACAGCGCCGCACTCAGTGGGGTGCAGGTGCAGGGTGGCTTCGCCCCGACGGCTTACATCGCCAACTCCACCACGGTGGATCGCGGTGCAGGTCCCCAGCCGGAGCCCGACGCCAGCTCGCCGCTGCTGCACGGCATCGCCGTGGGCGCCATCAGTGGCCGTCAGTCGATCGCCGATCCGGTCGAGGACCATGAGGTGGTGATCCGCCAGCGTCTGAACGAGCTGAGCTTCACCGACGACTTCGTGCTGACCAGCAACCAAGGGGTCACAGTGCGCATGGATGCGGCAGGCAATACCCGTGTCGAGCAGTCCGGTGAAGCGGCCAAGGGCCTGAATGCGGCAACGCCGACGGTCGAGCGTCGTGTGGCGCAGTCCGAAGGTGGCTATGTGGTGGATTACGTCATCCGCAACACCGGTATCGATGAGCGCGGCATCCCCGGCGTGCGCATTGCTTCGGTGGAAGGCCTGCTGATCGAGACCGACCAGTACGGCCGCTATCACTTGGCGGGTGTGTCGGGCGGTGCCTGGGAGCGCGGCCGCAACTTCATCCTGAAGGTCGATCCGTCCACCTTGCCGGCCGGTGCCGAGTTCACCACCGACAACCCACTGTTGCGCCGGATCACGCCGGGCGTGCCGGTCCGCTTCGACTGGGGCGTTAAGCTTCCCGAACAGATCATCGAGGGCGGTACCGAGCAGGTTGAGCTGGAAATGGGTGAGGTGTTCTTCGCCCCCGGCAGTGCCGAGGTACGTGCCAAGTACCTGCCGGTGATCGAGGCCATGGCGGCCAAGGTGCGCCAGTACCAGGGCGGCGAAGTGGTCATCCAGGCCAACGGCGACAGCCAGGGCTTGGCCTTCGAGCGGGCCAATGCGGTCAAGGCCGCCTTGCTGGACAAGCTCGATGCCGCGTCTGCCAAGGGCCTGGTGGTCAGCGCCCGCGGCACCGTCGACGATCCGTCTTCGATGATCGTGGGTGTGGACGAAGGCGGTGCGCTGCTGGGCACGGTGCTGTTCGATACCGACAAGTCGGCGATCCGGCCCGAGTTCGAGCCGCTGCTGGACAAGGTGGCGTCGGCCCTGGAGCAGAGAGGCGGCGGCAGCATCGCCATCGTCGGCCACACCGACGTGCGGGCCTCGCACGCCTACAACGTCGCCCTGGGCATGCGTCGTGCCAAGGCGGTCTATGAAGCGCTCGCCAAACGCCTGAGTCCGGAGGTGCGTGCCAAGGTTCACGTCGAAGCCAGCAACGACCCGACAGCCCCTGTCGGCGTACGGAAGTGAGGGGGGGCCGGGTCATGAAGAAGCGCATGAAGATGAAACTGCTGGACTACACGCTGATCAGCCTGCTGGCCGGCACGGCGCCGCTGGCCGGCGCACAGACGGCTGCGCCGTCGCGCACGCCCTCGCAGGTGCCCTCGCAGGCACAGCAGGATCGCCTGGACGGTACGGCCACGGCCGTGGACTGCGACGGTGAACGCTGCACGGGCGAAGAAGGCCTGCTGTTCCGGCTGCGCACCCGCAGCTACGACAAGCCGGTGACGCAGGGGACCGACCGCGCCTCGAGCTCCGAAGCCCTGCAGCCGGACCGCCGCGTCACCGTGGCGATGGAGCAGCCGGGCAAGGCGACGGCCGTGGGCAAGTTCTCCATCGACCTCCCTGGTGGGGGCGTTATCTGGGCAACCGAAGATCCCACGCTCGGCCAGCCCGAACTGTCGGTTTCTGCGCCGTCTGTGGTGGCATTCGACGGCGAACGCATCACCAAGCCGGTGCAGTTCTACGTGCGTGGCAACTATCCGGCTTTCATCAAGCGTCTGGAGATCTCCCTGTATCGCAGCAGCGACGGGGATCTGATCGAGCCGATCGCCACCGTCCCCATGGATGTCGCGGCGGTCAGCCAAGCGAAATGGGACGGCGCGTTGCCGTCCAAGTATCCGTTCCGCAAGGGAGACGAGCTGGTTTACGTACTGCGCGCCTATGGCGAGAACGACAGCTTCGACGAGACGCATCCGCGTGCCTTGCAGCTGGTCTCGCCCGAAGAGGCAGAGCGCGGCTCCAATCTGCTGCGTGAAAGCGTTGAGCGTTCGCTCGGAAGCGCGTTGACCAGTGAGCAGGCGCAGACGCAGAGTCTTCTGGGCGACGTGTTCGCCGAGAACGGCCTGCGCCAGCAGAACATCGCGATGTATGGCTCCCGCATCCGCATCCAGGGTCGCAACATTCCTCGGACGTCTTCGCTGACGATCAACGGCGAAAGCTATCCGGTCGACCAGGAGCGCAAGTTCGTCGCCGAGTATCTTGTGCCCGTGGGTCGGCACCGCTTCGATATCGGGCTGGGAGGCGCGCGAGAGGCGGGCAATAGCGGGCCGGCGGCTTCGCATACGCTGGACGTGGATGTCACCGGCCGCTATTTCTTCGGCGTCGGCCTGGCCGACGTCACCATCGCACAGAACAAGATCAGTGGTTCGGTTGAACCGTTCGCCAACGACAGCCGCTACCAAGATGATGTCATCAGCGATGGCCGCCTGGCCTTCTATGGCAAGGCGAAGTACCGCGGCAAGTACTTGGTGACCGCGCAGGCGGACACCACCCAGCGCGACCTGGATCGACTGTTCAACGGCTTCACCCAGGCCGATCCACAGGACGTGTTCCGCCGGTTGGACCCGGACCTCTATTACCCGGTCTATGGCGACGATTCCACGACCTATCGTGACGTGGATACGATGGGGCGCTTCTACCTGCGCGTGGACTGGGACAAGAACCAGGCGCTGTGGGGCAACTACAGCACTGGGATCAGCGGCACTGAGTACGCTCAGTACCAGCGCTCGCTGTACGGCGCAGCGTTGAACTGGCGTTCCATCGCGACCAACCGCTGGGGCGATCCGGGAACCGAACTGCGCATGTTCGGTTCGCAGGCTGAAACGGCGCCCGGCCACAACGAATTCATCGGCACGGGCGGCAGTCTCTATTACCTGCGGCACACCGACCTGCTGCCGGGCTCGGACATCGTGACGCTCGAGATCCGCGACCTGACCACCGGGCGCACGGAAAGCCGTGTCGTCCTGCAGCGCGGTGCGGACTACGAGATCGACGAGCTGCAGGGCCGCATCTTGCTGACCCGCCCCCTGGCACAGATCACTCGCGAGAACATCCCCACGCTCACGCGCGACACACCACTGGACGGGTTCGAGCAGCGCCTGCTGGTGGATTACGAATGGGTGCCGTCGAGCTTCGATGCGGACGATGTCACCGCGGGTTTCCGTGGCAAGCACTGGTTCGGCAATCATGTCGGCGTGGGTGCCACCTATGTGCAGGAGAACCGCGCGGGCCAGGACTACACATTGGCGGCCGGCGACCTCACGCTGCAGGCGGGCAAAGGTACCTACGTCAAGGCCGAGTATGCCCAGACCGAATCGTTCGGCGCGCCCGTTTTCTTCTCCGACAACGGCGGCCTGAGTTTCATCCAGCAGAACGACACGGCACTGTTCCGCGAAGGCGAGGCCAAGTCGCTGGAAGCGCGCGCCAATTTCAAGGAGTTGGGCTGGACTGAGCAGGACTGGAGCGTCGGCGCCTGGTGGCGGAACACCAGCGCCGGTTATTCCATTTCGCGCTACGACACCGGACGTCCGGTAACCGAGTATGGTGCCGAGCTGCTGGGTCAGTTCACGCCAAACCTTGGCTTGTACACGCGCTATACGCGGGCCGAGAGTGGTGCGGAATCACTGACGCAGGCGCAGGCTACGCTGGAATGGCGCATCGATGATGCCAGCACCTTCAGCGCGGAACTGCGCCGTGTGGATCAGGAAAGCACCTCGATTGACGCCGCAGGCACGTTGGGCGCATTGAAATATCAGCGCCGCTTCGGCAGCACGCTGGAACTGTACGGCGTCGGTCAGTTCACGCTGGACGACGATGGCGGCCAGTACGCCGACAACAACGCGCTGACCTTGGGCGGCAAGTATCTGTACGGCAACCAGTCCTCGGTCGGTGCGGAAGTGACCACGGGCGACCGCGGCGAAGGCGCCACCGTGTCGGCGGAGCATCGCCTCACGGCCGAGCACTCCGTTTACGGCGCCTACACATACTCCACCGACACCACCGCCTACGACTCGCTGTTCGATCGCAGCGCGCAGAATGGCTGGACGCTGGGTCAACGCTGGCGCCTGTCGAACCAGGTCAACCTGTACAACGAGAGTCAGTTCCTGAAGGAACGCAACGAGTCAGGTCTGGCACACACCTTCGGCATGGATTTCTATCCGGCGCAGGGCTGGAACCTGGGCTTCACGCTGTCCGATGGGGAGCTGACGAACTCGACCGGAGGCAACGTCGATCGTCGTGCCATCAGTGTTTCGGGTGGACGCACCTCGCCGGATACCGACTGGCAGAGCAAGCTGGAGTGGCGCGAGGACTCCGGCGCCGAACAGCGCGAGCAGTGGGTCAGCACCAACCGCCTGACACACAAGATCAACGAGAGCTGGCGCATCGCCGCCCGGCTGAACTACGCCGACACCGACGACCAGCTCAACCCGCTGGCCGGCGCGAAGTTCATCGAGGGCAACGTCGGGTTCGCCTACCGGCCTTGGGACAACCAGCGGTGGGGCGTGTTCGGTCGCTATACCTACCTGTACGACCTGGCCACCCTGGGCCAGTTGGGCGGGGCCGAGTACGACCAGAAGTCGCAGATCCTCTCCTTCGAAGGCGTGTACAAGCTGGACCAGCACTGGGAATTTGCGGGCAAGCTGGCCCGCCGTGAAGGCGAGGTGCGCATGGGGCGCGGCACGGGCGCGTGGCTGGATTCGGCCACCACCTTCGGCGCGGTGCAGGTGCGGTACGACCTGCGCACCCAGTGGCACGCACTGGCCGAGTACCGTTGGCTGGATGTCAGGGACGGGGGTACCAAGCAGGGCTTCCTGCTGGGCGTGGATCGCGACCTGAACAAGAACTTCCGCATCGGGGTGGGCTACAACTTCACCGAGTTCAGCGACGACCTGACCGACTTCGACTACGACCACAGGGGCTGGTTCCTCAACCTGGTGGGAACCTACTGACCACACCGGATGCGGAGGCGCCAACGGTGCCTTCGCATCCGGTTCATCGCCGTGCTGCGGCGGGCACGCCCGCCTGGGCGGAGCGGGACGCGGGAAGGAAATTCCCGACCAGGGCGTTCCGGATCCGTACCGTCACCGCATGGCGCGGGCCCAACTGACGGCTGGCTTCCACCAGCGCATCCTGCAACAAGGCCTCTGCGCGTCGCAGGTCCGTCGCGGCGTCCGGCGTGCCGTTTGCCGCGCGCAGGAGCAGCGCTTGCGCCAGCAGGTACTTGGCCGATGGGGAAGGCTGCTGGCGCTGCCGGGTGGCATGCACCACTTCCTGCAGCATGCTGATGGCATGCGTCAACGACGCCTCCTGGGAGGGGCCGGATTGGGCAGAGGCGAGTTGGATAAGGGTCTGGGCCTGCTCCTCTTTCGCAGCGAGCGTGGTGGGATGGCGGGGTCCCAGAATGCGTTCCAGCAGCTGTACCGCCTCGCCCGACAGGCTGACGCTCTTCGACACGTCATGCCGGCGCTGCAGGCGCGCCTCCAGCAGCAGCTGACGGGCGTACTCCGGGTGCGCTGTTCCGTACGCAGTGAGAATGGCCCCATGCGTCTCCCGCAGCGCGGAGGGCGGGATGTCGGCCTCCGCCTGTCGTTCCAGCACCTCCAGCCTCAGGCGGCTGCTGCGTGCCGTGTCGGGATGCTCAAGGCCCAGTCGCTGCCGACGCGATGCGAGTAGCGCTTCCGCCACCTGCCTGGCCTGGCCATGGTCTTCTTTCAGCAGCAGCAGCGACAACCGCGCTTCGTTGACGTTGTCGGCCAGTGATGGCGAAGCCTCACGGGCCAATGCGGTCGCGGCATCAAGCTCGCGCCCGGCCTCTACAAGATCCATCAGCTGCAGGTGCCACTGGGCACGCAGGATCGACAGTTCGACCTGCGTATCGAGTGCCGGTTGTGACCGCAGACCCGCCGCCACATTCTGCGCGAAACCCAGGGCGTCGAATGCGGCGTCATGCTCCGTAAGCCCCCAGTGGGCACGCGCCAGCTCCGTCAGCAGGTTGAGCGTGGTCGAGTCCGCGGTGGGACGGACGGATGTCGACTGGCGGAGGCTTTGGGTGGCGACATCGCGCGCTTCGGCATGGCGTGCCTGAAGGTTGAGCAGGGTGGCCAGGGTGGCCTGCGTCTCGGACTGGTGCGCAGGACTGTCTGTCAGCAGCCGGTTGGCCTGGGAGGCCAGTGAAAGCGCGTGTGCGTAGTCGCCCAGCACGGCATAGCTGCGAGCCAAGGAGGTCAGCGCGCGCGCCCGGATCACCGGGCTCGACTGTGGCGGCAGCGCACGCAGGTGCGCTTCGGTCTTCTCGAGCAGCTGGCGCGAGGACGGGCGTGCTTCGGCCAGACCGGAGAGCGTGGCCGCGCCGAGGGTCTGCTCGAACATCGTGGAGACCAGCTGCATGTCGCGGGCTTCCTGCTGGTCGCGCCAGTGGAGCCACGCGAATGCGCCCGCCGCTGCAGCCATCGTCAGCATCACGCTGCCTGCGAGTAGCGTGGGGAGTGCGTTCCTCCGGAAGAAGCGTCCGAGGACATACGCGCGCCCCGCGCCACGCGCGCCCACCGGGCGCCGAGAAAGCCAGCACTCCAGATCCTCGATCAGCGCGCCGACGCTGGCATAGCGGTCGCCCGGCGCCAGCGCGACGCATTTCAATGCAATGGCATCCAGGTCACCCTGGAGTTTCCTGCGCAGCATGCGGGTATCGCGGCATTGCCGAAGGTAGGCGACCTGCGGAAGGGCTGTCGCGGCCAGCATCGAGGGTGCGTGCGCTGAGCGTGCGCCGATGCCGGTCAGCTGGGTGTGCAGTGGCTGCAGCGGGCGGGGCCACGCATCCACCAGCAACTGGTACAGCACCACGCCCATCGCGTGCACGTCGGCCGCGACCGAAGCCGCGCCCCCTGTCAGCAGCTCGGGTGCGGTGTAGCCATCCGACACCGCAATGGGCGCTGATGGGTCGCCTTCGCGCCCGCTCATCAGCGTGGACAGGCCGAAGTCGACCAGGTGGACCACGCCATCCGGCGAGACCAGCAGGTTGCCGGGTTTGATGTCCTGATGCAGCACCCCGTGGGCATGGGCGTATTGCAGTGCCCGCGAGGCTTGAAGGAGCAAGCTGACGCGCGAGGCCAGATCCAATCGCTGCTGGTCAGCCCATTGATCGACCGAGACCCCCCGGACCAGACGCATCGCGAACCACGGACGTCCGTCCCCTTCCACGCCACCGTCCAGCAGGGGCGCGATGTTGGGATGGTCGAGCTTCGCCAGGTGGTTGCGTTCGCGCATGAACGCGTCCACCAGGACGGGAGACGACATCTCCGCGCGGATGCACTTCAGTGCGACCTTTTTCTCGTACTGGCCATCGGCACGACTGGCCTCGTAGACCGTGCCCATGCCTCCCTGCGCCAGCACGCGGTCGATGTGCCAGGGGCCCAGCAAGGTGCCTACGCGGGCGAGGGACGAGGGATCGATCCCGCCGCCGTCGCTTCCGGCGTGCTCGGCATACAGCGCATCGAGCGCGCCACCATCGAGCGGATACGAGGCCGCATCGGCCTGGAGCAGCCTTTGCAGGGCGTCGTGAAGAGCAGGCTCCCGCGCCCGCAGTGCGGCGAGGGCGTCCGCACGTTGCCGGGGCGTCAGTTCGACGTATTCGTCGAACAGGTCGAACGCACGGGCCTCAAGGTCGGACATTGAAAACGGTTATTCGGATACGCGCAGGCTACAGACTACCGTGCATCGGGGTCCGGAGTTCATCGGGGCTGCATGAGTACGTTGCTCACGAAGGGACGTGCTGTCTACCGGGCTGCAGTCGCGCTAGTACGACGGGCGGCTTGCCCATCGGCGAACCTGCGAAATGCGGATGATCCGTGCTGTTGCACCGTCCATGCACTTCAGGGGAGATCGACGGGTAGGCAACCGCTTATGAAGATATCAAGGGGCCACGCAGTCATCCGCATGGCACGGTGAAAAAGCCAGGGGGCATCCGCTGACGGGTTTCAGCCGTCGTCGGAGGGGCCCATCCCGGCCCCAGACGTAAATGCCGCTACGCGATACGTGCCAGCGCAGTGGGCCACTGCCGGGCTGCGCCATGGCCCGGTGCCTCCCGGGATGGGGCGCAGCCGACCAGCGCCGGAAGCACCATCAAGGCAGTCCGGTTGCGGTCACCGTGCAGCGCAGCGTCACCACCACCTGCCCCCCGACCGGCAGTGTGGGAATGGTGATGCCTCCTGCCAATAGCGTGCTCACCGCAACGGTGGGCGAAGGACAGCTTGCGCCTCCGGATGCAGTGCAAACCGCAGTGCTGCTGGGCGAGAGGCAGTTGAGTCCGGCCCCGGGAGTGTCGCTGAGCAGCACGTTGGACGCGTCGAGGGGTCCGTTGTTCGTCACGGTAAGGGAAAAGTCGACGATGCTGCCGCTTACCGCCGAGCTTGGGGAAGCGGTCTTCACCACGCGCAGATCCGTCTTGCGTGTCTCGTTGGTGAAGGTGCACGAAATCGGCCCTGCCGTGCTCGTGGCTAGCGCATTCAGTGTCACCGATCTCGTGGCGAGGTCGACCGTTGCGGTGCCGCCGGTGCCCAGGCCTGTGCAGACGACGGAACGCAGTCCGAACGGAGCGGGTGGCGCAGCCTCGGTGATGGTCGTCGCCACGCCCGCCGCCGTCAGGGTCTGTGTCGCGCCCGCCACGGCCGTACCGGCTGTGCTGGTGGTGATGCTGTGCGACTGGATGCCGTTGGTGCCGGTAAAGCCGAACGTGCCGACGCCATCCACCGAAACCTTGTTCACGATCAACGAGGGACACCGCACGGTGAACGTCGCACTTGCGCTGTTGTTGGACGGGTCGATGTCGGCGAATCCGTCGGTGGCGGCGAAGTCGGCGCTGGCCGTGTTGCTGACCGTAGCGCCGCACGTGGAGGTGGTGGCCACGGTACCGGTGATGGTGAAGGTCAGCACGCCGCCCGGTGCCATCGTGTACCCGCCGGCAAAGGAAAGATTGCCGCTGCCGCTCGCCGCGGGGCAGGTGGACCCTGCCGTCGCGCTGCACGTCCATGTCGCATTGGCGATCTGCGCGGGAAGCGTGTCGATGATATTGGCCGCATTGGCGCCGTTGATGGTGGGAGCCTGGTTGCCCGGGTCCACCGGATTGATGTCGGCGTTGGTGACGGTCACCGTGTAGGTCATCGGCAGGCCGCGCAGGTAGTTGGTGGCCGACGCGGCGGTCTTGGTCACCACGATGTTCGCCGGCGTGGACGTCACCACGCCCCGCACCTCATGGATGTTGTTCAGCCCGCCGGTGGAGCCGCCGAAGCCCATGCGCAGGTTGGACGGCGCGGCATACGGAAAATTCAGATTGGTCAGCACGTTGCTGATCGCGCCGCCGTTCTGCCCGAGGCCTACCGTGACGCGATACCCGCCCAGGCCGTTGGGGATCAACAGGACACGGGCGCGATCGGCGGTGGGGCGAATCGTGGTGCCCGGCACGTCGATGCCGCCAGGCGCGGCTGCACCGGCCACGTAGACGTTGTTGGCGCTGAGCGGGCCGCGGACGACCACACGGTCGGGCGCTGACCCGGGACTTCCGCTCAGGGCCGAGCATCCGCCGGTCACGCCGGGCAACTGGCTGGAGAAATTACCGAACTCGTCCAGGCCGATGCCCAGGTAGCCACCTGCCCCGTCGCAGTAGCCCAGCCCAGCGCCCGGCAGGGCTCCGGCCATCGTCTGGTTGGCGTCGTACAGGTAGAAACTGATGCCGTCCGCTCCAGTGCCGCCCCAGGCGACATAGTCGAACTCGACGATCACGCCCTGGGAGGAAGGAAACGATCCCCCGGTATACCGTGCGCTGCCGACCTGGCTGGCCAGGTCCGTCGACAGCCGCAGCCAGCCGTTGCCCACCGCGTCATTGGTGTTGTTGCCGTCGGCGATCAGGCCGTAGCCGCCCGTGAGAATGCCGCTGTCGTTGTTGCCGGCATTGTCGTTGCCCGAGAACGTCCATCCCGGTTCGCTGCTGTTGCGAAAGGACGCGTTGACCTTGAACTGCGCACTCGCCGGAAACGCAAGCCCCGCACCCAATGCCGCCAGCAACGAAACACAAATTATCTTTGAGCTCTTCATGGGTCTCTCGACAAGGACCTGCCGGTGATGAGGCGATGCGGGCGACATGAGAGGCCTTCCGGGGAGGTCCAGAATATATACCGCCAAATCGCCGCTCACCCAAGGTGTCGCAGCGACAGGCCGGCTCCCCATTCTTGCCGCCCTATCACACTACTGTGTCCAATTCGCATTGGGGCCCGCAGGGAGGACATCGCGTATCCCCTATGCCGTTTACTGCGGCCGCGAAAGAGAGTTGGCGTGCCCGCGGCATGTCGTCGGTTGTGTCTTGATTGTCGCGAACCTGACCTTGCGCCCGTCGGGGACGCACGGCTGCATCTCCCGGTTGCCGGGTATCCCCAACGCCGACGCCACTCGCAACCGCTACCGACTCCTTCTTGAGTCGGAGCGGCGCAGGCTACGCGCGCCGATCTCTCCTGAGCTTCGAGCCGTTGCGGGTCGCGATGGAGGCGCTGCACCAGCGGGTGGGACGCGACGAAGGCGCAATCTTCCGCCGTGCTTCAGGACCTGTCGGACCTGCTGCGCAACCGGCCCTGGCAGGTGATACCGCTGCTGACGGTGTTCGGGATTCAACGGCTTCATCGCCGGTCTCAACGCCGCGCTGACCGGCATGGGCCTGACCGGGTTCCAGTGGCCAGAGGATGCCGCTACCTCCGCCTTCAGCCTGTTCAATGGCAACGGCATCGTTTGCATGATCCCCGGCATCGGTTTCTCGCGCCGGCTGGCCGACCGCTTCGGCAAGCACGGTCTTGACCGGCCGCGCATCAAGTTCGCACTCCGGTGCTCATCCGGCAGGCCCGCCCGCAGGCAGGATCTACTCAAGACGGTCTGCGGCGGCTTCGGGCGCTTTCGATTGCGGCGATGTTCCAAAGCCCAAGCCGCCGTCGCGGTCCCGCCGGCGGGGCGTCGTGCGTAGAAACTGAAAGGCGTTACGCACGGAGCGGCGCTCGGGCGTTGCTGGACTCTGTTCCGTCTACGGGAAATGGCGCGCCTGGAGGGATTCGAACCCCCGACCAATGGCTTCGGAAGCCACTACTCTATCCGGCTGAGCTACAGGCGCACGGGACCGGCATTCTAGCCGCAAAGCGGGGGATTGGCCCACTCCGTGCGGGCGCTGCGGAAAATCCGGCCTGGGCGGCGCGCCTGTTACCCTTTCGCGCATGGGATACGAGCGTTTCGAAACCGAAGCCATACCGCGCTGGCGCGAGCGGCTGGGCCAGTACTGGAAGCTGGTGCGCGGGGATCGCCCCATCGGCGTGCTGCTGCTGTTGTGGCCCACCTGGTGGGCCTTGTGGCTGGCGGCCGACGGCGTGCCACCGGCGTGGACCTTGTTCGTGTTCACGGCCGGGGTGTGGCTGACCCGCTCCGCAGGGTGCGTGATCAACGATTACGCCGACCGTTGGCTGGACCCGCAGGTGGAACGCACGCGCGGGCGCCCGCTCGCGACCGGCGCGATCTCCGGACGCGAAGCCTTGGCCGTGTTCGCCGTACTGATGCTGGTGGCGTTCGGGCTGGTGCTCACGTTGAACCGGCTGACCGTGTGGCTGAGCTTCGCCGGCCTGTTCCTGGCAGCCAGCTATCCGTATCTGAAGCGCTACACCTATCTGCCGCAGGTCTATCTGGGCCTGGCCTTCGGCTGGGGCATCCCGATGGCGTTCGCCGCCGTGCAGGGCGAAGTGCCACCGGTGGCGTGGGTGCTGTATGGCGCCAACATTCTGTGGGCCACCGCGTACGACACCTGGTATGCGATGGTGGACCGTGAGGACGATATCCGGGCGGGGTCGAAATCCACCGCCATCCTCTTCGGCGATCTCGATCTGGTCATCCAGGGCGTGCTGTATGCGCTGGTGCTGGTGGCTTTGTACCTGGTGGGAAGACAGGCGGACCTGGGCGTTGGTTACTGGGTCGCCCTGGGTGTCGCCGTGCTCCTGGTCGCATGGGAGTTCGTCATCGCCCGCCACCGGGGACGGGAAGCATGCTTCCGGGCATTCCTGCACAACAACTGGGTGGGGGCAGTGGTGTTCGCCGGCCTGGCCTGGGATCTGTCCGGACTGGCGGCGTAGCCGCGCGCGCGGCGGCCCGGCACGACCCGGGCGATGATCGCGGCACGTCGTTCGTGCCGTTCATGGCGCCCGCGCGCAGACCCATGCATCCACCCGTTGCACGCCAGCGCCCCGCAGGGCGCGAGCCGCCGCTTCCACGGTGGCCCCCGTCGTCATCACATCGTCGACCAGTGCCACGTGCCGCAGAGGGGTGGCCTCGTTCCGCGCTGCGAACGCCTTGGCAAGGTTGCGCTGGCGTTGCCCGGCATCGAGCTCGGACTGCGGCGCGGTGGCACGGACCCGCTGCAGCAGGTCGCTGCGCAGCGGCAGGCCCAGTGCTGCGGCCAGGGGGCGCGCCAGTTCCAGCGCCTGGTCGTAGCCGCGCTCGCGCATGCGCCGTGCGTGCAGCGGGACCGGCACGATCGCATCAGGGCGCGATGTGGACTCCAACGCACTCGCCATCAACTCGGCCATCAGGCGTCCGGCGGCCAGGTCGCGGTGGAACTTGAAGCGCGGGATCAGCCGGTCCAGTGGAAAGCCATAGATGAACACCGCTCGGGTATGCGTCAGAGCAGGAGATCGGCGCAGGCAGTCTCCGCATTCGTCGGGGTCCGGCATCGGGAGTCCGCAGCGACGGCAGGAGGATCGGTTCCATGGAAGCTGTTCCCTGCACGAAGTGCATAGATCGACGCCATTGGCGCCGCGCTCGCGGCATACCAGGCAGCGTGGAGCCAGCAGCAGCGTGCTGGCCCATCGATACCAGCCGTCAACTTTCGGAGCATCCATGCGGTTGACAGGGCGGGGCGCGGTTTCCAGACTTCCCCGACTCTAATTCCCCAAGGCGATCATGTCCTCTCACATTTCGATCGATGCGCCGGTGCTGCGCCATGACTGGGCGCGCGAGGAACTGTTGGCCTTGTTCGACTTGCCGTTCCCCGAGTTGCTGCACCGGGCATCGGCCGTGCACCGTCGCCATTTCGATCCCGCCGAGGTGCAGGTTTCGACGCTGTTGTCGGTGAAGACCGGCGGCTGCCCGGAGGATTGCGCGTACTGCCCGCAAGCCCAGCGCTACGACACCGGCGTGGACGCGCAGAAGCTGATGGATGCCGAGCAGGTGCTGGCGAAGGCCGCGCAGGCCAAGGCCGCCGGCGCGTCGCGCTTCTGCATGGGCGCAGCCTGGCGCTCGCCCAAGGACCGCGACATCCCCAAGGTCGCCGAGATGATCCGCGGCGTGAAGGCGCTGGGCCTGGAGACCTGCGCCACGCTGGGCATGCTGAACGGCGCGCAGGCGCATGCGTTGAAGGATGCCGGACTGGACTACTACAACCACAACCTCGACACCGCACCCGACTTCTACGGCGACATCATCCACACGCGCCAATACCAGGACCGTCTGGACACGCTGGCGCACGTGCGCGATGCCGGCATGAAGACCTGCTGTGGCGGCATCGTCGGCATGGGCGAGTCGCGCGACCAGCGCGCCGGCCTGCTGCAGGCACTGGCGAACCTGCCGGCGCATCCGGATTCAGTGCCGATCAACCGGCTGGTGCAGGTGGCCGGCACCCCGCTGCATGGGACGACCGAACTGGATCCGTTCGAATTCGTCCGCACCATCGCCGTGGCCCGCATCGCGATGCCGGCCTCCATGGTGCGGCTGTCGGCAGGACGCGAGGCCATGAGCGACGAGCTGCAGGCGCTCTGCTTCCTGGCGGGCGCCAACTCGATCTTCTACGGCGAGAAACTGCTGACCACCGGCAACCCGGACACCGCGCGCGACCAGGCCCTGTTCGCCCGCCTCGGATTGCGGCCGATGGCGGTGCAGGTGGAAAACATGCACGACCATCACAGAACCGATGCCCCGGGCAGCGGTACGGTGCATGCCGACATCACCCACCCTGTGCCGGATTGCGGCCAGGCGGCGTAGTCGGGGGCACGACAGGGGCAGGACGAAGGCCATCACGCCGGCGCGGGCATCGCGGACCGGCGCGTCGGCGTCGCCGCATCCCGGCCGCGTCCGCCGACGAGAACCCTCGTACCCGGTGCCGACACCATGACCCGTCCTGACCTGCACGACCGCATCCTCGCCCAGCGCCAGCAACGGGTGGCGCTGGCGCGCCAGCGCACACGCCGCATCGTCAGCCGGCGCGATGGCGTGCGCGTGGAGGTCGATGGCCGCTGGCTGACCGAGTTCAGCAGTAATGACTATCTGGGCCTGGCGCAGCAGTTCGAAGTGACCAATGCACTGCAGGACGCCGCTGCGCGCGAAGGCACGGGTGCTGGGGCATCGCATCTGGTCAGCGGCCACCATGCCATCCACGAGGGACTCGAGCGCGACGTGGCGGAATGGCTGGGCTATCCGCGTGCGCTGCTGTTCGGCAGCGGCTTCCTCGCCAACCTCGCCGTGCAGCAGGCCTTGCTGGAAGACGGCGACGTCTGCGTGCAGGACCGGCTCAACCACGCCAGTTTGCTCGATGCGACGCGGCTGGCAGGAGCCAAGCTGCGGCGTTACCCGCACCTCGATCCGGAAGGTGCATTGCGCCAGCTCAAGTTGCAGGCGGACGGCGCGGCGATGCTGGTGACGGACGGTGTCTTCAGCATGGACGGCGACACTGCGCCGTTACGCGCCTTGAGCCTGGTGGCGCGCATGCAGCAGGCACTGCTGTTCGTCGACGACGCACACGGCGTCGGCGTGCGTGGGCCGGACGGCCGCGGCAGCGTGGCGGAAGCGCGCATGGGCGTGGCCGACGTGCCCCTGCAACTGGTCACGCTCGGCAAGGCGCTTGGTGGTTACGGCGCCGTCGTCGTGGGGGAAGAGATGCTGGTCCAGCATCTCGCCGAAACCGCGCGCCCCTACATCTACACCACCGCGCTGCCGCCGGCGCTGGCAGCGGCCACCCGCGTCGCGGTGAAGCACGCCCGCCGCGACCACTGGCGCCGCGAGAAGCTGCAGTCGCTGGTGGACCGTTTCCGCAGCGGGGCCCAGCGCGCGGGCCTGCAGTTGATGGCTTCCGAGTCGCCTATCCAGCCGGTGCTGTGCGGCAGCGATGCCAATGCACTCGCCCTGTCCGCCGCGCTGGACAGCGCCGGTTATCTCGTGCCCGCCATCCGGCCGCCGACGGTGCCGGATGGCAAGGCGCGCCTGCGCATCACCCTGTCCGCGCTGCACTCGGCGCAGGACGTGGATGGCCTGGTGGCGACACTGGCGCGCTCCTGGGATGCCGTACAGCGCGTGCACGGCGCCGTCGCTTGACGCGACGCGCCATCCCGTCTGCGTGATCCCGCCTCGGGCGGGATCGGCGACAATGCGCACATGCATATCGAATCCCTCGGCAACGGCCCGCCTCTGGTGCTGCTGCACGGTTGGGCGCTGCATGGCGGGGTGTTCGCACCGCTGGTGCAGCGGCTGTCCAACCGCTACACCCTCCATCTCGTCGACCTGCCGGGCCATGGCCGCAGTCGTGGCAGCGACGTCCCGCTGACGCTGGATGCCGCCGCCGATGCCATCCTCGCCAGTACGCCGCCCGCGGTGTGGCTGGCATGGTCACTGGGCGGGTTGTTCGCATTGCAGGCCGCTGCGCGGTCGCCGCAGGTGCGTGGATTGGCGATGGTCGCCTCCACCCCGCGCTTCGTTCGCAGCAGCACATGGACGCACGCGGTCGATGCGAGCGTATTCGCGCAGTTCGGCACCGACCTGCGCAACGATTACGCGCGCGCGCTGGAGCGCTTTCTCGCGTTGGACACCATGGGCTCCGAACATGCGCGCAGCGAGTTGCGCACGTTGAAACACGATCTCTATGCGCGTGGCGAACCCGCGCCCGAAGCACTGCAGGCAGGCCTGCAATTGCTGGAACAATCCGACATGCGCGCGACGCTGCCCGCGCTGTCCGTCCCCAGCCTGTGGCTGGCCGGTCGCCGCGACCTGCTGGTGCCGTCGCAGGCGATGCGTGCGGCGGCAGCGCTCGCGCCGCAGGCGCACTTCGTCGAGATCGCCGGGGGCGGGCACGCGCCATTCCTTGGGCACGCCGACGTGGTTGCTGAAGAAGTCGACCGCTTCATGCAGTCGCTGACGCAGGAGGCGAGGGCATGAACACCTTCGACCAGCGCCATATCCGGCGCGCCTTCTCGCGTTCCGCGGCCGGTTACGATGCGGCGGCAGCGCTGCAGCATGAAGTGGAAAAGCGGTTGATGGAGTCGCTGGACTATTTCGCCCTGCGAAGAGGACAAGACGCCGCAGCACCCAACGTGGTGCTGGACGTGGGGTGCGGTCCCGCACACGCGGCGGCGGCGATGCGCAAGCGCTGGCCGAAGGCGCAGGTGGTCGCGCTGGACCTGGCGTTGCCGATGCTGCGCGAAGCCAAGAAGCAATCCGGATGGTGGAAGCCGTTCCAGCGCGTGTGTGCCGACCTGCGCGCATTGCCATTGGCCGAAGGCACGGTGGATGTGCTGTTCTGCAATCTCAGTCTGCAGTGGGTGGACGACCTGCCTGCCGCATTCAACGGGTTCCGTCGCGTGCTGAAACCCGGCGGGTTGCTGGTGTGCTCGACCTTCGGGCCGGAGACGTTGCAGGAGCTGCGCGATGCCTTCGCGCATGCCGATGCCGTGCCGCATGTCAGTCCATTCCCGCAGATCGCCCAGTTCGGCGATGCGCTGATGATGGCCGGTTTCCGCGATCCGGTGCTTGATCGCGACCGCTTTACGTTGACCTACGACGACCTGCCCGCCCTGATGCGCGAGCTGCGCGCGATGGGTGCGACCAATGCGCTGCAGCAACGCCGGCATACGCTGACCGGGCGTGCGCGTTTCGCCGCCGCGGCCAGTGCGTACGAGTCGCTGCGGCGGGCAGACGGCAAACTGCCCAGCACATGGGATGTGATCTATGCGCACGCCTGGGCGCCGCCACCGGGTGCGCCGATCCGCGGCCAGGGTGAAGACATCGCGACGGTACCGCTGGCGAACATCCCGATCCGGCGCAAGCTGTAGGAGGGGCTTCAACCCCGGCCGCGTGTATCCAGCAACGCCGGGTGCGCCTTGGCGCACCCCATGGAATCAGCCGCCGACCTGTGCGATCCAGTCCTGCAGGTTGTAGTAGTTGGTGACGCGCGCGATGCGGTCGTCGCGGATATCGAAGAACGCACCACCCGGTAGCATGTACGTCTGGCCGCTCGCGGCTGGCAGGCCCTCATCGGTGTGGTGGTATTCGCCATGCACCACGTACTCCGCGGCGGCATGGTGGCCGTCCTGCGTGACCAGTACCACGATGTCGCGCAGCTGTTCGCGGTAACTGGCGTTCATGCGGCCGAGGAAGGCGGCGAAGGCGTCGCGCCCGATCTCGCGCGCGCCCTGGTTGAGGTCGTGCACCACGTCGTCTGTCAGCAATGCCAGCATGTTCTCCCAGTCGCCGCGATTGAACGCGGCGTAATAGCTGAGGACGAGTTCGGTGGCGCGATCCTGCCGGCGCGTGCCGTCGATCTTCATGGTGGATTCCCGCAGGGAGGATGACGCTCCGATGATACGCCAGGCCTTCAGCGTGGCAGGCGGTCGCGATGGAAGAAATAGACTTCCTGCAACAGGAAGCGCCAACGCGTGGCGAACGTGCGGAAGCGGCTTGTCGGCGTGGGCGAACCGACGGCACGGATGCCCAGGCCGCGACTGATCCGCAGGGCGCGCGCCATGTGCAGCGGATCGCTCACGATGATGACGCTGTGCAGGTTGTGTTGATGCATCAGCATGGATGCCTGTCGCAGATTCTCGTGAGTATTGCGCGACAGCGATTCGATCAGGATCGCTTTCTCCGGCACGCCTTGGCGCAAGGCGTAACGGCGCGCGACCTGCGATTCCGAGAAGCGCGCGCCCGAGCCGCCGTAGCCCCCGGTGAAGATCAGTGTCGGTGCCATGCCGCGCTTGTACAGATCGATACCATGGCGGATGCGCTCCTCGAACACGGGCGATGGCTTGGCGTCGTAAGCGGCTGCGCCCAACACGATGATCGCATCGGCGCGCGCCGCATCGTCCCGCTGCCCCACCCACACGATGTAGGCCGCCACGCCGACCAGCCACACCAGGGCAAGCAGCAGCAGCCGCCACATCCAGCCCGCAAGACCACGCTTCGATTTGCGGCCCCGCGTGCTCATGCCGCTGCCCCCCAGGGAAGCGCATCCAGGTCGACGTTGCCTCCGGACAGGAGCACGCCGACTTGCAACCCAGCGAAGCGCTCGCGGTGCCGCAGGATCGCGGCCAGCGCGATGGCGGACGAAGGCTCGACCACCAGCTTCAGGCATTGCCACAGCAGTCGCATCGCGGAGAGCGTTTCGGCGTCGGGCACCGTCAACACTTCTGCAGCATGCAGGCGCAAAAGTGTGAAGTTGGGTTCGCCGAGCGCGCCACGCAGGCCATCGCATACCGTGTCTGGCACGAAATCGACCCGTCGCTCACCGGCCGCCAGCGAATCGGCGGCATCGGCAGCCCCTTCCGGCTCAGCGCCGTAGATGCGGCAATCCACGGCCGTCGCGGCAGCGGCGATCGCCGTACCCGAGAGGAGTCCACCGCCGCCGACCGGTGCGACCAGGGCATCCAGGGGGCCGTGAGCGTTCAGCAATTCCATCGCGGCCGTGCCCTGGCCGGCGATCACGTGCGGATGAGTGTAGGGATGGATCAGGCTGGCGCCAGTTTCGGCCTGCACGCGTGCAGCCGCCGCCTCGCGGGCGGCTATCGTCGGCGCGCAGGTGTGCAGATGGGCGCCATAGCGGGTGATGTTGACCAGCTTCGCGGCATTTGCACCTTCAGGCACGACCACATGGCACTCGATGCCGCGCGTCCGTGCCGCCAGCGCGAGGGCGGCGCCGTGGTTGCCCGAGGAATGCGTCACCACGCCACGCGCTGCCGTCCTGTCATCGAGGGCCCAGACGGCGTTGCAGGCGCCGCGGAACTTGAACGCCCCCGTCCGTTGCAGCGGTTCAGCCTTGAAATGGAGCACACAGCCCGCCAGGGCATCCAGTGCGCTGGAGTGCAGGACGGGGGTGGTGTGTGCGTGGGGGGCGATACGGGCGGCAGCGGCGAGGACGTCGTCGAAGGTGGGCAAGGGCATCGGCATGCAGAAAGGTTAACGCATCACCCGTCCATCAGACCGGTGTTGACGGGCTTTCCGCGCCCGGATGGAGCCGGAGGGGTTAAGCACTGATTCAATGCGCCGGGCAGATGCTGCAAAGGCAAAGTAACGGGGGTTCCGCCATGAAGCGCACATCTCTTTTCGCCATCGCGTTAGCCAGCCTGGCCCTGGGCGGCTGTGCGACTTATGACTATGTGGGTGATACCGCACCGGGTGGCTATTACCACGGTCGGCCCAGCACCCAGTACTACGATCCCTACGGCGGCTACTACGGTGGCGTCGGGTCTTATGGTGGCTATGGATATGGCGGACCCTATCGCTACAGCAGCTATTACGGCTATCCGTACTACGGCTACTACGGGTCTCACTACCCCTATTACCCGCCGCACCACCATCCCAGACCGCCGCGTCCCGGTGACAACACCCCCAAGCCGCCCGGCAATGGGGGAAGTGGCAATCGGCCGCCGCCGTGGCGGGACCCCACCGGTCGCTGGCGCGAAGGCGGTTCCCAGCCGATGGTCCCGAATCGTCCCGGCCAGGTCATACCTTCCCCCAGCCAGCCGCGCGTGGGTGAAGGTGGTTATCGCCCGCCCCGCGTGACGCCGTCGCCCAACCAGCCACGCATGAGTGAGGGCGGCTATCGTCCTCCCCGCGTGACTTCTTCGCCCTCCGCACCGCGCGCGGTCGAGCGGCCCCAACAGCGCATGGAGCGCCCGGCACCGGCCAGGGTGGAGCGTCCCGCGCCGCCGCCGCGACCGTCATCTGGACGTTCGGAGAATGCCACCCGTCAGCTGGAGCGCTGAAACAGCCCCCTGACGGGGTTCTTCCATTGCTTTCCCCTCGCCGTCGTCGCAGGCTCCGAACAATCAGTTGACCGGTTGCGTCGCTTTCTGACGTAAGCGGCAATAAAGGTTCAATGTCGACGTCCGGTGGGGAAATCTGGATCCCCCCTGTTCCGGCCCTGCCGGGCGTCGGCGCCTCTGCAAAAAGCCCGGCAATGCCGGGCTTTTTCTTGTCTCTGCTATCCTGCGCGCATAAAAAAGGGGCCGGTAGTCCCCCGACTACCGGCCCCTCGGCATCCCCGGCGTGCGCATGGCTGGCCCCTGTTCCAATTACCAGCCCGGCGCCCCTGGTCGCTTGCCACGACGGGTGCACGGTAGTACAGCAGGAAGCGTGCCAACTTTGCCCTCCCGGCATGCCGGATCCGCCCGACCCAATCCCATTGCCTATCGACATCCGCACAGATGCCGGACTCCCACGATGAATGCCAGCTTCCACCACTACGACGTCATCATCATCGGCGGCGGCCATGCCGGCACCGAGGCCGCGCTGGCATCCGCGCGCGCCGGCGCACGCACGCTGCTGCTGACGCACAACGTGGAAACGGTGGGCGTGATGAGCTGCAATCCGGCCATCGGCGGCATCGGCAAGGGCCATCTGGTCAAGGAGATCGATGCGCTGGGCGGCGTGATGGCGTGGGCGGCCGACCGGGCGGGCATCCAGTGGCGAACGCTCAACGCGAGCAAGGGTCCTGCCGTGCGCGCGACGCGCTGCCAGGCGGACCGTGCGCTCTACCGCAGCGCGATCCGGCGCGCGGTGGAGGCCCAGCCGAACCTGACGCTGTTCCAGGCCGCCGTCGATGACTTCGTCATCGAGCAAGGCAGCGTGCGCGGCGCGATCACCCAGACCGGCCTGCGCTTCGATGCGCCCGCTGTCGTGCTGACCGCGGGCACCTTCCTCGCCGGCAAGATCCATGTCGGCGAGACACAGTACGCCGCTGGGCGCGCTGGCGATCCACCCGCCACCGCGCTGGCGCAACGACTGCGCGAAGGCGCGTTCGTCGTCGATCGCCTGAAGACCGGTACGCCGCCGCGCATCGATGGCCGTTCGCTGGACTATTCGGTGATGGAAGAACAGCCCGGTGACGATCCGCTGCCGGTGATGTCCTTCATGGGCAGCGCAGCCGACCATCCGCGCCAGGTGTCGTGCTGGATCACCCACACCAGCGAACAGACGCACGAGATCATCCGCGGTGCGCTGCACCGTTCGCCGATGTACTCGGGCCAGATCGAAGGCATCGGCCCGCGCTACTGCCCGTCGATCGAGGACAAGGTGGTGCGCTTCGCCGAGAAGGCCAGCCACCAGATCTTCGTCGAGCCGGAAGGGCTGGATGTCAGCGAGATCTATCCGAACGGCATTTCCACTTCGTTGCCGTTCGACGTGCAACTGGCACTGGTGCGCAGCATCCGCGGCATGGAGAACGCGCACATCACGCGCCCGGGCTACGCCATCGAGTACGACTTCTTCGATCCGCGCGGGCTCAAGGCGTCGCTGGAAACGAAGGCGGTCGCCGGCCTGTTCTTCGCTGGCCAGATCAACGGCACCACAGGTTACGAAGAGGCGGCGGCTCAGGGCCTGCTCGCCGGCCTCAATGCCGCGCGCTTCGCGCAGCAGAAGGAGGCCTGGTCGCCGCGACGCGATGAGGCCTACTTAGGCGTGCTGGTCGACGACCTGATCACGCACGGCACCAAGGAGCCGTACCGCATGTTCACCAGCCGCGCCGAGTACCGGCTGCAGCTGCGCGAGGACAACGCCGACCTGCGCCTGACGGAAACGGGCCGCATGCTGGGCCTCGTAGGTGACAAGCGCTGGCAGCGCTTCGACGCCAAGCGCGAGGCCATCGCACGCGAGACCGGTCGCCTGCGCGCGCTGTGGGCCACGCCCGCGAATGCACTGGGTCGCGAGGTCGCCGACACGCTGGGCGTGCAGGTCAGCCGCGAGACCAACGTGCTCGACCTGATCAAGCGCCCGGAACTGGACTACGCCAAGCTCGTCGCCGTGCCGTCGATCGGCCCCGGCGTGGACGATGCGCAGGTGGCGGAACAGGTGGAGATCGGCGTGAAGTACGCCGGCTACCTGGACCGCCAGCGCGACGAGATCGAGCGCCAGCAGCGCAACGAATCCACGCCCATCCCGACCGGCTTCGATTTCGCCGGCGTGCGCGGTCTGTCAGCCGAAGTGCAGCAGAAGCTGGAGCGCGTGCAGCCGGAAACCATCGGGCAGGCGCAGCGCATCCCCGGCATGACGCCGGCGGCCATCTCGTTGCTGCTGGTGCACCTGGAGCGCGCACGGCGTACGCGGGTGGCGTAAGCGGACGTTGCCGCCTTTGTAGGAGCGACGTGAGTCGCGACCGCATATTCGCTGCGGCAGCGAACCATCGACAGCGGGCGAACCACGTTCCGTAGTTCGGAAGGCGTGAGGTCGCGACTCACGTCGCTCCTACAAGTAAGCCCTAAGCGGCGTCCGGATGCCGCGCCTTCCACGCCGCCAACTGCTCGCGATAGTGCTGCAGCTGTTCCGCATACAGGTCATGCACGCAGATCGGGCAGCCGCTGTTGCAGCAGTCGCCGGGCAGCGGCGGCTCGGGTTCGACCGGGCGCGGGTCGTCGTCCGGCGTCACTTCGCGCCCATCTCATCCAGCAGATGCGGCGCGGGGTAGACCTTGCCCATCAGCCAACGCAGGTAGCGCATGTCGACGTGCACGGCGCGCTTGTAGCGCGGGTCGAACATCCAGCTGGCGCTGACGGATTCCCAGTTGCTGTCGAAGTTCAGGCCGATCAGTTCGCCGCGCGCGTTGAGCACGGGCGAGCCGGAGTTGCCGCCGGTGGTGTCCAGGTTGGTGAGGAAGTTGACCGTTTGCGTCTTCAGCGCCGGATCTTCGGTGCCGGCGAAATCGCCTTTGGCGATAGCGTCCAGCAGCGGTTTCGGCGCGTCGAACGGCACCTCGCCGGTGTTCTTCTCGACGATCCCGGCGACCGTGGTCACCGGCGTGTACTGCACGCCGTCGCGGGGCGAGAACCCGTCCACCCTGCCGAAACTCACGCGCAGCGTGCCATTGGCATCCGGATACAGCGCGCGCCCCTGCTGCCGGCGCCAGGCGAACAGCGCACGCATGTAGGCCGGACGCAGTCGCAACTGTTCGCCTTCGCGCGTCTTGCGCTCCTGCTCCAGTGCCAGCTGTACAGGCACCAGCGTCGCCGCCAGGTCGATCAGCGGGTCGGCCGCCATCGGCTTGCCTTCGCGGGCTGCCGCGAAGCGCGACAGGCGTTCGGCCTCGTCGCCCAGTTTCGTGTTCGCGTACAGCGCATCCAGTGCCTGTTTCAGCGCGGCGGGCGTGCGGCCGAACGCGGCATCGAAACCGGGCAGACGCTGCGCTTCCGGCAGCTGCTGGTAGCGGGTCAGCAAGGCCGTGAGCAGGGCCTTCTCCACCTCGGGCGCATAGCGACGCTGCACCTGCTTCAGGACGCCTTCGATCAGGGCGTGGTCGCGCACCTGGTAGCCGCTCTCGCGCTCGGCGTCCGGCTTGGCCGATTCCACGCGCAGCCGTTCCAGCGTGATCGCGCTGCGCATCAGTTGGGACTGCGAGCCGAACAGCGACAACAGCAGCTCGCGCTCGCGCACCGCCGAGCCGCCGGCGATCGAAGCGGCGAGCGCATCGATGTCCGCCCGTTCCTTCGCTGCAGCCGTCGTGGCCAGCATGTCGCGCTCATCCTCGGCGCGGACGCGGACGGCATCGCTGCGCCGCAGGCCTTCCAGTTCGCCGGCGGCGCGCTTGCGGTTGTTCTTCAGCGACTGGAGCTGAGCGGCATAGCGCGTCTTCGCGTCGACATCCTGCTTGCCGGCTGCTTCGATCACCTCGATCAGCTGGTCGAACACGGCCACGCGCGCCGGCAGCGTCCAGTTGACCTGCTCGTCGAACTCGGCAGCGCTGCGGTGCCGGTACGTCGTGCCCGGATACCCGGCCAGCATCGCGTAGTCTCCGGCCTTCGGTCCGTCCTTCGCCAGCGACAGGTGCGCGGGCGCGCGATAGGGCAGGTTGTCCGGGCTGTAGGCGGCGGGCTTGCCGTCCTTGCCCACGTAAGCGCGCAGCAGAGTGAAATCGCCGGTGTGGCGCGGCCACATGAAATTGTCGATCTCGTCGCCATAGTTGCCGATCGCGCGGGGCGGTGCGTAGACCAGGCGGATGTCGCGCAGTTCCAGCTGTTTGATGCGGTAGAAGTCCGTGCCGTAGTACATGTTCGCCACGCTGCAGCGGACGCCGGCCTCCTGCTCGCAGTCGGCGACGATGGCCTTGCTGGCGCGGTCGACGGCATCGAAGTACGCGCGCCCGGTCTTGCCGGCCGCATCCTTCAGCACTGCGTCGGTGACCTTGTCGTAGCCCACCGTGACCAGCACGCGGAAATCCGGATTGGCGGGCAGCTCGGCGGCAAGATCGCCGGCAATGAAGCCGTCGTCGATCAGGTTGCGCTCGGGCTTGCTGTTGTACTGGATGACGCCGTACGCGACGTGATGGTTGGTCAGGATCAGGCCGTCGGGCGAAACGAATGCACCGGTACCACCACCCGCCCGCACCACCGCGCTCAGCGGTGCGGCGGTGACGTCGGCCAGCGTCTTCGGGTCGCCCCTGAAGCCTGCTTCGCGCAGCGGCTTCGCCAACTGCGGCAGCTGCGATGGCATCCACATGCCTTCGTCGGCGTGGGCGGGCAGGGAAAGTGCGATACCCAGGGCGAGGGCGGACGTCGGGAGTCGGCGGCGCATGGTCAGGATCCGGCGGAGAAGACGGCGACGACGATATCGGGCCCGTGGCGGTGCGGCAACGATGGCCTGTGCCGCGTCGTCAGCGGGCGTCGCCGAGGAAGCGTCGCCAGTGCTGCGCCGCGCGGTGGATGCCGGTGTGCTCGGCTTCCTCCAGCGCGCGGAGCGGCTCGAGCGCGATATCGGTGTTGCTGGCCGTGGCGCGCTTCCATGTCGCCGCCACGCGGCCCTCGATGATCGCCGTTGCCGACACCAGTCCGTTGATGCTGATCACGCGCCGGGTATGCTCGACATCCAGCACCGGTGCGCGATCGCGGTAGCCGATCAGGTATTCGTCGAACGCGGGCAGCAAGTGGATGGCGCGCGACCGTGCGGTGACGGGAGCGTCGGCTCGCCACCACCACGTCGTACCATCATGCGTCTCCTTCTCCAGCGCGGAGTCGGCGAGCGTCAGCGCCCGCAGCGCATCTTTCTGCGTCAGTCCCGACCACCACGCGAGATCGGCGGCAGTCGCCGGCCCGTGGCCCTGCAGGTAACGCTGCGTCAACCGGTGCAGGGCTTCGTCGCGGCCGAGCGGTGCACTGGGCGGGACCCAGGCATCCATCAGTACGAAGGTCGGCTGTTTGCCATGCCGAGGTCCCTGGCAGATCACGCTTTCGTGCGCCAGCCAGTTCAGCAGGTGCAGGCCGCGCTGGTGGGCGCTTGCGATACCCGCAGTCTCCATTCGTGCATACAGGTCGGATCGCGTGACCGGCGTGCCGGAGGAAAGCGCCTGCTCCATCACGCGGCGGCCGTGTGCCAGGGTGGGCATGTCGAAACCGAATTCGCGGGAGATGCGCGCAGCATTGGCGGCCTGCACGCGCGGCGCCAGTAGCGCCACCATCCAGCGCACGTCATCGCGCGCCAGCAGGTGCAGCGTGCCGCGCATCGGCCAGGTGCGCACGATCTCGCCGCCCGCGATCGCATCCTCCACCTGCGCCAGCGTGGCGCCCTTGGTGCGCAGGCCGACAGCCCACAATGCAGCGTGGTAGTCCTGCGCCTGCATCGCGCACAGGTGGCGCACCGCACCAGCGGGGGATGCCGCGGCAGGCGCGCTGATGCCCTGCGCATGCAGGCGCCGCGCCGTCAGCGACGGCAGCACGCTACTTCTCCTTGCGCCAGTTGATCGAGCCGCGCGTCTCGATGGTGCTGGATTCGATCTCCACGTCGAAGCCCTTGCGCAGCAGGTACTTCAGGGTCACGGCCGAACCGGAACCTACCATCGATACGCCGTAGCTCACGTACAGCTTGGGCGACAGGTATTTCCCCACGCCAAACACGGAGCCACCGAGCGTGCGCGACTCCAGCACGCCGGCATCGTCCAGGCCGATCTTCGCGCCGAGCTGCGATGCGAGCAGGCCCGCACCCGCGCCGAGTGCGGACGAAGCGGCGTTGATCTGCCGGCTTTCGTCACTGCTGGCGGTGTTGAGCGAACGGCCAAGCACCAGGTACGCCAGCGCTTCGGATTCGGACAACGAAGGATTCGACCACACGCGTGCGCGCGGCTGGCTGGCGCGGCCGGTGACGTCGATGCCGGCGGTGACGCTGGCACTGGCCACCTCGCGTTCGGCGCGGATGTTGATGCGCGGATCGGAGATCGCGTTGTTGCTCCAGGTCAGTTCGCCGCGGGTGATGCGCAGTTTCTGCCCGTAGGCTTCATAGCGGCCGTCCACGTCCAGGCGGCCCGTGCCCAGCATTTCGCGGCCGGGCTGCGAGCGCACGTGCAGGGTGCCGGCCAGCGTGCCTTCCAGGCCATAGCCCTTCAGGTTGACCTCGTCGCCTACCTTGAGCGCGAGGTCCAGGTCCAGTCGCGAACTCGGCGCGCGTTCGGGATCGGCGGGATCCAGCACCACCACGTCTTCCGAGGCGGACACGCCGTCATCCAGTTTCTCCACGTCGATGGTGGCCGAAGGAATGCCGACTTCGCCGCGCACGAGGATGGTGTTGTCGGCGAAGCCCACCTGGATATTCGGCGACGCGACGGCGCGCAGGTCGGTGGTGTCGGCGACCAGTACGTTGTCGCCGCGCACCTGGAACCGCAGCGGCGTGGTGTCGTTGTTCCAGCCCAGCGTGCCGGCCACGTTGAGTACGCCGCCGGTACCGGTGCCGCCGGTGGACGACACCGTCTTCATGCTGCCGTCGATGCGTGCGCTGCCGTCGGACAGCGCGACCAGTTCCGCGCCACCTTCTGCCAGCGACACGCCGAGCGCGGGCAACTCACCGGTGAACTCGGTGAGAGTGGCTTCGCCGCTCAACAGCGGTTGACCACGCGTGCCGGTCACGCCGATGTGCCCGGCCAGCTTGCCGCGCGGGCGCACCAGGTCCGGCGAGAACAGTTCCATCCAGAACAGCCGCGAGTTGTGGAAGTAGAGGTCGCCCTTCAACGGCGCGAACGCATCCCAACCGGTGTTGAACGTGGCGTCGACATAGCCATCGCCCTTGAAGCCGGTGCCGAGGCGACCCTGGATGCGCTGCGGAGTGAAGTCCACGTCGAGGGTGAAGTTGTCGTAACGGATGATCTCGCCGCGCGCGGTGGTGCCCATCTTCAGGCCGCCATCCAGCGAGGCCAGATGCACTTCGCCCTGCCATGCATTGCCGGCGGGGCGCAGCGTCGCGTCGAGGGTGAACTCGCCGCGCAGCGTCAGCGGGCGGCCGTTGCTGGGCGGCAGCCACGGCTGCACCAGTGCCAGCGACAACGCATCGCCGCGCACCTGCAGTCCCTGCCGCGGCCAGTCGGCGCTGGCGCACAGGGCGCCGCCGATGTCCGAGGCCAGGCAGCTCTCCGACAGTGTCCAGTTGGCGCCGTTCTGCGCGAATCGCGCCGGCTGCCGCAACGTCCACGGATTGCCCTTCGACGGCGCGATGCGCAGCGCGTCGAGCGTGCCCTGCCAGTTGGCGCCGCGCTTCTGCGCCGAACCGGACAACGCGACCGCGCCCATGGCATTGCGGGCATCGCCCTCGAAGCGCAGGTCCTCCACCGCCCCGCGCGCAGCGAGGTTGACGCTGTCCAGCACCGTGCCAACCTCCACGGCGCGGCCCTGCAGCGTGAGGTCGCCGTTGCCGCTGCGCCAGGGCAGGCGGCCACGCAGGCTGAGGGCACCGGCGCTCCAGTCGTTCCAGCGCAGGTTCTCACCGCCGAGATCGGCGAGGATGTCCGGCGCCGTGCGTGCACCGGTGAGATTGACCGTGCCCGCCAGCGTGCCGCTGGCGTCAGGCAGCAGGTCGGCCAGGTTGAGCGGGCTGAAAGTGGCGTTCACGTCCAGTGTGTCGCCGACCTTGCCTTTGGCGGTGACCCGGCTGCCGCCCAGTGACAGCGCAAGATCGCCTTCACCGTTGTTGCCGTCCAGCGCGAACGTGCCACGTGCGTCGAGCGGACGGTCGCGCAGGCGACCGGCGAGCTTGGGCACGTCCAGCGTGCCCTGGAACAACCCATCCTCGCGCTGGCTTCCCTTCGAGGCGAGATCGCCCGAGATGGTGCCGTTCCAGCCCGTCGCGAAGTAACCGGGATCGAAACCGGCCAGCGTCGCCTTCACGTCCCAGTCCAGCACGGGGGACCAACCCACCATGCCGGTGGCGTCCAGCGTGCCGGTGGGCATGCGTGCCTGCAGTTTCTCCAACTGCACGCGTTCGGCATCGCCACGGCCATCGAACTCCACCACCGCGCTGTCGTCGCCGCGGGTCAGCGTGGCCTTGCCGATGGCGGCCCATGCTTCCAGTTTGCCGGCCACGCCGAAATCGCCCTCGGCACCGATCATGCTGTCCGCTTCCGTGCCCCAGCGCAGGCCGCGTGCGTTCACCGCGAAGCGGAAGGTGGGGTTCTCCGGCACGGTGAAGTCCGCGCGACCACGCAGCGCGGCATAGCCGTCGAACGCACGGATCGCCAACGGCTCCACGGTCAGGACTTCGCCGTCGATGCGCGCATGCGAAGGTTCGATCACCACGGCGATGTCGCCCTGCTGCACGGTGCCCTGCAGGTCCGCGGCACCGCCCGCACCCTTGGCCACCAGGTCGAAAGAGACGGGCGCACTATCCTCCATCACGCCCAGCAGCGACAGGTCCAGCGCCTCTGTCTTCGCGGCGAGGTTCCATGTCGGCCTGGTTTCGCCGCGCAGCGTGAGCGTGGCGCGCAACGGCGCGGGCGCGGCACCGGAAATGCCCACGTTCATGCGGGCGCGATTCCCGCGTGCGACCAGTCCGATGCGGGCGGGGGTGCGCCCGCCAGCGGCCGCGAACACGCCGGTGGCCGTCAGGTCGGTTTCGTAGCCGTCGCGGGGTTCGTAACGGCCATGCACGCCGAAGGTGCCGCGATCGCTCGCGATGGCCAGCTTCTCGGCCTGCACGTAGCCGTCGCCGATATCGATGCCGCCGCCCGCATGCACGATGTCGATCAGGGGCTGCCCGCTCTGGCGGATCAGGAAGCGGTCCACCTCCAGCCGGTCGGCCTGGATCGCCAGCGGCATCTCGATCTGCGGCAGCATGTCGGGCCAGTGCGGCAGCTCGAACGGCTCGTCGCTTTCCGGCACATCGAGCATCGCACCGCGCAGCTTCAGCACATCCAGTCGCAGGCGCTTGCCGAGCAGCGGGCGCAGGTCCGGCTCCAGGTAGACTTCGTCGGCGGTGAAGCGGATCTTGTCCCAGCGGAAGTCGACGCCACGCAGCGTCAGCGGGCCCGCGATCGGGCCGTCCACTTCCCTGTATTCCAGCGAGGCGTCGGCCGGCAGTCGTGCCTTGATCTGCGCGAGCAGCATGTCGCGCCCCGCGACCGTCTGCAGCAGCCAGTACAGGCCGATGCACAGCAGCAGCACCAGCACACCGGTGCCGATGGCGCTGCGGATCGCCAGCGTGCGTATGCGTGCCCTGCGGCGCGCGCGCAACTCGGCGATGCGGGCGTCGCGCTCTTCCGGCGTCAGGTTGTCGGGTACGCGCTTCTTCACAGATCGGTCCCGATGTTGAGGTAGATCTGGAAGCTGGAATCCGGGTCATTCAGGCCATGCGCCAGGTCCAGGCGCACCGGCCCCACCGGCGAGCGCCAGCGCAGGCCCACGCCGATGCCGGTGCTCAGATCGGGACGGGTGCCGTCGAAGGCGCTGCCGGTGTCCACGAATACTGCGCCACCGTACGGGCCGCCCTTCGGATAGAACTCGTACTCCACGCTGCTGGTGAGCACGTTCTTCGCCCCCAGCGCGTAATCGCCGCGGCGCGGACCGACTTCGCGCCAGGCATAACCGCGGATGCTGCGGTCACCGCCCGCGAAGAAACGCAGCGACGGTGGCATGGCGACGAGCGAGCTGGTGAAGGTGTGGCCGTACTCGCCGCGCACGATCAGCGTGCTGTTCGTCTTGTAGCGCTGCGACCAGCGCGCGCGCATGTGGAACTGCAGGAAGTTGGCGTCCGAGCCCGCACCTTCCACGCCGCCGCGCAGCAGGATGGACCCGGCCAGCTGGTCGGGGCGGTTCGAGCCGACCGGCGAGTTGGTGTAGTCCGCGCGCAGCGACGGGTAGGTGAACGTGGCGTACTGCACGGTGGTGTCCGGCAGGCCGCTGACCGGGTCGTCTTCGACATAACGCCAGCGCTCGCGCAGCGCGTGGATCGACGCCACCGCCGTCCAGTCCTCGCTGACCTGGCCGCTGCGGCTGCCGGTGAATTCGACATGACGCAGGTCGATATAGTCGGTCTGCTCATCGCTGGCCTGCACGCCAACGGTGTACCACCCGTCCAGCCACTTGAACGCGGGAATGCGGTACTGCGTCAGCAGTGTCTTGCGCTTCTGTGCGTAATCCAGGTGCGTGGACAATTTGTGACCGCGCGAATTCACGTAACGACGGTCCAGGCCCAGCCGGATACCGGGGCCGCTCTCGGTGCCGTAGCTGACGCCGGCGGTGTAGATGTCGCGCTTGGCCAGCTCCAGGTTCACGTCCACGGGCACGCGGCCGTCCTCGGCCTTGTCCGGATTGGCCTGGATGTCGATGCTGGAAAAATAGTCCAGGCCGACCAGTGATTCACGCAGGCGGTCCAGTTTGCCTTGGTGGAAATAGCTGCCTTCCTCCCAGTACACCAGCTTGTCCAACAATCCCTGGTCGAACTTGTCCTGATGGAAGGTGGTCGGGCCCATGTCGTAGCGGATGCCGCTGACCCAACCCAGCGCGATGTCGGCGGCGTGTTCGGCCCGCGTGACTTCCACCCGGCGGTGGGTGAAGTCGGCATCGAAGTAACCGCGATCCGCCAGTCGCCGCACGATGGTCAGCTTGCTGGCTTCGTAGGTGGTGTGGTCGAAGATCTCGCCGACCTTCGGCGTGAACGCGTCCAGGTCTTCCTTCAGATAGCGGTCGTCGCCGCCTTCGCCCTCGATGGACAGGTCGCGTCCACGCACGCGCACGGGTTCGCCGAGGGTTACCCGCAGGGTGATGGTGAGCCGCTCGTCATTGGCGCCTTCGGTGCGCGGGGCATCCACGGTGATGGTGGGCGAGTAGTAGCCGAATGGCTCCAACGCTTCGCGCGTTTCGGCGACGGCTTCACCCAGCAGGTATTCCAGCCGAGACTCGCCCAGCCGCTTGCCGAGCGAGTCGTTGAGCGACAGCGCGGTGTTGACGTTTTCGATCATCAACTCGTTGTCGAGCCCTTCGATCTGCACCTTGTCGACGATGGCCGCGGCACCGGCGTGGCTGGTCGCGGCAAGGAGGAACAGGGCAGTGGCGAAGCGGGGGAGTCGACGCATGCGGGCAGGATAACCGGTGATGGTTAAGTGGAGTGAAGGGTGGGCGCGCAGTTTCAGGTCACGTTTCCCGCGAAGCGCCGTTGACCGCCGCATGCGGGAGCTCCCTCTCCCCACACGCGGGGAGAGGGAGCCGAAGGCGGGTGAGGGGCGAACTGAGACAGGATGCGTCGGAGCCTGATGAGTGGCCGCGCTGGCCCCTCATCCGCCCTCCGGGCACCTTCTCCCCGCGCGCGGGGAGAAGGAAACCATCAGCTCGACAGATGCTCGATGGCCGCGACCGCACGGAAGCGGTCGGCCAGGCGTTTCAGCAGCGCAAGGCGGTTGGCGCGCACGGCCGGATCGTCGGCATTGACCATCACGCTGTCGAAGAACGCGTCGACCTGCGGGCGCAGGCGGGCGAGGTGGTTCAGCACGGTCACGTAGTCGTGGTGGTGCAGGGCCTCGTCGGTCTCGCCGAGCACGGCCTCCACCGCTTCGGCCAACGCACTTTCCGCCGGGTCGGTCAGCAGCGTGCGGTCGATCGCGTGCGGGATGGCGATGTCCGCCTTCTTCAGGATGTTGCCGATGCGCTTGTTGGCCGCGGCCAATGCCTCGGCTTCCGGCAGCGTGGCGAAGGTGCCGATGGCATCCAAGCGTGTGTCGAAGTCGTAGAGCGAGGCCGGGGCAGGATCCAGCTCAGCAACCGCACTGAAATGAGCAGCAGGCACGCCTTTCTCTGCGTAATAGCTGCGTAGGCGATCAAGAATAAACGGATAAATCTCTTGGAAATTGGTTTCTACCAATGACCTTTGCTGGCTGTGTGTTGTGGGCGCATCTACTCCCTTCTCGCGCGCGGATTCAGCGGCAGCCACTTTCGTGCGCAGATACACGTCGGACATCGCAAACATGACGAGTTCGGCCGCCTTCTGAATCAATGAGCGGATATCCAGATTGAACCCACTCTCAATCACCGTCCGCGCCAACCCCAACGCATTACGGCGCAGCGCGAACGGATCCTTGTTGCCGGTCGGCTTCAACCCAGCAGCGAATCCACCCGCCAGCGTATCCAGCCGTTCCGCAATCGCCAGGACCTTGCCCAGCGGCGACAGCGCGATATCGTCGCCGGCGAAGCGGGGCTGGTAGGCCTCGTCGATGGCCAGCGCGATCTCCTTCGGCTCGCCAGCGGCGAGGGCGTAGTGGCGACCTGCGATGCCCTGCAGCTCGGGGAACTCGTTGACCATGCGCGACTGCAGGTCGTTCTTCGCCAGTACCGCTGCGCGACGTGCCTGGGCCGGATCGGCCCCGACCTGCGCGGCGATGATTTCCGCCAGCGCGGCCACGCGCGCGACCTTGTCGGCGACGCTGCCCAGCTTGGCCTGGTACGTGACGGTCTTCAGGCCATCGCCCATCGACGCCAGACCTTGCTTCAGGTCTTCGTCGAAGAAGAACTTCGCATCACTGAAACGCGGACGGATCACGCGCTCGTAGCCCTTGCGGACTTCCTCCACGTTCTGCGATTCGATGTTGGCGATACCGATGAAATGCTCGGTCAGCTTGCCGCCGTCGCTCAGCACCGGGAAGAATTTCTGGTTGATCTCCATCGTCTCGATCAGCGCTTCCTGCGGCACGGCCAGGAATGCGGATTCGAAACTGCACAGCACCGCGGCCGGCCACTCGGTCAGGCAGATCACCTGTTCCAGGTTGTCGTCGGTGATGCGCGCGCTGCCGCCGGCCTGCGCCGCTGCCTGCTGCACCTCGGCGACGATGCGCGTGCGGCGTTCCTCTGGATCGACCAATACGCGGGCACCGCGCAGGGCGTCCACGTAGTCGTCCGGGTTGCCGATCCACACCGGCTTGTCGTGTTCGAAACGGTGCCCTCGGCTCATGCGGTCGGACTTCACGCCCAGCACATCGGCCTCCACCACGTCCTTGCCCAGCAGCAGCACCAGCCAATGCACCGGCCGCGCGAACGCATAGTCGTGATCGCCCCAGCGCATCGGCTTGGGGATCGGCATGCCCGCGATGGCCTCGCGCACGATGTCGGGCAGCAGCGCGGCGGTCTTCGCGCCCGGCTTCACCGCGCGGTGGACGAAGCGCTCGCCCTTGCCGTCGGTGGTGCGCTCCAGCTGCGTCCAGTCGATGCCGGCCTTGGCAGCGAAGCCTTCCAGCGCCTTGGTCGGCACGTCGTTCGCGTCCAGCGCGATGTTGAGGTACGGGCCCAGCACTTCGGATTTCTGCTCAGGCTGCTCCACGTTCACGGCCGGCAGCAGCACTGCCAGGCGGCGCGGTGTGTACAGGGGCCTGGCATCGCCACGTTCGAAGCCGATACCGCGCTTTTCCAGAGCCCCGATCACGCCGTCGAAGAAGGCCTGCGCCAGCCCGGGCAACGCCTTGACCGGCAGCTCTTCGGTGCCGAGTTCGATCAGCAGGGATTTTTGTTCGCTCATGTGCATGCAACCTTGAGTTGTTCCCTTCTCCCTGCGGGAGAAGGTGCCCGAAGGGCGGATGAGGGGCGAGCGGAGTCATGACGGCCAAACCATCGGGACTCCATCGCCCCTCTCCCCAACCCCTCTCTCCCACAGGGACTTCCTGCGGTCGCCGAGGGGAGAGGGGCTTTATTCGGTGTCTTTCTTCAATCCCGGAAACCCCAGCTTCTCCCGCTGCGCGTAATAAGCCTCGGCCACCGCCTGCGCCAGCTTGCGCACGCGCAGGATGTAGCGCTGGCGCTCGGTCACGGAGATCGCGCGGCGCGCATCCAGCAAGTTGAAGCTGTGGCTGGCCTTGCAGACCTGCTCGTAGGCGGGCAGCGGCAGGCCCACGTCGACCAGCTTCAGCGCTTCCTTCTCGCACGCGTCGAAACGGTGGAACAGCTCCGCCACATCGGCATGCTCGAAGTTGTAGGTGCTCTGTTCGACTTCGTTCTGGTGGTACACATCGCCGTACTTCACCACGCCCTGCGGACCGACCGTCCACACCAGGTCATAGACGTTGTCGCAGTTCTGCAGGTACATGCACAGGCGTTCCAGCCCGTAGGTGATCTCGCCCAGCACCGGGCGGCATTCCAGGCCGCCGGCCTGCTGGAAGTAGGTGAACTGGGTGACTTCCATGCCGTTCAACCAGACTTCCCAGCCCAGGCCCCAGGCGCCCAGCGTCGGCGATTCCCAGTTGTCCTCGACGAAGCGCAGGTCGTGCACGCGCGGATCGATGCCCAGCGCCTTCAACGAACCCAGGTACAGCTCCTGGATGTTGTCGGGGTTGGGCTTCATCACCACCTGGTACTGGTAGTAGCGCTGCAGGCGGTTGGGGTTCTCGCCGTAGCGGCCATCGGTGGGGCGGCGGCTGGGCTGCACGTAGGCGGCATTCCACGGCTCTGGCCCCAGCGCACGCAGGAACGTGGCCGGATGGAAGGTGCCGGCGCCCACTTCCAGGTCCAGCGGCTGGATCAGCACGCAGCCTTGGTCGGCCCAGTACTGGTTCAGCGTCTGGATCAGGTTCTGGAATGTCAGGCCCTGGAAAGTTGCCGGTGAAATTGTCTGTCCGGTCATCGACTTATCGTGCACTGCGGAAAAGCGGGCTAGTATACGGGCAAGCCCTTTTCCCGCTGATGTTTGCCGTCGTGGATGCCGCCGTGAAAGCCCCTTTTCTCATCGTTGAAACCGGCCAGCCGGTGCGCTCGATGCGACGGTATGGCGGCTTCCCGCACTGGATCCGCGTGGCGGCCGGGCTGGAGGCGGACGAAACCGTGGTGGTGAACGTGGAGCGGGGCGACGCATTGCCGCCTCGCGAAGGCTTTGCCGGCGTCATCGTCAGCGGCTCGGCCGCGATGGTCACCGACCGGGCCGACTGGAGCGAACGCAGTGCGGACTGGCTGCGCGACGCGGCCCATGAAGGTCTGCCGCTGCTGGGCATCTGCTACGGCCACCAGCTGCTGGCGCACGCGCTGGGTGGCGAGGTGGCCTACAACCCTGCCGGGCGCGAATCCGGCACGGTCCACATCGACCTGCATCCGCAGGCGCAGGACGACCCACTGTTCGGCGCGCTGCCGCTGAAGTTCACCGCCCACGCCACCCATGTGCAGACCGTGGCGCGGCCGCCGGAGGGCGCCACCGTGCTGGCGCGTTCCGAGCAGGACGATTGCCATGCGTTCCGCTGGCGCGACCACGCCTGGGGCGTGCAGTTCCATCCCGAATTCGCCACCCACCACATGCGTGGCTATGTGCACGCCCGCGCCGACCACCTGCGCAGCGAAGGCCGTTGCCCGGGCACCATCGCGCGCAGCGTGACGGCGGCGCCGCAAGCCCGCAAACTATTGCGGCGGTTCGTCCGCCATGCGCGTGGCCTGCACGCGCGCTGAGTCCACCGCTGCACCCTCTCCAGAGAACCCCGATGTCGACGATCAACAAGGTGCCGGCCAGTGCCGGCGCGGAATGGCTGCTGGCAGGCTTCGCGCTGCTGAAGCGCGCGCCGGTGCCGCTGGCCACGCTGGCCGTGCTGTGGGGCCTGCTATCGATGGGCGTGATGCTGGTAGCCGTCACGCTGCCTGCCATGACGGTGGCCATGCAGTTCCTGCTGGTGCTCGCCGGTCCGCTGTTCTTCGCAGGCATGCTCTGGGCCGTGCGCGAAGTGGACCAGGGTCGTGCCGCGCAACCCTCGAACCTGCTGCAGCCGGTGCGCGACGGCCATGCACCTGCCTTGTTGGCCACCCTGCTGCCGCAATTGCTCGCGGCCCTGGTGATGGGCGCGCTGCTGTTCGTACTGGTGGGCACCGAACAACTCCAGCATCTGGCCGAGGTCTACCAGAAGATGCAGACCATCGCCGAAGCAGGGGGGCAACCCGATCCTGCCCTCGTGGAAGGCCTGCCTGCCGGTCGCCTGCTGTTGTGGCTGCTGCTGGTGGCGACCGTCTTCGTGGCCGTGAAGTGGATGACCTTCATCGCCTCGCCGCAGATCCTCTTTTCGGGCGCCCATGTCATGGAGGCCATGCGCAACAGCCTGCGCGCCTGCCTGCACAACTGGACCGCGATGCTGGTGTTCTACCTGTTGGCGGGAATCGCCATCTTCGCGGTCGGCATCGGCTCCTTGCTCGTGGCCTCGATCCTGGCGCTGGCAGTGGGCGCGACCATCGCGATGGGGCTGTGGCAGTTCACCCTGATGGCGGTGGTGATGCCGGTGCTGGCTGGTGCGGCATACGCGGCATGGCGGCAGATGCTGGGTGACGGGGCAGTCGCACCGGATAGCCCGGCTGCGCCTACGCGGATCGAGGTCTGAGCCTCCGACATCGCCATGCGGCGGGCCAGGGCCCGCCCTACGAGGCGACCGGGTGGCTAAAGCGCGATGGTTCTCCATCCGGGCGCGCTGCGGCGCGCTTGCTGCCGCGACTGCTCAGGCGCTATCGGGGCGCGGTTTCAGCCAGCTCGCCGCGACGATGCCCAGTTCGTACAGCAGGCACATGGGGATGGCGAGCATCAGCTGCGACACCACGTCCGGCGGGGTGATCAGCGCGGCGACGACGAACACGCCGACGATCGCGTAGCCGCGGCCCTCGCGCAGTTGCTGCGGTGTCACCCAGCCCAGCAACACCATGATCACCAGCGCCACCGGCAGCTCGAAGCTCACGCCGAACGCCAGGAAGATCACCATCACGAAGTCCAGGTACTTCGCAGGGTCTGGTGCCAGCGTCACGATGTCCGGCGTGAATACCGTCAGTGCGTGGAACACGCTGGGCAGCACCAGGAAATACGCGAACGCGCAACCCGCATAGAACAGCACGATGGCCGACGCCAGCAGCGGCATCGCCAGTCGCTTCTCATGCCTGTACAGCCCGGGGGCGACGAAGCTCCACGCCTGGTACAGCAGCCACGGCGAGGACAGGAACAGGGCGGTGAAGAAAGCCAGCTTGATCGGTGCGAAGAAGCCCGAGGTCGGGTCGCTGGCGATCATCTGCGCGGCCTGGCCGGCCGGCAGCTGCGAAATCAACGGCTGCGCCAGGCGGTCGTAGAGCTGGCGCACGAAGGGCAGCAACGCCAGCAGGATGACGCCCGTGCCCGCCAATCCACGCACCAGCCGCGTGCGCAGCTCCAGCAGATGTTCCATCAGGCTGCTTTCGGCTTCATGGTTCGAGGATTCGCGGTTCATCGCGTCTCCTTCGGCGGGAACAGGTCGGCCGTGGTGCCGGTTTCGGGCGCGTCGGTGGCGGCCTCACCGGGGGGCGTGTCGACAGCGTCGGCCGCCTGTTCGGTCGCCGCGGCCGGCCTTGCCAGCGCGGGTGGCGTGATCGCCGATGCGACGTCATCGTGCAAGGCCTTGGCGTCGTCGCGCGCGGCCTGGCGCACTTCCTCGAACTGCTGCTCGGTTTCGCGGGCGCTGTCGCGGATGCGTTGCTCGGTTTCGCGCATCGCGTCCTTGGCGTCCTGCAGGTTGCGTTTCAGCTCGTCGGCGGCGAGTTCGCGTTCCAGCTCGTCCTTCACCGAGTACCACTGCGCACGCGCGCGACGCACCCACAGGCCGGCGAAGCGCGCCGCCTTGGGCAAGCGCTCGGGACCCAGCACGATCAACGCAACGATGGCGATGACCAGCAGTTCACTGAAACCGATGTCGAACATGGCCGCGGCCGCGATGCCGCGCGATCAGTTGGCGTCGCGGTCGCGCTCTTTGGCAGCGCTGGACTCGTCGGTGCGCGACTGGTCGTTCAACTGGCCGGCCGGCTTGTCGTCGTCCTTCATGCCCTTCTTGAAGCCCTTGACCGCCTCGCCCAGGTCCTGGCCGGCGTTGCGCAGGCGCTTAGTCCCGAAGACGAGCAACACGACCACCAGCACGATGATCCAATGCCAGATGCTCAAACCGCCCATGGTGTGTACTCGCTGGAAAAGTCGGGGCGCTCAGGATAGCGCAGCCGGACCGCGGGGATGGCGATCCACCGCCCATTACTTCCGTTACGGGTTGCCGTCCAGCGGTTCGGTGCGTACTTCGCCGTCCTGCACCGGTTCGAACCCCTGCGCCTGTGCGGGAGCTTCCACCACGACCGGTGCGGTGACGGGCGCGGGCGTGGAGGCCGCCACCTGCGTGGAAGTGCCCGTGGTGCCGCGGTTGCCCCGGGCCAGTTCAGTGACCTCTTCCAATTGGTCGCGGAAACCGACCACGGCGCTGGAAGGTTGGCCGGCACGGCTCTCGAAGATCGCACGCGGCGTCGCGGCGCTGCCGTAGACCGAAGTGTTGGCCTCGTCATCAATCTGAAGCACGGCGCCATCCAGTGCCACGCCGGCGAACAGGCCGCGCGCGCGCGACCACGACCAGATTTCGGCTTTCAGCTGGCCATCGGTGGCAGCACTGGCATTGCGGCCAACGGGGCCTGCGGCCACGCCGGCATCCGCACCCAGGGTGAACTTGCCATTGACGATCGAGTCCAGCGAGCGGTCATTGCGGAATACCAGCACCACGTCCGAGGACTGCACGCCGGCCTGAAAGCCGATGCTGCCGCCGGTGAGCTTGATGAAGACTGGCTGCGACCAGCTGCCATCGGCGCTTTTCACCGACATCAGGCCGTGGCCACGACGGCCGCCGATCACCAATCCTGCCTTGAGCGTGTCCGGGATGACGATGATGGCCTTGCCTTCGTCCAGCAGCTTGTCGGGGATGCCGTTCTCCGGAATGCGCTGGATTTCATTGAGCACGCGGACCGCATTGTTCGCACGCTCGTCCTCCTTCGGACCTGCGATGGCCTGCCCGGCGAACAGGGCGGCGGCGAGCGCGAGGGCGGTGGGCGGCAGCAGGCGGCGGGACGTGCGGTTCATGGGGAGCTCCAGAAGCGGATTGGCAGCAAGTTACTGCAATCGCTTGAAAATAGGCGTGAATGGATGAATCGCCACTGACGCTGGACGGTGCTCGCCGCGGTTTGCGAGGTTGATCGCCGCAATGGGATTTCCGAATCGGTGTGCGTGCACGGCTCTGCCACAATAAGGAGATGCCCGATACCTCTCCCACCGCCCTGCTCGCCGTCAACCTGGGCACCCCGGAAGCGCCGACGGCGCCCGCTGTGCGCCGATACCTGTCCGAGTTCCTGCACGACCATCGCGTGGTCCAGCTGACCCGCTGGCTGTGGTGCCCGCTGCTGCATTTCCTGATCCTCCCGCTGCGTGGCCCCAAGGCGGCGGCGAAGTACGCGAGCATCTGGATGCCGGAGGGTTCGCCGCTCGCTGTGTACACCCGTCGGCTGGCCGGAGCGTTGCAGGCGCGGCTCCCTGATTGGCACGTGGTCGATGCGATGCGTTACGGGCAGCCCTCCGTGGGCGCGCGCTTGGAAGCGATGCGTGCCGCCGGGGTGCGGCGCGTGGTGGTGTTGCCGCTGTATCCGCAGTACTCCACCACCACTACCGAATCCGTGCGCGACGTGGTCACCCGGGAGGCCGCAGGGCTGGAGGTGCACTTCATCGAGGATTACTCGGTCGACCCCGGCTGGCTGGCGGCCGTGACGGCATCGATCCGGCAGTGGCGGCGGGCGAATGGTGCCGGCGAGCACCTGCTGTTCTCCTATCACGGGCTGCCGCAGCGCCTGGCACGCAAAGGCGATCCGTATCCGCAGCGCTGCGAGGCGAGCACGCGCGCCATCGTGCAGGCATTGGGGTTGCGCGATGACGAATGGACGCTGACCTACCAGTCGCGCTTCGGCAAGGAACGCTGGCTGGAACCCGCCACCGACGTGACCTTGCGCGAACTGGCCGCGCGCGGTGTGCGCAGGGTGGACGTGGTGTGCCCCGGCTTTGCGGTGGACTGCCTGGAAACGCTGGAGGAGGTGGGGATCGGCTTCGCCGAGGAATTCGCGCATGCCGGTGGCGAACTGCGCTACCTGCCCTGTCTGAATGACGATTCTGCCCATGCCGATGCGCTGGCGGCACTGGCGCAGCGCGCCGTCGGCACCGCCGCATGATGTTGCGCGAGTTCGAGGTCGACATTCCGCTGGGCCGGATCACGGGACTTCGTGGCGACGGTGATGGCCCGCGCGTGCTCGCCTTGCACGGCTGGTTGGACAATGCGGCGAGCTTCATTCCCCTGGCCGCCCACCTGCCGGGAGTGGAACTGGTCGCGCCCGACCTGCCGGGCCATGGCCGCAGTGCGCATCTGGCGCCGGGCGCGGAGTACACCAGTGGCGTGGCGGTCAATGCCGTGCTCGACATCGCGGACGCGCTGGGATGGGAGACGTTCTCCCTGCTGGGTCACTCGATGGGCGCTGGCATCGCGAGCCTGGTGGCCACATCCGTTCCCGACCGCGTTCGCCGGCTGGTGGTGATCGAAGCCCTGGGCGGGCTGACCGAAACCGTCGAGCGCACGGCCGACCGGTGGCGCGAAGCCATTGCTGCAGCGCGCGCGCTGCCGGGCAAGCAGCTGCGCGTGTTCACCGACCTGGCCGCGCCGGTCCGTGCGCGTATGCAGGCAAACCAGTTGAGCGAACCGGCCGCCCGGTTGCTGGTCGAGCGCGGCGTCCGGCCGGTTGAAGGCGGCTTCGTTTGGAGCAGCGATCCGCGCTTGACGCTGCCTACGCCGCAGCGGCTTTCCGAGGCGCAGCTGGCGCGTCTCGTGGCAGGTATCGAATGCCCCACCACGGTGATCTATGCGGACCCGCCGCAAGCCTATTTCCCGGAACCGTTGCGGACACAACGCGCCGCGCTGCTGCCCGATGGGCGCCTGCATGTACTGGCGGGCACCCATCACCTGCACATGGAGGATCCGGCGGCGGTCGCCGCACGGATGCAGGCGTTCCTGCGGCAGTGATCAGGCGCGTTTGGCGCGCTGGAAATCCAGCGCCAGCCGGATGTCGCCCTTGCGGATCGGCGCGGTACTGCGCCACCACGCCGTGGTGACGGCGTCGAGCTCGGAATCCTGCTGGGCCAGTCGCCGCAGGAGGGTGATGTCTTCCGCGCTGGCCAGCTGCTCGTCCGGCAGGTAGTACTGCTCGAGTGGGAGGCGCGCGGCGTCCGGCGTGCGTGTGAGCCGCGACAGCAGCGCAACTGCCGCCAGCGCCAGCAGCGCGTAGCCGGACAGCAACATGTTGATGGAGTTCTGGGCGCTACCCAACCACGCGAGTGCCGCTGCGGCGGGCAGTAGCAAGGCCAGCAACCTGGCGCGGCGATCGAATCGCTGGATCTGGCTGGCCGTGCGCCGGCGTTCCCGCGCCCGCTCGCTGATCTCCTCCACGGATAGACCCTTCCGGCTCATCAGCGCGCGCCGCGCGGCAAGGCTGGCGGCGGTTTCCGAACCTGGCATGGCGTACAGCGAGAAGGCTTTCAGCGAGGCCACGGTATCGGCCTGGCGGACTGGCCTGGTCGCGGCCGGGGTCGCGGGAATCGCGCGCGAGGGTGCGGGACGGGTCATTGAGCGGGTACCGGAGAAGACGAGGCGCCGGAGTGCAGGCCAGCTCTCCGTGCGGGACCTGCCCTCTCCGACATGTCTTCTTGATTCGTGACGCATGTCTCATTCCGGACATCGGCGCCGGAAGTCCGCGGGTTCGCAGGCCGGTGTCAGGGGGTGGCCAGCAGCCTGTGCAGTCGCGCTTTCAGGCGGCGGCCCTCGGCATGGAAATATGCGCGCTCGTCGCGCCAGGCGGGGAAGCGCGCTTCCACTTCCTGCCAGAAGGCCGGCGAATGGTTGGCCTGCAGCAGGTGGCACAGCTCGTGGACGAGCACGTACTCGAACGCCGAAGGCCGCCCCAGCACGAGGGCCAGGTCCAGGGCCAGCGTCCCGTCGGGCGCCAGTGAGCCCCACTGGGACGACATGGTCTTCAGGCGGATCTGGCGGGGCGCGCGTGGCAATCCCGCCAGATAACCGGGCAGCCAACGGCCGATGTCGGCGCGCGCCTGCGCTTCATAGAAGGCCCGCAGGGTGCGCTGCAGGCTGGCAGCACTGGTCCGCGACGTCGTGTGCATGTGCAGCGCATCACCGACCCGCTCGATGCGCGCGTAACGGCCCTCGTGCCACTGGAGCGGCAGATACTCGCCCCGCAGCGGCAGGCGATCGGTCCGGCCGGGTACCAGTGTGTCGTCCCCGTCGTCCGGCGCATGCCGGGTGATCTGTGCTGCGAGCCAGTCGCGGTGTTGCTGCAGGAAGCGGTCCCCCGCCACCAGGCTGGCGCGCATGGGGAGCGTCAGGCGCGCGCCGCGCTCGTCGATGCTGAGCTTGAGGCGCTTCGCACGTGGATCACGGACGCGTTGCACGTCCAGGATGCGTCCGTCATCGAGCTCCAGGGTGATGGTGTCCCGCTCGACGCTGCGTGGCGCGCGGGCGATCAGGAGAGAGTGCAGCGAAGGCATGCCCACGATTGTAGTGGGCATGCGCGGACTGGAGGTGGCGGATGCGATTCAGCTACACCCGATCCCGCTTCCCTGGATGGCTCAATCCGCCTTGCTGAGCTTGAGCGCATGCTCCAGCACCAGGAACAGGCGCTTCACCTCGCCGGACATCAGTGCGAAGCGGGCATCCAGCTCGGCGCGCAGGTCGTCGTGCTCGGTGTTCTCCAGCTGGTCGACGGCGCCGTCGAGGAACTTCAGCTTGCGCACGATCAGGTCCTCGCCGAGGACGAACGACACGTGGTCGTCCAGCACCAGCGCCAGCTTGGTGACCTGTTTGCCGGCGTCCAGGTGCTTGGCGATCTCGTCGCTTTGCAGGTCCTGGTTCTGGCACTTCACCACCGCGCCGCCTTCCATCGCGTCCTTCAGCTCGCACTCCTCGCCCAGCGACAGGCCTTCCGGCAGCGGTTCGCCGGCGATCCAGCCGGTCAGCACGCTGCGCGGTGCCACTTCAGCATTCAGCGGCAGCGCGGGGAAGCTGCCCAGCGCGCGGCGGACTTCCGACACTACGTTCTCGCCGGTCTTGCGCGACGACGCATCGACGGCGATGAAGCCGTGCTCCAGGTCGATCAGCGCGTCGGTGCGCGAGGGTTTGACGAACGCGCGCGGCAGCAGTTCATGCAGCAGGTCGTCCTTCAGCCGCTTGCGGGTCTTGCCGCCGGGCTTGCGGCCTTCCTTCGCCTCGATCTCCTGCAGCTTCTTCTGCAGCAGGTCGTTGACCACGGCGCCGGGCAGGATCTTGTCCTCGCCACCCACGCTCAGCCAGATCGCGTCGTTGATGCGGTGGGACAACGTGTCGTCACCGCGGCCGAACGGCGAGATGAAACCGCGCGAAGACAGTTCGAGTGGGCCGACCGGCTTGAGTACGGCTTCGGGAAGCAGTTCGTCGAGTTGGGAGAAATCCAGCGAAGTCGGGAAGCGGAACAGGGTCAGGTTGCGAAAGAACATCAGGGAATCAGGGTCCGGTAAATGAGGGGATGCGTGTTTTTGCTTTGCCCGCCGTCCCGGCCAAAGCCGGGATACATTCTGCTTCTGCTTCTGCTGTCCGCCAGTCCGCTGGAGCGCAACAGCAAGGTTCCCGGCTTTCGCCGGGTGGCGGCGGGGTGTGGCGAGGTCAGGTGTCCTCGTCAGCCAAGGTGGGGTGCGGTTCGCCCGCCAGCCATGCCTGCGCATCGGGCAAGGCGGCGCCGTCGCGGTGGCCCAGTGAAAGGAAATCAAACAGCTTCGGATCGCTGAGCTGCGACGGGCGGATGTCGCCCAGCGCGCGTGCGATGGTCTCGATGCGGCCGGGATTCTCGCGCTCCCACGCATCCATCATCTTCTTGACCTGCTTGCGCTGCAGGTTCTCCTGGCTGCCGCACAGATTGCACGGGATGATGGGGAATGCCTTCGCCTCGGCGTAATGAGCGATGTCGTCTTCGCGCACATAGGCCAGCGGGCGGATCACCACGTGCCTGCCGTTGTCGGACAGCAGCTTCGGCGGCATGCCGGAGAGCTTGGCGTGGAAGAACATGTTCAGGAAGAACGTGGCCACCAGGTCGTCGCGGTGATGGCCCAACGCGATCTTGGTGAAGCCGTTCTCCTCGGCGTAGCTGTACAGCGCGCCGCGGCGCAGGCGCGAGCACAGCGAACACATGATCTTGCCCTCCGGGATCACCCTGCTGACCACCGAATACGTGTCCTGCTCGATGATGTGGTACGGCACGCGCGCACGTTCCAGGTATTCCGGCAGCACGTGCTCGGGAAAGTCCGGCTGCTTCTGGTCCAGGTTGACCGCGACCAGTTCGAAGCTGACCGGCGCCTTCTTCTGCAGTTGCAGCAGGATGTCCAGCATCGTGTAGCTGTCCTTGCCGCCGGACAGGCACACCATGACCTTGTCGCCCTCCTCGATCATGCCGAAGTCGGCGATCGCCTGGCCCACCTGGCGGCGCAACCGCTTGGCCAGCTTGCCCTGTTCGTGCGCGGCGCGGCGCGGATCGGCGGCTGGGCGGCGCAGGACGGGGTCGGGCAAGGGCAGGACGGTACTCATGGGCGTCATTGTACCGGGGTGCGGTGACGCCCTTGCCGCCGCCGGTGTACGCTCGCCGCGTGGAAATCAGCAACCCCGCCGACATCACCCAGAAGGTCACCGAACTCAAGCTCGAGCACCGCGAGCTGGACGAGGCGATCGCGCGCCTGGTGGATGATGCCGACGCCGACGAGGTGGCGATCAAGCGCCTGAAGAAACGCAAGCTGTGGCTGAAGGACTGCATCGCGCGGCTGGAGAGTGCGTTGATTCCCGACGAGCCAGCCTGAGCCCGCGCGCCGCACGACAGCCTGGATCTGACGCTGCGCGTCACCCCCTTGCCGGCGCGGACGCATGTGTCCCGCACCTGGGGTCGCCAGAAGCCTGAAATACCCGTCCGTGGACCCCGTGGTTCCCTTCCGGTGCGGTCGGCGCAGTTGGCCCGATGCTTGCTTGATTTCCCGGCGTGGGGGTTTTCCCTACGACTGACCGTTTGCCGTCCTGCCGGCGCCGCGGTTCCCAATGACTGGCTGCGTGCGCCTCCGGCGCCGTGGCGAGGGAGTGGCATGGAGCAGGACAAACCGTTCAATCACCGCACGCCATCGTCGGTCCGTGAGGCACGGCTCGTGGCGGCGTCGGCGGACGAGGCGATGGCCGGGCTGGGCCTGCGCATGCATCGCTTCGCGCCGGGCGATTCCCTGGGGGACGTGCCGCGCCTGCGGCGCGAGGTGTATTTCCACGAACGGGGCCAGTTCGGCGACCGGAGCAAGCGTGTCACCGACGGTCTGGACGCGTGCGGCACCACGCTGGCGGTGGAAAAGGGTACGCAGGCGATCGCCACCCTGCGCCTGCACGACTTCGCGCCGCTGGCCGTGCAGGTGGAGTACGGCAGCCTGTTCCAGATCGACGCCTTCGCGCGCTCCTGGCCCCTGGCGCAGGTCGCGGTGGGTACGCGTTTCGCCGTGCAGGCCGACCAGCGCAGCAAGCCGGTGGTGGACCGGTTGATGGAAGAAGCGTACCGCTGGGCGCAGGAAAACCGCATCCAGTTCTGTCTGCTGGCATGCGAGCCGTTCCTGCACGATGTGTTCGAGCACTATGGCTTCCGCGAATACTTGCCCCCGGCCATCCTGCCGGGCGGCGTGGACCTGTTGCGGATGGTGCTGGTGATCGAGGACGAGCCCTATCTGTCCGAATGCGGCTCGCCATTGCACCGCCTGATACGGGATCCCTCGCGCGCGCTGCCGGCGAAGGCGTGGCTGACGCGCTCGTTCAGTGCGGTGTCCTGAGCGGTACTGCCATGCGAAAACGAAACCGACCGGTTACGTCCTGCGTGATGCGGCGGGCATGACCATCAGCTTCCAGTAGCAGGACCTCAGTCCTGCGGCGTCGGTGTCGGCTCGGCCGGTTTGGCGGCTTCCGGGCTGACCTTCTCGATGGTGTGGCGCAGTTCGCGGCCGAGGATGGCCTTGGCGTCGCGCGCCCAGGCATCCAGGCGTTCGTCGAACAGCAGCTTGCTGTTCTCGTCGGGCCAGACCAGCTTCAGTTCGCGCAGTTTCTGGATGAAGCCGCGGAACAGCGTCTTGTCGAAGAACTCAGGCGCAGCAGGTGCGTAGAGCAGGCTCAGGCGCTGAGCTGCTTGCTGGCACAGGCTCTCCAGCTCGGCGGCGCCCAGCGTGCCGGGGCCGTTCTTCACCAGCACCGAGATGGCGATGTAGTAGCGCTCGAACGCCTGCTGCAGCGAGTGGCCGATCGCGCGCAGGCGGAACACCTCGTCGGTCTGGCCGGCGCTGCGCGCGAGGATGCCGCCATCGTCGTCGTTGACCTGCTGCAGCAGGCCCTCGCGGATGAATACCTCGATGGTGCGCTCCATGCGTTCGGCGAACTCGTCTTCGCTCCATGGCAGGAACAGCTCTTCCTGCAGGAACGGATACAGCGTGCGGCCCAGGCGCAGCACGCCGGCACGACTCATGCGGCGGTTGTTCTGGAAGCAGCAGGCGATCCACGACGAGGCCGTGAACAGGTGCAGTACGTTGTTGCGGTAGTAACTCAGCAAGACGGCGGTATCGTCGTCCACGCTCAGCACATCGCCGAGCGGATGCTTGATCCGCTGCAGCATGTTGATCTCCTCGGCATGGGAGATGATGCGGTCGGGCGAGTGCGGGGTGACGGTCACGCGGTCGGAATACGGCAGCTCCGCCAGCAGCGTCTTGGACAGTTCGATCTGCGCGACCAGGTCGGCTTCGCCCATCGCGTGCTTGGGCGTGGACAGCAGCGCCAGCGCCAGCAGGTTGATCGGGTTCACGTCGGCGGCGCGGTTGATGTTGACCTGGATCTGCTGGGCCAGTGCATCCACGATCTCGGACAGCCACGCGGGCTTTTCCTCTTCGCCCACCGGCGTGCCGTCCCACTCGGGTGCGTACCTGGCCAGGGCGTCGTTCAGCGGGATCGGCTCGCCGAAGTTCACCACCACCTGGCCGTAGTTCTGCCGCAGCACCTTGGGGATGCCCCACAACACGGCCCAGATGGATTCCTTCTCCTTCGGCCGGCCGCTGAGTTCATCCAGGTAGCTGGTGCCCTCCAGCAGCTTCTCGTAGCCGATGTAGACCGGCTGGAACAGCACCGGCTTGCGCGGCTGGCGCAGGAATGCGCGCAGGGTCATCGAGATCATGCCGCCCTTGGGCGGCAGCAGCCGGCCGGTGCGCGAGCGCCCGCCTTCGATGAAATACTCCAGCGAATAGCCGCCGGAGACCAGCTGCGCCACGTACTCGGTGAACACCGCCGAGTACAGCGGATTGCCACGGAAACTGCGGCGCATGAAGAACGCGCCGCCCTTGCGCAGCAGCGTGCCCACCACCGGCAGGTTGAGGTTGATGCCTGCCGCGATGTGCGGCGGCACGATGCCGCGTTCGTACAGCAGGTACGAGAGCAGCAGGTAGTCCATGTGGCTGCGGTGGCAGGGCACGTAGACCACTTCGTGGCCGGGCGCGGCTTCCTTGAACTTGTCGAGGTGGTGCACCAGCACGCCGTCGTAGATCTGGTTCCATACATGGCTCAGCAGGAAGCTGGCAGAGCGCACCACGGGGTTGGAATAGTCGGCGGCGATTTCCCACGCGTAGGCGTGTGCCTTCTTCCACGCATCCTCGGGCTTGGACTTGTCGCGTCGTGCCTGTTCGGTGATCGCTTCCTTCACCGGCTCGGCGGCCAGCACCTGGTCCACCAGCAGGCGGCGCGTGGACAGGTCGGGGCCGATGATGGCTTCGCGGATGCGGTGGAAATGCGTGCGCAGTACGCGCGACAGCTTGCGGACGGTGCGCTCGGGCTCAAGGCCTTCATCGACCGTGCCGCGCAGCGACACCGGCGGCGCGAACCGCACGATGGTGCCGCGGCCGTTGAGCAGGATCGCCAGCAGGCGGCGGAAGCGGCCGACGATGGCCCAGTTCTCGGAGAACAGCACCGAGAACCAACCGCTCTGCTTGTCCGGCGCGCGGCCGACGAAGATCGACACCGGCACCAGCTGCACGTCCAGTTCCGGATTGCCGCGATGCGCCTCCAGCAGGCGCGCCAGCGAACCGGAATGCGTCTTGGCGCTCACCTGGTCGGGGATCAGCGTGCTGGCATTGCGGCGCGACAGCGCCACGTACGCGCGCTTGCGGCCGAGCGGGTTGCCGCCCACCGGCAGCGGCACCAAGGGCGAGGGCAGGCCGGCGTCGCGGCAGGCGCGATCGAGGATCAGCGCGTTCGACAGGCCGTAGTCTTCCAGCACGTAGCAGACCGGGCGCCCGTCCAGCAGGTCGGCCGGGACGCCGGGCTCGATGTTCAATGCCAGCCAAGGATCGGCCAGGCGGCCCAGCAGCCGCGCCCACAGCGGACGCTTGGCTTGGCGATGGACGGGCGGCGTCATCGGGACACCTGCCGTGACGGGCGCATCGGCGACCACCGGGGTGTCCGGGGTGCTTCCGGGTGCGGCGGGGTCCGTCGCACCCGGGGTCTTTTCCGGTGTCGTCGGTTTCGGGGCGTCCGGGAACGGCAGGGGATTCTGTTCAGGCATCCGGCGCATTATGGCGCACGCCCGTGACCGGCTGGGAAGCGGTTACAGGTTCAGGCGGAGGCCCTCCGTCCATGGGGAGGGACCAAGTGGGCCCTGTGTCGGCACCGGGGTCCGGATGTCGACGGCCTAAGATGCTGGATCGATATCGCCCTGCGGCGAGACGGGAGGGGGCTCGGTGGTGGGTGGCGCGACCGGGGGCGGGGGCGCAGGCAATGCCTTCAGCAGGTCCTCGGCATGGCGGAGGTAGTCGGTCAGGTACCACTGCCCGCCGCGCCGGGTCAGGCTGACCACGGTATCGATCTCGCGTTCGGCCAACGGATAGTGGATGCGCACCGTGGCGGTGTCGCCCTTCTGTTCGATCAGGCCGGTCCGCAGGTCGTTGAAGGTCTTATCCAGGGGCAGCCCGTAGCGGGCGAAGGTGGCCTTGGTCTCGATGAAGAATGGCGTCAGCCGTTGCAGGCTGGTGACCATGCCCGCTTCGCTGAGGGACTGGTCCGTGATCAGGCCGCTGCGGCGTGCGGCCGGTGCCAGCCGGGACAGCGTGGTCTGTGCCAGTGCGGTATCGCCGAGCGGCGCCTGTTGCGCCCACTCGCCAAGGGCGGCGATCACCTGCGCGTAGTGGTCGCGTTCTTCCTGGGTATAGTCGCCTTCGTTCTTCACGTACTGCACACCGAACAGGCCCAGCGTACGAGCGGCTTCCTTCAGGTCGCGGTCCTGCCGGCCGAATTGTCGGTCGAAGCTGCGTTGCAGCGTCTTTTCAGAATCTTTCGCAGCCAGCGCGGCCAGCATCGGCACCAGCTTGTCATCCAGCGGCAGCTCGGTCAGCGGCCAGCGACTGTGGCCCTGCCGCCAGGCGGCGTCCAGCCGGGCGTGCAGGTCGGCGGGGACGGCGTCGCGTGCGAAGGCCACCAGGTCGTTGCGCTGCAGATGCGTTGCCAACTGGCGCACGGCGGCAGCCGGCTCGCTGGCCGCGCCGGCGAGTTCTTCGGGTTCGGGTTTGCAGGCGGCCAGCAGCACGAGCGACAGCCCGAAGGCGGCCAGCGCGCGCAGCAGGGACGCGGACGGCGTGGACATGATGCGGTGACTCCCCAGTCTCCCCGCATCTTCATGGCAGCGGGGGAAGGCGGCAAGCATGGCCGTCGCAACTCGCCTCGCAGGCAATAAAAAAGGAGGCCGGGTGTCTTGCGACCCCGCGGACCTCCTGAAGTCCGGCCGAAGCCGGAGGACGAAGTGTTGTGGCACATCTCCGGCCCAAGGGCCGGATGCACACAGCCTACCTGCGACCGAATGCTAAGGCAATACCTGAAATAGATATGTGTAAGCTATTGAATTATTTGATGGCGTCAGCGATTTCCTGCTGGATCGCCTCGGCGGCGGCACGCGGATCGGTTGCCTTGCTGATCGGTCGGCCCACCACGATGGCGTCCGCGCCCAAGGCAAACGCCTCGGCCACGCCGACCGTGCGCTTCTGGTCGTCGCCCACCGGGCCGCCGGGTCGGATGCCGGGGCAGACGATGGAGAATCCCGCGCCCGCGGCGGCGCGGATCATGCCGGCCTCCTGGCCGGAGCAGATCACGCCATCAATGCCGGAAGCTTGCGCTGCGAGTGCACGTTGCACGACGATGTCGGCAGTTTCGCTGCTGTTGATCCCCATGGCGCGCAGGTCTTTGCCGTCCATCGATGTCAGCACCGTCACCGCGAGCAAGCGCAGGTCACCCCCACGGGCTTCGGCGGCCGCCTCCATCATGCCGGCGTGCCAGCCGTGGATGGTCGCGTAGGTCACCGGCCAGCGCGACAGGCCACGGATCACGCCGGCCACGGTGGCGGGAATGTCGAAGAATTTCAGATCGACGAACACGCGCTTGTCGCGGCGGGCCAGCTCGTCCAGCACGGTGAAATAGTCGCCGCTGGCCAGCAGCTCCATGCCGATCTTGTAGAACTGCACGGCATCGCCCAGCCGGTCGACCCACGCCACGGCGTCCGCGCCGGACGGGGCGTCCAGCGCGAAGATCAATCGCTCGCGAGGGGTCAGCGCGACGGGGCCCGGGCTCACGGCGCGTAGTCCAGCGCGTCGCGCTTGGCCTGCGTGCGTGCGGCCGCCGGCTGGTCCCAGGCATTGTTGAACAGCGCGGGTTCCCACGACCCGTAGGTCGGGTTGGGCAGCATCCACCAGCGCTCGCCGAACCAGTCGTCGTATTCGTCGAACAAGGCCTGTCGGCCTTCGCGTGTGTTGGCCACCACTTCGGTGAAGTCGCCAATCTGGTCGCCGAACTGCATCAGCACGCGGTACTTCTGCCCCGCCAGGCGGCGACGGCAGTTCTTCTCGCTGCCGTTCTGCTCACAGCCTTCCAGCACCGTGCCCAGGCCGAGGAACACGCTGTCATCCGCGACCGGCAGGCCAGCGTCGCGCAGGTTGGCCAGCGTGGCTTCCTTCAGGTGCACGGCGCGGTTGGAGATGTAGAGGATGGTCACGCCCTTTTCGGCCGCAGCCTTGGCGAAATCCACCACGCCCGGCAGCGGCTTGGCCTTCTTCTCCGCGACCCACTGGTCCCAGCTGATTTCGTCGTATTCCTTGCCATCACGGATCAGGCGGGCCTGGTAGGGCGAGTTGTCCAGTACCGTCTCGTCCACGTCCATCACCACGGCCGGCTTCAGTCCGGTGGCGGCGTTGCCGCGCTCATCGGGGACCAGCGCATCCCAGTGCTTTTCCTTCAGTGCGGCATCCAGGTGGTCGGCGGCGGCACGGAAGGTCTGCGTGGTGATCGCGCGGTATTCCACCGAGGTCTGCACCCACGCCACGGCGTTGAGGTTGTCGTGCGCGCCGGTCGGCTTCACCGGCGCCACAGCGGCCGCGGGCGCAGCGGTGTCCGCTGGCACGGCCGCGGGTTCGGTGCGCTTGCACGCGGACAGGGTCAGCAACGAGGCCGCCAGGCCGGCGGCAAGCAGGGAAACGCGCATGGGCAATCCGGTCTTCGAGGTGCGTGGATTCTAGCGGACCTGTGTTGCAGTCGGTGTCCGGCGCCGTCCGGGACACGGGTTATCCTGCACGCCCTCGCATCCGACAACTGTGTCCCCATGGAAGACGCCGCGCCCGTACTGAATGCCGCCGAGGCCCGTTTGCTGGGCTGCCTGATCGAGAAGGAGGCCACCACACCGGAGACCTATCCGCTGACGGTCAACGCCGCGCAGGTCGCGGCCAACCAGAAGACCGCGCGCGATCCGGTCATGGCGCTGGACCATGGCGCGGTGAACCACGCGTTGCGTCAGCTTGAGCAGAGGGGGTTGGCGAAGCAGGTGTTCTCCTCTCGCGCCGAGCGCTACGAGCACCGCACGGCAGCGTTCTTCGGCATACCGCAGCAGCAGGCCGTGCTGCTGGGGTTGCTGCTGTTGCGTGGCGCGCAGACAGTGCACGAACTGCTCGCGCGCAGCGAACGTCTGTTCAAGTTTGCCGATGCGGACGACGTGCGCCACCACCTCGAGCGCCTGATCCAGCGCGAACCTGCGTTGGTCGTGCAGATCCCGCGCGGGCCCGGCCAGCGTGAGGACCGTTACATGCACCTGCTCGGCGGACCGGTGGACGTGGCGGCGATCGCGGCACGGCTGCCGTCAGCTTCGCTCGCCGGCGAGCCCGCGAATGCGGAACTCGAAGCGCGCGTCGCCGCGCTGGAAGGTGAGGTCGCGGCGTTGCGCGAGCAATTGGCCGATCTGCTCGCGACACGCGAAGGCTGAGCGTCAGGCTTCGTCCGGTAGCAGCGCCAGCAGGTCGGTCACGCCCACGTCGACGCCCGCCTGCGACAGCAAAGTGGTGACCTGCCCACGATGATGGGTCTGGTGATTGAACAGGTGCGTGAGCAGGCCTTCGACGCTGCGCGTGAACGTGGCTCCCTTCGTGTTGGTGTAAGTCAGGCGGGACGACAACTGCGCAGGCGTGATCGTGTCCACCCAGCGCAGGATCAATGCATCCAGCCATTCGCGTCGGGCGCGCAGCGCGGGAAGCGTCGGGTAAGGCATGGCGTCCAGTGCGGTCGGCATCGGTGTGTCGTCCAGCGCGGCAAGGATGCCTGAAGCGTTGGGTGCGGCTGCGAAGCGCTTGAGCCAGATCGTGTCGGCCACGACCAGATGATTCAGCGTGCCGAGCACGGAACCGAAGAACGCGCCGCGATCCTCGGCCAGCGTTTCATCCGGCAATGTCGCGGCCGCATCATAGAGGCGCTGGTTCATCCATTGGTTGTAGGACGCCAGCAGTGTGAGTCGTGCATCGCTCGCCATGTGCATGCTTCCTCTGTGCTTCTGACATTCTTGCTTTCGCATCGATCGCATCGATCGCATCATCGAGCGCGAGAGAAATGAGAGAGCAGGTTCATGTGAATACCTTCCAGCGATGATTGCAGGCAACGCCGACCCACGCTAACGTCGGCATCGCCGACAGGCTGGGAAACGCCATCATGGAACGACGCCTTCTCCGGAACCTCGCCACCAGCGCGCTGATCTCCGTTGCCACGACAGGATGCCACGCCACCATGTCCACATCGACCTCATCCGGTCCTTCTTCCGCGCTGCCGGAGGGCCACTACACCAACGTCGGCGCCGAATGGCCGTTGAAGTTCAGGGCGCATTATTTCGGTGGCCACTGCTTCGACACCCAATCGTGCGAGATTGTCTACCGTGGTTTCAGGCATGGAGCGGAAGACAGGCCGTCGCCCGCGGTGGAATCGTATGGGCGACCGCTCGAGAAGCTGCTGAGTGCAGGCCGTGGCCCCATCCCGAACTTCCCGCCCCCGGCCCGCGTCACCTGGCGCTCTAAGGACGGGGCGCCGCTTGAGGCCGAGATCGATATCGGTGAAATTTTCCGGGATGAGCTGATACGACACCATGTCGCACGGGAAGATGCCCTGGATCCTGCGACCAGCGGGACACCTGGAATCATCCTGGAGGTGAACGATCGGACCATCAACGTCTACATGCGGGCCATGATCGCGTTGAAGAAGCCGCAGTTTCCGGATCGTCCGCACAGTGATTTCCGCGACGACCTGATCAAGGTATTCAGCCGCACGTACTGAGCAAGGAGTGCTCGTCATGGGTTCGGTCCACAACTCGCAGCCGCGCGATAGCGGTGTCGACATCGAGATTGTCGGTGCCGAGGGTCCCGAGAGTTATCGTAGCGCCGAGGAGGCTTTGACGCAGCTCCGTATCCCTGTTCTCCTTCGGGAAGATCGTCCGCACGAACGACTGTATGTTGCGACGATGGACGGTACCGGCAATAGCATGTTCGACGACGAGCCAGAGAAATGGAGCGCCGTCGCCAAGCTGTATGACCAGATCGAAGAAAGAAAGCCGGCGCGCATCGCAGCGGGATATGTAGAGGGCACCTATACCCAGAATGGCCTACTTAAGAAGCCTGAAAAGCTGTGGGACGGCCGCTTCGGCCATACGTTCGACGAGCGGGTCGAGACGGCCTATCTGCAGCTTTGCGAGCAGGCCAAGAAATGGCTCGATGAAGATACCCGGGGGCAGATCCGGATTGCGGGCGTGGGTTTCAGCCGTGGCGGGGAGGGGATTGCGGCACTGGAGCGCATGGTGCACGAGCGAGGCATCCGCGATCCGGTGGGCGTGAAGGTGGAGCGTGACGCGGAAAATCTCATCGTGAGCATCCAGTATGCGGATCGTCCCCTGCTCGTGGAGCCGGGGAGAACGCCGCAAGTCGCGTTGCTCTTCGATCCTGTGTCGACGGGGGTCGAGGAACACGACCGGCGCCTTCCGCCCTCGACGCTGTCCACCTTGCAGATCACGGCACAGCATGAGCGCCGCGACCTTTTCCCCTCCAGCCAGCATGTTTCCCCGGGTTTCAGCGAAGACCATCGCAACTACAACGCATGGGTGGCGGGTTGCCATAGCGACATCGGCGATACGTACCAGCGCAACGGCTTGGGCACGCTGAGCTTCAATCTGGGCGTGGAGTTCCTCAACCGGTTGAGTGACCAGCCCTATGTGGAGAAGCGGTCCGTTCCAGACGATCCTGCGCAGTTCGTCATCCATCGCTCCGACCAGCACATGGGCGGTCTGTACGGCACGCGCGGTTACGACCGGGACGGCGTGCGCGATCATGTGGACACGCTGGCGCCGGAACAGCTTTGCCGGCGCAGCGTGGTCGACGACTGCAACCGCAAGGAGCCGATCGACGAGGCACTCGATGCGCGGGTCGAGCGCCGCACCGGGGCATCGTTGCAGGCGCCAGGGAAGGCCGAGGGTGGACATGTCGACATGGCTGGGGATCGCGCCACCTGGCCCGGGCTGAATGAGATCGTGGAGCAGGTGCCACGGGCAGGGGCGACGAACGGGGGAGACCCGATGGCAGCCGTCGTCAGCGAATACCTGCGGGGCCCATGGGCCCGTCAGTTCCACGCGGATGTCGCGCGGGAACTGGCAGCGCGGGAGGAACAACCGTTGCACGTGGCGCCTCCGCCGACTTCGCCCGCAGAGCCTGCGCGCGAGCCGCCCGCGCCGGTGCGGTGAGCGCACCCGGGGTGCGTCAGCGCTTCTCTTCCATCAACCCCACCAGGTTGCCGTCCGGATCGCGCAGGAAGCCGATCCAGAGTTCGTGATCCGGCATGCGGGCGGCGAATTGCGGTGGCCGCTCCTCGGTCGCGCCGCGCGCGACCAGCGCCGCCTGGGTGGAGACGATGTCCTGCACCGTGAAGTAGAGGATCGAGTTGGCGCCCGCCGCACCGGCGCCCTGTGGCGTGGTCAGCATCAGGCGAATGCCGCCGGCATCAAGGAATGCCAGCTGTGCGGCAGGCTGGAACAGGAACGTCAGCCCCAGTGCATCGCGATAGAAGCCCAGCGCAACCTCCACGTCGCTGACGGTGATGGCGATCTGGCGGATCCCGGACAGGTGCGGTGTCATCGGCGTGCCTTGTCAGTATGTCGAATGGAAGACATCAACCGGGGCGTCGGCTGCTGCGCAGCAGGAACAGGCTGCCGACCAGCATGCCGAGCAAGGCAGTCGCCAACCCCAGTCCCAGGCCTATGGCTACATCGGCGACTGCCAGGCCGGGACCTTCCATGCCACGCAGGGCATTCAGGCCGAGCCGCACGAGGACCGCGGCCGGCACGGCCATCGAGATCAACAGCCACAGTGGCAGGAAGCGACCGGTGCCGAACGCGCGCAGCAGCATGGCGACCACGCCGACCGCCACCAGCCCGGGGCCGTAGAGGGCGCGCGGCAACCCGGCCAGTTCCGGGGAGAGTTGCCAGTAAGGAAAGCCCACGCCGACCAGGGCGATCAGGAAGCCGATCCACCGCCAAGCCCTGCTGTCGCGCGTCATGCCCCGCTCCGTACGTATGCGATGCCGCGCAGCGTAGCGCAACCGTCGTCGCTGCGCGTCAGTCGAACATCGCCTGGATCGCGGCCAGGCCGGCGCTGGCGCGTTCCTTCTTGCGTTCCGCATCCGCCACCGGGTCCGCGCCGTCGCGCTGCAGTTCGTCCGCGGGCAGTTCGTCGATGAAGCGGCTGGGCTGCAGACGCAGGCGTTCGCCGAAGCGGCGCGTCTCCCGATTGTGGCTGAGCCACAGCTGTTCCTTGGCGCGGGTGATGCCCACGTACATCAGGCGCCGCTCTTCCTGCAGGTTGCCTTCCTCCACGCTGGTCTCGTGAGGCAGCGTGCCGTCCTCGCACCCGACGATGAAGACGTAGCGGAACTCCAGCCCCTTCGCCGCATGCAGGCTCATCAGCCGCACCTGGTTGCCGCCGTCGTCCTTGTCGTTGCGCGACAGCAGCGCGAGCTGGGCGGCCAGATCGCCGGCCGAGCTTCCGCGCGGGCCGCCCTCGAACCAGTCCGCCAGTTCGTCCAGGTTGGCGCGGCGACGCTGGAACGAGGCTTCGTCCTTGCACTGCGCGCGCAGGTCGGCGAGCAGCCCGGAGCGTTCGCTCAATCGGCGCACCAGGTCGGCAGGTGGCAGCTCCTCGGCATGCCGGCGCAGGTCGCGGATGATGTCGACAAAGGCACTGAGCCCGTTGGCCGCGCGCGGCGGCAGCGCCTTCAGCGCCCCCATCGATTCGGCGGCGCGCGAAAGCGGCAGGTGCGCGTGCTGGGCCATCTCGGCGAGTTTCGCCAGCGACGTGGCGCCGACTTCGCGCTTGGGCGACTGCACCGCGCGCAGGAATGCTGCATCGTCGTCGGGATTCACCAGCAGGCGCAGCCACGACATCGCGTCCTTCACTTCCTGCCGCTCCAGGAAGGCGGTGCCGCCGGTCAGGTGGTAGGGGATGCGCAGCAGCTGCAGCGCCTTTTCCAGTGCGCGCGACTGATGGTTGCCGCGGAACAGGATGCAGAAGTCGCTCCACGCGGCGCTCTTGGACGCATGCACGAACGAGATCTCGGCGGCGACCTTCTCCGCCTCGTGCTCATTGTCGCGGCATTCCCAAACGCGGATGCGCTCGCCATCTGCCTGATCGCTCCACAGCGCCTTCGGATGTTCGTGCGGATTGTTGGCGATCAACGCATTGGCCGCGCGCAGTACGCGGTTGCTGCAGCGATAGTTCTGTTCCAGCTTGACGATCTGCAGTGCCGGGTAGTCCTTCGCCATCTGCAACAGGTTGTCGGGGTTCGCGCCGCGCCACGCGTAGATGCTCTGGTCGTCGTCGCCCACGCAGGTGAAGTCGCCGCGCTCGCCGGCGATCGCCTTCAACAAGCGGTATTGCGCGTCGTTGGTGTCCTGGCATTCGTCGACCAGCAGGTAGCCGATCCGCTCGCGCCATGCCGCGGTGATCTCGGGATTGTTCTCCAGGATCTGCACCGGCAGGCGGATCAGGTCGTCGAAGTCCACCGCATTGAACGTGGTCAGCCGGTCCTGGTAGCGCTGGTACAGCAGTGCGGCTTCCTTCTCGCGGTTGGTGCGCGCTTCGGCAAGGGCCTCTTCGGGCGACAGGCCGGCGTTCTTCACGCGGGAGATCAGGTTCTTCGCCGCTTCCACGTCGTCGGGCTTGGCGCCATACATCAGGTCCTTGACCTGTGCGTGGGCGTCGTCCGCATCGAAGATGGAGAAGCCGCGCTTCAGGCCCACCGCCGCGTGTTCGATCTGCAGGAATTTCAGCCCCAGCGCATGGAACGTGCAGATGGTCAGCCCTTCGGCCACGTCGCCCTTGATCCGCTTGGACACGCGTTCGCGCATTTCCTTGGCGGACTTGTTGGTGAAGGTGATCGCCGCGATCCGGCGCGCCGGGAAATGGTTGCCGGCGATCAGGTGCGCGATCTTCTCCACGATGACGCGCGTCTTGCCGCTGCCGGCGCCCGCGAGCACCAGCAGAGGGCCCTTGCTGTGAAGGACGGCGGCGCGTTGGGGGGGGTTGAGACCGTGCATGGGAGTACTTCTGCGTAGGCCATCAGTTTACAGACAACGGCGCCCTGCTTCTCCTAGCATGTCGACACTCCATGCTTCCGGATGCAGGCGTATCGCCATGAATGCCTTCCGTTGCTGTGTGCTGGTCATGGTGGCCCTGTTGCCGATGGGGCCGGCGACGGCCCAGGAGCCGAAGCTCGATCAGGCGGTGTTGACCGAAGGCTTCCTGGCCGCGCACCCGGACCTGCGGTGGCGGTCGGAGGGCGCGCGCGCTTACGAACGGCAGGACTATGCCGGCGCGCTGGAACGGTTCAAGCGCGCGGCCTTCCATGCCGACAAGCCCTCGCAGGCGATCATCGCGGACATGTACTGGCAGGGCACCGGGGTCACGCAGGATCGTGCCATCGCCTACGCATGGATGGACATCGCGGCCGAGCGGCTCTATCCGGACTTCCTCGCCCAGCGCGAGTTCTACTGGGCGCGGCTGGACGACGTACAGCGCAAGGAGGCCATCGAGCGCGGGCAGGCGATCCTGGCCGAATACGGCGACGGGGCGGCCAAGCCGCGGCTGGAGAAGATCCTGCGACGGGCCACGCGCAGCACGACCGGCAGCCGCGTCGGCTACGTGGGCAACCTCACCATCATTCCCCACACCGGGCCGCTGGCCGGCACCGGCATGACGGTGCGGGGTGACCAGTACTACGACCGCAAGTACTGGCAGCCCGAGTACTACTGGCGGCTGCAGGACGCGATCTGGAAGGCGCCCATGAGGGGCAAGGTCGACGTGGGCGAAGTGGAGCCGGTGAAGGCGCCCGAAGGCAGATAAGCGGGAAGCCCGCCCGTTTTACAATGACGGCATGGCCAAACTCTATTTCTACTATTCGGCGATGAACGCCGGGAAGACCACCACGCTGCTGCAGTCGGCGCACAACTACCGCGAGCGCGGGATGCGCGTGGCGATCCTGACCCCGCGGCTGGACGACCGTGCCGGACCCGGCGTGGTGGCGTCGCGCATCGGTCTGCGTGCGGATGCGGTGGCATTCGAGCGCGATGATGACCTCGAGCGCCGGATTCGCGATGACATCGCCGTGCATGGCAAGCTCGATTGCGTGCTGGTGGATGAAGCGCAGTTCCTCAGCCGCGCCCAGGTCTGGCAGCTCAGCGAAGTGGTGGACGCGCTGCGCATCCCCGTGCTGTGTTACGGCCTGCGTACCGACTTCCGCGGCGAGCTGTTCGAAGGCAGCCAGTACCTGCTGGCCTGGGCGGACGAGATCAGCGAGATCAAGACCATCTGCCATACCGGCAAGAAGGCGATCATGACCGTGCGGGTCAACGAGCAGGGGCTCGCCGTGCAGGATGGGCCGCAGGTGGAGATCGGCGGCAACGAACGCTATGTCTCGGTCAGCCGCGCGGAATTCAAGAAGATCGCGCGCGGCGAGGGTCGCATCGATCCCCAACAGCCGGGGTTGTTGCTGGAGTGACCGGCCTCAACGGCAGGCGGTGCGCAGGTCGGCGACTTCACGCGGAATGATGCCGCCATCAGGCAGTGCGCTGCGAAGTTCTCCCGCCAGGGCATCCAACTCGCGCCGCGCGCGTTCCTTCTCGCCCATGCCGCAACGCGCTTCGGCCAGATAGGCGCGGGCGAGCCAGCGCAGCTTCGGCGCTTCGCTGCCGCCACCCTCATGACGCGTCAGTCCTTCCAGTGGGGCGACGGCGTCCTGCGGGCGCCCCAGCCGCGTCAGGTGACGGGCCATGGACAGTTCGGCGAACCAGGTGCGCGGATGCTCCGGACCGAAGCCCACGCGGGTCAGGCGCACGGCGCGATCGAAGCGCGCGCTGGCGCCCCGAAGGTCACCCTTGGCGGCCAGCACTTCGCCGATCATGCGGTCCGTCTCGCCGATCAATGCATGGCTGGCGCCGATCGTCGTCACCCGCATCTGCCGCGATTCTTCCAGTACCGCGAGTGCTTCGTCGTGGCGGCCAGCGCTATGCAGCACCATGCCGTAATTGAACAGCCCGCCGGGCAGGATCTGCAGGCTCTCGCTGCTGCGCCAGATGCCGACGGCCCGGGCGACATTGTGCACCGCAGTCTCGTTGTCGCCCCGTTCCCAAGCGATGATGCCCATCGAATTCCAACTCGACGCCGTGTCGCGATGCTGCGGGCCCAGCGACTCCAGCGTCATCGCGTGCAGGCGGCGGAGTTCCTCGTCGGCTTCACCCAGCTGGCCCAGGTCGACCTGTACGGCCGCGATGTGGCGGCGCAGGGCTTGGGTGAGCGGATGACGCGCGCCATGGATGTCCTCGGACAGCGCGCGCGCGCGCTGGAACGAGGCCAGCGCCGCATCCGTATCGCCGCGGTTGCGGTACAGCAATGCCAGGCTGCGCTGGATCTCGATGGCCAGCGTATGACGTGCATGGCCGTGTGCCTGCAGGTGTGCCAGTGCGGCGCGGTAGCCACGCGCGCCGGCGTCGGCGTTGCCAAGTTCGACATCCAGCTGGGCCAGGTCGCGCATGTTTTCCGCTACGCCCGCTTCGTCCTTCAGGGCGCGGCGGATATCCAGCGAGCCTTCGAACATCTGACGCGCCACCTGTTTCTCGCCGGCGTCGGCACGGCAGCGTCCGTTCTGCGACCGGAACTCGGCCACCAGAAGCGGCAACCGGGAATCGAGCGACGCCAGCCGCGCCTCCATCGGCGCCATCACCTGCACGCATTGGCGCGAACGCCCGAGCAGACGCAGTACGCGTCCGTGCTGGGTCGCGGCCTGCAGGCGCAGGCTGTCGGGCGCATCGTTCGCTGTCGCGAGTACCCGCGCCTGCTTTTCCAGCAGCGCCAGCGACTCGTGGTAGTCGCCCAGGCCCAGCCGCAGGCGGGCGATCACGCCCAGCAGTTCTGCCTGCGCGCGTGGCTGGTTGGCGAGTTCGCGTGCGCCGCGCCGTTCGCCGGCCGCCAGCAGCTCGCGCGCATCGAAGGTGTTGCCCTGCTGCGACGCGGTGGCATTGTCGAACAGGCCGATTACGAAGTTCTGCATGGCCTGCGCACGCGCCGCCTCGCGCATCGCCTGGCGGCCCTGCCAGAGGCTCACCGCCAATGCGGTCACCAGCACGGCAGCCGCCAGGCCGCCGAAGGCGAGTGTCCAGCGTTGCCGGATGAGGTACTTATGCAGCCGGTAGCCCATGCTCTGGGGGCGCGCCAGCACGGGGCGCCCCTCGATGTGCCGCCGCAGGTCCTGCGACATCGCTTCGACGGACGGATAGCGCTGCTCCGGCGCCTTCTGCAAGGCTTTCAGCGCGATGTTGTCCAGATCGCCGGCCAGCCTGCGTGCGTTGCGGCGGGCATCCGGGCATCGGCTGCGGCTGCCGTCGGTGGTGCGCAGTGTCGCCACCGAGGGTTTCAACGGTTCTACGGCGAGGATCGCCTGCTCCCATTCGGCGTCGGTCTGCCGGCGCAGGCGATAGGGCTTGGTGTCCGCGATCAGTTCGTACAGCACCACGCCCAGCGAATACACGTCGGTCATGGTGGTGACGAGTTCGCCGCGTACCTGCTCCGGCGCCGCGTAGTGCAGGGTGAAGGCGCGCACCTCGGTGCGTGGATGTACGGGAGCAGGCTCCGGGTCGTCGAGCAGCTTGGCGATGCCGAAGTCCAGCAGGCGCACCTCGCCATTGGGCGTGACCAGGATGTTGGACGGCTTGAGGTCGCGGTGGACGATCAGGTTCGCGTGCGCATGGCTGACCGCTTCACAGATCTGCAGGAACAGCGTCAGCCGCGTGTCCAGGCCGATGTTGTTGGCCAGGCAGTAGTCGGTGATCGACACGCCTTCCACGTATTCCAGCGCCAGGTAAGGCTGGCCTTCGCTGCCGATGCCGGCGTCCAGCAGGCGCGCGATGTTCGGATGCTCGAGGCGCGCAAGGATTTCGCGTTCGCGGGTGAAGCGCAGGCGCAGGTTGGGATCGGCCAGGCCGGGGCGAAGCAGCTTCAGCGCGACGCGGCGCTGGTACAGGCCGTCCGCACGCGAGGCCAGCCACACCATGCCCATGCCGCCTTCGCCCAGCATCGATTCCAGCTGGTAGGGCCCCACCCGCATGCCCGGTTTCAGCTGGCCCGGCTTGTCGACCAGGGGCTGGTCGATGAAGTCGTCGCCTTCCTCTTCCAGGGCGAGCAGTTTCTCCAACTCGCGCGCGGCATCGGGGTCGTCGGCGCGCAGGATTTCCAGTTGCTGCGCCCGGGCGTCCGGATCGAGTTCCAGCAGGATGTCCAGCAGCGGGGACAAGCGTTGCCAGCGTTCGGCGTCCATCTCAGGGGGCGCGCAGTACGGGTCTCAGCTGTCCTGCATGACCGACAGCAGGAACATGCGCGCCTTCTGCCAGTCGCGGCGGATGCTGCGTTCGGAGCGTTGCAGCAGCTCGGCGATCTCCAGCTCGGACAGGCCGGCGAAATAGCGCATCTCCACCACCTGCGCCAGGCGCTCGTCGGCGGAAGCCAGCTTCTCCAGCGCGTCGTTCAGCGCCAGCATGTCCTCGTCCAGGCGCAGGTTGCCTTCCACCTCTTCGGGAATGTCCGCTACGCGCTTGAGGTCGCCGCCGCGCTTGCGCGCCAGCCGGCTGCGGGCGTAATCCACCACCACGCTGCGCATCGACGAGGCGGCGTACGCGAAGAAGTGCGCGCGGTCCTCGAACTTGGCGGTGCCGGTGGAGCCGAGCAGCTTCAGGTAGGACTCGTGCACCAGCGCGGTCGCATCCAGCGTGTAGCCGTGCTGGCCAGACAGCTGGCGGCGCGCCATGGTGTGCAGTTCCTGGTACAGCGTGGCCAGCACGCGGTCCAGCGCAGCGCGATCGCCGCTACGGGCCGAGTCCAGCCACAAGGTGATGTCAGGTGCGTCGGCCATCCGTCTTCCCCACGAGCCAAGGGCGCGAATATAACGTCATTTCTCTCACAGGACGTGATCGTGGCAGGGGCCCGCCCGGGTCGTCAGCGCTGGCAGTACCCGCACCAGACTGTGGTCCGCTGGCCGATGGTGGCCTGCTTCATCGCCCGGCCGCAGCGCGGGCAGGCTTCGCCGCCACGGCCGTAAGCCGACAGTTCCTGCTCGAAATAGCCCGGTGCACCGTCCGGATTGAGGAAATCCCGCAGCGTGGTCCCGCCGCGGGTGATGGCATAGGCGAGGATGTCCTTCACGGCCGTCGCCAGCGCCACGTAGCGCTCCCGCGACACCTTGCCGGCCGCACGCAGCGGCGAGATGCCGGCGCGGAACAGGCTTTCCGCCGCGTAGATGTTGCCCACGCCCACCACCACGGCCTGGTCCATCAGGAAGGTCTTGACGGGTGCCCGTCGGCCGCGGCTGAGCGCGAACAGGTAGTCGCCGTCGAACGCATCCGACAACGGCTCCGGCCCCAGCCCCTGCAGCAGCGGATGCACCTGGCCGACGGGCTGCCACAGCAGGCAGCCGAAGCGGCGCGGGTCGGTGAAGCGCAGCACGCGGCCGGACCTGCCACGTTCGCTGTCCAGCGCGATGTCCACGTGGTCGTGCGCACCTACCCGGGTGGTCGCCGGCAGCACGCGCAGGCTGCCGGACATGCCCAGGTGCAGCACCGCGCTGCCTGCGGCGGTGTCCATCAGCAGGTACTTTGCACGGCGCCGGACGGCATCGATCCGCTGGCCGGGCAGTTCGCGCGCCACTTCCGGGGGAATCGGCCAGCGCAGATCGGGCCGGCGCAGCGTCACCGTATGGATGCGGCGGCCTTCCACGTGGGGCGCCAGGCCACGGCGCGTGGTTTCGACCTCGGGCAACTCAGGCATGGGCGGGCATCGCGGCGTAGAAGCCGCCTTCGTGACGCACCTGGATCGGACCGCCGAAGGCCTGGCTCAGTTGCGCATCGGTCAGCGTAGTGGCACGGCCGCCGTCGGCATGGACTGCGCCGTTGCGAAGCAGCAGCACGCGGTCGATCTCGGGAATGATCTCCTCGATGTGGTGGGTCACCAGCACCAGGGTGATGCCGCGCTGCGCCAGGCTGCGCATCAGCTCCAGGAAGTGTTGCCGTGCGACCAGGTCCAGGCCGGCAGTAGGCTCGTCCAGCAGCAGCGCCTCCGGCTCATGCACCAGTGCCCGCGCAATCAGCACGCGCCGCATCTCACCGGTGGACAGTTCCGCCACCTGGCGGTCGGCCAGCGGTATCGCGCGCACCTGCTCCAGTGCGTGCCGTGCACGGGCGCGCATGCCGGGGTCCACCTGCCGGTGCGGAGGCACCACGAAGCTGGAGAAGAAGCCCGTCACCACGGCGTCCTCCACGCGCAGGTACGGCGTCTGCTGCAGGTCGCGGGTCAGGTCGCTGGTGACCAGGCCCAGGCGGTTGCGCAGTTCGTTCACGTTCCAGCGCCGCAGGCCGAACACCTTCACCGGCGCGTCTCCTTCGCGTGCCAGGGGATACAACTCGCGATTGATCAGCTTGATGAACGTCGACTTGCCGCAGCCGTTCGGGCCGAGGATGGCTGTATGTTGGCCCAGCGGGATGGTCAGCGACAGGTCGTGCAGGACGCGCGTGGCGCCGCGCACCACGGTGGCGCGGTCCAGTTCGAACAGTGGGGCTGCGAGCGTTGCAGCGACAGGGGATGCAGGCAGGTTCATCGCGGGGCGAGGGGAGAGGTTGCTGGTGCAGCGTACCCGAATCGTCGCGGGCAACGGCAACGCCCGGCGGCTCTACAATGCCGCCATGCACCTGTTCTTCTCCGCACTCCTGCTCACCGTCGTACCCCTGCCCGTGCTGGCCCAGGTCGCCGCCACCGGCGATTACCTCGCACGCATGGATACCGATCGCGACCACCGCGTCAGCCTGGCCGAGTACCAGGCCTGGATGAGCTACGCGTTCGACGGCATGGACCGTAACCGCGACGGCGTGCTGTCCGTGGAGGAATTGCCGGGCGGGAGAGGCAAGCCGATCACCCGCGAGGCGCACCTGGCGCAGCTGGCCGACCGCTTCAGACGGCAGGATGTGGACGGCAGCGGCTTCCTCAGCGAAAAGGAGCTGGCGGCACCGCCACGGTGATCCGTCTCATGTATGGATCAGGCGTCCCCCTGCGAACGCCCAGTTCTCCCATGTGGTTTCCTTGAAGCAGACCATCACGTTCTCCGGATTCCTGCCGGCGGCGGCCAGGCGCTGCATCAGATCCGAGAGAAGCGCTTTCTTCACTTTCACGCTGCGTCCTGCCGACCACAGGATTTCGATCAGCACGAAGTCCTCGTCGCGTGCACCGGCGACATCCGGATAGGCCGGGTCGTAGCGGAAATCCTCCGCCGACAGTTCCAGCACGCGCTGGAAACGATCGGCAATGGGCACGCCCGAGGCCACCAGCGCGGCATGCACGGCGTCCAGCACGGATGACTTGAATGCGTCGTCCTTGGGCTTGCGGATGGTCAGGGTGATCAGTGGCATGGCGCATGCCCTCGTGGCGGGAGGGCCAGCTTACATCCGCGAATGCACCAAAAAGAAAACGCCGGCCACGAAGGCCGGCGTCCGGGTTGCCGGCCCTGGAGGGACCGGCGGGGGAGGAGCGTTTACTTCGTGATGTCGACGTGGTTGGTCTCACGCAGGAACAGCGTGCCGATAATCAGCGTCATTACCGCGATACCGATCGGATACCACAGGCCGTAGTACAGGTTGCCCGTACCTGCCACCAGGGCGAACGAGATCGCCGGCAGGAAGCCACCGAACCAGCCATTGCCGATGTGGTACGGCAGCGACATGGAGGTGTAGCGGATGCGCGTGGGGAACAGCTCCACCAGGTACGCGGCGATCGGGCCGTAGACCATGGTCACGTAGATCACCAGCACCCACAGCAGGAACAGCGTCATCGGGATGTTGATGCGCGCGGTGTCCGCCTTCTCCGGATAGCCGGCGCTGGTCAGCGCGCCCTTCAGCGCGGCGCCGAACTCGCCCGACTTCGCCTTCAGGTCATCCTTCGACAGGCCCGCCGCCTCGTACGAAGCCACCGCGGAGCCGCCGACCTGGACCTTGGCCACTTCGCCAGCCGGACCCGGTTGGATTTCATGCGGCACGCCGGCCTTGGTCAGCGCAGCCGTGGCCACGTCGCACGAGCTGGTGAACTTGCGGATGCCGACCGGATCGAACTGGAAGCTGCAGGTGGCCGGGTCGGCGACGACTACGGCCGGCGACGACGTGCGGGCTTCCTCGATGGCCGGGTTGGCGTAGTGGGTGATGCCCTTGAAGATCGGGAAGTAGGTCAGCGCGGCCAGCAGGCAGCCGGCCATGATGATCTTCTTGCGGCCGATCCTGTCCGACAGCCAGCCGAAGAACAGGAAGAACGGCGTGGCGAGCAGTAGTGCACCGGCGATCAGCAGGTACGACACCGTCGGGTCCACCTTGATCATGCTCTGCAGGAAGAACAGCGCGTAGAACTGGCCGCCGTACCACACCACGGCCTGGCCGGCGGTGGCGCCGAACAACACCAGCAGCATCAGCTTCAGGTTGCCGCCCTGCAGGCTGTCGCGGAACGGCTTCTTCGAGCCCTTGCCTTCGGCCTTCATCTGCTGGAACAGCGGGGATTCGGCCAGCTGCAGGCGGATCCACACGGACACGCCCAACAGCACGATCGAGCCCAGGAACGGAATGCGCCAGCCCCAGTCTTCGAATGCCTCGGTGCCCAGCGTCAGGCGGCACGCCAGGATCACCGCCAGCGACAGGAACAGTCCCAGCGTCGCGGTGGTCTGGATGAATGCGGTGTACAGGCCGCGCTTGCCGGGCGGCGCGTGCTCGGCCACGTAGGTGGCTGCGCCACCGTACTCGCCGCCCATCGCCAGGCCCTGCGCCAGGCGAAGGATAATCAGGATCACCGGCGCGGCGAAACCGATCGTCGCGTAGTTGGGCAGCACGCCGACCAGGAAGGTCGAGATGCCCATGATCAGGATGGTGACCAGGAAGGTGTACTTGCGGCCGATGCGGTCGCCGAGGCTACCGAAGAAGGCAGCGCCGAACGGACGTACGAAGAAGCCGGCCGCGAACGCCAGCAGCGCGAAGATCATGCCGGTGGTTTCGTTGACGCCACTGAAGAACTGCTTGGCGATGATGACCGCCAGCGAGCCGTAGAGATAGAAGTCGTACCACTCGAACACGGTGCCGAGGCTGGAGGCGAAGATGACCTTCTTGTGGCCCTTCGTCAGCTCGCCCGACGACGAATGCTGCACAGTCGTGGAACTCATGTGGTTTCCCCTCAGAAAGTGTATTTGACGGTCGTGTGCAGACGCTTCAGGTCGCCTTCGCGGTCGTCCTCAAGCGAACGCTGCCCGTAGATGAGCTCCGCCCCGATATCCAGTTTCGGGAACGGCGAGTAGATCAGGTTGGCGTGCATGGACTGCGTGCGCTCGGTGACGCCGAAGCCGGTGAGTGCGGCGTCGTTGTCGAAGTGCGAGGCGGCATACATCAGGTTGGTGCGGATCTTCGGGCTGAAGACATGGCGCCATGCCACGAAACCGCCGTAGCCGTCCAGCGCGCTGATGTCGCCATCGGCCTCGGTGACCACGTCGCTGCCCACGCCGAACGCCAGGTAGCGGCCGATACCCTGGCCGGCATTGACCGCATAGCGGATGTCATCGCTCTTGCCCAGGTTGAACTTGCCCGACACGCTCACCGAACCGCCAGTGTCGGTTTCGTCGGCGACCTTGAACTGGCGCACCATGCCGGCGACGGTGAAGTGGCCCCAGTCGCCCTTGGTCAGCCAGCGTGCCGTGACATCGGGCATCGCGTTGTCGCCGCTGTTGAAGCGGGTGCCGGCGAGATAGGGCGTGACCGTGGTCTGCGGATTCTCAATCGAGAACGACCATGGGCCCTTGGTGTAGCGCACCTGCGCCTGGCGCACGAATACGGTGCCGTCGGTCGGACCGACAAAGTCGACCGCATCCGGCAGTGCCGCCACGTCCATGAAGTTGGACCAGGTCTGGCCGGCCAGCCAGCTGTTCCAGGTCACGTAGGCGTGGCGCAGGCTGACGGCGTAGGTGTTGGTGGCGGTTTCGTTGCCGGCCAGCGCATTGCTGCCGCCGCCGAAGAAGTCCGCTTCAATATAGGTCTTGAACTTGTCGCCGCCCTCGGTGACATGGTCGGTGCTCAACCAGAAGCGCGAGAACTGCGCATGGAAGTCGGCGTAGGCATCGCCACCGTCGGCACCGGCGCCGCCCACCGGAATGGTGCTGGGCACGTAGAACAGGCGGCCCGACGAGCCGTCGGCGATGCGGCCGTCGCTGGTGTCGGTGGCCATCGCATCCAGCTTGATGAAGCCGCCATACGAGAACGTGCTGCCCGGCGTGGCGGCGGTCAGGATGGTGGTGTTCTGGATCGGCTGCTTGCCGGTGGGCACGGGTGCCGGCAGTGCGGCCTGCGAGGCCTGCACTTGCGTCACCTGCTCCTGCGTGGTGGTGATCTGCGACTGCTGCTGTTGCTGCGCGGACAGCAGCATCTGCACCTGCCGCTCAAGGTCGGCGACGCGCGCCTCCAGGGCTTTTTCCTTGGCGGTCTGCGCGAATGCCATGCCTGGCGCGAGCAATGCGACGAAGAGCGCAGCGGCCAGTGGCCGTCGCGCCATGAGTGCGGAACGTTGGGTCATAACCCCTCCCGAAAGGTTGATGGCCGCGTTGCGCGGCTGACGGAGACTTGCGCCTGCGCGCCGGCAGCGCCTATTCGCCATTAGTCGTAATCGCACCGTCGGGCAGGCAAACCCTTGCCGCAGAAGGGGTGCGGCGATCGGTCGCAGGGAGCACGCGGCTGCTTTACGACCATTGTCTAAGCCGGATGCTGCGATGCCGCACGACCGTATGCGTCAAACTCGGCGTGCCGGACGCACCGCACGACCTACTTCCGTCGCTTCGCCCGGTCTTCGTCCATGCTTCAGAATCGACGCTTCACAGGAACGTCCCGGGAGGACCTCATGACTGATCTCTATCCGGTCAAGCCGGAATTCGCCGCCAGCGCGCGCATCACGCGCGAGCAGTACCTGCGCGATTACCAGGCCTCGATCGACGATCCCGATGCATTCTGGAGCAGGGCAGCCGAGCGCCTGGACTGGTTCAAGAAGCCGACGCAGATCAAGGACGTCAGCTACGCCCTCGACGATTTCCATATCCGCTGGTTCGCCGATGGCGAACTCAATGCCAGCGTCAACTGCCTCGACCGACAGCTGGCCACGCGCGGCGACAAGGTCGCCCTGCTGTTCGAGCCCGACAGCCCCGACGCACCCTCGTACGGCGTCACCTATCGGGAGCTTTACGAACGCACCTGCAGGCTGGCCAACGCGCTGCGCGCGCTGGGCGTGCAGAAGGGCGACCGCGTGACGATCTACCTGCCGATGATTCCGGACGCGGCGGTGGCCATGCTTGCGTGCGCACGCATCGGCGCCATCCACTCGGTGGTCTTCGGCGGCTTCGCACCCAATTCCATCGCCGACCGCGTGGCCGATTGCGGCACCAAGTTGATCATCACCGCCGACGAAGGCCTGCGCGGTGGCAAGAAGGTACCGCTGAAGGCGAACGTAGATGCCGCGCTGAAGCTGCCGGGCACCAATTCCGTCGAGACCGTCCTGGTCGTGCGCCACACCGGTGGCGCCGTCGACATGCAGATGCCGCGCGACCGCTGGTTCGATGCCGTCGTCGACGCGCAGCCCGCCGAGTGCGAGCCCGAGCGCATGAACGCGGAGGACCCGCTCTTCATCCTCTACACCTCCGGTTCCACCGGCAAGCCCAAGGGCGTGCTGCACACCACCGGTGGCTACCTGCTGTACGCGGCGTACACGCACGAAGCCGTGTTCGACTTGCGCGAGGACGACATCTACTGGTGCACCGCCGACGTGGGTTGGGTCACCGGCCACAGCTACATCGTCTACGGCCCGCTGGCCAATGGCGCCACCGCGGTGATGTTCGAGGGCGTGCCCAACTATCCCAACGTGTCGCGCTTCTGGGACGTCATCGACAAGCACAAGGTCACCATCTTCTACACCGCTCCCACCGCCATCCGCGCGCTGATGCGCGAAGGCGAGGCGCCGGTGAAGAAGACCTCGCGCGCGTCGCTCCGCCTGCTGGGCAGCGTGGGCGAGCCGATCAACCCCGAAGCCTGGCGCTGGTACTACGACGTGGTCGGCGACGCGCGCTGCCCCATCGTCGATACGTGGTGGCAGACCGAGACCGGCGGCATCCTGATCACCCCGCTGGCCGGCGCCATCGACCTCAAGCCGGGTTCTGCCACACTGCCGTTCTTCGGCGTGCGGCCCGCGCTGGTCGATGCCAATGGCGAGCAGCTCGAAGGCGCCACCGAAGGCAACCTGGTGCTGCTGGATTCCTGGCCGGGCCAGATGCGCACCGTGTACGGAGACCACCAGCGTTTCATCGACACCTACTTCCGCACGTATCCCGGCACGTACTTCACCGGCGACGGCTGCCGCCGTGATGCCGACGGTTACTACTGGATCACCGGCCGCGTGGATGACGTGATCAATGTTTCCGGCCACCGCATCGGCACCGCCGAAGTGGAAAGCGCACTGGTCGCGCACCCGAAGGTGGCCGAGGCGGCCGTGGTCGGCTTTCCGCACGACATCAAGGGGCAAGGCATCTACGCCTACGTCACCCTGAAGGCCGGCGAAGCGCAGAGCGACGAGCTGCTGAAGGAACTCGTGGCCTGGGTGCGGAAGGAGATCGGACCCATCGCCACGCCGGACCACCTGCAGTGGGCCCCCGGCCTGCCGAAGACGCGTTCGGGCAAGATCATGCGCCGCATCCTGCGCAAGATCGCCGAGAACGCGCCCGAGCAACTCGGCGACACCTCGACACTGGCCGACCCCACGGTGGTGGAATCGCTGGTCGCCGAGCGCAAGGTCAAGTAAGCACGACCGGCCCGTCGCGGGGAGGCGGCGGGCCAGCAGCATGCGGGCGTGTGACGCCCGCACCTGTGCAGCACGAACCCCACGGATTACCCTTCCCCCACGATGGACCGCACCGCCATGCCCACCCTGCTGATCGCTGACGACCACCCGCTGTTCCGCGAAGCGCTCCGCGGCGCCGTGCAGCGCGTGATGCCGGGCGTGAAGCTGCACGAAGCCGACAGCGTGGATGCGTTGTACGTGCTGGTGGACGCGCACCCGGACGCTGACCTGCTGTTGATGGACCTCAACATGCCCGGCGCGCACGGCTTCAACGCGCTGGTGCACCTGCGCGCGCTGCATCCGCAGCTGCCCGTGGTCATCGTATCGGCGCGCGAGGAGCCGGCGGTCATGCGCCGCGCGCTCGACCATGGCGCGCTCGGCTTCATTCCCAAGTCGGCCGATTCGGACACCATCGGCCAGGCCATCGGCGCCGTACTCGATGGCGAGCGCTGGGTGCCGGCCGAAGCGCACAACGCACCGGCCACCAGCCGGGACGAACAGGAAACCGCGCAACGCCTGCGCGACCTCACGCCGCAGCAGTTCAAGGTGCTGCAGATGCTCGGCGCCGGCCGCCTCAACAAGCAGATCGCCTACGACCTGGGCGTGTCCGAGGCCACCATCAAGGCCCATGTCACCGCCATCCTGCGCAAGCTGCACGTCACCAACCGCACCCAGGCCGTGCTCGCGGCCGGTCGCCTGGCCGTGGACCCGGACGGCATCGTGTTACCGCCGGAAGAAGCGGAGTAGGGCGCCCGCCATCGGTGTGGTACGCCACACCAGCCACGGCGCGAACACCAAGCACGCGCCCGCCGCCCGCAACGGATCGGGACATCAGCATGGAATGCACCCGTCCGCAAGACGAGGCGAAGACATCGTGAAGCTTGAGCGAAAGCATGCGCGCGCGATGGCTACGTCTGGCGGGTCCGGGAGCTGCCAGTCGACGTCGTCGCGATGCTCGCGCACTACGCGATGGCCTCCGCCATTTCTGCGAAGCCATCAGGCTCCTGTCGTCTCATGTTGCGGCAAGGATCATCGCGCCTGACGCCGTGATGCGTCGGGTTACGCCTGTTGTGGGCACTCAGGGCCGGGCGGCATCGGCCCCGGGCGAGGTCGCATTCCCGCCCAGGCAAATTTGCGAGGTGGTCCACCACACGGCCGGTCGATGGGCCAATTTACGTATCGCTAGTGTGCTGACACGGAGAGGGACCTTGACGAGCTTTGATTCCAACCAGCCCGTACGGCTTGGCATTGTGGGGTGCGGGGCAATCACGCGCGAAGCGCATCTGCCCGTGATCATCGGGGACCGTCGGGTCGAGGTGACCGTGCTCTGCGACCGCGACCACCGCAACGCCACGCATGCCGCACGCGCCGGTGGTGTCGAGGCGGAGATCACCACCGAGCTCGCCGGGCTTGCCGGCAAGGTCGATGCCGCCATCGTGGCCGTCCCGCCGCGCTTTCACGCGCCCGTCGCCATCCAGTTGATGGAGATGGGGATCGACGTCCTGTGCGAGAAGCCGTTGGCGATAACGGTCGCCGACGGACAGAAGATGGTGGAAGCCGCGCGCAGGACCGGTCGCGTGCTGGCGGTTGCGCTCATGATGCGGTTCTTCCCCCACAACAGGTGGCTTGCGGACCTGGTGGAGGACGGTGAGATCGGCGAGGCCTGTGAAGTGATCGTCGAGGACGGTGCCCCCCTCGACTGGCCGATGGCGAGCAACAGCTACTTCGACCGCAATGCGACGGGCGGCGGCGTTCTGTTCGATACCGGCGTGCACCTGCTTGATCGGGTGCTGTGGCTGTTCGGCGACCTCACGGAAATCGCCTACGAGGACGACGCGTTTGGTGGCTTCGAGAGCAATGCGAAGCTGACCGGCACGCTGCAGATGGGTGGGCGGCCGGTGCCCGCGCGCCTGGAGTTCAGCTGGTCGCACCGCCTGCGTCGCAGTATCCGGGTAGTGGGCGAGCGCGGCACGCTCGAGGCTTCAACCTCGGATCCCCGCACGCTGACACTCCACCGGACCACGCGCCGTGGCCCGATGGAGATGCAGATCCTGTGTGCCAAGCGATGGGATGGGCGCAGCCACTACCGCGCGCAGCTCGACGACTTCATCGGGGCAGTCCGCGAGCGGCGCGCACCGTTCGTCACCGGGGAGTCGGCGCTGCACGCGCTCGCCGTCATCGAGAAGGCGTATGCGAGGCGCACACCCATGGCGCAACCATGGCTGGCACGCATGGGGTCCTCGGCATGATGCCCGCCAAGATCCTCGTCACCGGCGCCACCGGGTTCATCGGTTCACGCCTGTGCGAACTCCTGTCGCTCGAGTACCGGCTCCCGTACCGTGCGCTGGTCCGCGACTTCTCGCGCGCCGTGCGGATCGCCCGGCTGGATACCGAGCTGGTCGCAGGCGACATGCTCGACGCCGACAGCCTTGCGCGGGCAGTGGAGGGATGCGATGCCGTCGTCAACCTAGCCCACGGCGACGACGAGAGCGCCCGGACGCAGGTCACGCAGTTGATCGAGGCCTGCACGCGTGCCGGCGTCCGTCGCTTCGTCCACGTCAGCTCGATGGCCGTGCATGGCCCATCGCCCAAGCTGGACGTGCTCACCGAGGCCACCGCGCCTATCCAGCGATGGAACGAGGCCTACTCCGATGCCAAAGCAGCGTCCGAGGCCGTGGTGGTGGCAGCCGGCAAGCGAGGCGCGCTGGAGACCGTCGTGCTCCGTCCCACCATTGTCTACGGTCCCTACAGCTTCTTCGTCACGCCGATCGTCCAGGACGCGCGGGCGGGTCGGATCAGCCTGATCGATGGCGGCCGGGGCATCTGCAACGCGGTGTACGTCGATGATGTCTGCGAAGCGATCATGGCGGCGCTCGAACGCGACGACGCGGTCGGCGCTGCGTTCCTGATCAATGGCGATACCCGCATGACGTGGGGGGACTTCATCACCACGTTCGCCGGCATGGTCGAGGGCGAGAAGACCGTCCATGACCACGCGCTCGAAGACATCGCAGCCTATTGGAAGTCCAAGCAGCCGAATGCGCGCGACAGCATCAAGGCAGCCATCCGGCTGGCGGCTTCCCCGGCATTCCATGCCCAGTTGGGCACCATCCCATCGCTAGGTCAGTTGATCCGGGGCACCAAGGAGCTGGTGGCCCGTCGGATCAGCCCCGAGCAGAAACTGAAGATCAAGTCGCGACTGCAGAATCGCGGCCCCGCCATCCATGCCGACGACCATCCGCCGGTACGGATGCCCAGCGAAGGCCGCGTCGTACGCGAGGCATATCGATCATGGGTGTCGAACGATCTGGCCAGGACCCGGCTGGGCTGGGTGCCGGCGCATTCGTTCGCGCTCGGCGCGCGGCGCACGGGTGAATGGATGCGTTTCGCGCGCATCGTGTGATCGAAAGGTTGCAAGGCCCGTGCGAATGGCCGGGCGGTCACCGATTGGCTCCGTGCCAGACTCGCCGTTGTCCGGCGCCTGAGCCGGAACACCGCAGCAAACAGGTTACTCCGGCAGATTAGAGCGGATCAGCTCCACGGCCTCGGCAAGCTGCTCGGCGGAAGCCCGGACCCGCTCTCGGCGCTGTTCATCTCCGCCTGGATCGTGTGAGCTACCCCTTGCTCGTCCGGCGCCATCGAAGGTGGCGAGTTGGGGTGGACCCACGCCCCAATCGCTGCCCTTCTGTCGAGGGACGACATGGAAATGGAAGTGCGGTGTTTCCTGCCCGCTGAAGACCCCGTTGTTCTGGAACGTCAGGATTCCGAGGGGTCGATAGGTCGTGACGAGTGCCTCTGCGACTCGCTTGGCCGAGATCATGACGGCCTCGCATTCCAGATCGGAAAGATCAAGCAGCGTTGCGACATGGCGACGTGTGATAACGCAGCACTGGCCAACTTCGAATTGCCACGGATTGATCACGGTCAAGGTATGTTTGCTCTCGTCGATGATCTTCCAATGTTCTTCGCGAGCCGCCACGCAAAGGTCGCATGGATCCCTCAAGGGGAGTTCGATCATCTACCTCTCCCATCAGACGGGGCTGTTGCACCAGGGGTGTTAATTTACCTGCCATCGCCGGACAACTCGGCTACAGCAGCCTTTATTTGGCGCTCCGTCAATCCTTTGGGGTACGTGGAGCACGATCTGATTCGCTTGTACCCATCCAGAAAGAACATCACGCTCTCGCCTGGAAGTACGCCTGTGCCGCAATCAAAGTTACGAATCTCACCACCGGGAAAGTTGCCCTTGTAGGTCTCAGTGACGCTGACAGTTGGTTGATCTCGAGTCTCATTGGAACCAATCTGCGGTGGCGCAATAGATGCGACAGTGCCGAGGAATACGTACGTGGAGCTTTGGTACATGCCTCTAGCCCAGTCAAGCGGATCGGCTTTCACTGGTTGGCAGGTGCAATCCTGAGCGGCAACGGACCAAGGAAGTACTAGCAACAAGGCCGCGACAATCTTTCTCATGGAACCCAACACCAGAGTTAAGCCGACCCGCGAAGCGGGTTCGGCTTGAATGAATTGTTAGGGTGCAGTCCGACTACACAAATTCTTTGCATGCATCTGGCTCCTCTTTGGCGCATGCCAAGTAAGCACGCAGCCTCATGATGCGGTCTTCTGTGAAAGAGGTCAGACAATACACGGTGCGTGTGGACTGCCAAATAGGCGCGCCGCCGGAGATGCTGCCCTCAAACGAACACGTTGCATCACGATAGTGAAGCCATGCGGTCTGTGCATGGGTCAAACGAACACGTGCCGAGGACTCACCATGATCTTGCGGTAGGGCATCGATGAGTTGGGCGTAGATGGCGAGCATTGCTTTATTGTGCTGGTCCAGCTTGCGCTTTGCGCACTCTCCTTGACCTCGCGCACTTCCGGCATTGCATGGATCAGCATCAGGATCATTGGGCCACTCGGCTCCGGTCGTTGCGAATGATGCGGACAGAAGGATAGCTAGAAGTACGCGCTGCATTTGATCTGCACCCTAACGCCTTATGTCTTTGAACTTCCCTACTGTAGTGGCCGAGAACCCGGCGTGCGCGCCCGATAACGCCTCGGTGTAGCCGCACCGTAATTCA